>OZ241752.1:1995000-2926781 GCA_965201155.1 Alphaproteobacteria bacterium | reverse complement strand
GCTGTGGCACTCAAGTGCATAATGGATGCATAATTGTATTGATCGTGTACAATAGAGCCATCTTGCTTCTGGAAATTCTTCTTTCAATGTTCTCAGTAAATATTTTCACATAATCATCCCTGTCTGGCCTACTTTGCTCGTTGTAAAATCCGATGATATGACCCAAAGTATGCAGTAGATGACCAGGTGTATCGCAGGAGTAACCTAAAGTGATTCTTTGCTCTCCTCCTTTCATACCTATTGAGTCACAGGTGCAATATTCTTCATTGGGACGGTAATAGAAAGTAACGTAGTCAGTTTCATTCAGTTTCCTGTATTCGAAGCTGAGACAGGTTGCGCTTTCCCAGATGTCCATTGCTCGCTGGACTATCGCTTTTACTCTTTCCGTTACACTGTCGTCATAGTAATAATAGATGATTCCGTCAGGCCAGATACCTTCTCCAGCGGCTTGTCTGGGGTCTCTACCGCTTTCACTCGCTGCTGTAGAGGAAGCAGCTACTATTAAGAAACACAACTTCCAAATAGCCATAGATAAGCAGGTACTAGAGAACTAGCTACTGCAGCTCGCTAGATATCGCCGCTTATCCTAAATATGCGTAACTCTAACCCTTTCGCTACACTAATTTTGGAATTTTTTTTGATTTGGCATTGGTCGTCACTAGGCGCCGGCGCCCCAGGCAGCAAAAGGTCGCGCAGGTCGGCGTGACGTCATGCTGGCGGCTAGCAGATCAAGGCACAAAGAATGAGCTCCTTGGAGACTCTTGCTGGCCTGCTTATGGCCTCTCTCACACCGACGATCCTCTACGGCACTGCCCCATGCACTATGCCACTCTCCTTTTCTTTTCCTTTTTTTTTTTTTTTTTTTTTAAAGTCCATATAAAGTGAACATCAAAGGAAGATCAAAGGCAGCTCCTCCCTGTGGTCAAACATCTGAGAACTGACGGACCACAACCAATTGTTCTGACTTCCGATGCCGACAGTCAAAGGTTGGCGGCAGGAGGACGTCCTGGTGCCGACTGGGTCCGAGTAACGGACGGTTGAAAAGTGTGTAAAATTACACTCTTTTGGGAGCGAAAGGGTTAGTCTTGTCATTCCAAGGTCAAGAGTTCACTGCTGACTCAAATTGACCCATATCTCTATACAAATCCCAGCCCACATCTTCATTTCTTGCACAATTTCAGACAATGCTACAAGCTTCAGACCACACACCCTTATGTGACATCACAATGCACCTTATACCCTTATGTGACATCACAACACACCCTTATGTGAGACCATCAACAACAGGTCATTTTTGATCTCATGATGTTTTAGTCAACTAAAACTATAATTTAGTACCAGCTATTAGTCACAAAACTGATCTCAATTAGTCAAAAACTAACTAAAAGTTGTCATACTAAAGCTTACATTGACCATAACATTAATCATTAAGGTTGACCAAATCTTTGTAATACTCTTTGTGACAAGACTTGTTGCTGGTTTCACTAACAGTTACATTATTAAAAAAATAATATCATCTTTGAATCATAGATGTTTTGGAGCATGGGGGCACAGCCTGAATGGGAATGAGGTTAGGGGTGGGCAAGGACTCCGTGCTATAGAATACCATTGGGTGGGAGACTATCTAGCATGTGATTTGTTACAAGAAAACACTGTAGGCTTTCCAAAATAGCTTAGCTTACCTAAATTAACAATTTTAGCAATACAGATGTACCTAGTTCACCAGTGCGTGTATGAAGAAGCTCGTGATGACAATCTTGATTCTGATCATAGGTGTGCACACACACACACACACACACACCACTTAGTTTAGTATAACCAAGCAGGGATGTTGAGATGCATACTGTTAATTGTGTATCAAAGACTATATATCATTGTATCAAATGGGACCTGTATAAGGACATTGTAGCAACAACAATTATTGTGATCTATTTTCCTTGAAGACTAGCTATAAAACAATGGAATAGTTTGGCTTTAAGGGTATATGCTAGCTACAGCTTGAGGAGTAACTGATTATGTTAATTATACTCCACACAAAAGAAAATGAACTGTCTTACTTCCAAATATGAATGAATACATAGCTTGGTTGTGTGTGAGAGTGAGTATAAATATAAATGCTTACTGTGTATCAAGTATTCACTCTTATCATTGTAGCAAATGGAATATATAAGGACACTGTAGCAACAGCATGATATAATTATTATGATCTACTAGTAACTACTTTTGAAGACAATAGATTGAACAATGGAATAGCTTGGCTATAAGGATATATACTACAGCTTGAGGAGTAACTGATTACGTTGATTACAAACTATAGCTACTCCACACAAAAGAGAATGAACTGTCTTGCTTCCAAATGTGAAAGAATAGCTTTGTTGTGTGTGAGAGAGAGTATAGATTAAGAATGCCTTGCAAAGAATAATATGTAATTTTAGTACACTTGACAACATAAATAGAAGTAACTTCTTTTTAAAACTGTAACTCAAGGACACATAAGCAATTAAGCTCATAACTAAACACTGTAGCTACATAGCTAGTTCTGGTTATTCATTTTTGTACAAAATAGACTATCAGCCTTGGCTAATTCTGTAAATGAATCTGCAAGCATCTTATCAGACGCTTTATCTGTATGAAAATCAGATAACCACATGTAACAATTTAGCAGTAGGAAAACTTCTATTTAGATGTGAACTATAGGGACTTGTTTTATTTACTAACTGTGTATAGGATACCACTCAAAAGTGTGGCCCAATAACCAACAAGTTTGCTGTTTTCGAAAGGAGTTGGTTATTATTATTATTACACACACCACTTAAGGTGCAGATAAAGAGAGAGTAAGGTGGGGTGTGTGGGGAGAAGTGGCAGTAAGAGGGAAAGTTCGGGCTGTGGCAATGGTTGTTCATTGTCAGAATGACCACTTCTCACATTATCCCTTTCGCTACACTAATTTTCGATTTTTTTTTGGATTTGGCATTGGTCGTCACTAGGTGCCGGCGCCCCAGGCAGCAAAAGGTCGCGCAGGTCAGCGTGACGTCATGCTGGCGGCTAGCAGATCAAGGCAGAAAGAATGAGCTCCTTGGAGACTCTTGCTGGCCTGCTTATGGCCTCTCTCACACCGACGATCCTCTACGGCACTGCCCCATGCACTATGCCACTCTCCTTTTCTTTTCATTTTTTTTTTTAAAGTCCATATAAAGCGAACATCAAAGGAAGATCAAAGGCAGCTCCTCCCTGTGGTCAAACATCTGAGAACTGACGGACCACAACCCATTGTTCTGACTTCCGATGCCGACAGTCAAAGGTTGGCGGCAGGAGGACGTCCTGGTGCCGACGGGTCCGAGTAACGGACGGTTGAAAAGTGTGTAAAATTACACTCTTTTGGGAGCGAAAGGGTTATAGTACGAGGCGCATAAAATTAATAATTATTATTATACGCCACACAATTTAACTTACTGCGCATGCGTTTGTGTACGGCGCGGCGGTGGGTTAGCTAGCTAGCAGCAAAAAAAAGTGTGGGTAATAATAATGGACCGATCTGATTCGTCAGATGTGACCAGGTAGGTATTAATTATTGTAATACGCTAATTACTTCCTGCTCTTCCATATGGTGTATGTATAATTGTGTAGCTCGCTGGATGATTATAGTCTTAGCGGCTACTCAAATTAACAACAGAAAAAAGCTAGCTAGCGTGTATGCAGTGATGTCCGTGACGAGACTTGCCGTTGTGATATTTTTCCTAGCGGGAATAGCCGGTAAGTTATAGAATAGCTATGGTAACGTGTTTAGGAAGAATCAATGACTTTGTGATTCAATGACAGGCATAGGTCAAGCCGCTAGTCCTGTGTGCCCCAATATTGTGACCGCTAAACTTGCTGAGAAACTGGAAGAATGTCAGAGGCGTGTTGTCCCTTCGCTTATAAAAGCCTTTCCAAATCTTCTGCAGGACAAAAGTGATACATCACTCCATCACTTCTACGAGGCCTTTTGCAATAAATTTAACAGGTGTGTGACAAAACTTGGTTTCAGCCACTTTCTGCAGAGTTTAAATGTCATCTCCTCCATATATTGTGAGATTGACGTACAACCAGCTTATATGCAGCCACATCTAGAAAACATACAGTCACTAGCACAGCAATTTAGCCTTGCTTATGGTGGCAGAGACTTCTTCAAATTATACGAGTCCTTTACAAAGATCCTGAAAGTTAAAGACTATAATGTAACTGATGAAAGTGGCAGAAAACGAAGGCAAATAAAGTTAGATTGTTCTGAGAACACTGCTGAATGTGGATGCCCTGAAGGAGGCATCGACTCACATGAATTATTTTGTCCTTGTCAGTTCTTTAACTGTTTAGACCAAGGCAGAAATTTAACGCCTGTGTTTGAAGGAATGGAGGGATTTGAATGTTTGGCCTTCGTATTGGACACTACTGGCAGTATGAAGGATGAAGACGATGCAACACTACAAGTTACTAGGGATTTCATAAGCAGTGAAGAGCTTGGATGTTACATGCTTGTCCCTTTCAATGATGCTAAAGACTCAAGTAAGATTGCAGGTTATTAGCTATTGAAGAGTCAGTGACAATACTATAATAATGATGTTTTAGCTAAAAATTCCCAAAGTCCATATTTAAAAATTATATATAGCTGTCAGCGATTCCTTGTCTCATAAAAGTTTAGTTACAGTACAAATACAGTTACTGAGATGTAGGCACATCCAGGAATCTGTAAGGAGGGGGGTTGTATGTTTAGCCAAATGCTAAGGACATCTAGGATGGGGACAGGCATTCCTTCTACAGCCAACAGTGTTAAAGCATTAGCAATAATAGTCTAGATCCACCCCTGCGACTCTGTGAGGGTTGTTGTGAATTCTGGTATCATTTTTGTCCACAAGACCTGAACTGTATATCTAGATAGTTGGTAGCTAGCCACCTGCAAGAAATTTTAACACAGTACAGAGTGCTATTGGAACCACTTGATATCATAATAAACAATATGCTCTATGTATCTAATGTACAAGCAGACATGTATGATTCAGAATGTATTTGGAAACTTCATAATGCTATCAATAGCAATCCTCTTATATTGATGAAAATAATATAATTTTCATTATTAGGTGTTGGACCTGTGACGATGACTTATGTGGATGATGCTGATCCTGATAGCATCAAATCACTTAAAAAGCTAGTTGATGACTTGGATAATGCTTTTCGACCAAATAGTGGAGGAGACTGTCCTGAATTCTGCTATGATGGAATAATTGAGGCACTCAACTATGATGATGATGGATTCCCAGTCATGGCTCTAGGAGGGTCACAAGTTATTGTTATCACCGATGCCCCTTCCAAAGGACATTATACTTCTGATGATGTTATAAATCTGGCTAACGAAAATGATGTGTGTATTCATTTCTTCTTGGGAGGAAAGAGTAAGAATTGCTTTGAAGACATCCCAGGATCAATTGATGAATACAAAAAGATAGCGTCTGAAACTGGCGGTACAGTAGTCAGTTCAAAATTTGACTTCACTGTCTTTGTTCAAAAGTACAAAGAGTTACCTTGTGGTTTCTTAGAACAAAATGATCGTCGAAGGAGAAGTGACGAAGATACTCTCTGTCAAAGTTTCACTGTCTCGTCTTTAGCTTGCCTATTGACGCTAGCAATCGAAACAAAGGACAAATCGGTTACTCTAACCCGACCCAATGGAACTCGGGTCATTATTAATGTCAATAATCAAAAACAACACTCGGAAGAAGTAGTTCTCTACTCCGAAGTGAACCCTCCATCAGGGTCTTGGGAAGTGTGTGGTCAGAGGCCAATAAAAGTATCAAAAGAGGAGGAAATATGCGTGAATTTTGTAGCACTATTCATTGCACAGACTGTGGAAGGGATACCATGTTTAACTGCAGAAACTCCACCTGGCTGTGAGTAAATAACCACTTAATCATAGTTAACACTCCTGTTCCAATAATTGGCCACCAATAGAGTGTGTGTGTTTAGGGGTGTGTCCATGTAAATTGGGTGTGGTAGAAGCAGTGGCTTAGCTACATAGGGGCCTTTAGGGCACATGCCCTACCAAACTCTTTTAGTGCCCTATCACTATCTGCCATAATTTTAGCTGAATCTAGTCCTTAGTGAGCAGTTTAGTCTATATAGCTACAGGTCAGTGCTGGGATGGCTTATTAAAAATGTACCTCCTTGCTAGGAGTCTAACACATTCTACAAGTGCTATTTTAGTCTACTAAACTGGTGCACCTTGATGCTAAAAGTCAACAGAAACTTGCAGCTATAGTATAAATAATTCACAGAGATTCTCCATATTGCCTCCCGAGATGGTGGAACTATGCCCAATTTATATGGACACACCCTCAAATGCATGTTTTCTATAGTTGATAGTGATATGTTCTAGGCTAGCTGTACACCTGATTCCTTATGATAGATGTGTCCTGTTCTTTGTCTATTTTGTTCTATTAGTCATTTACTACTGAGTGATTTAGCTTTTCCTTTTACGGTATAATCACCACTATACACTTCACACAAATGAAACTTTTGGTTACTCAAAGAGAAGAATCTATTATTATAGCTACAATACCACCACGTAATATTAATAACTCCAGCTCTAGCCCTTAGCCCTAGCTTTAACTCAGATCTCCAAGAATTATTTAATCCCGGAGTGTTTCAGTCTTACAGTGTTATAGTTGTGAGGTACTTTATTATGAAACTGAGTTATATCATGCAACCAGCAGCTCATTATGAGACAAATATTGGCTAGTATTATATGACATTGTTATAAGAGCTTCAGATTTTTATATATATTCACAGATTCTTTGTGATGCAGGTACATCAGTTCAGATCGTAATGACTTCAACAGAAAAGGTGAACATTTTTTCCCCATCTCTACACTTGTTAGATGGAAAAGGGAAAACCCTATTACGGACATCTCTCGAGAACTGTAGCGGTTTACTGAGTGCTCATCTCACTCTCCCCGTCACAGGGTCATACTACTATCAACTCCATGGAGAAGATTCTTCGGGAAACTCCTTCAGTCACCTCATTCAACCTAAAATTCCAATCAAATCTGGAGAAGAATACTACAGTTTGACTGACATAGGACCCGATACAGTATATATAGTCAGAGGAGAAGTTGCCAATGTCAGTTTCAGATTAAACAGCTCCAATAGATTTGGCTCTACTACTTTTCACTTTTCAATAGCTCAAACAGACACACCCTCCTACCGCATCGTACCTCCCAATGTTACTCTTACTTTTGGAAAAAGTGTCGATGTTGTAGTTCAGGCTCGTATCTCTACTCAACAGCAAGTGACACTAATAGCATCCAATAACTGTTCTGAGTTAACTGCTACAAAGAGTGTTGTAGTAACATCCCCAGTAAGTGCAGTAAATATGTATATCTTATTTAGAGGTTAATCATTATAATAATCCAGATATTTTGCTGACATTCCATATTAGGCCTTTCTGGTAATTAGGAATAACAGGCAGTTATCTAGCACGGACTAATAATTCCTGAAACATTAATTAATGACTACTGAGAGATGGTATTTTCATTTAGTTACCAACAAGATGCTGAAAATATTTGATAAGTAGCATTATTATAAGGACTGTCCTAGTAATTATAAGATTTAAATAATAGTGGGAGAATAATGGGCCAGTTTTTTAAAAGCACTACAGAATGTAATAATGGCCAAAAGAAAAGAAAAAAACTGGCCTAAAATTTACACAAGCAAAAAATGACTCTGTCTGAGTTAAATGGCTGAGAAAACAGTGCCAGTTAATTGATAAGAGGAAGTGAGATGGCATGGCTACTGCACAAAGAGCAGGAAGAAATATAAATACCCCTCACCAGTCTCACAACTCGCATGCACTGACTGCATGTATTATTACAGCATGACTAATACAGTGACTATTGAATGTGTAGGTTACAACTGTCCCAACACCTGGAGCCTGCCAGCCAGAGTGTTTAATGGAGGTACTTGCTCTACCATAAGGAGAAGACAGAGAGAGTTCCACATTTGTCGTTGCACCTCAAAATACAGAGGTCGCTCCTGCCAAACTCCTAGAAATTAGTTGGAACCAGAGAATATTTTTTGTGAAGATATTGTAATAATGTGGTGTGTATTCTTAATACTTTGTTAATAATATTCAATTCACTTCTCTCTATGAACTAGCTAGCCTGCAAACCCGTAAACTTGTCCTTTGTTAACATGCAATTCACTTCTATCTATGCACTAACTAAGTCATGCAAACCTGTAAACTTGTCCTTTGTTAACATCAATTCATTTCTATCTATGCACTAACTAAGCCATGCAAACCTGTAAACTTGTCCTTTGTTAACATCAATTCATTTCTATCTATGCACTAACTAAGCCATGCAAACCTGTAAACTTGTCCTTTGTTAACATCAATTCCTGCCGCAATTGCATGTCAAAATGGTATCGCGCCGAAGCCGAGGCTCGCGGCGCCGATCTCAGCTATGACGATGCCCGTGAGATCATCTACGGCATGCCCTATCCGGAATGGAAAGCAAAATATCAGACCGAGCAGCCGAAAGACCGACTCGACGGCTTCGACGAGAAGCACAATCACTAGACAGTACATAAACCACCGCCGCACGCTGGCGCCGGCGCACAGCATATCGGGAATACAACGCGATGGCCGCATTCGGCAGCTACAGGGACCTCTCCGTAGAACTCGACAATCATGTTGCACTGGTCGAGATCCAACGCCCGCCCCATAATTTTTTCGACCAGCACCTGATCGAAACCCTCGCCGACGCTTTCGAAGCGCTGGACCGCGAATCCTCGTGCCGCGCGCTCGTTCTCGCGTCTCAGGGCACAGCATTCTGCGCCGGCGCGGACCTCGGCGATTACAGCGAGTCCGCCAATGCCGAGGATGCAGGCACCCGATCCCTGCAAGTCGGCAATCTTTACCGCCAGGCGGTGCGGCTGTTCAGCAATACCAAACCCGTAGTCGGCGCGATTCACGGCAGTGCCGTAGGCGGTGGACTCGGTCTCGCCATGGTGCCCGACCTTCGCGTTACATGCCCGGAAGCCAGGTTCTGCGCCAATTTCACCCGCCTCGGCTTTCACCCGGGATTTGGCCTCACCGAAACCCTGCCTGCGCTGGTCGGGCCGTCAAAAGCCGCGCTGATGTTTCATACCAGCCGCCGGATCAAGGGCAGCGAAGCCGCGGAAATGGGCCTCGCAGACCTGCTCGTCGCCCGCGACGAAGTGCGCGGGGCAGCGCTCGCCCTCGCCGCCGAAATCGCTGAATGCTCTCCGCTTGGCCTGACGGCAACACGTGCCACCCTGCGCGCCGGACTGGCAGACCGCGTCGCCGCCGCGACCGACCGCGAACTTGCGGAGCAAGTGCGGCTGCGCGCAACGGAAGATTTTGCCGAAGGCGTGAAAGCGATGACGGAGCGCCGGCTCCCGCGCTTTGTCGGGCGCTGAGCCATGCCCCCGGCCGATCCGGCCCTGATCGACGGCGTATCGCGAATCTTTCACGATCTGGCCGACCCGCAGACTCTCAACAACGCCTCGGACGCCGACTGGCAGGCGCCCCTGTGGCAGGCGCTGGAGCAGGCCGGCATCACGCGCGCCTGGCTGCCTGAAGACGCCGGCGGCGCAGGCGCTTCGCTCACCGACGGTTTCGCCATCCTGCGCTGCGCCGGCGTCGTTGCCCTGCCAGTACCGCTCGCGGAAACACTGCTCGGCGGCTGGCTGCTCGCCCGCGTCGGCCTGCTCGTGCCCCCGGGCGTCCTTGCTGTCGCCGCGCCCCATGCCCTCCACGCCGACCCCGACGGCGCGCTGACCGGCGCCGCAAATAACGTCTCCTTCGCGACGGAAGCCGATCATGTGGCGCTGCTCGCGCCCGACGGGAGCGTGGCGCTGGTCGCCCGCCCCGACTGCACCGTCGCCGCTGGCGTGAACCTCGCCGGCGAGCCGCGCAACAATGTCTCGCTCGAACGGGCGCAGCCCATCGCCTCTGCCGTCGGAATTGCTCCGCGCGACCTCGATTTGATGGGCGCCGCAGCACGCGCCGCGCAAATGACGGGAGCGCTCGAAGCGCTGCTCCGGCGCTCCGTCGAATACGCCACGGAACGCGTCGCGTTCGGCCGTCCCATCGGCAAATTCCAGGCCATACAGCACGAACTCGCACGTCTCGCCAGCGAAACCGCGGCGGCCATCGCCGCATCCGGCGCCGCCGCCGAGGCGCTCGCCGACTCGGTCCATACCGGGAGGTTCGACAACCGGGTGTTCATGGAGGTCGCCTCCGCCAAGATCCGCGTCGGCGAGGCTGCCGGAACCGGCGCCGCCATCGCCCACCAGGTGCATGGCGCCATCGGCTTCACCGAAGAACACGTCCTGCACCGCTACACGCGCCGCCTGTGGTCGTGGCGTGATGATTTTGGCGCCGAGAGCCATTGGGCAGCCGAGCTCGGCGCCATGGTCGCCGACGGCGGCGTCGACGCTTTCTGGCCGACTCTCACCCGGCAGCCATCGACCGAACATTCGGCAAGCGGGAAATGACCGCGGCCGCGACCACCCCCGGCGAAATCACCTACAGGACGGCAAGATGAGCGCCTCGCTGCATTTCGACCCCGTGCAACTGCCGCCGGAAGCGGAAGCCCTGCGCCGCGACGTGCGCAGCTTTCTGGCCGAGGAAAGTGCCGCCGGACGCCTCGATACCGGCGGCTCCGGCATGGGAGGAAAATTCGACCGCGCTTTCAGCCGCCGCGTCGGTGCCCGCGGCTGGATCGGCATGACATGGCCGAAGGCCTATGGCGGCGGGGAGCGCAGCTTCCTCGAACGCTATGTCGTGAACGAGGAAATGCTCGCTGCCAACGCCCCTACCCAAGGGCATTTCGTCGCCGACCGCCAGTCAGGACCGGTCCTCATCCGCTACGCGCAGGATGACATCAAACGCGACATCCTGCCGCGTATCGTTCGCGGCGAATGCGCCTTCTGCATCGGCATGAGCGAACCCGATTCCGGGTCCGACTTGTTCGCCGCCCGGGCACGCGCGGAGCACACCGAGCAAGGCTGGCGCCTGAACGGACGCAAGGTATGGACCAGCTACGCCCACCGCGCCGATTACATGATCGGCCTGTTCCGCACCTCCCCGCCGACCGCCGAAAATCGCCGGCACGGACTCAGCCAATTCCTGGTCGACATGACAACGCCGGGTATCGAGATCAATCCCATCCCCTTCATGACCGGCGGGCACGAATTCAACGAAGTCGTGTTCGACGACGCATTGCTGCCCCACAATTGCCTGCTCGGCCAAGCCGACATGGCCTGGAAGCAGGCAACCAGCGAACTCGCGTTCGAACGCAGCGGGCCGGAGCGCTTCCTTGAAAACTACCGAGTCATGGCGGGTCTCATCCGCGTGCTTGGCCGCGAACCCGACCGGCGCGCCGCCGAAGGACTGGGACGGCTGACCGCCCAGCTCAACACACTGCGGCGCATGTCGATTTCGGTTGCGGGCATGCTGGCCGAGGGCAAGGAACCCGTGCTCGAAGCCTCGGTGGTCAAGGATGTCGGCACGAATTGGGAGCAGGCATTGCCGGCGACGGCGCGCGACCTCGCAGCCTTTGTCGAGCGCAATCCCGGCAATCACCCTGATTTCGACGCAGTTCTCGCGGAAGCCACTCTCGCAGCACCGAAACTCACCATCCAGGGCGGCACGCGGGAGATACTTCGCGGCATCATCGCCCGTGGCCTCGGCCTGCGCTGAGCGCCCGGCTCACGCCTTGGCGCTGGGCCGCTCGGTAACCCGCTCGTACCACGCCGCAAGACGAGTCTGCTCCGGCTTGGGCGCCATTTTCGACCACGCCGCGAAATCCACCACCACCAGCGCGAGAGCGTCGGCAATCGTATAGCGTTCGCCCGCGGCGAACTCCGCATCACCCAAAATCCCGTCCAGCCACGCAAAGAACAACTCAAGCCGCACCCGACCCCGCTCAACCAGCTCGGGAATCTGCGCGAAGGGATGGGGGCCTGCCAACGCCCGATTCTTGAAATTGGAAGACCGGTTACGCAGCATTTCTCCCGCCGGCATCATGCCATGAAGTTCGATTTGCCGGTGCCGCATCTCCACCCGCGCCCGGTCGACCGCGTCCGTGCCCATCAGCGGCGGGTCGGGATGAAGTGTCTCGAAATACCGGCAGATCGCCACCGATTCCGTGAGCCTTGTGCCGTCGTCCAGTTCCAGCGTCGGCACCGTACCCGCCGGATTGACGCCGAGATATTCCGGCTTGAGATTCTCCCCCGCCATCAGGTCAACCGTCCGCGTGGGCACTTCTATGCCCTTTTCCGCCAGAAAGATGCGCACTCGGCGCGTATTCGGCGCCACAGGATGGTCGTACAAAATCATGGAGCACTCCTCATTCATTCGGCGGCCGCGGCTGCCGCGGCCGTGTCTGATGCATCTGATGTGTCGGCTGATATGTCAGCGCTGGCCCATGCCCGCTCGATATGACCCAGCAGCGTCGGGTAATCCCGGCACACGACAAATTCCGGATAGGCGCGAGCCACCGGTTCCGAAGGACAAAACAGAAAGGCGGCATCCGCCTGCCGCAGCATGGTGATATCGTTGTAGGAATCGCCGGCGGCAACAATATGGGCATTCAGCGCCTGAAACGCCGCGACCGCTCGCGCTTTCGGGTCCGCCTGGCGCAGCGACCAGCCGGTAATGCGTCCCCGATCGTCAACGCGCAGGCTGTGGCACACCAGCATGGGATTGCCCAGGCTGGGCATCAGGACGGACGCCAGTTCATAGAACGTGTCGGAGAGAACGGTGATCTGGGCCCGCGGTCGCAAGGCGTCGAGAAATGAGGCCACGCCTTCCAGAGGCGCTAGATCCGCCGCTGCGGCGCGCAAATCCGCCAGCCCCAGCCCGTGCGCGTCGAGAACCGACAGCCGGTGCCGCATCAATTCGTCGTAGTCCGGCAAATCCCGCGTGGTAGCCCGCAATTCCCCGACATTTGTGCGCTCTGCAAGCGCAACCCATATCTCGGGAATCAGGACGCCTTCAAGGTCAAGGCACACAATACGCAAAGACAACTCCTCTCAAGGGCTGCGTTTTCGCAAGTACGACATCGGGGAACAGATTTTCGCCACTCCGGGGGGGCACGGCGCACCTCAGCCTGCCTCCATGCGGTCGGCAATCGCCGCCACCCGGCGCAGCGAACGCAGCACGGGCGGTTCGATCAGCTTTCCGTCCAGCACAACCAGGCCCCCTCCCGCCGCTTCCGCCGCGGCCAGTGCCCGGCGCGCATACGCCACCGCCTCGTCATCCGGGCTGAACACGGCATTGATGACCGGAACTTGGCGAGGATGGACAGCCGCGCGACCGGTAAATCCCAGGTCACGCGCGCGCCGGGTTTCCTCTGTCAGCGCCGCCTCGTCATCAAGGTCCAGGCAGGGTGCGTCAAGCAGATCAACCCCCGCGCCTGCCGCCGCATTCACCAGCCGCTGACGGGCATAGAGCAGCGGCTCCCACGCCACCGGCGCGCGCAATTCCGCCGCCATGTCGATCGCCCCGAACGCCAGTGCGTCAATGCGCGGACTGGCAGCGGCAATCTCATGCGCCGCTTCCAGCGCCCGGTTCGTCTCGATGATAATGTGAAAACATATTTCGGAATGCGCACCGTCGCTGAACACATCGCACAACCAGCGCACATCTTCCGGGCTTTCCACTTTCGGGACCATGATCGCCGGCGGCGGTGTCGGGGCTTCGCAAATCGCCAGCAGGTCGCGCAGCCCTTCCGGCCCGCGCGGCGTGTTGATGCGCACAAGGCGCTCGACGCCCGGGTTCGCCGGCGGGGCGGCAAACCATTCCAGGGCGTTTTCCCGCGCCGCGGCCTTGTCGCGCGGTACCCCGTCTTCCAGTTCGATGCATAGCTGGTCGGCGCCGCACGCCAGCGCCTTGGGAAAGAGAGCCGGCCGGTCGCCCGGCGCGAAGATCAGGCTCCGCCGGACCCGTGGCACCGCGCTCAAGGCCCGGACCTCACGCCCTGCCGCGGCAAGGCGGCGGCAGGATAGCCGCCGGCAGGGAAATGAGCATTGTCCATGCACAGGCCTCCTTCGCAGGGGGAACGCTTTTCCGGCGCAGTATCGTCCGCGTGAGGCCGAGGCCCGATTGCGCCCGCCCATGCCCGAAGATAGAATAGCGGCGCTCGGGAGGAACAGCCATGACAAATCCTATCGCCGCATCCGCGCCGTTCGCACGGGTCGTTTCGTCCGAAGAACAACGGCTGCGCCTGGAACTCGCCGCCGCCTATCGGCTGACAGCCCATTTCGGGTGGGACAGCCTCATATTCGGTCACATTACCGCGCGCGTCCCCGGCCCGGACCGGCATTTCCTGATCAACCCCTACGGCTTCATGTTCGACGAGATCACCGCCTCCAGCCTCGTCAAGATCGACCTTGACGGTAACAAGGTGGAAGACAGCCCCCATGACGTCAACCCGGCCGGCTTCGTGATCCACAGTGCCATTCATGCCGCGCGCGATGATGCGCATTGCATCATGCACACCCACACGACTGCGGGCATGGCCGTCGCGGCGCTGCGCGACGGACTCGGCGGCCTCGACTTTGCCGGCTGCGCCCTCCATGAGCGGGTCGGCTATCACGATTTCGAAGGCGTCACCTTCCGGACCGAGGAACGGCAACGCCTCGTCGCCAGCATAGGGCCTCATAACCATCTGATCCTGAGAAATCACGGCTTGCTCACCTGCGGCGGCACCGTGGCCGAAGCCTTTGCCAACATGTACGGCTTGCAAACCGCCTGTGAAGTCCAGACAACGGCGCGCGCAACCGGCGCCCCGCTCGTGGAAGTGCCGGTGGCCATCCGCGAAAGCCATGCCGCAGCGCTGGAAAATGCAGGCGAATGCGATCGTATCTTCGCCGCGCTCATGCGACGGATAGACCGCCTCGACCCTTCCTTTCGCAATTGACCGGCGCGCAATATGGCCAGGCTGCCGATCATCGTCGCCCCGGACCCGCGTCTGAAACAGCGCTCCAGGCCGGTGGCGGAGGTCGATGACGCCGTGCGCCGCCTCGCCGACTCCTTGCTCGAAACGATGTACGACGCCCAGGGCATCGGGTTGGCCGCGCCGCAAGTCGGCATCCTCCAGCGGATCATCGTAGTCGATCTCGCCGGAGAGGATGAAGCACCGGCGCCCCTTCGCCTGATCAACCCGCGCATCATCGCCGCTGCCGACCATGTCTCGGTGCGGGAGGAAGGCTGCCTTTCCCTGCCCGGTCACTACGCGGAAGTGGAACGCCCGGCGCGGGCGCGCATCGCCTGTCTCGACGAGACCGGTACGCCGCGCGTGATCGCCGCCGAGGGCATGCTGGCAACCTGCATCCAGCACGAAATCGACCATCTCGACGGCATCCTGTTCGTCGACCGTGTATCGCGCCTGCGGCGCTCGCGCATTCTGCGCAAGCTTGGCAAGATGAAAAAAACAGACCCGGCCAGATACATGGCCGCGTGAGCCGCTCAGGCCGGGTGCGGCGGCTGCCAGTCCGGCAAGCGCACGATGACCAAGCGGTAAGCCGGCAGCACACACGCCGCCATGGCAAGCTTCACAGCGTAGTCACCCATTGCCCATGTGACCCAGGGTGCCCCGGTGAACGCGAATGAGCCGCCATAAAACAGCGCCGTATCGATCGCCATCGCCAGTAATGACGAGACCAGCGGCGCCCGCCACCACTGGCCTCGCCGCAGACGGTCGAAAATCCATATGTCGAGCCACTGCGACGCCAGATAAGCGGCACCCGATGCGACAGCAATGCGCGCATCCGCCAGCGTGAGCGAAACCAGCAGGCCAAACACGAACCCGACCATGACCACGCGCCGCGCACGCGCCGGCCCGCACGCCCGGTTGGTCAGGTCCACAACCAGAAAAACCAGTGGGTAGGTGAATGCCCCCCAGGTCAGCCAGTCATTGATCGGGAACTGAACCGCCCAGTTGGAGGCGGCAATGACCGCAACCATGGCCAGCATCGCCGGCCATAATGATCGCTCGAGCCGAATTTCGCCCAGGAGTTTCACCGGCAGTCATATCCCCGCCGGTCGCGTCGGAACACCTTCAGCCGGCCCGCGCCGCAGCCTTGCCGATGCGGGTCTTGAGACGGCGCCCGAACGCCGTGAGTTCACGCGCGGGCGCCTTCGCCAGAAAACTGTCAAGGCCGCCGCGATGCTCCACCGATCGCAGCGTGGCAGCCGTGAGCCGCAGGCGCACCTTCTCACCCAGCGCATCGCTGTAAAGCGAACAAATCTGCAAGTTGGGATGAAAGCGCCGCAAGGTGCGGTTGTGCGCGTGGCTCACATTCATGCCGCGCTGAGCGCCGGTCCCGGTCAGTTGGCATCGTCGGGACATCACCTATCTCCTGAATTTAAACGCGAGCAAGCAGCTCCGGTGCAACGACAACACCGCCACGCCGGGCCGTAACGCGCATCATCTAGCCGCACACCCCGTTTCGGTCAAGCTGCCGCCGGCCATCGCGGATCGTCCCGCGCATCTCGAGGCCGCCGGCAGGGGCTGACAAGGCACCAATGTTCTGTTATTATTCCTAACTGCTCCATAGCCAAACCGGGTACCGATAAAGTGACAAGGACCAGCATTTCAAACTTCGTTTGCCAATGCCGTCTCGTACAAATCTCGGCAAATCCCGGTAAATCCCACTTTGTACGGACTTGCCGCTTGCCCGCTTCCACAGCGCAGCCTTCGAACGCAAACCGGGGAGCGCCCCGAGTCGCGCGCCGGATATCGCCTGTCCCGCCCGGACAAAAAGTTTCCGCCGGCAGCCAAAAAACCGGAAACAGGACTCGTGCTATGAAATTCTTTTTGCTAGAGTCACAGTGCTGGCGGGAAGCCGAACCGGGGCAGAAACGCAAACACGCCGTTTGCGCGGATCACGACCGAACGGCAGGCGACTCGCGAGATGGCGTTTGCACTTGGCGCAGCAATGCGCGGGGAACGGCGCCAACGGGACAAGGCTCATACCCGAAACACTTCGGGAAACACGTCTTCTAATGACGGGGAGGAGAGGCGATGGAATTTAATTTCCTGAACCATTTCAAAGGCTTCGAGGCGGATCGTGTTAATCCAGCTGATCCCTATCAATCGGGAACCGCCTATTTCCGGTCGGGTGGCCTCGGCCGTCATGTGCGGGAGCGCATGAACGAGATGGCCGGCAAGTCCGAACTGCCGCGCCGCGAGTTCTTCAAGTCCGCACTCGGCTTCACCGGCGCCATGCTGGCTGTCAACGCCGCAACCGGAATGAAGTTCTTCAATGTGTCGGACGTGGAAGCGCGGGAAATGGCCGCCCTCGACGAGGTCGCCGGCACCATCAAGGACAAGATGGGCTATGTGATCGACATGCATAGCCACGTCTGCACCCGGCCCGAAGGCTATGTCGAAGGTGTCAACACCACGCCGCAAGGCATGTGGTTCGTGGACCTTCTGGACGGTCTCGGCAGGGCAATGGGCCTCGAGAACGGCACCTCGGACATGAACGTCGAGAATTTCGGCAAGCTGATTCTCGATGGCAGCGACACCGACGTGGCCGTTTTCAACCCGTTCGGCTTCCGCGAGGACTATGGCGGACGCGACATGGTGCCGATCGAATATCAGGCCCAGGTCAAGGACCGCTGGCCCGCGCAGACAATCATGATGGGCGGTGGACTGACACCGAACCAGGGCGTCTCGGAAACCCTCGAACGCCTCGACATGTTCGTCAGCGACTACAACATCTCCGGCCTCAAGCTCTACACCTTCGATTCCACGAAGGAAAAGGGCTGGTGGTTCGACGACGAGGAACGCGCCTACCCGATCTGGGAACGGTGCCGCGAACTCGGCATCAAGAACATCGGCTGCCATAAGGGCATCCCGTTCGGCCAGTTCATGGCGCGCTATGCCCACGCCGAAGATTTCGACAAGGCATGCGACGACTTCCTCGACCTCAACTTCATCGCCTTCCACTCTGCATGGCCCTATCACCACGAGCTGGCGGCGCTGAAGGGCTTCAAGCCGCAACGCAATAACCTCTATTGCGAAATCGGCTCCACCTTTGCCGCGACCGTTTCCAGCCGCCCGATCGAGTGCGCCCACGTACTCGGCACGCTGGTTCGCGACCTCGGAGCCGACTATGTGATGTGGGGAACCGACTCCGTGCTGTGGGGCAACCCGCAGTGGCAGATCGACGCCTTCCGCCGCTTCCAGATTCCGGACGAACTGGTGGACGGCCACGGCTACCCGCAGCTCACCGACGAGGTCAAAGCGAAGATCCTCGGCGGAAACGCCGCACGCATGTGGGGTCTGAAGACCGCCATGAACGATCAGGGCCGCGAGGCGCCAATCGTCGATTTCGGCTAAACCGGAATCGAACCGGACACGAGGCGGCGGGCTTGTCCCGCCGCCTCCACCCCCTTGAACCCGCTGACGATAATCAACACGGCGGCTGAGTTATGCCCATCTACGAGTATAAGTGCGAACCGTGCAAGAAGATCTATCGCACCATGCACGGCATGAACGAAAAGCCCGAACACCGCTGCCCCGATTGCAGCCAGCCCATCATCCGCATGGTGTCCGCCCCGGGCCTCAACATCGCCGGACATAAAAGCCCTACCGCCGCTAAATACGCGAAACTGTCCGACCGCGACGAGATCGCGCGTGAGAAAGTCTTGCAAAAGGATTATCTGAAAGTATGGCTGCCTCCCGAAGTCAAACACAGCCCTTGGGACCATGACCACTGATACAGAGATAAATATTTCCAGTAATGATCAACTGCCAGGAAATCACTGACTACGGCGCACCGCTCAAGACCGGCCAACGGCCCCTGCCGGAGTTGACCGGGCGCGAGGTTCTCGTCCGCGTGCACAATTGCGGCGTGTGTCACAGCGATATTCACTTGCAGGATGGCCACTTCTCCCTCGGCGGAGACCGTCAACTCGACATCACTTCGGGCCGGCCGATGCCCTTCACCCTCGGCCATGAAGTCGAAGGAGAAATCGTCGCCACCGGGCCGGAAGTCGACAGCGCCTCCCTCGGCGACCGCGTGGTCGTCTACCCATGGATCGGTTGCGGCGATTGCGCAATCTGCGACAGCGGGGAAGAAAACCTCTGCGGCCGGCCGCGCAATATCGGTGTCAATATCCACGGCGGTTACGCCGACCACTGCCTGGTTCCCGACGCCAAATACCTGTTCCCCTATGGCAGCGTGGACCCGGCGCTCGCAGCCACCTACGCCTGTTCGGGTATCACCGCCTGGGGCGCCCTCACCAAACTCCAGCCGAACACCGGTGAACCGATCATGATCGTCGGAATGGGCGGTGTGGGAATGGCCGGCCTCGCTTTCGCGCAGGCGCTCTTCCCGCAAGCCCCGCTGGTGGCGGATATCGACCCGACGAAACGCGAAGCAGCACTTGCAGCAGGCGCCGCCGCGGCGTTCGACAGCGGCGACCCCGCCGCCGCCAAGGCGGTACGCAGGGCAACCGGGGGCGGCGTCGCCGGCGTGGTTGACTTTGTCGGCTCCGATGCATCTTTCGCCTTCGCCAATTCCGTCGTCCGCAAGGGCGGGCGCATCGTTATTGTCGGATTGATCGGCGGCAGCATGTCCATGCCGATCCCCATGTTTCCCTTGCGAGCGCTTACCATCTCGGGGTCGCTGGTCGGCACGCTGGACGCCTTTGCCGACATGATGGCGTTGGTGCGCAGTGGCAAGGTCGCCCCCATCCCTGTGCGCACCTACCCCCTCGCCGAAGCCAATGAGGTTCTGGACGCACTCCGCGCCGGCGCCATCGTCGGGCGCGCCGTCTTGACGCCCGCTTGACCACAACCCACGGCAGTCGGCCCCGTAGCTCAGCAGGATAGAGCGGCGGATTCCTAATCCGTAGGTCGCAGGTTCGAATCCTGCCGGGGTCGCCAGCGCAACCGCCTCAATCCATCGCAAACGCCAATGTTCGGCTCATCGCGGAGAGTGACGCACCTGACTCAGCGGCCCATGCATTGAATGCAGCCTGCACCCGCTGAAAATCACGCTTCCCGCTCGGCTTCCGCTCCACGACTCCCGCCTCCACCAATGCCCGCACGACATCGGGCGACAGCACGAACGTGTCCTTTCCCGCCATGCGAAGGAAATACGGCGCCGACGCGCCGCCCATCTGCTTGAACCTCTTGCCCAGTTCCGCCCACAAGCCGACAATATCCTCGACTGGCCAGTCGGCAAGCCACTGGCCAAAACTTCCGGCCTCCCTCACAATCTCCGACATTGCCCGCGCATTCACAGGGACCGACGACAATTTCGGCCAGTGACGGATCAACCGCCGGTCACTCATCAATGCCTCGACATCCGGTTCGGGCATCGCGCCCACCTGGCGCAAATCAAATCCGAAGAACACTTCCTCGAATGCCGGCCACTTCGCCTCGACCATCGAATGCTTGAGACCGGCGGAAAAGACACGCAGGCTCAGAAGCGACAAATACCGGTCGTCGCTTCGTTCCCGCAGCACTTGCACACCGACCTGTTCCGGCAGCAGCGCGACCACCGCATCGGCGCCGCCGTGGCGCTCCGCAGCCCGGCATTGAAAACTCTCGAACGTCTCCATTCCCCGGTATCCTCACCCTGCCGCCCGGCCGCTCGACGGATACAATCCTTCAAGCGCGTCGCCATAGTGTTTCATTACCTCGTGGCGGCGGATTTTCATCGTCGGCGTCATCATGGCGTTGTCAGTGGAAAACGGCTCCCGTGCAACCGCGAAGCGCTTGACTTTCTCGATGACGGACAGCCCGCCATTGGCCCTGTCCACCGCGTCGCCCAGCGCAGCGCAAAACCCTGTGTCGGACGCAAACGCGGACAGGTCGGAGGCAGTATCATTTTCACGCGCCCATGCCTTGATGAACTCATCCGAGGGCACGATGAGGCCGACAAGATGCGGGCGCCGGTCTCCGACCACCATGGCCTGCTCGATTTCCGGTTCCAGCGCCAGGATCCCCTCGACCCTCTGCGGCGAGATATTGTCACCGCCCGAATTGACGATAACGTCCTTCTTGCGATCCGTGATCCGAATATACCCGTCGCCGTCGATCTCGCCGATGTCGCCCGTATGCAGCCAACCGTCGCGCAGCACCTCCGCCGTCGCGTCGGGGCGGCCCCAATACCCGTCCATCAGAAGCGGGCCGCGCACCAGAATTTCGCCGTCTTCGGCAGTGCGTACCTCGACATCGGTCAACGCGCGGCCCACTGTGTCCAGTCTGATGTCATGCGCCGGATTGCAACTGACGACCGGCGCGGCCTCGGTCTGTCCGTAGCCTTGCAGGAGCCGCAGTCCGAGCGCGGTGAAAAACATGCCCACATCGTGGTTCAACGGCGCACCGCCGGAAACCAGCGCCTTGAGCCGCCCCCCGAAGCGGGCGCGCACCTTTTCCCGCACCAGACGATCAACCACCATATCCACAAGGCGATCCGCCGTGCCAAACGTCTCCGGCGCGTCACGGCGCTTGCGGCCCAGCGCCACCGCCCGCCGAAACAGCGCCGCCTTGAAACCTCCCTGACGTGCAACGCCCGTCAGAATACGCTGCCGCATGACCTCATAGAGACGCGGCACCGCAGTCATGATCGTCGGTCTCGCCTCGCCCAGATTGACCGACAATGTCTCGATGCTTTCGGCGTAATAGATTTCTGCTCCGATCGCCGTCGGAAACATCAAACCGCATGAATGCTCATAGGCATGGGACAATGGCAGAAAGGACAGGAATACTTCCTCCCCGAGACCCAGTTCGCGCAACAGGTCATGCGCGCCGACACAATTGGCGAGTATGGCCCTGTGGCTCAGCATCACGCCTTTCGGCGCACCGCCGGTACCGGAAGTGTAGATGAGACACGCCAGCGCATCGGCGTCGATTTGTGCGGGATCATCCAGCGCCACACCGGTGCCCGCCGCCAGCGCGTCATTCCAGTTCACCACCTCAACGGGCCCTGCCCCCGCCACCGGCTCGACCGTAATGATCCGGCGCAATCCTTGGGCATCGCGTGCGCCGTCAAGAAGACTCCGGGCGAATGCCTCACGCGAAACAATGGCCATGACAGCGCCCGAATCCGCAATCACATGCGCATGATCCCGCGGGGTATTCGTGGTATACGCAGGCACCGTGACCCCGCCCGCAGTCATGATCGCAAAATCGGCGATGGCCCAATGCGGCGCGTTCTCCGAACACAGTACGACGCGATCGCCCGGCTCCAGTCCGCCCTGTTTCAGTGCGCCCGCCAGAGCATGCACCTGCTCGGCCGTTTCGCGCCAGGAGAGAGACTGATACGCCCCCTCCCGCTTTTGCCAGAGATACGGCTTTTCTCCCAGACGTTCCGCTTGAGCGAAGAACATCGCCGCCAGATTAGGCCATGTATCGATCTTCATCGCCATACCTCCTCACTGTGTCGCTTTTCGCGTCGATTTCAGGGCGTCGCCGCTCGACAGAGGTTGGCGCACGCCGTTCCATTATCTATATGCCCTTTGACACACAGGGGAGCAGCATGAGCGGCGAAACACGGAACCTGCCGGAATGGCAACTCGAACATCTCTACGACGGACCCGACTCATCCGCCCTCGCCGCTGATCTGGCAGCCGCGGAAACGCGCGCCCGCGCACTCGCCAAACGCTGCCGCGGGCAACTTGCCGACCTTGACGGCACGGCGCTTGCCGAAGTCATCGCCGAATATGAGTGGCTGAGCGAAACACTCGGCCGGGTGATGAGTTACGCGTCGCTGCATCATGCCGATGACATGAGCGACACCCAAGCCGGGCAGTTCCTGCAATCCATGCAGGAACGCACCAACACCATCGCCGTAGACATGCTGTTCGTCACGCTGGAGCTCAACCGCATCGATGACGAGGTGCTGGATTCCAGGCTCCAATCGCCCGCTCTGGCCCGCTATGCCCCCTGGCTTCGGGACATCCGCATGTTTCGCCCGCACCAATTGTCCGATGAGATCGAACGTCTGCTTCACGAGAAGCAGGTAGCCGGCGGATCGGCATGGGTGCGCCTGTTCGATGAGACAATGGCTCGCCTTCGTGTTCCATTTCGCGGCGACCAGCTCACCTGCACGCAGGCCCTCGATCTCCTGTCGTCGAAAGACCCGGCGGCGAGACGGGATATCGCCCGCGCGCTGGCTGATGTCCTGTCCGACAATATCCACACCTTCTCCCTTGTCATCAATACACTGGCGAAAGACAAGGCGATAGAAGACCGGTGGCGTTCCTTGCCGCAACCCATATCACGCCGAAATCTCGAAAATCGGGTAGAGAATGAGGTTGTCGAAGCCCTGCTTACAGCGGTGCGCGAGGCGTATCCCTCTCTGTCACACCGATATTACGCCATCAAGGCCCGGTGGTTTGGCGTGTCAGCACTGGATTATTGGGACCGCAACGCGCCACCGCCCGACGATGATGATCGGCGGGTCCCGTGGAACGAAGCGCGTGCCATCGTTCTGGATGCCTGGGAGCGTTTTTCCCCGGCTCTCGCCGGCATCGGCCAGCGCTTCTTCGAAGAGGGCTGGATCGACGCGCCGCCACGTCCCGGCAAGGCGCCCGGCGCGTTTTCGCATCCGACCGTACCTTCCGCGCATCCCTATATCTTGCTGAACTATCATGGGCGCACCCGCGATGTGATGACCCTGGCCCATGAACTCGGCCATGGTGTGCATCAGGTCCTTGCCGCACAGCAAGGTGTTCTCATGGCGGAAACACCGTTGACACTGGCGGAAACGGCAAGCACCTTCGGCGAACAACTCACTTTCCGGTCTCTGCTCGACACCGAGACCGACCCGGTGCGCCGTCGTGTCCTGATCGCCGCCAAGGCAGAGGACATGCTGAACACGGTGATCCGGCAAGCGGCATTCTGCGAATTCGAACGCCGCTTCCACCGCCGTCGTGCCGAGAACGAACTGACCCCCGATGAAATCGGCGATCTCTGGATGAGTGTGCAGTCGGAAAGCCTCGGGCCCGCAGTACGGCTGGACGACTCATATCGTGTCTATTGGTCGTATATTCCGCATTTCGTCCATACACCGTTTTATGTCTATGCTTATGCTTTCGGAGACTGTCTCGCTAACGCACTTTACGCCGTGTATCGGGAATCGCGCTCCGAGTGGTTCGAGGAGCGGTACCGCGATATCCTGGGCGCGGGCGGTGCACTGCGTCATCGCGAACTCCTCGCGCCGTTTGGACTCGACGCCCGCGATCCAGCCTTCTGGCACAAGGGTCTTGCGGTGATTTCCGGGCTGATAGACGAGCTGGACGGCGAGTCCCACGCACTTCGACATTGAGACCGGCCAAGCAGCGGTATCCCATGACAAAAACCATCAAGACCGACATTTGCGTGATCGGCGCGGGATCGGGCGGACTGTCTGTCGCCGCCGGAGCGAGCCAGATGGGCGCCCGCGTGGTCCTCATCGAACGCGGAAAAATGGGCGGCGACTGCCTGAACTACGGTTGCGTACCGTCGAAATCGCTGCTCGCGGCCGGTCACGTCGCCCAAGCGTTTCGCGACGCCCATCACTACGGGATCAGCAGTGTCGAACCCGAAGTGGATTTCGCTCGGGTGCACGACCACGTGCACGGTGTCATCGCTGCCATCGCCCCCCATGACTCGGTCGAACGGTTCGAGGGTCTGGGCGTCCGGGTCATCCAGGAGCACGGGCAGTTCACCGGGCCCGATTGCGTCGTCGCTGGCGACTTTGAAATCCGCGCCAAGCGCTATGTGGTGGCAACAGGGTCTTCTCCGGTCGTGCCCCCGACACCTGGCCTCGACAACGTGCCGTGGTTTACCAACGAAACGATTTTCGACAATAAAGAGAATCTGGAACATCTGTTGGTCCTGGGCGGCGGGCCGATCGGCCTGGAAATGGCCCAGGCTCACCGCCGCCTGGGTGCTCGTGTCACCGTCCTTGTCCGCAGCAAACCCTTCCCCAAGGACGACCCGGAAATCTCCGCCATCGCGTTGAACCGCCTCGCCGCCGAAGGGATAGACATACTGAACGACACTCCGATCAAGTCGTTCGAGAATAGCAGCGGCAGTGTCACGGCGGTCGGTGAAAGGGAGGGCGCGCTGGTTCGTATCGAAGGCTCGCACTTACTGATCGCAGTCGGCCGCAAGGCCAACATGAACGGTCTGGGCCTCGACGAAGCCGGGATACGTACAACCCGGCGCGCCATAGAGGTGGATTCAAGCCTCCGCACATCCAACCGCAAGATATTCGCAATCGGGGATGTCGCCGGCCCCTATCAGTTCACGCATATGGCAGCCTATCAGGCGGGAATCGTGATTCGCCGCACCCTGTTCCGCCTGCCTGCAAAGGTCGATTACCGGGCGGTGCCGTGGTGCACCTTTACCGATCCCGAAGTGGCACAGGTGGGGTTGACCGAAGCCCAGGCGCGCGCAGGCGCCCATCCCGACTGCAAGGTGGTACGCTGGCCATTCGCCGAGAACGACCGCGCACAGGCCGAACGACGCACCGAGGGTCTGGTGAAAGTCATAACCTCCCGCCGGGGCCGCGTGGTCGGCGCATCCATCGCCGGCGCACATGCGGGCGAAATGATTTTACCCTGGGCCTTGATGATCCAGGGCCGCCAGCGAATCGGCACCATGGCCGGTGTCATCGCTCCCTACCCCACCTTGTCGGAAGTCGGAAAGCGCGCAGCAGGCGCGTATTTCACCAGTGCGCTGTTTAGCGGCCGAACCCGGGCGGTGGTGCGCGCACTGTTGAAGCTTCCATGACCCGCGCCAACGTCTGCTTGCGTCTTTCACAGTCATTGACTAGGGTTCGCCGCCTGCCTGCCTCCCCTTCGGCGAGGAGGTTGGGTAGTGTTGCGCCCGTAGCTCAGCTGGATAGAGCACCAGGCTACGAACCTGGGGGTCGGGAGTTCGAATCTTCCCGGGCGCGCCAATCTCCGAGCGGTCCGTTGGCGGACCGGCCGAGCTACAGCGCGATTTCGACCCGGTCGAACGCAGCCTGCCACATGGCGTCCGGCTCTTCTTCGAATACGAACGCTGCGTCGGCGCGCACGACAACCCAGTCGTCCTGCCCAAGTTCGCGTTCCAATTGGCCGGGGGCCCAGCCGGAAAAGCCAAGTACGAACATCGCTTGCCCCGGACCGGTGTCCGTAACCAGCGCGGCCATGGCCTCGGGGTCCACCGAAAACGCAATACTGTCGGCAACCGGAACCGTCGACTCGGATGTGTAGTCATCGCTATGCAGGATAAATCCCCGGCCGGGACTGACAGGACCGCCCCAATGTACGGCCACAAGCGCATCCGAGCCTTCGACATCCAGGCCCAACCGTCCCGCGACTACTGTCCCCGGAACAAGTCCCATGCGACGGTTGAGCACCAGACCAAATGCACCGTTCTCGTCATGCACACACATGTATATGACGGTTTGGGCGAAGCGCGGATCAGGCATCGAGGGCGCAGCAACCAGAAGCCGGCCGGTGATGAACTCTTCGGCTCTCGCGGTGCCGGCGACGAGGCCGGCAAAGACAACAAGAATCGTAACCAGTATCCGCGGCATGATTGATCCTCCCTGGCTCGCGCCGCCGCGGCGCGCACGGTTGGCGTCAACGGTTCATGATTGCGCAAATCACCCGCGCAGCAAAGGCCGGCTTTGTCGAGATCATTACAGGAGATTAGGAATATGGCGGTCGGCGACGAGATTGCAGGCGATCAGTTGCGTACGTTCATCGAACGCATTGAAACCCTTGAAGAAGAAAAAGCGGCCATCGCCGGCAACATCAGCGACGTCTATACGGAGGCGAAACTGGCCGGCTTCGACGCCAGGATCATTCGTCAGCTTGTGCGCCTGCGCAAAATGGACAACGACGAGAGAGCGGAACAGGAAGCGCTGCTTGAACTCTATCGCGAGGCCGTCGGCATGGATCGCTAGCACGGTGATAGAGCGCCAAAATATTCATGTTCATATAAATTCGAAGACGCTTCCAAATTGTAAACTCTGGACTCAACCTTCCCATAGCGCCTCAGGAACTCAGCGTCCTGTCGAACTTATGCCTCGTCTGCGATGAATCGGTTATAATCAGCCAGTCACGAATAGTTGCCGAGCTTGGTGAAGCCCGATGCCGTTGAAACGGATTCGTTCGCTGCGTGCGTTGCAGATGATCTACGGGTTGGTGCTGCTGCTATTGGTCGCCGTCACCGGCGCCGTCGGCACGGTTGGTCTCGCACTCAATTCCGAGTGGGCAGCGGAAGCACGACGCATCGAATCGTTTCGGCAACTCGCCGCCGCACTGCGCGGCGATCTTCATCGCCAAACCAAGGAAATTTTCGACTACCACTTCCTGCAAGACCCGGCGGCGCAAGAGCAATTCGATGCCTACGACTCCGCAATCAAGGACAAGCTCAGGAAACTGGGCGAGCTGACGACAACCGACGCCGAACATGAGGCTGTCACTACGCTTTCCCTCGCCTTGGGCGAGAGCGGCGCCATCGGCAAGGAAGTGATGGAGCGTCCATCAGGCGATATCGCCGAATCGGAACGCCTTGAACTTCTCGACACCCGGTTTGAAGGCAGCGCACTGTCGGGGGTCGAGCGGGCGCTGGAAGCCGCCGAAACCACCTTGTTCGGCTCGGAGCGCGATCTGGCGACGCGAGTCGCAGACCGTACCCGCCTCGCCTTTATCGTACTCGCCGCACCCACCGGCCTCGCAATTCTGCTTCTTCTTGTCTCGCGCGGCTTCCTGACTCGCGCACTCATTAGACCATTGGCGGACTTGCTCGACGCCATGACAGCATATGGCGAAGGGCGTTTCGATCATCGCGCCAACGAAACCGGCGCGGGTGAAATGGTCACCTTGCAACGCGCTATCAACCGCATGGCGGACGATCTCGCGCAATACCGCGCCGCGCTGGTGCGCAGCGAGAAACAAGCGGCCCTTGGCGCACTGGTCCCCGTGATCGCCCACAATATACGCAATCCCCTCGCCGGAATTCGCGCAGCCGCACAATTACTGGACAACGATACCGCGCGCGGCATCCAGGGAGCCGTCGACCGGTTGAGCCATTGGCTCGACGCACTGCTCGTCTATCTCGACCCCCACAAGGTGTGGCGAACGGATGCGGCGCTGGCCGATTGCGCCGACCAAGCCCTGACAATGTTGTCGGCAAAACTCGACGACAAGGCGGTACGCATTGCTCGACGGAACTGGGAAAATGGCGGCACTGCTTCGCTTGATAGCCGACTTACGGAACAGGCCCTTTACGGGCTGTTTGCCAACGCCGTGGAAGCATCACCCCGGAACGGTGCGATCACACTCACGGTCGGCCAGCAGAATGATCAATGCTGGATAGCGATCGAAGATCAGGGTCCTGGATTAGCGTTTACGCCCGAACCGGGAGGCCCGCTTCCCGGACATACTACCAAGACACACGGCCACGGTCTGGGTATCCCGTTTGCGTACAAGATCTGTGAGCTTCATGACGGAACACTGGATTTCCGCGCGGCGCCCGGCGGCGGTGCGCGCGTCACACTGTCCATGCCTTCCGCTGCGAAGGCGCGACAAGCAGGAGAAACGGTATGAGCAGTTCGGTTCTGATTGTCGATGACGAAACGCTCTTCGCCAAAGCGGTGGCGGCGCGTCTCGAGCGCGAGGGTTACGCATGTTCGGTAGCCGGCAGCCTCGCGGAAGCGCGTGCCGTTGGCACTGACATGGTCGAACTTGTATTGCTCGATATCCATCTTCCTGACGGTTCCGGGCTGGATTTTCTGGCCGAAATAGAGGGACCGCCAGTGATCATGATCACCGCGTTCGGCGATATTGACAGTGCCGTGAAGGCAATGAAGGACGGTGCAGCCGATTACCTTCGCAAGCCCGTCGACCTTGACGAACTGGTTGTGGTAACCAAGCGGGTGTTGGCAGCGCGTCGACTCGAGACCCGCCTGGTCTATTCCCGCGAGCGCGGCACACGCCGTCGCGGCGAAGGCGAGTTGGTGGGCAAGAGTCCGATGATCGGAGCGGTGCGCCGCGAAATTGCGGCATTTGCCGAGGTGATTGGCAGTGCCGACAATGGTGCGCCGCCGGTATTGATCCTGGGCGAGACTGGAACCGGAAAAACCCTTGCCGCCAGCTTGATTCACGAAAGCCACTCGACTTCCGAACAACCGATCGTCCATGTCGATTGCGGAGGGTTGAGCAGGGGAAGTGCACCGGAGTTGTTTGGGGACGAGAACGCTCCCGGACTGATCGAAGCAGCGGAAAATGGGACTGTATTGCTGGATGAAGTCTCCACGCTGACGCCGCAGGCCCAGGCAGCCTTGCTCAGCATCATTGAGCGGCGACGGCTGCGTCGGCCGGGCGGAAGGCGAGAAACCCCCATTTCGGCATCATTTATTGCCACGAGTAATCGCGATCTTCCGAAACTCGTCAATGATGGAGAATTTCGGCAGGACCTCTATTACCGCCTCAATGTCCTGACATTGCACATGCCGCCATTGCGGGAGTGCGGCGACGATGCGGTGCTTCTCGCACGCCGTTTCATTCGACAGGCAGCCAATCGTTACGGGCGTGAAGCGCCCAAGCTTACCGATTCTGGTGCAGCGGCGCTCATACGATACTCCTGGCCTGGAAATGCGCGCGAGCTCAGTCACGTCATCGAGCGTGCGGTGCTGCTCGACGATGACGGCGCCATCCGCGAATCCGACCTGCCGCATACAACCAGCGCGCCGGTGTCAGAGGCGTCGGACATGCCCGACACACCAACCATACCGGCTCACGACGAAACCCTGCAAAGCATGGAACAGCGATTGATGGCGGAAGCGTTAACCGCCTCGGGCGGCAATGTTTCGGCGGCGGCAAGGCGGCTCGGCGTAACTCGCATGGCTATGCGGTATCGCATGAACAAATATGGGTTATGATCGCGCGCGACCGATCCCTGCCCCGTCTCTCGATTTTTTGCGGGCCGCGCGCTATAAGGAAGGGCCATTGCCATTCCGCGCCGCAACGGCACGGTCGTCAACTCCTGTTCTCCGACAACGTCTCCTTACCCAATCGATAGCCATGCTCAACGATGCCCTCTTGCTCCTGTCGAAGGGCGGCCCGGTCATGTTCATCTTGCTGGGCCTGTCGGTACTGGCGCTCGCCATCATCCTGGCAAAGATGCTGCAGTTCAACCGCGCCGGACTCGACGATAACGACTTTATCGACCCTGTCGTGGCCGTCCTGGCGCGAGGCGACCGACAGCATGCGCTCGCCGTCTTGCGTGAGGAGACCCATCCGGTCGCCCGCGTCATGGAATCTGCCATTGCCGCCGGCGCAAACACTGCCCTGACGGTGGAAGACCGCGATGCCGAGATCACGCGCGTAGGCACCGCCGAGATCCGTAATCTCGAAAGCCAGTTGCGTTGGCTTGAAGTGATTGCCAGCCTGAGTCCCCTGCTCGGCCTGCTAGGTACGGTGATGGGCATGATCAACGCATTCACGAGGCTGGAAACTGCGGGATCAAAAGTTGACCCGGCCATTCTTGCCGGCGGCATTTGGGAAGCACTGCTTACGACTGCATTCGGCCTTATCGTCGCCATCCCGGCTCTCGGCAGTTATTACTGGCTGGAAGGCCGGGTGGATACTGTTCGCGCGGCAATGAGAGACGCCGCAGTGAGGGTGCTGGGAGTCAGCCACACGGTTGCGCATCATCCCGTTCGCGCGCCGGCGGCATAACGATATATGAATTTCCACGATCACGAACGTGCGCACCCGAAACTCAATATCGCGCCGCTGATCGACGTGGTCTTTCTGCTGCTGGTCTTCTTCATGCTCGCGAGCACGTTCATTCAGCCGGCGGCAATAGACCTTTCGATTCCCGGCGCGCCCTCCACGGCCAAATCCTCGGTCGAGATACTCACCGTGGATGTGCGTCTGAACGGCGAGGTACGGCTGAACGGACTGTTATTGCCTCTTGACCGACTGGGGTCCGAACTGTCGGCGCGCGTGGAAGGTGATCTCGACACGCCGGTTGCGGTGCGGGCCGAGGCACGTGTCCCTGTCCAGCGTCTTGTTTCAGTGATGGACCGCATACAGTCGGTCGGCCTGTCGAACATCCGGCTGGCTGCGCCGCGCCGGGAGTAGGCTGCCATGCAATTCGAACCCCGCCGCCCGCTGCGGGAAGCCATCAATCTGGTGCCATTGATCAATATTGTGTTCTTGCTGTTGATCTTCTTCATGCTGTCGAGCACGCTCGTCAAGCCGGACGCGTTTGATGTGACCTTGCCGGAGTCGGACCAGGAGCGCGCACCGCCGACGGAGCCGATTGTAATCCTCATCTCCGGCGATGGCCGCGTTGCATTGAACAACCAGCCCATCGGGCTGGCGTCGCTGGAGACGGCCCTCGCGGCAGCTCGGGCCGAGCGGCAGGATGCAACCCTTCTCATCAAGGCCGATGCCGAGGCTACCACTGCCGATGCGACAGCGGTCCTGCGTCAGGCTCGGGCCGCGGGTTTCAAACGGGTTGGCCTGGCGACGGAAAGCCAGTGACCAAACGCGTCACCGGGCCGGATTTCACGGTCTGCCTCGCAGCCGCCGCAGTGCTTCATGGCGGCGCATTGGCGGCGTTTGTTCCATCGCCGACGGAAAAGGACGATACGCCGCCGCCAGTCCTGAACCTGGAACTCGCATCACTGGATAACACGCCCTCGGAGCCGGGGCCGACAACACCAGTGGTTGAGCAGACAATTGACGAACCGCCGCCGGAAGCCATTGAGGAGCCGCCAGAGCCCGATATTCCGGACCTTCCCGAGACCCCACCCCTGCCTGAGCCACCGCTGGAAGAGCCTTTGCCTGAGCCGCTGCCGGAACCCGAGCCGGAGCCTGAACCCGAGGTGGTTGAGGACGTATCAGAGCGTTTGTTCTCCGAAGTGCAAAGGCCGCGCCGAAAACCGAGACCGCCGCGTCCGCAAACAGTAACGCCGCCGCCGCAGGCGCCCCCGCAACAAGTGGTACAGACGCCACCGCCGCGGCCCCAGGTGCGCACCACGCAGCGGAGGACGGCCCCGCCTGCCGCGCCGCCACGCCCCGCTGCGCCGGCGCGCGACCAGGCATCGATTGATCAATATGGCGAAGGCTTGTTCAGAAAGATCAATCGCAACGCCGCGCGCAGCTATCCCCGCCGTTCCATGGAACGGCGGGAGGAAGGCGTGGTGCCTGTTCGGCTGAAGGTGGGTCCGGCAGGTCAATTGCTGTCGGTGCGTATCCTGGATGAGTCCCTGGCCTCGTCGCGGCTGGTTCGTGCCGCAGTTCGCGCGGTCGAACGCTCTGCTCCGTTTCCCGCATTCCAATCCGGTATGGGGGCCGAGCCTGTGGAATTCGACATCCGCGTTATCTACGTTCTCCGGTAGCGCACCTTCTGTGTGGCGGTCAGCCGTCGTCGAGAGATGCAAGAACCTTTTTCATGTCGATATCCAGCAGTTTTTCGCAAGCGTCTTCAGCGGGCCAGATCACGGCCCGATTCAGGAGCTCGCGGGCCTGTTCTTCGGAGTCGTCCGTTCGGAGCAAGTTAATGCCATAGTGATAACTGACGGTTTTGATCGCGGGGCCAGTTCGAATGCCCGTTCGAAATGGACAATTGCCTCCTCTTTCGACACGCCAAACAGAAGGGAACCAACAGTCCTGACGCCGCGACGATTTCCGCGTTCCATCCGGCAAGCGCCAGATGAGCGTCCGGGAACTCCGGACCGAGCGCGAGCGTGGCCTCGATTGCGTCGCGGGTGCGCACCGCCAGAACTTCGGAAAGCGCTTCGATCAACCCGACCAATTGCGCGTACCGGCCCATGGAGTGCGCGGAGCGCAAATGCGCTTCTGCACTGCGGGGGGCCAGTTTGACGACGCGCTCCGACGCTGCCACCGCTCGTTCGTAAAGCAGCTTTTTCTCGGCGTCAGGGGCAAGGTAGTATCCGTAAACCGTGAGTGATTTGGCGGCAAGAGCCAAACCATCGGAGGTCCCCGTCACGCAGGCCTCCAGGAAGCGGCCTTCGCTGGCCGCGCGTTCCGCTTCCTCCAGCGTTTACGCGAACGCCGACCCGAAGGCCACCGTCAGGAAGCCGAGGATTGCCGCGGCGCCCAACGCCGCTCGTATACGCATATATGTCTTCCTTTCGCCGTGTCGCGTGGGTTGCTTTGGGCGTTTCGTCATTTCCCCGTCGGGTCAGCGGTCGTTGAGCGCGTCCAACGCTTCTCTGGCTCTCGCGTCGAGCAGTTGCGCATAGGCTGTCTCGGCCGGCAGTGAAATGGCCTCTTCCAACAAGGCGCGAACTTCCTCATCCGTACCGCCCATTATTCGAATATATTCGGCGCAATCGAGATGCACGATCTTGAAGGATGGCTCCAGCCGGCGGGCGGTATCGCAGTGCTCGCGGGAGACATCCTCGTCCGCATCGTAGAGCAGGCGGGCCATCATTCCGGCAGCAACGATTTCCGCGTGCCAGCCGGCGAGCGCCAGATGCGCCAACCCCATATTCGGCTCGAGAGCCAGCGCGTTGTCGATTGCCGTGCGCGTGCGTTTGGCGAAACCCTGGGCGAAGGCGTCGAGTGGGCCGATCGCCTGCGCGTAGCGCCCCATCGCGTGCGAACTTTGCAACCAGGCATCGGCATTTTCGGCGTCGAGTTTGACAGCACGGTCGGCCGCTTTCATTGCGCGTTGATAGAGTGCGTTCTGGTCGGCTTCAGCAGCCACATGGAAACCGTAGATTGCCAGCGCATACGCTGCGAGGGCCTGCCCTTCCGACGTGTCCAGCGCTTCCCCCATATCGGCAGCTTCGAGGAAACGGCCTTCGTCAGCGACGCGGCGCGCTTCTTCGAGTGTCTGGGCCTGGGCAGGGATAGCCGCGCACAAGAGCAAGCCGCCGACGGTCGCCAAACCGCGGGTCAAGGGTCCGTTCATTGTCACTACTCCAAATCCATCGCAGCTCAGCCGTCGATGACTGCTTCCGCCTCGATTTCCACCTTCAGTGCCGGCATGACCAGTGCGGTAACTTCGACCAGGGTCGAGGCGGGGCGGTGTGGACCGAAATACTCCTGACGCAATGGGTTAATTCGTGCGCGGTCCGCGATGTCGGTGAGGAACAGTGTGACCTTGACGATGTGTCCCGGGGCGGCGCCGGCAGCCCGCAACGCCGCGTCGAGATTTGCCAGCGCGATGCGAAACTGCTCGACAGTGTCGTTCGGAACGGATCCGTCGGAGGCTACACCAACCGTGCCCGATAGCCACACACGGTTACCGGCGCGAGTCGCGTGGCAATAGTGGCTGATCGGTTCCGCTTGCCCGGGCACCATGAAACGTTCGATTGCCATGCCACCGCTCGTATTGTGTCCTGCCGTTCGTACCGGATTATTCCGGGATGTAGGGCGCAAAGTGTCTCAAATAGGAAATGATTTCCGTGCGCGCCGCCTCTTCAGCAACCTGCACATACATTGTTGTGCCGGTGATGAACTGCTGGGAGTTGGTGATCCAACCGTCGAGCGTGTCTTCGTCCCATATCCAAGGGTTATCGAGCGCGGCGAGGAATGACCTGGAATAGCCAAAGGTATCGATAATTCCCGCCGGGCGTCCGTAGATGTCGCTCAGTCTCGGCCCTTGCGGCAGAACGACAGCGGGGGTCAGCAAGGCGTGCGGCGACCAGCTTTCCGGGTCTGTTCCGAGCACCCCGTGACACCTCATACAGTGCTCAAGAAACAGGGCGCGGCCCGTTTCGATATCGGCTGCCGCCTGACTCGCGAAGACAGCGGTTGCGAGGAGCACTCCCGCGGCCAGGCGCCCCATGTGTTTCATTGCCAGAACCCTGTTGCGGCCGGTAAGCGGGCGCCTGAGATGGCGCCCGCGAGCCCGTGGGCAGCAGCATACCTTGTCTGTCCTGCCAGATCAATTATTCGCCGTTCCAGGCCGCGTGCTGGCGGAAACGGGGCGGGAGACATACGATGCGCAGCCCATGCGGCTCGTTGACGGCCTGAATTGTGGAGTGTTGCCGATGACGAAAGAACGTATGCCGGACCATTTGCACGATCTCGGCAGAATCATCGACGATCTCGATTCGATGGGACGTTTGGTGCGGGTGAAGGCGCCGGTACATCCCATGCACGATCTGGCTGGTATCGCGGCGCGGTTCGAGGGAGGCCCGCGGGCGGTGTTGTTCGAACGGGTGCGCGGCCATGACCAGCCGGTCCTTACCGGCCTGTACTGGTCGCGCGAGCTTCTGGGCGCACTCTTGCGCAAGCCGGTGCGCGAACTGCCTCAATATGTCTCCCGGTGCATTGCCGATTGGCAGCGGCGCCCCATGGCGCCGAAGGTCGTCGCGGACGGTCCGGTGCTGGAATGCCGCCAGGAGCAGGTGGACCTTCGGCGGCTTGCCATTCCCACGCACGCGCTCAACGATGGCGGCCCCTATTTCGATGCCGGCGTTGTGATTGCGAAAGACCCGGAGACCGGCGTTCGCAATGCTTCGATTCAGCGGTTCATGGTGAAGAACCGCAATACGCTGGTGGTGAACATCGATGCCGGGCGCCATCTGGAGCTTTATCTGGAAAAGGCGGCGGCGCGTAACGAATCCCTGCCTCTTACGATCAATGTCGGGGTTGGGCCGGGTTTTCACTTCGCCGCTGCCGCCCCTGCCGAGGCAGCGCCGGCGGATACCGACGAACTCGGTATAGCAAGCGAATTTCATGGCGCACCGGCCATGCTGGTGGCGGGGCCCGAACTCGGGGTTGAAATGATCGCCCACGCCATGGTGGCACTCGAGTGTGAAATGATTCCCGGTGAGTATGCGCCGGAAGGTCCGTTTGCGGAGGTGACCGGATATTACGCCAATCGTGACTTGCGCCCGCTGGTTCACGTGCGCGCTATTCACCATCGTGGGGCGCCGGTGTTTCACACCATTCTTTCGGGCGCCGAAGTGTTCAATTCGGTGGGCCTGCTGGGCGAAGCCAATGTATTGGCGCTTGTCCAGCGTCAGGTTCCGGGTGTGCGTGATGTGTATTTCACGCATGGCGGATGCGGATTTTATCATGCCGTGGTGCAAATCACGCAGAGCCGGGCAGGTTGGTCCAAGCAGGCGCTGCTGGCCGCGTTCGCAGCTTTTCCGCCGCTGAAGATGGTCACAGTGGTGGATGATGATGTGGATATTCGTAACGCGAGCGATGTGGAATGGGCGATGGCGACCCGGCTTGATCCGGCAACCGGCATTCTGGTGATCGACCGAACCTTCGGGCATGGATTGAATCCCAGTTTTCCCGATTATCTGGGCGCGAAGGCAGGGTTTGATGCCACGCGGCGTTTTCCTTTCGAAGCGGTGCATGACCGGGCGGCGGTCAAGTCCATGTCCCTGGACGGGTTGAACCATGTCGCGCCGGAAATCCGGTCCCCTGCCTGATTCGAGGCGTAAAATACGTTTCAAGTGGGATTTGCCGGGACGTGCCGGGATTACCCGTGTTTCAAGGTGAGCGCACAACGGTTCTGTGCGTATCAGAACAATATCAGAACATTTTGGGTTTTGCAACTCCTGCGCGCCGCAGGAGCGGTTCAAGCCGGAGTGGCCGCTATGGTTTCCGTGCGGCCCAGCGCGGCGAGAGCGGCGGCTGTGATGTCGGATGCAACCAAGCCCGCGGTTTCGTACATCCGCGCCGGTGTGTCCTGTGCGATAAAGCTGTCAGGCAGCGTCAGTGGGCGGAATTTCAGTCCCTGGTCGAACGCTCCGGCACGCGCCAGTGCGGTCATCACATGGGCGGAAAACCCCCCCGCAGCGCCTTCTTCAACAGTGATCAGCACTTCGTGCCCGGCAGCGAGCCGCAGGATCAGGTCGGTATCCAACGGCTTGGCGAACCGGGCGTCGGCGACGGTAGCAGACAGCCCGCGGGCGGCCAGCGCATCGGCGGCCTTGAGGGCTTCCGCCAGCCGCGCACCGAAAGAAAGAATAGCGACGGCACCGCCTTCCCGAAGGATGCGGCCCTTGCCGATTTCCAGCGCTGTGCCTTGTTCGGGCAAGGCGACACCCACCCCTTCGCCGCGCGGGTAACGAAAGGCGCACGGCCGGTCGTCGATGCGCGCTGCAGTCGCGACCATATGCATGAGTTCCGCCTCGTCGGCGGCGGCCATGACGATGAAATCCGGCAGGTTCGCCAGAAAGCTCACATCGAACGAGCCGGCGTGGGTAGGGCCGTCAGCTCCGACGAGGCCGGCACGGTCGATGGCAAAGCGCACGGGCAGGCGCTGGATCGCAACGTCGTGCACCACCTGGTCGTATGCGCGTTGGAGGAAGGTGGAATAGATGGCGGCGAACGGGCGATAGCCTTCGGCTGCCAGCCCGGCAGCGAAAGTTACGGCGTGCTGTTCCGCGAGGCCAACATCGAACACCCGTTCAGGGAAGATTTCGGCCAGCTTGTCGATACCGGTGCCCGACGGCATGGCCGCCGTGATGCCGATGATGCGGTCGTCGCGGCGCGCTTCTGCAATCAGGGCTTTGGCGAACACTGACGTGTAGCTCGGAGGGCCAGCCTTTTTCTTTGCGGTTGACGTACCGGTGACGACGTCGAATTTCGAGACGCCGTGAAATTTGTCGGCCGACTTGACGGCCGGTGCGTATCCATGGCCCTTCTCGGTGACCACATGCACAAGCACGGGGCCGCCGCGCCGGGCGTCGCGCACGTTGCGCAGCACCGGCAGGAGATGATCGATATTGTGGCCGTCGATGGGGCCCACATAATAGAACCCCAGTTCCTCGAACAATGTACCGCCGGTAACGAGGCCGCGGGCATATCCCTCCGCCCGTATCAGCATTTGGGCCATGGGCCTGGGAAACTTGCGCGCGACTTGCGCCGCGACGTGACGCAAATTGCGGTAGCTGTGCGACGAGATGAGCCGCGAGAGATATGCGCTCATGGCGCCGACCGGAGGCGCTATGGACATATCGTTGTCATTCAGCACAACGATCAGCCGGCTCTCCAGCGTCCCGGCATTGTTCATACCCTCATAGGCCATGCCGGCGCTCATGGAGCCGTCGCCGATGACGCAGATGATATTATTGTTACCGCCTGCGAGGTCGCGTGCGACCGCCATGCCGAGACCGGCCGAAATGGATGTCGAGGCGTGCGCCGCGCCGAAGGGGTCGTAGGGACTTTCCGCGCGGCGGGTGAAGCCGGAGAGGCCACCGCCTTGGCGAACGGTACGCATTTGCTCCCGCCGTCCGGTGAGAATCTTGTGCGGATAGGCCTGGTGGCTGACATCCCAGATCAACCGGTCACGCGGAGTGTCGAACAGATGGTGCAGTGCCACGGTAAGTTCGACAACCCCCAGTCCGGCGCCGAGATGGCCACCGGTGCGCGAGACCACCTCAATCAGTTCGCGCCGCACTTCTTCCGCGAGTGCCCGCAAATCGGACGGCTTGAGTGTTCTTATATCCTCAGGCTCGTTAATCCGGTCGAGAAGCGGCGTTTCGCTCGCGATTGGAGGTGCCATGAAACCGCGCCTTGTCAAAGCTGCGCAGGATCGCAGGTTGTTGCTTTACTTGGTAGCCTGACGGTGGGGCCGCCGTCAATCTCCGGCGGCGGCCAGCATGTCGGCGAGGCGGGTGAACTTGATCCTAGGACGCGCGCCGGCCCCGTTGGCAGCAGCGATTTCGGCGGCGTCGATATGCCGCCATCCTTCATAGTCCACCGGTCGCATGGCATTGGCCGCCAGCAGCGCATCAAGGCCCTGCGGCCCCGGCTTGCCGGGTGTGATTTCGTCGGCGAGGATTCGCTCGACCACGGAGCGCGCATCGTTGCGATTGGTCCCGATCACGCCCCGGGGGCCACGCCGCGCCCACCCCACGACATAGACGCCGGGTGCGACGCGACCATCAGAATTGGCGACAATACCACGCCGTTCATCGACGGGGAGGCCCGCAATATCTGCCGCCACGCGATAGCCGATGGCCGAGACCATGAGTTCGGCCGGTATATCGAAGGTCTCGCCGGTAGCGACTGCGCGCGCGTCTTCCAGGCGATTGCGCACGAGGCGAACCCCAGTCATCTGCCCGTTCCCGAGTATCTCGGTCGGTGATGCACAGAACAGAAATCGAATTCGCACCGGCCGCGCGCCCTCGGGTGTTCCGCCCTCGGCACAGGCGCGAAGCAGGCGCAGGATTTTTTCTTTCCTGGGCCGTTCGGCTTTATCCACGCTGTCCGCATTGTCCGGCAAGTCGGATGCAGAGACGACAACGGACGCTTCTGCAAGTTTCCCGAATTCGCTCAGTTCCGGCGCAGTGAAACTGGCTTGCAGCGGCCCCCGGCGCCCGACGACGACAATATCCTGCAGCGGTGCTGCGGCAATTGCCGCAGCGGCTTTCGGGTTGATGTCGCTGTCCCCAAGCTCGCGGTCCGTCTTGGCCAACAGGCGCGCTATGTCGAGAGCGACATTGCCGTTGCCGACAATGACGGCAGTCCTGGCAGCGACCAGGGCGGACAGGTCGTCCGCGCCGGGCACTGCGTTGTACCAATTGACGAAGCGGGTGGCGTCCGCCACCCCGACGAGATCTTCACCAGGGATGCCCAGCCGGCGGGGGACCTGTGCGCCGAAAGCCAATATGACGATATCATAGAGTCGGGTCAGATCGGCGAGACTGACAGCAGCACCGAGTTCCACATTGCCGACGAAGCGCACGGCCTTGTCACGCAAGATCTTGTCGAAAAGGCGTGTGATCTGCTTGGTTGATTGATGATCCGGCGCGACTCCCGCACGCACCAGTCCAAAGGGTGTCGGCAGGCGGTCGATCATGTCGATGGCGCATGGCGTGTTGCGGCGCAGGAATGCCTGCGCGGCGTAGAACCCCGCCGGACCGGTGCCGACTATGGCAATGGACAAACGCTGCGCCATTATTCCGGAGCCTTGAAATGCGAGCGGAACGCCGCGCGAATCCCGGCAGATTCTTCTCCGCGCCCGAAAGTCACGGCAAGATAGCGGTGCGTCCCGCAAAGTCGTGCAAGGACAGCACTCCTGCCGGTACAATGCGGCCATAAGCGGCCCGTGAGTTCGCGCAGTGGATGGCCCTCGAAGCGGTCAGACATCTCATTGTTCCGGCAAATGGCATCGTGGCGTTTCGCAGGGTTGTCACAAATCGAACGCGGACGCAGAATTACGCGACAACAGCGAGGAATCAAGGCGCTGCGGCGGCACACCCGACGCCGGGGCAGCCGCTGCCCGGTGCGCCGGACGGGTATTATCATTTTCGTCCTTGAAGATCATGCAGGGCGGCCGCGCCTCAGGAGGGTTGGATGGAAGCGCTGCAAGCGGTATTCCCCATGCTGATCGGCGTCGCATTGGCGGCGGTTCTCATAGTTCTGCTTGTCGGCACCATCAGCATGCTGCGCGGCGGCGAGTTCAACCGCCGTTACGGCAACGCCATGATGCGTCTTCGGGTCATCTTGCAGGGTGTCGCCGTTACGCTGATAGTCATATACGCGGTATTCATCAGCGGCGCCTAGTGTTTCCGCGCGGCGCGTCGTTGACTTGCCGCAGGGGCAAACCTATCGTGCGCGCGCCGTCACGGCGTCCGTGCGCGTGTTTCCTGCCAGCCTGTTATGGAGCCAGACTTGATGAAGGTTCTCGTCGCGGTCAAGCGCGTCATCGACTACAATGTGAAGATCCGGGTGAAGAACGACAAGAGCGGCGTCGAGACAGCGAATGTCAAGATGTCGATGAATCCGTTTGACGAAATCGCTGTGGAGGAGGCGGTTCGGCTCAAGGAGGCGGGCGCAGCGAAAGAGATCATCGCCGTGTCGATGGGAGTGCAAGCGTGTCAGGAGACCTTGCGGACGGCGTTTGCCATGGGCGCCGATCGCGGCATTCTGGTGCGCCATGACGATGTGCTCGAACCGCTTGCCGTTGCCAAGATACTGGCCCGCGTTGTCGAGGCCGAGAACCCTGATCTGGTCATTCTCGGCAAACAGGCCATTGATGACGACTCCAACCAGACCGGGCAGATGCTGGCGGCGCTGCTGGGATGGCCACAGGGCACTTTCGCATCGAAAGTGACGCCGGACGGCGGCGAAGTGGAAGTGACACGCGAAGTGGACGGGGGGTTGGAAACCGTGGCCTTGTCGCTTCCGGCCGTGGTCACCACCGATTTGCGGTTGAATGAGCCGCGTTATGCGTCCCTTCCGAATATCATGCGGGCGAAACGGAAACCCATCGCCGTACAGACGCCGGCGGATTACGGCATCGACGTAACACCGCGCCTGGAAACCCTCAGCGTAACGGAACCACCGAAACGGGAGGCCGGAGTCAAGGTGGCCGATGTCGAGGAACTGGTTACGCGATTGCGCGAAGACACGGGAGTGATCTGATGCCGGTTCTGGTTATTGGCGAGCATGACAATGCGGAGCTCAAGCCGGCGACGCTGAACACGGTGGCGGCAGCGTCGGAGCTGAGCGACGAGATCGACCTGTTGATTGCGGGTTCAGGTTGCAGCGGCGTTACGGAAGCGGCCGCAGCAATCACGGGCGTGGCCCGTGTGCTGGTAGTGGATCATGCGGCGCTTGAGCATCAGCTCGCGGAGACGCTGGCGCCGCTGGTGGTTCGCCTTGCCGGATCTTACAGCCATGTCCTGGCGCCGTCGGGAACGTTCGGAAAAAACCTGCTGCCACGCGCTGCGGCGATGCTCGACGTGCAACAGGTTTCGGACATTACAGCGGTGATTTCCACCGACACGTTCGAACGGCCGATTTACGCCGGCAATGCGGTAGCGACCGTACGCAGCAGCGACACGCCCAAGCTGATCACGGTGCGAAGCACAGCGTTCAAGGCTCGCCCGGAGAGCGGCGAGGCATCGGTGGAAGCCGTCGACGGCACCGACGCCGGAGCGACCGGTGCGCGATTTGTCGGCCGCGCATTCTCGGAGTCGGAACGACCGGAACTCACATCCGCGCGGGTTATTGTATCCGGCGGGCGCGGCATGGGTTCGGGCGAGAATTTTGCCATTCTCGAGGCACTGGCGGACAGGCTGGGTGCCGCGGTAGGCGCATCGCGGGCGGCGGTCGATGCGGGTTTCGTCCCCAACGACTATCAGGTTGGCCAAACCGGCAAGATCGTGGCACCGGAACTCTACATCGCCGTCGGTATTTCGGGCGCCATCCAGCATCTCGCGGGTATGAAGGACTCGAAAGTGATTGTTGCGATCAACAAGGATGAGGAAGCTCCGATCTTCCAGGTTGCCGATTTCGGCCTTGTAGGCGACCTGTTCAAGTTGGTGCCGGAATTGACCGCAAGGCTTTCCGGGCAGGACGGCGGCAATGGTTGACAAGGTCGCGGTTATCGGCGCGGGCCAGATGGGGTCCGGCATCGCGCATGTCTGCGGCCTTGCGGGCATTGACGTGGCGCTGGTCGACGTTGCTCCGGCTGCGCTGGAGAAAGCGCTGGATTCCATCGACCGCAATATGGGCCGTCAGTTGGGCCGCGGCACAATCAGCGCGCTCGACAAGGCGGAGGCTCTGGCGCGCATCACGACGGGGACCGACCTTGCCGCAGCCTCCGGCGTCGATCTCGTGATCGAGGCGGCGACGGAAAATGAAACGGTCAAGGTCGCGATCTTCCGGGAATTGTGCCCGTTGCTTGAGCGGCCGGAAACGCTGGTTGCGAGCAACACATCGTCCATTTCCATTACGCGGCTTGCCGCATCGACCGATCGACCGGAACGCTTTATCGGCATGCACTTCATGAACCCGGTGCCGATGATGCAGTTGGTGGAATTGATCCGGGGATTGGTGACCGACGCCGCCACCTATGAGACGGTGCGCTTGCTGGCGGTCCGGCTTGGCAAAACTCCGGTCAGCGCCGAGGATTTTCCGGCTTTCATCGTGAATCGAATTTTGCTGCCGATGATCAACGAAGCAGTCTACACGCTTTACGAAGGTGTGGGATCGGTGGAAGCGATCGACGTGGCGATGAAGCTTGGCGCCAACCACCGGATGGGTCCGCTGGAGTTGGCGGATTTCATCGGCCTTGATGTTTGTCTGGCGGTGATGCAAGTGTTGCATGACGGCCTTGCGGACACGAAATACCGCCCTTGCCCGCTACTGGTTCGGTATGTCGAGGCAGGCTGGGTTGGCCGCAAGGTCGGCCGCGGATTTTACGACTATACCGGCGATACCCCCGAGCCAACGCGATGACCGGCGCGCACGGGCGCCGCGAACACCTTGCATCATCTGACATATTTCGCGCTGCGCACTTTCGCCGCAGGGCCGCATCACGCCACGTTGATTTGTCAGCTTGCGGAAACAGGCATCAAGGCGAACAAGGAGATACGGGTTGGTCAGCGAAAATGACGTCGCGCTGGTGATCGGCGCGGGGAATGCGACCGGCGGCGCAGTAGCGCGGCGGTTTGCGCGGGAAGGTTATCAGGCCGTGATCACGCGGCGGGCGCGGCACGTCGATCAATTGGAAGCGTTGGCGGAGCGCATCCGCGGCGATGGCGGCAAGGCCCATGCATTCGGCGTCGACGCCCGTTCGGAAGAGGAAATGGCGCCGTTTGTCGAGCAAGTGGAGCGCGAAATCGGTCCCATCGCCGTCGCCGTTTACAATATCGGCGCCAATGTTCGGTTTCCCATCACCGAGACGACCAGCCGTGTCTTTCGCAAGGTTTGGGAAATGGCGTGTTATGGCGGCTTTTTGCTGGGCCGCGAGGCAGCGCGCCATATGATTCCGCGCCGCCGCGGCACGATCCTGTTTACCGGTGCAACCGCGAGCGTTCGCGGGGCGAGCGGTTATTCCGCCTTTGCGGCAGGCAAACACGGGCTGCGCGCGGTTGCACAAAGCATGGCGCGGGAATTGGGACCGCTGAACATTCATGTCGCACATATTGTCATTGACGGCGCCATCGACACGGAATTCATTGCCGATATGTTTCCCGAGCGCTATGCGACCAAGGACCGCGACGGCATTCTGGATCCGGAAGCGATTGCGGAAAATTACTGGAATCTGCACAAGCAGCCGCGCAGTGCCTGGACCCATGAACTCGATCTGCGTCCCTGGATCGAGCACTGGTAGCGCTGCGAGACGGCGTCAGGTTTCCGGCGGCGCCCTCAATTCGACGACATTGCCGTCGGGATCTTCGATATAGAGCGAGAGGCCGAAGCCTCCGGCGCCGTAGCGTCGCGCCGGTTCCGGCCCTTCGATGCCATGCGCCGCCAGCGCTGCAGTGATCGCTCCGGCATCAAGATCGGCAACGCGAACGCAGAAATGGTCCATGTTGCGTGCCAGCGGCCCCGGAGGCGGGCCACCCGCGCGCCCGAGTTCACCGTTGGTATCTACGAGATCAATGAGATGCGCGCCGGCACGGAGCTGGATCAAGCCCAGCGAGTCCACCTCACGCTCAACTTCGCATCCGAGCACATCGCGATAGAACGCTACCATGCGCGCGGGCTGCGCGGTGCGCAGCACCACATGATCGAGTCCCAGCAGCGATAGCGGCGCGCTCACCGGGTACCGAACAACCGGTCCCCGGCATCGCCGATACCGGGCACGATATAGCCGCGATCATTGAGGCGTTCGTCCATGGCGGCAGCATATACCGGCACGTCGGCGTGCGCAGCATGAAATGTGCGCCATCCTTCCGGCACGGTGAGCAAGCACACAAACCGCAAGTCGCGTGCGCCGTTGTCTTTCAGTCGGTCAACGGCTGCGACGGCAGTGTTTCCGGTAGCGAGCATGGGGTCGACGACGATGGTGACGCGCTCTGAAAGGCCGCCGGGCACCTTGCAATAATATTCGACTGCGGCGAGTGTTTCGGGGTCGCGATAGAGGCCGATATGGCCGACGCGTGCGGTGGGGATCAAGTCGAGCATCCCTTGCAACAAGCCGTCCCCGGCGCGCAGGATCGACACGAGGCAGAGCTTCTTGCCGGCAAGCACGGTCGCATCAGCCGGCGCGACCGGAGTATCGATCTCGACCGTTTCGACCGGCATGGTGCGCATGGCCTCATAGGCAAGCAACATGCCCGTCTCGCGCAGGATGCTGCGAAAACCGGTAGTGGAGGTATCCCGCCGCCGCAGCAATCCGAGCTTGTGCCGCACCAGCGGATGATCAACGATTGTCAGCATTGCGGGCGCCTGTATTTCGGATGTCGATAATCTGACCAGCGGAGCCGGTTACACCGGTTGTCCCGAAATTCGAGCTCAAACCGGTCTCGTGTTAATCCGGCAGGTCGACGGAGACGACTACGGCGGCGGTCGCGATGACCGCGGTGTCGCCGGCGGTTTCGTCCGGGACGTCGAGGCCGCCGGGGACGGCTTGTACGGTGACCTTGCCATGGGGCAGGGCTGCGGCGACGCGGGCCGTGTCGACATTGTCGGGATTCTGGACGCCGACGGTCACGGCAACATGCATCATGGTTGCCGGGTTGACATTCAGTGCACGCAAGAAACTCAGCGAACCGTGGTGGATCGCGTCCTCTACGGCGCGAACCGCGGCCTTGGTGTAGTCGCCGCCATGCAGGTCGTTACCCGTGCCGATTTCAAGCAGCATTCGTTTCAGAGACATGGGTGTTCTTCCCTCCCCTCACCCCAGGAGCGAATGGCAGGCGGCGGCGATGGCGTCCGCGCTCATGCCGTGGCGTTCCCGAACCTCGTCGGTCGGGCCGACAACAGCAAATTCGTCCGGCATTCCCACAAATCGCATGGGTGCAGGCTGGTGGAGCGCGCAAAGTTCCGCCACCGCGCCGCCCAGGCCGCCGGCCAGATGGTGTTCCTCGGCGGTGACTATGCCGCGGGTTTCCGCAGCTGCCGCCAGCACTGCGGTTTCATCCAGCGGCTTGATGGTGGCCATGTTCAGCACGCGCGCGCTCACGCCCTCTTCGTGCAGCGTGTCGGCGGCGTGCAGGGCCGGGGCTACAAGCGCGCCGCAGGCAATGACTGCGACATCGCCGCCGTCGCGCAGCGTCTCAGCCCGGCCGAGAGGAAATGATCGGGCCGCCGGCGTCACCGGCGGTTCGGGGATGCGCCCGCCAAGACGGACATAGACGGGACCGTCCACATCGTCGCACGCCATCACAGCGTGCCATGCCTGATGGGCGTCGGCGGGAACCAGCACGGTCATGTGCGGCAGCGAGCGCATGAGGGCCAGGTCTTCCAGCGCGTGATGAGTGCCGCCGGCCACCCCGAGCGATACGCCGCTTGCCGCTGCCCCGATAACCACGCGCTGACGCGCATAGGCGACATCATTGCGGATCTGCTCCATCGACCGCGCGGTAATGAACGGCGCGTAACCGCACAGGAACGGGCGCAAGCCGGTTGTCGCCAGCCCGCTGGCCACGCCCATGGCATTTTGCTCGGCAATGCCTACCTCGATCAGACGCTTGGGATAGCGTTCGGCGAAGGCGCGGAGGCCGATCAAATCGAGCGTATCGGCGGAAACCGCAACCACGCGCTCATCGCGTGCCGCGAGTTCCGTCAACGCCAGGCCGAACCCGAGACGCGACTGCCCCGCTGCCTGCACCGCCCATTCGGGCGCAGTTTCGGCGCCGGTCATGCAGGTTCTCCCAATTCCGCCATGGCCTGTTCAAGGATATCGTCGGTCACCGCGTTATTGTGCCAGCGCCAAGTGTCTTCAGCGAAACTCACACCCTTGCCCTTGATGGTATGCGCAACCAGCAAAGAGGGCTTGTCAGTGGCGAATGGCAGGGCATCCAGCGCATCGACGATGGCGCCCATGTCGTGACCGTCGATTTCCCGCGTGCTCCAGCCGAAGGCGCGCCATTTGTCGATCATGGGTTCCAGCGTGATCATGTCGGCGACATGGCCGCTTTGCTGGACCTTGTTGTAATCGACGATGGCAGTGAGGTTTGCCGCGCGGAGTTGTGCCGCCGTCATGGCCGCCTCCCAGTTGGAACCTTCCTGCAACTCGCCGTCTCCGAGCATGACGATGGTACGAAAACCCTGCTCGAAGAGTGTGGCGCCGAGCGCCATGCCGAGGCCGATGGAGAGGCCGTGCCCAAGGCCGCCCGTGCTCATCTCCACGCCGGCAACCTTGATGTCGGGATGCATGCCGAGCGGGGATTCGAAACCGTAGAATCTGTCCAGCCATTGGTCCGGGATGAAGCCCGCCTGCGCCAGCACCGCCGCGAGCGCCGCATCGGCATGGCCCTTGGACAGTACAAAGCGGTCACGCCCCGGCCAGTCCGGAGTTTCGGGCCGCAGCCGCAAATGATGGAAATACAGCGCGGCCAGCAGGTCGGCGACGGACACAGAACCGCCGACATGGCCGGACCCGGCGGCGTGCAGCGCGCGCCAAATGTCGCGGCGCAGGCGCAGCGCACGCTGTTCCAACATCTGCAACAGTGTTTCCCGATTGCTTTTCATGATTCGCTCCCCGCGCCCCGACGGACGGTCATCATTCAGACAATAGCGGCACCGGACAAGTCTTGACAGCGCACCCCGGACAAGCCGCTAATGGTAGTGAACCGGACGGGGAGCGTTCATGGATCAGCAGGTTCAACTTACCCCCCTTGCGCAGGCGCAGGCGGTGGCGCCGGCCATTGCCGATGCTGCCGGGGCCATTGAACAGCAGCGCCGCATCACTCCGGAGGTGATGGAGAAGCTGTACGAGTCGAGCCTGCTGCGGATGTTCGTGCCGCGCAGCGCGGGCGGCGATGAGGTCGCACCCGTTCCCGCGATGGCGGCGATCGAGGAAATATCAAAGCATGATGCTTCAGTGGGCTGGAACCTGTTCGTGGCCAATGCAGCAGCGCTGATCGCGCCCTATCTGCCGCCCGAGACAGCGCGGTTGGTGTTTGGCGGCCCGAAAGCCCTGGTCGCATGGGGACCGCCAAACCAGCATGTCATCACCACTGTACCCGGCGGCTATCGGGTCAGCGGAAGCTGGGATTTCGCGAGTGGCTGTCGACATGCGACATGGATGGGCGCCCATGGTTTCGTGCAAGAGGCGGATGGCAGGCGGCGGTGCGATTCTGCTGGCTCGCCCATCGTGCTCACGGTGTTGTTTCCGGCCGACAAGGCAGTGCTGCTCGATGATTGGAATGTTGTCGGCATGCGCGGCACGGGTTCGGAATCCTACCGCGTCGAAGATGTGTTCGTGCCCGAGGCGCATAGCGGGCGCCGCGGCGACCCCACGCTGTGCCGCGAGCACGGCCCGCTTTATGCGTTCACCATGCAGAGTCTGTACAGCGCCGGCGTGGCGGCGGTGGCACTGGGGGTTGCCCGCGCCATGTTCGATGCGCTGACTGCGCTTGGCGCACGCAAAGCGCCGCGCGGTCTTCAGCGGCTGGCAGACCGGCCAACCTTTCAGGCAGGCATCGCACGCATGGAAGCACGGCTCGGCGCCGCGCGCGCCTATTTGCACACCACGCTGAACGAGATTTATGACGGCGCGGGCGGCGCGCCGATCGACATACCGGACCGGGCCCGGGTGCGGCTCGCCGCCACCCATGCAATCCATGAATCGATAGCTGCCGCCGACCATGCCTACAAGCAGGCGGGCGTGGATGCTATCTTTCCCGGCAGGCCGTTCGAGCGCCGTTTCCGCGACATTCATACCCTGTCGCAGCAAATCCAGTCGCGCGAATCGCATTACGAACGGATTGGGCAGGTTCTGCTCGGCGACCCCCCGGCGGACTTCCTCTGATAATTCGGATGGCGCGGCAGGAACGAAGGAATATCCGGGATGGACATGCAAACCGCCCCCCGAAGGACGGAAACGACAGGCTGCCGCTATGACCGCGGCGGCGAGGATATCGGCAATATCGTCGGCCTGGAGCACATCAATGTGCGAGTGCCGGACCAGCGCTTGGCGACGCTGTTTTACGTTACCGGGCTGGGGTTGACGCGCGACCCCTATCTCATGACCGGTGTGACCAATATGTGGATCAATGCCGGGCGCAGCCAGTTTCATTTGCCGACGGGAAAGGCGCAGGTGCTACGCGGGTGCGTGGGGCTGGTATTGCCGGACCTGGAAGCCCTGCCCCGGCGGCTTGACAAGGTGCGCGAGCCGCTCGCCGGCACGGCGTTTGCCTTTGAGGAACAGGACGGCTTTATCGAGGCGCGCTGCCCGTGGGGCAACCGCGTCCGCTGCCATGCACAGGCGCCGGAGAACGGGCGTTCGGCGCTCGCTGTCGCCTACATCGGGTTCGACGTTGGGCCGGACAGCGTCGACGGCATAGTCCGGTTCTATCGCGACGTCCTTTGTGCACCGGCACGCCGCGATGTGTGGGATGGCGCCGCGGCGGCCCGGGTAAGTGCAGGCTATGGTCAGGAACTGATCTTTGTCGAGACGGATGAAGCGCTGCCTGAATATGACGGCCACCATATTCAGGTCTATGTGGCGAATTTTTCAGGGCCGCATGGCTGGCTTGCCGAACGGGGGCTGATTTCGGAAGAAAGTGACCGGTATCAATACCGGTTTCTGGACATTGTGGACCCGGCGGATGGCAAACAGTTGCACCGTATCGAGCATGAAGTGCGTTCCATGACGCATCCGCTGTTCGCGCGACCGCTGGTCAATCGCAACCCGGATCAGACCAACACGGCGTTTGCGCCAGGGTATGAAGCGCGCTCCTGGGCGCAGCCGGAACCCTGGTGACGTTTATCTGGTGAGGGCGCGGGCCAGCGCGCGGTCTGGCCTGCCGGTCACAGGCATTCCGGCCTGGGTCTGAAATCGTCGGATGGCGTTTTCGGTCAATGGTCCCGATATTCCGTCGATGCGGCCCGTGTAGTAGCCGCGAGCGGCGAGCTCCCGCTGGATATCCATGATCAAAGCCCTGAATTTGGCTCTGGCGGCGTGGCGGGCGGCGGAGAATTTGAGGTGATCGAGCAGTTCGCGGCTGGCGCGGCCGCTCCGGGGCAGCCCGGCGTCGCGTTGATATGCGCGGATGGCCCTCCGCGTAAGGGGGCCTTCCACCCCGTCCGGCGCGCCGGGCGCGTAACCCTGTGACGCCAATTCCCGCTGAATGGCGCGAACATAGGCGCGGCCTATCTCCGACGCCATTTCGTCGACCGTCGTTTCCTCGGTATAGGGGCCGGCGACATAAGGGTCGCGTGTAGTCTGTGCCGCGGCATCCGGCAATAGTGCGAGTGAAAGGAGCAACGCCAGAGCAAGGCGCGGGATTGCTGGCGTCCTGATGCCGGCGGCAGGCATCAGATCGCCAGCCAGCCGCAATCGACGGGCAGCAGGATGCCGGTGACGGCGGAGGAAGCCGGCGAAGCGAGATAGAGAATGGCGCCAGCCATTTCCTCGGGCTGCGCGAAGCGGCCCATGGGGGTGCGTTCCTCTAGATAGGCCTGGATTTGCGGGTTCTCGCGCAGCGGCAGAGTGAGGTCGGTTTCGGTGTAGGTGGGTGCGATGGCGTTGACGCGCACGCCGCGCCGACCCCATTCGGCCGCCAGCGATCGGGTCATGTTGACCACTGCGCCCTTGCTTGCGTGATAAGGCAGGTTGGGATGATAGCCGCCGCCGGTCGCGCCCATGATGGATGCGATATTGACGACGGCGCCGCCGCCATTGGCAAGCATGGAACGGGCCGCCGCCCGTGTGCACAGGAACACCGATGTCTGGTTGACGCGGAGCAGCAAATCCCATGTTTCGGTGGGCATGGTTTCGGTGGGGCTGCGGCGCGCCGTACCGGCGTTGTTGACCAGAATATCAACGCCGCCGAACTCGGCCTCGATTTCTCTGAAGGTGCGCTCCACTTCTTCTTCGTCACCGACATCGCATATCCAGGCGCACGCGCCATTGCCGATTTCGCCCGCGGTTTCTTCCGCCGTGGCGCCGTCGAGGTCGAGCACGGCAACGCGCGCACCGGCTTCGGCGAGCGCCTGGCACGCCACCTTGCCAAGTCCCTTGCCGCCGCCGGTGACCACCGCCCGCTGACCGTCGACACGAAATTGCGCGAGAACCGAAAATTCGCTGCCTGCCATGCTCATATTCCCCTGATTGTCATCATGCGCCGCTCATGCTTCGGCGCCGCTTGCGGTGAGACCGTAGGCGGCGTCGAAAGCGCTGCGCACGGCCGCAGCAGTTTTTCCCGGTTCGGCAGCATCGCCGATGATGGTAACCTGCTGATGCGGACGGGCGAGCCGCGCCATATGCGCGCCGCTGGCCTTGCGGGCCCGGTAGTAGAACCAGTCACGCAGCCGCGGGCGGCGAAACAGGGCGCGGATTCCGGGCCAGCGGGCGATGCCAGCGCGCAACAGACCCCGCAGCAGCGGTCCTGCGCCATGGCGGTAACGGGCGCCGGTAGCGAACACCAGACGGTCGAACTCGGCGAGGATGCCCGGGGTTTTTTCGGCGTCGATTCCGAAGCGGAGGGCGGCCCCGACGCTGCGGCACTCGGCCACCAGCGAGTCGATATGCACGTCGAAGGCCGCGCGCGCGGTTTCCACTTCCTGAAACAACGGCGCACGGGCCGCGAGGCGCAAGGCACCGCCGGCATTCTTTTCGCGCTCGAACACGGTGACCTGATTATGGCGGGCGGCGAGGCCCGCATAGGCAAGACCCGCCGGGCCAGCGCCGATGACAGCGATGCGTTCGCGGAGCGGCGCGGGCTGCCGCAATGGATCGCCATAGATGCGCTCGCGGCCCGCCGTCGGATTAACAATGCAGCGCAGCGCAGCACCGCCGCGCATGTCGTTGACGCAGCTATTGCAGGCGAGACAGCGGCGCACCGGCGCGCCGGCGCGCACCTTGCGCGGCCAGTCAGGATCGGCAAGCAGGCTTCGCCCCAAGGCGATGAAGTCGCATTTTCCCTGTTCGAGCGCAGCAGCGGCGGCGTGCGGACCGCCGAGGCGCCCCACGGCGACCACCGGCACGGAAACCCGCGCCCGCACCGCAGCGGCAATGTCGAGAAACGTCGCCTCGGGGAACATCATGGGCGGGATCATGATTGCCGGGTGCCGCGAGCGGTAATGGCCGGCGGTGACATGGATTGCGTCGGCGCCGGCTTCCGCGAGCCATTGCGCGACGGCCAGTCCTTCCTCCCGCTTGAGACCGCCGGCAAAGAAATCGTCAACCGTGAGGCGAAAGACCACGGCAAGTTCGGGAATGGCGTCCTTGACGGCGCGGAGGATTTCCAGCCCGAAGCGCGCGCGGTTCTCGAGGCTGCCGCCATAATGGTCGCGGCGCTGGTTTTCCGCCGGGCAGAGAAACTGCGAAATCAGATAGCCGTGCGCCCCGTGGAGTTCAACGGCGTCGAAACCGGCGTCGCGGGCACGCGCCGCTGCGCGCGCGAACGCCGCTGTGGTTTCGGCAATGCGGGCAGCACTCATTGCTTGCGGAATTACGGTTTCCAGCGTGCCTTCAAATACCGGGTGCGGCACGGCCGAAGGCGCGATGGGAGTCTCACCGCATATGTCGGCGCGGGTGTGGCCGCCGCCATGGCCGAGCTGGATCATGGCTCCGGCGCCGGCCTGATGAATGGCGGCGGTGAGGCGGGAAAGGCCGGGTATGTGGGAATCCGCGCTAATGCCGAGTTCGCGGGCGCGGTGCCGGCCCACCGGTTCCGGCGCGGCCATTTCTACAGTCACCAACCCGACACCGCCTTCCGCGCGGGCGCGGTAATAGGCGAGTGAGTCTTCGGTGACAGTGCCGTCCTGGTCCGCCGTGCGCGTGGTCATGGACGGCATGACGAGCCGGTTGGGCAGGACTGCCGGGCCAATGCGGCCCGGTTCAAACAGCCGGTCGAAAAGGCCGGCCACGGCCTGACTCTATTCGGCCGCCAGCGCCGCCGGCGTATCGTCGAGCAGGCCCGCGGCGCCGAGCGCTGTGCGCAGGGATTCGATCTCTGCGGCCGGGAGTTTCAACAATGGCGGTCGGACGACGGCCTTGTCGAGCTTGCCGAGCAGCACCAGGCATTCCTTCATGCGGTTGTGCATATCGAGGAACGGCTGGGTGTAGAACGCCTGTGCAAGGGGATAGATGCGCTCATTCACGGCCTGTGCACGGGCGAGGTCGCGGCCCTGTACGGCCTCGAACAATTCGACCTGCAACGCAGCGATAACGCTTCCGGCGCCGGACAGGAGCCCCTGCGCGCCCATGGCCAGCGATGACATCAGCCACGCGGAATGGGTGGTGAGCAGGGTCACCGGGCGAGGCAGGCCCTGCAGTTCGCGCGTGTGGCGTTCATGCAGCATGGGATCGTTCGACCAGTCCTTCATGGCAGTAATGGCCGGTATTTCGTCAACCAGGCGGAGCAGCGTTTCCAGCGGGTAACCCAAACCGGTGGCGGCAGGATACTGGAACAGGATCAACGGCAGGTCGGTGGCGTCGGCGATCATGCGGAAATGGGCGAGCGCCATTTCCGGGCGGAGGCGCCCACCCATGGACATGCTTTGCGGGGGAAATACCAGCAGCGCTGACGCGCCTTCCGAGTCCGCCATGCGGGCGATACGCGCCGCTTCATGGCTGCCGTCAGCATAGACGCCGGAGATCAACGGCAGGTGATCGCCGATTTCATCAAGTGAAAATGCCAAGGCGCGCTGCTGCTCGTCGAAGCGGCACGCATGCACTTCCGACGCGTGGCCGTTGACGGTGACAGCGGACAGGCCGCGCACGGACGCGACATCGCGCAAATGGGCGCGCGTGCCCGCTTCGTCGATCGAGAAATCATCGTAAAACGCCATCAGGGTGGCGGGGATGACTCCGTTCGGGCGGTAGCCGGGAAATCGCCGCATGGTTGTTCTCCGCTTGTCTCACACTAGTTCGCACTGGTTTCCGGTGAGGATATTAGCCGTCTGTGCGCGCTACCGCCACCTCGGCGCCGGCGCGGGCGGCGGACAGGTAGCCGGCGTAGATGACGGCAATGCAATCCGCTGCCAATGCGGAATCGCTTTCCACAGGATCGCCCAGGGCGATGGTGCGATAGAAGGCTTCGACCTCCTGCGGGAAGCCGGTGAAATGGTCTTCATCCGGCGCGGTAGGCGCCCATCCCTGCTTCGTACCGATTTTCTCGACCACGTATATGTCGTCGAAATTGCTTTCGACCGGATTATAGGTCTGCATAGCGGTATTGGGATTGATGTTGCACGTAGTGCGATGATTGTTGGCGCAGATTTCGAGCCAGTTATGAATGCCGCCCATGACGATTTCCGAGGCGAAGATATCGGCGATCGTGCCGTCGGCGAAAGTGACGTGCAGAATGCCGAAATCCTCTACGTCGCGATAATCAGTGCGCAGATGGCCGGCGTCGCGATAGGCGGCAAGGCGGGTGATTTCATGGGTTCGGGCGCTTACCGTTGCGGGGCGGATGGGAGCTTCGCCGCGGGCGCGGCCCTCCACGCGCTTCAGATAGAGGGCAGCAGTGAGCGGATGGCACGCCTTGCCGATCAATGAGCCGCCGCCGGCCTGGCTCCAAATGCCGTAGGCCGGTGAATGGGACCCGGAATGAGCCTCCTCTCCGTGCATCCACAGCACTTGCGCGCCGGTCTTCTCGATGATCTCGCGCTCTTTCTGGATGGCAGGCGCATAGACCCAGTTTTCAGCATAGAAGAGACGCCCGGGAGCCGTGTCCTCCGCCGCGCGCATGCGTACCACGCTGGCGAGTGCGGCATCGTGCATGGCCTGCGGGTCGGCAGGGTCGAACGCGCCGGTGAACGGCTTTTCGACGATCGCATGCTTGCCGGCCGCGAGCGCTGCAACAGCCACGGATTCATGCGCCGCCGGCGGCACGCAGACATGCACCACATCGGCCAGCGCGATCAAGGCGTCGAGACTCTCGCTTGTCGGCGCCTGGTGCGCAGCGGCAAAGCGGCGGGCATTGGCGGCAGTTGGCGACCACACGCCGACCAGTTCGACATTGACGCCGTGCACGCGCGCCATTGCGTCGATATGCAATTTGGCGGCAAAACCCGAGCCGACAATGCCGGCGCGAACCGTCTTCTTCTGTTGCATGGCCTTGCGGATTCCTTCGCGTTCGAGGGAGGGGTGCGGGAAAAGCGCTGCGAGGCGGCAGTATCGCGCTTCCCGGATTCGGGCAATTGCTTCCGGCGCGGCACGGGAGACGGGATTTGCCGGGATGTATCGGGATTCGATGCGGCGAGCCCGTGATCAAGGATCGGAACCGCCGGATGGCGGTATTATAGCAGAACATGGCGGCCCGAGCGAGCCGGCGGGTGCCGCTTCGCCCGCGCGCAGCATTGAAAATCGGTGCCTGCGGCTCTACGGTCCCGCGTCCGGATGCGAAACCCGGGCGAATGAGCGGGAAGCGGCGGGCATGACAGGCTGCCGGGGCGCTGCGCACGGTGCAGTTGGCAGCCTGATAGGTTTTCCCACGGAACTTTGCGAAAGGATCATTGCTGTTGGCCGTCACTTCCGCCGCGGCGCGTCCGCAGCATGAGACAAGCGACCCCTCCTCGGCAGTGCGGCTGGGAGAGAAGGCGCCGCTGAAACTCGCCTGCGGGGTCGAGCTGGGTCCCTTCACCGTCGCCTATCAGACCTACGGGACCCTCAATGCGGCGCGCTCCAACGCCATTCTGGTTTGTCACGCGCTGACCGGAGACCAATATGTCGCCGGCATCAATCCGGTGACCGGACGGCCGGGCTGGTGGGACGCCATTGTCGGGCCGGGGGAGCCGCTTGATACCGACCGGTATTTCGTGGTGTGCGCCAATGTGCTCGGCGGCTGCATGGGCACCACGGGGCCGGCGTCCACCGAACCGGCGACAGGGGCGCGCTACAATATGCGGTTTCCGGTCATCACCATAGGCGACATGGTGGAAGCGCAGGCCATGCTGCTGGACCATCTGGGGATCGAGCGGCTGCTGTCGGTGGTCGGCGGTTCGATGGGAGGGATGCAGGCGCTGGAATGGGCGCGGCGCTTCCCGGCGCGCGTGTGCAGCGCGATTCCCATCGCCTGCGCCGCCCGGCATACGGCGCAGAACATCGCGTTTCACGAAGTGGGGCGGCGGGCGATCATGTCGGACCCGGACTGGCACCAGGGCGAATATGCCACCCATCACACCACGCCCGCACAAGGCCTGGCTGTCGCCCGCATGATGGCGCATATCACCTACCTGTCGGAAGCGGCGCTGCACCGCAAGTTCGGACGCGGCCTGCAGGACCACACCGAACCGGCATTCGGCTTTGAAGCAGTGTTTCAGGTGGAAAGCTATTTGCGCCACCAGGGCCGCAGCTTTGTCGAACGGTTCGACGCCAATTCCTATCTCTATATCACGCGGGCGATGGATTATTTCGACATTGCCGCAGACTATGGCGGGCATCTGCACGCGGCGTTTACCGACACGCCGGTCCGGTTCTGTGTGATTTCGTTCAGTAGCGACTGGCTGTTTCCGACGGCCGAAAGCCGCGACATCGTTCACGCGCTCAACGGCAATGCGGCGAATGTCAGTTCGGTGGAGATCGAGACCGATAAGGGGCATGACAGTTTCCTGCTCGACGAGCCGGAGTTTCACGCCATCCTGTCCGGCTTTCTCAACAGCGCTGCGGCGCAGTGCGGGCTACCGACGCCATGAGCGCGGGGGAGCCGGGCTTTTCCGCCGCCGGGTTGGCGCGCGCGGACGGAATTCGCGTTGACCTGCAAATCATCGCGGGCTTGATCGCGCGCGGGTCGCGGGTACTGGATGTCGGCTGCGCCGACGGAGCGCTGCTGCGCTATCTGGCTGCTGAACGCAAGGTTGACGGGCGCGGCCTGGAGATCAGCCGCGAGGGCGTGAATGCCTGTGTGCGCCGCGGGTTGTCGGTGATACAGGGGGATGCGGACGCGGACCTCAAGGACTATCCCGATGATGCGTTCGATTATGTGGTGTTGAGCCAGACCTTGCAGGCGACACATAATCCGCGTGAAGTGCTGCTGCAGTTGCTGCGCATCGGGCGGCGGGCGATTGTTTCCTTCCCCAATTTCGGCAATTGGCACTGCCGCGTACAACTTGCGCTGAGCGGGCGCATGCCGGTGACCCGTTCGCTGGATAATCCGTGGTATGCCACGCCGAACATCCATTTTTGCACGATCCGCGACTTTCTGGCGCTGTGCGCGGCGGAGGAAGTCACGGTGGAGCGGCAGTTTGCGCTCGCCGGGGACGGCACGGTCCGGCGTTTTCGAAATGGCGGTTTCCTGGCCAATCTGCTTGGCGACAAGGGCGTGTTCATGCTGAGCCGGAAAACGCGCCGACAGGGCGGCTCGCGGCCAGCGCCCGTCTGAACCGCCGTCCGGCTCCTGCCGGAGCCGCCAGCCCGTAGAGCTGCTTTTCCGCTTCGCACAGGACGACGCCGCCGAACGGGTGCATCCAGCGCGCACCCGCACGTTCCCACGGTACGGCAAGGCGGCGGATGAAGCGCCGACGGCTTGGCGGCACATAAAGCGCATAATCCGTGCGGACGGGTACGAACATGTTTTCACGCAGCAGATAGGCGAGTTGCGGCTGGCTGAAGGGATGGCCGTGGCCGAACGGCGTCCGCTCCAGGCGCGCCCACACGCCGCGGCGATTTGGGACAATGGCGGCAACGCGTCCGCCGTCGGCCATGACACGCCAGACTTCGCGCAGCATGGGGCGGATGTGCTCGCTCGATTCGACAGCGTGGACGAGCAGGATGCGGTCAAAAGCGCTGTCCGGCAGGGGCAGTGCCGTTTCTTCCGCCAGCACGACGCGCCCGGGCTGGCCGGACGGCCAGCGGATCACACCCTGTCGGTCTGGCATGACAGCGGCCACACATTCTGCCTCTTCCAGGGCGGCACCGAGATAGGGCGTGCCGTAACCAAGCGCCAGAACGCGCCTGCCGGCGAAGTCCGGCCAGAAGGCGCGCAGCCGCTGGCGTATCAACCGGCGCGCGATCTGGCCCAGCGGCGAGTCATAGAACTGGTGTAGGTCGGAGACGTCCTGCCACATCGGTGTTCTTTTACGGCAAGCGCCGCGCTGACGGCAGCCTGTCTGGCAGGAATTTCGTCACAATAACTTCAATTGGGCGCGCGGCGGAGCAAAGCGGGTAGTGTCGAGTTCGAGGCCGCGCAAGGCAAGGCCGAACTTGCGCCGCGCTTTCGCAAAGCGCGCAGCAATCATGTCGGCATAGGCGCCGCCGCCGCGCCGGCGGATGTGAAAGCGGGAGTCATAATCAGCGCCTCCATGAAGGCTGCGAACGAGGCTCATCACGCGCCGCGCTTTCAGCGGTGCATGCGCTTCCAGCCATTCCTTGAACAAATCTGCGACCTCGCCCGGCAGACGCAGCATGACCCAGTCGGCTTCGCTGGCGCCCGCGCCGGCCGCCGCACCAAGGATTGCCTCGATTTCAGTGTCATTGACACCGGGAATGATCGGCGCAGCCATGACGGCAACGGGCACGCCCGCCTCGGCCAGCGCGCGAATGGCTGCGAGCCGCCGCGGCGGCGTACTGGCGCGCGGCTCCAGCCGGTTGGCGAGGCGGCGGTCAAGTGTCGTGACCGAAATGGCAGCACGGGCAAGCCGGCGCGCCGCCATCTCCGAGAGAATGTCGAGGTCGCGCAGGATCAGTGCTGATTTGGTGACAATGGTGACGGGGTGTTCGTGCTCCGCAAGCACTTCAAGAATGCTGCGCGTGATGCGCCGTTCGCGCTCGATCGGCTGGTAGGGATCGGTATTGGTGCCGAGTGCGACCGGCGCACAGCGATAGGAGGGCCGTGCCAGCTCACTGCGCAACAATTCTGCCGCATCGGGCTTGGCAAACAGGCGCGACTCGAAATCCTGCCCCGGAGACAGGCCGAGCCATGCGTGGGTGGGGCGCGCGTAGCAATAGACGCACCCATGTTCGCAGCCGCGATAGGGGTTTATGGAACGGTCGAAGCCGATATCCGGGGAGTCGTTTCGCGAGATGATGCTGCGGCTGGTGTCGATGCCGACGGTTGTTCGCAAAGGTGGCAGTTCTTCATCAAGACTGCCCCAGCCATCGTCGAGGGCGGCGCGCTGAGTGGTTTCGAAGCGCCCGTCAGGGTTGGAAACTGCGCCCCTGCCCTTGCGTTGCTCCCTGGACTTGCCGCCGGCGGTGTTCATGACACGGCCAGCCTATCACACCGCAAAGAATAAATAAAGAACAAACTTGCCGGGGACCGATAATGTTCGCGCGTCGGGGTGCGCAGAAAGCGGAGTCAGGCGGGGGCGGCAAGTGCGGGAGGAAGCTTGAAGCGCACCCGCTCCACGACTCCGTCCTGTTCCTCGACGGCAGCGCCCGTCAACTCGCGCAGATGGTCGACGATTTCACCCACCAGCGCTTCCGGCACGGACGCGCCCGCAGTGACGCCGATCACAGACGCGCCCTGCAACCAGGCCGGGTCGATGCCCACAGGATCGTCCGCCAGGTAACTCGGCACCCCCATTTCCGTACCCACCTCGCACAGCCGGTTGGAGTTGGAACTATTGGGGGAGCCTATCACCAGGATGACATCAGCCTCCTCCGCAAGGCGGCGGACTCCGGTCTGGCGGTTCTGTGTGGCGTAGCAGATATCGCCCTTGTCAGGACCGACAATGGCGGGGAAGCGCGCCTTCAACGCTTCGATGATTATGCGGGTATCGTCGACGCTGAGCGTGGTTTGCGTGACCCAAGCAAGTTTTTCCGGGTCACGCACACGCAGGCGCGCAACATCCTCCACGGAGGACACCAGCAACACGGCGCCCGGTGCGCGGCCGCTGGTGCCTTCCACTTCGGGATGCCCTTTATGGCCGACGAGCACGACCTGACGTCCCTGGCGCGCATAGTTCCACGTCTCGATGTGGACCTTGGCGACCAGCGGGCAAGTGGCGTCGATAACCTGCAAGCGGCGCGCGCGGGCGTCCTCCTCGACCTCGCGTGAAACGCCATGGGCGCTGAACACGGTGATGGCGCCCTCGGGAATTTCATCCACTTCATCCACGAACACGGCGCCGCGGGCGCGCAGGGAGTTGACCACGCGGCGGTTGTGCACGATCTCGTGGCGTACATGGATCGGCGGTCCGAACCGCTCAAGGGCCCGTTCGACAACTTCCACCGCGCGCTCGACGCCGGCGCAAGCGCCACGCGGGCGGGCGAGCAGGATACGCATGGCCGCCGAGCCCCTTTCCCCGGACTAGAATTCCCAGCGCAAGCGCATGCCGAAAGCGTTCATTCTGCCGCCTTCCTGGTCTCCCTCGGCGTTCACCTTGTCCACGTCAGCGTGCACATAGTTGAGCGACAGGCGCACATAGGGATTAAAATACCAGTTCAGCGCCAAGGTTACATTATCGCTGGCGCCGCCGCGAATGCCGCCGGGAAGATTCACCTGGTCGTCGAGGTCGATATGGCTTATGCGCGCGGCGAGTTCGAAGGCGCCCCAGCCGCCGCTTCCCCAGGGGTCGAATTCCTTGTGGGGCCTGACGCGCCAGAACGAACCCAAGCGTTGGTAGTAGTTTCGCGACTCGCCGGTAAGGAACCAGCTACCGAGCAGATAATGGCCGTTGAATGTCAGGTCGGGCCATGCGGCGCCCCCGGGCCCGGGGGCGCGCTTGACGTCCAGGCGATGAACCTCACCCTGCAGCGACCACGGCCCGTAGACGCCGGCGATTTCCAGTGCGCCGAAATGGAAGGTATCGATACTTTCGATATTGCCTGTATCGACGACGATGCTGCTGTTATCGACCCGGAATTCCGGGCGGGCAGCGAATCGCTCGGTGCCGTGGGTGTGACCATGCAGGATGGTGGGTTGGCGCCAATAGCCGGCAACGCCGAAATGCAGCGCCTTGGTGCGCTCGACGATGGGCGCGTAGGTAACCCGCCCATGCACGCCATAGCCCTCCCGGTCGTCACCGAACTCCCTGATCGGCACGCGGAAATACCCCAGGGCGGCGGAGTGGTTGGGGCCGCGATGGGAGATGCGGGCGCCTACTGACGGGGTTCCGGGGGCGTAGGCGAAGGCGCTGGTTGCCATGGATTCTTCCATGAAGGCGCGAATGCCGCGCGCGCCGTCCATGGGCGAAGCGATTTCCTGTTGGCCGACCATGAACCAGAGAGGGTCGAAACGGCGCCAGGCGAACATGGCCGAACGCAGCCCGTCGCTGAAGCGTTCGCCGCGGTCGAGAAAGTCCCAGGTGCCGAAAAAGATGTAATCGTTGAAGAACAAGCCGTTGGCGATGAGGATGGCGCGGCGCCCCTGCTTGCCGCCGGACATCGAGTCGATAACGGTTCCTTCTTCGGCGCCTGAGCGGTCATAGCCGCCGCCGTCCATCTGCACCAGAAATCCGGCGCCGGCACTCATATTGCCGCCCGGCGAGACATAACGCGGCAAGGGGCCGAAAAATGCCTTTTCCGGGTCGTAGCCGACGGCGCCGGCGCCGACCAGCGCCTTGTCTTGGGCTTCGTCTCCCGCCGCCGGCGGGGCGGCGGACTCCGCCGCGGGTTGATCCTGCGCCGCCGCCGGGCTCACCCCTAGCAACAGCATGAGCAAACCGGTTTTGAGAACGGCGCACCGCTGCAACACGTTTGGAATTCCTTATATCAGCAGGCCGGCTTGCGCCGCTTATGGCGCGCGCAATACCGACCGGATTTTTGGCAGGCGGGCGGTATGGCAACCGCCCCTGAGAGACGCGCCGAAGGCGCTTGCAGCAAAAGCTAAGCAGGACTTGTTTGCAGGTCAAGCCGCCCGCCTGCCCGCTGAACGCAAGTCTGGCCAGTCTGTCGCGCCGGAGCCGGGTGCGAGCAACAGGAAGGATCGGCCACGGCGCTGCTGATTGCCGCGGGCGGCTTTTTCGGCAAGGGGCTTTGTGCTAACCCCTCCAGCAGGATTTCCCGGCGGGGGCAGCAATATGGCGGGGCGGGGGACGCTCTGGATGGGGATGGCGGTGGCCGGCAGCGTGATGGCGGGGTGTGCACTGCTGTCGCCGCTGCCCGGACCTGCCGGGCTGACGGAAAGGCTGGCTGTGTTCCCGACCGGTGGGCTGCCGCTGCACGGCGCCGTCACCATCCACTGGAACGCGCATCACATTCCCTTTATCGAAGCCGAAACGGACGAAGACGCCGCCTTCGCGCTCGGCCTTGTGCATGCGCATCTGCGGCTCGGCCAAATGGCGATGGCGCGCATGCTGGCCTATGGCCGAGTCTCGGAGATGGCTGGCCCGGTGGCGCTCGATATCGACCGCGGCTTGAGAGTGCTCTCCTTTTCGCGCGCCGCCGCCGCCAGCGAACGCGCCATGGACCCCGCCGCGCGGCGCTGGACGCAACGGTTCGTGGACGGAATCAACCATTATCAGGACGCTGTCCGCGTTCTTCCGCATGAATTTCGCGTTCTCGGCCTTGCGCGCGAACCCTGGACGGTCGCCGATGTGCTGACCATAGGCCGCCTTGTCGGGACCGATGTGAACTGGATGGTCTGGGCGCGACTGCTGCCGCTGCGGACACGCACCGACTGGCCCGAACTGTGGGCGCGGATGGTCAACACCGGCAGCGCCTCGCTGCCGAGCTTCGGCGGCAGCCGTCAGGAGGCAGCGCTGGACACGCTGCTTGAAGTCGGACGCTCGGGCAGCAACAGCATGGCGCTGGCCCCCGCGCGGACGGCAACCGGCGGGGCACTTATCGCCAATGACCCCCATCTCGGCCTGATGGTGCCGAATGTATGGTTGATCGCCGGTGTGAAGTCTCCCTCCTTTCATGCGGTGGGGTTGATGGGGCCGGGCCTGCCGATCTTCGCCATTGGCCGCAACCGCCATATCGCCTGGGGCGGCACGAACATGCGCGCGGCGTCCAGCGATCTCTATGACATGAGCACGGCCGCGCCGGACATCACGGAACGGCACGAAAAAATCCGCGTGCGCTGGTGGTTCGACACGGAGATAACGGTGCGCGACACGGTGCACGGCCCCATCATCACGGACACACCGCTGCTGGCGGGCCTCGACCTGCCGCCGCTGGCGCTGAAATGGACCGGCCATCGCCCCAGTGACGAAATATCGGCGATGCTTGCAGTCAGCCGGGCACAGGATTTCCGCGAGTTTCACCGCGCATTCCACAGTTTCTCGGTACCCGGCCAGAACATGCTCTACGCGGATGCCAAGGGAAATATCGGCCAGGTGATGGCGGCGCACCTGCCGCGGCGAAACGGCGCGCCGGGCGACATTTTTCACGATCCGGCGGTGCAGGACCCTGCCTGGGCGGCGCTGTACACGGCCGGCGATCTGCCGTTCAGCTACAATCCCGGGGCGGGGTATCTGGTTTCCGCGAACAACCGCCCGACAGCAGACGGCCCGCCGGTGGGGTTCTTCTTTTCGCCCGACGACCGCGTGCAGCGCATGGCGGAAGTGATCGAGGCGGAAACGCCGGTGGGTCTCGAAACCCTCATCGCATTGCAACAGGACGTGAAAATGCCCTCGGCGCTCGCACTGCGCGATCTCTTCATTGCCCGGCTGGATACGCTGGGGCTGGGCGAGCCGGACGACGCTGCACAGGCCGAAGCCGTCGAGCGATTGCGCGGCTGGGACGGGCATTACCGGCCCGAGTCGAAAGGCGCCGTGGTGTTCGAGCAGTTCCGCGCCGGCTTCACCGGCATATTCTACCCACAGGCCTTCGGCGAAACCGACTGGCAGGCATTCGCCAATTTCGGGCGCGCTGCCGTGCTGCTGCAGGAGGATGTCGACGCCGCCGACCCGGCGGTGTTGCGGCGCGCGCTGACGGCAGGGCTGGAAAGCGCAGCGCAGGGGGCACAGACATTCCAGAACTGGGCGGAAATGCACCGCTTGCAACTCGGCCACGCACTGGCGATGGCGCCGGTCATCGGCAGCCGCTACCGCTTTGCCGAATACGGCGTGGGCGGAAGTTCCGATACGCTGTTGAAGACGGCGCATGACACGACCACCGAGCGGCACCGCGTGCGCTACGGCGCCAATGCCCGCCATGTTTCCGACATGACCGACCCGGACGCCAATTATTTCGTTCTGCTTGGCGGTCAGGATGGCTGGCTCAACAGTTCGACACTGCTGGATCAGTGGCCGTTATGGCGCGACGGACGCTATGTCCAGGTTCCGCTGACACCGGAGAAGGTGCACGAGACCTTCCCGCATAAACTGGTGCTGAAGAAATGACGGAACGGCAGGGGCCGAGTCAGACACATGAATGAGCGGACATGAAGCACTATACGGACCGGGTGCTGGTTACGGGCGGCGCAGGCTTTATCGGCTCGCATCTCTGCGAACGGTTACTGGCGGAGGGATGCGACGTAATCTGCCTTGACAATCTGTTCACCGGCGTCAAGGCCAATATCGCCCATATGCTGGGAGAGCCGAATTTTGAATTCATCCGTCATGATGTGACGGAACCCGTGCGTCTGGAAGTGGACCGCATCTTCAATCTTGCCTGTCCGGCGAGTCCGGTTCATTACCAGCACGACCCGGCGCAGACGGTGAAGACATCCGTGCACGGCGCGATCAACATGCTGGAACTGGCACGGCGCTGCGGCGCCCGCATCCTGCAAGCCTCGACCAGCGAGGTCTATGGCGACCCGCTGACCCATCCGCAGAAGGAAGACGACTGGGGCAATGTCAATCCGGTCGGCAAGCGGGCCTGTTACGACGAAGGCAAACGCTGCGCTGAAACGCTGTTTTTCGACTATCACCGCCAACACGGCGTTGATATCAGGGTAGCGCGGATTTTCAATACTTACGGGCCGCGCATGCACCCCTCCGACGGGCGGGTTGTTTCCAATTTCATGGTGCAGGCGCTGCTGGGGCGCCCGTTGACGCTGGCGGGCGGCAGCCAGACACGCTCTTTCTGCTATGTCGATGACATGATCGAGGGGCTGCTGGCATACATGGCGCTGGATGACGCACCGCCGGGGCCGATCAATCTGGGGAATCCCGAGGAAATCACCATCGCGCAACTGGCTGATGTCGTGCGGCGTGTGTGCAACAGCGAGGCGGGAACGGTGTCGATACCGCTGGAGGCAGACGATCCGGTGCGGCGGCGCCCTGACATTCGCCGCGCCGCGGAGGTTCTTGGCTGGGCGCCGGTCACCGGGCTGGAAGAAGGACTCGGCGTGACAGAAGCATGGTTCCGGGAGCTGCTGGCCTCTCTCCCGCCGGACCGGATCAATGCCGGCGCATCGTGACAGCGTCTGGGCGGTCGTCACGCCTGTCTTCGAGGACGGGGCGTCCTTCACGCGGCTGTGCCGCGAACTCGCCGCGGTCGAGGCCGGCGCGTCGCTCGAAATCGTGGCGGTGGATGACGGCTCGCTGAATGAGCCGCCGCAGATCGACGCCATTGCCGACGCCGGTCTGAGGGGAAGCATCATTCGCCTGAAGCGCAATGTCGGGCACCAGATCGCCATCTCAGTGGGCCTCGTGGAAGCGGCCCGGGAAACCCGTTATGCGGGCGCGGTGGTCATGGACAGCGACGGAGAGGACCGGCCGGAAGACGTGCCGCGCCTGATTGCCGCCATCACCCCCGGCTGCGATGCCGCCGCCGCGCGCCGCGGCCGGCGCACCGAGTCGCTGCCGTTTCGCGCGTTCTACCGGCTGTATCGCTGGTTCTTCCGCCTGCTGACCGGACACCAGATTCATTTCGGCAATTTCTGCGCGCTCGAACGGAAGGCGCTGCTGCGTCTCACCGCGATGCAGGAAACGCGGATTCACGTCGCCGCGGCACTTCTCAAGTCACGCGTCCGGCAGGTGCAGATCCGTTGCGACCGCGGGCGCCGTTACCGCGGTCAGTCGCGTATGAAATTCTATGATCTGGCGCTGCACGCTATCCGCGCCGTTTCCGTGTTCGACGACGCGGTGCTCACCCGAATGGGCGCCGCGTGCGCCGGAGCGGCCGTGTCCGGGGTCCTCATCTTTCTGGCCGGTCTGATGCTGAAGCTCACCGGCCATGTTACGCCGGGCTGGCTGACCCTGGTGATCAGCTTCCTGATTCTGGTGTTCCTGCAGACAGGTCTTCTCAGCCTTATGGCGCTCATCATGAATGCAATCGGCTATCGTTCGCCAGCAGATCTCGAGGCGGCGGCCGTGTCGTTGATCCGGGAGATCGAATTCGCCGCTGCTCCGTCCGCACGCGGGGGATAATGCCCGGCCCGGGACAGGAAGCAGGGCGTATCCTGCGCTTTGTCGTGAACGGACTGTTCGCCACCGCCGTGCATTATGCGGCGCTGACCGCGCTCGTGGAAGGCGCCGGCATGGCGTCGGTGGCGCTTGCCAATGCGGCAGCGGCCGTGTGCGGCATCACGGTCTCCTATATCGGCAACCGGTTTTTCGTTTTGCGAAGCCGGGCGCCGCATCGTCGGGCGGCCCCCCGCTTTCTTGGCTCCTACGCCGCCGTCGTCGCGCTGCATGGCGGCGCCATGGCGGTGTGGGCAGACATTGCGGGGCTTGACTACCGCCCGGGGTTCGTCCTGTTCACGGCACTGGCAGCGGTGCTGACCTACCTGCTGAACCGCCTGTATGTGTTTCGCGAGGCGCCGGTGGAATCACCGTCCAGGTGAGTCGGATCGGCGCGGCGGCGGGATTGGTGCTCCAGGGAAACAGCTCTTGCCGCAGGGGACGGCCGGCAATCAGCGCCGCCAGCGCCGGCGCCGGTTCGGCGCCGGTTGGCCATACCGCAAGGGCGCCATGGCGGTGAATATGCGCGGCGCCGGCCCAGGGTGATTTGCGCGCCTCGGCGTCGATCGACACGGACGGCGCCCCGGGCGCCTTCAGCGCCACCAGTCCGGCCTCCCATACCGGGCCGGCGACGATTTGCGGCAGGGTTCCGGTTTCGCGCCGATAACCCTCAAGCAGCCTGTCAGCGATGGCCTCCTGCGGCCACAGGGCGCGCCACGGCTTGCCGGCGCTGTCGGCCTGGACCAGCAGGGCCGTGGCATAGGCCGCCGGCAAGGCAGTCAGCAAGATTCCCGCGAGCACGCCCAGGCGCGCCACACGACGCCCGTTCAGCCGCCCCGGCAACAGCCCCGCCAGTAACAGGCCGGACAGATTGAACATCGGCATTCCCCACATGTCCCTCAGGCCCGTGCCGGCAATGGCTGCCAGCGCCGTCGCCAGCAATGCCGGACCGAGACCCATGATGAGCAGGAACAGCCGAGCGCGGGCCTCATCCGGCGGCCGCTGCGCGGCGCCGGCACCGAACAAGCCCGCCAGCACTGCCATCCCCAGAAACACGCCATGATTCGCCAGTTGGGCGGCGAGAAAGGAAAGCGCTCCCCCGGCGACGTCGGCGCGCCCCATGGCGTAGCGAAACGGCAGGAAATCACTCTGGAATATGAAATGCGCCTGCGGCGCGGCCACAAGCAGAAACGCTCCCAGCGCCGCCCACGGCCCCGGTCCGGCGAGGCAGCGCCGCGCATGGGAATCCGCAAGCAGCCACAGCGCCGCGGCGACGAGCAGCAGCCCTGAGGAATATTTTGCCCATAAAGACAGACCCGCGAGGGTGCCGAGTACGAGCCACCAGGCGAGCGTACCGCGCTGCACGGCTCGCCACAGGGCCAGGATGGTCCAGGCCCAGAGCGGCATTTGAACCAGATTGTGATTTACCTCCGGCGTCGGCCATGAATAATGGAAGATCCCGGTCAGGAGCAGCACTCCGGCCAGCGCGCGAGCATCGCCCAGCAAGTCGCGTCCGAGCAGCCAGACGGCGATGAACGCGGCTGCGACGCACAGTTGGGCGACACCCAGGGCCGGCCACACGGCGCCCGGCGCAAGGCGTTCAACAGCCGCCAGCAGCAGCCCCGGCAAGTTCGGATGCTTGTAGGTTGCGACCACGCCTTCCCGGCCCCAGACCAGCATTTCCACCACGTCGAGGGGCGGCGCCATATGGGTCAGCGCCGGCGCCAGGGTCCAGAAGGTGATTTGAGCGGCGCACAAGGCAGCCACCGCCGCTGCGGGTCGCTTCAGCACTTCTCTCATCGCCGCGCCGCCCGTTCAGCCGGCCAGGAAGCCGAGGAAGATGATGATGGCGAATGCGTTGTTGGCGCGGAAGCGGACAGCGCAATTGGCGGGGTGGTCAATGTCGAGTGTCACGACCTGCCATGCGAGGACCGGCGCGGAAGCGGCAAGACCTGCCCATGCCGGCCATGCCGCGCCGGCGAGCGCAGCAGCGGCAGCCAGGCCGACCAGACACAGGGCGTAAAACAGCCATAGCGCCGGACGGGTGCGCGCACCCAGCCACAATGCCGAGGATTTCACACCGATCAATGTGTCATCCGCGCGGTCCTGATGCGCATAAATGGTATCGTAACCGAGCGTCCAGGCGATGCCGCCGGCATAAAGCGCGAGGGCGGGCCAGGCCAGACCTCCAGTGGCGGCGGCCCAGCCGACCAGCGCCCCCCAGTTGAATGTGAGGCCCAGCCACGCCTGCGGCCACCAGGTGATGCGCTTCATGTAGGGATAGGGCAGGATCAGCAATACGGACACCAGCCCGACGGCAATGGCTGCGGGTTCCAGTTGCAGCAGCACCATGAGGCCCGCCAACGCCAGCGCAGCCATGAACACCGCACCATGCAGCACCGAAATACGACCGCTGGCGATGGGGCGGTCACAGGTACGCGCCACCTGCGCATCGAATTCGCGGTCCGTAATGTCGTTCCAGACACAGCCGGCAGCGCGCATGACGGCGGCGCCGACGAAAAACAGCACCAGCAACGGGAGGCCTTCAGCGGCGCCGGGCCAGGCCAGCGCCACGGCCCACCAGCACGGCCACATCAGCAGTAGAAATCCGGTCGGCTGATGGGCGCGCGCCAGCCGGGCGTAGTCGGTGACCCGGGTTCCGAGGGTATGCTCGGTCATCGCGCGGCGCCGCAAGGCCGGGGTATGATGCAGCCATGAAGCCGGTCGCCGCCCGCCTGTATGTGGACACGCCGCTTTCCGCCGGGGCAGACGCGATGCTGGATGATGCGCAGATGCATTATTTGCGCCGGGTAATGCGGCTCGGCACCGGTGCGCCCGTGGCCCTGTTCAACGGTCGCGACGGCGAATGGCTGGGCGCGCTGGCGCCGGCAGAGCGGCGCGCATGGCGCATATCGCTGACCGCGCAGCTGCGTCCCCAACCGGACGCGACGGGACCCGTGCTCGCCTTTTCGCCGATCCGGCGGGCACGGCTGGAAATGCTGGTGGAGAAAGCGGTGGAACTCGGCGTCGGCGCGCTGCAGCCGGTACTCATGCAGCGCACGGCAGCGGGGTTGTCGCGGCCCGAGCGGCTGCGCGCCCATGCGGTGGAAGCGGCCGAGCAATGCGGGCGGCTCGATGTGCCGGCGATCGCCCCGCCCGTAGCGCTGGCGGACCTGCTGGCGGATAGCGCCCGAAATGGCGCGGCGCTGGTGTGGGGCGAGCGGCATGGGCGGGCGCCGGGGGAAGTGTTTTCGCAGCTTACCGGCGGGGCAGACGCCATTCTTCTGGTGGGGCCGGAAGGCGGCTTTGCCGACGAGGAACGGCGCGCGCTGGCTGTGTGCGAGGGCGCGATGCCGGTGTCGCTGGGGCCCAATGTCCTGCGCGCCGAAACGGCAGCACTGGCCTTGCTGACGCTGTGGCACGCGCTGGCCGCTCAGCGCCCGGACGCCTCGAACGCCGTGTAGTCGGCGGCCACGGCATCGACGCGGACCGGCTGCCCAAGCTGCGCCGAGCGGATCGCCGCCAGCGTGCAGCGCACCGCGCGCAGCCCGTCGGCAGCGCCGTAGCGCGGGTGGCGGCCGGCCGCCAGGGCGCCGAGGAAATGATGCACCTGATTGATGTGGCCGCGGCTGTAATAGTTGATCTCCGAGCGCCACAGGTCATCGCCGCCTTCCTCGAAGCGAAACGCCCGGGTCTCGCGCCCCTCGCGATGGAGCAGCAGATGCTGCGCCTTGCCCTGCCAGAACAGGCCGCCGCCGCCCTCGCCGAGGACTTCGATCATTCCGTCGCTGCCGATGATGGCGGTGCTGAAGCCGCGCATCGGGTCGAATTTTCCGTTCAGGCGTTCGGCGCGCATCCAGACACCGTGGCGGGCCGGGTCCGCAAAGCGAAAGGTGATGATGGGGATGTCGATTTCGGCGCTTTGGTATGGGTCGTGTTCGGCGCCGGAACGGCGCCGGTCCGAAGCGGCCGGCGCCGTCATGGCGTAGACTTCGGCGATCGGGCGATCGAGCGCGAAGTATTCCGCCGCAGCGAAGAAATGCACGGCATGGTCAAAAATCCACGGAAAAGCGCCGCCCCCGGAGAGGACAGGATCGACGCGCCATTCGCGGTCCTGCGGGCGCGCGGCAAGGGAGGCGTGGGGGCGCGCCAGCCAGGCGCCGTGCCGCTGCCGGATCTGCAGGGGCTGACCGATGGCGCCGTCGGCGATCAATTCGCGCGCCTTCATATGCGAGGTGTGAAACACGTAGGTTTCGCCGACACCAACCTTGAGACTGCGCGCCGCTGCGGCAGCAATCACGGCCTCGCCCTCGGCGATGCTGCGGCACAGGGGTTTTTCGCACAGCACATGCTTGCCGGCCGCCAGCGCTGCCAGCGACATGGGGGCGTGCAGATGGGTGGGCGTTGTTATGTCCACCATGTCGATATCGCCGCGGCGCAGCATCTGTTCGTAGTCGGTATGAACATGCGGGACGCGATGTTTCCGCGCCATGCGTTCGGCGCGCTCGCGGTCCAGGTCGCACAGCGCCGCAAGCTGCGCTCCGGGGTGGCTGGCATAGGCCTTGATATGCGCCTGCGCCGCAAGGCCGAGGCCCACAAGCCCGACCCGGATCACGCCATTGTCCCGGTCGGTCGTGCTGTCCGCCATGCGCGCTCGTATCCCTCGTTGCTACAGCGGCAAGGTGATTTGCGCGCGCAGGCCGCCTTGCGGCGAGTCGCCGAGCGTGATGTCGCCGCCGTGATTGCGAACGGCGTCGCGGGCGATGGTGAGACCCAGACCGGAGCCTCCGCCGTCGCTGGCGCGCGCCTCGTCGAGCCGGACAAAAGGCCGGAATACCTTTTCACGGCCGGCGGGCGGGATGCCGGGGCCGTCATCATCCACGGTCAGGACGACATTGCGACCGCGCTGCACCACGGTCACGATGGCCGCCCGGCCGTGGCGAATGGCATTGTCAATGAGATTGGTGAGGGCGCGGCGGATGGCGTCGGCGCGCAATGTAAGGCGCAAGCCGGGCGCGCGGTTGTCGAGCGCCAGTGAGTCACCGCGGCGCCGCGCAGACGCCATCACCGACTCGAGCAGCAAGTCGAAGTCGGTGTCAGCGGCCTCTTCCTCCCCTTCCCCGCGCGCGAAGGCCAGATATGCTTCGATCATGCGCTCCATGTCGGAAACATCGGCCGCGAGTTCGTCCACGGCATCGTCGTTGCCCAGCATGGCGAGCTGCAATTTCATGCGCGTCAGGGGGGTGCGCAGGTCATGGCTGACGCCTGCCAGCATGTCGGTGCGCTGGGTGACATGGCGCTGGATGCGCTCACGCATGAGCAGAAAGGCGCGCGCCGCCTGGCGCACTTCACGCGCACCCTGCAACTTGATATCCGGGCTCGGCAGGCCCTTGCCGAAATTTTCCGCGGCCTGCGCGAGGCGGCGAATGGGCGCGACCTGCCGGCGCAGAAAATAGACCGCAATGGCGAACAGAACGACCGAGGTCCCGCACATCCACAGGATGAAAATATAGGTTGTGGAACTGAACAGACGTTTGCGCGAAGTGGAAACCTGCAGCACTCCCGATGGCAGTTCGACCGCGATTTCCACCCGTCCCGGCGCGCTGCGGCTGTCGAACCGGAAAGGATATTCGAGCATTTCCGGGAAGACGGCGGCGACCATGCGATCGATGGAGCCGGATACCCGCTCCGGCGTGGGTTCGGAGAGGCGTTCTCCCGGCTCAAAGTGGGCGTCCATGCCGAAATGGTCGGGAGCGCGTTCCAGCAGCCATTGTGACTCGATGCCGGGGTTTTCCACGGCCTCGGCCAACATGCTGACGTCGCCGGCGAGACTGCGGGCGAGACGGCGCCCGACATCATTCCAGTGCCGGTCATAGAAAATGAACGCGGATACGGCCTGCAGGGCGACCAGGGGGATGAGCACGATCAGCAGCGACCGGGCAAACAGACCGCGCGGCAGCAGGCGGCGCACGCGGCTCATGGGGGTGGCGCCAGCGGTTCAGTCCGCGCGCAGGACATAACCCTGTCCGCGCATGGTCATCAAGTGGCGCGGGCGGCGTGGATCGGGTTCGATCTTGCGCCGCAGGCGGTTGATCTGGACATCGACGGAGCGTTCGGCGACGCCGCCGGTTTCGCTCAGGGCCGGGCGCGGCACGGCGGCGCCGGGCCGCCGGGTCAGGGCCCGCAGCAGGCCGGTCTCTGCGGCGCTCAGCGCCACCGGGGCGCCGCGCCGGCGCAGCACGCCGGCCGCGGGATCAAAGGTAAAGTCACCGAAATGGACGGCGCGCCGCGGCGGGCGGCTGCGGCGCAGGATCGCATGAAGGCGCAGCACCAGTTCACGCGGTTCGAAGGGCTTTGCGAGATAGTCGTCGACGCCGCTTTCCAACCCCGCGATCCTGGCTTCGGGCGAATCCATGGCGGTGAGCATGAGAATGGGCTGGTCATCAGCGCGGCGGAGTGCGCGGGCGAGGTCGATACCGCTTTCTCCCGGCATCATCACATCAAGCACCAGCAGGTCGAATGACAGGCTGGCAAGCTTGGCGCGGGCGTCGGCAGCATCGCGCGCAGTGGCGACCAGAAAACCGTTTTCCCGCAGATAGCGGCTCAGCAGCCGGCGCAGACGCTCATCATCATCGACCACCAGCACATGAGCGCTGTCGCCGGGCGCAGTCACGCGGCGCTGCGCTTTTCAAAGCGGGCGCGGTCTTCCTCCGTCATCAGGCCGAACAGGACGCTGGAGAACCCCTCGACCGCCTCACCGCCGGCGTCGCGATAGGCGCGGGCGAGGCGTCCGCGCAGCGCGCGGGAGAGGCGCTGCTCCAGTTCCCGCCCCTTTTCGGTCAGGCTGAGCAGGCGCTTCCGCCGGTCCTGCAGGCCCTTGACCTGTTTCACGTAGCCCGAGCGCACCAGCTCACCGAGCACGCGGCTGAGGCTCTGTTTGGTGATCTTCAGAATATCGAGCAAACGCGCCACCGAGATGCCGGGATTGCGGCCGACGAAATAGATGACGCGGTGATGTGCGCGCCCGAACCCCAGAGGGGCAAGAATACGATCCGGCACGGCGATGAAATCGCGGTAAGCATAGAACAGGAGCTCCATGCCGTGGTTGAGTTCCTGTTCACGCAGAAACAGCGGGTTTACCGGCGATTTTGCGTCAGTCATGTTGACATATATGCCTGCTGCGGCTAGCGTGCGCAACCCCTTCTCTGCTCGCGTGATCGCTGACGGGACCGGGGCGGCAACAGACGCAGGCGGGGAGAAAGCACACCCATGCTCGACTTCGGAGATCGCGACGGCTGCATATGGCTCGACGGGGCGATAACGCCGTGGCGCGAGGCGAAACTGCACGTGCTGAGCCACGGGCTGCATTATGCTTCCAGCGTTTTCGAAGGCGAGCGCGTCTATGGCGGGGTCATCTTCCGCCTCCGGGCGCATACGGAGCGCCTGTTCGAATCAGCGCGGCAACTGGGCTTTGAAATTCCCTTCACGATCGAGCAGATCGACGAAGCGTGCTACGATGTGTGCCGGCGCAATGACATTGCCGATGGTTATGTGCGGCCGGTGGCGTGGCGCGGCAGTGAAATGATGGGCGTGTCGGCGCAAAGCAACACCATCCATGTGGCCATCGCATCATGGCAGTGGCCCTCCTATTTCGACCCGGACGCGCGCCTAAAGGGGATCAAGCTCGCATGGTCGAAATGGAAACGCCCTGACCCGGCGACGATTCCGGCCAAGGCAAAAGCCGCCGGGCTGTACATGATCTGCACGCTCTCCAAACACGACGCGGAGGCGCAGGGCTTTGACGACGCGCTGATGCTGGACTGGCGCGGGCGGCTTGCGGAAGCCACCGGCGCCAATATCTTCCTCGTTATCGACGGCAAGCTGCATACCCCCACTCCCGACTGCTTTCTGGACGGCATCACCCGCCAATGCGTGATCGAACTGGCGAAAAAGCGCGGAATTGAAGTGATCGAACGCGTCATCATGCCGGCGGAACTGGAACGCGCCGATGAAGTGTTCCTCACCGGCACGGCGGCGGAAGTCACGCCGGTCGGCCAGATCGGCGACATGCATTTTCAGCCGGGGCAGATATGCCGCTGGATGATTGACGATTTCACGGCCTTGACGCAGGCCGAGCAAGCGGCGCCTGTGAGCGCGGCTTCATAGACCCGTCGTGCCTGGCCCCGGCGCCAACGATATCCGGCAGGCGTTCCTCGACTATTTCGCCGCGCGCGGGCATGAGGTCGTGTCCTCCGGCCCGCTGGTGCCGCATAACGACCCCACATTGCTGTTCACCAATGCCGGGATGGTGCAGTTCAAGAACATCTTCACCGGCAATGAGCAACGCTCCTATCAGCGTGCGGCGACCAGCCAGAAATGCGTGCGCGCCGGCGGCAAGCACAATGATCTCGACAATGTCGGCTACACGGCCCGGCACCATACGTTCTTTGAAATGCTGGGCAATTTCTCGTTCGGCGACTATTTCAAGGAACTGGCCATCGAACTGGCGTGGAACCTGATCACGCGGGAATTCGGCCTGCCTGCCGAGCGGCTGTGGGCCACGGTGTACCACTCCGATGACCAGGCGTTCGACCTGTGGCGCAGGGTTGCGGGCCTGCCGGAAGAACGCATCATCCGCATACCGACCGCCGACAATTTCTGGTCGATGGGCGATACCGGGCCGTGCGGGCCATGTTCGGAAATCTTTTTCGACCACGGACCGGGCATTGCCGGCGGCCCGCCGGGAAGCCCGGATGAAGATGGCGACCGCTATGTCGAAATCTGGAACCTGGTGTTCATGCAGTTCGAACAGCAGGACTCGGGCGACCGCATCGACCTGCCCAGCCCGTCAATCGATACCGGCATGGGGCTTGAGCGCATTGCCGCGGTGCTGCAGGACGAACATGACAATTACGACACCGACCTGTTCCGCCGACTGATCGCGGCGATATCCGATGCCGCGAACAGCGACCCCGATGGACCGCACCGCGCCTCGCACCGCGTGATCGCCGACCACCTGCGCGCCAGCAGCTTTCTGCTGGCAGACGGTGTAATGCCCGCGAACGAAGGACGCGGCTATGTGCTGCGGCGGATCATGCGGCGCGCCATGCGCCACGCGCATCTGATGGGCGTGGAAGAGCCGCTGATGTGGCGGCTGGTGCCGGCGCTGGTGAGCGAAATGGGCCGGGCATTTCCCGAACTCGTGCGCGCGCAGGCGTTGATCAGCGAAACACTGAAGCTTGAGGAAACCCGGTTTCGCGAAACGCTGGCGCGTGGCCTCCGCCTGCTTGCCGCGGAGACGGCAAAGTTGGCCAGCCATGCCCCCCTGCCCGGCGTCGTGGCGTTCCGGCTCTACGATACTTACGGGTTTCCGCTCGACCTGACCCAGGATGCCTTGCGCGCGGAAAATCGCGATGTCGATCTCGCCGGGTTCGAGGCCGCCATGCAGCGGCAGCGGGAGGAAGCTCGCAAATCCTGGGTTGGCGCCGGAAGCGCCGCCGACGACCGGGTCTGGTTCGAACTGCACGACCGCATCGGCGCCAGCGAATTTGTCGGCTATGCCGTCACCGAGGCCGACGCCGTCATCACCGCGCTGGTGCGCGATGGAGAGAGCGTGGAAAGCGCGGACGCCGGCGAACAGGTAATCGCATTTGCCAGCCAGACGCCGTTCTATGCGGAGGCCGGCGGCCAGATCGGCGACACGGGAACCATTTCCGCCGCGTCCGGCGCGCGCATGGTGATCACCGATACCACGAAACGCGCCGGCGACATGCACGCGCATAGCGGCACTGTGGAGAGCGGAAGCCTGAAGGTCGGCGATACGGTTCATCTGGCGGTCGATGCCGCGCGCCGGCTGGCGGTGCGGCGCAATCACTCAGCAACCCACCTGCTTCATGCCGCGCTGCGCGGACGCCTCGGCAGCCATGTCACACAGAAGGGTTCGCTGGTAGCGCCGGACCGGCTGCGCTTCGACATCAGCCATCCCAAGCCGGTCAGCGCGGAGGACAGCGCTACCGTCGAAGCCGAGGTAAATCGCGAGATACTGGCCAATGCGCCGGTAAGCACGCTGCTGACCAGCCCGGAAAAAGCGGTGGCAATCGGCGCTCTCGCCCTGTTCGGCGAGAAATACGGGGATGAGGTTCGCGTAGTGTCGATGGGCAGCAGCGACGCGCCCTTTTCCGTGGAATTATGCGGCGGCACGCATGTTGCGCGTACCGGCGATATCGGCTTGTTCAAGATTGTCGGGGAAAGCGCCGTAGCTGCCGGCGTGCGCCGCATCGAGGCGGTGACGGGCGACGGCGCGCTCGCCTGGGTCAACGAGCAGTCGCGCACCCTTGCGGCCACCGCCGCGGCGTTGAAAACCGCGCCGGGGGAAGTCGCGGCGCGCGTGGCGGCACTGCTGGATGATCGCAAAAGGCTGGAACGCGAACTAACGGAAACCCGCCGCTCCCTGGCGGCCGGAGGCGCGGCTTCGGCACCGGAATCGCGGGAAATCGCCGGCGTGATGTTTGCCGGGCGGGCGCTGGACGGCGTACCGGCGCGTGAGTTGCGCGGCATGGCGGATATGATGAAACGCAAGATCGGCTCCGGGGTGGTGGCGGTGGTCAGCAATGCCGGCGGCAAGGGCGCGGTTGTGGTCGGCGTTACGGACGATCTGCTGCCCCGTTTCGATTCCGTCGCACTGGTGCGCGCGGCAGCGGCGGCGCTGGGCGGCAAGGGCGGCGGCGGACGCCCCGATCTGGCGCAAGCCGGCGGCCCGAATGGCAACGCCGCACCGGCCGCCCTGGCCACCATAGAAGCCGCCCTCGCCGCAACCGCGGCATAGGCCGCAAGCGCCTCGGCGCGCTGCACTCGCCGACCGGGCGGCAGAACGGTGATCACGCGCATTGTTATCGAGAATTTCAAGCGTTTCGAGCATCAGGAGTTTGCGCTCGAACCGGTAACAGTGCTGGCCGGGCCGAACAACTCCGGCAAGACCACGCTCATACAGGCGCTCTCTGCATGGGCTTTTGCGCTGGGTCGCTGGCGTGCCGGCCGCGGCGCGCCGATCGTCCGAGGCGCTGCGGAAGCCGTCCGCCGGCCCGGTCAGCCAATCACCCGCAAGGATTTTACCCCGCTGCCGGTGAGGCATTTCAACCTGCTGTGGAGCGAACGCGCAACCAACTGGCGCAACAAGGACGGTGAAGGTAAGCAGGCGGGTCGCCGCCGCGCGATCCGCATTCGGGTGGAGGGAAAGGCGGCCACAGGCGCGCATTGGGCCCTCACCATGGAACTGCGCTATCAGGGCCGCGAACAGATTTATGCGAATCCGCTGGAATACAGTGATCTGGCCGATCCCTCGGTGTTGCCAGACATCACCCACTGCCCCGCCTTTTCCGGGATTGGCGCCGAAGAGCCGCGGTTCGATCCCGGCTATCGGAATCTGCGTATCGGCGAGGGCAATCCCGGCGATATCCTGCGGAACCTACTCCTTGATATTTCGGAGGATCCGGAGGCCTGGCCGGCGCTTGCCCGCGACATCGAGGAACTGTTCGCAATTCGGCTGAAGAAGCCCGAATATGACGCCGCCCAACCGTTCATTCTCTGCGAATATGAGGAACGCGGCGCGTCCTATGATCTCGCCTCAGCGGGTAGCGGCTTCCACCAGACATTACTTCTGTTTGCCTTCATATACGGACGCGAAAGCGATGTGCTGTTGGTGGATGAACCGGACGCCCACCTTCATGTCTGGCTCCAGACACGGGTGTTCGACCGTCTGCGGGCCCTCGCACACGATAAGGGGCGGCAGTTGATTGTCGCCACTCACGCCGAAACCATCCTCGAAGAGGCAGAACCAAGCCAAATCCTGTCTTTCACCGGTTCACCGCACCTGCTCGCGGGGCTAACGGACCGCGACGCACTTGGCATGGCGATCAAGCAGGTCTCGCCGCTTGATCTGTTGCTGGCCGAACAGGGGAGAGCCGTCCTGTATTGCGAGGATATGTCCGATTGGCGCATTCTCGAAGCGTGGGCGACACGACTGGACCATCGTGCAAGGAAATTCTTCGAAACACCATTTGTCCATACACTCCGGGGGCGCCGTCCCCGCGACGCCAGAGGCCACCTGTTCGCATTGCGCGCCGTGCACAAGGATGTGCGCGGCCTTCTCTTGCTTGACGGCGACAACCGGCAGGACGACCCGCACGAATACAGGGCCGACAATCTCGTCTCCCATATCTGGCGACGATATGAAATCGAGAATTATCTACTCGTGCCCGCAGCCATCGAACGCTTTATCCGGCCAGATGATCTTTTCACCGTCCGCACTGTCCAAGATGCATTCGAGGCCGACTTGCCGGCATCCGTTCTCACAGACCCTTTGCGCGATATGGAGGCTGTGGTCCGGATTCCAGCGTCCACGACCATATTGCCAAAGTTGTTCGAACAGTCTCCGCTCCCGCTGGCGAAAACCGACTATTACCGCATCGCAGATGTCATGGAACCCGATGAAATACACCCCGAAGTCATCAAAGTGCTCGACCAGATCGCGGCGCTCGTGCCGGGTTCGTAACCAGGAGCGCTACTGCGGACCGGCCGGGACTGCCTGTCGGGAGGTCCAGGGTCCGGGCACGTAAATGGGGTAAGGTAGGCGTCGGGGATCATTGCTGCGCGGGTGGTCGATGTCACACAATATTTTGGCGGATAGCGGATGGAGGATCGTGGCCCCCCTTCCTCCAAACAAGTCGGTGCGTGCCGCGAGTCGACAACCATCGAGTGCCAAGTGGCATCTTCCGAATATACTTTCGAGTGCTGTACGGACTTGCGGCCCGTTTCGTCTGGTCGGCTGACCATGCCGGTTATAGAAAAATGGGGTATTGCGGCGCTTGGTCTGGTGCCGGCGGAAACGGCGCGCAATCTTGCTATCGCGGTCTTGAGGGTGGGCGGAAGAGCCTGGGCTGCGCCGCCTGCTCCGCAAAACATGCGCGTGCGTCTGTGGAGGCGGGACTTTGCCAGCGCCGTCGGAGTTGCTGCCGGACTGGACAAGGACGCAACACTATTCCGGCCGCTATTGCGAGCCGGCGCGGGATTTGTGGAGGTAGGCACGGTGACGCCGGAGCCGCGGCGGGGAAACTCGCGCCCACGGCTGTTTCGGCTGGAGGCAGACCGCGCGATCATCAACCGGCTCGGCTTCAATAACGGGGGAATGGACGCGGCGGCGGCACGTCTTGTCCGGCGCGACCGCTGCGCCGGGATCGTCGGAGTCAATATCGGGTTCGGCAGCGGCAGCACGGACCCTGAGGGCGAATACGCCGCGGCATTCACAACACTGGCGCCGCTGGCCGACTATGTTGCCGTGAATGTTTCGTCGCCCAATACTCCGGGGTTGCGCGGATTTCAGGCGCATGACAGCCTCGAACGCCTGATCACCGGGTTGCAGGAGCACCGCACTGATGCCGGGCTGGACGTCCCTCTGCTGGTGAAGATCGCTCCCGACCTTGACGCGCCGGCAGTGCGCGACATCGCCCGACTGGCGCTGGACATGTCGCTGGACGGCTTGATCGTGAGCAACACGACCACCGCCCGCCCGCCCGGCTTGCGCGGCAGATTCTGCAATGAAGCCGGCGGCTTGAGCGGACGCCCATTGTTCCAATGCTCAACCGAACTGTTGCGCACGGTATATCGCCTGACAAATGGGCAGATTCCGCTGATCGGCGTCGGCGGCATCGAAGATGCGGAAGGAGCCTACGCCAAGATTCGCGCCGGTGCGACGCTGGTACAGCTTTGCACCGCGCTCACCTACGAAGGCTTGAGCCTTCTTTCTGAAATTACACGCAATCTCGGCGAGATGCTGGCCAGAGACGGTTTTACCAGCGTGGCCGAAGCAGTCGGTGTCGACGCCGGAGAAGACTAGCCGTACTTCGCGTTTGTCCTGCGGCAGATGCTTGAACGCGAGGGGAGAGAAGCCGATATCTGTGAGCACCCTGTAGTTTCGGTGTCGATTTCTCATGACAATTGCTCATTTTTCCCGCATGTCGGCGCTTGCCGACCGGTTCGACGCGCTGTTGCTAGATATTTGGGGCGTGGTGATGGACGGGGTGGATGCCTATCCGGGGGCGGCGCAATGTCTTGCGGAGCTTCGGGGGGCCGGCAAGACGGTTATTCTGCTGTCCAATGCGCCGCGGCGGGAGGCGCGGGTGGCTGAGCGTCTTGGCGGGATCGGCATTGCACCGGAACTGTACACGCGGATCGTGTCGTCGGGGGAGGCCAGCCGCGCCGCCGTTGAAAACGGGCGCATTGCGGGGTTGGGACGCCGCTATTTTCACATGGGGCCGCCGCGCGATGCCGGTTTGCTGGAGGGGCTGGAGGTCGCCGAGACATCGCTGGGCGAGGCGGATTTCGTTCTCAATACCGGGTTGTTCGACGATGACGACACTCCGGACCGGCATAGCGGCGAGCTTGAAGCGGCCCGTGCACGCGGCCTGCCGATGATCTGCGCCAATCCTGACCTGGAGGTGGTGCGTCAGGGCGGGCGCCGTGCACTATGCGCCGGCGCACTGGCGGAAGCCTATGCGGCGCTGGGCGGCATGGTGTATTATTTCGGCAAGCCCTACCCTGCCGTTTACGAACACTGCCTCGCACTGCTCAACGGCGCATCGCGGGAGCGCGTATTCGCCATCGGCGACAATCTGAAGACGGATATTGCCGGGGCGCACGCGCGGGGGCTCCCGACGGTGCTGGTGCAAGGGGGCGTGTTGGCGGCCCCCCTGGGTCTTGAGTGGGGCCAGACAGCATCCCCCGCGGCGCTGGAGCGCCTGTGCCGCGCGCGCGGCGTGATCCCCGACATGACGATCCCCGCGCTGGTTTGGTGAGATCGGCGCAGCGCGTCAGTAGCAGGGAGGCAGCAGGCAACCCAGCGGTTGTGCGGCGTGGTGCGCGGCGAAGAACACGACGCTAACGGTCACCGCCGTTACCGCTCCGGCGCACAGGCCGCGCACCAGATTCGCCGGTCGCCGGTGCGGGCGGAAACAGCCCGGAACAGGCTCGCCGGAGAGAACCGACCGCGCGAAGCGGCGGACCCAGAGCGGCACGGCGCCACCCTGCATGTAGCGCGAGAAACAGCGGTCCAGGACAGTATTCCCGGCGCCGGGCGGCGTACCAAACCAGGCTCGCCACCCCATCCTGAAGATTTGATATTCGGACACATCCAGCAATGCCGCGCTGGCGCGCACGGCGGCTGCGTCGGTGAGCGTATTCCGGCCGAAAGAAAGTACCTTGAACGCCAATACGCGCTGCCTAGCTCCCGCTGCGCGCTAGCAAGGCCTGTGCGATGTCGCGCCATTCGTCGGCAAGCGGCGCGGTGCTAGGGGGGCGTCCGGCGCGGCGATACCAGCCTCCGGCGTTTGATGCATCGCCTTCCACGCGGTGGAGGTAGGCGTGTACCCAAGCGCCGTCTGCATCTGCCTGGTCTTGCGCACATTTGTGCGCCGTGTCCCACTCGCCCCTGGCTTCATGCCACAGGGCGCGCAATGCGCCATCCAGCTCCGGCGGCGGCGCAGCACCGTCGAGCGAACGCTTGAAAGTTGCGAAATCCATGAAGCTGTTTATATCACACACGGGGCGGCGCACCAACTCGGGCGAAGGGGCAGCTATGGGGCGCAGGGAAGGCAAGAAAACCGAAAGGAAGGCGCGCTTCGGCGCCCTGTCGGAGGCATTGCGGGAAAATCTTCGGCGCCGCAAACAGCAGGCGCGCGCCCGCAATACAGCCGGAAATTCTGCGCGCCAAGCCGATCCCATGGCGGACAAGACCGGACGCGAGGGCGGCTCAGCCTCTCCGTCGCCGCGCGGCTGAGCGGATTGGACAAGCTGCGCATTCGCGGCGGGAGTCCGCTGCACGGCACGGTGCGCATTGCCGGGGCCAAGAATGCGGCGCTGCCTCTGCTTGCCGCCGCGCTGCTCAGCGAGCGCCCGCTGGCGCTCTCCAACCTGCCGGCGGTCGGCGACATTGCTGCGATGGTCGAACTTCTGGGCGAGCTCGGCGTCGCTGCCGGTTCCCTCAGCGGCGATGGCCTTACGCTATGCGCTGCGTCAATTCGCAAACACACAGCGCCGTATGAACTGGTGCGCAAGATGCGCGCGTCGATCCTCGTGCTGGGTCCTCTGCTGGCGCGCGACGGCCGGGCCCGGGTATCGCTTCCCGGCGGTTGCGCGATCGGCCCGCGCCCGGTGAATTTGCACCTGTCGGGGCTGGAGCAGATGGGCGCCGAAATTTCGCTGGCCGACGGCTATATTGACGCGCGCGCACCGGCGGGGCTGCGCGGCGCAGAAATCGCGCTGCCTTCGGTATCGGTGGGTGCGACCGAAAACCTGATGATGGCGGCGGTGCTGGCACGCGGGCGCACCGTGCTTTCCAACGCCGCGCGGGAACCCGAAGTGACCGATCTTGCCGACTGCCTCACAGCGATGGGCGCGCGCATTGCCGGCGCCGGCAGCGACACGATCACCATTGACGGCGTGGCGGCGCTGGACGGCGCCCGCCATTCCGTCCTGCCGGACCGGATCGAAACGGGCACCTACGCGGTGGCGGCGGCGATTACCGGCGGCTCTCTGGACCTGGTCAATACACGCGCCGAACTTGCCGCGGCAGTGACCGAAAAGCTGACGGAAGCCGGCGTTGACATCGAGCCTATAGAGAACGGGGTGCGTGTTTCGGGCAATGGTGCGGTGCGCGGCCTCGACGCCGTCACTGCGCCGTGGCCCGGTTTCCCCACCGACATGCAGGCCCAGTTGATGGCGCTTGCTGCGGTGGCGAACGGAGCATCGCTGATTACCGAGCGTATATTCGAAAATCGCTTCATGCATGTGCCGGAACTCGGTCGTATGGGCGCCGACATCACGGTCCACGGCGCATCGGCCATGGTGCGCGGTGTGGCACGCCTCGCCGGCGCGCCCGTGATGGCAACAGATTTACGGGCCAGCGTCTCGCTGGTTCTTGCCGGCCTTGCGGCGCGCGGCGAAACCGTCATCAGCCGCGTTTATCATCTCGACCGCGGCTATGAGCGGGTGGAAGCCAAGCTCACCGCGTGCGGCGCCGATATGGAGAGGATCAGCGAATGAGAGCCGTGCGGCACCGGCGCGGCGGCGGGATGCGGCCATGACTGCCGGAGGCAAGCTTGTGGCAGCGGTTCCCAAGGGGCGCATTCTCGGACAATTGACCCCCCTGCTGGCGCATGCCGGAATCGAGCCCGAGGCGGCGTTCCACGATCCCGACGCACGGCAATTGGCGTTTCGCACCAACGTGCCGGGGCTGACATTGATCCGGGTGCGCAGTTTCGACGTTGCGACTTTCGTAGCATTCGGAGCGGCACAGTTCGGCGTCGCCGGACGCGATGTGCTGGCGGAGTTCGACTATCACGACCTGTATGCGCCGCTGGACCTCGGGATCGGGCGCTGCCGCATGGCGGTGGCGGAACCGGCGGATTTCGCCAGCGCCGACGATCCGGCGCGCTGGAGCCATGTGCGCGTGGCAACCAAATATCCCGAGACCACGCGCCGGCATTTCGCCATGCGCGGCGTGCAGGCGGAGTGTATCAAGCTCAATGGCGCGCTGGAACTGGCGCCAAGCCTGGGCCTGTGCCGACGTATTGTCGATCTGGTGGAAACCGGACGCACGCTGCGCGCCAACGGATTGGTGGAAATCGAGAAGATCGCCGATATCACATCATGCCTCGTGGTCAATCGGACGGCGTGGAAGACGCGCCCGGAAGAACTCGGCGCCTGGATCGAGCGGTTTCAGGAGGCAGTGAATGGCAACGCGGCTTGACACTACCGCCCCGGATTTTCAGGCCCGGTTTGCGGCAGCACTGGGCGCGCGGCACGTACTGAACCCCGGCGTCGAGCCCACGGTGGCGGAGATCATCGCGGCGGTGCGCGAAAAGGGCGACAGCGCACTGCTCGACTTCACTGCACGCTTTGACGACATGCGCGTCTCGGCCGCCGACCTAAGGGTTTCGCGGGACGAGGCCGCACGCGCACGCCAGGAACTGGCAGCACAGACGGCCGCCGCACTGGCCTTGGCGGCCGAGCGTATTGCCGAGTTTCATCGCGGCCAGATGCCGGGCGACCGCTGGCACAGCGATGCGGCAGGCGTCGGCCTCGGCGAGCGCTGGCGTCCGCTTGCCGCCGTCGGCATCTATGTGCCCGGCGGCACGGCCGCCTATCCGAGTTCCGTATTGATGAACGCCATACCGGCGCGGGTTGCCGGGGTCGAGCGCATCGTCATGGCGACGCCGACCCCCGGCGGCGAGGTCAATCCCGCTGTGCTGGCGGCTGCGGACATTGCCGGCGTCAATGAAATATGGCGGATCGGCGGCGCGCAGGCAGTGGCCGCCCTCGCCTATGGCACGGAGAGCATCGCCCCGGTGGACAAGATCACCGGCCCCGGCAATGCCTGGGTGACGGAAGCCAAGCGGCAGGTTTTCGGCGCGGTGGGGATAGACATGCTCGCCGGCCCGTCGGAAGTGCTGATCGTCGCCGACGGCGCCAACGATCCGCAATGGATTGCCGCCGACCTGCTGGCACAGGCGGAGCATGACCGGGCGGCGCAGTCGATCCTGGTCACCGACGACGCTGCTTTCGCCGACAGGGTGGAGGCAGCAGTGGAGTCCCTGCTCACCACCCTGCCCCGCGTCGATATCGCGCGCGACAGTTGGCAGCAGCACGGGCTGATCGTGGTGGTTCCGACGCTCGCCGAGGCGCCGGCACTGATTGACAGGGCCGCGCCGGAACATTTGCAAATCGCCGCGGCCGCGCCGGAGACCATCGCCAGTGCGGTGCGCCACGCCGGAGCCATCTTTCTGGGGCGCCATACGCCGGAAGCCCTGGGCGACTATCTGGCCGGCCCCAACCATGTTCTGCCGACCATGCGCAGCGCCCGTTTCTCCTCCGGCCTGTCCGTTTACGACTTTCTGAAGCGCACCAGTCTGTTGCGGTTCGACGCCGGCAGTCTTACGGAACTCGGGCCGGCGGCAGCGCATCTGGCGGCAATCGAGGGTCTGGACGCACATGCGCTGTCGGTGTCGGTTCGACTCGACACCGGCCCTGCCGACCGGTGACAGACCCCGACTGCCCCGGCGCGCGGATTGTCGATATCACTCTCGACGAAGGTTCCGCCGCACGCTGGAACCCGGAAATCGAACATGAACGCCGGGTAGCGATTTTCGATTTGCTGGAAGACAACCGCTTCGCACCGGCCGGCACGCCGCCCGGCCCCTATGCGGTACATCTCGCGATTGTCGAAAACCGTCTGGAGATGCACATTCGACCGGCGAGCGAAGACCCGCAGTCCGCCGATAAACCCGGCGACACATTGATCGTGACATTGGCACTGACAGGGTTTCGCCGCCTCATCAAGGATTATTTCACGGTCTGCGGGAACTATTTCGAGGCGATCCGCGCCGCGCCGCCGTCGCGTATCGAAGCGCTGGATATGGGCCGGCGCGCCCTTCACGATGAAGGCGCGCGCCTTCTCAGGGAGAAGCTGGAGAACAACGCGCGCATCGATTTCAATACCGCGCGGCGGCTGTTTACGCTGCTGTGCGTGCTGCATCTGCGGGTTTGAGCGCCGCGGCGATGGTCGGCAGCGTCCTGTTCGCCTGCACCAACAATGCCCTGCGCTCACCGATGGCGGAGGGCCTGACCAAATTCCTCTATCGCCGGGTGATATTTGTCGATTCCGTGGGATTGCGCTGCGGTCAACTCGATAGTTTCGCAGTTGCGGCGATGGACGAGATCGGCATCGACATATCGGGCCATCGGCCCAAGACGTTCGACGATCTGGACGATGAATCCTTCGACCTGATCATATCGCTGTCGCCGAACGCGCATCATCGCGCGGTGGAACTCACGCGCGCCCGGGCAACCACCGCGGAAATGTGGAATATATTCGATCCGTCGCTGGTGGAAGGCGCGCGCCATGTGCGTCTCGCCGCCTATCGCGAGGTTCGCGACGGGCTGATGGCGCGCATCAAGGCGCGGCTCGAACTCCCCGGTGCGCCCGTATGAGGGGGCGGCCATGCAGCAATTTCACATGTTTCGGCGAGTGAGTGCAGCGGAACGGGCCGGACGGCTTGACCCGCGGCGACATTTGCGCATTGTCAGGTGCAGCAATCCGCGTTTGGTGTTGAAGGAGTTTGCATGCCAAAAGAGGAAATGATTGAATTTCAAGGGACTGTGAAGGATGTCCTGCCCAATGCGATGTTCCGGGTAGTGCTTGAGAACGAGCATGAAATATTGGCCCACACATCCGGACGTATGCGCAAGAACCGCATCCGCGTTCTTGTCGGCGATCGGGTAACGGTCGAGATGACCCCTTATGATCTGACCAAGGGCCGCATCATTTTTCGGCATAAGTGAGCGACGGCGCGGCGCGGCCGCACGCAGTACTGGTGCTGGCCTCTGCCTCGCCCCGGCGTCTGGCGCTTCTAGAACAGATCGGCCTGCCACCGGCCAGGGTTCAGCCCGCCGATATCGACGAAACACCGCGCGCCGGCGAATTGCCGCGTGCGCTGGCGCAGCGGCTGGCCGCCGCGAAGGCTGCTGCCGCAGCCGCGGTTGCGGCGCACGCCGACGCGGCACCGGCGTGGGTAGTCGCCGCCGACACCGTGGTCGCCTGCGGCCGCCGCGCGCTCGGCAAGCCGGCCGACGCGGCACAGGCGGACGCATTTCTGCGGCTGCTGTCCGGTCGCCGCCACCGGGTGCATACCGGCATTGCCGCCGTCGCGCCCGACGGGCGCACTGCCGCCCGCACCGTTACCTCCCAGGTGCGCTTCAAGCGCCTCACAACCGGTGAAATCCGCCGCTATATCGCGTCGGAGGAATGGCGGGACAAGGCAGGCGGCTATGCCATACAAGGGCGCGCCGGCGCTTTCGTTATCGCAGTTAACGGCTCATGTTCGAATATCGTGGGGCTGCCGCTGCATGAGACTCGCATGATGCTGGCCGGACTCGGCTATCCGGTGGAATTTGCCAAGTGAGGGAGCAACTCCTGATATCCGTCGATCCGGGCCTTGTACGCGCGGCGCGCACAGTTGACGGAAAGGCGCAGTTCCTTCATTGCGCGCGCCGGGACCGCGCCAGTCTGGTAGGCAATGTTTATCTGGGGCGCGTGACGCGCATTGTTGCTCCGCTCGATGCCGCCTTTGTCGATTGCGGGCTGGAGCGTGAAGGGTTTCTGAATGGCAAGGATGCGCCCGGCGCGCACGGCCCGATTGCCGCGCGCTGCCATGAGGGACAGGATGTTGTCGTCCAGGTGGTGCGGGACCCAACACCCGGCAAGGGCGCGCATTTGTCTGCCCGCCTGGCGCTTTCCGGGCGGCTCGCAGTCTACCGGCCCGGCACGCGCGGCGTCTCGGTGTCACGCCGCATCGCGGGCGGCACAGTGCGTTGCCGCCTGCAGGCGACGGCGCGGCGCACGCTTGGTGCAGATGGCGGCGGCGCCGTGGTGCGCACGGTCGCAGCCAGCGCTGACGACGCGGAACTTGAGGCCGATCTGGCGCGATTATCCGACACCGCCAGCGCCATAGACAGCACGGCCGCGCGCGGTGCGCCGCCGCGCCTGCTGCGGCGCGAGTTCGGAACAGTGGAGCGCATGCTGCGCGACGCGCCCGCAGAGGCGCTCATCGTCATTGACGAGGACGAGGCGTTTTTGCGCGCGCGCGCCTGGGCAGAATGCTGGGCGCCCGGGCTGTTGCGACGGCTTCACCGCCATAGCGGGCGCGAACCGCTGTTCACCGCCAAGGGCATCGCCGAGGAAATTGACGGTCTGCTTGAGCCGCGCGTACCGCTCACGAATGGCGGCGCACTGACAATCGAACGCACGGAAGCCCTCCACGCTATCGATGTGGACAGCGCCGGTTTCAGCGAACGCGCTTCAGGCAAGGCTGCCCTGCGTCTCAATCTCACGGCAGCGCAGGAAATCGCGCGGCAATTGCGCCTGCGCAATATTGCCGGTCTGGTGGTCATCGACTTCGCGGGCACAGCAAACCCGGAGGACGGCGAGCGCATCGTGCGCGCCGTGCGCGCCGCCGCTTCCTGCGACGATGCAACCGTGCGCGTCGCCCCCATATCGCAATTCGGCACCGTGGAACTCACGCGCCAACGCCGCGGGCCCTCACTCGCCGAGTTGTTGACCGAGCCCTGCGCCGCCTGCACCGGCGGGCAGCGCAAATCTGCCTTTGCCGTCGCCTGCGAAATTGCCCGCGCCTGCCTCGCGCAGGCGGCAGCAACACCGGGGCGGCGGCTCGCGGTTCACGCATCACCGGAGGCTGTGCGTGCACTGGAGGGCAGTATCAGCACTGCTGTCAACGCCGCGTGCACCGTTGACTGGCACCCCGACCCGGCGTGCCCGCGTGAGCGTTTCGAGGTCACCGCGATCCATTCCTGAGCGCAGATGGAGAAATATGCCATGACGAAGGCGCCGGCATCCGGCAATGGCGAGAACAAGCGCACCTGTCCGGTGTGCGGGCAGGCGGTAGCGGCAGCGCATCACCCGTTCTGTTCCGTGCGGTGCCGTGAAGTGGACCTCGGGCGCTGGCTGAAAGGTGTCTATGTCATTCCCGGTCGTCCGGGCGAGGAAGACGAGTAACGGCATCCGCGAAACCGGCCAGCGTCTCGAAACGCGCATCGAAGCGCGCCGCCGGCGATGGCGCGCGCGTGGCGCCGCCGGCGCGTCCGGCGCGGCGGTCGATCCAGACGCTGCGGAGGCCGGCTTCCTGCGCCGGGCCATGATCGTGATACAGGCTTTGCGCGACATGCAAAATCTGTTCCCGGGGCGTGCCGAGGTCGGCCAGGCGGTCGATCATGTAACGGAAATTGCGCGGGTCCGGTTTGTAGGAGCCGATATCCTGCGCCGTCCAGACATGATCGAACGCGACACCGAGGCGGGCAGCCGACCGGGCAAAGCTCTCCTTGTCCACGTTGGACAGCACGCACAGGCGGAAATGCTGCTTCAGGCGGGCAAGGGCCCCGGCGCTGTCCGGGAAGGCGGGCCAGTTGCCGACCGAAGCCCCGAACGCGGCACATTCGGCGGCTGTTGCGGGAGCGCGAAACTGGTCGGAAATGCGGCCCATCACCGCCGTCAGAATGTCGGGATAGAGCGCGCCGGGCTGCTCATGCTCCACCGCCGATTCATGGCGCGCGAAGGCCGCCAGCAACGCTTCAGCCTCCGCATCGACGCCGCAGCGCGCCCGCCACGGCGCCAGCGCCGCCAATATCCCGCTTTCCCAGTCGATCAGAGTCCCGTAGCAGTCAAAGGACAGGGCCGAGAAAGCGTCATAGCGAATGTCGGCGCTCATGTACTTGCTCCTCGTAAGCGGTGCGGGGCGGGTGCAGGAAGTTATTCGAGGCGCTCCAGCAGCGCCTTGACGATCGTTGCCGCATTGTCGGCGGCCAAGCCGAAAAACACCGCAACTTCATTTTCGCCGGGACCGCCGCCGGCCAGGTCGGCCACGCTGCGCACGGCGATGAACGGAACGTCGTTCGCATAGGCGACATGGGCAACAGCAGCGCTTTCCATATCCAGTACCTGCGCCTGAAACGTGTCGAACACATATTCCCGGAAATCGGCATTATCGACGAAGGCGCCGCCGGAGACGCCGCTGCCGCCGACAATGATGGCCGGCTGGTGCTCGAGACACAGGCCGCGTCCGCATCGTTCGAGCGCCACGCCCGATACCGCCTCCCGTGCAAGCGCCAGAAGGTCTTCGTCCACGGGAAACCAGAACCGCGCTTCGAGACCGTCGGAGTCCGCCCTCGACACGCGGACCGAGCGCGGGTGCATCATGCCGAAATTCCTGTACGGATACTCGAAGAACGGCGGCAGCCCCACCCATTCGCCCTCCTGTTCCCCTTCGCGAGCAAACACTGCCTCCAGATACTGGCCCCAGCGGTCTGGGATCGCGACTGCGCCGATGCGCAGGGACGGATCCACCCCGCCGGCAATGCCGGAGAAAATGATGCGTTCGACATTGAAGCGCTCCAGCGCGAGCTGCGCCGTCATGGTCGCGTTCACGATACTGACGCCGCTCAGGAACATGACGACGTCCTGCCCTTGCAGTCTGCCGGTCGAAAACTCCAATCCGTTCACCGTGTGGGTTGCCCGGTCGGTGAGTTCGCCCTTGAGCAATTCGAGTTCAGGCGTGTAGGCGGACATGACCACGGTACGCGGGACGGTATCGAGAATTTCACCACCATGCGCCGGCAGAATCGATGCGGTCAGCACGAACGGCGCGACGGCGCACAGGCGCCACAATCGGGAAATACACAAGGCGGACACTCTCCAGGCGGAACGACGGAGCGCAGCCTATAACATCACCTGAACAAATCAACGACGTGCCGCGGCGCCAGCAGTTCTCTCGCCACGCAGCGCCGTGGTAGGATAGAAAACCCTGCCTACTGGTCAGACCCCAGAGGACACGGCAGCAGTACCCGAAGAGACCGCAATTTGAACGAGGCGATCGTCATGGACGAAATTCCCGCCCCCGCGCAGAAGTGGACTCACTGGCCGCTCGTCTGTGCCGCGCCGTTTGCAGCGCTCATTGCCGCTGTCCCCGCAAGCGCAGGGGACGGCGACCAGACTCCCCGTGAGTCGGAAACCTATGTGGGTGCGTTCGCAGGCTTCGGGCGCGCCGACAACCGGATCATTGACCTGGAGGGCTTCGCCAATTGGGGCAATCCCGGCTGGGCCGTCGATTACCGCGATATCGGGCTGGTCGGCGGGTTGCTGTTCGGCAACAGGCTCGCTTTCCACGGAATGCCGCTGAAGGTGGAACTGGACGGCATGACGGGTGGCCAGTCGGCAAGCTCAAACCAGCTTGATCCCGAAGGCCTGGACGAGACGGTGAAAACGGAGTTTCGATGGGTCGCCGCCGCGCGCGCGGGGATCGAACTGCCGGTGGGTCCGGCAGTATTGTCTGTCTCCGGCGGTCCGGCGCTCGCGCGCATGGACAGTTCGGTGACGGACATTGATTTCGGGCAGGGGATGCCGGAGCGCATCGACCCCGATGATTCCTTCCGCGACCGCTCGACGGCGCTTGGCTGGACGGTCGGCGCCGGCGTCGAGGCGCCGCTGAACGAGGCTTGGAGCGTCCGGCTGGAGGGCCTGTATTACGACTTCGGGCGCAGCACCCATCATGTGAATCGATCGGGCGACAACCGCTGCGGCCCGGAGAAATCGCGCCGGCCGTGCCCCTACCATGTCGAGAACAAGCTGGGCGTCGTTCGACTCGCGCTTGTCCGGCGCTTCGGCCCGTAACGGTCGCGACACGTCGTCCCGTCATCACCGCGCAGCGGCGAAACGGCGCAGGGAACCAAACAATTCCGGGTCGTTGATGACGCGGGGAACCTTGTTCTGACCGCCGAGCTTGCCGCGGCTTTTCATCCAGGCGGCGAAGCCGCCGGGTGCCATGACCGCGAGACGCGGCGGATCCAGCCCCCACCCCCCGGCGCGGTGCGCGGCGTAATCCTCATTGAGGCGGGATAATTCCGCATCAAGGCGTGCGGCAAAGCGGGCCAGCCGCGGTTCGTCCAGGCCGGTCTCGAACTCCACCACATGAAGATGCCCGCCGCGCGCGCCGGCACGGTCGGAAAACAGGCTGCCAACGGCGAAATCACTCACGGTCGCTCCCGCATCCTGCGCTGCCTGCGCCACCGCCTGTTCGAGTTCGGAGATGATCACATGCTCCCCGAACGCCGACAGCATGGCGCCGGTGCGTCCTGTGGCATGCACGCGCGGCGGATCGCGGCTGACAAGCATTACCGTGTCGCCGACCGCGTAACGCCACAGGCCGGCGGCCGTGGAAACCACCAAGGCATAATTGATGCCAAGCTCGACGTCACCGATCCAACAGCAGGCGGGCGCAGGTGCGTCAAGCTGGTCCACGGGCAGGAACTCATAGAAGATTTCATTGTCCAGCAGCAGCCTCATCCCGGCGCCCGGCGCGCCGTCGGCGATACCGAAAAACCCTTCGCTGGCGGGATAGACTTCGCGCGTCTCGGCGCGGCTACCGTCAAGCAGCGCCGCGAAGCGGTCGCTATAGGGCGGCCATGCGACACCGCCATGGATGAGCAATTCCAGATTGGGCCAGATGTCGGCCAGGCGTCCGCCCGGCGCACCGGCAATTTCCAGCAGCCGGTCGAAACAGATCAGCAGCCAGCTCGGGGTTCCGGCTACGGCCCTGATGTCGGCCCGCAGCGCCGGGTGGGCGAGGCGCTCGATTTTCTCCTCCCAGTCGGACAGCAGTTCGACCTCGCGCGGCGGGAAATAGCGCAGCCGCGCCCAGAACGGCATGGCGCCGGCGGCAATGCCGCTGAGATCGCCCGCATAGACCCCCGGAGCCTGACGGGCCAGACCCGTGGAGCCGCCAAGCATGAAACTGCGCCCGGCAAGGAGGCGGCTGCGCGGCCGATTGGCCAGATGATGCACGAGAAGGTCCGTTCCGGCGCGAATATTCGCCCGGTTCATCTCACGGCTGTAGGGGATGAACTTCGTCGCCCCGCGCGTCGTTCCCGACGACAGCGCGAACCACGGAATGCCCCCGCGCCAGGTGCAGTCCGTCAGCCGGGGAAACGGTCCTTGCCAGTAGCTGTCCCAGAATTCCTCATAAGTGCGCACCGGCACGCGGGCACGAAAATCCTCCAGGGTACGGATGGCGCTGAAATCGTGGTTGCGGCCAAACCGGGTTTCCTGCGCACGGCCGACCAGCGACAGCAACACGCCAAGCTGCGTTTCGCCGGCGTCCAGCCGGGCGAGACCGCGCAGGCGGCGGCGCGCATGGCCGCGCAAGAGCCAGGTCGCATCATACATGCGCCGTGTGAGGTCCTGCCTCGAAACGCTGGCCCGCGGCGCCATGTGCGCGCAGAGGAAGAGGAATATCGGCTCCGCGGAGGATAATCCGCCTTGCCTCAGGCGGCCCTACCGGCTGAGGGGTCATTTTTTCAAATCAGCGATATGGCGTTCCACGCGCTCAAGCGCGTCGCGCGCCCGTTCCGCCTCCTGTCGGAGCGCGCGCAGCGTGTCCTCGCTGCCCTGCAGCGAAATATCCACCTCGACTTGCGCGCCCTGCAAATTGTTGATCACCACCGCGATAACCAGATTGGTCATCACGATTGCCGCCAACAGCACAAAACTTACGAAATACATCCAGCTCAGCGGATGAAATGCCATGGCGACATACATTACATCCGTCCAGTCCTCGAACGTCATGACCCGGAACAGGGTGAGAAATGCCGTGCCGAGCGTTCCCCAGTGAACGGGGTCGTGCTCGCGGAACAGGTGCACGCCGGCCACCGCATAGACGTAATATATGATCAACAGCAGGACGACGACATGCCCCAGGCCGGGCATGGAACGGATCAATGTCGAGACGATCAGCCGTAATTGCGGCACAACGCTGAACAGGCGGACGACACGCAACAGCCGCGCCAGGCGCGCGAGCAGCGCGAAGGGACCTTCGTCGGGGATGAGCGCCAGAACGAGAATGATGAAATCGAACAGGTTCCAGCCATCGCCGAAATAGCGCCCGAAACGGGGAAAGACAGCAGTCAGCCTGACTGCCGCTTCGAGCACGAAGACCAGCAGCGCGATGGTGTAGACGGTGTAGATGGCGGCGGCATGGCCTTGCCCGAACTCGCTGGTTTCAAGACCCAGGCCGAGAGCGGTGGCGAGAATGGCGGCAAGGACGAGTCGGTTGAACCAGCCGATCTTTCCCGGGGCTTCAACAGTGAGCTTCCGGCACAGGCGCCGCACTGCCGCCAGTTTGCCCTTGCGCCTGCGCGATGCGGCGCGGCGCGCGCGGGCGAGCGCGTCCGTCCGCGGCTGCGGCGCCGGCACCGCGAAACCGGGTCGGATACGGCGCCGTCAGGCGCGGAAGTCGTCGCCCGTATCGGTGTCTTCGTCTTCCGGAAGCTCCGGTGCGCTGAGAGCTCTCGGCTCCAGATCGATATCGGAGATGGCGGGGATGGTCGCACCGGCCGGGGTCACGCCCAGCGTCTCAAATCTGCGCGCCGCCGGCAGCACGCGCCGTTCCAGCGAACCCACACTGTTGTTGTAGTGGTTTACCGCTTGCTTCAGCGAGCGGCCGAGGCTGCTCATGTGATTGCCAAACACCTTTATGCGCTCGAACAAGTCACGCGCAAGGTCGGCAACTGCCTGGGTGTTGTCGGCCAGCCGCTGCTGCTGCCAGCCATGGGCGATGGCCTTCACCAGCGCAATGAACGTGGCCGGCGTACTGATCAGCACACGATCCCTCAACGCACGCTCGAACAGTTCCGGGTCCTTTTCTACCGCCGCTGAATAGAATACCTCGCCTGGCAGGAACATCACCACGAAATCAGGGCTGCCGGGCAGCGCGTTCCAGTATTCCTGCGATGCGAGCGCCGCCACATGCTGGCGCACCTGGCGCGCATGCGCCTCGATATGCTGGGCGCGCATGGTGTCGTCATCGGCTTCCGCCGCCGCCAGATACCCCTCCAGCGGTGTTTTTGCATCGACCACAACATGCTTGCCGCCGGGGAGATTGAGAATGACATCGGGGCGCAGGGCGCCGCCGCCATCGCTCTCGAGAGTCTTTTGCTCAACAAAATCCACATGTTCGGTCATGCCGGCCATGTCGAGCACATTGCGTAACTGATATTCCCCCCAGCGCCCGCGTGTTTTCGGTTGACGCAGCGCCTGCACCAGGCGCCCTGTCTCGGAGCGCAGCCCGTTCTGTCCCTCCGCCAGGTTTTTCACCTGTTCGGCCACAGCGTGGTAGGCGCCCTCGCGCGCCTTTTCCAGTTCACCCATGCGGCTTTGGAACTGCGAAAGACCCTCACCCAGGGGCTTGACGAGAGTTTCTATCGCGTTCTGGCGCGCCTCCAGTTCCTGATCTGCGCTGGTCCTGTAGCGGTCGAACCGCTCGCCGGCGAGCTTGAGAAAATTCTCGCTGTTCTTTCCCAGTACGTCAGTGGCGAGCGCGGTAAATTTCTGTTCGATATCCGCGCTCACCTTTCGCATTTCCTCAAGGCGCGCGGCATGGCCGCGGCGCTCGGCTTCCAGACTGGCGGAGGAGTCGGCAAGTTTCATATTGGCGGAGTCGAGTTCCGTGCGCAGTTCCTCCGCCTGCTGTTCCAGAGTTGGCACGCGGTCCGCCGCCGCTTGCAGCGTCGCTTTTTCCAGCGCCAGCGTTTGCTGCATTGCGCGCTCGCGGTCCGCTGCCAGGGCGGCTTCGGCGGCGCGTTTTTCTGCGCCAGCCACGCGCCGGCGTGCCGACCCCGAAGACATGAACCACGCCAACAGTGCGCCGACAACAACGGCAACCACCATCAGCCCGCCGAACACCATCGGCTCGAACGCGATCATCGCAGTTTCGGATACGGCACTACTTTCAGGCATCTCCGTTTCCCTTACTTTCTCAGATTTGCAATGAGGGCCTCGACGCGTTCAAGGGAGTCGCGTGCATTGACAGCTTCCTCGCGAATTGCCCGCAATGTCTCCTCGCTGTCGGCATGAATGACTTCAAGATGGGCATCGTGCAAGTTGTTGATCACCACCGCAACCACAAGATTGATCATGATCACGGACGCCAGCACCACGAAACTGACAAAGAACAGCCAGTTCAGCGGGTGCAGCGCCATCGCCACGTACATGACATCGGTCCAGTCTTCGAGCGTCATTACCCGAAACAACGTGAGCAAGGCAACGCCAAGCGATTCCCAATGAACGGGATCATGTTCACGGAACAGATGCACGCCCGCTACCGCGTAAACATAATAAAGAATGAGCATCAACAGCATAACATGCCCCAGGCCGGGGAGCGAACGGATCAGCGTCGACACGATCAGCCGCAGTTGCGGCACCACCGTCAGCGCGCGCAGCACACGCAGCAGGCGCGCCACCCGCGCCACCAGCGCGAATGGCCCTGCTTCCGGCATGAAGGCCAGCACCAGCACGCAGAAATCGAAAAGATTCCATCCGTCCCCGAAATACCGCCCGAAACGCGGCGCCACCGCAACCAGCTTGACCGCCGCCTCGATTACGAAGACCAGCAGCACCACGCCGTAGACCGCTTCAATCACGGCATGAAACTGCCGCCCGACGCTGCTGGTTTCCAACCCGGCCCCGGCCGCGGTAACAAGAATGGCGGCGATTACGGCAATGTTGAAATAGCGCGCGGCCGCCATGCGCGCGCAAAACGCCTGTGCCCGGCCCATGTGAGAACGCTCCCTCCCGGGCGGCGTGCGCCGCCTCAGGCGATGGCGCCGCTGCGCGCGGCGCGTTTGCGGACATGCGGGTCGAGATCACGCTTCCGCAGCCGCACCGCGCGCGGCGTCACTTCCACCCGCTCATCATCGGCAATATAGGCAATCGCCTGCTCCAGACTGAACTGCCGCGGAGGCGTAAGGCGCACCGCGTCATCTTTGCCGGCAGCGCGAAAATTCGTCAGTTGCTTCCCTTTCAGGGGATTCACGTCGAGATCGTGGCCGCGGCTGTGCTCGCCGACAATCATGCCGGTATAGACCGTATCGCCGGGGTCGATGAAAATGGCGCCGCGCTCTTCCAACTGGCCCAGCGCATAGGCAACGGCCTTGCCCGACGCCGTCGCCACCAGAACGCCCGTATGCCGCCCGGCAATCGGCCCCTTCCACGGCTCATAGGCATGAAAGGCGCGGTTCAGCACCCCGGTGCCGCGCGTGTCCGCCAGAAACCGCCCGTGATAGCCGATCAAACCCCGCGACGGGACGTGCAGCACAAGACGGGTCTTCGCCCGCCCGCCCGGCAGCATGGCAGCAACAATACCCTTGCGGGCGCTCAGCCCCTCCACCACCACGCCGGAATAGGCGTCATCCACATCGACCGTCACCTCCTCCACCGGCTCAAGACGGCGCCCTTCAACGTGGCGATAGAGGACGCGCGGACGGCTGATCGACATCTCATAGCCTTCCCGCCGCAGGGTTTCGATCATTACGCCCAGTTGCAGTTCGCCGCGCCCGGAGACTTCCCATGCGTCATTCGCCGTCTGCGACACCGAAATCGCCACATTGCCTTCGGCTTCGCGTTCGAGCCGCGCGCCGAGCACGCGCGCGGTGAGCTTGTCACCGTCGCGGCCGGCGAGCGGCGAGTCGTTGATCGCCACCGTCACGGCAATGGTCGGCGGGTCGATGGGCAGCGCTGGCAATGGCGTCTCCAGCATCGGCCCGCCTATCGTGTCGGCCACGGTTGCTTCCGCCAGACCGGCAATGGCAATCAGGTCGCCCGCCTCCGCGCGTACTGCCGGCCTGCGTTCCAACCCCCGAAAGGAGAGGAGTTTGGTCGCGCGCCCGCTCTCCACCACCCGTCCCGAAAGGTCCAGCGCCTTGATCGGCTGGTTGGCGGACAACGAACCCGCATGTATGCGTCCGGTGAGAACCCGGCCCAGATACGGATCCGATTCGAGCATGGAAACCAGCATGGCGAACGGCGCGTCAGAATCGCCCGCCGGCGGCGCCACGGAGTCGATGATGGCATTGAAGAGCGGCGCAAGGCCGTCGCGCGCAAGCTCCGTATCAGCCACTGCCCAGCCTTCCCGCCCGGAGGCAAACAGCCACGGAAAGTCAAGCTGCGCCTCGCTCGCCCCCAGAGCCGAAAACAGGTCGAATACCGCGTCCAGAACTTCGTGCGGTCGCGCTTCCGCGCGGTCAGCCTTGTTGATGACGACAATCGGGGTCAGGCCCTGGGCCAGCGCTTTCGCGGTGACGAACTTCGTTTGCGGCATGGCCCCTTCCACCGCATCGACCAGCACCAGAACGCCGTCAACCATATCCAGGATGCGCTCGACCTCACCGCCAAAATCCGCATGTCCCGGCGTGTCGACAATGTTGATACGCACGCCGCTCCAAGTAACCGACGTGCATTTGGCAAGTATGGTGATGCCGCGCTCGCGCTCCAGCGCGCCGGTGTCCAGCGCGCGCTCGGCCACGCGCCGATGCGCCGGCAGCGCCCCGCTCGCACGCAGCATCGCGTCGACCAGCGTGGTCTTGCCGTGATCCACATGGGCAATAATGGCGATATTGCGCAGCCGGGCGCTCATCGGCGCAATTCGCCCAGATAGTCCCTGCAGGCCTCTCTGAGCGCCCAGGCCGGCGTGAAACCCAGCGCCTGCAGGCGCGCGCCGCGCATTACCGGAAAGACATGCTGCGCCGGCTTGTCGGCCACTGCCGCATCAAGATCGGGCGCAAGCGAGCGAACCGCACTCACAAGCTCGCGCATGGTCGGCGCCGCCGCGTGCAGATGATAGATCGCGTCCAGCGGCCCCGGCGCCTGCGCCAGAAACGCGAAGGCTCGCGCGACGTCCTTCACATAGACCAGATCGAACGGCTCCGGCGGGGCGGTCAGCGCAACCTGCCCGCCGGTGGCCGCGGCTTCGAACAGCTGCAGGATGGCGCCGGCCGCGCCGCGATACCAAAGCCCCGGCCCGAATACCACCGGCAGGCGAACCCCGGTGACTGCAAGCCCATGGCGGCTGCGGTAATGCCGGGCGATTTCCTCGGCCTGCCGCTTGGTTTCGCCATAAGCTGTTTCCGGCGCCGGAGCCGAGGCTTCATCCACCACGCCGTCCGGCGGATAAAGCCGGGGATTGCCGAACACCGCCCCGGTGCTCGACCACAGCATGCGCTGCACGCCATGGACGCGACAGGCTTCAAGGAGGTTTCGAAACCCGTCCGCATTGACTGCCCGCGCCCGTTCCGGATCGGCCTGGGCTGCCGCCATCAGGCCGTTGCCGCCGCCTCCCCAGGCCGCAAGACCAATCGCGAGATCCGGCGCGAAATCGGTAATGGCAGCGTCCAGGGCCGCTGCTTCTGTCACATCGCCGCGCACGAATGTGATACGTGCGATATCGGCGGCGGTCAGGCACGGTTCGGGCTCGGGTGCGAAGCCGCATATTTCGTGTCCGTCATCGCACAGGCGGCGAGTCACGTGGGCGCCGACAAACCCGCTTGCGCCAACCACCAGAATTCGCGCCATTACAGGTCCCCGGAAGCGCCGACGCGATAGCGCCCCACGGCGTCCCAGTCCAGTTCAATCCCCAGTCCCGGTCCGCGCGGCACGTCCACATGTCCGTCAATGCATTGCAGCGGCTCCGTCAACAGCGCGTCCCGCAAGGCGTTCTCGCCTTGATCGAGTTCCAGCAGGACCGGCCAGGGGACACGGTCCGTATGGGGGCTTGGCGGCAGGGAAGCAATGAAATGCACTGCCGCGGCGAGACCTACCGCGCCGCCCCAGACATGCGGAGACAGGCGCAGATTGGCCAGCCGGGTCAGGGTCCAGATTGCCTTGCCTTCGTCGAAACCGCCGCACAGCGTCAAATCCGGTTGCAGGATATCGGCACCGCCGATTTCGATCAGGCGCTTGAAGTCCCACGCCGTATACAGCGCCTCGCCCGTCGCTACGGGCATCGGTGCGGCGCGGCAGAGGCGGCGATAGCCGTCAAAATCCGTTGGCGGCAGCGGTTCCTCGTAAAAATGCACGTCATAGGGCGCGATGGCCGCCATGCTCGCCAGTGCCTGGTCGACAGTGTAATTCCCGTTCGCATCCACCATCAGCAGCATGTCGGGGCCCAGGGCGGCGCGCGCCCAGGCGACGCGTTCTGCGTCCTCGGCCGGCCCGCCGCCGATCTTGATCTTGGCGCCGGCAAAGCGGCGGCCGCGAAACGCGGCCAATTGCGCGTCAAGTCCCGCGGCGGGGTCGTTGGTGAAATAGCCGTCGGAGGCATAGGCAGGCACTTGGTCGCATGCCAAGCCGCCCAGCAGGTCATGAACCGGCACACCGTGCAATTTGCCCAGCGCGTCATACAGGGCGATATTGATCCCGCCCATGACGCTCGTCACGCTGTTCTGGATTCCCAGATGATAGCGCTGGTTGTGGATGCGCGGCGGAATCTGTTCGCGGTCATGGAGCCGGCGGCCGACGAAATAGGGGCGCAGTAGCTCGACTGCGGCAAGGGTTGCCGCACCCGGCCCCCAAGCTTCACCGATACCGGTGACTCCGGCATCGGTCTCCACGAGAATGAGCGTCGCCTGGCGCGCCGCCGCCATGCCGCGCGCCATGCCATAGGCCTTCAGCGCGCCGAGTTCATGTTCCAGCGCGATCGCGTCGATGCGGGTGATATTTGCCATGCCATGCTCGCCGCCGGTTCCGCGCGGCGCATTGCAGGAGCAAGCGGCACGGGAGCAAGCGGGCTGCGGGCGCATGCGCCCGCAGCCTGCGCAGCGTATTTCAGGCCGGGGCGCCCTGCAGGCGCGGGCTTTGCCGCGCTGCATCCATGGCGGCTGCTTCCTGAGACATCAGGCCCTGTACCGCCTTTTGCACTTTCTCGAAGGCGCGTACTTCAATCTGGCGCACCCGCTCACGGCTGACGCCATAGACCTGGCTGAGTTGTTCCAGTGTTTGCGGTTCCTCGCTGAGGCGCCGCGCGGTGAAGATGTGACGTTCGCGCTTGTTCAGCCCGTCCAGCGCCCTGGCCAGCATTTCACGACGGAAATCAAGTTCCTCCGAGCGGGCGTAGGATTCCTCCTGGTCTTCCTCGTCGGCGGCCAGCCAGTCGATCCATTCGCCGTCGCCTTCGACCCGCACCGGCGCGTTCAGCGAATGATCGCTGCTCGCCAGACGGCGGTTCATATGGACAACTTCCTCGGCGGGCACATCGAGCCGGCGGGCGATTTCGTTCACCGTCTCGTCCGGCAAATCACCGTCATCAATCGCCTGGAGCTGGCCCTTGAGCTTCCTCAAGTTGAAAAAGAGCTTCTTCTGCGCCGCCGTGGTGCCCATTTTCACCAGCGACCAAGAATGCAGGATATATTCCTGAATCGACGCGCGAATCCACCACATGGCATATGTCGCAAGGCGAAACCCGCGGTCCGGTTCGAACCGCTTGACAGCCTGCATCATGCCGACATTGCCCTCGGAGATCAGTTCATTGACCGGCAGACCGTAACCGCGGAACCCCATGGCGATCTTCGCGACCAGGCGCAAATGGCTGGTGACCAGCTTGTGCGCCGCATCGGTGTCGCCATGTTCGCGCCAGCGCTGCGCCAGCATGTATTCTTCGTCATGCGTGAGCATGGGAAAACGACGGATCTCTTCAAGATACCGCGCCAGACCGCCTTCGGACGCAACCGTGGGAAGTGTGTTTGACGACATCGGACAAGGCCTCCTGCCTGAATCCCTGACATATTAGCACTTGACGACGGAGAGTGCTATAACATTTTCCCCGCGCCGGTCAGGCCATTGGAGACCGCCCGTGCGTCAACATTCGGGAGACGGAGCGGCAATATCAAGGCATTTTCTCCACAATTCCCATCGTTTGCAGCAAAATCTTGACATCTTTTGGCAGCTCGCTCCGGAAACGCATCCGGCGCCTCGACAGCGGGTGCGTAAAGCCGATCAGACATGCGTGCAACGCCTGCCTCGAGAAACAGTCGTTGCGGATACCGTATAGCCCATCGCCGACCACCGGCCAGCCGCGATGCGCGAGATGAACCCGAATCTGATGTGTGCGACCCGTTTCCAGCGTGCACCGCACCAGCGCCGCGCGGCCGCCCTGCGGCGCATTCGCGGCCGCCTCCAGCGCATAGCGGGTGCGCGCCGGTTTGCCGCGCGCCACCACTGCCATTTTCTTGCGATGGCGCGGATGGCGCCCGATCGCGCCCTCGATCAGACCGGAGGCGGGCGCCGGAACACCATGCACCGCGGCGCGATAGGCGCGGTCTATGGTGTGGGCGGCAAATTGCCGCGCCAGTCCGCGGTGCGCCGCATCGGTTTTCGCGGCGACGATCAGGCCGCTGGTATCCTTGTCCAGCCGATGCACGATTCCGGGCCGCCGGGCGTCGCCAATTCCCGACAGCGATTCGCCGCAATGCGCGATCAGCGCGTTCACCAGCGTGCGGTCCGGATTGCCCGGCGCCGGATGCACAACCAGACCGGCCGGCTTGTCGATGACGATCACCGCATCATCTTCATAGGCGATGGCGAGGGGGATCGCCTGCCCGGCCGGTGTCAGGTCCGCCGGCGGCGGAACACGCAGGCAGATCTCGGCGCCGGGCGCCGGGCGGTGCGCCGGGCGCGCCTCTGCACGCCCGCCCACCCTCGCCGCCCCGGCCCGGATCAGCGCGCCGATACGGCTGCGCGAAAGCTCCGGCAGCCGCAGCGCGAGAAAGCTGTCAAGCCGCTCCCGATTCCCTTCCGAAACGGTGAAACGATGCTCCGTCATCGCATATGACCATACAGCAATTGAAGGTTCTGGTGATCGTCATGGGTGTGTTGATCATCGCCGGGCTGGTCACCGTCGGCGTCACCATTGCCAACCGCCTCGCCGCCATGGGAGAGGCGCAGAATACAAGCTCCACTGTGACGCTCCGGCTGCCGCCGGGCGCCATCATTGTTGAAACGACCATCGGCCCCGACCATATGGCGCTGCGATTGGAAACAGACCAGGGGCCGCGCATCATGGTGTTCGACCTGACCACCGGCCAGTCGATCCGCACCGTCGAGATCGTCCCGGAAGCCGCGCCGTGATCCGCATCGCGCCGACGGCGCTGCGCACCCTGGTGACCGCCTGCGAAACCGCCTACCCCGAGGAAGCTTGCGGCCTCCTGACCGGACACGCAGCCGCCGGCGCATGGTTCGTGCGCGCCGCCCATCCAAGCGCCAATCTTGCCGCCGCGCCGCGCATTGCGTTCGAAGTGGACCCGGCGCTGCGCCTTGCCCTGCACAAGGCCGGGCGCGCCACCGGCGAGGAAGTCATCGGCCACTATCATTCCCATGTGGATACGCGCGCGCAGCCCTCGCCGCGCGACCTTGAACGCGCCTGGGAGCCGGACCTGATCTGGTTGATCACTTCGGTTCTGGACGGCCAGGCGGTGCTCACGACCGCACACCGCGTGATCGACGACGGGCGCCGCTTTGCGCAATTGCCGCTCATCACTGATGATTGGGGCGCCGACCCCGCCCGCGCGCCGGGGCAGCACATCACAAATCACACCACGAACTGACGGATTACCGATATTCCTTCCATGACCAACTTCCGCAGCGACAACGAATCCCCGGCGGCGCAGGAAATCATCGACGCCCTTGTTGCCGCCAACCAGGGCGCCGCCCATGCCTATGGCGCCGATGCCTGGAGTACACGCCTGAACGAGCGCCTCGGCGCTCTGTTCGAAACCTCCGTCACGGTCTATCCCGTCGCGACCGGCACCGCCGCCAATGTGTTGTCGCTCGCCGAACTCACACCGTCATACGGCGCCGTCTATTGTCACGCGGAAGCCCACACCAATGTCGATGAATGCGGCGCGCCCGAATTCTATACTGGCGGGGCGAAGCTGATCGGCGTTTCCGGCGCCCACGGCAAGATCGACCCGGAGCGTCTTGCCGGAATGCTGGCCATGACCGGCTTCCATGGCGAACATGAATCGCTGCCGGCGACGCTCAGCCTGACCCAGGCCACAGAGGCCGGCACCGTCTATACGCTGGCGGAGCTCCGCGCCCTCACTGCGATTGCGCGGAAACACGGCATGGCCGTGCATATGGACGGGGCCCGGCTGGCCAATGCGCTCGCTCGGCTGGGATGCAGCCCGGCAGACGCCACATGGCGGGCGGGTGTCGACATGCTGTCATTCGGCGCCACCAAGAACGGCGCCCTCGCCGCGGAGGCAGTGATCGACTTTCGCAAGGACGGCGGCTCGGCATTGCTGCGCCGGCGTATGCGCGGCGGGCATTTGTGGAGTAAGATGCGCTATTTGTCGGCGCAGCTTGAAGCCTATGTGAATGACGGGCTGTGGCTGCGGCTCGCCGCCCGCGCCAATGCCGGCGCGGCCCGACTCGCCGAAGGCATGCGCGCCGTGCCTGGCGTGACTCTGATGCACCCCGTGGAAGCCAATGCGCTGTTCGCGCAGGCAGCACCGCATGTGACCGCGGCGCTGCGCTCGCAGGGGTTCGAGTTCCATGCTTGGCCCGGTGAAGAGAGCGCGATCCGTCTTGTCGTGCCCTGGTGCGTGGAGAACGGCGCAATCGACGCCTTCATCGCCTGCGCACAGGCCGCGGCGCGACAGGCATGACAGGGATTCCCCCGGCCAGCAGACAGCCCGCAATCAACGCGCCGCCGGTAACGCTGGCGCTGTGCGCAACACTGGCTCTTGCCTATGTCATCTCCCACCACATTGTGGGGATGGATAGCTTCGGAGCCTATTCTTGGCTGTTTCTCGACACGGTAAACCCCTGGACCCCCGGATTGCTGGGCCACGCCTTCCTGCATGCCGGGTTCAGCCATTTCCTGACCAATACCGGCATGCTGCTCGCGTTCGGCTCGCTGGTGGAACGGCGCTTCGGGGCATTCGCCGCACTGGCTGTTTTCATTGTCTCCACGCTTGCCGGCGCGCTGGCGTTCACCGTCACCATCGTGATGGGCGGCGGCGCGGCACTGCTGGTGGGCGCGTCCGGCGCCGTGCATGGCTTCACCGGCGCTGCCGCTCTGGTGCTGCGTGAGAGCGGCGTTCCCGCGGCACGGCGGGTCGGCGCCGTGCTGCTCGGCTTTGTCCTTGTGCTCAATATCGGCATCGCCCTGCTTGGCGACACCACCGACTGGTTCGGTTTCCGCTTCGGCTGGCAAGCCCATCTCGGCGGCCTCGCCGCCGGCCTCATCATCGCCGCCATCCTCCTCCACCGCCAGAAACACTGAACCGATGTCCGGGGGTAGCGAACGGCGGCTCTACCGCACACACATGCACAAGACTGATGAACGGGACCTCACGACGCCCGGACAGCGCGCGGTACTGTCGCCGTTGCAGGCGACGGGGAATAGAGGCAGAATATGCCCTTGACTTCATATCTTGACCTCTCCATCCTGACATCATGAGATGGCGGGTCCGGATCGCTGAGGAGTTTGAGCCCGAGTTCTTCATACTGCAACACGACGTTCAGGACGTGGTCCTTACCATGACGCGTCTTCTGCAGCAGTTCGGGCCGCAATTAGGCCGACCGCGGGTGGACACGCTGAACGGTTCGCCGCAGCGAACATGAAGGAGATGCGTTTCAGTGCGGCAGATGGGGAGTGGCGGGTCGCTTTTGCGTTCGACCCCGTCCGGCACGCCATACTTCTGGTGGCGGGTGACAAGTCCGGTGGCAGCGAGCGGCGGTTTTACCGCGCGCTCATCCGTAAGGCCGATGAACGGTTCGAGCGGCACCTCGCCCGGCTGGCCAACGAAGGAAAGGGAAGATCGTAATGGCACGGGATGTGGATGACATAATTGCGGCGCTTGACCCCGAGCGGCGGCACAAGATCGAGGAACGGGCCGCCGAACTCATTGCCGAGGAAATGACATTGCGCGAACTGCGCAAGGCCCGCGCACTGACCCAGGCAAGCATCGCGCGAGAACTCGGCATCGGCCAGGACGCGGTTTCGCGGCTGGAGCAGCGCAGCGACCTGCTGCTGTCCACCCTGCGCAAGACTGTGAATGCGATGGGCGGCAGCCTGTCGCTCATCGCGCGCTTCCCCGACCGCCCCCCGGTCGAGCTGGCCGGCATCGCCGAACACGACACCCGCGATTGACGCCGCAAATCGGCGTTCCTCTCCTGTGTCGGCGAAAAGATCGTTTCAAAATTTGTGAAACGATATGGTGGTGAGTTGGAAAACATGTGATAAATTAGCGACATAATAGTTTCACATCGCGATGAAATCACTTCATGCCGCTCTCCGGCCAAGCTATACTCGACTATATCGCCGCTCACCCCGGCGCCGGGCGGGAGGATGTACGGCGCAACATTGCGCCTGAAGCAAGTCCCCCGACAATCTGGCGCGCCCTGAAGCGCTTGGTTGACGAAGGCCGGCTTGAGGTGTCGGGCACGGCGCGGGCCACGGGCTATACCCTTGCAGGCGCGGCGGTCGTACGCGCCCATCTGCAAGTGCCGTACAATCGGCGGCGGCCCGTCATCTACAAAAGGAATTTTGTCGATCGCTACGTGCCGAACAAGAGCTTCTATCTTGGCGAAACGGAGCGGCGGCGTCTGCACGAGGTCGGGCGGCTGGTAACACGCCCGTTGCCGGCCGGGACTTATGCGCGGCGCATTCTCGAACGGCTTCTTGTTGATCTGTCCTGGGCATCATCACGTATGGAGGGGAACACATACAACATCCTGGAGACCGAGCGGCTTATCCATTTCGGGGAAGAAGCCTCCGGAAAGCCTCGCAAGGAAGCCGTCATGATCCTCAACCACAAGGAGGCGATCCAGCATGTTGTCGACCATCTCGCCGAAATCACGATCAGTCCACAAGCCATATCCGGTATCCATGCCTTGCTGGCGAACGGGCTTCTTGTCGACCCCGCCATGACGGGGCGGCTGCGGCGCATGCCTGTCGGAATCGCTCATTCAAGCTATCGGCCGCTTGATAATCCCTTTGCGATCGAGGAGGAATTTCGCATCCTTGTTGAGAAGGCGGCAATGATCGCCGACCCCTTCGAGCAATCCTTTTTCCTTCTCGTTCACGTTCCTTATTTGCAGGCTTTTGATGACGTGAACAAGCGAACCTCGCGCATCGCTTCCAACATTCCGCTGTTGAAGGCCGACTTGGCACCCATGTCCTTTCTCACCATCGATGACGCTGCCTATACGGACGGCCTTATCGGCGTATACGAACTCAACAATGTCGCACTTCTGCGCGAAGCTTATGTCGACGCTTATCCCGCTTCGGCACAGAATTACGGAGTTCTGCGCGCCGAACTGGAATCGCCCGAAAAGGCCGCATTGACCTATCGCGATTTCGTGCGCAAAGCGATCCGCTACAGCGTTCTCGAATGCCGGGAATTCCGGCGCGACGACATCAGCGCCTTGGCGACCGAGGCCGGCATCCCCGAAGCCGACCGCGAGCAGGTGGTTGATTTCGTAGGCAAGGAATTCCGCGGCCTGCACGAAGGCAATGTCATCCGCTACCGGTTACGCCCCGAGGACCTCACCGGGATTGAAAGGCGTTGAGTGCATGAAGCGGTGGTTTCCCGCTCGCTGCGGCCGCCATACTGATGGACCCGACCTCACCGGCCGCCTCGCGCCTTGCGATCCCTTTGATTCCACAAGGCGCGGATACAACGACCACGTTCAGCGGATACAACGACCACGTTCATATGCGAGGCTACCTGCGGATACTGTTCGTGGACGCGTCCGGCGTCGTGTTGCCGGGCCGTGTCATCGTACTCGATGTCGGCATTGCTCATCTCGGCGGCCTCGCCGCGGGAATGATGACGGGGCTTGAGGCAACAAATGAGCGGCCATAACAATAGTCGATACACCGAAATTGGCCCGCTATCCCACCCCATCGCCCATCTGCATCTCGAAAGCCTGACGCACAAGTCCCATGACGTACGGCAGTTGTTCGGACGTGCTCCAGTCGATTTCCACATCACCAGTGCCCCATCGGCCGAGGCCTGTGACATCCTTGGCCAACGCTCTGGGATCGTGCAATTCATGAAACTTCAGGTTGAGTGTCAGTCGAAGGCGGCTCTTTTGAGCCTGTACGTCGGCGAAGTTGGTCTCGGCCTTATAGGCGACCCATAGCTTCCGAATGTCCTCATAGATCCCGGGGTCCAGTGCCAGCACCTCCTTCCGGAACGCGTCGAATAACGGGCGCATCGGACTGCCCGGGGCCAGATGCGGATGGACGTCAAGGGTATAGCCGACTGACGGTACTGTCCTGGCTTTGAAGTTCTCCAGCATGTCCGACGGTAATGCGGGTGCCGCCCAGACCTGCACGGCCAGTGCACCAAGCCGCTCAGCGCGCCGTCGGATGGTTGCTTCATTCCACGTATCCAAGCTACCGAGTCCTTTGTTCAATCGGAGCGGATTTTCCTTGAAACCCCCTCGCATATCGCGTTTGTCGGCGAAGGGGCGGTCACTGTACTCGGCGTTGTAGCCGGTCAGCGACAAGTTACCCAATGTATGCAGCCATCTTTCTTGCACCTGCTCCCATTCCGCGCCAAGCGCCTCGCGCCACTTCGACGACAGATCCCTGTTCTGGGGCATGATGTGTTCGATGGTGTATTCATCCACTGGCACACGTTCCTTGCGATCGTAGTTTTCCAGACGGCGCAACCAATAGCTGCGGCGCGGAAAGTTATAGAGGTCGCGTATTGACAACTCTTGCTTGAATTCGTCGTCTTTGGGGAACCGCCTGTAGGACGGCAGAATCAACATATGCGCTTGAAAACTCTGGATATAACGGTCCTTCTCCAGTGTTCGTCCGAAGTTTGCAAAGGTCTTGTTCAGAGAGTTGGTCGGCATGGCGCACACCGCCCTGCGAAACACGTAGGCTTCCACCAGCCGTACTGCTCGAACGAAATCGTGCTTTGGAAGTTGCCCGCCAGCGTAGTCGTCATATAAGGGAGGCTCTCAAAATCGCCCACTTTTCTCATTTATGTGGTATAATCCGGGTTGTTGTCTCGGGAGGCGGATTTGATGGGCATGCCGGGTTTTTTCGATCTTGAAGAACGGTTTGCAAAGCTTGACGGATTGGGCGATCCGTTGGCGAAGCTGTCCGGTTCTGTGAACTGGGAAGGGTTTCGCCCGGCGCTGGACGCGGCACTGTCGAAGCCGCGCAAGAGCAATGCCGGTCGCAGGGAATACGACCGGGTTCTCATGTTCCGGGTTCTGGTCTTGCAGCAAATGTACAACCTGAGCGACGACCAGACAGAGTTCCAGATCCGCGACCGCTATTCGTTCGCCCGGTTCCTGGGGCTGCATCCCGAGGATACGGTGCCCGATGCAAAGACCATCTGGCGGTTTCGGGAGAACCTGAAACTCGCGGAGGCGTTTGACAGCCTGTTTTCGGAACTGTCCTCGCAGATCGAGGGCCAGGGCTATGTGGCGCGCAGGGGACAGATCGTGGATGCGAGCTTTGTGAAGGCGCCGCGTCAACGCAACAGCCGCGACGAGAACGCACAGGTGAAGGCGGGGAAGGTTCCGTCCGAATGGTCGCAGAAGAAGCGCCGTCACAAGGACACTGACGCACGCTGGACGCGCAAGAGAAATGAAACCCATTACGGATACAAGAACCACATCAGCGTGGACCGTGCGTATCGTCTTGTCCGTCGCTGGGAGGCGAGCGATGCGGCGTGTCACGACAGCAAGATGTTCGAACAGGTGCTTGATGAGACGAATACCAGTGGCGCCGTCTGGGCCGACAGTGCCTACAGCAGTCGCCACCATGAGGCGGTTGCTGGCCGAACGAGGCTGGCGCAGCCACATTCACCGCAAGGGGCATCGCAACCGCCCCTTGCCTGTGCGCTCCCAGGAAGCCAACCGCAAGCGTTCGAAGGTGCGCGCGGTCGTCGAACATGTCTTTGCTCAACACGAAGCGATGGGCGGCAAGCGGGTCAGGACTATCGGCATGGTCCGGGCACGCTTCAAGATCGGCATGATGAACCTGGTGTACAACCTGCGCCGGCTTGTCTGGCTGCGGGCGAACCACCGGCCCCTCTGCTGCGACAGGGTTCAATAGAATGCCGAACACGGGGGGCCTATGTGCCCTGTGAACCGTTTCAGGCTCTCCAACCGCTGTCGGGAACCGTTTTCCCCACCTGATCCGTAGTTCCACCGACTGTTTCATCCCCACAAAACCGACAAATCAACCGAGGAAAACAAAAAACCAAATTACGAGAGCCTCCCTCAAGGCTGTATGCGATATGATTTCCGACAAGTCCGCCTGCGCAGACAAACTCCGGTTGTCGAGCCGCGCGGGCAACCCCGACGTCCGCCAATTCTTGCCGGAACGACTTGTCGGATTTACAGAGCACCGGGCAAGCTTGGCACGAGCCGCCCCGATTGCGCAGCGAAATAAAGCCCGTAACCCGCCCTTCAGCGCTTCAGCCCGGCTTGACTCCTGACGCGACGTAGGCGGGCATGGGGATCGCCGCGGGGTCGGGTTGGGCGGCCATGCCGGCGGCGATTGCCTTGCGCACCGCCTCGCGGCGCTCCTCCGTCTGCCCGCGCAGCAAGCCCGCAAGACGAACCGCCGCCTCGGTCACCAGCTTGTAGAGCGTGTCCGGCCCCTCCGGCTGAAACACCTGCTCGACGCGCGTCACGGAAACCTCGGCAAGACCGACGGTGGAAAGCGCTTCCGACAGCACTTCCGGGCTGCTGAACTGGAAAAAATCAGGGCCGTGCGGCAGCGGAACCGACAAATCCGCATGGGCTTGTACCGCCGAATAGACAATGCCAAAGCCCGTGCCCGGCTCCGGCCGCGACCACACGCTCACAGCCAGCCGCCCGCCCGGACGCAGCACGCGCGCCATCTCGGCCAGTGCCGCCTGCGGATCCGGCACATGAATGATCCCGTAACCGGAAACCACCGCGTCGAACGACCCGTCCGCAAAGGCCAGCGCCTCGGCATCACCGGTTCCGAAGGCAACACCCGGATAACGCCCCATTGCGATCTCGACAAATTTCTCCGACAGGTCGACGCCGCGTGCTTCCGCGCCGCGTTCATGCGCCGCGCCCGCGATCAGGCCCGGACCACAGCACACATCCAGAAATCTGGTGCCGGCCGTCACTCCCGCGGCGTCCAGCAGCGGCCCGGTTGTTTGTATCGTTACCCGCGCCCATGAGCGGGCATAGGCTTCCGCCGCCCGCTGCCAGCCCTCATGCTCGAACGCTCGGAACGCCGCCGGCTCGCGTGATGCCTCGATTGCCATCGGTCAGCGCGCGAGATAGCCGCCGTCCACCGGCAGCGCTACGCCATTGATGAACGACGCTTCGTCGGAGCACAGGAACAGTGCCGCATTCGCCACTTCCTCCGGCTTGCCGGTGCGCCCAAGGGGAATCGCCCCCTTCATGCGCTCCCGGTTGGCGTCGCGGTCGCCCTGGGTATCCGGTCGCAGCATGAAGATGTCCAGCATCGGCGTTTCGATGGGCGCTGGGCAGACGGCGTTCACGCGGATACCTTCCGGTCCATAGCGGCACGCCATGGACTGCATCAGCCCGACCACGCCGAACTTGGCTGCGGAATAGACGGGACTGAACGGCGAGCCGGCCAACCCGGCTATCGACGCCGTGAACAGGATGGCGCCGCCGTTTCGCGCCCGCAGCGCCGGCAGCGCCTCGGTGGTTGTCACCAGCACGCTGCGAATATTCAGGTCCATCGCCACCGCATAATCCGCCATGTCCAGCCCTTCTATGCGCCCCGGGCCGGGATGGCCGACATGATTCCACAGGATATCGAGACCGCCGAACGCATCGACGGCGGCATGCACGATACGCCGTGCGTCGTCGTCCCGGGTCAGGTCGGCCGCGACCGCCACCGCCTCCCCGCCTGCGGCGCGAACCTCCTCCGCAACCGCTTCGGCGCCGGCGGTGTCGATATCGACTACCGTTACTTTCGCGCCCTCGCGGGCGAACAGCAGCGCGCCCGCGCGCCCCATCCCCGACGCCCCCGCGCTGATCAGCGCAATCTTGTTTTCCAGCCGCATAGCTCAGTCTCCGTGTACCGCATTGCCCCCTCGCAGTACCGGCAATCGTTCCATGAGCGGGCAGGTACAGTCAACCGCCGCGGACGACGCATCGGCGCATGTGCTACAGTGAATTGTCTTCTGCCGAAGGCCGCCAGACCGCTGATCCGAGGTTCCGTTCCATGCCCAGACTTTTCGCGCTCATCCTTGCCGCCATGGCTGCGCTTGCGGTCCCCGTTTCCGGGGCCGCCCGGGACACGCTGGTCATCGGCATGACCCAGTTTCCGGCGACACTGCATCCGCATATCAACCAGATGCTGGCGCAATCCTATGTGCTCAACGCTGCGATGCGGCCCTTCACCTCCTACGATCAGGACTGGAAACTGGTGTGCCACCTGTGCACCCGCCTGCCGACGATCGAAAACGGCCTTGCTGCGCGCGAAACCCTGGACAATGGAGACACCGGCGTCGCCGTGACCTATGACATCCACCCCGACGCCACCTGGGGCGACGGCACGCCGGTAACGGCCCACGACGTCGTCTTTACCTGGCAGGTCGGACGCAATGAACTGTCCGGTTTCGCCGGCATTGAGGGGTTTCGCCGCACCCTCGCCATTGACGTGATCGACGACAAGACCTTCACCGTTCATGTCGACCGGCTCACCTATCAGTACAACAATTACGGCCTGATGCCGTTGCCCGCGCATCTGGAACGCGCCGTCTACGCCGAGCCCGCCGAATACCGCTTCCGCACGCTCTATGACGCCGACCCCACCAATCCCGGCCTTTATTTCGGCCCCTATCGGGTGAGCGAGTTCGCCTCCGGCTCGCATATCGTCCTGGAGCGCAACCCCACATGGTACGGCGCGCCGCCGCAATTCGACCGGGTCGTTATCCGCGTCATCGAGAACACCGCCGCGCTCGAAGCGAACCTGCTTTCCGGCGAGATCGACTATATCGCCGGTGAACTGGGATTCAGCGTCGAGCAAGCCCTGTCGTTCGAGCGCCGGCATGGCGGTCGTTATGACATTCTCTACAAGCCCGGCCTCATCTACGAACATATGGATGTGTATCTCGACAATCCGCATCTTGCCGATGTGCGCGTGCGCCGGGCGCTGCTATATGCGCTGGACCGCGAGCTGCTCAGCGAGCAGTTGTTTGGCGGACACCAGCCCGTCGCCCATTCCAATGTCAATCCGCTCGACCGCGTGTACAGTGCCGACATACCCGTCTATGGGTACGATCCCGAACGCGCCGCACAGCTTCTCGATGAAGCCGGATGGCATCGCGTGGTCGACGGTGTCCGGCACAATGACCAGGGCGAGGCGCTGTCCTTTCCGCTGATGACCACAGCCGGCAACAAATCACGCGAACTCGTGCAGCAGGTCCTGCAAAGCCAGTGGGCCGCGGTGGGCATTCGCGCCATCATTCGCAATGAGCCGGCGCGGGTGTTTTTCGGCGAGACCGTGACAAGGCGCGAAAATCCCGGCTTGTCCATGTATGCGTGGCTCAGCGCGCCGGAATCTGTCCCGCTGGCTACGCTGAAATCCGATCAGATTCCGAGCGCCGACAATGGCTGGACCGGACAGAACTTCCCCGGCTACCGCAACCCGCGCATGGATGAAGTGATTGACACGATCGAGCGCGAGCTTGATCCGGCGGCGCGCCTGCCCCTGTGGGCCGAGCTTCAGACGCTCTACGCCACCGACCTGCCCGCCCTGCCGCTCTATTTCCGCGCCGAATCCTACATTTTCCCGAAATGGCTGCGCGGCCTGCGCCCGACCGGACATCTGGTCACCACCACCATGTGGATCGAGGAATGGCGCGCCGAACACTGAGCCGATGAGCGACCCGGATCCGCCGGTCCTCAGCGTTTCCGATCTCGCCGTCACATTCGACACCACCGCCGGCCCGGTGACCGCGGTGGACGGCGTGTCGTTCCGTATCGAGGCTGGGTGTACACTCGGCCTTGTCGGCGAGAGCGGCTGCGGCAAGACCGTGACCACGCTGGCGGTGATGGGCCTGATCGACCCGCCGGGACAAATCGCCCGAGGCACCGTCATGCTGCACGGCCGGCCGCTGATCGGCCTCTCCGAAGACGCCCTGTGCGACATTCGCGGACGCGATATGGGCATGGTGTTTCAGGAACCCATGACGGCGCTGAACCCGGTTTCGCGCGCCGGCGAGCAAATTGCCGAAGTCCTGTCCCTGCACGACAATTGCAGCCGGCAGGCAGCGTGGTCCGGCGCCGTGGAACTGCTGGACAGGGTGGGAATTCCGCAAGCACGCGAGCGCGCCGAAAATTACCCGCATCAACTGTCCGGCGGCATGCGACAGCGGGTGATGATCGCCATGGCAGTCGCCGCGCGCCCTGCGCTGCTGATCGCCGACGAGCCCACAACGGCGCTCGACGTCACCGTCCAGGCGCAGATTCTGGAATTGCTGCTCGACCTTCAGGAAGAGCACGGCACGGCGATCCTGTTTATCAGCCACGATCTCGGCGTCATCTCGGAGATCGCGGACACTGTCGCCGTGATGTATGCGGGGCGCATCGTCGAGCAGGCCCCGTCGCACAAGCTTTTCGCCGCGCCGCACCACCCCTATACGGCCGCGCTGCTGGCCACCTTGCCGCGCATCGGCGCGCGGCATGAGCGCCTGCCGGCGATCGGCGGTGCCGTTCCTGACCTGTCCGCGCCGCCGCCCGGATGCGCATTCCACGACCGCTGCCCCTCCGCAATGGCCGAATGCCGGCGCTCGACGCCGCGCCTGAAGGCTCTCGACAACGACCGCAGCGCCGCCTGCCTGCTGCTTGAGCACGCATGACCGCCCTGCTCGAATGCCGCGCGCTGGTGAAGCATTTTCCGGCCGGCCGGGCCGGCCTGTTCGCCCGCCGGCGCAGCGTCGTCCATGCCGTAAACGGCGTTGATCTCAGCCTCGATGCCGGGGAGACGCTGGCGCTGATCGGCGAGAGCGGTTGCGGCAAGACCACTCTCGGGCGCGTACTTGGCGGCTTGTATTCGCCTACCTCAGGCGCTGTGCGCGTGAGGGGCCGGCCGTTCGACGAGGCGGGCCCGAGCGCGCGCCGCACCGTCCAGATGGTGTTTCAGGATCCGGTGGCCTCCCTCGACCCGCGCATGACCGCCGGCGCAATCATCGAGGAGCCGCTGCGTATCCACCGCGCCGGCGACCGCCGCGAGCGGCGGCGGCGCGTGGCCGAACTGGTTGCTGCTGTGGGCCTGTCGGACACGCAGCTTGACCGCTACCCGCACGAATTTTCGGGCGGCCAGCGGCAGCGCATCGGTATCGCCCGCGCCTTGGCGTTGGAACCGGCGGTGATCATCGCCGACGAACCCGTCTCCGCGCTCGATGTGTCGATCCAGAGCCAGATATTGAATCTGCTGCGCGACCTCCAGGCGGCGCGCGGCATCGCCTGGCTGTTCATCACTCACGATCTGGCGGTGGTGGAATTCGTCGCCGACCGCGTTGCTGTCATGTATCTCGGTCGCATCGTGGAATCCGCGAGGCGCGCCGAACTGTTTGCAGCGCCCCGGCACCCCTATACCCTCGCCTTGCGCGCCGCTGTCCCCGAACCGGGCCGCAGCCGCCGCCGCGGGCGCGCCTTGCAGGGGGAAGCGCCGAACCCGCTGGAGCCGCCCGCAGGCTGCGCTTTCCATCCGCGCTGCCCAAAGGCCGACAGCCTGTGCCGGCGCACCGCGCCAACCCTCGAGACGATAGCGCCGGGCCATGCCGTCGCCTGCCACCATCCGGTCGTGCCATGACCCGCTATGTCGCTGGCCGCCTGGTGCAATCGCTGGTGGTGCTGATCCTGATGTCGTTCGCTATCTACGGCCTGATGGCGCTGATGCCCGGCGACCCCATCGACATCATGGTGCAGTCCGACCCCAATCTGACGCCCGAAGACGCCGTGCGGTTGAAGGCGCTGTACGGCCTCGACAAGCCGCTACTGGAACGCTACGGCAACTGGCTTTCCGCCGCCGCGGCCGGCGATTTCGGCTATTCGCGCATCCATAACCGGCCGGTGCTGGAAGTACTGGCCCCGCGCCTCGGCAATACCCTGGTGCTGATGGGACTGACCCTGCTGTTGTCGCTGGTTCTTGCCGTCCCCATCGGCGTGATTTCTGCTCTGCGGCCCTATTCCCTCACCGACTATGCGGTGAATTTCACTGCCCTGGCGGGCATTTCAGTGCCGGTATTCTGGCTGGCGCTGCTGCTCATCATGCTGTTTGCCGTGGAACTGGGCTGGCTGCCGGCCGGCGGCATGGGTGCGTTGGACGGCGATGGCGGCATGTGGGAACAGGCGCGTTATCTGGTCCTGCCGATCATCGCGCTCAGCGTCGCCAGCATCGGCGGTCTCACGCGCTTTGTCCGTGCCTCGATGATGGAAGTGCTGCGCCAGGACTATATCCGCACCGCCCGCGCGAAGGGCGCGCGGCGCGCCCGCATTGTCATCCGCCATGCGCTGCGCAACGCCATGATCCCGGTCGTGACGATCCTCGCGCTCGGTTTCGGAACACTGTTTTCCGGCGCCCTGATCACCGAAACCATGTTCGGCTATCTCGGCATGGGAAAGCTGATCTACGACTCGATCATGGGCAATGACTACAATATGGCGCTGGTCAGCCTGTTGTTCGCGACTGCACTGGTGCTGATCGGCAATCTGCTTGCGGACCTGTGCTATGCGTGGCTCGATCCGCGCGTGAGTTACCGGTGAGACAGCAGCGATGACGCGCCGCCGCTCGCTGTTCCGTCTCACCCTGACAAGGTTTGTGGAACACCGCATGGCGGTATTGAGCGGCCTTGTGCTGGTGGGGCTGGGGCTGCTGGCGCTAGCGGCGCCGCTTGCCGCCGCATGGCTGGACCTGGGGCCGAACGACGTCAACCTGCTCGCACGTTACGCACCGCCTTCCGGCGTACACCCCCTTGGCACGGATGAAATCGGGCGCGATGTGGCGCTGCGGCTGCTCTATGGCGGGCGCATCTCACTCCTGGTAGGACTGTCAACCGCCGTCATTGCCGCCGTCATCGGCACTGTGGTGGGCCTTGCCGCAGGTTATTACGGGGGCTGGCTCGATGCGCTGCTGATGCGCCTCACCGATACCGTCATCGCCCTGCCGCTGCTGCCGCTGCTTATCGTGCTCGCGGCGATCGACCTGCAAAAACTGGGGCTGCCGGGCGATCTCGCCGCGGCGCCCGAAATCTCGCTCTACCGCATCGTGATCATCATCGCGCTGGTCGGCTGGACAACCGTCGCGCGGCTGGTACGCGGGGCAGCGCTCAGCCTGCGCGAACGCGAGTTCGTGCTGGCCGCGAAAAGCCAGGGCGCCGGCGGTGCGCGCATCATGTTCCGGCATATCCTGCCCAATGCCGTCTCGCCGATCATCGTCGCCACCACCCTGTCGGTGGGAAATATCATCCTGCTGGAATCGGTGCTGAGCTTTCTCGGCCTTGGCATCCAGCCCCCCATCGCCAGTTGGGGCAACATGCTCACCAACGCGCAGGAAATGATCTACGAGGCACCGATGCTGGCCGTCTGGCCGGGATGCGCGATCTTCCTCACCGTCATCGCCTTCAACTTTCTCGGCGACGGCCTGCAGGACGCCCTCGACCCGCGCGCGCTCAGGCGATAGGGCCGCGCTCATTTCCTCTGCGCCTTCAGGCGGGTCGTCACCGCTTCCACATGCTCGCGGGTTTCCGGGCGCGTGCTCATCAGCACGATCTGGTCCTGGTCCAGATAAACCGAGTTCGGCATGGCAAAATGCCGGTTTACCGATTCCTTCACCATCTGCTGCGCCACGCGCGGGCGCGCGCAGATTTCCTCCGCCAGAATATGGGCCGCCGCCATGGCGTCGTCGGCAACGCTTTCGCACAGGCCCCAGGCAAGCGCCGTCTCGGCGTCGATCCACCGCGCCAGCGCGCCGATCAGCTTGGCGCGCGCCGGCCCCACCAGATTGCCGATCCGCGGCAGACTGTTCCAGGTGAAGTTGATCCCCAGATCGACTTCCGGCGCGTGAAAGAAGGCGCCCCGCGCCATCACGCGAAAATCGCACGATACCGCGAGCGACATGCCGCCGCCGACCGCAGCACCGTTGACGGCGGCGATGGTGAGCGGACGCAGGCGCTCCCAGGCGGCGCACATATCGGCGCCCAACCGCGCGATCCGGCGCGCTTGCGCCAATGGGACACCCGCCCCGAACGCATCCCCTTCCGAGAGGTCCGCACCGGCTGAAAACACTGCCCCGGCGCCGGTCAGTATCACACAGGAAAGGTCGTCGCGTTCATCGAGGGTATCCGCAACCTCACGCAGTTCGCGGCGAAGCTGCTTTGAAAGCGCGTTGCGTTTTTCGGGTCGATTCATCGTCACGACCGCAATCGGCGGCGCAGCCGCCACCGTAACCAGCGACATAGCCATGTCAGGTCTCCGGAACAAGGAACGAAGTGGGATGCTGCGCCGCTTCGGCAAGCGCCGCCGGCAGCCGGTCGGCAAGGTCTTCGGCGATCAGACCGGGACCCGGCGGTGCAGCCGCACCATGCAGCCACGCAGCCGTGCAGGCAGCTTCGAAGGGCGGCGCGCCCGCTGCCAACAGCCCGGTCACGATGCCCGCCAGGACATCTCCCGTGCCGGCGGTCGCAAGTTCGGGCGGGCCGTCCAGGCCGATCACGGCGCGTCCGTCCGGCGCCGCAATCACCGTTTCCGGCCCTTTCAGCAGGACTACTGCGCCGCAGGCCTCCGCCGCGGCACGGGCGCGCGTGAGCCGGTCACCGGAAAAACCGAACAGGCGGGCATATTCCCCGTCATGGGGTGTGAGAATGCAGCGCCTGCCCCGCGTTGCCAAATACAGGTCGTCCCTGGCATCGGAAAATACAGACAGTGCATCGGCGTCCAGCACCACCGCCTTGCCGGCCGCCAGCGCCGCCAGGCTGCGTTCACGCGTTTCCCCGGTGACGCCGTTTCCGGGGCCGACAAGAAACGCATTCTTGCGCGGGTCCGCCAGCAGGGCCGGCCATGCCGCAAGCGGCTGTGTCATCACCGCGGTGAGCGAGGCTTCATAGACCGGCAATGCCGGCGCCGGCGCGGCGACCGTCACCAGGCCGGCGCCGGCGCACAGGCTCGCCCGCGCCGCCAGCCGCGCCGCACCGGTGGTCTGCTCACCGCCCACAATAACCGCATGGCCGCGTCGGTATTTGTGCCCATCCGACGCAGCCAGAGGCAGGCGTCCGCGCCACAGCGCCGGCCCGTTGACGCGGGCCGTGTGACCGGCCGCAGCCACACTATCGGCGCCGATGCCGATATCGGCCACATCGATCTCGCCGCATAATGCGCGGCCGGGCAACAGCATATGGCCCGGCTTGGGTCGGCAGAAGGTGACGGTCAGCGCAGCCGGCGCCGCAGTGCCCAGCACCTTGCCGGTATCGCCGGAAACGCCGCTCGGCACATCCACCGCGGCAACCGGCATGCCGGTTGCTGCCACCGCATCCAGCGTCTCGGCAGCGGCGCTGCTCACGGGCCGCGAGAGGCCGGCGCCGAACAACGCGTCGATCACCAGGGCATGACGGGCGGCAAGCGCCGGGTCGAGTGACTCGATCGCCCCTTCCCAGCGCGCCGCCATGAGCGCCGCATCGCCGCGCAGCCCCTCGCGTGCTCCGGCCAGTGCAAGCGTAACCGGCCAGCCCTCCGCTGCAAGGCGGACGGCGGCGGCAAACCCGTCGCCACCATTATTGCCCGGCCCGCACAGCACCAGCACCGGGCGCGGCGTCCAGCGGCGCCGGACGGCGCGTGCAATGGTGGCGCCGGCGCGGTCCATCAGGACAATGCCGGCCGTTCCGGCAGCGATGGCATGGGCATCAGCCTGCCGCATCTGCACTACCGACAGCACTTCGCGACCACCATTCGTGCGTACAAAGGCGCGGCGCGCGCGGTTCACGCGAACGGGATACCCGGATCGAGAAGAAGCCGGGTGTGTTCCTGTTTCATCCTGGGTTATCATAGGACCGCAATAAAACCGTTGCGCCAATTGTAATACGCCTCCGGTACCCTGACCGGGAAAGGGTTGCACCGTACTGCGACACCGGCGGTGGTTGCATGGGTAAACACCTTCGTTGCGAACCAGCATAAGGCAAGTATGGGATGAACAAGGGATTGAAAGCCGCGGCGGTGGGCTGCGTCTCGGCCGCAATTCTCGCTGCCGCAGGCGCCCTGCCGGCCGCGGCGCACAACTCCCACGATCTCGCCGCCAGAGTTCTGGAACTCGAACAGAAAATTGATCTGTTGCAGAGACAACTCGAGCGTCAGATCCAAAGCAATGCGGCAGCGGCGGTCGACGAAGCCGCCGCAGCCACGGCAGCCGGCGCAGCGGAAACTGGCGCCGGCGGCGGCACTGTGTCGATGAAAGGCCCCGCACCGACATTCTCCACGCCCGACGGCGACCACACCATGTCCGTCACCGGCCGCGTGCATTGGGATATCGGCTTCTACAACGAAGATATGCCGGACAATCTCGACCTTAATGACGGTTCCAACCTGCGCCGCGCCCGCCTCGGCGTCAAGGGCGAGATCATGAAGGACTGGGGCTATGAAATTATCCTCGACGGCGGCGACAGCGCAGCGGACGACGTAGACATCGACACAGCGTTCGTGTCCTACAAGGGCTTGAAACCGATCACCCTCACCCTCGGCCAGCACAAGGCGCCCCTGACGCTCGAATACCCCACGAGTTCCAACGACATTCCCTTCATCGAGCGCAGCCTGAGCACCAATCTGTTCATCGGCCCGGCGGGCGGCAAGCGCCTGGGCCTGAGCGCCGTCGCCAGCGGCGGCATGTGGTGGTTCGGCGCCGGCGCCTTCGGTGAGAAACTCAGCGTCGATGCCGGCAAGGGCGGACAGGAGCAATGGGCCTATACCGGGCGGGTCGCCGTCGCGCCCATGAACGAGAAGGGGCGCGGCGTGCATCTCGGCGCCAGCGGCTGGCTCTTGCCCGAACCGACCAGGCTCTGGGGTGACGAGCAACACGCCGCCTCGCTGGACGGCAAATGCCGCTTCCGTGACCGACCCGAGTTCCGCGTCGACGCCTCCCGCTGGATCGACACCAAGGCCCACACCGCGTCGGATTGTTTCGGCGTGGGTGGCGAATTCGCTGCCTGGTTCCAGCCGGCCTGGGTCGCCGCGGAATACACGCAGTTCGGCTTCGACACGCCCGATGCCAAATATTCCTTCAACGCCTACTATCTCCAGGCAGGCTGGGTTCTCACCGGGGAAGGCCGCCCCTACAGCATGAAAAAAGCCGCATGGAGCGGTGTCAAACCCGCCGACCCGTTCAACCCCGACGGCACAGGCGCGGGCGCTTTCGAACTCGTGGCGCGCTACAGTTACGCCAATCTCGACGACCAGGACATCATGGGCGGCGAGCAAACCAACTACACGCTGGGCCTGAACTGGTGGCTGAATAACTGGATCGCTCTCAAGTTCAATTACATTCGCGCCCGGATCGAGAACCAGGAAGAGTTCGACATCTACGCCCTGCGCGCCCAGGTCAAGTGGTAAGCGCGAACACCATATAGCGCGCAATATCGTGGCCGCCCCGCGTCTTTTCGGCTTGACAACTCCGGGGGGCGGCGACAGATTCTGCCGAGTTCCCGGCGGGGCCGACCATGAATGTTCCCAAGTTTCTGACAGTCTCGAACATGCGTGGCACGGGCATTCTCGGCACCGTCATAGCCGGCTATGTCGATATCAAGAGCGACATCGCCGTGATGCAAAATGACATCGAATGGGTCAAGGGTGAGTTGGCTTCGGTCCAGGGCGAGCGCGGCTCGATCAGGAGCGAGTTGAACACCGTCAAGAACGACCTGAAATGGATCAGGGGCGTTCTGCAAGATGACTGGCGAGCTGACGAAACAGGGCGGCAAGCCCCGCCGGCGCCCCTGCCCGTCAAGCCGAATGACAACGCTTGAACAAGCGCCCGCGCCTTGAAGAACCCGGGGAGAAAATTCTGATATGGGCGATACGGTCAAATATGTGCTGACCGAGGACTGGATTCCGCGGTCGTGGTACAACATTCAGGCAGACCTGCCGAAGCCGCTGCCTCCGGTCCTGCATCCGGGAACCGGACAGCCGATCGGCCCCGCCGATCTCGCGCCGCTCTTTCCCATGGCCTTGATCGGCCAGGAGGTCTCCACTGAGCGCGAGGTCGAAATCCCCGACCCGGTGCGGGATATTTACCGCCAGTGGCGCCCCACCCCGCTCTATCGCGCACGGCGGCTTGAGGCGGCGCTCGATACCCCCGCCAAGATATACTACAAATACGAGGGCGTCAGCCCCACCGGCAGCCACAAGCCCAACACTGCCGTCGCCCAGGCCTTCTACAACAAGGAAGAAGGCACAAAACGCATCGCCACGGAAACCGGCGCCGGCCAATGGGGGTCGTCCCTCGCCTTTGCCGGCACGCTGTTCGGACTCGAAATCGAAGTCTACATGGTGCGGATCAGCTTCGACCAGAAGCCCTACCGCAAGGCAATGATGGAAAGTTTCGGCGCCCGCTGCGTCGCCAGCCCGTCCAGCGAAACCAATGCCGGCCGCGCCATACTGGAAAAAAGTCCGGACTCTACCGGCAGCCTCGGCATCGCCATCTCGGAAGCGGTGGAAGTCGCCGCCGGACGCGACGATACCAAATATTCGCTCGGCAGCGTCCTCAATCATGTGCTGTTGCATCAGACCGTGGTCGGGCAGGAAGCGATCGAACAGATGAAAATGGCCGGGAACTATCCCGACATTCTCGTCGGCTGCACCGGCGGCGGCAGCAATTTCGCCGGCCTCGTCCTCCCCTTCCTCGGTGAGCAGTTGCGCGGCGGGCCGGATGTGCGCGTCGTCGCCGTCGAACCCGCAGCCTGCCCCTCCCTGACACGCGGCAAGTTCGCCTATGACTTCGGCGATACCGGCCACCTTACCCCGCTGGTCAAGATGCACACGCTGGGCTCAACTTTCGTCCCGCCGGGCTTTCACGCCGGCGGCCTGCGCTATCACGGCATGGCGCCCCTGGTTAGCCATCTGCACGATCTGGACCTCATCGAGGCGCGCGCCTATCACCAGACCGAATGCTTCGCGGCCGGCGTGCAGTTTGCCCGTGCGGAAGGCATTTTGCCGGCGCCGGAGGCAACGCATGCCGTCAAGGGCGCCATCGACGAAGCCCTCAAATGCCGCGCCGCCGGAACCGGACGAACCATCCTGTTCAATCTCTGCGGTCACGGCTATTTCGACATGCAGGCCTATGGTGACTACGCCGCCGGCAACCTCACGGATCAGGACTATGAAGAGGGCGAACTCGCCATGGCCCTGGCCGGGCTGCCATCGGTGCCGGCGGCAGCGGAATAGGGGAACCGGCAGCCGCGCATGACCTTGCCCGCGCGCCGCATAAGGCGCCTTGCCGACTGCCACGATATCAGCGACCTCCGCCGCCTTGCGCGGCGGAGGCTGCCCTCGTCCGTGTTTCATTTCGCGGATGGCGGCGCCGACGATGAAGTGACGCTGAGGCGCAATACCCAAGCCTTCGACGACCTGCATCTCGTGCCCGACACACTGGTCGATGTCGGCGAGATCGACACCCGGACCAATGTGCTCGGCCTGACGCTCGACAGCCCCGTGATGCTGGCGCCGACCGGTATGTCGCGGTTGTTCCACCCGGGGGGCGAGTGCGCCGCGGCGCAGGCGGCGGCGCGTGCCGGAACGCTCTATTCGCTGTCGTCCGGCGCCAGCACGCGGCTGGAAGAAGTCGCCGCCGCATCCGACGGTCCCAAGATGTTCCAGATCTACTGTTTTCGGGACCGCGGACTGACCCGGGAATTCATCGAGCGCTGCAAGGCCGCGCACTATCACGCCCTGTGCCTGACTGTCGACGTCCCCGTAGCGGGCTACCGCCAGCGCGATCTCTATACTGGCGCTTCCATACCGCCGCGTGTGACACCAGCGAGTATCGTTGACGTGCTGCGCCATCCCGCCTGGCTGTGGAATTTTCTCACCGGCCCGCCGATGGTTGTCGCCAATGTCGCGCACCGCTTTCCGGCGGCGCAGCGCAACGCACGCTCCGTCATGCGCTATGTCGCCGACCAGTTCGACCCGTCCATCACCTGGCGCGACGCAGCGTGGATGGTCGAGCAATGGAACGGCCCGTTCGTCGTCAAGGGGGTGCTCTCCCCCGCCAATGCCGAACGGGCCGCAGCTATCGGCGCCAACGCGGTGGTGGTGTCAAACCATGGCGGGCGCCAGTTGGACGGCGCGCCCGCGTCCATCGAACAGCTCGGTTCTGTCGTTGACGCCGTCGGCGACCGCATCGAAGTGCTGCTGGACAGCGGCGTGCGGCGCGGCAGCCATGTGATCAAGGCTCTGGCACTCGGCGCGCGGGCCGTTCTGGTCGGTCGCCCCTATGTCTGGGGCCTCGGCGCCGGCGGCGAGGCAGGCGTCGAGCGGGCGCTGACCTTGCTGCGCCAGGAGATCAAACGCTGCATGGCGCTGACCGGGCGCCGCCGTATCGCCGATATCGACCGCGGACTGCTGCGCGGCGCACCCGACAGCGCAGGACGACGCCCCGCAACCCTGCGCGCCGTATAGGCCGCCACCGGAACGCACTCCCACCGTCCGCCCGCCATCCCCGGACAGCGCCGCTTTCCCCAGGTTCAACGGCGCCCCTTGGCCATGTTATGTTCGGCAGGTGCGCAAGCCCTGGGCGCGATTCGTGCTGCGCCCGACGGGGCGCGCCGGAAAATGGGAGCAGAAAAATGGCCGAAAAAACCGTATTTGGCGCCTGTCCGCATGACTGCCCGGACACATGCGCGATGCTGACCACCGTCCGCGACGGCGAAATCGTCAATGTGCGAGGCAATCCGGACCACCCGTTCACCCGCGGCGGTCTCTGCGTCAAGGTCAACGACTACGAAAACCGCGTCTACAGCGAGAACCGCGTACTGACTCCCCTGCGACGCACCGGCGCGAAGGGCGCCGGCGAGTTTGCGCCGATCGGTTGGGACGAAGCCCTGGACGAAATCTCCCGCCGCTGGAAGGACATCATCGACCGCGACGGCGCCGCGGCCATCCTGCCCTACAGCTATCTCGGCACCGAGGGCATCCTCAACGGACTGAACGCCGGCGACGCCTTCTTCAACAAGCTCGGCGCAACAGTGTCCGAACGCACCTTCTGCGACTCCGCCGCTATCACCGCATTCTTCATGACATGCGGCCCGACCCCTGCCGTCGACCCGGAAAGTTTCGTCCATTCGCGGTACATCGTGCTGTGGGCGATCAACACCATCAGCAACAACCTGCATCATTGGCCGTTCATCGCAGAGGCGCAGCGCCGCGGCGCAAAGGTGGTGGTGATCGATCCGGTCGCCACCCGCACCGCGAAGCAAGCCGACTGGCATCTCGCCATCAGGCCCGGAACCGACGCCGCGCTGGCGCTCGGCATGATCCACGTCATCATCGCCGAGGACCTTGTGGACCATGACTATGTGGAGAAATACACCGTCGGCTATGAAGACCTGAAGAGCCGCGCCGCCGGCTTCAACCCGGACAGGGTGGCAGCCATCACCGGCCTCTCCACCGAGGATGTCCGGACCCTGGCGCGCGAATTTGCCACCAAACAGCCGTCAGTGATCCGCATGGGCGTCGCTATCGAACGCAACGCCTCGGGCGGCAATGCCGTGCGCGCCATGGCCTGCCTGCCGGCGCTGACAGGGTCCTGGCGCAAGTGCGGCGGCGGGATTCTGCATATGCCGATCTGGGCCTTCCCCATGAAATGGGACGATCTCAGCCGGCCCGACTGGATCCCCGAAGGCACGCCCGTCCTCAATCAATGGCGCCTGGGACCGGCGCTGACCGGCGAACTCGACCGGAAAATCTCATCCCTCTTCGTCTACAACTCGAACCCGGCAGTCGTCGCGCCGGAACAGGAGAAAATTCTGCGCGGACTCTCCCGTGAGGACCTGTTCACCGTCGTGAGCGAGCATTTCATCACTGACACGGCGCGCTATGCCGACATCGTGCTGCCGGCGACCACCCAGCTTGAACAGTTCGATCTCATGTTCTCCTGGGGCCATCTCTATCTGACACTGAATGAACCGGCCATCGCGCCGCGCGGCGAGGCCGTACCCAACACCGAATTGTTCCGCCGCCTTGCCCGCGCCATGGGGTTCAACGACCCCTATTGGGACCGCACCGACGAGCAAATGGCTATCGACGCGCTGGACTGGACCAATCCGGTATTGGAGGGGATCGACCTCGCCGGACTCCGCAAGACCGGTTACGCGCGCCTCAATGTCGGTTCACCGGATGACTATGTACCGCACCGCGAAGGCAATTTCCCGACCCCGTCCGGCAAGGTCGAATTCAAGTCTTCCATGGCCGCCGGCGGAAATATGGTGTTGCCGCTGTTCCGTCAGGGGTATATGGCGGACCAGCCGGGCGAGACGCTCGATTCCCTGCCGGATTTCGTTCCCCAGAACGAAGCTGCCGAAACCAACCCTACCTTGGCCGAACGCTACCCGCTCAACATGATTTCACCCAAGAGCCATGCCTTCCTGAACTCCTCCTACGGCAATTTGCGCACCCAGCTCCGTCAGGCCGGCGAGCAGATGGTGATGATCCATCCCGCGGACGCCGGCGCGCGCGGTATTGCCGACGGCAGCGAAATCCGCGTCTTCAACGACCGCGGCCACTTTCACGCCGTGGCGCAGGTCACCGAGGATGCGCGCCGGGGAGTCATCGTTGCGCCCATGGGCTATTGGGCCAGGGGCAGCCGCAACGGCTACACTGTGAACGCCATCAACCCGCCGGCCTTCGCCGACTACGGCAACGCCCCCACCTTCTCGGACACGCTGGTGGAAGTCGCAGCAGCCTGAGCCGCGAGCCGTCGCCACGCATCGATGCGGCGTCGGGCCATCGCACGAGACACGCACTATCGAGGGTTGCGTCGATAGCCGGCCGCCGCAGATGTCTGCGGCGGCCTGACCCTCGGCGGGAGGAAATATAATTCGGCGAACGCGACCGTCCAGCGACCTGAACCGCCTGTTGCAGTCAGTCGGGAAGCGGTGCTTCAGGAACTGCTACCATATCGCGGTCAGGCACGGAGATTCCTTCGATGTTGGTGATCTCCTGCGGTGTGATCCCGACCTGCGAGGTACATCGCCGAAGGCTCAACAATCACGAGTCAGTACAATCAAGCGTATAATTCGGGAAGGGCGCGACAAAGAGGCGCTGTCCCGGTGCCAGGGGATCGACCACCGGTAGCAGCTCAACGAACCGCCAACCGGAGGGGACGGGAAACGCTACCCCTCCGTCTTGTCTTCCTCTTCCGGTTGTCCAACCAGGGACGGACGGCCGGGAACCAGATTGGCCTGCGCCGGGTTGAAGCCGAAGCTGCGAGCGATCTTGTAGGCCAGTTCAGCGCGGTTCTGCCAGCGGATGACATGCTGCTGATGCGAGGACCGCTCGGTCCGCCGCCGCGGCTTCGTCTGCGCCAGAAGCATATAGGTATCGCCGATATGCTTGTGCAAAAGCGCGTGTTCATGGGGATACGCTTCAACCCGCAGCCAGCGTTTCGCTGACTCGAGTGTTTCCACCGCCTTGTTCAGATGGCGTGTCCGGTAGCCGCGTTCCGCTTCCTGCACCCACGCCAAACCCAGTTCGATCAGCGTCTCACCCCGCACCTTGGGCCATTTATCGGGATTCGCCGCCGCCAGTGCGTCGTCATAGAGGGTGAAAGCCGCATCCAGCGCATCCTCATCGCCGCCGATCACGAAGCGGTCGCGTTGAACATTGGCGACTGCCCGCAGCGCCTCGGCGCGCCGGACTGCGCTGCCCTCCCCGTCATCACCGCCTGAAAGGTCCAGCACCGCTTGGTATGCTGCCGCGGCGTGCTGCAGCGGTTCGGGGTCGCTTCGCATATGGGCAAGGGTGCGCCAGGCATCGCCCATATGGTGGCGCGTCTCGATATGCCCGGCCTTGTCGTCCGATACGCTGCGCAGTGCAAGTGCCTGCTCGAACGCCGCTATCCCCTTCTCCAGATGCGATGCCTCTTCCTGCTTTTCGCCGAGACGGACATGGCTCACGGCAGTCTGATGATGCATCCGCGCGATTTCCGGCGGGGTGAGTTCGCTCGCGAAGCTGGTCAGCGCATAGTCATATTCGGTAATCGCGATGTCATATTTCTCGCGGTTGAACATGGCGTCGGCCCGCGCGATCTCACCATGAATGCGGTCCAGGCGCGCTTCCGCTTCGCGCGGCTTGATCACATTCTCCACATAGTCGGTCACATACCACAACCCGGCCACGAAACCAGCGAGGATGAGACCTGAAATTACTCTCGGGAACCGCCCGAAAAAACGCCACAACCACGACATCGCACCCGTTCTCCTTGCCCTTTCTCCACCTGCTGTCGGTAAAACCTTACACTTCCTTCTTGAAACGGCAGGTCACCACCGACCCTTCGTGGCCGACATAATGCATGCCCATCTGCTGGCAATAATGCTTCGACAGCACCTCGTTATCGGCCTGTCCTGCACAAATCCACACCCGCGTCGGTCTCCCGGGCAGCGACCCCGACACCACGGCCTCATACGGATACACATCGAAACGCCGCGCCCAGCGTCCGCACTCGATATGCCCGATACGCGGCGGCAGATCGTTCTTGATCGTGATGCCGGAGAGCGTGCCGACCTCGCGCATGTCTCGCGGCTTGCTGATATCGAAAATGAAATCGCCTTCGGGGGTCACCTCCACCGCGCCCGCCGCAGACGCCCCCATGCCGAGGGCAGCCGCAACACGGCGAAACCAGCGGGCGGACGGATGCCGCACTATTCCGCTGGCAGCGCTATCGGCACCTCCACCGTCACGGACCGACCCGCCCCGGCCATCGCCATTGAAACCCATCTGGACACGAAAGTTACTGCCTCCGCGCCGTCAGGGTAAGGGAAGGTGAAACTGGCGCTTTTTGATTTCTTTCGATCAACCGCCACGATATCGCCGGTGATCCCTTCCGTGGTGATCAGGCCGTAGCGCGCGCCGCTTGCCTGATCGATCAGCGCCACTTCGTCCTTGTAGTCGGTGGCAAGATAGATCGAGCGCCCCGTCGACGCGCCATTGCGGTATCTCAGACCGATGGTCAGCAAGTCGCCCTGTCGCTCGACGAAAACCAGCCGCCATTTCCAGTGGGCAGCCTCCGTCACCACACGGTTTGAATCCTGACGCCATGCGGGCGCAGTATCCTCGGTTTCCGCTCCCGGCGCGGGCGGCGCGCTCCCCGGCAGCATTGCCGCGGCCGGCAAGGAACACACCGCAGCAAGGACCGCGCACAGCGCGAGCAGTCTCGGTGTCCGAAACATTATCCCCTTCCCGTCATGAGTTGCGCGCCATACCCCGGTGCGTCGGTCCTATTCGATATAGGAAAGATGCGCCTTCATCTGCGCCAGGCCGCCTTCGCCCTCTTCCCAACTGATGACCCCGTCACCATTCGCATCACGCCCGTTCCTGATCCACTCCAGATGCTCGACAATTTCCTCGGCAAAGAAGGATGACACGATCGGCGAGGCGCCGCCGATGATCAAGCCGCCCTTGTCGAGAATCTTGCCGGCCCAGAACAACACATTACCGACGGCGGCATCCACATGCTGCGCGTGCAGTTTCATGCTTTCCGATGCATCTGCCGAGCCGGCGGCGTAACCAAGATGATCGCGCACGCCCTGCGCCGCACGAACCAGGCCGTAGCCAAGCCCCGGGCCCTGGCCCGCATGCGCCGAGGCAGGGTTGACCGCATGGCGCACATGGTCGGTGTGGAAGCGCATATTGTCGAGGTCTTCCAGATCTGTCACCGCATAGCCGGCATGCGCCGTGGCGATATCCAGCTCTTCCTCAAGCGTCGTAACAAGCCCGACCGCGCCCGGCGTGTCATGCCAGCCGGTGAGAATGTGGCCGAGATGGATTTCGTATTCCTTGGGCGATGACGGCCCTGACTGCGGGTCCGACGGGTCCTTCCAGTTGGCGCGGCGCGTCCCTACCGTTTCGAGATAGGCGCCGATTTGAGCGATGGTTTCGTCGGAAATCTCGCCCATGCTGCCCCAGGGCGGCATGGTCCTGAAGCCTTCCTTGACGATCTGGACAAAGCGCGAATAACCCCGCTTGAACTTGCGCAGATCGGCGGCATTCGGCATGCCGCGCCCGCGTCCGTCGGCGCTCATGCCGTGACAAAAGGCACAGTTTGCGCGATAGGCGGTCCGTCCCTCCGTTTCCGCCTCCGCATCGCCGGATAGCGGGTTGGATGACCGGCTTCCCTCATCCATCGCCTGTGCCGGAGAGAATACGACCAGTGCCGCCCCGACAATTATCGCCGGAAGCGCCAGACCACTCAGCCGAAAGACCTTTCCGCCCATCTTTACGCCTCATTTTGCTGAAATGGAAAAGAAAACGGGGTGGCGCGACTATGCGCCACCCCGCCGCTGATTGCAACCGCTGCCGCGTGTCGGAACCTAGAGGCCAAGCGTCAGCAGCATGCTGCCATGGTTGACCGGGTTGTCATCCGGCGCCGAGCCGAACTGCGGCAGGCCACCAAGAGCAAAGGTGATCTGCTGCGTCCCGCCCACCGTATAGGTGATGGCGCCGGAGTGCGATGCAGTCCCGCTGTTGAACTGATAGAGCACGTCACCGGTGGAGGCGTTGGTGACATACACCACACCACCCTGGCTCCCGAAGATGGTCAGATTGCCCGCCGTGGTCAGCATGCCGCCGGCATCGCCGTCCTTGGAGATCTCAACCCGCCAGACTTCGTCGCCGGATGCCAGATCATGCGCCGAGTTGACCTGCGAACCGCCGGCATTGATCTCGAACACACTACCCAGATTCCGCACGTTGCTGGTGATCTGAACCTTCTCGAACGAGTAGGTCATGCTGTTTTCACGCCGCGGCAGATAGACCAGACCCGTATCCGGGTTGATTGCTGCCGGCGACATGTTCACCGAACCGAGCAGGCTCGGCCAGATCACTACGCTCTCGCCCTCCGGCGGAATCGGATGATCCCAGATCGGAGTGCCGTCGGGGTTGTAGCCCTTTGCCCAGTTGATGCGGTCCGCATGGGCGGGCGCTTGCAGGAATTGCCCGGTCGCGGCATCGAGATAGTGGGTGAAGCCGGTCTTGTTGGGTTGAATGACCGTGCGAACACCGTCAATCGTCGCCAGCATCGGCGTGTTCATCGTATCGTAATCCCACGGGTCGCCCGGCACCACAGTGTAGCGCCATGCGACATTGCCGGCGTCGGTATCTACCGCCACGACTGCCGCGGCACCTTCGTTCCGCTGGCCGCCCGCACCGGCGCCGTCACGCTCGGTGTAGGGGTTCCACGGATAGGCGTTCGCCGTGCCAGTGTAGTAGAGCTGGAGCTCGGCGTCCCAGCTGCCGATGATCCACGGCCCGGCGCCGCCATAGATGCGGCTGTCGCCCGGCCATGTGTCACCGCCCGGCTCGTCCGGCCCGGGGATCATGTTCGCGGCATAAAGCTGCTCGCCAGTTTCCGGATCATGACCATGCACATAACCCTGCAAACCGCCCGTGTCGGTGGCGTTCATCGGCACGATGATCTGGCCGGGAATGGCCAGCGGGCCGACCGTGCAGAAATAGCCGTTCGAGTCAGCGGCCTTTTCAAAATCCTTCGGATACGGCCGATCGATCTTGTGCGCAAATACCTCCTCGCCGGAACGATAGTTCAGTGCGATCAGCGTGCACTCGTTGGACAGGAAATAGATGTTCTGCCCGGAAATCGCGAGGCCGCGATGCTTGCCGGTGAAGAACGGCACGAACTGTCCGCCCCAGTCTTCCGGCAGCTCCCATTCATACTTCCACATGCGAACGCCGGTGGCCGCATTCACGGCATGCACCGCATTGTCCTGCGGCACGAAAATCATGCCGTCATGCTCCAGCGGCGTGGCCTGCATGTCGGTCTCGCCGCCGACCGAGTAAATCCACTTGACGCCGAGACCGCCCGCATTGCCGTCGTTGATCTGGTTCAGCGTGCTGTAGCGGGTGCCGTCCCAGCTTCCGTTGGCGTGCAGCCAGTCACCGCCCGCCGGCCGCGCGAGGTCGGCGTCGGAAACATCTGCCACCGCCGCGCCGCCTCCCAGCGCCAGAACCGACGCAGCAGCCATTAAACCTGCCAGTCTGGTCACTTTCATGACCCCTCCTCCCTCAATTGTGACAGTTCCCGTATCACTTGTTTAGGTAGTCACAGACGGGCCGAAACGGGGATTCCACACCCGCCCGTCCTCGCACTATGGCACCGATTGCGGCTTTCTGCAACCGATGCGCAGTGATAACAACACATCATGGTTGCGTCGATGTTCGACCCCGCCAGGGCATGGATCGCCGCGTCCGGCACGAGCTTGCCAGTCCGCGCGCGCTCATGGCATTCTCGACCTTGGCTGCCCGTTCGGGCGCCCGCCGGGTTTGCTTTTGACAGAACGAGGAGGGGACCGTCATGCCGCCGAACGGGATGCCCGCCGTGACTCCCACCGACGCCACGCTGGGCGCCATCGTCACCGACATAGACCTTGCATCGCTGACCGATGAATCCTGGCGCTGCGTGGAGGAAGCATTCCACCAATACGCCGTCCTCATTTTCCCCGGCCAGCATCTCGGCGAAGAAGACCAGATCGCCTTCGCCGCCCGCTTCGGCGACATAGAACTGCTGCGCCCCGGAAACAACGAAAAGGCCGTCTCGATCAGCAATGAGAAAGACGACGGCACGACCCTTGCCCCCGACGAACTCTACTACAAGATACTGCACGGCAATGAAGGCTGGCACACTGACAGTTCCTATATGCCGCTGGCGGCAAAGGCGTCGGTGCTGTCCGCCCTTGTCATTCCCCCGGAGGGCGGCGAGACCGAGTGGGCGGACATGCGCGCCGCCTGGGACGAACTGGACGATGCCACCAGGGATCGCGTTGCGAAGCTATCCGCCTGCCATTCGATTTATCAATCGCAAGCGAAGATCGGTTACGAGATCAAGACGGGCTCAGGCTACGGCTATCACACCAAGGGGGCGCCGGTGCGGCCGCTGGTAAAGACCCATCCGGTGACCGGGCGCAAGTCGCTGTTCATAGGCCGCCATGCCTATCGCATTCCCGGCATGAGTGATTCGGATGCCCGGGCGCTGCTTGACGATCTCACCGACCGCGCGTGCCGTCCGCCGCGCACCCTCCAGCATCGCTGGCAGCCAGGCGACCTGGTAATCTGGGACAATCGCTGCGTGCTGCACCGCGCCCGGCCTTATAACCGCACCCAACCGCGCAGCCTGCGGCACACACGCGTCGCCGGCGACCCGGCCAGCGAACTCGCGAAAACCGTTCCGGACGAACGCGCAACCGCGTTCGAACCCTCTTCGTCAAACCGTTAGGCGGTGGCTCCCCGGGCCGGACTCGAACCAGCGACATGGTGGTTAACAGCCACCCGCTCTACCAACTGAGCTACCGGGGATCAGCCGCCGGCGCGTTACATAGCGCTTGCAACTTGCGAAATCCAGTCCTTCACCGCCGGCGCGGAGCACTTTCTGCACACCCCGCAGTCCCGGCGCCGCGCCGGTCCGGTGGTGGGCGCACAAGGACTCGAACCTTGGACCCGCTGATTAAGAGTCAGCTGCTCTACCAACTGAGCTATGCGCCCCGCCACGCCGCCTCATAGCAGAGGCTGATTATTCTGTCGAGCAGACCGCCGCCATTACCGCCGTTTGTTCCCTTCGGATCACGCCAAAGGCCGGTAAATTACTGTTTTACTCCCGGCTTCAGTGTTGCAGCGCCCCAATAATTCGCCTACTCTTGGCAAAGCAATCGGGGGCTCAAGGAGTTGCATCAACATGGTGAAGCATGGTCGCAGCCACGGCAGGCTTCTTGCCGACGCGCCGTCGCCAGACGCCGGCGAGCTGTGGGCGAAGTTGCGACTTATTCGCCCCCTGAACGCGCCCGCAACGCGCCTTCAGGGGGGCTTCAGCCGATAGGACTCAATCCCTTGTCTCGCCTCTGGAGAACCGAACCATGACCACTCCGGTCGATGACCGCGAACACGTAAAGATATTCGACACCACCATGCGCGACGGCGAACAATCTCCCGGCGCCTCCATGACACTCGAAGAAAAACTGGAAATCGCCCAGCTGCTCGAAACCATGGGCGTCGATATCGTCGAAGCCGGTTTCGCCATCGCCTCCAACGGCGACTTCGAAGCAGTCCGCGAAGTCTCGAAGATCATTACCGAATCAGTGGTCTGTTCGCTCGCCCGCTCCGGCCGCCAGGACATCGAGCGCGCCGCCGAGGCGCTGCAACCCGCCCGCCGCAAACGCATCCACACATTCATTTCCACCAGTCCGCTCCATATGAAGCACAAACTGGACATGGACCCGGACGACGTCCACCAGGCCGTCATCGACAGCGTCACCCTCGCGCGAAACCTGTGCGACGACGTGGAATGGAGCCCGGAAGACGGCACCCGGACCGAGCCGGACTTCCTCTGCCGCACCATCGAAAGCGCCATCAAGGCCGGCGCCGGCACCATCAACATCCCCGACACGGTGGGCTATACCGCGCCGGACGAATTCGCTGCCCTCATCGCCATGCTGCGCAACCGCGTGCCCAACATCGACCGCGCCGTGCTGTCCGTGCACTGCCATAACGACCTCGGGCTGGCCGTCGCCAACTCGCTGGCTGCCGTCACCGCAGGCGCCCGCCAGATCGAATGCACCGTAAACGGCCTCGGCGAGCGCGCCGGAAACGCCTCCATGGAAGAAATCATCATGGCGATCCGCACGCGCAACGACCTGTTCCCCTACCGCACCGCCATCCGCACCGAAAATATCATGCGCGCGTCGCGGCTGGTCTCCGCCGTCACCGGCTTTGCCGTGCAGCCCAACAAGGCCATCGTCGGCGCCAACGCTTTCGCTCATGAGGCCGGCATTCATCAGGACGGCATGCTGAAACATTCCGGCACTTACGAAATCATGACCCCGGAGTCGGTCGGCCTGACCAAATCCACGCTTGTCATGGGCAAGCATTCGGGCCGCCACGCCTTCCGCCGCAAGCTGCGCGAACTGGGCTATGAGTTGGGCGACAATGCCCTGAACGACTCATTCCGGCGCTTCAAGGAACTCGCAGACAAAAAGAAAGACGTCTTCGACGACGACTTGATCGCACTGGTCGATGGTGCCGTATCGCGCCGCCACGACCGCATCAAGCTGGCTTCCCTGTCCGTCTATTGCGGCACCGGCGTGCGCCCGCAGGCGGCGTTGTCACTGGAAATTGACGGCCAGTTGTCGCAGACGACTGCTGAAGGTGACGGACCTGTGGATGCGGTGTTCAAGGCCATCGGGGCCCTGTTCCCCCACGAGGCCAGCCTGCAGCTCTTCCAGATCAGCGCCGTTACCGAGGGCACGGACGCGCAGGCGGAAGTGTCGGTACGGCTGGAGGAAAAGGGTCGTTCGGTGGTCGGCCAGGACGCCGATACCGACACCATGGTGGCAAGTGCCAGGGCCTATCTGGCAGCGTTGAACAAATTGCTGGTAAAGCGCGAGAAATCCGTGCCGGCTGCGCTATATGCATAAATGAAGCGCCGACGGCCGGGCGCTTGGTCCCGCTTGGCTGTGGCATTGACCCGGACCTGATGTGCAGTTGAACGGAGGGGAGCGGAGAACGGCGCCATGATGCAACGAATTATGGGCATGATGTCCTCGAACATGGCCATAGATCTGGGTACCGCGAATACTCTGGTCTATGTGGCCAACCGCGGTATCGTGCTGAACGAGCCCTCCGTCGTCGCCATCATCGAGCGGCAGGGGCGCAAACAGGTGCTGGCGGTCGGGCGTGAAGCCAAGGACATGCTGGGCCGCACACCGGCAAATATCGAGGCCATACGCCCCCTGCGGGATGGCGTCATTGCGGACTTCGAAGTCGCCGAAGAGATGATCAAGTATTTCATCAAGAAAGTGCACAACCGGCGCAGCTTCGCCCATCCCCAGGTCATCGTTTGCGTCCCCTCCGGCTCCACCGCCGTCGAACAGCGCGCCATTCAGGAGTCAGCGGAAAGCGCCGGCGCCCGGCGCGTCTTCCTCATCGAGGAACCCATGGCCGCCGCCATCGGCGCCGGCCTCCCCGTCACCGAAGCCTCGGGGTCGCTGGTTGTCGATGTCGGCGGCGGCACCACGGAAGTCGCCGTGCTCTCGCTCGGCGGCATCGTCTACGCCAAATCCGTGCGCGTCGGCGGCGACAAGATGGACGAGGCCATCATCGCCTATATCCGCCGCAACCATAATCTGCTCATCGGCGAAGCCTCGGCCGAAAAGATCAAACTCGCCATCGGCAGCGCCGCGCCGCCGGACGACGGCGAAGGCAAAATGGTCGAAATCAAGGGCCGCGACCTCATGAACGGCGTGCCGAAGGAGATCGTCATCAGCGAACGGCAGATCGCCGAAAGCATTGCCGAACCCGTCAGCCAGATCATCGAAACCGTCAAGACCGCACTGGAAAACACACCGCCCGAACTGGCAGCCGACATCGTTGACAAGGGCATCATGGTCACCGGCGGCGGCGCACTGCTGAATAATCTCGACATGGTGCTGCGCCAAGCCACCGGCCTGCCCGTCTCCCTCGCCGAAGAAGCCCTCACCTGCGTGGCGCTCGGAACCGGCCGCGCACTGGAAGACATGCACACGCTGAAAAGCGTGCTCCACAGCGCCTACTAGAACCGGTCTGCAATGCAACCACAAAACAACCGCACGGCCATGCGCAAGAACAGCGGGGAGCATAGACGGTGAGGCGCCAGCCCGGTCGTCACTTGCCGGCCGCCCTGCCCATCCGGCCGCTGCTTCAGCGCTTTGGCTTTCTCGTGCTTTTCAGCGCCGCTGCCGGCCTCATGATCATGGACCGGGCAGAAGTGGAGGCTGCGCGGGCCTTGCGTATCACCATCATCGACCTGGCTGCGCCGGTACTCGACGCCCTCTCGCGCCCCATCGAAAGCGTGAACGACATGGCGGCTGAAATGTCGGCCCTTCTCGACTTGCGCGCAGAAAACGCGCGCCTGCGCGAGAAGGCGGAACGGCTGGAGCGCTGGGCTGTTGTCGCGCACGGCCTGAACAATGAAAACGAAGACCTTCGCAAACTGCTGAATTTCGATCCCGAAACCGAACCCGTTTTCGTCACCGGCCGCGTCGTCGGCGACTCCGGCAGTCCGTTCGTCCGCACGATGCTTGTCAATGCCGGCGCTGTTGACGGCGTCAAGAAAGGCCAGGCCGCCGTCACCGGCGCCGGCCTCGTCGGACATGTGGTCGAAGCCGGGCGCAACGCCGCGCGCATCCTTCTGCTCACCGATTTCAATTCCCGCATCCCGGTGATGCTCGAACCCGCAGGCTATCGCGCCATCCTCGCCGGCGACAACAGCAACATCAACCATCTCGAATTCCTCGACGACGACGCCCGCATCGTGGTCGGCGAGCGTGTCGTCACCTCCGGCGACGGCGGTGTGCTGCCTCCCGGCCTGCCGGTCGGAACCGTGGCCAGCGTATCCGGCAACGTCGTCCAGGTGCGCCCGGTCGTCGACCCCGGGCGCGTCGAATATGTCCGTCTCCTCGATTGGGAGCCGCTCCGCCTCGAACCCGTTCCGGAAACCCCGCCGGCCACCGCCGATAATGAGCCGGCCGATGAAGCCGGGGGCGGAGCGCCCGCTGCGCAATGATCGACGAACTGCTGCTGCATCGCCTCGATGAACGCCTGCGCATGGCGCTCCCCGCCGGCCTTGCCGTGCTCCTCGTCCTCATCGCGGCCATGCCGCTCGGGCCGCCGGGTTTCGGCCAGGTCATGCCGTTCCTGCCTGCCATCGCCGTGTTCTACTGGTCCGTCTATCGCCCTGACCTCCTGCCTCGCAGCATGGTCTTCCTCATCGGATTGCTTCATGACTCCCTCGCCGGCGCACCGCTGGGCATGAGCGCCATCATCCTGCTCGCAATATCCGCCGTCGGACGCAACCAGCGGCGTTTTTTCTCTGACAAGACCATGCCCGCAGTCTGGTTCGGATTTGCGTTGCTCGGCGTGCTTGCCACTGCCCTTGCATGGCTGCTTGCCTCTCTCCTGTATCTCGGCGTCGTGCCGTCGGCCCACTCCGTGGTGCAACTCTGCCTCACGGTCGCCTGCTACCCCGTTGTCTCCTGGCTGTTCGCAATATTGCAGCGGGAAGGGGTAATCCCGGCGCGCGCCCGTGCCCGATGAACCGGCAGGAAATCCACCGCCGCAAGGTGTTCACCCGGCGCACCGCCGTGCTCGCGGCGGGCAAGCTGGGGCTGATGTCGATTCTCGGCGCCCGCCTTTACTACCTGCAGGTCGTGAACGCCGAAAAATATCACGTCCTCGCCGAGGAAAACCGCATCAGCATGAGGCTGCTCGCTCCGACCCGCGGCCGCATCCTCGACCGCTCCGGAACCGAACTGGTCCAGAACCGCCGGAACTACTGCCTGATCCTCGTGCCGGAAGCAGTCGGCAATGCCGAAAACACACTCGAAGCCGTTTCCCGCTGGGTCACTCTCGACGAACAGGAGCGCAAGCGGATCCTGCGCGACGCCCGCCGCCAGACGCCGTTTACCCCTGTCGTAATCCGTGAACATCTGGACTGGGAACAGGTCGCTACCATCAAGGTGAACAACGCCTCCCTGCCCGGCATATCCATCGACGCCCGGCCGACGCGCTATTACCCTCACGGATCGGCGCTTGCCCACATACTGGGCTATGTCGCCGCGGTCTCCGAAACGGAAAAACAAAGGACCGAGGAACCACTCTTCAACCTGCCGGACTTTCCCATCGGCAAGAACGGCATCGAGAAAATACACGACTCCGCGCTGCGCGGCAGCGCCGGCAACCTGCATGTGGAAGTCAATGCCCATGGCCGCGTGATACGGGAATTGTCGCGGCGGGAAGGCGCCCCCGGACACGACATCAGCCTCACCATAGACCTCGAACTGCAAAAGTTCGCCGATGCGAGACTCGGTGAGGAAAGCGCCGCCGCGGTACTCATCGACATCCCCACCGGAGAGGTGTTGACCCTTGCGTCGGCGCCCGCCTACGACCCCAACGCCTTCACCCGCGGCCTCACCGTTCCGCAGTGGAACGAACTGAGAAGAAACCCCTACGCCCCGCTGCGCAACAAGGCGACCACGGGCGAATATCCGCCAGGCTCCACCTTCAAGCTGATCGTGGCGCTGGCAGCGCTCGAGGCAGGCATCGTCGGACCCGATGACGGGGTCTTCTGCCCCAGCTTCATGACCATCGGCAATCGGCGTTTTCATTGCTGGAAACGCGGCGGCCACGGCACCCTCAGTATGGCGGACGCCATCGCCCAGAGCTGCGACGTTTATTTCTATGACATCGCCCTGAAAGTCGGCATCGAACGCATCGCCGCCATGGCAAAACGCCTCGGCCTCGGCGTGCATCTGGGGCTCGATCTGCCCAATGAGGAAAGCGGCCTCGTGCCGACCCCCGCCTGGAAGCGGGCCAGATATAACGAACGCTGGCACCGCGGCGAAACGGCCGTGGTGGGAATCGGCCAGAGCTTCGTTCTCGCCACCCCCTTGCAGCTCGCGGTCATGATCGCTCGCATTGCCGATGGGGCGCGCGCCGTGACGCCGCGCATGACCCGCCGCCTCCACCGCAAGAACAACGCCGCGCCGCGTGAACGGCCCGCCCCCCAGCCGGTGGCGCTCGACATATCCGCTGCGTCTCTGGCAGCCGTGCGCGATGGCTTGAACCGCGCCGTGAACACGGAGCGGGGCACTGCCCACTCCATGCGCATCGACGACCCGCAACGCGCCATGGCCGGCAAGACCGGCACCAGCCAGGTGGCGCGGATCACCCGCGCCGAACGCCTCACCGGTATTGTCAAGAACGAAGACCGCCCATGGCGGCTCCGCGACCATGGGCTGTTCGTCGCCTACGCGCCGATCCATGCACCGCGCTTTGCAGTTTCTGTAGTGGTGGAACATGGCGGCGGCTCCAAGGCCGCCATACCCATCGCACGGGACATCCTCCTGGAGGCCCTGCGCCGCTCGGACATCGCTTCGCAACCCGCTCTACAGGACGTCTGAACAGCCCCGCCGCCATGGCACTGGGAAGCAACCTCAAACAGCGGCAGATGACGCTGTTCGACCGGGTTGGCGAGGTCAGCTGGCCGCTGGTCGTCATCGTCATCGCCATCGCCTGCGTCGGCTTCGCCATGCTCTATTCGGCTGCCGACGGTTCGTTCGGGCTGTGGAGCCAGCGCCAGCTCATCCGCTTTGGCGTCTGCCTCGTCATCATGCTGACAACCGCGATCATCGACCTCCGCTTCTGGATGCGCCACGCCTACACGCTCTATGGCATCACGCTCGCCCTGCTCATCGCGGTCGAGATCATGGGCAGCATCGGCATGGGCGCGCAGCGCTGGGTCGATCTCAAGGTGATCCAGTTGCAGCCGTCGGAACTGATGAAGATCACCCTGGTGCTCGCGCTGGCGCGTTATTTTCACAGCCTCAGCCATGAAGAGGTGGGCCGCGTGACGCTGCTCGTACCGCCCCTCGCGCTCATCGCCCTCCCCACCTTGCTGGTACTGCGCCAACCCGACCTGGGAACATCCATGATGCTGGTGCTGGCCGCCACCGCACTCATGTTCGTGGCCGGCGTGCGCTGGTGGAAATTCGCCCTCGTCGGCGCCGCCGCCGCCGGGGCTACCCCGGTCGTGTGGAACATGCTCCACGACTATCAGCGCCGCCGGGTCCTGACCTTCGTCGACCCGTCAACCGATCCCCTCGGCGCCGGCTATCACATCATGCAGTCGAAGATCGCCCTGGGATCGGGCGGCCTCTTCGGAAAGGGCTTCCTCTCCGGCACCCAAAGCCATCTGAACTTCCTGCCCGAACGCCAGACCGACTTCATCTTCACCATGCTCGCCGAAGAATTCGGCCTTGCCGGCGCCGGTTTCCTTCTTCTGCTCTATCTGCTCATCTTCGCCTACGGCATCGCCATAGCCCTGCGCGCACGCAGCCAGTTCGGCCGCCTTCTTGGAGTCGGACTGACAACGACGCTGTTCCTCTATGTGTTCATCAACGTGGCCATGGTCACCGGTGTCATACCCGTGGTTGGCGTGCCCCTGCCGTTGATTTCCTATGGCGGTACCGCAATGCTGACCGTCATGATCGGCCTTGGTCTGCTTCTCTCCGTCTGGGTCCACCGCGACGTGGCGATCGGCCGCAATGCCGTCGGTACCGAAGACGAACAGGAGTGACCTCCGCCCGCAGCGCATGACCACCCTGCCCCTGACGGGCACGAAATGACGCGACCATATCTTCCCGGTGTGATATAAGCGGTGCCGCGCTCGGAACGTTCGGATAACAGGCTGCCTGCCCCCACAATTCATGACGCAATCCGCCAACCCGCAGCACCGCGATGTCATCGTGGTCGGCGCCGGCAATGCCGGCATGTGCGCCGCCCTCGCGGCGCGTGAGCGCGGCGCTTCCGTACTGGTGCTCGAACGTGCGCCGGAAGACCAGCGCGGCGGCAATACCCGCTTCACCGCCGGCGCCATGCGCGTGGCCTACGACGGTCCCGACGACATCCTGAAACTCGCGCCCGACATTACACCCGGGGAACGTGAAACCACCGATTTCGGAGCCTACCCCGCCGACGAGTTCTTCGATGACATGGCGCGCATCACCCAATACCGCGCCAACCCCGATCTCGTGGAAGTGCTCGTCAGTCAGAGCCACCCCACCCTTGCCTGGATGCGCGCCAACGGCGTGCGCTTCATGCCCATGTATTCCCGCCAGGCGTTCAAGGTGGACGGACGCTATCGTTTCTGGGGCGGCCTCACCCTCGAAGCCTGGGGCGGCGGACCGGGGCTGGTCGAGGCAGAATTCGCCGCCGCCGCCCGCAGCGGCGTGGACATACGCTATGGCGCCCGCGCCACAGACCTCATCATGGATGGACCGCGCGCTGCCGGGGTGCGCATCCGCTGCGGCGGACAAGTGCAGACCCTGACCGCCGGCGCAGTGGTGCTCGCCGCCGGCGGTTTCGAAGCCAATACCGAATGGCGCACCCGCTATCTCGGCCCGGGATGGGACCTTGCCAAGGTGCGCGGCAGCCGCTTCAACACCGGGGACGGGCTGCGCATGGCGCTCGACGCCGGCGCCCTGCCCGCCGGCAACTGGTCCGGCTGCCACGCCGTCGGCTGGGACCGCAATGCCCCGCCCTTTGGCGACCTCGCCATCGGCGACGGCTTTCAGAAGCACAGCTACCCCTTCGGCATCATGGTCAATGCGCACGGCGAACGCTTCTGCGACGAAGGCGCCGATTTCCGCAACTATACCTATGCCCGCTATGGGCGCGTGGTGCTGGGACAGCCGGGCCAGTTCGCATGGCAGATATTCGACGCCAAGGTCGACCACCTGCTGCGCGATGAATACCGCATCCGCCAGGTCACACGCGCCCAGGCCGACACGCTGGAAGCACTGGCCGCAAAGCTCGAGGGTGTGGACAGCGCGCGTTTCCTGCATACGGTTCACGACTTCAACCGCGCCGTGCAACGCGATGTACCGTTCAACCCGACCGTCAAGGATGGCCGCGCAACATCTGGCCTGCGGGTGCCGAAAAGCAATTGGGCCAACCCGCTCGATACACCGCCATACAAGGCGTTCGCGGTCACCTGCGGCATCACATTCACCTTTGGCGGCGTCGCCATCACCCCGCAAGCTCGCGTGCTTGATACCGACGGCGCCGCTATTCCCGGACTTTATGCCGCCGGCGAAATGGTCGGCGATCTGTTCTATTTCAACTATCCCGGCGGCGCCGGCCTCACCGCCGGCGCAGTGTTCGGCCGTATCGCGGGCCACGGCGCCGCGCGCTTCGCGTTGAATTCCGCCGCCGGCAACGGACAATCCGATGCGTGACATATCCCGCCTCGGATTCATCGGCCTCGGCACCATGGGTGCGCCCATGTGCGGGCACCTCGCGCGCAAGGCGGGCCGGCCGGTCATTGCCCATGACCTGAACCCCGAGCCGCTGAAGCGCCTTGCGGCACACGGGGTCTCCGCGGCACACAGCGTCGCCGAAGTCGGCAAGAGCGCAGATCTGGTCTTCCTGTCCCTGCCGGGCGGCGCCGAAATCGAGACCGTGGCAGGCGAATTGCTGGGCGTCGCCGGCGCGGGGCAGATTATCGCCGACTGTTCCACGGCGCCGCTTGCCCTCACGCGCCGCCTCGCCCGCCGCTTCGCGGAAGCGGACGCCGTGTTCATCGACGCGCCGGTCGCGCGCACGCGCGCCGCCGCACAAGCCGGAACGCTTGCCGCCATGATGGGCGGGTCGCCGGAAATTTGCGCGCGCGTGCGACCCTTTCTCGCCTGCTTCGCCACCGACATCACCCATTGCGGCGACGTCGGCGCTGGCCAGATCGTGAAACTCATGAACAATATGGTGCTCATGGAAACCGTCGCTGCGCTTGCCGAAGCGCTCACCATAGCCCGCCGCCACGGCGTGGAAGGAAGCACGCTGCTCGCCGCGCTGGCAGAGGGTTCCGCCGACAGTTTCGCGCTCCGCAATCACGCCATGAAGGCGCTGTTGCCGGAAGAATTCCCGCTGCGCGCGCATTCCTGCGTCCAGGCTCTCAAGGACCTGGATTGCGCTCTCGAGGCGGCGCGGGAGGCCGGAGTGAACGCGCCCGGCGCCGAAACCGCGCGCGCCAGACTCGACGAAGCGATCGCTCTTGGCTATGGCGAAGCCTATTACCCCGCCCTGATCAAGGCAATCGACCGCTGACTACGCTGAAATGACAGATGCAACAGGACAAAACAGACCAAGGGGGAACAGTCCATGGACTTTGAATATTCCGATAAGGTGAAAGCATTGCAGGAATGGGTCTCGTCCTTCATGGACGAGCATATCTATCCCAATGAAGACACGTTCACGAGACAGATTGAGGAAGGCGGGCGCTGGACCCCGCCGCCAATACTCGATGAATTGAAGATCAAGGCGCGCAAAGCAGGCTTGTGGAACCTGTTCCTCCCCGAGTCCGAGCGCGGCGGCGGGCTGAACAATCTCGAATACGCGCCCCTTTGCGAAATCATGGGCCGTTCGCCCTACGCACCCGAAGTATTCAACTGTTCGGCGCCCGATACCGGCAATATGGAAGTGCTGGAGCGTTACGGCACGCCGGAACAGAAAGAGCAGTGGCTGGAACCGCTGCTGGAGGGCAAAATTCGCTCCGCCTTCGCGATGACGGAGCCGGATGTAGCATCATCTGACGCTACCAATATCGAGTCCCGCATCCAGCGCGACGGTGACCACTACGTGATCAACGGCCGCAAATGGTGGACCTCCGGGGCCCCGGACCCGCGCTGCAAGATTATGATTTTCATGGGGAAATCAGACCCCAACAATCCGGACCGCCACAAGCAGCAATCCATGATCCTCGTTCCCATGGACGCAGCGGGGGTGGAGATCGTCCGCTGGCTGCCGGTGTTCGGCTATGACGATGCGCCGCACGGCCATGCTGAAATGCTGTTCACCGATGTGCGTGTTCCGGCCTCGAACATGCTTCTGGGCGAAGGCCGCGGCTTCGAGATCGCCCAGGGGCGCCTCGGCCCGGGCCGTATCCACCACTGCATGAGGCTGATCGGCCAGGCCGAACGCGCGCTCGAGAAAATGTGCAAGCGCGCCAAGTCGCGCATCGCCTTCGGCCGCCCGGTCTCCGAGCAGACCGTGACCCAGGAGCGCATCGCTGAATCCCGCATCATGATCGACCAGGCGCGCCTGCTGGTCCTCAAGGCCGCCTACATGATGGATACGGTGGGCAACAAGGAAGCGCGCAAGGAAATCGCCATGATCAAGGTGGCCGCACCGATCATGGCGTGCCAGGTCATCGACTGGGCGCTCCAGGTCCACGGCGGCGGCGGCGTAACCAGCGATTTCGGTCTTGCCTCCGCCTATGCGCACGCCCGCGTGCTGCGCCTTGCCGACGGCCCGGACGAAGTGCACCGCAACCAGATCGCCCGCCTCGAACTGCGCCGTCACAATTGACCCTGCCGCGGCGGGGCCTGCCCCGCCGCCACCTCCGTTTGACCTCGCGCGCCGCCCGGCGATAATGGGCCGGGCATGCCGAAACGCCGTTAAACCCAGTCAGCGAAGTGAGAACAACAATGAAAAACGCCTGGTTCGGATATCTTGCACTGGTTGTTTCGCTTGCGGCGGCGCCGGCGGTCGCGGAATCACGCTGCCCCGCCGGGCCGGAAGGAAATCTCTGCAAGGCCGAAAACGGCGATCCCATGGCCATGTACATGGTTGGCCGCGAAGCCTATGCCGAAGGGCGGGAAAAAGGCGATCTTTCCGCAGCCAGGGAATGGGCGCTTCGCTCACGAAGCGCCGGCTATCGCGGCGGCCGCATGCTGCTCAAGATGATCTACGTCCAGATGGGCGAGGGCACCCATCACGACTATGTGCAGGCCCATATCTGGCTGACCGACGCCATCCAGGCAGGTGACGAATATCTCGAACCCTGGCGCGAGCGGCTGGAAGAGAAAATGTCCTCCGAGCAACTGGCCGAGGCCCGCAACACCCCCCGCTGACGCCGCCGCGCAACTGCGCAGCAGCAGGGAATCGGAGGTCGCTACTCCGCCGCCTCTTCCCCCTCGGGAGGATCACGCAATTCGGTCAGCACGAACACTGCCACATCCATCATCTCGCCGGGTTCGATAACCCCGTCGAATGTCGGCATGCCGCGGTCCTGGCGCCCGGTGACGAGAACTTCCACGATCTCCTCCGCCGTCAGCGCCGTTATCCGCAAATTCGCTGCATAGCCGCCATAGCCGGGGCCGCCGCGGCCATCCCCCTTGTGGCAGCTCGCGCAGGCATCGGCAAAGGTTTCCGCTGGATCGCGGCGCGGAATGTCGGCATCGGCCTGCACGGCGGTGAATCCGATGCTCAAGGCCAGCGCGCCGCAGAAGAGAATACGGGGAAAACTGCCGGCAGCGCGGCCGCGCCCCGGGGCGCAGGGAACAAGCAAGCTCATGACGCTCTCGAGTCTCCGGAGTTCGCGGGGAAATCACCTCCGCGCGATGCTAGCCGGAAACCCGGCGCGGGAAAACAGAAAAGAAGCGGGCCGGCGAACCGGCCCGCTTCCGCACATGGCGCTGGACGCCGGCCTAAAGCGAGAATACGTAAAGAACGTTGCTCGGCACCGCCGTCTTGAGTTCAGGCGTCGAGTCGGTGAACCACTGCGGCCACGCGCCGCCAAGGCCCACTTCGATGGCAATATACTGCTTGCCGTTGACCGCAAAGGTCATCGGCGGTGCGTTGATTGCCGAACCGGTCTCAAATCGCCACAATTCCTCCAGCGTCTTGGCGTCGAGGGCGACAACCTCGCCTTCCGCGAGGCCGGTGAAGACAAGACCGCCCGCCGTGGTCAGAATTCCGCCAAGCAGCGGATAGGTCGTCTCATATTTCTCGACCACCATGCCGGTCGCCACATTGATCGCGGTGACGCTGCCGGTGATACGGCCATGCGGTCCCGAGAAATCAAAGAACGGCGCACCGCCCAGGAACAGGTCGCGCGGCTTGTGCATACCGGGAATGGTCACCTCGGCAAACGCCTTGTTGCAGCTCTCGATGACCGGAATGTAGTAGTAGTTGGTGTGCGGATTATACGCCGTCGGCGGCCAGTTCTTGCCGCCCGTATGCGCCGGGCAGACAAAGCCTTCAATCTCGCCGCGACCCTCTGTCGCATTGCCGCGCGCGGCGGCCGTGCCGGGATTGTAGGTCTGGATATCAACTGACGGATCGTAGGACACCGGACGCCCGTTCGCGTCCAGACCGTCCGTCCAGTTCAGCCGCTTGACGAATTGCGTGCCCCAGATGAACTTGCCGGTGTGGCGGTCCAGCGCATAGGCATATCCGTTGCGGTTGGCATGAAGCACGGCCTTCTCGAACTTGCCGTTGATCATGCCGTCAACCAGCGTGTGCTCGGCTACCGAATCGTAGTCATACGGATCGTTGGGCGTGTGCTGGAAGCCCCACTTGAATTCACCCGTATCCGCGTCGACCGCGATCGAACTGTCGGTCCACAGATTGTCGCCGGGGCGGTACGCATTGTCCCAGTCGGGTCCGGGATTGGCCGTGCCCCAGAAAACCAGATTCAGATCGGGGTCATAAGCACCCGTCACCCATGTGGAACCGCCGCCGGTCTTCCACGCACCGTAATCATCCTTCCAGCTCTCATTGCCCGGTTCGCCCTCGCCCGGGATGGTATAAGTGCGCCACACAAACTCGCCGGTCCCCGCATCACGCGCCTCAAGATAGCCGCGAACACCGAATTCAGCGCCGGCCATGCCGGTAATCACCGTGTCCCTGACAATCAGCGGCGCGCCGGTAATGACTTCCGCATTGCCCGGATCGGTGACCTGCGCTTCCCAGACCAGGCTGCCGTCATTCTTGTTCAGCGCGATCAGCCGTCCGTCGATGACACCGGAAATCACCAGGTCACGATAGAATACGGCGCCGCGATTGTTGATGCCGCAGCAGGTGACCGTCGGCGCATAGTCGCGGTCCGCCTTGGGGTCGTATTTCCACACCATGCGCGGCCCGCCGCTGCGCACGTCCAGCTTCGTCACCACACCCCAGCCGGTGGTGAGATAAAGGAAACCGTCTTCGGCGATCGGAGTCCCTTCCAGACCCGAAAACGGCCATACGATCAAATCCTTGCCGCCACCCTGGGTATCGCCCATGGCCCATGTGAACGCAACCCTGAGGTCACCCACATTGTCGCGATTGATCTCATCCAGGCTGGAGAACCGGTGTGACTCGTAATTCCCGTGATGATTGAGCCAGTTCTCCGGCTCCGCCTCGCTGTTGACAAGGCGGTCGTGCGTGACATCGCCGGCCAGCGCTGCCGCCGCAAACAGGGCAGCCCCGACCGCCCCGGCGACAGCGCCTGACAATGCCTTGTGATTTTGCGCAAACATGACTTCCTTCCTCCCATTCTCTGCTTCAGTCAGAGCAGGGACGCCCGCTCCCGCAGACACCGGCCGATAGCGAGAACAGCCAGCGTCGCGTTCGCCAAGCGCACCGGGGTCGATAGTCTATAGCCATATGGCTGCGGTCAAGCACCGAACCTGCCCGACTGCCAATTTTCTGCCGTCACAGCACGATCGAGACCGGCGACCCGACCCTGAGACCCAGGGCCTGCGCCGCATTCGCCTCGTTCATCGATATTTCCGCAAGCCCCGACGAATTCTCGTACCAGACCACTTCACCCGGCGGCGCCTCGGAGAAAACCCGCGCCCGGCGCACCGCAACACCCGCCGCGGACAATTCCGCATTGTCCCCCGGAACGCTCGCTCGAATGCCGGTGATCGCATTTCCGTAATGGTCGATATAAACCACCTCCGGGCAATCATCCGGCCAGTCCGCGCCCACCGCCGCCCTTGCATCCCGCCGCCGCCCTTCCACAGCCCCGCCCGCCGCAAGGCGCGCCGCCACCGGCGCAAAAAGGTCGCGTCCGTGAAAACTGCTCGACAAATGCTGCGGGCGCCAGACGATCTCCCGCCACTCCCCGCCGCCCGCCCGTCGCGCCGCTATGGCAAACAACCCGTTATCCGGCCCGACAAACCAGCGCCCGCCGGCGCGCACCGACACCGGCCTGCGGTCCGCCCGGCCCACCCCGGGGTCCACCACTCCCAGCACCACCCCGCCGGGCGGGAGCGCCGCAACCAGCGCCGCCAGCAGATACGCCGCGGCGCACGGTCGAAACATCGGCGCATCGTGCATCAGATCAATCAGGGGAACCCCCGGCGCCGCCGCGGCCAGCACCGCCTTCATCTGCCCTGCATAAGGCCCCGAAACCCCGAAATCGGTAAACATCACGATCACGACAACGCCTCCACCTCACCCCGCACCAACTCCCCGGTGATTACCAGTCAACAACTTGACCACTACCAATCGCCAGTTCATTGACTCCCAATTATCATGCTGTGCGGCATCAATCTGCAGGGAGTGGAGAGCGTTTCGCCTGCAGCGTCGTTCTTTGTGACAGTGCCCACTTCGTGCCATTCGGTGACAGATTGGCAGTGGTACCCCTGTCCTGCCTCTGGGCATGACGAACAAGAATACCCTCCGGCGTACGAAGCGCAGGCAGGACTGGGCGGCACGACGCGCGTACCCCATGTGTCGTCGCAGGAAGATGTCGGGCAAGCACGGCTGTTACGTTGACCGAACGAGTCGCTGCACCTAGCTTTGCCGCAGGGCGCACCCGCGCAAACGGAGAATGGAATGAGCGTTCAAGGCAGTGAAATCGTCATCCGGTCCCTGGTCGATCAGGGCGTCGAAGTCGTGTTCGGATATCCCGGCGGCGCCGTCCTGCCCATTTACGACTCGCTGTTCCAGCAAAACCGGCTGCGCCATATCCTTGTCCGCCACGAACAGGCCGCCGTACATGCGGCCGAAGGTTATGCCCGCTCCACCGGCCGCACCGGCTGCGTCCTCGTCACTTCCGGCCCCGGCGCCACCAACGCCGTGACCGGGCTGACCGACGCTTTCATGGACTCCATCCCCGTCGTCTGCCTCACCGGCCAGGTGCCGACCCACCTCATCGGCAATGACGCCTTTCAGGAAGCCGATACCGTCGGCATCACCCGCGCCTGCACCAAGCACAACTACCTCGTAAAGGATGTGCGCGACCTGTCCCGTATCCTCGCCGAGGCATTCTACGTGGCGCGCGCCGGCCGCCCCGGCCCTGTCGTCGTCGACCTGCCCAAGGATGTCGTGAACGACCAGTGCGAGTACACGCCCACCGGCGCCGTCAGCCACAAGACCTACCGCCCCCGGCGCATGCCGGCGGCGCAGGACATTACCGACGCCGCAGTTGCGCTTGCCGGGGCGAAGCGCCCCCTCATCTATGTCGGCGGCGGTGTGATCAATTCCGGCCCCGCCGCCGTCCGCCACCTGCGCGAGTTCGCCCGCGCGGCCAAATTCCCGGTGACACAGACCTTGATGGGACTCGGCGCCTTCCCCACCACCGATCCGCTCGCGCTCGGCATGGTCGGAATGCACGGCACCTATGAGTCCAACATGGCGATGCACGACTGCGATGTGATGTTCGCGGTCGGCTCCCGCTTTGATGACCGGGTTACCGGACGCCTCGCCGATTTTTCACCGAATTCGACCAAGATCCACATCGACATCGACCCGTCGTCGATCAACAAGAATGTCCGCGTCGACATCCCCCTCGTCGGCGATGCCGGCGAGACCCTGGCGGCCATCCTGGCCGAGTGGAAACGCCGCGCCTGCACGCCGGACCGCACCGCGCTGGCCGCCTGGTGGCAGCAAATCGCAAATTGGCGCGCTGTCGATTGCCTCCGTTACGAAGCAAGCGAGACCAGCATAAAACCGCAATACGCTCTCGAAAGGCTCCAGGCGTTGACCGCTGGACGCAAGGTCTGTTTCACCACCGAGGTGGGGCAGCACCAGATGTGGGCGGCGCAGTTCCTCAAGATCGAGGAACCCATGCGCTGGATGACCTCCGGCGGCCTTGGCACCATGGGCTATGGCTTCCCTGCCGCACTCGGCGTGCAGGTCGCACATCCCGACGCCCTGGTCATCGACGTGGCCGGCGAAGCCTCGTTCCTCATGAACATGCAGGAAATGTCGACCGCCGCCCAATACCGCCTGCCGGTCAAGATATTCATCCTCAATAACGAATATCTCGGCATGGTGCGCCAGTGGCAGGAATTCTTTCATGGCGGGCGCTATGCTGAAAGCTATACCGATTCCCTGCCCGACTTCGCTGCCCTTGCCGAAAGCTTTGGCTGGCTCGGCCTGCGCGCCACCCGCCCCGACGAGGTGGACGGAACCATCGAACGCATGATCGCCCATGACGGCCCCGTGCTGGCCGACATCTGCGTGGACAAGATGGAAAACGTCTTCCCCATGATCCCCGCCGGCGCCGCCCATCACGAAATGAAACTGTCTTCCGGCGATGCCGTGCCGACGCGCACCGAAGAAGGCATGGTGCTGGTTTAGGCGGCACATGGAATTCAGCGACGAACAGGTCGAGCGTTACGCCCGGCATATTGTCCTTCCCGAAGTTGGCGGCACGGGACAGGCGGCGCTGCTGCAGTCGCGCGTGCTTGTCATCGGCGCGGGCGGCCTCGGCTCCCCCTGCGTGCTATATCTCGCCGCCGCCGGCGTCGGCGAGATAGGCGTTGTCGATGATGACACGGTGGACCTCTCCAACCTGCAGCGCCAGATCATCCATACCCAGGAACGCATCGGCGCCGCCAAGGCCGACAGCGCCCGGACAGCCGTTGCCTCGATCAACCCCGATGTGAGGCTCATCCCCCACCGCGTCCGCTTCACCGCCGCCAATGCCGCCTCCCTCATCGCGGATTACGACCTTGTCGTCGATGGCAGCGACAATTTTGCTACCCGCTTCCTGGTCAACGACGCCGCCTACCTGGCGGAGAAAACACTCGTTTCCGCAGCAATCCTGCGCTTCGAGGGGCAGTTGGCCACGTTCAAGGCCCATCTCGGCGCCCCGCACCCCTGCTATCGCTGCATTTTCCCGGCGCCGCCGCCGGCCGGTCTCGTGCCCACCTGTTCGGAAGGCGGCGTACTCGGCGCGCTCGCCGGCGTCATGGGCACGCTGCAAGCCGTCGAAGTCATCAAGGAGCTCCTGGAAATCGGTGACAGCCTTTCCGGGAGGCTCTTGATCTATGACGGCCTCTCCAGCCGTTTTCGCTCCATACGTGTGCGCCCCGACCCGGAATGCCAATTGTGCAGCGCCGGCGGACGCATCCGCGACCTGTCGCAGCACGCCGCGTGAGCGCCGCGCCATGCCGCTCGGCAAATTATCGCTGATCGTCTTCTCGGATGATTATGCGAAAGTCCACTACGCCCTCGCCGCGGCAGCAGCGGCCGCGGCAGTCGACCGCCCGGCGACATTGTTCTTCACCATGGGCGGCGCCCGCGCGCTGTTCGCTCCCGGCGAAGACGGCGCGCCCGGCTGGCGCACACTCTCCGGCGCTCACGCCGACTCGAAACTGCGCGCGCGCGGCATCGCCGGATTCGACGAACTGATGGAATCCTGCGCCGCTCTCGGCGTTCGCTTCCTTGTTTGCGAAATGGGTCTCCGCGCCATTGACGCCGCACCGGAATCACTGCGTGACGATCTCGATATTACAGTGGCCGGACTGGTCACCTTCATCAACGACGCCGAAAACGGCGGCGGCCTGCTGTTTCTCTGATGCACCGCCAACGCCCCCTCATCATCCCCTAGGCGCTCGCCATGGCCAAACGCGGGCGCCCGGGGAAAGGGCCTGCGAACAAACCCGCCAAACCCGGTCGCGGCCGCACGCCACAACGCGCCGCAAAACCCGCCGCAAAGAAGCCGCGCAAGGCATCACCCCGACCAGCGCAGACGCAGCGCAGGCCGCGCTCTCGTGCAGCGCCCCGCAGCACCGCGCGCCAGCGGCCCCGCCTTACCCCGCGGCGTCTGTTGCGCCGCTTGGTTTATTTCGCGGTCGTCGCCGGCGTATGGGGGCTCGTCCTGCTCGTCGGAACCGTCGGCATATTGGCTGTCGGCCTGCCCGACATAGACCGCGTGATCGCCGAGCCGCGCCGACCGGGCATAACTGTCACCGCCGATGACGGTGCCGTCCTCGCCAATTTCGGCGAAGTTTACGGCGCCTATATTCCGGTGGAGGAATTGCCGGAAACCCTCATCGACGCCGTGGTGTCCATCGAAGACCGCCGCTTCTACAGCCATTTCGGCATCGATATCTGGGGGCTGGCGCGCGCCGCCATCATCAACCTCGCCTCCGGCCGAGTCGTGCAGGGCGGCTCGACCCTCACCCAGCAAATCGCCAAGAACGTGTTCCTCACACCCGAACGCACCCTGCGGCGCAAGGTTCAGGAAGCGCTTCTGGCACTGTGGCTCGAACGCCGATACGCCAAGGACACGCTGCTCGGAATCTACCTCAACCGCGTCTATTTGGGGGCCCGCTGTTTCGGTGTGGAGGCGGCCGCCCGGCGCTATTTCGGCAAGTCCGCGCGCCGCCTGACACTCCCCGAGGCCGCCATGCTTGCCGGGCTGCCAAAGGCACCCAGCCGTTACGCACCCACCCGCAATCTCCAGGCCGCGCGCGACCGCACCGCCGTCGTGCTTGACGCCATGGTGTCCGCAGGCCGTCTGGACCCGGCGCAGGCGGTCGCGGCGAAAGCCGCACCGGTCACCGTGAACGACGCCGGCAATAGCGGCAATGCGCGCTATTTCGTGGACTGGGTTGCTGATCAGGTCAGCAGCTTTGTCGGGCCGCCGCGTGATGACCTGATCGTGCGCACCACACTCGACATCGCCGCCCAGACTGCCGCCGAACAGGCCGTCGCCGCGGCCCGCCACCCCGGGCAGGCGGCGCTTGCCGCAATCACCCCGGACGGTGCCGTCCGCGCGATGGTCGGCGGCCGCTCCTACGCCCGGAGCCAGTTCAACCGCGCCGTCCAGGCGCAGCGGCAACCCGGCTCCACATTCAAGCTCGCCGTGTTCGCCGCCGCTCTGGCCGAAGGCTGGGCGCCGGACGGCATATGGGACGATTCTCCGGTCTCCGTCGGTTCATGGCGCCCGCGAAACTATGGCGGCCGCTACCGCGGCCCTATCTCCCTGACCGAGGCGTTCGCGTATTCCAGCAACAGCGTCGCCGTGCAGATCGGGGAACGCCTGGGCCGCGAGGCGGTGCGCAGAATGGCGCGCCGCCTCGGCATCGGCGCCGTTCTCCCCGCCGGCCCCAGCCTCGTCCTCGGGACCAGCGAAGTCACGCTGCTTGAACTCACCTCGGCATACGCCGCCCCTGCCAATGGCGGGCGCGGTGCAATCCCGTGGGGCATAAGCGAAATCCGCAACCGCGCCGGTGAGGTTCTCTACCGGCGCGCCGGTTCGGGTCCGGGCCAGGTGATATCGCCGCGCGTTGCGCGGGACCTCGACCGCATGTTGAAAGCCGTGGTGGCGGAGGGTACCGGCCGGCGCGCCGCGCTGGAAACCGCAATTGCCGCCGGCAAGACGGGCACCAGTCAGGATTCGCGGGATGCCTGGTTCGTCGGCTACCGACCCGGTCTGATCGCCGGTGTCTGGGTCGGGCATGATGACGCACGGCCCATGAACGACGTAACCGGCGGCACCGTCCCGGCCGAGCTATGGCGCGACTTCATGACCCGTCATGCGCCATAACGATGAAGCTCATTGCCGTGCCGCTTGAGCCACGCGCGGGCGGGTCGATAAGCCGGATCAAGCATCTCGACCAACTGCCAGAAGCGCTCGCTGTGGTTCGCCTCGCGCAGATGCGCCACCTCATGCGCTGCCACATAATTCAGCACACGCTCAGGCGCCATTACCAGCCGCCACGAGAATGACAGCGTCCCGCGCGACGAACAGCTTCCCCAGCGGCTTCTCGGATCGTTGATGCGAATCCTGGCGAAACGCACGCGCAGCGCCTCCGCATGCCGCAACGCCGCCTCGCGCAGCGCCTGTCCCGCTTGTTCGGACAACCACACAGTCACCTGCCACGACAAGTGATCCGCCGCCCCGCCAACAATCAGACGGTTCCCCTCCAGATGCGCCTCACCGGGTCCCGAACGATGGGAAATGGTGATATCCCGGCCCAGCACCGGCACTCGCGCGCCATCAATGAAAGGCCTGCGCGGCTTCAGTGCAGCAAGCTCGCGGTCGATCCAGTCCTGCTGCTGCACGAGGAACCGTTCGCCGTCCTCCTGCGCCGCTCCGTTCGGCAGCACCAGTTCAACCTCGCCCCGCACGGGATCGATGCGAATGCGCATTCGGCGCGCGCGCGCAGACCGGCGCACGCGCACGGGAGGCGCAGTGTCGTTCAATGCCCGTGCCGTTGCGCGTGCTCCGGCGCCTCGGCAGCCGCCGCGCTCCCGATCGCAACCTCGGCGGTTCGCGCATCCCCATCCGCAAGCCGCAGCACAAGCGAAAACGAGTCACCTTCCCGAAGCGGCGCGATCAACCCCATGAGCATCACATGCAATCCTCCGGGCTTGAAGACAACACGTTCCCCGGCCGGTAGATCCACCATAGCCACGGGACGCATTTTCATCAGGTCGCCGTCCATGATGTGCGTATGCAGCTCCGCCCGGCGCGCAACATCCGTTTCCACCGCAACCAGCGCCGTAGCCGACCCGTGATTGACCAGGGTCACATATGCAGCGCCGTTGGCGGCAGGTCCCGCGGAGGCGCGCGCCCACGCCGATTCCACGTCGATATCCGCCGCATGGGCCGCTCCCGCCGCCATAAATGCCGCCCCCGCAAGGATGCCGCCAGCAAGTGTCATGAATGCCTCTCAAGATACGCCGCAAGGGTTTCAGCCATCGCCTCACTGCCGGACTGATGACTGAAATGCGTGACATAGGCGCCGTCCGGTCCCATCAGGTAGACCAGCGCCGTGTGGTCCATCAAATACTCACCGTCCTCCAGCGGCGCCTTGCGGGCGGTAACGCGATACGCCGCCACGGCCTCCGCTACCTGTTCCGCGCTGCCGGTAAGCCCGATCATGGCCGGGTGAAAATAATCGACATAGCGGCCCACGACTTCCGGCGTGTCGCGCTCCGGGTCGACGGTGATAAAGAGCGGCTGTATGTCTGCCGCAAGCGGCCCCACAGCATCGAGCGCATCGGCCATGGTCTGCAAGGTGGTGGGACACACATCAGGGCAATGCGTATATCCGAACGCAACCAGCATGGGCGCGCCGCGAAACTCTGCGTCGTCGCGAACCTGTCCCGCGCCGTCTACCAGCATGAACGGCCCGCCGATCGGTACGCGCCGCTCCGCCGCAGCCTCTTCCACCGGCGCGGCGCGCCAGGCCAGGGCCAGCGCAATGGCGGCCGCGGCGGCGATGCATGCGATCACAGCGAGACTGCGAACTAACAAGGGAGTCACGCCGCGCCGATCCCGGCTATAGTTGCGGCTTGGAGTTCAACCGCCGGAGATGGAAAATTCATGCGACTTGTCATCCTCCTTTGCATTCTGGTCGGCATGGCAGCGCCGGCATTGGGTGGTATGCGCGACGACTTGCGCCTTGTCACAGGCGCACGCGCGCAATTGATGCCGGTGGTGGAGGAAGCGCTGGCCGCGGGCGCTGATATCGACGCTCGCGACGCAGTGGGCCGCACCGCCCTCATGTGGTCCGCATTCCACGGCAATGCATCCATGCTGCATTATCTGCTTGAACGCGGGGCCGGTGTCAATGTGCGTGACCGCCGCGGCCGCACCGCCTTGATGTGGGGCGCAATCGCCGGCCATGGTCATGTTGCGTCTGCCTTGCTGGCGTCGGGCGCTGACCCGGCGCTGCGTGACAGCGCAGGCAAGGACGCAGCCGCACATGCCGGCGAAAACGGTCACCCGGCGCTTGTCGACACCCTCGCCGCGGAGCAGTGACAACCCCCGACACGCTTCTCGTCCTGCTTGCCGCGGTGGTGCTCGACTCCTATATCGGCGCACCGTTGCGCCGCCGCGGCTGGCGCTGGCATCCGCTGGTCGCTGCCGCACGGGCGACAGAATGGTGCAGCGTCAAACTGAACCGCCGGGAGCGGCCAGCCGGGGCGCTGCGCTTCCGCGGCGGTCTCTGCGCCGCGGTTTTTGCTATCGCCGCCACAGGCGGCGGGGTATTGCTTCAATCGGCAGCAAGTGAGTGGCCCCTCCTGTGGCTGGCAGTGCTGTTTCTCATGACCGGGTTGATCGAGCAGCGCGAAGGCGCTGATGCTCTGAAGGCCCTCGGACAATCTCTGGCAAAACGCGACCGCTCAGCGGCTGAAACCGCACTAGCCGAGTTGTCGACGCGTGATCCGGTTTATCTCGACACTCCCGCCATGGCGCGAACCGCAATCAATGCAGCGGCCCGCAGCCTCGCGCGCAACTGGACTGCCCCGGTTCTCTACGCCGCGCTGTTCGGCACGCCGGGGATCGTCGGCTATCGATTGTTTGACGGTCTTGCTGCGGTCGATCGGAACGGCCCGTTCGGAGCGGTTCCGCGGAAGCTCCGGCGCGTTCTGCGCTGGGCGCCGGACCGTCTCACCGGCCTCTTGATAGCGGCAGCCGCGCCCCGCCGGCGGCAGTGTCTCGCCGCGCTGGCAAATGCACCCGGAGGCGTCTGGCCATCCGCCGCCATGGCGGCCGTCCTGGGGATTTCACTCGGAGGCCCGCAACGCTACCTTAGCGGACTGGTCGACCGCCCGTGGATCGGCAGCGGACGAGTGCGCGCCGGCCCCGACGACATCGCCGGAGCGCATCGCCTGCAGGTCCGGGTTGTTCTCATCGTCGCCCTCATACTCGGCGCGTCCGCCTTGATCGGCATCATACAGGGCCGTCCGTAAGGGAAGTGTTGACAGATTGTTGATGCGCGCTTCCAGTAAAATGTGGGCGGCAGTCACGGCGCGTCCGTAATAGGCCTGGTTGAAGTTGCGGTCCGGCTCTATCCACCCGCCGTCAAGCGCAAAACCGCCGAAAAATCCCTGATTGCGAGAAACGGCGATAATGTCCTTGCCCAGCGACGTAGTCGTGGCGCCCTTGATGCTGCGGCCCACAAGGCCCACCGCAAGTCCGGCCTTGCCGCCGATTTTCACCGCGCCGCCAACCAGCGAGCGAACAGCGCTGTCAGTCATCACCAGCATGAGAAGTTCGGATTTCTGAAACCCGAGCTGCAGGCCAAAGCTTGCTTCCATTACCGTGCAAAACGAAGGTGCCGACCAACCGCCGGACGGCATGCGCACAACCATCAGGCATTGACCGCCCGCCCCGGCAAAGAACAAGCCTGCTTCCAGAACATCAGGGGCGAGTACCACTGCCCGCGCGCGGTGAAAATGTCGTTCCGTATGCGGCCACAGTTCGGGGTCGCTCGTGAACGCGCGCAGCATGGCGGCCGAGTCCTCGATCAGCTTCTGCGCTTGATTGGCCAATCCCGGCGTAGCGGCAAGAGCAGCAAACGCCATGCCTGCCAGTGCGCCGGTCAGGCGCTGTCGTGCGCGGCGGGTCATGGGCGAACCTCCCTGTTCTGCGATTCATCGAATCACATAAGGCGGTCCGTCATGAATTCCAGCGCGGCGCGCGATTGATGTAGTGAGCCTGCCACGCAGCGCCCGGATCCGCGCTCTCCACCCGGTCGAGGCGGGTGACCGAGAGATTGGCGGTCACGAACGCAAACGCCCCCTCCGCATCGAGGCCAAGAGCGTGGGCAATCGCGGCGCGAATGGAACCCCCATGCGCAACCGCAACGATGTCGCAGCCCCCATGCTCGGCGGTCAGCCGGTCTATCGCCAGGGTTACGCGGGCGTAAAGATCCAGATACGACTCGCCGTCGGGCGGCCGGTGTTCCGGGGTCGTGAACCAGAAGCGGTGCGGCGGCTTGCCGGCAATCCGGTCCACTTCGCCATATGGTGTACCCTGCCAAGCGCCGAAATTCTGCTCCCCGAATGCCGGCTCCACAAGGTGCGCCGCCGGCGGCGCGTCTCCGGTCGCGAATTTCAATATCTCGGCCGCCGTATCCCGTGCCCGGCGCAAATGGCTCGTAACCCACACCGCACCGGCCGGAAGGTGGGCGGCGAGCGCCGCAAAACTTTCGCTGTCGCCAAGTTCGCAAGGCGGGTCGGAAGCGCCGTACATGCGCCCTTGATTGGCAGTCACAGGCGCGTGCCGCACCCACCACCAGCGGGTTCGTTGCGTAAATCGATCCATGATGTCTGCCTCATTCGCCGAGTTGCATGATGAGTCCGCGCTCGCGGGCAAGACGCACCGCAAACAGAAATCCGCCAAACCCCGCAACAAGCCACAGAACATTGAGCGCTGCCGCATTGATAAGAAGGTCGACGCGGAATACCTGCTCGATAAGCACCGCCCGCATTCCCTCGAACAGGTGGGATGACGGAAATATGCCGGCGATCACCTGCAGCCAGTCCGGCAGTACGGCAACAGGGTAATACACACCGCTGACGGGCTGGATCAGGAATACAACCGCCCAACCCATCCCCTCCGCGCCCTGCCCGTAGCGCAGGACAAGGCCGCTGACAAGAAGACCGATCGACCAGCCAAGCACAATGAGATTGAAGAAAAACGCCATCAACGGCAGACCCAGCGAGAGGACCGAGAAATCGAACAGGGCAAAGGCCAGAAAAGCCGCGCCCCCCACGCCGATCAACGTGCGCAGGAGACTTGCTGTCACCAGCGCCAGGACAAGTTCCGCGGGGCGCAGCGGGGTAACCAGCAGATTGCCGAGATTACGCGACCAGATTTCTTCGAGAAAACTCAGAAACAGGCTGATCTGGCCGCGATACAGGACGTCCCACAGCAGCGCCGCGGAAAGGAGCACACCGGCCGCCTGCGCCAGCCAGCTGGAGGTCTGGGCGAAAAACAGGGTGATGAAACCCCACAGCACCATTTGCAGCGCCGGCCAGTAGAAAAGATCGAGGATCCGCGGCCATGAACCGCGTAGAATATAGAAATGGCGCAACATCATGGCGCCGATGCGGCGCAGGGCAGCCTTCATCGCCCCGCCCTCATTGGTCTGCAGCCCCGCCGGTATTGCCGCGGGCGATATCGAGAAACACCTGCTCCATATCGCGCCGCCCGTAGCGCGCCAGCAGGTCGACCGGCGACCCGCGGTCAACCACCCGCCCTCGCCGCAGCATGATCACATCGTCGCACAGGCGCTCGACCTCCGTCATATTGTGGGAGGCAAGGAGAATTGCCGCATTGGTTCGCCGTTGCCAGTTGCGGAGATAGCTCCGCACATGCTCGGCTGTTTCCGGGTCCAGCGATGCGGTGGGTTCGTCAAGCAACAACAGCGCCGGCTCGTTGAGCAACGCCTTGGCCAGCGCGGCGCGAGTTTTCTGTCCCGCGGACAAAGTGCCGACCGTCCGGTCGAGCATGGCCGCAAGGTCCAGATCGCGGACCAGTTCGGCAATGCGCCCGCGCAGATCGTCAAGCGCATAAAGATGACCGTAGATTGTGAGATTCTGCCGCACTGTCAGACGGTGCGGCACATCAACATAAGGGGACGAGAAGTTCATGCGCGCCAGGGCGTGGTAGCGCCGGCGCCCGCGCATGTCATGGCCAAGAACATTGACGCTGCCCGCGGTCGGCGCGACGAGTCCCAGCAACATCCCCAGTGTAGTCGTTTTGCCGGCGCCGTTTCCACCGAGCAGCGCCGTCGTAATCCCCGGCTCGACGGTGAAGCTCACGGAATCCACCGCCAATATCGAACCGAATCTCTTGGTGAGCTCACTTACCCGGATGACGGGTCCAGCCATTCAGCTTCTCGCGATCATGCGGGCAGAGACTTCATGTGGTGAAACATATCACCCGAAGTGGCATTTCCCGGTACGCCGCCCACATCAGCCGAAGAGCCGCAACACGGCGTCACGGCAGGCCGCGACATGCGGCTGTGCGACAGTGAGGTCGGCCGGGTAGCGGCGGCGGAACCATGTACACTGCCGCTTGGCATAATGGCGGGTTGCCCGCTGCGCCCGGGCCATGGCGGCGTCGAGGTCCAGCACGCCGGCAATATGGGCAAGCAATGCCGGCACGCCCAGAGCCTTCATTGCCGGCAGCGAGGGATCGAGACCGTGCCTCGCCAGCACGCCGGCTTCTTCCAGCGCACCCTTTTTCATCATGACCGCGAAGCGAGCATCGCAGGCGCTGTTCAAGGCAGCCCGTTCCGGCCACACCAAGATCCGCAGCAGCGGGCCCGGCAAAGGATCATGTGCCCCCGCCTGCCATTCCCGCAGCGTGCGGCCCGTCGCTTCCAGCACCGCCCAGGCGCGTTTGACGCGCTGCGTGTCAGCCGGGTTCAGTGTGCAGGCTGCCGGATCACTCACCGCAAGTTCGGCGTGAAATGCACGAGGGCCCAGCGCGGCGAGACGCGCGTCGGCGCGGTCCCTGACAGCACGCGGCACGGGAGGCACAGGCGCGAGACCCCGCGTCAAGGCTTCGATGTAGAGGCCGGTGCCGCCTACCAGCACGGGCAAGCGCCCCGCCCGATGCGCGGCAGCAATTTCCGCTAGCGCAAGCGTGCGCCAGCGGCCGGCCGAACACGCTTCCGCAGCGGGCAGGGCGCCGTAGAGACGATGGGGTATGCGCTCGCAATGGGCCGCAACGGGACGCGCCGTCAGTATCGCAAGTTCGCGATAGACCTGCATCGAATCGGCGTTGATGAGGACTGCCGGCAGCCCGTCGCACGCCAGCGCCTCGGCGAGGCCGAGCGCCAGCGCCGATTTCCCGCTGGCCGTCGGGCCGGCAATGATGACACACCCCCTGCCGGCCATGTTCACGTGCTGATGCGCCGGCGCCGGGGCGGAGAACAGGAACCGCTATACCGGATCCCAGTGGAACACGTCTGCGCTGACCTCGAGCGGGAAATAGGAAGCCGCCAGCGCCGGCGCCGCATGGTCGGCGATCGCCGCCGGTGTCCAGCCCTCGCTGCGCTGGACCGATCGCACCGGGCGCGATTGGTTCATGAGGAAGATCTCATTATTGCGCACAGCAAATATCTGGCCGCTGACCTTGGCCTCGTCTGCGGCGTGGCTCGCCAGATAGACAGCAATCGGCGCGATCTTGTCCGGCGTCATCTGGCGCAGCCGCTCGACCCGTGCAGCCTGGTCGGCGCCCGTGATGGGGATGGTGCCGATCATGCGGCTCCAGGCAAAGGGCGAGATCACATTTGAGCGCACGCCGAACCGCGCCATATCCAGCGCAATGGACTTCGACAGGCCGACAATGCCCAGCTTCGCGGCAGCGTAATTTGCCTGCCCGATATTGCCGACCAGTCCCGAAGTGGAGGTCATGTGCACGAAGGCGCCCGATCCCTGGGCGCGAAACCGCGTAGCCGCGGCGCGGCTGACATTGAAGCTCCCTTTCAGATGCACGTCGATGACCGCATTCCAGTCGTCATGCGTCATCTTGTGAAAGATGGCATCGCGCAGAATGCCGGCATTATTGATGACGACGTCAATACGCCCGAATTCAGCCTCCGCGCGGGCGATCATGGCTTCCGCGGCGTCGGGGTCGCTGACACTGCCGAAATCGGCGATTGCCTGGCCTCCGGAATCCTCGATTTCCTTCACCACTTCCAGCGCCGGAATTTGGTCGCTTCCTTCGCCGCGCTCGGTTCCGCCGAGATCATTCACAACCACCCTGGCGCCCTCCCGCGCCATGGCGAGTGCAAACCCCCGCCCGATGCCGCGTCCGGCGCCCGTTACCAGTACCACCTTGTCGTGCACCATGCCGCCTTCTGCCATTTTCTCACCCCCGCGTCCGGTTGTTCATGCGGCGGCCATCCTATTGGGTTCGGCTTGCGACACAAGCACAGCGGCGGGTCACGCGAGAAGCAGCAGCAGAATGCCGGCGGTAATGAGGACGATGCCGGCGATCTCCCGCACGCTCGACCGTTCGCCGAAAAACAGCGTGGAGGCGATGAAGGTGAATACCAATTCAATCTGCCCCAGCGCACGCACATAGGCAGCATTTTGCAGCGTCATGGCGGTGAACCACCCGACGCTGGTGATCATGCCGCTGAGCCCCACCAGGCCGGTCAGGCGCCAACCGGCAAGCACGGCAGCGATGCGTCCCGGTTCCCGCCAGCGCAGATACAGCGCCATGACGAGGGACTGGAACAGCAGGACGGCGAGCAGCGTATAGGCCGCAGGCATCAGAAAACCCTCCTGTTCCAGCGACAGCGCGGCGGCGCGGTAGCAGACGGCGGAAATCCCGAACCCCGCCCCCGAGGTCATGCCGATCAGCGCCGGGCGGTCGGTCAGTTGCCGCAGTACGGACAACCATGTGACGCGCGACCTAGTGATCGAGATGAGGATCACGCCGCACAGGCTGATGAGAATGGCAGCAGCACCCGTGAGGCTGATGCGGTCGCCGAGAACAATCAGGCCGAAGATCGCAGTCTGCACCGGTTCGGTCTTCGAATAGGCGGTCCCGACAGCGAAATTGCGCAGTGAAAACAGGTGAATCAACAGCGCCGTCGCAGCGATCTGCGACAGCCCGCCAATGACGATGTAGACCAGAAAGGCAAGGTTGGCGACCGGCATGGGATGCCCGAACACCGCCTGCAAGAGCCACACATAAAGCGCCGCAAAGGGGAGCGCGAGCAGGAAGCGCGAGAAAGTGGACCCCGACGTGCCGAGGCTGTCCTTGAGATGCTTTTGCAGGGCGGAGCGCAGATTCTGAAAGAACGCCGCGCCGATGGAAATCGGAATCCAGAGGTCCATGAGCCGGTCCGCGAGAAGACCCCCGCCGCACGGCGGAGTTGACGACCGCTACATAACGGCCGCACGGCAGCCGGTCCATGCTCCCCCTTGCGGCGCCGCTGACGCCGGACTGCCGGAATCAAACGGCCGCGCCCAGGGCAATCGCTTTTGAAATCAGGGGTGTTTTGTAGCAGCGCGGATCAGGTCGATGAGGAAATTGTCGTCCCAGGCTGCGCGTTTGAGCTTTCCGCGCATGGCATCCTTGGTGGGTTCATGACGGGCGATGTTGAGCGCCAGGCGCCGCATGAGCGCCAGGTTCTGCGGACCATGTCCCTTGCGGTTGCGTTGCTGGTCCTCATTCATCGACACGTCCAGAACCCAATGCAAACTGTTCTCTATCGACCAGTGCGCCCGCACTGCGCGCAAAAATGCCTCCGGTGAGAGCTTTGCGCTCATCACATAATAGCGCGCCTCGGTATTTTGTTTGCCCTTGCTTTCGCGCGTTGCCGTTACCTTGCCGATGGCCTGGAGACCCGGCCAGTCATGTGCCTCCTGCAGCCAGTCAATCTCGTGCGAGACCTCCGCAAGGCGTGTCTCAAGGCGTCCGTGATCCTTGCTGACATGCTCATAAGATTGAATCTTTTCCGCACCTTCCGGGCTGTCGAGAAACAATGTGACATCACCGTGCAGGGTGTCCTGATTGCGTTTCAGCGCCAGTACATAGTCGCCGCCGCCGGCTGTTACACGCTCTGCGGTGCGGCGTTGTGTATGCATCGCATCGGCGGTCACGGTCCGGCCCTTGAGGCGTAACATGTCGAGCAGCCTGGGCAATGCCGTGATCTCATTGGATTTGCCATCGACCGCCACTTGCCCCAGCACGAGACGGCTTTGAGCGCCAAAGGCGTGCACGAGATGCAGTCCCGAACGCTTGGCGGCATTGTCGAATGAGCGCCGCAGTTGCTTGCCGTCTATGGCAATGACGGTGTCGTCGAGGCATTCGGCCCAGTCCTTGACAAGGCCCTGCAATACCTCTGTCAGGCCTTGAGGATCGAGTGCGTTGAAGAGGTCGGAGAAGGCGTCGTGGCTTGGTATGCCATGGGAAAGCGTCATGAACTGGCGCAAAAACGGCTTCTTGGCGCGTCCGAAGCGTGCCATGTCGGCGCATCCCTCACCGCCCGAGAGCACGCATAGCAGGCCGATCATGAGCATTTCGTGAAAGTTGTGGCGTGTGGCGTTGGACCGCCGCGGGTCAGTAACAGATTCAAATATATGAGCAAATTCTTCCATAGTCTGTCTCCGTGCCGGGCATCGAAAACAGAATATGAATCAAAAATACAAACAAAAAAACGCAAAATTTCAAAAGCGATTCCCCTGCGGCCGCGCCGCCCTCACTGGACAAATCCCTGATGTTCTGCTATAGTTCCCGCATGATGTCCCTCCCCGACGACCGCCGGAGAAGCACAAACCTTGCCTTCATTTCGCCGCAATATGTCGCTCACACGCCGGAAATCCCGAGAAGTCCCGACAAATCCCACTTCGCACGAAAAACCCATCCAACACATTGTGGCGAATTAAAGGCAGAACCCGGCAGAAATTTTCTCGGTGAATCCGGTTTGTTCTGCATATCACGGTTTTCGTTTGCAGTATATTTCTGTATAATCGACAACCATAATTCCCCGCAAGTTGAAAAAATGCCAGAAATCCGCTACCCTGCTGCACTGTCCGGTTGCCTGATACTCTGAGAAGTCGGACGTACAGCGAAGGAGTTATGAGATGAGAAGGAGTTATGAGATGATCAGATACGTAACTGCGTGCTTCGCCGCCTGCCTCGCTATCGCTACCGTGGCGGCGCCACACGCCGCCGCCGAGGACGGCTTCACCGGCGGCGTAAAGTTCGCCAGCCACTATGCGTGGCAAGGCGGATCGGAATCCGGCGAGGAAGCCGTTATCCAAGGCTCTCTCTACTATAATTTCAGTTCCTGCTACGGCGGTATCTGGGGATCCGGCACGGGCGACGAATATCCCGGCGGCATTGAGATCGACCTGGAACTTGGCTGCGGCGGCTCGTTCACCGAAACCCTCGGATGGGACGTCACCCTCTTGCTGTTCACCTACCCCTATGAAGGCGGCGAAGATCCCGCAACCATTGCCGAAGCCCGCTTCAAGGTCAGCGCAGACCTCGGCCTCGCATCCGTCTGGGCCCGCCTCGGTATCCCGAAATGGGACCAGTACGCGCCCGGCGCTGCCAATGAAGACGGACATTTGCGGCCCAATTTCGGGGTGACGGTACCTCTCGGCTCGGACATCCCCCTGAGCTTCTCCGGCACTTACGGGATGGACATAAACCGCCCCAACGGCGACGACTACAACTGGTATCACGTCTCCGCCGACACGTCCTTCGAAGGCTTCGGCCTCAGCCTCTTCTATTCGAAGCGCGGCGAACGCGATGACGGCACGCCCGCCGGCGACGGCATCATCGGGGCCGCCATATCACGCGGTTTCTAGTGCGCCCGAAAACCCGCGCCGCCACAATTTCAGCAGCGCCCGCTGCCTCCGGCCCGGCTCCCGCAGCCGGAGCCGGGCCGGAGGCAGCAACCACAACGCAACCGCAGCTACACGATCGTAAATCCGCTATCCACCGGGATTACCTGCCCGGTGGTCCTGACTGAATCGTCCGATGCCAGATACAATGCCAGACGCGCCACATGCTCCGGCTCGATGAGGCCCAACAGATGCTGCTCCGCCATCCCTTGCACAAATGCGTCGCGCGCAAGCATCGCCTCCACGCGCGCCGTGCGCACCGTCCCCGGCGCCAGCGCGTTGACCCGCACCTTGTGACGGCCATATTCCACTGCCATCGCGCGAGTGAGCGCCGCGACGCCGCCCTTCGCCGCGGTATAGCAATCGCGCCCCGGCAATCCGTTCAGCGCCACGCTCGACGCCGTGTTGATCACCGAACCACCGCCGCCGGCGATCAGGCGCGGCACACCATGTTTGCAAACCAGAAACGTGCCGAACAAATCCACCCCGATCGCGCGCCAGAACTCGCTTTCCGACACCTCCGTCACCGGCCCGTCCTCGGCAGTCGCACCGCCGGCATTGTTGTAGAGCACATCAAGCCCGCCAAACCGTTCCGCCGCCTCGTCGAGCACGGCAGCTATCTCCTCGCTCCGCGTCACATCGGCAGCCAGAAATATCGCCTCGCCGCCCCGTGCCGTCACTTCGCCAGCCGTCGCCGCGCCGGCGTCGCCGTCAACATCGGCAATCGCCACACGCGCCCCCTCTGCCGCAAACAAGAGCGCCGCCGCACGCCCGATCCCTTTCGCCGCTCCGGTAATGAACACCCGCTTGCCATCCAGTCGCGCCATCGTCACCCTCTCGCTGTCTACCCCGCCGCGGCGAGGCTTCACCGCCTCGCCCGCGCAGCATAATTTCACCGCAAACTATCATCGCGCAGACAGGGAAATCGAGTCATGGCCGAACAGGAATTTGCAGGCAGGACCGCTCTCATCACCGGCGGCTCGCGCGGCATTGGGCGCGCCATTTGCCTGCGCCTCGCGCGCGCCGGCGCCGCCGTCTCCATCAATTACGCCGCGAACGAAGACGCCGCGCGCGAGACCCTCACCAAAGTCGAGGCCGCCGGCGCACGCGGCATTCTCACCCGGGGCGATGTCGCCGACCGCGATCAGGTCCACCGCGTCGTCACCGACACGGAACGCCGCCTCGGGCCTGTTGACTTGCTGGTAACCAATGCCGGCATCGGCGTAGTAACGACCCACGAACAACTCGACTACGACCAGTGGCAGCGCGTGATGGCCGTGAATGTCGACGGCACACTGCATTGCATTACCGCCGTCAAGGACGGGATGCTCCAGCGCGGCTTCGGCCGCATCGTGTGCCTCGCGTCAATTGCAGGCCTTGCCCCCCGCCCGCGACTGATTACCTATGGCGTTTCCAAGGCCGCTGTAATCGCCTTGGTACGTAATCTCGCACCCGGCGTCGCGCCCGCCATTCGTATCAACGCCATCGCCCCGGGCCTCACCGACACGGACATGATCGCCGGCCTCTCCCAGCCGCAGCGGGACGACATGATCGCCGACACGCCGCTCAAACGCCTTGGCAAACCCGAAGAAATCGCCGAACTGGCGGCGTTCCTTCTTTCCGAACGCTCTGCCTTCACTACCGGACAGACAATGGTCGCCGACGGCGGTCGGGTCATGCTGCCATGACTGCCCGGCGGCGGGCCGTCTTCCTCACCCAGACAGCAGCCGGGGTCGCCCATAGCTTCGCGCACATGTTCGTGCTGCTGTTCGCCACCGTGGTGCTGGTGCTCGAGCACGAATGGGACATGAGCTACGACGCGCTGTTCGCCCTGTCGATTCCCATGTCGGTGCTGTTCGGCGCCGCCGCCCTGCCGTCGGGCTGGCTCGGAGACCGCTGGTCGGCAACCGGCATGATGAATGTGTATTTCCTGGGCCTCGGCGGGGCAACCATCGCGACAGGGTTTGCTGCAAGCCCGTTCACGCTGCTTCTCGGCCTTGCTGCAATGGGCCTTTTCGCCTCGATTTACCACCCGGTCGGCATCCCCTGGCTGGTGCGCCACGCTCCCAATCGCGGCCGGGCCCTCGGCCTGAACGGCGTCTTCGGTTCCGCCGGCACGGCCGCCGCCGCTCTTGTCGCCGGCGGCCTCGCCGCCTGGCTCGGCTGGCGCGCAGCATTCATCGTTCCCGGCGCACTCTGCCTTGTATGCGGCATGGTGTTTTTTACTGTCTGTCGTGCGGGCTGGATACCTGAACCGCCGCAAACGCACCCCCACGACTCTTCCGCCCCCGCCGCTACTATGCGCCGTGTATTCGCCATCCTCGCCATGACCGTCTTGTGCGCAGGCATGATCTATCAGATCACTTCCTTCGCCTTGCCCAAGATCTTCGATGAACGACTCGGCTTCTGGCTCGACGGTAATGTCGTGGGTATCGGCGGCATGGTCACACTGGTCTATATGACCAGCAGCCTCGCACAGATCGCCGGCGGCGAGCTCACCGACCGGTACAGCTTGCGCACCGTCTATACCGCAACCCAATTCCTGCAGGTTCCGGTGCTAGCGGTCGCTTTCCTGCTGGTTCACCCGGCGCTGGTGGGAGCCGCCACCTGCATGGTGGCGCTGAATGTTGCCGGCCAGCCGGCGGAGAACGCCCTGCTCGCCCGCTACACGCCGACACAATGGCGGGGCCGCGTATTCGGCGTCAAATTCCTGTTGACACTGGGCGTGTCTTCGATCGGCGTGGCGTTGATCCCGCTCGCATGGCGCGTAACCGGATCGCTCGACATCCTGTTCGTATTGATGACCGGTTTCGCCTTGGCTGCCGGCCTCGCCGCCTTCTGCCTGCCTCGCCGGATGCCCCGACAGCCTGTATTCGCACCCGCCGAATGAGGTGTTTTGCGCGGTGATTCAAACCGCCCTGCTATCAGCCGGCTCCGCGCTCCCCGCCGTCAAGGCACCAGTTGCCGTCATCCGCGAACAATGCGGCGAGCAACCGGCTGTTGAGCGCGTGGCCGGCGCGCACTGCTTCCACTCGCGCCACGAGCCGCGCCCCCGCCAGATACAGATCCCCCAGACAATCGAGAACCTTGTGCCGCACGAATTCGTCGTCGAAGCGCAACCCGCCTTCGTTCAACACACCTGCATCGCCGACCACGATCGCATTTTCCAGGCTGCCGCCGAGCGCCAGGCCTTGCTGGCGCAGCGCCGCCGCATCCCTTTCAAACCCGAAGGTGCGCGCACGCGCGATATCCTCGCGAAACGCCCCGTTCACCGCAGAGAACTCGCAACTCTGGGCGCCTACCGCCGGATGCTTGAACTCGATTTCGAAGTGCACGCTGGTCCGATCCGCCGGCATGAGGGAGATGCAGGAACTGCCCGCAGCCACGGAAACCGGTCGCAGAACCTTGAGCGTCCGACGCCGCGCATCAAGGGTCTCCAACCCTGCGCAGTCGATCAGGAAAACAAACGGCTCGGCGCTGCCATCCATGGCCGGAACTTCAGGACCGTCCAGTTCGACAACCAGATTATCCACGCCGCAGCCCCACAACGCCGCCATCAGATGCTCGACAGTGCCGACGCCCGCCCCCTCATTTCCGAGACTGGTGCCGAGCTGGGTATCGACGACATGGTCATATCGCGCCGGAACCGGCTTGCCGCCGAGGTCGCTCCGCTGAAATACAATACCGGTGCCTGCCGAGGCCGGCAGGAATGTCATTTTCACATCGGCGCCGGAGTGAAGCCCAACCCCCTTGCAGCCAATCTCCCGGCGAATAGTTGTCTGCCGTTCCATTCCCGTCTCCCCGTGTCGGCCCGCGGCGTACTGCAAGTGCGCCCGACGCACCGGCGGCCTTCGGAAAGGCTATAGCAAACCCTTCCCGAGGGCCGCAAATCACTCTTTCTTACGCTTTGTTACACAGGAATGTTGTGCGGCACTCTGCCTGCTCTCAGGTCTGTTGACGGCGAAGAAACGGCGGAATGGCAATGTCTTCCCTCACTGGCGCCGGAGTATTCGATTCCGGCCGTTCCGCGCCGCGTCCGGTATCCGAAGTGGACCGAGTGGGCGACGCCGACGCCGGCGCAGACTGCGCCTTCGCAGGGCGGCGCATCCAGTCAAACAGACGCGGCTTGCCGCCTTCCTCGGCTTTCGGCTGCGGCTGACTGACCCGCGCCTGGGGCCGCTCCGCCGACGCACTCCGTTCCGGCGCCCGGGCAACACCTGCGAGCATCGGTTCACGCCGCTCCGCTGCCTGTGACTCCTGCCTTGCGCCCGCCAGTGCAGTCTCCGCGTAAGCCGGTTCCGACTCCGACTGCATTTCCGGAATTTCCGTTATCTGCCCGAAACTGAACGTGCGTTCCCCTTCATGCGTTTCCTCAGACCTCAGCGCCGCGTCAGGGGTCGAAGTTTCCTGTTCCGCTTCTGAATTGTCTTCAAAATCAGCATGTGCGGCGTCCTGAGCCGCAACGGAACGGTCCTCTTCATCGTCAATGCCAGTCGCTACAACCGACACCCGAACCTGCCCGGCCAAGCCCTCGTCGAAGGTGGAACCGAAAATGATGTTGGAATCCGGATCCACCTGGTCGCGAATGTGATTGCAAGCCTCGTCGACTTCAAACAGTGTCATGTCCGGCCCGCCGGTGATGTTCACCAGTACCCCCCGCGCGCCTCTCAACGACACATCGTCGAGCAAGGGATTGTTGATTGCCGCCTCGGCAGCATCGAGCGAACGCTTGTCGCCCTCCGCCTCGCCGGTGCCCATCATCGCCTTGCCCATTTCCATCATCACCGCTCTCACATCGGCGAAGTCCAGATTGATCAATCCCGGCATCACCATCAGATCGGTGACACCACGCACCCCGGAATAAAGGACATCGTCGGCCATGCGGAATGCATCCGCAAAGGTGGTCCTTTCCGTCGCCACACGAAACAGGTTCTGATTGGGAATAATGATCAGCGTATCGACCATCTGCTGCAGTTCGGCAATTCCGGCTTCGGCAATCTTCATCCGGTGCTTGCCCTCGAACTGGAATGGCTTGGTCACCACGCCCACGGTCAGGATGTTGCATTCCCGCGCCGCCTTGGCGATCACCGGCGCGGCGCCCGTGCCCGTGCCGCCGCCCATGCCGCAGGTGATGAACACCATGTTGCAACCCGCCAGATGCTCCTGAATGGTTTCCAGCGCCTCTTCGGCCGCCTGACGCCCGATGGTGGGCCGCGCGCCGGCCCCGAGGCCCTGCGTGATATTCGTGCCGAGTTGAACGCGCCGCTCGGTCAGAGACTGGGCCAATGCCTGAGCATCCGTGTTGGCGACAACAAACTCCACGCCCTCAAGATGCGACGTGATCATGTTGTTGACCGCATTCCCACCCGCGCCGCCGACACCGAACACCGAGATTCTCGGCTTCAATTCGTGTGTCGCCGGAACACTGAGATTGATGGTCATCCTGTCCTCCTTTTCCTGCGGACTAGTTGTTTTTCCCGACTGGTTGTTATTCGACCGACCCGGCCGGGCCGCGACGGTGTTGCTTCCTCTTGTTCGCGCAATGCCCGCGCGCGCCTAGAAATTCTCGCGCAGCCACTGGCCGACACGGCTCAACGGCCCGCTCATGTGCTTCGCCAAGGCCGATGGCGCCGCCGGCAATGTTTCCGGGGCGCGGTCATTCGCCAGCAGCAGCAACCCGGCACAAGTCGCAAACGCAGCGCCATTCGCGGCTTCCGTCAGTCCCCGCAATTGGCGGGGACGCCCCAGACGCACCGAGCGCCCCAGCTTTTGCACGGCAATTTCGCGTATTCCGGTCAAGGTGCTGGCGCCGCCGCACAACACGACCCGCCGGCTGACTGCTGTATCCAGACGCGCATCCTCCAGACACGCATGAATCAACTCGAAGGTTTCCTCGATGCGGGGACGGATGAAGTTCACCAGGCGCGCGCGGGGCAGATGGTTCGGTCCCATCTCCGCCCCTTCGCCGACTTCTGGCACGTCGATCAGTTCACTGTCATCGCCGCCGTCGTTGATCGCGCTTCCGTGCACCGTCTTCAATCGCTCCGCGACCGCCGGCGCCGTAGCCATCCCATACGCGATGTCACTGGTTACGTGCGCCCCGCCGACCGGCACGTTGTCCGCAAACACCAGCGCGCCGCGTGAGAACGCGGCAATCTCTGTGGTACCGGCGCCCATATCCACACACACCGCGCCCATGGTCATTTCGTCTTCTGCCAATACCGCGCGCGCGCTCGCATGGGCGGAAAACGACACCGCTTCGACATCGAGACGGCAGCGGTGGACACACGCCTTCAGCGTGCGCAGCGCACCGCGTCCCAAACTGACCGCGAGAAAGCCGGCTACCAGTTGTTCACCAAAAATGCCGCGCGGCTCCCGGATACCGCCCATACCGTCAATGGCAAAATCGGTTGGCGCCAGATGAACCAGTTCATGCCCCGGAGGCGGCGAATAGCGCCGCGCCTGCACATTGGCCTGGTTGACATGGGCATCCTCGATTTCGCGTCCGTCCAGACCGACAGCGACCTCGAACCGCTCGGAATGCAGCCGCCGCCCGGACAGGTTCACGACCACGGAACGAATGGTTTCGCCGGCCATCTTTTCCGCCGCATGAACAGCGCCGCGAATGGCGTCCTCGGCAGCACCCATATCAATGATCGAGCCGCCGCCCGTCCCGCGCGCCAACTCATGTCCGACGCCGAGAACGCGCAACACACCCTCGCCCTCATCCCGGGCAATGAGGCAGCAGATCTTGTAACTGCCGACATCCAGCGCTGCCAGCAGAGTGTCGCTGCCGTTTCTCATCACCCGGCCTTCATCCCGGCGCGTTCGGCATGCACCAGGACACGGTCAAGATTGCGCAGATCGATCGACTTCAACTCCGTTTCGAGTATCCTGGCTCCCTCTTGCCAATTCACCAGCCGGCGCCAGGCCTCACCCAATCCTTCGGCCGGCAGCAACACATCCACGCGGTTGTCGAACCGCAGCGTCCAGCGCCGCTCGCCAATCCAGCTCGCCGCTGACAAACGGCTGTACAGGTTCGGGGTCTTCGCCATTATCGTCAGAAGACCGGGCCAGGCGTCGGGTGCGCCTGCGCCAACCAACAGGGGAAGCACGGTATAGTCTTCGGCCCGGCTTCCCGGCAGCACCCGGCCATTCCGTTCCACAACCTGGATCCGGCCCTGATGCTGCCACAGCGCCATGGGCGGGCGTTCGACAATGCGAATATGGATGATATCGGGGAAGCGCCGCTCGACATGCGCTTCCGCCACCCAAGCATTGCTTTCCAGCCGTGCTTTCATCGCTTCGGGATCAACGGACAACATGGCGTCGCCCACCGCGATCCCGAGGCTGTCACGAAGCTCCGCCATCGGCGCCCTGATGCGGCCCTCCAGGAAGACTTCCTTCACGACCAGCCCCGCCGCCCGTCCCGCGCTGTCGATGCTCGTTTCCACGATCACCGACACGCCGTGCCAAGTCGCCGCGGCAAGACCGACAATCGCCAGAAGGACAACACTTTGAACCTTGCGCCGCCGCATCAAAACCGGTGCCAACCAGCCAACCGTCCCCGGGCGCTCACCCCTGCCTCGGAGCTGCGATCGCTTTGCCGAGTCCGTGCGGGTCCCCTTCAAGGACGGCATAGCGCGTCCTCCACCATCCAGACGACAAGATCCGCGTAGGAAATTCCAGCGTGAGCCGCGATTGCCGGAACCAGGGAACCGGGGGTCATTCCCGGTTGGGTGTTGACTTCAAGCAGGCGCAGCCCGGCCCCGCCATTCGCATCGTCATAGCGAAAATCGGCGCGCGAAACGCCGCGGCACCCGAGAATGTCATGCGCACGCACAGCATGATCCAGAGCCGCCGCGTAATCGGCCTCGCGTACAGGCGCCGGAACAAGGTACTTTGACTGGCCCTTCGTATATTTTGACCGGTAATCGTAAAACTCGCCTTGGGGACAAATTTCAAGCGCACCGAGCGCGCGCCCACCAAGGACGGCCACGGTAATCTCCCGCCCCGGCACGTACTGTTCCGCCAGCACGGTCTCTCCGTAAGGCCAAGGCGCTCCAGAAAATGGTGCAGGCGGGTCATCTTCCGTAATGATCCTGACCCCGACGCTGGAACCCTCATCCTGCGGTTTGATGACAAAGGGCCGCGGCAGCGGATCACCGGCAAGCACCGTCTCGCGGTCGACGACATACCCCTTTGCCACCGGAATACCGGCTGCCGCGTAAAGGCGCTTGGCGACGGGCTTGTTCATCGCCAATGCCGACGCCAGGACACCGGAATGCGTGTAGGTAACGCCGAGAAGTTCGCAAAGACCTTGAAGACATCCGTCCTCGCCCCAGCGTCCGTGCAGTGCATTGAACACCACGTCAACGCGATCGGATATTGCAGCGAGTTCCGATGCGACGTTCCGATCAACATCCACGACATGCGGTTCCATCCCGCGCTCGCGCAGCGCAGCGACCACCGCACGGCCGCTGGTAAGCGACACCTCGCGTTCCGACGACCAGCCCCCCATGAGGACAGCGACCCGCCTCGTCATTGCGGTGCCTCCGACGGTCCGCTACGGATGTGGCGTCCGAGCCGGTGGATTTCCCATTCCAGGCATATGCCCGAATTTCCGAACACCCGCCGCCGGACCTCCTCGCCCAAGCTCTCCAGGTCCGACGCCGTGGCGTCGCCCAGATTGATGAGAAAATTGCAATGCTTTTCCGAGACCATGGCGCCCCCGCGCCGTAACCCCCGGCAGCCGGCCTGGTCGATCAGCCGCCACGCTGCGGCGCCGGGCGGGTTGGCGAAAGTGCTGCCGCCGGTGCGCTCCCGAATTGGCTGTGATGCTGCGCGCGCAGCGGAAACGGCCGCCATGCGTTCCTGCGTCACGACCGGGTCTTCGCGCCAGCCGCGCAGCGCGGCGCCTGTACATATCCAGTCCGGCGGAAAGCTGGAGCTGCGGTACGCGAACGTCATATCCGCCCGCCGCAGCACATGGCGCTCCCCTTGCCCGTCAACCGCCTCTACAGATTCCACGATGTCGCTGATTTCTCGTCCATAGGCGCCCGCATTCATGCGGATGGCGCCGCCGATGGAACCCGGTACGCCACTGAGAAATTCAAATCCCCCGATGCCCGCCGCCGCGGCGGCGCGTGCGACCCGGATGTCGGCCGCGCCGGCGCCGCAGCGAACGCGCTCACCATCCGTGACAATGCCGGAGAAAGCGCGGCCCAGACGAACCACGACACCGTCAATGCCGCCATCACGGATCAGGACATTGGAGCACAGTCCCAGCACACATACGGGAACTTCGACGGGACGATGCGCCAGGAGTGCGCACAAGTCCTGACGGTCTGCGGGAATGACCAGGATTTCCGCCCTCCCGCCGACGCGCAACCAGGTGTATCGGCTGAGAGACACCTGAGACCGAACGGAGCCGCGCAACGGCGGAAGGCGGTCGATCAGGGACACGGGCGCAGACGCCATCATGTCCTGCCTCCCGGCTGCAACGCCCGCATCGCCTCCGGCAATCCGTTGGCCCAATGAGTTATGCTGCCGGCGCCGAGACACACCACCATGTCTCCTGCCGTCGCCATATCCAGGATCAAGCCCGGCAATGCTTCGGATTCGGGCAGGGAACGAACGTAGCGATGGCCGCCCGCGCGCAAGCCGGCCACCAGGCTGTCGCGGCTCACGCCCTCAATGGGTGCTTCTCCCGCCGCGTGTACATCGGCGACAATGACAGCGTCCGCATCGTCGAAACACGAGCAGAACGAGTCGAACAAGTCGCGGAGCCGGGTGTAACGATGCGGCTGCACCACAGCGATAATGCGTCCGCTGCCGCCCGTGAGGGACAATTGCTCGCGCGCCGCCGCAAGCACCGCGGCGATCTCGACCGGATGATGGCCGTAATCGTCGATTACCGAGACCCCGTGCGCTTTTCCGACACGGGTAAAGCGTCGCTTGACGCCTTGAAACGATGCCAGGCCGGTTCTGATCTGCTCTTCCGACAGGCCCATTTCGAGCGCAATGACGATGGTCGCGAGCGCGTTCTGTACGTTGTGCGCCCCGGGCATGTGTAGCGTCAGGGCGGGAATGCACCCTTCGCTTGCGAGATCATGGCGTCCGGCAAGGCGCTCCCCGAGTATCACATCAAAATGCGCACCCTCCGCCGTCGGTCGAACCTCCGACGCTCGCAAGTCTGCCCGTTCGGAAAACCCGTAGGTGATAATGCGGCGGTCGGTCACCCGCTCGATCATCGCCCGAACCTCGGCGTGATCTTCACACATCACGGCAAATCCGTAGAAGGGTATGGATTCAATGAATGTCTGAAATGTTTTCTTTAGTTCATTGAAATCACCGTAAAATTCGAGATGTTCTGGATTGATGTTGGTGACGACGGTTATGGTAGCAGGCAGCCTCGTGAAACTGCCGTCGGACTCATCGGCCTCCACCACCATCCAGTCACCGGAGCCAAGGCGGGCGTTGGTGCCCCAGGCATTGATGATCCCGCCATTGATGACTGTGGGGTCGAACCCTGCGGCATCCAGCATCGCGGATATCATGGATGTGGTCGTTGTCTTGCCATGGGTTCCGCCCACGGCGATGGCGTATTTCAGGCGCATCAGTTCGGCGAGCATCTCCGCCCGCCGCACTACCGGGAGGAGGCGTCTGCGCGCCTCCACAACCTCGGGGTTGTCCGCGTTGACTGCGCTTGAAACCACGACGACAGAGGCCGCGCCGACATTCTCCGCCGCATGTCCGATATGCACCGTCAGACCCAGCATGCGCATGCGCTGCACATTGGCGTTATCGCTCAAATCGCTGCCCTGGACCTGGTATCCCAGGTCGTGCATGACTTCCGCGATGCCGCTCATGCCGATACCGCCAATCCCGACAAAGTGCAGCGGTCCTATGTCGAGCGGCATCGCCGTCATGGCGCACCCCCGTTGGACAGGCAGCGCACCAGCTTGACAAGCCGCGCGGCGGAGTCCGTACAGCCGAGACAGCGCGCCCGTGCCGCGGCGCGTTCGAGCGCATCAGGCTCACGCAGCAATCCCGTGACCCGTCGGCCGAGATCGGCCGGGTTCAGCGTCTCCTCTGCCTCCAGCCAACCACCGCCGGCGCCCGCCACGGCACGCGCATTTGCCGTTTGATGATCATCGGCGGCATAGCGATAGGGAACGAAGATCGCGGGCCGGCCGACGGTCGTCAGTTCGGCGATGGTGGACGCCCCGGCACGCGACACCACCAGATGCGCCTTGCCCAGCCGTGCTGGCACATCGTCGATGAATGGCCGCACATCCGCGCGGATTTCCGCTTTTTCGTAGATGTCGCGCGCGGCCGCTTCGTCTTCGCTCCGGCATTGCTGGCTGACGACGAACCGTTTGCGCAATTGCGCTGGCAATGCCGCAAGGGCCTGGGGCACTACACGCCCCAGAACTCGGGCGCCTTGGCTGCCGCCAACAACAAGTATGTGAACGGGATCGTCGTCGCGGGGCGCTGCGTAAGGTATCTCTCGCGCAGAGATAAACGCTTCTCGTACCGGCACGCCGGTGTGAATCCCCTCGATCCCCGTGTTCGGAAAGGCCGTCGCAACCGCGGTAGCGCGGGCAGAAAGCCAGCGGTTCGCGCGTCCGAACACGGCGTTCGACTCGTGAACAACCACGGGAATTCGCAGACTTGCCGCAGCGGCAACCGGAGGCAGTGAAGCATAACCGCCGAAGCCGATCGCCAGACGCGGTACCAGACGCCGAAATAGCTGCCGCGCCTGGAGGAAACCGGCAGCGAGCTGTGCGCCTCCCCACAACGCTCCGACAATGCCGCGGCCGGACACGGCGCCGGCGCGTATCGTGTGGCAGCGACCGGCGCCCACTTCGTTCTCCCAGGCTTCACCACGCCGGTCCGTGACCAGTGCCGGTTCGATCCCCCCGTCACGCAAGGCCCGCATCAGCGCCAGCGCGGGAAACACATGTCCCCCGGTTCCGCCAGCGGCAACCACAACCGGGCCGGTCACGACTCTGCTCCGGCGTCGTGGCGCCAGCGGGTCAACGCCAGGATCATCCCGGTCGCCACCGCCATGGCAAGCAGGGACGAACCGCCGTAGGAGATGAATGGCAGGGTGAGGCCCTTGGTCGGCACAAGGCGCAGCGCGACCGCCATGTTGATCATGGCCTGCAAACCGAAATGGGTGATCAGCCCGGCGGCGGCCAGCACCACAAAGCGATTGTTCTCCGCTGTCAGGTGCATGATTCCGCGCACGACAACAAACGCAAACACGCCGATCAGCATCAAACAGGCGAGCAGGCCGAACTCCTCTCCCGCAACCGCAAACACGAAATCTGCATGTGCGTCAGGCAGATACTCCTTTACGAGACCTTCTCCCGGTCCTCTGCCGTACAAGCCGCCACTGGCAAATGCCTGCAAGGAAAGATCTATCTGATAGGTGTCCCCGGCCGAGGAATCGAGAAACTGATCGATCCGTTCCCGCACATGCGGCGGGTACGAGGTGAAATAACTGGTGGTAAGCGCCGCTACACCCAGCGCAATCATCGCGCCAACCCAGAACAGGGACAGCCCCGCCAGGAAATATTGGGCGAACCAGACCATCGCCACGGTTAACGCCATCCCGATATCCGGCTGCCTTATCAGCACTGCGACGACCAGCACCAGGAGCAACGCGGACAACAGGTCGCGCCGTTGTGCAAGCAGGAATCCGGTCAGGACGGCGAAGCCCGGCTTGATTAATTCGGACGGTTGCAGCGAAACGCCCCATATTTCCAGCCATCGCTGGGCGCCCTTTACTTCAGGCGCTGCAACCAGCGTGGTCACGGTCAACGCCAGCCCGATCACGAACAGGCTGACAGCGGCGCGCAACACGCCCGTCGGGGCAAGCAGGGACACCGCCAACAACAGGAACAGGGCAAACGGAATGAGGCTGATCTGCCGATGCACGAAGTAAAATCGGTCGTAGTTCAGACGCGCGGCGACAGGCGGGCTGGCGGCAAACGCCATGACCACGCCCACCGCCATCAGCACCAGCAGCGCAGCAAGGAGCCAGCGATCGACGGTAATCCACCACCAGCCAATCAAGCTGGTGTCACCTCGCGGCGCGGCGTTCACGCGCCCTCTCCCGCCAAGCTTTCGACCAACGCGCGAAACTGCGCACCGCGCTGCTCGAAGTCGCGGAACTGGTCGTAGGATGCGCAAGCCGGCGACAAGAGAACGACCGCACCGTTGATCCTGTCATCGGCCGCCTGGCGCGCGGCCATCGCGACCGCGCGATCAAGCGTTTCGCACAGGGTGAACGTCACCGCACCCGCAAGTGACTGCGCAAAGGCCGCTGCTGCCTCGCCGATCAGATAAGCGTGACGCACATGGCGCAGAAACGGCGCGACAGGACCGAGATCGGTATCCTTGGCGCGCCCGCCGGCAATCCAGTAGATGGTGTCATAGCCAGCCAGCGCGCCCGCCGCCGCCATGACATTGGTTGCCTTGCTGTCATTGATGTATCGAACGCCTGCGATCTCAGCTACGGTCTCCAGCCGGTGCGCAAGCCCGGGATAAGTGAACAGTCCGGAAGCGAACGCCTCGGCATCCATTCCCAGCGCCCGGCATATGGCATAGGCGGCCGCGGCATTCTGGTGGTTGGGACGCCCCGCAAGCGTGGGTGCGCACCGCAGGTCAGTAATGACACGACCCGTTCCGTTCATGTCGTCGATCAACTGCCCGCCTTGAACCCCGACACCGCCGCTGATGCGTCGAACCCCTGACACGCCGACGGTTCGCTGCGTTCCATTCTCGGACAGATGTTGACATATCCTGGAGGAACGTTCGTCGTCGCAACCGATCACGGCTGTGCATGAGCGAGTCTGGCCGCGAAAAATGCGTGCCTTGGCAGCCGTGTATCGTTCCATGTCGCCATGACGATCCAGATGATCGGGACTGATATTGATCAGTCCTGCCACGTCGAAAACGAGGTTTTCTGTCAGGTCGAGCTGAAAGGACGACATTTCGAGCGCGTAAACACCGTCTTCCCCGACCGGCTCCAGTCCCAGCGCAGCAGTGCCGAAATTGCCGCCGATACGGACCGGCCTTCCGGCATTGCGCAAGAGATGGCCGATCAGTGCAATAGTTGTCGATTTGCCGTTGGTACCTGTGACGCCGACAAGCTGCGCCCCTCGTACCGCTGGCCCACGTTTCAATGTCCGCGCGAACAGCTCCGTCTCGCCCACAATCTCCACGCCCGCGGCGCGCGCCGCCGCCGGCGTCGGATGGTCCAGCGGCACCCCGGGGCTCAGCACAAGGGCGCGGGCGGCGGCCATGGTGTCTTCCGTCAGGCGCGTCGGCCGGGCACCAAATGCCGCCGCTTCTTCCCGCCGCCTAGCACAATCATCGTCAGCCAGGACGACGGCCCCGCCGGCGGCCAGCGCTTGCACGGTCGCCAGCCCTGCCCGCCCCAACCCGAAAACAGCGACGGTCTCGTTGCGGTATTCTGTGACGGGGATCATCGGGTCACCGCAATTTCAGCGTCGACAGTCCGGCGAGCGCCAGGATTGAAGCGATGATCCAGAAACGGATGACAATGGTCGGCTCGCGCCAGCCCTTCTCCTCAAAATGGTGATGCAGTGGCGCCATGCGGAAAACCCGCCGCCCGGTAAGCCTGAACGAGGCTACCTGAACGATCACGGACACCGCTTCGAGCACGAACAACCCGCCGATGATCGCCAGCACCAGTTCGTGTTTGGTGACTACGCTGACGGTACCTAGGGCGCCGCCCGTGGCGAGGCTTCCAGTGTCGCCCATGAACACCATCGCGGGCGGCGCGTTGAACCACAAAAAGCCGAGACTGGCGCCAACCAGCGCACCGCATAGCACCGCCAGTTCGCCGGTGCCGGGCACCGCATGAATTTGCAGATAGTCAGCAAACACGGCATTGCCGACCAGATAGGAGATCAGGCCCAGACACGAGGCGGCGATCATGATTGGCACGATCGCCAGGCCGTCCAGTCCGTCTGTGAGATTTACAGCGTTGGATGCGCCCACGATGACGAGAAGGGCGAACGGCACAAAGAACCAGCCAAGCTGGATCAGGAGCGCCTTGAAGAACGGAACCGCCAGTGCGGTGGAGAAGGCCGGCGGCAGCAGCGCCGAGACCCACCACACCGCACCTGCTGCAATGGCAAACTGCACCAACAGCTTCAACCGCCCGGGCAGACCGCGATGGTGACGTTTGGTCACCTTCAGATAGTCGTCCACGAAACCGACGGCCCCGAACCCCAGGGTTACGAGCAGTACCACCCACACGTAGCCGTTGCTGAGGTCGGCCCAGAGGAGCGTGCCGAGCACCAGAGCCAGCAGGATCAATATGCCGCCCATGGTCGGCGTGCCCTGTTTGGTTTCCAGATGACCGGCCGGACCGTCATCGCGAATAGGCTGGCCGTTGACCTGGTGGCGGGCCAGACGGCGAATGACCAGGGGGCCGAAAACGAAGCTGATGACGAGCGCCGTCAGCACGGCCGCGCCGGTGCGGAAGGTGAGGTAACGCACCAGGTTGAACAGCACGAATTCGTCGGCCAGCGGCGCGAGGAGATTGTAGAGCACCGGATGCCCCTAGGCCGCGTCGGCGGAAGGCAGCGCTTCCAGCGCTGCAACAATCCGATGCATGGCGGTTCCGTGCGACCCCTTGACGAGGACCGTGTCACCGGGGGTCAGGCTCTCTCGTACCAGCGGCGCCAGGGCAGCCGCATCCTCGGCGTGGGCGCCGCGCCGTTCCGGGGGCAGGGCGGAATGCAACGCTGCCATCAGCGGGCCGGCGGTGAACACGCGGTCAACCCCCGCACGCTCGGCGTGGTCGGCCAACGCGGCATGCAGCGCGGCACCGGCGTCACCCAGCTCCAGCATGTCGCCCAGCACGGCCACACGCCGCCCGGGCGCGAGCGCCAGCAGATCAAGGGCGGCCGCCATGGATGCCGGGTTGGCGTTATAAGCGTCGTCGATAACTTCTATCGCGCCGCCGTCGAGAGTGATGGAAAACCGCCGGCCGCGACCCGGCAGGGCGTCCAGGGCCTCAAAGGTCTGCGCGACGGTCGCCGCGTCCACCCCCAGCGCATCCGCCACCGCCAACACGGCAAGACTGTTGAACGCCCAGTGACGTCCGGGAACGCCCAAGCGATAGGTAACTTCCACCCCCGATACCACCGCCCGCACGTTGCTCCCGGCAGCATCAGGCCGGCATTCAAGCAGTCTCACATCATTGCTTGCACGCTCACCGAAGCTGAGAATTCGCGACAGTCCGACGGCTCGCGCTGCGTCTGCCAGTTGTCGGAAACAGGCGATATCGCCGTTCACTATGGCAGCGCCGTCAGCGGACATGCCGGTGAATATCTCGGCCTTCGCCGCGGCAATGGCCTGCAAATCATCGAAAAAGGCGAGATGCGCCGGTGCGACGGTCGTAATGACTGCGATGTCAGGCCTGGCCATGCGGGAAAGGGAAGCGATTTCACCGGCATGGTTCATGCCGAGTTCCAGCACGGCGAAATCATACGCAGGATCAAGGCGGGCCAAGGTCAGCGGCAGCCCGATATGATTGTTCAGGCTGGCGCGATCAAAATGCACCCGGCCCAGGGCTGACAATGCCCGCGCGCACATGACCTTGGTACCGGTTTTTCCGACACTGCCGGTAATGCCGATGACACGGGCGGTAGCGCGGAGTCGCGCGGCGCGCCCAAGGGAGGCCAGCGCGCCGCGCGTGTCGCTGACCTCTATGAGAGGGATCAGCGATGGTTCCGGGTTCGTATCAACGAGGTCGCGTTCAACGACTGCCGCGGCGGCACCTAGGGCACCGGCAGCGGCCAGATAGTCGTGACCGTCGAAATTGGGGCCGCGCAATGCGACGAAAAGGTCTCCCGCCACCAGGGTCCGGCTGTCGATGGATACGCCGGACGCCGCAAAGCGTCCGGTCGGCACACCGCCGGTCGCCGCAGCGACTTGGTCGCTGGTCCACAACGAGGTCATGGGACGTTCCCAGCCACGAACGCGCGCGCGACCGCTGCGTCGTCGAAAGGCCGCACTACGCCATTTCGAATCTGCCCGGTTTCATGCCCTTTGCCGGCTATCAGCAAGGCATCCTGCGGCGCCAGACCTTCGATTCCTGCTCGGATCGCCTCGGCTCGATCGCCGATCTCCTCGGCGTCCGGACACGCTGCGCGCACAGCGGCGCGGATGCTGGCGGGGTCCTCACTGCGGGGATTGTCATCGGTGAGGATGATGCGATCGGCAAGCCTGCCGGCTACCGCGCCCATTTCCGGCCGCTTGCCGGGGTCGCGGTCGCCCCCGCAGCCGAATACGAGTGCGAGCGAGCCGGCAACATGCGGCCGTAATGCGGAAAGCGCCGCCTGAAGCGCATCCGGCGTATGGGCGTAATCGATATAGACTGCTGCGCCGTTCGGGGTGATGGAAATTCGTTGCAAGCGGCCCGGCGCGGCCTCCACTCTCTCCAAGACCCCGGCGGCACGCGCCGGATCGGTGCCGCATGCGATGACGAGGGCCAGCGCCCCGGCGAGGTTCGCTGCCTGAAAATCCCCGACCAGCGGCGTCGCCGTGTCGAAACGGTGCCCGAACGCCTCCATATCAAGTGCCCCGCCGCCGTGCCGCAAAACACGTACGTCGCCTGCCCTGCCCCAGGTCACCACTGTGTGCCTGCGGCGGCGGCAGATCTGTTCGAGCTCGGGGAAGCACGGCGCGTCGGTGTTGAGCACCGCAGATGCACCGGCGGGCAGCAATTCAGCGAACAATCGCGCCTTGGCGGCAAAATAGACGGCTTGGGTCCGGTGATAGTCCAGATGGTCGCGTCCGAAGGTGGTGAACGCCGCCGCCGTCAATCGCACGCCGTCGAGGCGGTACTGCGCCAGTCCGTGGCTGGACGCCTCGAGAGCCAGATGATCGACGCCGGACCTTGCGGCGGCGGCCAGCGCCGCGTGGAGGTCGCCGGGATCGGGCGTGGTCAGCCGAACGCTTCGGGAAAGGGCGGCGGGCGCCAGTTCCGGCGGTTCGAGGCCCAATGTTCCGAGGCTGGCGGCGCGAATACCGAGGGCTTGCCAGATTTGCCGGGCAAAACACACCACGGATGTCTTGCCATTAGTCCCGGTGACCGCGGCGACAGTTCGCGGCTGGGAAGCGTGAAAGCGCGCCGCCATGCGGGCGTAGCATCGGCGCGGATTATCGGCGGAAACAAAGGGCAGATGCTGGGCACGCGCAACAGGGGCCGCAGCGGGCACGCCGAGCACCGCGGATGCGCCAGAGGCCGCAGCATCGGGGATATAACAGGTGCCGTCGGTTTGGATTCCGGGCAGCGCGGCGAACAGGTAGCCGGGCTTCACGGAGCGGCTGTCCGCGGTGACACCGGAGATATGAATCCCCCCGTCGGGGCCGACAGCGCGATGGTCGGGCACGAGGTCAATTAGCCGCGACACGTATCCCTCCCATATCCGCGGAGGCCGCAGCCACTGTTGACGCGCTGACGGTGCCGAAATCCGGCGCTATGCCGGCCATCGGCGCGATCCGCTCAACAATGCGACCGGCAGTGGGCGCCGCCGTCCAGCCGCCGGTCGCGTAATTGTGGGTTTCGGGTATGCCCTTCGGCTCGTCGATGACGACCAGGATGACGAAACGGGGGTTGTCGATGGGAAAGGCGGCAACAAAGGACGAGACCAGCCGGTCACCGTCATAACGGCCCTTGGTGAGTTTCTCCGCCGTGCCGGTCTTGCCGCCAACGGCGTAGCCTTTTATCGCTGCCTTGCTGCCCGTACCTTCGGTCACCACGCGGCGAAACAGGTTGCGCATCTCGGCCGAGGTCTGCGCAGCGATTACCTCGCGCCCGCGTTCTGTCGGCCCCGTCAGCAGCGTCGGGGGCCGCCACACCCCACCATTGACGAGGGCGGCGATCGCGGCCGTCATCTGCAACGGGGATACGGCGATACCATGACCGAAGGCGATGGTGGCGACATTGAGTTCACGCCAGCGCGGCGGCAGCAGCGGCGCCCCGGTTTCCGGCAATTCGAACGGCGCCGCTTCCAGCAGACCGAGTTTTCCGAGAAATTCGCGCTGCGCTTCGACGCCCAGTTCGAGCGCGATCATCGCAGCGCCGATATTGGAGGAATAGATGAAGATCTCCGGCAGCGACAACCAGCGGTTCTTCCCGTGGAAATCGCGAATGGTGTACCGCGCAAGCCGTAGTGGCACCGAGGTGTCGTAGCCGTCTGCTAGTGTCATCTTCCCCGACTCGAGCGCCTGTGCGACGGTGAATGCCTTGAAAGTCGAACCCATTTCGTAGACGCCCAACGCGGCGCGGTTGAAACGCTGGGACCGTTCGGCATTGTGAAGACTATTGGGGTCGAACACGGGAAGGCTCACCATGGCCAGCACTTCCGCGGTGTCGGCATCAAGCAGGATGGCAGCGGCGCCGGACGCCTTGAACCGCGACATGGCCTGCGCGAGTTCCTGGTGGACAATGTACTGAAACCGCAGATCCACACTCAGGGGGAGCGGCTCTGTCGGCGCCTCGCGGAGGCGCGCATCGAACCGCGCTTCGACTCCCGCAAGGCCGCGATTATCGATGCCGGTATAGCCGACGATATGCGCGGTGAGGTCGGCTGCGGGATAGACCCTGCGCTCGGTCGGGAGAAAGCCCAGACCGGGTTCGCCGAGTCTGTTCACCGCGTGGGCTTCGCGGGGCGTCACCACCCGCTTGAGCCACACGAAAGTGCTTCCACTGGCCAGTTTGCGCGCGGCCTCCGCGAGGTCGAGCGAGGGCAGCACCGTGGCGAGACGCAGTGCGGCCTCGTCAGGACTGGTCACCAGGCGCGTATTGGCGTAAAGGCCGACTGCGGGAACCGTGGTTGCCAGCAACTCCCCGTTGCGGTCGACGATATCGGCGCGTTGCGGTCCGCCGGCGGCTGCAGCAGGGGCGTAGCGCGCATGGGCCTCAGGGTCGGGTCGCAGGATGGTAGCGTCCACGAGACCTGCACCAAGCGCAGCGAAGCCGAAGGCGAACAGCGCTGCGCCAACGACCAGGCGTCTGCGCAACTGCCCCAGGCCGTGCTCGGTCGGCTCCGCTGTGTCGCGCAGCGGCGGAATGGACGTGATTGCGTCACGAAGCCGCGCACATGTTGCCGCCAACGCATTCATTCGCCGCCTCCGGCGTGCGCTGACATTTTGCGCCGAGGCAGTTGGGCGGGATCGATCATCGTATTGGCGTCGAGCGGCGCTACGTCGAGGTGGCGCTCGGCGAGTTCTGCAAGCCGGGCGGGATCGTTCAGCCAGGCCCATTCCAGCGCGAGCACATGGATGGCTGCCTGCTCCTCGGCGAGGGTGTTCGCGAGCGCCGCCTCTTCGACTTCCAGCGCGGCCACCTGGTATTTGACCAGATAGACGCCTGCGGCGGCGGCGGCGAGCAGGACCAGGGCGGCTGCGGTGCGCCGCGTTATCATGGCCCGGCGTCCGTGAATGGCGGTGCAGCAGTGCGTTCAGCGGCACGCAGGCGAGCCGACCGAGCGCGCGGATTGGTGCGAATTTCGCCGGCAGACGGGCGCCGCGGGCGGCGGTGCAGCAGGCGGAAGGATTGCGCCGGCGCATCGGTGTCGTCGAACGCCGCGAGGTGGCGGGAAGAACGCCGTGGCGGCTGAGACCGACGAGTCAGAAAGCGTTTGACCAACCGGTCTTCCAGCGAGTGGAACGCAACGACGACAAGGCGCGCGCCCTCGCCGAGCACCCGCTCGGCGGCAAGCAGGGCGCGAGCGATCTCGGCCAACTCGTCATTGACGTGGATGCGCAGCGCCTGAAAGCAGCGGGTTGCAGGATCAAGGCGATCTTTTGCCGGCGGAACCGCATTGCGTACGATTGCCGCAAGCTGACCGGTGCGCGTAATGGGCTGCCTGACGCGGGCTTCGGCTATGGCGGCAGCGACGCGGCGGGCATGACGCTCTTCACCGTAACGGAAGAAGATATCAGCCAATTGGGAGGGCGGCGCGGTGTTGACAATGTCTGCTGCCGTGGTGCCTGCCGCTTCCATTCGCATGTCGAGGGGCCCGTCCTCACGGAAGCTGAATCCGCGGGCCGCGTCGTCGAGCTGGTCCGACGAAACGCCGAGGTCGAAAACGATGCCGCCGTCCACTTCCGGCGCACCGGATGCGGCGAGCAGCCGATCGAGGTCGCCGAAACGGCCTTGAACCAGCCGCAGGCGGCCCCGGGCGCTATCGACCAGTGCGGCGCCGCGCTCCAGCGCGCAAGGGTCCCGATCAAGCGCCCATACGGTTGCGGAGGGATGACGCAGGATGGCAGCGCTGTAGCCGCCGCCGCCGAATGTTGCGTCGACATAGAAGCGACCGCTGCGTGGCGCGAGCGCTTCCAGCACTGCGTCGAGCAGCACAGGCACGTGTCCGAAATGCCGGGAGGAGGTGTTCATTCCGGTCACGTGCCCTCTGAAGATCCATGCGCTGTCGGTTTGGGGGTGTGCCGCAGCGCCTTGCGGTAGGACGGGGCGTGAAAACGCGCCTGGCGTCGGTATTCCGCGTATCGGCCCGGGTTGTAGATATGGAAAGTTCGTCCGGCGCCGACAAATACGGCCTCACTGCCGATTTCCGCATGGTCCATCAGTTCGGCAGGCAGGACGAAACGCCCTTCCTTGTCGGGCTTGAGGGCGTGGGCGAGACCGAAAATGGCGATCGACAGACCCGTCTGCTCGTCCGACATCGGGTCCAGCGCGTCGATCTGGTCGTTCAGTACAGCCATTTCCTCTTCCGTGCGGCAGTCGATCACCCCGTCGGTTTCGAGTGCCGGGAAGGCATAGAACGCGCTGTCTTCGCCCAGCACCTTGCGAAACGCGGCGGGAACGCTGGTGCGATGTTTGCCATCGACGCGCTGCGTGTGGTTTCCGGCGAAAAAGCGGTGCGACATCCGCATGCCCTCGATAGACACTCCGCAGCCTGCGGTGCCCTTGTCCGCATTCCCGGAGCACGGATGTATGGGATATCACGCCACTTCATGGGAAGCAAATGGTACAAGACGGGAATTTATGGTACCACAATTGGAACATATCGAGAAAACAAATAAATACAAGTATATATTTCAAAGATAAGCATAGCACATACAGAAAATATTTATGAAATTCAAGTTGTTGTATGATAAATCCATGTAATTTATCCAATATTCATATCATAAATCCAACATGCTTGGGTACCTGACATATTGCCAAAACCAAAAGATACAATAATCTGTGATGAAACACATAACTGTAATGCAACCTGTATATAGTTATCTTTTTGTTCTATATTATATATTCGATTGGTAACTCCATAAGTATTTTGACGATACCTTTCTGGTTTTCTCGCAACGGGTACAGCGCCGCGGACGTACCTCGCGATAGCCGTCGGGAAAGTGGGATTTGACGGGATAAGCCGGGATCACACGCCCGCCTCCCGGTTTACGCATACCGGGGTTGGCGCCGCCGCGGCTACTCCACGCGAATTATCAATAACGGCAGGGGGTTTTCTCCACACTTTCATCTTTCCGAAGAAGAGAACATTACCAGAAAATCATGAACCAGGCAAGACACTTGCCGACCAAAACCGAAACAAATGCAACGAATCGGTAACATCGAGGCCACTGTACCAGGTGGCAGCGGTCAGGGAGCGGCGGCATATCACCTGCTTGCTGTCCGCGGCCGTTCCCGTGCAGGCCGCCGACGATGCGAGAAGACGCACCATACCGACGGAGGTTCCTCTCACCTTGACCGCCCGTTTGTTGCGCCTCTGTTGACACTATTGCGTGCTTTTGTTGTAAGTGCGCCGTCATCATCGACGGGATTTGCGCCGCCGCCCGGGGACAGGGCGGCGATTTCCGTCTTTTTCAGTGACGAGGCCAGGTGACGCCCTGATGATACTGTTTGACACGTCTCCCGAGCGATACCGCCACTGGCGGCTGCATATCGACGGCCCGGTGGCGACGCTGGCCCTTGATGTCGATGAGCACGCAGGTCTCGCGCCGGGTTATGAACTCAAGCTCAATTCCTACGATCTGGGTGTCGATATCGAATTGGCGGATGCGGTGCAGCGCTTGCGCTTCGAGCACCCGGAGGTCGGCGCGGTAATCCTGACCTCGGCCAGAGAGCGGGTTTTTTCCGCAGGTGCCAATATCGGCATGCTGGCGCGGGCGACCCACGCCGCAAAGGTGAATTTCTGCAAGTTCACCAACGAGACGCGGTGCGCCATGGAGGAGGCAAGCCGCGAGTCCGGGCAAATATACATCGCGGCGCTCAATGGCACGGCGTCGGGCGGCGGCTATGAGCTTGCGCTGGCATGCGAGCGCATCTTGCTGGCGGATGACGGCGCGAGCGCCGTCTCCCTGCCCGAATTGCCGCTGCTGGCGGTGCTGCCGGGAACCGGCGGACTGACGCGGCTGGTTGACAAACGCCTGGTCAGGCGCGACCGCGCCGATGTCCTGTGCACCACTGCGGAAGGCGTGCGCGGCAAACGCGCCGCGGCCTGGAACCTTGTGGATGAAGTGGCCCCGCCATCGCAGCTCGCGGCCCGGGCGCGCAGTTTGGGGGAAGCCCTGGCGGGAGTGCGGCCGCCGGCCGGTGCGGGAATTTCGCTGCCGCCGCTGCAGGCGGAACGCACGGCGGAGAAGCTGAGGTATCCCTGGCTCACGGTCGATCTCGACACCGCGCGCGGGGCAGCGTTGTTCTGCATCGAGGGACCGTCGCAAGTCGGTGACCCACACACGGAAGGCAGCGCCTGGTGGCTGCTGGCGCTGGCCCGGGCGCTCGATGATGCGGTCTTGCATCTGCGCGCCAACCGCCCCGAACTCGGGATCTGGATATTGTCCAGCCGAGGCGATCTCTGCCTTGCCGCGGCCTGCGATGCGCTCCTGATCGACAAGGCGGAGGATTGGCTGTGCCGTGAAATCACTCTGTATTGGCGGCGGCTGTTGAAGCGTTTCGACTTGTCATCGCGCAGCCTTGTTGCACTGGTCGAACCGGGGAGCTGTTTTGTCGGCGCCTTGCTTGAACTGGTTCTGGCTGCCGACCGCAGCTTCATGCTCGACGATGACGACCCGGTATTCCTGCGGCTTTCGGAGATGAATAACGGACCGCTTTGCATGAGCAATGGCCTGAGCCGGCTGGCGACGCGGTTTCTGGGGGCGGACCAGGCCCTGTCAGCGGCGCGGGCAAGTTTCGGCCGCGATCTGGACCCGGGCGAAGCCGACGCGCTGGGGCTGGTGACGTTCACGCCGGACGCGATCGACTGGGATGATGAAGTACGGCTGGCGATCGAGGAGCGGGCCAGCTTCTCGCCTGACGCCCTGACCGGCATGGAGGCCAATTTGCGCTTTGCCGGCCCGGAAACGCTGGAGACGAAGATTTTCGGGCGGCTCACAGCGTGGCAGAACTGGATATTCCAACGGCCCAACGCCGCCGGCCCGGAAGGGGCGCTGACCCTTTATGGCAGCGGCAAGCGCGCCGGCTATGACAGTGACCGCGTGTAGGCTGACATGACCATCAACTACAATGAGCGTATTCCGAACAATGTCGCGTTAGGCGACAATCGCCGGCTGCGGCGGGCGCTGGAGAACTGGCAGCCCCGCTATATTGATTGGTGGCGTGAACTGGGCCCCGCCGACTTTCATGCGGCGGAGGTGTATTTGCGCACCGCCGTCAGTGTCGAGCCGGGCGGCTGGGCGCATTTCGGTCATGTGCGCATGCCGGACTATCGCTGGGGCATTTTCCTTGCACCGCCGGAGCCGGAGCGCACCATAGGCTTCGGCGCTCACCGCGGTGCCCCGGTGTGGCAGACGGTACCGGGCGAATACCGGGCCGCGCTGCGCCGCCTGATCGTCACCCAGGGCGATACCGAGCCGGCTTCGGTGGAGCAGCAGCGTCACCTCGGGCATACCTGCCCTTCGCTATACGACCTGCGCAACCTGTTTCAGGTGAATGTGGAGGAAGGGCGCCATTTGTGGGCGATGGTCTATCTGCTGCACGCCTATTTCGGGCGCGACGGCCGGGAAGAAGCGGACGAGATGCTGGAGCGTCATTCCGGCGATCCGGACAAGCCGCGCATTCTGGGCGCCTTCAATGAAGAGACTCCCGACTGGCTGTCATTTTTCATGTTTGCCTTTTTCACTGACCGCGACGGCAAATACCAGTTGGCGTCGCTGGCCGAATCCGCATTCGATCCGCTGTCGCGAACATGCCGTTTCATGCTGACGGAGGAAGCGCACCATATGTTTGTCGGTGAATCCGGCATTCAGCGCATTGTGCGGCGCAGTTGCGAGATCATGCGCGACCATCGGCTGGAGGACCCGCGGGAGGTACGCGCGCATGGCGGCATCGACCTCCCGACCATCCAGAAATATATCAATTTCCATTACAGCGTCTCTGCCGACCTGTTCGGCGCGGAACGGTCAACCAACGCCGCCTCCTATTACACCAACGGCCTGAAGGGTCGGTATCGCGAAAGCGCGGTAGATGACGACCACGAACTGGAAGGCGCGACATGGCCCGCGCCTGCCTTTGAAGGCGGTGCGCGGACCACTGTGGAGGCGCCGGCGCTGACGGCGCTGAACGAGCGCTTGCGGCGGGATTTCACGGAAGATTGCGCGCGCGGCCTTGCGCGCTGGAACAAGGTGACCGCCGAACATGGCATGGATTTTTCTTTCCAGCTTCCCGACGCCGCGTTTCATCGCGCCGTAGGCAATTTCGCAGGGACCCATTTCAGCCCCGACGGCACACCGGTCAGCGCCGACGAATGGGAAGCCCGGAAATATCACTGGATACCCGATGACTCGGACCGCGCCTTCATCGCGTCGCTGATGCTGCCGGTGACTGAGCCGGGCCGCATGGCCAACTGGATCGCGCCGCCCCAGCGCGGCGTCAATGGCCGCCCGGTGGATTACGACTATGTGCGCCTGGCCTGAAGCGCTGCAGGGTCCCTGACCGGGGGCCCTGCGAGCCGCCAGCCATCAAGGCCGCGGCTCGCCGGTGCGTTCGGCGCGACGCAACTTCGCTTCGCGGCGGGCGATATAGATCGCGCTGCCGGCGATGACTGCGGCGCCAACCCATGTCCAGAGGTCGGGCACTTCGCCGAATGCGAAGAACCCGATCAATGCGGTGAAGATCAAGCGCGTAAAGTCAAACGGATAAACAGCCGTAGCGTCGGTGGAGGCAAGCGCCCGCACCATGCATTGGTGGGCGATGGTGGAGATGACGCCAAGCACCGCCAGCCACGCAAATTGGGCAGGGTCTGGCGTCTGCCAGACGAACAGCGCCGGCACAAGAGACGCCGGTGTCATGAGGAACGCCAGCCAGAATACGATCCCGTTGGCGTGTTCGTCGCGTGACAGCATCTTGACGACGGTCTGGTTCATCGCCATGAGCAGCGCGGAAAACAGCACCAGCAGGGTGGCATCGGTGATTGCGACAAATCCCGGGCGCAGAATGATCATGGCGCCGGCGAAGCCGATGATGACGGCGCTCCAGCGCCGCGCCCGCATGACTTCTCCCAATAGCAGCACCGCGGCGACCGAGGCGAACAGCGGCATGGTGAAGCTCAGCGCGGTGGCCTCGGCCAGCGGCATGTGGCCGAGTGCGTAGAACCAGCACCCCATCGCCACAAGACCGATAACGGCCCGGACAACATGCCAGCGAAAGCGCGCCGGCTTGAGTGACGCCAGACCCGGCCGCAACAGAAACGGCAGCATGGCGAACAAACCGAAGCAGGAACGGAAAAAGACCACCATCAGAACCGGCAGGTCCTGCACCAGATGCCGCACAACGCCGTTCATGGCGGAAAAGCAGACGCACGCCAGCAGCATCCACAGCGCGCCGCGCGCCGTGTCGGGCAGCCGGGCAAATGCCGGCGCCAATCCCCGTGATGTGCTGAAAAACCGGAACATGGGGAAAATCTGGGGCGCCTCAGTATGCTTTACGCCATGGTAAACGCGCAAGGCTGGGGTGCAACGCCCAAGGGGGGCGCCTGCATCCCTCATAAGGGGTGGGAACGAGCCGATTCCGCACTCGACTTGCGAGGCCGAATCGGTGAATATCCGGCACGCCCGATGCTTCGTCCGCAGGCGCAAATGAATGGCTCCGCAATGACTCTGGCGATTTTCGACGATCCGGTATTTCTGAACCATGACACGGGCGTCGGACACCCGGAACGCGCGGACCGGCTGCGCGCCGTTGCCGGGGCCCTCGCTGCGCCGGAATTCCTCTCCCTGCCCCGCCGGTCTGCCCCTGCGGCACTGCGGGAACAACTTGAGCGCGTGCACCGACCGGCAATGATCGACCGGGTGCTGGCCGCGGTGCCGGCCCAGGGCCATGCGTGGATCGACGGGGACACCGTAGTTTCTCCCGGCTCGCGAGAGGCGGCGCTGTGCGCAGCGGGCGCTGTTTGCGCCGCAGTCGATATGGTCCTCACGGAAGCAATTCCGCGCGCATTTTGTGCGGTCCGGCCACCGGGGCATCATGCGGAACCGGACCGTGCCATGGGGTTCTGCCTGTTCAACAATGTCGCTATCGGCGCCGCGCACGCTCTCGCCGTACACGGCCTGCCGCGCGTTGCCATCGTCGATTTCGACGTGCATCACGGCAATGGAACGCAAGCGGCTTTTGCACGCGAGCCGCGCGTGCTTTTCGCATCGAGCCATCAGGCGCCCTTTTATCCGGGCACCGGAGCCGCGTCCGAAACGGGAGTGGGGAATCTCGTTAACATGCCTTTGCGCGCCGGCGCCGGGAGCAGCGAATTCCGCGCCGCGTGGGAGGGTCGTTTTTTCAACCGGCTGGCCGCATTTCATCCATCGCTGATCCTGATTTCGGCGGGTTTTGACGCCCATCGCCGGGACCCTCTGGCGGGGCTGGAACTGGGCGAGGAGGATTATGCGTGGATTACCCGCCGCCTGCGCGAAATCGCCGATGAAAGCTGCGACGGGCGAATGGTATCGGCGCTCGAGGGCGGCTATGACCTGGACGCGCTGGCAGCCTCGGTGGCCGCCCATGTCGCGGAACTGGCCGCATGAACGCGCTGACTACGCATATGCGGGTATGGGCGGCGGCAATTCTGTTCGGGTCGCTCGCCTATGGCGCGATGCTGCTCCTGATCGCAGTTCTGGACCGGCTTCCGTTCGGCGGCCAGGCACCGTGAAAACAACATGAGAGGCAACGGCCTCAGGCCACCGCGGCGACATTTGGGAGAGAGGAAATCATGACCGAAGCCTATATTTGCGACGCTGTGCGCACGCCGATCGGGCGCTATGCGGGCGCGCTTTCCTCGATGCGCACGGATGACCTCGCCGCGGCGCCCATCAAGGCGTTGATGGCGCGCCACCCGGACACCGACTGGGCGGCGCTGGATGATGTGATCCTGGGCTGCGCCAATCAGGCGGGCGAGGACAACCGCAATGTGGCGCGCATGGCGTCGCTGCTGTCAGGTTTGTCCGAGGCCGTGCCCGGCGGCACTGTCAACCGGCTTTGCGGATCAGGCCTCGACGCCCTCGGCACCGCGGCACGCGCGCTGAAGACGGGGGAAGCCGACCTGATGATCGCCGGCGGCGTGGAAAGCATGTCGCGGGCGCCTTTTGTCATGGGCAAGGCCGAGGCCGGATTTGCGCGCAATGCGCAGATTTACGACACCACGATTGGCTGGCGGTTTGTCAATCCGGCGATGAAGCAACGCTACGGCGTCGATTCCATGCCGGAGACGGCGGAGAATGTGGCGGAAGCGTTTCAGGTATCCCGCGCCGACCAGGATGCTTTCGCGCTGCGCAGCCAGCAGCGCGCTGGCGCAGCAATGGATGCGGGGCGCCTTGCCGAGGAGATCATACCGATAGTGCTTCCCCGGCGCAAGGGGGATCCGATCACGGTTTCTGTTGACGAACATCCCCGCCCGAACACCACGTTGGAGCGTCTTGCCGGTTTGCCAGCGCCGTTTCGCGAGGGGGGCAGTGTAACAGCGGGAAACGCCTCCGGTGTCAATGACGGCGCGTGCGCGATCGTCGTCGCCTCGGAAAGCGCCGCCAGGCGTCACGGCCTGGAGCCGAAAGCGCGTGTTGTGGGAATGGCAACCGCCGGAGTCGCGCCGCGCCTGATGGGCGTGGGCCCGGCGCCGGCGACGCGCAAGCTTCTTGAGCGCACCGGCATCGCCCTGGGTGACGTAGACATTATCGAACTCAATGAAGCGTTCGCTGCACAGGCGCTCGCCGTAATGCGAGACCTCGGCCTTGCGGACGATGCCGAGCATGTGAACCCGAATGGCGGCGCCATAGCACTCGGTCATCCGCTGGGGATGAGCGGCGCCCGCCTCGCCGCCACGGCGATGCGGGAATTGCAGCGGCGCGGCGGACGCTACGCCCTGTGCACCATGTGCATCGGCGTTGGCCAGGGCATTGCCGCGCTGCTTGAGCGCGTGTGAGAACCGCCAGGCACTGCCTGCGCGTTCAGGCGGATGTCAGCACATGGATCTTGCGGTCGGCGATCATCTCCCGGGTTTTGGCGGCATAGGCTTTCATGTGCGGTGCGACGGCGTGAGCCTTCAGCGCATCGAGGCTGGCCCATTTCTCGATAACAACAAAGCTGTCGGCGCCATAGGCCGTTTGCAGCGCGCCTACGCCGTCGGCATCGACCGCCGCGCTATATTCGATGCACCCGTCCTCGGCGCGGACTGCAGGGACGTTGGCCTGAAATGCTTCCAGAATCTGTCCGCGCAGGCCCGGCTTGGCCGTGATCACAGCAATGACATGAACCATCGACATCGTTTTTCCTTCCCTGTTCAGGCAGCCGCCGCCGCTTGACGAACCCAGTTTGGTCTTGCCATCACGGCCCGGCCGCGGGAGTCGTGATCTCGGGCCATCACAGTTCGGCACGGGCGAGGGCGCCGCGCAGTCCCATATATCCGTGTTCCGTCAGCGGGGCGAGCGCCGCAACCTTGCGTCGGAACCCGGTCCAGTTTTCGTGGATGCGCGCGGCAAGCGGGTCGCGTGCGGCGGTATCCGCCACCACGTCGTCGGCGGCGGTCAACATGGCGCGCACAACCTCCGGCGGAAACCGGCGCAAATCCACATTGTGCTTTTCCTTCAGCGCAACCAGCGACTCCGCGTTGCCGACAGTCATTTCGGCCAGCATTCGAAAGGCTTCATCGCCGGCCGCGCGTTCGACGATGCGCTGCAAGTCCGCCGGCAGTTCATCGAACGCCTTGCGGTTCACGGTCAATGACAGTGCCGGCCCGGGTTCGTGAACCCCGGGCGCGTAATAGTACCGGGCGACCTTGTGGAAACCGAAGGCGAGATCATTGTAGGGGGCGATCCATTCTGCGGCGTCTATGGCGCCGGTTTGCAGCGCCGGCAATATCTCGGCGCCAGGCAGGTTCACGGTTATGGCGCCGAGGCGGTTGAACAGTTCGCCGCCAAGGCCGGGAATGCGCATTCGCAGCCCCTGCATGTCCGCCAGCTGCGTGATCGGCTTTTGAAACCAGCCGCCGACATTCGAGCCGCCCGTTCCGCCGAGGATTCCCTTCACGCCGAAATCGGCATAGAGTTCATCCCACAGGCGCTGGCCCCCGCCGAAATATATCCAGGCAGCATGCTCTTGCGCCGTCAGCCCGCCCGGCACCGAGCAGAAAAACGGCATGGCTGGGTGTTTGGCGATCCAGTAATAGGGCGGGTCATGTCCGAGTTCGGCCGTTCCCTCGCGCACGGCGTCGAACACTTCGAACGCCGGCACCAGCTCGCCGGCGCCATAGACGCGCACCTGCAAGCGTCCATCCGACATTTCATTGATGGCTTTCGCCACCCGCTCGGAACCAGTGCCGAGCGCCGGAAAATTTTTCGGCCAGCAAGTCACCATTTTCCAGCGGATCGTGCCGCGCGCCACCGCCGGCGACGCGACCCCCAGCGCCGCTCCCGTCGCAGCACCCTTGAGAAAAGCCCGACGCTTCATCACACCCCCCTGCCCCGCCTCTGACCCCGCCTTGTAGCACAAGGATGCAGCGAAGTGTGGCTGCAGGCCGCAATATCTTTCCGACCACAGGGGCCGCAGCGTCGCCCATAGCGCCTCATACCAGCGGTTATTGATTGTGACAGCTTTTTCGCTTGCAGACGGCGCAGTTTTCGGCGCGATAGCCGAGCAGGCGGATGAGTCGACACCAACAGCATTCGGTATCACTCAGCGAAGACGGTTTCCGACGGGCTGTGCGCAGGTCGAAAGCCTTATGCCGAACGCCTCCACATGCGCGGGCAGGTCCGCCAGCGGGAAGGCGACGACTGTGCGCTCGTCCAGATCGTGAAGCTCGAAGGTCCGGAAATCGCTCACCAGGATGTAGCGCGGACGGTCACGCTCTGGCAGAGCATCGAAATACTCCCCGGCCTGTGCGTAGGCCGCCGTAAGGTCGCGCCCGGCACTCTTCTGCTCGACGATCAGCACGCCCTGCCAGAACAGGTCGATATAACCGGAGCGGTTGTCGAGCTTGGCCACGTGCGCCTCGTAGCGCGCGACGCTGCGGCGCTGCACGCCGAACACCTCGAAGAAGGCGTTGTAGAAGCTCTGGGTTTCGCCCTTCTCGTAGGCGGCGTCCTTCCAGTCCCCGGCAAAGGCCGCGGCGCGGGCGCGCACCTCGTTCCACGACAGGCGCATCAGTCTGCGCCGCTTGTCCCGCATCGCGAGGGCGGCGGACTGCCGTTGACCGGGTGCGGTGCTTCGGAACAGAGGGCGTCAGCAGCCGCAGATTTTCGTCCGATAACGCTTGCGCGATCCCGTCATGCGTGCATTTCGTTCCTTCGCCGTTCGGCGCCCCGCTCCCGGCGCGCCTGTGCCAGTTCGTAGCTTGCCTGCATCCGCATCCAGTGATCGGCAGTGCCCCAACCGATGGCCTCCAGCGCGAGCGCCATGTTCGCGGACAGACCCGCCTTGCCGTTCACCAGGCGCGACAGCGAGACCCGGTCGCAGCCGAGACGAGCCGCTGTCCCGATCACGGTCCAGCCCGCCTCGTCCATGCTCTCGCGGATCAGTTCTCCCAGATGCGGCGGGTTCAGCATCGGGCCGACGCGCTGGCCTGCGATGTCGTTCATGGTCAGCACTCCCCTTCGGTCAGTGATGGTCGATCAGGTCCACGTCGGCGGCTTCCCCATCCTCGAAGCGGATGAACAATACCCTCCGGCGCGCGGATGTCATGCCCGGCGGAGAAAAAGGAAGGCGCCGCGGCCGTAGGTACGGCGTGCTGTTTCGACAAATCCAGCGGGGGGTTCCACGGTTTCGGTGGCGGCGTGTTCCACTGCTGCGACGGCACGCGGCGCCAGCCAGCCTTGCTCGGCAAGGGCCGTCAGCGCCGGGGCGGCAAGTCCGGAACCATAGGGTGGGTCAAGAAATACAACCGAAGCTGGAGCGGGGGCCGGTCCCGGAGCCGTCGCATCGCGATAATGAAATACCGCTTGTGCACCGGCGTCGAACGCCTCCAGTGCGGCGCGGATGGCGTTCAGCGCGCGGCGGTCCGTGTCAAGAAAATGCACCCGCCCGGCGCCGCGCGACAGGGCTTCCAAACCCAGAATGCCGGAGCCGGCGAACGCGTCCAGCACTGTGGCGCCGGCAAGCGGCGTATCTGCAAAGGCCGGATTGTGCATCAGAAGGTTGAACAGCGCCTCCCGCGCCCGCGCCCCGGTGGGCCGGATGGCGGCGCCGGGCGGAACGGCAATGCGCCGCCCGCGCAGGCGTCCGGCAATGATCCTCACCGCTTCCAGCGCGCGCCGAGTTGCTCGGTCAACACCTTGGCGGGCACCGGCGCTACCGCCCCCGCCCCCAGCTTGCCGAGTTGAAACGGGCCGTATGACACACGTATCAGCCTGCTGACATCAAGACCGAAATGAGCAAACAACCGCCGGACTTCGCGGTTGCGGCCTTCGCGCAGCGAGATCATATGCCAGCGATTGCGCCCGCTTCCCTCTTGCAGAACGGCGGTTACGGGACCGTAGGCGACGCTGCCGATACGCAGACCGGCAGCCAGTTTCGCGCGCGCCGCAGTGTCCAGGGCGCCGTCGGCGCGCACCCGGTAGCGGCGCACAAAACCGGTCGCCGGCAGCTCGAGATGACGCGCAAGCGCGCCGTCATTGGTCAGCAGCAGCAGACCTTCGGAATTGAAGTCGAGTCGACCGACGGAAATCAGCCGCGGCAAATTATCGGGAAGCTGCCCGAATACCGTCGGGCGGCCTCTCTCGTCGGCGTGGCTGGTGACGAGGCCGCGCGGTTTGTGATACCGCCAGAGGCGCGCTTTCGGCGCCGGCGGCAACACTTCGCCGTCAACGGCAATATGGTCGTCCGCGCCGACGGTGACTGCGGGGGTGCCGAGGGTTACGCCGTTGAGACTGACGCGCCCAGCGGCGATCCAGCGCTCCGCCTCGCGCCGCGAGCACAATCCGGCGCGGGCGATGCGGCGGGCGATCCGCTCCGCCGTCACTTCCGACATGCCGCGACAAACGCCGCGAACAGGGCCTTGTCGCCGTCGGAAATGAGGAATTCCGGGTGCCATTGCACACCGATGCAGAAAGCCGCCTGCGCATGTTCCACGCCCTCGATCACCCCATCCGGCGCACGGGCATTGATGCGCAAATCGGGCGCGGGAGTTGCCACCGCCTGGTGATGTGCGCTGTTGACAGCCAGGGTCCCGCGCCCCGCGATAGCGCTCAGCTGTGTGCCCTGTGTGATGGTCACTTCGTGGCCAGGTTCGTCGCGCGGGTTCGGTTGTTCATGTTCCAGCGCGTTCGGGACCGCGTCCGGTATGTGCTGGATCAGCGTGCCGCCGAGCGCGACATTCAGCAATTGCGCGCCGCCGCAAATGCCGAGTACGGGACGGTCGCGCGCCAGCGCGGCGCGGGTGATGGCAAGCTCGAATGCCGTGCGGCGGTCCTTTGTCGCCACTGTGCTGTGGCGTTCCGCCGCACCGAACAAGGCAGGGTCCACATCGAATGCGCCGCCGGTTATGACCAGCCCGTCGATGCGCGCGAGAAAGGGTTCAGCGTGGTCCGGTTCGTGCGGCAGCGCCACGGCCAGCGCGCCGGCGTCCTGCAACGCACCGGCATAGTTTTGCCGCAATGCATACCAGGGAAATTTCGAATAGCCGCCGGCGGATTCGCTGTCGAGCGTCACGCCGATCAGCGGCGGGCGGTTCGCTGCCGTCATGGCCGGCACAATAATGTAGGATCGCGGCGATGGACAATGACCTGATGGCGCAGGCACTGGCGCAGGCGCGCGCGGCCGCGGCGCGCGGCGAAGTTCCGGTTGGCGCCCTCGTCGTCACCCGCAGCGGTGCGGTTCTGGCGGCGTCGGGAAACGAAGTGGAGGCGCGCGCCGACCCCACCGCACATGCGGAAATCCTGGCGCTGCGAGCGGCAGCGGCGGCCTTGGGTTCGCCGCGTCTGATCGGCTGCGACCTGTATGTGACCCTGGAACCCTGCCCCATGTGCGCGCAAGCCGCATCCTTTGCCCGCATCCGCCGCCTCTATTACGGCGCTGCGGACACCAAGGGCGGCGGCATCGACAACGGCCCGCGCCTCTATGCGCAGCCCACCTGCCATCACAACCCCGAAGTCTATGGCGGCATAGCCGAGACGGAAGCAGCGCTGCTTCTCAAGGATTTCTTCGCCCGGCGCCGCTCCGGCATGCTCCGCAGGAAAACGGATAATGCGCCGTCGCGGGCGTGTCGACATCCATAACCTACTTCGAACTGCCAGCGTTCAGGCATTGCGAAGCGAAGCGCCGCCGGGTAGGCTTGATGCGTGGCAACATTGCGGAGGGAGCGACCATGCGGCGGCTGACCGAAGCCCAGCGGCGTCGATGGGCCAGCGACGGGTACATCATTATCGAAGGCGCGCTCTCGCCCGAGCAGGTCGCGCTCTATACCGGCGAAGTCGATGCGCTGCGGAACAAGCCGGGCTGGGAGCCGATGGACAAGCCGCTAGGCCATTATGGCTGGGTGGACCAGGCCATCAATATCGACACCGAAGCCTTCATGGACCGCCGGGACCTGATCGGGTACCATGAAGCGTTTATCGACCTGATCGACTATGACCCCGTGTTCGAACTTATCGTCGATATCATGGGACCGTATATCTGTCTCAGCATGACCCAAGCGATCGTGCGCGCCGATTCCGACGGGTTCAGGGGGTATACTCACACGGATGGCGGCGAGGCGCTGCGCCGCCTGCGGGTGACGGAAACGAGCCGCCCCATCGCCATGAAGGCGATGTATCTGTTGTCCGATGTGGACGGACCGGATTGCGGCAATTTCACCGTGTTTCCGGGCAGCCACCGCCGTCCGTTCCCGGAAGTGGGCGAACCGATCCTGACGCCGAAAACGCCGGGCGCAGTTCCGTTAACCGGCAAAGCGGGCGATTGCATCCTGTTTTCACATGCGCTGTGGCACGGCCCGTCGCCCAATACTTCGGGGCGTGCACGCAAGACACTGCTCTATAATTACTGCCAGATGTGTGTTCGCCAGTATGACTATGGCGAACGAGCTAGGATTCCCAATCGCTGCACGCCGCGGCAACGGCGCTTGCTGGGCGATCTGGGCTATGACTTCCGCCCCGGCTCCTATTTTTACGCGCCGTTGGATCAGGCGGAGGTGATCGCCAGTAGCGGCGTATCCGGCGGCTCCTGACGCCGGCGCCGCAGACACTGGATATTTCCGCCGACGGGCCGGTTTGCGACCCCACCGGCGGCAAACCGTCGGTTGACTTGGGGCAGCCAAAAATCTAGTTGCTTGACCGGCACCCAGGGGGCTTTCCACGCATGTCCGAAGCCGCGCGGCCGTTATCGCCGCATCTGTCCATCTATCGCCCGCAGCTGACTTCGGTCCTTTCGATCCTGCACCGCGCCACCGGCGTGGGACTGGGGCTCGGCGCTGTGCCGCTGGTATGGTGGCTTGGCGCTGCGGCTGCCGGCCCCGATGCGTTTGCCGTCGCACAGGAATGGGCGGGATCGTTCGTCGGGCGTCTGCTGTTATTCGGCTGGAGTTGGGCGCTGCTGTTTCATTTGTGCAGCGGTATTCGGCATTTGTTCTGGGATGCAGGATACGGCTTTGAACTGGCGGTGGTCTATCGCAGCGGCTGGGCGGTAGCGGTGGTGTCGGCCGTGCTGACGCTGGCGGCATGGATATGGGGGTATGCTGTGATGGGCGCGTCATGAGTGGCTCGCGTTCGCCGCTGGCGCACGCGCGCGGGCTGGGCGCTGCCCGCAGCGGCGCCGGCCACTGGTGGGCGCAGCGCGTCTCCGCGGTGGCGCTCGTGCCGCTGGTGCTGTGGCTGGTCGCCGGGCTGGCCGCCCATGCCGGGGCGGACCATGCCGCAATATCGGCCTGGATCGCCCGTCCCGCCACCGCCATTGCGCTGATTTTGCTGCTTGGCGCCGGTTTCTGGCACCTCAGGCTGGGCCTGCACGTGGTGATCGAAGACTATATGCCCGCCGGTTTTGCCAAGCATTTCTGGCTGCTTGCCAACATGTTCGCCTGTGCCGCGCTGGGCGTTGGCGCGGTGTTCGCCGTTCTCAAGATTGCGCTGGGAGCCTGAGCGCAATGCCCGAAGCCTACCCGATTGCCGAGCATAACTATGATGTCGTAGTCGTGGGCGCCGGCGGCGCCGGCCTGCGCGCTACTTTCGGCATGGCCGAGCGCGGATTGAAGACCGCCTGCCTGACCAAGGTGTTTCCCACACGCAGCCATACCGTCGCCGCACAGGGCGGCATTTCGGCGGCCCTTGGCAATATGGGCGAGGATGACTGGCGCTGGCATATGTATGACACGGTCAAGGGGTCGGACTGGCTGGGCGACCAGGACGCCATCGAATATATGTGCCGCGAAGCCGTGCCAGCGGTGACCGAACTGGAACATTACGGCGTTCCGTTCTCACGCACGCCGGAAGGAAAAATCTATCAACGCGCCTTTGGCGGCATGACCACCCGCTATGGCGAGGGAATCGCGCAGCGCACCTGCGCCGCCGCCGACCGCACCGGCCATGCCATCTTGCACACGCTCTATCAACAGGCACTGCGCTGCAACGCCGAATTCATGGTGGAGTATTTCGCGCTCGATCTGATCATCGACGATGAAGGCGCATGCCGCGGCGTCATGGCGTGGAATCTCGATGACGGCACAATTCACCGGTTTCGCGCCCATCAGGTCGTATTGGCGACCGGCGGCTATGGCCGTGCCTATTTCTCGTGCACCTCGGCCCATACCTGCACTGGTGACGGCAATGCCATGGCGCTGCGCGCGGGGCTTCCCTGCCAGGATATGGAGTTCGTGCAATTCCACCCCACAGGAATCTATGGCGCGGGCTGCCTGATCACGGAAGGCGTACGCGGCGAAGGCGGCTATCTGACCAATGCCGAGGGCGAACGGTTCATGGAACGTTACGCCCCCTCCGCCAAGGACCTCGCCTCACGCGACGTAGTCTCGCGCTCCATGACGATTGAAATCCGCGAGGGCCGCGGCATCGGATCGGAACAGGATCATATTCATCTGCATCTGGAACATCTGGACTCCGACCTGATCAATGAGCGCCTGCCCGGCATTGCCGAAACGGCGCGTATCTTTGCCGGGGTCGATGTGACCGCAGAGCCGATCCCCGTGCTGCCCACCTGCCACTACAATATGGGCGGAGTGCCGACCAACTATCATGGCGAGGTGGTGACGGTGCGCAACGGCGACGCCGACGCAACCGTTCCGGGGCTCATGGCGATCGGCGAAGCGGCCTGTGTTTCGGTGCACGGCGCCAATCGCCTGGGGTCGAACTCACTGCTCGACCTTGTGGTGTTCGGGCGTGCGGCGGCGCTGCGTGCGGATGAAATGGTGACGCCGGGCGAACGGCACAAACCCCTGCCGAGGGATTGCGGCGACCGGGCGCTGGCGCGGCTCGACCGGCTTCGCCATGCCGCCGGCGACACGCCTACCGCCGCCCTGCGGCTGGAAATGCAGCGCACGATGCAAAATCACTGCGCCGTGTTCCGCACCGGCGAAGTGCTGCGGGAAGGCGTCGAGAAACTGGACGGGCTGTGGCAGGCGCGCGCCGACATAAAGGTTTCCGACCGTTCACTGGTGTGGAACTCGGATCTGGTGGAGACGATCGAGTTTGAAAATCTGCTGGCGCAGTCGGTAGTCGCCATGGCGGGCGCCGGAAACCGCGAGGAAACCCGCGGCGCCCATGCTCGCGAGGACTTCACCGAACGCGACGACGATAACTGGCTGAAACACACGGTCGCCTGGCTCGACGATGACGGCGCCGCACGCATCGACTACCGTCCGGTGCATCTTCACACATTGACCAACGAGGTCCAGCCGATTCCGCCGAAAGCGCGGGTCTATTGATCTCCGCGGCGCCCCGCTGAAGGACGAAGCGATGGCCGAATTGAGGCTGCCTGCCAATTCCAGGGTCGGCAAGGGAAAGACCCATGCTCCGCCGGAAGGGGTGCGAAACGTGCGCACCCTGGCGGTCTACCGTTGGAATCCGGATGACGGCGCCAATCCGCGCATCGACCGCTACACCGTCGATATGGACCTTTGCGGCCCGATGGTTCTCGACGCGCTGATCAAGATCAAGAACGAGATCGACTCGACGCTCACCTTCCGCCGCTCATGCCGGGAAGGCGTATGCGGCAGTTGCGCGATGAATATCGACGGCACGAACACGCTCGCCTGCACAAAATATATCAGCGATGTGAAGGGCGACATCGCGGTCTATCCGCTGCCGCATTTGCCGGTGGTCAAGGACCTTGTTCCCGATCTCAAGATGGTCTACGCGCAATATGCCTCCGTCCGACCATGGATGCGTACGGAATCCGCTCCGCCCGCCGGCCGCGAACGCTTGCAGACGCCGGAAGAACGCCACGAACTGGACGGACTCTATGAGTGCATATTGTGCTTCTGCTGCTCCACAAGCTGCCCGAGCTATTGGTGGAACGGCGACCGCTATCTCGGCCCGGCAGTCCTGCTGCAGGCTTATCGCTGGATCGCCGACAGCCGCGACGAGGCGGCGGGCGAACGGCTCGACGAGCTGGAAGACCCTTTCAAGCTGTATCGCTGCCATACCATCATGAATTGCACCAAGACCTGCCCGAAGGGACTGAACCCGGCGCGCGCCATCGGCGAAATCAAGAAACTGATGGTGGAACGCCGGTAGCACCGCCGCACCCCTTCCCGTTACGGCGAGAGTCGCATGACCGTGACCATCCTCATGGTGGCGGGCGGCATTCTGCTGTTGCTCGGCGGCGGCGAATTCCTGGTTCGCGGCGCTGTCGGGCTTGCCCGCAGCCTGGGTGTGCCGCCGCTGGTGATCGGCATGACGGTGGTGGCGTTCGGAACGTCAGCGCCCGAACTGGTGGTGAGTCTCCAGGCCGCGTTGAGCGGTCATGAGGATATCGTGCTGGGCAATGTCGTCGGATCAAACATTGCCAATCTGCTGCTGATCGTCGGTGTCGCGGCCGCGATCCGGTCCATCGGCGCGGATTCCGGCGCGGTGCAAAGGCAGAGCCTTGTTGTCCTTGTGGCAACGCTGGCGTTTGTCGGCTTGTGCCTGTTCGGCAGCCTGGAGAGCGTGGCCGGTCTTGCCATGCTGCTGTTGCTCATCGGCTACACTGTCTGGTCGTTCCGGTCGTCGCGCGACAGCGAAGCGCCGGAGGAGCTGGAAACAGCGCCGCGCAGCGCCGTCATCGCCGCCGCCATCTCCCTTGTCGGCATGGCCGGTGTGTTGGTCGGCGCCCGCCTTCTCATTGACGGAGCGGTGGAAGTTGCGCGCCTCGCCGGCCTCTCCGAAGCGGTGATCGGCCTTACGCTCATTGCGTTCGGCACATCGCTTCCCGAACTCGCTGCAGCAGGGATCGCCGCATGGCGCGGCCATGGCGACCTGGCGCTCGGCAATGCGCTGGGCAGCAATCTGTTCAACATGCTGGGCATTGCCGGCGTTACGGCGATAGTCACATCGGTGCCCGTGCCCGTTGAATTGCTGCGCTTCGACCTGTGGGCAATGCTGGGCGTCACTGTGCTGTGCCTGCTTGCCGCGCGCAGCGGGCGGCGCATCACGCGTGTCGAAGGCGGCCTGCTGGCCGCGGCCTATGTGGTCTATATCGGAATGACCGTAACCCCCGCTTCCTTCCCCCTGTAGGGCTATGGAGACGCAGGGCAAAACGCTTTATGCTGCAGCGGTTTCGCGCGGACGAGGGAGGACGTCATGAATTCCCGGGTTATCGGATTGATCGCCATTTTCGTGGTGGGCATCGTCGCCGGCCATTTCATCCCGCAGGCTCTGTCGCCGGAAGCACCACAGGACGAGGGCGCCCGGCAGACCGCAGGAACACCGGTCGCCGTGGAGGAGGAAGGTCCGCGGGTACGCTGGAAACTGGCCAGCGCCTATACCAAGGAAACGCCCATTCTCGGCGAGTTGATCGACCGCTTCATCGACCATGTGGATGTGCTGTCCGACGGCGATATCAAGATTCAGTATTTCGAGCCGAACGCACTGGTGCCGCCGCTGGAAATCTTCGATGCCGTGTCGCAGGGGTCCGTTGATGCGGGCTACTCGACCCCCGGTTTCTGGGCCGGCAAGGACGCCGCCCTGCAATTGTTCGCCTCGGTGCCGTTCGGCCCTGCGGCGCCCGAATACATGGCATGGTTCTATCATGGCGGCGGGCGCGAAATGCTCGATGACCTGTACGCCGTGCATAATCTGAAAAGTCTGCTGTGCATGATCTTCCCGCCCGAAGCGTCGGGCTGGTTCCGTCAGGAAATCACCGGAGTCGAAGACTTGCGCGGCCTGAAAATGCGCTTCTTTGCGCTCGGTGCACGGGTCATGGAGAAAGTGGGCGTTTCCACCCAGTTGCTGGCCGGCGGCGATATCTACCCGGCGCTCGAACTGGGAACCATCGACGCCACCGAATATGCCAGCCCCGCCATCGACCGCAATCTCGGCTTCCATGAAATCGCGCAGCACTATTATTTCCCTGGCTGGCACCAACAGTCCACCTGGGCGGAAATCCTGCTCAATCTGGACAATTGGAACACGCTGAGTCCGCGTCAACAGCGCATGTTCGAAGTCTCCTGCGGCGACATGGTGCGCGAGGCCGTGGCCTATGGCGAAGCCGCACAAGTGCCGGCTCTCGAGTTCCTCCAGGGCCAGGGCGTGGAACTGCACCGCTGGTCGCCCGAAATGCTGCAGATTTTCTCCGATGCGTGGGATGAAGTGGCGGCGGAAGAGGCAGCGGCCAACGAGACTTTCGCCAAGGCCTGGGAATCTTTGAAGGCATTTCGCGAACGGTACGCGATCTGGCGCGATCTGGGCTATCTGTAACGCACCGCAGGAAACCAACCTGAATGACACGGTCCCTTCGGGACCTGACCTGACCGGCGGCGGGCATTGCCCGATACGTCGTCGACCAACAAGGAGCGGCCTTATGCCGGAAGTACTTCACCATTATATCAACGGCGCACACACGACCGGCGCGAACGGACGCGCCGGCGCCGTGACCAACCCGGCGACCGGCGAGGTTATCCGCGAAGTTCCTCATGCCTCGGCTGCAGATGTGCGCAGCGCGGTCGCCGCGGCTGCTGCAGCGCAGCCGGCCTGGGCGGCTACCACGCCCATCGCCCGCGCGCGGATCATGTTCCGCCTCAAGTCGCTGATCGAAACCCACATGGACGAGTTGGCGGAACTGGTCTCCAGCGAGCACGGCAAGACGATCCCGGACGCCAAGGGGTCGATCACGCGCGGGCTGGAAGTGGTGGAGTTTGCCTGCGGCATTCCCCATTTGCTCAAGGGTGAATTCACGGAAGCGGTGGGCACCGGCGTGGACAGCTACTCGATGCGGCAGCCGTTGGGAGTATGTGCGGGGATTACGCCTTTCAATTTCCCCGCCATGATCCCGCTCTGGATGGCGCCGCTGGCCCTCGCCTGCGGCAACAGTTTCGTGCTCAAACCCTCGGAGAAGGACCCGAGCTGTCCGCTCCGTCTCGCGGAACTGTTCAGCGAGGCCGGCGTGCCGGACGGCGTGTTCAATGTCGTCAATGGCGACAAGGAGGCTGTGGACGCGCTGCTCACGGACCCTGAAGTCGCGGCAGTGAGCTTTGTCGGCTCCACCCCGGTGGCCGAATATGTCTACGCAACCGCCTCGGCGCACGGCAAGCGCGTGCAGGCCCTTGGTGGCGCCAAGAACCATATGGTGGTGATGCCCGACGCCGACATGGACCAGGCGGCAGATGCGCTGATGGGTGCTGCCTACGGCTCCGCCGGCGAGCGCTGCATGGCCGTCTCGGTCGCAGTGGCCGTCGGCGGCAGCGCGGAGCCGTTGATCTCGCGGCTGAAGCCGCGCGTCGAAAACCTCCGCATCGGCCCGTACAACGACGCGGAGGCGGATATGGGACCGATCGTCAGCCGACAGGCGCTGGAACGCATCACCGGCCTTGTCGACTCGGGGGTTGCCCAGGGCGCGGACCTTGTTGTCGATGGCCGCTCCTATACGCTCCAGGGCTATGAAAACGGCTATTTCATGGGCGGATGCCTGTTCGACAAGGTGACTGCCGACATGGACATTTACAAACAGGAGATTTTCGGCCCCGTTCTTTCCGTCATGCGCACGCCGGACTATGAGGGCGCGCTCAAACTGGTGCGCGAGAACGAATATGGCAATGGCGCGGCAATTTTCACGCGGGACGGCGACGCGGCGAAGGACTTCGCCGCCCGCGCCAATATCGGCATGATCGGGGTGAATGTGCCGATCCCGGTTCCCGTGGCCTATCACAGTTTCGGCGGCTGGAAACGCTCGCGGTTCGGCGGCGCCAATGCCCACGGTATGGACGGCGTGCGCTTCTATACCCAGATCAAGACGGTCACCGCACGCTGGCCGTCAGGCATTCGCCAGGGCGCGGAATACACTATCCCCACCTTGCAGTGACACCCTGGCGCGGTGCCGCCGCGCCCTCTGAACCACCGCTTCTTTGCGGCACGGGACTGCATCCGGACCCGGCGCAGATCCGTGCGGCGGAGGCGCTGGAACGCCTGTTACGGCGGCTGAAAGAAACGCCGCCGGCGCGCGGGGGCTGGCAAGACTGGCGCCGCCGCAAGGCCTTGCAGGCGCTGTGCGGCATATATCTGCATGGCGGCGTCGGTCGCGGCAAGACCATGCTCATGGACCTGTTCCATGCCCGCGCCGCCCGCCTTCAAGCATGGCGCGCGCGGCGCACGCATTTTCACGCGTTCATGGCCAATGTGCATTCGCGCCTGCATGAATGGCGTATGCAGAGCCGTGCCGGTCGGTCCCGCGTCGCAGCCGACCCCATTCCTCCGCTCGCAGGCGCGCTTGCCGAAGAAGCGCGCCTGCTCTGTTTCGACGAGTTCGACGTGCGGGACATCACGGACGCGATGATCCTCGCCCGACTGTTCGAAACCCTGCTTGACTTCGGTGTCGTCGTGGTCACGACCTCGAACCGGGCGCCGCAAGCGCTTTATGCGGACGGCTTGCAGCGCGACCGCTTCCTGCCATTCATCGCGCTCGTGGAACGCCGGTTCGAAGTGCTGCATCTCGACGGAAAGGTCGATTACCGCCTGCGCAACCTCGGCCGGGCGCCGGTTTATTTTTCGCCCCTCGGCGCGGCGGCGGCACAAGCGCTGGATGACACGTTTTCCCGCCTCGCTGGCGGTGCCGATGCGGTGCCGGAAACGCTGCAGGTGCAGGGCCGCCTGCTTCGCGTGCCAGCGGCGAATGGCGGCATTGCCCGATTTGGCTTTGATGATCTGTGCGTCAAGCCGCTGGGCACAGCGGACTATCTTGCCATCGCTGAGCGTTTTCACACGGTGATTTTGGCGGGTGTGCCAAAACTTGCCCCGGAGCATCGCGACGAGGCGCGCCGCTTCGCCAATCTCGTCGATATTCTATATGACAAGCATGTGAAGCTGATGGTGAGCGCCGACGCCCCGCCGGACGCGCTCTATCCTGCCGGCACCGGCGCATTCGAGTTTCGCCGCGCCGCCTCGCGGCTGGTGGAGATGCAAACCGCCGCTTACCTGGCCCTTCCCCACACCGGCCGCACGCCGCTCATTTGAACAGGTTGAAGTAGTAGCGGACGTTCACGTTGAACCTGGTATTCCACTTGTCATTGCCGTTGGCGCCGAAGTCGCCGACGCCGTCATACAGGTTCGCGTAATTGTCGCCTTCATCCCCGACAAAGTAGTTGCCGTTCGAGAAGCCGAGATCGGTGTAGACATAAACACCGCCCCAGTACCACGCGGCTCCCACGGTCCACAGCGAGCTGTCGTTGAAGTCGCTCCTGTCCTTCAGGATCGAACTCCATTCGACGTAAGGCGTGACACTGTCCAGCCAGGCCAGGCCTGAAGTGTCCACACCCCCATAGCGGAGCGAGACGGCGGGTATCCATCCCTCGGTTGCCACGGGCCAGGCGAAATCAAACGCTCCCATGGGAATGAGGTCGCCGGTTCCCCACGGCGTATCGTCGGTGATGTCGTATTTATAATACGACAGCTGGGAGAGCAGCTTGAAATCGCCGAAAGACCCGGTTCCGTGCACCGAGGCAGCGAAATGGTCGGCTCCACTGTCGTCAACATTCGTTCCTGCAAGCCGCCCATATTGGAGGGACGCCCCCAGATCCCCCACGCCGTCGATCGCATAGACGGCGCGCAGATTGACCTGCCCGTCCTCCGTGAAGCCGTTCTCCGCGCCGGACTCGAGCTGGCCTTCCGGACCGGCAATGCTGGCCCAGGTCACGGGGTCGTAGCTGTATTTCACGCTGTCCCGGCTGCTTCCTCCCTCCCAGTGCCCTTCATCCCGGTGAAAATAGGCGAGGTCGATAGTAAGCCCGCCGAACGACTTGCTCCATGTGACTCCGAGGTCCATGTCGTCGATGAGACCGACATAATAATGCTGGTCGAAGAACCAGCTTGAAGAGACGCCATAGGCGCCGGGGCCGAAGGGGACACGGACGATGCCGGCCTTGATCGTGCCGAATTCGTCCGAATCATAGCCGAGCCATGCCGTATGCATCAGGCTGTAGTCGTCATAATGCCGATACTCGACCCGGCTGATGAGGCTGTTGTAGTCAAGGTCGGCGTCCAGCCGGAAGATCTCGAAGCCCGCGTCGCCGATGCCGTTCCCGCGGCGGTTGTCGCCGGCATAGTCGCCATATGTGTAGTTCATGCCCAGCGCGCCGCCGATCCTTACCGGGCTTTCCTTCGGCTCCTCGGAAGCGGCCGGTTGGGCGATGTCCTCATCCCGCGCTTCCGCATCGGCGAGCTTTTCCCGGGCCTTCGCCAACTCCTGCTCAAGATGCTCGACGCGCTGCCGCCACTCCTCCGCCTCTTCGGCCATCGCGTTCCCCGCCGCCAACGGCAGGGAAGCAAGCAGCACCAGGGCGGAGCGCGAGACCTTCCTGCACGCCTTGGTCGTGCACGCGGCATTCATACTGAAATCTCCCTTCAAAATTGCGGAACGACCTGGTTGCCAAACGCCACCCCGAGTGGATGACGTACCGGAAACGCCAAAGGTGTTCGAGTCCGATTGGCAGCATATACTGGACTGCCTAGGTCGAGGCAGGTGCAATGTATTGTCAGTTCGGCGAACATGCAATGCCATGACCGGGTTCGAACCGATGAGAGGTGCCCGGCTTGAAGGGCGGCGCAATCAGGTTTATGAAGCGCGCGGTTTGCCGGGTGCGGGTTGGCGCCCCGGCCAGGCCGCGTTGAGGAGGAAGTGAGTGGCTCGTCACAGGATTGCGTTGATCGGCGCCGGAAATATCGGCGGCACACTGGCACATCTCGCCGGCCTCAAGGAACTGGGGGATGTCGTGCTGTTCGACATTGTGGAGGGTGTACCCCAGGGCAAGAGCCTGGACATCGCGCAATCTTCTCCGGTGGAAAGATTCGATTCGCTTCTCAGCGGTACCAACAGCTATGCCGGCATCAAGGGCGCCGATATCGTCATCGTTACTGCCGGTGTGCCGCGCAAGCCCGGCATGAGCCGCGATGACCTTCTGGAGGTGAACTGCAAGGTCATGCAGGCGGTTGGCGCCGGCATCCGCAATCATTGCCCGGACGCCTTCGTGATCTGCATCACCAACCCGCTCGACGCCATGGTATGGGCGCTGCGCGAAGCATCCGGCCTGCCGGCGGAGCGAGTCGTGGGCATGGCGGGAATCCTCGACTCGGCGCGCTTTCGCTATTTCCTCGCCGAGGAATTCGATGTGTCCGTGGAAGATGTGACGGCCTTCGTCCTGGGCGGCCATGGCGACACCATGGTGCCGCTGGTGCGCTATTCCACGGTTGCCGGCATTCCGCTGCCCGACCTTGTGAAAATGGGCTGGACCACGGCCGAACGGCTGGAGGAGATCGTCCAGCGCACACGCGACGGCGGCGCCGAGATTGTCGGTCTGCTCAAGACCGGCTCGGCATTCTACGCCCCCGCTTCCGCAGCAATCGAGATGGCCGAAGCAGTGCTCAAGGACAAGAAGCGCGTTCTGCCTTGCGCCGCCTTTCTGTCCGGTGAATACGGCGTCAATGGATTATATGTCGGCGTGCCGGTCGTGCTTGGCGCAGCGGGCGTCGAGCGCGTGGTGGAAATCACCCTTGACCCCGAAGAAAAAGAGAGTTTCGACAAATCGGCAGCGGCAGTTGCCGAGCTTGTCGAAGCGACGCGCATTTTGCTGCGCAAGGCTGCCGGCCACAAGCCGGCATTGGCGGCGCGCGCTTCGGTGCGCGGACGCCAGAGCCCGGCTGGCGGCCGGCGCGGTGCGGCGCGGCGCCGATCTCGCTGAAACCCCGAGCCGCCGGCGCGCGGCGCAAAGACGGAACACATGAATATTCACGAATATCAGGCCAAGACACTGCTGGCCGGGTTTGGCGTTGCAGTGCCGCGCGGTCAGGTCGCCTACACGGCGGAGGAAGCCCGCGAGGCGGCGGAAAAGCTCGGCGGCACGACCTGGGTCGTCAAGGCGCAGATCCACGCCGGCGGACGCGGCAAGGGTGGCGGCGTCCGCGTCGTCAAGTCACTGGACGCGGTTGCTGAAACCGCCTCTGCCATGCTCGGCATGAATCTGGTAACCCACCAGACGGGCCCGGAGGGCAAGGAAGTCTTCCGTGTCTATATCGAGGAAGGCTGCGACATCGCCCGCGAACTGTATCTCGGCGTTCTGCTCGACCGCTCCGTCGGCCGCGTCGCCGTCATGGCCTCCACCGCCGGCGGCATGGACATCGAGGAAGTGGCGGCCGCCACGCCGGAGAAAATACTCCGCGTGCATGTCGATCCCGCAACGGGCATGAAGCGGTTTCACGCCGATCGGCTGGCTTATGGCCTGGGCCTCACCGGCAAGCAGGCGGTGGAAGCCTCCACCTTCATGCTGGCGCTTTATCGTGCGTTCATGAAGACCGACGCCAGTCTCATCGAGATCAACCCCCTGGTGGTCACCGGCGCCGGCGCAGTGCTCGCGCTCGACGCCAAGACGAATTTCGACGACAACGCATTGTTCCGCCACGATGAGATTGCAGCGCTGCGCGACGAAAGCGAAGAAGACCCGCGTGAACGCGAAGCAGCACGTCACGATCTCAGCTACATCAAGCTGGACGGCAATATCGGCTGCATGGTGAACGGCGCCGGGCTCGCCATGGCCACCATGGACATTATCAAGCTGCATGGCGGCGAGCCGGCGAACTTTCTCGATGTCGGCGGCGGCGCGTCGGGCGAGCGCGTGACCGAGGCGTTCAAGCTGATCCTGTCGGACCCCGATGTCGACGGCGTTCTGGTCAATATATTCGGCGGCATCATGCGTTGTGACGTCATCGCCGAAGGCGTTGTCGATGCAGCGCGGGTGGTCAGTCTTGAAGTCCCGCTGGTGGTTCGCCTCGAAGGCACCAATGTGGATCTCGGCAAGAAGATCCTTGCCGCATCCGGCCTGCCCATCATCCCTGCCGATGATCTTTCCCATGCCGCAAAACAGATTGTCAACGCCGTCCGGGAGGCCGCGTGATGTCGGTGCTGGTCAACGCGGAAACAAAAGTGATCTGCCAGGGTTTCACCGGCCGGCAGGGCACGTTTCACTCGGAACAGGCGATCGCCTATGGCACGCGCATGGTGGGCGGGGTGACACCCGGCAAAGGCGGCACCACGCATCTCGAACTGCCAGTCTTCAACACGGTGCATGAGGCAGTGCAGGAAACCGGCGCCGACGCTTCGGTGATCTATGTGCCGCCGCGCTTCGCCGCCGATGCCATTCTGGAAGCGGCAGACGCCGGTGTGGCGCTGGTGGTATGCATTACCGAAGGCATTCCGGTTGCCGATATGGTGCAGGTCAAGCGCGCGCTCGATAATTCATCGACTCGCCTGATCGGCCCCAATTGTCCCGGCATCATCGCCCCCGGCGCGTGCAAGATCGGCATCATGCCGGGACATATCCACACGCCGGGCAAGATCGGTGTCGTGTCGCGGTCCGGCACACTCACCTATGAGGCGGTGGCGCAGACCAGCGCCGTGGGTCTCGGCCAGTCCACCTGCATCGGCATTGGCGGCGACCCGGTGAACGGCACAAATTTTGTCGATTGCCTGGAAATGTTTTTCGCCGATCCGGAAACCGAAGGCGTTATCATGATCGGCGAGATCGGCGGCGATGCGGAAGAGGATGCCGCGGCCTACATCGCCGCGGCGCCCGTGCAGAAGCCGGTCGCCGGTTTCATTGCCGGTCGCACCGCGCCGCCGGGTCGGCGCATGGGACATGCCGGCGCCATCATCGCTGGCGGCAAGGGCGGGGCGGACGAGAAGATTGCGGCGCTGCGCGGCGCCGGCGTCACCGTGGCGGACTCGCCCGCCGGCCTCGGGGAAGCGATGCTGGAAGCCATGCAAAGCTGAGCCGGCGTCGGCAGCGCGCCGGCCAAATGAGGAGCGAGGCCGACCATGACAGCGCAGACGCGGGAACACGAACTGCTCGCAGCCGGCAATGCCGCCTTCCTCGATGAGCTTTATGAGCTGTATACACAAGACCCCGCGGCGGTCGCTCCGGGCTGGCGCAGCTTTTTCGGCGATCTCGACCGCGTACCCGAGTCCGCCGCAGCGCCACCTGTGGCCGATGAACTCTCCGACTCCGCTGCAGCAGGGCTTCACGCACGTGTTCGCGACAGTCTGCGCGTGCTCATGCTCATCCGCGCCTATCGCGTGCGCGGGCATCTGATTGCCGATCTCGATCCGCTGGATATCGGCGCGCGCAAGCATCACCCGGAACTGGACCCCGCGACTCACGGTTTCAGCGATGCGGATTATGACCGCGAATTTTTCATCGACGGTGTTCTGGGGCATGAGCGCGCGACGCTGCGGCAAATTCTCGAAATCCTGAAGCAGGTCTATTGCGCCCGCATCGGCATCGAGTTCATGCACATCCAGCATCCCGAGGAAAAAGCCTGGCTGCAGCGCCGTGTCGAAAACAGCCTCAACCGGACCCGCTTCACCCGCGACCAGAAGCGCGAACTGCTGAGCGAACTCGACCGCACGGAGGGATTCGAGCGCTTCCTCCACGCCAAATACCCCGCCACCAAGCGGTTTTCGATCGAAGGCGCAGAGAGTCTCGTTCTCGCTTTGGAAGCGATCATCCGTGCGTCCGCGGCGCATGACGTGGAAGAGATCGTATTCGGCATGCCGCACCGGGGGCGCATCAATGTACTCACCACGGTGATGGGCAAGCGCTATCGCGACGTCTTCGCCGAGTTCCAGGGCAGCGTGTCCTACGCGGACGATGTGCAGGGTTCCGGCGATGTGAAATACCATCTCGGCACGTCGTCCGACCGCACCTTGCCGAATGAACGCACCATTCATCTGTCGATGACTGCCAACCCCTCGCATCTCGAATGGGTCAACCCGGTGGTCATGGGCCGCGTGCGCGCCAAGCAGGAAATGATCGGCGATGCCGGGCACAGCCGGGTCATGGGCGTATTGATGCATGGTGACGCCGCCTTTGCCGGCCAGGGCGTCGTTGCGGAAACCCTCGGAATGTCGGAATTGCGCGGCCATCGCACCGGCGGCACCGTGCATATCATCGTCAACAACCAGATCGGCTTCACGACCAGCCCGAATTATTCCCGCTCGTCCCCCTATCCGTCGGATGTCGCGAAGATGGTTCAGGCGCCGATCATCCACGTGAATGGCGACGACCCGGAAGCGGTTGTCCACGCGGCCATTCTGGCGGCGGATTTCCGGCATCGCTTCCACCGCGATGTGGTAGTGGACATCTTCTGCTATCGGCGCCACGGCCATAATGAGACCGACGAACCGGCCTTTACACAGCCGCTGATGTATCGACGCATCGCGGACCATCCGACGACACGGCAAATCTATGCCGAGAAACTCATCGTCGAGGGTGTGCTGACCGCATCGGAGTCGGAACAGCGGGTGGCGGCGTTTACCGGCCGGCTTGACGATGCCTATGACGCCGCGCGCAGCGGCAATGTGCGCGAGGCGGACTGGCTGCAAGGTGAATGGCGGGGCTTCGAGACTGCGCCGGCGCTTGTCGACCGCCGCGCCGGCATGACCGCGGTCGAACCGGCGCAGCTACGCCGGCTTGGCGACGCACTTTGCAGCTATCCGCAAGGTTTCAGCGCGCATCGCAAGATCGACCGTTTCAATGCCGCCCGCAAGGCGGCGCTGGCGAAGGGCGAGAGCATTGACTGGGCAACGGCAGAAGCGCTCGCCTTCGGCAGTCTGCTGGTGGAAGGTCATCCGGTCCGCCTCAGCGGGCAGGATTCCGGGCGCGGAACCTTCTCGCAGCGCCATGCGGTGATCGTCGATCAACAATCCGAGGAGCGCCATATCCCGCTGAATTTCATCGACCCCGAACAAGCGCGCTTCGAGATCACCGACTCGATGTTGTCGGAAGCCGCCGTGCTCGGCTACGAATATGGCTACAGTCTCGCCGCGCCCAATACCCTGGTACTGTGGGAAGCCCAGTTCGGGGATTTCGCCAATACCGCCCAAGTCATCATCGATAACTTCATTTCCGCAGGCGAAAGCAAATGGCTGCGTATGTCCGGCCTTGTCATGCTTCTGCCCCACGGTTATGAAGGACAAGGTCCTGAACACAGCTCGGCGCGCCTTGAACGTTATTTGCAGCTTCATGCCGAAGACAATATCCAGGTGGCGAACTGCACCACGCCCGCGAATTACTTTCATGTCTTGCGGCGACAAATTCACCGCAGGTTCCGCAAACCACTGATCCTGATGACCCCGAAATCGCTGCTGCGGCACAGGCAGGCGGTCTCGACGCTCGCCGATCTCGGCCCCGGTTCCAGTTTCAAACGCGTTTTGCCGGATGCAGATGTCACGGCAAATGGCAACCGGGTGCGCCGCGTCTTGTTGTGCTCCGGCAAGGTTTGGTATGACCTGTCGGCCATGCGCGAGGAGCGCGAAATTGATGACGCAGCGCTGGTGCGAATCGAGCAGTTGGCGCCGTTCCCCGAGCGATCAGTGGCCGAGCAGCTGAAAAGATTTCCCCGGGCGGAAATCGTCTGGTGCCAGGAGGAACCGAAAAACATGGGCGCGTGGAGTTTTGTTGCGCCGCATATCGACTCGCTCCTGGAAAAGCGCGGCGTGAGAGTAACCTATGCCGGGCGCTCGGCTGCCGCTTCCACCGCCACCGGCGACATCATGGACCATCGGCGCGAACAGGCGGAACTCGTACAACGCGCCCTGACCGGCCCGGTAACGGCGCCCGGGCTGCCATGACCATCGACATCATCGTTCCCGAACTCGGCGAGTCGGTGACGGAAGCCACTGTTGCCCGCTGGTTCAAGGCCGTTGGCGACGCCGTTGACCGGGACGAAATGCTGGTCGAACTGGAAACGGACAAGGTGAACCTGGAAGTCACGGCGCAGAGTGCGGGTGTGCTGGGAGAAGTGCTGGTCGAGGCCGGACGCGATGTTTCGGTCGGCGCCGTTCTCGGGCGCATCCAGGAAAGGACCGGCGGCGCAGCGCCCGAAACGCCGCAGACTCCTGCAGCACTGTCGCCAGCGGTCCGAAAGCTGGTTGCCGACCACGGCCTGGACCCGGCCGCGCTGGAAGGTACCGGCAAGGACGGGCGGTTGCTGAAGGGAGATGTGCTCGCTGCGCTCGCAATGCCGACACCGCCCCCTGCCCCGCCCGAAAACCGTACCGCCGCAGCACCCGACGCCGCCGCGGATGCCACTGAACCGGACACGCCGCCCCCGCCCCCGGATGCCCACCCTGAGGCGGAGCGAGAGCGCCGGGTGCCCATGTCACGCCTGCGCCGCCGTGTCGCCGAAAGGCTCAAGCAGGCGCAGGATACGGCCGCCATGCTCACCACCTTCAACGAGGTGGACATGGGCGCGGTCATGCAGGTACGTGCGCAGTACCGCGAAGCTTTCGAAGCGAAACACGGTGTGCGCCTCGGCTTCATGTCATTCTTCGTCAAGGCCGCGGTTGCGGCCCTGAAGGAGCAGCCGGCCGTCAATGCCGAGATCGACGGCACGGACATCGTCTACAAGGATTATTGCCATGTCGGCGTTGCCATCGGCGCGCCGCAGGGGCTGGTGGTGCCGGTGCTGCGTGATGCAGACCGCATGGGGTTCGCCGAAATCGAGCGTGCGATCAATGATTTCGCGGCGCGTGCGCGGGACGGACGCCTCGCGGTTCAGGACCTGATTGGCGGGACTTTCACCATTTCCAATGGCGGCGTGTACGGCTCCATGCTTTCCACCCCCATCCTCAACCCGCCGCAATCGGCCATCCTCGGCATGCACAGGATCGACCGCCGTCCCATGGCGGTGAAGGATGCCGTGGAAATTCGACCGATGATGTATCTCGCCCTGTCCTACGACCACCGCATCATCGATGGCCGCGAAGCCGTGACATTCCTCGTGCGAATCAGGGAACGAATCGAGGATCCGCGCCGACTGATGCTCGATATCTGAACTCACGCTCCGAGGAACCAGGCATGGCCGAAGCTCCTTATGATGTCGCTGTCATCGGCGGCGGACCCGGCGGCTACGCCGCGGCAATCGCCGCCGCCCAGCACGGCATGAGTACGGCCTGCATCGAGCGCCGCTCCGCGCTCGGCGGCACCTGCCTCAATGTCGGCTGCATCCCCTCCAAGACGCTCCTGCACTGGTCCGGACGCTATCACGAAGCCGGCCATGAATGGGCCGGCAGCGGCGTCAGCGCCGGTGAACTCACACTCGACCTCGGTGCCATGATGGCGAACAAGAACAAGGTGGTGAGCCAGTTGACCGACGGCATCGCCTTCCTGTTCCGCAAGAACAAGGTGGCCCACCTGACCGGTAATGCCCGTCTCACCGGCCGGCGGACGATTGCCGTAGACGCCGGCAAAGGGGAAACCCGCACGGTCACGGCGCGCAATATCGTCATCGCCACAGGTTCCGAGTCCGCGCCGCTGCCCGGCGTGACTACCGATGAAGAACGTGTCGTCACTTCCACCGGCGCACTCGCCTTGCCGCGCGTTCCCGAGAGAATGGCGGTGATCGGCGGGGGCTATATCGGCCTGGAACTGGGTTCTGTGTGGCGGCGCCTCGGCGCCGAGGTCACGGTAATCGAACTGCTGGACCGCCTGTCGCCCACCATGGATAGTGAAGTGGCCCGGCAGTTTCAGCGCTTGCTCGCGCGCCAGGGACTCACATTCCGGCTGGCAACGCGGGTCAGCGCCGTCGAAACTACCGGGAATGGGGCCGCACTCACTCTTGAGCCGGCGGCCGGCGGCGACACCGAAACCCTTGCGGTGGATGTCGTGCTGGTATCGGTCGGCCGCCGCCCGCATACGAATGATCTGGGCGCGGAGGAAGCCGGTATCGCGCTCGACGACAAGGGCTTTGTTATGGTCGATGAGCGCTATCGGACCAATGTCGAAGGAATTTTTGCCATAGGCGACGTGATCCGCGGCCCCATGCTCGCGCACAGGGCGTCCTCGGAAGCGCATGCGCTGGTGGACATCCTGGCAGGCGGCGGCGGCAGTGTGAATTACGACGCGATCCCGTCCGTGGTCTATACCGAACCGGAAGTCGCCTGGGTCGGGCAGACGGAAGACGCGCTCAAGGCGGCGTCCACGACCTATCGCAAGGGCCGTTTTCCGTTCACCGCCAACAGTCGCGCGCGGACCGTCGGGCACACCGCCGGTTTCGTAAAGGTGTTGTCCGACGCCGAGACCGACCGCGTTCTGGGCGTGCATATTCTCGGCGCCGACGCAGGCAACCTGATTGCCGAGGCCACAGCGGTGATGGAGTTTGGCGGCTCGGCCGAGGACATCGCCCGCACCTGCCACGCCCATCCCAGCCTCAGCGAGGCGGTGATGGAGGCCGCGGCGCTGGCTGCTTTCGGCAAGGCCGTGCATCTCTGACCCCTGCGGTATGCATGGTGCGCCGCCGGTGTTGATGCGCCGCAAATGTTGACCGCGCCCGGCATTGCGCGCTAATTGTCCTGCACCGTCGGCACTGGCCGGCACTATCTATCTCGGCCGGAGATCACACCCCATGGCAAGCAAGAACAACCCCTCGCGGCGCACCGGCCCGAGCGACCACAAGGAAGTGGACGGCAAGAAGGTCAAGCCGGTCCTTTATGTCGGATCCCTTGTTGGGCATGGCCGCTACGTGGCGGCACAGGATGAAAAAGGCGTTCTGGTCAAGGGCGCTGACGGCAGGCCCGTCCCCTACCGGCAGATCTGACGGGCGGACTCGCAGGCATATGCGCCTCCGGCGCAACGCTGCACCCCATGTCCGCTCCCCCGTCGGACGCTCGCCTTGCTGCGCTGCGCTGGCTGGTGGAGATGGGCGCCGACGAGGCGGTTGACGAAGTTGCGCGCAACCGCCTCATTGCCCCCGCTCCGTCGCCGGCGGTCCGCAGGTCCCCGGCCGTGGCGGCGCCGGCGCCCGGGCGACCGCCGATAGCGCTTACACCCACCGCGACACTGCTGGAAGACGCGTGCGCTGCTGCGGCCGCTGCCCCCGACATTCCGGCGCTGGCCGCCGCCATTGCCGCGTTTGAGGGTTGTTCGCTCAAGCGCACGGCGAAGAACACCGTATTCGCGGACGGTAATCCCGACGCCGATCTCATGCTGGTCGGGGAGGCTCCGGGAGCGGAGGAAGACCGCCGCGGGCTGCCTTTTGTCGGCCCCGCAGGCCGGTTGCTGGACCGCATGCTGGCGGCGATCGGACGTAGTCGCGAAGACACACGTATCACCAATATGGTGTTCTGGCGCCCGCCCGGAAATCGCACCCCGTCAACTGAGGAAGCCGCCCTGTGCCGGCCCTTTGTGGATCGGCATATCGCGCTTGTGCAACCGCGGGTTCTCGTCTGTGTCGGCGGTATTGCCGCCAAGAGCTTGCTCGGGCAGAACACCGGCATAACCCGGCTGCGCGGGCGCTGGTATCGCTTTTCACCGGATACGGGCGCCGCCGACGCCGGGCTGGAGATCGCTACTACGGCCCTGTTTCACCCGGCTTACCTGCTGCGCCAGCCCGGACACAAACGGCAGGCGTGGCACGATTTGATCGCCATTCGCAGGCGCCTCACCGAGTGACTGGCGGTGTGCCGAATCAAGACAGTGTCTCCGTTTGAAAACTTGAGCCAACAGAAACAACGGGTTATTTTCAGACTGAGGCGCCAGCCGAATCGGCAGCCACTGGACAACAGCCCGTCCAGCAGTATAATGCTTTATGTGGGTCGGCGGTCGCGCGGAGCGGTTGGTATGGGTCTCACAGATGAGGGTGTAGATGTATCGGTGGCAATTTTTGCTGATTGCGGCGGTCGCGGCAGGACTGGGCGGCACGATGTTCGCCCAGGCCGCGGACACGGACCAGCCCGTGTCACTCGCCCGCTTGCCGCCGGCAGCCGGGCCGCTGGACGCGGTTGCATCCCTCAAGGACGTTCTCGGCCAGGATGATGTACGGCGCTACAGGCAATTGTTCGCCTTTCAGCAAGTGGGAGACTGGAGACGCGCCGACGCGGTGATCGCCACCCTTGATGACCGCATGCTGATGGGGCACGTACTGGCGCAGCGTTATCTGCACCCCACAGCGTGGCGGGCTGAATTCGAGGAACTGGCAGGCTGGCTGCGGCGCTTTGCCGACCACCCGCAGACAAGCCGGATATACCGCCTTGCCAAGCGGCGGCGCCCGGCGGACGCGGTAATGGCGATCGAAGACATCGACATCGACCCCGACACGGAAGTGGCCCCGGCGAATGGCACGCCAGTGCTGGACCGCTCGCCGGCCGGACGCACCCTCGCCGCACTCGCCAAGGGCGCGGTGGCGCTGCGCCACATTGTGCGTAGCGCCGTGTCCGACGGCGAACCCGACCGTGCCGCGGCTGCGCTCGCGGACGCTCCAGCGTACCTGCCGATGAGCCAACTGGAACGAGACCGCCTGCTGGCGCGAACCGCTCGCGGGTATTTCGTCATGGGCGATGATGCCGCGGCAAAGGAACACGCCGAAGCCGCCGCAGGTCGGTCAGGTGCACAGCTTCCTGAAGCGCTGTGGACAGCGGGTCTCGCATCATGGCGGCTCAATCGCGTAGCCGACGCCGCGCGTCACTTCTCCGCTCTTGTAAATGTCGTTGATGCGGCTCCCGTATATGTCGCCGGCGGCGCCTATTGGGGCGCTCGCGCATATGATGCGCTCGGTGACCCGGAACGCGCACGATACATGCTGCACCTGGCGAGCGAATATTCACGCTCCATCTATGGTCTGCTTGCGCTGCACATGATCGAACAACGGCCTGCGTTCAACTGGACACCGCCGCGTGTGGGGCGGACAGCAGTGCAAATTCTCGAACACAGCCCGGCGGCGCAGCGCGCCGCGGCGCTGACCCAGATCGGCGATGCCGAAGGTGCAGAAGCCGAACTGAGCCGCCTGTCGCCGGGGGTGCGCCGCGCGATGACCTCCGCCCTTCTCGTCCTTGCTGAACGGACCGGCCTGCCGGACATGGAAATCCGCATCGGCGAAAATCTGGCCAGGGATGACGGACGCCGACACGACCGGGCCTTGTATCCCGTGCCGCAGTGGCGCCCGACCGACGGTTTCCGCGTGGACCGGGCGCTTCTGTTCTCCATGGTCCGTCAGGAGTCGCGGTTTCGGAAGTACGCCAAAAGTCTCGCCGGCGCTCTTGGACTGATGCAGATCATGCCGCAAACCGCAAGCTGGCTTGAGGACAACCCCTCCTACAGCAAAGGCAGGGCGAAGGTGCTCTATTCACCGTCGCGTAACCTGTCGATCGGTCAGCGCTACCTCATGCACCTGCGTGAACGGCCTCATATCGAAAACAACCTTATCTACCTGCTCGCCGCCTATAACGCCGGACCGACGAGACTGGCCCAATGGCAGGCGCGTCTGGACATCGAAGACCCCATGTTGTTCCTCGAAAGCATGCCTGCTTCCGAGACCCGCAATTTCGTGCGCCGCGTATTGGCAAATCTGTGGGTGTACCGGTTCCGGCTCGGGCAGAATCCGGACTCTCTCTACGAGCTCGCATCAGGAAACTGGCCGCAATATCACGCGCACGACAATCTCGACCAACTGGCTGACCTGACAGACCCGACCTGACCGTGCCGGAACTCGACGAACAACGGCCCTTCCTCGCCGTAAATATTGCTGTCCTCACCGTCTCCGACACGCGGAAAATGGCCGATGACAAATCCGGGCAGCTTCTGGTTGACCGCCTTGCTGCGGCCGGTCATACCCTTGCCGCGCGCGCCATAGTCCGCGATGACAGCGACGCTATCACCCGGCAGTTGCAGCACTGGGTCGCAAACCCGGATGTCGACGCGGTAATCGCGACAGGCGGTACCGGCGTCACCGGACGGGATGTCACGCCGGAAGCATTCGAGGCCCTTTACGAGAAGGCCATTCCCGGTTTTGGCGAACTGTTTCGCATGCTGTCCTACCGCACCATCAAGACGTCGACAATCCAGTCCCGCGCCACCGCCGGCGTGGCCGGAGGCACCTATCTGTTCGCCCTGCCCGGTTCCCCCGGCGCCTGCCGCGACGCCTGGGACGAAATCCTGGTCCACCAGCTCGACTATCGGCACAAACCGTGCAATTTCGTGGAACTGATGCCGCGCCTGCTCGAACACCGTCAGCGCGCGTGAACGGCGCGCCAGCGGCGCCACGCGGCGCCGTCGTCAATATCCTCCAGCATATCCAGAAACGCCACGCGCGCGCTGCGCGGGAAATTGGCCAGAGTGTCGGACAGCGCCTGCCGGCTGGACCACGCGACATTGCCGAAAGGCACGATCAGCGCCGGTCGACGCCGCAACCCGATCAACCAATACCCGCCATCAGCCGCCGGTCCGAACACCGCATCATGTGAACCCAGCATGCGGAACGCCTGTTCAATATGGTGCGGGCGGATTTCCGGGGCGTCGGACCCGACAATCACCACCGGCCCCGGCGGCAGCCGGCGCAGGGGCCGCGCCATACGCGCTCCCAGATCACCGGCGCCCTGCCCCACCCGCGGCACGCGGCGCGGCCAGAACCGGCCGCGCCGCGCGAACTGGTCCGGGGTAACTGCCAACCGGCAGCGCCAGCGCACTGATCCGGAAAGGCGCCGCACCACCCGGCGCAGGCAAGCGCCATAGAACCGATGCGCCTCGGCAGCACCGATATCGCGTGCAAGTCGGGTCTTTGCCGCGCCGCGCCGCGGCGCCTTGGTAAAAATCACCACATGGCGGCGCAACCCCGTCATTCGTAGAGACGCGCGATCACACGCGGCGGAACTCCGAGAAAATAAAGACTGAGGCAAAACAGGTTGAACAGGCTGCGCGGTATAATGCCGCGCCGGCGATAACGCCTCCCCGAGGTCAGCATATCTGCATCGAGCATCACCAGTCGGCGCCGACCGAGGCGCCGCGCCATATCGACATCCTCCATCAGCGCCAGGGGGCGAAAACCGCCGATCTCACCATAGAGGGCGCGCGAAATGAGCAAACCCTGGTCACCGTAAGGCAGGCCGAGAACACGGCTGCGCCACGCTACCATGCGTTCAAGACGCCGCGCCCCCGCGCCGGGCAGATCCACGGCAAACCGAAATGCCGCAGCAAGCGCCGCTGCGTCAGTGCGCCGCCAATGAGCCATGACTGCCTCCTGCCACGCCCCTCGGGGGCGCGAGTCGGCATGAAGAAACAACAGCCAGTCGCCCGCCGCAACATCAGCGCCAGCGGCAAGCTGCGTCCCCCGCCCTCTTGGCGCCGTCACCACGCGAACGCCGGCTGCGGCGGCGCACGCCATCGTGTCATCGGTGGAACCGCCGTCCACGACCACAATATCGCCGACCGTCCCCTGTATCGCCGTCAGCGTCCCCGCCAGGCTTGCCGCAGCGTTGAGTGTCGGTATCACGACTCCCAGTTCGGAAAAACAGCCCGCCCCTGTCATGCGCCGCAGCTCTAATCGCCGAAACCGGACCGGCAGCCGCCTATCGCCGTTCGATCAGTTCGACCTTGTATCCGTCCGGGTCCTCGACAAAAGCGATCACCGTGCTGCCGTGTTTCATAGGGCCCGGTTCGCGCACCACTTTCACGCCGCGCTCCTTCAGCGCAGCGCATGTCGCATAAATGTCCGGCACACCGACTGCGATATGGCCATAGGCCTCTCCGAGATCGTAAGGCGCTTCCTGGTCCCAATTGTGAGTCAGTTCGAGAACCGTGTGGCTTTCTTCGGGGCCGTAGCCGACAAAGGCCAGCGTGAACTTGCCGCCGGGGAAATCCGTCCGCCGCAGCAGTTCCATTCCCAATCCGTCCGTATAGAACCGGATCGAGGCATCCAGATCGTGCACCCGAAGCATTGTGTGCAGCATTCGAAAACCATTACCCTCAGACATTCCTCATGCGCCTTTCCTTGCCGACAAGGTCCAAAATGATGCGCGCTGCATGCGCGCTCTCCGCCGCTTCGCCGTCCGGCCCGCGAAGCGCCGCCACTGCCTGCGCCATGGCGGTAATCTGCGCCGCCCGGGCGTTTGAAACAAACAATATATCCTGCGCTTCATGGGCGATATTCTCCGGTGTACAGCGTTGCTGGATCAGTTCCGGCACGGCGCGGCGCCCCAGCGTCAGATTGACCAGGCTGAACAGGTCGATACGCACCAATGGGCGCAACATGGCATAGGTAAGCGGCGATACCCTGTAGCACACCACCATCGGCGTACCTTGCGCCGCCAGTTCCAGCGCCACGGTACCCGACGCCGCGATGGCGGCGTCACATGCCGCAAACGCCGCGTGACGGTCAGCAGGTTCGCGCACGATAACGGGCAGTACCGGCCATGCCGCATCCGCCACCAGCGCCTCTACCGCCGGAACCGTCACAGTTACCAGTCTCAGTCCGGGCGCCTGACGATAGATGAGGCTGGCGGCGGACAGGAATGCCGGAAGCAATCTCCGCACTTCGCTGACGCGGCTTCCCGGCAGCACCGCCAGCACCTGCGTTGCGTCTGCCAACCCGTGACGGCGGCGAAAACTCTCCCCGTCGGCAGCGGCGCGCCCTGCTGCCGGGTGCCCGACATGGCTGCACGGCAAACCGGCGCGCTCGAAATAGGGGGGTTCGAACGGCAACAGCGCGAGCAGATGGTCGAACAGGCCAGCCATGGTGTGCGCTCGCGACTCTCGCCACGCCCACACGCTGGGCGCAACATAATGAACCAGCGGACGGTCGAAGCCGCTCAGCCGCCGCGCAAGCCGCAAATTGAAACCGGGCGAGTCAATAGTCACCACGATATCCGGCCGACGCTCCAGAATGGCGTCTGCGGTCTGCCGCAGACGCCGCAACAGCTGCCTTGCGCGCGGCAATATCTCCACCAGCCCCATGACCGACAGGTCGGCCATGGGAAACAGGCTCCGGAACCCCTGTTGCGCCATCTGCACGCCGCCGACGCCGGCAAAGCTCACCTTCTCCCCGCACGCCTCACGCAGCGCCGCGATCAGATCCGCGCCAAGCAGGTCGCCGGAGGGTTCTCCGGCCACAATAAAGATCAACGGTGCAGGCGACGCCGCCAACACTCACTGCTCATCGCACGCCGCGGGGTCGATACCGCACAGAAAGACTCCGGCCCGGTCCGCCGCCGCGATGGTGCGCTCGCGCTCAAGCAGCAATGCGGCGCCTGCCTCCACAGCGGCGCCCGCAAAGCCGGCCTTCTCCAGTGCGCTCACCGTGCCCGGACCTATGGCGGGCAAGTCCACGCGGCGGTCCTGGCCGGTTTTCGCGCACTTCACCAGCACAGCGCCGCGACCGGCGCGTTGCAGCGCCCCGCAACGCGCAATCAGCGCGTCCGTCCCTTCCACGCCTTCCACACCGAGAACAACGCCTTTCTGGACCGCAGCAGCCTGTCCGACATCATACGGCCCAAGCGCCGCGAGCACTGCCGCGCCGCGGGCAATATCCGCGCGGGCGTCGCGCGCCGGTCGCACCCGCCCCATGGCGTCGCTTCGCGTCATCAACAGTTCCGGCGCCACCGCATCGACGCCTACCACGCGAAAACCCTCATCCTCGAGCTCGCGAATGGCCACTGACAGCAGCGCATTGTCACCCCGGTCTGCCGCCAGCAGCCGTGGAAGCATCTTGAGCGCGCGCCAATCCAGCGACAGTTTCGACCAGTCGGGGCGAGGCGCGCGGCCGGCAAACACCACCTCCTCGGCGCCGCTTCGCTTGAGAAAGTCGATCACGGCTCCCACGGCGCCGGCATGAACCCAGATATGCGGAACGTCGGCCGCTGTCTCCGTGTCGGTCACCCCCTCGACCGCGGTGACCACAACCTCCCGGCCTTCGCGGCGGGCGCCTTCCACCACAAGCTGCGGCAGCGCGCCCCCGCCCGCCACCACACCCAATCTAGGCGGCACGGCCCTGCTGCTTCGGATGGCAGATGGCGCGGGGGCCTGCCACCCGCATGAACTCCACGATTTCCATGACTGGCTCGACATCGCGGAATTCGTCGGCGACATCGTCGATCCGTTCGGTCATCTCGCCTTCCTCGGCGAACAGCAGCCGGTAGGCCTTGCGCATCTGGTGGATCACTTCGCGCTCAAAATTGCGCCGGCGAAGCCCCACAAGGTTGAGACCGGAGAGCCAGGCCCGGTTCCCGACCACCGAGCCGTAGGGAATAACGTCTTTCTCCACCCCGGTCATACCACCGATCATGGCATGACGGCCGATGCGTACAAACTGGTGAACCGCGCTCATACCGCCAACTATTGCATAGTCGGCCACCTGAACATGGCCGCCCAGTCCCGAATTGTTGACGAGTATGACGTGATCACCGACGCGGCAGTCATGTGCGACATGCACGCCCACCATGAACAGGCAGTGATCGCCGATGCGGGTTTCCATGCCGCCGCCCTTCGTACCCGGATTCATCGTCACATGTTCGCGGATAATGTTATGCGCGCCGACGACCAGCCGCGACGGCTCCCCGTGATATTTCAGGTCCTGGGGTCGATGACCGATCGAGGCAAAAGGGTAGATCGTCGTTCCCTCGCCCACCTCCGTCCGTCCGGCAATGACGACATGCGAATGCAGTACGACGCCGGCAGCAAGAACGACATCGGGTCCGACATGACAAAACGGGCCAATGACCACGCCAGGGCCGATTGTGGCCCCGCTTTCCACGATCGCTGTCGGGTGCAGTGACGGTTCCGCGTCAACCACGTCCGCCATCATCGCTCCGCGTCGATAATCATGGCGGAAATTCTCGCCTCGCTGACAAGCGTACCCTCCACCGTCGCAGTGCATCGTGATTTCCACACATTGCGGCGCCGCGCAAGTTTCTTCGCCCGGATCAGCATCGTGTCTCCGGGTTCCACCGGTTTGCGAAATCGCGCCCCGTCAACGCTCATGAAGTAGACCAGCTTGCCTTCCGCGTCATCGCCCAGCGTGCACATCGCAAGCATCGCTGCAGTCTGCGCCATGGACTCGATGATCATTACGCCGGGCAGCACCGGCCGTGTCGGAAAGTGGCCGGTGAATTGCGGTTCGTTGATCGTCACATTCTTCAGTCCGACGACATAGTCGTCGAAACGGAATTCGATAACCCGATCGATCAGCAGAAACGGCGCGCGATGCGGAAGCATTTTCATGATATCCGCCGGGCCTAGATTTACCGCAGCTCCGGCGGCTGCAGAACAGTCTGTCACTTTCCTGGCCTTCGTGCTCTCAATTGTCGTTCCCATAGCACGACCAACCGAAAAAACTGCTTCAAGGGGCGTGCCGGCAGCCCGAATAGCTCCGCCCCCGGCGGTACGTCTCGCATAACGCCGCTCTTGGCCCCAATACGGGCGCCCGCGCCGACAACCAGATGTCCCGCAATGCCGGATTGCGCACCCAGCGCCGCAAGTTTCTCGATGCGTGTGCTGCCCGCCACGCCCGATTGGCCTGACAGCACGCAGTCTCGGCCGATTACCACATTGTGCGCGATCTGGACCAGATTGTCTATCTTGGTCCCCGCCCCGATGACTGTATCGGGGCCGGAGCCCCGGTCGACGGTGGTGTTCGCGCCGATCTCCACATCGTCCTCGATAATCACCCGGCCCAGCTGCACGATCTTTTCGTGCCCCCGGGCCGACATGGCGAAGCCGAAGCCGTCCTGGCCGACTCGCGCCCCGGGCAGCAGCGTTACGCGGTTGCCGACAATGCAATGGGTCAGCGACGCGCACGCGCCGATCACGCAATCGTCGCCGATGACCACATTCGGGCCGATCACGGCATTCGCGTGGACGCGGCAGCGCGCCCCCACCTGCGCGCCCGCTTCGATGACGGCGCCGGCATCGACCCGGGTTCCGTCGCCCACCGTTGCACTCGCGTCTATCCGGCAATCGGTCGCAAGACCCGGGCGGACCGGCGGCGCCGGATAAAACAACTGTGTGGCGCGCGCCCAGGCGCGGTAAGGCTCGGCGCTCAGCAACAGCGCCGCGCCCGCCGGCGCCTTGTCACGCATGTTCGACGCCAGGATGATGGCGCCCGCGCCGGTTGCCTTCAGATCCGCAACATATTTCGGATTGTGAAGAAAACTCAGATCATCGCTTCCGGCGCTGCTCAGCGCCGAAAGGCCTTTCACAAGCCGGTCACCATGCTCCCCGTCAGCCAGTTCCGCACCGAGCTGCTCGGCCAGAACACCGACTGGCACCGGCTGCGGCGCCGGGAAAAAACGCGGGTCGGGCATGGCGCCCCCTGAGCGGCGAGAACTGCCGCGCCTATTGCCCGGCCGGCGGCGTGATGGAGACCGAAGGAAGCTGCTGATTGAGTTGCTCGATCACACCTTCGGTAAACTCGAGCGTCCGCGCCACCAGCAACAACTGCGACTTGTCCAGCACCAGGCCCAGGGACATTTCTTCCGCAATTTCCGCGATCACGCGCAGCGCTCCCGCCTGAACCTGCTGCATGCCATAGGCAAGGCTTTCCTCCAGCGCGCGATTGCGCTGTCCCACTTCCCTCTGCAGTTCCTCTACCGCACGGGTGAACTGCGCTTCGCGTTCGGCAAACGCCGCAGCGGACAGGATCGTCCGCTGGCGCTCCAGTTCGGCTTGCTGCTGGCGCAGGGCGGCTTCTCGCGACACGATTTCAGAGCGATACTCGCTTTGCCTCGCCTCGATCTCGGTCCGCACCCGGGTCGCCGCAGTGGATTCACGCAGGATTTGCTGCAAATCGACGACGCCGATGCGCGGTATGCGATCATCTTGCGCCGATGCCGGAGCTGCAGCACCCAATATCAGCCCCGCAGCCACCATCACCGCAGCGAGAATCCCCACCCCTTTGTGTTTCATCGTCATCGTCCGTTCATTTTCCTGAAATCAGTTCCGCGGCGGCCGCCAACGGAAAACCGGCCCCGGCAAGCCTAGAAAAAGGTGCCGAACCCGAAATTGATCGCTTCGGTCTCGTCGAACGACTCCTTGCGCAGCGCCGTCGAGAAATCAAGGCGAATGGGACCGAAGGGAGACGTCCATGAGATGCCGACCCCGGCCGATGCACGCGGCGACGCGATATCAACGATATTCGACCCTTCGGTATCCACGTCGGTCACCGTGCCGGCAATCGCGAAAATGCGCCCGCGAATGCCCAATTCGTTGGGGAGTCCGATCGGAAACTCCGCTTCCACCGTCCCCTTGTATAGCATGTTGCCGCCAAGCGCGTCCTGGGTCACTCGGTCGCGCGGCCCCACGCCGGCAACGGCAAAGCCCCGGAAGCTGTTACCGCCGAGGAAGAAACGATCCGAAATCGCGATGGGGTCGCCCGCATAGGAAAAGATGTGGCCCACCTCCGCAAGCGCGGAAAGAACCCAGTCGTTTCCCACCGGCAGATAATACCCGCCTGACAATGTTTGCCGGATCCATTCCAGATCACCGATCAATCCCGTGACACCCAGCGCATATCGCGCAAAATAGCCGCCGGTTACCGCACCCGATACGAACTCCCGGCGGTCATAGAGCAGCGCCTGATCGATCTGCGACAGCAAGCGCTTGCCCCCATATTCACGGATCGCGCTGGAAGCGCCGAAAAACGGGATGATCTCTTCTTCGGCCAGGGTATACCGCACCGAGTGCCGCAGATATTCCGATACCGGATAACTGCCGCGCAGCGAAAAGCCCAGATCCTCTCGGTCGAAATTGCTGTTCTGATACTCGCGCGTGCGGTGGAACAGGTCGAACCCGGCGGCAAAATCCCGGTTCAGGAAATAGGGTTCCGTGAAACTCAGATCGATATTCTGCGACACGCCGGAAATCAGGAACTGCAGCGCCAGCTCCTGGCCGCGGCCAAGAAGATTGCGCTCGCGTACCGCGATCTGACCGCTCGGCCCCTCGCTGGTCGAATAGCCGCCGCCAAAGGTCACTTCGCCGGTCGCCATTTCTTCCACATCAATGTTGATGAGAACCTCGTCTGGCGAATCCCCCGGCGAGTCGTTGATCTCGACACGCGAGAAATACTGGAGATTTTCAATTAACGTCCGCGAGCGGCTGAGTTTCGCCGGGTTGAACGCATCTCCCTCCGCCAGACGCACATTACGCCGTATCACGCGGTCCAGCGTGCGCACATTACCGGTGATGTCGATCCGTTTGACGTAAACCCGGGGACCCTCCACGATCCGGTACAGCACCGCAATCGTCATGTCTTCGCGGGACCGGGTGATCTGCGGCTGCACATCGACAAAGGCAAAACCCTCGGCGTTGATCTGCTCCGTCAGTTCCAGGATGGTCTCCTCAACCTCCTCGCTGTCATACCAGTCCCCCGGGTCGGTGGTGATTTCCGACCGGTACAACTCAGCGTCGAGGCCCGGTAGCTCGCTGGCAAGATCGACATCGCCGAAGCGATAGCGCTCGCCTTCGTCAACGATGAAGGTTACGAAAAACGCAGACCGGTCCGGCGTCAGTTCCGCCACCGCACTTACCACGCGAAAATCGGCAAAACCCTCGCGAAGGTAAAAGCGCCGCAGCAATTCGCGGTCGAACGTCAGCCGGTCCCCGTCATAGGTGTCGGTCGTCGAGAAGAAGCGCCACCACCGCGCCTCCTTGGTCTGAATGACGTCGCGCAGAGCGCCGTCACTGAAATGGCTATTGCCGATGAACACGATATTCCGGACATTGGTCAGCGGCCCTTCGTCGATCTCGAAAATCAGATCGACACGGTTCTGCTCCAACTGGACAATCTTTGGCTCCACCGTCGCCGCGAACCGCCCGCTGCGGCGGTACACCTCGATGACGCGCGCCACATCGGCCTGCACCCGCGTTCGCGTGTAGACGACGCGAGGGCGCAACTGCACCTCGCCCCGCAGCACGTCATCGTCAATGCGGTCATTGCCCTCGAAGGCAAGACGGTTGATGACCGGGTTCTCCACCACGCGGACGACGAGAGCGCCGCCGTCGCGCACCAGGCTCACGTCGGCGAACAGACCGCTGTCGAACAGACTCTTCAGGGATGCGTTGATCTGCGCCGCGTCGAACCTGTCGCCCACGTTGATCTGCATGTAGGAAAGGATCGTCTCGTTCTCGATGCGTTGATTACCCTCCACGCGGATGTCACGAATCGGTCCGCCCGTCTGCGCAAGAGCAGAGGACGCAGCCAAAACCGGAACAAGCACCGCCAGAACGACCGCCATAACCAGAAAACCGCGCATGTTCCGCCCTCCGCGCCTCGAACGCGCCGCGCTAACCGACAACATTACGGAAGAACTCCGCTATCGGCAGACGCGCAATATCATTGTAAGTCGCTACAATCATTAGGGTTCCCACAACCATGAAACCCAGTATATAGCCGTACTCATGGGCCCGCACGCCCAGGGGACGCCCACGCACCGCTTCCGCGGCGAAAAACACCAGATGGCCGCCGTCAAGCGGCGGAATGGGCAGAAGATTGATCAGTCCGAGCATGCACGACAAAATCACGATGAAATTGATCACCGGCGTGAAACCGGCCTTGGCCACCTCCCCCGAAATCTGCGCGATCATGATCGGGCCGCCAAGTTCGCTTGTGTCCCGCGTGCCGATCAGGATCTGCCCCAGCCCCTCCAGATTCATGGCCACCAGCGAATAGGTGTCCGCCACCGCCGCAACCAGGGCAGAGAACGGATCAAGACGCTCATAGACCCGCTCACCGCCAACCCGCACGCCGATCATGCTCACACGGTGAACATTTCCAAAACGGTCCGTCCGCTCGACCTGATGCGGCGTCATGTCCAGAACCACGTGACGACCGTCGCGCACCACCCCTACAACCATCGGCGTGCCGGGATTCAGCATCACCAGTTCGCGCAGCCTTTCGAACGAGTCGATGCGTCCGCCGCCAACCTCCACAATGTGGTCGCCGGGGAGAAGGCCGGCCGCCTCGGCGGCGCCGTCCGCAATCACCTCCTCTACCACCGCCGGCGTCACCGGACGCCCGGCAAACATGAACAGCCCGGCAAACAGCACGATCGCCAGCACGAAGTTCGCCATCGGTCCCGCAGCAGCAATTGCGAACCGCTGATACGGAGTCTTCAGATTGAACGAAATGGCGCGTTCTTCCTGGGTTAATTGCTCCAGCTCCTCCGGCAGACCACCCGATAATTCGGCTTCCCGCCGTGTAAATCCGTTTGCCAGCGCAGCCTTGCCGTCTGAGCGTCGGCTCACAACCACACCGTCGCCGAAAAAGCGGACATATCCTCCGAGCGGTATCAGGCTGAGCCGCCAGCGCGTCTCCGAGCGGTCGGTCCAGCCATACAGTTCGCGGCCGAAACCAACAGAAAACACTACCACCCGCACGCCGCAGCGCCGTGCCACCCAGTAGTGGCCGAACTCATGAACGAACACCACCACGGTAAACACAACCAAAAAGGCGCCCACATAAAACGCCAGATCCAGAAACGATTCCATCCCGTGTTCCGTCCCCTGTGGTGTTCCGTCCGCTGCAGGGCCCCGGCGTGCCTTGTCCCCGTTCAGGCAGCCCCAATATAGCCGCGCGCCGCAGCGCGCGCCTCACGGTCCGTCGCCATGACATCGTCAAGCGACGCTGCCGGTCCGTTCCCGACGGACGCAACCACGCGTTCCACTATCTCGACAATATCCAGAAACCTGATCGTCCCGGCCAGAAAACCGTGCACCGCCACTTCATTGGCGGCGTTCAGTACGGTAGCCGCACCGCCGCCTTGCGCCAAGGCCTCGCGCGCAATCCGCAAGGCAGGAAACCGCTCGGTATCCGGCCTTTCAAAGGTCAACTGCCCGACCATCGCCAGATCAAGACCATGCACCGGCGCGCTGAGCCGGTCCGGCCATGCCAGGCAGCACGCAATCGGCGTCCGCATGTCCGGCCTCCCCAACTGCGCCAGCACCGAACCGTCGCAATAAGCCACCAGTCCGTGAACCACCGACTGCGGGTGAACCACAACGTCGATCTGCCCCGCGGACACCGGAAACAAATAAAACGCCTCGATGACTTCGAGGCCCTTGTTCATCATGGTTGCCGAATCGATGGAAATCTTGGCGCCCATATTCCAATTCGGATGCGCCACAGCTTCCGCCGGCGTCACTTCCGCCATCCCCGCCTTGTCCAGTGTGCGGAACGGCCCCCCGGAGGCCGTCAGGACAATCTTGTCCACACGCTCCGGATGCGCGAAGTCAAACACCTGAAAAATGGCGTTATGCTCGGAATCAACCGGCAACAGAGTGGCCCCGCTGCGCCGTGCTTCGCCGATCATCACTTCGCCGGCGCAGACCAGGCACTCCTTGTTGGCAAGCGCCACCGTAGCGCCGCGACGCACCGCCTCCAATGTCGGCGCCAGCCCGGCCGCGCCCACAATCGCCGCCATCACCCAGTCCGCCGGCAGCGCAGCCGCTTCCTGCAGCGCCTCCGGTCCGGCGGCGACACGCACCTCGGTACTCCCAAGCTCGGCCTTGAGCGCCGCATAGGCATCAGGATCGCCAATTGCCGCCAGACGCGGCTTCAGACGCCGCGCCTGCTCCGCCAATAACGAGGCATTGCGTTGCGCCGTCAGCGCCTCCACCCCGTACCGGCCCTGATTTGCCGCGACCAGATCTACAGTGCTGCGGCCGACTGAACCCGTGGAGCCGAGAATACTGATACGGCGCGGCGCGGCTCGCGGCGTAGTGTCGCCTGCCATCCCGCCTACTCCCAGCCGCCCAGAGCTACGAACGCCGCCAGTGCCGGCGCCGCGCCAAGCAGGCTGTCCACCCGGTCCAGCACGCCGCCATGCCCCGGAATCGCGCGCCCGGAATCCTTCACCCCGCGCCGCCGCTTGAGCCACGACTCGAACAGGTCGCCAGCCTGCGCGGCAACCGCAAGCATACCGCCGGCCAGTGCGCCGGCCAACAGGCCGACACCCCATGCGGCGGCAAACGCCGCCCCCATGGCCGCGGCCAGCGCACCGCCGCCCACCGCGCCGGCCCATGTCTTGCCGGGGCTGATACGCGGCGCCAGACGGGCGCCACCCACCGTCCGCCCCACCGCGTACGCGCCGATATCGGCCGCCCAGACAACAACAAGCAACCCCAGCGCGAGCGCCGCGCCGCCCTCAGGCTCCGCACGCAACCACAGCAGCGCCACAGCCGGCGCGCCGAGATAGACAGGCCCCAGCGCCGCCGGAAATGGGTTGCCGCCGCGCCGCATGTCGACAAACCAGATCGCCACCGCGCCCAGGGCCAGAATGGCAAGTGCCGCCGCGGACTGCGCCGAAGCCGCCAGTGCCAGTGCCGCCCCGAGAATGCCCGCGAGAAAATAAAGCGGCGTCGGCGAACGCACCAAGTGCTGCCATTCCACTGCGCCGAGCGCCAGCGCCAACCCCAACAGCGCCGCCAGCCAGAAGCCCCCGAACCAGAAAGCGGCAAGAACTGCCGGCGCCAGCACAAGGCTCGATACCACGCGCGTGGTCAACGCCCCCACAGCGGTCACGCGGATCTTGCAACCTGCCGCCCGCCATAGCGGCGTTCCCGGCTGTGAAACTCGCTTACTGCCTCTTCAAGCGCCGCGCGGTCGAAATCAGGCCACATCACCGGCGTGAAGATCAACTCCGAATAGGCGCATTGCCACAGCAGGAAATTACTCAGCCGATGCTCGCCGCCAGTACGGATCAACAAGTCCGGATCCGGCATCCCGCCGGTCTGCAAGCGCGCGGAAAATAGCGCCGCATCCACTGTCTCCGGGTCGATTCGCCCGGCGCCGGCATCGCGCGCAATGTCTCGGACAGCCGCCACGATTTCGTTGCGGGAGCCATAATTCAGCGCCACCGTCAGAATCAGCGTGCCATTGCCCCGGGTGCGCGCCTCAGCCTCGCTGATCAGCATCTGAATATCGGCGTCCAGCGCGCGCCGGTCGCCGATCACCTGCAAGCGCACGCCCCTGCCCTCGAGTTCGTCCAGTTCCCGCCGCAGATAAAACCGCAGCAGGCTCATCAAGTCCTGCACTTCGGTTGGCGGACGCTTCCAGTTCTCCGACGAAAAGGCATAGAGCGTCAGATATTCGACGCCGAGTTCGGCGCAGCCATACACCGCTGTGCGCACGGCGTCGGCGCCGCGCTGATGGCCGGCAATACGCGGCAGGCCGCGGCCCGCCGCCCACCGCCCGTTTCCGTCCATGATGATCGCGATATGCCGCGGCGGCGGCGTTTCCCCCACAATCGCGGTTTCCATGCGTTCAGACCTGCAGAATATCCTTTTCTTTCTGCGCCGCCGCTTCGCCGATCTGCTTGATCATCGAATCCGTCAGTTCCTGGAGCTTGCCCGCCTCCCCGTGCTGTTCGTCGCGCGATACTTCACCGGCGCGCTCCAGACGCTTCAGCGTATCCATTCCGTCGCGGCGGACATTGCGCACGGAGACACGCGCCTCCTCCGCGTATTTGTGCGCCACGCGCGCCAGTTCCTTGCGCCGTTCCTCGGTGAGTTCCGGCAAGGGGACGCGCACGATCTGGCCTTCCGCAATGGGATTCAGCCCCAGACCGCTGTCACGGATTCCATTCGTGACCGCCTTGACCACCGCCTTGTCCCAAACCTGCACCGTGATCAGGCGCACATCCGCAACACTGACCGTCCCCAACTGGCTGACGGGCATTTGCCCGCCATAGGCGTTGATGGAGATCGGTTCGATCAGACCCGCCGACGCCCGCCCTGTGCGCAAGCCTGCATATTCCTGTTTCAGAACCTCCACCGCGCCGTTCATGCGGCGCTTGAGATCCCTGAGATTGAACTCGGCTGCCATGTCGTCATTCCGCTTCCCTGATGAGCGTGTACCGGCCAACGCCGCTCACGGCGTCGGCAAAGGCCCCTGCATTGTGAATCGAAAACACCGCAATGGGAATGCCGTTGTCGCGAGCCAGGGAAATTGCCGGCATGTCCATTACCTTGAGATTGTCCCGCAGCGCCCGGTCATAGGTCAGTGTCTCGAACCGCCGTGCCGACGGATCGGTCTTCGGATCGGTGCTGTAAACGCCGTCAACCTGCGTGCCTTTCAGCAGGAGTTGACAGCCCAGTTCCGCGGCGCGCAGCGCCGCCGCCGTGTCCGTCGTGAAATAGGGATTGCCGGTGCCGGCGGCGCAAATCACCACCCGCCCCTTCTCCAGGTGGTGCACCGCCCGGCGTCGGGCGAACGGTTCGCAAATCGACTGCATGGGAATCGCCGACAATACCCGCGCCGAAACGCCCACCCGCTCCAGCACACTGTGCAGGGCCAGCGCGTTAATCACCGTCGCCAACATGCCCATACTGTCGGCGGTCCCGCGGTCGAAACCGGCCGCCGCGGCGCTCATTCCGCGAAAGATATTGCCGCCGCCAACAACAACGCAGACCTCGACCCCGCCCGCGCAAACCCGCTTCACATCCTCCGCCAGGCGCTCGATGGCGGCGCCCTTCAGCCCGAAGGACGCATCACCCATCAGCGCTTCACCGGAGAGCTTCAGCAACACGCGGCGCAACCCGCCCGGCGCCGGTGCGGCGCTTTCTCGCGCCATCGGTCCCCCTGCAGGTTCCGCCGCCCGTCAGCCGGGCGCGCGCCCGGAAACGCCGGAGTTCACCCGGCTCCGGCCTGGGCAGCCACCTCGGCCGCGAAGTCCGTCTCTTCCTTGTCGACCCCTTCGCCCAGCGCGAAGCGGACGAAGCCGCAAATCTCGATGGGCGCACCCGCCTCATCCGCCGCCGCCTTCACCGCCTCGTGAACGCGCGACTTGCCGTCGATCACGAAAACCTGGTCCGGCAGCACGATGTCCTCGAACCATTTCCGCAACCGCCCTTCGACCATCTTTTCGATGACATGGTCCGGTCGCCCGCTGTCCTTGGCCTGGTCGACAAGTATCGCGCGCTCGCGCGCAACCGCCTCCGGGGCCACCGCATCGCGGCTCAGGGCCAGCGGTTGCGCCGCCGCAACATGCATCGCCAGTTGTTTCCCGAGGTCCGCCAGCTTGTCCGGCGCTGCGGCAGAGCGCAGCCCCACCAGCACGCCGATCTTGCCGAGGCCGGGCCGCACGGAATTATGCATATAACTGGCGATCAGCCCCTCATCCACGGAGAGCCCGGCGCTGCGCCGCAACACCAGATTTTCACCGATTCGGCCGATAAGTTCCGTCAATTCGCCGGACACGCTGCGCCCTGCGCCCGGATATTCCGCGTCCTTGAGTGCGTTGATCTCTCCGCCAAAGGCACGCGCCCGTTCGGCCACCGCGGCGACAAATGTCTGGAAATCCTCGTTGCGCGCCACGAAATCCGTTTCGGAATTCACTTCCACCAGCGCCCCGGCATTCCCGGATGCAATCACCCCGACCAGACCTTCCGCCGCCGTGCGCCCGGCCTTCCGCGCCGCTGCCGCAAGACCCTTCGCGCGCAGCCAGTCGACCGCCTGCTCCATATCGCCGCCGGTTTCGGTCAGGGCCTTCTTGCAGTCCATCATCCCGGCGCCGGTCTTTTCACGCAGCGCCTTGACCTGCGATGCACTGATCTTAGCCATCGGTATTCTCCTCCACCGGCGCCGTCTCCGCCGCAGGCGCCTCCGCAGCCGCAGCCGCTTCTTCTTCCCCGGCCTCGGCTATCACTTCCTCTTCCACCAGCGCATCCGCGGACGCGCCGATATCGCCGCCCAGCGCGGCCTGCTCCTGCTGCAATCCGTCCAGCACCGCCCGCGCTATCAGATCGCAATACAGCACGATTGCGCGAGTCGAGTCGTCATTCCCCGGCGCCGGAAATTGGATCCCCTCCGGGTCGCAATTGCTGTCGATGATGGCAAACACCGGAATGCCGAGCTTGACCGCTTCCTGCTTCGCGATCTCCTCCTTGTTGGTGTCGATGATGAACACCAGGTCCGGCAAGCCGCCCATTTCGCGAATACCGCCGAGCGTCCGCTCCAGCTTGTCGCGCTCCCGCGTCAGGTTCAGCAGTTCTTTCTTGGTCAGCCCTGTGGTCTCTTCGGCCAGTTGTTCGTCCAGCCGGCGCAGACGCCCGATGGAATTCGAGATCGTCCGCCAGTTCGTCAACATGCCGCCCAGCCAGCGGTGGTTGACATAATATTGTCCGCAGCGCTTCGCCGCATCCGCCACAGGCTGCTGCGCCTGCCGCTTGGTGCCGACAAACAGGACCCGCCCGCCGCCGGCGATTGTTGCCTGCACCGCGTCCAGCGCGCGATAGAGCATCGGCACCGTCTGTTGCAGGTCGATGATGTGTATGCCGTTGCGAACCCCGTAAAGATAGGATTCCATCTTCGGGTTCCAGCGATGGGTCTGATGCCCGAAATGAACGCCCGCTTCAAGGAGCTGGCGCATGGTGAAAGTAGGCGCAGCCATGACAGTATGTTCTCCGGTTGATCCGCCGCGAGCCGAGTTACCCGGACGCGCCGGGCACCGGAGCGCACCGCATGGCGGCCGCCTGCTCGCGTGAGTGATAAGCGCGCCCGCGCAAATACCTGTCGTTCACGAGTTTTGCAAGCCTCGCAGAACATGCACCTCGCGCACGCCGGGCACCGACTTCAACGCCGCACGCGCTGACGGCGACGCCTGATACGCCCCTTCCAGCGCAATCTCCACTTCCCCCGTTCCGCCGCACGGCACAACCAGCGTCAATCCGGCATGGTCGGGGCCTTGGCCGCGTTCCCTCGCTACCACCGACCGCAGTACTGGCAGCGCCACATCTTCCGCCAGAAACACCCGAAAGCCGCCCACCTGGCGCACCGCACGCGCTTGCAGGGCCTCCACCCGCTGGGCTGTCAGCCGCGTCTGCTCATCGTCTCGCAGCACTGTCGCCTCCACCAGCAGCATTTGGCCCGGCTCGAACAGTTCGCGCTCATCGGCGCCGCGGCATTCGGGGAAAACACTCACCTCGAACAGGCCGCTGCGATCGGACATCTGCAGAAACACCGCACGCCCGCGCCGCGAGTCGCGCTCGCGCCGCGCCAGCACTACGCCCGCCAGCACGGCACGCGCCGTATTACCGCCGGAAAGCGCCGCAAATTCCGTGATCTGCAAGTCGGGCAGACTGCCCTCCCACGCATCCAGCGGATGCGCCGACAGATAAAACCCCAACGCCTCGAACTCGAGACTCAACCGCTCGAACCCGGGCCAGTCATCCACCACCGGCAGTTCCGGCCGCGGCACGTCTTCAACCGTGTCGCCAAACAAGTTGGACTGGCCGCTGCGCCGCGCCTCCACGACCTGCCCGGCATGGCGAATGATCGTCTCCGCCGCCTCCGCAACCTGATGGCGGTTCGGGTTGATGCTGTCGAACGCACCGGCGCGCGCCAGATTTTCGATCTGCCGCTTGTTTAGCAATGCCAGGTCGACACGCGCCGCCAGGTCGAACAGGTCCTTGAACGGCCCGCCCCGCGCGCGTTCTGCGACCACCTTCTCCATCGCCCCGGCGCCGACATTCCGCACCGCTGCCAGCGCATAGCGGATCGCCCCCTTGCCCTCAGCGTCATATTCCACCCTGAAATCGACGCCCGACTCATTGATGTCGGGCGGACGCAGCGCAATACCCAGACGCCCGAGTTCCAGCCGGTACAAATTCAGCTTGTCGATATTGCCGCGGTCGAGGCTCATCATGGCGGCAAGGAACTCCACCGGATGGTTCGCCTTCAACCACGCCGTCTGGTAGGCAATCAGCGCATAACCGACCGAATGCGCCTTGTTGAACCCGTAGCCCGCGAACTTGTCCACAAGGTCGAAAACATGCGACGCGCGCGCCCGGTCAACCCCGCGCTCCACCGCGCCATTGACGAAAGTATCGCGCTGCGCCGCCATCTCCGACTTGATTTTCTTGCCCATAGCGCGGCGCAGCAGATCGGCCTGTCCCAGCGTATAGCCAGCAAACACCTGAGCGATCTGCATCACCTGTTCCTGATAAATGATCACACCATAGGTGTCACTCGTGATGGGCGTGATCGATTCATGCAGCAGTTCCGGCTCTTCGCGGCCGTGCTTGCAGGCAATATACTTGGGTATGTTTTCCATCGGGCCGGGGCGAAACAGCGCTACCAGAGCTACAAGGTCCTCGAACCTGCTGGCGCCCGCCTCGCGCAGCAGATTGCGCATCCCGCCGCTTTCAAACTGAAACACCCCCAGCGCATCGCCGCGGCTGAGCATGGCATAGGTCGGCGCGTCGTCCAGCGGCAGCCGCGCCGGATCCACCGTCACCCCGCGTTCCGCCAGCAGCGCAACCGTTCGTTGCAGCGCCGTCAGCGTCTTGAGACCGAGGAAGTCGAACTTCACCAGCCCCGCCTGTTCCACATCCTTCATGTTGAACTGCGTCACGGGAATGTCGGAACGCGGGTCGCGATAGAGCGGGATCAGCTCGTCAAGCGGGCGGTCGCCGATCACCACCCCCGCCGCGTGGGTGGAGGCATGGCGATAGAGACCCTCGATCTGCAGCGCGATACGTATCAGGCGCTTGACTTCTGGCGCCTCGTCATGAGCCGCGCGCAACGCCGCCTCATTGTCCAGCGCCTCTTGCAATCCGACGGGGTTCGCCGGATTGTACGGGATCAGCTTGCTCAGCCTGTTGATCTGCCCATAGGGCATTTGCAGTACGCGGCCGACATCACGCACCACCGCCCGCGCCTGCAACTTGCCGAAAGTGATGATCTGCGCCACCCGGTCCGCGCCATATTCGCGCTGCACATAGCGGATCACCTCATCACGCCGCTCCTGGCAGAAATCGATGTCGAAATCCGGCATCGACACACGGTCGGGATTGAGAAACCTCTCGAACAGCAACCCGAACCGCAAGGGGTCCAGATCGGTGATCGCCAGCGCCCACGACACCACCGACCCGGCACCGGAGCCGCGTCCCGGGCCGACTGCTATGTCCTGTCCCTTGGCCCATTGAACAAAATCGGCGACGATCAGGAAATACCCCGCAAACCCCATATCGATGATGACGCCCAGCTCGTAATCCAGGCGCTCCCGATATGCCGCCCCGCCGGGTTCACCCTCACCAGCGGCGGCGGTCCCGTGCGCCTTCAGCCGCTGCTCCAGACCGTCCTTGGCGGCGCGGCGCAACGCTTGGGCCTCGCTGCCATGCGCGGCAACCTTGGGCGAGGTCGGCAGCAGTGGCTCCCGCGCCTCGACGTGAAACGCGCAGCGCCGCGCAACCACCAGCGTATTGTCCACCGCCTCGGGCAAGTCGGCGAACAATGCCCGCATCTCCTCCGCTGACTTGAAATAATGCTCCGGCGACACACGCGGCCGCTCAGTCTGCGAAATATAGGCGCCATGCGCGATGCACATCAGCGCGTCATGCGCTTCATGCCGCTCCGCCGCGGCGAAAAACACCTCGTTTGTCGCCACCAGCGGCAAATCCTGCTCATAGGCCAGCGCGATCAGGTCATTTTCGATCGCCTCCTCTTCGTCCAGGCCGTGCCGCTGAAGCTCCACATAAAGCCGCCCGGGAAACAGCGCCGCGAGCCGTGCCAGCCGCGCTTTCGCCGCCGCCCGCTGGCCGCCGCCGAGCAACCGCCCCACCGGCCCGGCAATGCCGCCGGTGAGTGCGACGAGCCCCTCATTATGCTGCCCCAGACGCTCCCATGTCACCGCCGGCGCACCGCCGCCCTCATTTCCCAGATAACCGGCGCTCGAAAGTTTGATCAGGTTTCGATAGCCGGCCTCGTTCTGCGCCAGCAATACGATCTGGTCCGGCTCCCGGTCCGGCGCCTTAGCCTTGCCGCCGCGGGAATCCGCGCCGCCGTCCACGCCAAGCTGGCAACCGATAATCGGCTGTACGCCGGCAGCCGCGCACAGGCGCGAGACTTCCACGGCGCCGAACATGTTGCCGGTGTCCGCCACCGCCACCGCCGGCATGTGATGCTGCCGGCACAGCGCCGCCAGTTCGGCAACGCCAATCGCCCCCTCGGAGACGGAAAACGCCGTATGGACGCGCAAATGAACGAAGTCGGCATGAGCCATGAACGCAGCCTCGCTCCCCGGGGTTTCCTCGCGATCCTTGCCTGCCGGCAACCGGGCCCGGCGTCACGCCGCCAGTTCGGCGATCGTGCGTATCAGGTCCGTCACACCGGCCAGCCGGTCCGCATCGCGCTGCCACGGACGGGTTACGACAAGGCTGTGATCGGGGCGTACACGAACCGTCCCCGCATTGCGGGCGATAAACGCTACCAGCTTGTCCGGGGCCGCGAAACTGCCGCCGCGAAACGCCACCACCGCGCCTTTCGGTCCCGCATCCAGGCGCTCCACCCCCGCCGCCTGGCATAACCGCTTGATCCGCACCAATGCCAGCAAGTTTTCCACCGGCTCCGGCAGCAGGCCGAACCGGTCGACAAGCTCCGCTGCAAACGCCTCGATCTCCCGGTCGGTTTCCAGATTGGCAAGGCGCCGGTAAAGCCCGAGCCGAACGCTCAGATCCGCCGCATAGGCGTCGGGGATCAGCACCGCCATGCCCAGGGTAATCTGCGGTGACCAGCGTTCCGCCATCGCCCCGTCGCCCGAGCGCGCCGCCTCGACCGCTTCTTCCAGCAATTGCTGATACAGTTCGATACCGACTTCGCGCACGTGTCCCGACTGCTCTTCCCCCAGCAAATTGCCGGCCCCGCGTATATCCATATCGTGGCTCGCCAGCGAAAAACCGGCCCCCAGCGTATCCAGCGCCTGGATCACGCCCAGCCGCTTCTCCGCCGTCTCCGGGAGTGATTGCCCTGACCGCACGGTGAAATAGGCCCAGGCGCGCCGTTTGCCGCGGCCCACCCGGCCTCGCAGTTGATATAGCTGCGCAAGCCCGAACATGTCCGCGCGATGCACAATCAGCGTGTTCACCCGCGGCATGTCCAGCCCCGACTCGATAATGGAGGTCGAGACCAGCAACTCGTATTGCCCGTCATAAAATGCGGTCATCGCCTCTTCCAGACGGCTCACCGCCATGCGGCCATGCGCCGCAACCAGCTTGATGTCAGGCACGATACGGCGGATTTCCGCCGCCACCTTGTCCAGGTCCGCAATGCGTGGACAGACATAGAATATCTGCCCGCCGCGATGCCGCTCCCGCAATATCGCCTCGCGTATCACCACCGGATCATAGGGCAGCACAAAGGTGCGCACCGCCAGGCGATCGACCGGCGGCGTCGTGATAAGGCTCAGGCTGCGCACGCCGGTGAGCGCCAGTTGCAGCGTGCGGGGGATCGGCGTCGCACTCAGCGTCAGGACATGAACGTCAGTTTTCAATTCCTTCAGCCGCTCTTTCTGCGCCACGCCGAAACGCTGTTCCTCGTCAATCACCAGCAAGCCGAGATCGGAAAACTTCACCGACTTGGCCAGCAGCGCATGGGTGCCAACGACAATGTCGATCCCGCCGCTCGCAAGTCCCGAGCGCACCGCCGCAGCCTGCTTGGCCGGCACCAGCCGCGACAATTGCGCGATATTCACCGGCAGCCCCTTGAAGCGCTCCTGAAACGTCGCGGTATGCTGCCGGCACAACAGGGTCGTCGGCACGACAACAGCGGTCTGCTTGCCCGAAAACGCCGCCATGAACGCCGCCCGCAGCGCCACTTCCGTCTTGCCGTATCCCACATCGCCGCAGATCAGCCGGTCCATCGGCGCCGGCTGCCCCAGGTCTCTGAGACAATCGTCGATCGCCTTCTCCTGATCCTCGGTCTCGACAAACGGAAACCGCGCCGCGAATTCCTGATAAAATTCATCCGTTGCCGTCATGCACGCCGCCTCGCGCACCGCGCGCGCCGCAGCGGTGCGGATCAGCGCGTCCGCCATGTCGCGCAGCCGGTTTTTCAGCCGCGCCTTGCGCGCCTGCCAGCTCGCGCTGCCCAGCCGGTCCAGCGCCACCTTGTCGGCGTCGCCGCTGCCATAGCGCGACAGCATCTCGATATTCTCCACCGGCAGATACAGCTTGGCGTTGCCTGCATAGTGCATCAGCAGGCAGTCATGCGGCGCCCCGCCGGCCTCGATTGTCTCCAGTCCCGCATAACGCCCGATGCCGTGGTCCACATGCACCACAAGGTCGCCTTCGGCTAGGGCGCTTGCTTCGGTCAGAAAATTCGCCGCCCGCCGTGGGCGCGCCGCCGGACGCGCCAGACGGTCGCCCAGAATGTCCTGTTCGCTCAATATCGAGAGCGACCCGCCGCAGAACCCGTGCTCCAGCGCCAGCACTGCCGCCGCCACCGTGCCCGGCGGCAGCGCCGCCGCTGCCGGCCAGGCGTCCACACACGCAGCCGGCGGCAGCCCGTGATCGGCCAGCAGCCCTGACAGGCGGTCTCGTGAACCGGCGCTGTAGCACGCCAGCACGGCGCGCCGCCCGGCGTTGATCTCGGCCTTCACATGCTCCGCAACGGCGGGATACAGCGCCCCGTCACCGCTGCCGCGTTCGGCCGCGAAATCACGCGCCCGGCGGCCGTCGAGTTCCACGCCGCCGGGAACCTTGAATGGCGTGAACCGGGCAGCAGCGCGGCTCGACAACACCGCCGACCATTCCGATTCATCCAGAAACAGGCGTTCGGGCGGCACCGGCTTGTAGGGCGGAACGTCAAGCGATCCGCCGCCGCTCATGCTTTCCAGCCGTGCGCGGTAATAGTCGGCGATCTGCGCCCGCCGTTCTTCCACCACAGTATCCGCCTGATGGTCGAACAGGATCAGCGCATCAGGCACATAATCGAACAGGCTCTCCATCTGTTCATGAAACAGCGGCAGCCAATGTTCCATGCCGGGATGCCGCCGCCCGGCGGAAACCGTCTCATACAGTGCATCCTCGCGCACCACGGCGCCGAACAATTGCCGATAGCCCGCCCGGAACCGTGCAACCGCCCCCTCATCCAGCCCCACTTCCGAGGCCGGGAGCAGCACCAACTCCCCGCCCTCGCCTGTGGTGCGCTGCGACAGCGGATCGAAGGTACGAATGCTCTCAACCTCATCGCCGAACAGATCCACTCGCACCGGCGCGGCCGCACCGGCCGGAAACAGGTCCACCAGACCGCCGCGAAACGCATATTCCCCGGGTTCCATCACCGTCCCGACGCGGTGATAACCGTTGCTGCCCAGCCACTCGGCGAAGCGCCCGGTATCCAGCACCGCTCCCGGACGCAGCGCAAACCGCGCTTCGACAAGCGCCGCGCGCGGCGGCAATTTCTGCATGGCAGCGTTCACGGTCGTCAGCACGAGCCGTCCGCCGCTCCCGCCCGCAAGCGCACTCAGGCTCCGCAACCGATCGGCGCAGATATCGGCGCGCGGCGATACGCGGTCATAGGGGAGGCAGTCCCACGCCGGCAGCCTGAGCGGCTGCAAATCGGGCGCAAAAAAGGCCAGCGCTCCGGCAGTCTGGCTCAGACGCGCATCACTGCACGCCACAAAAACGATATCCCGCTCAGGGGCCGCCGTGCGCAGTTCTGCGATCGCGAGCGCATCGCGGCCTTGCGGCGCATGGCACAGCGTCACCATTCCGGGCGCCGAGAAATGCGCCAGCAACCCCTCTGCCGCCGTCCTCACAACGCCGTCCGGCGCCGCAGCAGCGCCAGTACCTCATGGTCATGGCGGGCGGGAGGCGTCACACCGCGCACCACCCAGTCCCAGATGTCCGGGTCATCGCACTCCAGCAGGTGCTCCAGCTGACCGAGTTGCCTCCCATCCAGCCTGTGCAGTTCGGAATCGGCGAATCGCCCCAGCAACAGGTCGGCCTCGCGCGACCCCCGGTGCCAGCACCGAAAGCGCACCCGTTTGCGCCGCATCGCCGCGCAGGATTCATCGTGTACGAAACGTGTCATGATACCGGATATACAAATACACCATTTGCCGCCGCGATTGTTGACCGCCCCCTTGCACGCCGCATTGACGAAGCAAAACGCGCAAGCGTAGCGTTGTCCTTCGCGAACAACCTCGAAGGAGGGCGCAATGCCGGAGTTGGATATTGTCGAGTGCATCAACGAGACCTGCCCATGGTCGGGCAAGCCGGTGCAGCCGGACTCGCTCACCGAATATGACGGCCAGGTAGTCGGCTTCTGCAATACCGGATGCCGCGACAAGTTCGAAACCGCAGTCAGGCATTTCAGGAATGCGAAGGCGTCGAAATCCGGCGAGTAGCCACTGCGATCACATAATGATCGCCGTTCCTTGCCCCTTTTCACTTGCCGATAACACCTTTCTGTATTGCGGGGAATACTCGGCAGAACACCCTCACGGCGGCGAGGGTTGCTTGCGAACAAGGCCGTGCGCATAGTGACCGAACAGGCTTGCGCGCCGCGGGCGCAGCCCCTGCGCGCCGGAACGCCAGAACAAGGAGAGGTTCGAGCCATGAGCATGAGATTTTTGCGAGGAGTGTGCGTGGGCGCGGCTCTCGCGCTGTCGACCGGAGCAGCCGGAGCGGCCGATTACGAGATCGACTCCGGACACAGTTTCGTGGAGTTCAGGATTTCCCATCTCGGCTTTTCCTGGATGTACGGCTCGTTCGACAATATCTCCGGCAGCTTCACCTTCGACCCGGAAGCCGGGCAGGCAGGCCAGAAGATCACCGTGGAAATCGACACCGCCAGCATCGACACCGGCCACGCCGAACGCGACAAGCATCTGCGCTCGGCAGACTTTCTGGATGTCGATAAATTTCCCACGGCAACATTTGTCAGCACGGGTTATGAAGGCGACGCCGACGGCGGCACCATGCACGGCGATCTCACCTTGCACGGCGTGACAAAAGCCATCGCCATTGCCGTGAAGAAGATAGGAGAGGGCAGCGACCCGTGGGGCGGCTATCGCGCCGGTTTTGAAGGAACGGTAACGCTGGTCCGCTCGGATTTCGGCATGGGCTACAATCTCGGCCCGACGGCCGAGTCGCTGGACATGTTCCTCGGGATCGAGGGAATCCGCAAATAAATCAACCGGCATGACCGGCCATGAGGTGGAAAAACAGCGAGGACAGCTACGGCCTCGCCTCCATCGCCCTTCACTGGTCCCTCGCGCTGTCGTTCCTCGGACTGGCGGCGCTCGGCGCGTGGATGGTCGGGCTGACCTATTATGACCGCTGGTACAACGACTCGCTGATCATCCACAAGGCAGCGGGAATGGCCGCCCTGCTGCTCGCGCTGGCGCGGCTGGGTTGGCGCGTCGCCGACCCCAGGCCTGCTTTTGCACCGGGCCTGAAACCTTGGGAGCGCGCCGGCGCCACCGTGGCGCACTGGACCCTTGGGGCGCTCATCATTCTCGTTCCGGCCAGCGGCTACATGATCTCCACCTCCGAAGGCGCGGGCATAGACATGTTCGGCCTATTCGAATTCCCGGCCCTGTCAACAATCTCCGAACAGGGCCGGGAATTCGCCATTGATGTGCATTACTGGCTCGCCTATGGCGGTGTGGGGCTGGCCGCATTCCACGCCGGCGCCGCCCTCAAGCATCATTTTCTGGACCGCAGCCCGACGCTGATGCGAATGCTCCTGCCCGGACTTCGCGCCGCGACCGAGGAAAAGCAGGGAAAAAACTGACTCCGGGGCGACGCTACCGGCCCTTGAAAACCGGTTTGCGCCGTTCGCTGAAAGCGTCGATGCCTTCCCTGTAGTCCTCGGTCCAGCGCAGTTTTTCGTAGGAGTGGCCCTCGACTTCCAGCGCCGTGCGGAGCGGCGCGTCATAGGCGGAATTCAGCACCTTCTTGAGCGCTGCCAGCGCAATCGGCGCCATCGCGTTCAATTTCCCCGCATAATCGTCAATCAACTGCTCCAGACCCGCACGGTCGTCAGTAATCTCGGTCAGCAGCCCCCAGTCACGCGCCAGTTCGGCGGGAATGCGTTTGCCGAGCATCACCATGTCGCGGGCGCGAGTCATGCCGGCAATCCGCGCGATGCGGACGCTGCCGCCTGAACCCGGCATCTGGCCCAGCGTGATTTCGGGAAGGCCAACCAGCGTGTCCCTGGTTGCAAAACGGAAATCGCACGCCAGCGCCAGTTCGAAGCCGACGCCGAACGCATATTTCTCCATGGCGCAGATCACCGGCTTGCCCATACGTTCGGGCGCGCCGATATTCCAGTGCAGGTCCGACATCCTGTTCTTGGGAATGTCGGGGAATGCCTTCACATCTCCGCCGGAACTGAACACGCCATTGGCGCCGCGAACAACAACTGTGCCGACATCCGGGTCGTCGTCCATGACCTCAAGGATGGTGCGGATTTGCCGGCGCCCGGGCCACGACACGATATTGAGCGGCGGGCGGTCAAGGATGAGATGCCCGATCCGCTTTCGTGGATCAACCTCGATGCGAAGGCCGTCAAGACCCTCGAGCAACGAGGCAAGACGCGCGCCATAAGCCTGTTCAGTCTTTTCCGTCATTTCCTGTGTCTGCGGGTGAGAGTGTGCTTTCATATTCGTCCAGCAGTTCATAGGCCCCGTCGCGCAAGAGACGGCGCAACAGCTTCCCGGAGGCGGAGCGGGGGATGGCCCTGACAAATCCGTAGGCACGCGGTCGCTTGAAACGCGCCAGCGGACTGTCAAGACACCATGCATCGAGCGCCCGGGCGGAACACGCCGGAGATGCCGGCTCGACAAAGGCTGCTACACGCTGGCCAAGACGGACATCCGGCAAGCCGACAACCGCCGCCTGCGCCACCAGCGGCGACCGCGCCAGTGCGTCCTCCACCTCCTCGGGATGGATATTCTCGCCGCCGGAAATCACCATGTCGTCCACCCGGCCGACCACATGGAGTTCCCCGTCGGCATCGAAATACCCGATATCGCCGGTGAAATACCAACCGCCGCGTATCGCCTTGCGGTCCGCATCCGGCCGCTGCCAATACCCGGTAAACGCCTCGAGGCCGTCCAAGGGAGCAATGATTTCGCCGGGCGCGCCGGGCGGGACCTCATCCTCGGGGCCGCTGCCGCCGTCGGGGTCGGGCGTGACGACGCGGATCATCTGGCCGATGCCGGGTCGCCCCGCGCAACCCGGCTTCCGCAGCACATGGCTGCAGGTGGTGAAGGTGAATATCTCGCTGGAGCCATAGAAATTGGAAAAATGCTCCGGCTCGAACACTTGCGCGCACAGCGTGATCAACGGCGTATTCATCGCGCTGCCCGCATAGGCGATATTGCGCACTGACGACAAGTCGCAAGAGTCACGCGCGGGGTGGTGCAGCAGATCGTGAAACATGGTCGGCACCAGAAACAGCGTATCCACCTTTTCGCCGGAGATCAGCGTCAACGCCTCCCGCGCCTCCCAGGCGGGCTGGCATACCAGGGTTCCATTGAGCAGCGCCGTCATCAGCGCTGAACGGATGCCCATGGTGTGAAACAGGGGGGCGGCGCCCAGCATCACCGCTCCATACTTGTAATGAAGCAGGGCGATGCAGTGAACGGCCGCATGACGCTCGGCGCTGTGCGACCGGGGCACGCCCTTCGGGCGCCCGGTAGTGCCGGATGTATAAAGCATCAGGCACGTGTCGCGTTCGTCGGCGGCTGCCGGCCCCGCCACCGGCGGCGAGCGCAGCAGGTGCGCAAAATCGCCGCCATCAACATCCCAGGCGGCAGGCCCGGATACGGCGCTGAGTGCGCCCCGGACTGCAGCGCGGGACCGCGCCTCGAAGACGACGCCCGCGGCGCCCGCATCGGCCAGAACATAGGCCGCTTCCTCGCTGCCGGCGCGCCAGTTGAAGGGAGTGAACACAAGTCCCAGCATCTGGCATGCCCAATACAGCGTCGCCGTCTCGTAACGGTTGGCAAGCAGCACTGCGAGACGGTCGCCCGGCGCCAGGCAGGCCGCCGCCAGCCCGCCCGCGACTGCGCGGATTTCTTCATACCAGTCGGCATAATTGCGGCGCACGCCGCCGTCCACGAGCGCAAGCGCGCCCGGGTCGCGCCGCACACAGCAGTAGAACAACTCTCCCAGGGTCACGGAGTCTCTTCCGCGGCTTGCAGGATCGCCCGTATCACAGGCTCATACCCCGTACAGCGACAGATATGGCCCGACAGCATGTCGGTGGCTTCGGCACGGGACGGCGCCGGGTGTTGCTCGAGAAACCGGGTGGCCGACATCAATATGCCCGCCGTACAGAACCCGCACTGCAGCGCGCCATGCTCGTGAAACGCACGTTGCAGCGCGTTGAGAGCCCCGTCCTCGCCGGCGAGTCCTTCCACCGTGCGCAGCACGCTGCCCTCGCACTGGACGGCATAGCGGAGGCAACTGCGCGTAGCCGCGCCGTCGATGATCACGGTGCACGCGCCGCACACACCGTGTTCGCAACCCGCATGGGTGCCGTAGAGGCCCAGTTCATGGCGCAGGAAATCGACCAGCAGCATGCGCGGCTCGGCATGGCCGGACATGACCGCGCCATTGACCTGCAGGGTGACGCGGCGGCGTTCATCCGCACGGATGCGCCGCATCAGACCGCTCCTTTCGCAAATACACGGGCGAGGACGCGCTCCGCGAGCACCGCAGCAAGGTTGCGGCGATAGTCGGAATTTGCCTGCAAGTCCGCCAGCGGTTCGGTTTCCGCGGCAACCGCGCGGGCGATCTCCCGCGCCGTGCTACCATTCGCGGGAAGACCGGCAAAGGCGCTCGTGTCGGCCAGAAACGGACGCTCCTCCACCCCGCCAAGGCCGAGGGACAGAACGTCGACCCTGCCATCTTCGTCCACATGCGCCGCCGCGGCAACGGCAGCAATAGCGAAGTCCCCGCGGCGCTGGCTAATTTCATCGAATGCGGTGACGACACCGGGCTTGATACGCGGCCAGACAAGGCCCGTGATGAGTTCGTCACCGTGACGGTCCGTGGTCAGGATACCCCGGAAAAAATCACCTGCCGGCACTTCCCTCACGCCGCGCGCCGAGTGCAGCCGTACCGCGCCGCCCAGCGTCACCAGGCACAACGGTATCTCGGCGCTGGGGTCGGCATGAGCCACCGAGCCGCCAAGTGTGCCGTAGCAGCGGGTCTGGTAATGGCCGACATGCGGCATCGCGGCGGCGAGCAGCGGCAGTTCCGCCGCCAGGTCACCACCCGGCATGGCGGCGGTCTGGCGCACCAGCGCACCTGTCACCACGGCATCGCCGACGGTGTCACTTTCTGCCAGCGCGCCCACACTGTTGATATCGATCACCGCCGCCGGACGCACCAGCCGCATGTTCAGCATGGCGCCGAGAGAAAGGCCGCCGGCAATCACGCTGGCGTCGCTTCCGAACTCCGTCAGAAGCTCCAGCACCTCGTCCACCGTGTCTGGCCGGCAATATTCAAACGGCGCGGGCTTCACGGCGCCAGCCATCGCCGCCAGCCGCGGCGTTCGGTTGGGCCTCGCAACTGGCGGTCGATACCGCGAAAAAACCGCTCGATCATGAGCCTTGCCACCGTCCCCAGCATGCGCTGACCGACCGCGGCGACCTTGCCGCCGACATCCGCGCGATAGCTGTAGGAAAGACGTGTGCGGCCGTCCTCGATTTCCGCCAGCCGCACCAGCGCATCGCCGCGCCCGAACCCCAGCGCACCGGAAGCCCGGCCGGCAAGACGCAGACTTTCCGGTTTCCGTCGGTCGTGCAAGGCAATCTCCACTGCAAACCGCGCCCGTATCGCACCGATGCGGACGGTAACATCCGCCTCATAACGGCCATCGCTGACTTCCTGCAGCGCCTCGCATCCCGGTACGGCGCTCCGCAAGACTTCGGGGTCGAGCAGCAGGCGCCACGCATCCGCCGGCGCTGCGGCAAGGACAATGCTGCCCTGTCCTTCGAGACCGCCGCCGGCGCGTGCGGTTTCCCCTGATTTCGCCCGTGTCGAACCGGTGCGAACCCACGGCACGCCATTGGCAAGCGCCCAGACACGATTGAGCGAAAGCGGAAGCTCAACGTCCATGGTGCCGAGGGCGTCGGCCGCGGCATTGGCGATCGCCGTAGGTGCGAGCATGGACGAGCCGTCGCCCATGCCCTTCGCGCCGAGCCGGTTATGGGGCGACGGCGTGGCAATATGTCCTACCGTCAGTTCCGGCATTTCCGGTGCTGTGATGCACAGATAGTCCGCAAAGGTGCCCGTTTGCGGATTGCCGGCCGCGTCATACACGAACTCCTCCTGCAGCGCGCCGCCAAGCCCATGTGCGAAACCGCCATGGATCTGGCCTTCGACAACCAGTTCGTTCAGCGTGTTGCCGACATCGTGAACGGAAACATACTTGCGGATGTCGACCTTCCCCGTCGCCGGATCAATCTCCACCGCCGCAAGGTCACACACAAACCCGAAAGTCACCGCGCTGGCCACCCGGTCGGCATCATCGGGCGCATTCAGCATCGGCGGGTTGACCACCACCGTCTCGGTCAGGCCGGCCGGCATTCCATCGGGCAATGCGGCGGGGTGCCAGTGGCTCTGCGCCGCCACGCGGCGGATCGGCAATCCCTTGCCCGGAACACCGATAATTTGCGCCCGCCCGCCGCTCAGCTCGATATCTTCGGGCGCAGCTTCAAGATTTTCGGCAGCAATGCGCCGGATGCGGTCCGCTACCCGCTCCGCACTTTGCGTCACCGCGTCCATGACGACTGACGAGAAGCGGTTGGCGTAATTTCCCGAGGCCAGCGACCATGCGCTGGTCAGCGTATCGACCTCGGTCACCACGTCGATATCGTCCGGGTGCAGTCCCAGCGCATCGGCCACCGCCTGGGCGGCCACCGTGCGATGTCCCTGCCCCGCCGGGGTCGATACCGTCCGCACGGTGACGGAACCCGACGGATCGACCGATATGGTGGCGGTTGCGAGCGCGCCCGAGCGCCCGCCGGCACGGCGGCGCTCCTCCGGCGTCTGCGACAGGGTCACATACGCCATGTTCGACCCGGACGGCTCGACACCCGCCGCCATACCGATGCCGAACAGGCGGCCCGCCGCACGGGCGCGCGCCTGCTCTGCCCTGAGAGCCGGATAGTCCCCCAGCTTCAGCGCCAGGGTGAGGCCCGCCTCATAATCGCCGGAATCATAGACCGCGCCCGCCGGTGCGTGATAGGGAAACGCCGCAGCCGGAACAAAGTTGCGCCGCCTGATTTCCGCCGGGTCGATCCCCAGCGCGGCGGCGCCTGCATCCATCACCCGCTCAAGCGCGTAATAGAATTGCGGGCCGCCATAGCCGCGGTTGAGACCCACCGGCGTTGTATTGGTAACAGCCACACGATGTTCGATGGCAATATCGCGTACCCGGTAGCAGCCATTGGCGGCCGCATGCATGCGGTAGACCGAGGCCGGTTCCGGCGCACGGATATAGGCCCCGGCATTGACGAGATCACGATATTTCAGTCCGAGCAATTCACCGTCGGCAGTGAAGGCGGCCTCGACCGCATCCGCACGGTCGGCCCCGGCGGAAGAGGCCGTCAAATGCTCCAGCCGGTCCTCGATCCATTTCACCGGGCAGCCAAGAATGCGCGAGCACGCCGCCAGCAGTACCATATACGGAAACACAGCCTGCTTGATTCCGAAACTGCCGCCGGAATGCGGTGCGGTGATCAGACGCAGCCGGTTGCCGGGAACGCCAAGCGCACCGCTCATCAGGGCGTGGAGAATGAACGGACCCTGAAAGTTGGACCATATCGTATAGCGGTCGGGCCGCTGCTCGAAATGGGCGACAACGCCGTAAGTCTCCATGGGAGTGGAGGAATAGCGCGGGAACCGCCAGGAAAGCCGCACCGTCTTGTGAGCGCGGGCAAAGGCTGCCTCCGGCTCGCCGTAGCGGAAGGTACGCCGATGCACCTCGTTCGAGTCGAGTTCATCATGAACACGCGGCGCGCCATCCGCCAGCGCCGCCTCGGCATCCACCACCGGGTCCCGCGGCGCATAATCCACTGAAATCAATTCCGCCGCATCTTCCGCAACATAGCGGTCGTCGGCGACGATGACGGCCACCGGCTCACCCACATGGCGAACCTTGTCGGTTGCGATCGGGTAATAGCGGATCGGCAGGCGGATGGCGCTGGCAAGCGGCTGTGTGATCGCGGCCACATCGCGCCCGGTCACGATACCGCGTACCCCCGGCAGGGCGGACGCGTCCGAGATGTCTATCGCGCGGATGGCGGCATGAGCGTGGGGGGACCGCAATATCGCGGCATGGCGAATGCCCGGCACCGGTGCCATATCGTCGATAAACCGCGCATCGCCGCTCAGAAGGGCAGCATCCTCCTTGCGCGGATAACGCCTGCCAAGCCAGCGCTGTTCGGTCATGCCGCCGGGAAAAAACGCAGGCGCGCCGGAGCGTCCGGTACTGTCAGTCCGCGCCGCGTTCCAGGGCGAGAAGCCGTTGCTTGCGCTCCAGGCCCCAGCGATAGCCGCCCAGGCCGCCGCCCGTACGCAGTACCCGGTGGCACGGAATGACCAGGCTCACCGGATTTCGGGCGCAAGCCTGGCCGACCGAGATGGCTCCGCCGGGCCGGCCCAGTTCCGCCGCGATCTGTCCGTAAGTGCGGGTCTCGCCTCGTGGAATGGTCTGCAGGGCGAGCCATGCCGCAGCATGGAACCCGCCGTTCGGGACATCCAGCGGAACGGCTCCCGGCGCGTCCGGTGCCGGGCCGAAACACGCCGAAACCTGCGCCACCCGCGCACTCAGGCCCGCATCGTCCCGCGTCAGCGCCGCCTCGGGAAAGTCGTTGTGTAGTTCCTGAGCGAGTTCCGCATCGTCATCGCCGAAAAACACGGCGCACACCCCCCGCGCTGTCGCGGCGACCAGCATGCGGTCAATCGGCGAGTCGGTGAGCGCATAGCGGATGTCGGTGCCGTTTCCCTTCATTATCTGCGCTCCCTGCTACGCCTTTTCCCCGAAAACCCGATAGAACAAAGTATCAACATTCTTGAAATGATAGTCAAGATCAAACTGCTCAGCCAGTGTCGCAGCACTCAGCCAGCGCGCCACTTCCGCGTCGTCGCCCAGAATGGCGCGGAAATCGCCGCCGTCCCGCCACGCCTGCATGGCACAGCGCTGAACCGCCGCATAGGCCGCCTCGCGGCTCAGCCCCGCCTGGGTCAGCGCCAGAAGAACGCGCTGCGAATGCACAAGACCACCGAGCATATCCAGATTGCGGCGCATGGCGTCCGGATACACCACCAATTTGTCGATCACCCCGGTCAGGCGCGCCAGGGCGAAGTCGAGTAGCGTCGTGGCGTCAGGGCCGATGCCCCGCTCCACCGAGGAATGGGAGATGTCGCGCTCATGCCAGAGGGCAACATTTTCCAGCGCCGGCGTGACACAGGCGCGCACCAGCCGCGCCAGCCCCGTGAGATTTTCGGTAAGCACCGGGTTGCGCTTGTGCGGCATCGCCGACGAACCCTTTTGTCCGGCGGAGAAAAACTCCTCCGCCTCGCGCAGTTCCGTCCGCTGCAAATGACGAATCTCGACCGCCAGCCGCTCGACCGACGAGGCGATGACTCCCAGCGTCGCAAAGAACATGGCGTGCCGGTCGCGCGGGATGACCTGGGTGGAAATCGGTTCGACCTCCAGCCCCAGGCGCGCCGCCACATGCGCTTCCACGGCAGGATCGATATCGGCGAAAGTGCCGACAGCACCAGAAATCGCACAGGTTGCTACTTCCGCGCGGGCCGCGGCAAGGCGGGTGCGATGGCGCGCAAACTCGGCATAGGCTTGCACCAGTTTCAGGCCGAAGGTGGTCGGCTCGGCATGAATGGCATGGCTGCGGCCGATGCACGGCGTGTGCTTGTGTTCGAGGGACCGGCGTTTCAGTGCGGCGAGCAGCACCTCCATATCGGCAAGAAGCAGGTCGGCAGCGCGGGTCAACTGCACCGCAAAACAGGTATCGAGCACATCGGAGGATGTCATGCCCTGATGCATGAAGCGCGCTTCACTGCCCACATACTCCGCCACATTGGTGAGAAACGCGATCACATCGTGTTTGACTTCGCGTTCTATGGCGTCGATGCGGTCGATATCGAAGCTTCCCCGTTCGGCGATGGCGGCCGCGACACCGGAGGGAATGGCGCCCAGTTTCTCCTGCGCCTCGCACGCATAGGTTTCAATGTCCAGCCAGATGCGGAAACGCGTTTCCGGCTCCCAGACTGCCGCCATCTCCGGCCGTGTATAGCGCGGGATCATGGCGTCAGCGCAAGGCGGCGGCGATGTTGCCGCCATCCACGGTCATCACTGCGCCGGTGGTGGCGCGGGCCAGCGCCAGTTGCAGAAATGCCTGAGCGACATCCTCCGGCGCCACCTCGCGCCGCAACAGGTTTCCGGTCATATAGTCCTCTTCGCCAACCCCCCGGGCAGCGGCGCGCTCGGCGATCAATTCCTGAGTCAGCAGCCCGCTGCGGATCCGGTCGGCATTGACGGCGTTGGCGCGAATGCCCTCATCCCCGTGGTCAAGCGCATATTGACGGCTGAGAAACAGCGTTGCCGCCTTGGGAAGGCCGTAGGGGCCGAAATTCGCCCCGGGATTGACCGCCTGTTTCGAGGCGTTGAACAGCAATACGCCGCCGGTGGCCTGCGCGCGCATGACGCGCACAGCGTTTTGCGCAACGCATTGATGTGCAAAGAAATTAAGTTCGAAACTGCGCCGCAGCGCGGCATCGGCGACATCGCCGATGCGGCCCTGCCACGCGGCGCCGGCATTGGAGATCACGATATCGACGCCGCCAAACGCCTCGCACACCGTATCGAAGGCGGCGCGGACCGCTCCCGCGTCGGTGACATCGCAGGCGACGCCAAGTTCTGCCTCCGCACCCGCCGCGTCCGCATCAAGGTCGAAAACCGCAACGGCAGCGCCTGCCTCGGTAAAGGCGGCGGCGCAGGCGCGACCGATGGCGCCCGCCCCGCCGGTGATGACAACGCTGTGCCGCGCCAGCGGCGGCTCCGCTCCCTTGCCCAGTTTGGCCTGTTCCAATGGCCAGTATTCAATGTCGAACAGGTCGGACTCGTCGATGCTTTCAAAGCGCCCCAGCGCTTCCGCATCGCTGACCACGTGCACCGTGGTTTCCGCAAGGTCGGCGGCGATACGCGCGTCGCGCAGCGATTTTCCAAGACCGAACAGGCCGACACCGGGAACCAGCACAACACGGGGAACCGGGTCCAGAAGAATTCTCGAACCCGGCTTCCGCGCATCATGGCGCGCGAAATAGGTGCGATAATCCTCGGCATAGCAAGTGAACGCCCGTTCCGCGCCGGCGCGGAAACCGGCCGGATCATCGCCCGCCGGGACCGGTGCGATCAGGGGGCGGCCCTTCGTACGGAGCACATGATCCGGCGTCGCCACGCCAGCCTGCGCGTAGCGGGCAGCGTCCGCGCCGTCGATATAGGCGAGGATTTCGGGGCTGACGCGGTGGTCAAGCAGCCAGCGAACAGGGTCGCCGCCGCCGCAGCGCGCGGCAAGGCCCCGGAGGATGGGCGCCACATCGGCAGCGCGCGCAGCGGCCTCTCGGCCCGGCATGGCGACGACGGTGCGCGGGGCCTGCGCGATGCGCGCTTCCGCCAGACCCACCAGATCGATCATGCGCGTATAGGCTTCGGCGGCGCTCGCACCAAAGGAGAAAATCCCGTGCTTGAGCAGGATCAGCCCTTCGGCATCCGGGTTGGCGTCAAGGACCGCGCGAGCGGACTTCGCCAACGCAAAACCAGGCATGACATAGGGGACTAGAGCCGCTCTGTCGCCATAGGTTTCAGCGGCAAGCGCGCCGCCGTCGGGCTGGTCGGTCAGGGCGAGAACCGCGGCCGCGTGGGTATGGTCGATAAACTTGTGCGGCAGAAAGGCGTGCAGCAGCGCTTCTACCGAAGGATTGGGAGCCGTGCTGTCCAGCAAACTGAGACGTTGCGCGTTGACCATATCGCCGTCGGACAGCGTGTCGAGCGCAAGCAGCGGGCGCACCGCGTCGAGGCGCATCGCCGGCAGCCCCGGAGGTTCGATGGAGGCCATATCCCAGCCCGAACCCTTCACGCACAGCACCTCCACCGGATTGCCGAGAAGGTCCGGCAGGCAGGTCTTGACCGATGTATTGCCGCCGCCATGCTGGACCAACAACGGTTCGCCGCCCAGCAGGCGGGTGGAATAGACGCGCAGCGCTATGTCGGCATTGACACCCTGCGCGCCGTAATGCGCAACAGCCGCCTGCGCATCACGGTCGGACCACAGATTCTCCATGTCGCGTCCCGCAAGTGGCGAGAGCCGGCAGACAAGGCCCGCCGGCCGCCGCGGGGTAGACTGCCTTCCGCCGAGTCGGCGTCAGACCGAATAATACAGGCTGAACTCAATGGGATGCGGCGCATGCTCGAAGGCATGGACCTCTTCCCATTTCAGTTCCATATACCCGTCGATCTGGTCCTGCGAGAACACATCACCCTGGGTGAGGAAGTCATGATCGGCCGCAAGTGAGTCCAGCGCCTGGCGCAGGCTGTGGCAAACCGTGGGCACGTCGGAGATTTCTTCCGGCGGCAGGTCATAGAGGTTCTTGTCGATCGCGTCGCCCGGGTGGATGCGGTTCTGAATCCCGTCAAGACCCGCCATCAGCATCGCAGCAAAAGCGAGATACGGATTGGCCGACGGATCGGGAAAGCGGACTTCAACGCGCTTGCCCTTGGGGCTGGCCGCATAGGGTATGCGGCAAGCCGCGGAGCGGTTGCGCGCCGAATAGGCCAGCAGCACCGGCGCCTCGAACCCGGGCACCACGCGCTTGTAGCTGTTGGTCGTCGGGTTGGTGAATGCGTTGAGCGCCCGCGCATGCTTGATGATGCCGCCGATATAATGCAGGGCAGTGTCAGACAGGTCCGCATAGCCTGAGCCGGCGAACAGCGGCGAGCCTTCCTTCCAGATCGACTGATGGCAATGCATCCCGGAGCCGTTGTCCTCGACCACCGGCTTCGGCATGAAGGTCGCCGTCTTGCCGTAGGAATGGGCAACCTGATGCACGCAATATTTGTAGATTTGCACCGCATCGGCGCATTTGGTCAACGGCAGGAAGCCGAAACCCAGTTCATTCTGGCTCGGCGCAACCTCGTGATGGTGCTTCTCCATGGCGAGGCCCATATCCAGCATGGTGCTGACCATCTCCGACCGCAGGTCCATCATGGAATCCACCGGCGGCACGGGGAAATACCCCCCCTTCGGCGGTGGACGGTGACCGATATTCCCGTCTTCCACCACCGCGTCGCTGTTATAGGGGCCTTCCTCATGATCAATCGAGTAGCTGGTGCGATTTTGCGATACCCGCCAGCGCACATCGTCGAAAACAAAGAATTCCGGCTCCGGGCCGAAATAGGCCGTGTCGCCGACATCGCTCATTTTCAGCCAGGCCTCGGCCTTGCCCGCCGTGGAGCGCGGGTCGCGCGAATAGGGCTGACCCGTTTGCGGCTCAAGGACGTCGCAAAACAGAACCATGGTGGGCTGCGCCGTAAAGGGATCGAGTACGGCCGACGACAGGTCCGGCATCAGGTTCATGTCGGATTCATTGATGGCCTTCCAGCCCGCGATGGAAGAACCGTCGAACATGATGCCTTCTTCGAGCATGCCTTCGTCGACAGACCCCGCAGTCTGCGCAGTGTGATGCCACTTGCCACGCGGGTCCGTGAAACGAAAATCGACAATGGTGACTTCTTCTTCCTTGATCTGGTCGAGGATGGTTGCTGCGTCGGACATGGGATATTCTCTCTGCTTGACCGATAGGGATTATCGTTGCGCGGTTGGTTGTCGCCACGGGCGCCGGCCCGGCGTATCAGATCGCCTCGCTGCCGATCTCTCCGGTGCGGATTCTCACCGCCCCCTCGACAGAACTTACAAAGATTTTGCCATCGCCGATACGCCCCGTATGGGCAGCCTTCTGAATGGCTTCCACGGCGCGCTCGAGCAGATTGTCATCCAGGACAATCTCGATCTTGATCTTGGGCAGGAAGTCGACGACATACTCCGCGCCGCGATAGAGCTCGGTGTGGCCTTTCTGCCGGCCAAAACCCTTCGCTTCGGTAACGGTAATGCCCTGCAGGCCGACTTCGTGCAAGGCTTCCTTCACCTCGTCAAGCTTGAACGGCTTGATAACTGCTTCGATCTTTTTCATGAGCGCGGTTTCCGTAGATGGGTCGGGGCGTTCGATATCTGGAGGGAAGCAAAATTCGTGCCGCTCCGGCGCACGACAGCGCCGGGACACGCGAGTTCACCGGACACGCCGGCCTTGCCTGATTTTTGGGCATATTGTTCAAAAGACAGGCACAGTCCAGAAGCAGCCGCCCCAAGGCGCGGGGCGTTCCACCCGGGCATCGGAATCAAAGCACGAGGCACCCTCCGACAATGCGGTCGCTCGTCGGCAGCGGCAGGCGTGTCAGTTCACGCCCAGCAGCGCTTCCGGCAGCCACAGCGCCAGTGCCGGAAATCCGATCACCAGCAGCAATCCCGTCAATTGCAGCGCCACAAACGGAATGATCCCCCTGTAGATCTGCTCGATCTTCACATGCTCCGGCGCCACACCCTTCATGTAGAAGAGCGCAAACCCGAATGGTGGCGTCAGGAACGATGTCTGCAAATTCACGGCCAGCAGGATCGCCACCCACGGAATGATGTTCTCGACCCCCGGAATGTGCGCACCGAAATCCATCGTCTTCATGATCGGCAGGAACAGCGGCAGGACGATCAGGGTGATCTCGATCCAGTCGAAGAAAAACCCGAGCAGGAACACGATCACCATCATCAGGACCAGCAGGCCCCATGATCCGAAGCCGAGGCTGTGTACATAATGCTCGACAAGGTCATCGCCGCCCAGAGACCGGTACACATACGAAAACGCCGTCGCGCCGATAAGAATGCCGAAAATCATGCCAATCGTCAGCGACGAGCGGATCGACACATCGCGAAGGCAGCTGTATGTCAGCTTGCGGTTCATGATCGCCAGCAGGATGGCGCCCAGCGCACCCACACCCGCCGCTTCCGTCGGCGTCGCAAGACCGGCAAAGATCGAACCCAGCACCAGCACGATCAACAGGATCGGAGGAATGAAGCTTTTGAAAATCATCCCGATCAGCGCCGCCCGCGTGCCGGGGCCCAATTCCGCCGGTAATGGCGGCGCCAGCGACGGCGTGATCTTCGAACGCACAAAAATATAGACAAGATAAAGACCAGAAAGCACGACCCCTGGCGCTACCGCCGCCAGAAACAGCGTACCCACGGAAATCGACAGCAGATCGGCCATGATGACCAGCATGATGCTGGGCGGGATCAGAATGCCCAATGTCCCCGACGCCGCGATCGTTCCCGTCGCCAGCGGAATGTTGTAGCCGCGATCCAGCATCACCGGCAGCGCCAGTAGCGTCATCATCACCACCGACGCGCCGATAATTCCCGTCGTCGCCGCCATGATGGTGCCCATGATCGTGACCGACATGGCGAGACCACCGGGCGTTCGTCGCAGTAGCACCTGCAAACAGTGAAGCAGGTCGTTCGCGACCCCCGAACGCTCCAGCATCGTTCCCATGAAAATGAACATCGGTACGGCAACCAGAATGGGGTTCTCTGCCGCCGTGCCCCATATGCGCAGATTGACGTTGTAGAATTCCGTGAACTTGAACACGTCGTAATGCAGGCCGATAGTGCCGAAAATCACCGCAAGGCCGCCCAGAACCCATGCCACCGGGTAACCGCTGAACAGCAGCGCCGCCAGCGAAAAGAACATGAAAACGGGTAGCAGTTCTACGTAATCCATTACGATTTCTCCGAAGCCCGGGTTTCACGCGCCCCTTCGATGGCTGGCCTTTCCTGACCGCCCGCCGCCGGCGCCTCAAGCCCCAAATCCTCGGATTCAAGGGCGATCTTCTCCGCCTCCCTCGCCGCCGCAGCCCGCAACTCGGCCGCCGAATCACGCAGCTCCGGTGCCTCCGCCGTAATCACCGCGCGCATCTCCGGGCCCCCGAAAAGATAAAGCCCGTTGCGCAGCAGCACCGAAACCAGTGCTACCAGAAGCAGTACCATGCCGATCGGCACAAATGACTTGATGATCCAGCGATGACTGAGACCCGTCAGCGCCGCCGAAACCTCGTTGATGGCAAATGCGCGATGGGCAAAATCAAGCCCGTTATAAAGTACAAGGATCGAATAGGGCAGGAGAAATACAAGACAGAACAGGAATTCGATCCACGCCTTGAGATCAACACTGAAACGGTCACGCAGCATCTCGATGCGAACATGCGAATTGCGCGTATAGGCAAAACCCAGACACAACAGGAACAGCGCCGCATGAAGGTGCCACTCTAGATCCTGGAATTTGGTCGACGTCAGATAGGTCTCGATGAATACCGCAAGCTGCTCATTGCCATCGGCGCGAAAATGCTCCACGGCCATGCTGAGGAGCTTGAACTTCCGCGTGATCACATCAACGATGATCACCAGAACCAGCGGTATCAGCAGCCAAGAGGCCCAGCGGCCGATCCCCGAGACGAACCGGTCGCACCGACGGCTCACCGCCAACAGCATATCCATGATATCCCCCTGAAATCACCAACCGAGCGGCGGCCGGCGCATCAAAACAGGCTGGCCGCGCAATGACAACCCGAAAACACTCGCCGCACGATAATGTTAGCTGTCAAACCGATGCACCAACGCCACATCCGTCATGCGATAGTAATACCCGTCCCAGGCCCCGTCGATTACCTCCAGCCGACCCTGCACAACGATGGGATCCAGACTCAGCGCCAGCGGCGGGTCACACCGCAACTCGACAAAACTCTCCGGCCCTGCGGTCGTGCAAAACGGACAATGCGGCGCATATTGACTCAACAATACACGCTGCCCCGAACTGTCCAGCGGCAGCATGAAACCGACCATGCGCACCGTCGCACCGTCCAGCGCCCTGACCTCATCCGCATATTCCGGCACCATGTCAGGGCCCTCGAACACCAGTTCCACCTGATGCAGGACATCCCACGGCAGCGTGCCCTCAACCTCCGGCAGCGGAATCGGCGAGTAACCGCCCTCCGCCCACGGATTGTTATAGTCGGCAGCCGCGTTCCCCTGTGCCGCTGCACCCCATGCACCCGCCAGAAACAACACGGTGGCGAAAATCGGCAGCGAAAACGAAACCGACCGGTGCAAAAACGCCCCCACAGCAAACGCGCCGAACATCAAACGCCCCCTGCCCGCCAAACCGAAATCGCGGCGCAACCTAGAGCTGCAACTGGCTCGCCCCGGTCGCAACACCGTCGACGATACACGAGTCCTCCGTGATTCGAACCTCGGAATCCGCCGATGCTTCGCAAGAAAGGCGTCGATGTCGACTCTCGATCACAATCCGCGCCGGCTCCGCCGAAGGATGAAACTGCGTGCTCCTACCCACCCGCAAACGATACAGCCAGTTCTCGATCCACACATTTACCGTCTCGACACCCTCATTGGTGATCGTCAATGCCGCCGCCGGCACCGGCGCCGCAAACACCCATCCCAGGCACAATGCCGCAACTATCGTGACTCGCATCCTGTCCCTCCTCGCACAAGGCCCCGACTTCCGCACGCCCCACCATATCCACTTGCGCCGTCATTTGAAATTTTGCTGCCGCCAAGGCATGAAGAAACCGCGCAGCAAATTGCGGCTGCAACCAAGCACCGTGAGAAAGGAAACACGATGGCCGTCGCCTGGAATGAACTGCTCACCCCCGATATCGAAAAAAGCCGGAAGTTCTATGCCGATCTGCTCGGCTGGGGTGCACAGGACGTCCCGTCCTCCCTCCTCGACCGCTACGTCATGTTCACGGAAAACGGTGAGCAGATCGCCGGCATGATGACCCAGCCGGAGGAGACCCCTGTTCCCACATGGTTCACATACCTCTCCGTCGACGACATCGACGCGGCAACAGCAAGGGTGAGCGAACTCGGCGGCGCCGTCATCCGCCAGCCATTTGCCATACCGGAGGTGGGGCGCATCGCCATCATTACCGACTCTACCGGCGCCATGGTCGGCCTGTTCCAGCCGGGCGCCTGAGCAGTCGCGCCAGTGGCGTCCCCTACGGGACTCGAACCCGTGTCTTCGCCGTGAAAGGGCGATATCCTGGACCGCTAGACGAAGGGGACGGCGGCGCCGGCGCGCCGGCGCCAACCCTATAGCGCAACCATCCCGCGCGTCAAGCACGCTGTCGGGCTGGTATAACACCCCATGTTCTGCTATAGTTCCTTGCAATCAAACGAAACTGCTCGCGTGATTTCACCGCACGATGAACACATTTTTGAAACATAACAGCAACACAATTCCGCAAATGCCGCCAAATCCCGGTAAATCCCACTTTGCACGAAAAATCACATCGCGAAAAACAGGGCGAGATCAAGGCACGCTCCTTGATATCGCCACAATTATACCCCCACAATCCCCCGGCCCTCCCCGCTCGAGAAGGTGAACCCGACATGAAACCCTTTGTCGATTCCCGCAACATCCTCAATGACGGCGCGGCCCTCGCCCGCCGCATGAGGCGCGAAGGCTATCTGTTTATCAGCGACCTTCTCGATCCCGACCGCGTCGCCCGCCTCGGCAGGCAAATGGCTCGCGCCGCCAGAGACGCAGGATGGCTCGAACCAACGGGCATGACCGCCATCCCCGCCGCCGCCTGCGTCGACCCCGACGATGCCTATGTCGCCGTCCTCAAGCGCCAATACCGCTTGCCGGCGCTGCACGCCCTGCCCCACGACCCCGCCATCATGGGCCTCATGCAGCGCATGCTCGCCGGTCCCGTGCTGGTCCATCCCATGGTGATCGCCCGCAACATCTTCCCGCAGCGCCCGGAATTCACCACCCCCGCCCATCAGGACTTCCCCCACATCCAGGGCACCCCGGAAACCTTCGCCGTCTGGATTCCCCTCAGCGATTGCCCGACCGACATGGGCGGCCTGCAAATCGCCGCCGGCTCGCACCGCCGGGGCGTGCGCCCCTTCCGCGTCTCCAGCGGCGCCGGTGCCATGGAAGTCCGCGGCCCGCTGCACGAAGACTGGGTCGGCGGCGACTTCGCCCTCGGCGATGCCGTCGTGTTCCACAGCATGACCGTCCACAAGGGCCTGCCCAACCACACCCGCAGCCTGCGGCAGTCCATCGACGCCCGCTATCAGCGCGCCGACGCCCCGGTGGTCGCCCGCTCGCTCCAACCCTATGCCGGCATGGGCGAGTGGGAAGACATCTACACCGACTGGCCGGACGACGCCCCCGCATGGTACTGGCGCGACCGCGACCTCACCTTCTCCGACTTCAATTGGGGCTACTACCACCGGCGCGACCAAATGGCGTTCGCCCAGGCCGAACGCGGCGACCGGGAAACCCGCGCTTCCCTGCTGCGCATCATCCAGCGCGACCCCGATCCCGGCAAACGCGACCGTGCCCGGGAACTCGTCGCCGCGCTCGACAGCCAGGACGCCGTGCATGCCGCCGGATAGCGCCGACCCGGCGCCCTGGCAAGACAAGATCAACGACCTCGCCGCCCTGCGCGAATTCGCCGCCGGGCAGGGCGGCGCCGCATCCGTCGCGCGCCAGCACGCCAAAGGCCGCATGACCGTCCGTGAGCGCATCCACAAGACGCTCGACCCGGACACATTCAAGGAAATCGGCTCCGGTGCCGGAAGCAGCGAACGAAACCCCGACGGCAGCATCAGGGCCTTCACGCCCGCCAACTTCGTCCTCGGCTTCGGCGCCATAGACGGCCGCCCTTGCATCATCGGCGGCGAGGACTTCACTCTCCGCGGCGGCTCGCCGAACGCCGCCGGCCTGCGCAAGAGCATCTACGCCGAACAGCTCGCCGTCCGCCACCGAATGCCGCTTGTCCGCCTCCATGAAGGCGGCGGCGGCAGCGTCGGCGGCCAGTCCCAGACCGCCGGCAGCCCCGCCGGATCCATCCACAGATTCCGCATCATCGCCGAAGCCATGGCCAGTGTGCCCGTCGCCTCCGCCGCGCTCGGACCCGTCGCCGGACTGCCCGCCGCGCGCCTCGTCGCTTCCCACTTCTCGGTCATGGCGCGCGATACTGCCCAGGTCCTCATCGCCGGACCCGCCGTCGTCCGACGCGCCATAGGCGAACGCAAGACCAAGGAAGAACTCGGCGGCGCCGACATTCACACCCGCAACGGCGTCGTCGACAACCTCGCCGAGGACGAAATCGACGCACTGAACCAGATCCGCAGATTTCTCGGCTATCTGCCGCCCAATGTCTGGGAACTGCCCCCGCGCCGCATCACGGGCGACCCGCGCAACCGCCGTGACCAGGAGCTGGCGTCAGTCGTTCCGCCTGACCGACGCAAGTTGTTCGATATGCGCCGCATACTGGCAATGGTGCTCGACCGCGGCAGCTTCTTCGAAATGGGCCGCCTTTTCGGACGCAGCGAGATCACCGGTCTCGCCCGCCTCAACGGACAGCCGGTGGGCATACTTGCCAATGACTGCCGCTGGCTCGCCGGCGCCATGACCGCGGATGGTGCAAACAAGGTGCGCCGCTTCGTCGAACTGTGCCAGACTTTCCACTTGCCCATCGTCAGCTTCGTCGACGAACCCGGCTTCATGATCGGCAGCGCCGCCGAAAAAGCCGGCACTATCCGCGCCGGCGCGGCGGCCGTACTTACCGTGGCGCTCTCAACAGTGCCCTGGGCTTCCGTGATGGTGCGAAAATCCTTCGGCGTCGCCCAGGCAGCGCATTACGGATCGGAAGGCTATGTGCTCGCCTGGCCGTCCGCCGAAACCGGCGCACTGCCTGTGGAAGGCGGCGTCGCAGTGAAATATCACCGCGAGATCGCGGCCGCCGCCAATCCCGACGCCCGGCGTCAGGAACTCGAAACGGAAATGGCCGCCGCAAATGCGCCTGAACGATACGCCGAGTCATTCGCAGTGCATGAACTGATCGATCCGCGCGATACCCGGCCGCTGCTGTGCGACTGGACCGACTGGATTCAGCCGATGCTGCCGGCCCTCACCGGACCCAGCCGCTTCCCCGTGCGACCCTGAACCGCGGCCGCAACAATGGACCATGCTTCAGCCGATCACGCTGCTCCTGCCGGCGCTCTCCATACGCTTGCGACCGAGACCGATCTTCTTCGCAAATTCCGAACGCTGCTTCGCATAATTCGGCGCAACCATCGGATAGTCGTTCGGAAGTCCCCACTTGGCGCGGTATTCCTCCGGCGAAAGATCGTAATTGGTGCGCAAATGCCGCTTGAGCATCTTGAGCTTCTTGCCGTCCTCCAGACAAATCAGATAGTCGGGCTTGATCGAACGGGCAATCGGCACCGGCGGCTTCGGCAGTTCCTTGGACGCGGTATTCGACGCTTCACCGGTCTCCGCCAGCGAACGAAATACCGTCTGGATCAGTTCAGGAATTTGCGAAGCCGGCAACGCATTGTGACTGACATAAGCGGAAACAATGCTGGCCGCCATAGCAAGAACCGAGGCCGATCCGTCCTGGCTCTGAGATTCGGTAGACATGGTCCCTTCCTTGCATAAGGCTGATACTGTCTATGACTTATGGTGAAGCAGCGGGCTGTCAATAATTAAATTTCCCCATCATGAAGTCACGGCATTGCAACCCCCGCCAACTTCAAGATGAAATCTGTCTCCGACATGAACGGCACTGCCAATACCATGACACCAACCACCAACCGCAAGCACCGGCCCCAAAAACGCATGCAACTGCCACGCCCGCAGCACCCGCGGAATATTGAGCAGTCATGTAAATCGTGATAGCTATGACTGAACCCCGCACACTATCGACCGCACCGCCGCAGACGATAATGACCGAGAGACGATCAAGTCCGGGCGAATGCATCGCCATGGCTGCCGATCACGGCGGCTTCGCTCTGAAGCAGATGCTGTCCGATACCTTGCGCGAACAGGGCTACCACGTGCTCGATCTCGGAACCGATAGCGCGGAGGCGGTAGATTACCCCCGCTTCGGCGATGCTCTTGCTCGCGCGGTCATCGACGGCCGCGCCCGGCGCGGCGTGCTGATGTGCGGCACCGGCATCGGCGTCGGCATCGCCGCCAACCGCCATATCGGCATCCGAGCCGCACTCTGCCACAACACTGAAACCGCCCGCCTCGCACGCGCCCACAACAACGCCAACGTCCTCGTTCTCGGCGGACGAACGCTAAACCCCGGCACCGCGCTGGGATGCCTCGAAACCTTCCTGAACACCCCGTTCGAAGGCGGCCGCCATGCCCGCCGCGTCGCCGGGCTTGACCGCCCCTCCCTGCCGTCCAACACCTCTTCGCATCTGTCTGCCGCCGACCCCGAAATATTCGAGGCGCTGACCGGCGAATTGCACCGGCAACGCGACCAGATCGAACTGATCGCTTCGGAAAATCTTGTCAGCGAAGCCGTACTCGAAGCGCAAGCGTCCGTCTTGACAAACAAATACGCCGAAGGCTACCCCGGGCGCCGATATTATGGCGGCTGCGGCTTCGCCGACCGGGTCGAGGAACTCGCCGTCGAACGCACCAAAAGCTTGTTCTCTTGCCGCTTCGCAAATGTCCAGCCGCATTCCGGCTCGCAAGCCAACCAGGCTGTCATGCTCGCCTTGCTGAAACCCGGCGATACCGTGCTCGGCATGTCGCTTGCCGCAGGCGGCCACCTGACCCACGGCGCGCGTCCCAACCTGTCGGGCAAATGGTTCAAGAGCGCGCAATACGGCGTGCGCCGCCAAGATGGATTGATCGACTATGACGAAGTCGCCGCTCTCGTCGACACCCATCGCCCCAAACTCGTCATCGCCGGCGGCTCCGCCTACTCCCGCATCATCGACTTCGCGCGCTTCCGTGCGATCGCCGATCGTGTGGGCGCATGGTTCATGGTGGATATGGCGCATTTCGCCGGACTCGTGGCAGCAGGCGCCTATCCCAGCCCGTTCCCCCACGCCCATGTTGTCACCTCGACCACACACAAGACACTGCGCGGCCCGCGCGGCGGAATGATCCTCAGCAATGAGGAAAGCCTGAGCAAAAAAATCGACTCCGCCCTGTTCCCCGGCCTCCAGGGCGGACCGTTGATGCACGTAATCGCCGCCAAGGCCGTCGCACTGCGGGAAGCGGATACCCCGGAATTCCGCGCCTACGCCCACGCCCTTGTCGACAATGCCCGCGCGCTGGGCGACGCGCTGGCGGTGCGCGGGCTGGATGCAGTCACCGGCGGCACCGATACCCACCTTCTGCTTATCGACCTCCGGCGCAAGGGCCTCACCGGCGACCGCGTCGAAGCGGCGCTCGAACGCGCCGGCCTGACCTGCAACAAGAATGCCATCCCGTTCGATCCCCGCCCCCCCACTGTGACCTCCGGTATCCGTCTCGGCACCCCGGTCGGCACCGCACGCGGCTTCAACACCGAACTGTTCGCGGAAATCGGCGGCCTCATCGCCGATGTGGTGGACAGCCTCGCCGACTCGGATGAGGGCGAAAACCACGCCGTCGAGACGGTGGTGCGCGAACAGGTCTCGGCGCTGTGCCGCCGCTTCCCCGTCTATTCCGGCCTGACACCAAACTGAGGCGCGCAACGATGCGATGCCCCTATTGCGGCGAGACCGATACCCAGGTCAAGGACTCCCGTCCCACGGAAGACCACTCGGTGGTCCGCCGGCGCCGCCTGTGTTCCGCCTGCGGCTCACGGTTCACAACCTTCGAACGCGTGCAACTCCGCGAACTGACCGTCATCAAGAAAGATAATACCCGCGTTTCCTTCGACCGCGACAAACTTGCCCGATCCATTGAAATCGCGGTGCGTAAACGACCCGTCCCTCCGGAGCGGGTGGAACGCGCCGTCAGCGGCATTGTCCGCCGCCTCGAAAGCGCCGGCGAAGCCGAACTCCCGTCCACCATGATCGGCGAAATGGTCATGGACGCCCTGCGCGCGCTCGATCAAATCGCCTATGTGCGTTTTGCGTCAGTTTATAGAAATTTCCGGGAAGTGAAGGATTTTGAGGAGTTTATAGAAACTCTTTCAGATAATGAATCAACAAGGCATCCGTGATCCAAAACCTGATGACTCGCGTTGGATGGCGGTCGCGCTGGCACTCGGCGCGCGCCAGCTCGGATCCGCCTGGCCCAACCCCGCCATAGGCTGCGTACTGACGCGAAACGGCGCCGCCGTCGGCCGCGGCTGGACGCAATCCGGCGGCCGCCCCCACGCCGAAACGGAAGCCTTGAACCGTGCCGGCGCTGCAGCCAAAGGCGCAACTGCATATGTGACCCTGGAACCGTGCAGCCACCACGGGCAGACCCCCCCCTGCGCGCAAGCGCTCATCGACGCCGGTATCGAACGCTGCGTGTTCGCAATGCAGGATCCCGACCCCCGTGTCTCCGGCAAAGGCGCCGCAAGACTACGCGCGGCAGGCATCGCTGTCACCGAAGGCGTTCTCGCACAGGATGCTACAGCAGCCAATGAGGGGTTCATCTTGCGCGTTACCTCAGGCAGACCCCTCGTAACCTGGAAAACCGCAAGCTCGCTTGATGGGCGGATCGCCGTCGCTGACGGCACTAGCAAATGGATCACCGGCGAAACGGCCCGCGCACACGCGCACCTGCTGCGCGCTCGCCACGACGCCGTCCTCGTCGGCGCTGGCACCGTGAAAGAGGACCGGCCGCAATTGAACTGCCGGCTTCCTGGCCTCGCCGCCCGGTCGCCCGTGCGGATCATCCTGGATAGCAGTTTACAATTACCACCTCTTGATGCTTTTCCGTATAGCCGGACTTGGGTCATATGCGGTGAGGACGTCAACCGTGTGCGCGCGGCGCGGCAGCGCGATCACGGAGTCACCGTCATTCCCGTGCCAACAGGGAGCGTCGGCGTATCGATGTGTGCTGTATTGGCGGCGTTGGCCGACCGGGGGATCACCCGTCTGTTGGTTGAAGGCGGCGGAAAAGTCGCCGCAAGCCTGTTGCGCTCGGGCTTTGTTGACCGCATCGAGTGGTTTCGCGCGGCACGCGTGATCGGCGGCGACGGCGTGCCGGCCGCGGCACCGTTCGGTGCGAAATCCGTGGTCGATGCCCCGGGTTTTCGTCGGATATCGGTACACCGCCTCGGTGAAGATCTGCTTGAACGCTATGTCCGAAGCCCGTAGTTCCGGCGATATTCTCAAGGGAATTTGAGGTTTGGTCCCGTTACGTTTCAATCAGGGAACATTGACCCCGGAATGTAATTTATCTAGGGTGCCGGTTAGTGCCACAGAAATAAACTGTCGTTGCCGCATTGTCGGGTTATCTCTAAGGAGGAGCTTTTGACCAAGAATGATTTGGTCGCCGCTGTCGCCGCGACGACGAACCTGTCGAAAGCCGACGCAAGCGCTGCGGTTGATTCCGTATTCGAGGCGATTACGGACGCACTGAGGAAAGAAGAGAGTGTGCGGGTTATGGGTTTTGGCACCTTCAGCGTCTCGCAACGAGCAGCAACCGAAGGTCGCAACCCCCGCACTGGCGAAATGATCCAGATCAAGGCGTCGAAGCTGCCCAGGTTCAAGGCTGGCAAGGGGCTCAAGGACGCCGTCAACAGCAGATGAACAGGGGCCGAGACCAAAAAGAACAGTGAAGGAGGGCGATTAGCTCAGTTGGGAGAGCGCCTCGTTTACACCGAGGAGGTCGGCGGTTCAAATCCGTCATCGCCCACCAGGTAAAATGCGCGCCGCTGCCGTCGACGCGGCGCGCACCCTGTGTTGTATTCAGGTGAAAATCGGCAGAACCGGGTAGTCACCGCCGAGAACTTCGCTCGTTCCCTTGAAGCCCAGCCAGCTATCGATCGCAGTGGCGTATACCCGACGGAAGTCCGTTGTGTGGCGGAGGTTGTCACCCTCGTCAAGGTCCACAAGACTGGGCAGTTCACCGTAATGGCCGCCCCGCACCGGCTTGCCGATCATGAACATCAATCCTGCAGCGCCGTGATCCGTGCCCAGGCTGGTGTTTTCAGGCACCCGCCGCCCGAACTCCGAGAACACCATCATCACGACGTCGTCCGCCCGCCCCAGCCGCTCCATGTCGGCAAAGAAGCCCGCTATCGCGTCCGATGTGTAGGTCAACAGACGTTGGTGCAGATTGTTCTGATGGACGTGCGTGTCGAACGAATTATTGCGGAACGATGTGTAGTACAGCCGTGCAGGCAGGTCGGCAGCAATGAGCGACGCGATCTTGGGCAGATCCAGCGGTACAAGACCGTAGTCGATCGGCGTCGAATAGCCAGCCCACGCCTCGCGAACCAGCGCCGACGCATCAAGCGCGCTGCGCGCTATGTCGAGCAGATAGCCTCTTGACAGGTTTTCCGAAGCGCCCGCATCCGGCACGTGCTGGAACAGTGGTTGCGCCTGAAAGGACCCCTCACGCCGGAACTTGGCGGGATCGTCGAAAACGACCGGAACATGATCGCGTGAACGCACAGCCAGCGATTGGGTCGCGTCCACATTGACGACAAAGTTGGGCGCGCCACCCGGCTTCATTACGTCTGCCAAGCGTCCCACCCAGCCATATTCGGCGCCGCTGTTCGGCGCGGCGGTATGCCAATAGGCCATGGAGGTGAAATGCGAGAATGACGGGTTTTCATAGCCGGCGCCGTGAATTATCGCCAGGTTCCCGTCCCTGTAGAGTTTCTCGAAACCGATCAGGCCCGGGTTGAATCCGAAATGGTCGTCGATGCGGATCAGGCCGTCGGCCTTGAGGCCAATACTTGGCCGTTGGCGGTAATAAGCATCGTCGCCATACGGAACGACGGTGTTCAGCCCGTCATTGCCGCCCGACATCTCAAACACGACAAGAATCTTGTCCCCGCCCGTCGCGGCCATCGCCTGGCCAACCCGCGGAAACACGGCGCCGAGACCGGGAACGCCGGCAAGGGAGCCTGCCGCCATCGCACCGAGACCCGTCCGCAACGCTTGACGCCGGCTAATGCTACGCTTGGTGAGAGAAAGCTTTTTCATCGTCATTACCTCTTGCACGGGCCAGACTCGGTTCTTAGCCAAGTTGATATTCGGGTTGGCTCATGATCAGGTGAAGTGTAAGCCGCAACGGATCCTCAAGATAGGACTCGGCCGCCGCAATATTGGAGGTGCCGAGTTCGGAATCGAGAAACGCCACCAGCATGTCGCGCTCCGTGACGCCAATCGGGGCGCGCATGAACCGCATCAGGAAATAATCCACAACCTCGTCAGTTGTCGCCAACCCTTCGGATTTCACCATGTCCACGAGATCGACCTGGGCGGCAATACGAGGAATTGGCTTGACCTTTTGAATCGCCATCTGCCAGCCGCGGTAACTGCCGAAACGCGTGTTAAAGTCCTCGTCCCGATCCGCCATCATGTTGGACTCGGCCATCATCCCGCCGCCGTCGTGCGTTGGCATTGTCGCCGTGGTGATATCCGCACCGTCCTTCACGAGGCTGTGGACATCGCGGATTGTCGGGTCCGGCGCAAACCGGTCATGGGCCAGGAAATCAATATCGGTGAACAGCATGTCGCGCGCGAAATTGCCGCGTTCGAGCAGCAACCCGGGCGTGATCCATGCGCGCCCATGCGCCCACCCGGCCACCGTCGGCGGCCAGAACAACGTTTGGCCAAGAGCAGTAGTGGCCTCGTTGAAATCAGGTATCCCGGGCACGGTGGCCAGACCCAGCTTGCGGTAGGTCGACATCACCAGCTGCACCGGACTCTTGATGTAAGTCCCCGTCGACGCGCCGCTGTAGAAATCCCTCGACAGGAACAGAGTGCGCAGAAACGGTTTGACCTCGTAGTTCGACTCGCGGAGCACCTCGGCCAGCGCGTTTACCGGTGCGTTCGTGATGTCGTCGCGCGCGAAATAGCGATAGAGTTTCGTGACGATGAATTGAGCAGTCACCGGTTGCTGCATGATGATGTCGATGACCTCGACGCCATCGAAATTCCCGGTTTCACCAAGCACCGTCTTCGGGCCCTCATCGTGTTGTTCGGTGTGCACGACAAAAGTGAGGTCTTCCGAGTTCCAGCCGGTGAAGGCGCGCGCTGCTTCGCGAATATCGCGTTCCGAATAATTGCCGACGCCCATGGTGAACAGTTCGAGGATTTCCCGGGCAAAGTTCTCATTCGGCGCGCCTTTGACGTTCACGCCGGCATCCAGGAAATAGAGCATGGCCGGGTCCCGCGCCACAGCAACAACGAGGTCGCGGAAATTGCCGGTCGCATGTGCCCGAAGCGTCTCGTTCTGGAACAGCATCTTGCGGAAATCACGCACCTTGCTCTCGACCGTGGCAAAATGCCCGTGCCAGAAGAGAGTCATCTTTTCTTCGAGCGGGCGGCGCGTATTGAGCATGCGGTCGGCCCACCAATAGGCAACACGCCGTGTTTCCAGCATGCTGGCCCGCAACCAGTAAAAGAACTTGTTGACCACCGGTTGCAAGGGGCGATTACCCGCGGGCTTGACGCGGACGCCCAGCGCTTGCCCTGTGTCCTTCGCGAGTTGCGTCGTCGCCGGGCGGCTGGGCGGGAAATTGATCAGGCCCGAGTCGTGGATGTCGGAAGCGTCGTAGGGCGCCATGTGGCTGTTGTCGATCGCCTCATAATCGACCAAGAGGCTAACCGCCTGTTCCGGGGTCAGGGCTGCGAGAGCCGCAATTTCATCCGGCGTGCCGCCGAAACCTGCCCGTTCGAGCAAATGCGCGGCGCGGTCATAGCTCCAGTCGTCGGCGCTGATCGGCGCCAGGTCACCCTCCCACGACGCTGGCCCGGGGCCAAGGATGATCCGCTCGGCCGCGGTAGCGTGGCCGATAGTCAGAACGCCTGCGACCAAGCCACCGATAATTCTTACGCGAGACAGCATCGCGCATTCTCCCCTGTCAGTCCGTCGCGGCAATTGGGGCCGTCAAATAAAGCGGAGCCGGGTCCCGCACACTGGCGAGCCCCTCACTTCGCTTCCGTTGAATCCAATATACATGGCGCAGCAATTCTCGCCAAACTCCTGAAACACAGGGAACAATGGCGGAATCTCAAAGGCACCGCAAGCCCGGTATCGGAAGCCGCCCCGGTTCTTGACATATCGGGCAACGGGCGGACATTGCGAACTCGAACGTCAACGGAGCACCAGCATGAAACTATACGACTTTACACTCGCCCCGAACGCCAAACGGGTGCGCGTATTTATGGCGGAAAAGGGTGTCTCGGTGCCTGCGGTTCAGGTGCAAATCCGCGACCGTGAGCAATTCACCGATGCCTACAGGAGGATCAATCCGTTGTCCGTCGTGCCCGCGCTCGAACTGGACGACGGCACGGTAATCACCGAATCGATAGCGATTTGTCGTTATTTCGAGGAGGTACAGCCGGCCCCGCCGCTGTTCGGCACTGGCGCGGTTGAGCGCGCGCAAATCGAAATGTGGAACCGGCGCGCAGAGCTGTTCGGTTTCATGCCTGCCGGGGAGGCGGTGCGAAACTCGGTTCCGCTGTTCGCGGACCGGGGCCTCGCCGGCGTTCCCGGCGGGGTGCCTCAGATTCCGGCGCTTGTCTCGCGCGGGAAGAACGCCATGCTCCGGTTTTTGCGCATTCTCGACCCGCATCTCGCCGATAACGAATTTCTCGCCGGCAAGCAGTTTTCAGTCGCCGACATCACCGGTCACATTGCAATTTCCTTCGCCGGGCGGGCGGAGATCACCATTCCAGATGACTGCCCCAACGTCGCCCGTTGGTACGGGACGGTAGGCGCACGCCCGAGCGCAGAAGCGTAAGCAAGTGCGTCGCAGGCTTGCTGCGGGCGCTCAGTTCGGCCCCGGCCGTAGCAGCGATAGATTGACGCAATTGCGGAGTACGCCTTTGGCGAGGTAGTCGTAGCATGTCAGGGCGGCGCTCTCCCGCATTTGTCGGATCGCGGTCGGGCTGTAAAACGCGGCGTGGGGCGTTATGACGCAGCGCCCCTCGATCCAGTCCTCCCTGGCGCGCCAGGATGCGAGCAACGGATGGTCGGGCGGCGGCGGTTCCGTTTCAAAAACGTCAAGTCCGACCGCTCCTACCTGTCCGGATTTGAGGCCGGAAAAGAGCGCGTCAAGATCAACAATACCGCCGCGCGCCGTGTTGACGATGACTGCACCCGATTTCAGCGACGCCAGCGCCCGCTGGTTGATGAGGCCCCGCGTCTCGTCGTTGAGCAGGCAGTGAATCGTAACAATGTCCGCAATGCCGAGCAGGTCCTCAAGCGCCGGCGCCCGATCTATACCTAGGGCGATTTCATAACCGCTGGGAACATGCGGATCATAGCCGACAACAGACATGCCGAACGCCTTGGCGCGCAGCGCCGCTGCGGTACCAATTCGCCCCAGCCCGACAACACCGAATGTGAGTTCGCCAAGCCGCGCGACGCAAGGTGCGTGGCGAAAGCTCCAGCCTTTCGCTGGATCGTCCCGGAACGCCTCGTTGTAGCGCACAACACCGCGCACGAGGGACAGTGCCAGTGTCACCGCGTGGTCCGCCACCTCTGTGGTACCGTAATCGGGCACATTGCAGATGGGGATGCCGCGCCGAGCCGCCGCCTCGACATCCACCATGTCATATCCGACGCCGAGGCGGCAGATGACCCGCAGCCCGGGCGCGCAGTCGAAGACCGCATCGTTGATGGGCATCAGGAGACCCGTAACCATCGCATCGACAGTGCGCCATTCGCTGTCGGTAATCGCCGCCGGATCGGACTCGAAGTGCTGCGACAGGCGCACACTGTCCGGTAGAACCGCCTGCTCCAACGCGAAATTGTCGACCGACCGAAGATCCGGATACAGGATGTGAAATTTGCTCACGGAATGCAGCCTCAGTGTGACACTCGCGGCACCGCGCTGCCGCTGCCGCCTCGCAAGAAGTCGAAATCGACACCCTCATCGGCCTGGAGCACATGCTGGACATAGAGTTGCGCATAGCCACGGTCGGCAGGGGGCTTTGGCTGCTGCCATACGCTTCGGCGGCGCTCCAGTTCCTCGTCGTCAACTTCCAGGCTCAGTGTACGGCTGGCCACATCCAGCCGGATCATGTCCCCGTCTTCAACCAGCGCCAGCGGGCCGCCCAACGCTGACTCCGGCGCAACATGTAGCACGACGGTTCCGAAGCAGGTGCCGCTCATCCGCGCGTCCGAGATACGCACCATGTCTTCAACGCCTTTTTCGAGCACGCGTTTCGGCAGAGGGAGATTGCCGACTTCGGGCATTCCGGGATAGCCCCTGGGCCCCGAATTCTTGAGTACCATCACGCATGTTTCATCAATGTCGAGGGCCGGATCGTCGAGGCGCTTGTGCAAATCTTCTATGCTGTCAAAAACAACCGCGCGTCCACGGTGCTGCATAAGTGCGGCAGTGGCGGCGGATTGCTTGATCACCGCTCCGTCCGGGCACAGATTACCCCGCAAAATTGCCGTTCCCGCGCCGCCGCTCAGCGGTTTCTCCCGCGTCTTGATGACCTTTTCGTTATAGTTTGTCGCCTTGGCGATGTTTTCACCCAAGGTACGTCCGGAAACGGTTTGAGCGTTGGTGTGCAAAATGTCACCAAGTTCCTTCATGACGACCGGCAATCCTCCAGCATAATAGAAATCCTCCATCAGATATTCGCCGGAGGGCTGGAGGTTGACCAGGAACGGGACGTCACGGATGAGCTCGTCGAAATCGTCAAGCCTCAGCTGGACGCCAAGCCGCCCCGCAATGGCAAGCAAATGAATGATGGCGTTTGTCGAACCGCCAATGGCGGCGTTGACGCGAATGGCGTTTTCGAAGGCGTCGCGCGTCAGAATCTTGGAAATGGTCAGATCTTCCTCTACCATTTCAACGATACGCTGCCCCGCCAGTTCTGCCAGAGCGTAACGGCGGGAATCAACAGCGGGTATGGCCGCGCCGGTGGGCAGTTGCAAGCCAAGCGCCTCACACATGCTCGCCATCGTGGAAGCGGTCCCCATGGTCATGCAGTGACCAGCAGAACGGCTGAGACATGCCTCCGCGTCAAGGAAGTCGTCCAACGACATTTTTCCCGTTCGCAAGTCGTCGGTGAACCGCCATACATCGGTTCCGGAACCCACGTCCCGGCCGCGAAACTTGCCGTTCAGCATGGGACCGCCGGTTACAACGATGGTCGGCAAATCAACGCTGGCTGCGCCCATCACCTGCGCCGGCGTCGTCTTGTCGCATCCGCAGAGAAGGATCACCGCATCGAACGGATTGGCGCGGATGGACTCCTCGACGTCCATCGACATCAAATTGCGAAACAGCATGGTTGTCGGCCGCATGACCGGCTCGCCAAGCGACATGGTCGGGAACACGAGCGGGAAGCCGCCCGCCCTGAAGACGCCTCGCTTCACAGCTTCAGCAACGCGACCCAGATGAGCGTTGCATGGCGTGACTTCGGACATCGAGTTGGCAATTCCAATGACCGGCCGCCCCTCGAAATTGGTGGCGGCAAAGCCTTGGTTCTTCATCCATGAGCGATGGAGAAATCCCATCATGTCGTGGCTGCCGAACCAGCCCGCACTACGCAGTTTCTTCCCGTTTCCCGCCATGATTCAGTACCTCCCCGCCCGGCGGCACGCGCGCCGCCGCGAACTGTCATTAACTTGTTGCAGGGGATTCATAAGCCGTGCACACGCCGCGGTCAAAGCGCGCACTGGCGCCGGCCGTCCGCCCCTTCACAACCCCAGCAAGACAACGATTACCGCGATGAGTACCCCGGCAACGATCAGGCTGACGCGACGCCGCAAGGGTGTGGTCCAACGCTTGTACCGGAAAACTCGCCCCGTCAGATCACTGGCTACCGTGTACGCCGGCGCGCCGGCGCCGGCATCCGTCACGGGCAATTCCCGAATCGAAACGTCCAGGCGGCGGATTACTGCGTCACGTACACCGCTATCAACGCATATGCCGGTGACGTCGGCGCGGGTGCAAAGGGCCGCCGCATCATGAAATCCGACTCCGATACGGTATGGGCAACGCGCACTTGCCGAGGAACCGTCATTGAGCCGCGCCAGATATTCCTGCATGCCCAAAGCTGCCCGGACGGCGCGTTTCGGATCCTTGAATTCGGCAACAATACGATCCCCCGTGCTTGAAATCACTTTTCCTCGAAAGCGAACAACATTAATGGCGACAATCTCGCAGGCCATTTTGACCAGCCGTTCGGGCGCCGCCGCGCCGGGTGCGCCCTCAGCCATTAATTCTACGCGCCCCTCGGAAACGGCCGGTCCTGCCGCAAACCGTACCAGCTTGTCGACAACCATGGATTGCCACCGGAGCAATGCAGAACGCACCCCGTAGGTTCGCAGGTTTCAATATCCTATGCAAATCTTGCCGTAATGCTGCCCTTCCGGCAATGCGGCCAAAGCACCGGGGGCGTCATCGAACGCCCACAGGCGGTCGTCGATTTGCGGGGTCAGCGGGTTTCGCTCGATCGCGGCAACCATGGCCTCGAACATGTCCCGATTGCCAAGGGTAACGCCCTTCAGATTGAGATCCCGCGTCACCACCAGACCGAGATTGACTGCCGCGCGGGCGCCCGACAGGACACCAATCAATGCCACGACACCGCCAACGCGCACGGCGCGCAACGACTGCTCGAGAGTGCCGGCGCCGCCGACTTCCACGACCAGATCGACTCCATGGCCATCGGTAAGCGCACGGGCAGCACGCGCCCATTCCGCGTTCTCACGATAATTGATCACTTCGTCAGCGCCCAGAGCCTCGACGCGGGCAAGCTTTCCTGAATTCCCGGACGTCGCTATCACGCGCGCACCGTGCATTCTGGCGAATTGCAAGGCAAACAAGGAAACGCCGCCTGTGCCCTGGACGAGCACTGTATCGCCGGCCTTGATTCCGCCGCTGGAGACGATTGCGTTCCATGCCGTGAGCGCGGCGCATGGCAAGGTGGCCGCGCGGAGGGCATCCCATCCCGCGGGAGCCTTGACCGCAGCGGTTTCATCAGTCGCCATGAATTGCTGCAGAACGCCGTCCCGAGGCCCGCCCAGCATTCCGCTCCAGTAATCCTCCTTCAACGGACCAGTGATCCAGCTTTGAGCGAAACACGGGCAAACCAGGTCGCCGACTTCGAAACGCGTGACCTCAGCGCCAACTGCAATCACCTCACCGGCGCCGTCCGAAACAGGCACCAGAGGCAGTTCACCGGACCGAGCACCATAACCGCGCTGGAGCATTACGTGGTCACGGAAATTGAGAGATGCCGCCCGCATGGCGAGAAGTATTTCAGTAGGACCCGGTTCAGGCTCGGGGCGCTCCGCAGCCGTGAGGTGATCGAGTCCCCACGCATCTCGTATTTCAAACACTTTCATCTGGATATGGTCCTCGTCATGCGCGTAAGTGCCGCAAGTCATATCGGCCGCCGAACAGGTTCACAATGCGAGGCCGGATCAAAGAGGAGCGCCGGCGGCGTTTCACCTCGTCGTCGGGATCACGCCGCCACATCGGGCGCGGTGTTGGTGTTCGGGTGACATATTCATGTCGGGTTTATCCGCTCGTGCACATGCACGACCTGTCGTTGACGCAGGCGTGGTGGGTACCTATATAGCGGCTATCTTGTTTCTGGTCGCGCGAGACGGAGGATACTGGTGAAACGGACTTATCAACCCAGCGTGCTCGTGCGAAAGCGGCGCCATGGTTTTCGCGCGCGAATGTCCAGTGTCGGCGGTCGGCGCGTGCTCGCCAGGCGTCGCGCCAAAGGGCGTAAACGCCTCTCCGCCTGACATTACAGACTGCAATCGTGTCCGGTACGCTGCCGCGACTGAAGCGGCGCAGCGACTTCGTGCGCCTCACCCGAACCGGGAAACATGCGGTGACGCCGAGGCTCGTGCTCCAATGCGCTCCGCGTCCCGAAGACGTAGCGGGATCCCGTCCGCGCGTCGGCTTTACCGCCAGCCGGAAAGTGGGCCGGGCCGTGACTCGCAATCGCGCCCGACGGCGGTTACGTGCACTCGCCGACAGGGTTATCGCCGTACAAGCCGACGCCAGCCGGGACTATGTTCTGGTTGCGCGCCACGCAACCGCGGCGGCACGATTCGACGATCTCACAGCCGACCTCGAACGTGCCCTTGGCCGCTTGGGAGCGCTGAAACCGGCGCCCCGGCCTCCCGCGTCATGACCCCGATTTCGGTTGCCCGCATTCTTCGTTTGCCGGTCCATGCGTATCGACAGCTGCTGAGCCCCGTGCTTCCGGCCTGCTGCCGCTATACACCGACCTGCTCAGCCTACGCGCTGGAAGCGCTGAGGCGCCACGGCGCACTGCGCGGTGGCTGGTTGACGCTGCGCCGTCTCACTCGCTGTCACCCCTGGGCGGGGTCCGGTTACGATCCGGTCCCGGCAAATCCCACCTATACTCACCCCAGCAAACAGCGCTAACCGTGCAGGACCAACGCAATCTGCTGCTGGCGATCGTCCTGTCGGTCGGAATATTGCTGGCGTTTCAAGTTGTTTTCCCGCCGCCGCTGCCGCCTGAACAACCAGCTGGCCGGGAAGGCGAAGATATGGTCGTCAGCGACGCGCCAACACCGGCTGTGGGCGACGTTTCAAGCGCCGTGTTGCCCGAAGCCGATAGCGCGGAAACCCTCACACCGCGGCTGCCCATCGGCGGGCATCCCGGCGACCGGCTAAGCGGTTCCATCGCCCTCAAGGGGGGACGCCTCGACGATCTTGTCTTGAACGACTATCGGGAAACGGTAGACCCGGACAGCCCGCGCATCGTCCTGTTTTCCCCGCCGGGCTCAGCACACCCCTATTACGCAGAATTCGGTTGGACCGGCGCTGATACGGAAACGGCAAAACTGGTGCCGCCACCGGACGCACTATGGACAGCCAACCGCCGCCAGCTAACCCCCGAAACCCCGGTTACCTTGACGTGGAACAATGGCGGACCGCTGCAGTTCGAGCGCACCATCACGGTCGACACCGATTTCATGTTCACCATCACCCAAAGAGTAACGAACACCGGCAGCGAAACAACATCTCTGTTCCCCTACGGACTGATAAACCGAACTGACGAACCGGAAACACTTGGCTTTTTCATCCTGCATGAAGGCCCTATCGGCGTGCTCGATGGCACATTGGAGGAAGTCGATTATTCCGACCTGCGGAGCGGTGGGCCGGTAACGCGAACCAGCACTGGCGGCTGGATCGGTATCACGGACAAATACTGGCTCGCCGCTCTGGTGCCCGATCAAACGTCGGCCGCGACCGAGCGTTTTCATTACGCCTCTCGAAACGGGCGCGAAAAGTTCCAGGTCGACTATCTGCTGCCCGAAATGGCGATCGGGCCAGGACAGAAAGTCGAAATCACCAACCGTCTGTTTGCCGGCGCCAAGGAAGTCACCCTCCTGGACAAATACCGTGATGAATTGGGTATTACGCGCTTTGATTTAGCGGTAGATTTTGGCTGGTTTTATTTTTTGACGAAACCATTTTTCTATGTTCTGAACAATTTTTACGGTTGGCTGGGTAATTTTGGCCTCGCTATCCTTCTATTTACCGTTTTGGTCCGTATTGTTTTCTTTCCTCTGGCTAATAAATCTTTCAAGGCTATGCGTAAACTGAAAGAATTACAGCCAAAAATGATGGAATTGCGAGAGAAATTTTCCGACGACAAACAAAAAATGCAACAAGAAGTAATGGCTCTATACAAAAGAGAAAAAGCAAACCCGATGTCTGGGTGCCTTCCTATACTTTTGCAAATTCCTGTCTTTTTTGCCTTGTACAAGGTTCTTTTCGTCTCTATCGAAATGCGACAAGCGCCGTTTTTCGGCTGGATACACGACCTGTCCGAGCGCGACCCGACCAGCCTCTTTAATTTGTTCGGGCTGTTGCCGTTCACGCCGCCTGAGTTTCTCGGCATTGGCGTCTGGCCGTTACTGATGGGCCTGACCATGTTTCTGCAGCAGAAACTGAACCCCGCACCGCCTGACCCCATTCAGGCGAAAGTGCTGATGATGCTGCCCATCGTGTTCACGTTTCTGTTCGCCACCTTCCCCGCCGGTCTGGTCATCTACTGGACGTGGAACAACATATTGTCGATCGCGCAACAATGGGTCATCATGCGCCGCGCGAACAGGGTGCAGCCGGCGCCAACCTGACACACCCAGCTTCTCATGAGCGTTGATCGGACTTCTGAAACAAGCGCGGCGGAGGCGCTGGAATCCGGCCGGTACATGTTTGCACGCAACTGTGCGTTTGCCGGAGCGGCCGCCCGTATCGATCAGTTGCCGCAGGCAGAGGGTATCGAAGTCGCTTTCGCCGGAAGGTCCAACGTCGGCAAATCCAGCCTGATCAACGCACTGACAGGGCGCAAGACGCTCGCACGAACGTCCAACACACCGGGACGCACGCGCCAGATCAACTTCTTTACGCTCGACAGCAACCATTTGCGGCTGGTTGATTTGCCCGGCTATGGCTACGCCCGCGCAGCGAAGACCGAAATCGCCGCATGGACCGGCCTTGTCGACGCATATTTGCGCGGACGACCCAATTTGCGGCGTACCATGTTGCTCATCGACTCTCGTCACGGCATCAAGCCATCGGACGCGAAAGTCATGGCGCGGCTCGACCATGCCGCCGTCCCTTATCAATTTGTCCTCACCAAGACCGATAAGGTACCGAGTGCGGCACTCGAGCGGCGGCGGGGAGCGCTGGAGGGAATATTGAATAAACATCCGGCCGCCTATCCGGTCATTATCACAACCAGCGCGCGTAACGGCGCGGGGGTCGCCGAACTGCGGGCTGCACTGGCAGCGCTTGCAGCGTCGGAATAGGGAACACAATCCATGGTGGACATCCCTGCCCTGTCGCCGAAATCTCTGGCCACAGCCCGAACTCTTTCCGAAGCGCTGCCCTATATGCGGCGTTTTGCGGGAGAGACCTTTGTCATCAAGCTGGGCGGCAGCGCGATGGTCGAACCGGATCTGGCGCGCTCTTTTGCCCGCGACGTCGTACTACTCAAACAGGTCGGCATCAATCCTGTGGTCGTGCATGGCGGCGGGCCGCAAATCGGCGCCATGCTCGCTCGGCTGAACATCGATACTGCGTTCGAACAGGGCTTGCGCGTGACCGACCGCGCGACGGTGGAAATCGTCGAAATGGTGCTCGCCGGCTCTATCAACAAGGAGATCGCGGCGGCGATTTGCGACGCAGGCGGCACTGCCGTCGGGTTGTGCGGCAAGGACGGCCGACTAATCCGTGCCCGCAAGCTGAGACGGAATGTGCGTGATCCGGATTCCAACATCGAGCGCGTCCTCGACCTGGGCTTTGTCGGCGAGCCGGCAGGCGTGGAAACGAGGGTTCTCGACAGTCTCGCGGGATCGGACATCGTTCCCGTGATCGCCCCCATCGGATATGGCGACGGGGGCGAGACCTACAACATCAACGCCGACACGGCGGCGGCGGCGATCGCAGACGCGGTGTCGGCCAGCAAACTGATGATGCTGACCGATGTTCCCGGCGTCCTCGACGATGAGGGGGCGCTGATTACACGGCTAAGCCCGACGGAGGCGCGCGCGCTGGTCAGCGACGGCACCGCTAGCGGCGGTATGGTGCCCAAAATCGAAACCTGCGTCGCCGCGGTCGGCGGGCGCACGGAAGCGGCACATATACTTGACGGCCGCATCCCCCATGTATTGCTGCTCGAAATTTTCACCGCGCACGGCATCGGTACGATGATCACGAAAAGCTCGGCAGCGGCTCCGTCGGACTGAGAGGTACAGGCGGCGTCCAGGCGCGGTCATGGTCGAGGCTTGGTACCATGCGGCGAATGCGTGCAATCTGGCCTAGGTCGATATCCGCCATAACGATACCGGGAGCATCGCCGGCATCGGCGAGAACGGCGCCCCACGGACCGACAATCAAGCTGTGTCCGTAAGTCCGGCGGGTACCGTAATGCGTGCCACTTTGCGCCGGCGCAAAAATGAAACAGCCGGTCTCTATTGCTCGCGCGCGCAAGAGAATGTGCCAATGCGCACGCCCGGTCGGCACGGTGAAGGCAGAGGGAACGGCGATCATGACGGCGCCTGCCTGCGCCAGGGCGCGGTAAAGCGCCGGAAAGCGGAGGTCGTAACACACCGTCATGCCCAACCCGCCCCACGGGGTCGATGCCAGCACTGCGGCGCCGCCGGGACGATAGGATGCGGATTCGCGGTAGGCTTCGCCGTCGCCGGGAGCCGCATCGAACATGTGAATCTTGTCGTAAACTGCAGCCACGGCGCCGGTTTCATCGAATAGCAGGGAACGATTGACGAGGCGGTCGCCTTCCTGTTCCGCCAGGCTGCCAGCAAGCAGCCATATCCCGTTATCCCGCGCCGCAGCAGCGAACGCCTGCCGCGCCGGGTGGCAACCGGAACTCGGCGCCAGTTCGCGCATAGTGCGTCCGCCCGCAAGCATGGTAGCGTTTTCCGGCAGCAAGATGAGTTCCGCGCCGGCCGCGGCCGCTTCGCGGATGCGCGCACAGGCATTGGCGATGCCAGCCTCGCGGTCGGGCGTCGCGGTGAGTTGAATACAGGCGGCGCGCAGTTTCATGCGCCGGCAATCAACCGGTCGAGTTCGCCGTTCGCGTCCAGCGCGGAAAGTTCGTCAGAACCGCCAATATGCTCGCCATCAATGAAAATCTGCGGCACAGTGCTGCGGCCCCCGGCACGCCGGATCATTTCGTCGCGCCTTTCCGGCGAACTCAATACATCGATTTCGTTGTAGGAAACACTCTTGGACTCCAGCAGCCGCTTGGCGCGAAAGCAGAACCCGCAAAACGGACTGATATAAATTTCGATCTCGGCCATTGTTGTCTCATGCACCCAAACCAGTGCGGCAAGCTATCCGCTGGGGACGACGCGGGCAAGGGTGAGTACGTCGACGCGTGCCGCGCCCGCCTGGCGCAAGGGACGGACACAAGCCCGGGCGGTGGCGCCTGTCGTCATCACATCATCGATCAACACCAAACGACGGCCGGCGACGGTAGGCCTTCGTTTCAGGGGTACACGGAAGGCGCCGGCCACATTGCGCGCGCGCTGGGTGCGGTTGAGGCCAGCCTGCGCCGGGGTGGCGCGAATTTTCTTCAGCACGTCCGTCGCTGCGGGAACACCCGACAGCCTAGCGAGCGCCAATGCCAGCATGGCCGACTGATTGAAGCGTCGAGCAATGAGGCGCCGACGATGCAGCGGTACCGGGATGAGGAGGTCCGCGTCAACAAGCAATTCCTCGCCCGGGCGTAACAGCCAAGCCGCGAGCGCCGGGGCGAGATGCGTGCGGTCTGCATATTTGAAGCGGGAGACGACACGCCGCGCCGTGTCACCGTACCGTACCGCTGCGCGCGCCCGGTGAAAGCGGGGCGGCGCGGCAGCACAGCCAGCACATACCACGCCAGAGCCAGGATCGTAGTCGAACGGCAGGCCGCAGGAGTCACAAAATGGCGGAGTAATGAAGTCGACGGCGGCCCAACAGCTCGGGCACAGGCGCCCCAGCCCGTCTACAGACTGCCGGCAAGCCATGCACACGGGCGGCAGCAGGATATCAAGCAGGAAGTCGAAACTACGGCGCAGTGGGGACAAGAATGACATGGGGACCGTGGCCGACACTGTGGAAAGGAAGAGGGCTGCCGTGTTCATTTCCCGACCGTCGTGCGGCGAGACCGGGCGGGTTACGTGACATGGCGGTCCAAGATGGCGTCGGGCAAGGGGGTCAGTGTTGCGTGGTCCAGCCAGACAAGGGCGCAGTGTATGGCGCAGCCAGGGAAGATTTGGCGCAGGGCTGAGCGATAGACAGCCATTTGGCGCAGATAGGAGACAGCGGGGCGCGCAGGGTTGCCGCCGGTCTTGAAATCGACTGCCAGTACCGCGTCGTCCGTGACAGCGAGGCGGTCAATCCGGCCGGAGAACCCGCCGGGCGCTGCGACAGGGGCTTCGGCGTGGCTGCGAGGGCCAAAAATCGGCGCAAAGACTGAATCATCCCGCACCAGCGCGACGACCCGTTCGACGAGCGCGCGGTCGGTATCGGAGGTATTGGCAGGCAGGTCGGGCCATGCTTGCAGCAAGCTGTGGAGGCGTTCTCCGCGCGCCATCCTGGCGTCCCCGCCCGTCCCTGCACTGCTTGTCCGGGGACGGGCGGCGGCTTCCCGAGTCGCGGGAGCGTACAACCAACTCGGCGGCGGTGCGGCGGCCTCAGCCGGCGCGCCCGGCGCCTCCTCCCTTGTCGGCGCGATTGTCTGGTCGCTCTGGAGGATCAGCGGCGCTTCCGGGTCTTCCGGGGCGTCGACGAGTTGGGCCATGGCCCTTTCGACCATGGCGTACCAGGATTTTTCTGACACGCCATTACCAGCCTGCCAGCCGCCGATGATGAGTCTGTCCTCGGCGCGGGTCATCGCCACATAGAGCAGGCGATTATATTCTTCCATGCGCCGTTCGCGGGCTTTGTCGCGCCATACCGTCGTGACCGGGTCCCAATGTTCCTTTCGCACCGGCCACACGACAACGGAGCGGTCGGGCGCCCAGACCAGGGCGTCGTCGCTCGGCGGCAGTTGCATGGTATCGGGCAGGAACACGATGGGTGCTTCCAGCCCCTTGGCACCATGGACGGTCATCACGCGCACGGCGCCGCCGCCGACCGTGTTCTGATCGCGTTTGACATCCACGTCGCCGCTCTCGAGCCAATGGAGAAATCCCTGGAGGCTGGGAATATTGCCAAGTTCATATTCGAGCGCCTGGGCGAGAAACACATTCAGGGGCTCGACCGCCTCTTCTCCGAGGCGAGCGTAGAAGCAGCGGCGTCCGCCTTCTGCGGCAAGCAGCCCAGCGTAGAGTTCATACGGGGTTCGTGAGTCCGCACGGGCGAGAAGGCGCCGCAGTTGCAGGACGGGAGCGCCGAAACGGGGGTGCTTGCCGTCTTCCCCGGCTGCGGCGTTCAGGCGCTGCCAAAGCGATTGCGGGCCGCGACCGTGCGCGAGTGAGAACAAGTCGTCATCGTCGAGGCCGAACAAGGGGCTTTTCAGTGCTTCCGCGAGACTGAGATTGTCTCCGGGATGAAGCAGGAAGCGCCCGAGGGCCATGAGGTCCATGACGGCGATATGGTCGGTGAGCGCCTGGCGGTCAGATCCGGCTACGGGCACACCGTGTTCCTTCAGGCGCCGCAGTAATTCTTCAAGAAACCGGTTGCGGCGGCGCACGAGAATAAGAATGTCACCGGGTCGGACCGCCCTTCCCTGGCTTTCAAGGCGGGCGCCGCGGCACAAGCTGTGAATAGCGTCGGCAACCTGGCAGGCGAGCACATCCATGGCATCGGGTGGGGATACGCGCTCGACCGGCGGCTTCCAGGGTTCCGGGGAAGTTGAGGGCGCAGTGGGGATGAATGGCCAAAGTTCTACCTCGCCGGCATGGCCCGCGCGGTGCGCGGTGTGCCGCACCTCGCGCCCGTCGAACACCATTCCCGCATGCGCTTCGGGCTCGGCAAAGACCGCATCGACCGCTGCAAGGACGGGTTCGGTGGAACGAAATGACCAGTCCAGCGCGACATCCTCCCAACGCTGCCCGGCGGCCTGCACCTTCTCTGCAAAGCGGCGCCTCATGCGCGAAAATTGCACCGGGTTGGCACGCTGAAAGCTGTAGATGGATTGTTTGGGGTCTCCCACCCCGAACACGGTGCGCGTTTCGGGGCGCGCTCCCTCGCCAGCAAAAAATTCTTCGGCCAGGCCCCGCACCACATCCCATTGTTCGGGGCTGGTGTCCTGCGCCTCGTCGATCAGAATATGATCGAGGCCGCCGTCAAGCTTGAACAATACCCATGGCGCGGTTCCCGGCCGGGTCAGGAGGTCTCGCGTCTTGTTGATCAGATCGTCAAAATCAAGCCAGCCTTTCGCGTGTTTTCGGCTTTCATATTCGGTGAGGATAGCGTTGCCGATGGTCAGCAGGGCCGTCGTGGCACTGGCAACCATGGCTCGCTTCCGGTTCCCGATAACGATTTCCAGCCGCCTGGTTTCGTTTGCGATGACGTCTTCGCATTCAGGTGCCCTTTTGAGGACGGCCTTCGTGGCGACGACCTTGCGGGGGTTTTCCTGGCCAGTCAGGAACACTCTGCAATAGGCGTTGAAATTGGCAGCGCGGTATTCGCTGCCGCCGGCGATCCATGCGTTGACGGTGGCCCCGCGTTCACGGTCCCGGTCGCTGCCGGTGCCGAGTGCCGCGGCCAGGCGTTCGAGACCGGGTTTGTCAATATCGCCTGCAGTGCAGGCGCGGTGCAGAATATCCCCGGGAGCGGCGCCGCGCGTGATGCCGATGGCCTTGTGCATTGCGTCGATGAACGCGTCGAAACTGCCCGCCCTCGAGATCAGGTGCCGCAGGTGAGGTTGCGCATCCGCAAGTTCAGCGAACAAGGCGCCTATTGTTGTCTCGTGGGAATTGGCGACGACGATATCCAGCGCGGCACGCAGGGTGGCGTCAGCCGGTGTTTGCTCCGGGCCGCCAAGCTGGGCAAACAGCGCGTTTTGGGTATCGGCCATCAATTCCTGCGCGGTGCGTTCGTCGATGACCTCGAAATATGGCGCGACATGAGCTTCAAACGGGAAGCGCCGCAAGAGTGCCTGACAAAAGGCATGGATGGTCTGGATATGAGGACCGCCGGGCGCATCGAGCACCACGGCGAGCAGGCGCCGCGCTTGCGCCCGGATTTCGGAAGACGGCGCCGTGCCGGTCAGGCTGGTCAGCGCTGTATCGAGCTCAGTGTCTGCAGCAACGGCCCATGCAGCTAGTTGCCGGTTCAGGCGGTTGGCCATCTCCGAGGCGGCGGCGGCGGTGAAGGTGAGGCACAGGATGCGCTGCGGCGCGACGGGCGGCGTCTCTGCGCCGAGCAAGAGGCGCAGCACGCGGTCAACCAGCACTTTGGTCTTGCCGGATCCGGCGGAGGCGTCCACCCATACTGAAGCGCCGGGGTCGGCAGCGCGCCGCTGTGCCGCCTCCGGCGGGATCATGTGTCCTCCGATTGGGCTGCGCCCCATTCGGCCACTCGCGCCAGATGTTCGTAGTCGCTGTATCGGGGCGCGTATGCTGGCGCCGGGCGCGGTGGATAAGGCGTTTTCTCATCGTCATAGCGGGCGATGAGGCCGCGCACACCGATCAGCGCCTGCTCGGCCAGTTCGGATGCCGGCACGGACGAAGGCGAGATGATTTTCGCGACAGGGTCACCCCGGCCTGACAGATGCCAGTATTGAAGTTTTGCAGGCGCGACGGCAGCGAAGTCGGAGAAACCACCGGCGGCGAGGATGGCACCTTCAAGCGGCAGTTGCGGGGCGAAACCCGCTTCGACTTCGCGTTTTCCCGGCGGCTTGCCGGTCTTGTAGTCGATAATGACGACGCCGTCCGGCGTCATGTCGATACGGTCGGCGCGTGCGATGAGGCAGAATTCGCCGCCGGGGGCATCAAATGCCAGCTCGCCCTCTACTTCGGTAGCCGCGATGATTCCGGCGGCGCGGCGACGGTGTTCCTCTTTGACAAACCATTCAGCAACGCGCCGGAAGCGAGGCTCCCAGAACACCCACAAGCCGGGCGAATTTTGCGCCCGCGACAATTCTTCGCGCCCGATCCTGAGCAAACCCGGCAGGGCATCAGCGGGCAATTCCCCCGGGGTTTCCTGCAGGAAGCGGTGCAGCGCGTCATGTACCGCGGCGCCGTAGTCGGCCTGGGTGATGTCAGCGTCGACATCCTCCATGCGGCGCAGGCGCAGGATTTGGCGAGCATAGATGGCGTAGGGATCGCGCATCCAGGTCTCGATGCCGGTCACGGACAGCCGGCGCGGGCGGGCGTTTATCGGGGGTCTGGGCTGCGGCATGGGCGCCGGCCGGGGTGGCTTGTCAGGTCGGTCAAGTTCCTGCACCCAACCCACGAACTCAGGCGCCGCCAGAGTCAAGCCGGCACCTTCGAGCACCGCATCAAGGCGCGTAAGCCAGCGCGAGGGCACGCTGGGCGTACCCTCCAACCTGACGGCACGGGTCAGCAGGACATTCGGGGCCTGGAACAGTTGCGTGAAATCGTGGGCCGCCAGTCCTGTCATGCGTTCCGGGGCTGGCAGGCCGATTTGCTGACGCATGGGGCGGCTGAGCCACGGGTCTACCGCGGCATTGCCGGGCCAGCTACCCTCGTTCAGACCGCCCAGGATGAGCAAGTCAGCACGCAGCAGGCGCGCCTCCAGCACGCCCCATATGGCGACCCGGGGATGATTCTGACGTCGCGAGCGGAAGGGGCGGCGTTTCAGAATGTCCGTGACGATTGCCGGATAATCGCTGCCGCGAGTGCCGAGCGGCTCGGTTTCCAGTACGGATTCAGCAGCCTTTCCGAACTCTTCCACCCAAGATCGGCAGCGGGCGCCAGCCTCCCCCCGCCACAGGCCGATGGCACCATTTTCGTCCGCCGAAAGGGCTTCCGCAGCGTGAAGATGAGCGGCAATCAACTGGTTCAGAGGGGTATCATCCTTCCCGAGTAACTGTGTCAGCGGCGCCATCGCGGCGAGCAGTTTTTCCAGCCAAGCGGACAACTCCTCCTTGAATTCATCGCGATCGGGGCGGGATTGAGCGGATGCAAGCGCCTGCCGCAGGCCATCGGCGCCCGGGGCGGGGCGCGGTCCGCGCAGGCAGGTGCGCTCAAAAGCGCGAACATTGCGCCGAAACGCTGCGGACGGCCTGCCGCCTGTGCAAAGCCGGTGCTTGAGCATGGCGAGCAGCGGTACAGGCGCAAGGTTTTCGGCGGCGGCTTCGATTACCAGTCGGAGGAAGATTCCCGGTGGCGTATCGGACATTGGCTGACCGGCGGATTCGTCCACCTCGATATCCCAACGCCGAAGTTCGGCGCGAACGCGGCGCACGAGCCGACGGTCGGGTGTCACGAGCGCCACAGTGCGCTGCGGGGCTTCCAATGCAATGCGGATAGCCACGGCGATGGCTTCGGCCTCGGCCTGTTCGTCAGGACATTCAGCGCGTTGCAAGCCGGCAATAGACCCGGCGTTTATGTGGCTCACGACGCGCCATTTTTCGGCCGTTGCGTCGGGGCGCATGATCTCTCGCGCCAGCGCAGCGCGCGGGCCGATGTTCGTTCCGGGCCACGAGGCTACCGCATGGCGGTCGAGGCCGAGCCTTTCCAGCAACAGCTTGAGTCCGAATTGCGGGTGAGTTTCGGTCAGCGCCGCCCAGCTTTTCGCATCCATATCGGTGTCGAGGCCCGGCAGGACCACGCATCCGTGGGGAAGTTCGGCGATGACAGCAAGCAGATCGGCCGTTGCCGGCACGCTGCCGGTGGAACCGGCGGCGATTACCGGGGTGTTCGGGGGAATAGCCCGCCACTCCGCGGCCAACCGCTCCAGCAAGCCATTTCGGCGATCGATGGGATCGACAAGGCCGCGGGCTGCAAGGATTTGCGGCCAATGCTCGATGACGATGGAAAGGAATTGGAGGGTCTGCTGCCAATGTTCCGCGAGTTCGTCGGGCACCAACGTATCGAAAGCGGAGTAATCCAGCCGTGCAATCTGCATTTCGTCGAGCAGCCTCGCCAACGCGGCCGCGAGGCGTAAAGTGCCGACAACCGGCGTTGGCGCGGTATCGCGGGTATCCGGCTCGGCCCTGCGCCAGCGCCGCACCAGTTCGGCAAGCAGGAGATGGCGCTCCAAAGGCTCAATGCGCGGGGGGATAGCTGCGCGCGCGGCGATGCCTGTGTTTTCTTCTTCCTCGTCATCGGAGTCGTCGAGATCGCCCAACGGGTGGATGGCGGGCATGAGCACGGCGCCACCGCGGCGCACGAGCGCCTCCTGCAAGGCCCACACGGACCGCTGGGTAGGAAGGAACACGCGCGCCCGAGCGAGCGCCAGCGGATCGCCGCCGGCGTCGGCCAAGAGCTTTTCCGCCAGCAGGTCGATGAAGTTCGCGGTGGCGGGAATGGTGAGAACAGCGCCCATCAGCACAGTTGCGCGATGGCTTTTTCCACCGCATGCAGCGCTCCCGGCGTGCCGACGTGGAACCATGCTCCGTCATGGACGATGGCACCCAGGCGGTCTGCCGCGAGAGCGCGGTCGAAGAGCAGGTTGAGCGAGAAGGGGCCGGGCGGCGCGGCGGCAAATAGCCGCGGGTGCATAATTTGACAACCGGTATAGACGAAGGCAGCGATTTCGCGCTCTTCGCGGCGGCGGAGGCGGCCGTCGCGGGAGAACTGGAAATCGCCGGGGCCGTCATACCCGAATGCGCTGGCGGCAGGCGCGAGCAGCAGCAAAGCGTCCATGGCGGAGTCGTTCCATGCCCGGGCGAGCCTTTTCCATACCGGTTCGACTCCGTCAAACACCACCACATCGCTGTTGGCCACACAGAACGGGGCGCCGTCGAAACGGTGCAGGGCATGAGCGATGCCGCCGCCGGTGTCCAGGAGGCATGCTTCCCGCGAGACGGTGATACGCGGCGCCGTGCGGTCGGCAAGGTGGGTTTCGATCTGCCCGGCGAGGTGCCAGACATTGACCACGGCGTCAGCGACTCCGGCGGCCGCCAGCGTATCGAGTGTCCGGTCGAGCATGGCGCGGCCGGCGACGCGGACCAACGGCTTGGGGATGGTGTCCGTCAGGGGCCGCATGCGCTCGCCACGGCCTGCTGCCAGCACCATGGCGCGAGCAGGTACCGTCATGGAGTGGGCGCTCGCCGCAAGGGCGGCGGTACATGGCGATCGAACCACGCACGCACCGGGGCAAGCGGAGGGCGGGCGAGATCGTCTTCCAGCAAGCGCCAGACACGGGGTATCATGTCGAGATAGGCGGGTTTGCCGTCACGCTTCCACAGGCGGGTGAAAATCCCCACGATCTTTGCGTTGCGCTGCGCCCCCAACACGTCATAGGCGTCGCGGAAGGCGTGCGGATCGGCACTCGCGGGCAAGGCACTGACATATTGGGCGAGCATGGCTTCGGTCAGGGCGGGCGGCACGTCGCGTCGGGCGTCTTCGAGCAGTGATACGAGATCGTAAGCGGGGGAGCCTGCCAGCGCGTCCTGAAAGTCGAGAAGGCCAACCCGCGCGAGGCCGGGGCGGTCAGGGAGCCACATAAGGTTGTCCGCGTGGTAGTCACGCAGGACGAGTACTGGCGCGTCGGTCCACGCGGACGGGAGCACGGCGCACCAGGCCGCGTGATAAGCGGAGCGAAGTTTGTCGGCATCGGTGATGCCCGCAGCCGGCAGAAACCAGTCGAGCAACAAGTCGACCTCGGTGAGGCAGGCGGCTTCATCGTAAGCCGCGACACCGGCGGGCGCGGGTTGGCGGTGCAGGTCCGACAACACGGCGACTGCGGCAGAGTAAAGGGGCGCCGGGGGGGCACCGGAGTCGAGCACACGGCTGTAGGTGTTGTCGCCGAGGTCCTCTATCACCAGAAGGCCGGTCGCGGCGTCCTCGGCGCAGATGCGCGGGGCGCTGTAGCCCTGAGCGCGCAAATGGCGCGCTATGGCGCAAAACGGGCGTACGTCTTCCTGCGGCGGCGGGGCGTCCATCAATACGGCGCGGGATGATCCCAGCGTGAGTCGTTCATAGCGGCGGAAGGATGCGTCGCCGGCGAGGGGAAGACGCTCCGCATTGCCCCAACCGGCGGCGTCGAGAAACGCGGAGATTTGTGCGGTCCGCTCAGGGTTCATGGGTCATGGCAGGCAGGCGGGTGGTCCATTCGCCGTGCGCCTGGAGCCGGGCACGTCGCCCCGCTCCGGCGAAGGAGAGGCGTATATCGAGCCGCGGCACGGGCGGCAAAGGGTCCATGCGGTCGGGCCACTCGACGAGTACCACCGCTTCGTCCAGCGCTTCCTCTATGCCGAGTTCGCGGATGTCTTCGGGGCGGTCGATGCGATAGAGGTCACAATGCCAGACCGGGCCGGAGTGTGGTTCATAGATCTGGACGAGCGTGAAGGTGGGGCTGGGGACATCTTCGGTCACGCCGCGGCCGCGGAGGAAGCCGCGTGCGAAGGTTGTTTTTCCGGCGCCAAGGCCGCCATGGAGTGCGATGAGGTCGCCGGCGCGGGCGGAAGCAGCAACGGCCGCGCCGAGCCGCAGGCTCGCAGCCGCGTCGGGCAAGGCACAGACGCGCGCGTCGCCCGATCCATGATCGGGCGACATCATTCCGCTCAGGTGGGCGGCGGGAGTCAGCCGCCGGCAGCTTGCACGGCGTTTGCGCGCGAGGGATGGACCGTGATGATCTTGTCGAAGCCGGAGATCTGGAAGACTTCGCTGACGGAGGGGTTAAGGGAGCAGATGGAGAATTGTGTGCTGCGCTGCTTGAGGCTCTTGGTGACGAGCAGGATCGCGCGCAATCCGGCGCTGCTGATATAGGAGAGTCCTTCGAGATCGACGATCACGCTGCCGTCGTCGCCTGAGACGGCGGCATTAAGCTGTTCTTCGAACTCGCGCGCATTAGCGCCATCCACGCGGCCCTCCACTTTCACGATCAACGCGTTGCCTTCGCGCTCGGTGTTCACGTCCATATTTAGTTACCATCCTCCCTTGAGCAGTTCCGCCCGGTCGTCATGACCGGCAATCCGCGTGTTGTGCCGGCAGCGCGTTCAGAGCGCGGCTTCGCCGGTTTCTCCGGTATGGATACGCAGTGCGTCGGACAGATCGCCGATCAATATCTTGCCGTCGCCTGCGCTTTTCGTATCCGCCTTTTGGCGGATGGCTTCCACCACTTCTTCGACCAAGCCGTCGGCGACGGCGGCCTCAATTTCCACCATGGGCATGAACGCAACCGAATACTGCGTACCGCGGTGGATTTCCGAATGGCCCATCTGTCGGTCGAACGCCTTGATTTCCCTGGCGATAAGGCCAGGAACACCGATTTGTACCAGTGCTTCGTGCACCGGGTCCAGCTTGTGCGGCTTGATGACCGCCTTGACCAGTTTCATGGGTTACCAACCTGCCGTTGTCTGTCAGAGATCGTACCCGCGTTCGCCGTGAGTGGCGAGATCGAGTCCGAGAAGTTCGTCTTCCTCATCCACGCGGATACCGGAGGTAAGGACACCGGTGACTTTCACGATCACCCAGGTCGCTACGACGGACCAGACGACGGTCGCGATAGCTCCGATGACCTGCACGCCGAATTGCTGTCCGACGCTTACGCCCTCGGCCAGGCCGCCACCGCCGAGGAACACCGGCGCGAGGAACGACACCAGGAGGATGCCGAGCAGGCCACCGATGCCGTGAACCGCGAACACATCCAGCGAGTCGTCGATTTTCATCCGTGATTTGACGAGTTCGACCGCGTAGAAGCAGATGATGCCGGCGGCAGCGCCGATGACGAGGGCGCCTATGGGGCCAACGAAGCCCGACGCGGGGGTGATGCTGGCAAGGCCGGCGATGACGCCTGTCGCGGCGCCGACCAGCGATGTCTTGCCGAACTTGATCCATTCGATGCCGGCCCACACGATGGCGGCGGTAGAGGCCGAGATGTGGGTAACTGCGATGGCCATGCCTGCCCCGCCGTCTGCCGCAAGCTGGCTGCCGCCATTAAAACCGAACCATCCCACCCACAGCATTGCGGCGCCGATGGCGGTCATGCCGGGGCTGTGCGGTGGATGAATCTGATTGGGGAAACTGCGCCGCGAGCCGAGCAGCGCGGCAATCACGAGGGCAGAGACGCCGGCAGTTGCGTGAACCACCAGGCCACCCGCGAAGTCCAGGACCCCGAGGTCACCCAGCCAGCCGCCGCCCCATACCCAATGGCACACAGGCGCGTAGACCAGCAGCAGCCATGCACCGCTGATGATGAGCACAGCGGTGAATTTTATGCGCTCGACATAGGCGCCGATGATGAGGGCGGGGGTAATGATGGCAAAAGTCATCTGGAAGACGGCAAAGACGATTTCCGGTATGGATCCGGACAGGACATCGGAGGTGACGCCGACGAAAAAGGCCTTGCCCAGATTACCGACAATGCCGCCGGCGCTGTCGCCGAATGCGAGGCTGTAGCCGACCACCAGCCACAGAACGCTTGCCAGACAGGCTATGGCGAGGCATTGCATGATGACCGAGAGCACGGCCTGCGACCGCACCAAGCCCGCATAGAACATGGCCAAGCCCGGCAGGGTCATGAATAGCACGAGTGCGCTGGCGGTGATGATCCAGGCGGTATCGCCCGCGCTCAGGCCGGATTCCTGCGCGAATGCCGGCAGGGGAAGAAGGAAAAACGCAAGCGCCCCCGGGAGCGCCCGAAGCTGTCCGAGACTCATTGATCTCCTCCCTGCCTGACACAACCCGACACGCACTTTATTGTACCATGATACAGGACAGCACCGAATCCGTCAACGTGGCGGGTGGTAGAACGAACAAAGGCCGCCAAAGTGGGATTTGCCGGGATTCGCGGGGATTTCCCGGCATATCTGCGGGTTTCCCGCCCTTCGGACACGGCAAGGCTGACTGCTTCGACCGCGTGGACAATACCGGAATATTGGCGATTTTGCAAGGGTATATCCTGCTTTTTTCGAGCGTACAGCAGGCGAAACACTACCCGCCGCGGGACAGGGGCGGGCCCCCGTGATACACACGGCGGCACTTCATAGCCGGGACAGGAGTTTTGCATGAACAGGATCGACCTTGAGGGTCGGACGGCCGTGGTGACGGGCGGCGGTGCGGGCATCGGGCTGGCCATTGCCGACCGTCTCACGGTGTCCGGTGCGCGCGTGGCATTGTGGGACAGCCGGCCCGCGGCGCTTGATACAGCGCGGAAAACGCTTCCCGACGCTGTCGGATTTACGGCCGACATTGCCGATGAGCGGGCGGTTGCGGATGCAGCGGCCGGCACTCTCGAGGCTTTCGGGAGCATTGATGTGCTGGTTAACAATGCCGGGATCAACGGCGCCAACCGCAAGGTCTGGGAGATACCGCTGGATGAGTGGCAGCGCATGATGGATGTGAATCTCACCGGCACGTTCCTGTGCTGCCGCGCCGTCGTACCGCACATGATTTCCGCGGGCTATGGCCGCATCGTCAATATCGCCTCGATTGCCGGCAAGGAGGGGAACCCCAATCACGGGCATTACAGCACGTCCAAGGCCGGGGTGATTGCGCTCACAAAGTCGCTGGGCAAGGAGACGGTAGGGACAGGCGTGATTGTCAATGCGATTGCGCCGGCGGCGGTGGAGACTGCCATTCTGGCGGAAAACACGCCGGAGCAGCGAGCCTATCTGTTGTCGAAGATTCCGATGGGGCGTGTCGGTCGGCCGGAGGAAGTGGCGGCGCTGGCGGCCTGGCTGGCGTCGGAGGAGATCAGTTTCTCCACCGGCGCGGTGTATGATATTTCCGGCGGCCGGGCCACCTATTAGCAGGGGTCGCCGCCCCGGCAAGGATATTTCTGGATGCATACTCCCGCCCTGACCATTCGCGGCGTGCGAACGCGCGCCGTCGTCGTGCCGATGAAGCGGCCGCTGATCGCCAAGGTTGCGACATTCGAGCGCGCGCCCCTGATGTTGATCGACCTGGAAACCGACCAGGGCGTTACGGGCCATGCGTATCTGTTTCTGTATCGACAGCAGGCGGCACCGTATATTGCCGGGATGCTGGCGGAAATCGCGGAGATGCTGCGGGGGCAGCCCGTGGCCCCGGCGGTGCAGTGGGATCAGGTTCGCAAGGGGTTGACATTGTACGGCCATGCCGGCCTGTCGATGATGGCGCTGTCCGGTTTCGACGCGGCTTGCTGGGATGCGCTGGCGCGGGCGGCCGGGCTGCCGCTGGCGCGGCTGCTGGGCGGTACGCTGGACCCGATCCCGGCCTATAACTCGAACGGCCTCGGCATTATTCCGCCTGAGGCGGCGGCGGCAGAAGCGCAAGAGCTTCTTGCCGAGGGCAATTTCGGCGCTGCCAAAGTCCGTGTCGGGCGCGACACGCTGGCGGAGGACCTTGCGGTGCTGCGGGCGGTGCGGGATGCGGTCGGCCCCGATGTTGCGCTGCCCTGCGACTTCAACCAGTCGCTGGATGTGATGGAAGCGATCCGGCGCGGGCGGGCGTTTGACGGCGAAGGGCTGCTGTGGATCGAGGAGCCGATCATCTATGACGACTTTGCCGGCAATGCGAAGATCGCGGCGGAAGTCGCAACCCCGATCCAGGTCGGCGAGAATTTTCACGGCCCGCGCGACATGGCGGACGCCATTGCAGCGAAGGCGGCGGATTACATGATGCCGGATTTCGAGCGCATCGGCGGCGTGACGGGCTGGCTGCGAGCCGCCGCTCTGGCGGAGACGGCAGGCATTCGCGTCTCCAGCCATCTGATGCCGGAGGTTTCGGCACATCTCCTGGCAGTGACCCCGACAGCGCATTATCTGGAATATGTGAATTGGGCGTTGCCCATCCTAATGCATCCGCTGAAGATTCAGGACGGCCACGCAGTTCTTGCCGACCGCCCCGGCAGCGGCATCGAGTGGGATGAAGCAGCGGTGCGCGAGTGGCTGGTGGACGAATAGCAGGCGTTGCGGCACAGATAGGCAATGGGTGCTGGCGGGAACGCGGCCCAGGCGGCTGATCGCCGCCGAAATGCCGATCCCCTGAAGGCACCGGGCTCGCGTTATTATCAGGGAGGCTCTCAGAATCGCCCACTTTTCTCATTTATGTGGTATAATCCGGGTTGTTGTCTCGGGAGGCGGATTTGATGGGCCTGCCGGGTTTTTTCGATCTTGAAGAACGGTTCGCAAAGCTTGACGGATTGGGCGATCCGTTGGCGAAGCTGTCCGGTTCTGTGAACTGGGAAGGGTTTCGCCCGGCGCTGGACGCGGCACTGTCGAAGCCGCGCAAGAGCAATGCCGGTCGCAGGGAATACGACCGGGTTCTCATGTTCCGGGTTCTGGTCTTGCAGTAAATGTACAACCTGAGCGACGACCAGACGGAGTTCCAGATCCGGGACCGCTATTCGTTCGCCCGGTTCCTGGGGCTGCATCCCGAGGATACGGTGCCCGATGCAAAGACCATCTGGCGGTTTCGGGAGAACCTGAAACTCGCCGAGGCGTTTGACAGCCTGTTTTCGGAACTGTCCTCGCAGATCGAGGGCCAGGGCTATGTGGCGCGCAGGGGACAGATCGTGGATGCGAGCTTTGTGAAGGCGCCGCGTCAACGCAACAGCCGCGACGAGAACGCACAGGTGAAGGCGGGGAAGGTTCCGTCCGAATGGTCGCAGAAGAAGCGCCGTCACAAGGACACCGACGCACGCTGGACGCGCAAGAGAAATGAAACCCATTACGGATACAAGAACCACATCAGCGTGGACCGTGCGTATCGTCTTGTCCGTCGCTGGGAGGCGAGCGATGCGGCGTGTCACGACAGCAAGATGTTCGAACAGGTGCTTGATGAGACGAATACCAGTGGCGCCGTCTGGGCCGACAGTGCCTACAGCAGTCGCCACCATGAGGCGTTGCTGGCCGAACGAGGCTGGCGCAGCCACATTCACCGCAAGGGGCATCGCAACCGCCCCTTGCCTGTGCGCTCCCAGGAAGCCAACCGCAAGCGTTCGAAGGTGCGCGCGGTCGTCGAACATGTCTTTGCTCAACACGAAGCGATGGGCGGCAAGCGGGTCAGGACTATCGGCATGGTCCGGGCACGCTTCAAGATCGGCATGATGAACCTGGTGTACAACCTGCGCCGGCTTGTCTGGCTGCGGGCGAACCACCGGCCCCTCTGCTGCGACAGGGTTCAATAGAATGCCGAACACGGGGGGCCTATGTGCCCTGTGAACCGTTTCAGGCTCTCCAACCGCTGTCGGGAACCGTTTTCCCCACCTGATCCGTAGTTCCACCGACTCTTTCATCCCCACAAAACCGACAAATCAACCAAGGAAAACAAGAAATCAAATTACGAGAGCCTCCCTCAAGTTGATTATCGCGCTGTACAAGCGCGCGGGGCGGGAAAACCCGTTATTGTGACGGCAGATGGGTAACAAGGGGTGCGAGGCGGCGGTGGCGGCGACGTTGTTTCCGGGGAGTGATGACAATGCGGCGGTGTCGGTGCGGGGGGCTACCGGGATATTGCCGCGGCAGGCGCTGGTGCGGTTGATCGGGGACGGGGCGTTTCCGGCGGAACAGGCAATCGGGGATGATCAGCTTCAGCCGGCCAGTCTCGACCTGCGGCTGGGCGCGGCAGCGTGGCGGGTGCGGGCGAGCTTTCTTCCCGGCAGCGGAACCACAGTGGCGCGGAAGATTGATGAACATGGCATGCACCGGATCGATCTCGGCGGCGGGGCGGTGCTGGAGAAAGGATGCGTCTATATCGTCGAGCTGCAAGAGAAGGTGAGCCTGCCACGCGAACTGACAGGACTGGCAAATCCGAAAAGCTCGACCGGGCGGCTGGATGTCTTCACGCGGCTGATCACGGACAACGCCACCGTCTTCGACCGCATTCCGGGGGGCTATCACGGGCCGCTTTATGCGGAAATTGCGCCGCGCACCTTTTCGGTATTGGCGCGCACCGGCTCGCGGCTCTGCCAGTTGCGATTGCGGCGCGGCACGCCGCCAATGCCGCATGTTGAATTACAGCGGCTGCAATCGCGAATTCCGTTGATCGAACACCCGGCGGGGGCGGCGCTGCTCCGCGAAGACCGCATCGCGCTGACGCTTGATCTCGACGCCGGTGCGGGAATTGCCGGCTTTCGCGCACGCAAACATGCCGACCTGATCGATATCGATTGCCGCGACCGCTACGACCCGCGCGATTTCTGGGAGCCGATCACGCCGCGCGACAGCGGGCATGTCGTGCTCGACCCCAATGATTTTCACATTCTGGCGACGGCGGAACGGGTGCGAATTCCGCCCTCGGCGGCGGCGGAAATGGTCGCCTATGACACGATGGTGGGGGAGTTCCGCGTGCATTATGCGGGGTTTTTTGATCCCGGGTTCGGCTATGGGCCGGGCCCCGGGGCGAAGGCGGTGCTGGAAGTGCGGTCGCATGATGTGCCGTTCGTACTCGAACAGGGGCAGATTATCGGCTGGCTGCGGTTCGAGAAGCTGGCGGATGTGCCCGACCGGCTTTATGGCGCGGCAATCGGTTCTTCTTATCAGGACCAGGGGCTGAAACTCGGGAAGCAGTTTCGGACCTGGAAGCAATGACAAGGCGACGCGCTTGACCGGCATGGTGGGTAGAGTTACCAGATAACCAAGGTCAGGGCGGAAGCAGGAGGCGGCGGGATGGCCGGGCGCGGCGACTATTATGACGATCTGGAAATCCGCGACCCCGAAGAGCGGGAACAGGCGCTGTTTGCGGCATTGCGGCAACAGATCGACCACGCAAAAGCACACAGCGCAGCCTGGGCCAACATTCTCGACGAGGTGGATGCGGCGGCAGTGACGGACAGGGCGGCGCTGGCGGCACTGCCTGTCATTCGCAAATCAGAACTGACCGCCCTGCAGGAAACGGCGCGGCCGCTGGGCGGGCTGACGACGCGGCCGGCGGGTTCGCTGGGCTGGATATTTGCCTCACCCGGACCGATATATGAACCGGGAATGCCGCGCCGCGACTATTTCCGCATGGGCCGGGCGTTTTACGCTGCCGGTCTGCGTCCGGGCGACATTGCCTACAACACGTTCGCCTATCATCTGACGCCGGCGGGGCACATGATGGAAAGCGGCGCCCATGCCTGCGGCTGCGCCGTGGTACCGGGCGGCGTCGGCAATACCGAACAGCAACTTCGCGCTATTCACGACATCCGCCCCAATGCCTATGTGGGCACTCCGTCCTTCTTGCGCATTCTCCTTGAACGCGGCGAGGCGGCGGGAATGGACCTGTCATCGATTGTCAAAGCCGCAGTCGGGGGAGAAGCGCTGCCGCCCAGCCTGCGCCGGCAGTTTCAGGAGCGCGGGGTGGCGGTCGCGCAATCCTACGGCACCGCCGATATCGGCCTCATCGCCTATGAATCCCCGGCCCTGGAAGGCATGATCATCGATGAGGGCGTGGTGTTGGAAATCGTCGCGCCGGGAACCGGAGAGCCGGTGGCTGAAGGTGAAGTCGGCGAAGTGGTGGTCAGTGTGCTCAACCCCGATTATCCGCTGATCCGTTTCGCCACCGGCGATTTGTCGGCGGTGCTGCCGGGGCGTTCGCCGTGCGGGCGCACCAATGTACGCATCAAGGGCTGGATGGGCCGTGCGGACCAGACCACCAAGGTGCGCGGCATGTTCGTTCACCCGATTCAGGTCAGCCAGGCCGCGTCGCGGCACCCGGAGATCGCGAAGGCGCGGCTGATCATCGACAATCCCGACCAGGCCGACCGCATGGTGCTGCACTGCGAACTTAACGCGCCGGGCGGTGATGCGCTGCGCGCCCGCATTGCGGAGTCGATGCAGGCCATGTGCAAGCTGCGCGGCGAGGTGGCGTTCGCGAAGGCGGGAACATTACCGGATGACGGCCTGGTGATAGAAGACCGGCGCAAATATGAATAGTGTGGATCGCAGCGGGGCGTCACAGCTTGCGCGGTTGCTGGCAGAGAGCAAGCGGGCTGTGGTGTTTACCGGCGCCGGCATCAGCACCGAGTCGGGAATACCGGATTTTCGCTCGCCCGGGGGCATCTGGGACAAATATCGACCGATACAGTTTCAGGAATTTCTGGCGTCCGAGGCAATGCGGCGCGAATATTGGCGGCGGAAATTCGAGATTGACCTGGTAATCGCGCAGGCGGCACCGAACCGGGGGCACCGCGCCGTTGCGCATCTGGTCGCCGAAGGACCGGTGACTGCCGTCATCACGCAGAATATCGACGGGCTGCATCAGGCGTCCGGGGTGCCGGCGGAGCGGGTGATCGAACTGCACGGCAACGGCACTTATGCCGCTTGCCTGGATTGCGGCGCGCGCTGCGAACTGAAGCCGATCCGCGCCGCGTTCCGCGCGCAGGGGCACCTTCCGTCCTGCGAGGTGTGCGGCGGTATTGTCAAGGCGGCAACCATTTCGTTCGGCCAGGCAATGCCGGAAGCGGCGATGGCGGCAGCGGAGCGGGTTACCGAGGAATGCGATCTGTTTCTTGCGATCGGTTCATCGCTGGTGGTTTTTCCGGCTGCCGGGTTTCCGCTGATGGCGCAGCGCGGCGGCGCGTGCCTGGTCATTCTGAACCGCGAGGCAACGGACCTCGACTCCGAGGCGGACCTGGTGCTTCATGACGAAATCGGGCCGACGCTGGGCGCGGCGGCGGGGGTGGCGTGACTGCGCCGGGGGTGGCGCCGATCGCCGGCGCGCTGGGAGCCGAGATCGCCGGTGTCGACCTTGGGCAGCCGCTGGCCGCCGACACGGTGCGTGATATTCGCCGTGCATTTCTTGATCATCTGGTGATTTTCTTCCGCGGCCAGGATTTGGAACCGGCGCAGTTCGTGGCAGCGGCGCGAAGGTTCGGTACTCCGATCCCCTACCCGTTCAGCAAGGGGCTGGAGGACGAGCCGCTGGTTGTTCCGGTGATCAAACGAGAGGACGAGCAGGTCAATTTCGGCGGCCTGTGGCATTCGGACACGACATATCAGGAAAATCCGCCATTGGGGACGATGCTTCATGCCAGGCGCGTGCCGGCGGCCGGTGGGGATACGATGTTCGCCAATATGTATCTGGCCTATGAAGCCCTGTCGGACGGGCTGAAACGCACCTTGTGCGGGCTGCGGGCGGTCAATGTCTCGGACAAGGCAGCGGCTGCGGCAACGCGGACCGACCGCACGCGGTCGTTGGGGGGAGAGCCGGAGCCGCTGGCACTGTCCGCAGAACATCCGGTCGTGCGGGAGCATCCTGAGACGGGGCGGCAGGCGCTCTATGTCAATTTCGCGCATACACAGCGGTTTGCCGGCTGGACGGAAGAAGAAAGCGCGCCTCTGCTGGACTATCTTTTCCGTCATCAGACGCGGCCGGAATTCACCTGCCGGTTTCGCTGGACGCAAGGCGCCCTGGCCTTTTGGGACAATCGCTGCGTTCAGCATAATCCGATCAACGATTATCACGGCCAGCGCCGCGTGATGCACCGCGTGACGCTGGAAGGCGACCGCCCGTTTGGGCCGGATGCGGACGCAGCTCAGAGGGATAAGGGATGATGGACCTGAATCTGGAAGGGCGGACAGCACTGGTTTCGGGGTCGACGCGGGGGATCGGTTTCGCGACGGCGCTGGGACTTGCCGGCATGGGCGCGGAGGTAGTACTGCACGGACGCACCGAGGAGTCTGTAGCAACCGCAGTGGAACGGGCGCGCGCGGCGGTACCGGACGCGCGGTTTGCCGGTGCGGCGGGCGATCTGGCAATGGCAGCCGGCTGCGACGCGGTGAAAGAGGCCCACGGGCAAGTCGATATTCTGGTGAACAACGCCGGAATTTATGAGTTCAAGCCGTTTGACGAGATTACCGACGGAGACTGGGAAGCCTATTTCCAGACCAATGTGATGAGCGGTGTGCGCCTGGCGCGGCACTATCTGCGCGGCATGATCGAACGCGGCTGGGGCCGGATTGTGTTCGTATCCAGCGAGTCAGGCGTATTCATTCCGCCGGAAATGATCCATTACGGGTTTTCCAAGGCGGCGCAGCTTGCCGTTTCGCGCGGGTTGGCGGAAACCACCGCCGGTACGGGGGTGACAGTGAACTCGGTGTTGCCCGGTCCGACGCTTGTGGAGACGAGCGAGGGGCGGCTGGCGCAGCGGGCGGCGGACGAAGGGCGGACACTGGACGACGTAAAGGAAGATGTGTTCCGGCTGCGGCGTCCCTCCTCGCTGTTGCGGCGTTATGCGACGCCGGAGGAAGTGGCCAATTTGGTTTGTTATGTGTGCAGCCCCGCGTCGACGGCCACCAACGGCGCCGCACTGCGCGTCGACGGCGGAATTGTCAAAACCTATATCTGAGGCAAAACAGCGGAATGACCGAGAAAACGATCGACCTTTATACGGATATCAAGAGTCCCTATGCGTTTCTTGCCGTCGCGCCGGCGCGGGAACTGGAACGGGATTATCGGGTAACGCTGAACTGGCTGCCCTACACGTTGGACATTCCTGATTTTCTGGGAAGCGCGGAAGTCGATGCCGACGGCCGGGTGGTAGCGGAAAACCGCAGCCCGCACCAGTGGCGGCGCGTCCGCTACAGCTATATGGACGCGCGGCGCTACGCGAATTTGCAAGGCCTGACCCTGCGCGGGCCGCGCAAGATCTGGGATTCATCGCTGGCGCATATCGGATTGCTGTACGCCTCGCAGGCCGGTGTTCTGGATGCCTATCTCGATCGCGTCTACGAACAGTTCTGGCGGCGGGAACTGGATATCGAGGATATGGCGGTCATGTCCGGCGTGCTGGCAGAGTTGGGAGCGGACGCCGAAGGTTTTGCGGCATGGGCCGCGGGGCCGGGGCGCGAAGCGCATGACCGCATTCAGGAACAAGCCGAAGCGGCGGGGATTTTCGGCGTGCCGACCTATGTCCTGAACGGCGAAATCTTCTGGGGGCGCGAACATCTTTCGCTGATCCGTCACCGCCTGGAAGATGCCGGCTTGCGGCGGGCCGAGGCTGCGGTTCCGGCCGGGGTGGATCATGCCTGGAGTTCTGCTGCAGCGGGAGTGTGAGCACTGCAGCGGCGCAAAGAAAATTATTTGTAGTAACTTGAAATAGCCTTGTGATATGGTAAGAGATTGACAGCAGTGGTCAATAAACTGGTTTTGGCGGCGGGATGTTGTCGTGAAATATGGCGACCGGTCATTGTGCGAGGCTTTGAACTGCACACGGAGTTTTCGGTGGACCGGCCGACATGTTTGAAGAGGCTCGTTACAGCGCAGCGGCAGTAGGGGAGTCGGTGTATTCGGCAGCGCGTTCTGTTGTTCAACCGAATGCTGTGCTGCCGGAGCATTTGCCGCTGAATACGCGGCTGAAAATGGATGGGCTGGATCTTCTTGCCAGTCTGCCCGAAAATACCTTCCCGGTTGCGTTTCTGGACCCGCAATATCGCGGCGTGCTTGATCATCTGTCCTACGGAAATGAGGGCAGCACGCGGGCGCACCGGCGGTCGGCGCTGCCGCAAATGACCGAGCAAATCCCCGATTTCGTCCGTGGCATCGAGCGTATCCTGATGGCCAGCGGGCATTTGTTTCTCTGGGTGGACAAGTTTCATCTTTGCAACGGCGTTCATGACTGGCTTGACGGTACGGCGCTGGAAATCGTGGATATGATCACCTGGGACAAGCAGCGCATAGGCATGGGGTATCGCTCGCGGCGCAAGAGCGAGCATCTTCTGGTGCTGCAAAAGGGTCCGCGCCGAGCCAAGGGCGTGTGGAAGCTTCACAATATTCCCGATGTCTGGCAGGAGTCGGTGAAGCGGCGGGGCGGCGTGCATCCGAAGCCGGTGCATTTGCAGAGTGCGCTCATAGCCGCAGTGACGAATTGCGATGATATCGTGATAGACCCCGCCGCTGGTTCCTTTACGGTTCTGGAGGCGTGTCGTCAGCAGGGGCGGAATTTTCTCGGCTGCGATATCAACGGTTGAGGGACAGCGCCGGTTCGGGAGAGACGAAAACCGTGGCAGCGCATGACCCCGGCCCGCACGCATTGGAGGATGCCCGCGTTGTTTTCAGACCGACCCTCGAAGCAACGGTAAAGACGGCGACGCCGGGTTTCTACGCGGAGCTGGACCAGGCGTTCAACGGCTTTTCGGGTTGCGTGCTGGTCTCACAGCATGATTTCAGCGAACCGTGGCCGGAATGGGAAATGCACCCTCATGGCGACGAGATGGTCTATCTCCTTTCCGGAGATGTTGATTTCGTCCTGTGGACCGGGGGCGGAGAACGGATTGTGCGCTTGTCCACTCCCGGTCACTATGTCGTCGTGCCGAAGGGCGTCTGGCATTGCGCCCGCCCGCGGTCCCTCACCCGCGCATTGTTCATCACACCGGGCGAGGGCACGCGGCACGGCGTGCCTCCCGGCCGGGGCTGAGCAAGGCCGCGAGACGCGGCATACGCCTCAGCCCGCGACAGGGGTTATGCTGATCCCGCCGAACGCCTGCTCGGTAGGAACGATTTCGATAGTGGACACGTTGACACGCCATGGCGCGTCGACGGCGTAGAGGATCGCGTCGGCGATGTCTTCCGGCTGCAATTCGTGGAATGCACCGTAGGTCCGGCGGGCGGCTTCCTCGCCCTCGGCGGAGATGAGGAATTCCGTGACCACGCGCCCGGGGCAGATTTCCGTTACGCGCACGCCGCTGCCGGCGAGGGTGATGCGGAGGTTTTGGGAGGCGCGGCGCACCCCGCCCTTGGAGGCGCCGTAAATCGGCGAACGCAGCGGATACAGCCCGGCGACTGATCCGATATTGATCACATGGCCGCGGCCCCGCGCTTTCATGCCCGGCAGGATGGCGCGCAGGCAATGCAGGAACGCGGTGACATTGGTGTCGATGGTGAGGTCTATGTCATTGCGTTCGGCGGCGAGGAAGTCCGCCATGCCGCGTCCGAGGCCGGCATTGTTGACGAGGACGTCGATTTCAAGCGGCTCGAGCGCGGCATAGAGCGCGTCGGTATCGCACAAGTCGAGTATGAGGGGTTTCGCGCCGGTTTCCCGGGCCAGTGCCTCGAGACGGTCGCGGCGGCGCGCCACTGCCGTGACTTCGAGGCCGGCGGCGCACAATGCGCGCACGGACGCAAGGCCGATGCCGGACGAAGCGCCCGTCACAAGCGCGGTGGCGTAATCTGATAGTGCCATGAGATGCCTTTCCCGTTGCCGTGGGTGCGGCGGGGGCCTAATGTCGGGCATTCTGACCCTTGCACCCGAAGGACCCGCCCCGATGATCATGGGCAATCAACTGCACGAAAAATTTACCGCCGGCAAGCCGACCGTGGGGACGCATTTTCTTTCGTCCGATCCCGATATTGCGGAAATCATCGGCGATAGCGGTCTGTTCGATTATGGCGAATTCTGCGCCGAATATTCGACATTCGACATGGCGGGGCTGTATCACCTTGCGCGCGCCGGCCAATGCGGCAATCTACCGCTGATGATCAAGCTGGACCAGGAAGCGCAGGGCTTCTGGGCACAAGCCGCGCTTGGCGCCGGTTTCAAGGCGGTGTTGTTTACCGATGTGCGCACGCCGGACGACGTGGCGGCGTGTCACCGCGCCATTCGCCCCGATACACCGGGAACGCGCGGGCTGATGGGGGTCAAGCTGCGCCGCCCCGGTTTCGGCAGCTATCGACCGGACGTCTATCTGGAAGATCTGGAAGGGATATTGCTGGCGATCATGATCGAAAAGGACGCGGCGATGGAGAATATCGACGCGGTACTGGCGGAAGCGCGCGAGCACGGCGTGGCGATGACCCAATGGGGGCCGGCAGATTTCGGTTTCTCGCGCGGCCAGCCGGGATTGATGGGAACGCCGGAAATTCGCCCGTTCGAGGAGCGCCTGATCGCCAAGTCCCTAGAATACGGCATTCAACCACGCTGGGAAATTGCGGAACCGGAACAGGCCAAGCGCTATATCGACCTGGGTGTGCGGCATTTCTGTATCGGTTGGGACCGCTTCCTTCTGCAGTCGGGGCTGACGAAAATCGGCGAGGGTATGCGCAAGCTGGTCGAAACATTGTAAGGGGCGGCGCCGCGAGCGCGCGGGCGGCCGCTCATAGGGGAGGACGACATGGCTTCAACGGGACTGTCGCGGCGCAGATTTCTGGGACGCGGGGCGGCTGCAGCAGCGGCCGGCATCGCCGCACCCTGGGTCAAGACGGCGCACTCCGCCGGTTCGCTGTCGCTGGGGTTGTGGGACCATTGGGTGCCCGGCGCCAATGCGGTGATGGAACAAGTGTGCCTGGAATGGGGCGCGGCCAACAATGTCGATGTTTCGGTCGATTTCATCACTTCGATCGGCAACAAGCTGCTGCTCACGGCGCAGGCGGAATCACGCGCCCGCACGGGACACGACATCTATTGCGTGCCGCTGTGGATGCCATCGATCTTCCGCGCCACCCTTGTCCCGGTCGACGATGTCATAGCCGAGATTCAGGCGCGGCACGGCGGCTTTGTGCCGTCAGTGGAGTTTCTGGCGCATCTCGACGGGGTATGGCGGGCGTCGCCGGCGCCGACGGGGTCGCCGTCCTATGCGGCCGTATCGCGGCTGGACTTGTATGAGCGCCATGCGGGAATTGACCTACGGGCGATGTTCCCCGCCGGCCCGGACCGCGACCCGGCACTGACCGCGGAGTGGACCTGGGAGCGGTTTCTGGAAGCGGCGATTGCGTTGCACAAGGCGGACGCGCCATTCGGCGCGCCGATCGCGCCGGTTCCCGACGGCAATCAATGGCTGGCGTCGCTGTTTGCCGCCTATGGCGCGGACCTGATCAATGCCGACGGCGATATCACGGTGAATTCTGACGCGACCCGGGAGGTTCTGGACTATGTTTCGCGCCTGACCTCGGTGATGGACGCGGGTATCTATGCGTGGGACGATGCAGGTAACAATCGCTGGATCATTTCCGGGCGCGGTTCGTCCATTTTCAACCCGCCATCGGCATGGGCAGTGGCGCGGCGCGATAATCCGGAGGTGGCGCAGCATCTCTGGCACCATGATGCGCCCGCGGGGCCGCGCGGTCGGTTTCGTGCCGGCGCGCCGTTTTTCTGGGGCATATGGGAGTTTTCCGACAATATCGGGGCAGCGAAGGATATGCTGCTGCATGTGCTCGAGCGCCCGAATGCCGACCGCATGCTCCGGGCATCGCAAGGTTACGACCTGCCCCTCATCCGGTCGCATCAGGACGATACGGACGTCTGGTCGGCAGCGAGCCCGCCGGACGGCGTCCTGTACAACTACCCGCCGCGCGGCGATGAAATCCAGATGGCGGCAGGCTATCCGGCGCTGCCGGCTATCGCGGGGCCGATTTCGACGCAAGGCGTCTATCCGAACCTTGTGGCGCGGGTGACGCAAGGCGGCCAGTCGTTTGACGATGCGATCTCGTGGGCGGAGAACGAGCTGGAAGCGATCTTGTTCTTCTGACCGTCCGGGGCGGCACTGGGGGAGCGTGCCGGTCAGACGGTCTGTAAGCCGGGTTCTGTACCCGCGCCAGGCGGGCGATGGCCATTCCTCTGGGGCGTGCGTTGCCGCGCGCCTCTTGCGACCTACCCGGACGACAAACCGCGGAGGCGCGGTTCGGCCGCGTGCGGCGCACGCCGTCCCTATCTGGTCTTGCTCCCGGTGAGGTTTACCGTGCCGGCCGCGTTGCCGCCGCCGCGGTGCGCTCTTACCGCACCTTTTCACCCTTGCCCGCGGGCCGTGCGCGCGGGCGGTTTGCTTTCTGCGGCACTTTCTCTGGGGTCGCCCCCGCCGGGCGTTACCCGGCACCGCGCCTCCGTGGAGCCCGGACTTTCCTCTCCGCCGGCGGCGGAGCGGCCATCCGACCGTCTGACCGGGGCAGAACCTACCGGCGGCAGCGGCAGCGGGTCAATCGCGGCGGCGTGTGTCGGGGAACAGCCATACGCCGAAAATCATCAGGGCGGCGAGCAAAAGCGCCGCCCAGCCAACATGGGCCGCGCCGAGGGCGCGCTCCCAATGGAACATGACCCCGCCGCCGCAGGCTACAATGGCCGACAACAGGAGCTTCAGATACAGCGGCACAGGGAGGCTCCTTCCGCCGGCTTATGCCGGCTCCTCGGCCTTTTCGACGATTGCACGCAGGAGAACGTCAGCACCGGCCGCCACATGTTCGGAGGTCGCCGATTCGATCTCATTGTGGCTGATCCCGTCGCGGCAGGGGATGAACACCATCGCCGCGGGACAGGTATCGGCCATGTATTTTGCGTCATGGCCAGCGCCGGAGGCGATGCGGCGATTGCTGATGCCCAAGGAATCGGCGGCGCGCTGCACGGCGTCGATGCAGGGCGGGTCGAAGGCAGTGGGGGGCGAATACCAGATTTCTTCCAGGCTGCCGTCCAGCCCGGTGTCGCGCAGGAGAGCGGCCAGGGAGTCGTGCAGGTCGGCGGCCATGGCAGCCAGTGCAGCAGCGTCCGGGTGGCGCAGGTCGACGCTGAGTTCCACGCGCCCGGGAATTACATTGCGCGAGCCGGGATGGACACGGAATTCGCCCACGGTGCCGCGGCCGTTGGGGGCCTGGGCGCGGGCGGCTTGGTTCACCGCCTCCACCATGCGGGCCGCGCCCAGAAGCGCGTCCTTCCGGGCCTCCATGGGGGTGGGGCCGGCATGGCCTTCCATGCCGTCGATACGGCAATCGAACCAGCGCAAGCCCTGAATGCCGGTCACCACGCCGATCGTCTTGTCGTCGGCCTCCAGGATCGGGCCTTGCTCGATATGGGCTTCGAAATAGGCATGAAACGCGCGTCCGCCGACCGGTGCGGCGCCGGCATAACCGATGGCTTCCAACGCTTGTGCGACGGTGGCGCCGCCGCCTGACTCGGTTTCGGCGAGAGTCATTTCGAGGTCCAGCGCGCCGGCGTGAACGCCTGAACCCATCATGGCGGGAGCGAAGCGCGAGCCTTCCTCATTGGTCCAGGAGACGATTTCTATGGGTCTGAGGGTTTGCACGCCGGCATCATTCAGCGCGCGCACGGCCTCCAGCGCCGCCAGCACACCATAGGCGCCGTCAAACTTGCCGCCGGTGGGCTGGCTGTCGAGATGGCTGCCGGACACCACCGGCGACAGCGAGTCATCGCGGCCGGGACGGCGGGCGAACATATTGCCGATACGGTCCACAGTGACGGTGCAGCCTGCGGCCTTTGCCCAGGCGGCGAACAGGTCGCGCCCGCGCCGGTCCTCGTCGGTCAGCGCCAGCCGGCAGACGCCGCCTTTGGGCGTTGCGCCGATTTCCGCAAGGTCCATGAGCGATTGCCAAAGGCGTGCCGCGTCGACACGCAGGACATTTGACAGGGTCATGGCGACGGCTCCGGATAATCGTGGCCAAGGGGCGCGGCGTCCTGAAACGCGCGGCACGCGCGCAGTACCATCGCATCCCCGTATAGCGGGCCGACCACTTGCAATCCCACAGGCAGACCATCAGCGGTGAAGCCGCAAGGGACCGACGCCGCGGGATTGCGGGTGAGGTTGATGGGGAAGGTAAAGGGGGTCCAGCGCAGAGGTTCGGCCGCAAGGGCCTCGTTGGGTGCGGTCACACCGGCGGCAAAGGCGGGAATGGGCATGGTGGGCGACAATACAAGGTCGAAGCGTTCGAACAGGCGGTTGAAGGCAAGGCCGTTGGCCGCACGCTGCATTTCAGCACGCTTGACAGTCAGACCGTCATAAGTGCGGCCCTTCTCGATATAGCGGCGCAGCGTCGGTTCGAGCAGTTCTTCCTTTTCGGAACCGAGATCCTCGGCCAGTTTTGCCGAGCCGGCGCTCCAGTAGACCATGAATACGTCGCCGGGTTCGTGGGGCCATTCCGGCTCCACATTCTCCACGACCGCGCCCAGGCTTTCGAACTTGCGAGCGGCCGCCGCAGCCAGCGCATCGACCTCCGGATCGAGCGGCGCATCGGGCATGCCGAGCGTTCGGCTCCAGGCGACCGTCAGGCCGTGCAAGGGGTCGTTGAGGCCGCGGAGATAATCCTCGCCGTCATAGGGGAGTGCGAACCAGTCGCGCGTGTCAGGTTCGGCGAGGACAGTAAGCATCAATGCGGCGTCTTCCACCGTGCGCGCCATGGGGCCGACATGGGAGAGCGTGGCGAACGGGCTGGCGGGGTATGCAGGTACGCGCCCGAATGTGGGCTTGATGCCGAAAACCCCGGCGAAGGAGGCGGGGATGCGTATCGAGCCGCCGCCGTCAGTACCGATGGCGAGCGGGCCGAGGCCGGCGGCCAGTGCGGCGCTGGCGCCGCCGGATGAGCCGCCGGGGGTCCTGCCGGTATTCCACGGGTTGCGCGTGATGCCGGAGAGTATGCTGTCGGTGACGCCCTTATGGCCATATTCGGGGGTGGCGGTCTTGCCGAGCAGCACGGCGCCATGCTCGCGCAGGCGGGCGACGGCAGGCGCGTCCTCGCTCCATTCCTGGCTAGGGTCCACAGTGCGCGAGCCGCGCAAGGTCGGCCAGCCCTCAGTGAGGACAAGGTCCTTGACCGAGACCGGCACGCCGTCCAGCCGGCCCTGCGGTTCGCCCGCGGCCCAGCGCGCTTCCGACTCCTGCGCCTGTTCGCGCGCTCGCTCGGCGTCGACGAGCGTGTAGGCATTGATGAGCGGCTGCCACTGTGCAATCCGGTCAAGGAGCGCGTCCACCACCTCCACCGGCGATAAGGTCCTGGCGCGATAGCGTGTCAGCAGTTCAGTTGCCGTCAGAAATGCGAGCGTGTCGGTCATGCGGCCTCCCGCGCCGGATGGGGCGATTGTGACATGATTCGCGGAACGCGGGCAATCGCACCGCGTTCAGGGCAGGCGCACCAGGACGCGCCCGTTCACCTTGCCAGCAAGGATATCCTTCAGTACGCCCGGCAATGCCTCGAACGCCACGTCATGGGCGATGGTGTCTTCGAGACCGTCAGGCTTCAGGTCCGATGCCATGCGGCTCCAGAGGGGCACGCGTTCCGACATGGGGCAAAACACCGAGTCAATGCCCAGCACCGACACGCCGCGAAGGAGAAACGGCAGGACCGTCGACTTGTATGCCGCACCGCCGGTGAGGCCCGTGCAGGCAACAGCACCGCGGTAGGACATGTGGGCCAGCAGCCAGGAGAGGGTGGCGCCGCCGACCTGATCGACTGCGCCGGCCCATTGCGCGGGGCCGAGAGGGCGGGATTCCGCCGATACTTCGGCGCGGTCGAGAATGCGCGCCGCGCCAAGACCTTTCAGATAGTCGCTCTGGTCGGGCGAGCCGGTGGATGCGGCGACTTCATAACCGAGGCGCGCGAGGATGGACACGGCGATGGAGCCGACTCCGCCGGTGGCGCCGGTAACGAGAACAGGGCCGCGATCGGCGCTCACACCATGGGTCCGGAGCGCCTGCACTGCCAGCGCGGCGGTAAATCCGGCGGTGCCATAGGCCATGCAGGCGCGCAGGCCGAGACCTTCGGGACGAGGAACAACCCAGTCCGCCGGTACGCGCGCATAGCCGGCATACCCGCCGTCGTGCGAAACGCCGAGATCGAACCCGGTCACCAGCACTTCGTCACCTTCGCGAAACCGGTCATCGCGCGATTCCACCACATGGCCGGCGAGGTCGATGCCCGGTACATGGGGCCAGCGGCGCACCACGCCGCCTCTCGGCAGTGTCGCCAGCCCGTCCTTGTAGTTGACGCCGGACCAGGCGACACGAATTGTTACTTCGCCGTCCGGCAGGGCATCGAGATTCCGTTCGACAAAGGCAAGGCTGGTCTTGTCGCCGTCGCGGTTGACGACGAGCGCCTGGTAGGAGTCGGCCATGAGCATGGTCCCTGTATTTTCGGAGGCCGTCTCATTATGCAAATGCCGGGCGTTTGACAAGGCGGCGGGGCGTTGATTTCGTTGCCGCCGCAGGCGGTTGTCGGGGCGGCGCCGCCATCACGCAATCCGATGGAGAAAATCTATGAGCAAATTCGTGGAAATGCGGACCTATCAACTGGCGCCGGCGGGTCATGCCGAATGGTTCGAGCAGTATCAGAAGCACGGCATGGAAGTGCAAAAGCGCGTGCTGGGCAACATGGTGGGGTATTACCACACCGAGCATGGCGCGCTGAACCAGATCGTACATATGTGGGGCTATGACAGCCTGGACGACCGCCTGGCGCGGCGGGCGGCGTTGTTTCAGGAACCGCAATGGCTGGAATTTCTGCCGAAGGTCCGGCCCTTGCTGGAAAAGATGGATTCGAAGGTGCTCATTCCGGCGCCGTTTTTTGAACAAAAATAGAACGTCACTGCGCCGGGCCGGCAGTGATTCCGGCCCGGCGGCACTTCCGAAGGCAGGCAACAGGAAAGGGCGACAGATGAGCGATCCGTCCGTCATTCTTCTCAGCAATCCGGAGCGGTTTGCCGGGCCGGCGGCGCGAGCGGCACTGGAGGCGGCCGGCGCCGTGGTCGTGACGGCAGACGGCGACCCCGCCGCCGCGGTCGAAAGCACGCTGGACGCGCATGGCCGGATCGACATGCTGATCAATAATGATGCGTTTCCGGCGTTGCGGGCGCCGATCGTCGACGCGGCGCTCGATGATCTGCGCGCCGGGCTGGAAGCGATGCTGGTGGCGCCGTTTGCGCTGACCCAGGCGGTGGTACCGGCGATGCGCGCCCGCGGCCAGGGACGCATCCTGTTCGTGACCTCGGCGACGCCGCTGCGCGGACTGCCCAATTATTCGATGTATGTGGCAGCGCGCGGCGCGGCGAACGCTCTGGCCGTATCGCTGGCCAAGGAATTGGCGCGCGACAATATCCAGGTCAATGCGGTGGCGCCCAACTATATTGAAAACCCGGACTATTTCCCGCCGGACCTGATCGCCGATCCGGACCGTCTGGCGCGAATTGTGAAGCCGATCCCGTTGGGGCGGCTGGGAAAACCGGAAGAGCTGGGGGCGCTGATCGCGTTTCTGGCATCGCCGGGCGCAGGATATCTGACGGCGCAGATATTCCCCGTGGCGGGAGGATGGGCATAGGCCAACACCGACCCCTGTGCCGGAGGCCGCTGCGCAGTAGTGGGTCAGACCGGTCCGTCCCCGGAGAAAGGATCGGCAATCGTCCTGGAAAGACGCGACTTCCGACGAAGTTCTGCCACAATGGGGGCCGCTTCGTAGTAGCGGCCCCGTCTTTCGCCGTGCGGGATGAGAAGACCAGCATCCACAAGCGCCTTCAGGTCGCGGCTGGCGAGATGCCTGGGTAGTTCCGCGCTGGCCCGATAGGCCGAATGCCGAAGCCTGGTACCAAAGGCAGTCTGAAGCAGCCCCATGACGGTGCGCTCGGGAAGTCTGCGAGTCCTGACGAGGCCGGCAAGGTCCGCATAGACCCTTTCCAGTTCCCTGGTTCTGCGAAGATGCGTATGCGCTTGAAAGTAATGCCCCCGCAGGCAGAATCGAACCCATGGCTTTGCGCTGCGTTCCGGGTGCCATCCACCACCGCCAACTTCAGCCAGTACATCGTAGTACTCTTGCTGGTTATGTCCGATGTATTCCTCGATTGAGGAAAAAATGGGAGCGATGATTCCCTCACTCACCAGGACCGCGGTTTGAATGCACCTGGCTGTGCGCCCGTTTCCATCGGAAAATGGATGAAGAAGCGCCAGGTTGAGATGCGTCATGGCCGCTCGCAGGAGGACTGAATCCACTTTGGCGGCATTCACATATGCAAGAAGTTCGCGGACCAGGGGCTCCAATTGATCGCGATCCACCCCCTCATGAACCACCTCTCCAGACCTGGAGTTTTTGACTCCGACCCAGCCAGGACGGTACTGACCCGGATTCGCCTTCAAATCTGATTGGCAGATCATGAAGTGGACGGCCAGGAGAACATCCTCCGAGATTCGGAAGCCCGGGCTGCGGCGGCGCTGGAGAATATAGTCCATTGCTTCGCGGTAGCCGATTACGGCTTGCCATGTCTCACGGTCCGTGTTTGCCGGATCTTCGCGGTCGATCGCGGCGATGGCGTCGTCCTCGGATACATTGATGCCTTCCACGCTATTGGACGCGGCCAAAGCTCGCGCCCGCGTCATACGGGCCAGAAATCCTGTCCAGCGGCGCGGATCTGTCACGACAAAATGATTGAGTTCGTCCCGGAGCCTGGTGATGGCTTCCTCGACCCGTTTCTCTTGATCATCAAGAGAACTACATGTGAACAACATGTCTCATATTCAGTATATATCTGACGTTTCGTAAGAAACTTATTGTTCTTTCGTTAATTGTCAACACTATATGACGCACGAACAGGCGCGACACCAGGACCCGCTGCATATGGAAGATGCAATCTGACGACAGTTCGTGTATAATTGGGGGGTGTGGGATACCGGATGGTCATTGTGACCAGAGGTCTTGTGCGGGGTCGGCTCTTGTCGTGAATAGCGCGTTCGGTCAACGCAAGTCCCGGAATTTGCGCCTGCTGGCGTCGTTTATGATCGCCCTGTTGGCGGCGCACCCGGTGCTGGCCTGCTGCCTCGCGGCCATGCCTGCTCACGCCATGGGCGAGACTGCAGAAGCGGCGAGCGCCGCCGCGCCGGCATTGCGGCATGACTGCCACCAGTCCGGGGGTCTTGCCGCGAAAACCTCCCACACGAATGCCCCCCATAATGGGGCGGATGCCGTCGCCCATTCCCATGGGCAGGCGCCCGAGCGGCCTGCGGCCTGCGCCGTATGGCAGGAATGCGGGCCGACGAGTTTCGAGGCGCTGGACGCGGGGCGCACGCACGAGGCGTCAGCCAATTCCGTGCGGCACCTTGCAGCGATTACTCCGCCTGACAGGTCATCGGCACCGCCGGCGGAGGTCGGCGTCTGGCGGGTTCGGCCGCCTTCTCATTCGCCGCCGCCGCGGGAAACGCCTATCGACCTGAAAGACCTGATCCTGATTTGACACGCCGCGCTGTCCGACGCCGCAGCATGCTCTGCGGCGTGGCCTGCGTATCTGTCATTTCGGATCAGGAGTCATGTCTTTCATCCCTATCCTACTTGCGGCCATCGGGCTTTTGTGCCTGATCGGCCCGCCGGCAGCGGCGTTCACCCATGCCGAGCTTGAGGCACGCCTGAACGACCACCCGGCGCTCGCTAGTCTTGGCTATCGCGCCGCAGCGCATCGCGACAGCGCCCTCGCCGCCCTGGCGCTGCCCGATCCTGTCATTTCCTTCGGCATCAACAATTTTCCGGTTGCGGACCCGGCGTTCGACCGATTTCTGCCGACGAACAAGTCCCTGGGTGTTCGTCAGGCTCTGCCGAACGCAGACGGGCTGTTGGCGCGCGCGGGCGAAGCGCAGCGAACCGCAGCGCGGCTGGATGCCATGCGAGGGCAGACCCTGGCAGCATTGCGCGCTGATCTTGCGGCGGTACTGGCAGCGCTGGAAGCAGCCCGTGAGCGTGACGCGCTGCTTCAGGAACACGAATTGCAACTCGAAGAACTGGCTGCGTCGGTAGCGGCAGAACTGGAGGCGGGACGCCCGATCGCGTTTCAACTGGCGGATGTCGAGGCGCGCCGCGCCGGTATCGAGCGTCGCCGGGTGGCATTGCGCGGCGAGACTGCACGTCTACGCGCGCGGGTTGTGGAATTGACTGGGGTGGATGCGGCACCGCCGCCGCCTGCTGCCGCCCTCGCTGTCTGGAATGGCGATACAGGTGCGTTCTGGGCGGTGCGCGTGGCAGCCGGGGAGGTGTGGGCGGCCGATGCAGGTGTTGACGCGGCCGAGGCGGCATTCCTGCCGGACTGGGCCGTCAGTCTCACCTGGCAGCAGCGTGAGGACGGACGCGGCGGCGTGGGGTCGAGCTTTGAGGGCAACGACTGGGTGTCGGCGAATGTTTCGGTCTCGGTGCCGCTATGGACGGCGCGGCGGCAGGAGCCGGGATTGCGCGCGGCGCACGCGCGGCGCGCAGCCGCCCACAGCGGACGCCTGGCGGCTGCGCGCGCGGCACTGAAGGAATGGGACGCGCTCAATGCGGAAATCCTGGCGGTCAAGGCCAGCCTGATCGTGCTGGAGGGCATGATCGCCAGCCTCGCCGGGAAGGCGGCCGCAGTGGCAACAAATTACGAAGCGGGAATTGTCGAACTCGCGTCGCTTGTCGAGGCCGAGATTGCCATACTGTCGGTGCGCGCCGAACAGGCGAGCGAACGCGCCCGGCGCACAGAATTGATCGCCCGCGCCAATGCGCTTCTGGTGACGCCGTGATGTCCGCGGCGGCGCGGCTTTGCGTGATCCTCCTGATTGCCATCCTCGCCGGGGAGGCAGCATCCCAGGATGCAGATCGCTACACCTGCCCCATGCATCCCCACTATATCTCCAGCGAACCTGGTTCGTGCCCGATCTGCGGGATGGACCTTGTGGCCTTCGCTGCAAAGGTGGCGGCGCCCTGGGGCGGTGTAGCGGTGGCGCCGGAAATGATTCAGACGATGGGTATACGCACCGCCCCGGCAGAACAGGTGTCGTTCGGGCGGACAGTGCGCGCGTTCGGCGAAGTCGCGCCGTCGACGCGCCGGGAGAGCGTGGCGGCGAGCCGCGTGGAAGGGTGGATCGAGGAACTTGCAGTGACGGCGGTCGGCGATGCCGTCGAATCCGGATCGCTCCTGTATCGGGTTTACAGCCCCGACCTGATTGCGGCGCAGCAGGATTTTCTCGCGGCGGCGCGCTCCGGCGTCTCCGGGCGGCTGGAAAGCATGGCGCGGCGCCTGCAGTCGCTGGGCATGCAGGACAGCGTGATCGCCGCATTGCTGGAGCGCGGGCGGCTGATGGAAAGCGTGCCCGTCCATGCCGAAGCAGGCGGTGTTGTTGCCGATCTGTCGGTGCGTGCCGGTTCGTACGTCAAACCCGGCGCGGTGCTGATCCGCATTCAGGATTACAGCACGGTGTGGGTCAATGTGGATATTGCCGAAAAAGACCTGCCGATGATCGGCCTCGCCGACGAAGCACAAATCATGGTTCCGGCGGCCGGCGATGCGTTGATCTCGGGTACGGTGAATTATGTTTACCCGACCGTGGATTCACGCACGCGGACGGGTAAGGTGCGCATTGTGGCAGACAATCGCGCGGGTCTGCTGCGTCCGGGCGCGTTCGCCGATGTCACCTTCACCATCGACGATCGGCCGCGCCTGTCAGTGCCAAGCGAGGCAGTGCTTCGCGACAGCCGCGGCGGGCATGTGATCATGGCGCTGGGCGACGGCCGTTTTGCGCCGCGGACGGTGCAGACGGGTGTGACCGCCGTGGGCCGGACAGAAGTGCTTGGCGGTCTTGCCGATGGCGAGCGAGTGGTGGTCAGCGGGCAATTCCTGCTCGATTCCGAAGCAAGCCTGAGGGAAAGCTTTGCGAAGTTCAGCGGCGATTTCGGACCGGATACGCCGTTGTCGGAACTGCCGATCGACGCCGACGCCCTGGCGGAGATCGATCATCTGGTAGATGCCGCGTTGTATCTGCATGAGGCCTTGGTCGACGGATACCGGATCGACCGATATTTCCTGGATCCGGCGCTGCAGCTGGGCGAGGCCGCGAAAGCGCGTTTTGCCGGTTCTCTTCTGGTCCCGATAATCGAGGAGGCTCAGGCCGCCCTGCGCGCGGCGCAGGCGGATGACGGCGTGGCGGCGCAAGAGGCAGCGCTGGCGCAGCTCACAGCGGCGCTTGAACCGTGGCTGCTGGGCGGCGCGCCAATCCGCTACCGTGATCTGGGGCTGGTTCTGTTTGCGGAGTCGGAGTCGGGCCGTCTGTGGGTTCAGGAAGGCCCCTCTGCTGCCAATCCTTATGGCAGCGCGGCGGCAATGGCCGTTCCATGGCCCGATCCCATGGCGAGCCAGGAAATTCTCCACCCGATTACCCAATAGCCCTTTGCACGGTCGGCCCGATCCCATGACAAGCAACGAGCTACAGGAAGCAGGCGCTATGCCGGACCCGCATGAGTCGATGGCCGGGCCGGACCCGTCGCAATCATGGGTCGCCGGTCTGATCGGCTGGTCGGCCAACAACCAGCTCATCGTTCTGGTGCTGGCGGGCGCTCTTGCGGTCGCCGGCTGGATAGCGGTCGGGCGCACGCCGCTCGATGCAATCCCCGACATAACCGACACGCAGGTCATCATCCGCACAGATTTTGCCGGCCAGTCGCCGCAGATCGTGGAGGACCTCGTTACCTATCCGTTGTCGACGAGTCTTCTCGGATTGCCGCGTACGAAGGATGTGCGCGGGGCGTCGATGTTCGGCACGAGTTTCATCTATGTCATTTTCGAAGACGGGGTGGACCTGTATTGGGCGCGGTCCCGGGTGCTGGAGGCGCTTTCCCGCCTGGGAACGGAACTGCCGCCGGGCGCAACGCCGAAAATCGGGCCGGACGCAACCGGAGTCGGCTGGGTCTATCAATATGCGCTGGTTGACCGGACGGGTCGAACCGACCTGGCAGATTTGCGTTCGCTCCAGGACTGGTTTCTGAAGCTTGAGCTTTCCGGCGTGGAAGGTGTGGCGGAGGTTGCGTCAGTCGGAGGCTTTGTGCGCGAATATCAGGTGCTGGTGGACCCGGCGCGATTGCGGGCCTTCGACATTCATATGACTCGCCTGGCTGCGGCGATCCGCGCTGCAAGCGGCGAAGTGGGCGGCCGGGTGATCGAACGCGGTGAAACGGAATATGTGATCCTCGCGTCCGGATATGTCGACAGCATCGACGACCTGCGGCAGGTGGTGGTTGCGGCGGAGGACGGCACGCCGGTCACGCTGGGCGACATTGCGCGCGTCGTTGAAGGTCCGGCGCTGCGGCGGGGGATTGTCGAGCTCGGCGGCGAAGGCGAAACGGTTTCCGGCATTGTCATCATGCGCGACGGGGAAAACGCGCTGGAAGTGATCACGCGCATCAAGGCGCGGCTGGAAGCGCTGGCGCGGGGCCTGCCGGACGGGGTGGAAATCGTACCGGTGTATGACCGCGCGCCGCTGATCGAAGGCTCGGTCAACTATCTGCAGCGAAAGCTGGTCGAGGAAGCGATTGCGGTCGCCCTGGTGACGCTGATTTTCCTGCTGCATGTGCGCGCGGCCTTTGTGGCCATCATTACCCTGCCGCTGGGAGTGCTCGGCGCCTTTATCGTCATGTCGGCGCAAGGGGTGACGGCAAACATCATGTCGCTGGGCGGCATTGCGATTGCCATCGGCGCCATGGTGGATGCGTCCATCGTGCTGGTGGAGAATGCCAGCAGGAAGCTTTCGGCTCTCGGTGCGGAGCCCGACCCGCGCGCGCGGCGCGACGCCGTCATATCGGCCGCCAAAGAGGTGGGGCCGGGCCTGTTTTTCTCCCTCCTGATCATCACCGTATCGTTTCTGCCGGTGTTTGCGCTGACGGGGGAGAGCTACCGGCTGTTCGCGCCGCTGGCCTTCACGAAAACCTATGCGATGGGATTTGCCTCGCTGCTTTCGGTCACCGTGGTGCCGGTGCTGATGATCTGGCTGCTGCGCGGGCGCATGAAACGCGAGGAAAACAATCTTCTCAACCGGGTTTTCATCGCGCTTTACAAACCGGTCGTGGCGGCGGCGCTGCGTGTGCGCTGGCTGACATTGATGCTGGCCGTGGCGGCAATTGCGAGCGTGGCGTGGCCGCTGTCGCGTCTCGGAGTCGAATTCATGCCGGCGCTGGACGAGGGCGAACTTCTCTATATGCCAACCACGGTGCCGGGCGTATCGGGCGCGAAGATGCGCGAAGTGCTCGGCCAGACCAATCGCCTGATCGCCACGGTGCCGGAAGTGGAAAGCGTGTTCGGCAAGGCGGGACGCGCCGATACAGCGACCGACCCGGCGCCGCTGACGATGATCGAAACCTGGATTCGTTTCAGCCCCCGGGAAGCGTGGCGGCCGGGCCTCACCATGCCGGACCTGATCGCCGAACTTGACGCCCGCGTCGCCATGCCGGGCCTGGTCAATTCCTGGGGCTATCCGATCAAGATCCGCATGGACATGGTTTCTACGGGGGTGCGCACGCCAGTCGGGGTAAAGATCACCGGGGATGACCTGAACACGATAGAAAGACTTGCCCTGAAGGTGGAGTCAGCGGTCCGCGAGGTCGACGGCGTGCGGTCGGCGTTTGCCGACCGGGTTCTGGGCGGCAAATATCTGGAGATCGCGCCGAACCGGGTGGAACTGGCGCGGCGCGAGATAGACATGGCGACGTTTCAGGCGGTGGTTCAGACTGCGCTCGGCGGCATGAATCTGGCCGAGGCCGTCCAGGGACGGGAACGCTACAATATCATCCTGCGTTATGACCGGGCCTACCGGGACGATCCCGAAGACCTGGCGGATGTGCTGGTGCCCACGCCGATGGGCGCGCATGTACCGCTCGCGGAAGTGGCCGACATCGCCTATGTCGAAGGGCCGCCGATGATCCGCTCCGAAAACGCGCGCCTGACCGGGTGGGTGTTTGTTGATATTGCCGGCCGCGATCTTGGCGGCTTCGTTGCCGAGGCCAGCCAGGTGGTGGCGCAGCGTGTAGACCTCCCTCCGGGTTATGCCATCTCATGGTCGGGGCAGTATGAGCAGTTGCTGGAAGCGCAGGCTCGGCTGCGTCTGGCGATCCCCGCGGCGGCAGCATTGATCTTCCTGCTGCTGATGCTGCACTTCCGCCGGCTGGACCGCACACTGATCATCATGGCCTCGCTGCCTTTCGGTCTGATCGGCGGTCTCTGGGCCGTTGATATGGCGGATTACAACCTGTCGGTGGCGGTGGCGGTGGGTTTCATCGCCCTTGGCGGCATCGCGGTGGAAACAGCGGTGATCATGCTTCTCTACATCGATGCGCAAGTTCGTGCGCAACCACCGCGCACGATTGCGGAGCTGCGGCAGGCGATCATCGCCGGCGCTGCCCTGCGGGTACGCCCCAAGCTGATGACGGTGTCGGCGGTGATCGCCGGTCTTGCGCCGATATTCCTGACCGAAGGACCCGGCTCGGACGTCATGCGCCGTATTGCCTTGCCGATGCTCGGCGGAATGCTCTCGACCCTGATACTGACGCTGGTGGTGATTCCGGTGATTTACTTGGCGTGGGTGGGACGCAGCCTGCCGGCGCGCGAGCGTGAAGCTGCGGCGCCTCCCGCCCCACCCGCTTTTCCCCCCGTTCCACAAACCGAAGGAGAAATCCGATGAAGATGCTGACACTTTTCACGATTCTGGCGCTTTTCGCAGGGCCTGCCTGGGCGCAGGACGGCGGTCATGCCGGGCATGGGGGCGGCGCGGCAGATGCCGGCCATGGCACAGGAACGGTTGTCTCGGTGGCCGAAGACGGCAATTCCATCATGATCGACCACGGCCCTATTGACGCAATCGGCATGGTCGCCATGACCATGCGGTTCGGCGCAATGCGAAATGTCGATCTCCGCAGTTTCAGTGCCGGCGATCCGGTAGCGTTCATGCTGAAGCAAGGTCGCGACGGTTCCTACCGGATCACCGCCATCTGCAACACGCAAGCAGCGGATTGCGTTGCGGGTATGGGCGGCGCCGGCGACTAGCGCGGTCTTCCTCCGGTCAGGCAGGCCGAGACAGCAGGACACTGCCGCCGCGATGCCGCCGCCATGAAAAAAACGGCCCCCGCCGCATCTGTGGCGGCGGGGGCCGGTTACCCGGAGCTACCGGCAGAAGCCTCTGCTCCTGCGGCACCCCCGGGAACCTGGAATCAATCTGCTAGAACCGCGTGCCCAGCAGCACTATGAGGCCGTGGTCCGCGCCGCCTGTGACGCTTTCCCTGCGCTCCAGGGCGAAGCTCGTGCGCAGCGGCCCCTCCAGCGCGAGGCCGGTGCGGAGCTGGCGGGCATCGCTCGAGAGCGAGAACTCTGCCCAGGGGCGCAGCACTTCCTGCCCGCGCAGCAAACCGTCCACGCCGGTTCCCCAGGATATCTGGCCGTTGACATGCGGCGCAGATGCGGCCGCTGCCGCTGCGTCACCGGCCACGCCTGCGGCGGCCATATTGCCCGGAAGCGTATCCAGCAGACCGGCGCCTTGCACCGCTCCCGCCGCGTGCGACAGACCCGCCGTGCCCCAGCCCGGAGACAGGGTGAAGGCCAGGCCCGTGCCGTCGGCTGCGCTGCGAAGGCCGAGCGCCGCCCGCACGCCCTGGTCGCCAAATCCGCCTGCAGATGCCTCCGCCGTGTTCGCGCTGTACCAGCGACCCTGAAGACCCGCTTCCCAGCGGCCCCAGCTATGGAGCACATCGCCCGAAAGCTCGGCGCCCGAAGCCGTCTCGCCGTCGCCGCCGTCAACGCGGCCACCGACGCGCAGGTTCGAGCTCCAGGTATCCGACAGCCAGCGTCCTTCCACCGCGGCGCGGGTGCGGTGCACCGACGCCGCCACGCCGTCCGCCGTGCCGCCTGATACGGCAAGGCGCGACCAGCCGGCATCGCCGACAGCCGAGACGCTGAAGCCGCCATGCTCATAGAGACGCTGCTCGGCGCCGGCAAGGCCCATGCTGAACGCCAGACCCCCATGGAGGTCGATTGCTTCCTCGGGACGCGATACATCGGACTGGTCCGCCCAGCGGCTCGCCAGACGGCCCTGGCCCCAGCCGGCAAGGCTCCACACATCCAGACCCGAGGCGATGCGGCCCCTGGCATAGGGATAGACCGCCGTCACCTCGCTCTCGGCAAAACCCGACACGCGGCCATTGCCGCGCGACAGCGCGGAAATGGTGCTGCCGGTGCTTTCAGAGAATGCGAGACCGGTTATCCAGCGTCCGGACCGCTGTGCATCCATACCCCAGAACATGGTGCCCTGGGACAGGCCCGGTGCGGCCTGGCCCCACAGGGTGAGCTGCATGTCATTCTGCGGCGGCGCCATGTCCTGGGTGAACTGCGCGCCGGGCTGCGGCAGCGGTTGGTTGAGGGAGATGGCAAAGCCATGTTTCGCCCGCTCGCGCAGTTCGGCAAAGCCGAAGGACTGGTCCTGCGCGTTGAAGCCGGAGCTTTGCGGTGCAAGGCTGAATGGATCGGACCCCGCGCCGAACCCGCCCTGCGGGTTGAAGAGCGCAGCGATGCCGCCGCCGGCGGAGCCGCGGGTGACGCAATCCTCGATGCTTTCCCCGAGCGGGCAGCCGCCCGGACCCTGCTGGCCGAACAGACCCGCAAGCGCTGTCAGCGCGTCGCTGCCGGTGCTGGCGTCGACCATGCGGTTGCCGATCACAGCGGAGGTGTCCTCAAGAAGCTGCCGCGCCTGATGCGCAAGCGCATTCTGCAGCGCCTCGCTGGCAAGCGAGTCCGAATCCGGCTCAGCGCCCACTGTGAGCTCGAAACTGTCGCTCGCCGTGCCGTCATCCGCATCCGTCGCAATCACTTCCATCCCCAGCACATGGTCGCCTTGCGCTCCCGCGGTCAGCGTCAGCACAGCGCTGGAGAAACTCCCGTGAATCTTGTTCCGGGCAAGTGTGTTGATCGGACCCGTGCGCACCTTCCCCGTCTTCTTGTGGGTCGTCGTCACCATCACCTGCCAGGTCAGGCCGGTGCCGCTGAAATGTTGGGAGAGATCGAGATCATGCGCCTCGCCATTGGCGAGCGACAGGTCTTCCAGGGGCTGGATGAGCGTCGCCGGGTCAGGCGCAACCGTCAGTTCGAAACTGCCGCTCGCCGTACCGCCCTCCGCATCCGTGGCCGTGACTTTCATTCCCAGTACATGCTCGCCCTCCGGTCCTGCGGTCAGAGTCAGTGCAGCACCGTCGAGGCTGCCTGTGATCTTGTTGCGTGCGACGCTGTTGAGCGGGCCGGTCTTCACCTTCCCGGTCTTCTTGTGCGTTGTCGTCACACTCACCGCGTAGCTCAGGCCGGCGCCGCTGAAATGCCCGGAAAGATCGATCTCGTGGGTCGCGTCATTGGCAAGGGACAGGTCGGCGAAGGGCTGGGTGAGCACCGCCTTGGTATCGCCCGGCGTCACCGAGAGCGTCTCCGACCAGCCGCCGGGGATGTCTTCATGGTAGACCGAGCGCACCCGCAGATTGTAGGCCGTTTCAGGTGTCAATCCCGACAATTGCGTCGAGGTGCCGGTCACCGTCTTCGACTGCGCCACCTGCCAGCTATCGGAGGCCTGCACCGACTGCAGCTCATAGCTGCCCGGCGACATGCCCGGTCCCGGCTGCCAGCTCAGTCCGATGATTTCCCCGCTGACCTTCTTGCCAGGGGGCGGCGCGGACCTGAACTGCTGCGGCGCCGAACTCTCGGGGACGCCCATGACCCATGATGACTCCGGGCCGCTCCCTGCCGTGTTCACCCCGCGAATCTTGATCATGTATCTCTCGCCGTTGGTCAGCTCTCTCAGGTTGTGGGAGTCGGCGTTGGCCGTTGCCATCCACGCGCCGTTGAACCCCAACTCGTAGGTGCCATAGCGTATCTCGTAGCTGTCAGCATAGGTCGCCGAAGGCCAGGTCACTTTCAGGCTCTTTTGGCCGCTCTCGACGGCGATGCCTTCGCCGTTCATGCCGCCCACGCGCCACGGGAGCGGGGTGGCCGTCGGCTCGCCTCTGACGCTGACCGCGCCGCTGCAACGGGTTCCGAGGCTTTCGCCGGCGCAGGCGCGCACATGGAACCAGTAGTTGGTGCCGTTCGTGAGGCTGTTGATCTCCTCGCTCAGTTCCTCACCCACATCGGCCCAGGTTCCGGTGCCTTCGGCGGCGCCGTGGCGCACCTCATAGTGGTTCGTTTCGTCTGCACCGCTGTGCACCATCCCGGGTTCCCATTCGAGCATCACCTTGGTGTTGCCTGGTTGCACCTTGACGGACCTGGGCTGCGGCGCGTTGCCGGGAGTGGCGGCAACCGGGGTCGCCGTGACGTCACTGGAATAACTACTGGAGCCGGCGCCGTTATGTGCCTTTCCACGCACCGAATATTCGGTGCCGTTGGTGACGGAATCGATCGCAAAGCCCGTTCCCCGGACGGTCTCGCATTCCGTGCTGACCCCGGATGCTTCCCAGCACACTTCATAGTGGGTGGGCGGGCCGCCGCTCGACCCCGGCGTGAACATGACGACAATGGTCGCGTCATAGCCTTTGGCTGTGATCGACGGGGTGCTCGGCGACTCCACCGGCTGCGCGGTTGCGATATCCGACCAGGGGCCGTCGCCCTCGGCATTCACCGCCCGAACCTGGAAGTCGTAGTCAGTGTAGTTAGTGAGGCTCTCTTGGGTAACGGTGGTGTCGGTTCCAGTATGGCTGACGTCGCTCCACGTTGTGGCTGAGGACTCGCGGTATTGCACATCGTAGCCGGTGATGGCCGAACCACCGTCCTCCGGCGCTTTCCAGTCCGCCTTGATGTCGCCGTTGCGCCCGGTCAACTCCAGACCCGTGACTTTCCGGGGCACAGTGACCGGCTGTGCGGTTGCGATATCCGACCAGGGGCCGTCGCCCTCGGCATTCACCGCCCGAACGCGGAAATCGTAGGCCGTGCCGTCGGTCAGGCCGCTCTTGGTGTGGGTGGTGTCGGTACCGCTGTCGCTGGCGTCGGTCCAGGTGCCGGACGGCGAAGTGCGGTATTCCACATCGTAGCCGGTGATGGCCGAACCGCCGTCCTCCGGCGCTTTCCAGTCCGCCTTGATGTCGCCGTTGCGCCTGGTCAACTTCAGGCCCGTGACTTTCCGGGGCACAGTGACTGGCGTGGCGGTTGCGGTATCTGACCAGGGGCCCCAGCCCTCGGCGTTCCTGGCGCGAACGCGGAAATCGTAGGCCGTGCCGTTGGTCAGGCCGGTCTTGGTGTGGGTGGTGCCAGTGTTGCCATGCCAGCTATTAAGGAAGCCGCTTTGGCCAGTCGGTCTGTAGTTCACCATGTATGCGGCAATAGGCGAGCCGCCGTCGCTCGGCTCGGTCCAGTTCGCCGCGATGCTGCCGTCGCCCGCCGTCAGCGTGAGGCCGGTGACCTTGTCCGGCACGGTCTGGGCGTTGGCCGGGCCGGCAGCGAGCGCAGCGAGCCCGACCAGGAGTGCAGCAAGCCAGAGATAGGCCCGGCTCCAGAGGCCGCGGGAACGGTGCTGTAGCGGGGAAGGCCGGGCCCGACGGTCCCGGCACAGCCGCGCGGCCGCGCGGCGGAACAGGCTTCTGAACCATCGCCTGTTCCGCCGCGCGGCCGCGCGGCGGAACAGGCGATGGTTCAGAAGCCTGGCGGCCAGGCTCTTGACCGCAAAGGGGCAAAGCCCGGCTTGCCGTCTCAACCCCTGCGGAAAAAATTCTTCCCCCGGCATGTTTGCCGTCCCGGAATCAGCGCCGAATATCGGCCCATGAGGCAGCGCGCCCGCTGCGGAGTCACTGAACATATGCATCGCGGTCCCCTTGCGTCTTCGGTCGGCAGGCTTTGCCGACACTGTCTTCTCAGCATGCTGACAAGAACCGGTTGAATCGGTAGGGCCGTAACCTCCGATTGCATGGTCCTGCCAAATATACGGCCTCCCCGGTATTTTCATTTAGGTGTGGCGACAGTGCTGTAAACCGACGCTGCAGAAAAAATGTAAACTGGCACTGGCGCGGACCCCGGCCGCGAAGAACCCGGCAGCGTGTCGGGATTTTCGAGGTTGTCCGGATCCCCGTCGACGGGGACCGCGCTTCAACGCCCTGCGGCAGCGCCGGGAACGTCGTTCATGCGAAGTTCCTTTTCCTGGCAACGGCGTCTTGCAGGGGTTTCGTGCCACGCCTATGGTTGCCGGGAAAATGAGCATGAGTCGGGGCGATGGCGAGCAGCGACCAGGGCGGCGAAGGTTCGGCAGATACCGAATTTGAGGACATCGCCGGGATGACCTTCGAACAGGCCATGGGGGAACTTGAAGAGATCGTGCGCCGGCTCGAGGGCGGACAGATCGATCTTGAAGGCGCGATCAGCGCCTATGCGCGAGGCGCCGCGCTGAAACGCCATTGCGACGGCAAACTGCGCGCCGCCGAAATGCGCGTGAACAGTATCGCCATGGACGCCGACGGCACAGTGCGCAGCGAGGCTGTCGACAACCCGAACGAGACTGGTTCTTGAACGCACTGCTGCCGGCGCTGGAATCTGCCGCCGGCAGGGTCGAGCGCATGCTGGCAACGCTCATCCCCGACGACGATACGCTGTCCCACGCGCGGGTATCACGGGCCATGCGCTATGCCTGCCTCGGCGGCGGCAAGCGCCTGCGTCCGTTCCTGCTGATGGAAAGCGCCAGGCTGTTCGATATGTCCGCCGCGGGGGTGGTGCGCGGCGCGGCTGCTCTCGAGATGCTGCACTGCTATTCGCTGGCACACGACGACCTTCCCAGCATGGACAATGCGGCGCAGCGCCGCGGGCGTCCGGCCGTGCATATCGCCTTTGACGAAGCGACCGCGATTCTTGCCGGCGACGGCCTGCTTACGCTGGCCTTTGAAGTGCTGGCAGATGAGGCGACCCACCCCGATGCCGGGGTGCGCGCTGCATTGGTCGCAACGCTCGCTCAGGCGGCAGGCATGCGCGGCATGATCGGCGGGCAGGTGATCGATCTGGAGGGTGAACAGCGGTCCCTCAACCTCGCGGGAATCACGACCATGCAGCGCCTGAAAACCGGCGCATTGTTTGGCTGGGCGTGCGACGCCGGCGCCGTTCTCGGCGGCGCGGAGGCGGCGGACCGGGCGGCGCTGCGCAGCTATGCGGCGGCGTTCGGCCTCGCCTTCCAGATCGCCGACGATATTCTCGATGCAGAAGGCGACCCGGCGGAAACAGGCAAGCATGTCGGCCATGATGCGGCCGCAGGCAAGTCGACTTTCGTATCGCTTCTGGGTTCGGCAGGCGCGCGGGTGCGGGCCGACGAGCTGGTCGCCGAGGCGGTCGGGGCGCTGGCGCGGTTCGGGAAGCGCGCTGAACTCCTGCGCGACGCTGCACGGTTTATCACGACGCGGCGGCACTGATGGCGGCGCAGCGGCTGGACGCTCTGCTGGTGGCGCGCGGACTGGCGGAAAGCCGCACTCGCGCACAGGCGCTGATCATGGCCGGGCTTGTGTTCAGCGGCGAAAGGCGGCTCGACAAGCCGGGCCGGCAAGTGGATGAGGCAGCACCGCTCAGCGTACGCGGGCGCGACCATCCCTGGGTGTCGCGCGGCGGCGTCAAACTTGCCCATGGGCTGGATGTGTTCGGTCTCGAGACCGGAGGGCGGGTGTGCCTTGATATCGGCGCCTCGACCGGGGGCTTCACCGATGTGCTGCTGGCGCGCGGCGCGGCAAGGGTCTATGCCGTGGATGTCGGGCGCGGCCAGCTTGCCTGGCGGCTGCGCACCGATCCGCGCGTCGTGGTGCTGGAGCGCACCAATGCGCGCTTCCTGAACAGTGAGCAGGTTTCCGAACCCGTGAATGCGCTGGTATGCGATGCGAGCTTCATCGGCCTTGCGACGGTGCTGCCCGCGCCGCTGTCATTATGCGCCGAAGGGGCGTGGGCCGCAGCGTTGATCAAGCCGCAATTCGAGGCGGGACGCGAGGCTGTCTCCCGCGCCGGCGTGGTGGGCGACCCGGCGGTGCGCGACGCGGTGTGCAACAAGGTGCGCACCTGGTTTGACGGTCTGGCGGGATGGCGCGTGCGGGGCGTCACCGAAAGTCCGATCAGCGGTCCGGCAGGTAATATCGAATATCTGATAGCGGCTGACCGGATCGCCGCCTGAGCCTGCCGGTCAGGCGGCGAAATCCACGATATGGCGGGCGACAAGGTCGGGCTGGTCCAGTTCCGGCCGGTGCGCCGCATCGGCAATCACTTGCAGCGCGGCGGGTCCGCCGACGCTGTCGGCGATGGTATCGGCATAGCCGCGCGGCACGATGCGGTCCTCCGCACCCCAGAGGAGCAGCGTCGGACAGGCAATGTGGGACAGGCGGCGGTGCAGGCCGGTATTGCCGAGCGGCCAGAAGGCGCGCGCCGACGCTTCCAGCGCGCGCGCCTGGACAATCGGCCATTCGGCGGAATTCGCGCCTTCCGGGGCAGCGGTAAAGGCTTTCCAGGTTTCCGGGTCATGGCACATGAGGCCGGGGATATCGGGCTTGCGCTGCCCCCACGGGTCTGTCATGGGCTGTGCTTCATCGAACAGGCCCCATGGGGCGATCAGCACCAGCCGCGCACAGGAACGGGGCCACAAGGCAGCCATTTCAGCGGCGAAGGCGCCGCCGGGTCCCCCGCCGATCAGTGCCGCGGCGCCGTCCAGTCCGGCACCGCGCACAAGATCGCGCACCGCCACCACCCAGTCGAGATGGGTATCGAGGAAGCGATGGCCCTCACCGCCGGGATAGCCCGGCAATGACGGCGCCACCACAGTGTAGCATTCGGCCAGCCGGTCGAGAAACGGTATCCAGCGCGGCAGGCCGCCATGGCCGGCCAGATAGCCGATGACCGGGCCGGAACCCTTGCGCCAGACGCGGCAGGCGGCGCCGTTGACCTCGACGAACGCCGTCGCCGGCTCCTCGCGGTTCATGAATGCCGGCAGCCGCTATTCGGCGGCCGGCGCCAGCGCAACGGGGTCCGGGGTCACCCGGTCCGCCAGCGCCATGGGCCGGGGCCACCAATGATTTTCCCATTCGCTCCACAGATCGGCCAGTTGCGGCATCACCTGTTCGGCGTAGAGGCGGGTGTTATATTTTGCCAGGTCCTTGCCCATATTGCCGAACTGCAGCAGCAGCATAAGCTGGCCGAAATGCAGGTCCTTCACCACTTCGCGAAGTTTTTCCGCCACCTGGTCGGGGGTGCCGACGATGACATAGCCATTGTCGAGTATGGCATCGAATTCGCGCGCTTTCCTGTCCACACCGGCGATGGCGCGCTTGCTGCGCCGGGCGGCCTGGCCAACCTGGCTTTCGATGCCGGCGCGCATGGTGGCTTCCGTCGCATAGCCCGGAGGTGAGGCAAAGCGCGGGTCGATATGCAGGCAGCGGCCATAGAAATATTCCGCCGGCTCGCGGTAGAGTTCATACGCTTCACGCTCGGTTTCGGCGACGCCGACAAATTGCAGGAAGCCGGCGCGGTAGGGGTTTGAGTCCTTGCCGAGGCGCTCCATTTCCTCCCAGAATCCGCGCATGGTCTGGCGCGCGGCCTTGTAGCCGTAATAGGACAGGTAGCAATAGACATAGTCGCGCGCCGCGCACCATTGCCATGTTTCGACCGAGCCACCGCCGGGAACCCATACCGGGGGATGCGGCGTCTGGACAGGACGCGGCCAGATATTGACGTAGCGCTGCTGGTTGAAGCGGCCGTTGAAGGCGAAGGTTTCAGTTTCCGTCCATGCGCGCATGACCAGATCATGCGCTTCAAGATAGCGCTCGCGCAGCAGCGACGGATTCTGGCCATAGGCGTAGCATGTGTCCATCGGTGAGCCGACAGGGAAGCCGGCGATCAGCCGTCCACCCGAAATGCAGTCGATCATGGCGAACTCTTCCGCAACGCGGGTCGGCGGATTGTAGAGCGCCAGACTGTTGCCCATGACGCAGATCGCGGTGTTCGGGTGCGCCCGCCGCGCGAGGGCGCTGGCGACCAGATTGGGCGACGGCATCAGGCCGTAGCCGTTGGAATGGTGCTCGTTGCAGCATACCGCGTCGAGACCGACTTCGGCCGCATACTCCATCTCGTCCATGAAGGCGTTGTACATCTCATGGGCGCGTTCCGGCTTGAACAGGCTGGAATGGATGTCAACCCACACGGACGGATGATTTTCGCGGAAATCATCCGGCAGTTCCGTATAGGGCATGAGATGGAACCACATGTGCTTCATGATCTGCAGGCTCCCTGGGGTAAGTGGCGGCGCAGCGCGCGGAGGATCAGGCTTGTGCAGGCGCGGGGGTCCGCGCCGTGCGGCGCATGTCCGTGCGCACATGGCTGGTATCGTAGCCGTTGAACAGGTGCCCCAGCAGCCCGCGGTCGAGATCGGAGGTGCCGAACAACCAGTCGCAGATGGGGAAAGTGAGGTTCATGTTCCGCTCCATCATGATCGACTGCGCGTGATGCGCCTCATGATGCCGGCGAATGGTGTTGACGAACGGGCAGTTGCGCACGAACCAGCCGTCGTCGACATGACAACAGAAATGCATGAACTCGTAAGTGAGATAGACGCCGGTGGTGGTGCACATCATCAGCCAGGCGACATTGGGGGAGAACAACAGCGCCAGCACCACCGCGCCGGGGATCGACATGAGAATGAACGACACCAGCGCATAGGGCGGAAAGAAGGTCACGCGCCAGTCCTGCGATCCGGCAAACCGCATTTCGGAATCGGTGAAGAACTGGTGGTGCATCAGCGTATGGCGGCGGTAGATGGCGCGCAGCGCAGCGTTCTTTTGCGGGCGGTGCATGATGTGGCGATGCAGGAACCATTCAAAGAAGTTGCACAGCAGAAACACCACGGGAATGGTAAGCCACTCCCACCACGCCACCGCCGTGATGTGAGAGATGTAGACGTAATAGGCAAGCGCGCCGATGGCATAGATCACGGCGACATGCAGCGCTCCGTTATACCAGCCGTTGATGCGCCGGCGATATTCGGCGCGGTAGTCGCGCTGGCGGTCGGACATGATGCTGGCCGCTAGTTCCATGGTTGTTTCCTCCTCCGGTCTCGCCGGCGCAGGCCAACGGCGGTTTCCGTCACAGTGCGGTGAGCGCGGCGTCGATGTCAACGCTGCGCATTTCCCACTCATTGTCGAAATTGGCGACGACGGTTCGCATGAACGTTTCGCAAAGCGAAAGCGCCCTGGCGTCGTCGCCGAGATGGTCGGCGAGCATCGCGAGAGCAAGCTGCCGCGGCGCCGGCCCTTCATAGGTCCATTCAAAGCCCCGGTCGGTGAACTGCCGCAGGTCCGTGCGCTCCGGCAAAGGCTTTCCGTCGACGGTCACTTCTATCCCGTCGATGGTGCGATCGCCCCGATAGTGTTTCATGGGCCGCAGCTTACCGCCACCCCGACCTGCTGTGAAGAGTCCTGCCCTTTCCTGACAGGCCGGAGCGGCGGGACGAGCGGGCCCGTTATTCGGACGGATTTCGGGGGTCCCACAAACGGCCTTCATACTCCTGTTCGTAAGCTTTGCCGTCCGGGTAGGAGACAAGTTCGAGCTGCATGCCCCAGGGGGCCAGGAAATACACCCAGGTCTCGCCGGCGCTGGGGCCGCCGGTCATGGTGGTGGGGGCGCCCAGAACCTGCACGCCCTGCGATTCAAGATGCGAAACAGCCGCCTCCATATCGGTGGTGTAAAATGCGATGTGATGCCCGCCATGGTCGCTGTTCCTGGGCTGAACCTGACGCTGGTCCGGCGCCGTATACTGGAATATTTCGAGATTGGCGCCGCTGCCGCACCGCACCAGACGCATCTTCGGGATCGTCGCCCGGGGATGCACGTTCAGGTGGTCCTTCATCCAGTCATTGTCCGCGGAGGCGAAGGGGCCGAGCGGATAGAAGACTTCGCAGCCGATCACGTCCTGGAAAAACGCCACCGCCTGGTCAAGGTCCGGGACAGTGAACCCGATATGGTCTGAACCGCGCAGGCCGGGCACGCCGGCCGCACCGGCCGGCGCGGCAGCCGCTGCCAGCACGCCTGCCAGGATCAGGGAACCGATTGTCTTTCGCATGAGCGCTTCCTTTCTGTTGCGCATTACTCACGACGATACGCCGCGGGGGGCATCCACCCGCGGCAAGGGCGCCGGCGCTTCCGCATCAGATGTGCGGGGCGCCGACGATCTCCCAACGTCCGTTTCGGGCAGAGGCGAACAGCGCATCAAGGACGCGTATATTTGCAACCGCATCCTCGATTGGCCACGGAACAGGGCGGCCTTCCTGCAGGCAAGCGGAAAAATCATCGCCCTGGCAGGTATAGTGATCCACAGGCGCGATTTCTTCCGTCTCGTCCGGCACAGGCCCGGGGAATGCGCCGTTGCCGAGAAACAGGCGGCAAGTGCGGGTCGGTTCCATGACGAACGGGAACTCGACACGCAGCCATGCCTGCGTGCCAAGAATGACCAGGCTCTGATGGCGGGCAATCTGCGTCGAACAGGTCCAGCTCGCCTGGCCACCGGGAAACGCCAGCACGGCCGTCGCCAGCCGGTCGGTTCCGAACACCGGGTCATATTCCATCAACGCGCTGACGCGCACCGGCTCCGCCTCGAAGACATAGCGCGAAATGGTGGTCGGGTAGCAGCCGATATCATAGACGCCGCCGCCTCCGGTCTCCCTGATATTGCGAATGTTCTCCGGGTCCGGATTGTCATACGCGAACACTGCCTGCACGGCCCGCACAGTGCCGAGGCGCCCGCCGCGGATGAGTTCACGAACGCGCCGCCATTGCGGGTGGTGGCGGACCATGAACGCTTCCTGAACCTGGCGGCCGGTGCGGTCGCGCGCGGCAATCAATGCCTCGGCCTCTCCAGCCGTGAGCGCCACCGGCTTTTCGCACAGGACATGCTTGCCGGCCTCAAGCGCACGGATGGTCCATGGCACGTGCATATGATTGGGCAGGGGGTTGTAGATCGCGTCGATGTCGGGGTCTTCCAGCAGCGCGTCATAAGAGCCGAAGGAACGTGGAATGCCGAGCGCCGCTGCCGCATCGGCGGCACGGGACGCGTCGCGCGAGGCAATGGCATCCACACGGCAGCGCGCGCCGGCCTGCATGGCGGGAATGACCTTGTCCACAGCAATGCGTGCAACACCAAGTACACCCCAGCGAACCGGCTCCATCGCGGCCTCCCTCCCGGCGCTTTGCCTGCGTCTCCAACTTGGCAGACGCGGCGTCGAATTGCTAGGTTGTACAGGCCAAACGCCGCGCCAGCAAAAGGAACCGGGGCATGAAGATCACCAGGGTTTCCGCAGACTGGATTCATGTGCCGATTGCCGAGGAGCGCCAGCACCGGTCTGATTTCGGTGTGGTGAATTCGTTCGACTCGGCGCTGGTTCGAGTCGAGACCGCAGGGGGCATCACCGGCTTCGGCGAAGCCAAGGCGCAAGTCGGCAGCGCCGCCAATTGCCGCGCCATATGTTCGCTGATCGAGGACGAACTGGCGCCGGCGCTTGTCGGCGAAGATGCTCGCGACATCTCGCGCCTGTGGGATGTGATGTACAACGGCTCGCGCGCCCATTACGCGATTGCGCGCGGGCATGTCTTTCCGATCATGGGGCGGCGCGGATTGACGGTCTCCGCCATCAGCGGCGTTGATATCGCCCTGTGGGACATATTGGGCAAGTCGCTGGGTGCGCCGGTGTGGCGCCTGCTCGGCGGTCGCAGACAGGAGCGAATGCCCGCCTATGCGTCGGGCGGATGGGCGCCGGTGGACCGGATCGCGGCCGAATTGCAGCGCTTCATAGACCGCGGCAATTTCGGCGCCGTCAAGATGCGCGTCGGTTCGGGCGACGGCACGCTGGCGCATTCGATCGCGCGCGTTCATGCGGCACGCGAGGGCCTGGGCGACAGCGTCGGCATCATGTGCGACGCCCACGGCACCTGGACGGTGTCGGAAGCAAAGCGATTCTGCCGGGCGGTTGCCGAATGCAATATCGACTGGCTGGAAGAGCCGGTGACAGCGGACGACAAGCCCGGGATGGCGGAGGTGCGCGCCAACACGGATATTCCCATCTCGACCGGGGAATCGGAATTCACGCGCTTTGCCTTTCGCGATCTGGCGCTGCTCCGTGCGGCGGATATTTTTCAGCCCGACCTGTCAATCGCCGGCGGCATAACGGAAACCATGCGCATCGAGGCGCTGGCCAGCGCGCACCAGATTCGCCTCGCGCCGCATATGTGGGGCGGCGCACTGACATTCGCCGCGGGCCTGCACGTAGCAGCGGCCGCCAGCAGCGGTTTCATCCTGGAATATTCGCTCGGGGCCAACCCGATGCTGCACGAACTTGCCGTAGAGGATTTTGCCGTTGTGGACGGGATGCTCGAAATCCCCGAGCGGGTCGGCCTGGGGGTTACCATCGACGAAGATTTTACCGCCCGTTATCGAATGGGCTGACGGCCCGGTATTGCTACCTCATGCGTTATCTTGAGGATTTCCTGCCGGGGGAGACGATCACCCTCGGACGATGCACCGTGACACGCGAGCAAATCATCGCGTTTGCGCGCGACTTCGACCCCCAGCCCTTTCATATCGATGAAGCAGCGGCGCGGGAGTCCATATATGGCGGTCTGATCGCAAGCGGTTGGCACACAGTGTCGTTGTTCATGCGGCTTCTGGTGGACGGCTTGCTGCGCGATGCAGCCAGCCTCGGCTCTCCGGGGGTGGACGAGTTGCGCTGGCGCCATCCGGTGCGCCCCGGGGATGTGCTGACCGCGCAGGGCACGGTGCAGGAAGTTACGCCCTCGCGCAGCAAGCCGGACCGCGGCATCGTTCGCACGAATTATGAAGTACGAAATCAGGACGGCGTCGTGGTGCTTACCGTCAACGGCATGGGCATGTTCGGGCGCCGCCCCTGAGCAGGATCATCCGGCGCCGCCGTGAGCGCTAAACTTCCAGCCACTCTTTGCGCACCTTGTCGTCGGCGCGGAAATCTTCCACCGTACCTTCAAAGACGATCTGCCCGTGGCCCATCACATGAACGCGGTGTGAGATATCGAGCGCGATGGCCAGTTTCTGCTCGACAAGCAGGATGGCAACGCCGCGCCGGGCGATTTCCGCGAGCAGACCGGCGACTTGCTCCACCAGTTTCGGCGCCAGTCCTTCGGTCGGCTCGTCGATCATGATCAGGTCCGGGTCACCCATCAGCGTGCGGCACATGGTCAGCATTTGCTGTTCACCGCCGGAAATGACCGACCCCAGCGCATCGGCGCGTTCGCCGAGATTGGGGAACATCCCGAACATGTCGTCGATCGACCAGCGCCCCTGCGCACGCATGTTCTTGATACCGAGAACGAGATTCTGGCGCACGGTCAGGGTGGGAAAGATATTCCGGTTTTCCGGCACATAGCCGATTCCGAGGCGCGCGATCTCGTGCATCTTCCGGCCGGCGATCTCCTGGCCCTTGAACATGATCGAGCCGACCGGCGGTACCTCCCCGGTAATCGCTTTCAATGTCGTCGACCGCCCGACGCCGTTGCGCCCCAACAGGCTGACAATCTCGCCGGCGCCGACGCCGAAGCTGACGCCCTGAAGAATATGGCTCTTGCCGTAATAGGCGTGCAGATCGCGAACCTCGAGCATCAGGCCGCCTCCGTTCCGAGATAGGCTTCCTGCACCGCCGCGGAGGCGCGGATTTCCGCTGGTGCGCCGGTGGCGATGATCTCGCCATAGACCAGCACCGAAATGCGGTCGGCGAGGTCGAACACCACGCCCATGTCGTGCTCGACGATGACCAGGGTCTTGCCTTCGGAGATGCGGCGGATCAGGGACACCGCCTGCTCGATTTCCGAATGGCTCATGCCCGCGGTCGGTTCGTCCAGCAGAATGACCCTGGCGCCGCCGGCGATGGCGATGCCGAGTTCCAGCGCGCGCTGGTCCGCATAGGGTAGGAGGCCCGCAGGCAGATTCCGCTTTTCCCACAGCCCGATCTCGTTCAGGATCGACCGGGTACGCTCGGCGGCATCGCGCAGCCGGCTGACCGGCTTCCACCACGCATAGCGATGGCCAAGCGCAAACAGCGCCCCGCACCGGATATTGTCGAGCGCACTCATGCGCGGGAAAATATTGGTGACCTGAAACGACCGCGTAAGGCCGAGGCGGTTGATGGCAAACGCCGTCTTGTCCGTGATGTCGGTGTCGTAGAGATGGATGCTGCCGGCGGAGGGCGGGAAGCGTCCGCTGATGAGATTGTAGAGCGTGGATTTGCCGGCCCCGTTGGGGCCGATAATGGCGTGTCGTTCGCCATCGCTGATTTCGAGATCGACGCCGCGGATGATCTCGGCCTTGCCGAAGCTCTTGCGCACGCCCGCCAGTGTGAGGGCGGCAGTCATGCGCCGGCCCTTTCGCGAGCGGCCGCAATCGCCGTGTTCCACGCCGAAGCAGCGCCGGGCCAGGTCTTGCGCACCGCCAGAACCCCTGCCCCGGCAAGGAAGATGAACACCAGCCAGGACAGCACGCCGAACGGATCCACCTCAACGCCGTAGACGAACAATTCGGTTTCCGTGCTCAGGCGCGAGCTGCGGTAATACAGCATCTCGATGAGGGCGATAAAGCCGAGTACCGACGCCACCAGCGAACCCACGAAAAGGATGTAGGGCAGCACCAGCGGCGCGACGAGCCGTGCGCCGGCAGTCCAGATCGGCTGATGCATGGCGATGAGTCCTGCAAGACCGCCGGGAAAGAACATGATGACCGCCACGAACAGGACCCCGAGATAGAGCACCCAGGCTTCGGTGATATCGGTCAGCGTACTTTGCAGGAAATAGAGCAGCACGGCGCCGATGATGGGTCCGACGAAATTTCCCGCCCCGCCGATATAGACCATGAACAGCACCAGCCCGGATTGCAGGATACTCACCTGCTCGAACCCTACATGTTCGATATTGATGGCGTGCAGCGCGCCGGCGATACCGGCAAAAAACGATGACAGCGAGAACGCCAGCCAGCGAATTCGCTGACTGGAATAGCCGACAAATTCCACGCGCTCCGGATTGTCGCGGACGGCGTTGGAGATACGCCCGAACGGGGTTCGCGTAATGAAAAACATCGCGATGACGCAGATGAAGCACCATCCGGCGATCAGATAATAGACCTCGATAGTGGGTCCGTAGGTGATGCCGAACAGTTCCTCGCCGATGACGCGATCGGTCTGGATTCCGTCCTCGCCGTTGAAGATGGCCACCAGCACCAGCGTGAGGGCGGTGATCATTTCTCCAAACCCCAGGGAGATCATGGCGAAGGTGGTGCCGGCACGGCGCGTGGACACATAGCCGATCAACACGCCGAAAAACAGCCCGACCAGCCCGCCGAGCAGCGGCACCAGCGTTACCGGCACATAGGGAACCTGTTCTTCGTAGATGAAATTCAGATAGTGGATAGTGAAATAGCCGGCGAGGCCGAAATAGATCGCATGGCCGAACGACAACATACCGCCCTGGCCCAGCAGCATGTTGTAGGCGAGCGCGAAGATCACCAGCAGGGCAATCTGGCTCATCATGGTGATGGCAAAGCCGGATGTGAAAATCTGCGGCAGCACCATGAGAACGATGGCGAAGCCGATCCACGGCACCAGCCGCGTCATAAGGGCACTCATACGTCGCGGGTCCCGAACAGGCCGCGGGGCTTGAAGATCAGCATCAGCACCAACAGCAGATAAGGCAGGACAGGAGCGACCTGGGCGGTGGTGATGCGCGTGAAGTCACGCATCAGCCCCATCGGGTCAATGTCGATCCCCAGCGCCACGAACAAGCTGCCCAGGCCGTAGTCATAGAATATGGCGAGCCGCGTGATGACACCGATGATGAGCGCTGCCACCAATGCGCCGCCGAGCGACCCGAGGCCGCCAATGACGATGACGACAAATACGATCGGCCCGAGTTGAATTGCCATCGCCGGTTCCGTGCCCAGAACATTGCCGCCGACCACGCCCGCGACGCCGGCGAGTGCGCAGCCAAAGCCGAACGTCCACATGAAGATGCGGGGTACATCGTGGCCGAGCGTGGCGACATGGGTGGGGTCCGACACGGCGGCGCGAATGATGAGGCCTATGCGGGTCCATGTCAGCAGCGCAAACAGGGCGACAAAAATCGCCACCGATACAAGCAGCATGAACACGCGATAGAGCGAATAGTCGAAGCCCTGCCAGGTAAACAGCGCGCCGCTCATTGATGCCGGGATTTCGTAGGGCACGGGCACCCGGCCCCATATCATCTGCACCAGCTCCTCGATGACATAGGCGATGCCGAAGGTAAACAGCAGTTCGGCGACATGGCCGTAGCGGTGTACGGGGCGCAGGCCCCAGCGCTCAACGCCGGCGCCGACGATGCCGACGATCACCGGCGCCACGATCAGCGCCACCCAGAAGTTCAGTCCGGCGCTGATCTGGTAGGCGAAATAGGCGCCCAGCATGAAGAAACTGGCATGGGCGAAATTGAGCACGCCCATCATGCTGAAAATCAGGGTGAGGCCGCTGGCCAGCAAGAACAACAGCATGCCGTAGAGCACGCCGTTGAATAGCGCGAATACGAAACTTTCCACTTGGCCTCCGCGCCGTGCGCTTTCGGGTTCGGCCCCCGGAGACAGCTCCGGGGGCAGGTATCCGCTGCTGCGCTCAGGCGGGGCGCTTCATGCGGCAGGTGGTGGGCAGTTCGAGGTCGCTCGCTTCCACCCAGCCGTCGGTGGTGAAGGCGAACCCGTAATCCTCATGCTCGTAGATCATCGTGCGCCCGACATCCGTGGATATGGTGCTGATCACCATGGGCAGCATGATCTGGTGGTCCTCGGCACGCATGGTGAGCGGACCTGCCGGGCCGTCCACTGTCAGGCCCTCCATGGCGGCCGCAACCTCTGCCGGGTCATCGCTGCCGGCTTTTTCCAGCGCGGCGGCGAAGAACTCGAATACCCACCGCATGCGGTCGGCATATGCGCTTTTACCGGACTGGGCGCGCCAACGGTCATAAGTATCGAGAAGATCAGCGGGCTGCTCGTCATAACGCGGGTCGTTCTCGTGCATTTCGGTGATCTGCTTCATGCGCACGGCGAGGCCGTCCTTGGGGCCGATGCCGGCGAGCGAACTCGGAATGCCGCCATAGATCGTGTAGAAGGGGGTATCGAGATTAGCTTCCGCCGCCGCCTTGACAAAGCGCACAAGGTCGGGACCCCAGTTTCCGGTGAGCACCGTGTCGGCGCCGGACGCCCGGATCTTGGCGACATAGGGCGTGAAGTCGAGCACCTTGCCGAAGGGCACGATCAATTCGTCGCCGACCAGTTCCACATTCGGCGCCCGCTCCGCCAGGAACTGCTGCGCCGCAGCCTGGAAAGACTGCCCGTAAGCATAGTTCTGGTTGATCATGTAGACCTTGCGGATTGCCGGGTCGCGTCCGATCTGCGTTGCCAGCGCCGCCACTTTCATGTCCACATTGGCATCAAAGCGGAAATGCCAGAACGAGCACAATTCGTTGGTGAACGCAGTCGTCACCGCCGAATGATTGAGAAACAGGATCGCCTGGTCAGGGTTGCGGCGATTATGCCGGCTGAGAAACTTGATGATGTTGAGAGCATGATTCGATCCGGTGCCCTGACTGACAAAGCGGATGTCCTCGTCGATCACCTTGCGCAATTGCTGGGTGGTCTTTTCGGCGTTCATCGCGTTGTCGAGGGGCACGACCTCGATATGCCGACCGCCCAGCACGCCGCCATTCTCATTAATTTCGTTGGCGAAAAACTCGAAAATCTCAAGCGTATCGCGTCCTACCGCCGCAATCGGCCCCGAGAACGGTTCGATCAGACCGATCTTCACCGTATCGTCGGCGCGCGCCGGCAGCGCCGCCAGCGCCAGCGCTGCAATCGCGGCGAGAGTGCGCGGAATATTGATGGTGGTCATGGGCTTCTCCTCCTCAGCACGCCCCGGAACGCCGGAGCCGCTCACGCCCCTTCGTATTGGGAACAACATTTGCAACGGATGTAACGGGAATGATTTTCCCGAAGAAAACCACACACCGACGCTATCATCAAGCCATGGCAGTGCGACCGGGTCAGAAACCCATGGCGCAGCCATCCTTGCGCGGTTCCGAACCGCCGCTCAGGACGCCGGTATGCGGGTCTATGGCGATCGCTTGCCCGCCGCCCAGCGGCAGATCGGCCTCCACCACCGCGTGCCCCAGCGCCGACAATGACGCGCGGGTGGACACGGGTACGCTGCGCTCCACCTGCAATTCATCAGCGAACGCGAAAGCGCGCGGGCAATCCAGCGCCTCCTGCACGCTCATGCCGTAGTCGTGCATGTTGGTGAGCAAGTGGACATGGCCGACAGGCTGATAATGACCGCCCATCACGCCGAAGGGCATGACGGCTCGGCCATCGCGCATGGCCATGCCGGGAATGATGGTGTGCATGGGACGCTTGCCCGGCGCGATGCAGTTGGGATGCGCCGGGTCGAGAGTGAAACTCGCGCCGCGGCAATGGAACATCACACCGCTGCGGGCGCTCATGAGGCCGGTGCCATAGGATGCGAACAGCGAATTGATGAACGAAACTGCGTTGCGCTCGCTGTCGACCACGGTGAGATAGACCGTATCGGAATGTTCGGTCATCCCGGGCGGCGGCATATGCGCAAGCGCCCGGTCGCGGCGAACAAGGGACCGCAGCGCGTCGGCGTATTCGGCTGACAGCAGACGCTCGACGGGCATCGCGACATGATCCGGGTCGCCAATCAGGCCGTTGCGGTCACGAAATGCGAGGCGTGTGGCTTCTGCTTCGAGATGAAACCGCTCAGGCCCCAGCGGATCGAGCGCCGCCATGTCGAACCCCGAGAGGATGTTGAGCATCAGCAGCGCTACGATGCCCTGCCCGTTCGGTGGACATTCATAGATGTCGAGGCCCCGGTACGCGGTGTGGATGGGGGTCACGTAGTCGGCGCGGGCGGCAGCGAAATCGTCGCATGTATGCAGGCCGCCAAGCGCGTTGAGAGAGTCAACCATATCGTCAGCAATGGGGCCGGAGTAGAAAGCGTCGCGGCCCTGCTCGGCAATGGCGGAGAGGGTATCGGCGAGCGCAGGCTGACGATGAACGGCACCGGCGGGCAGCGGCTCGCCGTCGGGCAGGAACACCGCGCGGGCATGTTCGTTCGCCGACAGTTTGCCCACCTCGCGCGCCCATACATCAGCCACCACTTCGTGCACGGGATAGCCGTCGCGGGCGTGGGCGATAGCCGGCGCCAGCGCCGCCTTCAGCCCCAGGCGTCCATGATCGGCGACCAGCTTCGCCCATGCGGCCACGGCGCCCGGCACGGTCACCGCATGCGGTGACTGAAAGCCGATTTCGGTGATGCCGTTATCCGCAAACCATGCGGGAGTGGCTGCCGCCGGCGCGCGCCCCGAACCGTTGATCGCGATAGGTGCGTCGCTGCTGCCGGCAGGCGCGTAAAGCGCGAACACATCGCCGCCTATGCCGGTTGAATGGGGTTCCACGACCGCGAGTACGGCAGCGGCCGCAATTGCGCCGTCCACCGCATTGCCGCCGCTGCGCATCACGTCGAGCGCCGCAAGCGTTGCTGCCGGATGCGATGTTGCCGCCATGCCGTTCATGGCGTGCACGGCCGAACGCCCCGGCCAATGAAGATCCCGCATCACCACCCCTTATCCGTTTTGCGCAGCGTTATATCACGCCGCCCGGGCAAATCGGCCGGTAATTTGCCGCATGGGCCTATGGCCGGGCATATTTCAGCAACGCCCCTGGCCAGCACTGGCTTATTCGAGGAGAAATATCGAGATTTTTGCGAAATTTCCGCATATTGTGGCTGATTTCTGCACCGAACGTGCTATCGTTGCTTCAAGGGAGGCTCTCAAAATCGCCCATTTTTCTCATTTATGTTGTATAATCCGGGTTGTTGTCTCGGGAGGCGGATTTGATGGGCCTGCCGGGTTTTTTCGATCTTGAAGAACGGTTCGCAAAGCTTGACGGATTGGGCGATCCGTTGGCGAAGCTGTCCGGTTCTGTGAACTGGGAAGGGTTTCGCCCGGCGCTGGACGCGGCACTGTCGAAGCCGCGCAAGAGCAATGCCGGTCGCAGGGAATACGACCGGGTTCTCATGTTCCGGGTTCTGGTCTTGCAGCAAATGTACAACCTGAGCGACGACCAGACGGAGTTCCAGATCCGGGACCGCTATTCGTTCGCCCGGTTCCTGGGGCTGCATCCCGAGGATACGGTGCCCGATGCAAAGACCATCTGGCGGTTTCGGGAGAACCTGAAACTCGCGGAGGCGTTTGACAGCCTGTTTTCGGAACTGTCCTCGCAGATCGAGGGCCAGGGCTATGTGGCGCGCAGGGGACAGATCGTGGATGCGAGCTTTGTGAAGGCGCCGCGTCAACGCAACAGCCGCGACGAGAACGCACAGGTGAAGGCGGGGAAGGTTCCGTCCGAATGGTCGCAGAAGAAGCGCCGTCACAAGGACACCGACGCACGCTGGACGCGCAAGAGAAATGAAACCCATTACGGATACAAGAACCACATCAGCGTGGACCGTGCGTATCGTCTTGTCCGTCGCTGGGAGGCGAGCGATGCGGCGTGTCACGACAGCAAGATGTTCGAACAGGTGCTTGATGAGACGAATACCAGTGGCGCCGTCTGGGCCGACAGTGCCTACAGCAGTCGCCACCATGAGGCGTTGCTGGCCGAACGAGGCTGGCGCAGCCACATTCACCGCAAGGGGCATCGCAACCACCCCTTGCCTGTGCGCTCCCAGGAAGCCAACCGCAAGCGTTCGAAGGTGCGCGCGGTCGTCGAACATGTCTTTGCTCAACACGAAGCGATGGGCGGCAAGCGGGTCAGGACTATCGGCATGGTCCGGGCACGCTTCAAGATCGGCATGATGAACCTGGTGTACAACCTGCGCCGGCTTGTCTGGCTGCGGGCGAACCACCGGCCCCTCTGCTGCGACAGGGTTCAATAGAATGCCGAACACGGGGGGGCCTATGTGCCCTGTGAACCGTTTCAGGCTCTCCAACCGCTGTCGGGAACCGTTTTCCCCACCTGATCCGTAGTTCCACCGACTGTTTCATCCCCACAAAACCGACAAATCAACCGAGGAAAACAAAAAATCAAATTACGAGAGCCTCCCTAAGGAAGGTCTGAACAAGTCGACGGTCGATTCTGTTATGATGGGTGAGATCGTTCAGGTGGTGTGGGGCGAGTGATGGATCAGTTGACCTTTGCGGAGCTTGAGCACGCTTCGAAGAAGCGCCGGACACGGCGCGAGGTGTTTCTGGAGAAGATGGACGGTCTGATCCCTTGGGAACGGCTTGAGGCGCGCATCGAGCCGTTCTATCCGAAGGTGGGGCGTGGGCGCCGGCCGTATCCGTTGGCGGCAATGCTGCGGGTGCACTGCGTGCAGGTGTTCTACAACCTGAGCGATCCGGCGATGGAGGACCTGCTTTACGAGGTGGAGTCGGTGCGGCGCTTTGTCGGGCTGCGGCTGTCAGGTCCGCTGCCCGACGAGACGACGATCCTGAACTTCCGCCATCTGCTGGAGAGGCACGGCCTGGGCGAGGCGCTGTTCGATGAGATCAACGCGCATCTGGCGTCGCTGGGGCACCGGTTGAAGACGGGGACGATCGTGGATGCGAGCCTGATTGCCGCGCCGTCGTCGACGAAGAACCGCGACGGCAGTCGGGATCCGGAGATGCACCAGACGAAGAAGGGCAATCAGTGGTATTTCGGTATGAAGGCGCATATCGGTGTGGACGCGGCGTCGGGGTTGGCGCACAGCCTGGAGACGACGGCGGCGAATGTCTCGGACGTGGCCACGGCGCACGCACTGCTGCACGGGGGCGAGGAGCGTGTGTGGGGTGACGCGGGCTACCAGGGGGTGGGCCGGCGCGCAGAGAACCGGGGTGTGGTGGTGGACTGGCAGATCGCGATGAAGCGCGGCAAGCGCCGGCAGTTGGACAAGGCGGGAGCGCAGGAGGCGGCGGAGAGGCGCAAGGGTTCGGTGCGGGCGAAGGTCGAGCATCCGTTTCTCTATGTGAAGCGCCACTTCGGCTATGCGAAGGTGCGCTACCGGGGCCTGGCGAAGAACAGGCAGCGCATCGCCGTGCTGCTGGGCTTCTCCAACCTGCTGATCGCCGGGCGCTACGCCACCTGACGCGAGATCGACCCGTGCGCAGCCGCCGCAACGCCGGCGGGGTGACGGTCGGGTCGGCCTCTACACCCCTGTCTCATTGCAACACGACAAGTTTTCGCCCCGAAGACGGGCCCCGGCGGCTCGCAAACCAGCCGGACAACACGAATACCCACCAAAACCACATTTGTTCAGACCTTCCCTAAAACAATTGCGGCCGGAATTCGGCAGCAGCAAAGTGGCGAATTGCGATGACTTGGTAAAGCGCCTTGCAGATGCGGAGACGTGCGCAACCGCTCAATTGCAGCGCCGCCGGGAGGAGCGCAAAGCTCACGGCAGACCGTCAACCACCGTTGTCTGCCTCACTCGCGCAATTCGAAAGGCAAATGAGCGCGCCACCCCCGGGGCGAGTCGCAAGTGACGCGGGCGGTGCATCGGAGTTGCGGATTTTCGTTTGGTCAAGCGGGCCCTGTGCGCTAGAGTCGGCGGCATATGGGAGAGGCCGCAATCCCCTTTCGGGAACCGGGCTTTTCGTAGTCGAAAGAACGGAATCATGCTTTCAAGTCGTATTCGCCGAATTGCTGCGGCCACGCTGTTTCTCGCCGCATCGCCGGCGGCGGCGCAGGATGAGCCGATCCCCGGAGACGCCGTGGTCGCACGGATCGGCGCGGAAGACCTCATGCTCTCGGAAATCATGGGCATCATGTATTCACTGCCGGAGGAACAACGGACCGCAACGCCGTTCGAGTCCCTGTATGAGCAGATCCTGCAAGAGAGAATCGATCAGTCACTGGTGTATAATGCGGCGGTTGCCGAGGGATTGCGCGAAAGCCCCTCCCACATTCGCAGGATGATCGATATCGAGCGGCGCATTCTGACTGACACGTATCTGCAGCGGGAAATCGGAGCGCTGGTTTCGGAGGCGGCGCTGCAGGAGCGCTATGAGCAGGTTGTGGCCGATGCCGCAAACAAGACCGAAATGCGGGCGCGGCGCATTCGCACCGCGAACCAAGCGGAGGCGCGGGAGGTGTACGCACGTATCCGCGCCGGCGAGGATTTCGCCGATATCGCCCGTTCACTTTCATTCCCCGGCGCCGACCGCGGCGGCGATCTGGGCTATTTCTCCGAAGCCAATATGCTTGCGCCGATTGTCGCGGTCGCGCGGCAGCTTGAGACAGGGCAGGTCTCGCCGCCCTTCCCCACGGAATATGGCTGGCATTTGATCAAGCTTGAAGACATCCGGGCCATGCCGGTTCCGCCGTTCGACCAGTTGCGCGAGTCGCTCTATCGCAACCTGCGGGAAGAAGCGGCCCAGGCAGTGCTGACGCAGTTGCGGTCAGCGCACCCGGTGGAACGGTTTGCGCGCGACGGGTCACCGCTGGACCCGGCAGAGCAGGCGCGATAGCAGGATCATGGCCGAACGTTCCCCACTGGCGCCGGCGCCAGTGCTTTTGCCGCCGCTGGCCGGCGTCCGCCTTGGCGCAGCGGCGTCGGGGGTTCGCTATAGCGGACGGCGCGACCTCATGTTGGCGGTATTCGACAAGGATGTCAGCGTGGCCGGCGTGTTCACGCGGTCGGCCACTGCATCGCCGGCGGTATCCTGGTCGCGTGCCGTCGCCGGAAGGGGCCGCGCACGGGCGCTGGTGGTAAATTCCGGCAATGCCAACGCTTTCACCGGCCGGGCTGGCGAACAGGCCGTCCAGGACACGGTCGCCGCGGTGGCCGCGCTTGCGGGCTGCCCGGAAGATGCGGTGTGTGTCTCGTCGACGGGCGTGATCGGCGAACCGCTGCCGGTGGAAAAGATCACCGATGCACTGCCGCAACTGTACGGCGCCCTGCACCGGGACGGCTGGGCCGAGGCCGCCGACGCCATCAGGACCACCGATACATTCGCCAAATCCGCCACCGCACGCGCGACGCTGGATGGGCACGAGGTCACCATTAACGGCATAGCGAAAGGCTCGGGGATGATCGCCCCTGACATGGCAACCATGCTGGCCTATGTGATGACCGATGCCGCGCTGCCCACACCGCTGTTGCAGGAGATGTTGAAGGCGGGCGCCGACCGCTCGTTCAACGCCGTCACGGTGGACAGCGACATGTCGACCAGCGACACAGTCCTGCTGTTTGCCACCGGAGCAGTTGCGGCCGACCCCGCGCCGGTTGACGCAGGCGACGACCGATTGGGCGATTTTCGAGTGGCCCTGGACCGCGTGATGCTGGACCTTGCGCACCAGATCGTTCGCGACGGGGAAGGCGCCACCAAGTTCGTCACCGTCACCGTGAGCGGAGCCGAAAGCGACCGGGCGGCAAAGACCATCGCGTTTGCCATTGCCAATTCGCCATTGGTCAAGACTGCGCTTGCCGGCGAGGACCCCAATTGGGGCCGCGTGGTGATGGCCGTCGGCAAGGCCGGGGAAAAGGCCGACCGCGACAGGCTGCGGATCTGGTTCGGCCCACATCTGATCACGGGAAACGGCCAGGTCCGGCCCGGTTATGACGAAAGACCGGTCGCTGAATATATGAAAGGCAGTGAGATCACCCTGCGGGCGGATGTGGGCGTAGGCAACGGCCAGGCCACCGTCTGGACCTGCGACCTCACGCACGGATATATCTCGATCAACGCCGACTATCGCTCGTGAGTTTCGCGCCGTTCGAGACCGACCGGTTTCTGCTGCGACCCGCCGAACCCGACGATGCCGCCGCATTGTCGAAGATATTTCCCGAACAGCAGCACTTTTCCTCCGCCGCGCCCGCGAACAAAACTGAAGCACTGCATACTTGGCAGGAATGGATCGCGCAGGCGCGGCGCGACCTGCTTGCCGGCGACCGCTTCGCATTCCTGATACTGCCGCGCGGCGGCGGCGTACCGCTCGGCGTGGTCGAACTGGCGTTGGCTGCGGCGCGGGCGGGCGTCCTCTCATGCCGCATCTCGCCCGAGTGTCCGATGCCGAACGCAGCACTCGAGGTTCGACGCAGCATGGCGGCGTTCGGTGTCGGCACACTGCAGCTCGCACACATTGGCAACGCCAGTTCCCGGGACATTGCGGCGCCGCATGACATCCATGCGGGCCACGACACGGGTGCGAAAAAAACGCTCTATGTGGCAGCGGCGGCGTTGTTCGACGACAACCGCCGCGTGCTGCTCACGCAACGCCCGCAAGGCAAATCGATGGCCGGCCTGTGGGAATTTCCCGGCGGCAAGGTTGAACCGGGGGAGCGCCCGCCCCGAACTGTGGTGCGAGAATTGGAGGAAGAACTCGGCCTTGAGGTGTCTCCGGCGAATGTCGAACCGTGGGACATTACCTGTCACGACTATGGTGGATTCCATCTCATGATGCCACTTCTGCGATGCCGGTCATGGCGCGGCGCACCGCGCCCGCGGGAAGGCCAGGCGATGGCGTGGGTCGAACCCGCGCGTCTCGGCGCATTGCCAATGCCCGCGGCGGACCGGCCCCTGATCCTGCGCCTCGCTTCAGCGGCGGCGGGGTAAGGCCGCCTCACCGGCCCCGTGTTCCGCTGCGTCGAGGGCGTCGGCGAGCCGGCCCGATGCACTGCCCGGAGGACGCGGCTGCGGCTGGCTCTCATGCGGTTTCCAGCCCGTCATCGTAATGATCGAGAATCGGCAGTCATAGGGGGCGGGCGCAGCGGCCAGAAAGCGTCTCAGAGCGGCGCGCGGCAGCGGCGCACGCGCACCGCGGCGCAGCATGTTGGTCTCACCCATACCGCGCAGGTCGGCAAGCAGGCGCTGTGCATTGGCGAAACGCACATGCAGGCTCGATTCATCAACCACCGGCAGGGCAAATCCGGCGCGTTGCAGCAGGCTCCCGGCGGTTCGTACGTCAAGAAACGGCGGGACCCGCACCCCTGCCCTGCCGCCGCCGTCCAGTTCCGCCTGCATGAGGCCGGCGCGCAGTTCGGCCAGGGTACCGGCGCCGAACAACGCCAGAAGCGCGAGGCCGTCGGGTCGCAGGATGCGCAGAATCTGGATCAAGGCGCCAGGCAGATCATTGACCCAATGCAAATCCAGCACGCTGACCACAAGGTCGAAGCTGTTGGCGCGAAATGGGAGCGCTTCCTCATCAAGCACCAGCCCGGGACGCGGCGCGCGCGTCACCATGGCCAATGCAGGGTCAGCCTGGACGAGAAAGTCGATTTTTTCTCCGGCACCGGACGCGCGCGCCATCAGGCCGTCGCGGCAGCCGAGGTCGAGCGCGGTGAAAAAGGGCCGCCGGACGTCACCCAGCCGCTCGGCAAGAATCCCCGCTGCCTCGTCAAAGAGAAAACGATAACCGGCGAAACCGCTCGCCGCCCGCTCCCTTCGCAAGCGCAGCAACTGCCGGTCGAAAATCCGCGTGTCGTCTGTCATCGGGCCGGATGACGAGTCATTTCGTATATTCTGCCCCGTATGTTCCGCTACCGCGCCGTTGATGCCGATGAGACGGAGAGACACCCATGACCCGGACCGTGGTACTCGCGGTTGCCGCGATAGCCGCCGCAGTAGTGATCATTGCCGGCGACAGGCTGCTGACGGACTGGCTCAGCGATTGGCCGCCGGAATTCGGTAAGCCGTTTCCGAATATCGCGACTGTTGACCATCGCGGGGAGGAACTGCGCATCAGCGATTTCGCAGGCAAGGTTGTGCTGGTGCATACCGCCGCCATGGCGTCGCCTGCGTCGAATGCCTATGCCGGCGGACACACGCTGGGCGGCGTGGGCGGCATACGCCCGGATGCCGGTGTGCGGGCGCTGGAATCCGATATGATGCGCTTTGGCAATTCCCGTCTCGAAGACGACGATCTCGCAGTCGTCCATCTGCTCATCTACAATGTTGCAGAAGACGCCCCCGACGCGGGGGACGCGGCGCTCTGGGCGACGCATTTCCGGCTGGACCAACGGTCCGGCGTGTTCGCCGCCGCACCGACGCGCGATCTTCGGAGCGCCTCCAGTGCGGCAATCACGCCCGGTATATGGCTTGTCGACAAACGCGGTTTCGTCCGTTACGCAGCGGCCGGACGCACGCCGCGCCACGACCTTGCACTTGAGCTGATGCCGGCGATACCGGCATTGCTGGGGAACTGATACCGGGGTTTCAATCAGGCCAGACACCGGCTGTGCGTGCGCGCTGTCGGGCGAGCGCATAAATCAGGTCGAGTGTCGGCGTCGGCGCGCCGATCTTGCGCCCGATTTCAATCACCGCACCGATCAAGGGCACCAGTTCCACCGTGCGTCCGTTTTCCAGGTCCTGCAGGGTCGATGTCTTGTGCGCACCGACCGCGCCGGCGCCGGCGAGGCGGCGATCGAGATCGACGGACAGGCGGAGACCCAACCGCTTGCCGATATCCTCCACCTCGATCATCATCTGGCGCACGCCTGCGCGCACAGAGTCATCGCCGGCGATTTCCTCCAGCGTCGCGCCGGTGAGCAGGCTCACCGGGTTGAATGTGGCGTTTCCCCAGAGCTTGATCCAGATATCGTCGCGAATGCGCGGGCGCACCGGCGCCCTCATTCCGGCGGCGGCCATGGCGCGAGACAAGGCGCCGGCGCGCTCCGAACGCGCCCCGTCAGGCTCGCCGACGGGCATGCGGTCAAGCGAGATATGGCGAACCACGCCGGGTTCCAAAACTTCGGCCGCAGGATATACGACGCAGCCGATCACCCGTTCCGGGCCGATATGGGTCCATTGCGCCCCGCCCGGATCAAGACTTTCCAGTCGTTGTCCGTCCCACGCCCCGCCAAGGCGATAAAAGAACCACCAAGGGACGCCGTTGACCGCGGGCACCACAGCGGTTTGCGGCCCCAGCATGGGCCGCAAAAGCGGTGCCACTGCGGGAATTGAGTGCGCCTTCATCGCCAGCACCACATAGTCCTGAACGCCAGCTTCGGCGGGGTCGTCGGTGCAGGCGACGGAAACCGTGAAATCTTCCCTGTCGCTGAACAGCCGCAGGCCGTTGCGGCGGATCGCTTCCAGCTTGGCGCCGCGGGCGATGAGCACCACCTCTGCATCGGTGCGCGCGAGGCGCGCGGCCATATATCCGCCGATTGCGCCGGCGCCGTAAATCGCGATCTTCATGACGCCAGACCCAGCGTGCGGGCCAGACCGATGCGTTGCAGCTTGCCGGTGGGGCCTTTCGGAATTTCGTCAAGAAATACGATGCGGCGCGGCACCTTGAACGCCGCCAGTCGTTCCGCCGTGAAATCACGCAGGTCGCGCTCACCGGCCGACGCATTCTCCCGCAGCACCACCGCGGCGGCCACATCTTCGCCGAGCCGCTCATGCGGCACGGCAAATGTCACCGCCTGGGTTACGTCAGGATGGTCCATGAGAATCTCGTCGACTTCCCGGGGGCTGATTTTCTCGCCGCCGCGATTGATGATCTCCTTGAGGCGACCGGTAATTGTCAGATACCCCTCCCCGTCGAACACGCCCTGATCGCCGGTGCGGAACCAGCCGTCATGAAACGCCTGCGCGTTGGCCTCGGGATTGTCCCCGTAACCAGGAGTCACATTGGGACCGCGAATGACGACCTCGCCGGTTTCGCCGGGGGGCGCCAGTGTTCCACTTTCACGCAGCACCGCGACTTCGGGGCCGGCCGCTATGCCCACCGTGCCCGGCTTGCGCGCTTCCGGCGGCAGCGGATTGCTCGTCATTTGGTGGCAAGCTTCGGTCATGCCGTAGGATTCGATCACGGGCGCCGAAAATGTGCGCTCCAGCGCCGCCATGACTTGCGGCGGAAGTGACGAAGAGGACGACCGGATAAAGCGCAGGCGCGCCCCGGCAATGATGTCCGCATTGCGCGGCGCACGGGCCAGAATCGCCTGATGCATGGTCGGCACCGCCGTGTACCAGGTCGGATCGCACGCCGCCAGCCACGCAAAGAAACGCAAGGCGTTGAACCCCGGCGTGCACACCACGGTGCTGCCCGCAGCGACGGAGGACAGAACCGCGGCGATCAGCCCGTGGATGTGAAACAGCGGCATGACATTGAGACCGCGATCACCGGGCTCGAGTCGCAGCGCCGCACCGATATGGCGGGCGGACGCAGCAAGATTGCCGTGGGTCAGGGGGACGATTTTGGGGCGGGACGTGGTGCCCGACGTGTGCAATATCAATGCGGTATCATCGGCGGCTGCCGGGCCGCCGCGGGCGGCGCGCCCCGAACCCCGACCGGATAACTCGAACAACCCCGGAATGCCGCCATGCGGCGCGAGTTCAAGAATGGCGAGATTGCGCCGCGCGGCAACATCGCGCACGGGGCTGTCGGCGCCCGCCTCAAGCACGACGGCGCGCGCATCAAGATCGTCCAGATAAAATGCGAATTCGTCCGCCCGGTAGGCGGGGTTCAGCGGCGCCGCAGTGGCGCCCGCCGCCACCGACAGGAAGGCGCTGGCCATTTCGGGGCCGTTGGGCAGCACGATCGCGACCCGGTCACCGCGCCCGATACCGCGCCCGTTGAGCGTGTCGATGACGGCGCGGACATGGCCGCGCAAGCCATGGTAAGTCAGCGCACCGCTGTCCGGCGCAGCCAGTGCCGGGGCCGACGACGCGCCGGCGCCCAGCAAATCGAGAACCGTCTCAACCATGGCGGGGGTTTTAGCGCGGCGTCTTCGGCGCGCCAAGGCGGCCGAGTCCGCCGTCATGCGGCAGTCACTCATGCGTTTCCCTTGTGGCCGCGTATGTGGTTGCCGCGTGAGAACATGATACTGTGGCCCCGTGACCCGAACCTGGAGGCCGACCCATGGACGCAACCGGAGCAGCCCTCGCGGACGACTTTATCGCCAATCCCAACAATCTTGAGGCGTTGTGGATGCCGTTTACGGCAAACCGCCAGTTCAAGGCAGCGCCGCGGTTATTGGTTTCGGCCGAAGATATGCACTACCGCAGCGCCGACGGGCGCCGCATCCTGGACGGTACCGCCGGCCTGTGGTGCGTCAATGCCGGCCACGGACGGACGGAAATCGTTGAAGCGGTTCAGCGCCAGGCGGCGCGCATGGATTATGCGCCGGCGTTCCAGATGGGCCACCCGCTGCAGTTCGAGCTGGCGTCACGGGTTGCAGCGCTCATGCCCGGTGATCTCGACCATGTGTTCTTTACCAATTCCGGCTCCGAATCGGTCGATACGGCGCTCAAGATCGCACTGGCCTATCATCAGGCCAATGGCGAACCCACGCGTACCATGCTGATCGGCCGCGAGCGCGGGTATCACGGTGTGGGCTTTGGCGGTCTTTCCGTCGGTGGAATCGCCAATAACCGGCGTCAGTTCCGTAACCGCCTGGGCGACATCGACCATCTGCCGCACACGCACGCGCCGGAGCATAATGCGTACAGCCGCGGCCAGCCGCAGTGGGGCGGCCACCTCGCCGAGACGCTGGAGGGACTTGTTGCCCTGCATGGCGCCGACACGATCGCTGCCGTGATCGTGGAACCCATGGCCGGTTCCACAGGCGTGCTCATCCCTCCGGTCGGCTATCTTGAATGCCTGCGCGAAATCTGTGACCGCCACGGCATCCTGCTGATTTTCGACGAGGTTATCACCGGTTTCGGACGCCTTGGCGCGTCGTTCGCCTGTGAACGCTTCAACATCGTTCCCGACATGGTGACCATGGCCAAGGGCCTCACCAACGCCGCAGTGCCGATGGGTGGCGTGGCGGTGCGCACAGGCATTCACGAAGCCGTCGTCAACGGCCCCGAACATCTGATCGAACTGTTCCACGGCTACACCTATTCCGGGCATCCGCTGGCCTGCGCGGCCGGGCTGGCGACGCTGGGCGTCTACCGCGACGACGCGCTGTTCGACCGTGCGGCCGAAATGGCGCCCTATTTCGAGGACGCAGTGCATGATCTGCGCGGGCGCCCGCATGTGATGGATGTACGTAATATGGGTCTTGTGGCGGGAATCGAACTGGAGCCGATCGCCGGGCGTCCGACGGCGCGCGCCTATGACGCTTTCACACGCGCCTTTGAAAAGGGCGTGCTGGTGCGCACCACCGCTGACATCATTGCCCTGTCGCCGCCGCTGATTATCGAACGCAGCCAGATCGACGAGCTGTGCGGAGTTGTTGGCGAAGTTCTGGAGGAGGTTGCATAGCGCCCGGCTTCCACGGCTCCGGGCGTCCTGGAGCGATTTTCCCTGTCATTCCGGCGCCGCCCGCAATATTGGCGGGCGGCGCCTCTTTCGTATTGGCGCAAGGGCGTCAGGCTATATTGGTTTCCACCCAGCTTGCGAGATCGCTTTTCGGCGCGGCGCCGACTTTCATCGCCGCCACCTTGCCATCCTTGAACAGTAGCAGGGTGGGGATTCCCCGCACGCTGTAGCGAGTCGGCGTATTCGGATTATCATCGATGTTCATTTTCGCAACGGTGATCCGACCCCCGAATTCATTGGAAAGTTCGTCAAGGGCAGGAGCAATCATTTTACAAGGACCGCACCATTCTGCCCAGAAATCAACAAGTACAGGAGTCTCGGACTGAAGAACATCCTGTTCGAAACTCTCATCCGATACTTTTGTTGTGGTCATAAAGCGCTCCTTTATATTCCAGGGACGGAGTCGAATCCGAACCGACAAATAGGGACTCGCCGACACTCGGTCAAGCGGCGCAGCGATACTCCCCGCCACCGCAACCGAGTCGGATTGAACAATAACAGAACAAACCATGCTGCGCAAGCCGCGATCACGACCACAGGACGGAAACGGGCGCCGAAGCCATGCGTTCGCCAAAGGGAACGATCCGGTCATGATCGCAAAGGACCAGCCCCATGCGGAAACGTTCCCCGCCGGCAGATGCGAGACGCCGCAAACCCGAGAAGTCGGACGGCGATACGGTGGCCGCCGCCTTCACCTCAATGCCGACGATTTGTCCCTGTCCGTCCTCGATCACGATATCCACTTCATTTCCATCCCGGTCGCGCAGGTGGGAGAAACGGTATCTTTCGCCGGACCAGCTCGCGAGTTTGAGCAGTTCTCCAAGAACGAAAGTTTCGAGCAACGGTCCGAGCGGCCTCCGGTCGCGGCGTAGACGGTCGGGCGTGAAGCCCCGCAGCGCCGCGAGTAAACCGGAATCAAGAAAATGCAGCTTGGGCGACTTGGTGAGACGCTTGAGCGCGTTGGGGAACCAGGGCGGCAGTGCATGAACGAGAAACAGGCTTTCGAACAACCTAGTATATCGTTTCGCGGTGACGTGATTCAGTCCCAATGGCGCGCCGAACCCGGAGTGACTGACGAGTTGCCCGGAATGCTCGGCAAGAACGCGCAGCAGTTCAGTCATCGTGTTCAGATGCTCGATTCTGGCGATGTCCCGTACATCGCGTTGCAGAATCGCCTCGATATAATCCAGGTGCCAGCTTTGTTTCCGCCGCCACCCGGCGCGGCTCAGAGCCTCCGGATAGCCGCCCGACAGCACCGTCTCGACAAGGTTGTCCGCGGTATCGCTCGCGGCGGTCGGAAACACCCCGGCAAACACGTGGTCGAAAAACGTTGGACGCCGGTCATGCAGTTCCGCTTGCGCCAGCGGCAGCAACCGGACGATCGCCATGCGGCCGGCGAGCGAATCCGCAACACGCGGCACCGTCATGAGATCTGCCGAACCGGTCAACAGAAACCGCCCCGGGCGCCGGTCAGCATCAACTGCAGCCTTGATGGCAAGGATCAGGCCCGGACTGCGCTGGATTTCATCAATGACCGCTCGTTCGGATCCGCGCAGAAAGCCGGTGGGATCGGCCTGCGCCGCGCGAAGGGTTGTTGCATCGTCAAGCGTGATAAATGGAATGGCGCGACCCGCAACCTGTTGTGCAAGCGTGGTCTTTCCCGATTGCCGGGGGCCGCATAACAACACTACCCTGGTGTCCTCCAAGGCTTCCTGAATCTGTTGCTCAACAAAGCGAGGATACACGCTGCACCATCCCGAACTACCGGCAGATTGAAACAGAGGTTACCGGCAGATTGAAAGATAATATGCCGGCATATTGAAAGCAAGGATATCGGCACATTGAAAGAAAAGCTATCGGCAGATTGAAAATAACATATTATTTTATCATTGATAAATAATGATTTATAAGGATAACTTCATGTATCTTGATAGACTCTTATTGCGTCTCGAAAGGAGTGATTTCTGCACCGGGAACCTGGGCTGACAGGTGCCTTGTCACGGTCCGAAACCGGCGCGGTCGAGAAGGCGCACGACGCGCAGGGCGAGCGGCCACCAGAGCGCGCGCAGCGGCGGGAAGCTGCGGTGCGGAATTCGGTTCAGCAAGGCGAACAATGCATCGTCGCCATTGAGTGCGGCGGCAACAGCCGCTCCTGCCACGCCGCTCAGTATCAGTCCTTCGCCTGAATATCCTTGCGCATAGTAGATTCTGTCGCCGATACGCCCGATATCGGGGAGGCTGTTGCGCGTCACCGTCACCACGCCCGACCAGGCGTGGTCGATGGGGATGCGGGCAAGATCGGGGAAGACTTCCGCGAAGGCGGGGCGCAGCACGGCGGCGATTTCCTGTGGAGAGGATGCGCGCTGGCCGTCTCCACCGCCGAACAGCAGGCGGTGGTCGGGCGTGCGCCGGAAATAGATGACATATCGGCGGTCATCGCACAGGGCGGCGCCACTTGGCATCAGACGCGCTGCCTGCTCAGCGCTGAGCGGCGCCGTGACGCAGACATGGCTCAAGACCGGCGCCACCCGCGCGGCCAGCGGGCGGCAAAGGCGGTCATTGCCGCCGTCGCACGCCAGAACCACCGCATCCGCGCGCACCGCACCCTTGCGTGTGCGGATATTGCTGCCGTTCATCTCGACGGCACTGCTGTATTCGTAGAGTGCGGCGCCTGCAGAAATGGCTGCGGCGGCGCGTTTTCGACACAGCGCCAGGGGGTCGAGATGCCACGCCGCGCTGTCGAACAGCCCGCCGCAAAAGAGCGGGCTGGCTACATGATCGGCGAGGCCGGCGTTATCGAGCATTTGCAGCGCGCCATAGCCATAGCGGCACTGCGCGGCATCAGCCCAGCGCTCCAGGTCGGCGAGTGTGCGCCGGCGCCGCGCCGCAAGCACGAAACCGCGCTGCGCCGCGCAGTCTCCGACCTCTGCGTCGAGCCGCGCCAGATCCGCGCACACGGCGCGCCAGAGCGCGCGCGCATCGGGGTATCCGAGCAGTTGTTCGAGCCGCTCCATCGGCGGCGCGAATCCGGCAACCGCCTGGCCTCCATTCCGCCCTGATGCGCCGCTGCCGATCCGCCCTGCCTCGAGCAGCGCGACGCTGCGCCCGCTCAGCGCCAGTTCAAGCGCCGCCGTGACCCCTGTGAGGCCGCCTCCCACCACACAGACATCCGCGGAAACTGTGCCTGACAACTGCGGACAGGACGGCGGCGGCATGCACTGCCCGTAATATGCGGCGGCGTCGTTCACGGCAGTCATGTGCCGCCGGCGCATGAGAACGCGTGACGCAGAGGTGACGGCGCCGCCGTGACCGGCGGCACTTGCAAGCGGGGCGGCCGTGCGCATAGTGCCGCCCATGACCGGATCAGCCCCCTCACCGTCAACGTCGTCATCGCCTGCAGCCGACCTTTCGGACGCCGCGAGTTTTCGCTTCTGGCATCGTGATGTCCTGCGCTGGGGGGATACGGATGGTCTCGGTCATATCAATAATGTTGTTTTCACACGCTTTTGCGAATCCGGGCGTATCGCCTATACCAGCGCTTGCGGCGCCGGACTTGGTCTCAACGCCGATGATTTCGTGGTGGTGCATGTTTCGATCGATTTTCGCTCCCAGATGCACTTCCCTGGTGAAGTCATGGGCGGCACGCGGCTGCTTCATCTGGGCCGCAGTTCCGTGCGGTTGGGGCATGGCCTGTTTCAGGGCGATCGCTGCACTGCGACGGCCGAAAGCGTGCTGGTGATGCTGGACAGCAAGGCGCAGAAGCCGCGCGCCATACCGCCCGCGCTGCGCGAGGCGTTACAGAACCCGCCCGTCTGACGCGCCGTTTCCCACCTCATGACAGGGTGGAAACCATGGCCCCACGCCATCATACCGCCGCGCCGTCATGACATTTGAGACACTGGCAGCCGAGTCGTGGACAATGTGGGCTGTCATGGCCCTCATTGCCGGGACCGTGGCGGCGTTCATGCTCGAAAAGTGGCCGATCGAAATCACCGCCCTGGGCGCGCTTGCGGCATCGATGCTGCTGTTCGAGATGGCGCCGCTGACAGGCCCGGACGGGAACAATCGGCTCGACGCTGTGCGCCTGCTGGAAGGCTTTGCCAATCCGGGCCTCATCACCGTTGCGGCGATGCTTGTAGTGGGGCAGGCGCTGGTCCAGACAGGCGCGCTGGAAGGGGTTGCCGACCAGCTCTATCGCCTGAGTGGACGGCATCTGTCGGCCGTGCTGGCGATCAGTCTGATACCTGTGGCGCTGTTGTCCAGCGTGCTCAACAACACCCCGGTTGTCGTCATATTCATCCCTATCGTAGTGGCGTTGGCCGAGCGGTTGCGAATGTCGGCGAGCCGCCTGCTGCTGCCCCTGAGCTACGCCGCGATCCTCGGCGGTATGACAACCTTGATCGGTTCCTCCACCAATTTGCTGGTGGCCGGGGTCGTGGTTGACCTGGGTTTGCCGCCGATCGGTTTTTTCGACTTTCTGGTTCCCGGCGCCGTTCTTGCCCTTGCGGGTTTGGCCTATGTCCTGTTTGCGGCGCCGCACATATTGCCGGACCGCGCGACACTGGCGGGCCGGCTGGCTGCCGACGGCCGCCAGTTCGTCGCCCAGATTGAAATTCGCGCCGGTTCGCCGCTGGTTGGCCAGCAAGCGGTGGCAGGCAGGTTTCGCGGCCTCGCGGAAGCGACGGTGCGCATGGTGCAGCGGGGAGAACATGCGTTTTTGCCGCCGTTCGACGGCCTGGCGCTGGCGCCCGGCGATGTCGCCGTGCTTGCCGCGACCCGGCGCGTGCTGACCGGCTTGCTGGCGCGCCATGGCGGCGCCCTTGATCCCGGCGCGCGGCCGGGCGAGATATTCGGCGCCATATTCGATGACGGGCGTGTCGAGGGAGAGCGCACCCTGGCGGAAGTCATGGTGACTCCGACATCAAATATGGCCGGCCAGACGCTCGAACAATTCGGATTCCGCCGACGCACGGGCTGCTTCGTGCTGGGCGTATTGCGGCGAACGCGCATGTTCCGCCAGCGCCTCACGGATATAAGGCTGGAGGCCGGCGATAACCTCCTGGTGCTTGGTCGACCGGATGACGTGCGGGCATTGCGGACCAACAGCGATGCCATGCTGATCGACTGGACGCGGCAAACGCTGCCGCGTTATCAGCGGGCGGGCCGGGCGGTGCTCATATTCTGCGCGATCGTTCTGGCGGCGGCGACTGCTCTGTTGCCGATCGTGGTGGCGGCTGTGCTTGGGGCCACGGCCATGCTCGCTGCCGGCTGCCTCAGTCTGCAGCAGGCCGCCCGCTCCATCGACCGCGCGGTAATCATGACTGTGGCCGCAACCCTGGCGCTGGGCGCTGCGCTGCTGGAGACCGGCGGCGCCGCATGGATTGCCGCGCAAATGACATCCGTGCTGGCAGCGAGCGGTCCAGGCGCCTTGCTGTCAGCCCTGTTCCTGTTGATCGCGCTGATGACCAATATACTCAGCAACAACGCTTCGGCGGTCCTGTTCACGCCGATTGCGGTGCTGCTGGCCCGGCAGGTCGACGCCGATCCGACACCGTTCATTCACGCGGTCATTCTGGCCGCCAGTTGTTCCTTCGCGTCGCCGGTCGGCTATCAGACCAATTTGCTGGTCATGGCGCCGGGGCATTACCGTTTTTCTGACTATGCCCGTGTCGGGCTGCCGCTGACACTTCTTATGTGGGTTGTATTTTCCGTGTTTGCGCCTTGGTATTATGATTTGCCGCTCCGCTGACCGCGCCCGGTGTGAACCGCGGCCTCCCAAGTCGGGTGACTGACGATTGCAATTGTTCTACAGCACGCCGCCGCAAGCCTGCCCCTATATTTCCGGGAGAACCGAACGCAAGGTCGTGACGGAATTGCGCGGTCCGCGCGAAAGCAGCCTGTATCAGCAGCTGGTTCACGCCGGGTTCCGCCGCAGCCATTCCAGCGCCTATCGGCCGGCCTGCCCCGCCTGCGCCGCGTGCGTGCCGGTGCGCGTGCGCGTCGAGGAGTTCACACCGCGGCGCTCCCATCGACGCATTCTGACGCGCAATGCAGACCTGGAGGCGGAGGAGCGTCCCGCCGTGGCGACTCTGGAGCAATATCGGATATTCAAGCCCTATGAGTTGACCCGCCACCGCGAAGACGACATGGCGCGCATGACGTTCAATGATTATCGCGCGATGGTGGAGGATTCCCCGGTCGATACGCGAATCGTGGAGTTTCGCGATGCTGACCGCCGCCTGGTGGCGGTGACGCTCACTGACTGGCTTGGCGACGGCCTTTCCGGCGTCTATAAATTTTTTGCGCCGGAACGCGCGCGCACGAGCCCCGGTACATATATCGTGCTTTGGCACATTGCCCATGCACGGGCGTCGAAGCTGCCTTATGTCTATCTCGGTTACTGGATCGGCGAATGCCGCAAGATGTCCTACAAGATTCGGTTTCAGCCCATGGAGGCGTTGATCGACGCGCGCTGGCAGCTGTTTGATCCGGATAGCGGCGGGCAGGTGCGCGATGGCGCTCGACAGGGCGGCGCCATGACAACAACAAACCAAACGGTGACGTGAAGTGAATCGACGTGATTTCATGACCGGGGCGGCGGTTGGCGCCGTGGCCGGCGTGGCAGTAGGCGCCGGTGCGACCTATGCAGCGGTTTCCGGCGGCAGGACGCAGGCGACATCCACTGATCTGGCGACCGGCAGCCCCGAAGCGCCGGCGCAGGCGCCCGCCATTGTCGGCACACAGCACGAATGGAAGATGGTCACGACATGGCCAAAGAACTTCCCCGGCGCCGGCACGACGGCGCAGGCGCTGGCCGACCGTATCACCACCATGTCGGACGGGCAGCTCACCGTCAGGCTGTTCGCAGCCGGCGAGTTGGTGCCGGCGTTTGAGGCATTCGATGCGGTGCGTGAAGGAACTGCGCAGTGCTCGCACGATGCCGCATATTACTGGGTCGCCAAGCACCAGAGCATCCCCTTTTTCTGCGCCGTGCCCGGCGGGCTGAGCGTGCTGGAGCACAATGCCTGGATGATCTATGGCGGCGGCCAGGAATTGTGCGACGAAGTCTACGCCGATTTCGGCGTGCGCGCTTTTCTTGCCGGCAATACCGACACCCAGATGGGCGGCTGGTATCAGAAGGAAATCCACAGCCTGGAAGATTTCAAGGGGCTCAAGATCCGCATTCCCGGGCTTGCAGCGGAGGTGATGAACCGGCTTGGCGCCACCGCTGTCAACCTGCCTGCGGGCGAGATCATGCCGTCTCTTCAGTCCGGGGTAATAGACGCCGCCGAGTGGGTCAGTCCGTGGGTGGATCTCACCATGGGTTTCTACAAGATTGCCCGCAACTACTATGGACCGGGCTTTCATGAAGGTTCGACAGCCAATGAACTGCTGATCAACGAGCAGGCATGGGCGGCGCTGCCCTCCCATTTGCAGGCCATCGTGCGTGCCGCATGTCATGAGATCAACATGATGGCACCGGCGGAATATTTTGCCCGCAATGCGGAATCGCTCGCCGTCCTCACCAATGAACATGGCGTTATCGTGCGCGGTTTTCCCGAGGATGTGCTGCGGCGCATGTTTGCCCTGTCGAACGAGGTAAATGCGGAAACGGCATCGGGAGGCGAACTCGCCCGGCACATCTGGGAAAGCTGGAGCAGTTTTCGCCGCCGCGCGATGGATTTACAGCCCTTGTCGCATTACGGTTTCATTCGCAATCGCGGCCTGATGCGGGAGGCATGAGGGCAAGGGCTTCATTCGCAAACGGAGTTTGGAGGGGCGGACATGACGACCGACAAATCGACCACTCGTCGACATTTTCTCGCCGCCGCAGCCGGTGGCGCGGCGGCTTCGGCGCTGCCCGCGCCGGCCATCGCACAGGGAAACGTGCGCTGGAAAATGGTAACCACGTGGCCCAAGAATTTCCCCGGCCTTGGGACCGGCGCACAGCGCATATGCGACCGCATCTCCGCGATGACCGACGGGCGCATGGAGGTGCGCCTCTACGCCGCCGGTGAACTGGTGCCGGCGTTCGAGGCGTTTGATGCCGTGCGCGACGGCATTGCCGAAATGACCCACGACGCCGCCTATTACTGGGTCGCCAAGCACAAGAGCACGCCGTTTTTCTGCACCGTGCCCGGCGGTCTTACCCACAAGGAGCATATGGGCTGGATCTATCACGGCACGGGGCAGGCGCTGTGGGACGAGCTCTATGCCCAATTCGGCCTGAAGGCATTTCTGGCCGGCGGCACCGGTGTGCAGATGGGCGGATGGTTCCAGCGGGAAATTACCAGTGTTGACTCGCTCAAGGGCCTCAAGATGCGCATTCCCGGCTTGGGCGGGGAAGTGATGAACCGGCTGGGCGTCACTGCGGTCAACATGCCGGGCGGTGAAATCCTCCCTGCCCTGCAGTCCGGTGTGATCGACGCTACTGAATGGGTCGGCCCGTGGAATGATCTCGCATTCGGTTTTCACCGTGTCGCCAAATACTATTACGGTCCGGGGTTCCATGAGCCGAGCTCGGCGCTCGAAGTGATCGTTGACAAGGACAAGTTCGAATCACTGCCAAGTGATATGCGTGCCGCTGTCGAGGCAGCCTGCATGGCGGAAAACGGCTACATGCTGGCCGAGTTCACGGCTGCCAACACAACTGCACAAACGGTGCTGGTCAACGGCTATGGCGTGAATATCGGTTCCTTCCCCGATGATGTGATCCGTGCCGCCTACGCGACGGCACAAGATGTAGTAGCGGAAACGGCAGAAGAAGGGGAACTGGCGCGGCGCATTTACCAAAGCTGGGCGGCGTTTCGCCGCGAGGCAATGAACCGCGCGGTTTATGCCGAACAAGGCTATTTGAACGACCGTGCACTGGCCGGCTGACGACGCTCGCACGGGCGATTCCATCCCCGGTTGCTTGCCACTCCCGGGGGTGCGCCGCTCTGCGTTGTCATATTTTCAGTGAGCTGCGAGGGCGCGCTCCAGATCACTGTCCGTGGGCACACCGTCGAGCAATTCGCCGTCAAGCACAAAACTCGGTGTGTGGGTCACGTCATGTTCGCGCACGGCATCGGCGCGCGATTGCAGCACGGCGTTCTGCAAATTGCGGCTGCACAGGCAGTCTCCCACCTTTTCCGCACTCATTCCGCCGCGCCGGCCGAGTTCGGCGAGCTTCTGCCACACGCCCGGCCAGTCGCGGCGCGGGCAATTGTTCGCCATGAATGAGTCCCACGCATTACCGCCCAGATTGAAGCCCGCGGTCGCCCATTCGCGCTGGGTCTGGAAAATCAGGTCCAGCCAAGCGAAATAGCGATCCGGCGGCGCGCAATGCGCCAGCATGGCGCCGAACACAGCCTGCGCGTTGAGGGGAAAATCGCGGAACTCGAGCCTTACCTTGCCGGTGTCGATCCACTTTTGCTTGATCTCCGGGAGGCGTTCGGTATGAAACCGTGCGCAATGGGGACAACTCATCGACGCGAACTCGATCAGCGTCACCGGCGCATCCGGGTCGCCCAGTACCTTGGGGCCGGCGATGCCGCCCGAATCGCCGGCAGCGAAACCCGCCATGGCGAAGCAAAGGAACAACACGCTCAGGGCAGCGCAGCGGATCATGGCGTTTCTCCCTTGTCGATCCGGCAGCAGGAAAAATCGCCCGCACCTTATGGACGGGCACACGCGTCATCAACAGGCAGCGTCCGTTCGGACGTATCTTTATTTCTCGCGGCCGGATGTTCCCGGGCCGTTGGCACCGGCAATGCGGCAGCCCAGCCGCGCCAGCGCGGCACGCAATTCGGTATCCGCGACCGTGGCAAGAACGCGCCGCGCCTGCGGGGACGGCTGGCGGGCCGCCGGCTCGCCCGGGGAATACCCGGCATGGCGCGGCGGCAGCGGTTCGTGACGGAAGGACAGCCGCTTCACCGCGCGATAGCCGCAAAAGACGGCGATGCGATCGCAGATTTGCAGTTCCATATGCTGCATCAGCAGTGCCGTGGCACCGTCGGTTCGCAATCTCAGCGTGCCGCTGCGGAGCAGCGCCTCTGGCTGGCATCGGGCCGCAAGGTCCGGCCCGACGATTGCGCTCCATTCTGTCAGCAACTGGGGTTCACGGAATCCGCGGCGCGCAAATGCGCCGTGCGTGAAGCCCGAGAGCAGACTGCCGACCTGGCGCGCTCCGCTTCGTTTTGCGGATCGGGTCATGGTCTTCCGTCACGCCGCCGTAACGGGGCCGCATGACTCCCGCTGAACCCGCCGATGCGGCAGCACAGGCGCTTCTTGCCTGGTATGACCAGCACCGCCGCAGCCTGCCCTGGCGGGCGCCGCCTGGTGTTCGTCCGGACCCCTATGCGGTGTGGCTCAGCGAAGTGATGCTCCAGCAAACCACGGTGGCGACCGTGGCGCCCCTGTTCGGGCATTTCCTTGAAACCTGGCCGAGTGTGGAGGCGCTCGCGGCGGCCGACCTGGACTCGGTTCTGCGCGCCTGGGCGGGGCTGGGATATTACGCCCGCGCGCGCAATCTGCACCGTTGCGCGCAAATCGTGGCGGTGGAACATGGCGGGCGGTTTCCCGACACGGAAGCCGCCCTGCGCCGACTGCCGGGTATCGGCGCGTACACGGCTGCGGCGATCGCCGCCATTGCCTTCGACCAACCTGCCGCCGTGGTGGACGGGAACGTCGAACGGGTCATGGCGCGATTGTTTGCCGTTGACACGCCCCTGCCAGCGGCCCGCACGGAATTGCGCCGGCGCGCTGCGCAGTTGACACCGCAGCGCCGCCCGGGCGACTACGCGCAGGCGGTGATGGACCTCGGCGCTACCGTGTGCACGCGCGGGTCTCCGCACTGCGGTGCCTGCCCGTGGCAATCCCGGTGCCGTGCGTTGGCCTTGGGCTGCGCTGCCGAATTGCCGCGCCGGTCGCCGCGCCGCGAACGCCCCGTGCGGCGTGGCATCGCATTCTGGATCACCCGCGCCGATGGCGCCGTCCTGTTCGAACGCCGCCCCCGCACGGGCCTGCTGGGCGGTATGGTCGGCCTGCCCACAAGCGACTGGGCGGAGGGGCCGCCGGGCCCCGCAGAACCACCGGTCGCCTTGCGGAATCTGCGGCCCCTGCCCGGCATAATTTCTCACGGCTTCACCCATTTTCGTCTCGAACTGGCGCTTCACGCCGGATGTGCGCGCGAGCCGGCGCCGAGCGGGCTGTGGCTTTCTTCGGGAGATATCGATTCCCAGGCCCTTCCCACATTGATGCGAAAACTCATTGCGCATGCGCGCCGTTGAGCACGGCCCGGACAGGCGCAAAACTTCGCCGATGATGCACAGACGGGCCAACACGCGCCAGCGCCTCCCTGTGCATCCGGGTCGGATAGCCCGCATTGCGTTCCCAGGCAAATTGCGGCCAAGACTTCGCCAACGCCGCCATCAGCCGGTCACGGTATACCTTGGCAACGATCGAGGCGGCAGCGATCGACAGGCTGCGCCGGTCGCCCTTGACCACGGTGCGCACCGGGCAGCTGAGCAGCGGCGCGCGGTTGCCGTCGACCAGCGCAAAGGCGGGGGCGCGGGGAAGGCTGTCAACGGCGCGTTGCATGGCGCGCAATGTCGCTGCGAGAATATTGTCCCGGTCGATCTCAGCCGGCGAAGCGGTTCCGACTGCGACCAGGGCAGTGCTCCGCAATGCGGCATCCAATGCTTCCCTTTGTGGCGCGGCAAGGCGTTTTGAATCGTCAATCCCGGCAGGGATTCGCTCGCGGTCCAGAATCACCGCCGCAGCGACCACCGGTCCAGCGAGAGCGCCCCTCCCGGCCTCATCGACGCCGCAGACCGCGGAGCCGGGCACAATTTGAAAGGACAATTCAATGGACAGGTCCGGCGAACCGAAGTGTGTAGAGCGCTCGGCCATGACGCCCCAGACTGCGCTCTCCGGCGACAGGGTCAAGCCTCGCATCCACGCGGTAGGTCCCAATGCTATTTTTCGGCTATTATCAAACAACCATATGGCCGTAATGATTCAATCATGACCACATTCGCCAGATGCGTCCTCCGTGGGCCTGCGCAGGCCTTGCTCGCCGCAACGCTGCTCGCTGCTGGTTGCGCAGGCGGCGGCGCAAAGCATGCGGCAACACCGGTCGATATTACCGGCAATGCCGAGCGGCTTCTGGTGCGCGATCTGACAGACCCCACGCTGGGGCGTTATCTTGCAGAACATGGCGTTGCGACAGGTCCCTGGCCGCCTCCCGCATGGACTCTGGACGCACTGACAGCGGCGGCAATTTATTTTGACGCGGGCGCCGCTGTGGCGCGCTCGCGCTGGCGCCAGGCCGCGGCGGCCGAAGCAAGGGCGGCACAGACTCGCAATCCGACGCTGGAGCCGGCGCTGGGTTGGGATTCGGACCCTGACGGAGATTCGCCCCTGACGCTCGGCGCTGCCATTGCCATTCCGCTAGCCGGCGAAAGGCGGCGCGCCGCGCGGGTGGCGTTGGCTCAGGCAGAAACCGACGCTGCCGCGTTCGACGCCATGCGCCGCGGCTGGGAACGGCGCGCAACCGTTCGCCATGCCTTGATCGAATGTCATGCCGCTGAAACTCGCCTCGCCGCCATCACTGGCCAACGGCGCGTGTATGAAAACATTGTCATCCATTATGAGCGTCGCCGGATGGGCGGCGATGTCGGCATCAGCGCAGTGGCGCGCGCGCGGCGCGATGTCGAAGCAATCGCCGGCGAACAGGCGCGGCAGACTGGAGCGCGCACCGCCTGTCGGGGCAAGTTGGCGCAGGCTTTGGGCGTTTCCGCTTCCGCCGCCGCCGGACTCGCACTCGATACGGAACTGTTGGAGGGCGCCGGCACCCTTTCCGCACCGGCGCAGTCCGTTCGCAAATCCGCACTCACCGGGCGGCTCGACATTCGCGCCGGCTTGAGCCGGCATGAGGCGGCGGAAGCGCGCCTGGCACTGGAGATCGCCCGCCAACGCCCGGAATTTACCCTCGAGCCGGGGCTGTTCTGGGACCAGGGCGGCCTGGCGTGGAGCCTTGGCAGCCAGGTGGGGTTGGCGCTGTGGCACAATAATGAAGGTGCAATAGCTGAAGCTGCAGCGGCGCGCGATACTGCCGCGCGCGCCGTTCTTGCAGTGCAGGAAGACGTCCTGACGGCCCTCGCGGCGGCCGATGCGGCACTGGACGCGGCGCAGCAACGCCGCGCTGCGGCGGCCGCAGCCGCCGAGCGGGCAGCGGCGCGGCGCTCCCTCGCCGAGACCTTGCTGGCGAGGGGGGAAACTGCGCGCCTCGCGGTGCTGGAAGCCGAATTGGGTGTGGCCGCGGCGGCGCGCGCCGAAACCGAAGCGGCGCTCGCGGTGCTGGACGCCGCCGCCGCCTATGAGGACATCGTGGAACAAGCCATCTTCGGCGCCCGGGATTTCAATATCGCCGCGCTGGCACTGGCGGAACCCGGAGCATGAGAGCGCTGCGGACGCTGGCGGCGTTTGTCGCGCTCTCCACGGCGATCATGACCACCCTGGTCGGAGTGGTGAATCCGTCAGCACGCGCGGTGCTTGGCGCCTGGCTGGGCGGAGCACTGGCCGGCGCATGGTTGGCGACCGCCGATCCTGCCGCTGCGGACGATGACGATGATATCGATGATGACGATGACGACGATGAGGCGCCGCTTCTGCTCGTTGCCGGCGTGCCCGCCGTGCATCTCGACGGCGAGCGACAGGAACTGGCCGGGCTGGTCGCCGCGTCCCTGGAACCGGCGACCCTGACCCCGAAATTTTCTGCTGTCGCTGATATCGTCGATATTCTGCCTCTTGCCGTGTTGCGCGGGCGCTATCGGGCGCTTTTTTTTGCTGCCGAGGCCGCCGACATTACGCTGGCGGCGGCGAAACGCGAACATGACCGCCTGGACGCGCTCTATCGCGACGATACCAGCGTTGCGCAAAAGACAGTCTTGCAGGCGGAAGCCGAGTGGCGGACGGCGGAGGCAGAACGCTATCGGCTGTGGACCGAGCTGGATTCGCTGCGTCTCGCAGCGCGGCTGGAGTGGGGGCCGGTTCTGGCAGAGCTCGCCCTTGCCGCCGATGATCCCGGTTTCGCGCGCCTTGCGTCCGGCAAGGACAGCCTTCTGCGCGCGGTCCTGCCGCCGGGGCGCATGCTGCCCTCCGCCGCGGCGGAGGCTTCGTTCGCACATAATGGCGGCGCCGTCGTGGCGCATCATCTGGCGCCGGCGCCGCGAACACTCGCCGGCGGCGGAGAAAGCCATTTCTTCATCGCCCCCCTACCGCTTCCGGCCGCCCTGCGAGTCCATATGGACGTCCCCGCCGTCGCTGAACCGTTGCAGGGCCTCGCCCTGCCCCCCGGCGCGGTGGTGCGCGCGCTCGGTCGCGACTGGGTCTACGCACAGGTCGACGAGAGTCACTTTGTGCGCCGCGAAGTTTCGCTCGGCCCGGTCCTGCCCGATGGCCGCTATCTGTCCGGCGGCCTTGAGTCGGATGACAATGTGGCAATCATCGGCGCGATGGTTCTGTATGCGGAAGAGTTCCGTTCGCAGATCCGCAATGAAGACGACGACGACTGAACCGCGGAATGCTGTCATTCATCGTCGGAACTTCGGTTCGCCATGCCGGCGTCGTTACGCTTCTTGCTGCCGTTCTTCTGGGCTACAGCGCCTGGCGATTGAGCACCGCGAGCCTGGATATTTTCCCTGAATTCTCGCCCAAACTCGTCATTATCCAGACCGAGGCGCCCGGCTACGCCGCAGAGCAGGTCGAGCGGCTTGTCTCACTGCCGATCGAGGCGGCGGTCAGCGGACTGATCGGCGTCGAGTCGGTGCGCTCGCAATCCATACAGGGCCTGTCGGTGGTCAATGTCTTTTTCGAGGAGTCCACCGACCGCCGCGAGGCCCGGCAGATGATCGGCGAACGGCTCGCACCCCTCGCCGAACGGATGCCGCCGCGCGTTGCCGCGCCCGCGATGGTCCCGTTTGCCTCGTCGTCCGCCACCGTAATGACCATCGGGATTACATCGGAAAACCGTTCACCGGTGGCGCTGCGCGGCATTGCGGACGCCACCATCGCGCCGCGGCTGCTGCGCACTCCCGGTGTCGCTGACGTAAACGTGTTCGGCGGCGCCGAAAAGCAATGGCAGATACAGGCCGACCTCCCCGCCCTGCGCCGCCATGGCGTCGCGCTGGAAGACCTCGCCGGCGCCGCGGCCAGCGCTGCGGACCAGCGCGGTACGGGCTTTCTCCAGACCCCGGCGCAGCAACTGACGCTGGCCACCGGCGGCCAAGCCCTGAAGATCGAAGACATAGACGCCATCGTAGTGCGCAGCGACGGCGTCCGCACGGTCACGGTGGGCGACGTAGCGCAGATCGTCGAAGGTTCCGCCCCTCCGATCGGCAAGGCGCAAATCATGGGGCAGCCCGGCGTGGTGCTGATGATCATCGGCCAGTTCGGCTCCAATACGCTTACTGTCAGCCGCGAGATCGACAATGCGCTTGCCGAGTTGGCCCCTACCCTTAAGCGGAGCGGCATCACCCTTCACGATGATCTGTTCCGGCCCGCCGATTATATTCAGCGTTCGCTTGTCGGCCTTACCGAACATATTCTGGTGGGGTCGGCGCTGGTGATCGCCATCCTGATGCTGTTTCTGTTTGACAGCCGAACCGCCTTCATTTCCGTCATCGCCATACCGCTCTCGCTGCTGACGGCCGCGCTGGTACTGCTGGAAGGGGGTGCAAACCTCAACATCATGGTGCTCGGCGGCCTCGCCATCGCCCTCGGCGAAGTGGTTGATGACGCCGTCATCGATACGGAAAACGTGTTTCGCCGCCTGCGCGAAAACCGTGCTTTGGCAACCCCGCGCCCCATTCGCGACGTGGTGTTCGACGCTTCCATGGAGGTGCGTGGATCGGTCGTTCACGCCAGCCTCATCGTCGCTCTGGCGTTCGTGCCGCTGCTGCTCCTGTCCGGCGTTGCAGGCCGCATGTTCGTGCCGCTCGGCGTCTCCTACATTCTGGCAATTGCCGCGTCACTCGCGGTGGCGCTCATCGTCACGCCGGCGCTTTGCGTGTTGTTGCTCGGCCAGCGGTCCAGCGATCTCCGGCCGCCGCCGCTGATCCGCGTGATACAGCCGGCCTATGGCCGCCTTCTGCATGCCGTGGCGCGTCATGCCCGCCTTGTTCTCACCGTCACGGCCGCCGGACTCGCGGCCGGGATTGCCGTCCTGCCAAACTTGGAAAGCCGCTTTCTGCCCGATCTGCGCGAAGGGCATTACATGATCCATACATCCGGCGTTCCCGGCACGGCGCTGGAAGAGAATATTCGCCTCGGAACATTGATGACCGAGCAGGTCACCGCCATTCCCGGCGTACGCAAGATGTCCCAATGGGCGGGCCGGGCGGAACGCGGCGCCGATACGTTCGGCAGCCATTACGCCGAATATGAAGTGGATCTGGATCCGCTTTCGGGCCGCGAACAGCAGCGTGTGCTGGACTCCATACGCGAGGTTTTCGAGGACTTTCCCGGCCTCGCAACCGAGGTCAATACCTTCCTCGTTGAACGCATCGAGGAAACCATCTCAGGTTACGCGTCGTCCGTGGTCGTCAATATCTACGGTCATGATCTGGACTTTCTTGATCGCAAGGGTCAGGAGGTGGCAAACCTGATGCGGTCATTGCCGGGGGCCGTCGATGTGCAGGTGCGCGTACCTCACAGCGTGCCGGTACTGGCGGTGGAGGGCCGCCCGGAACAGCTGGTGCGGCATGGCCTGCGCCCCGACCGCATTCATGATGCTGTCCATATCGCGGCCGAAGGACGCGAAGTCGGCCAGATTCATGAAGGCGACCGCGCCATACCGCTGGTCGTTACCACGCCGCCGGAGGTGCGCGCCTATCCGGAGCGGCTGGCAACCCTGCCCGTGGCCGCGCGTGCCAATGCGGTGGTGACGCTGGGCGATGTGGCGTCAATCAACCAGGATTCCGGCCGCTATGTCATCCTGCATGAAGGCGGCCGCCGCCTGCAAACGGTGACATGCAATCTGGTGGGGATCGATCTCGACACCTTCCTGGCGCTTCTGGAACAGCGCCTGCACAGCGCAATCGACTTGCCCGGAGACAGTTATTTCGAAATCACCGGCGCTGCGGTTGCCGCCGCGAAAGCGCGCGCAGAGTTGATCCTGCATGCGTCGCTGGTCGGGTTCGGGGTGATGGTCCTGCTGTATCTGGCCCTGGGGCGGGTGCGCAATGTGGCGCTGGTCGCGACCAATCTGCCGTTCTCCCTGATCGGCGGCGTGCTGGCGGCGCTGCTCGCCGGCGGGGCGTTGTCACTGGGGTCGTTTGTCGGCTTTGTTACCCTGTTCGGCATCACCCTGCGCAACGCCATCATGCTGGTTTCGCATTACCGGCACCTCGTGGAGGTGGAAGGACAGGTCTGGTCGATGGACACCGCCATTCGCGGTGCGCAGGAGCGCCTGCCGTCCATCCTTATGACGGCGTTGGTCACCGCTTTCGCCATGATTCCCATCGCCATCGACAGCGACAACCCCGGGCGCGAGATCATCGGCCCGATGGCAGGCGTCATCATCGGCGGCATGGCCACCTCCATGCTATTGAACCTGCTGGTGCTTCCCGCCCTCATGGCCCGCTACGGCCGGTTTTCCGCACCGCCGCCCCAAAGCAGCGCAGCATAAGGCTCAGGCAGCGAGCTCGAGAATTTCCATTACCGCCTCCGGCCCGGGGACGGGCCGCGGGTTGCGCGGCACCCAGGGCGTTTTCATCGCCCGTTCCGCCATCCCGGGGAAATGCTCGCGTCCGATGCCTGCGCCCGAAAGACTGCGCGGCATGCCGAGTCCGGCGATGAAACGGTCCAGCGCCGAAGCCGCATCGCCGTCGGCCGCACCCATCGCCGCCGCCGCCAGTTTCTGGCGCCCCGCATTGGCAGGCCGGTTCCACCGCATCACCGCCGGCAGCATGATGCACGATGTGTGGCCGTGCGGCATGTCGAACAGCGCGCCCAGGACATAGCCAATACCGTGGCTGGCGCCCATGGGTACGCCGCTCGCAAGCGGCGCCATGGACAGCCACGCACCGGTCTGGCAGTCCAGCCGCGCGGCCATGTCGGCAGGGTCGGCTTTCACCCGCGCCAGCCCCCGAGTGAGCAGTTCCAGCCCTTTCAGCGCCTGCGCGTCGCCATAAGGATGTGCTTCGTTCGAACACACGCCTTCGACGCAATGGTCCACCGCACGCACACCGGTAGAGAGAAAAAGCCATTCCGGCGTGTGCACAGTCGGCGCCGGGTCGAGAATGACGGCAGTGGGAATTGCAGCGGGATGGTGAAACAATTCCTTCGCCCTGGCGCGTTCGTCGGTAACGCCCGCGAGAGCGCTGAATTCACCGGCCGAAAGTGTGGTGGGAATACTGATCTGCGGCACCGTTGGCGCTGCCGCCGTCGGCTCCCGCAAGGAATCCATATCCTCCGGCATGCGGATATCGTTGGCGAGGCACATGCGCACGGCCTTCGCTCCGTCGGTGAGCGAACCGCCGCCGAAAGTGACGATCAGGTCGGCCTGTGCGGTGCGCGCCGCTTCTGCCGCGGCAAGGACATCGCGCCGCGGGGTGTGCGGAGACATGCTGTCAAATTCGCCGGCAATCCTGCTGCCGAGCGCGCCGCGCAGCTTGTCGATCTCTCCGGTATTCCGATTCAGTGTGCCGCTTGCCATCAGGAAAATTCGTCCGGCGGCGAGGCGTTCCGCCTCGACGACCACCGCATCTTCCAGCGGCGTTCCGAAGCTCACCGCCTCCATGCGCCCGAATGCAACCCGTCCCGACGTCATCACCTTCTCCTCCACCTTACGCTGCGGCCCGTTCCCATATCGCGTTCGAACGCGCCCGGCAATATGCCGGCTCTTCCCATATTCGCCGCCATCGGTTCTACTGGCGCGCAGCATTCAAATCTCGGAAAGGGCAGGGAGCCGGTATGTCGTACAAATTTGACGACCGCGCCATCGACTGGGCGCCGTTCAGAGGTTTCGAGGGACTGTATTACGCAATCCAGAGCGTCGACCGGGAGCTGAACCGGGTCGATATGCTGATGAAGTTCGATCCGTTGGTAAATTGCGTGCCGCACACGCATGTGGGAGTCACCAAGACACTGGTTCTGGAAGGCGAGCACCGCATTTTCAAGCCGGCCCCCGGCGGCGCACTCGGCCCGCCCGACATCCGCCCGGCCGGGACCTTTTCGGAGAATCGGGGCAACGAGACTCATGTCGAAGGCAGCGGGCCGGAAGGCGCGATCATCCTGCTGTCCATGCAGGCGGTCGACGGCAATGTCTACGACATCCTGAGCGAGGACCTGTCGCTCGAACGGCGGATCACGCTCGACAATTTCGCCCGCGGCCTCGAGCGCCAACGCGCCAGGCAATGAAGAACGCTGCGTCCCGCCTGTCGCAATACCGGGCGATGGCCAACGCGGTTGCCTGGAGCGGCGAGGGCGGTCACAATTCGTGAAGTTTCCGGACACATCCCCTCGGACATCGCCATGACCATCACCGCGCTCGCGTGCGACCATTACCGTATTCCGCTTGATGTCACCCTGTCGGACTCGACACACGGGGAGATGAGGGATTTCGATCTCATCACCGCGCGCATTACGGACGACCAGGGACGGGAAGGACTCGGCTATACCTATACAGCCGGGACCGGCGCCGGATCGCGAGCCATTCGTTCTCTGATCGCCGATGACCTGTTTCCTCTGCTCGACGGCGCGGACGAAACGCTGATCGAGGCGTTGTGGAAACGCATGTGGTGGCGGACTCATTTTGTCGGGCGCGGCGGACCGGTGGCTTTCGCCATGGCGGCAGTGGATATCGCTCTGTGGGACCTGAAGGCAAAGCAGGCCGAAATGCCGCTCTGGCGCCTGCTCGGCGGCCATGACCCGCAGGTGCGCGCCTATGCCGGCGGGATCGACCTGCAATTCCCGCTCGAACAACTTCTCGAACAGACCCAAGGCAATCTCGACAAGGGGTTCCGTGCCATAAAGATGAAGGTGGGGCGGGATAACCTGGGTGAGGATGTGGCGCGTGTGGCCGCCATGCGCGACTTCCTCGGCCCCGACTTCCCCCTCATGGCCGACGCGAACATGCGCTGGACCGGCGATCAGGCCGTGCAAGCGGCGCTGGCGCTGGCCGACGCCGGGCTTGTCTGGCTGGAAGAACCCACCGAACCGGAAGATATCGCCGCCCATGCACGCCTGCGGCGCATGACCCCCGTACCCATCGCCACGGGCGAGAACCTGCACACGCTGGCCGAGTTCCGCGCCTATATGGAAGCTGATGCCGTGTCGTTCCCGGAGCCGGACGTCGCCACTTGCGGCGGAATTACCGTATGGATGAAGGTCGCTAGGCTGGCCGAAGCGTTCGGCCTGCCCGTCACCTCACACGGTGTGCACGACCTGCATCTGCATCTGCTCGCCGCGGCGCCGAACGCTTCCTATCTCGAAGTGCATGGATTCGGGCTGGAGAAATTCATCGCCGAGCCCCTCTCGGTTCACGACGGTTTTGCAGCCGCACCGGACCGGCCCGGCCATAGCGTCGTATTCGACTGGGCGGGCCTGGAAGCTTTACGCCTCTGACCCGCCCCAGAGAATATTCGCGTCAACTGTCCGCGTAACAGGCGACTTCCGCGCTGGCGCCGGGGTGTGTCACGGCACCGTCAAGTGCCGAACCCACCAATTGCGAATATTTCCACAGTTCACCCGAACGGTGTTCATGTTCGCGCCCCTGCCATGACTGGCGCCGCGCCGCGAGTTCATCGTCCGACAATTCCACCTCGAGCCGGCCGTCGACTGCGTCTATGACGACGATATCGCCGTCCCGCAGCAAGCCAATGGGGCCACCGACTGCCGCTTCCGGCCCGACATGGCCGATGCAAAACCCGCGCGTCGCGCCGGAAAAACGTCCGTCGGTGATCAGGGCAACCGTGTCACCGGCCCCCTGCCCGTAAAGCGCTGCTGTGGTTGCCAGCATTTCCCGCATACCCGGCCCGCCGCGCGGACCCTCGTAGCGGATCACCAGCACATCGCCGTCCTTGTAGTCATGGCGTTCGACTGCGGCGAAAGCATCTTCCTCGCAATCGAATACGCGCGCCGGCCCGCGATGGGTCAGCTTCGCCATGCCGGCCACTTTCACGATCGCGCCTTCGGGCGCGAGATTGCCCTGCAGGCCGACAACGCCGCCGGTCGGCGTGATCGGTGTATCGGTGCGCCGCACCACGTCCTGATTTTCCGGGAACACGAAATCGGCAAGATTTTCGGCGATGGTCTTTCCCGTCACCGTCATGCAGTCGCCATGAAGGTAGCCGCCATCCAGCAGCGCCTTCATGATCACCGACACGCCGCCGGCCTCGTACAGGTCCTTGGCGACATAGCGCCCCCCTGGCTTGAGATCGGCGATATAGGGCGTGCGTTTGAAGATTTCGGCCACGTCGAGCAGGGTGAATTCTATCCCCGCCTCATTGGCCATCGCCGGCAGATGCAAACCGGCATTGGTGGAGCCGCCTGACGCGGCCACCACCGTGGCGGCGTTCTCCATGGATTTCCGTGTGACGATATCGCGCGGGCGCAGCCCTTCGGCAATCATGCGCATGACCGCCCGCCCGGCGGCGTCGGAATATTCGTCGCGGCTTTCATAGGGCGCGGGCATGGCGGTTGAGTTCGGCAGCGCAAGGCCGATCGCCTCGGCAACGCACGCCATCGTGTTGGCGGTGAACTGACCGCCGCACGAGCCGCCGGAAGGACACGCCACCTTTTCCAGCGCCAGCAACTGCTCGTCGTCCATATTGCCGGCGAAATGCCGCCCCACGGCTTCGAACACATCCTGCACCGTCACATCGCGGCCCTCGAACTTGCCGGGCAGGATCGAGCCGCCATAGATGAAGGCCGCCGGCACATTGAGCCGCAGCATGGCCATCATCATCGCCGGCAGCGACTTGTCGCAACCGGCAATTCCGACGAGGCCGTCATAGGCATGACCGCGCACGCACAGTTCCACCGTGTCGGCAATCGCCTCGCGGCTGACCAGCGACGCCTTCATGCCCTGGTGCCCCATGGCGATGCCGTCAGTGACGGTGATGGTGGTGAATTCGCGCGGCGTACCGCCGGCGAATGTCACTCCGCGCTTCACAGCCTGCGCCTGCCGGCGCAGCGTGATGTTGCACGGCGCAGTTTCGTTCCAGGTTGTCGCGACGCCGACAAACGGCTGATGAATTTCCTTTTCCGTCAGCCCCATCGCGTAATAGAAGGCCCGGTGCGGGGCGCGTTCCGGTCCCTCGGTCGCATGGCGGCTGGGCAGTTTGCTCTTGTCAAATTGGCTCATTCCATCTTCCCCATTTTCGCCGTTGGCGTCGGCGCCTCCCGGCTGCGAAAAAATAGCGTCGGAGGTCTGCGCGTCAAACCCGTCACAACGCCTCAAGGCGCGCTTCTGCGGTCCGGTGACGCTGCAGCAGTGTTTCAGCTTCACCGCGGCGGTCGCGCTGCTTGTTCACCAAAGCCTCCGGCGCCCGTGCCAGAAATCCTGAATTTGCCAGTTTCGCGTCAAGCTTGCGGATTTCACCCTGAAGCTTCTGTATCTCCCGTTGCAAGCGCGCTTTCTCGGCGTTCACATCGATCACATCCGCAACCGCGAGAAAACCGCTTGCGCGGTCGAACACGATCTCCAGCGCACCCGCTGGCGGCTTCTCCTCATTGATCGACGCTGTGACGCGCGCCAGCGTTTCGATGGCGCCGCGATGCCGCACCATCCGGGACCGGATCGCCGCGTCATCGGCCACAAGTAACAGAGGCGCGGTTGCGCCTGCCGGCACATTCATTTCGGCGCGCACCGAGCGCACTTCGCCGATCAGCCGAATGACCCAGTTCATTTCGTCGCGCGCCTCCGCGTCGCGCAAGGCATCGTCATGATCCGGCCAGGGCGCGGTCATCAGCAATCCATCGCCCTGTCCGCCCAGCCGCGCATGAAGTTCCTCGGAAACGAACGGAGTGAGCGGATGCAGCGCACGCAGTATCTGTCCCAGCACCCAGCCCGCGACGGCGCGTGTGCCGCGTTTGTCGGTCTCGTCATCGCCGCGCAGCACCGGCTTGATGAGTTCCAGATACCAGTCGCAGAAACTGTGCCAGACGAAGTGGTACAGGCGGTCTGCTGCATCGTTGAAACGATAGGCTTCGAGCGCAGCCGCAGTGGCGTGCACTGCGTCGACCAGTTCCGTCATCACCCAGCGGTCGGCAGTGCTGCGTGCTGCGGGCGGCGGCGCATCCGTTGCGGCAGGCGGCAAGCAGTGATTGATCTCGCAAAACCGCGCCGCATTCCAGAGTTTGGTGACGAAATTGCGATACCCCACCACGCGCTGGTCCGACAGCTTGATGTCCCGCCCCTGCGCAGCCATCGCCGTCAGGGTAAAGCGCAGCGCGTCCGCGCCATGCTGGTCCATGACTTCCAGCGGGTCGATGATATTGCCTTGCGACTTGGACATTTTCCGCCCTTCCGCATCGCGCACCAGGGCGTGGATGTAAATGTCGCGAAACGGGATCTCACCGGTGAAATGCAGGCCGAGCATGATCATGCGCGCGACCCAAAAAAAGATGATGTCGAAACCGGTGACCAGCGTGGTGGTCGGGTGCCAAACTGCCAGTTCCGGGGTTTCGGTCGGCCACCCGAGCGTGGAAAACGGCCACAGACCGGACGAAAACCAGGTATCAAGCACATCGTCATCCTGTGTGAGGACAACGGCCTTGCCGTAATGCTCGGCAGCCAGCGCCTGCGCTTCCGCCTCATCCATGGCGACGAAAATCCCGCCATCCGGCCCGTACCATGCGGGAATGCGGTGGCCCCACCATAACTGCCGCGATATGCACCAGGGCTGGATGTTTCGCATCCACTCGAAATAGGTGTTTTCCCACCCTTTCGGGACGAACCGGATGCGCCCGTCCTCCACCGCGTCGATTGCCGGTCCGGCCAAGGCTCTCGCATCGACATACCATTGATCGGTCAGCCAGGGTTCGATCACGGTGCCCGACCGGTCGCCATGCGGGACCGTGTGGGTATGCGGTTCGATACGCGCCAGCAGGCCGGCGATTTCCAGATCGGCGACGATGCGTCGCCGCGCCTCGAACCGCTCAAGGCCGCGATAGGCCTCCGGCACCGTGTCGTTGAGGTGCCCATGGCGGTCCAGCACATTGATCACGTCGAGGCCATGCCGGCGCCCGACCTCGAAATCGTTGAAGTCGTGCGCTGGCGTGATCTTCACGGCGCCAGTGCCTTTTTCGGGGTCCGAATAGGCGTCGGCAACAATCGGCAGGCGGCGCCCGACCAGCGGCAATACCGCATGGCCGCCTATAAGACTGCGATAGCGCTCATCCTCAGGGTGCACCGCGACGGCCGTGTCGCCTAGCATCGTTTCGGGCCGCGTGGTCGCCACCGTGATGTGGCCGCCTCCCTCTACCGGATAGCGAATATGCCAGAGATGCCCGTCCACCTCCCTGGGCACGACTTCAAGGTCGCTGATCGCGGTGAGCAGGCCGCAATCCCAATTGACCAGCCGCTTGTCGCGATAGATGAGGCCGTCACGGTAGAGCCGGACAAAAGCCGTTCGCACGGCACGGTTCAGCCCCTCATCGAGGGTAAATCGCTCGCGCGCCCAATCGGGCGACGCGCCGAGACGGCGCAACTGGCCGTTGATGGCGCCGCCGGACTCCGCCTTCCATTGCCATACGCGGCGGACGAACGCATCCCGGCCCATGGCGCGCCGGCTTTCGCCGCTCTCCGCAAGCTGCCGCTCGACGACCATTTGCGTCGCGATCCCGGCATGGTCCATCCCCGGCTGCCACAGCGTCCGCCGCCCGCGCATTCGCCAGTAGCGGGTCAGGACATCCTGGAGGGTCATATTCAGCGCATGGCCGATATGCAGGCTGCCGGTGACGTTCGGCGGCGGCATGACAATGCTGAATGGTTCCGCCGGCTGGTTCACGTCGGATACAAACGCATCGGCGCGCTGCCAGCGCGCGAAGATTGCGGCTTCAACCTGGTCGGGCCGGTAAGTCTTGTCGAGCATGATGTGTTCTCGGGGCGGTGTGCCGCCCGGCGTTGGGGGACGCGGCGGCAATTCACCGTGGGATGGAACCGGGAGAGAAACCGGCGCGGTCACGGCCGGCGCGAAATTTTCAGCGGGGCTGCGCCTCTACCTTTCGGCGCACCTCCGCCTGGACGGCGTTTTCGATGATGGCGGGCAAATTGTCATCCAGCCATTCGCGCAGCATGGGCCGCAGCAAATCGGTCACGATCTGCTCCACCGTGCGCCCGCCTTCCGCGTCTGCCCGCGCATCGACGCGGTCGGTCAGGACCAGCACGCCGGTTTCCGCCTTGCCATCCTCCGCGATAAGCCGCCGGATGGACGATAATGCCTCCCCGGTCGAAAGATTGCCCGATTTTCCGCCTTCGTTCACCGCCATTTGCCACCTGCAAACCGGAGTTTCACGCCGCAACAATAATGCACGACAAGCACGTTCGCCAGAGGAGACCGATGCCGCGCCGGCCGGAAGCCCTTCCGTTGTTCGCTCGGCCGGATGCCTGGGCGGGATTAATTGGCGCCGCGGCCTGCGTCGAACCCCAGCCATTTGCCGCGCACGGCATCGTAATTGTCGGTCGGGTCATAAAGTTCCACCGGCAATCGAAGCGCACGGGCGGTCATGCCGCCGACCACGCTCAGCAGCCGGAAAGTGGCGTCCGCCGCTGCGGCTTCGGCGCGCACGAGATTTACACGCGCTTCAAACAGTTCCTGTTCGGCGTCCAGCACGTCGAGCACGGTGCGTGCGCCGACGGCGGCCTCCTGCTGCACCCCTTCCAGTGCGATGCCGTTTGCCTCCACCGAGGCTTCGAAGGCGTCGACGCGCGCGCGCGCTGTCTGGAGCTGCTCCCAGCTTTGGGCAACCGATTCGCGCACCATCCGGCGCGCCGTGTCGAGTTCGCGGCGCCGCTGCAGCGCAATTTCCCGCAATTGACGCACGCGCGCATATTCCGCACCGGACTGATAGAGCGGAATCAGGACGTTCGCCGTCACCTCCAGCGTGTCGGATTCGTCGGTGAAGGAATTGGGACTCCAGCCGCGCTGCGCCATGGCGTCGAGCGTGACCCGAGGCAGCAGATTTGCGCCGGCAGCGCTCACATCATGCAGCGCCGCGCGCTCGGATGCCGCGGCGGCGAGAATGGACGGATTCCGCGCCCCACTCAACTCCAACGCGGCCGCCGCCGTCGCCGGCACCGAGAAACCGTCCATTGCCGGAAATTCGAGACGCCCCGGCAGTACCCCCATCAGATTTTCATAACCGGCGCGAGCGCTTTCCAGCGTTCCTTCGGATTCGATGCGTGACGCGCGCGCATCCGCTACCCGCGCTTCTGCCTGGGACACATCCGTTCGCGTAACCTCGCCGACATGAAAGCGGTCGCGAGTCGCCTGCAATTGCCGTTCCAGCACCTGTTCGTTGTTCTGGTTGAGCTCAACCACCGACTGATCGCGAACCACGGCGACATAGGCCGACGCCGCAGCAGACAGAACCTGCTGCTCCACATCGACAAGCCGCGCCCGCCCGGCAACAACGCGCTCCTCGGCAGCGTGCGTCTGGGCCGTGGTGGCGCCGCCCTGATAAAGCGGCTGCGATAGTCTCAACCCCACCGCTCCCGGAGTGCTGCCGGAGAAGTCATCGGAAGAGAAAAAGCTGCCCGAAAGGCGCTGCTGACGATGCCCGTAATTCGAACTCAGGCTGACTGTAGGCCGCCACGCCGACAACGCTGCCGATACGCCTTCATCGGTAGCGCGCAATGCCGCACGCTCCCCCAGCAGACGCGGATTTGCCGCATAGGACTGCGCAAGCGCTTCTTCCAGGCTCTGCGCCGAGGCTGCACCGGGCAGTGCCGCTGCAGCGGCAATCACCGCCGCCCAAATCGTCAGGATTCGCATGATCAACCTTCCCTCGGCGATTGCGAAACTGTCATGGCAGAAAGCCGAACATTCCTAATAGACTGCCATCGACGTGTCGATGATACGCGCCCAGGCGTCGATGCCGCCATCGAGATTCACCGCCTCGCCGACGCCCCTGCTGCGCAGGAACATCACCGCATGGGCGCTGCGCACGCCGTGATGACAGACCACCACCAGCGGCGCGCCGCGCGGCGCCTCGTCCCACCGCTGCGCGAGTTCTCCCAGCGGAATATGCAGGGCGCCGTCAAAACGGCATATCTCCAGCTCCCAGGCATCGCGCACATCGAGAAGATGAAACCTCCGGGAGTCGTTGCGCCAGCGCGCCAGTGCAGCGGAGTCGATCGCGAACGGGAGCGCGCCGCTCCCGGCAGTGGGCCGTTCAGAAAACAAATCCGGCCTTTCGGCAAAACCCTGGCAGCGGCGGCGTTGCCGCGTCGAACAGCACCCGCCGCGAAATATTGCCGCCGCTTCTGATGAAGCGCACCGCCTGCCCGGCGCGGCTGGCGCCGGAAACTCCGGCGCCGCGCACCACCGTCACCAGTCTGCCGCCGTCAGCCAACTGGTCGAACAGCGCTGCGGGCACGAATTCCACCGCTCCCTGCAACATGATGACGTCCCAGGGCGCACCATCCGCATGACCAGCATCCAGCGCACCGACGGCAATGCGGGCATTGCCGGCATCCAGAGCGGCAAGCTGCCGTTCCGCTTCGCCGGCAAGCGCTGCATCGGCTTCCAGGCCGAGGACATCGGCGGCCAACTGCGCGAGAAGCGCGGTGGAATAGCCTGTGGCGCACCCGATATCGAGCACGCGATCGTGCTGACCGACCGCCGCGCCCGACACCAGCCGTGCAAACAGAACCGGTTCCATGAGAAAGCGGCCGGCCCCCAGCTCCAGGTCTTCATCGACATAGGCCACGGCGCGCCTTGCTTCCGGCACGAAACGCTCGCGCGGCAGGCCCGCCATGGCAGCGACAAGGCGCTGCTCGGTGACCTTGTTCGGCCTGATCTGGCACGCGATCATATGCGCGCGCATGGTGTCGAAATCGGGCATTTGCTGGCGGCTGGCAGATTGGCGTGAAAGGTGGCGCGCCACGATACCTGTATAGGCGCTGCATTGCGCGCGGGCAATGGCAGGGTCTCCGCCAACGGCGTTGACCGCTGCCGCCGCGCGCATTACGTAAGGCGCGGCCGCCGGGCCCGGTGGCAGAGTGGCTATGCAGCGGATTGCAAATCCGTGTACATCGGTTCGATTCCGGTCCGGGCCTCCAGGGCGCCCTCCGCGTCCCCTGCTCAATGCGGCGCCGCATCCGACAAGGTCAACCAGTCATGCGCGCCCTATCGCGGGCACAGGGTTGTTCCGCGAAAAAGGGCCGCCGAAGCGGCCCCCATGGCTCACTGCACCGCACGCGCCGTCAGATCGGCAATTCGGGTCCCGTTTCGACATGCAGGTCGAATGTGCCGAGCGCAATGCCGTCCGCGGTGGTCTCGTCGAATGCCACGGTCATCAGGCCCCGGGCTGCTTCCGGGACGGCGGTGTAGAGACCGTCCTTCTCGTTGAGTTCATGGCCGGCGAAATACATTTGCGTCGTGATGGACGGTGCCGTTGCCGGATGAACCTTGAAATGAATATGCGGCGGGCGCACCCAGTTCGGCCCCACCGGATAGGCGCCGGGGATGATCGTGCGGACGCGGTAACGCCCGTCTTCGCCGGTGTACAGATGTGCATAGCCCTCGAAATTCGGGTCGAGCGGCTGCGGGTTCGGATCCCGCGGATGCAGGTAGCGGCCCTTGGCGTTCGCCTGCCATATATCAATCAAGGCGCCGCGCACGGGGTTGCATTGCGCGTCCAGCACCTGGCCGACGATTTCAACCACCTCGCCTTCAGCGCGGTTGCGGCGGCCCGGAACATGCGTCATGTCCCAGTCATAGTCGTTGATCGCAACCGGGAAGAACGGGCCGTTGACCTGATACGGGGTCACCGCGCACGCGGCATGCGCCGCCTTGCCCGCCGCCAGAACGCCCGCACCGGCGGCCAGCCCGCCAAGCAGCTTGCGCCGCGACATAAGCCCTTGAGGCTTGAGCATCGAGAAATCTCCTTGAAGTGGAACGGTACGTATCCGCACCCGTCAAATTACCATGAGGCACGGTCATGCGCTACCGGCCGGCCTTACTCCGGCAGGGGAACGGCAACCTCCATGGGCAGCGCGGGATCAGCCGACCATTCGGCAAGCGATCCGTCATAGAGCCGCGCCTGCTCATTGCCGAGAAGAACGGCGGCGGCGAGCCAGCCGACGGCGCTTTCAAGGCCGGAATTGCAGAACAGGATTTGCCTGCCGTCGACCGGCGCACCGGCGGCGCGCCACAGGATGCGAAGCTGGTCGGCTGTGCGAAAATACAGCCCCTCATCGACCACCAGCCAGCTCATGGGCAAATTGACAGCACCGGCAATAGTGCCCGACCGCGACAGGACAGGAGCGCGGTTGATGCCGAGAAAGTGGTCATTGGGCCGCATGTCGAGCAGGGACACGCCGGCCTCGAGCGCTGCCGCCACCTCCGGTCTTGCGGCCAGGATGTCATCGCGGGGCGCCGCGTGAAACTGCGTCGCAACCGGCGCGGCGGGACCAACGTCGATATCGTTCTCCCAATCCGCGGTCCAGGCGCCTACCCCGCCCTCCAGGATCGACACCGCGTCATGGCCCAGCCAGCGAAAGATCATGTAGACGCGCGCCACCTCGGCAGCCGAGAAAGCATCAGTGGCGGCCGTCGCCAATACCACATGGCTGTCATTGCTTATGCCGAGCGACCCGATCAGCCTTTCCAGGCGAGCCGGTGCCGGGAGCATGTTCCGGTTGGTGCGCCATCCGCCGCCGTAATAGTCGCTGTGGACAGAACAGGGGATGTGCTCGGCTTCGAAATTCTGGCGCGAGCGGCGAAGGTCGAGAACAATGACGGGCGGGCGGCAGACGCGCGGCTTCAGCCATTCCACCGTCACGATGGGCGGCGCATCGCCGTCCCCCGGGGCTGCGCCGCCGACGCGCGGCAGCGCCGCCGGCAATATCAGCGCCGCGAGGACAAGGCCGCGCACGAAATGGGCGATGAGGAAACCGGCATAAACCGGGTTGCGCGTCGTTCGGTCCTGCGCCATAGGGTTGTTCGCTGAGGCGGCGTTGCGGGGCGCCGGGTAAGGGAACCGGCAGTTATTGGAAATTGCGATTCCGACTATAGCTTAATTTCCGCGCCGCGGGTCCCTATGTAGGGGCCGCCGCCCACCGGGCGGTCGCGCTGCCGGCACACACGGTGCCGGGGCGGCGCGTTCACCATCCAGTGGAGGAAGCACCATGTGGAGCACCCCCGTCGTTCGTGAAATCGCCGTTGGTCTCGAAATCAACTGCTACGCCTGCGCCGACCTGTAGACCGGTTCCAGGTACTCTACCACGATATACGAATCGTGTCCCGCCGCCGCGCGGCGATGCCGTGACACGCCGGAGACTGCACCATGCACATCCGAGTCCTCGGCTCTGCCGCCGGCGGCGGGTATCCGCAATGGAACTGTAATCACCCCAACAGCCGCCGCGCTCGCGGCGATGACCCGGCAGCGCGGCAACGCACGCAATCCTCGATCGCGCTCAGTGTCGACGGCGCACGCTGGTTTCTCTGCAACGCCTCGCCCGACCTGCGCCAGCAAATCGCCGAAAACGACATATTGCACCCTTCGGAAGGGCTGCGGCACAGCCCCATTCAGGGGGTCGTGCTCACCAATGCCGATGTCGATCACACCGCCGGTTTGCTGAATCTGCGCGAATCACAGCCCCTCTCGCTCTACGGAACGGGCAAGGTGCTCGATGTTCTGGCCGCAAACAGCATCTTCAACGTACTCAACCCGCAATTCGTGGCGCGAAATACATTGACGCTCGATGAGCCAACCCCGCTGGTCTGTCCGGACGGCAGCGAGTCAGGCATCACGGTGGTGCCGTTTTCCGTACCGGGCAAGGTCGCGCTGTGGCTGGAGGAGAAGGACAAGCCGCTGGAACTCGGCGCCGTCGGCGAAGACACCATCGCGCTGGAAATCCGCGGCGCCGACGACGCAGCAAGAGTCTTCTACATCCCCGGCTGCGCCAGCGTGCCGGACTGGCTGGCCGCGCGCCTGCGCGGTGCAGCGCTGGTCCTGTTCGACGGCACATTGTGGGTGGATGACGAAATGATTCGCTCCGGTGTCGGCATCAAGACCGGCCAGCGCATGGGGCATATGAGCGTATCGGGGGAGGACGGCACCATTGCCGCCTTTGCCGACCTTGAAGTCTCCCGCAAGGTATTCATTCACATCAATACGACCAATCCCATCCTGCTCGACGACAGCGCCGAGCGCGCCGCTGCCGTCAATGCCGGCTGGGAAGTGGCCCATGACGGGATGGAGATCACCCTATGAGCGCCAATGCCGCCTTCGCCGTCGTCAAGCCGACCTTGTGGACCGCGCTCGAGGTCCCCGACGACGCGCTTATGCCGCCGGATGTCTTTTCCGACGCGCTGCGGCAGATCGGGCGCGAGCGCTATCACAGCCTGCACCCCTTTCACAAACTCCTCCATTCGGGCGCGTTGAATCACGGGCAAGTGCAGGCCTGGGCGCTCAATCGCTACTATTACCAGGCGAGCATCCCGCGCAAGGACCTGACGCTGATGGCGCGCCTCGAAAGCCCCGAACTGCGCCTCGCCTGGCGCAGCCGGGTGCTGGACCATGACGGCGTGGAGGTCGAGACCGGCGGCATTTCGCGCTATCTGCAGCTCACGGAACGCTTGGGCCTCGACCGCGAGTACGTCACATCAACCGTCGGCATCCTGCCGGCGACGCGCTTCGCCGTCGATGCCTATGTGCATTTCGTCGCCGAACGGTCGCTGCTCGAAATGATCGCATCGTCGCTGACCGAACTGTTCGCCCCCACGATCCACAAGGAGCGCATCGCCGGTCTGTCGCAGCATTACGAGTGGGCCGACGACTACGCCCTCGCCTATTTCCGCAAGCGGCTGAGCGAGGCGCCGAAGGACGCCGAGTTCGGGCGCGACTATGTCATCCGCAAGGCGAATACGCGGGAGCGGCAGGAGGCAGTCCTGAATGCCGTCCGCTTCAAGACCGACGTGCTGTGGGCGCAGCTCGACGCGCTCTATATGGCCTATGTCGAACCCGGTCTGATTCCGCCCGGCGCATTCGTACCGGAAAGCTGAGGCAGCATGAGCGAACGCACACTCATTGTCGGGGATTGCGTACCGAAACTGCCGCGCCACGCCAAACTGCGCTTCGACAAGCCGCGCAACCAGTGGATCATCCTCGCACCGGAGCGCGTGTTCGAACTCGACGCGATTGCGTATGAAGTGGTGGCGCTGTGCGACGGCGGGCGCAACCTGAATGAAATCGTTGAGGTGCTGGCGGCCAAATTCGATCAGGCCCCGCGCGACGTCATTGCCAATGACGTAACCGCGATGCTGCAGGGCCTCGCTGACAAGGGATTTATCGTGACATGACCGAAGTCGCCGAAAAAATCCGCCCGCGGGCACAGACCGCACCGCACAAGATGGTGCCCTATGCCGTGCTGGCCGAACTGAGCCACCGCTGCCCGTTGCAGTGCCCCTATTGTTCCAACCCGGTGGAACTGGAACGCGCGTCCGGAGAATGCACCACCGAAGAGTGGCAGCGTGTCATGGACGAGGCAGTCGACCTCGGCATCCTGCACATACATTTTTCCGGCGGCGAACCGACCGTGCGCAAGGACCTCGAACAACTGGTCACGCACGCCGCAAAGGCAGGCCTCTACAGCAATCTCATCACCTCCGCGGTGCTGCTTACCGAGGAGCGGATCAATCGGCTCGCCGACTGCGGTCTGGATCATGTTCAGATCAGCTTTCAGGATTCGACGCCCCGTCTCGGTGATCGCATCGCCGGCTACAAGGGCGCACATGAGAAGAAATGCAACGCCGCCCGGCTGGTGCGCAAGGCCGGCCTGCCGCTGACAGTCAACGCGGTCATGCACCGGCACAATCTGCATCATCTTGAAGACATGATTCAGATGGCGGTCGATCTGGACGCCGAACGGATCGAAGTCGCGCAGGTCCAGTATTATGCGTGGGCCTACCGCAATCGGGCGGCTTTTTTGCCCACCCGCGAACAACTCGACGAGGCTGTGCGCATTGTTGAGGAATCACGCAAGCGGCTGAAAGGCGTTCTGACCTTCGACTTCGTGGTGCCGGACTATTACGCCCAACGCCCCAAATCGTGCATGGGCGGCTGGGGCCGGCAGTTCATCAACATTTCCCCGTCGGGCAAGGTTCTGCCATGCCACGCTGCGGAGGTCATTCCCGGCATCACCTGGGAGTCGGTGCGAGAGAAATCCCTGGCGGATATCTGGGAAAATTCCGACAGTTTCAATCGGTTCCGCGGCACTGACTGGATGCCCGAACCGTGCCAGAGCTGTGAACGCCGCGAGATCGATTGGGGGGGCTGCCGCTGCCAAGCCTATATGCTTACCGGAGATGCGGCGCGCACGGACCCCACCTGCGCGCTCTCCCCTGACCGAAAGGTACTGGACGAACCCCTGAGCTGGGCAGTGCAGGAAGCACCGGAATTCATCTATCGCCGATACGGCAAGACCAGATGACGTCAACACCCGAACTGTCGCCGATCGACGGCGGGGAAGCCCGCGACTACTGGGTGGGGCGCGCCCCCCTGTGGCGGCGCTACGCGCCCGAAATCGAGCGCATGCTCGGGCGTTTCAACCCGCCGTTCCTGGAAGCGGCGCAGCTCGCGCCGGGGCTGCGCGTACTCGACCTCGCTTCCGGCGCCGGCGAACCGGCCATGACCATTGCACAGGCCGTGGGGCCGGAAGGCTCGGTCGCCGCCACCGATCTCGTGCCCGAAATGGTCGAAGGGACGAAAACGCGTATCGCGGAAGCGGGCGCCGGAAACATGTCCTGCGAAATCGCCGACATCCAGAACCTGCCATTCCCCGATAATTCGTTCGACCGCGTCACCTGTCGTTTCGGCATCATGTTCGCCCCCGACCCGCTGCGCGGATTACAGGAAGCCCGGCGTGTGCTGCGGCCCGGCGGACGCAGCGTGTGGATGGTGTGGGGGCCGCTCGTCGATACGACCATATTTGCGGTCCTGCATCGGGAAGTCCGCGAGTTTCTCGACCTGCCGCGCGACCCCGACCTGCCGCAATTCCGCTTCGGCACACCGGGTCTGCTCGAGTCCACGCTGGAACAGGCAGGCTTTACCGGCGTCGATGTGCAGGACCAATGGTTTGACGGCAGCCCTCCCGCCAATGTGCCGTTCTGGCACGCAAATCTTCATATGGCGTTTACCGGCGATATCGAGGGCATGGTGCCCGAGCGCCGCGCAGCGCTTGAGGCGCGGCTGACACAGGCGTTCGAGGCCCATCGGGACGGCGACCGTTACCGGCTCCGCGCCCACATCCGCGTCGGAGTCGGCACAAGACCTGCCTGACAACCCGCCCCGAAACGGCGGGGCGGGGTTCAGTGCACCGTACTGCCGCCCTGGTGGGTGTGCCGCCGCTCCAGCGTCATGGGCAGCCCGCCGCGCGGGCGCAGCACCGCAGTCCCGCTGGGATGTACCTCATAGCCGTCTGCCAGACGGAGGCGGTATGACTGCGCGATCATCGCCAGAAGCAATTGCGCTTCCATCATCGCGAAACTCTTGCCTATGCAAATGCGCGGACCGCCGCCAAACGGGAAATAGGCGTGCTTCGGGCGGTCATTCGCACGCGTCGGATCGAAACGCTCAGGATCGAAACGCTCGGGATCCGGCCAGATATCCGGGTCCCGATGCGCCAGCCATATGTTGAGATAGACCTGCGTTCCTTTCGGCACCCGGATTCCCTTGATCGTGTCGTCCCCCAGGGCCCGCCGCGAGATCATCGGCACCACCGGGTAAAGCCGCATGGATTCTTCGATCACCATACGGGTCCACGGAAGATTTGCGAGATCGCCCAACTCCGGGGGACGGCCGTCCAATACGCCGTCAACTTCGGCATGAAGACGCTCTTCAACCTCGCGGTGGCAGTGAAGTGCGTAAAAGGTCCATACCAGCGCCGTCGCTGTGGTCTCATGTCCTGCAATGAACATGGTGACGACCTCGTCACGGAGTTGCCGGTCGGTCATCTTCTCTCCGGTTTCCGCATCTTCGGCCTGCATGAACATGCTCAGCAGATCGTCGTGGTCACGCCCGTCGGCGCGGCGTTCGGCAATGATGCGGTTGACGGAGCGGTCAATGATTTGCACAGCTGACCGCGTAGCCCGTCGCGGCAAGCGCGGCACCCACTCGGGCAAACCGATAAAGTCGCTGAACCGCATTTTCTGCTTGTTGAGATCATGCATGGCCCGCGAAACCCCGCGTGCCTCGTCACCGCCGATCCGGTCGGAAAACATCGCCCTGGTGATGATCTGCAGGGTCACGCGCGACATTTCCTCCTGCAGCTCCACGGGAGCGCCGCGCGCAAACGGCTCTTCCCAGCGCGCCAGCATGTCGCGCGTCGATGACACCATCAGATTGGCGAACGATACGATCTTCCGGTGATGAAAGGCGGGGGCTGCGATTCGTCTCTGGCGCCGCCAGAAACTGCCCTCGCTGGTCAGCAAGCCACGTCCCAGGATGGGTTCGAGCAGCGCGCGAGTGATCGGCGTCTTGTGATAATTGGCCGCGCGCGAAACCAGTACATGGTGCGCCACTTCCGGATCAGTACTGGTGACGACCCGGTTGAACAGCGAGCGTTTCACCTCGAAATCGCCGCTGCCGGCGTAACGGAAAGCCGATACAGGATCGTCCCTGAACTGCCGATACGCCTGCAATATGCTCCGTGCCCGGTCTGCCACAACACTCTCCCGGCTGTGTATTGCCCAGTTCACCCGTGCTGGTGCCCGCTCCCGGACTCGAACCGGGACGGCCTCTGGCCGCGGGATTTTAAGTCCCGTGCGTCTACCAATTCCGCCAAGCGGGCCTGCAGGGAAACCGTCTGTGGTGGCGGCGGCACATCATGCGTCCTTCAGTTCCGGATCACCGCCCAGTTCCCCCACCACGCGCATCAAGGTGTCCACCGCCGTGCCGAGCCGCGCATCATCCATGCCGCGCAACACGAGATTCGAGCCATGCCTGCCCACCTGATAAAATGGATAGCTTCCCATATCGATATCGGGATAGTCAGCCTGCAGCATCTTGAGCGGTCCTGCCAGCGTGCCTTCGGGCAAAAATGCTGTCACCGTCCGGCTGATCAGCGGGGCGCCGCCGGGTATCACCTTCAGCGCCGCCTCGAACATCGCCTGCATGATGGAAGGGACCCCGGCTAACACGAAGACATTCTCCATGCGGAAACCGGGTGCGCCGGAAATTTCGTTCTCCACCAGCGTCGCGCCGCGCGGGGTATGAGCCATGCGCATACGCGCTTCGTTCACCTCGATCTTGCGTGCGCGAAACAGGTCTTCCAGGATCGTGCGCGCCTGCGGGTGCAGAATCAACGGTACGCCGAACGCATCGGCAATGCACTCGGCGGTGATATCATCGTGCGTCGGGCCGATGCCGCCGGTGGTAAACACATAATCCCACGCCGTTCGTGTCTGGTTGACCGCAGCCACGATCATCGCCTTGTCATCGGGTATCACCCGCGCTTCGGCCAGTCGGATTCCCTGTTCCGCGAGCCGTCGGGCGATATAATTCAAATTCACATCCTGCGTGCGGCCGGACAGAATCTCGGTTCCGATGATCAGCACGCACGCGGTCGGTTGTGGTTTCGTTTCGCTCATGGCGTCCTCCCCGCCCTACCATACCCGACACCGCCGCGGCCGCCAAAACCTCGAGCCGCCACTGCGCTTGCGCCGATACTACAGGAGCCGCTGCCATGGAATTCCCTGATCCCCTTGTCGAGGGCCGCCTGGTCACGCGCTACAAGCGCTTCCTTGCTGACGTCGTGCTGGCGGACGGAGACGCCGTCACCGCGCATGTGGCAAACCCCGGCGCAATGACCGGACTGGCCGAACCTGGCGCGCAGGTCTGGCTGTCGCCGGCTCGGAATCCGGCGCGCAAACTGCGCTGGTCGTGGGAATTGGTACGCGTCGGCGCGGGTCTCGTCGGCGTCAACACCGCATGGCCGAATACCCTGGCGGCAGAAGCGATTCTCGCCGGCCTCGTGCCCGAACTGGCAGGTTATCCACATCTCCGGCGCGAAGTCCGGTATGGACACAACTCGCGCATCGACCTTCTGCTCAGCGGCGCATCCGACAAGGAATGCTATGTCGAAATCAAGAACGTGCATCTGAAGCGCAGCCACGGCGCCGAATTCCCGGATGCCGTGACCAAACGCGGCGCCAAGCACATGATGGAACTGGCGCGCATGGCGGATGCCGGTCATCGCGCCGTCGTGTTCTATCTCGTTCAACGCGCCGATTGCGCGGATTTCCGCATCGCCGACGATATCGATCCGGCCTATGCGCGCGCTTTCGCACAGGCGCGGGCCGCCGGCGTGGAAGCCCTGGTGTATGACTGCCGCCTCAGCACACAGGAGATCCGCGTCAATCAACGCCTGCCGATAACCGAAGGAATAGGCTAGGATACGGCCCCTGACGGCAAAGGAGAAAGGAGCAGCCATTGGCTACCCATGCTGCGCCGCTGATTAAGATTCACGGACCGGAAGCGTTTTCGGCGATGCGCCGCGCCGGACGCCTCGCCGCGGAAGTGCTGGATTTCATCACACCTCACGTCGTGCCGGGAGTTACCACGGGCGAGATCGACCGTCTGTGCCACGGCTACATCGTGGCGCACGGCGCGGTGCCGGCGCCGCTCAACTACAAGGGCTTTCCGCGCTCGGTCTGCACTTCGGTGAACCATGTCGTCTGCCACGGCATCCCCAGCGATGCCAAACGCCTCGCCGAGGGCGATATTCTCAATATCGACGTAACCGTGATACTCGACGGCTGGCACGGCGACACCAGCCGCATGTTCTGGCTCGGCAAGGTGCCGCGCAAGGCGCAGCGCCTGACCGAAGTCACCTACGAATCAATGATGCTGGGCATTGAAGCCGTAGGCCCTGGCGCGACGCTCGGCGATATCGGCCATGCGATCCAGTCCTGCGCGGAAGCCGCGCGATACTCGGTGGTGCGCGAATTTTGCGGCCACGGAATTGGCCGCGTGTTCCACGATGCTCCCAGCGTCCTGCATTACGGCTCCCCCGGCAAGGGCGCCATCCTGCGCGAAGGCATGTTTTTCACCATCGAACCGATGATCAATCTCGGGCGTTACGAAGTAAAACTCCTCACCGACGGCTGGACCGCCGTGACCAAGGACCGTTCGCTCTCCGCCCAGTTCGAACACACCGTCGCCGTAACCGCCGAGGGGTGCGAAGTGTTCACCCGCTCGCCCGGCGAACTGCACCACCCGCCCTATCATTGAGTCCGGTGCCCGGAGCCGCGCCGACCGGCGACGACCGCGCCGGACATCGGGAACGTCTGCGAAGGCGCCTCCTCTCCCATGGCGGCAAGGCGCTCGACGACTATCAGCTTCTGGAACTCGTATTGGGTATGGCCATACGGCGCAGGGATACGCGCAGCCTGGCCAAGCAGTTGATCGGGAAATTCGGCGGGTTTGCCGAAGTCATCGCCGCCGAGCCGCAGCGAATCAAGGAGGTACCGGGAGCCGGCGAGGGCGTTGTCGGCGCGTTGAAGGTCGTCGAAGCCGCCATGATCCGCGCGCTGCGCGAGCGCACCAGGGAGGAAAATGTGCTTGGCGGCCACCAGGCGGTGCTGGACTACTGCCGCGCCGCCATGCAGCACCTCAAGACCGAACGCTTCCATGTGATCTATCTCAACCGCAAGAACGCGGTGATCGCCGACGAAACCCTGCAGGAAGGCACGGTGGACCAGACGCCGGTCTACCCGCGCGAGGTACTGCGGCGGGCACTGGACCTGCAGGCCTCCGCGGTGATCCTCGTGCATAACCACCCAAGCGGAGACCCCTCACCCTCGCCGCAGGATATCGCCACCACACGCAAGATCGTCGAAGCCGCAAAGGCCCTCGAAGTCTCGGTCCTCGACCACATTGTCATCGGCCGCCGCGGCCACTGGTCGTTCCGCGAACAGAACATGCTCTGAACCGCCGCGTACTTATCAGGCCTTGCGAATGGCTGCGTAATTCGTCTGGTCGGCCGTGAGGCCGGCGGTAAAGCCCATGACCCGCTGCCGCAAGGCAATCTGCTCGGTTTCCTGAAACATCACGATAAAGGGCGAATCCCGTTGTATCGTGCGTTGCAAGTCCAGATAGATCTGGGCGCGCGATGCTTCATTGCCCGCCAGCACGGCCGTTTCGGTCAGGCGTGTGAGATCGGGAATCTCCCAGCTATTGCGCCATGCCAGCGTGCGCTCGCGCGCATCGTCGCGATTGTCAGGATTGCGGGCAAATGTCGCCGCATTCGTATGCGGGTCCAGATAATCCGGGCCCCACTGTCCAATGAAGATTTCATGACGCCGGGCGCGGTATTTCGTCAATACCTGCTTGCCCGTACCAGCGACGATCTCGAGCCGCACGCCACCGGCTGCCATCGATGCCTGGAGCGCCTGCGCCAGCAACAGGGTAACCGGGTCGGAGCGCGTGTCCATGGCGACGGAGAATCCATCGCCGACGCCCGCATCAGCGAGCAATTCCCGCGCCCGCTCCGGGTCGAACCGGAACGGAGTTTCATCCAGCGCGGCAAAGAATCCCGCCGGCAGAAACGCCTGATGAACGCGCGCGCGCCCGCCCAGCAGCTTTTCGGCAATAGCGTGATAATCAACAAGATAACGCAGCGCTTGCCGCACCGCCGGCCGCGACAGAACAGGGTGCCGCTGATTGAGGCCGAGATACTGGATGCGCGCGCGCGGCACGCTGACAATCTTCACACCGTCCAGCGCGGCCAGCGCCGCGGTCTGATCGGGCCCCAGATTGCGTGCGGCGTCCACATCGCCGCGCTCCAGCAACAAGCGTTGAATCGCCGGTTCACGAATATCGCGCAACACGACACGCTTCAGGGGAAGGTCTTCCTCAGGCGCGAGTTTTTCGCCCGTAAGGGTGTCCAGAAGCACAAATTCGCCGGGTCGCCAGCGCTTGAGAAAAAAGCCTCCGCCTCCTGCCGAATTGCTGCGCATCCAGCCATGCCCCCAATCGTCATCGGGGTTGGGTATCGCCCCGCGGTCGACGACCGACGCGACGCCTGCGCTCAGCGCGTTGCGCACCAGGGACGGCGCATAAGGCGCGTCCAGTTCCAACACGAACCGCATGTCGTCGAGCGCCTGAATGCGCGCCGGCTCCAGGCCGAACTGGGTCAGGATAAAGGCCGGTGCCTTGTTGAGCGCCACCGCGCGCTGCAGCGAATACACCGCATCGGCAGCGCCGATGGCTCGCCCGCTGGCAAAGCTCAGTCCGGGCCGGACATGGAAGACGAAGCGCGCGCCTTCATGCGCGACCGACTCCACGACCTCGCCAATCGGCGCGGACGGATCGTCGGCGTTGGGGCGGAACAGGCGCGGATACAGATTGGCGATGATTTCCGCACCGGAAAACTCGAAAACTTCCGCCGGGTCCAGGCTCGTGAGGTCGTCCAGCGACCGCGCCATGACAAATACCGAGCGCGGCGTGCCTGACGGCGCGCATGCCGCAGCGCCGGCGCCGGCCATGAGGCCCAGCACCTGGCGGCGTGTGATGCACGGCCGTGCTATCATCCGTCCGCTGCCTCTGTTCCCGACCCGGCCCACGACAGGAAATCACCCGATGAACCGGCGCCACCATGCCGCGGCTTCCCGCCGCGTGCCGATCACCTTCCCCGATATCCCCGGCCGCGCGCCGCTCACCAACGCGGAGCGCCGGCGATGAGTATACGTGTCGGCACGACGGAAATGCTGGCGCGGCTGGTGGCGTTTGACACGACCAGCCGCAATTCCAATCTCGCACTGATCGATTTCGTCGCCGATTATCTGGCAGGGCACGGCGTCCAGAGCGAGCGCCTGTTCGACGCCTCGGGCGCCAAGGCAAATCTGTTCGCCACATTGGGCCCCGCCGGTGACCGCGGCATAGTGCTGTCCGGCCACACGGACGTGGTGCCGGTTGACGACCAGCCCTGGACGACCGATCCGTTTCGCCTGACGGAACGCGAGGGACGCCTTCACGCCCGCGGCGCCGCCGACATGAAGGGATTCATCGCTGCCGCACTGGCGCTTGTGCCGGAGTTTCTTGCCCGCCCGTTGGCCGTTCCCATCCACCTTGCCCTGTCCTATGACGAGGAAGTCGGCTGCCTCGGCGCCCCGCAACTGGTTGCGTATCTTCGCCAGGCCCCGTTCACGCCCGATGCGGCAATCATCGGCGAACCCACCGAAATGCGCCTTGCGGACCGCCACAAGAGCATTCATCACATGCGGACCACTGTCATCGGTCTGGAAGCGCATTCGGCCCATACCGACCGGGGCGTCAGCGCCATATTGGCGGCTGGCCGGCTGATCGCGTTTCTCGACGGGCTGGCCGCGCAGTTCCGCAGCGCCGCCGAACCGGACAGCGGTTTCGATCCTCCCTGGCATACCTTGCATGTCGGCACCGTCAGCGGCGGCACAGCCAGCAATATTCTCGCCGCGCGCTGCACCTTTCTCTGGGAAGCGCGCATGCTTCCCGGCGGCGATTTCCAACGCGACGTGCGGGCGCCCTTCGAGGCCTGGATCGCCGAGCATCTTCTGCCCGAGATGCACCGGGTCTCGCACGAAACAGGCGTGGAAACCGAAGAACTCGTCAGCGTCGACGGCCTGAAACCGGACCCCGGCTCGCCGGCAGAGACGCTGATTCGCGCGGTCAGCGGTGACAATCGACCCGCCGCCGCGCTTTCCTTCGGCACCGAAGGCGGCCTGTTCCAGCGCGGCGGCATCCCCAGCGTGGTGTTCGGGCCCGGCAGCATCCACCAGGCGCACCGCCCCGACGAATTCATTGCTGCGGACCAGATCGCCGCCTGCGAACGCTTCATGCGCCGCCTGATGGAGCATCTGCAAGCACCGTGACCGCCGCCTCATCGCAAAGGCCGTCGCTCGCGCCGGCCGGTCACAGCCCCAGGCGGGAAAAGCGCAGCTTTGCATACTCGCCGATCAGCAGCCGCGTGGTGCCCCAGTAGCGCCACCATGAAGCCAGTGGCACATTGGGCGTGATCACAGGGTAGCGCAACAGCGTCACTGCCGGCATCGCGCGGCGGAACAGCACCTCCGCGCGCGGCATGTGATAGGCGCCGGTGACAAGCGCCAGGCGCCGTATACCTTTTTCCTCCACCCACAGCGCAGTCTCGCGTGCATTGCCGCGCGTATCGACCGCCTCATGCCCCAGCGTGATCTTTGCGGAATCGAAGTCCGCACCCGGGCGGGCGCGTGAAATGAGCTGCGCGATATCCGTATCCCGATACACCCCGGAAACGAACAACTGCGCGTCAGGCAAGGCCGCCAGTATGTCCAGCGCCGCCTCTATGCGGCCGCTCCCCCCTGTAAGCACGGCAATGGCGTCCACCGCTCCCGGGCGCGTGATGCCGCTGTCCGGTGCTTGAGGCACCTGATCGACAAAACGAAAAAAGCCCAGAACAACCTCGGCGGCAACCGCTATCACTAGGATGAGCGGCAACCAGAGGTGCAGCCTGCGCACGCCTCAGAACATCCGCGCCAGCGCGCGCAGCGCCGCAATACGCGCCATCAACACGGCCAGCGCCATGCCGCCCAGCGGCAGCGCCGCCGCAAGCACCCAATAGGTCGGCAGTGTTGTCAGCCCTGCCAGCCAGGGCGCCGCCAACTGCTTCTCCCCATAGGCGAGAAACGCCGCGACTGCCAACGCTGCGAGCACCCCGCCGACGACGCCCCACAGGCTGAGCACCAGCACACGGCGTTGAAATGCAGCGGCGACATCGCGGTCCAGCGCGCCCAGCCGGTGGATCAGCACAAGAGCCGGGCGCCGCGCCGACAAACTGTTCCCGATGGCGAAAACAAGCAGTAGAATCGTCACCAGAGACCAGACGACCAAGCCTGTAATCCCGGTCCTGCGCGCAGTGCCCGCCAGGTCGGCTTTCGTTTTGTCCGCCGCCGAGCCGACATCCAGCACCGCTCCCGGCGCCGCTGCTTGCAGCCGGACAGCGATGTCTGGCCAGTCCACGTCCGCCCCCGGCTCTGCACGAACGTCGATCAGGATCGGCAAGGGCAGGTCTTCCAGCAGGTCGTGGCTCTCGAACCACGGAGCCAGCAGCGCGGCGACGGCATCCTCGGTAATATGCTCCGCCGAGGCCACGCCGGGCGCCTGCGCAATGGCTTCCACCGCTGCCGACTGTTCGGCGGACACGCTGCCCGCCGGCAATTGCACCGTGACCACCGCGGCGCCGGCGGTTTCTGCGCGCGTGGCCTGCTCGACCGTGAACAGGCCCGACAACAGGACAAGCGCCAGAAAACTCCATAACACCAGCGTCCCGACGATGAACGTGTCACAGCCGGACCGGCCCAGAACGGGTGCGATGTGAGAAGGCACGGCGCTGTCACCCCCTTCCGCGCCGCATCGACGACACCAGTTGGCCGCCCTCGAGGTTCAGGCGCGGGTGGGCATGGTGGTCCGCCAGCGCCTCGTCATGGGTCGCAACCACCACCGCGGTGCCGATACCGTTGAGACCTTCCAGCAGGTTCAATACGCGCTGCGCATTGGATGCATCCATGCTCGCAGTCGGCTCGTCCACCAGCAACAGCCGCGGGCGGCAGATGACCGCGCGCGCGACCGCCAGCCGCTGCGCTTCGCCACTGGACAGCGCCGGCGGGAGCGCGTCCACGCGATGACCGAGGCCCATCCATTCCAGCATGTCGTTCACGGCCTCATCGATGTCGTGCGCCGCCGCTCCGGCGACCCGCAGCGGCAGGGCGGCGTTCTCGCGCACCGAAACATGATCGACAAAACCGTCATCCTGGAACACGGCGCCGATCTGGCGCCGCACCTCGGCGCGGCGGCGGCGCGATATCTGCAATACATTGTCGCCGAACATGGTGATGGCGCCCTGTGACGGGCGGTCCGCGAGCAGCAACAGACGCAGCAGCGACGATTTTCCGGCGCCGCTCGGACCGATCAGAAACCGGAAGCTTCCTTCCGGCAAGTGGAACGAAATACCGGCGAGTACGTCCGGCCCGCGGCCGTATCGTATCCCCACATTCTCGAACCGCACCATTGTTCGCCCGTTTTCGATCGCTGAATGTGCACGACCTAGAATCGCACGATGCCCGCCCTGTCGTCTACCATGCGGAGCAAAGCAAAAACAAAAGCAGACACCCGCCTATGCCCCGCGCACCTTGTCGGTTATACAATCGCCCCATGTCGTGCGCGCCTTGGCCGTGCGCTAGGTTCGAGGTACCCGATGATTCTGAGCTGTCCGCAATGTAACGCCCAGTTTTCCGCGCCGGATAGGGAGTTTGTCAAACGCAGGCGCCGTGTGGAATGCGGCGTGTGCGGCTATCGCTGGTTTGTTGCGCCGCTGGATTCGCTTCCCGCCGCCGCGCCGGCCTCGCCTTCCACGGCGTCGCCACCGCCCGTTTCGCCGCCCATGACATCTCCGCCTGCGGCCGCGCCAGACCCGGGCGCTCCGCCGCCGCCGACGCCGGTCGGCGCAGCTGTGGAGCCGACACTTCGCATTGATGACAGCAACGAACCGCCCAAGCCTCCCCACGCCACGCGCCGCCGGCCTCACGGCCTCGGGGGCCGCAGACGCCGCTCCGGCGGAGGGCTCAGCTGGCTGGCCTTCCTGTCCCTGTTTGCGCTTGGGGCGGCAGCGCTCGCGCTGTATTCCGAGGAAATAATAGAGTTATGGCCACCGGCAGCCCGTTATTACGCCCTTGTCGGCTTGTCCACGCCGGAGGCGACGCCGGTGCCCAGACTGGAGTTCCGCGACGTCTCTGCACGAATCGCGCCCGGAGCCGACGGCGAACAGATCATCATCGCCGGCGACATCGCCAATCTCGCACACGAGGTTCAACCCGTCCCGGAAATGCAAATTCGCCTTGACGGTACAGGGCCGGAGCCCCTGGCCGAATGGACATTCCAGGCCGCGGAGTTTCTTGTTCGCGGTGAGGTGATCGGTTTTGAAACCGCACACCCTGCGCCGGACGAAACTGCGGTCAATGCGACAATAATATTCGCCGGCGAGTCCGTCACCGTTCCGGTCGCCGCCGACGAAAGCCCGCCGCAATCCGAATCCCTGTAAACGACGTTGCGGTAGCGCGAGCCTCGCCTTGCGCTACCGCAGCACCGTGAACCGGACCCGGTTCATACCCCCTCGACGAGGAGAAGTGCGCCGTCCGATGCAGACTGGCGCAAGGCGATCAACGGCGCGTAGTCTTCGGACGCATACCAGCGTCGCGCCGCCGCCGCATCATCGAACTCAATGACCACTATGCGCGGGGAGGGCGCCTCGCCTTCCAGCGCCTCCATCGCGCCGCCGCGGACCTTGTAGCTTCCGCCATATTTGGCCACCACTGCCGGGACTTTCTCGCGATACCGGGCAAATTTCTCCGCGTCGCGAACGTTGATGTGACCTATGATATAGGCTGCCATAGCCATACTCCCCGTGAATTAGCGCCTAGAGATCGTAGGCCTTCTCGCCGTGCGTGATGAGGTCCAGCCCCTCTACTTCGGCTTCCTTGTCCACGCGCAGCGGCGTCACCGCATTCACCACCTTGGCGATGAGGAACGTGAGTACCGCCGACCACACCAGCACCGCCGCGACGCCGACCAGCTGCACACCGAGCTGGCCGCCCATCGAAAGCTCGGACAGGCCGAGGCCGCCAAGCGCGGTCGAGCCGAAAAAGGCAGTGAGGATGATCCCGGTCGCGCCGCCGACGCCGTGCACCGCCAACACATCCAGGGAATCATCCACCTTGAGGATATTCTTGACGATTCCGACCGCATAGAAACAAATGCAGCCGGCAACGAACCCGATCACGAGACCGCCGACCGGACCGACAAACCCGGAAGCCGGCGTGATGGTCGCCAGCCCGGCAATCGCGCCCGTGGCGATGCCCACCAGAGTGGGCTTGCGGAACCGCACCCACTCGATAACCATCCATGTAAACGCGCCGGTCGCAGCCGAGATATGCGTCACCGTCATCGCCATGCCGGCAGCAGAATCCGCCGCCACCGCACTGCCGGCATTGAAACCGAACCAGCCTACCCAGAGCATCGCCGCGCCCATCATGACCATTCCGGGGCTGTGCGGTGGCCGAACCTCGTTTGGAAACCCGGTGCGCGCGCCCAGTATCCATGCCAGCACCAGCGCCGTCGTGCCGCAGGTCAGGTGAACCACCAGGCCGCCGGCAAAGTCCTGCACGCCCATTTCGGCCAGCCATCCGCCGCCCCATATCCAGTGGCACACCGGCGCATAGACCAGCACCAGCCAGATGCCGGAAAACAGCAGCACCGCAGAGAACCGGATGCGTTCGACATAGGCGCCCACGATCAGCGCCGGTGTAATCACCGCGAACGTCAACTGAAACATGAAAAACACGGACTCGGGAATGTCGAGGCCGGGCGCCAGACCGTCCGCCCCGACAAGAAACGCCCTCGACAGCCCGCCGATGACCGCATTCGCCCCGCCACCGTCCGAAAACGCCAGACTGTAAGCAAAAACAAGCCACAGGATCGACGCCATGCAACAGATCGCAAAGCATTGCATGAGCACCGACAGCACATTTGTCGCCCGCACCAGCCCGCCGTAAAACAGCGCCAGACCCGGCATGGTCATGAACAGCACCAGTGCTGTCGAGGTCAGTATCCACGCCGTGTTGCCGCTGTCCGGCGCGGCGTCCTGCGCCGCGGCCTGCGCCGCCGGCAGCACCAGAACCCCGGCAAGGGTGATCAACCCGCCCAGGCGGCGCCTAAATCGTTGTCTGGCTTGCATTGTCTCTCTCCAGGAATCGTGAACACGGAACCGGCCCGGCCCGTGCATTGCCTCACTCCGGGTCAAACCGCATCGCTTCCGGTTTCGCCGGTTCTGATACGCACCGCATGTTCGATCGTCGTCACGAAAATCTTGCCGTCGCCGATCTTGCCCGTATACGCAGCATTTCGGATTACCTCCACGATACGGTCCGCCTGGCCGTCGCCGGCCACCACTTCAACCAACAGCTTGGGCAGAAAATCAATGACATATTCCGCGCCGCGATAAAGCTCCGTGTGCCCCTTCTGGCGCCCGAACCCCTTGGCGTCCGTCACCGTCATGCCCACCACGCCCATTTCCGCCAACGCATCCTTCACATCGTCCAGCTTGTGCGGCTTGATGATGGCCTCAACCTTTTTCATCTTGCAGTCTCCCGCATCGTTGGCTCATGCCGCCGCTCTCTCCAGGCAATCATTCGCCAGAACGCGAAGAGGCTCGGCCACGCGCGCCGCATAATAGTCGGGGCGGGTGGGGCGCCGGGCGACATTGCTTACCGGATTGTAGGACAGATACACGATATAGCGCGTCCACGGACTCAAGTTGGGGCCGGACGCATGAGCGAGGCAGCCGGAAAAGAACAGCGCCGAGCCCGCAGGACCTTTCGGCGCAACCATGCCGCGCTTGCCGGCCAACGCCGCCACGGTGTCCCGCGTCAACGAGTATATGGGCGACTTGCCGCCGGGCAGCGGCGCGTCCCGGCCATCCAGAAGACCGTCCGCATGAGACCCCGGGATGAGCGTGATGGGACCATTGAACTCGGTGACATCATCAAGAAACAGGGCGTAATTCATCGCCAATGGGGCCGGCATGCCGTCATATACCCGCCACGACGCCGCATCCTGATGCCAGGGAAAATCCAGCTTGCCAAAGGGATCCTTCGGCACGATCTTGTATTGATGCGCGTACAGGTCGGGACCCAGTATCCGCTTTGCCGGCTCCAGCAGGCGCGGGTGCCGCAGCAAGCGCGCATACAGCGGGCTGTATCGTTCCATCGCCATGGCGAGCCGCAATTCGCCCGTCTCATGGCGCAGCACCTCCTCGCGGTCAAGCGACGCAATGCGTTCCATTTCCTGGCGCAGCGGCGCCACTTCGGCAGCGGAAAACAGTTGCGGCAGAAACACAAACCCCTCTGCCCGGAAGCGTTGCAGCTCCGGCTCGCTCAGTTGATGATCGGCGGACCTGAACACTTCATCTCCCCTTGCTGCCGCTCGCCGAATGCCAGGATATTGCATAACTCATTCCCGGAACAGCGCAAAGGGTTGCGCAGGACGCACAGGAGACCCCTCATGAGCCGAATTTTCGGACCCGTCCGCCAGAACGGCTATGTCGTTCGCGATATCCATGCCGCCATCACGCACTGGACCGAAGTGGCAGGCATAGGGCCGTGGTTTCTCGTTGAGCGCGCGCCGATCCGCGACTTTCGCTATCGTGGGCAGCCTGCCGAGATAGAACTGGCCATAGCGCTGGCCAATTCCGGCCCCCTCCAGCTCGAACTCATCGAACAGCGCAATGACGCCCCGTCCCTGTATCGCGACTTCCTCGACGCCGGGCAGGAAGGACTCCAGCATATCGCGTTCTGGACCGATACCTTCGCCAAAGACAGGGAACGGGCACTGAAAGCCGGCTATCGAATCGGGCATGAAGGCCAGACCGGCGACTACGGGCCGTTCGTATATTTCGAAACGGCGGCGCATCATGGGTCGGTGATAGAATTATCCGATGTCGGCGGGGCCAAGGCGCGCCTGTTCAGACATATCGCCGATGCCGCCGCAGACTGGGACGGCAGCGATCCCGTCCGTTCCTTCCCGTCAGCCGTCTGAGGCGCGCGGCATCACCCGCACGCCGGGCCGCAGGCGTTGGTAGTCCAGAGCGCCGTGATCGACCGGAACCGGTCCCGGCGCCGCCGCAACGATGATATCGCCGGCTATGGGCGCAAAGTCGGCGCGGAAATGCACGGAACTCTTGACCGCGACGATCGCCTTGTCCGCGGGCTCCACCCCGACGTGACGGAAAATCTCCCGGTCCGCCGCCTGCATCTTGATCGATGAGACAACAACGTCGATCCCGCCGATCTCGAGCAGCGCCATGCGCCCGAGTCTCATGCGCGCGCCTGCGAACATCGGCCCGGTAGCCGTAAACCGCCCGTCGCCGAGGGCCTTGACCACCCCCTCCGCCACCAGCGGCGGTTCTCCCTGCCACCCGGAGTCCGCGCCCAGCGAAATCCCAACCCGCGCGCCGACACACGCGGCGTGCGCCGCTGCCGCCGTATCCGCATCGCACAGCGCGCCGATCACCGCATTCGGCGCCTGAGCGTAAATCAGTGCGCGCAGCAGACCCAGCGTATTCGCATCCCCACCGCCGCCCGGATTGTCTTGCGTATCCGCGATCACCACCGGCCGTTCCGGCGCAGCCATGGCGTGCGCTACCGCCTCGGCCGGCGAATAAAGGCGGCCGGCAAACGCTCCCTCGGCCGCGGAAACCCTTTGCGCAAGGCGCTCCGCCGCCGCCTCGGCAAGCGCCGGCGAGTCCCCGTAGGCCAGAACCGAGGGACCGGCCGCGAAAATATCCGCCGCCGGAAATCCCATGCAAAGCGAAACCGACCACACGCCCGCCCGCTCTTCGCTCAGGCCGCCATAAAGCGATGCTGCAGGTTCGATCATCGTGCATTGCCATGGCAGCGGTACCAGAAAATCAAGCTGGCGAAACGCTTTCGCCGGGCGATTTCCGGCCGCAAGACGCTCGATCAGCGGCACCGTGCGCGCGCCGGTTTCCGCCATATCCGTGTGCGGATAAGCGCGGTAGGCGACCATGATGTCCGCCGCCGCTGCCATTTCTGCCGTCACATTGGCGTGAAGGTCCAGACTGGCGGCCAGCGGTATGCCGCCAATCGCCCGGCGCACCCGCGCAAGCAATTCGCCTTCGCCGTCCTCCAGATGCGTGCACACCATGGCGCCGTGCAAGTCCAGATACACCGCATCGACCGGCCCAGCCGCGGCAATATCCTCCAGCAGCATCGCCGCTATGCGCTCGAATGCGTCTTCGGTGACATGCGCCGACGGTTCTGCGGCAGCCCATGTCAGCGGCGCCAGCTCATGGCCGGCCCCTTCCGCCGCGGCGATGAACCCGGCTATGGGGAGGTTGATTCCTGCCACCGCGCCCGGCAGCACGCTGCCGCGCGACAAGGCCGGCCAGCCGCCCGCGCGTTCGAAATCCGCGAAACGCGCGCGGGTCGGAGCAAAGGTATTGGTTTCGTGCTGAAAACCGCCAACTGCAATACGCATGGCGTTGTTGCTGCGCGCCGCCGGGCGGTTTGTCAAGCTTTCGTTCCCGACACCGCCGCGATAATGCTATTGCCGGCCATCGGGGAGGATCACCATGCCGGAACTGAAATCCGAATTCCTGTTTGAAATCGAATTGACCGTCGCAGCACCGCAGGAAGTCGGCGCCACACCCTTCGGGACGCGGCGCATCGTATCCGTGACCGGCGGACATTTTTCCGGTCCGCTTCTCAATGGAACTGTCGAACCTGCGCCCGGCGGCGACTGGCTGCTGCAACGCGCCGACGGCGTAATCGAACTCGACGTCAGGGTAACCCTGCGCACCGATGACGACGCTTTGATTTTCATGCGCTACACCGGCATGCGCGACGCCGCACCGGAGATCGCCGCGCGCATTGCCGCCGGCGAACCCGTCGACCCGTCGGAATATTATTTCCGCACCACGCCGGTCTTCGAAACGGCATCGGAAAAGTATGAGTGGCTCAACCGCATCGTCACGGTCGGAGTCGGTGACCGCCGTGCTACCGGGCCGATCTATCAGGTCTTCCGTATTCTCTGAACGGCCGGTATCGCTTTCAGTTGGCGCGTTCCGACGCTGCGGGGAAGTGGAGCCTCACGACCAGGCCGCCGCCTGCGCGGTCCAGCAAGGAAACATCGCCGCCATGGCGGCGCATGACCGAACGCGCCACCGCCAGACCCAGACCTGAGCCGCCTGTCTCTCGGTTGCGCGACGCTTCCAGCCGGTAGAACGGACGAAACGCCGCCTCGCGCAAATGCGCCGGAATTCCCGGCCCCCGGTCGGCAACTTCCACAAGGGGGCCGTCGTCGGAGTCGATAATGCGCACTTCCGCGCGGCCGCCATATTTCACGGCATTCGCCAGGATGTTCGACACGGCGCGCCGCACCGCCACCGGCGCGCAGGATACCGCCAGCCGGTCTGTGCCTTCACACGACACAGCATGCCCTGCATCGGCCATATCATCGCACAGACTTCGCACCAGCGCCGTGAGATCGGTTGACGTGCGCGGTTCATGCGCGGCGTCGTCGCGGGCAAAGGCGAGCGTGGAATCAAGCATCGAATGCATCTCTTCCAGGTCCGCCACCGCCTTACCGCGCTGTTCCTCATCACCGATGAACTCGGCGCGCAGGCGCAGGCGGGTCAGCATCGTCCGCAGATCATGGCTGATCGCCGCCAGCATCATGGTGCGGTCATCGACCAGATGCCGAAGGCGCTCCTGCATGCGATTGAAGGCGCGCGCCGCGTTGCGCAATTCACGCGAGCCGGTCTCGTGCAGAGGCGGGGAGCGAACATCGAGCCCGATGCGCTCCGCCGCATCGGCGAAGCGGCGCAGCGGCCGCGTCATCTGAAACGCCGCCCAGAAAACGACCCCCAGCAGCACCGCCGTCGCCGCGGCCATCCACAGGGCGGCGCGAAACGCCCAGCGCAAGGACAATATCGGCGCCGAAGCGATGAAGTGCACCCAGCCGCCGGTTTCGAGACCGACCGAAATACCGACCTTGGCCCTGCTATGCTGCAGGTCGCGGTGTGGGCCATCAACCCAGAGCGGGGCGCGGCGCAGCGCCGGCGACGGCGACGGCTTCGGCCGCCAACGCCCGAGCGCACGAATTTCCACTGGTCGTGCGCCAAGATCGGGCAGTACTTCGCGCAGCTTGTCCATATGCCGGCCGGCAGCCCAGCGCGCGGCGCGGCGCGGCGCCGGCCAGGGACGGAGGGTCACGCCCACCCGCAGGGTCGGGCTGTCGACCGCCCGCAGGAGTTCCGCCCGGTCTGCCGGCACAGTACGTTCGAGCAGCGGAACAATGACCGCGATTCGCTGCGAGATCGACTCGGAAAACAGCCGCATCGTCGTGTGCGCCCGGTCATGCACATACAATCCGGCACCGACCCACAGCACCACCAGAAGCATGACCACGAGAACGAGCGTGAGCCGCCCCGCCAGTCCCGCCGGCCATAATCTGCGTCCGACGCCGCGCATCATGCCTCCTCGACCTCGGCGGCAAAAACATACCCGCCATTGCGAACCGTCTTGATCAACGCCGGATTTTTCGGATCCGTCTCGATCTTGCGGCGCAGACGGCTGAGTTGCACGTCGATCGACCGGTCAAAAGGCCCGGCATCGCGACCGCGGGTCAGATTGAGCAGCCGGTCGCGGCTCAATACCCGTTGCGGCCGCTCCGCCAGCACCGCCAGCAATTCGAACTCGCCCCCCGTCAGGCTCACCAGAGCACCGCCGGGGTCGCGCAGTTCGCGCGCCGTCAATGACAGCGACCACCCATTGAAACGCAGCGTCCGCCCGGCCCGGCCGCCGTCCGCGGTCTCCACCGCCGCGCCGGCGCGCCGCAGCACCGCCTTGATTCGCGCCTCCAACTCCCGCGGATTGAACGGTTTTGGCAAATAGTCATCCGCGCCCATTTCGAGGCCGACAATCCGGTCTGTTTCCTCTCCCAGCGCCGTCAGCAGGATGATCGGCATGGCGCCTTGCGCGCGCAGGCGCCGGCAGATGGACAGCCCATCCTCGCCGGGCATCATCACATCCAGAACGACCAGATCGAAGCGTCCTTCGGACAGTGCCGCATCCATTTCCCGCCCGTTCGCCGCCGCCGCCGCGCGAAACCCCCGCCCGCGCAGGAACCGGGCGGTGAGATCGCGAATTTCGCGGTCGTCATCGACGATCAGGATATGGGGCGCTTCCGGCAGTGAACTCATGACGGCGACACTACGTCGAAGGTGATGCCGTCGGGCAGAAAATTTGTAACGAAGTGTGAGGGATCGTAATGCTTCTTCACAAAATGCCGTGCCGGCGCGCCGTGCAATCTATCGTTACAAAATCGCGGCCGGGCGCAATTCGGCAGTTACATTGATGCGTTACCTGTTCTTCCGACCGCACCGACGCGGCGAAATGGAGAGTCACATGAAAAAAAATCTCGGAAGAATCCTGGCCGGCTCGGCGCTGACGCTGGTTGTCGCAGCGGGAGCCGTCTCCTACCTTCACTCTGGCAGCAACGGGCACAGCCACGCCGGATACAGTCTTGTGTCAGACGCTTTTGCGAGCGGCGGCGGCGGACGCCACGGAAAGCGGATCTGCAGTTCCGCGCGCAGTGACAAGATCGAATCCGTCATGGGGCGCGTCGAGTCCGAACTGACCTTCACGCCAACCCAGGAATCGGCCTGGACCGCGTTCGGCACAGCCATCCGCGAGGGCGAGGTGATCATCGATGCGCACTGCGCCGTGCTGGAGGAAAACGGCCGTCCCGAGACCACGCCCGAATGGCTGGCGCGCGCCGATGCCTTCCTCGCCACCGGCAGTCAGGTCTTGCAGGTCGTGCGGCCCGCTTTCGATGACTTCTATGCGTCCCTCGACGTCGGGCAGCAAGCCACCATCGATGAACTGGCAAGGAAGCGCGGCCGCCATCACCATCGTCGCGACCACGACGAAGGCTGACGCGAAAGTGCACGGGTCACGGGGGCGGGAGGGGCATTTCGCCCCTCCCGCCCCCGTGCCGAAAACGCCGCCCATCGCGCCAGGTACTTGAAGAGCGCGCGCCGAACCTGTATCGGTGACGCGAAAATAGGATGACACTGAAATTGTGCCGCGTCCGGATCGGAAATGACGCGAAAATACCAAGCACTATCCATTCTCTTTTTCAGTCTGGCGCTCGCTGCCCTGGCCGGCAGCGGCGCTCACGCCTTGACTCGTGTGATCGTGCTCGACAACGGACAACCGGTGCGCCTGCTGGTTGCCCCGCATGAAACGCGGGAAGATGTGCTCATCGCACTGGGCGAACTTGCATTCAAATCCGAGTTCCTGCTGGAAGGCTCCCCGCTGCGCACATTCGGCGCAAAGATGACCTGCGACTCGTGCCACCCTGACGGCGGCGCCAGCCCGCAGGTGTTTTTTGAAGGCCTGTCCGACAAGCCCGGCAATCTCGACGTTACCAACCGCGCCATCTCGTTGATCGAGGACAATATCTACAATCCCATCAACGTGCCGAGCATTGTCGGCGCGCAGCATACTGCGCCGTTCGGGCGCGAAGGGGTGTTCCACACGGTCGAGGATTTCACGCTGTTCGCCATCGCCAATGAATTCGCGGGAGGCATTCCGTCGGACCTCGTGATCGAAGCGCTGGTGGCGTTTCAGGACAATCTCGCCTTCCCCGACAATCCCGCCCTGGGGCCCGACGGGCGGTTGACCGACCAGGCGCCCGCAGCGGCGCGGCGCGGCGAAGCCATCTTCCACCTCCCCTTCCCCGGCAATCCCGAGATGAGCTGCGCCACATGTCATCGCCCCGACAACCATTTCGTCGACCACCAGGTCCACCAGGTCGACACCGGCCGCGGGAGCCGGCTCGGCAAGGAGTTCGAAACCCCGACGCTGCTAGACACGCTGGCGACGCCGCCCTACCTGCATGACGGGCGCTTCGATACCCTTGCGGAAACTGCGGACTATTTCGCGGATTATTTCGGACTGGCGCTCGACTCCGGGGAACGCGCCAACCTGACGGCATATCTCGAAACCGTCGGCGGCGGCACGCGGCCGACAGCGCGCGATGACACGGTTCACGTGGAAACGGCGGCAACGCTGCTGGAAGTGATCCTCGATGCCGAAGACTGGATGTTGACGCGCATGGTGGTACCGGCCGTAAACACCGAACTTGCTGACTGGCGCGGCCATGCCGACGCACCGGGAGACGCGGTCATCGACCGGTGGATTCGCCTCCTGCGCCGCATGGAGGCATACACCAAGGTGGAGAATTTCGACGCCGCACGGGACGCATTCGCCGAGTTCCGAAGCGCCATAGCCGGCGAATTCTAACGGCCGGTTCCAGACAGCGCGGCGCAACGCCGCCCTTACCCCTTGTTTTCGATACAGCGCGGGAGAACAGCGTGCAAATCGGCAGATTTACACTCGCAGACGGCATGGGCCGCCTCGGAACCGAAAGTGCGTTCGAAGTTCTGGCGCGCGCCCGGGAAATCGAGCGCGCCGGCCATGAAGTCATCCATCTCGGCATCGGCCAGCCTGATTTCCGTACCCCGGAACACATCGTCGAGGCCGCGAAAAAGGCGCTGGACGACGGCCAGCACGGCTATACTCCCGGAAACGGCATCCTTCCGCTGCGCGAGGCAGTCGCAGCCGACATCCTGAAATATCGCGGCGTCGAGGTGAACCCGGACCACATTGTCATCGTCCCCGGCGGCAAGGTGACCATGTGGTACGCAATCATGATGTTCGCCGGACCGGGCGCCGAGATCATGTATCCCAACCCCGGCTTTCCCATCTATGAATCAGTGATCGACTTCACCGGCGCCCGTGCCGTCCCGATCCCCCTGCGCGAGGAAAACGGCTTCGCGTTCGACGCCGACGAAGTCCTGTCGCTGATCACTCCGGCGACGCGCCTGATGATTCTCAACAGCCCCGCCAACCCCACTGGCGGAGTCGTGCCCCGCGCAGAATTTGACAAGCTCGTGGAAGGCCTGGAGCGCTTCCCGCACGTCACTGTGATGTCCGACGAGATCTATTCGCGCCTGACTTATGACGGCGCCGAATTTGTCAGCCTGCTCGGCTATGAAAGCCTCCGGGACCGCCTGATCATCCTCGACGGCTGGAGCAAGACCTACGCCATGACCGGATGGCGCATCGGCTTCGGCGTATGGCCGGAACCGCTGGTCGACCTGACCACTCGGCTCAATATCAATTCCATAAGCTGTACCAATTCGGCAACACAATATGCCGCCATCGCTGCCCTCCAGGGACCGCAGGACTCCGTCGACACCATGCGAACGGCGTTCAACGAGCGGCGCCGGGCCATTGTCGACCTGACCAATGACATTCCCGGCATGAGTTCCATCCTGCCTCGCGGCGCCTTCTATTCCATGCCGAACATCACCGGCACCGGCGTAACCGCCAAGGACATGGAGACCTTCCTTCTGGAGGAACTGCATATCGCCACCGTCGCGGGCACCAGCTTCGGCGCCATGGGCGAAGGCTATATGCGGCTCTCCTACGCCAATTCCCTGGAGAATATCCGCACGGCAATGATCCGGATTCGCGACTTCGCTGCTGCAGAAGGCTGGCAGAAAGTAAGCGCCCGCAAGCAGGCTGCAGAATGATGCGCACCGCAATCCTGCTTTGCGCGTCCGTATTCCTGGTCTTCGCGCCCCCGCCCGTCAGCGCCCAGGACGACCCCACCCGCCGTCCCGTCGCGTCGGGCCGCGACCTGCACATCGCCTGCGGCCAGACCCTGGAAGATTTCCCCGATCGGATTTACGAGCCGGTCGCGCGGTCAATCATGCTGGTCCAGTGCCACGCCATCGTCAACGCGGTGACGGAGATGATCCGCAACGGCGTCTATCTCCAGGACGGCGAACCCGCATGGACCTGCGTGAACATTCCGGAGCGGGTGGGCTCCCTGTCGGAGGACTATGTCCGCTGGATTGCGCGCAATCCACGCGCCGGACGCCTGCCGGCCGTGCTTGCCTTCGTCCGCGCGGTCGAGGAAACCTACCCCTGCGCTGACGCCATTCAGGACCGCTGAGCCTGCCGTCATCGCCCCGGGCGGCAGCAAGCGATATATCAGGTCCCCGTTCACCCTGTCAGAACGGTTCCTTGTATGGCCGCAATTCGGTCTCGAACGTCCACGCCGTGCGCCCCTGGCGATGAAGCTGCCAGTAGGTCTCGGCGATATCGTCGATCGACAGCAGGCCGTCATCGCCGCGCTCCGCAGCCATTTGCGGCGCGCGAGTCCGCAGCAACTCGCCATTGATTCCGCCATCAATGATGACATGCGCGACATGAATACCGCGCGGCCCGAAACTGCGCGCCATGCATTCCGCCACGGCTTTCAGGCCAGCCTTGCCGCTGGCGAAAGGCGCGAAATCCGGCCGACCGCGCCGGCTTGCCGATGCGCCGGTAAACAGGATGCTGCCGGAACCGCGCGGCAGCATCCGCCGCGCCGCCTGCTGCCCCACAACAAAGCCGCCATAGCAGCACACGCGCCAGAACGCCTCGAACTGGTCGGGCTCGATGTCCAGAAACGCCATGCGCTGATTATTTCCAGCATTGTAGACGACGACTTCGGGTTCGCCCCCGGCATGCTCCGCCACGGTCTCGAAACATGCCGCCACCGCCTCCGGCTCCGTGACATCGCCGGGGATCGCCATTGCGTCGATCTCCTGCCCCACCGACGCGAGACGCTCCGCATTCCGCCCGACAATGAACACCGGATGACCGCCGCGCACGAAACGCCGCGCCACGGCCGCGCCCAGTCCATTGCTCGCACCCACGCCGAACACCACTGCCGGTCCACTCATGTGCCGCACCCTTTCATCGAATTCCGTAGCCGCATTTTCCGCAGCTACATGTTGGGATAGTTCGGCCCGCCGCCGCCTTCCGGCGTCACCCAGGTGATGTTGCCCGTCGGGTCCTTGATGTCGCAGGTCTTGCAATGCAGGCAGTTCTGTGCGTTGATTTGCAGGCGGGGATTGGCGCCATCCTCGTCGCGCAGGATTTCATACACGCCGGCGGGACAATATCGCTGCTCCGGCGCCGCATAAATCGAAAGATTGGTCGCCACCGGCGTCGAAGCGTCCGTCAACTTCAGATGCACCGGCTGGTCCTCTTCATGATTTGTCCCCGACCACGCGACATTGGTCAGACGGTCGAAGGTCAGCTTCCCGTCCGGTTTGGGATAGTCGATCGGCGTGAATTTTGCCGCCGGAGCGGTGGCTTCATGGTCCGCATGTGCATGTTTCAGCGTCCAGGGCGCACGCCCCCGCAACACCATTTGGTCGATGCCGGCATGAAGTGCGCCGGCCCACAATCCCCATTTGAAGCCGGGACGGAAATTACGCGCCCGGTGCAGTTCCTCATACGCCCAGGAAGCGCGAAAAGCCGCCTCATAACCCGGAATATCCACCCGTCCACCGCCGGCATCGGCGCTCAGCGCCTCATGCGCCGCTTCCGCCGCCAGCATGCCCGACTTCATCGCCGTATGGGTCCCCTTGATTTTCGGCACATTGAGAGTGCCGGCCTCGCAGCCGATAAGCGCGCCGCCGGGAAAACTCAGCCGGGGCAGGCTTTGCAGACCTCCCTCATTGATCGCCCGCGCCCCATAGGCAACGCGCCGCCCGCCCTCGAACACCCCGCGAATTTTCGGGTGTGTCTTGAACCGCTGAAATTCCTCATAGGGATCGAGATAGGGATTGGCGTAATCAAGGCCGACAACAAATCCCACCGCAACATGGCCGTCATCAAGATGATAAAGGAACGAACCACCATAGGTGCGTCGATCCAGCGGCCAACCCGCGCTGTGCATGACCCGGCCCGGCTTGTGCCGTTCAGGCGCCACTTCCCATAGCTCTTTCAGCCCGATGCCATAGGTCTGCGGCTGCGCTTCCTCCCGCAGCTTGAAACGCGCGCTCACTTGCTTGCCGAGGCTGCCGCGGCAGCCCTCAGCAAACAACGTCAGCCGACCGCGCAGTTCCACGCCCGGTTCATAATTCGGCCCGCGCTCGCCGTTGCGGGTGATGCCCATATCGCCGGTAGCAACGCCGGCCACGCTGCCATCCTCTTGGAACAGCACTTCCGCCGCCGCGAACCCGGGATAGATTTCGACCCCCAGCGCCTCCGCCTGCTCAGCCAGCCAGCGGCAGAGATTGCCGAGACTGATGATATAATTCCCGTGGTTGCGCAGTGTCGGCGGCAGCAACGCGTTGGGCACGGCAAACCCGCCCCTGGCCGACAGAACGAGAAACTGCTCGGCGCTGACCGGCGTTGTCACCGGCGCGCCCTGTTCGCGCCAGTCGGGCAGCAATTCATTCAGCGCGCGCGGTTCGAGAACGGCGCCGGAGAGGATATGGCCCCCAACTTCCGATCCCTTTTCGACGACGCAGACACTGTGCTCCCCTTGCTGCCGGAGGCGGATCGCGGCTGCCAGTCCGGCCGGGCCGGCGCCGACAATCACCACGTCATAGTGCATTGACTCACGTTCCATCACCTCCGGTTCCCTCTCGATCCCCGCCGCCATATGATGCGGCAGGATACGCAGCGGCCCGGCAGCGCGCCAGCGCCCTGCGCGGCAGGCGGCAAGCACAACAGCCAGACAGGAAAAGCAACACCATGTCCGATACCATCCATGCCAACGGAATTGACATCGCCTGGCGCGTTGACGGGCCGGACAATGCGCCCGTTCTCACCTTTTCCAACAGCCTGGCGTCAAACCATGGCATGTGGGACGCGCAGGCGGCCGCGTTTTCCGACCGCTATCGCGTGCTGCGCTATGACACGCGCGGCCATGGCAGCACTTCTGCGCCCGTCGGCGCCTATGACATGGCAACCCTCGCGGGCGATCTTCTGGGATTATGGGACGCGCTGGAGATCGAAAGCAGCCTGTTTTGCGGCTGTTCGATGGGCGGCATGATCGGTCAGCATCTGGGCATCCATCACGGCGACCGCGTGCGCGGCCTGGCGCTGTGCAACACGATCGCCGAATGGCCCGAAGGCGGCGATCAGATGTGGGCGGACCGCATCGCCGGCGCCCGCACCCTGGGCATGGCGGGCCTTGCCGACGCCACGCTGGGTCGCTGGTTCACACAGGCCTATCGCGACGCCGACGGTCCCGAACTGGCACGCATCGGTGACATGATTCGTTTCACCCCGGTCGATGGTTTCGTCGGCTGCTGCCACGCCATCAGCAAGATCGACTATCTGAAGAGAGTATCCGAAATCACCACGCCGGTGATGCTGATCGCCGGCGCGGAAGACATGGCCACCCCGGTATCCGGGCACGAAAAGATCCGCGACCGTGTCGCGGGGTCGGAACTCGTGGTCATCGAGCAGGCCGCGCATCTCGCCAATGTGGAACAGCCGGAGGCGTTCAATGCCGCGCTGGGGGGTTTCCTCGCCCGCTGCTGAGTCACGCCGCCCCGGCAAGCAGCGGCGCCACCTCGTCATGAACCCGGCGGTCGCCGCACGCGACGATGCGTGACGAGCCGTAGGCGGGGCCACCGTCCCAGCCGGCGATCACCCCGCCCGCAGCTTCCACCACGGGAACCAGTGCACACACATCCCAGGGCTTGAGATCGGCCTCCAGCACCAGATCCAGGCAGCCGGCGGCCAGCATCGCATAGGCATAACAATTGCCGCCCAACTGCGTCGCCGCCGCGCGCCGGCGCAGTTGGGCGCATACCACCTGCTCTGCAGCCGTCCTGAACATGGCCGTATCCGTCATCGCAATGACGGCGTCTTCGAGGCCGGCGCAGGCGCGGCATCCGATCGCTTTGCCGTTCCACGCCGCACCACCGGGGGAACCGGTGAACCGCTCGCCGAGCACCGGCTGATCGATGATTCCGAGTACCGGCTGCCGCTCGAATGTCAGTCCGATCAGCGTCCCGAACAACGGAAAACCGGCAATATAGGCGCGCGTTCCATCGATCGGGTCCAGCACCCATTGCCACGGCGCCTCCGGGCGCACCGCCGCGCCTTCCTCGCCCAATATTCCATGGTCGGGATACCGCGCCTCAATGCGCACGCGCATCGCTGCTTCGGCGTCACGGTCGGCTTCAGTGACCGGCTGCGCCCGCGGCAACGCCGACTCCTTGTGGTGGATATCAAGCGGACGGCGAAAATGCCGCCTGAGAACTGGCCCGGCGGCGTCAGCTAGCTCGCCCGCGAACGCCAGCAGCGCGTCGGTGTCAGCCGGCGGCATCTCCGCTCTCGCGCGTCATGAAGCGCCGGATGACGGCAGCGATTTCGTCCGCTGAAATATCGTGCGGGAACAGCGCCAGGCCGCCGCCGTCCGGCCCCAATAAATAAATCGCGCCCGTATGGTCGATGAGATAATCCGGCCCGGCATCATCCGGGTCGGCGCGGCGATAGCGAGCGCTGTAGGTCCGGGCGGCTGCCGCAATCTGGGCGGGCGATCCCGTAAGCCCGATCAGACGCGGATGAAAATGCGCCGCATAGGCCGCAAGGCGCTGCGGCGTGTCGCGCGCGGGATCGACAGAAATGAATAGCGGCTGCACGCGCTCGCCGGCATGCCCCAGACTGTCGATCGCGGCCGCCATCACCGCAAGCGAGGTCGGGCAGATGTCCGGACAGTGCGAATAGCCGAAAAAGATCAGCACATAACGGCCCAGATAATCGCGGTCGGTCACCGCCTGCCCGTCGTGATCGACAAGATTGAACGGCCCGCGATTGGCGCCGGCCTCATCCGCCGCCGCAGCACAACACAGCAACGCGGCAAACAGGATGACTGCGGCACCCACGCGGCCCAAATCCGTTCCTCCCTTTCGCAGCAGGCGCCCGCGAGACGGGAGAGCGCCGGGGCGCTCTCCCGTCCTGCCGATGTCCGGATAGCAGACGGCCTAGAAGAAGACGTAGGACCGCACCACCACATTCCTGCGGCAGGGCGCATCGAGCGCTACGGTCGGATCAATGCACGCCGTGTGGAACGACCAGCGCGACATCGACCCGTCGGTCACGGAATCATAGCATTTCAGCATCGAGACTTCGGTCGGCGTCTGCCGCGGCAACCAGTACCAGTCATGGTCCGGCCGATAGGTGAAGCGGGTTGTCTCCCCCACGCGGTCATCGTAGATGCGGTAGTTGTTGATATAGGGCTGGTCGGCGAAGGACGGCCATGCGCAAAGCACGAAGGGGAATTGCTGCACCGTTTCCATCGGCTTGGCCAGATTGATCGACATGAACCGTCGCGACATCTTCGCCTCGGCCTCGGCCACCGTATAATGCTGCGTGCGCCCGAAATTGCGCAGATTCTGCGTCAGCAATTCGCGGCACCGGAGGCGGCCGCTATTGTCATTGAGGTCGTTGTGCACGAGGTTCGCATAACGCGCATTTACACCGGGGTTCTTGGCTTCCTGATCCTCGGTGCGGTCGCCCTGATAGTTCTTGTCGAACACATCGTGGTTGTAGACCAGCGCATCGGTAGCGCCCGGGAAAAACTCCAGAAGCAGTTTCTCGATCTCCGGATAGAACACGCGCCGCACTTCCGCCGAGTCGTAGAAGTTCGTGCATTCCGATTCGAGGTGCGCCAGCGAAAGCCCCAGCTTGTCCATGCATTCGGAACTGTTGGGCGACAGGCCGGGATAATACTCCCCGATGCGGCGCGCATCGCGCATCACCTGCGGGAAATACAGATTGCGCCGGTTATTGCCCTCCTCGGCCTTGCGCAGCAGCGTCGCGGTTTCCGCACGCGCCGGATCGCGCCAGATCGAATTGGACGGCACGATCGAATATGATGGGCGTTCATACACCGTGTACCGCAGCGGCAGCGCCAGCCCGCCTTCGGGCGCTTCGACATTGTTCTCCCGGATATAGTCCAGGCACTCGCCATACTTGCGGAAGCCGAGACCCCATTTGGTCTCGATGGGCCCCGGCGGCGCGCTGTCGATCTCTTCGATAAACGCCCGCCCATGTCCGTCGGCGATCTGCTGCAGCGCCGCCTCCATCGCCGCGCCGGTGCCGTGGTCGCCGTTACGGTCGAACGACATGTAGGACAAGCCACCATTCGCCGCGATGGGCGGCGGCTGCCCTTGTGTCCGCTGCAAGGTCGGCACATAGCCCGACAAATTGGTCTCCGCATCCGCGGCGGTGCGCGTGTTGATGGCTTCGCTGCCGTCCATGACATGCCCTCCGGATAAAGACGCCCCTCTATAGCCCGCAGGCGGCACACTTTACCAGCCCCGGACGATCCGACCAACCGCCCGGTCCGCCGCCTGCGCCATGCTGTCACAGGATTTTGCGCAGCACGAATACCCGCCTCACATGGCCCCGGCGCCCCGCTGCTGCAAGCCGACAGGGCACGCACCCTGCGCAACGCTCCCCGCCCTCCAACGCCGCAACGAGCGATGCAGGCTCCTGCAAGCCGCCCGCCGACAGGCGGAAACCCCGCTTCCGCCCTTCACATTTTCCTTGTGCAGCGACAAACATAACGATATGCTTATATTATCAATTATACAAGTCTTGCTGCCATGGCCGAATCCACAGAACCGCTGCTCAACGCCCTGCGCGCCGCCGGAGAGCACACGCGCCTGCGCCTCCTCGCACTCTGCACCGACGGCGAACTCACCGTAACCGAACTCGCCCATATCCTCGGCCAAAGCCAACCGCGTGTGTCCCGACACCTCAAGCGGCTGTGCGACGCCAACCTTCTCGAACGCTTCCAGGAACGAACCCTCGCCTTCTACCGCCTCGCCCCCGACGAAACCGGCGGCCGCCTTGCCCGCCTTATCTCCGCGCAGATCCCCGCCGGCGATCCGCTCATTGCCCGCGACCGCGAGCGCCTCCAGTCCGTCCGCCGCGAGCGCGCCGCGCGCGCCGCGCGTTATTTCCGGGAAAACGCACAGCGCTGGGACGAGGTGCGCGCCCTCTATGTGGCGGAACGGGAAGTCGAAGCCGCCCTGCTGGAACTTATCGGCGGGGGCGGTATTCCCGCCTTCCTGGACATCGGAACCGGCACCGGGCGCATACTCGAGCTCGCCGCCGCGCGCTTCTCGCACGGCGTCGGCGTCGACCTATCGCCCGAAATGCTCACCATTGCCCGCGTTCGCCTTGCTGACGCCCGCCTGCGCCACTGCCATGCGCGGCATGCCGACATGTACGCCCTGCCCTTCGCCAACGGGTCGTTCGACACTGTTGTATTTCATATGGTGCTCCATTTCGCCGACCGACCGGCGGAGGCGATCGCCGAAGCAGCGCGCGTGCTGAAACCCGGCGGGCGCATGATCCTGGTTGATTTCATGCCCCATGATCAGGAAATCCTGCGCCAGGCGCACGCACATTGCCGCCTCGGCTTTGCCGAGAGGGAAGTCGCCGCCTGGTGCCGCGCCGCCGGTTTGCAATCCGCCTCGCCGCACCTGCTTCCGGGCAACCCCATCACTGTGGCGCTGTGGTCCGCCGACCGCGCCGCCGCGCCACAGCGACCGCCCCTTCCCACGCCGAAAGACTCCGACATGCCGCACGAAAATCACGCGGATACCTCGCAATGACCTCCCTTGACGCCATTCTCGGGCAGCGTGTGCTGCTGCTCGACGCCGCCATGGGCAGTCAAGTCCAGGCAATGGGGCTGGATGTCGATTCAGACTTCGGCGGCTGCGAAAACTGCACCGAGATTCTGAATCGCACCCGCCCGGACATCATCCGCGGCATTCACCGCGCCAGCCTCGAGGCCGGCGCCGACGCGGTGGAAACCAACAGTTTCGGCGCATCGCCCGTCACCCTCGCCGAATTCGGCCTTGCCGATGAGGCTTACGACCTCAATCTAGCGGCCGCCCGCATCGCCCGTGAGGCCGCCGGCACTTTCTCCGCCGGCCGGCCCCGCTTCGTGTTCGGCGCCATCGGTCCCGGCACGCGCCTGCCCACCCTTGGCCAGGTCTCCTATGCCGACATCGCCGATGCCATCGCTGTCCAGTGCGCCGGGCTGATTGCAGGCGGCGTGGACGCCTTGCTGATCGAGACGGTGCAGGACCTGCTGCAGGCCAAGGCCGCCATCCGCGGCGCCCGGCGGGCCATGGCGGACGCCGGGCGCACCCTGCCGCTGGTCGCCCAGGCAACCGTGGAAAGCACCGGAACACTGCTGGTCGGCGCCGACATCGCCGCCGCCGCCACCGTCCTGCACGCGCTCGATATTCACATCATGGGAATCAACTGCGCCACGGGGCCGCAGGAAATGGCCGAACATGTCAGTTGGCTGTCACAAAACTGGCCCGGCCCCATCTCGGTCCTCCCCAATGCCGGCCTGCCGGAACTGGTTGGCGGCGTCACCCGCTACCCCCTCAGCGCCGGCGAACTGGCGGAATGGATGGCCCGCTTTATCGTCGAAGACGGCGTTGCCCTTGTCGGCGGCTGCTGCGGCACCACCGCCGAACACGTCGCCGCCCTGGACACCATGCTGCGCGACCGCGCCGAAGACGGTTTCCGCCCCCGCGTACCGCCGCGCGGCGCCGCGTGGACCGCGTCGGTCGCCAGCCTCTATGGACAAACCCCCCTGCGCCAGGAAACCGCGCTGCTGATGATCGGCGAGCGCTGCAACGCCAATGGCAGCCGCAAGTTCCGTCGCCACCAGGAAGCGCAGGAATGGGAAGCCTGCGTCGCCATCGCCCGCGACCAGGCCGCCGAAGGCTCCCACTGCATCGATCTGTGCACCGCCCTGGTGGGCGAGGACGAAACGCAGGCGATGAATGAACTTGTCGGCCGCATCGGCCAGGCCGTCACCACACCGCTGGTGATCGATTCCACGGAGCACAATGTCATTGCCGATGCACTGGCCCGCTATGGCGGCAAGGCCATTCTCAATTCCATCAATTTCGAGGATGGCGAGGCGCCGGCCGCGGCGCGTCTGGCGCTGGCCCGGCAATACGGCGCCGCCGTCGTCGCCCTGACCATCGATGAAGACGGCATGGCGCGCACCGCGTCCGAAAAATTGCGCATCGCGCGCCGGCTGGCCGACTTCGCCTGCGAGCGCGGGGGACTCCCTGCCGCCGACCTGCTGATCGACCCGCTGACCTTCACCATCTGCACCGGCAATGATGAAGACCGCCGCCTCGGCATCGAAACCCTGGACGCCATCGCCCTGATCGCCGAAGCGCTGCCCGAGTGCCAGATCGTGCTCGGCCTGTCGAACATTTCCTTCGGCCTCCGGCCTGCCGCCCGGCATGTGCTCAACTCGGTGTTTCTTGACCACGCGCGTGCCAGCGGCATGACCGCCGCCATCATCCATGTCGGCAAGATCGTACCCCTGCACAGCATCCCCGACGCGGAAGTGCGCGCTGCGGAAGACCTGATCTTCGACCGCCGCCGCTCCGGCTTCGACCCGCTTCACGCCTTCATTGCCCTGTTTGAAGGGCGCGAATCCGCCGCCGCCGCGCCGCGCGAACGCCCGGCTGCCGTCGAGGATCGTCTTCGCCTCCGCATCGTGGACGGCGACCGCGACGGCCTCGCCGCCGACCTCGATGAAGCGATGCGCGAGCACCCCCCGATCAACGTCATCAACAACTTCCTGCTGGACGGCATGAAGACCGTGGGCGAATTGTTCGGCTCCGGCAAGATGCAATTGCCTTTCGTGCTGCAATCCGCCGAAACTATGAAAGCTGCCGTCAGCCATCTCGAACCGCATATGGACCGGGTCGAAGGCGATACGCGGGGCATCATCGTGCTCGCTACCGTCAAGGGCGATGTCCACGATATCGGCAAGAACCTCACCGATATCATCCTCACGAACAACGGCTTTCGCGTCGTCAATCTCGGCATCAAGCAACCCGTCGCGAACATTCTCGAAGCGGCGGAAGCGCATGATGCCGATTGCATCGGCATGTCCGGCCTGCTGGTTAAATCAACCGTCATCATGCGCGAGAACCTGACCGAGATGGCGCGCCGCGGCCTGCGCACCCCGGTGCTGCTTGGCGGCGCCGCGCTCACCCGCCGTTATGTGGAGGAAGACTGCGCCGCCGCCTACCGCTCCGGCACGGTCGCCTATGCCCGCGACGCCTTTGACGGACTGACACTGATGGACGCTGTGTCCCGCGGCAGTTTCGACACCGTGGTGGCGGAAAGCCGCACCCGCCGCCGCCCCGCCTCCGAAAAAACCTCCGAACCCGCACCGTCGGCGGAACCCGCAGCCGCCCCCTCCGCCCCGGCCTTGAGCGCCGCCGTGCGGGCGCGGCGCGCTGCCTGGGCAGCACAGACCCCGGTGCCCCGACCGCCCGTCTGGGGCGCACAGACAATCGACCGTCTGCCTCTCGCCGGGCTGCGCCCATGGCTCAATACCCACACCCTCTATCAACTGCATTGGGGCTACAAGAAACAGGGCCGCAGCTATCGCGAATTTCGCGAATGGTCCAGGGCCGAGCTCGACCCCATGCTCGATGCCCTGATCGAGCGCTGCGCAGAACAGGAAATTCTGGTGCCCAGCGCCGTGTTCGGCCTGTGGCCCGCCATTAGCGAAGGCAACGACCTCGTCCTGCTCGCGCCGCACGACCATGCCAGTGAGGTCGCCCGGTTTTCCCTGCCGCGCCAGAACAAGGGAGACGAACTCTGCATCGCCGACTTTGTGCGCGGCGCCGATTCGGGAGAAGTGGACGCCGTCGGCCTGCAGGCTGTGACGGTGGGCGCGCGCGCCTCACAGGTGGAGCGCGAATATTTCGCCGCGGACCGCTATCGCGACTATCTCTACCTGCACGGGCTGGGAGTCGAAATGGCGGAAGCAATGGCCGAATACACCCACAAGCGCATTCGCGAGGATCTGGGGTTCGGCCATGAAGACGACCGCGACATGGAGCGCCTGATACGCCACGGCTATCGCGGCGCCCGCTATTCCTTCGGTTTTCCCGCCTGCCCGAATCTTGAAGACCAGGCCCAGCTCCTGCACCTCCTCGACGCCGCCGCCATCGGCCTCCATCTCGGCGAGGAAGCCCAGCTTGACCCCGAACAGTCCACCTCAGCCCTGGTGATCCACCACCCCGAAGCTCGCTACTTCACGATTTGACGCAAAATGTTGCGGCGCAAAACAGACCCTACACCACGCCCGATTGCCGCAGCTCGGCTATCGCCGCTTCGTCATGGCCGAGCTCCGCCAGTATCTCGTCCGTATGCGCGCCCATGCCGGGAGTCGAACGCATTTCAGGCGGCTGGGGCGCCTTCGACAAACTCACCGCCTGCCCCACGACCCGTGTCTCGCCGCGCGAGGGATGCGCCATCGGCCGCGCGATTCCCAGATGCTGCACCTGCGGGTCAGCGAATGTCTCGTCCAACGCATAGATCGGGCCGCACGGTACCCCCGCGTCGTTCATCGCCGCAATCCACCAGGCGCTGGGCCGCGTCTCCGTTATCTCATTCAGCAGCGCGTTCAACGCCGCCCGGTTCCGCGACCGCGCGTCACCCGTGGCGAAGCGCGCATCCTCCGCCAGATCGGGCCGCTCGATCACCCCCAGAAAACGCTTCCACAACACCTCGCCGGCAGCCGCGATATTGATCGCCCCGTCCGCCGTGCGATACGCGCCCATGGGAATCCCGGTCGGATGGTCATTACCCGCCTGCGGCGGCACCTCGCCGTCGATCAGCCAGCGCGCCGCCTGAAAGTCCATCATCGCGATCTGCGCTTCCAGCAGTGATGTGTGCACCCACTGCCCTTCTCCGGTGCGCTCCCGTTCAAGCAGCGCCAGCAAAATCCCCATCGCCAGATAATTTCCCGCGGACAGGTCGGCGATCGGCACCCCCACCCGCACCGGCCCCTGACCGGGCAGGCCCGTCACGGACATCAGCCCGCCCATGCCCTGTGCGATCTGGTCGACCCCGGCGCGCGTGTGATACGGCCCGTCCTGGCCGAAACCGGAAATGCTTCCCAGAATGATGCGCGGGTTGAGCGCCGCCAGCGAGTCGTAGTCGAACCCCAGCCGATGTTTCACATTGGCCCGGAAATTCTCCACCACGACATCGGCGCGCGCCGCCAGCCTGCGGAAAATCTCCAGCCCCCCCGCCGTCTTCAGATTCAGCGTCATGGCGCGCTTGTTGCGGTGCAGGTTGAGAAAATCCGGCCCTGTGCGCGAGCCGCCCAGCCCTTCGCCACCCGGCTCGGTCGGCGCCTCGATCTTGATGACATCGGCGCCCCAGTCCGCCAGATGGCGCACCGCCGTCGGCCCCGCCCGCGCCCGCGTCAGATCCAGCACGCGGATGCCCCTCAGCGGCAGCCGCGCCGCGCCGTTCGCGCCACCCGCCACCGCTCAATCCTCCGCCTTGAGCGCCGCGATCCCCTGGCGCAGGGCACCGCCGAGCAGCAGGATGTCGATACTGTAGGTCACGAAGCGAAAGCCGCGCGCCATCCAGGCGCGGCCCCACGCGATATCGGGTGCCAGAAACCCCGCCGGCTTGCCGTGTTTCTCACATGCTGCCAGCACCGTATCGATTGCCGCCTGAAAATCCGGATGGTCGAATTGTCCGGGAATGCCCATGGTCAGCGACAGGTCGAAATGACCGATATGCGCCATATCGATCCCCGGCACCGCCATGATGGAGTCGGCATTTTCCACCCCCGGCGCCGTTTCGATCAGCGCCATTGTCAGGGTACGCGCGTCCGCCGCCGCCATCTTCTCCGCCACCGGCCCGCTCGTATAGTCGTCATGCGCACCGGAGAACATCGCCCCGCGCACACCGCCCGGCGGATAACGGTTGAACGACGCGATTTCCGCTGCCTCCTCGGCGCTCTCGACCATTTGATACATCAGCCCCATGACGCCGATATCCAGCAGCCGCGCCGTCGTCGCATAGGTCTTGTCCGGCGGGCGGACCATCGGCACCAGATCAAGCCCCCGGCAATATGCCACCTGACGCTTGATCTCATCGTCGGTGATCCCGCTGTGCTCCATGTCGTAGAGCACGAACTGCGCACCCGCATCGGCCAGAATTGCCGGCAGGCCGGGACTGGCAAACTCGAAAATCATGGTGCCGAACACGCTGTCGCCGCGCGCCAGCGCTTCCTTGACCGGATTGTTGCGCATGAGGTCCTCCCTCCGCCAAGTATGACTGCTTTCCGCATTCACCGGAAGCGGTGCCGGGTTTTGCCGCTATAATGCGCGCATCCGCTCCAGGGAGGCCGCCATGACTGCCGCCAATCCGGCCATGATCACCCAGCCGCGCCTCATGATGATCGGCGCCGGCGCCCATGCCGAAATCGCCGCTGCCATGGCGCGAATCGGCGCTGAACGGCCCTTGATCGTCAGCGACGGCTATATGGCGGAAAGCGGCGTACTGACCCGCGTGACCGACCGACTCGACGACGCCGGCATCCCGTGGACCGCTTTTACCGACACGGTGCCCGACCCCACAACGGAGGTGGTGGACGCCGGCGCCGTTCTGCTGCGCGGCGGCGCGTTCGACAGCTTGATCGCCCTCGGCGGCGGCAGCCCCATGGACACCGCCAAGGCAATGGGCGTGCTGGCGACCCATGGCGGCGCCATGCGCGACTACAAGGTGCCCCATCAGGTCGACCGCAGCGATTTCCCCCTCGTCGCCATCCCCACCACCGCCGGAACCGGCTCTGAAGTCACCCGCTTCACCGTTATCACCGACACAGAAACCGACGAGAAAATGCTGTGCGCCGGCCTCGGCTATGTGCCCACCGCGGCCCTGGTCGACTACACCCTTACCCTGACCATGCCGCTGCGCCTTACGGCCGATACGGGCATCGACACCCTCACCCACGCCATCGAGGCCTATGTCAGCCGCAAGCGCAATCCCTATGCCGACGCCATGGCGCTGTCCTGCATGCGTCTGGTTTCCGGTAATATCCGCACCGCCTGCCGCGAGCCGGACAATGCCGGCGCGCGCGAGGCCATGATGCTCGCCGCCACCCAGGGCGGACTGGCGTTCTCCAATGCGTCCGTATGCCTCGTTCACGGCATGAGCCGCCCGCTCGGCGCCCACTTCCATGTCCCGCACGGCCTCTCGAACGCCATGCTGCTGCCCGCCGTGACCGCCTTTTCCGCTCCTCATGCACTGGACCGTTACGCCGATTGCGCCCGTGCCATGGACGTCGCCGACGACACTGTCGGCAACCAGGCCGCCGTCGCCGCACTCGTCGAGGAACTCCGCACCCTCAACCGAGAACTCGACGTCCCCACGCCGAAGGAATGGGGCATCGCCGAAAAGCGCTATTCCGACCTCATGCCGGCAATGGCCCGGCAGGCGCTCGATTCCGGATCACCCGCAAACAATCCGAACACGCCCACACCCGCAGAAATCATCAGCCTCTACGAACAGGTGTGGGACGCCCATTGAATTCGGCGCGCCGCGAAATTGCGAACGCCGCCGCACTCATGTTATGCCCCGCAAACCAATCGCGAACCCGGAGAGAGCCGTGAAACTCTATTTCGATCCGATCACAGTCAATTGCCGCAAGGTTGTTGCCGGCCTTGACCTCGTCGGCGCCGCATATGAAGACGAAAAAGTCGATTACTTCCAGCAAGGGCACAAGACCCCGGAATTCCTCAAGATCAATCCCAACGGCGAATTGCCGGCGTTGGTGGACGGCGATCTGGTGCTGTGGGAATCGAACGCCATCATCGTCTACGGAGCCGAGAAAACCGGCAACAAATCCGCCTATCCCGCCGACGCCGCCACACGCGCCGACATTCAGCGCTGGCTGCTCTGGGAATCCAGCAAATGGTTTGCCGGCTGCTACGTCTATCTGGTGGAAAATGTGGTCAAGCCGATCCTCGGCAGCGAAGCCGACCAGGACGTGCTGGAGGCGCACGACCCCACCTTCCACAACCTTGCGGGAATCCTCGAAGCACGGCTGGACGGACGCGACTGGCTGAGCGCGCCGCAGGTCACGATCGCAGACATCGCCGTCGCCTCACCCATGCACCTGCACAGCTATCAGAAGCTGCCGCTGGACAACTACCCTGCCCTGCGGGCCTGGATGAGCCGCGTCGAGGCGCTTCCCTGCTGGCAGAAATCCGACCCGGTCCCGCTGCTGCCGCTCTGACGCAGTACTCCCGGCGGCCGCCCGGCCATGGCATATGCCATGGCCGGCGCAGCGGGTTGCACAAGCACCGGCAGCCTCACAGATCGTCCGGGTTGCCCACCGCCACTTCGCCGAACGAAATAATCCGGCGGTTGTCATCGATAAAGGTGAGAGAATCAGCCTCACGGACAATGCGCGCGCACAGGCTGATCCAGCGGTAATTCTCCCAGTCGATGCACAATTTGCCTTCGTCCGTGATCCACCAGCTCCCATTCGAGCGGTCCGTCCGGCCGTTGACATTGCGCAGTTCGGCGCGCGCCCGTCCATTGCCGGAATAAAACACCGTAAACTCGCTCTCGGTGCGCGGGTCGAAACCGAATACCGTATTGCCGCTCAGTAAAGCCGACGCCTCGGCACGGTCGAGAATGCGCGGGCGCGCTTCCGCATCCCCCGCCCCGCTGCCGACGACGCCAATGGCAACGCCGGCGATGATCAGCGCGGCCAGCGCCGCAATGCACGCCCGGCACGTCATCAAGCCGCCGCCTCGGCGACGAAATCCAGCCGGTCCTGACCGAAAAACAGATCGTCGCCGACAATCATCGTGGGTGCGCCGAACACGCCCCGTGCTACCGCTTCATCGGTCGTGTCGAACAATGCCTGCTTCACCGCCGGGTCCTGGATTCGCTGCCCGTATAACGCGGCGTCCAGCCCCGCAGACTCTACCACCGCGGCAAAGACCTCGGGCTCGGACGGGTTCCTGCCGTCGACCCACATCGCCTTCAACATCGCATCCCCGTAGGGAATCAATTCGTCGTTCGCCAGCGCCGCCGCCGCGCCCCGCATAATGCCCAGCGTGCGCACCGGAAAATGCGGATTGAATACCAGCGGCACCCCCCATTTGCGTGCCCACAATTGCAGGTCGCCCAGCATCCACGCGCCCTTGGCCTTGACCACACCGGGCGGCTGATTGCCCGTCGCCTTGAACACCCCGCCAAGCAGCATCGGCCGATAAACCAGCGGCGCGCCGATGCCGGCCGCCAGCGCCGGCAATTGCGTCCACGCCAGATAGCTCGTCGGACTGCCGAAATCGAAGAAAAACTCGATAGGCTTGCTCATCCCGCCTCCCAGACCTGCTCAGGCGCTGAGCCGATAGACGCGCGCCGCCGTATCGTGAAACATCGCCCGCTTTTCCTCCGCCGTGAAACCGTCGGCAATGCGCTTGAACGCATTCCACAACACCGCGTAGCTGCAGGAAACCTTGTCCACCGGGAAATTGCTCTCGAACATGCACCGGTCAGGGCCAAAACATTCTATGGCATACAGATACCAATCGCGATTCGCCGCCGCAAGTTCCGCCGAACCGGGTGGTGCAGCCCTCTTGTGCCAGCCGAAACCGTTGATCGGCATGGCCAGACCGCCCAGTTTTGCCGTGACATTGGGGCACTCGGCAAGCGCCCTGATCTTTGGTTTCCAAGCCTCGTAAATCTCTGCCCGACGCCCCGCATACGGCCCGATGCCAAGCGGCCCGCCAAAGTGATCCAGAACGATCGACAAATCCTCGCGCGCACGGGCAAAGTCGATCAGATCGTCAAGCTGCGGATGATACAACCACCCTTCAAAGCTCAAACCATGCGCCGCCAGCCGCGCAGCGCCGGCGCGAAAGGCCGGCTCACGCATCAGATGCTGCGGCGGCCGCGTATGAGAGTTGCGAATCTCGGGGCTGGCATCCCACGCCACCGCGTGGCGAATGCCGCGAAACCGGTCCGGTGCCCGGCTGAAATGCGCCTCCAGAACCGCATCCACGGCATCGCCCAGGGTCAGGTCGGCAAATCCGACAATCCCTGCGCACAGGCGCGCCGCCCCGAACCCGCCGCTCGCGCTTTGCGCTGCAATGCCGTTGACAAACTCCGTCTCCCCCACCGGGCGCAGCGCCTCCGGGCCGTCGGCGCGGTACATCGCCATGCATTCCACGAACACTGTCGCCGCGACATTGTGGCCGGAACCGATATCCGCCAGCAGGTCATCCAGCATGTATGTCGAATCCGGCCGCACCCACAGATGATGATGCGGGTCGACGATCGGCAAGTCGGGCTCCAGGGCCTCTTCACTGACCTGCGCCAGCCAGGTTTCATCGACAGGCATGGTTGCGTATCCTGCGCGGGTTGCGATGCCGCAACCCTAGCCATGGGCGCCGTAACTGACAAACCCCGTGCGGACCGCCGGTGCTTCCCGGCGCATTCGCCCCTCCCGATTACTCACGAGGCTCCGCCATGCCGCTCCGCATTCCCGATCAGGCCGACCCGCCCACCCGCGCCCTGCTCGAATGGGTGAATGACGCCGACGCACCGCCGCTTCATGGCATGTCAGCACCGGAAGCCCGCCTTGTCTTTGACGAACGGCGCGAACGCGTCGATCTCGCGCCGGTCCCCGTGGCGCGCTGCGTTGACAGCACCATCGCTGCGCCCGGACGCAACATCCCGATCCGCATTTATGACCCGCGCGGCGACACGCCGCAGCGCCCCGCCCCGCCTGTGCTGGTGTGGTTCCATGGCGGCGGCTTCGTCATCGGCGGCCTCGACAGCCATGACGCCCTGTGCCGCCGCCTCGCGAACCGCGCTGATTGCATGGTCATCGCCGTCGACTACCGCCTCGCCCCGGAACATCCCTACCCGGCCGCTGCCGAGGATGCGGTCGCCGCGCTCGACTGGATCGCCGCCAACGCCGCAACCCTGGGCGGCGACGCCGCTCGCATCGCCGTCGCCGGCGACAGCGCCGGCGGTAATCTCGCCGCGATAGCGGCGCATCATGCGCGTGATCGCGGCGCCCCCGCACTGCGCGCGCAAATCCTCGTCTATCCTGCCCTCGACCCTGTCGGCGACTATGAGTCCGTATCGGCCTTCGCCGATGTGTTCCCTATCGACAAGGCCACCATGGCCTGGTTCTACAATCACTATTACGGCCGCGGCGCCGTGCCCGACGAACCCTGGGCCGCGCCGGGCCTGGTGGAAAACCTCTCCGGCCTCGCGCCGGCCACCATCCTGACCGCCGGTCTCGATCCCTTGCGTGACGAAGCCAGGGCCTATGCCGACCGCTTGCAGGCGGCCGGCGTGCCCATCGAATATTATTGTTATGAAGGCACGATCCACGGCTTTGCCGGCATGGGCAAGGTGCTGCTCCATGCCGAACAGGCCATCGAGCGCATGGGCAAGGCGCTGGCCGCGGCTTTCGCCTGACCGGCCGCGCCGGCGCGTATCACGGGCCGTAAAGCACTTTCGGCAGCCATGTCGCCATGGCGGGAAATGCCGCCAGTATGCCGAGCATGACAAGCTGCATCGTCACGAACGGCACCACGCCGCGATAGATGTCGGTGGTCTTCACCTCAGGCGGCGCCACTCCGCGAAGGTAGAACAGCGCAAATCCGAATGGCGGCGTCAGGAACGACGTCTGGATGTTTACCGCGATCATGATCGCGAACCACACCGGACTGATCCCCTCATTCATCAGAATCGCCGGCCCCACGATCGGTACCACCACAAACACGATCTCGATGAAGTCGAGGAAAAATCCCAGCAGGAACATCAGCGCCATGGTCAACAGCATGGCGCTGAACACGCCCCCTGGCAGACCATGCAGGAACTCGGCGACAATCTCATCGCCCTCGAAACCGCGAAACACGAGGCTGAACAACTGCGCCCCGATGAGAATGGTGAACACCATCGACGACACCTTCGCCGTCGAGGCCATCACGTCGCGTAGATTGGCCAGTGTCAGTTGCCGGCGCGACGCCGCCAGCGCCAGCGCACCCATCGCCCCCACGCCCGCCGCTTCGGTCGGCGTCGCCAGCCCGAACAGGATCGACCCCAGCACCAATACGATCAGCAGTAGCGGCGGCATCAGCACCACCAGCACCCTGAAAGTCATCTCCCGATTGCTGATGGCGGCGCGCTCCTCCGCGGGAATCGGCGGCATCCGGTCGGGATAGATCGAGGCATAGACCACCTGCCAGGCGATATAGAGAAAAACCAGCACCAAACCGGGAATCAGCGCACCCACAAACAGGTCGGCCACCGACACCGGCTCGGGCGCAAAATTACCCGCCGCAAGCTGTGCCTGCTGATACGCCGCCGAAATCTGGTCGCCCAGGAGGATCAGCACAATCGACGGCGGAATGATCTGCCCCAGCGTGCCGGCGGCGCAAATCGACCCGCAGGCGATTGCCGGCTGATAACCGCGCTTCAGCATCGTCGGCAGCGACAGCAGACCCATCGTCACCACCGTTGCCCCGACAATACCCGTCGACGCGGCGAGCAGCGCGCCCACAACACTCACCGCAATGCCGAGCCCGCCGCGCAGCCGCCCCATCAGCAGCGCCATCGTGTCCAGCAGCGCTTCGGCAAGTTTCGAACGCTCCAGCATCACGCCCATGAACACGAACAACGGCACCGCAATCAGCAGGTCATTGGTCATGATGCCGTAAATCCGATTGGTCAGCGCCTGCACGAATGCCATCTCGAAGACTTCAAACCAGGCGCCGATCAGACCGAAAATCAGCGCCACACCCGACAGGGTAAAGGCAACCGGAAAGCCCAGAAGCAAGGCGCCGCACAGCGCCAGCACCATGGCTATAACGTAATATTCGTAGACCATTTCAGGCCCCTACAGCGCCTGTCCGCTCTCTGTCGGCGTCGGCGCCTCAAGCCCCCGTAACGTCGCCACCGCACGCAGGATGCGCGAAATTCCCTGAAGAATCATCGTCGCCGCAAATATCCAGATGCAAGTTTTCAGCAAATACACTGCATGAACCCCGCGCTCCTCCAGCGACCCTTCGCATTCCGCCCAACTGTTCAGCACATAATCGCCCGAATACAGGATGATGATCGTGCACACCGGAATCAGAAACAGCAGATTGCCGATCACGTCGACCACCGCCTTCCCGCGATCCGTCATTTTCAGATAGAACACATCCACGCGCACATGCGCATTCCACAGCAGCGTGTAGGCGGCGCACAGCAGGAACACCGCCCCGTGCATGAACCGCACCGATTCCTGCATCCAGATAAAGCCGATTTCGAAGCCGTAGCGCAGCACGACGATCAATACCGTCACCAGCACCATGGCCAGCGTCAGCCACGCCACAGTCCGTCCCAGCCAGTCATTGAATGCGTCCGTGGCCCGCGCAAAGGCCAGAAATCCCCCTTCCCCGCCGCCCGTCATGCGTCCTGCCAGCACCGCCGCAGCGATGACCACTACCGGCAGGCCGATCACAAGAACAACCAGCCATGCGCCGCCAAATACCGCCTGCGAAGCGTCGGCCATCGGCGCCAGGACACCCGACAAGCCGAGCTTCAGGGTCTCGCACAGGCCGAGTTCACCAATACCGCCGGACTCATCCACTTGTGGCGCCCCTTCCTGTCATGACCGGCCCGCTGCCGCGCACCCGCACCGACAGTAGAGAAATCCCCGCCCCGAACCAAGGCGTCGCATCGCAAAATCGAATGGGAAAAACTGGCGCACGCACGGTATTAGCGCACATTGACCGCACATTGACAATCCACCGGCGAACCCCATAACTTCCGCGCTTTGCGCTGAGAGGCCCAGCATGACAGCGGTAATGCCGACCTACGGGCGGATCGATCTCGCGTTCGAGCGGGGCGAAGGCCCCTATCTCATCACCGCCGACGGACAGCGTTTCCTCGATTTCGCCACCGGTATCGCGGTCAATACCGTCGGCCACTGCCATCCGCATCTCGTGTCGGTACTCACCGCGCAGGCCGAAAAACTCTGGCACTGCTCGAATCTCTACCACATCCCCGAGCAGACCCGGCTCGCAGAAAGACTCTGCGCCGCCAGCTTCGCCGACAAGGTTTTCTTCTGCAATTCGGGCGCCGAAGCCATGGAGGGCGTGATCAAGGTCGCCCGCCGCTACCATCACGGCAAGGGCGCGCCTGAACGCTACAGGATCATCGCCTTCGAAGGCGCCTTCCACGGGCGCACCCTGGCAGCCCTTGCCGCCGGCGGCAACGAAAAGGCTCTGGAAGGTTTCGGACCGCCCGTTGACGGCTTCACCCACGTGCCCTTCGGCAACGCCAACGCCGTGCGTGACGCCATCGGCCCCGACACCGCCGCGATCCTTGTCGAACCCATTCAGGGAGAAAGCGGCATCCGCACCCCCGCCGGCGTGCGCTTTATCTCCGAACTGCGCACCATTGCGGACGAATTCGGCCTGCTCCTGCTGTTCGACGAAGTGCAGACGGGAATCGGCCATACCGGCCGGCTCTTCGCCTATCAGTGGCACGATGTCGCGCCGGACGTGATGGGCCTCGCCAAGGGCCTCGGCGGCGGCTTCCCCGTCGGCGCGGTGCTGGCCACCGAGGCCGCCTGCGCCGCCATGACCCCCGGCAGCCACGGCTCCACCTTCGGCGGCAATCCTCTCGCCGCCGCCGCCGCCAACGCCGTGCTCGACATCATCCAGAAGGACGGCTTCCTCGACGGAGTGGTGGAAACCGGCGCCTTGCTCTTCAACAGCGTCAACAAGGTCGCCGCACGCCATCCTCAAATCATAGAATCGGTGCGCGGTCAGGGCCTGATGCTCGGCATGTGCTGCAAGGTGGCAAACATGGACCTCGTCGCCGCAATGCGCGAACGCGGCGTGCTGCTGGTGCCGGCGGGCGACAATGTTGCCCGCATGTTGCCGCCGCTGACCATTGATCGCACCCACGTCGAAGAAGCTTGCAGCGCCCTTGAGGAGGCTTGCACCGCGCTGACGCCGTGACTGCGCCGCGCCACTTTCTCGACCTGGACTGTTTCGGGCGCGCCACGCTGCGCGAGATCCTTGATCTCGCCGGCGCCGCAAAACGAGGCGCGCTCCCCTGCGCCGCACCACTGGCGGGCCGCACTCTTGCCATGGTCTTCGAGCAACCCTCCACGCGCACCCGCATCTCCTTCGAACTCGCCATGGTCCAGCTCGGCGGCCACGCCGTCAGCCTCGACACCAGGGTCAGCCAGATGCAGCGCGGGGAATCCGTCGCCGACACCGCCCGCGTCCTCTCGCGATACGCCGATATCATCATGCTGCGCGCCGTCCGCCACGATACCCTCCTGGCCATGGCCGCCGCCGCCGGCGTCCCCGTCATCAACGGCCTCACCGATCGCAGCCACCCGGTCCAGTTGCTGGCGGACATCATGACGATCGAGGAAGCACGCGGACCCATCGAAGCCCAGACCGTCGCCTGGTCCGGCGATGGGAACAATGTCGCCATATCCTGGATTCACGCTGCCGTGCGTCTTGGCTTTTCCTTGCGGCTGGCCTGCCCGCCCGAGCACGCCCCCGCGGAATGCGTCCTGCGCTGGGCGCAGAGCACAGGCGGAAATATCGAGTTGTACCACGACCCTCACCAAGCCGTCGCCGACGCAGATTGTGTGGTCACCGATACTTGGGTGTCCATGGGTGACGACCAGGGCAACCGTCCAGAAATCATGCGCCCCTTCCAGGTAAACGAAACCCTGATGGCCTCGGCGAAACGCGATGCATTGTTCATGCATTGCCTGCCCGCGCATCGCGGCCATGAAGTCGTCGATAACGTCATCGACGGCCCGCAATCCGCGGTCTGGGACGAAGCGGAAAACCGCTTGCACGCACAAAAGGGCCTGCTGTTATGGTGCCTCGACGCCGGCGAACGGAACTGAAGGTCGAGCCGCAGGCGCAGCTATCGATTCATCCGGTTATCCACCAGTTCATCGACAACACCCGGGTCGGCCAGCGTTGACGTGTCACCCAGTTCACCATGCTCGTTCGCCGCAATCTTGCGCAGGATCCGCCGCATGATCTTGCCCGAACGGGTCTTCGGCAATCCGGGAGCCCATTGAATCAGGTCGGGCGTCGCAATCGGCCCGATCTCCTTGCGAACCCACCGCACCAACTCCCGTTGCAGCGGTTCGCTGGCCTCAACCCCGGCGACCAGGGTGACATAGGCGTAAATCCCCTGCCCCTTGATATCGTGCGGGTAACCCACCACCGCAGCTTCCGCGACCGCGTCATGCGCCACCAGTGCGCTCTCGACTTCCGCCGTCCCCATGCGGTGGCCTGAAACATTGATCACATCGTCCACGCGGCCGGTAATCCAGTAATATCCATCGGCATCGCGCCGACACCCGTCCCCGCTGAAATACCGCCCCGGAAAGGTTGAGAAATACGTGTCCACAAACCGCTGGTGGTCGCCATAGACCGTGCGCATCTGCCCCGGCCACGACTCGGCAATGCACAGATTACCCGTCGCCGCCCCCTCCAGCACCGCCCCCTCGCCATCAACGAGCACAGGCTGCACGCCGAAAAACGGCCGCGTCGCCGAACCCGGCTTGAGCGCCGTCGCTCCGGGAAGCGGCGTGATCATCACCCCGCCCGTCTCTGTCTGCCACCAAGTATCGACGATCGGACACCGTGCATCGCCAACCACATTGTAATACCAGAGCCAGGCCTCGGGATTGATCGGCTCGCCGACCGAACCCAGCACCCGCAGGCTCTTGCGGCTGGTCGCCGCAACCGGCCCGTCGCCATCGCGCATCAGCGCCCGGATCGCCGTCGGCGCCGTGTAGAAGATCGAAACCCGGTGCTTGTCCACCACCTGCCAGAACCGCGACGAATCCGGATAATTCGGAACACCTTCAAACATTAGCGTAGTCGCGCCATTGGCCAGCGGGCCATATACAATGTAACTGTGCCCGGTGACCCAGCCGACATCTGCCGTACACCAGTAAATATCGTCTGTGCGACAGTCGAATACATAATGATGAGTCAATGACGCATAAAGCAGATACCCGGCCGACGTGTGCAATACACCCTTTGGTTTTCCCGTCGAACCCGAGGTGTAAAGAATGAACAGGGGGTCTTCCGCGTCCATGGCCCGCGCATCGCACTCGTCCGACACGCAGTCGCGCGCCTCGTGCCACCACACATCACGGCCCTCTTCCCAGCCCGTATCGCCGCCGGTGCGGCGAATCACCAGCACCGAACTCACGCCGGGACAACGCTGCAGCGCCTGATCCGTATTCGCCTTCAACGGAACTTTCCGCCCGCCCCGCAAGCCTTCATCCGCCGTCACCACGACACTCGAGTCACAGTCATGAATGCGGTCCGCCAGCGCGTCGGGCGAGAAACCGCCAAACACCACCGAGTGAATCGCACCGATCCGCGCGCAGGCGAGCATGGCGTAAGCCGCCTCCGGAATCATCGGCATGTAGATCGTTACACGGTCGCCCTTGCTCACCCCCATATCGCGCAGGACATTGGCCATGCGGCACACTTCCGACCTCAGTTCGGCATAGGTGATGGTCTTCGAATCCGCCGGGTCATCCCCTTCCCACAGGATCGCCGTCCGGTCCGGCGTGCGCGCGGCGTGACGGTCCACACAATTCGCCGCGACATTCAATGCCCCGTCCTCGAACCACCTGATGGAAACCGACTCCCTCGCGAAGGACGCATCCCTGACCTTCGTGGGCGGTGTAATCCAATCGAGCCGGCGGGCCTGTTCGGACCAGAAAGCCTCCGGTTCCTCAACCGAACGGCGATACATCTCCCGATAGCCGGCATCGTCGATGTGCGCCGTCTGCGCGACCGCCTGCGGAACAGGAATAAGCTGTTCGTCGGACATCTCTGCGTCTCCCAAAATCGCCGTCGGCAATAATTATCCTGACAATGCCGCCGCCCGTCCACGCCTCGGCGCCAGACTCCAGCCGCCAACCCCGTCAGCCGTCAGATACACGATCCCGTCCGCTACGGTCAGCGGTACCGGTGTCAGCACCGCACCGACACACGGACCGCGAAAACACCGTCCCGTATCGATATCAAAGCGCGCGCCATGCGTGCGGCACATCAGACACGAGCCGTCGCGGGACAGGAACCGCCCGGGCTGCAAATCCAGCGGGGTATGCGCGTGCGGACAGTCATTGACATAACCAAGCACCCGCTCGCCGCGCCGGACGAGAAAGAAATCCGGCGCCGTCGCATCAGCCGTGGCGATGGCCCTCGTGCTGCCGGGCGTCAGTTCCCCGGCGCCGCATAACGCTACTCCGCTGCCTGACACGATAGGCCGCCCATCTCGCACAGGATCGCCCAATGCCCCGCACTCACCGGCGCAACCGATAGCCGCGAAAGCCGCACCAGCGCCAGTTCGGCAAGACGCGGCTCCGCCTTGGCCGCCGCCAGCGTCACCGGGGTCGGCACGGGCATCAGCGGCACGACATCCACCATAACGAAGCGCCCCTTCGCATCAGTGGGGTCGGGATAAGCTTCCCGTACCACTTCCATGACGCCGACAATCTCCTTGCCGATTATCGAGTGATAGAAGAACGCGCGATCGCCCACCCTCATTGCCTTCAGGTTGTTCGCCGCCTGGTAGTTGCGCACGCCATCCCATTCCGTGCGTCCGTCAGCCACCAGATCATCCCACGAATAGGATTTCGGTTCCGATTTCATCAACCAGTAAGCCATCACGCCCTCCCCTCGCATGCGCCGCGCACACCATAGCGAACCGAACGCCGCGACAAAATCGCGCCGCACACCCCATCAATGACACATAATCCACTATTTGTCATAATATAATGATCTGCCATATCCCACACTATTGACATCACCCACTAAACCCCCCATACGCCTCAACTCAACATCAGTCTCCGTGGTGCTCCCATGCCAACACATACCGAACAAGGCAATCGCCACTCTCTCGACGATGTGCAGCCGGGTCACACCCTCGCGGAAGCGCGCGTCCCCTGGGGCGATCAGCATCCCCCCGCGAGCGCCGCGGGTTCCGTCCCCCGCGAACAGGTGCGCGTCACCGTCGGCCCCGGCGGGCGCGTTGTCATACCCGCCGCGTATCGCGAAATCCTCGGAATCCGCGAGGGAACTGCCGTGTTCATGCAGCTCGCCGGCGATGAGCTCCGCGTCGTCAGCGACCGGACGGAAGTGCGGCGGGTACGCGAGCTGCTTGCCCGTCATGTACCCGAAGGCGTCAGTGTGGTGGACCGGTTGATCATGGAACGGCGGCGGGAAGCGGCACAGGAAGACCGCGCGTGAGCACCGTCATCCTCGATGCGTCGGCAATACTCGCCTTTTTGCTCGACGAACCGGGCGCCGACATGGTGAACGATGCACGCGGTGACGCGGCGGCGTCGGCAGTCAATATCGCCGAAGTCGCCGCTCGCCTCGCTGATCTCGGCGTCGATTACGCCGCAATCCGGCGCGCCGTCGCGCTCATGGACCTGGAGATCATCCCCTTTGACAGCGACCAGGCGATCGAAACAGGCGCCCTGCGCACCGCAACGCGCCATCGCGGCCTTTCCCTCGGCGATCGCGCCTGTCTGCAGACGGCAGCGCAGCGCCAGCGGCCCGCACTGACCGCTGACAAAGCTTGGGCGGACATCGATCTCGGCGTTGAAATCCGCCTTATCCGCCCCTGACCAATCCCGAAACCGGGAAGCGCCGTCACCCCGTCAGCCCCCTCACAAACGCGGCGATCTCCGGCGAGGTCCATTCGGCCACACCCTCCACGCGCCCGACTTCGCGCCCCCGCGCATCAATCAGCAATGTCAGCGGCAGACCGCGCACACTCAGGGCGCGGAATGCCGCCAGGCCAGGGTCCAGATAAAGCCGCAGATGCGCAAACCCGCGCTCCTCCCACCAGGCGCGCGCATCAGGCAGCGCACGGTCCTGATTCAGCACCACCACCGCGAATTCCCCGTCCGCATCGCCCGCCAGCGCATCCAGCAACGGCATTTCGTGAATACACGGCGCGCACCATGTCGCCCACAAGTTGAGCAAGACCGGCTTGCCGGCAAAATCAGCGAGTTTCACCGACGCCCCGCCCGCATCTTCCCACGCAAAGTCCGCGACCGGCTGAGGCGTCTCGTGCCACACCGCCGGCAGGATTGCGGCCGCCGGCCGCGCAGCCGCCGCGGAACCGGACGGCTCTATCGCCCCGAAATCCAGAACCGAGACGATCACCAGCGCCAGCAGCGCCGCCGCCGCACCATGCGCCGCAACAAGAAAGCCGGAACGGGTAGTCTTCGACATTGACGCGCTCCCCGTGCATTATGCTGAAACGGATGAACGAAGCCGGCCACGCCGGCGGAGGACTCATGACCCACGACAAACCGGCATCCGACCTGCCCGGCGCCGCGGCACGAGACTTGTGGGGCGCTCATTTCGCGGCCGACCCCGCTGACGCCATGGCCGAAATAAACCCCTCCGTCGGGTTCGACAAGCGCCTCTACGCCGAAGACATCGCGGGCAGCCGCGCCCACTGCCGAATGCTCGTGGCCCGCAATATCCTCAGCGCTGCCGATGGCGCCGCGATTATCGAAGGCCTCGACACCATAGAAGCGGAAATCGAAGCGGGCACCATGACCTTCGACCCGGCGCTCGAAGACGTCCATCTCAACATCGAGGCCCGCCTTACCAGCCTCATCGGCGAAGCCGGAAAACGCCTCCATACCGCGCGGTCACGCAATGACCAGGTCGCCACCGATTTCCGCCTCTGGGTGCGCGGCACCATCGACGCGCTCGATACCGCCTTGTGCGATTATCAAGCCGCCCTGCTTGACCGCGCCGAGGAACATGCGGCAACGGTCATGCCTGGTTTCACGCACCTCCAGCCCGCGCAGCCGGTCACCCTCGGCCATCATCTCATGGCTTATGTCGAAATGGCCGGGCGCGACCGCGGACGCCTCCGCGATGCCCGCGCGCGCCTCAACGAATGCCCTCTCGGCTCCGCCGCACTCGCCGGCACGTCCTTCCCCATAGACCGCGTGATGACTGCCGCCGCCCTCGGCTTCGACCGACCCGCCGCGAATTCCATCGACGCCGTGTCCGACCGTGATTTCGCCCTCGAAACCCTCGCCGCCGCGGCCATCACCGTCGGACATCTGTCGCGCTTCGCTGAAGAACTCGTCGTCTGGTCCAGCGCCGGCTTTCGCCTCGTCACCCTGTCCGAAGACTTCACCACCGGTTCGTCGATCATGCCGCAAAAGCGCAACCCGGACGCCGCCGAACTCGTCCGCGCCAAGAGCGGCCGCATCACTGGCGCCCTGATCAGCCTGCTGACGACCATGAAGGGCCTGCCCCTCGCCTATTCCAAGGACATGCAGGAAGACAAGGAACCCGTATTCGACGCGCTCGACACGCTCGGGCTGTGCATAAGGGTGATGACAGGCATGATCCGCGGCATGGCGGTCAATACTGAACGCATGAACGCACTGGCGACCGAAGGCTACACGACCGCGACTGACCTCGCCGACTGGCTGGTGCAGGCGCTCGGCCTGCCGTTCCGCGAGGCGCATCGCGTCACCGGGCGTATCGTGCGCCGCGCCGAAAAGGCCGGCTGCACTCTCGCCGCGCTGCCCCAGGCGGAGTTCCAGGCCGAGGAACCGCGCATCACTGCCGCCGTTGTCGCCGCCCTCACCACCGCCCGCTCTGTTGCCGGGCGCAACAGCCAAGGCGGCACCGCACCACACCGCGTCCGCGAAGCCATTGCGGCGGCGCGCGAGCAATATCTGTGATCCGCCGGCCCGTCGAACCCGGCGCGCGGCGCCGCTTCCTGCGCCTCGCGCTCGCCTTCTGCCTCGCCGGCGCGCTGACCGCTTGCGGGCGCAAGGCGCCGCCCGAAAAACCCGGGCGGAAGCCTCGCCCGGACGCCTGAGACGAGCACCGGAACAGGACGACCGAATGCAGGAATTCGACTACCGCGGCGGCCAGCTCGCAGCCGAGCAAGTCCCCCTCGCCGACATTGCGGAAGCCGTCGGAACGCCATTCTATTGTTATTCCACCGCGGGCATCACGCGCCGCTATCAGGCCCTTGCAGATGCCTTCGCCTCCCGCGACACGCTGATCGCCTATTCCGTCAAGGCAAACCCCAACCAGGCCGTCATAGCCACCCTTGCCCACCTCGGCGCCGGCGCCGACGTCGTGAGCGAAGGCGAAACCCGCCGCGCCCTTGCCGCCGGAATCCTCCCCGAAAAAATCGTCTTCTCCGGCGTCGGCAAGACCCGCGCCGAAATGGCCTTCGCCCTGCAGCACGGCGTAACCCGCATCAACGTCGAATCCGAACCTGAACTGAACCAATTGTCGCAAGTAGCGGCAGCGCTGGGTGTTACCGCACGCATCGCCTTGCGCGTCAATCCCGACATCGACGCGGGAACCCACGACAAGATCGCCACGGGGCGCCGCGGCGACAAATTCGGCATAGACATCGCCCGCGCTCCCACTCTCTATCGCCGCGCTGCCGCGCTGCCCGGCATCCTCGTGGAGGGCGTCGACGTCCATATCGGCTCGCAAATCACCGAACTGACGCCGTTTCGGCGCGCTTTCGCGCGCACCGCCGAACTGGTCCGCCAACTGCGCGCGGACGGACACGCTATCGCCCGCCTCGACCTCGGCGGCGGACTTGGCATCCGCTACGGTGCCGAAACCCCGCCATCCGCCGTCGAATATGCCGCTATGATCGACGATGTCACTGCCGGGCTTGACTGTCGGCTGGTAATCGAACCGGGCCGTGCCATTGTCGGTAATGCCGGCGTGCTGGTCACCGGCGTAATCTATGACAAATGGGAAAGCGGGCGCCGTTTCGTGATCGTCGATGCCGCGATGAACGACCTGCTGCGGCCGACCCTCTACGGCGCCCGGCACCGCACGGCGCTGCTCACGCCGCCGCCCGCCGCCGCCCCCCTCACCCCCGCTGATCTCGTCGGTCCGGTATGCGAATCAGGCGATTGTTTCGCCGCCGACATACCCCTGCCGCCTCTAACGCCGGGGGACCGTCTCGCCCTGTTCTCCGCCGGTGCCTACGGGGCAACCATGGCGTCCACCTATAACAGCCGGCTCCTGATCCCGGAGGTGATGGTCTCCGGCAACCGTTTCGCGATCGTGCGTCCGCGTGTGGATTATGCGACATTGATCGGGCAGGATCGTCTTCCGGAATGGCTGGAGGACGCGGAAACTCGCCCCACGGAGCAGCGGCAAAGCGCATGAAGCACCCACGCTACGGCGCGCCTCGCGACACTGGCGACGTCGACCCCCTCGGCCGCCGGGTGGCGCGGCGCCTCTGGCTGAGCGCACTCTTGCTGCGGTGGGAAGGGCTATGGCCCGCCTTGTGGCCATTGCTGGCAATCCTTGCAGCATTTGCCGCAATCACCTTGTTCGGCATATGGCAGGCGGCCCCCCTGCCGCTGCATGCCGCCTTGCTGGCCGCATTCGCCTCGGCCTTTGCGGTCGGGTTGTGGCACGCCGCCCGCGCGCCCCGGCGCCCCGCCCGCAGCGACGCCGTGCGCCGGCTGGAGCGCGAAAGCGGCGTTCGGCACCGCCCCCTTTCCTCGCTGCTCGACACCCCCGCGCTCGCCCCGGGCGACCGCCAGGGCCGCTTTCTCTGGGAAGCGCACCGACAGCGCATGGCCCGCCTTCTCCCGCTGCTGCGGGTTGCGCCGCCGCAACCGCTGCTGACCCTGCGCGACCCCCTGGCGCTGCGCGCGCTGTTGGTGCTGACGCTGGCAGTCGCCGGCGCCTTCGCCGGAAACCGCGCCGACGACTATTTCGCCGCGGCACTCGCTTTTGACAAGAGCCAGCCTGCGCCGCCCGGCCGCCTCACCGCATGGATCGACCCTCCGGCCTATACCGGCCTGCCGCCCATTTTCCTCACGCCGCCCGGGGGCGCCGACCCGACCGCGCCCGTCCCCGCCGGCGCGCATGAATCCGTCACTGGCAGTATCCTCAGCGCCCGCGTGTTCGGCGGCGGCGCCGAAGCGCCGGTTCTCGGCGCCAATGCCGCGCCATTCTCGTTCCAGCCGGAAGGCGATGGCAATTTCACGCTCGAACATGTGCTCTCCCCCGCCGCCTCCGGCGGCAGCCTCACCATCGACATTACTCAGGGAGAGCGCACACTGGGCGCCTGGGAGGTGGCCCTGATCGACGACGCACCGCCATCCGTCGCGCTCGCAGAACAACCCGTGGCGACGCGCCGCGGCGTGCTCCGCCTGAGCTATATGGCAGAGGACGATTTCGGCCTCGACGCGGTGGAAGTCGCCATTCGCCGCGCCGAAATCCAGGACGACGCCTGGCCCATCAACTTCTCCCTGCCGCTCCCCGGACTGCAACCCGTCACCGCGGAAGAGTCCAGCTATCACGATCTCACCGCCCATCCCTGGGCCGGCCTGCCGGTCATGATGAACCTCACCGCCCGTGACAATGCCGGCCAGTACGGCCCCGCCCCGGAATTCGGCATGGTGCTGCCGCAACGCCCCTTCATTCACCCGGTGGCGATCGAGATCATTGATCTGCGCCGCAACCTCGCGCTTGACCACGCAGCCGCCGGACAGGTACGGGCCGGCCTGCAAGAACTGCTGACGGCGCCCGAAGCCTTTGCCGGCGACATCCCCGCCTTTCTCGGGCTGCGCGCCGCCACCACCCGGCTTCGCCTTGTCAGCGGCGAGGCCGACATTCGCTCAGTCGTCGATCTGCTGTGGGATGTCGCCCTGCGCATCGAGGATGGCGGCCTCGCCGTCGCCGAACAGGAGCTGCGCGCCGCGCAGGAGGCATTGCGCGAAGCCCTCGACAACAACACCGACCCTGAAGAGCTTGCCGAACTCATGGATCGGCTCCAGGAAGCGCTCGACCGCTATCTGGAAATGCTCGCAGAATCGGGCCGTGAGCAGGAAATGCTGGAAGACACTGAAGAAACCGCCCTCGACCCCGGCACGCTGCGGCGCAGCCGCGACGATCTGCAACGCATGATCGAAAGTGCCCGCGACCTTGCCGAAACCGGCGCCCGAGACAGCGCCCGCGACATGCTCCAACAATTGCAGGAATTTCTCGAAAACATGGAAGTCGGGCGTCCGGAACAGGACCCTCAGACCGCCGGCGGCGAACGCCTCCTGCAACAGCTTCAGGAAATCATGGAAGAGCAGGATGCGCTGCTGGAGGAAACCTTCCGCCGCGCCCAGCAGGGCGGCGAACACGAACGCCAGTCACAGAGCGAAGAACAGACTTCGGCGGATCGTCAGGACTCGTTGCGGCGCGCGCTTGGCGAGTTCATGCGCCAGCTCGGAGAGGCCGGCGCCCAGATACCCGACCCTCTCGGCCGGGCCGAACAGTCCATGCGCGCCGCCCGCGACGACCTGGAAGAAGGCAAACCGCACCGTGCCGCGGAACGGCAAGCCGAAGCCCTCGCCGATTTGCAGCGCGGCGCCGAAATGGTGATGAACCAGATGCTCGCCGGCCAGACCGGACAGCGCCCGGGCCGCGAAGGTGCTCGCCGGCCGGAAGACATACGCGACCCTCTGGGCCGCCTGCCGCCGGGCAATGATGGCAGCCCGGAAGGATATGTCGAATTGCCCGACGCGGCGGCCGTGCAGCGCAGCCGGGAAATTCGCGACGAACTACGCCGACGCTCCGGCGAACGCGCCCGCTCCCGTGACGAACTGAACTACATCCACCGCCTGCTGGACATGTATTGAGAAATCCGGGTCAGGACTGACCCGCTGCGCCCCCTACCGCGGCGACAGGTAGTCCAGCGGGTCGACAGCGTCGGCGCCCTGCCGCAACTCGAAGTGACTCTGCGGCTCGCTCACCCCGCCGGTGCTCCCCACACGCGCAATGACCTGGCCGCGCTGCACCGTGTCGCCGCGAGTCACCAACAGCGCCTGATTATGTGCGTAAGCTGACGTCCAGCCGCCCCCATGGCGCACGAGAAGCAAATTCCCGTACCCGCGCAGTTCATTGCCGGCATAGACGACCACGCCGGTTTCCGCCGCACGCACCGGCGCGCCGGCCGCTGCAGCAATGTTGATGCCGTCATTCCGCCCCACGCCTTCCTGCGGACCGAAGCGCGACAAAACCGGCCCCTCGACCGGCCAGCGAAAACTGGGGCCGCTGCGCCGCGGCGGCGCGGCGGGCGTATGCGCCGCCAACTGCATCTCCGGCGCCGGTCTGCGGAGCTCGAACGCCACAGGTTGCGGCTTTGCCTCAACCACCGTCGATGCATCCTCGACCTCGGGAAGCGCCGCTGCCTCGGGAGGCGCGTCCGCCTTCGGTGTTTCCTCTGCGACAGGCGCCGCTTCCGGCGCCGGCATCGGGTCGACTATCGGTTCGACCACCGGGTCAGGTTCAGGTTCCGGCAGCGGTGCAATCGTCAGGGACCTCTCGGGTCTTGCCGCCACTGTCGCCGGCACCGCCGAACCCTCGATACGCAACCGCTGACCCGCAAAAATCAGATCCGGCGACGCCAGCGCATTGAGTTCGATCAGCGTCGGAACCCTGACACCGAAACGACGCGAGATGCCATACAGCGTATCCCCCGGCACAACAATATAAATGCCGTTCACCGGCTCCTGGGGAACCACGGCAACAGGCGCATTCGCCTGCACTGCGCGGCTTTCTGTTGTCGGCCACTCGCTCTCGCCGTGGGCGGCCGGCGGCGGTTCCGTGTTCTGCGCAAGGGTCGGTGCCGGCCCCGGGGGCGGTTTGGCGCAGCCCGCCAGCAATGCCGAAGACAACATCGCCCAGGGCAGGGCCTTCAACGCCGTGAACTTCTTGCCGCCAGTCATGCCGCCGCTCCGTCAACCAGCGGCACAAAACGCACCCCGAAAAGCTCTTCCTGCCGCCATCCATCCCGCGTCAGCCGGTAGCGCATGAGGACCTGCTCGCCGTTCGCAGGACCCACCGGCATCACCATCACGCCGTCAATCGCCAGTTGCGCCGCCAGCGCCGGCGGCGGCGCCGGCGCTGCTGCCGTCACCAGAATGCGCTCAAACGGCGCCAGTTCCCGCCAGCCGACACCGCCATCGCCGATCCGCGACGTGATGTTGTGAAAATTCAGCGCGTCGAACCGCGCCCGTGCAGATTTCGCAAGCGCTCTGTGCCGCTCAATTGTGTAAACCCGACGGCATATGCGAGACAGCACGGCCGTGTGATAGCCGGACCCCGTGCCCACTTCCAGGACCTTCATGCGCTTGCCGATCTCCAGCGCCACGCACATCCACGCGACCAGCGCCGGTTGGCTGATCGTCTGCCCGCAAGCTATCGGCAGCGCGGTGTCTTCATAGGCATGCGCTGCCAGTCCTTCCGGCACGAATGCGTCCCGCGGCACGGTTTCGATCGCCGACAACACGTCCGGATCGATCACCCCGGACTGCCTCACATCCAGCAGCATGCGCGCGAGTTTTGTCGTGATGCCCATGACGACCCGTCACCCGAGCCGTGCAGCCAGCGCCGCCCGCATGTCATGGTCGGTGAGATCCAGCCGCAGGGGCGTCACCGAAACAAAACCCGCCGCCACTGCCGCAAGGTCCGACCCCGGCGCCCGGGCCGCTTTGGTCCGCGCCGTGTCGATCCAGTAATAGGGGCGCCCGCGCGGGTCTTCGCGTCGGTCGAGAAACGACCCGGGCTTGCGCTGTCCCTGAAAAGTCACCATGAGGCCCTTCACTTCATCCGGGGATAAATCGGGAAAATTCACATTGATTAATGAATTAGGGGACCATTCCTCGCCGGCAAGGGCCTGCAGCGCCAACGGCCCATGGCGGTGCGCCGTTTCCCATCGCGTGGCGCCGGTGCGGTCTGTGTCCTGGCTCAGCGCAATCGACGGAATTCCGAGCAACGCGCCTTCCATCGCCGCCGCAACCGTGCCGGAATAAGTGATATCGTCGCCCATATTGCCGCCGCGGTTGATACCGGACAGCACAAGATCAGGCGGCGTCCTGCGCATGATCTCCAGCACCGCCGCCAGCACGCAATCGGTTGGCGTCCCCGACACCGCATAGGTCCGCGTGTCCAACTGCCGCACGCGCACCGGGTCGGAAATGGTCAGTGAATGGCCGGCGCCGCTCCGGTCCGTCTCCGGCGCAACAACCCAGACATCGCCGCCCAGGCCGCGCGCAATCTCCGCCAGATGCCTGATGCCGACAGCATGAACCCCGTCATCGTTGGAGATGAGAACGCGTTTGCCGGTCAGCACAGCCATGCGGCGCCAACTTATTCGGCGTCGATCAGCGTCCGCCCGCCCATCCAGGGCCGCAGCGCCTCCGGCACCGTCACCGTACCGTCTGCATTCTGATAATTCTCCAGCACCGCCACGAGCGTGCGTCCCACCGCCAGGCCGGATCCGTTCAACGTATGAACGAAGGACGGCGAACCTCCGCCCGCCGGTCGAAACCGTGCATTCATCCGCCGCGCCTGAAAATCCCCGCAATTCGAGCAGCTTGAAATCTCGCGATAGGCATTCTGGCCGGGCAGCCAGACTTCCAGATCAAACGTCTTGCGGGCTGCAAACCCCATATCGCCCGACGACAGCAGCATCACGCGATAGGGCAGATCCAGCCGCTTGAGAATCTCCTCGGCGCAGCCCGTCATGCGGGCATGTTCGGCCTCCGACTCCCCCGGAGTTGTCACCGATACCAGCTCGACCTTGTCGAACTGATGCACCCGAATCATACCCCGCGTATCCTTGCCGGCCGCTCCCGCCTCGGCCCGGAAGCACGGCGTGTGGGCCGTCACTCGAAGCGGCAGCGCTGCCTCGTCCAGAACCTGCTCTCGCGCCATATTGGTGAGCGGCACCTCCGCCGTCGGTATCAGCCAATACCCTTCCGTGGTGACAAAATTGTCATCCGAGAATTTCGGCAGTTGCCCGGTGCCGAACAACGCCGCCTCGCGCACCAGAAGCGGCGGTGTCACCTCGCGATAGCCGTGCTCGCCCGTCTGGATATCGAGCATGAACGCCGCCAAGGCGCGGTGCAGGCGTGCCGTCGGGCCTTCCAGAATCACGAAGCGCGCGCCCGACATGCGTGCCGCCGTCTCGAAATTCATCTGACTCAGCCGTTCGCCGATCTCGAAATGCTGACGCGGACGAAAATCGAATTCTCTCGGCGTTCCGACGCGGCGGAGTTCCACATTCGCTGTCTCATCCGCGCCGTCCGGCACATCGCCGGCAGGAAGGTTGGGCAAGCCGCGCATCGCCTCGTCCAGCGCGCCATCCAGCCTCCGCACCGCGTCTTCACTTTCTTGCAGATGGGTCTTCAGCGCCGCGACTTCGGCGATCAGGGCTGCCGCGTCGCCGCCAGCGCCCCGCACCGCGCCAATCTCCTTCGACGCCGCATTGCGCCGCGTGCGCAGCGCCTGCGCCTCGCTCACCTTCTTCCGCCGCGATTGGTCGAGCGCCAGCAGGTCCGCCGCCTGCGGACCCAGCCCGCGCCGCGCCATGGCGGCGTCAAACGCGACCGGATCGTCGCGAATGGCTCTGATATCGAACATGCCTGAAGCAATCCCCGCAACACCGCCCGAGGCGGATGCCGCCTCTATCGGGTCACATTGAAGTCGGTTTCGTCGTCAATGTCATCGATTACGGGCGCTGCCGGCGCTGCCGCCGCCTGCTGCGCCTGCGGCGCAGCGTCGTCGTCATTGAGCGCCTCGTCCATTGCTTCTTCCTCGGCCGCCTCGCGCGCCGCACGCCGCCGCTCCGAGACCCGCGCCAGCCAGATCGAGATTTCGTACAGCGCAATGATCGGCACACCAAGCCCGATCTGGCTGATCAAGTCCGGCGGCGTCAGCAGGGCCGCCGCGCCGAAGGCGACGACAATCGCGTATTTGCGGCGCTCAGCCAGACCCTTTGCCGTGACCAGACCCGCCCGCACCATCAGCGTCAGCGCCACCGGCAATTGAAATGCGATGCCGAACGCAAACATCAGCTTGATCACCAGCGACAGATATTCGTTGACCTTGGCTTCCAGTTCGATAGCCAAGGTGCCGCCGTCTCCGGTGGTTTGAAAGCTGATGAAAAAACGCCACGCCAAAGGCAAGATAAAATAATAAACCAGCGCCGCGCCGGTGGTAAACAAGACGGGCGTAGCCAGAAGAAACGGCAAGAAAGCCTTTTTTTCATTCTTGTATAACCCGGGCGCGATAAACTTCCACAACTGATTGGAAATAATAGGAAATGAAAAAAATAATGCCGCGTAAAACGCCAGTTTCATATAGGTGAAAAACGCTTCATGAAGCGCCGTATAGATCATTCGTGGATTCTCGACTCCGAGATCCACATAAATATTGTAAAGAGGAGAAACTAGGAACGGATAGAGATAATCTTCCGTTACTATGAAACACAGAACAAAGGCAACAAACAACGCCACGACCGACCATTTGAGGCGGTCGCGCAGTTCAATAAGGTGATCGATCAGCGGCGCTTTCGACGCTTCGATTTCATCGTGGGGCGCGTCGGCCATTGATCAGGCGTCGATCCTGGATGGCTTTGCCTCTGGAGCCTTTCCGCCCGTCATATCCGCACTGCCCGACTCCGCCGCCGGCTCTGCAGCCTTGGGCGCCGCACCCGCCGCAAAGGACGCCGCCATACCCTGCGCGGGCCGCGCCTCGGCCGGCTTGACCACCTCCGTGGCCGCCCCCGGCGCAGCCTCCGGACTGTCCGCGCCCGACGAACCGATATTGCTGAAATCCATCGATTTGCCGATCTGGCGCTCGGGATCCACAGCGTCCTCTATGGACTTCTTGATATCCAGACGACGAGCCGAATCAAACTGCTTTCGCACCTCGTCCAGCTCCGTCTCCCGCACCGCTTCGTCGATACCGTCTTGGAACTCGCGCGCCATGCTGCGAATCTTGCCCGCAAACTGCCCCACCGTTCGCAACATGCGGGGAAGCTCCTTCGGGCCGATCACAAACAACGCAACGACGGCGATAATCGCCATCTCGCTCCAGCCAATATCCAGCATGAAATGCGAACCCGCGGTTCAGGCCCGCACGCCGGCGCACATGCCCCGGCGCGTCATGTCTTGGCCGGCTCGTCCGTCTTGATATCGGCCGGCGCCGCTGCCCGGTCCGTCACCTCGCGCTTGGCCTCCGCATCCTCAGCCGCAGGTTCCTCATCGTCTTTCAGGCCTGCCTTGAAGCTCTTCACGCCCTTCGCGACATCGCCCATCACGCGCGGTAGCTTGCCCGCGCCAAACAGAATCATCACGATCACCAAAATCAGGACGATCTGCCAGATGCCAATACTCATCATGTTCTCCTTCAGACTCAGCGGAACCCCAAACGGAACCGCATTCGCCGCCTGCCCTACTACTTAGCGGGCAGAAGCCGGAAACACAAACACCATCGCCGCCGCCGCAGCAGCCCGAACCGCGGCGCCAGCCTCAGGCAAGCCCGACCACGGAACGCGCGCCCGCACCTCCGTCCCGTCCGCCAGCGCCAGCGTGACAAGCCCCGACGGACCAAGACTGCGCACCGCCCGCACCGACGCCGCTACCCCGCTATCGGCCTTCGCATCCAACCGCACGCCCTCGGGTCGTATCAGCACTTGAACCCGGCTGCCCTCCACTTGCCCCCGCGCCGGGACCGGCCCCAGCGGGGTCATCACCTGCCCCCCCTCCACAACACCGTCAAAACGCTGCGCCGGACCCAGGAACGTGGCGCAAAAGGCATCTGCCGGCGCGCGGTAAAGCGCATCCGGCGCACCGCACTGGCACATGCGGCCATCCCGCATCAGCGCCATGCGGTCCGCCATCAGCATCGCTTCCTCGGGGTCGTGTGTGACGATCAGCGTCGGAGTCCCCGACTCGCGCAAGATCTGCGCCGTGGACTCGCGCAAGGCGCCGCGCAAAAGCGTATCAAGGCCGGAGAACGGCTCGTCCAGCAGCATCACCGCCGGCGACGGCGCCAGCGCGCGCGCCAATGCCACACGCTGCTGCTCCCCGCCCGACAGCGTATGCGGCCAGGCTTTCGAACGGTCCGCCAGACCCACCCGCTCCAGACCCTGCATGACCATCTGCCGCCGCCGCGCAGGCGCAACCCGTTTCAGGCCGAACGCCACATTCGCCGCCACAGTAAGATGGGGAAACAGCGCGAAATCCTGAAACACCATGCCGACTGCGCGCGCCTCCGGCGGCAGCGAACCGCCGCGCCCCGCTACCTCGGCGCCCCCCACGACAATCCGCCCTTCCTGAACCGCCTCCAGCCCCGCCGCCAGACGCAGCACCGTCGATTTGCCTGAGCCCGACGGCCCCACCAGCGCAACAATCTCGCCCCGCCCCACATCCAGTGACACGTCATCCACGGCGGAAATCGCGCCGAACCGGTGGCTCAGCCCCTCGATGACCAGCCCCGCCGTCACGAACGCCCCAGCGTAATCGCCCGACTCATGAGGATTACAGGCAGCAACCCCGCTGCAACAATTGCCAGCGCCGCCGGCGCAGCATCCCTCAGCCGCTCGTCCGTCGCCAGCTCATAGGCCCGGACCGCCAGCGTGTTCACATCGAACGGTCGCAGGATCAAAGTAGCCGGCAATTCCTTCAAGACATCGACAAAAACCAGCAGGCCCGCCGTCAACAGGGCGCGATGCAGCATCGGCACATGAATGCGCCGCAACAGGCCCCCGGGCGTCTCCCCCAATGTGCGCGCGGCGCCGTCGATATGCGGCGTGATGCGCGCCAGCCCCGCATCCACCGCGTTCATCGACAACGCCAGAAAACGAACCAGATAGGCAAAAACCAGCGCCGCGATCCCCCCCGTCAGCAAAAGTCCGGTCGACACCCCCAGAACCGCCCGCGCCGCATCGTCGATGCGGTTGTCAACCCACGCCATGGGCAGCAGCACGCCCACCGCAATCACCGAACCCGGCACCGCATAGCCGAGGCCCGCAACCCGCTTGGCCGCACGCAGGAACCGCCCACCCCCGAGCCGCACCGCATACCCTACGGCCGCGGCCAGCGCCACCGCGAGCACCGCCGTCAACGCCGCCAATGAAAAGCTTGTTCCCGCCAGCGCCGCAAACGACGAATCTGCCTGGGTCCGCCAACTGTCCACCGCCCACACCGCGAGCAGCACTGCCGGCACCAGAAAACCCAGCGCAAACGGGGCGAAACAAGCAGCAGTCGCAAGGCCGGCGCGAACCCCGCGCAACTGACAGACCGCGCGCCGCCCATACCGCCCCGTCGTATGATGATAGCGCGCATCACGGCGCGACCACTGCTCACTCAGCAGAAGAACCAGCACAAACGCCAGCAACACCGCCGAGAGCTGCGCCGCCGCACCGGGGTCCCCCAAGGCAAACCATGTCCGGTAAATGCCGATGGTAAATGTGCTCACACCATAATAGTCCACAGTGCCGAAATCGCTCAGCGCCTCCATCAGCGCCAGCGCGACCCCGCCGACCAGCGCCGGGCGCGCCAGCGGCAACGCAACTTCCAGGAAATTGCGCCACGGCCCGCGGCCCAATGTACGGGAAACCTCCAGCACACACACTGACTGCCCGAGAAACGCCGCCCGCGCCAACAGATACACATATGGATAGAGAACCAGCGACATCACTGCGATCACGCCGCCGAGCGAGAGAATATCGGGAAACCAGTAATCCTGCCGCGTCCAGCCGAACCATGCGCGCAGCGCCGATTGCACCGGCCCGGCATAGTCCAGCAGACCCGCATAGGAATACGCCGCCGCATAGGCCGGAAGCGCCAGCGGCAACAGCAGCGCCCATTCCAGAACCCCGCGCCCGGGAAACTGGCACATGCTGCACAACCATGCCGTACCCGTGCCGATAATCAGCGTGCCGAGGCCGACGCCAAGCGCCAGCCATAACGTGTTCAGCACATAGTCGGCCAGCACCGTCTGCGCGAGATGCGCCCACACATCCCCGGCCGGCAGCACCGTGTGCGCCGCCACCACCGCGACCGGCAGCGCCACCAGAGCAGCGGCAAATGCCGGCGCCGCGCGAAACCAGCCGCCGCGAAACACTCCTCGAAACAAACGCCCCGCTACTCAGCGCCAGCCGGCGCGGTCCGCGAGTTCAATCGCCTCCCGGTTGCGCTCACCCAGCACCGCCAGCGGCAGATCGTCCATCCTGAACTCCCCCCAACCGGCCACGATGTCCGACAACGGCGTGCCCGCGCGCACCGGAATCTCATGATTGAGCTCGGCGAACACCGCCTGCGCCCGCTCTCCGGACAGATATTCCAGTAACGCCGCCGCCGCCTCGGGATGCGGCGCATGAGCGCACAAACCCGCGCCGGACACATTGACATGAGTGCCCCGGTCGGACTGATTGGGGAAATACAACCCCGTCGCCGCGATTACCGCCTGATTACCGGCATCGGAAGACGCCGCGAGACCGCCGTAATAATATGTGTTGACGAGCGCTACATCGCCTTCACCGGCAGCAACGCCGCGAATCTGGTCGGTATCGCCGCCGCGCGGGCGCCGCGCCATATTGGCCGCAAGACCACGCGCCCACGCCTCCGTCGCCTCCGTGCCCGACGCCTCGATCATCGAAGCAATCAACGACTGGTTGTAAATATTGCTGGAAGAACGAACCAGAATACGCCCCTCCCACGCCGGGTCCGCCAGCGCCTCATAGGTGGACAGATCATCCACGCTCACCCGGTCCCGCGCATAAACCAGCACGCGCGCGCGAAGGCTGAAACCGAACCAGTGCCCGTCCGGATCGCGCCAGCGCGCCGGCGTCGCGGCCTCCAGGATTTCCGACCGCACCGGCTGCAACAGGCCGGCCGTCTTCGCGCGATGCAAATGTCCCGCATCCGCCGTGAAAAACACATCCGCAGGACTGTTGCGCCCCTCCGAAACCAGCCGCTGATGCAATTGCCCGGGGTCGCCGGTAACCAGATTGACCTCAATACCCGTGTCGGCGGTAAACATGTCGAGCAGCGGCCGGATCAATGCCTCCTTGCGCGCCGAATAAACATTGACCTCTGCCGCCGCAGCAGCCTGCGCCAGCGCCACGCACGCCCACACCGCCGCGGCCAGCAACGTCACCATGCGCACCATTCATCCCTCCTGTTCCCAGCGTCGACCGACCATCAATCACATCTGCAATTGAAAATCAATCGCACTATTGGCGCCGCCAATACGCTGTAAATGACCGGAAGCCGGTGGCCCCGGGGACGCCTGCACCACGGCGCCGGTCAATCCGGCGCCAGCAACTCCTCCAGCCGTGCCGCGCCATCCCGAACATCGAACGCCTCTGGCGCTCGCCGCGCCGACTGGGCGCGGGCGGCACGCACCGCCGCCGCATCCGACAACGGACCTACCACCGCCGCAACATCCCGCATTTCTGCAAGATCGCCATTACAATGCAGAACCACGTCGCAACCTGCTTCCAGCGCTGCCGCCGCGCGGTCGCGCGGCGCCCCGGAAAGCGCCGCCATGCCGATATCGTCTGTCATCAACAGCCCGTCATAGTCGATCGCGCCGCGAATCACATCACCGATCACGCGCCCCGAGAGCGTCGCCGGCAAGGCTGCATCCACCGCCCGATAGACGATATGCGCCGTCATCGCTAGGGGCATGTCGCGCAGCGCCCGGAACGGCGCAAAATCCACAGCCTCCAGCGTCGCCGTGTCAGCATCCACCACCGGCAGCGCGAGATGACTGTCCGCCACCGCCCGCCCATGCCCGGGAACATGCTTGATAACCGGCAGAACCCCGCCCGCAAGCAGGCCGCGGCAGGCAGCACGACCGAGAAATGCGACAATCCCTGCATCGCGCCCGTAGGCGCGGTCGCCGATAATGTCATGCGCCCCCGGCGCCGGCACATCCAGCACCGGCAGGCAATCGACATCTATCCCCAGCGGCGCGAGTTCCGCCGCGATGAGGCGGCTGTTGAGCACCGCCGCTTCCGCCGCGACCGCCCGGTCACGCGCCGCCAGGGTGCCAAAGCACCGCGCCGCCGGCGGCGCCCGCCAGTGCGGCGGACCGAGGCGCGCCACCCGCCCCCCTTCCTGATCAATCAGAACCGGTGCGTCCGCCCGCCCCACACTCTCGCGAAAGGCGCCCACCAGACCCGCCACCTGCGCCGGCGACTGCACATTCCGCGCGAAGAGAATAAGCCCCAGCGGATTGCACGCGGCGAACAGCCGCCGCTCTTCATCCTCCAGCGTAAGCCCAGCACAACCGAAGATGACCGCCCGGGGCGGGCGGGCGGCGCTCATCGCGCCACAACAAAACAGGCGATATCGCGCTGCCGCAATTCCTCACACAGGCTGGTCGCGTCGCCCCGCTCCGCCATTGGCCCGACCTGCAGCCGATGCACCACACCCGAATCCGAATCCGAATCCGGTTCGCTGGCAAAGACAAAATGCCGTACCGCAGCGAACAGGTCCGCAGCCTCGGATGACGTCGAGTTCCAGCCTGCCGCCGCTTCTCCCGCCGATCGAAATGCGCCAAGCTGCACCATATATCCGTTCACCGGCGGCGCCGGGTCGGGAGATACGTTCGCCGGCGGCTCTGCCTCCGGCAGCATCGCCAAAGCCGCCGCAATCGGATCGGGAGAATCGTCGGAGAGCGCGGCGAGACCGGAGGAAACGGCATCGCCGGGATCAGCGCCCGATACCGCCCTTTCTTCCGTGAGCGTCGAGGCTGCGCCGACCGGCCGCGCGGGCTTCTCGACCCGGGCTGCAAGCCGGGCTTCCACGATCGGCGCCGGCAATGCTTCACCAGCCTCCACACCCGCGTCGTCCGCCACTGCCAACGCATCATCCGCCAGTGCCGGCAACGCTTCCGGCGCCTCGTCCGGCACGAGCACCTCGCTCGCTGCCGGCGCAGCCGGGAGAACGATCGCCGCCGGCACCGGCCGCGGCATGGGCGCCTCCGGCGGCGGCAGCACACGCTCTACCACCGGCTCCCCCGCTACCTCCGACCCGCCAAGTTCGTGCAGCGCCAGAACATCCTGATACGGCACGTCAAGCCCGCCCGGATCCACAGGCCGTTCACGAACCGGCGTCGGATCGGCGAGCAGCAGCGGCACTTCCGCAACTTCCTCCGAATAACGCTGCTGCCAGACCCGCATTGCCACGATCCCCACGATCACCAGTGCGATAAGTACCAGCAGCAAGGTGATACGGCCGCGGCCCGCCAGCGGCGCTACAGCATATTCCACACTAGTCATTCAGCGCATTTCCTCTATGGGCGCGACACCGATAATGCCGAGACCGGCGGCAATCACGGCGCGCGCAGCTTCCAGAAGCGTGAGACGCGCACGGCACAGCGCCGGCTCGTCCGGCACAATGAACCGCAACGCGGGCTCCTCATTGCCACGGTTCCACAATGTGTGAAACGCCGCAGCAAAATCATGCAGTGCAAAGGCGATGCGATGCGGCTCATGCGCAGCCGCAGCGTCTTCCACGCAACGCGGCCAGCCGGCGATATGCCGCACCAGCGCGCGTTCCTCCGGCGCCGTCAAACGCGCCAGTTCTGCCCCGCTCGCAGCGCCCGCATCCCCGTGCGCGCCAGCATTGCGCTGCACCGAGCGAATCCGCGCATGGGCATATTGAACATAAAACACCGGATTATCGCGCGACTTCTCCGTCACCCGCGCATAATCGAAATCCAGCGGCGCATCATTGCGCCGCGTGAGCATGATGAAACGCACCACATCGCGCCCCACCGCATCCACCACTTCGCGCAGTGTCACGAATGCGCCGGCCCGCTTCGACATCTTCACGGGCACGCCGTCATCCAGCAGGTTCACCAGTTGACACAGCTTGACGTCCAGCCGCCCCCGGCCCTCGGTCACCGCTGACACCGCGGCCTTCATGCGCGTGACATAACCGCCATGGTCAGCGCCCCAGATATTGATCATGTCGCCGAAGCCGCGCCGGAACTTGTCGCGGTGATATGCAATGTCGGAAGCGAAATAGGTCGGCGAGCCGTCCGATTTCCGCAGCGGCCGGTCAACATCGTCGCCGAATTCCGTCGCCCGGAACAACACCTGCGAGCGCGCCTCCCAATCATCCTGCGGCTTGCCCTTCGGCGGCTCCGGAACGCCGGAATAGATCATCCCCCGCTCTTCCAGCCACGCGAGCGCCGCCGCCACCGCGCCATCGTCAACCAGCTCGCGCTCCGAACTGAACCGGTCCATCTGCACGCCCAGCGCCGCAAGGTCGTCCCGGATCGACGCCATCATCGCCGCCAGCGCAGCATCGCGGCACACCGGCAGCCACGCCTCTTCCGGCGCTGCCTGCCAACGCACGCCATCGCGCGCCGCCAGCGCTGCCCCCACTGCTTTCAGATAGTCCCCCGGATAATATCCTTCCGGTATGTCGCCGATCTTTTCTCCCAAGGCTTCGCGATAACGCAGAAAGACTGACCGCGCGAGAGTCTCGACCTGCGCCCCCGCATCATTCACATAATATTCCCGCGTCACTGCATAACCGGCAAACGCCAACAAATTCGCCAGTGCATCGCCGAACACCGCCCCCCGCGCATGGCCGACATGCAACGGCCCCGTCGGATTTGCCGACACATATTCGACATTGACCGTGCGCCCGGCCCCCGTGTCGCAGCGCCCGTAATCGGCGCCCGCCTCCGCCGCTGCCGTCAGCACTCGCGGCCATACCGAACCGTCAAGCGTGAGATTGACAAAACCCGGTCCCGCCACCGACGCCCGTGCAACGCCCTCCAGCCCGCCGAACGAACCCGCCAGCAACTCCGCCAGCAGACGCGGCTTGCGCCGTGCCTTGCGTGCCAGAACCAGCGCCGCATTGGTGGCAAGGTCTCCGTGCGCCGCGTCGCGCGGCGGCGCCACCTTTACCCCGTTCATGTCGAGATCCGACGGCAGGTCCCCTGCCGCCGACAAGGCCGTCAACCTGCCCGTTATTTCGGCCCTGTAATGCTCAAATATGTTCATCACACGAGTTCATCGAATATCTTCATGTGAAGCATAAACATTTCGTGCTGATACATCAAACAATCTTGCATATTCCGTCAATGCAAAACGATCCGTCATCCCCGCAATATAGTCCGCGGCAACACGTGCTGCCCGCACGCTACCGGCAGCGCCCGCTCGCTGCGCCCAACTCGTAGGAAGACATTGCGGCTCGGCAAGAAACAGCCCGAATAATTCCTTGACTACGCGCCGCGCCTTGCTGGCCATGCGGTTCACCCGGAAGTGCCGATACATGTGAGTAGTCAGAAATTCCTTGAGCGCCGCATCATGTTCACGCATTTCGGACGAAAAACCCGCCAGCGGCTCCCCCAGCGCACGCACCGCGGCCGCACTGTCAGGCTTCAGCCGCCGAACCCGCGCCCGCGTTTCTCCGATCAGGTCCACGATCATCGCATCGATCAGGCGGCGAATGACTTCATGAATCAGGCGCGCCCGGCCCAGATCAGGATACCGCCCCCGCACCTCGTCCAGCGCCCCCCGCACAAATGGCACCGCCGCCAGGGCATCCGGTTCGAACAGGCCGGCCCGCAGCGCATCGTCGATGTCGTGATTGTTGTAGGCGATATCGTCGGCCAGCGCGGCCACTTGCGCTTCCGGACCAGCGAAAGTGTCAAGCTCCAGATCGTGGCGCGCGTTATACGCCGCCAGGGTTTCATGAACCCGCCCCGCGTCCATCGGGCCATTATGCTTGGCGATCCCTTCCAGCGTCTCCCAGGTGAGATTCAAGCCGTCAAACCCGGCATAGCGGCGTTCGAAACTCGTCACCACCCGCAGCGCCTGGGCGTTATGGTCGAACCCGCCAAACGGCGCCATCGCCGCGTTCAGCGCTTCTTCACCCGCATGGCCGAACGGCGTGTGGCCCAGGTCATGCGCCAGCGCCAGCGCCTCTGCAAGATCCTCGTCCAGCCCCAGTTCGCGCGACACCGACCGCGCGATCTGCGCAACTTCCAGACTGTGCGTCAGGCGCGTCCGGTAATGATCGCCCTCGTGATGGACAAAAACCTGCGTCTTGTGTTCCAGGCGGCGAAACGCCGCCGAATGCACGATCCGGTCGCGGTCGCGCTGAAACACCGTGCGGGTGGGGCTTTCGGGTTCCGCATGCAGCCTGCCGCGGCTGTCATCGGGCCGCGTTGCAAAGGGAGCGGCAACACCGTCCGTCATGGCCCGACACTACCCGCGCCGCCCCCATCCATCAAGAAACACAACTGCGCGGCGCTCACCGGCCGCTTGATTCCGGGGGCGCTGTGCCTATTTTCGGCCCCCACGGGGCTGCATGAATTCAGGGAGAATACCGTGGCGCACCAGGTCACCGTGCGCAATGTCGCACAGACCATCGAAGTCGAGTCAGACGAAACCATCCTCGACGCCGCAATTCTCGCCGGCATCGACTATCCGTGCAGTTGCCAGTCGGGAACTTGCGGAAGTTGCAAGTCGCACCTGTTCAGCGGCGAAATCGAAATGCTGCCCTATGCCGACTTCGTCCTCCCCGACGAGGAACGCGCCGAAGGCCTCATCCTCGCCTGCCGCGCTCTCCCGCGCAGCGATTGCGCCGTCGGCTGGCAGGTGCCGGACGAAGTCGCCGCCCATCCGCGCCGTGTCGTCGAATGCCGCGTCTCCGACACGGAAATGGTCGCCGCCGATGTCTGCCGTGTCCGCATGGACGCCATGGATGCCCGCCCATTCCTGTTTTCCGCCGGCCAATATGCCAGCCTCACTTTCGAAGGCTGCCCGCCGCGCGACTTTTCCATGGCCAGCCGGCCGCTGGCACCGGAACTCGAATTCCACATCCGCCGCCTTGATGACGGCCATGTCAGCGCCTTCATCGCCGACTCACTCAAACGCGGCGACAGCGTGCGCCTCGAAGGACCCTTCGGCACTGCCTTCCTGCGCCGCAAACATGCCGGACCCATCATCGCCATCGCCGGCTCAACCGGCCTCGCCCCCATCCTCTCCATCGTCGAGACTGCTCTGACCGGCGGCATGACACAGCCCATCCACCTCTATTTCGGCGCCCGCAGCGAGGCGCATATCTACGCCACCGAACACCTCGCGGCGCTCGCCCGCAGCTATGACAACCTCACCGTGGAAATCGTGCTGTCCGAAACCCGGGGGCCGCACCCCTTCCGCACCGGACTCGTCACCGACGCCGTAGCTTCCGATCACGCCCGCCTCGACGGCGCCAAGGCTTATGTCGCCGGCCCGCCCGCCATGGTCGCAGCGGCAGCAGACCTGCTCCACCGGCGCGGCATCCCCCGCCACGACTGCCACGCCGATGCGTTTTTCACCGAAGCCGAAAAGGCCGCGCTCGAAACAACGCCCTGAGCGCGCCCTGCAAACAGGGAATCCACACCATGCCCTACGCCGATGCCGATGGACTGAAGCTCTACTATGTTGATGTCGCCGGGAAATCCGCCTCCGCGGCAGCCGCGCCCATCATCTTTGTGCACGAATTCGCGGGCGACCATCGCAGTTGGGAGCCGCAGCTTCGCTTCTTTTCACGCTTTCGCCGCTGCATCGCCTACAACGCACGCGGCTATCCCCCCTCCGACGCGCCCGCCGACCCCGCCTTCTACAGCCAGGAAATCGTCGCCGATGACATCGTCCGCGTGATGGACCATCTCGGCATCGACAAGGCGCATCTGGTCGGCCTTTCGATGGGCGGTTTCGCCGTGCTCCATGCCGGCCTGCGGCAGCCGCAGCGCGCCTGTTCGCTCGTCGTCGCGGGCTGCGGCTACGGCGCAGTGCGCGAAGACCGTGTCGAATTTCATGAATCCGTGGAGGCGATGGCGCGCGGATTCGACGAGGGCGGCACCGAGTCCGTGGCCGACGACTACGCGCTCAGCTCCACCCGCGTCCAGTTCGAAAACAAGGACCCTCGCGGCTGGACCGAGTTTCACGACCAGTTGCGCGAGCATTCCGCCGTCGGCTCCGCCGCCACCTTGCGCGGCTATCTGAAAACTCGCCCCTCGCTCTACGACCTCGAAGAATCGTTGGCGAAACTCACCGTCCCCACCCTCATTGTGAATGGCGACGAGGACGAACCATGCCTTGATCCGGGCCTGTTCCTGAAACGCACAATCCCCAGCGCCGGCCTGTGGGTGCTGCCGCACACAGGCCACACTATCAACATCGAGGAACCGGACCAGTTCAACCGCGGCGTCGCCGACTTCCTTGCCGCCGTCGATTGCGGGGCATGGCCCCTCCGCGACCCGCGCTCCCACGGGGCCGCAATGCGCGTCACCGGCCATTCGAAGTGATCGGCAGAGAGACCCGCTCAACTCGACAATAATCAACCTGTCTTTTTGAAGCTTCGGCGTCGAACGGCGCCGGATGATGCAGCGACCGCCCGCCTGACCCCGCGACCATCCGGTTGGCGGGAGAACGCCGCGGAACAAATCCCGGCGACGCGGCGAAATCCGTTCGCCCCGCTGCTCCGCGCGGCTCCGCATCCGATCAAACCCCGGATTTCCTCAATCGCAAACACCGCCGCCGCAGCGCCGTCACAACCCGGCGCAGCGCACAGACCGACAATCCTTGTCGGATTTTACTTGCGCACATAATTACGATGCGACTAAGTTGCATTCGCAATTATAATGCGACTAAGATGCAATCGCATACTCCACGGGCGGGCCCTTGGCACGTCGGTGCGCCGGTAGGTGCCGGCGTGCCAAGGGCTCCGACCGGAACGAGCATGCTCTGAACAGGCAATTTGAAAGGAGTTCTGTCATGCGGGGCAACAAGATCATTGGGGGACTAACGGCACTGGCGGTGGCTTCCGCGGCCGGCGCCGCCGGTGCGCAGGACCAGCTCAGCGCTCACCCCGTCGCGGCAAACGTGCTTCAAGTTATCTCGGCGTTCGACAACCCGGAAAGCGCGATCTTCTCTGCTGACGGCGCTCATGTGTTCATCGGCAACGCCGCCGAAATCGGTGACCGAGCCGAGAATTTCGGCTGGACCGAGGGCGAGGGCTATATCAGCAAGCTCGCCGTCACCGAGTCCGGCGAACTGGAAATGGTCGCCGAACGGCTCATCGAGGGCGTGACTGCGCCGCTCGGCATGGCCGTCCTGAACGTGGCCACCGGGCAGTTCCCTGCCGGCACGATATTCATTTGCATCGGTGCCGCTCCGCTTGTCGATTCCGACGGCGCGACGGTGACTGACGGCGCGCGGATGCGCACCGGCATGATGGCCTTCGATGTCGACGGCAATGTGCTAGGCACAATCGACATGGGCTCTGGCTCGGTGTTCCACGAGTTGAATGGCGGCCCCGTGGCCCTGACCAACGCAGCAGCCTTCGATGATGCCGGCAATCTCTACGTCGTCGATACCGAGTTCGGCAGCGCCCAGTTCGACCCGCCCTTCGAGGGTCGCGGCGGCATCTGGAAAATCCCGCATGAGTCGCTCGATGCCCTCGCCAACGGCAGCGAGGCGCCCACCGCGCCCACCTTCACGGCAATCCCGGGTAATCCGGACGGCGTCGAGGTCTCACCGATCGACGGCAAGATTTATGTCAATACGGTCGGCCCCGTCGCCGGCGCACCTGACCCGGCCAATGGCGGCGTCTATGCCCTCGACGATGTCGATGGCACTCTCCCCGAGCCGTATGACAGCGGTCTCGGTGCGCTGGACGGCCTCGATTTCACCGATGGCGGCGTAATGATCAACACCCAGATCAAGGGCGATGTCCCCGTCAGCATGACGGTCCACTGTCCGGGTGAAAAAGCGACCCAACTCGCCTACAGCTCTGAAGTCGAACTCTCTGGGCCGGCGGACATCGCCTTGAGGCAGTTGGATAATGGCGACCATTTGCTGATCGTGCCGGAACTGTTCGCCCGTGACGCAACCCCGGGTGACGACGACGTGACGGTAATGGTGCTGCCCTCCGGGTTTGATGCAGCCTGCGGCTGAGTCTCCCCTCAACTCGCTGCTGCAGCCCGGAACCTGTCAACACGGTTGAGAGACTGGAGTTCGGGATTCACCGGGCAAGCTGCGTCACCGTGGCTGGAGCCGAAACCTGGCGATGAAGTGGCGCCGGGCAGGCTTGGCCACAACCTCCGGGGCCGGAGCCCTCCTTGCTCATCCGGTTCCGGCCCCGGAGGCTTCGTTGCTGCGTCCCGGCCCTCTCAGGGCCGGCGCAGCAGTGTCTATCCATAACATGGCATTTTTCTGGGCGCTTGTCGCCCCTCGCCTTCACCCTCCTCTGATTCCGGGGGTAGCCGGCGTTTCAACCACTTGGCGTTGGAAACCGGGCCGCGGCCCGGACAGGTCATCGGCCGGAGTTCGTCGGCGCTGCCCCCGCCCGGCCCTTGCAGGCGGAAACATATTCGCTGAACATTGCCCCCACAGCGTCGCACATGATTGTTGTAGGGGTGGGAACATGGTCGTCTGGAAACTCTTGCGTCTGTCTGTCGCAGCCTTGGCGGTATGGGGAACCTGCCCAACGCCCGGAAACGCGGCGGCCCAGAGTGAACAGAAAACCAGTGAACAGAAAACCAGTGAACAGAAAACCGGAGTTTACGAACTCGGAAACATTTTGGTCATCGGAACAAGGCGGCCCGTGCGCTCCACCGTCGACACACCCGCCCCCGTCGACCTGATAGCCCGTGAGGACCTGGCCGACCAGGGCAGCACTGCTCTGCCCGATCTCCTGCGAACCCTGGTGCCGTCCTACATCGTCCACACACAGCCCATCAGCGACGCCGCCACCTTTATTCGCCCCGCCAATCTGCGCGGCCTCGCGCCCGATCAAACCCTGGTTTTCATAAACGGCAAGCGGCGCCATCGCGGTGCCGTCATAACCTGGCTCGGCAACGGACTGTCGGACGGCGCGCAAGGACCGGATATCAGCGTCATCCCGGCGATAGCACTCAAGCGCATCGAAATCCTACGCGATACCGCCTCTGCGCAATACGGGTCCGACGCCATTGCCGGCGTCATGAACTTCGTGCTCAGGGACAGGCCGGACGGCGGCGCAGCGGAAGCACAATGGGGGCAGAGCTGGGAGGGCGACGGCGCTGAGCGCCGCTTTGCGGGGAATATCGGCGTGCCGTTCGCAGACAGCGGATTCGGCAATCTGAGCGTGCAATGGCGAGCCGCGGAGCCCACCGTCCGCAGTGTACAGCGGGATGATGCCGCGGCGCTCGCCGCCGGCGGAAACCCCCATATCCGCGCACCTTATGCCCAGACCTGGGGCCGCCCCGACACACCGGAGGATTACACCATCTTTCTGAATACGGGCGCGGACCTGACCGAACATGTCGAAGTCTATGCATTCGGCAATATTGCTGGCCGCAACACCGAAGGCGGCTTTTTCTACCGCAATCCCAATACCCGCTCCGGTGTGTACGCTTACCGGAACGAGAATGGCGACCGTTTTCGCCTGGTCGGTGACCTCGCCCCTGACGACCACCGCCCGTGCCCTGCCGACATTCCGATCATCGACACCGCCGAATATTTCGACGTCGCGGCATTCAACAGCACCTACCCGGGCTGCTTCGTGTTCAACGAACAGTTCCCGGGCGGATTTACGCCGCGGTTCGCCGGCGAAGTCAGCGACAGGGCCGCGGCGCTGGGGGTGCGCGGTTCCCTGCCTTCGGGCATGACCTGGGACATCAGCTACACAAGCGGCCGGAACAAGATCGATTTCTCGATACGGGACACCCTCAACGCCAGCCTCGGCCCCGACACGCCCACACGGTTTGCACTGGGCTCCTATGCGCAGACGGAACAAGTGGCGAATATTGATCTGGCACGGCCGTTCGATATCGCCGTATTCACCTCACCGCTCTATCTGGCCACCGGCCTCGAATGGCGAAGCGAAACCTTTGAAATCGAGCCGGGCGAGGAACAATCATGGCGGGCCGGTGAATTTGCAAGCCGGGGGTTCGGTATCGGCGCAAACGGTTTTTCCGGGTTTGCCGACCACATCGCGGGACAATGGACCCAGCAGTCCACCGCCGGTTACGTCGATCTTGAAGCGGATGTCAGCGAGGCGCTGGCACTCGGCGCCATGGGGAGGATCGAGGAGCACGACGATTTCGACACGACGACCGACGTCAAACTCGCCGCCCGGCTCCGAATTACCGACAATATCGCCCTGCGCGGCTCCGCCAGCACAGGATTCCGCGCCCCGACCGCAGGGCAGAGGAATACGCTGAACGTAACCACCGGCTATGACAGCGCCCTGGCCGATCTCGTACAGCTCGGCACCCTCCCGCCAACATGCGAGGAAGCCCGCATTCTCGGCGCCAGGCCCTTGCAGCCCGAGGAAGCCGTGACCTTCACGGCCGGCGCTGTCGCCGACACGGGGTCATGGTCGCTCACTGCCGATTTCTACAATATCGATGTGGACGGGCGTATCTCGCTGTCGGGCCGCAAGGACCTGAGCGCAGAGCAGAAACGGCAAATCGCTGCGTCCGGCCACGGATGCGTCCCGGGTGACGTGGGGCGCATTCGCTATTTCGGAAATGGCGTGGATACACGCACTCAGGGAATCGACCTCGTCGCGCATATCGATATACCGACCGGGGGAACATTACTTGAAAGCGGCAACAGCGAGTTCCTGTTCGCAGCCAACTGGAACCGGACCCGCGTTCGCAGCTTCAACCCTGATTTCGTGGACGAAATGCGCATCTTTCAACTGGAGAAACTGTTGCCTCGGTATCGCTTCAACGCAACGCTGAGGCACACGCGGAACCAGTGGCGCGCGTTCGTACGGCTCAACTGGTTCGGTCCCCGGTCGGTACTTCTCGGCAACCAGATCAGCGCCCCCTTCGATCTCAAAGCTCAATTCACCGTCGATACCGAGATAAGCTATGCGCTTGCCCCGGCAGCAGAATTGAGCCTCGGCGCAGAGAACCTCTTCAACGAATATCCCAAGCGCAATCCCCTCGCAGGAGCACTTGGAAATACCTATCCGACATTGTCCGTGTTCGGCTTTTCCGGCGGGTTCTATTATGCGAGAATGCGCTACATGTTTTGAGACACTGAAATAACAAACAAATTCGCGCCGTTGGGAGGCTGTCATGGGAATTGTCACCGACGTCATCCTGCCGCTGGCCCTCGCTTTCATCATGTTCGCGCTGGGCCTCGGTCTCACCTTCGGCGATTTCGTGCGCGTCGCCCGCCAGCCGCGCGATTTCGCCGTCGGCGCGCTTTCCCAGATCGTCATCCTCCCTCTGGTAGCCTTCCTCCTTGCCAGCGTCTGGACGCTGGCTCCGGAACTCGCCCTCGGTCTCATGATCATCGCCGCCGCACCCGGCGGTGTAACCTCCAATATCCTCACCGCATTCGCCCGCGGCGACGTCGCCCTGTCCATCTCCCTCACCGCCGTCATTAGCCTGCTCAGCGTCGTCACCATCCCGCTCATCGTCGTTTTCGCCTATGGCCACTTCATCGGCGAGCAGGCCGAACAGGACATCTCGGTCGCCGAAACGGCCATCAGCGTCTTTATGATCGTCACAGTCCCGGTTCTGATCGGCATGGCAGTGCGCCGTTTCGCTGCAACTTTCGCAAGCCGCGTCGAACCCGCCGCCCGCACCGTGTCCGCCGTGTTGTTCGTTCTCGTGCTCGCCGGAGCCATCCTTCAGAACCGCGACGACATTGTCGCTTATTTTGCGCAAACGGGGCTGGTCACCCTCGTCCTCAATGTCGCAATGATGACAATCGCATGGCTTCTCGCGCGCGCACTCGCCACAGGTCCGCGCCAGCGCACCGCAATCGCCATGGAATGCGGGTTGCAAAACGGCACACTCGCCATCGCCGTCGCCGTATTGCTGTTTGAGGGCGGCCTCGCAACCGTGCCGGCCGCCACCTACAGCCTCATCATGTTCGCCACCGCGCTCGGCTATGTCGCACTGATGCGGCGCAGCCGCAGCACCGAAGAATGATGCGGCTGCGCCCCCGCCTCAGGAAGCAGCGGCGCTCCTGCGCAGCATCAGACGCACCACCGCCGCCGATACGGCAAAACACACCACCATGACCGGCCCGGCGGGAAGGTCCGCCACCACCGATATGACAATCGCCACCGCCACCGCCGCCGCACCGCTTCCCAGCGCCCGCACCAGCACATATCCCGCACCGCGCCGCGCCGCCAGAGCTGGCAGAATGAGGCTCGCAAACACCACATACACCCCGACCAGCTGCACCGACGCCGTGATCGCCATCGCGAACAACACGAAAAACCCACTGCCGGACCGCAGCCGCGGAAATACAAACCAGAGGCCGGCAACCAACGCAAAGATCGGCAGGAACAACGCGATATCCCGCCACGAGACAAACAATATCTGCCCCGACACCACATGCCGCAATTCCTCGCCGCCATGCGGATTATTGACCAGCGCCAGCAGCGCGGCCGACGCCGCCACGATGAAACAGCTGCCGATCACGGCCTCCTGCTCATCCGGCAGGGTGCGCTCCAGCCAGCGAAAGAAAAACGCCGCCGCCAGCCCAGCGCTGAAGCACACCGCCTGCTGCACTCCCCAAGACGGGTCTTCCAGCCACATACCGAGCACGATCACGGCAAGGCCGACAATCTGCGCCGTCGCAAGGTCGATGAAGACGATGCCCCGCTTCAACACCTCAATGCCGAGCGGGGCATGAACCGCCGTCACGAGAAATCCCGTAACGACGGCCGGAGCAATGATGGTGATCAGTTCACCGTCAATCACGGACGTCTTCCAGCAAGTCCAGCGTAACTTCGAACAGCGTGAACAGATCGTCCACCCCGTCCTGTCCGCCGACCGTGAAGGGCAGTTCCACGACCGGCAGCCCCGTCCGTTCAGAGAGCCAGTTCGAGGCGTCCGTCGGCGCATAGGGCGTGCGAATGATGGCGGCAACACTGCCTCCGCGCACGGCTTCCAGGACGTCACGCAGATGGTTCGGCGTCGGCGGCATACCCGGCAGCGGTTCCAGCGCCGCCGCCTCGGTCATCCCGGTCCACGACATCAGATACCGCCAAGCCACGTGATAGACAACTACCGCCATGCCATCCAGAACCGTGGCGCGCTGGCGCCAGCCCGCCACCGCTTCGTCCCAACGCTGCAAAAATGACGCCAGCCGCCGCCCATAGGCATCGCTGTTGTCCGGGTCCAGACGCTGAAGCCGCTCCGCCACCACTGAAGCCACGACGCGGATATTGTCTGGATCCAGATGCAGATGCGGGTTGCCCTCCGGGTGAACATCACCGTGTGAGCGGTCAATGACCTGTGGTTTGTCCATTAGCTCAACATAATCGGCGGCTATCACATGGCCCGGCTGTCCCGCCTGCACACCGCGCGGCGCCCCGCGCTGCATCAGGACCGGCAGCCAGCCTGCCTCCAGCCCCCCGCCCGTGCAGATCAGGAGGTCGGCGCGGCGCACTCGCGCAATCAGGCTCGGTCGCGCGCGCGCATAATGTGCGTCCTGACGCCCGTGCGTTGCCGAAAACACCGAAACCTCATCACCGCCGAGCGCCTCCGCCAGAGCCGCCCATTCCGGCTCGCAGACAAAGACTCGAACCTCGGCCTGCACCGAAGACGGCAAAACCGCCCCCAGCGCCCACAGGGCGGCAGCTAACGCTGCGGCCCTGCTAATCCTGCCCATCGCCTGCATCTCAGAACGAGTGCGCGGGATGCGCGCCAAGACTCATGACATATTGCAGGAGCACCTGATTATCATGGCCGCCTTCCCTCAGCGATTCACGGTTGAACTGCAACCGGATGCGTCCGAACTCGCTGTTCGTCCAGTCGCCCATAACGCCAATCGCGTACGGCGAATGGTCGACCCCCGAGGCATCCGGCGGGTTGAGCCGCGCATACCGCGCCCCGACACGCCACTGCGGCAGGAACTTGTACACCGCCTGCGCATACCAGCCCGAACTGGCTCCATCGAGATATGCCATTTCCGGGTGGTCCGGGTCTTCGGCAAGAGTGTATAGCCCCTCTTCGCGACGCCAGTAATATTCACCCTGAAGCGTCAATTCGCTCGCGCGCGGATTCCCCATAGGCGCCCAGGTCGCACGAAAATCAATGCCATACAGCCGGGTATCGCCCGTGAACAATCCATAGGAGAAATGCTCGGCAAAGTCATGAAGAACTTCATGACCATGACCGACGTGTTGTTCATGGTCATCATGATCATCATGATCATCATGGTCATCATGATCATCATGGGCGTCATGGTCGTCATGATCATCATGGGCGTCATGATCATCATGGGCGTCATGATCATCATGGTCATCATGGTCATCATGATCATCATGGTCATCATGGTCGTCATGATCATCATGGGCGTCATGGTCGTCATGGTCGTCATGATCATCATGGGCGTTGTCAGAGCCGGCATGCCCCTCGATCCCATGATCATGCGCATCAGCATGTTCCTCTCCGCCATGACCGTGGTCATGACCTCCGCCGCGCTCATGCGCCTCGCCATCCAGAACATAGGCGCCGATACGCCACGCCGCGTTCTGCCCGATATCGCCGCCGACCCGCGCAAAGGCCGACCATGAGCCAACGCCGTCGGTGGAGCCTCCGAACGGCGCGTCGTCTCCGCGATACACGCCGCCGCCGATCTCAGTGTAAAGGTCTGTCGGCAGCACCCACGACAGCTCCACGCCATCGTCGTTATAGCCGTGGTCCAGATAGACCCGATACGGCAAAGGACGATCCGCAAAATCGTCCGCATGAGCATGCTGCTCGTTCAGATAGCCAAATGTCCACAGGGCCCGGCCGGCTTTCACCCGCGCGCCGTCCGGCAGACCCGCGCCGGGCAGCGTCTGGATGTAGGCTTCCTCCAGTTCCAGTTCCACCGGCTCGCCGGGATGCACCCCCAGACCGAGCGTGGTGTAACCGAAAAACTTGTCGTCGGCATTGGCCGACATGGCAATTTCCTGATGGCCAAGCGACAGCCCCTCGGCGCCGCGTTCCCCTCCATGCCCGAGGTGAAAGCCGGGTATTTCCGAACTCTCCGCCGAAAACGACGATGCCCGGCCATCCAGAATGACACCGATCGACGGGTTGAACGCATTTGAATACGTATCCCTGCCAACTGCTGCCGGCGCCGGTGGTGGTGGCGGTTCGGGAGTTTCCGCTTCCAGATTTTCAAGTTGGGATTCAAGCGCCGTGATCCGCGCTTCATAGTCAGCTTTGAGCGCGCGAATTTCCGCCGCCAATGCCTGCGCGCTGGGCGCTCCGTCCGGTTCCGTCTGCGCTTGCGCCGAAAACGCAACCGCCGACGCCGACGCGGCAAGCGCGGCTTTCGCGAGTGATCGCATCAAACTCTCCATAAATGATGTCGTCATGACAACTGCGCACGGTTATGCCGCGCCGCCAGCAGATGCGGCAGTGCGCCGTCAAACGCAGCAAGGGAGGGTGAAGCTGGAGGAGGTGCCCGAACCGGCGGCCACATCGCTGCGCCGCCGCTCACGATTACGTGAGAACCCGGAAGAATCCGCAGCGGTGCCGGCTCGGGCAAAGCCGGTCCAACCGCCGCCATCGTAAACCAGGGACAATCCGCAAGCTGGCAAAGCTCGCCTTCGTCTTGCGAAAAATGCCCGGTATCGTGGGAATCATGCTCCGCGGCATGCTGCCAGACATGAACAAGGCCGACCGCGAAGCACGCTACCGAAAACCACGCCGTCACGCGCCGCCGGACGTCGCGTCGAAAGATCAGCGCAATGCCAATACCCCGTCCCGCCATGGCCCCTTGCGTGGTCATGACCGTCAACGACTCACCGGAGCTCTGCCAGCGTCGGTGTCTCGCAAGATCGGCGTCCCCTCGCGCATGAGTCGACGGATCACCCGGCGGCCCGTTCACACAACTCTCGGCGGGGTAAACCTCCTGGTGGCGCCCACCTATTCGTCCGCCAGACGCACCGCAACGAACCGCAAATCGCCTTGGCGATCCAGCAGCAGGAGTGCCGTGTTCTTGTCTTCGTTCCGATGGTCTGCGATCCGCGCCGCCACATCGCCCGGCGCAGCGACCGATTGCTGTCCTACCTCGACAATGATATCTCCGGCCTGCAATCCCTTCTCCGCCGCCGTCGAACCGCCGGCAACCGCAACCACCAGAACGCCCTGCTTCTCCTCGCCAATCTCGAACTTCTCGCGCAGTTCGTCGGTCAGCGCTGAAAGCGTCAGGCCCATTTCGGGCACATCCTGCACCGGCAATTCCGGTTCAGGGGGCGGCTGCTCTGCACGCACTTCACCTTCCTCAAGCAGGCCGACCGTGACACCGACGTGCACCTCCTCGCCATTCCGCCACAACAGCACGTCCACTTCCTTGTCGATCACTGTCTCGGCCACAACCCGGGGCAGCCGCCGCATCGTCTCGATGGGCTTGCCGTCGAACTCCAGGATCACATCGCCGATTTCAATCCCCGCAGCCGCCGCCGGACTGCCCGATACAACGCTCGCAACCAGGGCGCCAGTGGCGCTTTCAAGACCAAGATTTGCCGCCAGATCGCTCGTCACCGTCTGAATGCGCACGCCGAGCCAGCCGCGCCGCGTCTCGCCGAACTGGAGCAGTTGCGCAACCACATTCCGCGCCAGGTTCGCCGGCAGCGAAAACCCGATGCCGACACTGCCCCCCGTCGGCGTATAGATCGCCGTGTTGATGCCGATCACCTCGCCGTCCATATTGATCAGTGGACCGCCGGAATTGCCGCGGTTGATCGATGCATCGGTCTGAATGAAATTGTCGAACGGACCGGCATTTATATCGCGCCCGCGCGCCGAAATGATGCCCGCCGTAACCGTTCCCCCGAGGCCGAACGGATTGCCCACCGCGACAACCCAGTTGCCGACCCGCGCCGTGTCCGAGTCACCCCACACGACCGGCGTCAGGGGCGTCTCGGATTCGACCTTCAGCAGCGCCACATCCGTTTTCGGGTCGCGTCCCACGACGCGCGCTTCGAGTTCCGTCCCGTCCGACAGTGTGACCGTGATCTCCGAGGCCTTGTTGATCACATGGTCATTGGTGACAACATGCCCCTCGGCACTGATGACAAACCCCGACCCCGACGAAACGAAGGGCTGCTGCGGCTGCTGCCGCTGCTCATTCTCGGGCTCCTGCTCACGCTGCCCGAAATATTCGCGAAAAAACTCCTCCATCCGCGAACCCGGCGGCAGTCGAGGCCCACTGCCCGCCTGCGGCCCCTGACTCGAGGAAATATTCACCACCGACGGCACCATCCGCTCCGCCAGATCCGCGAAATCGGGTGGTCCGGCAGCCGCTGCCACGCCCGGGAGACCAAACAGCAAGGCCCCGACCACAAAAGGCAAACGCGCCGACATCGTCAGCCGCAGCAAACCCCAAGCTGGCATCACAACCCCCTCAACCCGTTCGGAGAACCAAAACTAGGCAACCGGCGGCCTTGCTGCAAGCGCCCTCGCCGCGGCTCACCCCCGGATAAGCCACACGAAAAACACTCCCAGAGACGCCGATCCCAGTCCCGCAAGCCGCAACACCGGCGGCGGAACCTCGGATAATCGCTCCGCAACACGCCCCAGACGATCCGAAAATATCGCCAAGGCCACACCCTCGAGCACCAGCACCAGCGCCAGGGCAGTCAGAAACTCCCTCATGCGCGCTCACAGGACTGACGGCCTAGGGCGCTGTCAGCGCCCCGCCTGCCCGCCCCTGAATATCGCCGAAATAGCGGAAGAAATCGCTGTCCGGCGAAAGGACCATGGTCGTGCCATCAGCGCCCAGCGCCTCCTGATACGCCTGCATGGAACGGTAAAACGCGAAAAAGTCCGGATCCCGCCCGAACGCCTGCGCGAAAATGCGGTTGGCCTCCGCCTCCCCCTCACCGCGCAGGATCTGCGAATCACGCTCCGCATCAGCCAGTATCACCACCCGCTCGCGGTCTGCCGCCGAGCGAATGGTCAACGACTCCTGACTGCCCTTGGCGCGAAGCTCTGCTGCTTCCTGCTCCCGCTCAGTCTGCATGCGGCGGAAAATCGCCTCCGAGTTCGCTGTCGGCAGATCCGCTCGCTTGATGCGGACATCCGCAACCTCGATCCCGAACGCCAGCGCTTCCTCGCGCGTGCTTCCGGTAATCTCCCGCATCAGATTGGAACGGTCGTCCGAAATCGCCGCCTGCAACGGAACCTGACCCAGAACCCGCCGGATGTTCGAGTTGATGATCGCCGCAAGCCGCTGACGCAATAGCCGCTCGTCGCCAACCGTCTGATAGAACAACAATGGCTTGACAATCCGGTAGCGCGCAAACGCATCAACCACCAGCCGCTTCTGGTCCGACGCAATCACCTCCTCCGCCGGCGCGTCGAAATCAAGCAGCCGCCGGTCGAAATACCGCACCTCCTGCAAATACGGAAACTTCGCGTAAAGGCCGGGACTCGAAATCTGACGCTTGAACTCGCCAAACTGCAGAACCAGCGCCTGCTCGCGCTGCTCCACCGTGAACAGGGCCATCGACAAGCCGATCAGGACAACAACCGCCGCAGCCAGCGCTGCAAGTTTGAGAATCCCGCTCATGGAATCGTCTCCTGAGCAGTATTGGCCGCCGCGCGACGCTGAATCTCCGGCAGCGGTAGATACGGCACAACCCCGCTCGACCCCTCGGCCGAACTGTCGATCACGATCTTGTTCATGTCCCGAAGCACCACTTCCATCGACTCGAGGTATATTCGCCGCCGTGTCACTTCCGGCGCCGTCTGATACTGGTCATGCACGGCCACAAACCGCTGCGCCGCGCCGTCCGCACGCGCCACAACCTGCTCCTTGTAAGCCTGGGCCTCATTACGCAACTGGGCCGCTTGGCCGTTCGCCTGCGGCACAATGCTGTTTTGATATGCCTGCGCTTCGTTGATCGCCCGCTCCAGGTCCGCCCGCGCCCGCTGAACATCGCGATAGGCCTCGATTACCGCTGCCGGCGGGTCCGCCCGCTGCAACAGCAGTTCGGTAATCGCTATCCCCGACTCATAGTCATCGAGAACCCGCTGCAACAGGTCCCGCGCATCCGCCGCCACCTGCTGCCGGCCCCCCGCCAGCGCCGAGGCAATTTCCGAATTGCCGATGATCTCGCGCATCGAGCTTTCTGCTGCCGCTTTCACCGTCTCGGTCGGATTGCGCACATTGAAAACGAATTTATCTGCCTCCTTGACCTGCCACTGAACAACAAAACTCACATCAATGATGTTTTCGTCGCCCGTCAGCATCAAGCTCTCTTCCTCGAAGGTCCGCCCCTCGCGGTCGCCGATCTGCTCCCGCCGCACCGTCAGCACGGGCACTTTGATAACCTTCTCGAACGGGTACGGAATATGCCAGTGCAGTCCCGGCGCCGTATTGCGGTGATGCTCGCCGAACCTCAGCACCAGCCCTTGTTCCTCCGGTGCAACCGTGTAAAGCCCGCTGACTCCCCACAAGACCACCACCACAACCCCGGCAAGAATGAGTCCCGCACCGCTCCAGCCGCCGGGAAGCAGGTTGCGCACCCGTTCCTGACTGCGGCGCAGCACTTCGGTAAGGTCCGGACCCTGCGGCCCGCCGCCGCCGCCGCCGCCGCCGCCTCCCCACGGGCTGCCGCCGCCGCCTCCGCCGCTTCCATTGCCGCCGCGCGGCCCCCAAGGTCCGCCGCCGCCCTGATTGGTCCAAGGCATGAAAACACTTCCTTTCACTCGCACACGCGCAGACGCACCGGCGCCTGCCGCCCGGTTCCGGGATTTGTCGTTGCCGACGCCGCTGTACTAGTCTGGCGCCCGAAAGCGGTCCGCACCGCCAAACACGCAACATAGTGGCCGAAGCCGGAGTGTTTCAAGCATGGCGCAAGTTACCGACGCCCAGATCCGCCAGGTCCTCGCCGCCGTGCCCGCCCCCGGCCGCAGCGCCGGCGTCATCGACGCGAACCTCATTTCCGGCATCGCCGTGCGCGGCGGCCATGTCCATTTCGCCATCGAAATCCGACCCGGCGAACAGCGCGCAATGGAAAAAACCCGCCGTGCCTGCGAGGCCGCCATACGCGCTCTGCCCGGCGTCCTCTCCGCCACCGGCGTGCTCACCGCCGAGACCAGTGCGGAAACCAGCCCCGAATCCGCTTCCGGCATCGATGACGTGGGCGCCATCATTGCCGTTGCCAGCGGCAAGGGCGGTGTCGGCAAATCCACGGTCGCCGTCAATCTCGCCCTCGCCCTCGCCGCCCTCGGCAAACGCACCGGCCTGCTGGACGCCGACATCTACGGCCCTTCCCAGCCGCGCCTCCTCGGCATCAGCGGCAAGCCCGCATCGCCCGACGGCAAGACCATCGAACCCCTTGTCGGTTACGCCCTGCCCTGCATGTCGATGGGCTTTCTCATCGACGAGGACACGCCCATGATCTGGCGCGGTCCCATGGTGCAGAGCGCCCTCCGCCAGATGCTGAATGACGTCCGTTGGGGCGCGCTCGATATTCTCATCGTCGACATGCCCCCCGGAACCGGCGACGCCCAGCTCACCATGGCCCAGAATGTGCCCCTCGCCGGCGCCGTCATCGTCTCCACACCCCAGGACCTCGCGCTCATCGACGCGCGCAAGGGCCTCAACATGTTCCGCAAGGTCGATGTCCCCGTCCTCGGCATCATCGAAAACATGAGCCTCTATGTCTGCCCTGATTGCGGGCGGGAAGCCCACATCTTCGGCCATGGCGGCGCGCGCGACGCCGCCGCCGCCATGGATGTCGGCTTCCTCGGCGAAATCCCCCTCCATATCGCCGTGCGGGAAACCTCCGATCGCGGCGCCCCCATCGTCGCCTCGGCGCCCGCGGGCCCCCAGGCGCAGGCCTTCATCGCCATCGCCGAACGCGTCATCGACGCCATGCAGCGCGGCCCCGGCAAGCCTCCGCCCCGCATCATCGCGCCGTAAGCGCTACCCCTCGCCGCTGCAGCCCAGCACCGTCATCAGCGCCCGCCATTCGCGTGCGCTCAGCCCGCTGCCCGCCTCGTTTACCGCCTCTCCGGCAAGCAGCCGCCTTACAACCGCCAGTTCGCCCGCCGAAAGCAGCACCGCGTCATGCACATAGTCCATAAACGCCTCCCACGCCACCGGTACCCACGGGCGCACAACACGCTCCAGAATGGTGGTCGCATAAGCGCGAATCTCGTGCTGCGAATGCGGCGAAGCACGCAGCGACAGAAAATGCAGCAGATTGTGAAGGTCGATCTTCCAGAACCACTGCGTGTAGAAATTCACCGGCAGGTTCATGCGCGCCAACTCGCGCGCCAGCCCCTGGCGCGCGGCGTCACGCGCATTTCCCGCCTCGTCGCGGTTCATTAAATCAAGATAATCTTCATAGGCCCGCAAGGCGTCGCCGCGCAGCAGGCGCAGCACATGGTCCGCCTCCGCACCGTCCAGTACCGCCCCCCGCCCCTGCCGGTTGACCGCCGACTGCGCTGCCAGATGCGCCCGCTCCGGCACATAGAACTCACGGTCCAGAACCGAATAACGCGCCGAATACTCGTTCACATTCGCCGTGCGATGCCGAATCCACTGGCGCGCAACAAATATCGGCAGCTTCACATGCAATTTCAGTTCGCACATCTCGAACGGCGTCGTGTGACGATGCCGCATCAGATAGCGAATCAACCCCCGGTCACTGCGCCGCGTGCGCGTGCCGCTGCCATAGGACACCCGCGCCGCCTCCACGATGCTGGCGTCGTTGCCCATATAATCCACAACGCGAACGAACCCGTGGTCGAGCACCGGCAGCGCCTCACCCAGAATCGCCTCCAGACCCGGCGCCGCCGCCCGCCCCGCGGAAACCCCGCCCCCGTTCTCGCCCTGCCCCGATACACTCACGACGCACCCGCAATGGTGAAATACCCGCAAAGGCGTATCCAATCATTGCACGCGAACCATTGCACGTCCGCACCAAATCGCCTATATTTTCCTTGCCGGTTCACGCTGGCTATGGCGATAAACGCAGCATGAAATAGGCGTCATGGACCCGGGGGCAGTACCCGGCGCCTCCACCAACCGCTCATGCGGTATTCGCGGGGGCGATACAGGATCGACATGCGTGGCAAAGATGCGGCTTTCGCCCGGCATGGCTCCACCGTTATCGGGCCAGAACATAGTTGCCAACGACAACTATGCGGAGATGAAGCTCGCCGCGTAAGCGGTCGGCAATCTCATTCCAAGTCCTCGGCACTCGCAGCGCCGGGGCGGGGTTCGGGGCGCACCTGGCAACAGAAGCGCCTTGCCTCTCCACACCACCCGACACAGCGCTGACCCCCCGAACATGACTGGCTCGTCCATCCCCTACGAAAAACTCGTCCAATCCGCGCTGCGCCGCGTCGTGCATGACGCGCTCACACTCACTGCCGAATCAGGACTCCCCGGCGCCCACCACTTCTATATCGGCTTCGACACCACCCATGCCGGCGTGCAAATGAACCCTGACCTGCGGGCCCGCTTCCCGAAGGAAATGACCATCGTCCTTCAGCACCGCTTCTGGGACCTCAAAATCGCCGACGACCATTTCGCCGTAACCCTCACTTTCAATGGCGCGCCTGAACGACTCACCATCCCCTTCGCCGCCATCACCTTGTTTTCCGACCCGGAAGTAAAATTCGCCCTGCAATTCGCCTCCGAAACCGCCGCCGCGACCCCGGCGCTTGAATCCGGTGCCCCGGCCCCGGGCCAGGAACCGGCTCACAACAACAGCGAAACCGGGGATGACAAGGTCGTCTCCGTCGACTTCCTGCGCCGCCGCTCCGACAAATGAACCCCGGCCGCCGCCTCGCTCTGATATAACGCCGCTCGCACCCGAACATCCGACATGGGGCGAAGTCACGTGACCGCTTTTCAGACAATCTTCCCGCTCAGCCCCGAAGAAACACCCTGGCGCCGGCTCGACAACCTTGAGGTCGAAACCCTCTCCCTCGGCGGGCGCACCCTGCTGCGCATTCCGGGCGACGCACTTGCAGACCTCGCCTTCACCGCATTCCGCGATATTTCCCACTTTCTGCGGCCCGGCCACCTCTCCCAGCTCGCATCCATCCTCGACGACCCGGAAGCGTCCTCCAACGACCGATTCGTCGCTTGGGAATTGCTCAAAAACGCCAATATCGCCGCCGGCGGCGTCCTGCCCATGTGCCAGGACACCGGCACTGCCATTATCCTCGGCAAGAAAGGCGAAGATGTCTGGACCGGAATCGACGATGAAGCCGCACTGTCCGAAGGCGTCCGGCGCACCTTCACCGAAACCAACCTGCGCTACAGCCAGCTCGCGCCCCTCGCCACATTCGAGGAAAAGAACACGGGCAACAATCTGCCCGCGCAAATCGACCTCCACGCGGTGCCCGGCGACTCCTACAACTTCCTCTTCATCGCCAAGGGCGGCGGTTCGGCCAACAAGACCTTCCTCTATCAGCAAACCCCCGCTGTCCTCGACCGCGCGCGAATGCTCGCCTTTTTCGATGAAACGCTGCGCACCCTCGGCACCGCCGCATGCCCGCCCTATCATCTCGCTATCGTCATCGGCGGCCTCTCGGCCGAACAGACCCTCAAGACCGTCAAACTCGCGAGCTGCCGCTACCTCGATACGCTGCCCACCACGGGAAGCCCCGCCGGGCACGCCATCCGCGACCCCGGGCTGGAAGCTGAAATCCTCGAACTGACTCGCAATTTCGGCATCGGCGCCCAGTTCGGCGGCAAATATTTCTGCCACGATATCCGCGTTATCCGCCTGCCGCGGCATGGCGCCAGCCTCCCCATCGGCATAGGCGTCTCATGCGCCGCAGACCGCCAGGCCCTCGGCCGAATCACCGCTGATGGCGTCTTCGTCGAACAGTTGGAAACCAACCCCGCCCGATATCTGCCCGAAGTCGACCCCGCCGCCCTCGCCGACGAAGTCGTCAGCATCGACCTCAACCGGCCCATGGATGAAATCCGCGCGACCCTCAGCCAATACCCCATCCGCACCCGCGTCTCGGTCTCCGGCCCGATGATCGTCGCCCGCGACGCAGCACATGCCCGCCTCCGCGCCCGCATCGAAGCCGGCGAACCCCTCCCCGACTATTTCCGCCAGCACTGCATCTACTACGCCGGGCCGGCAAAGACCCCGCAAGGCTACGCAACCGGCGCGTTCGGACCGACGACCGCCGGGCGCATGGACGCATATGTCGACCAGTTCCAGGCCCATGGCGGCTCCATGGTCATGCTCGCCAAGGGCAACCGGTCCTCTGTCGTCACCCGCGCCTGCGCCGCCCATGGCGGCTTCTATCTCGGCTCCATCGGCGGCCCCGGCGCGCGCCTGGCGCAGGACTGCATCCGCAGCGTTGAATGCATCGCCTACCCCGAACTCGGCATGGAGGCGATCTGGAAAATCGACGTGGAGGACTTCCCCGCCTTCATCGTTATCGACGACAAGGGCAACGATTTCTTCGCCCGCATGAACCGCCCGAAATAGCCGGAAATCCGGTAAATCAGCGCGCCCGCCGACCCGCGCCGACCTGCGAGGACAAGCCCGTGAAAGCATCCGACCTGTTCGTGCGCTGCCTGGAAGCCGAGGGCGTGCGCCATGTTTTCGGCGTCCCCGGCGAAGAAAACGCCGACCTCATGATGTCACTGCAAGACAGCAGCGTCGAATTCATCCTCTGCCGCCACGAGCAATCCGCCGCCTTCATCGCTGATGTCTACGGCCGCCTCACCGGCCGTGCCGGCGTCTGCCTTGCCACCCTCGGCCCCGGCGCCACCAACCTCGTCACCGGCGTCGCCGACGCCAACATGGACCGCTCCCCCGTCGTCGTCATCACCGGCCAGGCCGGCACCGACCGCATGCACAAGGAAAGCCATCAGCACATGGACGTGATGGCGATGTTCCGACCGCTCAGCAAATGGGCGCAAACCGTGCACCACCCGGACACCATCCCCGAAATCATCCGCAAGGCCTTCAAGACCGCCGAAGCCGAAAAACCGGGCGCCGCGATCATCGAACTGCCGGAAGACATCGCCGAGACCGAAGCACAGGGCGCCCCCCTGCCCGTGCGCAAGACGCGCCGCGCCGGCGCCGACCACCGCGCCGTGGCCGACGCCGTCACCGCAATCGTCAACGCCCGGAACCCGATCGTCCTCGCCGGCAACGGCGCCATCCGCAAACGCGCCTCCGCCCAGCTTCGGCGCTTCGCCGAACTCACCGGAATCGGCGTCGTCAACACCTTCATGGGGAAAGGCGCCGTACCCCGCTCCGACCCCCACTGCCTCTATACCATCGGCCTCCAGGGCGGCGACTACGCCAACCGTGCCATCGACGAATCGGACCTCGTCATATGCGTCGGATACGACCTCGTCGAATACAGCCCGGCATATTGGAACCGCGGCGCCCCCACCCCCGCCATCCATATCGACTTCACACCCGCTGAAATCGACAGCGCCTACCCCGTCGCGGTGGAAATCGTGTCCGACATCGCGGACGCACTATGGCAAATCAACGAAACACTTGAAAACCGGCATACCGCCCGCCTGCCGCTGTTCGATATCCACGCCCGCAGCGCATTGCGCGCCGCCATCTCCGCAGACCTTGAAGCCGAGGCCGACGATACGGCGTTTCCCATGAAACCCCAACGCATCCTCAGCGATCTCCGCGCCGTCATGGGTCCCGACGACATCGTGCTGTCCGATGTCGGCGCCCACAAGATGTGGGTCGCGCGCTACTATCAGTGCGACTCACCCAATACATGCCTGATCTCGAACGGCTTCTGCGCCATGGGCTTCGCCCTGCCCGGCGCCATCGGCGCGCGCCTCGCCTTGCCGGACCGACGCACCCTCGCCGTGTGCGGCGACGCCGGCTTCCTCATGAACGTCCAGGAGCTGGAAACCGCCGCACGCCTCAAGCTCAACATCGTCGTGATAATCTGGGTCGACGGCGAATACGGCCTGATCAAATGGAAGCAGCAGAATCACTTCGACGGCCGCCACTCCGACCTCGCCTTCGGCAATCCCGACTTCATCAAGCTCGCCGACGCATTCGGAATCTGGGGACGCACCGTGGACAGCGCGGAAGGCCTCGCACCGGCCCTCGAACAGGCATTCGCCCAACCCGGCCCGGCGCTCGTCGCAGTCCCCGTCGACTATGACGAAAACCGCAAGCTCACCGCCCGCCTCGGCAACCTCATATGCCCGATCTAGTCAGCCCGCCCCGCAGCAGGCAGGGTGGTGGAGCCAGGGGGAGTCGAACCCCCGACCTCTTGAATGCCATTCAAGCGCTCTCCCAACTGAGCTATGGCCCCACAATGCTGCGCCGCGCACACTAATCCGCCAATCACCCCCCGGCAAGCCCGTCGACACGCGCACCGCGGTAACCACCTATCAAACCCTTGCTATATCCACAACATTTTGTTATAATTCATATTTCTTGAACCATATCGCCCCCGCCAACGGACCGGCCATGCCCCAAATCCCGGCAAGTCCCGGCAAATCCCACTTTTTTCGCACCGCCACCCGATTCAGTCGTCTGCCTCATCCTCGGAACCGGTCATCACATCATCCACATCGTGCAAATCCTCCTCCTCGTCCTCCGCGCCGTTCATCTCCTCCACATCCACGATTTCCGGCGCCGGCGCGGCGTCCCGCTCTGCGCGTGCCCGCGTACTGCGCGCCCCCCGCGCACGCTCTGCAACCGTCACTTCCTTCTTGCAGCGCGGGCACACCACCGGCCGCTTCAGCAAGTCGTAAAATTTGATGTCACACTGCCGACAATGATGCTTGTGACCCAGACTGCCCATGCCCACCATGCCGCTCCGTCAACATTTGCGCGGACGCCTTTAACGACCGTGCGGCCCGCCTGTCAAAGCAATATCGCCGCCGCCCGCGCAACGGCCCCGTGGCGACACCCATGACGGCATCTGCAACACCCATGAATGCCCGCCGCTCGGGGCCGTTGACCGGCGCCGTCACCGTGCCCGGCGACAAGTCCATCTCCCACCGCGCACTGATGTTCGGCGCGCTCGCCGCCGGGCGCACCCGCATCACCGGCCTGCTGGAGGCCGCCGACGTCATGGCCACCGCCGCCGCCCTGCGCGCGCTCGGAACACCCGTCAATCGCACCCCCGCCGGAGAATGGCATGTCGATGGCGCCGGGATCGGCGGCCTCGTTACCCCCGGCGACATCCTCGACCTCGGCAATAGCGGCACCGGCGCACGGCTGCTCGCCGGCATTCTCGCCGGACACCCCGTCCGCGCGATTCTCACTGGCGATGAGTCGCTGCGCAGCCGCCCCATGACGCGCATCATCGAACCGCTGTCGCGCATGGGCGCGCAATTCGACGCCGCGCCGGGAGGCCGCCTCCCCTTGCTGATTCACGGCGCCGAACCGCCCATACCCATCCATTACCGCCTGCCTGTCGCCTCCGCACAGGTGAAATCCGCGGTCCTGCTGGCCGGTCTCGGCGCCCCCGGCATCACCTCCGTTACCGAACCCGCCCCCACCCGCGACCACACCGAACGCCTGCTGCGCGCCTTCGGCGCCAATGTCGAAATCGACAACGGTGACGGCGCCGCCCGCACCATCCACCTCACCGGCGAGCCAGAACTCCAACCCTGTGAACTCGCAATACCCAACGACCCCTCATCAGCCGCCTTCGCCCTCGTCGCGGCATTGATCGTTCCGGAGTCCGAAATCACCGTCACCGGCGTCGCCCTCAATCCGCTGCGCACCGGCCTGTTCACCACCCTCATCGAAATGGGCGCCGACCTGAACATCGCGCCGCGCGGCATGTGCGGCGGCGAGCCGGTCGGCGACATCACGGCGCGTACCTCCGCGCTTGCCGCAATCACCGTGCCCGCCGCCCGCGCACCCGGCATGATCGACGAATATCCGGTGCTCGCGATTGCCGCTGCCTGCGCCGACGGCGAAAGCCGCTTTGCCGGCCTCGGCGAGTTGAGACACAAGGAAAGCGACCGCCTCGCGGCGACCGCCGACGGCCTCAACGCACTCGGCGCCGCTGCCCGCATCGAGGAAGACACCCTCATCATCCGGGGGCGCGCAGCACCGCCGCCCGGCGGCGCCCGCATCGCCGCGCACGGCGACCACCGCATCGCCATGGCTTTCCTCACCCTCGGCCTCGCCTGCGCCGATGGCGCCGGCATTGATGACGGAACCATGATCAACACCAGCTTCCCCGGTTTCGCCGCGCTCATGCAGAGCCTCGGCGCGGCAATCGACGAGGCCTGAGCCATGCCGCCCGCCAAACCCCTCGTTATCGCCATCGACGGACCGGGCGGCGCTGGAAAGGGCACGCTGGCGCGCGCCCTCGCCGTCCGTTTCGGCCTCCCCTGTCTCGATACCGGTACGCTCTACCGCGCCGTCGCCGCACGGCTGCTGCAGCGCGACACAGACATCAACGACGCGGCGGCGGCGACAGCCGCCGCGCAGGACCTTGATCCCGGCGCACTGCAAGCCGAAAATCTGCGCGACCCCGAAATTGCGGCCGCCGCCTCCGTGGTCGCCGCCATGCCCGGCGTTCGCAACGCCCTCATCGCCTGGCAGCGCCGGTTCGCCCAAACCCCGCCCGGCGCCGTGCTGGACGGGCGCGACATCGGCACCGTCATCGCCCCTGACGCCGACGCCAAGATATTTCTGACTGCCGACGTCACCGTGCGCGCGGAGCGCCGATATAATGAGTTGCGGGAACGCGGCGTGGGCAGTATAAAAGAGACGGTCCTGCGGGAGTTGAAGGAGCGGGATGCGCGCGACAGCGCGCGCGGCGAAGCGCCCATGAAGCCGGCGTCCGACGCGCTCATGCTCGATACTACCGACAGGAACGCGGCGGACGTCCTCGCTGCCGCGGTGAAATTCATCATGGCGCAAACCGGAGAAGGCGCGCCGCAACGGCCGGCAACACCCGCCACGGCCAGGGAGCAACCGAACGTATGAGCGAAACCCCCGCCGTCAGCGGTTCTACTTTGGAACCGAATGAAAATTTCGCGGCTCTCTTCGAAGAGTCGGTGCGGCAAGCCGACAAGAAGGAAGGATCGGTTGTCGAAGGACGGGTGATCGCGCTCGAGAACGACATGGCCGTAATCGACGTAGGCCTCAAGGCCGAAGGGCGAGTGCCGCTCAAGGAATTCTCCGCACCAGGAGAAACCGCCGCACTCACCGTCGGCGATACCGTCGAAGTCTACCTGGAGCGCGTGGAGAATCGCCGCGGCGAAGCCGTACTCAGCCGCGAACGCGCACGCCGCGAGGAAGCATGGGTCATCCTCGAAAAAGCCTTCGGCGACAATGAACGCGTGGACGGAGTCATCTTCGGCCGCGTCAAGGGCGGTTTCACCGTCGACCTCGGCGGCGCCGTCGCCTTCCTGCCCGGAAGCCAGGTGGACGTCCGACCGGTCCGCGACATAACCCCCCTGCTCAATACCAAACAACCCTTCCAGATCCTGAAAATGGACCGCCGGCGCGGCAATATCGTCGTCTCGCGCCGCGCCGTCATGGAAGAAACCCGTGCCGAAGCCCGCGCCGAACTCGTCGCCAGCCTCAAGGAAGGCCAGGTGCTCGAAGGCGTCGTCAAGAACATCACCGACTACGGGGCGTTCGTCGACCTCGGGGAAGTCGACGGCCTCCTCCACGTCACCGACATTGCATGGCGCCGCGTTCACCACCCGACCGAAGTGCTCTCCATCGGCCAGCAGGTCAAGGTGCAGGTCATCCGCTTCAATGTCGAAACCCAGCGCATCTCACTCGGCATGAAACAACTCGACGCCGACCCGTGGGACGGCGTCGCACTGAAATACCCCGTCAGCGCCAAATTCCGCGGGCGCGTTACCAACATCACCGACTACGGCGCATTCGTCGAACTCGAACCCGGCGTCGAAGGCCTCGTCCACGTCTCGGAAATGAGCTGGACAAAGAAAAACGCCCATCCCGGCAAGATCGTCTCGACCAGTCAGGAAGTCGAAGTGATGGTGCTGGACGTCGACCCGCAAAAACGCCGCATCAGCCTCGGCCTCAAACAATGCATCGCCAACCCGTGGGAAGCCTTCGGAGAAACCCACACGGCCAACACCGTCATCGAAGGGGAAGTGCGCAACATCACCGAATTCGGCCTGTTCATCGGCCTCGAAGGCGGCATAGACGGCCTCGTGCATCTGTCCGACCTCGATTGGGATTCACCCGGCGAGGAAGCCATCAAGAACTATCGCAAGGGACAGGAAGTCAAAGCCAAGGTCCTTGACATCGACGTTGACAAGGAACGCATCAGCCTCGGCATTAAACAGGTGGACGACGACCCCTTCGCATCTGCCGTCGCCGGACTCAGGCGCGGCGCCATCGTCACCGCCGTCGTCTCCGCCATCGTCGACAACGGTATAGAAGTGAAAGTCAATGACGGCGCCACCGGATTTATCCGCCGTTCGGACCTCGCCCGCGACCGCTCCGACCAACGACCGGACCGCTACGCTCCCGGCGAAAAGGTGGACGCCAAGATCACCCAGATCGACAATTCCGGCAGACGCCTCACCCTGTCCATCAAGGAACTCGAAATCGCCGAAGCAAAGCAGGCCATGGCCGAATACGGTTCATCGGACAGCGGCGCCAGCCTGGGCGACATTCTCGGCCCCGCTATCAAGGCCAAGGTAAGCGCCGACTCGTCAGACAATACACCCTACGGCGGAGCCGCACCCGACAACACCAAGGGCCGCTGACCCCGGCCATGCGAAACCGCGCCCGCGAGAGCCTTCCGGTATGACCGGCATCAACCCCGATTTACTGGTCGCGCGAAGGCGCCTGCAGCGCTCCGTCGCACTCTGGCGAACCGGCGCATTTCTCACGGTCATCGCCCTCGTGGTCTTCATCGTCGACCCCGACCCGTCGGCAATCCCCATCGCGAGCAACACCAATCACATCGCCGTCATCGACATAGACGGTGTGATCCTCAACGACTCCCACCGCGAACGCGCAATTCGCAACCTGAAAGAAGACGATTCCGCAGAAGCGTTGCTCGTGCGCATAGACAGTCCCGGCGGAACTACCTTCGGCAGCGAGGCGCTCTACCGTGCCATCCGTTCCTTCGGCGAGGAACGCCCCATCGTCGCCGTGATGAAAGGCGTTGCCGCTTCCGGCGGATACATGGCCGCCCTTGCCGGTGACCACATCCTCGCCCGCGAAACCACCATAACCGGCTCTATTGGCGTCGTCCTCGAAGCAACCAATTACGCCGGCCTCATGGAGAAACTCGGCATTGAAAACGAACTGGTGCGCAGCGTACCGCTCAAGGCCGAACCCAATCCGTTCAACCCCATGTCGACCGAAGCCCGCGAGGCAAACCAGCAGGTCGTGAACGATGTCCACCGCATGTTCGTCGACCTCCTGACCCAGCGCCGCGCCATGCCGCGGGACAAGGCAGCAAGGCTCGCCGACGGCCGCGTCTATACCGGCGCGATGGCCGTCCGCTCCGGCCTCGTGGACGCCATCGGTGGAACCCGGGAAGCCGTCACCTGGCTCGAAAACGAAGCCGGCATCAAACCCGGCCTCCCGCTCAGGGAGGTAATGGCAACACCCCCCGAAGGGCTCGTGGACCGCATCCTCTTCTCCGTCTTTGGCAATTCCGTCACCTCACAAACCGGCGGCCTCCAGGGCCTCGTCTCGCTCTGGCGCCCCCTCACGGCCGATTGATATGCGCCATCCTTATTCTCACCAACGGCCCGCCCGCACCGGGGTCGCATGACCAAACTGGAACTCATAGAGCGGCTCGCGCGCGATAACCCGCACCTTTTTCACCGCGACGTCACGCGCATCGTATCAACCGTATTCAACGAAATTACACTGGCCCTGATACGCGGTGACCGTGTCGAACTTCGCGGCTTCGGCGCTTTTTCAACCCGCGAGCGAAAAGCGCGTCAGGGTCGCAACCCGCGCACCGGCGCGCTCGTAGAAGTTCCCCGGAAACGCATGCCATTCTTCAAATGCGGCAAGGAATTACGCGACCTCGTAGACGCCCCCTCGCGCACCGAAAATTCACCCGGGCGCGAAACCTGACGCTACCCCCGACGCCGCCTTCCGGCCCCTTGGCCCGCATTTCAGCGCGCTTCATTTCTTATGAACAATGGCAAGAGCCGAGAAGGTGAGGTAATTTCAACAAATGCCCCGCCCGGAATTTGATAGTTTTCTTCCTCGTTACTTGCCGCCAGTCCAGGCGACCGCCTATTGTTGACGGCAAACCCGCAGGCCGGACATGACAACCCTTTCCGCCGTCGAACGCATCATTTGCGCTATCGATACCGCCGACCTTGACGAAGCGCGCCGCCTTGCCGACCGTCTTGCCGGCGCGGTCGGTTACCTCAAGCTTGGACTCCAATTCTATACCGCCAACGGACCGGCAGGCGTCGCCGCACTGGCCGACAGCGGACTGCCTGTCTTCCTCGACCTCAAGTTCCACGACATCCCCAACACCGTAGCCGGCGCTGTCCGTGCTGCTGCTGTTGCCGGACCGGCAATGCTCACCGTCCACGCGGCCGGCGGCGCGGCTATGATGCGCGGCGCCGCTGCCGCCGCCATGCGGCTCGCCCCGCCCGCCGGCAATGCACGACCGAAACTTGTCGCCGTGACCGTCCTCACCAGCTTCGACAGGGCAGATGCCGAAAGTGTTGGCCTCGCAGGTTCCGTAGAAGACCTCGTGAAACGCAGCGCTGCGCTGGCACAGGATTGCGGCCTTGATGGCGTCGTCGCCTCGGCCCGCGAAATCGCCATGCTGCGCTCCGCCTGCGGCCCGGACTTCACACTCGTCGTCCCCGGCATTCGCCCCGGATGGGCCTCTGCGGACGACCAGAAACGCATCGTCACCCCGGCGGAAGCAGTGCGCCAGGGCGCTGACTATCTCGTTATCGGCCGCCCCATCACCCGCGCCGAAGACCCCGCAGACGCCGCGCGCCGCATAGCCGCGGAAATGGCTGACGCAGAATGAGCCGCACCGCCGTCAAGATATGCGGACTGCGCGACGACACCGCACTCACGGCCGCGCTGAGCGGCGGCGCCGGCCGCATCGGCATGGTGTTCTATCCGCCGTCCCCGCGGCACCTGTCGGTCGCCGAGGCAGCAGCGCTCGCCGCCCGTGTGCCCGACCGCGTGGGCCGCGTCGGCGTGTTTGCCAACCCCGACGACACCCTGCTCGGCGAAGTGCTCGACCGCGTGCCGCTCTCCACCTTGCAATTGAGCGGGCGCGAAACCCCGCGTCGCGTTGCTGAGCTCCGAACCCGCTACGGCCTTCCCATTATCAAGACCCTGTCCGTCTCTGCGGAAGAAGACCTCGCACGCGCAAACGACTACCACCCGCTGGTCGACTTCCTGCTATTCGACGCGAAACCGCCGAAGGGCCACGATGCAGCACTGCCCGGCGGCAATGGCCTTGCGTTCGATTGGCAGCTCATCGCCGGGCGCATCTGGCCGAAACCATGGCTGCTCGCCGGCGGTCTGACGCCGGATAACGTAGCCGAAGCAGTGGAAATCAGTGGCGCGCCGGAAGTCGACGTCTCCTCGGGAGTCGAAAGCGCACCGGGCGTCAAGGACCCGGAATTGATCACCAGATTCTGCGCAGCGCTTGCCTGAATGCAGGTCCCTGACACCCGCCCCGAACTATTGAGCAAAGGCCCATGAGCACCGCCGCTATGACCAATTCCTGGCGCGAAGGACCGGACGAGCGCGGGCATTTCGGCGCCTATGGCGGCCGCTATGTCGCCGAAACGCTCATGCCGTTGATCCTCGAACTGGACGCCGCCTACACCGCCGCCCGGGCAGACCCCGATTTCCAGGCCGAACTCGACCGCCTGCTCGCAGACTATGTCGGACGCCCCAGCCCCCTCTACTTCGCCGAGCGCCTCACCGCCCATTGCAGCGGCGCACGCATCTACTTCAAGCGGGACGAACTGAATCACACCGGCGCCCACAAGATCAACAATTGCGTCGGCCAGATTCTGCTCGCCCGGCGCATGGGGAAAACACGCATCATCGCCGAAACCGGCGCCGGACAGCACGGCGTGGCCACTGCCACCGTCTGCGCCCTGTTCGGCATGTCATGCACCGTCTATATGGGTGCCGTCGATATCGAACGGCAGCAGCCCAACGTGTTCCGCATGAAGCTGCTCGGCGCCGAAGTTCGCCCGGTCCATTCCGGCTCTTCAACGCTGAAGGACGCAATGAACGAGGCGCTCCGCGACTGGGTCACCAATGTCGCCGATACGTACTATCTGATCGGAACGGTCGCCGGACCGCACCCCTACCCATTGCTGGTGCGTGACTTCCAGTCCGTGATCGGCGTGGAAGCGCGCCGGCAGATCATGGCTCGCGAAGGGCGCCTGCCGGATACCCTGGTCGCCTGCATCGGCGGTGGCTCCAACGCCATGGGATTGTTTCATCCCTTTCTCGACGACCGCAGCGTGCAAATCATCGGCGTCGAGGCTGGCGGCGAAGGCGTTGAAAGCGGCCGCCACGCCGCCTCGCTCAGTGCCGGTCGACCTGGCGTGCTTCACGGCAACCGCACCTATCTACTCCAGGACGACGACGGCCAGATCATCGAAGCGCATTCGATCTCCGCAGGCCTCGACTATCCCGGAATCGGACCGGAACATTCCTGGCTCAAGGACATGGGCCGGGTGGACTACGTGTCCGTCACCGACGCCGAGGCGCTGGAGGCATTCCAGCTATGTTCGCGCCTGGAGGGGATCATACCCGCCCTTGAACCCGCGCACGCGCTCGCCCATGTCACACAGATCGCCCCCACACTCCCGACAGACCATTTGCTGGTAATGAACATGTGCGGTCGCGGCGACAAGGATATCTTTGCCGTCGCCGAACATCTCGGAGTAGCGCTGTGAACGTGGGGCGCATCGACCGCCGCTTCGCCGCGCTTCGCGCTGCCGATCGCGCCGCCCTTGTAGCCTTTGTCTCCGCCGGCGATCCCGACCTCGCGAGCAGCACCGCACTGTTGCACGCATTGCCGGAAGCTGGCGCCGACGTCATCGAACTGGGCATGCCGTTCACCGACCCCATGGCCGACGGACCGGCTATCCAGGCTGCCGGACGCCGTGCTCTCGACGGTGGCCAGACCATGATCCGTACACTGGCAATGGTGGAGCAATTCCGTGGCCGAGGCGACGAAACGCCGATCGTGTTGATGGGTTATTTCAATCCCATTCACGCCTACGGTGTCGAACGATTTGTCGGTGACGCGGTGAACGCCGGCGTTGACGGCCTGATCGTCGTTGACCTGCCGCCAGAGGAAGACGATATGCTTTGCCTGCCGGCCATCGCCGCTGGCCTGAACTTCATCCGCCTCGCCACGCCGACCACCGATGACGCCCGCCTGCCGGCGGTTCTGCGCCATACCGGCGGCTTCCTGTATTATGTCTCGATCACCGGCATCACCGGCGCCCGCGGCGCCGACGAGCACGCCGTCGCTGCCGCCGTGGCGCGCTTGAAAGCGGTGGTCAACCTGCCTGTCGCCGTCGGCTTCGGCATCAAGACACCGGAGCAGGCAGCAGCAATCGCCCGCCATGCGGACGCCGCCGTAGTTGGCTCGGCGCTCGCCGAGCGCATCCGGGCAGCGCTGGAGGAAAACCGGGACCCCGTCGCCGACACGCTGAACCTCGTTCACAGCCTTGCCGCCGCCGTGCGCAGCGCCCGCGAACCCGCCTGAGGGGAACACCAATGAGCTGGATCAAGAGCTTCGTCCGCCCCAAGATTCAGGCGCTCGTCACACGACGCAACGTGCCCGAACATCTCTGGGACAAATGCCCCTCCTGCGAGCAGATGATATTTCATCGCGACCTCAAGGCGCAGATGTTCGTCTGCCCGCACTGCGAATGCCACATGGCAATCACCGCCGAACAACGCTTCCAGATCCTGTTCGACGACGGCGAACACTCGATTATCGAGCTTCCCGAAACCCTAGTTGATCCCCTCAAATTCCGCGATAGCCGGCGCTATGCCGACCGCCTGAAGGACGCCCAGGCAAAGACCGGCCTGAGCGATGCCGTCACTGTGGCGCACGGTCGCATCGGCGGCCGCGATACCGTGATCGGCGCATTCAACTTTTCGTTCATGGGCGGCTCCATGGGCGCCGCCGTCGGCGAAGCCATCATCGCCGCCGCCCGCCTTGCCGTGCTCCAGCAAGCCCCGCTGATCCTTTTCCCGGCCTCGGGCGGCGCACGCATGCAGGAAGGTATAGTGTCGCTCATGCAAATGCCGCGCACGACCATCGCCATCAACGACGTCCGCGAGGCGGGGCTGCCCTATGTCGTCGTACTGACCAACCCCACTACCGGCGGCGTCACTGCGTCTTTCGCCATGCTGGGCGACATTACTCTCGCAGAACCCGGTGCACTGATCGGTTTCGCCGGCCCCCGGGTCATCGAAAACACCCTCCGCGAGAGCCTGCCCGAAGGCTTCCAGAAAAGCGAATATCTCCTCGAACACGGAATGATCGACGCCGTGGTCCACCGCCGCGACATGCGCGACCACCTTATCCGCCTGCTCGCGCTCCTCATGGAACCACGCCCACCCTGCGAAACCTCCGCCGCCGAAGAACACTCTGCAACAGACAACGCCGAGCCCGAAGACGAACCCACCGCCTCCGATCCCGACACCACAGCTAAAGACCAGAAACCCGAAACGGAGCAGGCTGAAACTGGGGCGGGCTAAGTCCCGGAATTCGATCACCTGTCGCCGGGCCGAACCAAATTCGCCGCTGCGGTCTCCCTTCTTTCGGACCCGCGCTGTGCCTCCGGTTACGACCGGCAGCCCGCACCCGAGCTTTGACCCTCAGCAAATCCGAATGTCGAGCGAAACAATAAATCTTCCCCATCGCCGAATGCCGCTGCCAATAATCCAACCCGTATGAAACATGTATTTCTTTCGGTGCTGCGGCGTGACCTGCGGCTCGCCATGCGCCGCGCCGGCGACATGGTTGCCGTCCTCGCTTTCTTCTCTATCGCCGTCACCCTTTTCCCTCTGGGCATCGGACCCGACCCCGCCACGCTGGCAAAAATCGCCGCCGGAGTCCTGTGGATCGCAGCGCTGCTCTCCGTCATGCTTTCTCTCGACCGCCTTTTCGCAGCGGATTACGACGATGGCAGCCTCGACCTCCTCTTGCTCGCTCCCGCGCCGCTCGAAGTAATCGCGCTGGCAAAGTGCCTCGCCCATTGGCTGTTCGCCGGTGCACCGCTCGTCATTGCAGCACCCGTCCTCGGCATATCCCTGAATCTGGAGTTCTATACAGCCGCGATACTGGTGGTTGCCATGCTGCTGGGCACCCCTATTCTCAGCCTTGTCGGCGCGATCGCGGCGGCACTCACCGTCAGCGTGCGCCGCGGCGGCGCCCTCATCCCCCTGCTGATTCTGCCGCTGGTGGTCCCCGTGCTGATATTCGGCGCGTCAGCCATCGAACGCGCGGCAATCGGAGTGCTCCCGGGCGCGCAACTCATGGTACTGGCCGCCATGTTGCTTGCAGCGCTGGCGCTCGCGCCATGGGCCATCGCCGCCGCCTTGCGCCTGTCCGCGGAATAGCGATAGGTAAACAATCATGGCCCGCACACTGCACCGTTTCGCCAATCCCATCCGGTTTGCACGGCTGGCGCGACTGATCGTCCCGTGGTCCTCCGCCGCGCTGCTACTGTTATTCGCGGCCGGGCTGTATCTCGCGCTGTTCGCTTCCCCACCGGACTATCAGCAGGGTGAAACGGTGCGCATCATGTATGTCCACGTGCCGGCAGCGTGGATGGCTCTGTTCGTCTACGTCGTCATGGCTGCCGCCAGCGCCGCCGCACTCATCTGGCGCCATCCGCTCGCCGATATTGCCGCAAGAGCTGCCTCGCCCATCGGCGCCGGCTTTACCGCCATAGCCCTCGCAACCGGTGCGTTGTGGGGCCAGCCCATGTGGAACACATGGTGGGTGTGGGATGCGCGCCTTACCTCGGTGCTGATCCTCCTGTTCCTCTATATCGGTCACATGGTTCTGTTCGACTCCTTCGACGACGCCGCAAAAGGGGCGCGCGCAGCCGCTATTCTGGCGCTCGTAGGTGTCGTCAACGTGCCCATCATTCATTTTTCAGTCGATTGGTGGAACACCCTCCACCAGCCAGCCAGCGTGTTTCGCGCTGGAGGACCGACCATATCCGGCGAAATGCTCGTCCCGCTGTTCGTGATGGTCGCCGCTTTCAAGGCTTATTTCGTGACCGTGCTGCTCGTGCGCATGACCAGCGAGCTCGACGCCGCAAAGCTGCGCGCTCTGCAACACCTGCAGGTCGCGCGGGAACCCTCATGACCGAATTTCTGGCAATGGGTGGCTACGCCCTTTACGTCTGGTCATCCTATGTCGTGGCCTTGGGCATTCTCGGCATGGTGGGGATCCGCGCATTTACCCGCGCGCGGACACGAAGAGCCGACCTGAAAATCATGCAGGCGCAGCTCGACGCCGAGCGGGACCGCGCATGAAATTCCATCCCGCAAAGCGCAAGACACGCCGGCTCTACGCCGTAATCCTCGGCTTGGTCATGCTGGGCACGGCAACCGCCCTCGTGCTGGTGGCGATAGAAGATAGCCTCGTCTTCTTCTACAGCCCCTCCGAACTGGAAGCCCGCCCGCTCACGCCCGGCGAAACCATCAGGGTCGGCGGTCTTGTCGAGGAGGGCAGCGTGGTGCGCGGCGATGACGGCCTCGCCGTTCACTTCCGCGTGACCGATACGATTTCTTCGCTGGAAATACGCTATGCCGGCGTACTGCCGGACCTGTTTCGTGAAGGCCAGGGTATCGTCGCCGAAGGACGCCTCGGCCCCGGCGGCATCTTTACCGCCCACAATGTGCTGGCAAAGCACGATGAAACCTACATGCCGCCGGAGGTTGCCGACGCACTGAAAAAGGCCGGCCACACCACCGGCGAAGCGGGACTGGACGAATGATCGTCGAAGCCGGCCATGCCGCACTCGTCATTGCGCTCTCTGTCGCCCTGTTGCAGGGAACCCTCCCGCTGTTCGGTGCGTGGCGCAGCGACAGTTCCTGGATGGCGCTCGCCGCGCCCGCCGCCCTGGTTCAGTGCGCCGCCGTTGCCGTCGCATTCGCCGCGCTCACGTACGCCTATGTCGGCTCCGATTTCTCCGTCCTTAACGTGGCCAACAATTCCCACTCCGCCAAGCCTCTGCTCTACAAGATCACAGGCGTGTGGGGAAACCACGAAGGCTCCATGCTCCTGTGGGCATTGATACTGGCGGTGTTCGGTGCAGCCGTGGCTGGTTGTGGCGGCAATCTGCCCCCGCAGCTTCGCGCGCGGGTACTCGCCATACAAGCGCTGATCGCCGTCGGTTTTCTCTGTTTCACACTGTTTACGTCAAATCCGTTCGAGCGCCTGCTGCCGCCGCCGCCGGACGGTTCGGGTCTCAATCCCCTCTTGCAGGACCCCGGCCTCGCCTTCCACCCGCCGTTTCTCTATCTCGGCTATGTCGGCCTCTCGGTAACCTTCGCCTTCGCGATCGCCGCCCTCATCGAAGGTCGGGTCGACCCCGCCTGGGCCCGCTGGGTCAGACCATGGGCGCTCGCGGCATGGTCGTTCCTCACCTTGGGCATCGGCCTCGGCAGCTGGTGGGCCTATTACGAACTCGGTTGGGGCGGCTGGTGGTTTTGGGACCCGGTGGAAAATGCATCCTTCATGCCCTGGCTGGCCGCCACAGCCCTGCTTCATTCGTCCATCGTGTGCGAAAAGCGCGATGCGCTGAAGTCATGGACCGTCCTGCTCGCCATCATCGCATTTTCTTTCAGCCTGCTCGGCACCTTCCTCGTGCGCTCCGGCGTCATCACCTCCGTACATGCGTTCGCTTCCGATCCCACGCGCGGCGTGTTCATCCTCGTTTTCCTCATAGTCGTGATCGGCGGCTCCCTTCTCCTTTACGCCGCGCGCGCGCCGGCCCTGCGTTCCGGCGGCCTGTTCGCACCGCTCAGCCGCGAAGGCAGCCTCATTCTCAACAACCTGTTTCTCGCAACCGCCGCGGCAACCGTGCTGCTCGGCACCCTGTACCCCTTGATCATCGACGCGCTTGGTTCCGGTAAGGTCTCTGTCGGCCCCCCCTATTTCAATGCCGTGTTCGTGCCGCTCATGACGCCGGTCATCCTGCTTGCCGGCGTCGCGCCTCTCATGCCCTGGAAACGTGCTGACCGCGCCGGCCTGCTGGCGCGGCTCAAGGGAGCCGCGGCGGTCACCGCGGCAGCCGTCCTCGCCGTCCTTTTCATGGACGACACCGGCCCCACCCTGGCGGCGCTGGGCGTTGCGCTTGCCGTCTGGCTGACGGCAACAACCCTCACCGAATGGGCGGGACGCGTCCAGCTCTTGCGCGGAAACCCGTTGGACAGCCTGCGCCGCGCCGCCCGGCTGCCGCGAGCCGCCTACGGGATGAGCTTCGCCCATCTCGGCGTCGCCATGGTGGTGGCAGGCATTACAGGTTCCAGCGCCTGGACGGTCGAAAGCTTCCAGACCATGCGCGCCGGCGACACCGTAACCGTCGCGGGCTACGACTTCACCTTCCATGGCGTCAGCCAGATTCAGGGACCGAACTACACCGCCCAGCAAGCGTCCTTCAGCGTCGGTCGGGACGGCGCGCCGATCGCCGAGCTGCGGCCCGAAAAGCGGGTCTATCCCGTCGCCAACATGCCGACCACCGAGGCCGCAATCCACACCACGTGGATCGCTGACCTCTACGCCGTTGTCGGCGATGCTGACGGCAGCGGCGGATGGAGCACCCGCCTCTATTATAACCCTCTCGTCCCCTGGATATGGCTCGGAACCGTCGTCATGGCGCTGGGCGGCGCCCTGTCCCTGTCCGATCGCCGCCACCGAGTCGGTGCGCCGCGAAGGGCGCGCAAACTCGCCCAAACAGCCCCGGCACCGGCATGAGAATACCGCGCAAGTCCGTCCTGTTCGGCATCCCCGCAGGGGTGTTCGCCATCCTCGCGCTGCTCCTCGGATTCGGACTCGGTAACGACCCGGGCGAAATACCGAGCGTATTGATGGGCAAACCCCTCCCGGCCTTCACGCTCCCTACCCTCGACGCCCAAGCGTCCGGCCTCGCCACTGACAACCTGATCGCAGGCCAGGTCAGCGTCATCAATATATTCGCATCTTGGTGCCTGCCCTGCCGCGTGGAACACCCGCTGCTGGCCGAAATCGCCAAACGCGAGGGCGTCGCCCTCTATGGCATCGCCTACAAGGACGAAGCGGAGGATACACGCCGCTTCCTCGACGAACTCGGCAATCCGTTTCAACGCATCGGCGCCGACACTGACGGACGAACTGGAATCGAACTGGGTATCTACGGCGTGCCCGAAACTTTCTTCATCGGCCCGGACGGAATCGTGCGTTACAAGCATATCGGGCCAATTCTGCCGGAACATATGAACGACCGGATTTGGCCGCTGATCGAAAAGCTTCTCTCATGACCGGGCGTTCCATCGGCTGGCTGTTCGTCACGCTGGCAGCGTTGGCGATGGCCCCGGCAGCCGCCTTCGAAAACGATCAACCGCTCGCTGACCCGGCGCTCGAGGAGCGCGCCATGACATTGGCGCGCGAACTGCGCTGCCTCGTATGCCAGAACCAGTCCATCATGGAATCAGACGCGCCATTGGCTCGCGACCTGCGAACACTCGTGCGCGAACGCCTCCAGGCTGGGGACACTGACGCCGAAATCCGGGACTATGTCGTCACACGCTATGGCGATTTCGTGCTGTTGCGGCCCCCCTTCAAGCCGCACACTTGGGCCCTGTGGTTTGGCCCGCTGATCCTTGGTTTGGTCGCCGCCTTGGTAGTGGCCCGTTTTTGGGCCGCGCGACGCGCCGCACCCGCCCCCGCACCGCTTGACGCCGCCGAGCGCGCTCGACTCGACGACCTGATCGCCGATGATAAAGACCGATGATCGGGTGGGTGATATTCGCAGTTCTCGCGGCCGCAGCAGCCGCGATGCTCGCACTCCCTGTAATGCGTCAAAAGGGCCCGGCGGGTAGCCGGACAGATTTCGATCTCGCCGTCTTCCGACGCCAACTCGCAGAACTGGACCACGACGTCGCCGGCGGCGCACTTGCCCCCGGCGAAGCCCGCGCCGCGCGTATCGAGATCGAACGCCGTATCCTGTCTGCGGCTGACACTGCCGAGCAACAAAGGAGCCGCGAAGGACGCAGGAGTGCCATCTTCGCCGCCATACTCGGCGTCCCGCTTCTCAGCGTCGCCATATATGCTTGGATCGGTTCGCCGGACGAGCCCGATCAGCCCTTTGCTGCGCGCACCGTGCCCGCCCCGGCACCTATGCCCGCAGATGTTGCCGCGGCAATCGACGCGCTCGCCGCACGGCTGCGCGAAAACCCTGACAACCTCGATGGCTGGATTCTCCTCGGCCGCTCCTACGCGAACGCTGCCCGTTTCGACGACTCCGCGCAGGCGTTCGAAAACGCAGCCGCACTCGCGCCCCGTAACCCCGACATAGCAGCCGCCTGGGGCGAAGCGCTGTTCTACGCCGCGGGCGGCATCGTTACGCCCGCCGCAGCACGCCAGTTCGACGCCGCCCTGGCACTCGATCCGACACATACCGGGGCGCGCTATTACAGCGGCATGGCCGCCATGCAGGCCGGCGATCCGACTCGGGCATTTGCCATCTGGACAGCACTCGCCGAAGACGCCGCCCCGGAAGCCCCGTGGCTGCCGGAAGTACAGGAGAGACTGCGGACACTGGCCTCGGAACTCGGCGTAGAACCGCCGCCGGTCGCACTCCGCCAGCCGCCACAGCCTGACGGTCTCGACACCGCCGCGCTCACCGACCTGCCGCCGGAACAACAGGAAGCAGCAATCGCCGGCATGGTTGCGCGCCTCGAAGCCCGCCTCATGGAACAACCCGGGGATGTCGAAGGATGGAGGCGCCTCGGTCGCGCAAAGCTGGTCCTGGGAGACCTGCCAGCAGCCGCCGCAGCCTACACGCGCGCCGCCGACCTCGAACCGGATGATCTGCCGACGCTCGAAGCCCTCGCCGAAGTCGAACGCAGACGCGGCCCGGACGCAGAGACAGTGCCCGACGCAGCGCAACAAGTCTATCGCCGCATCCTTGCCCTGGAACCGGACCACCCCGCCGCCCTCTGGTTCTCGGGCCTCGCCGCTTCCCGCGCCGGGCGCGCACAGGAAGCAGCCGCGCTGTGGGAGCGCCTGCACGCACAATTGCCACCCGACAGCGAAGAGCATGAACTCCTGGCCGCACGCATTGCTGAGCTCCGTACAGCAAATTGATCGCGCCCCCGCGCACTGGCACAGGACGATATGTTCTGCTATGGTTCCGATTGCCCGGTCTGGTGAACGCGAAACCGGCCGGAGACGAAAAACATCAAATCCCGCTAAATCCCGGCAAATCCCACTTCGCGCGAATATCACACCCGCCTATGCTACCCGCCGACACAGGTCTGCCCGCACGAGAAAAATGAATCACTTTGCACTCGATACCGCCGGTGACGAATACCGCCAGAAGCGTGAAACACTGAGACAGGCCGAAATTGCGCTCAAGGAACAAGTCGAAACCGTCGCCAGACTGCGCCGGGAATTGCCCGCCGCCACTCCCGTCCCGCATGACTATGAATTTGTCGGCATGACTGGCAGCGAACCCGGCGCCATTCGCTTGTCGCAACTGTTTTCGGCAGATGACAAGCCGTTGCTCGTCTATCATTTCATGTGGGCGCCGGACGCTGATGACCCCTGTCCCATGTGCACCATGTGGACCGACGGCTACAATGCCGTGGCGCCGCATATCGACAGGAACGCCACCAGTGTGCTCATAACGAAACAGGACGCAGCAGTCACCCGGCAATTCGCACAACGGCGCGGCTGGTCGAACTTGCGCATCCTGTCCAGCGGCGGCACCTCATTCAATCGCGATTTTGGCATGGAGACGCCGGACGGGCGGCAACTGCCCGGACTCAGCGTGTTCCTCAAGGGCAATGACGGGAAGGCGCACCATTTTTACACCACTTCCGCACTCATGGGCGACGAGCATTATCGCGGCATGGACCTCTTCACACCGGTGTGGAACCTGCTCGACCTGCTTCCCCAGGGGCGGGGAAATTTTATGCCCCTCGTCTCCTATGACTAGATGGCCGCCGACATCCCTTCGCCTCGAGCACCCGTCGTGACGGAATCCCTCGGCATCATCATGCACGGGGTGACCGGGCGCATGGGCACCAACCAGCACCTCGTCCGCTCTCTTCTCGCCATACGCGCCGGCGGCGGCGTCACCCTGTCTGACGGATGCAAGGTCATGCCCGACCTGCTGCTGGTGGGCCGTAATTCGGCCAAACTTTCGGCACTGGCCGACGCGCACGGCATTTCTGACTGGACCACCGACCTCGACTCGGCCCTGAACGACCCCAGGCCGATATTCTTTGATGCCGCCCTCACCGTATCGCGCGCCGCCCTCATCAAACGAGCCGTGAACACCGGCAAGCACATCTACTGCGAGAAACCCGTCGCCGTGAACGGCAGCGACGCCCTTGCCGTCGCCCGCACTGCGCGCGATGCCGGTGTCAAACACGGCGTGGTGCAGGACAAACTGTGGCTGCCTGGAATTCGCAAACTCAGACTGCTCATCGACTCCGGATTTTTCGGACGCATACTCTCGGTACGCGGCGAATTCGGGTATTGGGTCTTTCCCGGCGACCGGCAACCCACTCAGCGGCCTTCCTGGAACTACCGCGCCGACCAGGGCGGCGGCATCGTGCTCGATATGCTGCCGCACTGGCATTATTTGCTCGAAAACCTCTTCGGCAAAATCCACAGCGTAAGCTGCCGGTCCGAAATCCACATTCCCGAGCGATGGGATGAAGAGGGCGCTGCCTACAACGCCACCGCATCCGACGCCGCCTATGCCACCTTCGAACTGGGGGGCGGAATCATCGCGCACTTCAACAGCTCATGGTGCGTTCGCGTGCGCCGTGACGATCTGCTGACGATCCAGGTCGACGGTACCGATGGTTCAGCCGTTGCCGGCCTTCGCGAATGCCGCACCCAGGGCGGCGTCAACACGCCCCGCCCGGTATGGAACCCCGATGTTCCGCCCGCCATCAACTACGCCGCCGGCTGGGCCGAGGTCCCGGATGTCGAACCTTACGACAATGCTTTCAAGGCCCAATGGGAAGCATTCATTCGCCACGTGTGCGAAAATGCGCCGTTCCCTTGGGACCTGTTTGCTGGTGCACGCGGCGTGTTGCTTGCCGAAGCCGCGATGCAAAGTTCCGCCGAACGCCGCTGGATATCCATGCCCGAACTGGAGGACGGACAGTGACGACACTCACCCTGCCGACAGCTGAGGGCAGACTCTCGCCCTATACCCTTGGCGCGCCGCGAAACTATCCGACCCGCGCCAACCGCCCCTTTAATCGCGTCGCTTTCGCCGCCGCACATGTGGTGGCGGACCCTCTGGCGGATAACGACCCTTGGCTCACACCAGCGCTCGATTGGGACCGCACGCTGGCTTTTCGCCGGCGCCTGTGGGACCTCGGCCTCGGCGTCGCCGAAGCAATGGACACGGCGCAACGCGGAATGGGCCTCGACTGGCCCTGTGCACAAGAGCTGATTCGGCGCACACTCGACGCCGCCGGTGACGCACCGGGAGCACGCGTTGCATGCGGCGCCGGCACCGACCACCTCGACCCCGCGAGCGCTGCCCACCTTGATGACGTTCTCGCCGCATATGAAGAGCAAATCGAGTTCGTCGAAGGATTGGGCGGACAAGTCATCCTGATGGCATCACGCGCTCTTGCCGCACATGCGACAAGCCCTGACGACTATGCGCGCATCTACGACCGTCTCCTCACCCAGGTCGCGGAACCGGTCATCATTCACTGGCTCGGCGAAATGTTCGATCCAGCGCTTGCCGGTTATTGGGGCCATGACGACCATTTCGCAGCAATGGACGTCTGTATCGACATCATCTCCAGCCATGCCGACAAGGTCGACGGCATCAAGGTTTCCTTGCTCGACAAGGACAAGGAAATCGCGATGCGCCGCCGTCTCCCGGAATCCGTTCGCATGTATACCGGCGATGATTTCAATTACGCGGAACTGATCGACGGTGACACCGTCGGGTATTCCGACGCCCTGCTCGGCATATTCGACCCCATCGCGCGCGCCGCATCCGCAGCACTCGATGCACTGTCCGCCGGCGACCGGGACCGCTTTCACGATATCCTGGCTCCGACAGTTCCTCTGTCGCGCCATATCTTCAAGGTGCCAACCCGCTTCTACAAGACCGGCGTGGTCTTCATGGCATGGTTGAACGGCCTCCAGGACCACTTTGTCATGGTTGGCGGCCAACAAAGCGCACGCTCGATGGCGCACCTCGCGGAGTTGTTCAGGCTCGCCGACGCAGCGGGCTTGATCGATGATCCGGAGGCAGCAGCGAAGCGCATGAAGCACCTGCTCGCCGTTCATGGTGTTGCGGCGTGACCGATGCGCCGCGCCTGAGCCTCGTCGAGATCGGGACCTATGAGCGCGATGTAACACTGCGCATGCCGTTCCGCTTTGGCGCCGTGACGATGACTCAGGCGCGTCAGGCGTTTTTGTGCGTGCGCATTCGCTTGGAGGACGGACGCGAGGGCTGGGGCGGCGCCGCTGAATTGCTCGCGCCAAAATGGTTCGACAAGGACCCGGCCTTGTCGAATGACGACAATCTGTGGCAACTGCGAGCCTCGCTGGTCACAGCCATTCATTTCTACGCGGCCTCCGGCCCCATGACCGCATTCGACCTGTGGCGCACAAACTATCCCGACCAGATCGCGGCTTGCGAAGCCGTGCAGATGAACGCCTTGGTGGCAAGCTTCGGACTCGCTTTGCTCGACAAGGCCGTGCTCGACGCACTGTGCCGCATCGAAAATCTCTCCGTGTTCGAAGCCTTTGCCGGAAACCTGCCCGGAATCGCGGCCAACTCGATTGCGCCGGACCTCGCCAATTTCGACGTCGATGCGTTCGTGCGCAGCCTGCGGCCCGAAGCATCGATCCGTGCACGCCATACCGTCGGCCTGATCGACCCCCTTGCAGGTAGCGGCAGCCTCGGCGATACCCTGCCCGAAACGCTGGAAGAGGTCGTAGCGGCATACGACCAACGCGATTTCAAGATCAAGCTCGGTGGAGACCCGCAGGCCGATTGTGCCAGGCTCGAAGAGATCGCCGCCATTCTCGACCGGATCGTAGATCCCTACCGTGTGACCCTCGACGGTAACGAGCAGTATCGCGAAAAGGCGGCCTTGGAAATGCTGCTGCGTTTCACCGCCGAGAGGCCGGCACTCGCACGTCTTCGCTCTTCGATCTGTTTCATCGAACAACCGTTCCCCCGCGACACCACCTGGCAAACGAATGTCGCCGACAATTCACTCGATGTACCGCTGCTGATTGACGAGGCTGACGATTCCGTCGACGCTTTCCCTCGCGCTATCGCGCTCGGCTATCGCGGCGTATCATCCAAGTCTTGCAAGGGACTGTACAAGTCGATTTTGAACGCTGCGCGCTGCCATACCAGAAATACTGGAATAACGACTCCTCTGTATTTCATGTCGGGAGAAGATTTGATGGTTCAAGGCGGGCTGGCTCTGCAGCAGGACCTTGCATTGGCCAGCCTTGTCGGCTGTCGGCATGTAGAACGCAATGGCCACCATTATGTCGACGGGATGGCCGATGCGCCGGCGGCCGAACAACGCGCGCTACAGGCCGCGCATTCCGATCTTTACCATTGGGCCGGCGACCGGATACGGGTGACCGTCAAGGGAGGCTCGATCGCGCTGCGCTCCCTGTCCTGCCACGGATTTGCGTGCGCCCCGCTGCCGGACTTCAATACCATGCAGCCAATGCCGGAAAGGGAATAGATATGGCGGACCTGTCGCGGTTGTCGTGGAACCTCGCAACGACACGAAAGAAATGGGGGTTGCTCGACGCCGTAGCAGGATTATCGGCAGGCGGCGTCAAAACCCTGGCGCCCTGGCGGGAAATGGCCGACGAAGTGGGCATAGCTACCGCCCGCCGCGCCATCGAGGACCATGGTCTTACCCTCTCTTCCCTCTGCCGGGCCGGCATGTTCCCCGCAAAAGATGCACCCAAACGGCAAGCGGCAATCGACGATAACCTCCGCGCCATTGATCAGGCGGCTGCGCTCGGCGCGCCTGTACTCGTCTTGATCGCCGGCGGCCTCGCCGAAGGCTCGCGCGACCTCGCTGCAGCGCACGGTTGGGTGGAAGAAGGCATCGCAGCAATTCTACCCCACGCCCGCGCCGCCGGCGTAAAGCTGGCGATCGAACCGCTGCACCCCATGTACGCCGCCGACCGCGCGTGCATCAATTCACTTCGCCACGCTCTCGACATATGCGACCGCCTTGCCGACGACGCTCTCGGAGTCGCCGTCGACATGTACCATGTCTGGTGGGACCCGACGCTGGAAGAGCAGATCATGCGCGCCGGAGCCAGGCGGCTGCTAGGCTTTCACGTCTGTGACTGGCTGGTGCCGACACGCGATTTTCTGGTCGATCGCGGCATGATGGGCGACGGTGTAATCGACCTCTCCCGTATCCGCGGCTGGATGGACCGCGCGGGCTATGCCGGCCCCATCGAGGTCGAGATCTTTTCAGAAGAAAACTGGTGGCGCCGGGACCCGGCGGAAGTTCTCGCCATCGCCAAGCGGCGCTTTACCGAACTTGTGTGAAGTATACCTTCGCCGCTTGGCGTCCCCTACGGGACTCGAACCCGTGTTTTCGGCGTGAGAGGCCGATGTCCTGGACCGCTAGACGAAGGGGACCCCCAGGAACCGCCGCAATCATATGTTCAGGAGCGCAGTATTTGCAAGAGACGACGCCAACCCCGGAATCTACCCTGTACCGGCAGCGGATACCGATCCCGGCGCAGGCCGGGCCGCACGCGCCATACCGTCTTCGCGCCGTATTTGTTCCGCCACAGGCGCGAATGGCCCGCCATAAGGCCCGCGCTTGACGAACTGGCCGTCCCCCGCGCGCCCCATATATTCCCCTTTGTCAACGACAACTTTGCCGCGTGACAACACGGTTTCGGGGCAGCCGCGCACTTCGAATCCCTCGAAAGCGTTGTAGTCGATGTTCATGTGATGCGTGCGAGGGTTGTAATAGCTGATGGTTTCCTCACGGTTAGGATCGAAGATGACAATGTCCGCATCCGATCCCACGGCGATCGTGCCTTTCCGCGGGAACAAGCCAAAAATCTTCGCCGGCGCCGTGGACGTCAATTCGACAAAACGATTGATCCCTATGCGTCCCTTGTTGACGCCGTAATGATAGATGAGGCTCATGCGATTTTCGATTCCGGGTCCCCCATTGGGGATTTTCGAGAAGTCACTCCGTCCAAGCTCTTTTTGTTCCTTGAGACAGAACGGGCAATGATCAGTGGAAATGACGTTGAGCGCTCCCGTTCGTAACCCGGCCCACAACTCATCTTGATTCCATTTTGCGCGCAGCGGCGGCGTGAGGACGTACTTCGCTCCGTCAAACCCGGGCTCGTCATACGCATCGACATCGAGCAACAGATATTGCGGGCACGTCTCGGCATGAGCCATCACCCCCCGCACCTGCGCGTCGCGAAGCTCCTTGAGAGAATCATATGCGCTCAGATGCACGATATAGACCGGGGCACGCGCAACTTCGGCAATCGCCAGCGCACGGTGGGTGCCTTCCGCCTCCAGCCGCGTGGGGCGCGTTACCGCGTGGTATTTCGGCTCGATATGGCCTTCCGCCAGCGCAATCTTGGTGAGTTCGTCGATCACGATGCCGTTTTCGGCATGCATGCACACCAGCGTGCCATCTTCCCCCGCCTTGCGCATGGCCCGAAAAATCGCGCCGTCATCCGACAGCAACACCCCCGGATACGCCATGAACAATTTGTAGCTCGTGACACCCTCATCGGCGAGACGCCGCATCTCCGGCACCCTGCGCTCCGGGATATCGGTAACGATCATGTGAAACGAATAATCGATCGCCGTAGTGCCAGCGGCCTTGCCATGCCACGTGTCAAGCGCCTCGATCATCGAGGAGCCCTTCGTCTGAATCGCGAAATCAACCACGCACGTCGTGCCGCCATGAGCCGCGGCGCGCGTACCGGTTTCAAAGCTGTCGGACGTAGTCGTGCCGCCAAACGGCATCTCAAGGTGGGTATGTGGGTCGATTCCGCCCGGAATCACCAGCCGGCCCGCCGCGTCCATGATAATATCAGCGTCGATTTCGAGATTCTTGCCTATCAGCGTAACGGTTTGGTCAAGGATGAAAATGTCGGCGTGATAATCGTCGGCGGCGGTCACGATACGCCCGTTTTTGATCAAAACGCTCACCCGGATGCCCTCGCCCTTTTTCGTTCCGTGCTGCTTGGCCACATTGTATTATGTCCATCTTATCAGACGCGGCTTTCGCAACAACAACGGTCTGCGCAGTCTGTGGCCGAGACCGGCAGCGGCGGCGCGCAGGGCGACATGACGGGAGACAAATCATGACAACGAAGCAAATCGGCAGCACCGCCGGCACTCGCAACCGGGGTATTTCCCGGCGGCGCTTTGTCGGCACCGGCGCAGCGGTAGCAGCCGGAGCGGTCACCGGATTTCCCTACATCGCACGGGCCGCCGATCCGGTGCGCACGGTCGGCCTCGGCGTGAGTGTCATCAACGAAATCCAGTCCCGCGCGTCACAAGACCTGGGATTTGACGTACGTGGTCAGGCGCTCGGCTATGGCGCAATGTTCGGCAAGATGCTCAACCAGAATGACCAGTATGAGATTGCCGAAGGCTATTTCAACGACATGGACGTGTTCATCCCGGCAAAGGTCTGGCAGCCGATCGATACCCACCGGCTGCCCGATTGGGACAAGGTCACGGACCTGTGCAAGACAGGCCGCCTGACGCCGGACTCGCAAACCGGCCAGGGCGATGCCCCGTTCCGCCACCTTTGGCTCGATGCCGACGGCAATCGCGTCGAAGGACCGTCGCGCTACATCTCGATGGTCCCCGGTTGGCACAATGCGGATTCAATCGGTTACAACCCCCAGGATACCGGTCGGCCCATCGAAAGTTGGGCTGATTTGTTCAGCGAAGAGTTCGAAGGCGCCGTCGCCTTGCTGAATATCCCGCAGATCGGCGTCATGGACGCGGCCATGGCGGTAGAAGCTCTGGGAATGCATACCTTTGGCGACAAGGGAAACATGACCCGGGCCGAAATCGATCTGCTGATCGATTTCCTGATCGAGAAAAAGGATGCAGGCCATTTCCGGGCATTCTGGGAGACCTTTGGCCAGTCGGTAAACCTCATGGTTTCCGGCGAGGTTGTGCTTGAAAGTATGTGGTCGCCGGCCGTGACCGCGATCAAGGCCGAAGGCGTTCCTTGCATCTATGCGTTCCCCAAGGAAGGGATGCGCGGCTGGCACGGCGGTCTCGCAATTTCTGCCCAGGTACAGGGCGCTCGGCTCGATCAGGCCTACGAATATATCAACTGGTGGTTGTCCGGCTGGGCCGGCGCATTTGTTGCCCGCCAAGGCTATTACATGTCGGTCCCCGACAATGTTCGCCAGCATCTGACTCCGGAAGAGTGGGATTATTGGTACGAAGGCAAGCCGGCCGCGCACGAGCTGCCGGACCCCTTCGGCACGATCATCGTGGAGCAGGGCGAAATTCGCGATGGCGGCTCCTACTGGGATCGCTTCCGGCAAATCGCCGTCTGGAACTCGCTGATGGATGAGAACGACTATCTCGTCAAACGCTGGACCGAGTTCCTCAACGCCTGACCACCGACATCGTCGGATCGCGGGCGGGATCGACACCTCGCCCGCGGACCGTCTGAGCAAGCCCGCCAACGCGCAAAGCACCGCAATATCAATGGCACACACTCACTCGCTGCACCATGCGGGACTGATCGGCGACCAATCCGTGGCACCCGATACCATAGAGGCCGGTACGCGGGCGCGGCGCGAAACCGGCTTCCCCGTAGGCTGGCTGATCGCGCCGGCAACCTTGTGGCTGATCATCTTTCTTGTCGTGCCGCTTGCCGGAATCGTCGTGTTCAGCTTTTTTTCGTCAACAGGATACGGCATGGAGGCGAAGTTCACGACCTCCAATTACTATGAATATTTCATAACAGAGGGGTTTTTTGACCCCGAGTCGCGCGGTTATTTCAATCTCACCGTGTTCATTGACACGTTGGTAGGTACCGTTCGTTACACTTTGACTGTAATGGCATTTTGCCTTCTGCTTGGTTATCCGATCGCTTATTTCCTCGCCATGCAGGTGCAGTCCTTCAAATGGCAGTTGGCATTGTTTCTGCTGGCGATGGTTCCGTTCTGGACCAGTTATCTTATCCGCGCGGTCGCCTGGCTGCCGATGTTGGGTCGGCGTGGACTGCTCAATACGTTTCTGGTTGATGTCGGGCTCCTCGACAAGCCGGCGAAGTTCCTCCTCTACTCGGAATTCGGCTACACCATGGCGCTTGTGCAGTTGTATGTCGTGCTTTGCATCGGGCCGATCTTTTTCTCTCTGGCCAAGGTCGACAAGGCGATACTGGAAGCGGCACGCGACATGGGCGCGTCGCCGTTTCAGATATTTCGCGAGATTATCGGCCCGCTGTCACTGCCCGGCGTCGCCATCGGGATGATCTTCATCTTCGTCATGATCATGGGCGAATTCGCAACCGCCGTGGTCGTGTATGGTGGCAAGGCATCAACAACCGGCACAGTCATTCTCAACTACTACGCCATTGCGAACTATCCGTTTGCAGCAGTGAACGCGTTGATGCTGATGATCGCCATGATGATTGGCGTCGTCATCATCATGCGCATCGTAGATATTCGCAAGGAACTGTAGAAATGGCGCGCTGGACGCCGGAGCGGCGCCGGAAGGCTTTGGTCAAGAGTGGGTTTTCCGCCTATTACGGGCTGTTCATACTGTTCATCTACGGGCCCATGTTCGCCATGTTTATCCTGTCGTTTCAGGGTGAGCGAGGCGGCACCAGCTTCCCCATGCGCGGCGTAAGCCTGCACTGGTGGCGCAAGCTCATCGAGCCTTCGACGGTGGGTGACCTGCAAGGGGCGTTATTCCGTTCACTCATGCTTGCGCTCATTGTCATGGTGATTACGGCGCTGTTTTCGACAATGCTGGCCATGGCTTTTCGCAAGCGGTTTTTCGGCTCGGGGGTGTTGTTTTACACCATTCTTTCGGGCTTGATGGTTCCGGGTGTCCTGCTGAGCTTGGGGCTGGCGACACTGCTCAAGGAAACGGGTTTGCCGCCGGCCTGGTGGTCCACCGGGCTGGGCGTTCATGTGGTATGGACGCTGCCCTTCGGGTTTTTGGTCATGATGGCAGTATTCAACCGTTTTGATGAACAGCTTGAAGAGGCGGCGCGAGATATGGGGGCGAGCGAGTGGACCGTGTTCAAGGAGGTAACGCTGCCCTTGATCCTGCCCGGCGTTGTTGCTGCAGGTCTATTCGGTTTCACGCTATCCTACGACGAATTCTCCAGGACAACGCTTTTGTCTGGAGAATTCAACACTTTACCTCTTGATATCAATGCTTCCATGACACAGCGGATTCGCCCCACATTATTTGCCTTGGGCACCGCATCAACATTATTTTCTCTCATAATGATTGGTTTATTCTTGGTAATTTATACCATTCTTTATCGAAGGTCTCATTGACAAGAAAACGCGGCTGCCCGAAGGCAGCCGCGATGGTTAGCGCCAGTTGCCTTGTCAGGCTCCGGCGACGTCTTCAGGGCGGATCGGCAGATTGCGAATCCGCTTGCCGGTGGCGGCGAAGATCGCATTAGCCAAGGCCGGCGCGTAGGGCGGCACACCCGGCTCGCCGACGCCGTTCGGCGGATGATCCACAAAGTCTTCCACAATGTGCACCCGGACATTGAGCGGCGCATCGCTGATGCGCGTGATCGGGTAATCGTGGAAGTTGCTCTGATCCACGGCGCCATCCGTGGTCGTGATCTGGCCGTGCAGGGCGATGGTGTGGCCGTAAATGGCCGCCCCTTCAACCTGCTTCCTGATGCCGTCGGGGTTGACATAGCGTCCGGCATCGTAGGCCGTATCCACCTGCACGATATGCAGGGTGCCATCGTCGCGCACCGCGACATGCACGGCGGTGGCGACATAGGCATGGAAGGACCGGTGCGCCGCGACGCCGATGCCGTGACCCGGAGGCAGTTCCTTGCCGTAGCCGGCCTTCGCCGCTGCGATGCGCAGGGCGTTGGTCAGACGGTTCGGCATGATCGGCCATTTGTCGACCGGGTCGCCGTAGTTCCAGTATTCCTCCACGCCGTCCGCCGCGAGGTCCATATTGTCGGACTCGCCAATCAGGCGGGCGAGGAACTCGACCGGATCCTGCCCAGTCTCGGTGGCGATTTCGTGCGCAAAACTGTTCATCGCGAACGAATGCTGGATGTTGTTCACCGACCGATACCAGCCGATGCGGATTTGTGCGTCCGCCTCGCCGTTTTCGATGCGGATATTCGGCACGCTGTCATAAGGCGTATCGACAAGGCCGAGGCCGTATTCGATGCCGAAGCCGTTTTTCTGATCGGGAACCCACAGAGCCAGAATGGACGGCCATGCGCCGGAATGTTTCCACGCCGTGACATTACCGTCGGCGTCCAGGCCAGCCTTGAGCACATGGGCGCTCGCCGTGTGGTAGTAGCCGATCTGGATGTCGTCTTCGCGAGTCCACTGCATGCGAACCGGTGCGCCGATCATCTGCGACAGGATCGCTGCTTCGTTCACGAAGTCGCTCTGCGATTTGCGGCCGAAACCGCCGCCCAGCAGCGTGACATTGCACTCGACTTCGGACATGTCGATGCCGAGGGCTTCCGCCACATATTTGCGGGTATCGTTCGGCGACTGCACCGAACCCCACACCTGAACCGGGCGCACGGTGGCATCGACCAACGCGCACATGGGCTCCATGGTGGTGTGGATGAAGTAGGGCACGAAATATTCGGACTCGAACACCTGTGCCGCTTCGGCCAGGGCCGCGTCCGCATCACCGCGGTTGCGCACCAGTGCGCCGCCGGCGCGGGCAGCTTCACGCAGCTTCTCGTTATAGCTGTCCGAGGAGTGGGTAACGTTGGGTCCGAGGTCCCAATCGATGTTGAGGAGGCGACGGCCTTCCAGCACCGACCAGGTGTTTGTGCCGATAACGGCGACACCGCCAAGCGCACGGAATTCGGCCGCCTTGTCCATGTCCAGCGCCGGGATTTCGACCACCTGCTCGACACCCTGGACTGCGAGGGCCTCGGTGGCATCAAACGACTTGACCCGTCCGCGATAGACGGGGCAGCGCGCCACCACGGCGATCTTCATGCCGGGGATCGACACGTCGGCGCCGTAAATGCCGCCACCGGTGCTGAGGTCGAAATTGTCGACCATCGGCAAGTCCTTGCCGATATAACGCCACTGCGACGGGTCCTTGAGCGGAACCGACTCCTTGGTCTCGATATTCGCGGCGGCTTCGACGACTTCGCCGAAATCGAGCGAATTGCCGGACCCGGTGTGATAGAGGCGGTGATCACGCGCATAGACTTCGCTGGCATCGACGCCCCACATTTCGGCGGCGGCGCGTTCGAGCACGTCCCTCGCCTGAGCGCCGAGTTCGCGCATGACGTCCAGATGATGACGCGTGCTGCGCGATCCGTCGGTGTTCTGGGCGTCCTGGCCTGCGGGGTCATATTTTTCCGCATCGCCGGGGGCCTGCCAGATCTTGACGCGGTTCCAGTCGGCTTCGAGTTCGTCCGCCAGCATCATGGGAACGCCGGTGCGGACGCCCTGTCCCATTTCGCTGCGGCTGCAGGTGATCGTGACGGTGCCATCGGAGTCGATGGCGCAGAACAGGTTAGGCTGCGCGACTCCGGCGGCCCGCGCCGTCTTGCCGGCAAGCATTCCGTTCGGGAGCAACTGGGCTCCCAGCACCAGACCGGCGGTGGCGCCGGCGCCCTTCAGGACGTCGCGGCGACTGACATTTTGAATCATGGACATGGTCAGACCTCCGTTGCCGCCGTGCGGATCGCTGCCGCAATCCGCTGGTACGTGCCACAACGGCAGATGTTGCCATCCATCGCATCGAGGATGTCCTGATCGGTCGGATCAGGGTTCTCGGCGAGGAACGCTGCGGCGTTCATGATCTGGCCGGACTGGCAGTAGCCGCATTGCGGCACATTATGTGCACGCCATGCCCGCTGCACCGGGTGGTTGCCGTTGAGATCCAGACCTTCGATGGTCGTTACGGCGCCGCCGGCCGCGTCCGACACCGGCGTGATGCACGCACGCACGGCAGTCCCGTTGACATGGACCGTACAGGATCCGCACAGGCCGGCGCCGCAACCGAATTTGCTTCCGGTCAGTCCGAGCTCATCCCGGACATACCAGAGCAGGGGCATGTTCGGATCGCCGTTAAACTGGCGCCGCACCCCGTTTACGCTGAGTTCTACCATACGTCTTGCTCCTCCGTATGTATGCGCCTGTCATTACCCTCCCCCCAAGGGTTTGGCCGTCTCCCGATATCCACATAACGTGTTTCAGACCTCGTCCCTGCTGGTGGTCTGGCGCCGGGATTTTCAGGGCGTCGCCCCGGCCCCGGCAAGCCAAGTATGGCTCACCATGCCAGCCATGGTTTGTGGCGCTCTGAGCAAGTCTAACCCGCCCGCATGGTGGAATCAATCGACGTTCCCCGGGTTGCACGGCTTTGATTTGCGTTGTCACCCATGAATTCACCGAGAGCGTCGATGACCATGCGGTTTTCTTCCTCAAGGCCGAGTGAAAACCGCAGGCAGCTTGGCAGGCCGTAATCCCCCACTGCACGCGGAATGATGCCGTTGCGCAGCAGCCAGGCGTAGGCGGAACCGGCGTCGCGGCCCGGCGTTTCGGGAAATTCGACCAACACGAAATTCGCCGCGGAAGGATGAACCACCAGCCCCAGCCGGGCCATTTCGCTCTCCAGCCATGGCCGCCAGCGCGCATTATGCGCCACAGCGCGGTCTACAAACTCGGTGTCTTCCAAGGCGGCGATGCCCGCTGCCTGCGCGGCGCGGTTGATGTTGAACGGGGAGCGAACCCGGTTCAGCACGCCGACCACGTCCGACGGCCCGAACAGCCAGCCGAGGCGCAGCGCAGATAGGCCGTATATCTTCGAGAAGGTGCGTGTCATCACTACATTGCCCGACTGCGCCACGAGGTCGGCGCCGTCGGTGTAGTCATCATGGCCGCTGCTGGGCATATATTCGGCGTAAGCCGCGTCGATCACGAGCAAGCAGTGGTCCGGCAGCCCGTCGCGCAGCCGGGCGAGCGCCGAGGCGGGGATATACGTGCCGGTGGGATTGTTGGGATTGGCGAGGAAGCACAGCCGGGTATCCGGCCCGGCGGCGGCGATCAAAGCTTCCACATCCAGGGTCAGTCCCTGTTCCGGCACGGCAACGGGCCGGGCGCCGGCAACCTGGGCCGCGATGCGGTATATGGCGAACGCATGGGCGCCGAAAATCACTTCGTCTCCGGGGCCGGAAAATGCCGCCGCCAGCATGTACAGCAGTTCATCCGAGCCGTTGCCGCAGATTATGCAGTCGGGGTCGAGGCCGTGATGCCTGGCGATTGCCTCGCGCAGGGCGACGGTGCCGCCGTCGGGGTAGCGGTGCAGTTCACCTGCGCAACGCCGGTAGGCGTCTTCTGCCAGCGGGCTGGTACCGAGCGGTGTTTCGTTCGACGCCAGCCTGACGATTCGTGTTCCCCCGTCGGCGCGGCTGCGCCCTGGCACATAGGGGGCGATATCCATGATGCCGGGGGAGACCTTGAGCGCGGTCATGATGTTTCGTTCCGCTCGAGAAGATTGGCCATGGCATCCAGTCCGAGACGGTATCCGTTGAGTCCGAAGCCCGCGATGACGCCGGTCGCGGCGGGCGCCAGCACCGAGCGGATGCCGCGCTTTTCGATATTGGTGACATGGATTTCGATATAGGGAAGGCCGTCGCAGCCGAGAATGGCGTCGCGCAGTGCCGAGCCACTGTAACTGAAACCGGCGGGGTTCATGAGGAGTCCGTCGAGTCCAGCGTCGACGGCGCTATAGAGCCGGCCAATCGCCTCACCTTCTATGTGGGTGTAGAAGATATCGAGACCGATACCAAGCTGCGCGGCGTGGGCGGTGACGCGCGCGTCGAGTTCGGCGGCGGTGACGGTGCCGTAGAACTCGGGCTGGCGCTTGCCGAGCCACGCCATATTGGCGCCCTGGATGAGCAGAAGCTTGCGCATTCTCCCTACTCCGCCGCGAGGGGTTCCGCCAGCAGCGGATTTGCCGCGCCCAAGGCCGGCGCGCCGGCGCCGCGCGACACGCCGCGCAGGGAGCCGGCGACCGGAACCGACAGGGCAGGCAGGGACGAGTCGCCCGCTTGCAGCATATGCGTGAACAGGCCGCGCTCGGAGAATTGGGGGTCGGTGAGCGCCTCCTCCAGACTGCGCACGGGCACGGCGCAAACGTCGCGGCCGGCAAACGCGGCTTCCCATTCCGCAGCATCTCGCGCCGCGATGCACGCGGTGACGCCGGCAAGGGTCGCCTCCGGGTCCTTGCTGTCGTCGCGCAACGTCTCGTCGAGACCGATACAGTCGCAGAAATTGTCCCAGAACTTTTGTTCGAGGGCGCCGCAAGCGATGAACTTGTCGTCGCGGGTGCGATAGATCTGATAGCGTGGGGTTCCGCCGGTCAGATACATGTCATTGCCTTCGGGCCAGGCGCCGGTTGCGCGGCCCATTGCCAGCGGCGCCCACAGGAGCGGGAACAGATTGTCGCACATGGAGATGTCGAGATAGGCGCCCTTGCCGGTTCGCTGCGCACCCCACAGCGCGAACATGATGTTCATGACAGCGGGGTAGCTGCCGGCGCCGATATCGGCAATCTGGGTCTGGGGAATATTGGGTTTGCCGTCGGCGCCGCGGGTCATGGACAGGAAACCGGTTTCCGCGCAGTAGTTGAGATCATGACCGGCGGTGAGCGCTTTCGGACCGCTCTGGCCGTAGCCGGTGATAGCGCAGTAGACGAGCCCGGGATTCATGGCGCGCACGGCGTCCCAATCGAGTCCGAGGCGAGCCATGACGCCGGGGCGGAACTGTTCGACCAGCACATCGGCAGATTCGATGAGAGGGCGCAGGCGCGCGGCGGCGCCCGGCGCCTTGAGGTCGAGTTCGATGCTCTTTTTTCCGCGGTTGAGCATGGCGAACAGCAGACCCTGATCACCGGCGCGGGGACGTCCGGCGCGCATGTCCTCACCGCCGGGACGTTCGATCTTGATGACCTCGGCGCCGGCTTCGGCGAGGATCAGCGTGGCAAACGGTCCGGGCAGCAAGGTGGTGAAATCAAGCACGCGCACATTGGCGAGCGGCAGCATGGTCATCCTCCCTGACGGCACGGAGCCTCTATAGCAGAGCCATGGCGCGCGCGGCAGCAGCGCCATGATTTTGCCTCATTTATTCTGCAGCGGTGAAAAAGTGGGATTTGCCGGGATCAGCCGGGTTTTGCGGCACCTCACTGTCGGCTTTACAGAAATAAATTCTTTTTCAAAACAACATGATAACAGAAAACTCAACCCCTGTCCAGCAGCAATTTGCACAAGGAGTCGGTGCGCGGGCGGGGTGCCGCCAGGGCGCGGCGCCAGAAGGTCGGATTCGCGGCGCACCTGACAGCATCGCTGAGACACCAGGCGGTGAGACGGGCGAGGCGGTCTTCCATTCCGGCTGCGCGAACCAACTGCATGAGAAGCCGCGCGCTGCGGGCCGAAAACAACAGTGCGCCGTCGACGGCGTCGTCGCGCAATGCAGCGGCTGCAGGGTACGGCAAGGTCTTGACGGCGGCCGCCTCATAGAGAGTGAAGCGCCGGCACACAAAGTCAGCCTGTGCGAGGGCGGCGCCCGGATCGCCGGCGACGTGGCGCCCGCTGACATGCACAAGCGGCCCTGCGGCGGGATCGAGACGGGCGGCGGTGGAGTTCGTCAGCGCGGCGGCGTTACCGTCGACCGAATACACGTCGATGAAGCCGAGATCGCGCGCCGCTTTCGCAGTGGCATCGCCGACGGTGATGACGGTGGTGCTGCGGTCATCCGTGTTGGCGGCGAGGGCGCGGGCACCGTTGGCGCTCGTCAACAATACCGCCTGGGCCTCGGCGAGCGCCGGCTCCAGTGCATTATCGGCGCGCCAGACAATTTCGAGGATCGGAGCGGTGACGCAATCGATCCCGTACCCTGCGAGACGGGCGGCGAGGCGTTCGCTGTCGGCGCGGGGACGGGTGACGAGAACGCGCACGGGACTCAGACGGAATTCAGTCGTCCGGCTTCAGCCGCGGAGGAAGTCGGGTCCGGCGCGTTCGGCAAGGCGTTGACCGAGGGCGCGGCCGAGCGCTGCGGCATCATCTGACGATGCACTGTCGGTGAGGGAGACCACGGCACTGCCGTCGGGGCGGGCGATCAAACCCCGCATGGCGAGCACGCCGTCATGGGCGGCGCGCGCCAGTCCGGCGATAGGGGTGCGGCAGGAACCGTCAAGCTGCGCCAGCATGGCGCGTTCCGCAGCGGCGGCGGCGGCGGTCGGACCGTGGTCGAGCGGAATGAGCAGATTGTTCACCGCGCTGTCACCCCGCCGGGAGGCGACTGCGATAATCCCCTGGCCGACCGCGGGCAGCATCTGGTCAGGGTCCAGGATGGCGTCTGCAACGGCGGCGCGGTTCAACCGCCGCAATCCGGCGAGGGCGAGAATGGCGGCGTCGACGACACCGCTTGCCACTTTGGCGAGCCGCGTGCCGACATTGCCGCGCAGGGGCGAAATATTGAGGTCCGGGCGCCGATGGAGCACTTGCGCGGCGCGCCGCAGGGAGGCGGTCCCCACTACGGCGCCCGCCGGCAGATCATCGAACGTGCCGCCAGGTGCGATCCAAGCGTCGCGCGGGTCCTCGCGTTCGAGATGGCAGCCGAGAATCATCCCGTCGGGCAGCATGGTCGGGACATCCTTCAGCGAATGGACGGCGAGGTCGATGCGGCCATCGAGCAGCGCCTCGTCGATTTCCCTGGTGAACAGCCCCTTGCCGCCGATTTCGGACAGGGTCCTGTCCTGGATGCGGTCGCCGGCGGTGCGAATGACCTGCACGCGCACGGTGAGGCCGGGATGCGCGGCTTCGAGGCGCCCGCACACCATGGCAGTCTGGGCAAGGGCGAGCGGGCTGCCGCGCGTGCCGATTGTCAGCCGATCGATCATCAACCTGCCGGGTAAGCGGAAACGGGAAGCTGCACATTATAGGCGCGCAATGGCGGGTCTTGTCATATGATGCGCGTATTGCGCGCGGGTCGACGCAAGATTTCATGCGGGAATCCGGTTACCGCACCCTTCAGCGATGAAATGTCCTGGTGATGGTGGTTCTGGGGATTGAGACGAGCTGCGACGAGACGGCGGCGGCGGTGGTGGATTCAGCGGGCGTCATTCGCGCCAATCTGGTCCTGTCACAACGCTCGGCGCATGCGCCTTACGGCGGCGTGGTACCGGAGATCGCCGCACGCAGCCATATCGAGCATCTTGACCATCTTGTCGGGGCGGCACTGGCGGAAGCGGGGTTGCTATTTCGCGACCTTAACGGGGTGGCCGCGACGGCCGGGCCGGGCTTGATCGGCGGTGTGATGGTGGGGTTGATGACCGGGAAGGCGGTGTCGCTGGCGTGCGGTATTCCCTTTTCCGCGGTCAATCATCTTGAGGCTCATGCGTTGACCGTGCGGCTGGCTGGCGAGACGCCGTTTCCTTTTCTCCTGCTGTTGATGTCGGGTGGGCATTGTCAGTTTCTGGCTGTCGAGGGCGTCGGGCGCTACCAGCAGTACGGCGCGACCATTGACGACGCTTTGGGCGAGGCGTTTGACAAGGCGGCGCGGCTTCTTGGCCTCGGGTATCCCGGCGGTCCGGCGATCGAGCGTCTGGCGGCGCACGGGGACCCGTTGCGGTTTGATCTGCCGAGACCGCTGGTCGGGCGGGCGGGTTGCGATTTTTCGTTTTCCGGTCTCAAGACGGCCTTGCGGCGGAAGGTGGAGACCTTGTCGGAACCGCCGACGCAGCATGATCTGGCCGACCTTGCAGCGGGCTTTCAGGCAGCCGTCGGGGATGTGCTGGAAGACCGTCTGCGCAATGCGGCGGCGTGTTTCCGCGGCATGCACGGCGCCGGAGGCCGCGTCGTTCTGGGCGGCGGCGTGGCGGCGAACCAAGCATTGCGGGCCCGCCTGACCAAGACAAGCGCGGCGTTGGGTATGACGCTGACTGCGCCGCCGCCGGCATTGTGCACGGATAACGGGGCGATGGTCGCGTGGGCGGGAATCGAGCGCTTGCGGCTCGGCCTGGTCGATGCGCTGGATGCACCGGCGCGGGCGCGCTGGCCGCTTGCTGCGAGCAGGAGCGCCAGCGCGGCAGCGAGGCCAGTGTGACCGATATCTGTGTTGTTGGCGCCGGCGCATGGGGTACTGCGCTGGCGATTCAGGCGGCGCGCGGCGGGCATGAGGTGGAATTGTGGGCGCGGCGCCCCGACCATGCGGCGGCGCTGCAGGCGGCGCGGGAAAATGCGCGCTATCTTCCCGGCGCTGCCCTGCCGCGGAATGTGCATGTCACGACGCGGCTGGCACCGGCGGCGCCGGTGGTTCTGCTGGTTACTCCGGCGCAGGCGGCACGCGAGCTGTGCCGGGTGCTGGCGTCAACGCCGGCGGCGCGGGCGGACCTTGTCATTTGCTGCAAAGGGATTGAACGCGGGAGCGGCGCGCTGATGAGCGCCGTGGCCGGCGCGTGCCTGCCGCGGGCGCGCTTGTCGGTATTGACAGGCCCGGGCTTTGCGTCGGAGACGGCGCGGGGCCTGCCGACGGCGGTCACCATCGCGTGCGCCGAACGCACCGTCGGCGAGCGGCTTGCCGCACTGTTCGGAACCGGGATGTTCCGGCCTTACTGGACCGATGACGTGACGGGCGCGCAGATCGGCGGGGCAGTAAAGAACGTCATGGCGATTGCGTGCGGGATTGCGTCGGGGCGGGGATTTGGCGAGAACGCCCGCGCGGCGCTGATCACGCGCGGTCTTGCGGAGATGGTGCGGCTGGCGGCGGCCTTGGGCGGGCGGGCGGAAACGCTCACGGGTCTGTCGGGGATGGGCGATCTGACGCTGACCTGCACCAGCACCGAGTCGCGCAATTACCGGTTCGGCCTGGCGCTCGGCGAGGGGAAATCGGCGGCGGAAGCGGCGCAGAATTCGGTTGTGGAAGGAGTGGCCAGCGCCGCCGCGGTGGCGGGTCTGTCGGAGAGGCACGGCGTGGACATGCCGATTGTTCGCGCAGTAGACGCGGTGTTGCATCACGGCGCGCCGCTGGACGGGGCGATACGGGGCCTCCTGGCCCGTCCGTTTCGCGCCGAAACGGAGTGACGGCAGACGCAGCGTAACGGGCGCTGGATAACCGGCCTCGCACTCTCCGGAAGCACCGGCGGTATCATTTCCGCCCTGTCGAGCGGCAATTCCCGCGTGTCGGGCTTTGCCGAGAGCGAGGTGGCAGCGGTCTATCCCTGCGCCAGGGGGCGCATCCCCCGGGGTCTGGGTGTGTGGAGCCTTGCCGGCCGAGGCCAGGCCCGTCTGGCGAGCCGCTGGGCGGGCCAGTCCGATGTGTCAGGTTCGGAGGAGGAGATCGATCTTCATGGGGGTTCGGCGTTCAGCATGGGGCTTGCCGGCGCCGGGCAGCGTCTTCATGAGCATGGCGGTTTCAGCGTCTCGGCCGTTGGCGATGCCGGCTGACTGCACGAATGACACCGGTCGTATTTCGGCGCCACTTTCGGTAGTGGGTCAGTTTGATTTTCTCATTAGGGAGCCTCTCAAAATCGCGAGCATCCGGTGAAGGCCGTGGTTGATTTGGCATGCTTGTGCGGGCGCTGGCCGCGGAGTCAGTCTCGAGGGGAGAGTGCAACTACGCGGCGAGAGTGTGCTGCGGTTCGACGTTTCAGTTCCAGGGGCGGAGCTCGTGCAGCCGGGTCTGCGGCTGCTCGGCGATGCGGGCGAGGACGTCGGCGAGCCAGGCCTGGGGGTCGGCGTCGTTGAGCTTCGCGGTGCCGATGAGGGTGTACATCACCGCCGCTCGCTCGCCGCCGCGGTCGGAGCCCGCGAAGAGCCAGGATTTGCGTCCGGGCGCGATCCCGCGCAGCGCTCTCTCGGCGGCGTTATTGGTGAGACAGATGCGACCGTTGTCGAGGAAGCGGGCGAAGCCGACCCAGCGCTTCAGCATGTAGTCCATCGCCTTGGCCACGGCGGCGTGGCGCGAGAGCCCGGCGCGCTCGGTGCGCATCCAGTCTTCGATCTCTGCAACGAGCGGCGCGCTCCGCTCCCGGCGCACCGCGAGGCGCCGCTCGGCACTTTCGCCGTTGATGCCGCGTTCGATATCGAACAGCGCATCGATCCGCTTCACCGCCTCCAACGCCAGCGGCGAGATCGGCGGCGCGCTCTTGCCGCGCCTCTTGCTGGCCGCGATGTCGGCAAGCTCGTAGAACTTGCGCCGGCCATGAGCCCAGCAGAGCGCTTCCGTGATGGGGCCCGCTGAGCGACCAGGTTCGCAGAGCCGTCGATAGCCGGCATAGGCGTCGGCCTGCAGGATGCCTGTGAAGGTGTGAAGATGCTCGACCGGGTGATCGCCCGAGCGATCCCGGGAATAGCGGAACAGCGCCGCCGGCGGAGCCTGCCCGGCGAACGGCTTATCGTCGCGCACATAGACCCAGGCTCGCGCCGTGTCCGTCTTGCCCTTGGCCAGCACCGGCACAGGCGTGTCGTCGCCGTGCAGGCGTTCTGCCGCCAGCACATGGGCCTTGATCAGGTCGTGCAGCGGCTTCAACGCCACGGCGCACGCGCCCACCTGGTCGGCCAGCGTCGAGACGCTGAGATCGATCCCTTCCCGGGCGTAGCGATCCCTTTGCCGGTTCAGAGGCTGATGCTGCCCGTACTTCTCGAACAGGATCGTCGCCAGCAGGTTCGGCCCCGCCCAGCCGCGCGGCGTCGCGTGGAACGGTGCAGGCGGCTGGGAGATGGTCTCACACTCCCGGCACGCGAACTTCTCGCGTACCGTCTCGATCACCTTCCACCGGCGCGGGATCACCTCAAGCGTCTCGGTCACGTCCTCGCCGATCTTCGATAGCCGCTCCGATCCACAGCAGGCACAAGCCGTCGGCCCCGGCACCACCACGCGCTCGCGCGGCAGATGCGCAGGCAACGGCTTACGCGCCGGCTTGCGGCGGACGAAGCTCTGCACCTCGGTGGTCTTGGCTGCGGACTTCTCAGCCGCCAGCGCGCCCTCGGTTGCGCTCGCCTCAAGCTCGTCAAGCGCGCGCTCAAGCTGGTTGAGGAGACGCTCCTTGCGCTCGGACCGAGAGCCATAGAGCGCCCGGCGCAGCTTCTCGATCATCAGGGTCAAGGCGGCGACCTGGGCTTCCGCATCCGACGCCTTGGCCTCGGCCGCAGCCGCACGCGCCTCCGACGCCGCGAGCGCTGCCTCAAGAGCTTGAACCTTGTGTCGGGACGCTCCGGTCATGGCGCGGGAAGCGAATCAGATTTGCTTCCCCCGGGCAATTGCTAATCGTGCAGGGCTGCTCGGCCCTCTTCAGCCGGCCCGGGATGGCCGCCAGGTTCGCACCGGGTTGCGCCACTCGATCCCCTCGAGCAGGTAGCCCAGCTGCGCCGCGCTGATCGATACTGCTCCGCCCGCCGTCGACGGCCACGGAAACCGGCCACGCTCCAGACGCTTCGCATAGAGCGATATCCCCAAGCCGTCGTTCCAGAGAATTTTGATCAGGTCACCTCTGCGTCCGCGGAAGACAAACAAATCGCCAGCATGGGGATCGCGCCCGAGGCCCTGCTGTACCTGCAGAGCCAGCGTGTTCATGCCCCGACGCATGTCCGTCACGCCCGTCGCGAGCCACACCCGCACACCGCTCGGAACCGGGATCATCGACGCTCCAGCACCGCGATCACTCGCGCCAGCGCAGATCGATCAACAGACCGGTCGACGATCACCCGCCAGCACAATCTCCATCCGGCCCGTCGCAGGCTGGTCCTCCGTGACGACACTCTTGCATGGAGGGCTTATCGTCGCCGCGTCCGGCTCCCGACCCGGTGCTGCATCGACAACCACCGGCACAAACCGGCCGATCCCGCCGGTGCGCCCATGATCGCGAAACAGACGCCGCCACCTGAATATCTGGTTGGCGTTGAGGTTGTAGCGCTGCGCAACCATCGGCACCGAGACCCCAGGCTCCTCCGTCTCCGACACGATCTGCCGCTTCTGCGCCTCGCTCCACCGACGACGACGACGGCCAACCGATCCGCCGTCCGACGCGCCACGCTTCTCATCGACAATCAACATCAGCTAAGCGTCCACCTAAATCAAAGTGGACACTTACAAAGCACCCACTACACGGACCCTCAGCCTGACAAAACTCAACCCAACAAAACAGGCGGTCTACGCCGGATGGATACGAATTGGCTCACCAAACAACCCGACAAAATCACCTCAATCGCAACACGAAAATCGGCCACACTTTGAGGCACTTTCAATGGCTGTTGGTATCAGCCACAGAATGTGCGGTTACTACTCATCCCCGTATCTTCCGCGGGCTGGCCATCGACCAGCTTGACCCGGCGTCATTTCGGATCCGGCGCAATGTCCCCTACGACCTCACAGACACTGATCGCCGATTTCAGGTACATGCAGCAGCGGACAATCGGGCCATGCTTGACGCAACTTACCGATGTCGGTGACCGGGCGCGGGAATCCTCGTCCTGGCGACGGTAGGCGAATGCTCAGATCCAAGACTGGACCGTAACCATTTTCACCGGGCATGAGCAGCATGTAGTCATAGGTTCTCAGTTGACGTTCCCGGAAGATGAGCAACGGATGACCATCCTGGGGATAGGGGAGATGCCTCGCGGCGCCTATTTCGATCTTGTGATTCCTGTTTGAGCCTGCGCTGAAGACGCAGCGGCGAACCTCCACTTCGTCACGCGTGGCATCCGCGAACACACGTGTTAGATAAACCCGCTCCGTTTCGAACCGGCTCAGGCGGAAATAGTCTCCGATCACCTGGGCGTTAAAGTGGACCTGGGCCCATCTGCCGCCAGCGCGCGGCACTTGCGCGAGCAGTATTCGTTCGAAGCCCACCGCAGGGCGAACCCTGGGCGCGCCCGGCGCCACCCGCGCTGGACGCACGCGCACGCCACGGCGACCTGCCCCTCCGATGGGACGGATGATGTTGCGCGCCGCCCGTTCGAGCACTTCCTCGTCGATGCTTCTGATGCCGTCGCCATGGCGTTCCAGGAACTCCTCGACGGCGCCGACATCGATCCCGTCCTCACCCTCCGCGGTGATGACCGTGTAGGCCTCGAAGTTTCCCATGAGTCCGCCCGGAGTGAGGTTCCCGGACCCGACAATCAGGATTCTTCCGCCGTCCTTCAATCCGAAGTCCGAAATCTTGGGATGAAACAACCCCCGATGTTCGTTCCAGAACACCTTCGGCCGAAAATTCGCGTGGCGCCGTTCGAGCTCCTGCATTCGCTCAAGGGCTGCCCGGTTTGTCACCGCGTCGACGCCAACGACAAAATCAATCTCGCCTCCCTTATCCATGAGATCGTGGACCACCTTGTCCTCGATCAGGTGATCGACGCCGTCGCGCGTCGCGAATGCATACAGCCCCCTCCAGTCCGATGCCCTTGCCGCGGCGGCGAGAATCGCCTCGTAGAGATAGGTCGTCCCGATATGGGTCGGATCCTGGATGCAAACGCTGAGATGCACCGCCTACGCCTTCGTCGTCATCTCATCCATCGATCATCGGAGAGGCTGAGCAGTCCCATCTCCCGGCCGCAGCACCTTCTCCGTGGAGTCGTACCCGGCCATCAGGTCCTCGTAGCACCGTACTTTCGCGCCCTTCTTCCTAACTAGCCCGGGTTTCGAGAAGATCAGGATGTACTCGTGAACATTTTTGAACAGAAAATTAGGAGGATAGGGATAACTGCCGAAGATAGGGCGCTGAGCGCCGTAGCTTCCCCACTTGCCCCCCGATCCGTCCTTTGACCAGATGATCTCGTTGACCATTACGAATCCCAACTCGCGCAGCAGAACCGCAAAGTCCGTGGCGAGGGGGAACGTCAGTAGGCCGTGTTCTGTGTATTGGTTGACGTTGGCCGTTACGACACAGACCTTGCGCCCGGGCATGAGCACCCGTAGGCATTCTTCGAACACAGGAATTAGCGAGGTCAGGAATTCGACGTAGTTCTCTCTGTTGCCGAGATTATTCCCGCTCTTGCCGTAATTCGCCTTGTCCCAGTAGGGAGGACTGGTCACGATCAACCCCACGCTATTGTCCCGCACGAACTCCATGTTGCGGCTGTCGCCGTGCACAGCCTGGAGAGCTTCGAAATCAGGATCCTGACCGTTGTGTAGCTTACGGCATTCCTTCCTAATAGTTTTGATGTAGTTGCCGTTCTGGTCGACACAGACCGCGCGCCGGCCCAGTGGGATAGCGGCGCGCGCGGTCGTACCCGTCCCCGCGAAGGGATCGAGAACGGTTTCCCCATAGAAGCTGAACAGCTTGATGAGGCGGTGCGGGATCTCGTCGGGGAATACGGCGGGATGATCATTGCGTCGAGTATTCGCGATCGTCCAGACCGTCTTGGTGTACTCCCGCCACTCCTCCTTGGTGATCCTGCTCTTTTCTTTGACTGCAGGATCGATACGAACGGTCATTTGCCTTCCCTCGCGACATTATGTGTTGGAGACCACATGGGGCTCGGCCCGAATGGCGTGGGCCGTGAAACGCTGCAACTCGATGGTGAACGCGGGCTCGAACCCGGCTAGCCCGACCAAGATCCGATCGATTTCGCCGCGCTCTTCGTCGAAGCCGTTCGGCGAGTAGGCCAGCGATGACCGGCCTCGGTTGAGGCTGATGACCGGAGCCGCGCGCATGAGCGACCAAAGCCTCTCCCCGCAGTCCGCCAAGGCCGCACGCGGAGCACCAGACAAGGCGTCTCTGCCAAAGGGCAGACCGGCGAGAAAGCGCCCGGTCACATGAAACCCGTCCTGCGTGCTATGCCACCACCAATAGGCGAGATGGCTCGACAGCAGAGCGAATGCGGCGGCGGCATCTTCCCGATTCGGGAACCGCATCACGTGCAGAGGGTGCTCGGAGAGCGCCGGCGCCGCGTCCAGCACCCGCGGCGGTGGTTTCAGGAAGACGTTCAGGAAATTGTAGGCCGTTGCACCTACGAACACCGCTTCGTCGTCGTGCATCAGGACCCCCGCCAAGGGCATACGACAGATGTTCGCGCAAGTATGATCGAGCCGCTCCCATCGTGCTGCGAGCAACTCAAAAGCACGCGCCTGGCACGCACCGTCAATCTTGGGAATGCGGGAGCGGACTGGCCCGGTCACGGGGGTAAACCGGATGGCGGCGAACATGGCGGCCCGGCTGTCACTGCGCCACCTTCGCAGTGGACCGGATTCAATTTCGGTCCCGCATTTTTTCCCATCTCGATGCCAGAAGACTATAGAGTTACGTGTCTTAACGTCCTCGCCAAACAGCGCATGTGGTTCACGGTCGAAGAACGCGAAGCGCCACCTTCCGGGAGTCTTCCCTATCAGGGACCGGATGTTTACGAACTGACTACCGACATTGCTGGCCAACGACATGGGCAACACCAGCGTGCCAGCTGTCGGCTCACCTACTGCCAGCCGCACCATCTGCTCCACGAACAGCGGATAGATTTCCGACGCCGCGCTGCCCCTCGCACCGAGGCTGGAGAACGTCCTTCTCAGAGTATGAAGGTCTCGGCGCTCTCCTACGCTCGAATAGGGTGGATTGCCAACGACGACCACCCCCGCGGCCGGCATGCTCGAGAATAGCCAAGAAAGAGGCACGCGCTCATCAAATACACTTTCTTCATCCGCTACAGACGACGGCGCACCGACGATCCCGCCCGTGCAGTCAGGTTCCGTGTGGATATCCCGATCCGCAGGATCGAGCCTCAGCGCATCGACACAGGCCAGATTGAGACGTAATCGATGCCACAACAGCAGCGGCAAACCATCGTCGCTCCCACCATCGTCGAGGCAATCGGCGAGGAGAACAAACGCCGCTGCATCAAGCGCCCAAGGGTCGATGTCCGTACCAAAGAGATGTTGCTCGGCAAGCCATCGTGTATCTCGATCCGGCCAACCCGACTTGAGCGCCGCGAGCGCAGCGCGCAGGAAGACCGCCGTGCCGCAAGCTGGATCAAGGATCGCCGGCGGACTGTCTCCCTCGGCGAACTCTTCCAGGCATCCCCGCACCATGAAGTCCGCCACGTCGACCGGCGTGTAGTAGACGCCTTCGGTCCGTTTCCGATCGCGAGCGCTCCGCGTCCGTGCATCGCGCTGGACACTCAGGCGGCTGCCCGGGCCATGCGGATCGAGCACGTATGGCAGCAGCTCGAGATAGGCGAGCGCATCTCTACATTCAGCGAGTATCTCATCGACCCGCGCAGCCGCCCGCCCGGGTACCAGCCCTGCCGGATTGACATCCGCAGCACCGTTGAAGAACCAGATAGCCCCCTCTTCAATCCCAGCGCCGTGTGCAATGCGGCCCGTCGCAAAGCCTGTCAGCCACGCAGAAACAAGGGTCCAGGCCAGCAATTCGGAATAGGACCGAACAATCCATGCCCCAGGCTCACGAATGCGCCGGGACAAACATGAGTGATGGATACTCGCGCACTCATCGTCTTCAAGCGCATCCGCAATCACCGCGACGGCGGCGCGCACCGGACGTCCATACTCCTCTGAAACGGTGGTCAAGACGTGTCCACGCCTTGGAATCGCGAGCTGGAGGCGCTGCTCCGAGGGCGCGGTTACAGCCGGAGCCGGGCCTGGTGAAACAAAAGCAGCCAACTATCTGCTCCTCTGTTGTGCCAGCCACAGCGGAAGTCCCGGCTGATTCCGATCCCTGCACCGCTCAAGCAGATCTTTGATCGCTTGCCGGATCAGCCAGGACCGTGAAATCTCGGTCTGCTCGGACAGTGCGCCCAGTTCCTCGTAGTCCTTGGAATCCAGGCTGATCGTTACACGGATCAGCGGCTCCTTCTGTGGCTGCTCTCACCAAGGCCGCCCGGAACGAGTACCAGTTCAACGGGATCGTAATCTAAACGATGGAGGTTTTACATCTTTTGTGCTCGGGTTTTCAACAACTCCCTGTCCCACCCTGATCCCCCCACTTCCCGCCATCCCGTCGGCGACACCGTTCCCCTCTGCCCGGAGACCACCAGCGGCGCAAACGCCACAGCCTCGTCCGCCGCACGCAAAACCAGGCAGCCTTCCCGTGCCATCCGACGTCAGTCCGACAGATGGTTCGGGCGAAGATCGTAACGCCGTGCTACCGAGGCCACCCTCGCGCCAAGCTCACGCGTCTCCGCTACACTCCGCGCCTTCAACTCATCCGGCCAGCGACGGTGGCCCTTCACTCCACCGATCACCTCGACCCGGCTGAGAAACTCCGCAGTGCGCTCCATGGAGAAACTTCCCTACGTCCTCCCGAACGTAGCGGAGTCTCAATAATGCCGACACCGAGCGGAAGGTGCCCGACGAGGTGCATCGCGCCCTGCGGGTGCGGGCCGCCCCTGAGGGGCCGCAGTACCGAGGCCGAGGTGCGTGCCATCCTGAAGGAGGCTGGACAACCATCATAGGAGACGGTCTTGGCGGAAGGACGCGCCGCGTTGGGAACGCTGCTGACCGCTGTCGGCCGGCGTGTCGGGCTGACCGACGAGGAGTTCGCGGGCTTCGCGCAGCGTGACAGCACTCCGGGTCGGCCCGTCGATCTCGAATGATTTTGGTAGACACCAATGTGGTGTCGGGACCGCTGCGCTGGGTTCCGGAGCGGTGCGTTGGCGGATCGCTCGACGCCCAGGCGCTGGAAACGCTGTATCTCTCCGCAATAACCGTCGCCGAGCTCCGTTTCGGGGTTCGGTCGCCGCCGGCCAGCGCCGCGACCGGCTAGGCGAGGATCTCGAATGTTGGGTCCTGCCGATGTTCGCCGGCCGGATGCCAGCGTTTGATCTGATGGCTTCACAAGCCTATGCTAACCTTATGGCAAAGGCGCGGACGGACGGTCGATCTCGGTATCGGATGGTTACATCGCAACGACGGCAGCAGCCAACGGCATGATAGTAGCGCGCGGGACACGGCGCCATTCGAGGCGGCCGGTTTGACGACCGCGGATCTCTGGACGGCATAGGATACGTCCGGCATGTGTCTGCCCGTACTTCCCGATACTTTTTCTTACCTCAACAACACCTAGATGGCTAACGAGGCCGGTTATGGTCAACAGGAAAAAGGTACCAATGAATGTTCAGAGACGTCTCTGGGCCGACTCATTAGGACGCTGTATGAACCCGACGTGCCATGCCGCTCTTTTTGTTCGTGAGACAAATATCGGAGACATGGCACATATACATCCTCACGCTGACAATGGAGATGTATCGTACGCCAATCTCATACTGTTGTGCGAGAATTGTCATAGTGCAATTGACAAAACTAGAACAGAGAATACCGAAGATTTATTGAGGCAATGGAAGGATGATAGAAACAATAAAATCCGAGCTATATTCAATAAAAGGTTCAATTCATTCGTTGAATTTGAGAATAAAGTCTCTCCAATCTTGACAAAAAATCTCGGAATATTCAAATCTTTTGGCCCAAATAGTCAACAGCCAAATGGAAGCATAAAAAACTTCATGTGGAGAAAAAAAGAACCAGAAATCATAGCAAACAATCAGAAGTTGGTAGAATTGTTTTCTCTCAACAGTCATTTATTCCATTGCGAAAACAGATCTATAGTAGAAAGATTCGTAGCTCATGTAGAAGAATTTAAGGAAACAAGAGGTCACCCCAAAGAGGTTCGATCTAACTTTTTCCCATCTGAATTGAATTCCATATTCGGAATAGAAGAAGTTGATACTGCGTTCGCTCCCAACGTAGGGGCCTTACAGAATTTCATTAGACTTTTGCAAAATGAAGGCCGTTCACCTGATCTGGTCTTTACGCCAGAACCGGTACTGAGCTACAATGAAGTTGGGCGCCCCATTACACTATCCTTGTCAGATCGACCAAGGGTGCAGCAAATATTTTGGCAAAACAGATGCTTTAGTAATATTTGTACCAGACTGCGGCTGGAGAACTTGGTGTGGATACTAAGATGGTTGGAGTCAAACGACATACAGTATGAGTTCGATGTGACAAATGTGACACGATTTTGCTTAAACGGACAATGGAAAGTTGTTTTTGTGTATGAGTACGTGGTATCCCATGCGGTTATGCTGGGAATCGCACCAGAGAAGGATCTGGCAATTGTTAATTTGTTCAACTGGAACGGAGGAAAATTTAGCGGGGAAGCTTTTCAGCACGCAGAACAGTTAGGAGCGAGGCCTATGACACAAAACGAATTTTATATTTTTTGTCATGAGGAAGTGAGATGAATGAATTACAAGAGTATATAGAAGAATTGAAAGAACGATTCCGTGGTGTTGTTTGTGGTGGTTATGTTTTTGGTTCTGCGCTTGAAAGCAAAGATCCTGAGGATGTTGATATTCTCTTGGTATATCGGGACGATGCTGATAGAAGAAGTATTTCGACACAGGTGAGATGTGTTGAGAACGAGTTTTGCAAAAGATTTTCGGGAATGAAACTAGATGTAGTCGTTTTGAGCGTTCGAGAATTGGCTGAAACACGATTCCTGGAACGGATTAATCGTAATTGGCGTTTCTTGTAATCTTAATGTTTACAGGACAATAGTGGTTGGAATCGAGTAGAAATTCGTTGCCAAGTACACTTCTGCCGAGGCAACGAAAGCGCCACGCCTCCCAAGACCGTGATAGCTTCTTCCTGTTTCAGAGGTCACGGGGGCGCGGCGAATCCTCTCCTCATCTCGTCGGCCAGGGATTGACGACATCGACCTCTGCGCCCTGAAAGTCCGGCATATTGCGCGTGACCAATACGGTGTTGCGCGAGCGGCATATGGCGACGATCTGGCAATCCGCCCCGCCAATCGGACGGACGGCCAGGCGCCGGTCTCAGGCGACCGCTGCATAGGCTCGGGCCGCGGCGCTGTCGCACGACAGAATCCGGCCGGCGAAGCCCCGGTCGAGCCACCGGTCCATGGCAACCTCCAGGGGGTTTCGCCGTCCGCCCGCGAGCAGGGTCGTACTTGCTCGCATATCGCCGCCGGAAGCTCCTGAACCCGAATAATTCACGTTGAGGATTTATATGGGTTGGCGGGCGTGGACTAAGGTATTGAAACGGCGTATGAATAGGTATGCGAACTGCCCATAACGCCAACACCGCAGAAACCCCCGCCCGCCATGTCCGATCATACGCCGTTTCTCCCCGGTTTGTCACCCTTGAAAGGTCGCTCGCTTCACCTCCGGTTCGATGCCGGGGCCATGTCTTCGAACGGCGGTGCGCTGATACTGCGTGAAATCGAACGCAAGCTCGGCATCGCCAACTTGATGGCGTCGTGCGTTGTCGACCGAAGACGCGCAGAGCGCACCCGGCACGATTACGCCACCATGATCCGGGCCCGTATGATGGCCATTGCATGCGGCTACGAAGACTGCAACGACCTTGATGCGCTGCGTCACGACCCGGCTCTCAAGATTGCCTGCGAGCGCCTGCCTGAGGCGGAGATCGGCCTGCCATCGCAACCCACCCTGTCGCGGTTTGAGAACCTGCCCGATTGGCGCGCGCTGGTGCGCATGGGGCAGCGCTTCATCGACCTGTTCTGCGACAGCTACCGCACTGTGCCGAAACGCATCGTGCTGGACATCGACGACACAATCGACCGCACTTATGGCGCTCAACAACTGTCCTTGTTCAGCACCCATGCGGGCGGGCGGTGCCTGCAACCGATCCACATCTACGAAGCGCGGAGCGGCAAACCGGTTGCCTGTGTCCTGCGACCGGGCAAGCGGCCTTCCGGTGTCGAGGCGGCGCGTGTGCTGCGCTTTGTCATCCAACGCATTCGCACCCTGTGGCCACGAACAGAGATCATGGTGCGCGGCGATGGGCATTATGGGACGCCGGAGGTCATGGACCTGCTCGAACAGAGGAACTGCCCCTACATGTTCGGATTACCCGGCAATGCGCGCCTGCACGACATCGCCCGGCCCTGGGGTGAAGATACCGCTGTCCGCCGCGCCCGAAGCGGCGAGAAGACCCTGCGCCGCTGTTACCAGGCCAGCTATGCCGCCCAGAGCTGGTCAAGGCCGCGCCGCATCATCGCCCGCGTCGAGGCATCCATCAAGCACGGCGTGTGCACCCGCTTCATCGTCACCAATCTCACAGGCCGCGCCGCCTGGCTCTACAAGAAGGTCTATTGTGTCCGCGGGCGTATGGAGAACATGATCAAGGAGCACAAGCGTTACACCCAGTCCGACCGCACTTCATGCCATCGCTGGGAAGCCAACCAGTGCCGCCTGTTCCTCCACACTGCAGCCTACTGGCTGCTCTGGCAACTCAGAAGCGCGGCATCACGGCGCTCGCGTTGGCGAACCGCCACATTCCATACAATCCGCACCACATTCCTGAAAATCGCGGTGCGGGTTCAGCAGCGGAAATCCCGTATCGCCCTCTCGATATCCCGGCATACGCCAAACCAGCCGATGCTCGCGATCATGCTCCAACGCATCGCCGCTCAAGGGCCTTGATAGGTGCGGCAAGTGCCGCAGATCAGCCCCAAACACCAACCCCCAACCAAGACAAATCAGCCACGCAAAACCCGTAACCCCGGGCGAAAAAACTCGCCTGTACGACAACTAATTCTACCGTCATGAATAATGCGGGTGCAGTCATCCTGGCGAAGCCGACCGGCATATGAATCAAGGGGTGGCGGTCGCGGCCTCCCAGCCTCAAGCAGAAGCACGCTTGCATCGGGATTTTCGGACAGGCGTTCGGCCATTGTGCAGCCTGCCGACCCCCCGCCAACTATCACGAAGTCATATTCATCCTTCGCCATCGGAGATTCCGCCCAATATTTCCCGGTGTGTTCCCGAAAGCCCCCGGCAGATATGCCGAAATTTGAATCCTCGGTCGATTTCGCCGACTTACGGGCTGTTCCGGGAAGTAACCATACAGTTTTTCACTTGCGATGAGCAACTGCGGGACCCGGTAACGGCCGCGGTCAGCGGACGCCGCCAAAGCCGGCGAGAAGCGACAGGTTCAACAAAGGATCGTCGAGAATTCCTGCCATTTCCTCGTGGCCGGGGCCGAAGAAGGCGCCCTGGATGCGCCCGGCGGGGTCGGAAAATCCGTTTTCATCGATGCTGATGCTGTAGGCGAGTCCGCCCGGTTGGATCGTTATCGGCTGGCCGTCAATCACCATGGTGAGGTTCTCGAAACGCGCGGTGCCCTGCAAGGTGGAGAGGTCCACGGTGAGTGCCGCGTCGCCGAAAACGGGCGGCAGCATGGCCCTCCCCCTCGCCACGCCGATGAGCGATCCGCGCCATGTCGAGGGTCCGCTTGCGGCGGCGAGGCCGGCGGGCGGCGCGATGCCGAAGAAATCAGCGTCCGCACGGAGTCGATCAACAGCCGCTATGTCGGCTCCGTTGCCGGCTTCGACAATGTCATAGCGAAGGAGGCGTTCGACTCCGGCGCCCCAGGCGCTGTAACGGCCCCAGGCGCCATAGCCGTAGGTTTCGGGTTTCGATGCGGTTTCGGCATCGAGAATGTCATAGCCCATATCGTCAAGCAGGGCGAAGTCGAGTTCCCTCGGTTCATGACCCCATCCGAGAGAGTCGTTGCAATAGGCCATGATGGAGGCGCACGCGCCGGGATGTCCGTAATCGACGGTGCTTCCGGGGGTATGCGGCGCTACCTCATGCCTGTGGGAGTCCAGCCATTGGAACGGCACGGGGCCGCCATTCAGCGCGCTCGCCCTGGGGCCGGTAAAGGTGTGGTTGGCGCGGTCCACATAGCGGTCGTAGCTGGGTACGTACCATCCGCCCGTGTGATCGACGACACCGATGACGTGCCCGAGTTCATGCGCCATGACATGGGTGAGCCAGAAATTCCCCAGAGTTTCCCTCTCGTCGATACTAAATTGCGTGAGCATGATCGATCCCAGCCAGGGCGTGTAGTCGTCATCCGTGATGTCGGCTCTCTTGGGGCCGCCGGACGACAGGCGGTCCACGGTGGAATGCAGCATGACGACGAGCACGCCGTCCACCGGCACTTCCTCGTCGAAATCGACCAGGATCGGCTGTGCGCCGGCATGCACTCCCTTGTGCTCCCAGCCGGTTCCCGGCTCGATCGTGTGGAGACCGAAATCATCCAGTATACGGCGTGACCAAGATTTGCCGACGCGTTCCATCTGCACGCGCGTTTGCTGGTCGATATCGGGGGCAAAGCGCCAGTCGAACTCAATGTTGAGCGTACCTGCGGGCCCGTCCTTCCAGCGTCCGTAGGTGATCCCGTCCCGCTGGCCCAGTATATTGACGGCGTCCGCCGGGATGTTGCGGAAGACAACAGCAGTTTTGTCCGCGGAGCCGTCGGCATTATCGAGCAAGGTCGCCAGCGTCTGGCTGCGCTGTCCGGCCTCGCCCGGACCGGGCGGCGCAAGCTCCAGCGTCTCGAAGACCCTGTCCAACGGACGCCAGTGATCGCGCAAGTCTTCGGCGGTGGGGTTTTCCTGCCAGTCAGGTTCGCCCGCGGTGGGGTTTTCCTGCCAGTCGGGTTCGCCCGGGGGCATATCGGCCTGGGGAGGAGCTTCGTGCTGCGCCACGGGCGGGCCTTGCGGTGCCGGCGCACTCGAGCCGCCGCCGCAAGCAGGCAGCGCAAGACAGCACAGGGCAAACAAGCCGGCGAGGAGTCCGGAGCAAGCAGTGTTTATCGTCATGCGTTTCCCGCCGGTGAAGGCGTGCGAGCGGCTGCCGCGGGGGCGGTTCAGTCGCGCAGCAGTTCGTTGATGGAGGTCTTGGCGCGGGTGCCTTCGTCAACCTGCTTGACGATCACGGCGCAGTAGAGGGCGGGACCGCCGCCGGCGCCCGGCAGGCTGCCGGGCACAACAACCGACCCCGCCGGCACGCGGCCGTAAGTCACCGCGCCGGTTGCGCGATCGACGATCTTTGTCGAAGCGCCGATATAGACACCCATGGCCAGCACGGCGCCGGTTTCGACGATCACCTCCTCGGCAACTTCGGAGCGCGCGCCGATGAAGCAATTATCCTCGATGATCACCGGCCCCGCCTGCAGCGGCTCCAGCACGCCGCCTATGCCCACGCCGCCGGAAATGTGACAATTGCGGCCGATCTGGGCGCAACTGCCGACAGTCGCCCAAGTATCGATCATGGTGCCAGAGTCGATATAGGCCCCCAGATTCACGAAGCTGGGCATGAGGACGACCCCCGGCGCGACGTAGGCGGAGCGGCGCACCACGCAATTGGGCACGGCGCGGAAGCCAGCATCACGGAAATCCTGTTCCTTCCAGCCGTGGAACTTGGAGTCCACCTTGTCCCACCATGCGCCGCCGCCGGGTCCGCCGGCATAGGTGGTCATGTCGTTGAGGCGAAACGAGAGCAGCACCGCTTTTTTCAGCCACTGATTGACGCGCCAGGCGCCGTCCCGCTTTTCCGCGACCCGCAGTCGGCCGCTATCGAGACCGTTCAGCGCGTCGGCCACGGCGTCGCGCGCGGTTCCGGTGGTTTGCGGGCCGATGGACTCGCGTGCGTCCCATGCTGCTTCCACGGCGGTTTGGAGGTCGCCCGGCGTCATGTGTTGGTCTCCCTGAAGATTGGGTATGGCGGGTGCGTCAGCGTGCTTGCCGATGGCCGCCGGTGAATTGCATCAGCCACGGAGCAAGGCTGTCGACAACGTGGTCTACCCCGGCGGCGACCGAGGCGTCGCGCCCGTTGCGCATCCAGGCGGTCATCATGCCGCGCGCTGCGGCGGGGGCGAGATTGGCCAGGGAATCCTCGAAGAATGCGGCACGGTCTGCGCACACGCCGTGGCGGTCGATGAGGCGGTCATAGGCTTCATCATTCGGTTTGGGGATGAAGCCGCTGGCGGCAATATCGAATACGGCCTCGAAATGATTTTCTATGCCGAGGCGTTCGAGCACGCGCTGTGCGTGCCTTGTGGAGGCGTTGGTGAAGACAAGCCTGCGGCCCGGCAGCGCAGCCAGCGCCCGCGACAGAAGAGGCGCCGGCTTAAGAACCGAATGGTCGATATCGTGCACATAATCCATGAACGCGAACGGGTCAGCGTCGTGATTGACCATCATTCCGCGCAGCGTTGTGCCGTATTGGCGGAAATAGCTTTTCTGGACCTGGCGCGCGGCTTCCCCGTCGAGATCAAGGGCGGCCGAGATATATTCGCGCATACGCACGTCGATCTGGCCGAAGAGATTGGTTTCGGCGGGGTACAGCGTGTTGTCGAGATCGAAAATCCAGCAATCGATCACGTGGTCGGGCGCAGGCCGGTTCGCTGGCACGGGTGCTGCCGCTAGGGTCGCCAGCCGCGGCGGAGAGCGGCGAGCACGATGCGCGCGCAGGCAAGAGCGTCGGACCTGGCGTCGTGATGCCGCAACGGAATGCCGAGGGCGCGGCATACATCGGGCAGTTTGGTCGGGCGAATTCCCCAGACATCGCGGGCGATGTTGACGGTGCAGAAGAACCGCTGGCGCGGCGGGGCCAGCCCGTAACGGCGGCAGCACATGTCGAGCACCCGGCGGTCGAAGCGGGCGTTATGCGCCGCGAGAAAATCGAGACTGGCGAACACAGCGGACAGTCTGGCCCACAAATCGGCGAACAGGGGGGCGCTGCGCACATCCTGCCATGTGAGGCCGTGAATATTGGTGAACCAGAAATCCCGGGTTGGCGGGCGAATCAGGCTCCCCCATGTGTGTATGCGGTCAGCGCGCACCACAACCAGACCGACGGCGCAGGCGCTGTCCGGCCGGGTATTCGCGGTTTCGAAATCCACCGCACCGAAATTGCACGCTATTCCCATAACGGCACTCATAGCACGCTGATTGTCTTCCCGGCAATCTGTTGCGGCGAGGAGACCCGGGCGCTGCCGGTCATTTCCTGTGGGTTGCGATACCGGTTATGGGCGGACATACAGGAGAGACGGCCGTCAGACCGGCAGTGCCGGTCTGACGGCCTTCATGTTCGGGTGCGACCAGGCCGGGGAGCGAAAACGCCGCTCCCCGGTGCGGTATGGTCAGTTCAGCAGCAGCCGAACGCCGAACATGGCGGCGAAGGGCTGACCGGGGGACAGGAAGATCGGCCCGTATTCGCCGTTATTCAATTCGCTGATCGGCACTTCATCGCCTGCCTCGCCGACAATGCCGAATGTCTCATAGTCCTCGTTGAAGATGTTTTCGGCGCGGGCGAACACTTCCAGCCAGTTGGAAACACGATAGCTGGCATTGAGATTGACGGTTGTGTAGCCGTCGGTTTCACCCAGGAAGTTACCTTCGTCGGCGCGCCGATACACGCCGGAACGGTAGAGCACGCTTGATCCCAGCCGCAATCCCGAGATGGGTTCGATAGCGATGCCGGCGCCCAGGGTGTGCGCGGGAACGCCGGGGATCTTGTCGCCGACCTCGACCGGGAGGCGACCGTCATCGGCGTTCGGATGCGCTTCCGACACCACGTTGAACGGCGACTCAAAAGTGGCGTCGACATAGCTGTAATTGACGAACCAGTCGATCCTGTCGCGGCGGCCATCCAGGCTGAGTTCGAAGCCCTGCCTGCGCGTATCGCCGACATTGCGGAAATAGCCGCGGGTGGGAGCGACGCTGGTGGCGACGAACAGAATGTCATCCGAATTGGTGGCGACGAACGCGCTGGCGTTCCAGTCTATGGCGCCGAGCGGGCCCATGCGGCCGTCCGACAGGCGCCCGCGCAGACCGGCCTCGAAGGTGTGGGAGACGACCTGGTCGAGCGGCGGGTCGGCGACAAAGGCGTTGGGCAGACTGCAGGGATCCTCGGGATCGGCGCAGCTCAGTTCGGCAGGGGACGGCGCGCGGTTGGCCTGGCGAAACCCGCCGTAAACCGACATCGGCGCAGCGCCGTCGCTGAGACGGTAGGTGGCGCCGATGGCGGGATTGATGCTGAAGAAGCTGTGCTTGCCGTTGAGATCGGTCTGGTGCTCGTTCCAGATGATCGACTCGTCGATCAGCTTGATCTCGGCATGGTTGGCGGCCACAGCGGCGGTTACCGCCAGCCGGTCGTTGACATGGAACGTGTCGGAGACATAGACGCGGAAATAGGTGTTTTCGGCGACGAGATCGACCGGCGGCGCCTCACCGTGTTCGGCACCTTCGTCATCATCGTCATCATCGTCGTCATTGCCGTTCATGGCCATGCCGTTCATGTGATCATCGTCATCGTCGTCATCATGGCTGTGCATGTGGCCGCTATCGTCGTCATCGTCGTCATTGTGGCCGTTCATATGGTGATGGCCATTGTCGTCATCGTCGTCATCGTCGTGCTCGTATTCGATTTCGACAACTCCCGTGTTGTAGCGCAAGCCTCCGGGCGCGCCCGTGACGGCGCGGTTGGCGAGCATTCCGCCGAGTTCGGAGTTGGAACTGAATTCGGTGCGGCCGCGGTCGACACCGCTGCCAATGATGAGCTGGTGGTCCATGTTGCCGAGAGGCAGGTCGATCAGGGCCTGCACACTGCCGCCATACACCGTGCTATGGGTGGTGCTGCGGTTCAGCGCGCCATACGCGATATAGTCGTCGTCTTCCATGAAGCTGGCGATGGCTTTCTGCTGGTCGTCGACGAGAATCGCGTATTCGCTTTCCTCTTCTTCTTCCTCGTGTCCGCCTTCCGCCATTTCGTCGTCGTCATCGTCCTCGCCACAGACGAAGCCTGTGCCGCGCATGTAGCCGGGGGGTAGCAGGCTCATTCCACCGAGCGCCCCTTCAACATGGGCGAGTATCATCTCTGCCATATCATCGTCGTCATCATCATCGTCGTGGTGATGGGCGTGCATCTCATCGTCATCGTCATCATCGCCACCGAATTCGCAGTCTTCGGCATCGATTTCGTCGCCGTTCAGCGTATTGCGGCGGAGGCGGCGGACATAGGCATTAGCCTGGATGGACACACGGTCATTGACGAAGATGTTGCTTTGCCCCGAGATGAGCATGTTCGTATTCTTCGTCTGGTCGGGGCTGGTGAAGAAGGCAGCGTCGTTAACTTCATAGAGCTGGATTGGCGTCAGGCCGTTGCCGATGAGGTCGTTGTCGGCAAGGGAGAGGTTCACGTTCACAGTCGCACGTTCGCTCTCGGCGCCGACATCGGCGAAGAAGCGTGTCAGTTCGGATGGCGAGTCGTCGCGCCAGCCGTCTTCCTCGTCGCGCTGGAGTGCGACGAAGCCATTGAAGATGCCCTGGTCGGTGCCCGCGCGCATCATCGTCCGCAGTCGCCCGAACGAGCCAAGGGACTGGGCGAGTTCGGCGCCCTGGTAGCTCTTCCCGGTGAAGGTCTGGATGGCGAGTGCTCCGCCCAGCGCGTTGAAGCCGAAGGCGGGGTTGGCGTTGCCGAGTTCGAGGCGGCTGATCGCCATCTCCGGGAACAGGTCGGACTGCACAACATCGCCGAACGGATCGTTGATGCGGACGCCGTTCATGAACGCGGCAATGCCGACGCTTTCTCCCAGCAACGGGCCGGCGACATAGCCGCGGTAATTGAAGTTTTGCTGATAGGGGTTGTTCTGGACGTCGACAACCGATGCGCCGGCCATGTTGCGATTGACGAAATCATAGATGGTCAGGGGGATGTCCGCCTGGATTTCCTCGGAGTCGGTGACCTGCACGCGGTAGGGAACCTCGTCCACAGGTGTTCCCGCGCCCATCAGCGGCGTGGCGCCGATCACTTCCACGTCCGGCAGGATTATGGTGGAGGACTGTGCTCCGCCATCCTGCGCAAGCGCCGGACCGGCCAGCAACATTGCGGCGCATGCCGCCGCAAATCTGCGCATACCGCGGAGGCCGCGGGTCTCCATAAACATGGTTCCTCTCCCGACACATGTGTCATACCTACAATAATCCCGTGTGGGATTATGTTTCGGAACCAGTTATGTCAAGACTTGTGAGGGGTTTTTCGTATAATATCCCTGAAATTGACGTGCAAATGATTGAGATATACTTTACTATTATTGTTGAAAATAACCATTTTCTGGCTTTTTACATACATCCTGGTTGCAAGAAACCATATGATCATGCCTGGCTGCGCTGAGGAGGCAGCTTATGCGGATGAGACACAGGACTTCGAATACGGCCATCATGCGTGCAAAGCGCCCGCGCGCTGCACGCGCACATCGACAAGGGAGGGAAGAGGCGGCCGGAGTACCGGCCGCCCGGCAGGAAAAGGTATGCGCGGGTTATTCGCCTATGCCGATTTCCCAGATTTCAGGGTTGGCTTCTGTGACGATGCCCGTAGCGGCATCAATCTCCACATTTACCTCGCCGCCGCCGGCAAGCACGACATCGACTTCGTAAACCACTGTGCCGTCCGTCTCGACACCGTATTCGATGCTTTCCACCTCGCCGGGGAACATGCGGAGCGCGGCTGCAAGAGCGGTTCCTTCATCCACCGCTGCCCGTTCGACGAACAGCGGGTCGTCCTTGTCGACCTCGCGTTCGATTTCCCAGATCATCGCGTTTTCTGCGTTGACCTCGACCTCCCAACGGACGCCGTCGACGGCAAGAATATCGAAATCATAAATCGGCTGGCCGTCTTCCAGCTTGTATTCGACATTGAGCGCATCGCCGCCGAAAAGCGCCAGCGCAACCTGCAGGCACTGCTCAAGCGTCTTGTCGTCGGCATCGGCGTAGGAGTCGAGGTCGACAGCGCCCGCGGCGGGGCAGAAAGCAGCGAGCGCAAGCGCGGCGGCAAAGGGTCTGGTATTCATGGCACTATCCCATCATGGATGACGTCTCTCCATCATATTATGACGGACTGCTTTTACAAACCGTGGTTTATATACACCGAAGCAAATGTGTATTGATTCCATGAATAACATTATGGCTCATGTCAACCGCGTCATGAACTATCCTTCAAGACATTACCGCGTTGCTTCCCGGCATACAGCCGCTGAGCACCGGGGATGCTGCACCGCCGAAACAGCCTTGCTATGCTGGTGGCGGCGATACTGCTGTACAAGAGAGGAGCCATGACGGAACGGAGTACGACACGCCTGGGCTATATCGGTCTCGGCCTGATGGGCGCGCCCATGGCTACCCGGCTGCTGGCGGCAGGCTACTCACTTGCGGTGTGGGGGCGCACGCCGGCCAAGCTGGAGCCGCTTACCGCGTGCGGGGCCGAAGTGCAGCCGAGCGCGGCCGCGGTGGCGGAAGCGGCAGATATCGTCTTTACCTGCCTTTCGGACACGGCGGCGGTGGATGCGGTGGTGTTCGGCCCGAATGGCGTTGCCGCCGGCGGCGCCCCCGGAAAGCTTCTGGTCGATATGTCGTCCATCCGCCCCGATGCGTGCCGCAGCATGGCCGCGAGACTGGAAGCCGATACGGGAATGCGCTGGCTCGACGCTCCCGTGTCGGGCGGCGTCGCGGGGGCGGAGAGCGGTCGCCTGACAGTGATGGCAGGCGGCACAGAAGAAGATTTCACGCGCGCCCAACCTGTCGTAGCGACGCTGGCGCAGCGCTTTACACTGATGGGTCCGGCAGGCGCCGGGCAGACTGCAAAGCTGATCAATCAGACGATTGTCGGGTGCGGCGTCGCGGTGCTCGCCGAAGCTGCGGGCCTGGCGCTGCGCGCCGGTATCGACGCTGCGCGCCTGCCCGAAGCACTGGCGGGCGGGCGGGCTGATTCCCTGTTGCTGCAACAGTTTTTTCCAAAGATGGCGGCGGGGGATTTTTTCGTCGAATCCTATATTCGCACCATGCTGAAAGACCTTGACACGGTGGCCGGTCTGGCGCGCGAAACGGCTTCCGCCATGCCCATGACCGTGACTGCGGCGGAGCTGCACCGCCTGATGGTGCAGCGCGGCCATGCCGATGCAGACGGCACGGCGGTCGCCATGCTTTACCGACCGGACCCGGTGTGAGGAAAACGCGCCATGCTTGAAGGAATCCGCATCCTCAGCTTCAATCACTTTCTGCTGGGTCCGATGGCCATGCAGGCGCTCGGCGACCTCGGCGCCGATGTCATAGCGGTGGAGCCGGTGGACGGCGCATTTCAGCGCCAATGGGGCGGCGCCAATCTGCGGGTTGACGGCGAAACGATGTTGCAGGTCTGCGCCAACCGCAACAAGCGGTCACTGGCGCTGGATCTGAAAGCGCCGGAAGCGGCGGAGATCCTGCGCCGGTTGATCACCCGCTCAGATGTGCTGTGCGAGAATTTCCGCCCCGGCGTCGCCGACAAGCTGGGCTTCGGCCATGAGGCCGCACGGGCAATCAAGCCCGACATCATCTATGCCGCCGCATCGGGTTTCGGGCGCGACGGCCCGTATAGCGAACGCCCTGGCCAGGACCTTGTGATTCAGGCGCTGTCGGGGTTGGCGCATGTCACCGGTGCGCGCGGGCAGGCGCCCATGCCGGCAGGCGTGACGGTCGCCGACCATCACGGGGCGGCCCTGCTGGCGATGGCTATTCTTGCGGCGCTGTTCCGGCGCGAACGCACCGGCGAGGGATGCCGGGTGGATGTAGACCTGCTGTCATCGGCCCTCGACGTGCAAATGGAATCGCTGGTGTGTTTTGCCAACGGCCCGCCGCGGGACACGCGCCCCGAGGCGCCGCTCGGCGGGTGGTATTTTCCTGCGCCCTACGGTGTCTACCGCACTGCGGACGGCTACATGGCGATTTCGCTGGGGCCGATGGCGGCAGTGGCCAGGGCGCTCGACCTGCCCGAACTGTCAGCCATCGGGCAATCGGAGAGTTATGAACGCGGCGCGGAGCTCGCGGCGAAGATTCAGGATGCGGTGGCCGGCATGACCAATGCGGCGCTTGGCGAACGGCTGCAGCGCGAGCGCCTGTGGTTCTCGCCGGTCAATGACTATGACGCAGTCATGGCGGACCCGCAGGTTCGCCATAACGGCTCGTTCGTGACCGCAGAGAGCGCCGGCGGCGCCCCCCTCACGCTGCTTGCGCATCCGGTTCTGTATGACGGTGTGCGCCCGGGAGTTCGCCGCGCCCCGCCGCCGCTGGGCGCGGATTCGGCGGAGATTCTGGGCGAAATCGGCTATGGTGCTGCGGCAGTCGAACAACTGGCGGCGGCCGGCGTTGTGCGCGCCAGTGCGGAAGGACGGGCGGAATGACGGGATTCCATGTCGCGGTCGGCGACGAGGTGCGGTTTTCCAAGACCGTGGGGGAGTCCGATATCTATATGTTTGCCGGCATAACGGGCGACTTCGCCGGTAATCATGTGGATGAGGAATATATGAAACGCTCATCCTATGGGCGGCGCATCGCCCACGGGGCGCTGCTGGTGGGGTTCATGTCCACTACCTCGTCGCTGATGATCGAAAAGTCAGGCAGCAAGGACGGCCCCGAAACGCCGGTGTCGCTGGGTTATGACCGTGTGCGGTTCATCGCGCCGGTCTATATCAACGATACGGTGGAGGTGGTGTACCGGATTGCCGAGGTGGATGCAGCGAAGCGGCGCAGTCACTCCGAGATCACGGTGACCAACCAGCGTGGCGAGACGGTGGCGGTAGGCCGCCATATCCTGAAATGGGTGCCGAACGAAGCGGAAGGAAAGGCGGCGTAATGACAGGCTTTGAATTTCACACCGTTGGGTCGTTCGTGTCCGAACCCGGCGCGTCGGCGCGGCTGGGGGAAATCGCGCGTGAGCTGGGGATTGAGCGCATCCTGCTGGTGACCGACCCGGGGATCGCCGCGCTCGGGCTGACCGGCGCGGCCGAAGCAAGCCTTGCCGAAGCGGGGATTGCCGTCACCGTATTTGCGAAGGTCGAAGCGGACCCGCCGGAAGCGACGGTTCTGGCGGCGGCAGCGCTGGCGCGTGAAGCGGGCGTGAACGGCGTGGTGGGCTGCGGCGGCGGCAGTTCGATGGATGTCGCCAAGCTGGCAGCGTTTCTCGCAAGGTCGGACCAGCCGCTGGCGGACGCCTATGGCGTGGAGAATGCGCGCGGCGGACGCTTGCCGCTTGTCCAGATGCCGACTACCGCAGGTACGGGCTCGGAAATGAGCCCGATCGCCATTGTGACCACCGGCGCAACCACCAAGATGGGGGTTGTCTCGCGCATGCTTTATGCCGACTGGGCAGTGCTGGACGCGGAGTTGACCGTCGGTCTGCCGCGGCATGTGACGGCAGCGACGGGCGTTGACGCCATGGTGCACGCGCTGGAAGCCTATACGACGCGGCACAAGAAAAACCCGGTTTCGGACGTGCTGGCGCAGCGCGCCCTGTCTTTGCTGGGCGCGAATATTCGCCGCGCCTGCGAGGATGGCGGGGACAAGGAGGCGCGCGCCAATATGCTGCTCGGATCGATGCTGGCGGGCATGGCGTTTTCCAACGCACCCTGTGCGGCGGTGCACGCCCTCGCCTATCCGGTCGGCGGGCATTTTCATGTCGCGCACGGCCTTTCCAACGCGCTTGTGCTGCCGCATGTCATGCGGTTCAACATCCCGGCGGCGAAAGCGCAATATGCGGAAGTGGCGCCGCTCGCCATTCCGACCCTGTCCGGTTCCGAGCCGGAGCCGGCGGAACGGCTGATCGAGGGTTTCGAGGCTCTCATTTCCGACCTCGGAATCGAGAGCAGGCTGCGCCAGGTGGGGATCAGCCACAATCACCTGCCCATGCTGGCGGAAGAGGCGATGAAACAGCAGCGTCTGCTCGTCAACAATCCGCGCGCAGTAACCTATGACGACGCGCTGGCGATCTATGAAGAGGCGTTCTGAAACACGCGCCGCGAGGCCGAGCGAACGCCCAACGAATATCGAGGACAGCCATGCCGTATCGTGATTTCGCGACCGTGGAAGATGTTGACCGCGAATACAACCTCACCCTTGCGGTTCCTGAAGCGGGAGCGATCACCGAGGGCTGGGCCACGCGCAGCGCCGAGGCCCGGGAGGCGCTGGACGGCGCGCTGGGCGTGCGTTTCGGGCCGACACGCGCTGAATATCTCGACATTTTCGCGCCCGCCGGCAGCGGCCCTTCGCCCGTGCATGTGTTCATTCACGGCGGCTATTGGCGGCGCTTTGCGGCGCGTGATTTCAGTTTCATAGCGCCGCCTCTGGTCGCCGCCGGTGCTGTGGTGGTGGTGGTGAATTACGAACTCTGCCCGACCGTCTCGATCAGCGAGATCGTGCGGCAATGCCGCGCGGCGCTGGCCTGGGTGCACCGCCGCATTGGCGATTACGGAGGCGATCCGGCCCGGATTTCAGTTTCCGGCCATTCCGCCGGCGGCCATTTGACGGGGATGCTTCTGGCGACTGACTGGCCCGGCGTCTATGGCCGCCCCGCCAATCTGGTGAAGGGCGCGCTGCCGATCAGCGGCGTGTTCGACCTGGCGCCGATCCCCTATACGTTCGTGCAGCCATGGGTTCAGTTGGGGTGGGACGAGGTGCGCGATCTCAGCCCGCTGAACCACCTGCCGGCGGTTTGCCCGCCGATCGCCATAGCCGTGGGCGCGGGCGAGACATCGGAATTTATCCGCCAGAGCCAAGCTTATCAGACGGCGCTCGCCGATGCCGGCCATCCGGCGGCCTATCTTGAAATTCGCGCGCGGCACCATTTCGACATCCTGGACGAGTTAGAAAACCCGGACAGCGCGCTGTTCGGCGCGGTGAAGAAACTGCTCGACTGAGCCGCAGGGCTACGGAGGGAAGAACACACATGGCCGAAAGGGAAAAGATGTTCGATCTGGACGGTCGGGTGGCGCTGGTTACCGGTGGCAATGGGGGTATCGGTCTCGGCATGGCGCGGGGGCTCGCAGGCGCCGGCGCGCGCATCCTGGTAGTCGGGCGCAATGAGGAAAAAAATGCCGGGGCGGTGAAGGAACTCGGCGAGGGAGCAGCAGCATTCGCCGCCGATCTCACGGCGCCCGAGGCCGCCCAGGCTGCGGTGGCGGAGGCGCTTTCGCGGTGGGGCCGGCTGGATATTCTGGTGAACAATGCGGGCACCAATATTCGCAAGCTGCCGCAAGACCTGACACTGGACGAATGGCGCACGGTGCTGGATATCAATCTGACGGCGGCGTTCCTTTGCTCGCAGGCTGTGTTCGAGCCTATGCGCGAGGCCGGGGCGGGCAAGATCATCAATATCGGCTCGATGATGTCGATTTTCGGCGCCACGTTCACCGCGGCCTATGCATCGAGCAAGGGCGGCATCGTGCAATTGACCAAGGCTACGGCGACCGCATGGGCCGAATATGGAATTCAGGTCAATGCCGTGCTGCCGGGTTGGATCGACACGGCGCTGACCCGCCGCGGACGGCGCGAGGTGGAGGGGCTGCATGAGCGCGTTCTGGCGCGCACGCCGGCCGGGCGCTGGGGCGTGCCGCAGGATATGGCGGGCATTGCCGTATTCCTGGCAGCGTCGGCATCCGACTTCATCACCGGCGCTGCCATACCCGTGGATGGCGGGTTCTCGGTACAAATCTGACGCGGTGTGAGGGTGGTGCCACGATGACCGGGCCGCTTGCCCATGTGCGCGTGCTCGACATGTCGCGCATTCTCGCCGGTCCCTGGGCGGCGCAGACACTGGGCGATCTCGGCGCCGACGTCATCAAGGTGGAGCGACCCGGAGCGGGGGACGATACGCGCCAATGGGGGCCGCCGTTTCTCGGCGGGCCGGACGGGGCGCCGACCGAAGAAAGCGCCTATTTCATCAGCGCCAATCGCGGCAAGAAATCGATCACGGTGGATATTTCGGCACCGCGCGGGCAAGCGTTGATTCGCGCCCTGGCGGCGAAGTCGGATGTGCTGATCGAAAACTTCAAGGTCGGGGGTCTGGTTCGCTACGGCCTCGATCATGAGAGCCTGCGCAAGGAAGCACCGGGACTGGTCTATTGTTCGATCACGGGTTTCGGCCAGACCGGCCCTTATGCCCCGCGCGGCGGCTATGACTTCATGATCCAGGCCATGGGCGGGTTGATGAGCCTGACCGGGGAACCCGACGACCGCCCTGGCGGCGGCCCGCAAAAAGCGGGTCTTGCCGTCAGCGACCTGTTTTGCGGGATGTATGCGGTGGTGGCGATCCAGGCTGCGCTCACCCACCGCGACCGCACCGGAGTGGGCCAGCATATCGACCTCGCCCTGCTCGATTCCACGGTCGCCATGCTGTCGATGATGGCGTCGAACTATTTTGTCAGCGGGGCACCGCCTCCGCGCATGGGCAATGCCCATCCCAATGTCGCACCGTATCAACTCTACGCCACCAGTGACGGGCATATCGTCATCGCGGTCGGCAATGACAGCCAGTTTGCCCGTCTATGCGATGTGGTGGGCAGGCCGGCACTCGCAGCCGACCCGCTCTTTGCGGACAATAGCAGCCGCTTGCGGAACCGGGACGCGCTCAATGATGCGCTGTCGGCCGCCTTGCGCGGGCGCGCCAGCGCAGATTGGCTGGGGCGGTTTGCGGCGGCGAATGTGCCGTCATCGCCCGTGAATGATGTCGCACAGGTATTCGCCGACCCCCAGGTCGCGCATCGCGGCATGAAGGTGGTGCTGCCGCATGGCAGCGGCGCGGCGGTCGCGCATTCGGGCAGTCCGTTGCGATTTTCCAAAACACCCGTCGCCTACCGGGGGTCGGCGCCGATGCTCGGCGAACACACCGACGAGGTTCTTGGCAGCGTTCTCGGCCTTGAGGATGCGGCAATTGCCGAATTGCGCGCCGACGGTGTGATTTAGTGCCGACGGGAATGGTGGAGCCGAGGGGAATCGAACCCCTGACCTCGACATTGCGAACGTCGCGCTCTCCCGACTGAGCTACGGCCCCATGGCGGCGCATGATATATACTTCCGATTCACAAACGTAAATCCCCTTGTTCCGGTTGCGCCATGATTCAATTTGTCGGCTTTGTTGATTGGCTCCTTGCGCTCTACATGTGGATCATCATCGCCAGCGCGATACTGAGCTGGCTGGTGGCATTCAACGTCGTCAATCAGAGCAACAACCTCGTCTATATGTTCGGGAGCACGCTGCACCGGCTCACCGAACCGGTGGTGGGGAGAATCCGGCGCTTTGTGCCGCCCATGGGAGGGCTGGACCTGTCACCCCTGATCGCGTTGATTGCGATCGTGTTTCTCCGCCAGGTCGTGCTGGTGAATCTGGTTCAGTCGTTGCGCTTCGGCGGCTGAGCGCAGGCGCCCCGGCGGCGCTCAATGGCGGAAATGGCGGACGCCGGTAAACACCATCGCCATTCCGCGCAAGTCAGCCAGGGCTGTCACTTCCTCATCGCGAACCGATCCGCCGGGCTGAATGGCCGCGGTCGCACCCGCGTCGGCTGCCGCCGCCAACCCGTCGGCAAACGGGAAAAACGCATCTGACGCAACCACTGCGCCTGCAATGCGGGAGATATGCTCGCCCGCGGCGGCGGCTGCGTCACGCGCCTTGCGGGCGGCAATGCGCGCGGCATCCAGGCGGCTCATCTGGCCAGCGCCGATGCCGACGGTCGCGGCATCCTTCGCATAGACAATGGCGTTGGATTTCACGAACTTGCAGACCCGAAACGCAAACAGCATGTCTTCAAGCTCTCGTGCGGTCGGCTGACGCCGGGTTACCACTCTGAGGTCAGTCGGCGTGATGCGGCGCGTATCGCGATCCTGAACCAGCAGCCCGCCGGCTACCGAGCGTATGAGCCGTGCCCGCGCTTCGCGGTCGGGCAGGCCGCCGGTCAGGAGCAAACGGAGATTCCCGCGCCGGGCAAAGACGGCAAGCGCCGCGTCATCGGCAGCCGGCGCGACGACCACTTCGGTGAAAATCTCGCACACGGCCTTTGCGACCTGGGCATCGAGCGGGCGGTTGAATGCAACCACGCCGCCGAACGCGCTCACCGGATCGCATATCCGTGCAGCATGATACGCGGCAGCAGGATCGTCAGCGCACGCGGCCCCGCAGGGATTGGCGTGCTTGACGATGACCGCGGCCGGAGCGTCGAATTCGCTGACCAGTTCGAATGCGGCATCGGCGTCATTGATGTTGTTGTAGCTGAGCGGTTTCCCCTGAATCTGCCGCGCAGCGGCGGCCGAGGCGGCCGCGCCGGAGTGGTAGAAGCCGGCTCGCTGATGGGGGTTTTCACCATAACGCAGCGCCTGCCCCGCAGTGCCCGATACAGTCATTCGCGAGGGGGCGTCCATGTCCAGCCGGTCGGCCAGCCAGGTCGATATGGCGGCGTCATACGCCGCGGTGCGGGCAAATGCCGCCCATGCGAGACGCTGTCGCAGCGCGGCGTCAAGGGTGCCATTGCCGACATCAAGCGCCGCGGCAGCAGCCTCGTAGTCGGACGGGTCGGACAGGACGGCGACGTGGGCATGGTTCTTGGCCGCCGAGCGCAGCAGCGCTGGTCCGCCGATGTCGATATTTTCGATGCACGATGCGAAATCTCCGCCCGCATCGGCAGTGCGCTCAAAGGGATAGAGATTGACCGCGAGCAGGTCGATGGGCGCGATGTCGTGAGCATCCATGGCGGCGCGGTGCCCGTCATCGTCGCGCCTCGCCAGAAGGCCGCCATGGAGGACAGGGTGCAGGGTTTTCACCCGCCCATCCATGATTTCCGGGAAGCCCGTGTGGTCACTCACATCCGCGACGGCGAGGCCGGAGGTGCGAAGCGCACGCGCCGTGCCGCCACTGGAGAGGATTTCGACGTCATGCCGCGCGAGGGTACGGGCGAAGTCGACAAGGCCGGTCTTGTCGGAGACGGAGAGCAGGGCTCGCCGGATCCGCACCGGTGAGTCGGAGGGGGATGGATTCGTGTCGTTCATGGCGCTTGCAATGGTGAAACAAGGTGGCGGGCATTGGCAATCGTGGGACCGCGCGCCATAATGAACGGTGCAGCGGTGGCCGCCAAGCACGGAGATGTGGCGTGACGACGTGGAACATGCCGGGATGGGCCAAAGCAGCGGTGATGCCGGTCATTACGGTGCTTGGCATCACCGCCTGGCTGCACAAGGAAATCAATGAACTGGGTCACAAGTTCGACAGCAAGATGAATACGGGCCGGTCGGAGTTGAGCTCCCTGCATACCGAATTGAAGGCGGACATCGCCGCCCTCGACGCCAGGGTCGAAGATATGAGAACGGATTTGAAGGCGGACATCGCAGCCCTCGGCGCCAGGGTCGAGGATTGGAGTATCGAGCTGAAGGCGGACAGTGCGGCTATGGACGGCGAGATTGATGCCGCGCGGTCGCAATTGTCGGCCAAGAGCAGCGATACGGGCGGCCCATCGAACGCTGATTTTCTAACTGCTGATGCAGGAGCCGACGACGACACCCGGAGCGTTCTGCCGGAGTGACCGGAAACAGACGCTCACGGTCGGCAGTCAACAGGACCTGCAGCGGCAATCACAAGTCATGAATGCGAAGGATGGAGAGGCGATGACCGAAACGCGCCGTCATGTGGGGCTGTTCGTGACCTGCCTGGTCGACCTGTTTCGGCCGAGTGTCGGTTTCGCGTCAGCGGCCTTGCTGGAGCGCGCCGGGTGCCGGGTGAGTGTGCCGGTGCAGAGCTGCTGCGGGCAGCCGGGCTACAATTCCGGCGATTTCACGACCGCACGCGCAGTGGCGCGGCAGGTAATCGCAGCCTTTGAGCCGTTCGAGCATGTGGTCGCGCCGTCGGGCAGTTGTGCGGGCATGATCCGCAAGCACTACCCGGCACTGTTTGACGATGAACCGGAATGGAAGGCGCGCGCCGAAGCAATGGCGCAGCGAACATGGGAGCTGGTGTCCTTTCTCACCGATGTCTGCGGCGTTGATGCGGTCGATGCGCAGTTCGATCATGTCGTGACCTATCACGATTCCTGTTCCGGGCTGCGCGAACTCGGAATTCGCGAACAGCCCCGCAATTTGCTGAAGACCGTTCGCGGGCTGGCGCTCAACGAACTGGCCCACACGGACGAATGCTGCGGGTTTGGCGGCACGTTCTGCGTGAAATATCCCGAGATTTCGTTGCGTATGGCGGCTAACAAGGCGGAAGCGGCTAGGGCTACGGGCGCGGAGGTGCTGTTGGCCGGCGATATGGGATGCCTGCTCAATCTCGCAGGCAAGCTGGCGCGCGAGGGGAGTCCCATCGCCGTTCGTCATGTCGCCGAAGTACTTGCCGACCGGACCGGCCAGCCGCCCATCGCCGGGAATGCCGGCTGATGCGCCTTGAAACCCCGCAATTCAAGGAGAAGAGCCGCAGCGCGCTGGCGGATGCGGACCTGAGGCAGGCGCTGGAGACGCTGCAGGTCAATTTCTCCGGCAATCGCGCACGGGCGATTGAGCGCCTGCCCGAATTCGATGCGCTGCGCGACCGCGGGAAGGCCATCAAGGACCATGTGCTCGCACATCTCGATCATTACCTCGAAGCCTATGAAACAGCAGCAACCAGCGCCGGCGTCTCGGTGCACTGGGCGGGCGATGGGGAGGAAGCGCGCGATCTGATCGCCGGGCTGTGCAAAAGCGCCGGTGCGCGCGTCATTGCCAAGGCAAAGTCCATGATCGGAGAGGAAATCAGCCTCAACCCGCATCTGGAAGCGGCCGGTTTCGAGGTCATCGAGACCGATCTCGGCGAATATATCGTGCAGTTGGCAGATGAGCCGCCGAGCCACATCATCGGCCCGGCTGTGCACAAGACGGTGACGCAGGTTGCGGACCTGTTCCACGAGCACCATGCGCATCTGGGACAAAGCCGCAAGAGCGAGGGCGCAGCGCTTGTGGGCGAGGCGCGGGACGTGCTGCGCAGCGTCTATTTCCGCGCCGATGTGGGGATCACCGGCGCGAATTTCCTCGTTGCGGAGACCGGGTCGGCAGTGATCGTCACCAATGAGGGCAATGCCGACCTCGTCCAGGGCCTGTCGCGCGTCCATATTATTCTGGCGAGCATCGAAAAGGTGGTGCCGAGTCTGGACGATGCGGCGACCTTGCTGCGTCTGCTCGCCCGTTCGGCCACCGGTCAGGACATGGCAGCGTATACCACCGTCGCCACGGGGCCGCGCCGCGAAGGGGAAAGCGACGGCCCCGAGGAAGTACATGTGGTGCTGCTCGACAATGGGCGCAGCAAATTGCTTGGCACGGCATTTCAGGAAGTCCTGCGCTGCATTCGCTGCGGCGCGTGCATGAATCATTGCCCCATCTACGGCGCCGTTGGCGGACATGCCTATGGTTGGGTGTATCCCGGCCCCATCGGCGCGGTGCTCACTCCGGCATTTGTCGGCGTCGATGCGGGCGGACACTTGCCAAATGCCTCGACATTTTGCGGGCGCTGCGCGGAAGTGTGCCCGATGCGCATTCCGCTGCCTGACCTGATGCGCCGCTGGCGGGCGGAAGAGTTCACCCGGCGCCTCACCCCGCCGCGCCAGCGCTGGGCATTGGCCTTCTGGTCATGGATGGTGCGGCGCCCGCACCTATACCGCCTCGCGGCGCGGGCAGCGGCCCGCATTCTGGCGCTCGCGGCGGGACGGCGAGGCCGGCTGCGGCACCTGCCCGGCGCCGGCGGATGGACACAGGGCCGCGATCTTCCGGCGCCGGAGGGCGGCACGTTCCAGTCGCAATGGGCCCGGTCGCAAGGAGGCAGGCGGCAATGAGCGGGGCGCGGGACAGCATATTGCGGGCAGTCCGCGACAATCTCGGCAGGGGACGGCTCGATGCGGCAACGGCGCAGCGCCTCGATGCGCGCATGGCCGGCAACAACAGCCAGTTGGTGCCTGCGCGCGGACAGGTAGAAGCCGCGTCCCGACTCGACCTGTTTCAGACGCAGGCGGAAGCGGTGAGCGCAACCGTGGCGCGCATTCGCGACCTTGAAGCGCTGCCCGCGGCCGTCGCAGACTATCTCGCCGGGCGCAACCTGCCGGCGTCTATCCTCGCCGCGCCCGATCCGCTGTTCGACCATGTGCCGTGGGACCGCCGCCCGGCGCTGGAAGTACGGCGCGGCGCACATGGCGAGCAGGATCTGGTGGGGCTGTCGCACGCCTGTGCGGCGATCGCCGAAACGGGGTCGGTCGTGATGGCCGGCGATGTAGATACCCCGCATTTGTCCAGTTTCGTCCCGGAAACGCAATTGGTGGTGATTCCGGCCTCGCGCGTGTATAGCGCGTTGGAGGATGTCTGGCAGGTAGTGCGCGAAGCGGGGCTGCCGCGGACGCTGACTTATGTGACCGGCCCCTCCCGCACCGGCGATATCGGCCTCAAGATCGAACTCGGCGCGCATGGTCCGCGGCGACTGCATCTGATCCTTGTCGATGACCTCTAGGAAGGACCGGGGGCGGCGGGTTCTTGCCGACGATGAACGCGCCTTGTGGGAACGCGCCGTCTCCGCAGGCGAGCCGGTGCCGCTGGCCGACGCCGATGACAACCCGGTCCTGACCGACGAAGACCTTGACCTGTGGCGGCGCGCGACGGCCCGGGACCAGCCGTTGCGGGGCCGCTTGCCGCCCCCCGCCGCACCCAACGCGGAAACGAACGCCGCGGCGCCGGAACGCCGCGAGGCGCACGTACCATCTGCCGCGCCGCCCGCCGGAGGCACAGACAAGCGGACAGCACAGCGGCTGAGCCGCGGATTGATCCGGATCGACTTGCGGCTTGACCTGCACGGAATGACCCAGGCTGAGGCGCACCGCACGCTGACGCGCACGCTGGCGCGGGCGCAGGCGGAAGGTCGGCGATGCGTGCTGGTGATCACCGGCAAGGGCGTTATCGGCGGCGAGACCGGAGTGTTGCGGCGCATGGCGCCGCGCTGGCTGTCGGAGCCGCCAAATGCCGCACGGGTTCTCGCGACGGCGCCTGCCCGCCAGCGCCATGGCGGCGGCGGCGCATTCTATGTGTTGTTGCGCAAAGCGCGGTATTGATCCGTCCGGCGGGACATTCTTCCGTTTCCCCCCGCACATCGACTGTTCCCTTCCGGTTGGGCAGCGCGTTGCGGCGCGTGCCGGATTTGCCCTGCAATGGTGCGGCAACGCTGCTATAGAGGCAGCATGATTTTGGCAGGGTGGGAGAAACGATCGTGAAGAAAGGTTCCCTGATATATGCGGGCGCCGTTCTCGGCGCGCTGTGTGTCGCGGCACCGTCCGCTTCGGCGTTCAGCGCCGGCGACCCGGCGCGCGGACGCGAACTGGTGGTCGAGCGCTGCGCAGGCTGCCATGAAGTACCGGACTATTATCGCGGGGCGCGGCTGGGGCCGTCCTTCATGGAGTTGGCGACCGATGACACGACCTACGACGCCGAGACCATCAAATCGGCGTTGAAAAAGCCGCACTGGCCGGGCGGAAAGCAGATTTCCCGCGGCGAAATCGGTGATGTTCTCGCCTTTATCGCCACATTGCGGATGGAATAGGGGGAGTAAGACCCATGGACGAGAAAAAGAACACGCGCCGGGCATTTCTGGCCGGTGCGGCGGCCGCGCCCGCCGCTGCTGCGTTTCCGGCCCCGGCCATTGCGCAAGGCCGGGTGCGGTGGCGCATGCTGACAACTTGGCCAAAGAACTTCCCTGGCGTCGGCACTGCGGCGCAGCGCATTGCCGACCGCATTTCCGCCATGTCGGACGGGCGGATGACCGTGAAACTGTTCGCCGCAGGAGAATTCGTTCCCGCGTTCGAGATGTTCGACGCCATTCGCGAGGGCAAGGCCGATATGGGGCATGACGCGCCCTATTACTGGATTGCGAAACAGAAGGCGTGCGCGTTTTTCTGTTCGGTTCCGGGCGGACTGACGCCGTGGGAGCATATGGGCTGGGTCAATTTCGGCGGCGGTCAGGAATTGTGGGACGAACTGTATGCGGAGTTCGGCTTGCGCGCCTGGCTCGCCGGCAATGCCGGAATGCAGATGGTCGGCTGGTTCCGCAACCCGCTGCAGTCGCTGGCCGACCTGCAGGGGCTCAAGATCCGTATGGCGGGGCTGCAATCGGAAGTGTTGAGTCGGCTGGGTGCAACGACGGTCAATCTGCCCGGCGGCGAAGTGATGCCGGCGCTCCAATCCGGCGTGATCGACGCGGCGGAATGGGGCGGGCCGTGGATGGACCTGGCATTCGGCTTCCACAAGATCGCGAAATATTGCTACGGCCCCGGCGTGCACGAACCGGGCGCCGCGCAGTCGCTGGTCGTAAATCGGGAGCGCTATGACGACTTGCCGAAGGATCTGCAGCAAATCGTGCAGGCGGCGGCAGAGGTGGAAAATTCGCTGCTGCTGAGCGAGTTCACCACCAAGAACGCCATCGCCAAAGAAGAATTGACAGCGACATACGGCGTGAATTTCGAGCGTTTGCCTGATGACGTCCTGCAGCGCTGGTTCGAGGTCAGCCAGGATGTGAATGCCGAAGCCGGCAGCGGTGCAGACATCAACCGGCGTATTTACGAAAGCTGGACACAGTTTCGGCGCCGTTCGCTGGAAATTGCCCCCCTCTCGACACTGGGCTTCATGCAGAGCCGCATGATTTGAGGCGCTGTGCGGCCGCGGGAACGGCGGCGCGTCTTGTTGCACCGGGTGGGGAATGCTAGCATCGCGCCTGTGCTTTACCTGCACTTGCGCTAGGGAGGGTTACAGGCGCTTTGCGTCCTGCGAGCCGCAGGGAAGGCCCTATGTCGGCAACGGGCAACAGGGAGGATTTCCGCATGCCAACACCGATTGCATATGAATTTGTCGATCTGGCGAAGCCGGTGGAACGCCGCGCCGATGCGCCGGAGCGTATGAGCCGCCGCTCGTTTCTTGCCGCAGCAACAGCCGTAGCCGGTGTCACCGCGATGTCGGGTGAGGCGTTCGCCCGTAATTTCGGTCCCGATGCCGAGCCGGTGCGCTATCCCGAACCGGATGTCGTGCCGCTCGACAAGCGTTTCAAATACAAGCTCGGAAACACGCCGATCCTGCGGTTGTATCGCGGTACCTTCTGGGCTGAAGGCCCGGCCTGGAACGGCGTCGGACGCTATCTGTTGTGGAGCGACATTCCGTCGAACGAGCAATTGCGGTGGATCGAGGAAGACGGCCATGTCTCCCGGCAGTTCCGCTATCCGTCAGGCAACTCCAACGGCAACACGTTCGATTTCCGGGGCCGGCAGATCGCTTGCGAACACGGCAACCGGCGTGTTGTCCGCTATGAATATGACGGCTCGGTCACAGTGCTGGCCGACAGTTTCGAGGGCGGCGAATTCAACGCTCCCAACGATGCCGTGGTGCACCCGGACGACGGTTCCATCTGGTTCACCGATCCCGGCTACGGGTCGCTGATGAATTATGAGGGCCACCGGCTCGACACCGGTTCTCCGCAGCCGCTGCGCAAGGAAGCGGTGTATCGCATCGACGCCCAGACCGGCGCTGTCAGCAAGGTGACCGACACGCCGTTCAAGCCCAACGGACTGTGCTTCTCGCACGACTACAAGACCCTGTATGTCGCGGATACGGGCGCTTCCCATTATGCGGAGGCGTCGCCCAACATCTGGGCCTGGGATGTGGACGGGGATTCGCTGACCAATGAGCGCGAATTCACCTCCATGGAACTGGACGGCCGGACAGGGTTTGCCGACGGTATTCGCTGCGACGAGGATGGCAATGTGTGGGCCTCGGCCGGCTGGGTCGGCGACGGTTATGACGGCGTGCATATTTTCGCGCCGAACGGTGACCGGATCGGACAGATTCGCTTGCCTGAAATCTGCTCGAACGTGTGCTTCGGCGGCACCAAGCGCAATCGCCTGTTCATGACGGGCAGTCAGTCGCTCTACGCGGTGTATGTCGAGACACGCGGCGCGCACATCACCTGAACCGCGCCATTCGACGCCCGGCGGCCCGGCCCGTTGCGGGCCGGGCCGCCGCTTCCTTCAAGGCCAGTATTGACAAGTACGCGCTGACGGAAACGAAAGGGAAGCCGCCCATGTTTCGCCGAGTGAGAAGTCTTTTCGGCGCCGTCCTCGTGGCGGCGTCCGTTGCCGCGGTGTCGGTGCACACCGTTTCCGAGGCGCGTGCCGAGGACCCGATCAAGATCGGTTTCGGGATCGCACTGACCGGCGCGCTGGCCGGCGCCGGCAAGGCGGCACTGATCGCCATCCAGATCTGGGCCGACGAAGTCAACGCCGCCGGCGGCCTGCTCGGGCGGCCCGTGGAACTGATCTATTACGACGACCAGACCAACCCCTCCAAGGTGCCGGGGATCTATACCAAGCTGATCAATGTCGATCGCGTGGACCTCATTGTTTCCGGCTACGGGTCGACAACCATCGCACCGGCGATTCCCATCGCCATGAACTACAACATGGTGTTCATGTCGCTGTTCGGCCTCGCGACCAACGAGGAATTCGAATATGACCGCTATTTCCAGATTCTCCCTGCTGGCGAGGAGCCGCGGCTGAACTGGTCGCGCGGGTTTTTCGACCTCGCCGCCACACTCGATCCCCAGCCGCGCACCGTGGCGCTTGTCGGCGCCGACGCGGAGTTTCCGCGCAATGCCATGATCGGCGCCCGCATCAATGCCGAGGCAGCGGGAATGGAAGTGGTGTACGACCGCTCCTACCCGCCAAACACGGTCGATTTCACACCCGTGATCCGCGCTATCGCAGCCGCCGATCCGGATATCGTCTATGTCGCATCCTATCCCCCGGACTCCGCGGGCATTGTACGCACGCTCAGCGAAATCGGCCTGGATGTGGCGATGCTCGGGGGCGGCATGGTGGGGCTGCAATATGCCAGTCTCATGGAGGCTCTGGGGCCGCAGCTCAACGGTATCGTCAATTATGACTTCTGGGTGCCGGAGCCGACACTGCAATTTCCCGGAATCGAAGCGTTTCTCGCCAAGTATCAGGCCGTGGCCGACGATGCCGGCGTCGATCCGCTGGGTTATTACCTGCCGCCCTTTGCGTATGCCTACATGCAAATTCTCGGCGAGGCAGTGGCCGCCGCAGGCAGCCTCGACCAGGGCGCGCTGGCGGATTACATCCGCTCCAACGAATTCGAAACGGTGGTAGGCGACGTGCGCTTCGGACGCAATGGCGAATGGGCGCGGTCGCGAATCCTGATGGTGCAGTACCAGGGTATCACCGATAACCGGCTCGACACCTTCAGCAAGGCCGGGACGCGCGTCGTCCTGACACCGGAGGCCTGGCAGTCGGGCGAGCTCATCGCGCCGTTCAACACAGCACGGTAGGCGCGCCGACGGCGCCGCACAATATAGCGGCCCGGAGGGGGCAGCGTGGCAGAACTCCTGTTGAACGCGGTGGTCGCGGGAATCCTTCTCGGCGGGTTCTATGCTGCGGTGACCATCGGCCTGACGCTGGTGTTCGGCTATCTGAATATCGTCAATATCGCTCACCCGCGTTCATCGTGCTCGGCGCCTATCTCACCTTTGCCTGCAACGGCGCCTGGGGCATCGATCCGGTCCTGGCCGGGATACTGCTCATGCCCCTGTTCTTTGTTGTGGGCATGGCAGTTTACAGTATCTACAATTGGAGTTTTGAAAGACGCGAAGATGAGTCACTGCGCGGTCTTGCGTTTTTCTTTGGCCTCATGTTCATCATCGAGGTCGGCCTGATACTCGAATTCGGCGTCGACTACCGCCTCGTCAATGCCGACTATATCGGCCAGACGATCCATCTCGGTACGCTGGCCCTGCCCTTGCGCATGCTGATTCCGTTTCTAGTGTCGGTGGCGATGGCGGCCGGGTTGTATCTGTTCCTCTCGCGCAGTTTTCTCGGACGGGCCATCCGCGCGGTGGCCCAGGATGCGCTCGCTTTGCGTCTGGCGGCTGCCGATCCGGTGCGCATCCGGCGTCTGGCATTCGGCCTCGGCATCGCTACCGCCGGCCTGGCCGGCGCGCTGCTGATCATCATCGGCCCGGTGGAGCCGGCCATGGGCCGCCTTTATATAGGCCGCATATTCGCGATCGTCGTGCTTGGCGGCATGGGAAGCCTCGGCGGCACCGTCGCGGCGGCGCTGATGCTGGGCGTTGTCGAAAGTCTGACCGCCACCCTGTCCGGCCCTTCCTGGGCGCCTGCGGTGGCGTTCGGCTTCCTGCTGTTTGCGCTGGCGGTTCGCCCGGCCGGCCTGTTCGGGCGCTGAACCCTTGCGTGATACCGTGTTCTACGGCGGCGCCGCAGCCGTCATCCTGCTCGGTTACGCCGCCACCCATATCATCGGCAACGAGTACTATTTCTTCGCCGGTTATGTGATCCTGCAATATATCGTGCTGGCGACCGCGTGGAATATCCTCGGCGGATACACCGGCTATGTGAATTTCGGCAGCGCCGGCTTTTTCGCCGCCGGCGCCTACACCGTCATTGCGCTCCACAAGCTGACGGACTGGCCGCTGCTGGCGCTGCTGCCTGCCGCCGCAGTGACCTGCGGCCTGCTGGGCCTGGCGACCGGGTATCTCACCTTGCGCCTGCGCGGTGTGTATTTCGCCATTGCGACACTGGCGCTCGCCATTGTGCTCGAAACCGTGATGGCCAACTGGGATTATGTCGGCGGCGCAGCCGGCGCGTTCGTCATCCGCCCCCGGGAAGCACCGTTCTTTACCAGCTATGTCACCTATCTGTTCTGGCTCATGCTGGTGCTTGCGGTATTGTCCGTGTGTGTGGCGCGGGCGATCGAGACTTCCCGCCTTGGCCGCGGTCTGGCGGCGGTCCGCGACGACGAGCAGGCGGCGGAAAGCGCCGGCGTGCCCACCCTGCGCCTCAAATTGATTTCTACCACGCTGAGCGGCGCCTTGATGGGGTTGGCCGGTGCACCGCTGGTCTACTATACCTCCTATGTCGATCCGCCTTCGGCATTCAATCTTGAATATGCCGTCAACAGCGTTGCCATGCCGATGATCGGCGGCACGGCGACATGGCTGGGCCCGGTGGTGGGTGCGGTGCTGATCGGCGCGCTGCAACAGGTGGCGACCGTCACCATTTCATCCGAACTGAACCTGTTGATCGTCGGCGCGGTGCTGATCTTCTTTGTCATTGCCGCACCGGAAGGCCTGGTCGGCCTGGCGCGGCGGCTGCTTCGCGGGCGGCAGCGGTGAATGATACGCCCCTGCTGGTGGTCGAGGGCGTAACCCGCCGGTTTGGCGGGTTCACGGCGCTGGATGATGTCTCGCTGGTTCTGCGGGAGGGGGAGCGTCTGGGTCTGATAGGCCCCAACGGCTCGGGCAAGACCACGTTGATCAATTGCGTCAGCGGCGCACTGAACGCCGATGCCGGGCGTATCCTGTTTGATTCCCGCGCCATCACCCGCTTGCCGGCGTACCGCCGGGCGCAGTTGGGCATTGCCCGCAGTTTTCAGATTCCGCGCCCTTTCACCGGCATGACGATCCTGCAGAATATCGCCGTCCCGCTCGAATATGCGGCGGGATTGCGCGGCCGCGCCCGGGTGGAAAGCGCCGCCGCAAGCGTTCTCGAACTGGTGGGCCTCGCCGAACGCGCGCATGAGAGCGCGGCGTCGCTGACCCAGGTCGATATGCGCAAGCTCGAATTGGCGCGCGCACTCGCTGTGCGTCCCCGGCTGCTGATCGTCGATGAGGTGATGGCCGGACTCGCGCATTCGGAAGTGGACGAGATTCTGGGCATCTTGCGCGCCTTCAACAGCGAAGGCATCGCAGTCCTGATGATCGAGCATATCATGCGCGCGGTGATGAGCTTTTCGGAACGCATCGTGGTGCTGGATGCCGGGCAGCTCATTACCGAAGGGCCGCCGCAAGAGGTTATCCGCCATCCCGGCGTGGAAAGAGCATATCTTGGCGAATAGTCTGACAGTGAAAGGGGTGAGCGCCGGCTATGGCGCTGCGCAGGTTCTCGATTCCGTTTCCATCACGGTAGGCGACGGCGAGACGGTTGCACTGCTCGGCGCCAATGGCAACGGCAAGAGCACATTGATCAAATGTATCATGGGTCTGGTGCCGCCGCGCGCCGGCCGCGTCACGGCCGTGATCAATGATGAGCAGATCGACCTGACGGGATTGCCGACCGAGCAAGTGGTTGAACATGGCATTGTCCTCGCGCCCGAAGGGCGGCGCCTGTTTCCCGACCTGACCGTCGAGGAAAACCTGATGCTCGGCGCTTTTCGCCGTGAGGCGCGGCGGCGGACGCAGGACAATATGGCGCTGTGTCTCGAAACCTTCCCGGTATTGCGCGAACGCCGCCGCCAGCGCGCCGGCAGCATGAGCGGCGGCGAGCAGCAGATGCTGGCGCTGGGCCGCGCCTTGATGGCGTCGCCGCGCATCCTGATCGTCGATGAACCGTCGGTCGGGCTGGCGCCCATCTTCGTCGCGCGGGTGATGGACAAGATCCGCGAGTTGAAGGAGACGCGCGGCCTGACCGTGCTGATGGCGGAACAGAATTTTCACCAAGCCTCGCGGATCGCGGATCGAGGTTATGTCATCGTCGGCGGCCGTATCTCTTTCGAAGGCGAGGATGCCAGCGCACTGCGCGATAATGATCTCGTCCGGCGCTACTATCTCGGCGACGCCATTTGAGCGCACGCCCGCCCCGGCGAGCAGTGTATGAGTGCCGCCATGAGTGACGCGGCTGTTCCCCTTCCCCCCGGCCTTGAACCGCAGACCCTGTTGCCAGGTTGGGTGTGGCTGGTCGGTGCCGGCCCGGGCGACCCCGGCCTGTTGACCCTGCACGCATGGCACGCCCTGACGCAGGCCGATGCCGTGGTCTATGACGCGCTGGTGGGTGCGGCTATCCTGGACATGATTCCGCGCAGCGCGGCGCGCCATTATGCCGGCAAGCGCGGCGGCAAGCCGTCAACCCGCCAGCCGGATATCTCGCAAAAGGTCATTGCGCTGGCGCGGGCCGGGCAGCGGGTGGTGCGCCTCAAGGGCGGCGACCCTTTCATCTTCGGACGCGGCGGCGAGGAAACCCTGGCGCTGGTTCGCGCCGGCGTTCCGTTCCGTGTGGTGCCGGGCATTTCTGCAGGACTTGGCGGCCTCGCTTATGCCGGCATACCCCTGACCCATCGCGCGACCAATGCTTCCGTGTGCTTCGTGACCGGCCATGACGCCGGCGGCGATGTACCGCAGAGCATCGACTGGCCGGCGCTGGCGCGCGGCGCGCAAGTACTCGTGATCTACATGGCGCTCAAGCATCTGCCGGTGATTGTGGAGCGGCTGCGCGCCGGCGGACGCCCTGAGACAGACCCTGTGGCGATCGTTGCCCGCGCCACAACGCCGGCGCAGCGGGTGGTGGAGACCACGCTCGGCAGGTGCATCGTCGATGCAGCGCGGGCGAAGGTAGAGCCGCCGGCGCTGGTTGTCGTCGGCGAGGTCGTGCGGCTGCGCGCAGGTCTCGACTGGCTGGGAGCGTCGCAGGGGCGCGTGCTGGACGCAGACCCGCTCGCTTCCGGCGCGGTCTGAGCGGCGCCCTGTGCCGATGCCCGGCCTGATCATTGCCGCGCCCGCGTCCGGCAGTGGCAAGACGGTAATCACGCTTGGCCTGTTGCGCCATCTGCGGCGGCGAGACGTTCGCGTGAGCGCGTTCAAGGCGGGGCCGGACTATATCGACCCTGCCTTCCATACGGCCGCAACGGGGCGTCCCTGCGGGAATATGGACCCATGGGCCATGCGTCCGGCAGTTCTGGGCGCCGAATATCGCCGCGCCGCAACCGATGCCGACCTCGTGATTGGCGAGGGCGTGATGGGCTTGTTCGACGGCGCCGGCGGTGGCGCCGGCTCAACCGCCGAACTTGCCGCCCGGCTGCGCCTGCCCGTGGTTCTGGTGGTGGATGTGCGCGGACAGGCGGCAAGCGCCGCCGCCGTGATCGAGGGTTTTGCGCGCCATCGACCGGATGTCACCGTCGTCGGCGCAATTTGCAACCGCGTCGCGGGCGAGCGCCATGCGCGGTTGATCGCCGAGGCCTGTACGCAGGTGCCGCTCGGTTTTGTGCCGCGAGACGGAGCGCTGGAATTGCCCGAACGCCATCTCGGTCTGATTCAGGCGTCGGAGCATCCGCGTCTCGAAGCGTTTCTTGACTGCGCAGCGGAAATCGTCGGCAGCGCGGTCGATATCGACCGCCTGATACGGCTCGCGCGAAAGCCGAATATCGACACCGGCGCGCCGCCGCTGTCGCCGCCGCGGCTCGGCGGGCATATCGCGCTGGCGTCCGACAGTGCGTTCCGGTTCACTTACGAGCATTGGCGCACGGGCTGGGCGGCCGCCGGGGTGGCGGTATCGCCCTTTTCGCCCCTTGCGGACGAAGCGCCGCACCTGGAGGCCGACGCAGTGTGGCTTCCCGGCGGCTATCCCGAATTGCACGCCGGTCGACTCGCCGAAAACCGGCGGTTTCTCGAGGGATTGCGGGCCGCGGCGCGGCGCGGCGCTGCTATTCACGGCGAGTGCGGCGGCTATATGGTGCTCGGAGAGAGGCTGGTCGACAAATCGGGGCGCCGTTACGGCATGGCGGGCTTGCTGCCGCTGGAAACCGATTTCTCCGCGCCCCGGCTTCATCTCGGTTACCGCGTACTGGCGCTGCGGGATGACAGCTCCCTGGGCCGGGCCGGAAGCATCTGGCGAGGCCATGAGTTTCATTATGCGTCGGTCTTGCAGGAAGATCATTCGCGCGCCCGGCCGCTGTTCGACTGGCAGGCGCCGGACGGCGACTCAGGCGGGGTGGCGGGGCTGCGCCGGGGGTGCGTGTCCGGTTCGTTCTGTCATCTCGTCGATCGCGCGCCGCCCGATTCCGCAGGTGATTGATCGGCGCGGAAGCGCGCAAAAAGATGCGCGCCGAGACCGCCGATCACCAGCCAGAATACGAGGCTGGCAGCGAGGCTGGCGCTCACGAATGCCGCCGCCAGTCCAGCGGGCAATGCTGCCGCGTACTCTGTGCTGCCGGGTGCACCGACCAGATGTGGCGCCACGATAAACGCGACAGCCGCCGCGCGGGCCCACCATGCCGGGGGAAATGCGAGCAGCGCCAGGCCGGCGGCAGTGGACGCGACAGTGCAGGCCCACCATATCTGGCGCGCTTCCAGCGCGGCGCTGGCCATGCCGGGCAGCCCCGGCGGCAAGCCGACAGCGGGAGCGAGCGAGAATGCGACAAAACCGGCGGCGCCCAACACCATGCCTCGGCGCCAGTCCGCCGGCGGCGCCAACGACAATGCCGACACCAGAATCAAGGCCAGCGCCACGCCGGCGAGGACATTGGCCGCCAGCGTGTAGGTCAGTCGTCCTGCATCATGCACCGCGCCGCCGGACTCCTCATGATGCCCCGCATCATGATGTCCGTGGTGGGTTTCGCCTGTTTCGTAGGTCTCGGCGGCGGCGATCAGCGGCAGCACCTTGAACATCTGGACGGCCGTCAACACCGCACCGGCGGCGATGCCGGCGCACACCGCTGCCAGGAGGATGTGTCTGAACAACGTCAGAAACGCCTCAATGACAGGGGAAAGCGAGTCCGTGGCGGCCGTCATGCGCCGCCTCGTGCAGTGCGGCCGGTCCGGCAAAACCCACGCCATAAAGCAGCGCAAAGCCCAGCAGGGCGGCGAGAAACGCCGGCGCGCGCGTGCCTGCAGCAGTGCCGTTCCGTGCGACAGCCATGATCGTCATAGTGGATCCTCCGTCGATGCAACTGTCCTCGCCGACCGGCCGTTCGGCGGCGGGCAACCCACTATAAGGCGGCAGACAATGACTCGTAAACAACTTGATACGCTGCCGGCGGTCACACTGGTGCTCGGCGGCACGCGCTCAGGCAAAAGCCGGTTTGCCGAAAATCTGGTCGCCGACAGCGGGCTCCGTCCCGTATACATCGCCACGGCCACGCCCGGTGACGCCGAAATGGCGGTGCGTATCGCCGCGCACCGGGCGCGGCGCGGCAGTGCCTGGGCGACCATTGAGGAGCCGTTGGCCCTCGCGGACGCGCTGCGCGGCCTTCCGCCCGGTTCGGCGGCGCTGGTCGATTGCCTGACACTCTGGTTGGCGAATCTGATGGCGGCGCAGCGCAATCCGGAGTCGGAAGGCAGTGATCTGGCCTCGGCGCTGGCGCACGCCGTTGGACCCGTGGTGCTGGTGTCCAATGAGGTCGGCCTGGGAATCGTGCCTGACAATGCCGCCGCACGCCGCTTTCGCGACGCGGCGGGGGCGCTGCATCAGCGCATCGCCGCCCTTGCAGACCGGGTCTGGTTCGTTACCGCCGGACTTCCGCAGCGCCTGAAATAAGGCAGCCGCGCGCCGGTCATCCGAAGCCGACCATGGCGCGCACATCGGCCGGGGAATTGCCGGCCCGGCGCAGCGACTGCAGGGTCATGGCGCGGTTGCGCTTCGCGAGGCGCACGCCGCTGGCGTCGGTGATCACGGCATGATGATGCCACAGCGGAACGGGCATCCCGAGCAGGGCCTGCAACAGGCGGTGAATGGCGCTGGTGAAAAACAGGTCGTCGGCGCGTGTGACCAGCGTCACTCCCGCCAGCGCATCGTCGATGGTCACTGCCAGATGATAGCTGGTCGGCACATCCTTGCGCGCCACGACGACATCGCCGAACGCTTCCGGTGCAACCCGCTGTTCTCCATATTTGCGGTCGCGCCAGGTGAGCGGGCCTGTCAGCGCCATTGCCGCCCGGCTGTCCAGGCGCCAGGCATGAGGTTCATTCTGAAATATGCGCCGCCGCCGCGTTTCGTGGCTCAGGTCGCGGCAGGTTCCGGGATAGATGAAACCGTCCGGGCCGTGGGGTGCCGCGCCGGCAAGCTTGATCTCGGCACGAATATCGCGGCGCGTGCAAAAACACGGATAGATGACTCCCAACTCATCCAGGCGCACCAGAGCGTCGGCGTAATCTTCATAATGCTCCGATTGGCGGCGGACGTCTGTGTCCCAGTCCAGCCCCAGCCATGCCAGATCGTCGTAGATCGCGGCCTCGAATCCCGGCCGGCAGCGCGTCTCGTCGATATCCTCGATGCGCAGGACGAATCGGCCGTTCGCCTGCGCCGCTTCCGACCACGCGAACAAGGCGGCATAGGCGTGGCCCAAATGCATGAGTCCGGTCGGACTTGGGGCAAACCGGGTGGTAAAAGTCACAGCGATACGGCGAAAACTGGAATTTGAACCCTGGATTGCGCGGGGTACGGCGGACCGCAATCATGCCGCGCCAATGCCCGCATAGCGCATAGGGAAGGGAAATGACAATGATTCAGTTGCGCGGGCCGGAGCAGCCCCCGCCAGCCGGCGGCAAGCCTCACAGCCTTGTGGTGCTACTGCATGGTTTCGGCGCCGACGGCAACGACCTGATCGGCTTGGCCCCGCATTGGGCCAACGCCCTCCCGCGCAGTCGTTTCGCCGCTCCCGACGCGCCCGAACCCTGCGCAATGGCCCCGACAGGGCGCCAGTGGTTTGCCCTGGGCGACTATACAGAGGAAAGCCTGCATGCTGGTGCGGCGCGGGCGGCTCCCCTTGTCGATTCCTATCTCGACCGGCTGTTGGCGGCCCATGGCCTCACCGACGACCGGCTGGCGCTGGCCGGTTTCAGCCAGGGCACCATGATGGCGCTTCAGGTCGCATTGCGCCGCCGCCGCGCTCCGGCCTGCGTGCTCGGTTATTCGGGGCGGCTGGTGGCGGGCGAGAGGCTGCGCCGGGAAGCAACGGCGCGCGTGCCGGTGATGCTGATTCACGGCGATGCCGACTCCATGATTGCCGTGGACGCAATGTTCGCCGCCGCTGCCGCGCTCGGCGCCGCGAACATCGCTGCGCAATGGCACGTCTGCCGCGGCGTCGGCCATGCCATCGCTCCCGAAGGACTGGCAATCGGCGGCCGTTTCCTGCGTGATCATCTCGCCTGAAGCGAATCAGCCGATAGCGCCAAAAAATACTCTCAGGGCCTGCAGATACGCACCGGTCTGTTCCAGATGCGGCATGTGCGAAGCGTCGGTGATGACCCGGACGTCAGCCGCCGAGTTAACGAGACGCGCATAGCGATACAGGGTCGCCGGCGGCGCCTCGTCGAATTCGCCGCCGGTGAACAGGACCGGCGCGGCAATGCGCGGCAGGCTCACCGTCCCGTCATGGCTGCGCAGCGTGCCCGTCGCGAAAAACTCGTTCTCGCCCCACATGCTGACATAGAGGTCCGCGTTGCTCTTCTTCAACGACGCAAGAAGCGGTTCGGGCCAGGGCGATACACGGCACAGATGCCGGTCGTAGAATACCTGCATCGCTGCCTGATAAGCGTCTGATCCCGTTGTTCCGGCCGCCTCATGTTCGTCCAGCGTGCGCTGCACCGGGTCGGGCAGCAGGCGGCGCCACAGCAGATTGTCCTCAGTCCAGCGCCGGGAGTTGATCAACGGGCTGGCCAGAACGCAGGAAAGCACCCGGCCCGGAGAGGCCGCCGCATATTCCACCGCCAGGGCACCGCCCCATGCGTGCCCGAGCAGGTGAAACCGCGTCAGCCCCAACGCCGTGCGCAGGGATTCGATTTCACTGACAAACCGGCTGACGGTCCAGTTGGCCGCCGCGCCGGGGCGCGCTGAATTGCCGCAGTCGAGCTGGTCGTAGAGGATGACCGGGCGGTCGCTGCCCAGCTCGGCAAGCGGCATCAGGTAGTCGTGACTGAATCCGGGGCCGCCATGCGCCGCCACCAGAGGGGCGCCGGGGCCGCTGCCCATGACCGTGTACCACGCCTCGCCGCCGGCCACCGCAAAGCGTCCCTCGCCTTCCGCAACCGTCGCCACCGGTGTATCCGAATCGACGACCGGAACAGGGCGCCCGTCTGCGCAGCCGGCCAGTACGGCGGCAGCAGAGGTGAGCAGAAAGTCGCGCCGGCTCACATGCGCCACACGGGCCTCCGCTCGTCCTTCTCGTGCGCGGGCGGGACGCCTGCCGCGCCGGGGGGCCTATTCATGCCCCGGCGGCGGATTCCACCAGCGCGCCTTGGCAGGCAGATGTTCATCAAGATGCACCCATGCCACTTTTTCGGAAATGAAATTATGCCGCATAGCCGGCGCCATCGAAGGATCGTCCATGCTGCCGACGGCAATGATGCGCAATTCCGGCCGGGAATCGAAACCGAATTCGAGTTGGCTGCCGCATGTGCCGCAAAAGCGGCGAAAGCCGAAGTCGGATGAACGGTAGGTCTGCGGTTCCACCCCTTGCCAGTGCACCTGCTCCGCTGGAAACGCGGCAAGGGTAGCGGCGATTCCACCGCTCGCGCGGCGGCAGATTTCACAATGGCAATGGCTCACGCGCAGGGGCGCGCCGTCAATATGGTAGCGGACGGCGCCGCAATTGCAGCCGCCGGTGATTTTCCTGCCGCTTTTTGTGGCGTCGCTTTCCATGTTGCGTTTTCCCTGCCGTCGCCGTCAGAAGCGCGCGGTATTATGCTCCGCGCCATGATAGACAATGTCGCGGACGGCGCCGGCGGCGCGCTGGTGGAACGCGATAAGGTCGGGGTCGAAATCCCGCTTCGGCACCGGCGTATGGAAAAAATGCCGGTGAGTGTCACTGCCGCGAACCAGCGCCGCGCTGTCCCACTCGCCGATCGATTGCCGGGTTGTCGGCGGCAGGAAATGCATGGAGACGCCGATGCGGCGGTCATCGGACATGTTGGCCGGCGAGGCATGCGCCGTTCGCACATCATGCATCGACATTTCGCCCGCTTGCAGCGGCATCAGCACCGTTTCGTCCTCGTCGATGGCGTCGGAGATTTCCTGCCCGCGCGTCAGCATGTTGTCGGCCCCGTATCGGTCATCATGCGTCATCACCGGGCGCTTGTGCGAACCCGGCAGCACGCGCATGCAGCCGCTTTCCCGGGTCGCCGGCGACAAGGCCAGCCAGCAGCTCACGACATCGCCGCCCTCAAGGCCCCAATAGCGAATATCCTGATGCCATGAGACATGACTGGTCGTATGCGGCTCCTTGATCCAGAATACCGTGTTCCAGCACAGGATGTCGGGGCCGATGACGTCCTCCACCGGATCGAGGACACGCGGGTCGCGAATCAGATCGTCGAGCCATTTGAACAGCAGATGCGCCTTGTTGCGCTGTTCGGGCTTCAGTGCACCGCCCTGTCTGGCCTCCAAGGCTTCAAGATCGGCGCGCAGTGTCGCGGCTTCACCCCTGTCCAGAACCGGCACCGGGGATGTGTAGCCTTCGTCCTGGTAGCGAAACACGTCGGCGGAGGATAGGGCTTTCGGCATGATCGCGCCTCACGGTGATGTCGCGGCACACAACGGCCTTCTGGTCAAGCCTAGATTCGCCGAATCCGGGCCGCCCTGCAAGCCCCGACGCAACAAGCCTGTATGCCGCCTGACGTGACGTCCATGACGCATCCCTCCGAGGCAACCGACGCCGTGTCCGCCGTAAAGGTCTGGGCGCTGACGACGGGCGAAGCCGGCATTGCCGGCCAGGTCCGGGGGCTGGCCGCGGCCCTGGGCGGGCCGTTCGAAACCATGAATATTCGCCTGCGGCGGCCATGGAGCTTCCTGCCGGCGCACCGCATCCCCGGCTTGCTGCGTCACGGGCTGGCACCGCCGCTCACCCCGCCCTGGCCCGACCTGCTCATCACCTGCGGCAAGCGAAGCGCGTTCGTCTCCGCAGCGCTTCGCCGTACCGCAAACGGGAAAACCTTCACCGCGCATATCCAGAATCCCCGCCTGTCGCTGCATCGGTTCGACCTTGTCATCGCGCCGCGCCACGACCGCCTGAAAGGCCCGAATGTCCTGGAGACCCGCGGCGCACTGCACGGCGTCACGCCCGACCTCCTGGCGGCCGCGCGCGCCGCGTCGCGCGCGCGGCTGGGAGACCTCGGCGTGGCAGTGCTGCTCGGCGGCAGGAGCCGTTCCTATCGTTTCACCCCGGAGACTGTGCACGCCCTGGGGCGCGGCCTGGCGCAGCTCGACTGCGCCATTGCTGTGACGCCGTCCCGGCGCACGGAACCGGGTGTCATTGCCGCTCTCAAGAACCATCTTCCCGGCGCATGGTTTTGGGACGGGACCGGCGACAACCCCTATCTCGGCATGTTGGCTTGCGCGCGCCACATCGTCGTCACCGAGGATTCGGTTTCCATGACCAGCGAGGCAATATCCACGGGCAAGCCGGTTCACGTTGCGCGAATGGCGGGGCGCAGCCGCCGCCTGCAATATTTCCATGCCCTCCTGCGCGAGGAGGGCGTCACCCGCCCCTTCGATTCTTCCGGCGGCGCGCTCGCCGAATGGAGTTACGAACCGGTCAGCGATGCGCCCCGCATCGCCGCCGAACTGCACCGCCGCATGAACCTCCGCGATCAGCCATAAACCGAATTAAACGCATGTTTCGGCTTGCGTCGCGAAACCGAAATGACTAAAAGCTGTGGCCGACAAATTTGCTCGCTTGCATGGGCGCTTGTTCGGCACGACACTGGCCGTATACAGCCACTCCGTAGTCACATTTCGCATCGCTCCTCTTCCCGCGCACTGTCGGCTTTTCTCAGGGTTTGGCGGCGCACCGGGCGAGACGACGGATGCCAAAGATGATGAGCATGGCCACCAGCCTCGCACCCTCCCGACAAGACATCGGCGCCCCGCCGGCACACGCTGCGCCGGCGCCGGATGACGACACTCTCGATTCGGCCGTTATCCGTTTCGCCGGAGACTCCGGCGACGGTATGCAGCTTACCGGCAGCCAGTTCACCCTGGCCACGGCGCTGCAAGGCAACGACCTTGCCACTTTCCCTGACTTTCCCGCTGAAATCAGGGCGCCGGCCGGCACGACTTTCGGCGTCTCCGCCTTCCAAATCAATTTCTCGTCACAGCCCGTATTGACAGCGGGTGACGAGCCCGACGCGCTGGTGGCCATGAATCCGGCAGCGCTCAAAACCAATCTCGGCGACCTGCCGCCAGGTGGCTTGCTCATCGTGGATACCGGCTCCTTCACCGACCGCAATCTGCGCAAGGCGGGGTTCGACGGCGACCCGCGCGCCAATGGCGGTCTGGACGGCTACCGCATGATCGAAGTCGATATGTCGCGCAACACGCTGAATGCGGTCAGTCCGTTCGGTCTCGGCCAGAAAGAGGCGCTGCGCTGCAAGAACATGTGGGCGCTCGGCCTCGTCATGTGGCTGTTCGGGCGCGATCGCACGCCGACCGTCGAGTGGCTGCGCAGGAAATTCTCGCGCCGGCCGGAAATCGCCGACGCCAATATCGCCGCCCTCAATGCCGGTCACGCCTTTGGCGAAACCGCCGAACTGCCGGACGGGCTGGGCCGCCGTATTGTGCCCCGCGCCGATATCGCGCCGGGCGAATACCGCGCCGTCACTGGCGGCGAGGCACTGGCCTGGGGGCTGGCCGTCGGCTGCGACCTTGCCGGCCTCAAACTCATGTTCGGCTCCTACCCGATCACCCCCGCCTCACCATTGCTGCACAGCCTTGCCGGGCTCAAGGCCCAGGGGGTAGTGACATTCCAGGCCGAGGACGAGATCGCCGCGGTCTGTTCCGCCATCGGCGCCTCCTATGCCGGCGCGCTCGGGGCCACATCAAGCTCCGGTCCCGGTATTGCGCTGAAAGGCGAAGCGATCGGCCTTGCGATCACCGCGGAATTGCCCCTTGTCATCATCAATTCGCAGCGCGCCGGGCCGTCCACCGGCATGCCGACCAAGACCGAGCAATCCGACCTGTTGCAAGCTGTCTGGGGGCGCAATGCGGACTCTCCCATGCCGGTGCTGGCCGCACGCTCTCCCTCCCACTGTTTCGAGCTGTCCATCGAGGCGGTGCGCATCGCCGTGCGTTACATGACCCCGGTGATGCTGCTGACGGACGGTTATCTCGCCAGCGCATCGGAACCATGGCGCCTCCCCGATGTTGATGCGCTGGAGCCGTTTCCGGTCGCGTTCCGCACCGATCCCCAGGGCTTTCACCCTTATCTGCGCGACCCCGAAACCGGCGCCCGCCCCTGGGTGGCTCCGGGCACGCCAGACCTCGAGCACCGGATCGGCGGCATCGAAAAGGATTTCAACTCCGGCAACATCTCCTACGAGCCGGAAAACCATCAGCGCATGACCCGGGCCCGCGCCGACAAGATCAGCGGCATCGCGCGGGACATTCCACCGCAGGAAGTCGCGTGCGGCGAGCCGGGCGGCGCGCTGGCCGTCGTCGGCTGGGGTTCCACCTGGGGCGCGATCGGCCAGGCCGTGGCGCGCGCGCGCGCGGCCGGGCGTGACGTCTCTCATATCCACATCACGCACATCAACCCCTTCCCCGCCAATCTGGGCCGGTTGCTGTCGAGCTATGACCGGGTCCTGGTGCCGGAAATGAACGCCGGACAGCTTCTCACCATGTTGCGCGCAGCATTTCTGGTGCCCGCGCAAGGACTGAACAAGGTCACCGGGCAACCGTTCAAGGTGAGCGAGATCACCACCGCGATCGACGCCGCGCTGGAGGCTTGAGATGAGCATTCACACCCCGCCCGTCAAATTGCGCCCCGCCGACTATGCGTCCGATCAGGAAGTGCGCTGGTGCCCCGGATGCGGTGATTACGCTATCCTGAAGGGGGTGCAAAAAACCCTCGCCGACATTGGCGCACAGCGCGAAAATACCGTCTTCGTGTCCGGCATCGGCTGTTCGTCCCGCCTGCCCTATTACATGTCCACCTATGGCTTCCATACGATTCACGGCCGCGCGCCGGCCTTCGCAACCGGCATCAAACTCGCCAGTCCGGACCTCGACGTCTGGGTGATCACCGGCGACGGCGACGGGCTGAGCATCGGCGGCAACCATCTGCTGCACCTGTTGCGGCGCAACATCGACATGCAGGTGCTGCTGTTCAACAATGAAATCTACGGGCTGACAAAGGGGCAGTTCTCACCCACATCGCGAATTGGCACGCGCTCACCCTCCACGCCGTCGGGCTCCATCGACTCGCCGGTCTCTCCCTGCGCGTTCGCCCTGGGCTCGGGCGCCCGTTTCGTCGCCCGCGCGGTCGATACCGCGATCAAGCCGCTTTCCGGCGTGCTCGCCGCCGCCCATGCGCACAAGGGCACGTCGTTCGTCGAAATCTACCAGAACTGTATCGTCTATAATGACGACGTGTTCGCCGACTTCACGGACCGCAAGGCGGCGCCGGAGCGGCAGCTCGTGCTGGAGCACGGCGCTCCCATGATCTTTGGCAAGGCGCGCGACAAGGGCCTCGCACTGGACCCGGGCACCATGACCCTGAAGGTCGTGCAACTGGGGGAAGGCGGCGCGGATACGGCGGATATATTGGTCCACGACCAGACCAACCGCGCGCTGGCCATGCTCCTGGCAACCATGTCCGGCCCCGAATTCCCGGTGGCGCTCGGCGTTCTGCATGCCGACCCCGCCCCCAGTTACGAACGCACTCTCGCCGGACAGATGGCCGCCGCCGGCGCACAGAAAGATGACTGGAACGCCATCCTCCGCCGCGGTCACACTTGGCGCATCCCGTCCCGCACCAACGGCCACGCCCCCGCCTGAGGCGACTCTTCCGGGCGGTAGCTGTTCAGCTACCGGCGCGCCGCGCTTCCAGCAGGCCGGCGATACGCGCGCCAAGGCGCTCGGCCACCATCGCCTTGGTCGCTGTTTCCCATGATTCAGCGCCGGATTCGTCAATCAGGTGCACCGTATTGCAGTCACCGCCAAAGACACCGGACCCTTCCGAAACATCGTTGGCGACAATCCAGTCGCATCCCTTGGCGGCGCGTTTTGCCTTGGCATTGGCAAGCACATTGTCGGTTTCCGCCGCAAAGCCGATCACCAGGCCGGGGCGCCCTTGCTCAAGGCCGCTCAGCGTCGCCAGGATATCGGGGTTGGCGACCAGCTCCACACTGCGGCCGGCCGCTCCGTTTCGCTTGACCTTGCGCGCTGCCGGCGCAGCGGCCCGCCAATCCGCAACCGCCGCCGCGCATATCGCGACCTCCACCGGCAGCGCCGCTTCGCAAGCGGCGAGCATCTCCGCCGCCGTTTCCACCCGAACCACACGGACTTGCGGCGGGTCAGGCTCCTGCGCCGGCCCCGATACCAGCACCACATCGGCGCCCAGATCTGCGAGCGCGCGCGCAATGGCGTGGCCCTGTTTGCCGGAGGATCGGTTGGCGATATAGCGCACAGGGTCCAGCGGCTCGTGGGTGGGACCGCTGGTCACCAGCGCGCGTACGCCGTTCAAGGGTCCGCGCCCCGCCAGCAGGCGGTCGATGGCGGCAAGAATGGCCGCTGGCTCCGCCATGCGGCCCGTCCCCGTTTCGCCGCAGGCAAGATCGCCGCTCTCCGGCCCCACACGGTGAATCCCGTCCGCCGCCAGGGTCGCCATATTGCGCTGCGTCGCAGGATGCGCCCACATGCGCACATTCATCGCCGGCGCCACCAATACCAGCTTGTCAGTTGCCAGCAGAACCGCGGCGGCAATGTCGTCGGCAAGACCCGCCGCCATCCGCGCAATCAAATCGGCAGTAGCAGGCACGACAACAATAAGGTCAGCCTCGCGTGACAGGCGGATATGGCCCATCTCGCTCTCGTCCGTCAGCGAGAACAGGTCCCCATACACCTTGTTTTCGCTGAGCGCCGCCAGCGACAGCGGCGTGACGAACTGCGCACCGCCGGCAGTCAGCACGCACCGCACGGTCGCGTTCCGCGCCCGCAGCAGGCGGATGAGTTCAAGACTCTTGTACGCCGCGACGCCGCCGGCGACGATCAGCAGGATACGCTTGCCGTCCATCATGGTGCGCCGCAATCACCCTCTGCGCGCGGCGGGCGCGGAGAACCAGCGTGATCAGAACTGATAACGCAGTGACACGCCCAGCTTGCGGATATTGTCGAAATTCCTGTCGGTGCTCTTGCTGAAGGAAACAAACACCCCAAGGGCCAGCGCCGCGTCCATGTGATACTGCCCGCCTGCCGCAACGATTGTTTCCCGCTCATTGACAATATCGACAAGACCGACGCGCCCTTCAAGCTCGACGCTTTCGCTCACCATGTGCCGCGCGCCGGCATTCACGCCGTACCCCCAGTCCTTGAGCACCGATACCCGTGTGCCTTCGAATCTCGGCGGCAATGCTACCGCGCCTTCGCCGCCGGTCGGAGGACCGCCTGTGCCGGGGGGAGGCCCGCCGACCCCGGCAGGAGGACCGCCCGCCTCTGCTTCGATCATCTTCGGAATATCGTGATCGACCCGTGTCCGCATTGCGAGCGCCTCGATATAGAGATCGGTGCGCTCGCTTATCGTCCAGTGATGCCCACCGCCAATCTCGAAAAATACCTGGTCAGTCTCGAGATCGATGTCGGTCACGCGGAAATCCCGTCCCAGGACTTCATTGCCAAACCTCTTGTGTTCCCGCGAATAGCCGGCCTTGACATGCCATGACTCCGCGATCTCGTAGGACGCCTTGACGCCGAGGAACGTGCCGTCCGCATTCTCGGTCGCGCCGCGGCTGGTATTCTCGGTACGCGAAATATCGCCGGTAACTTCCAGAAAGCTGTAGCTCAAATCGGCCGCGCCCGCACTGCTTGCCGCCGCAAATATCAGAGCTGCCGCGGCGCACGCATATTTCAGGGAAGACATCGCAACCTCCATTATTCGTTCAATACCGGAAACAAAGGCGCGTTCAGCAATAGAGGGGTGGTTTGCCGCGCACGCTGATCCGCCATAACAGGCGCGCAGTGCCTGACCCTTCCACCGGCCCGATGGGCGTCGCGCAGTGCAAGGTCATCTGCGTATCCCATATCGCGACATCGCCAACTTCATATTCGTGCGCATAGACATATTCGTCCTGCACCGCGTGGGCCTTGAGCGCGGCGATCAGATCCGCCGAGTCATCATCGTCCATGCCGATGATGGAATAGGGAGTGCCGGCAACCGCATAGAGCGCCTTTTCGCCGGTGATGGTATGGCGGCGTACCAGCGGATGCGGAACCGGCGGCACTTGCGCAGCCTGCTCCGGCGTCAAGGGCTGAACCGGCCGCTCACCGTCGCGCCCCGACGCCGCCCCGTAAAAATGCATCGCCTGCAGGCCCTCGACACGCTCCTTCAGCGCCGGCTCGAGATCGTCCCACGCTGCCTTCTGGTCAGCAATGCGGGTTTGTCCCCCTCGGTCCGGCACCTTGCGCGAATAGAGCATCGTCGCCGTCGCCACATTCGCATCGTAGGACTGGTCTGTGTGCCAGAACGCCGCGGAATTGCGCCCCCTGTCGTCCCGCGCTCGCTGCGTGTCATTGCCCACTTCCAGCATTTCCGGGTAGCCCGGCATGCGCCTGTGATCTGCGACATGGGGGATCGGCGCACCCCATTTGCGCCCGAAGGCCAGATAGGCGTCCTCGCCGCAGTTCTGCTCCTTCAGCACCAGCACCCGGTGCTCGTACAACGCGCTGCTCAGCGCCCGGAAAGTCTCGTCATCCACGCCGTCCGCAAGATCGACGCCGCGCACTGCGCGACCGAACGGGCCTTTCAGCGGCTCAAGGCGCAGCATTGCCAACTCCCCTTTTGTTCCGGTGGGCGTGAAACCTGTGCGTCAGACTAGCATGGCAGCCGTTGGCGTGTCAGCCGGCGCGCACGAATTTCTGGAACGCATGGCAGGTGAGCGGCGCAAAATGCTCGATGGCGCCCGACGCCTTGACCACTTCGCCGACATAGAAATCGCCGCGCGAATCGGCCCATATGCCGTGCGGCGCAATAAAATTTCCCGGCAGCACGGGAGTCCAGCCGCCAATCTGCCGCTGAATATTGCCGTCCAGATCACAGATCGTCACCCGCGCAATCGGCGCATGGCCGATCGGCGCCTTGTTCATCAAGCGGAAATGCGGACGCCCGTTGGACGGCAGGGTCCAGCCCAGTTCGGCGATATAGAGGTTCTCGTCCTCGTCGATGAACAGATCATCGGGGCGGTTGACCCAGTCCCAGATCGTCAGCAATTCGCCATCGGCGCTGAAAATCTGAATGCGCGAGTTTTCCCGGTCGGCAACAAACACCCGCCGGCTGCGATCCACGGCAATCGCGTGCGGCAGGTTGAATTCGCCGGGACCGCTTCCCGGCCCGCCCCATGAGGATATCAACTCCCCGGCCCCGGAAAAATGATGCACGCGCGCATTGCCGTAGCCGTCGGCAATGAACATGTCGCCATTCTCGGCCACGGCGACGTTCGTCACCATGTTGAACGGGCCGCCGGCACGGCGCACCGGGCTGGCGCCGATCTCAAACCCCGTATCGGCAGGCTTGCCGGCCTCGCCGAGCGTCATCAGCAACGCGCCGTCAGTCGTGAACTTGCGCACCGTATGGTCGAAATTGTCAGCGCAATAGACGTGGTCATTGCGGTCGATGAAGATGCCGTGCGCATTGGTGAAGATGTCTTCGCCCCAGGCGTCGAGAAACTTCCCTTCCCGGTCGAAGACGATCACCGGATGCGCACCGCGGTTGAACACATAGACACGGTCGCGGCTATCGACGGCGACACCGGCAACCTCGACGAACGACCAGCCCTCCGGCAGTTGCTCCCACCCTTCCAGAACTTCGTATTCCAGCCTGTGTTCGCCTGTCGCCATGTCTCCCCCTCCTGTCCGCCGCGCCGTTCCTAATACCGGTAATGTTTGGGCTTGTAAGGTCCGGCCACCGGCACATTGATGTAATCCGCCTGCGTCTGCGTCAGTCTGGACAGCCGCGCCCCGACCCGGGCCAGATGCAGCGCCGCCACTTTCTCGTCCAGATGCTTGGGCAGCATATACACCTTGTTCTCGTAAGCTTGGCGGTTGTTCCATAACTCGATCTGCGCCAGCACCTGATTGGTGAACGAGGCGCTCATCACGAAACTGGGATGCCCGGTGGCGCAGCCCAGATTCACCAGCCGCCCCTTTGCCAGAACGATCAGCTTCTTGCCGTCCGCAAACTCCACCTGATCGACCTGAGGCTTGACCTCCTCCCATTTCATGTTGGCCAGTGCCGAAATCTGGATCTCGGAATCGAAGTGACCGATATTGCACACGATCGCCCGGTCGCGCATCGCCCGCATATGGTCCAGCGTGATGACATCCACATTGCCGGTCGCAGTAACGAACACGTCACCCACCGGCGCCGCTTCGTCCATCGTCACCACTTCAAACCCCTCCATCGCCGCCTGCAGGGCGCAGATCGGGTCGATTTCGGTAACCAGCACACGCGCACCCGCGCTGCGCAACGATTCCGCCGAGCCCTTGCCGACTCCGCCGTAGCCCGCCACCACGGCCACCTTGCCGGCCAGCATCACATCCGTGGCGCGGCGGATACCGTCCACCAGACTCTCGCGGCAGCCATAGAGGTTGTCGAATTTGGACTTGGTCACGGAATCATTCACATTGAACGCTGGCGCTGCCAGCGTCCCCGCGCGCTCCATGTCGTAAAGCCGGTGCACACCGGTGGTCGTTTCTTCCGAAAGCCCGCGTACACCCGACATCACTTGCGGGTATTTCTCATGCATGACGGTGGTCAGGTCGCCCCCGTCATCAAGGATCATGTTTGGCGCCCAGCCGTCGGGACCGGCGATGGTCCGGTCGATGCACCACCAGAATTCCTCGTCGCTCTCGCCTTTCCACGCGAATACGGGCATGCCGTCAGCGGCAACGGCGGCAGCCGCATGGTCCTGCGTCGAGAAAATGTTGCAACTCGACCAGCGCAGCTCCGCTCCCAGCGCGCGCAGCGTGTGCATCAACACCGCAGTCTGAATGGTCATGTGCAGGCATCCGGCGATCCGCGCCCCTGCCAGCGGCCGCTTGCCGGCATATTCCTCGCGCAGCGCCATCAACCCCGGCATTTCGGTTTCGGCGATATCGATCTCCTTGCGCCCCCAGTCGGCAAGCCCGATATCGGCCACCTTGTAGTCAACGGCGTCAGTCATGTTCAGCATTCTCCGGCGTTGGTCGTCTGCATCGGTGAAACAAATTGTGAAAGAAGAATAACAGCAAAACATATCGGCTTTTCACGGCCGCCATGCCATCATCCGACGCTTGCAATTTTCAAACAGAATATTCGACTGTCACGAGAGGCATGTCCGTTCCGACACGGGAACTTGCGGAAACCGCTGCATCGCAGGCGGCGAAACCGGAGGTTCAGTCCTCGCCAAAGCGGTTCGCGACGAGCGCGCTCAGGGCGCCCAGCGCCGTTTCGGCATCGGCGCCGCGCGCCGCCAGCGTTATCACATTGCCGGGACCGGCGGCAAGCATCATCAATCCCATGATCGAGCGGCCCGACACCTCCATACCGTTGCGGCGCACCGTGATTTCCGCCGCAAAGCTCTCCGCCAGTTTCACGAAACGCGCCGAGGCGCGCGCATGAAGCCCCCGGCGATTGACAATCTTCACCTCACAGGTCGCGCATTGGGTCATGGCGCTGCATCCTTCAGAACCTCGCTTGCGACGCTGATATATTTCCGCCCCGCCGCACTCGCCGATGCCACCGCCTGCTCCAGCGTCGTCTCCTCGCCGACTCGCGACAAGGTGATCAGCATCGGCAGATTGATCCCCCCGATCACTTCGATATGCGTCGTCTCCATGATCGAAATCGCCAAGTTGGACGGTGTGCTGCCGAATATGTCCGTCAGTACCAGAACCCCCCGCCCCTGCTCGACTTCCGCCACCGCCGCGAGAATCCGGGTGCGGCATTCCTCCAGATCGTCGTCGGGGTCGATACACACGCTGCGCATCGAGCTTTGCGGGCCGACCACATGTTCGGTTGCCGCCACGAACTCCTCGGCCAGCCGCCCATGGGTTACCAGCACCATGCCAATCATTGCGCCGCGCACCTCCCTCGAGACCGGCGCGCCCGGCGCCGGGGTTTCGCAATATCGACACCGGCAGCGCGGCGCAAGGGCAAGGTGTGCTTGACCGGCGCGCGCCCATCCGATAGCCCCGCCCGATGATCTACGCCAGCACACGCGGCAGCGCTCCGCGCCTCGATTTCGAAGCGGCGACGATGACGGGACTCGCCGCGGATGGCGGCCTCTATGTCCCTGAACAATGGCCGCAATTATCGCCTTCCGCCCAGGCCGGTCTCGTCGGCAGACCCTATTCGGAAGCCGCGTTGCGGGTCATGCAACCCTTTGTCGGCAGCGCCATCGACGCCGACAGTCTCGCCGCCATCCTCACCGACGCCTATGCCGCGTTCGACCATCCGGCGGTGGCGCCTCTGGTACAGATCGGCGACGGCGCCTGGTTGCTGGAACTGTTCCACGGACCGACCCTGGCGTTCAAGGATTTCGCCCTGCAGGTGCTCGGCCGCCTGTTCGACCATGTGCTGGCCCGACGCGGCGAACGTGCAACCATCATCGGCGCCACTTCCGGCGATACCGGATCGGCGGCAATCCACGCCTGCCGCGGCCGCACCAATCTTGCCATTTTCGTGCTGCATCCCGCCGGGCGCGTATCGGAGGTGCAGCGGCGGCAGATGACCACCGTCACGGATGACAATGTGCACAACATTGCGGTCGAGGGCACATTCGACGACTGCCAGGCGCTGGTGAAAGCGCTGTTCGCCGACGAAACCCTGCGCCGCGACCTGCGCCTGACCGCCGTCAATTCCATCAACTGGGCGCGCATCGCCGCCCAGACCGTCTATTACGCCACCGCCGCAGCGGCGCTGGGCCTGCCCGCAAGCGGCGTGCGGTTCGCAGTACCGACCGGCAATTTCGGCGATGTCTATGCCGGCTACGCCGCCCGTCGGATGGGCCTGCCGATAGCGGAACTGATCGTCGCGACCAACCGCAACGACATTCTCTCCCGCTGCCTGAATAACGGCGCCTACCGCCCGGCTGCCGTGCACCCCACCGTCTCGCCCAGCATGGACATTCAGGTCTCCAGCAATTTCGAGCGCCTGTTGTTCGATCTTCATGACGGAGTCGGTGCCGCGGTTGCGGAACTGATGCGTAAACTCGCCGATGAGGGCAGCTTTACCCTCGCGCCGGCGCGCCGCGCCCGCGCCCGCGCCCTGTTCAGCGCCGCGCGCGTGGAGGAAGAGCAGACACTCTGCACCATCGCCCGCATTCATGCGGAAACCGGCCTTGTGGTGGATCCGCACACCGCCGTCGGCATTGCCGCCGCCGCCCGCCTGCCCGACCCGCAGCGGCGCCCGCTGGTGCATCTTGCCACTGCGCATCCCGCCAAGTTCCCGCAAGCGGTGGCGCGCGCCATCGGCCGCCCGCCGCCTCGCCCGGCGGCGCTGGCCGGCCTGTTCGATGCGCCGGAGCGCTGCGCGACTCTCGCGCGTGACCTGAACGCAGTGGCAAACTATATTCGCGCGAGAGCGCCATAGGACGGCGGCAAATCGGGGAACGCAATGAACATTGCAACCGCGCCTGAGGTCAACATCACCACGCTGGACAATGGCCTGCGTGTCGCCAGCCAGGTCATGCCGGGTTTGGAAACCGTCTCGCTCGGCGTCTGGGTGGACACCGGCGCGCGCAACGAATCGATGGAAACCAACGGCATCTCCCACATGCTCGAACATATGGCGTTCAAGGGCACGCGGCGCCGCGACGCCTTCGCCATTGCCGCGGAAATCGAAGCCGTGGGCGGCCATATCAACGCCTATACCTCGCGCGAACACACCGCCTATTACGCAAAGATGCTCAAGCAAGACCTGCCGCTGGCGGTCGACCTGCTGGGCGACATCCTGCTCAATTCAACCTTTGCCGACGCTGAATTGGCGCGCGAGAAGGACGTCATCATTCAGGAGATCGGCCAAGCCAATGACACACCTGACGATGTGGTGTTCGACCGGTTCCAGCAAGCCGCCTATCCTGACCAGTCGATAGGCCGCCCGGTGCTTGGCTCCGCCGAGCGCGTCGCTGCCTTCGACGCCCCAACGCTGAAAAGCTGGCTCGACAGCCGCTATACCGGCCCGCAAATGGTGCTGACGGGCGCCGGCAATATCGACCACCAGCAATTCGTGGCGCTTGCCGGCGAGGCGTTCGCCGGCCTGCCTGCTGCAGCCGCACCGCCCGCCGAGCAGGCACGCTACCAGGGCGGCGAGAGTCGCGGCGAGCGGGCGCTTGAACAACTGCATCTGCTGTTCGGTGTCGAAGGACTCGCCTACGAAGACGACTCCTTCCCCGCATTACAGGTTCTTTCCACCCTTCTCGGCGGCGGCATGTCATCGCGCCTGTTTCAGGAAGTGCGCGAAAGGCGCGGCCTCGCCTATGCGATTTTCAGCTTCACCACCAGCTATGTGGATGGCGGTCTGTTCGGGGTCTATGCCGGCGCCAATGCCGAGGACGGCGCGCAGCTTGTGTCGGTGATCTGCGATGAATTCAAATCCCTGTGCGATAGCGTGGAGGATGATGAAGTCGCCCGCGCCCGCGCGCAGCTCAAGGCCGGCTTGCTCATGTCGCTCGAAAGTGCGTTTTCGCGCTGCGAGCAGATCGCCCGCCAGATGCTGATTCACGGTGGACCGAAGGATATCGCCGAGATGGTGGCCAGGATCGACGCTGTCGATTCCCGCGCCGTGCGCGAGTGCATGGTAAAACTCCTGGCGCCCGCCCGCCCCACCCTGGCCGCCCTGGGGCCGGCCGCCCCGCTGCCCGACTATCACGCAGTCGCCGCGGCGTTGAATTGAACCCGGAGCCGGATGGAGCGATGAGCGAGACCCCGCCGGACCAGGCCGAGGACGCACAACTGCTTGACGCGCGCGGGCTGGCGTGCCCCCTGCCCGTGCTCAAGGCCCGGAAGGCGATGCGCGGCGTTGCGCCGGGCGGCCTGCTGAAAGTGCTCGCCACCGACCCTGCGGCGCCGGCCGACTTCACCGCATTCTGCGAAGTGACCGGCCACCGCCTGGAGCGCTCCGGCGAACAGGACGGCGCGATGATGTTTCTGATTCGCGCCCGCAACTGAACGAGAACCGAACCATGCGCGGACTGCTCAAGACACTGACGGAACTCATGCGGGGCAAGCCGCTGTTATGCCGTCATGTCTATCTGCGGCCCCCGGCGCGCGGCGACTGGCGCGCCTGGGCGGCGCTGCGCGAGGAAAGCCGCGCCTATCTGGAACCGTGGGAGCCGTCCTGGAGCACCGATACGCTGTCGCGCCGCGCCTTCATGCGCCGCCTGCGCATCTACGGCATGAACAGCCAGGCCGATCGCGGATATGCGTTCTTCATCTTTCTGCGCGGCGCCGACCAGTTGGTGGGCGGCCTGTCACTCAATCAGGTGCACCGGGGGATCGGACAGGCGGCAAATGTCGGCTACTGGATCGGCGAGCGCTTCGCCGGGCGCGGCCTGATGACCGACGCCCTCGCCGGCGCGCTGCCCTTTGCCTTTGAGGGCCTGCGCCTGCACCGCGTCAGCGCTGCCGTATTGAAGCATAATACGGCAAGCCGCCGGGTCCTGGAGAAAGTCGGGTTCACCGAGGAAGGCATGGCGCGGCAATATTTGCGTATCAACGGCAAATGGCAGGATCACGTCCTGTACGGCATGCTCAGTACGGACGCCCGCCCCATGACTGTGGAAACGGCAGCGCCCCATGCGCGCCGGCGCCGCCCTCGCCGCTTCGCTCTTGCCGCGGGCCGGGCCCTGGACCTCAAATCCGGCAGTTGACTCCCCTCGCGGCCCAAGCCTCGGAATGTTCCGAGGCGCGCACGCGGCCCGTCTCAGGCGTGCCCTGCCGTTCCCGACAGTAATAGCGGGTCGATACCGACCTTGGCGACGGCCCGCCGCCATTTCCCCTCATGGTCGCGGCCGAACACAAGTTCCGCATCGGCGCTGACATTCAGCCAGTCATTATTCTGGATTTCGCTGTCGAGCTGCCCCGGCGCCCATCCCGCATAACCCAGCGCGAACATGGCTTGGTGGGGACCGGCCCCGCGCACGATGGAACGCAGCACGTCCACGGTCGCCGTCATGGCGAAACCGTCCTCGACCTGCATCGTCGCTTCCGACACATAGTCCGGCGAGTGCAGCACGAAACCCCGCCCGCATTCCACCGGGCCGCCGAAATGAACCTGAATCCGCTCATCCAGCGTGTCGTTTTCGAACGAGAATTCCATCTGTTTCAGCAGGTCCGTGAAGCTGAACGAATCAACCAGCTTGTTGACCACCAGCCCCATCGCGCCGTCGGAATTGTGAGCACACAGGAACACCACACTGTGCGCGAAGCGCGGGTCCGCCATCTGGGGCATGGCAATCAGCAATTGTCCGCCGAGATACCCGTCCGGGTTTTCGATCAGGGTCATGCCTACCTATCTACGCGCCGACCGCCATCGTGACAAGGCCTCCCGCGGCAGGTAGCGGGGCAACAGTCCTCTCGACGCGGTGACCCGATCAGCGAGTCTCGTCGAACAATTCGCGGCCGATCAGCATGCGGCGGATTTCCGAGGTTCCGGCACCGATTTCATAGAGCTTGGCGTCGCGCAGCAGGCGCCCCGCCGGATATTCGTTGATATAGCCGTTGCCGCCCAGGCACTGGATCGCCTCCAGCGCCATCCATGTCGCCTTTTCCGCGGAATAGAGGATTGCGCCGGCAGCGTCCTTGCGCGTTACCTCGCCGCGGTCGCATGCCTGCGCCACCGCATAGACATAGGCCTTGCATGCATTCATCGTCGTGTACATGTCCGCGAGCTTGCCCTGCATCAGCTGAAACGTACCGATCGGGCGGCCGAACTGTTCCCGCTCATGCACATACGGCACGACCAGGTCCATGCACGACTGCATGAGTCCCAGCGGACCGCCCGCCAGCACGGCGCGTTCATAGTCCAGTCCGCTCATCAGCACTGCGACTCCGGTGCCGGGTTCGCCGATCACATTCTCCGCCGGCACCTCGCAATTCGTGAACACCAGCTCGCCGGTGTTCGAGCCGCGCATTCCCAGCTTGTCGAGCTTCTGCGCCGTGGAAAATCCGGGAAACCCCGACTCGACGATGAACGCGGTGATGCCGCGCGGCCCGGCCGCCGGGTCCGTCTTGGCATAAACGACGATGACATCCGCATCGGGGCCGTTGGTGATCCACATCTTGGTGCCGTTCAGCAGATAGCGGTCGCCGCGCTTTTCGGCGCGCAGTTTCATCCCCACCACATCCGAGCCGGCCCCCGGCTCCGACATGGCCAGCGCCCCCACATGTTCGCCGGAAATCAGTTTCGGCAGATACCGCGCTTTCTGTTCCGCGCTGCCGCAGCGATTGATCTGGTTCACGCACAAATTGCTGTGCGCGCCGTAGGACAGGCCGACCGACGGCGAACCGCGGCTGATTTCCTCCACCACCACCACATGTTCCAGATATCCCATGCCGGCGCCGCCATGGGCTTCGTCGGCGGTGATTCCGAGCACCCCCAGATCACCCATCTTGCGCCACAGATCGGACGGAAAGTCGTTGGCTTCATCAATTGCCGCCGCACGCGGCGAGATTTCCTCCGCGGTGAAGCTCATCACCGAGTCACGCAGAATGCCGGCCTGTTCGCCAAGGCCGAAACCGAGCGTCGGAATCTGGTTCGGAATCATCGACTGCCTCACTGCCGCGTTGTCAATCGCTGTCCAGCACCGTGTCCCAATACAGATAATCGCTCCAGCTTTCATGCAGAAAATTGGGCGGAAACTGCCGCCCTGCCTCGCGCAGGGCGTGCGCAGTCGGACGCCGCGGTGTCTGGCGCGGCGTCATGCCGCATTCGGAGGGGATACGGTTGCCCTTGCGCAGATTGCACGCCGAACACGCCGCCACCACATTCTCCCATGTCGTGCCGCCGCCGCGCGAACGCGGCACTACATGATCGAATGTGAGGTTCTCCAGCCGTTGCCGCCGATAGCAATATTGGCAGCGAAAGCGGTCACGCAGAAATACATTGAAGCGCGTGAAGGCGGGATGCCGCGACACCGGGCGGTAGGCCTTGAGCGCAATCACGCTCGGCAGGCGCAGGGACTGCGAGGGCGAGCGCACCACACGGTCATATTCGGCGACGATATCCACGCGGCGGAGAAACACCGCCTTGACCGACTCCTGCCACGGCCAGAGCGACAGCGGGTAATAGCTGAGCGGCTGATAGTCCGCATTCAGCACCAGCGCCGGAACATTGTCGAGCGGCACCGCCATGCCAGAGAAATTCCCACCCCCTGCATGTTCCCCGTCGGGTGCGGGCAGTCTAGGCCCGCCATGCGCGCCTCGCAACGGCTCATTTTCGGCCCGGGGCAGGCATGGACGCACCGCGTCGCAGCACTAACTGGAATCATCGGGAGGAGTGCCGGTGACAATGGCGCCGGCCTGCTAGCCGCAGACCACCGGGCCGCGTTCGATGTCGAAGCCATTCGGCATGTCAGGGAGGCGAACGCGGCCGGTCGGCGGCCCGGGCTATTCGCCCCGTCGGAACTTGCCGCTCTTCGGACCCGGCGGCCGCCACGGCGGCGAAAGCCCGCCCCTCCCCTCCACAACTCAGCCCCACCCCAAGGCCGCCGGTTCAGCCCGGACGTTGCGGGAATCGCAAAATTGTAATACGCGGGCTATCGTCGGACCGTTGCGGGGCAATGACCAAACTGTCTGATCTGCACAAGTCTTGGAGCGGGGACCCGGAGTACCGGGCGGAGTATGAACGCCTCGAACCGGAGTTCGCACTGGCCCGCACGCTCATTGAGACGCGCATTCGCGCACGCCTCACCCAGGCGGAACTGGCTGAGCGCATGGCGACAACGCAATCGGTGGTAGCCCGGCTGGAAAGCGGGCGCGCCCACCCGTCGACCCGGACGCTCGAAAAGGTGGCGCGCGCGACCGGCACCCGGCTTCGCATCCACTTCGACCCTGCATAAGCCGGCGAAGCAAGCTCAGTTGCGAATTGCCCCGAATGCCGCCGTCAGATCGGCGCGCTCAACGCTGCCGGTGACGCTCGTATGACGAGTCCCATGGAAATGGCCGTTTACCGTGCCCTCATCGCCGCCCGTGCTGCGGAGATAGTTTGCGCCGACCACAATGGCGTAGCCGAGGCTGCCGCTGTTCCACGGTGTGCCGGTTCCAGGCACACCCGGCGTCGTGTCTGCCGCCCACCTTTGCAGGTCCGTGAAATCTGCATGCCCGCCCATCATATCAAGATTGACGCTGACACTGACGTTGCCGCCGACCACATCAAGTTCCGGCGTAAAGCCGAGCAGGCCACCGTCCCATGTCACGGTGCCCGCCAGTGATCCGTTGTCCCTGAGCGCACTCGACGGCTCGCTGCCCATCGTCCAGGGCATGCTTACGCCGTTGTTGTGGCGCACGCCAAAGCTGACCTCGCCGAGCGCACCGTCGATATTGATACTCTCCTGCGACCACGCACCCAAAATCGAGGGCGTTATCTCCTCTGGCTCCGTCGCCTCGCCAAGCCTCATATAGAGCGCTTGAACGCCCGCCGCATCAATGGCCGGCAGAGATCCGTCCAGGCGAAACCATGCGTCATACATGTTGGAATCCTTGAAGGCTGGAGCATCGACATGCCCGTGCAGACCCAATGCATGAATCATCTCATGCACGAGCACGGAGACGGCGTAATGATCCGGTAGATCGTCGAATGTCCCGCTGTACAACTCAACCGCAGAGGCTCGCAAATGTTTTTTCTCCGACCGGCCTTGCATCGTGTCATACTCGAACAGCGTATGATTATGCCCGAGCCCTGACGAACCCGGTCGACCGCCTTGAAGCGGCGTGCTGACAAATTCGACGAAAACTTGCCCGTCCGGGACGTTTGGAAGGCTCTGTTGCCACTGCCCGGCCGCGCCGACGGGTGCATCGGCCCCGAAGGTGAGGTGGAGATCGTAAGGCAATGCCCGGTTTAGGAGCGCCACGGCATAGGCAGCAACAGCTCGGTATCGCTCGCCCGTCCCTTCCGCCACGCGCACGGTCGGTGGCGATGTGAATCGTACAAGTCCCGGAGGATGTGACCAAGTGTAATCGGGACCGCCCGACCACGGGCCGCCGCTCGCGTGTACCCTCAGATACTCGGCCACGCGGCTTCTCGGCTGACCATCACTTGACCGTTGCAACTGCATATCCACAGCATCAAACGGCTCCCGCGGCTCGGCCAGTGGCATGTCAGGTTGGCGCGGCGGATGCGAGCTTCCCCCGCCACCGCAGCCGGCAAGCACCAGCGCGCCCGCCGCGAGCATCATGAGCTTGTACATCAGGCCTCGGAAATCGCTTGTGATGGGTTGTGTCGAATTTCCCGCGTTGGATTACACTACTCATCGTCGGCGGGGCACATTTTCTCCCCGATTCCGGCGGTTTTCGGTACCGGGAACACGTCTCCGAGTTTGCCAACCTGCGCCGGGCCGCGATACGCTGGGTGACGGGAAGAGCAATCCACCGTCCGCACGCCGGAAATCCAGCACCCCCGCCCCCGCTTCAGGATGACTTGATGAACCTACCGACCGGGCCGCAGGCCTCTATCGACGACGACAGCCCGTTCGGCACCCATGCGCCGGGCCCGTTGCGGCAAATGCTGCATGGGTGTTCGGCAACACTCTACATGCAGGGATATGTCGGGCGGAGGCTCGCTGGAAGGCTGCGCTGGCTGGACCGTATCGCCGCCCGCCAACCCATCTCAGATGTGACAAGATTCGGGCTGCGCTGGCGTCTTTACTACCCGGGCAATGTCTCCGACATGCGCCTCCTGTTCCGGCCGCACGCCTTTGAACCCGACGAAATCGCCGCCGTCCTGGAACGGGCAGGACCGGAATTCGTCCTGCTGGATATCGGCGCGAATTGTGGATTCTATTCGCTGCGCGCGGCAGCGCGCGGTACTCGTGTCATCGCCGTGGAACCGCACCCCGTCATGCAGCGGCGCCTGCGATTCAACGCCAGCATCAACAGGATTTCCTCACTCAGGATCATCCACTGCGCCGTCGGCGACCGTGCCGGAACCTGCCGCATCGCCGAGGGCGCACGCAATCTCGGTGGAACACGGCTGGACGCGGCCGGCACCATCGAAGTCGAGATGCGCACCCTGCGCCAGATCGTGAGTGCGGAAAACGTCACCCGTATCGATGCACTCAAGGTCGATGTCGAAGGGTTCGAAGACCGCATCCTGGCCCCGTTTCTTGCCGAAGCCCCGGACTCGCTCCTGCCCAGCCTGATCGTCGCGGAAGTGGCATGGAAAGAGAATTGGCAATCCGACTCAGGGGAATCGCTTTTGAAATTTTGCGTTTTTTTGTTTGTATTTTTGATTCATATTCTGTTTTCGATGCCCGGCACGGAGACAGACTATGGAAGAATTTGCTCATATATTTGAATCTGTTACTGACCCGCGGCGGTCCAACGCCACACGCCACAACTTTCACGAAATGCTCATGATCGGCCTGCTATGCGTGCTCTCGGGCGGTGAGGGATGCGCCGACATGGCACGCTTCGGACGCGCCAAGAAGCCGTTTTTGCGCCAGTTCATGACGCTTTCCCATGGCATACCAAGCCACGACGCCTTCTCCGACCTCTTCAACGCACTCGATCCTCAAGGCCTGACAGAGGTATTGCAGGGCCTTGTCAAGGACTGGGCCGAATGCCTCGACGACACCGTCATTGCCATAGACGGCAAGCAACTGCGGCGCTCATTCGACAATGCCGCCAAGCGTTCGGGACTGCATCTCGTGCACGCCTTTGGCGCTCAAAGCCGTCTCGTGCTGGGGCAAGTGGCGGTCGATGGCAAATCCAATGAGATCACGGCATTGCCCAGGCTGCTCGACATGTTACGCCTCAAGGGCCGGACCGTGACCGCCGATGCGATGCATACACAACGCCGCACCGCAGAGCGTGTAACAGCCGGCGGCGGCGACTATGTACTGGCGCTGAAACGCAATCAGGACACCCTGCACGGTGATGTCACATTGTTTCTCGACAGCCCGGAAGGTGCGGAAAAGATTCAATCTTATGAGCATGTCAGCAAGGATCACGGACGCCTTGAGACACGCCTTGCGGAGGTCTCGCACGAGATTGACTGGCTGCAGGAGGCACATGACTGGCCGGGTCTCCAGGCCATCGGCAAGGTAACGGCAACGCGCGAAAGCAAGGGCAAACAAAATACCGAGGCGCGCTATTATGTGATGAGCGCAAAGCTCTCACCGGAGGCATTTTTGCGCGCAGTGCGGGCGCACTGGTCGATAGAGAACAGTTTGCATTGGGTTCTGGACGTGTCGATGAATGAGGACCAGCAACGCAACCGCAAGGGACATGGTCCGCAGAACCTGGCGCTCATGCGGCGCCTGGCGCTCAACATCGCCCGTCATGAACCCACCAAGGATGCCATGCGCGGAAAGCTCAAACGCGCAGCCTGGGACGACAATTTCCTCATCGACCTGATCCGCGCTGCTACAAAACACCCCTGATTTCAAAAGCGATTGCCCTGCAATCCGACTGGCTCACCCTCGCAGCACACCGCGGCTACCGCGAGCAGAAACAAACCCGGTCACGCAACACCATCCTGTCGCGCTCACCGGCACGCACAAGCAACTGAACGGCAAACCGGAAACGCTCCCGTCCACCGGAGGCTCGCTGCGGCCCCGCTTACCGCGCCGGCCTTACGCCGCCCTTCCGTCCCAGGCCGTAACCCACCCTGAACACGTCAGGAATATTGACCCGCCCGTCCCGCAGACGCAGGAAGATGCCCAGGGATTGAAGATCCTGACGAATTCCCCCCGCCCCTTCCCTGATATGGAGGGGAGGAAGTTTGACGTCGTCCTGTTCGACATCTTCGGCCAGTTGTTCGAGAACCCGGTTTTCCCGCCAACGCATTTCGATATCGCTGAATTCGCAGGGAACGGTTATCCCGGCGAGGTGATCGAGAGTGCGATGTGTCCAGGGATAATCTTCACGTATCTCGTTCACGCGTATCGTGGACGCGTTCTGGACTCCACGCTTTATGCTCTCGAAATGCAGGGGATATTGGTGGTCCGGATAACGCTCCGCAGTATCTCTTGCGGCTTTTCGCAGGGCCTCAAGGAACGAACGCGGACTCACCTGCCCCTTCGTATCCGCCAAGTGGTTCGGAATCCATGTATAGGGGAAGCCGCGCTTGGCATTTCGACCCATCCACGGTCCGGCGATATCGTGAAACTTCTCGCGCTGAAACTCCTCGTTGGAAATCAACGTCCGCGGGATATGATACAGAGTTTGCTCGACCGCTGTCGTGGGCCGCCAATCGTCAGCCCTGAGGAAGTGGCGAAATTTCTCACCTGTCCCTCCATTGACGAGATTGTGCCACAACAACCCGAACAGTTCGCGCGGCGGCCAACCGAGTTCGACCGAGGAAGAAAGCACTTTCGACGCATCCGGGAAATCGGCGATCCGGTTTTCGTCCACCTGATCGGTTCTCAGGAATATCTTGACCCGAAGCCGCCTGTAGGACCGCATGTCAAGCGCGACCTGCATCAAGCCCCGTATGAGCTTGTACATGCTCCGCCAGTCGTCGGCACAGCGGTCCAGGGCATCGAAAAGCACGACAAAAAATAAGCCTTCATCAACGAGCCTGTCGTCCATTTGCCGAAGTAAATGGGCTATCGCCTCCGGGTTCTCTGCCGTATAGGCGACACGCGCATGCCAACTCTTTTCCCTTTGGATCGGATGATCGTCCGGCGCGATCTGCTGAACCAGAACTGTGCGCCACAATATTCTGGACTCAACATTGCCTGACAGCAGGGAATTCAGCACATCCTTGTCCGGATACCGGTCCGGTTCCGGCTTGATTCCGAAACCGGTAGCGACTTTGGCGGCCCTTCTTAATGGCAACTGGTCCGCCGGCCGATAGACGAGTTCCCGTACCGCCGCATCCTGAAGCGCCGCCCACCAGAATGTCTTTCCTGCGCCGCGCATCCCGGTGACAAGCATGGTGTCAGGGTCCATCGCCTTCAGATGCGAGGAAGGAAGGTAAACCTGTTCGGGAGCCGGGATTTCGCCGTAACTGGTCCCTTCGGGAAGGCAAGCAATTGCTTCGCGCGCAAGGCGAGTATCGATCCGACCGGTCACGGCGCGTCCGCCCTTCCGTTCGGAAGTATCCGTTCACTGAACGGTCTCAGAAACCTTCCATATGCCGCTTCCACGGTCGCGTCATTCAGTTTTCGCAGCGAGGAACCTGCCGCGAGATCGACAGTCCAGTTGATTTCCAGGGGAGAATGGGGCGCACTGGTGTCATCCATATCAAAGGAAAAAATGTCGCCCGGATCATCCCTTCCATCCAACTCGTCGTAAAGATGCTCGAGAAACAGGTCCCATGCGCGCGAGCGGAACCGCCCCACATAGGCTTCCCGGTCCCGTGCGGGCGTAAGTGCAGATACGATCGACAGGCGCTCCCTGATCTGCTTCGCCAAACCCTGTTCGTTCCAGTGACGGAAGAGAATCTTGTAATCGGTCCATGTGCTATCCGAATCGGAGGCAAACAGAAGGACCTCAGCGTCAACATCGGTGACGGTCGCCGCCGCGATATCGTGCAGTCCGCTTCGGCTCTCCAACAACACTGTCGTTGGCTGGAACCGGCCTTCCAACCCATCCAGCAAATGCTTCAGGCGCTCGGTCCACTGGGAGTTTTCTTTATTCATATAGACTCGGCCGAGCTTCGCCAGATATTCACCGGGCTTCGCTCCATGTGCGGGCACCACCCGCACATCTCCCTCGAGGTCTTGCATCCACGCCGGCGCCGCAAGCATCTCGTCCATGGCGCGATCGCCCTGCCCGACCAGGTCTTCAACAAACCAATCAGCTATGCCGAATTGCGGCCGGCGTTCGGGCTCAAGCAACGCCGACGACAGGCCCGGCGACTCCAGGTCCAGATCGACCGCCAGAACACGCTCCCCATTGCGGGCCAGATACCATGCGAGGACCGTGGCAGTGGTACTGCGCCCAACACCCCCTTTCACCGAGTAAAGTGTACAACGCTTGACAACTCTGGGTTTTGAGAACTCGTCGACCGTCCACCAGCCACTGCCCGTGATCAGACGGTCGGCTCGGTATACGCCCGAAAAACCGGCGATCTGCCGCGCTGTCCGCTTCAGCCCGTTCAGCAGAGAGTCATTCACATACAACACCGCCCTGTGCGGCGGGTAGCAATGCGCCCCCAATTCCTGATGCAACCGCGTAGCGAAGGATTGCAGCGTTCCACGAAACTCATCCCCCGCGAAACGATCCGGGACGGAAACCCTGATCTTCCCGAACAGGTCGCGCACCAGATAGACGGGGCGCACGTCTTCCGAAAGAACATCCGGTTGTTCAAGTACGGTGCGAACGCGCGGCCAAATGTCATCGAAGGGAACGAAGTCGAGTTTCATAACCGACCGTCCTGCATGGCCTGATTCACAATGTGGCAAACTAGCTTGGCCGCAATCCTGTGTGCATTTGCGCCGTCGGCCCCGAAGTGGTTGCGGGCGGCATAGCGGTCATGGTGCGACCAATCTTCGAACGGCTCACTGTCCGGGAGCATCGCGACATACTGCGCCCCTTCCGGATTCTCCGCAAAGCTCTTGAACACCGACCAAAGCTCATGCACATGTTTTCGGTATTCCTTCTTTACCGGAACACCGTCCATATTCACTTCCATTCCCAAGCCCCGCATCACCGCTTTCAACCCGCCTTCGGCGCTGAATCCGTAAAGCTGATCGGCGTTGGCCCAACGACTCTTGGCGCGGAGTAGTTCAGCGTCCTCCCAGTGACGGCGGTGCGCATCGCCGTAGTCCGCAGGGTGCGGCATCACCGGGCCTCGGAGACCAGCCAGCGTTTTACGGCCAACTCATCGCTCAGGGCGAGTCGCCAAGCGTCGCCGGCGGAAGTCACGCCGCAGCGGTCGGATCCCGGCCTCCCAGCGAACTGCGGGCGCCCAGCGCCAGCCGCGCGACAAACACGATCAGCAACAGTGCGCCGAGCGCAAACACGATGTCGCCCGGGACGCGCGCCCAGACCAGTGCTTCCATCACCGGCGAATGCATGAACTCTGCGGTGCGGGCGTGCCAATAGCCTTCCCGGAACGACGTCGCGGCCTGCAGCAGCCCCTGCGGCAGCAGCGAGCCGAACACCATCATTGCCAGCCCCCCGTTGAACAACCAGAATATCTGATTCAACCGGCGGTCCGACCACTTGCCGGCCGCCATGGGAAGATCGCGCAGGCACAACAGCATGAGCCCGATACCGAGCATTCCGTACACGCCGAACAACGCGGCATGCCCGTGCGTCGGAGTCGTCAGCAACCCCTGCATGTAATAGAGCGCCAGCGGCGGATTGATGAGAAATCCGAGCACGCCGGCGCCGACCAGGTTCCAGAACGCGACAGCCAGGAAGAATTTCAGCGGCAGGTGATATCGCGCGACCCACGGCGCGTGCCGTTCGGCCCGCCAGTGGTCGTGCGCTTCAAACGCGATCAGCGCCAGGGGCACCACTTCCAGGGCGGAAAACACGGCGCCGAGCGCCAGAACCGATTGCGGCGTGCCGACGAAATAGAGGTGATGAAACGTGCCCAGCACGCCGCCGCCGAGAAAGATCATCGCCGAAAACATCGTGTAGACCGCTGCCGCCTGCGCCCGCAGCAGATGCATATGCACGAAGACCCACGCCACCCACGCCGTCGCGAAGACTTCGAACACGCCCTCCACCCACAGATGCACCACCCACCAGCGCCAATACTCGACGACAGTGAGATGGCTTGAGCGGTCATAGAGCAGGCCGGCGCCGAACAGCAGCCCGATCCCCGCCGATGACAGGAACAGCAGGATCAGCAGGTGCTTGTCCGACCGGTTTGCGCGAATGGCGGGGATCACGCACCGGGCCATGAGACCCAGCCAGATCAGCAGCCCGGCGAAGATCAGAAACTGCCAGAACCGCCCCATATCCAGGAACTCATATCCTTGATGTCCGAACCAGTAGACCAGCGCGGGGTCAGTCAGATTTCCGGTAAGGGTGAGCCATTCGCCGCCCAGCGAGCCGAGCACCGCAATCAGGAGCGCGCCCCACAGGACGTTGACGCCATGGCGCTGCCATGGCGGTTCGCTGCCGGAAATCATCGGCGCCAGATACAGCCCGGCGCCCAGCCACGCCGTGGCGATCCAGAAAATCGCCAATTGCACATGCCAGGTGCGCGTCAGCGCATAGGGCAGGAGTTCCGAAAGCGGAATTCCGTAAAAGTCGTGCCCCTCCACCGCATAATGCGCAGTCACCGCGCCGAGCAGGATTTGCAGCCCGATCAGCGCCGTCACGATCCAGATATATTTCCGCACCGCCAGCATTGAGGGCGTGGGCCGCAGGCGGTCCAGCGGGTTTACGTCGGCATATCCGGCCGGCGGCTCCGTGTCCTTCCGCCACTCGTCCCGCTCGCGCAGGAAGAACCAGCACAATCCGCCCACCCCGGCGATCAGCAGTACCACCGACACGAATGTCCACAGGAACGCCGCTGCGCTCGGCCGGTTGCCGATCAGCGGCTCGTGCGGCCAGTTGCTGGTATAGGTGACATCGGCGCCGGGCCGCAGCGTGCCCGCCGCCCAAGCCGTCCACCACCACCATGCTGTCAGCGAGCGGATTTCCTCCCGCGTAACGTCGCCCAGCGGTTCGTTGGGAATGGCGTAGGCCTCACGCAGCGCTTCAGCCTCGGGGCCGCCGTCCACCGCATCGAACAATGCCTCGTAATGCGCGAGGACCACGGCGATGGCCTGCCGGCGCTCATCGCTGATGACGATCCGGTTACGCGCTTCGTCCCAGGTATTGACACGGAACTCGGCCGCAAGCGCCGCCAGGCGCGCTGCCTTTTCCGGCTCGGACAGCGTATCGAACAACCCGTCGGCATCGACCATGGCCTCGGCTTCGCGATGCAGCACATCGGCGGTCCAGTCGGGTGCCAGATACGCGCCATGGCCCCACACCGACCCCAGTTCCATGCCGCCCAGCCGCCGCCATATGTCGCGCCCGGCATGAATGTCGGCGGCGGTAAAGACGGTTTCCTCGCTGTCGCCGTTCACCACCGCCACCTCGTCCGGCAGCGGCGGCGCTTCACGAAATGATACGCCGCCGACCAGGAGCAGGACACCGAACATCACAGCCAGCGTCACGCCGAAAATCAGCCAAAGCCGGGATATCGTGAAAATCTCGCGATAGTTCATCACCCGCCCCCTGGCTTGAATACCGCTCCCCGGGCGCGCCCGGTATGCCCCCGGGTATGCCAATGTGCGTGGCAGCATTATATACTCTTTTCGCTGCCCTCGTGAAACTCGCCTCACTGACGCGGAGAACCACCCCCATGTCCGCCCTGCCTGCCGAACGGATAGCTGAACCGGAAGTGCTGCGCTCCGACGCTGACGGCGTCGCTACGCTTGTGTTAAACCGCCCGCGGGCGCGCAATGCGCTGTCGGTCGGCCTGATGACCGCCTTGCAGGAGGCGCTTGACGACATCCGTGATGACCCCGGCGTGAAGGTGGTGATCATTGCCGGCAACGGCCCGGTCTTTTGCGCCGGCCATGACCTCAAGGAAATCCGCGACAATCCCGGGCGCGACGCCCATGAGGCGTTGTTTGCCCAATGCAGCCGCCTGATGACCTCCATCGTCACTCTGCCGAAACCCGTGATCGCCCGCGTGCACGGCATTGCCACTGCTGCCGGCTGCCAATTGGTGGCAAGCTGCGACCTGGTCGTGGCGGCGGAGGATGCGCGGTTCGCAACGCCGGGGGTGAATATCGGCCTGTTTTGTTCCACGCCGATGGTTGCGTTGAGCCGCTCCGTCGGGCGCAAGGCCGCCATGGAGATGCTGCTGACGGGTGACCTCATCCCCGCTGCAAAGGCGCGCGAGATCGGCCTTGTCAACCGCATCGCACCGCCGCAGGAACTGTGCGCCGCCGCCGCCGCGCTGGCGCGGCAGATCGCCGACAAATCCCCCGTCGTGCTGGCGATCGGCAAGGAAGCGTTCTACCGGCAGGGGGAAATGAGCCTCGACGAGGCCTATGCCTACACCAGCGACGTCATGTGCCTGAACATGACCAAGCGCGATGCTGAAGAGGGAATCACCGCCTTCATCGAAAAGCGCCGGCCCGTCTGGCGCGGCGAATAGGCGGCGGCTTGACAGGGGGCGGGCGCACACCTAGATAATCAGCGCCCGCGTCGGTCCCGGCCCCCAGGGGCTGCGCCTCAGGGACTCGAACGATCCGAATTTCCGAATATTCCACAGCCGACAATCCAGGGGGTGGGACATGACCGCAACCGCCGCCGCGGCCCAGCAGGCCGCCGCACCCGTCTATCTGCCGCACCACGACTCATACACCGACGAGAAGCTGCGTCGGATCCTCGGCTCGGTGCGCACCTTCGCCATGGTCGGCGCCAGCACCCACTGGCGGCGCCCCAGCTACTACGCCATGAAATATCTCACCGGCAAGGGCTATCGCGTCATCCCGGTCAATCCCGCCCGCGCCGGCGAGGAAATTCTCGGCGAAACGGTCTATGCGTCGGTCGCCGATGTACCGTGCGCGCTGGACATGGTGGACATCTTCCGCACCTCGGAGGAAGCCTTGGCAATCACCGATGACGTCATCGCCGCCAAAGACGAAAAAGGCATCAAGGTCCTCTGGATGCAGCTCACCGTGCGTAATGACGAGGCGGCGCAGCGCGCCGAGGCCGCAGGCCTGGAAGTGGTGATGAACCGCTGTCCCAAGATCGAGTTCGGACGCCTCTCCGGCGAATTGAGCTGGTGCGGCATTAATTCGCGCATCGTCTCCGCCAAGAGCCTGCGTCCTCCGCGCTGAGCCGCCTGCCGCCGCAGGCCGTCGCCGGAAACAGACCGCAGGACCCACGGACAGAAAGAGAATACCGACCATGACCGAGTCGATAGGGGCGGCCGCTGCCGCCGTGCACCGCGTCGAAGCCAACGACGCCCATGGAATGGAAACGCTGGCCGTGCATGCCGGCGCCCGCCCGGACCCCTATACCGGCGCGCGGTCAACCCCGATCTACCAGACGACCTCGTTCGTCTTCGATGATGCCGACCATGCCGCCTCGCTGTTCAATCTGCAGACCTTCGGCTTCGTCTATTCGCGCATGACCAACCCCACCGTCGCCGTGCTCGAAGAACGCGTCGCGGCGCTGGAAGGCGGGCGCGGCGCGGTCGCCGCCGCCAGCGGACATGCCGCCCAGTTCCTCGTCGCCGCAACCCTTCTGCAGGAAGGCGACGAATTCATCTCCTCACGCAACCTTTACGGCGGCTCGGTCACCCAGTTCGGCGTCAGCTTTCCCCGCCTCGGATGGAAATGCCATTTCGTCGATCCCACGGATCCGGAAAATTTCCGCCGCGCCATGACCGACAAGGTCAAGTTCATCTTCCTCGAATTCCTCGCCAATCCCGGCGGTATAGTCGTCGACCTCGAGGCCGTCGCCCAGGTTGCGCACGAATACGGCATTCCGCTTGTGGTCGACAACACACTCGCCTCGCCCGTCCTCTGCCGGCCATTCGAGTGGGGCGCCGACATAGTGGTGCATTCGACAACCAAGTTCATCGGCGGCCACGGCAACACCATGGGTGGCATAGTCGTGGAATCCGGCAAGTTCGACTGGCGGCAGAACGACAAGTTCCCCGGCCTCAGCGCCGCCGACCCCGCGTATCACGGCCTCGTGTTTGCCGAGACCTTCGGCGATTTCGGATTCACCATGAAGATGCGCGCCGTGGCGCTGCGCGACTTCGGCCCGGGCCTGAACCCCACAGCAGCGTGGAACCTGCTCCAGGGCGTGGAAACCCTGCCCCTGCGCATGGAGCGCCATTGTGCAAACACCCTTGGCGCCGCCAAATGGCTGGAAGCCCACCCCAAGGTAAGCTGGGTATCCTATTCGGGCCTCGAATCCAGCCCCTATTACGCCCTGGCGCAGAAATACATGCCGAAAGGCGCCGGCGCCGTGTTCACCTTCGGCCTCAAGGGCGGATATGAAGCAGGCCTGAAATTCGTCGACTCCGTGCAGATGTTCTCGCACCTCGCCAATATCGGCGATACGCGCAGCCTGATCCTGCAGCCGGCCTCGACAACGCACCGGCAATTGACCGAAGAACAACAGATCGCCGCCGGCGCCGGCCCGGATGTCGTGCGCCTGTCAATCGGCATTGAAACCCTGGACGACATTATCGCCGATCTCGACCAGGCCCTCGCCAAGGTCTGACCCTATGCGCTGATGGCGGGCGGGTACCCGCCCGCGCGCCCTATTCCCGCAACTCCTTTTTCAGTACCTTGCCTGTCGCGTTCAGCGGCAGGCTGTCGCGCACCTCCACCAGACGCGGATATTTGTAGGCCGCCAGATGCTCGCGCGACCACGCCACCAGCGCGTCCTCGTCGATCTCGTGGCCCGCTGCAGGCACAATGAACGCCTTGATCTCCTCGCCATATTGCTCGTGCGGCACGCCCACCACCGCCGCCAGCGACACGGCTTCGTGCGTCATCAGCACTTCTTCCACTTCGCGCGGATACACATTGAAGCCGCCGCGAATGATCATGTCCTTCACCCGATCGACGATATAGAGATAGCCGTCCTCGTCGAACCGCCCGATATCGCCGGTATGGAACCAGCCGCCGCGAAACGCCGCCGCCGTGTCTTCGGGGCAGTTGAGATAGCCTTTCATCACGCAATGGCCGCGCACGATCACCTCGCCGGGGTCGCCGGGCGCTGCATCCTCGTCGTTTTCATCCACCACGCGTACTTCCACACCCCACACCGGCGTACCCACCGAACCGGGCTTGCGCGTCTTGTGAAGATGGTTGAACGTCACGACGGGGGAGGTTTCGCTCAGGCCGTAGCCTTCCAGGATCGGCACCTGGAATTTCTCCTCGAAGCCGCGCAGCACCTCCACCGGCAGGGACGCCCCGCCCGCCGCGCACAGGCGCAGATTCTGCCGGATACGGTCAAAATCGATCCCCTCCGCAGGATGGTTGAGCAGCGCCCAATACATCGTCGGCACGCCGGCAAACAGCGTCACCCCCTCATCCTGGAGCGCCTTCAGCACCGCGCCGGGGTCGAAGCGCGGCATCAGCAGCATGGTCCCCTGGCCGACTATGCTGGCCACCATCAGCACCACCTGGCCGAACACGTGGAACAGCGGCAGCGCAAGCAGCAGGATGTCGTCGTTGTTCGTCCCCACCAGATCGCGTGACAATATGGCGTTCAACACGATGTTGGTGTGCGTGAGTTCGGCGCCCTTGGGCCGGCCCGTGGTGCCCGAAGTGTAGAGCACCACCGCCACATCGTCGCCATTGCGCTGAACCGTGTCGAACACCGGCGCACCGCGCGCCATCAGCGCGCCCAGCGTGCCGGCGCCGGCAATCGGCGAGGCCCCCGCCGGGTTGGCGGTGATGACATGAAATGACTCGCAGCGCGCCGCGCGTTGAAACGCCGCATGTCCTGCTCTCGCCAGTGGCAGTTCGGGCGAGCCCTCGAAACACAGGAATGCCCGCGCACCGGAATCGTCAAGCAAGTATGTTATCTCGTCCGGCGTAAGCAGGACATTGACCGGCAGCACCGTCGCGCCGGTCTTGAGTATGCCGAAATAAATCATCGGAAAATAAGGCAGATTGGGACAGGAGAGAGCAACGACATCGCCCGGCCTGACTCCCGAGGCCGCCAACCCGCCCGCCACCTGGCACGCCGCCGCATTCAGCGCGCGGTAGGAAATGCGCTGCCCGGCAAAGATCAGGGCGGTGCGCTCCGGCACGTCGCGCGCGCTCGTCTCCAGAACCGTGGAAAGATTATACATGCACCGCTCCCTTGATCTTCATGCAATCACCTTGCCGCCCGCGGCCCGCGCGTCGGGCGCCGGACCTGACATTGACGAAACACGAACACTTCCCCAAGATGTACCGTGCCGCTCGTTACCTCGAAAGGAGAGCCGCGATGCGTACAGATATTCGTTGCCTGGCGCTCATCGCCGGCCTCTCGTTGTTCCTCGTCGGATGCAGCGACGCATATTACCAGCCCGCTCCGCAATATGTGCCGCCCGCCTACGATGATTATGAGTCAGGCGGGAATGCCAATCAAGGCGCATCTCCCGCCCCGCCCGCAGCATCCTCCGGCGTCATTCATGCTCCCGGCGCTGAGCCGCGCTGGATCAGGCGGTATCGTGTGCCGCCCGTCAATCCGATTTTCATCGATGATCCTCATATCGAAACCCTGCGCGAACAACGGCGCCAAATTCGCCGTGAACGCCGCGCCGCCGCCCGTGACGCGGAGCGCCGACGGCAACGCGCAGGCCGCCATGAAGGCAACGGCAAGCGCGCCGAACGCCGCAGGGAAAGACGTTTGGAACGCCGACGCCAACAGCAGGTCGATATTCCCCGCCGTGAGCGGACGCCGATCTCGGGTTCGCGACCCCGTGTGCCGTCCGTTGCTCCGATTGTCGTCGATGACTCTCATGTCGAGACCCTGCACGAACAGCGGCGCCACATCCGCCGTGAACGCCGCGCCGGCATCCGCGACGGAGAGCGTCCGCGCCATCGCGCAGGCCGCAATGACAGCAATAACCCGCGCGCCGAACGCCGCAGGGAGAAACGCGCCGAACGCCGCCGACGACGACACGACGACGACTACTGAATGAACGCGGCGTGACTGCCGCTCCGGGCGGCGCCTGCCAGCGCGCATCCTGTTGCCGCGGGTGCTCGAGTCGTGAACTCGAACATAAAAAGAACACTTGACGATATTCCAAGAGAGGAGTAATATAGCCATAGAGTAGGCGATATAAAGGAGCCGAGAAGGAGAGATTGTCCGAATGAGCGAACGACATCCCTTCGATGAACCAACCCGCGGGTCCGCATCAGATTATCGCGCATGTGCCAAGGAGCGCAGTGCGGGGCGCAACACGTCGATCGCCGGGCAGGGGAACAAAGAAGATACTGTAGGCGGAACGGTGGAACCCAAGTAATGAGCGACCACCCTCAAAGGTTCGGCGGGGCTTGGACGCAGGAGAAGCTCGACATACTCGAACGCTATCTGGACGCTTATACCACGGCTTTGAAGAATCAGCCGTTCAGGCTCATGTACATCGACGCCTTTGCCGGCACAGGCGAGATTGCAACCGCACATGACGATGGGTCGAGTGAAGTCAGCCAATTCATCCGTGGTTCCACGGCCCGCGCGGCCGGGATCGTCGACAAGTCTTTCGACCGGCTGATATTCGTTGAGAAGGATCCCGATCGCAGCGCAGAGTTGGAGAAGCTGAAAACGAAGTACCACGGCCGAGACATTGTGATCGAAAATTCCGAAGCAAACGACTTTCTGTCGAACTTGAATGAAGACTGGCAGCGGTGGCGCGGAGTCCTGTTTCTGGACCCGTTCGCCACAGAGGTCAAATGATCGACCATCGAGAAAATCGCCAGTTACAATGCCCTTGATACTTGGATACTGTTTCCCGTCTCTGCCATCGCACGGATGCTTCCGAAGATGAAGCGCCCCGATGATATTGCCAACAGTTGGGCCACCCGTCTCACGATGGTTTTTGGTGACGAAAGCTGGAGAGGCCTTTACCGCGAAAGCCCTCAACTATCCCTGCTCGACGACGAGATTTCTCACGAGCGGGCGCCCGGCCTTGACGGCCTTCGCGAAATTTACAAACGCAAACTTTGTGACTTGTTTGGAAAAAGACATCTCGAAATATCGCGCCCCCTGAAAAACTCGAAAGGATCTACTCTTTACGACTTCTTGTTCTGCGTCGGGCACCCAAACGGGGTCGGTCCGGCCATACCGATCGCGAAGCACATCCTGGATAACTTGTGATCATGGCCACAAGCTCTGCCATCGAATGGACCGAGGCGACGTGGAACCCCGTCACCGGGTGCACGAAGATCAGCCACGGGTGCAAGCATTGCTATGCCGAACGCATGTCGCGACGGCTCCAATGCATGGGAGTCAACAAATACGCGGACGGATTTTCCGTCGCTGTGCATGAGTCCACTCTCGAGTACCCGCTCCGGTGGCGGCAGCCGCGGCTGGTATTTGTGAACTCGATGGCTGACCTGTTTCACAAATCGGTGCCGGCAACCTTTATCAAGGCGGTTTTCGATGTCATGAACCGCGCTTCCCGGCACACCTTTCAGGTGCTGACCAAACGCCCTGGCCGCGCTGTCCGACTGAGTCGGCAACTGTGCTGGTCGCCCAACATCTGGCTCGGAACGAGTATCGAATCCGAAAGGTGGGCGGGGCGGCTCGACGCGCTCAAGGAAACCGGCGCTGCAACCAAATTCCTGTCGCTTGAACCCCTGCTTGGGCCGCTGCCAAACTTGCCGATCGAGGGCGTAGACTGGGTGATCGTCGGCGGTGAGTCAGGGCCGGGCGCACGGCCCATGGATGCAGCGTGGGTGCGCAGCATCCGTGACAACTGCGTGAGAAACAAGGTCCCGTTCTTCTTCAAGCAGTGGGGTGGTGTGTTCAAAAAACGGACCGGCCGGACGCTCGATGGCAGGACTTGGGACGAGATGCCGGCGACAGCGGCGGAACCGCCGGGCGGCGCGCCGGCATGCACTCTGCCTTGACAACACGGCAAAGCGGGGGCACCATCCGCATCGCAAGTTCCGAGGGCGCTGAAATGGTCAGCAAGGAAAACAAGGCACTGAACAATGTATCGTCCGCTTCCGTCACTTGCATTGTTTTTGCCGCTGTCCTTGGCCTCCTCTCACTCACAGCCGGCAGCGCGAATGCCCATGGGCCGGGGCCCCGGGTCGGTCACCATCACCACTTCCACCACCATCACCCCGGTGCGCATGTCCCGCATTTCCACCATGTCGCACCGCCGCCGCATTACCATCATGTCGCGCCACCGCGGCGGTTGCATCGGTACCCGGCGTTCGGATTGCGGCACCACCATTGGCCGTCCTCTCCGACCCGCTGGGAACTGCCGAGACTGCGCCTTGAGTGGGGAATGCCGTTCATGCGCCATATGGCGGCGCCTCACCATCGCCGCCACCACGCACAGCGGCCTGCACCGCCCCACCGCTTCTGCCGCGGCCCCGGTTGCCGCCCTGGCTGGGCGCCGCCCCGCGGACCGCGCCGCCGCCGCTGAGAATGCACCGGCAAGTCTTGGTCAGGAAATGCGGAAACACCCCCGCCGCCACGGGAACATGACTCCAGATAACGGCGTCCGATGACACTGACAGCCCATAACTGGCACGTGATCGCCGCTATCGTGATCGGCGCATTGATCTTCTGCGGCACTATCAATTTCGCCGCATATTACGAAAACGACCGCACAGTCACGAAACGCAGCACCGAAACGCTGGAAATCGGCGAATTGCTCGTCGCCGCTGTCGTGTCGATAACCGTCGGCGTCCTGTCCTTTTACGCCATCAAGCTGGTCGACGCTCTCATATAAGCGCGCGCGCCGCCCTGCGCCTCCAAGCCGAATACCGCCTCACCGCCCGGGATCATAGTTTGGCGCCTCGCGCGTGATCGTCACATCGTGCACATGTCCTTCGCGTGCCCCGGCTGACGTCACCTGCTGAAATACTGCATTGTCCTGAAACGCGCCGATCGTCGCGCTGCCCGTATAGCCCATGGCCGCCCGCAGGCCGCCCACAAGCTGATGCAGAACCGCTCCCGCAGGCCCCTTGAACGGCACGCGCGCCTCTATGCCTTCCGGCACGAGGTCCAGACTGTCCGCCACATCCTCCTGAAAATACCGGTCCGCCGAACCGCGCGCCATCGCCCCCAGCGAACCCATGCCGCGATAGGCCTTGTAGCTGCGGCCCTGATAGAGATACACCTCCCCTGGCGCTTCCTCCGTGCCGGCGAGCAGCGAACCCACCATCGCGCATTCGGCGCCGGCCGCCAGCGCCTTCGCCAGATCGCCGGAATAGCGGATGCCGCCGTCGGCTATCGCCGGTACACCCGCCTGCCGGCACAGTTCGGCTGTCTCGCGCAGCGCGGAAAATTGCGGCACGCCCACTCCCGCCACCACCCGCGTGGTGCAGATCGAACCAGGGCCTATCCCCACCTTCACGGCATCGGCGCCGGCGTCGATCAGCGCTTTCGCACCTTCTGCTGTCGCCACATTGCCGCCCACGATCTGCGTATGGTTCGACAGCGCCTTGGCGCCCGCCACCGCCTGCAACACCCCGCGTGAATGACCGTGCGCCGTGTCGACGACCAGAACATCCACCTCTGCCGCGATCAGCGCCCGCGCCCGCTCAAGGCCGCTTTCCCCCACGCCGATCGCCGCCGCCACCCGCAGCCGCCCCTTCTCATCCTTGCTGGCGTTGGGAAATTTCTGCGCCTTCTCGATATCGGTCACCGTAATCAGGCCGATGCATTGATAGGAGGCATCCACCACCAGCAGTTTTTCTATGCGGTGGCGGTGCAGCAATTTCTTCGCTTCCTCGCCGCCAATGCCCTCCGACACCGTCACCAGACCCTCCCGGGTCATCAGTTCGCGCACCGGCAGCGCCGGGTCGCGGGCAAATCGCACATCGCGGTTGGTGACAATCCCCACCAGGCGCCGCGTGCCAGCTTCCACCACTGGGAATCCTGAAATCCTGTGGCGCGCCTGCAAGGCGTGAAGCTCCGCCAGTGTCGTTTCCGGGTTCACCGTTACCGGGTTGATGACCATTCCGGATTCGAACTTTTTAACCCCCCGCACTTCGTCCGCCTGTTGCTCAATGCTGAGGTTCTTGTGAATCACCCCCATGCCGCCCGCCTGCGCCATGGCAATCGCCAACCGTTGTTCGGTCACGGTATCCATCGCCGCCGATACCAGCGGAATGCCCAGCGTGATATCGCGGGTGAAACGCGTGCACGTATCCGCCTCTGCCGGCAGCACGTCCGAAAAGCCCGGGCGGATCAGCACATCATCAAATGTCAGCGCTTGCCTGATTTCCATTATCTGTCCCCGCCCCTTGGTGCGCGGGCTGCCGCTCGCATCGAGCTGCCCGGCGCCGTCACCGCTTGCCGTGAAATCCCCGCGCCACCAGATAGAGCTCCCGCGATTCGGCACGGCTGGCCGGCGGCTTGACGTGCCGCACCTCGCGAAACGCCCGTTTCATTTTCGCCAGCAAGCCGCTTTCCCCGCCGCCTTGCAATACCTTGGCGACAAACCCGCCGCCGCTGTCCAGGGCGTCCAGCGCGAATTCAAACGCGGCTTCGCACAGCGCCGCCACGCGCAGCGCATCGGCGCCAGTGCCGGTGGCCGGCGCTGCCATGTCGCTCAACACCGCATCGGCCCGCCCGCCAAGCGCCGCTCGCACTGCGGCGCTGCCTTCCGCATCCAGAAAATCACCGCGCACAAATGTGGCCCCGGCAACCGGCGCCATTTCCACCCGGTCGCAGGCAATCACCCGGCCGTGCCGGCCCACCCGCTCGCACGCGATCTGTGTCCAGCCTCCGGGCGCCGCCCCCAGGTCCACCACGGATGCGCCGGGCCGCAACAGGTGAAACCGGTCGTCAATCTCCGCCAGTTTCCACGCGGCGCGGCTGCGATATCCTGCCGCGCGCGCGCCGGCGACATAGGGGTCGTTGAGTTGCCGCTCCAGCCAGCGGGTGGAGGATACTGAGCGGCCCTTCGCCGTGCGCACACGCTGCCGCGCGCGCCGCCCTCCTGGCTTGGCGCTGCTAACCGACAATCTCCAGATCGCTGAAAAAGAAGCCGATTTCCGTCTGCGCATTGTCCGGTGAATCCGAACCATGAACGGAGTTGGCCTCGATCGACTCGGCGAAATCCCGCCGGATGGTGCCTTCCGCCGCGTTCGCCGGGTTGGTTGCACCCATCAACTCGCGGTTGCGCTCGATGGCGTCCTCCCCTTCCAGCACCTGCACCACCACCGGTCCCGAGCACATGAAGGCGCACAGATCGTCAAAAAACGCACGCTCGCGATGTATGGCATAGAAGCGCTCGACCTGTTCGCGGCTCAAGGCCAGGCGTTTCTGCGCAACAATGCGCAAACCGGCGGCCTCGAACCGCATATTGATCTGCCCGGTCAGATCCCGCCGCGTCGCATCGGGCTTGATGATCGATAAAGTGCGTTCCAGCACCATAACCGCTTCCGTTGGCTGTTGCAGGGCCGGGGCGTTATAGCCATGCTGGCCGGGGCCGGCAACTGCCCCAGGCTCCCGCGCCGCCGCAACCGGACATGCTGCAACTCACCGCCATTCACTATCGTATCGGCGGCCGCCCGATCCTTGAAGGCGCCGACCTCACCCTTGCTGAAGGCCACCGCGCGGCGCTTGTCGGACGCAATGGCAGCGGCAAGACCACCCTGCTGCGCCTGATCGCGGGCGAAATTGAATGCGACTCCGGCAGCATCTCCCTGCCCGCCCGCGCGCGTGTCGCACTGGTGGCGCAAATCGCGCCGTCAGGTTCGCAGAGCGTGCGCGAGTTCACCCTCGCGGCCGACACGGAGCGCTCCCGCCTGCTGCAGGAAGCGCAGACCGCCGACGGCGCCCGCCTCGCCGCGCTGCATGCCCGCCTGCATGAGATCGCCGCTCACGCCGCGCCCGCCCGCGCCGCCGTCATCCTGCGGGGCCTCGGATTCGACGCCCGCGCGCAGGAAACCGCGCTGGACTCCCTTTCCGGTGGCTGGCGCATGCGTGTCGGACTCGCCGCTGCCCTGTTCGCTGAACCCGACCTCCTGTTGCTCGACGAACCCACCAATCACCTGGACCTCGAAGCAGCCATGTGGCTCACCGCATATCTCGCCCGCTGGCCGCGCACCCTGCTGCTATGCAGTCATGACCGCCATTTGATCGACCGCGTGGCCACCGAAACCGTGCATCTCTCCCACGGCCGAACCCGTTCCTGGCGCGGCGGCTTCGCCGCCTTCATCCGTGCCCGGCGCGAGCAGTTGGACCGCGACGCTGCGGTTCGCCGCCGCACTGCCGCACAGCGCGCCCACATGCAGGCTTATGTCGCCCGCTTCCGCTACAAGGCAAGCAAGGCCCGACAGGCCCAGAGCCGGCTGAAAATGCTGGAAAGGCTGGAAGCCCCGCCGCCGCCCCTGGCAGAAGCGCCGCCCCGCTTTTGCCTTCCCGAGCCGCCGCCGCTGCCGCCGCCATTGATGGTGCTGGAAGGCGCAGCGGCGGGCTATGGCTGCGCGCCGGTGCTGCGCGGCCTCAATCTGCGGCTCGACATGGACGACCGTATCGCGCTGCTCGGCGCCAACGGCAATGGCAAGACCACCCTGCTGCGCCTGCTTGCGGGACGCCTCCCCGCCACTGCCGGCGATGTGCGCCGCGCACCCCGCCTCGCCATCGGATACTACGCCCAGGATCAGGCCGACCTGCTCGACGCCGACAGGACCGCGGTGGAACAGGTGGCAGCCTTGCTGCCGCAGGCCGACTCCACCTCCCTGCGCGCCCATTGCGGGCGTTTCGGGCTGGAAGGCGCCCGTGCCGACCAGCCCGCCGCCACCCTGTCCGGCGGCGAAAGGGCGCGCCTCGCCCTGGCCTTGATCTGCTGTTCGCGCCCGCAATTGCTGCTGCTCGACGAACCCACCAACCATCTTGACATGGATGCCCGCGAGGCGTTCATCACCGCCCTCAACGACTATGCCGGCGCGGTTGTTCTGGTCACTCATGACAGCGACATGATTGCCCGCACCGCCGACCGCCTGTGGCTTGTTTCCGACGGCGGCTGCCATGTGTTCGACGGCGACCTTGAAGCCTACCGGCAGACAACGCTGCAACGGCGCCAGGGGACCGGGGAACGCCGCAAGCCGGGCGGCGCCCGTCGCGAGCAGCGCCGCCGCGCCGCCGACATGCGCGCCGCGTTCGCCGGTCTTCGCCGCGCCGCCCGCGCTGCCGAAAGGAGAGCCTCGGCGCTCAGCGCCGACATCGCCGCACTGGAAGCCGAAATCGCCGACCCCGCCCTCTATGCGGGCAACCCTGCCCGTATCGCCGACCTCACCCGGCGCCGCGCCACGGCCCTGCGCGCCCTGGCCGCGGCCGAAGCCGAATGGCTGGCAGCCGAAGAATCCCTGGAAGCCGCCGTCACATCATGACATTACGCAGCATGGCGCCGGAAACAGCGTGCATGAGTTACGCCCCGCAACCCGGCTCCGGATCCACAGCCCCCAGCCGCTGAACGATATCCAGCCCGCCCTCATTTCCGCGCGCGACCACAATATTCAGCCGCGCATGATGATTCTGCGCGTCAATCGTCACCGGCCCGGTCGCCGTCTCGAACGTCAACCCCTTCAGCCCCGCCAGAATCGCCGCCGGACTCGTCTCCCCGGATGCTTCCGCCGCCGCCGCAATCGCCGAGAGCGCCGCATGATGCGTATAGGCATAATAGGTCGGTTGAATGCCGGCCCCCGTAAGATGCGCCATCCTCGCCACGAGTTCGGGCACGCCTCGCGTCCGGTCGCTCGCAGCAAACGGCGCCATCGTTGTCACTTGCGACACTTCGTTTTGCGGCAATTCCTGCGCGTGCAGTTCATTGAACCCGACCCAGCCCAGCCGCACCCGGTTGATCAACCCCAGCGCACGCGCATTATGTACGAAATGCACACCGCTCAAACGCGGTACGCAAAGCACTACCGCGTCGGCTCCCGTGGACCTGATCCAGCGAAGGATCGGCGAAAATCGCACTTCGCCGATCGGCGTCAGCGCTTGCCCCGTCACCGCCCCCCCCAAGCCGTATATGATCTTGAGAGCGGCCTGTCGGAAGCTCGACAATTGCCAGCTTGAATAGGTTCCGACAAGGAAGTAGGACCGCCCCTCACCCCCGTCCAGCTGGTCCAGCAGGGGGAGAATATCCTGGTTGGGCGTGGGACCCAGCGAGAAATACGTATCCCCGCAAAACTGCCCTTCATTGTTCGACGCGGAAATCACCGGCACGCCCAGCTTGCCGAACGCCGCGGCCGCCGTCTTGCGTCCCGCCGCAATGAAAGGCCCCACGGCCGCTGAGATCCTGTCCTCGCGCACCAGCCGCTCGCAGTTCGCCGCAAGCCCCTGCGGCGTCCCGGCGCTGTCCGCATAAACCAGTTCGACCTGCCGCCCCAGCACGCCGCCTGCGCCGTTGATACCGTCAACCGCGGTCTCCAGGCCAAGACGCATTTGCGCCCCGTGGTTGTCGAGACCGCCGGTAAGCGGAACCAGTGCTCCGATTCGCAAGGGCTCGTTCCGTGCCAGCGCCGGCCCGGGCGCCAGACCCGCAGCCGCCAGACCGGCCATGAACTGGCGGCGGCTCGCGCGCGCGCCCTCGTGCTGCTGTGTCATGCCTCTTCTCCCCGCTTCCCGAAACAGTGCATCCGCCGCGCAATTATGCAGCCCTCCGCCCCATATAGGAACCACGCAGCAGGGCGCGCTTGCTCAATACAGAATGTTCTGTTATTATTCCGCTCTCGGAAACTGCGCACCGCCGCCGAACGAAACACGGAAGGGAAACATCAGGCATCAGATCCCGGCATATCCCGGCAAATCCCGCTTTGCACGGTTTCGTACAGCCCCCAACCCGTCCATTGCCCACGTAAGCGCAAATGCGCAACAATGACCGGCGCGAGGCGGCGGGAAGGCCGCACATCACAGCCGACAGGGGAGGCGCAGGCCATGCAACGCAGACAATTCCTGAAAAACACCGCAGCCGGTGCTGGCGCCGCCGCCATTGCCGGCGCCTTTCCGGCCCCCGCCATCGCCCAGGGACGCACGCAATGGCGCATGGTGACCTGCTGGCCTCGCAATCTGCCCGCCATCGGCGTCGGCGCCCAGAGACTCGCCGACGCCATCGGCGAAATGTCCGACGGACGCCTCACTATCAAACTGTTCGCCGCCGGTGAACTCGTCCCCGCTTTCGAAGCATTCGACGCCGTACGCAACGGCATCGCCGACTGCTGCCACGACGCGCCCTATTACTGGATCGCCAAACACGGCGCCATGCCGTTTTTCTGCTCGGTTCCCGGCGGCCTTACTCCCACCGAGCACAATTCATGGATTCTCTATGGCGGCGGCCAGCAATTGTGGGACGAACTCTACGCCGGTTTCGGCCTGCGCGGTTTCCTCGCCGGCACCGGCGGTCCCAATATGGGAGGGTGGTTCCGCAAGGCGATCAACGAAATCGCAGACCTTGACGGCCTCAAGATGCGCATCCCCGGCCTCGGCGCCGCCGTGTTCAACCGTCTCGGAGTCATATCCGTCAACCTGTCCGGCGGCGAAGTCGTGCCCGCCCTGCAGACCGGCGCGCTCGATGCTGCCGAATGGGCCGGCCCCTACAACGACCTCGCCATGGGGTTCCACAAGGTCGCCCGCTACTATTACGGCCCCGGCGTGCATGAACCCGGGCCGGCCCTGTCGCTGACCGTCGGCCGCGACGCCTATGACGCCCTGCCGACTGACCTTCAGACGGTCGTTCGCAAGGCCGCGGGCGAGGAAAATATGCGCATGTATGCCGAAACCATGAACGGTAACGCTGCCGCGCTCGACGCACTCATCAACCGCCACGGCGTCGATGTGCGCCACTTCCCGGAACCCGTCCTGCAGGCAATGCTGGACCATTCCGCCGATGTGGTCGCCGAAGCCGCCGCCATCGATGACATCTCCCGCCGGACCGGGGAAAGCTGGACCCGCTTCCGCGACCGCATGGCAATGCTGCAACCTTATATGGAAATGGGTTATCTCGGCGGGCGTGCCGCGTTTCGCGCCTGACTCGTTGTTTGATAGCGCTGCAAAATGTTCTATAGTGCTTCACAAGGACCGGCCGCCCGCGCCGCCCGCGCGTGAGCGGACGGCAAGATTTGGCCAAACACTGGCGCCTGCCCCGCGCGCGCAGCCGGCGCCATCTCTGGAGGGAGGAGATTAATGGGCAGCTATTTCACGGAACGCGAATACCGGCAGGTAGAGCCGGCGGAAAATGCGTTCCATTCGCCGATTCCGACCCAGGTGGTTTCAAACGGCGAATTCAACCCGCCCCCGCAAAACGAGCAACAGAAAAAGGTTGAGGAACGCATCAAGGAACTTGCCGACTATCACGGCAAGCGCCAGGGCCTCAATCGGCGCGACTTCCTGCGCACCACATCCGGCATGGCCGCCGCCTTCGTCGCCATGAACCAGGTCTATGGCAACGTCTTCAAGGTCGATGAAGCCGAAGCCGCCGACCGCGAAATGGCCGACGAACTCGCTGCCGCCAATGCCAACCAGTTCATCTTCGACGTGCAGACCCACTTCGTGCATGACGACTACACGCAGGAAGGCTTCCTGGGCTTCGTCAAGCACGGCGCGGAAATCTGGCAGAGTGGCGGTGTCGATTCCGAAACCGTCACGATGTACCACCTCAAGTTCGAGAACTATGTCCGCGAGATCTATCTCAACAGCGACACGAACCTGACGGTCCTCTCCGGCGCGCCGTTTGATGACTCCTCATGGGAGTTCCTCTCCAACGAGCAAATCGCCGAAGCCGCCGACATGGTCAACACCACCGCCGGCCACACTCGCATGCTCGGCCACGCCGTCGTGCGCCCCGGCCAGCCCGGCTGGATGGACGAAGTCGACAAGGCCCTCGCCGAACGTCCGCCGGCAAGCTGGAAGCTCTACACCATCGGCGACCCGCTCTCGGCGGCAACCAAATATCCGTTCAACCTCGACGACGAAGAACTGATCTATCCGTTCTACGAAAAGGCGTTGGCGGCAGGCATCAACACCCTGTGCATCCACAAGGGCCTGATGCCGGCGGATTATGAGGAAAGCTGGCCTGGGGTCTGGAAATACCAGACGCCGGAGGACCTGCGGAAAGCAGCGGCCGACTGGCCCGGCCTCAACTTCGTCATCTATCACGGCTGCCTGCGGCCGTTCATGGATGTGGCCGGCGAACCCTTCCGTCAGTTCCAGGAAACCGGACGCATCGAATGGGCCACCGACCTCGGCGAAGTGGCGCAGGAATCCGGAGTCAGCAACATCTACGCCGAAATGGGCACCAGCTTCGCGTCCAGTTGCGTGGCTGACCCGCGCTTCGCAGCCGCCGTCCTCGGCACATGGGTGCGCGGCCTTGGCTCCAGCAATGTCGTCTGGGGCACCGACTCCGTGATCCATGGCTCGCCGCAATGGCAGATCGAAGCCCTGCGCCGGCTGGAAATCCCGGAGGAACTTCAGGAACAGCACGGCTTCGCCGCGCTCGGTCCGTCGAACAGCTCCGTCAAGAACGAAATCCTCGGCTTCAACTCTGCCCGCCTCTACAATCTCGACCTGCGCGCAGAGCAGGAAAAGCTGTCCAAGGACACCTTTGCCGAAATGAAGCGCCAGTATCGCGAAGAAGGCGGACTCGAAGCCCTGCGGGGCAACAAGGCCTATGGCTATATCGCCCGCGCGAATATCTGATATCGCGCACCAACGGCGCATTACAGACCGGGGCCCCTGCGGCCCCGGTCTTTTTTCGCCGCATCGCAACCAGGAAATAAAGAATAGCCGAGGACCGGAAAATGGTGGGCGCGGCTGGGATTGAACCAGCGACCCCCACGATGTCAACGTGGTGCTCTCCCGCTGAGCTACGCGCCCCCACCTGCGTCAAGCTAAGCTCAAACCCGGCCGCTTGGCAAGCGCAAATGTCGCGGCCCGTCCTCGCCGGCCATGACTGAAGACCGCCTGCCCACCGAACTCTGGGTCATGGCTCATGTGCGGCGCTGCACGGCCGAGGCAGTGCCCGTCTATGTCGCTCGGCGCGGCGACGCCCGCGGCGGCAGCGTCCTCCTGAAACTCTACCAGCGCAGCGTCGGCTGCCGAATCCTCACCCAGACACGCGATGCACACGGCGCCCCGGCATGGTTCTCGCCCCTCGGCACGGACGCAGTTGCGGAGCGCGACGCCGATGCCTATATCACCCGCGCCGTCGCCCGTGACCCGGACCTCTGGGTGGTCGAAATCGAGCACCCGGATGGATGGCATCCGTTCGATGGACGTATCCTGTAGATATATGCCGCCCTGCGACCGGCGCGCCCATCGCTGGTGGGTTGCGATACGCTGCCGAATCTTTCATTGCTATAACGCATAGAGGACCAGCGGGAGAGGCAATATGCGCTGCGAAGTCGTGGCCGTCGGCACAGAACTGCTCCTGGGACAGATCGTGGACACAAATTCGAGCTGGATCGGTGAACAGCTCGCCTTGACCGGCATCGACTCCCACTACCAGACCAAGGTCGGTGACAATCTGGAGCGCATGATAAACTGCATCCGCACCGGCCTCGAACGCAGTGACGCCGTCATCACCTGCGGCGGGCTGGGACCCACCCAGGACGACATCACCCGCGAGGCCATCGCCGCCGTAATGGGCGTGGAAATGCGCCGCGACGCAGACATGGGCGCACGCATTCGCCGCATGTTCGAATCGCGCGGACGCCGCATGACCGAAAACAACCTGCAACAGGCAGACCTGCCCGACGGCGCGTCATTCATCCCCGAAATGCCCGGCACCGCCCCTGGCCTCATCTGCCCCGTCGGCGCAAAGGTCGTGTATGCCGTCCCCGGCGTCCCCTGGGAAATGCGCCTCATGCTTGAAAAATGCGTCCTCCCGGACCTCAAGCAGCGCGCCGGCGTCACCGCGGTCATCAAGAGCCGGGTCGTCAAGACATGGGGACAGACCGAGTCGGGCCTCGCTGAACAACTGGCAGAACGCATCGTCGAACTCGACCGCCTCGGCACGGCAACGCTGGCGTTTCAGGCAAGCGGAATAGAAGGCCTCAAGGTCCGCATCACTGCGAAGGCCGAAGACGATGCCGCCGCCGACACCATCCTCGCCGACGAGGAACACCGCGTGCGCGCCATTCTGGGCGATGTTGTCTTCGGAACCGACGACGAAACCATGGAATCGGCGGTGCTCGACTTGCTGCGCGAGCGCCGGCAGACACTGGCGGTGGCCGAGACTCTCACCGGCGGTCTCATCGGAACCCGAATGACCTCCGTTGCCGGTGCCGGCGACGTGTTCCGCGGCGCTCTCGTCGCCGCGCCCGACCGTGCGCCGGGCGGCCTCATCGGCCTGCCGAACGCACCTGTTGAATCCACCCAAACCGCCGCCGCGCTCGCTGATTCCGTGCGTAAGACCCTGGGCGCCGATATCGGCATCGCCACCACCGGCGTCGCCGGACCGGAACCCGTAAACGGCCACAGGCCCGGCACCGTGTTCCTCGGGCTCGCGATGGGCGACCGGGTCGACGCGAAGGAAGTGCGTCTGCCCGGCCGCGGCAGCCGTATCCGGCAATATGCCGTGATCAGCCTTCTCAACCATTTCCGCCGCGCGCTGCTGCGCCTTCCGCCCACCCCGCTTTGAAACCCGCCAACACCGTGACAACCATGACAGGAAGCGACCAACAGTCCCCGATCCGCGTGCTCATCGCCAAGGTTGGCCTTGACGGACATGACCGCGGCGTCAAGATCGTCGCCCGCTGCCTTCGCGATGCCGGCATGGATGTGATCTATACCGGCCTGCACAAGACCCCCGAGGAAGTGGTCCGCGCCGCTGTCGATGAAGATGTCGACATACTCGGCGTCAGCTTGTTGTCGGGCGCGCACATGACGATATTCCCGCGCATCATTGCCCTGCTTGAAGAGGCACGCGCCGATGACATCCTGCTGGTTGGCGGCGGCGTGATGCCCGACGAAGACGTCATCGCGCTGAAAGAAATGGGGGTTGCCGAATTGCTGCTCCAGGACACCCCGCCCGACGCCATCGTCACCGCCATCCGGCGGCTCGTTACCGAGAGAGGCCCCCGCTGATATGGAACATTGGTCGTTTCCCACCAGCTACGACGACTCCTACCTCCCGGCCGCCGACGCCCGATACTGGTTTCCCCGCCGTGAAACCATGGACCCCGGCGAACGTGAGAAAGCCATCGTCGCGCGCCTGCGCGAAGTCATGACCCATGCCTGGGAGCACGCACCCTTCTACCGCCGCAAATGGGATGACGCCGGCATCCACCCCAGCCACATTACATCGCTGGAAGCGTTCGAACACGTGCCTGTCGTCACCAAGGCCGAATTGCGCGCCTCTCAGGCCGCCCACCCGCCCTTCGGCGATTATCTCTGTATCCCGGAGCGCGCCGTGCACCATATTCACGGCACCTCCGGCACAACCGGCCGCCCCACCGCATTCGGCATCGGCCGCGATGACTGGCACGTCATCACCAACAACCAGGCGCGTATCCTCTGGGCCATGGGCCTGCGCCCCGGAGACCGCGTGTTCATCGCCGCAATCTTCAGCCTCTATCTCGGCTCGTGGGGCGCCATGACCGGCGCTGAACGGCTCGGCTGCCAGGTCTTCCCTTTCGGCGCCGGCGCGGGCGGCATGACTGCCCGCGCCGCCTCATGGCTCGACGCCATGGGCGCGGACGGGCTTTACAGCACACCCTCCTATGCCCTGCATCTCGCCGAGGTGGCGCGCGCGGAAGGCTACGACCCCCGCAGTTTCGGCCTCAAGGTCATGTTCTTCTCCGGCGAACCCGGCGCATCCATTCCCGGCATTCGCGACCGCATCGAGGAGGCGTTCGGCGCCCGCGTTTTCGACTCCGGAACCATGGCTGAGATGACCCCCTTCATGAGCGCTGCCGGCGTCGAAGGAGGCGGCCCGGGCATGCTGCTCTGGCAGGATATGGTCTATCACGAAGTATGCGACCCGGAGAGCTTCGCGCGCGTACCCTGGGGCGCCCGCGGCACCCCTGTCTATACCCATCTGGAACGCACCTCCCAGCCCATGATCCGCCTCTGCTCCGGTGACCTCGCCTATTGGGAAAACGGACCAAGCCCCTGCGGACGCACCTATCCCAGCTTCCCCGACGGCGTATTCGGACGCATCGACGACATGTTTCAGGTGCGCGGCGAAAACATCTATCCCAGCGAAATCGACAAGGTGCTGAACAGCCTTGACGGCTATGCCGGAGAACACCGGATCATCATCAGCCGCGAGGCAGCCATGGATGAACTCCTGGTGCGCGTGGAGGCGGTCGAGAAAGACCGCCCGTTCGCCGCGCCCTGCGCCGCCGCCCTGCAGAAAATGCTCGGTGTGCGCGCCCGCGTCGAAGTGCTGCCGCCGGGCACCATGGAACGCACCGACCACAAGGCGCGGCGCGTGATAGACGACCGCCGCGTGTTCAGCAAAATGGCGGGCGGCGGATGACCGGGCCGGCCGCCAGGTCACGCACACCCATCCCCTCCTGCACGCTCGCCGAGAGCGTGCTGGCCGGCGATCGCCGGGCGCTTGCCCGGTTGATCACCCGCGCCGAAGCCGGCAGCAGCGAATGCCGCCCGGCTCTGGCCGCCATGCACCGCCATACCGGCCGCGCCCATATCGTCGGCGTCACCGGCGTCCCCGGGTCGGGCAAGTCCACCCTCGTCAGTGTCCTCGCCCGCGCCGTGCGCGAAACCGGGCGGACGCTCGGCGTCGTCGCCATCGATCCGTCAAGCCCGTTTTCCGGCGGCGCCATCCTTGGCGACCGTATCCGCATGGGCGCCCTTGCCGGCGACCCCGGCGTCTATATCCGCTCCATGGCCTCGCGCGGCGCGCTTGGCGGCCTCGCCGACGCCGCGCTGGACGCCGTGGACCTCATGGACGCTGCGGGATTCGATATGGTCATCATCGAAACCGTGGGAGTCGGCCAGGATGAAGTCGATATCGTCCGCGCCGCCGACACCACCATTGTCGTATCGGCCCCCGGGCTCGGAGACGATATCCAGGCCATCAAGGCCGGCGTGCTGGAAATCGCCGATATCCACGCCGTCAGCAAATCGGACCGTCCCGACGCCAACCGGACTGTCACCGAGTTGAAGAATATGCTGATGCTCGCGCAACCTTCCGCTGAACGCGCCGTTCCCGTGGTGGCGACGAGCGCAGTGAACAGCGACGGGCTGAACGACCTGCTGACGGAAATTGACTCCCACCGCCGCTTCCTCCTCGAGGACGACCGCCTCGACCATCGCCGCCGCCGCAACATGGAAGCGCGCACCACTAAGATCGCCGAATCCATTCTGCGCCGCCGGCACGCGGCCGGCGGCGGCGCAGCAGCCGCCGTGATAGACCGCGTATGCGCGCGGGAACTCGACCCGCACGGCGCCGCGCTGATCCTGCTGTCCGCATTCGGCAAGGAGGCCCCATGACCAGGATGCAAGACACCGCCCACCCCGATATCCGCGCCGGACTCGCCCGCGACATCGCCGAGTGGGAAAGCGGGGAAGTCGCCCGCACCCTTGCCCGCCAGCCCGAAAGCAAGGACGAATATCACACCGCTTCGGGGATGAATCTCAAGCGTACCTACACGGCGCTCGACACAGCCGATATCCCGCTTGAGGACATCGGCCTTCCCGGACGCTACCCCTTCACCCGCGGCCCCTATCCGACCATGTATCGCGGCCGCAATTGGACCATGCGCCAGATCGCCGGCTTCGGCACCGGCGCCGATACAAACGAGCGCTTCAAATTCCTGCTCAGTCAGGGCCAGACCGGCTTGTCCACCGATTTCGACATGCCCACACTCATGGGTTACGACTCGGACCACCCCATGAGCCATGGCGAAGTGGGGCGTGAAGGCGTCGCCGTCGACACCATCGACGACATGGAAGCCCTGTTCGCAGGCATCGACCTGCGAAATATCTCTGTGTCGCTCACCATCAACCCCTCCGCCTGGATCGTCTTCGCCATGTATATCGCGCTGGCGAAGCGGCGCGGCTATGACCTCAACAGTCTCTCCGGCACCATCCAGGCCGACATCCTCAAGGAATATATCGCGCAGAAGGAATGGATTTTCCCCATCCGCCCCTCCGTGCGCCTGGTGCGCGACTGCATCACCTTCGGCGCCCGCAACATGCGCCGCTACAATCCCGTCAACATCTCCGGCTATCACATCTCCGAAGCCGGCGCGACCGCTGTTCAGGAAGCCGCCTTCACCATGGCCAACACCATCGCCTATGTGGAGGAAGTGACCCGCGCCGGTCTGCATGTGGATGAATTCGCACACCGCCTGTCATTCTTTTTCGTTTCCCAAGCAGACCTGTTCGAGGAAATCGCCAAATTCCGCGCCTTGCGCCGTGTATACGCGCGCATCATGAAGGAACGCTTCGGCGCCAAAAACCCGGAATCCATGCGCCTGCGGTTTCATGCGCAGACGGCCGCCGCGACGCTGACGCGCCCGCAACACCATGTGAACCTGATGCGCACCGCCTATCAAGCTCTGGCCGCCGTCCTCGGCGGCTGCCAGAGCCTCCATACCAACGGCATGGACGAGGCGTTCACCATCCCCACCGAGGAAGCCATGCGGCTTGCCCTGCGCACGCAGCAGGTGATCGCCGAAGAAACCAACGTCACATCGGTGGTGGACCCGCTGGGCGGCTCTTATCTGGTGGAAAACCTTACCGCCGAAATGGAAAACCGGATTTTCGCCATCCTCGACAAGGTGGACGCCATGGGCGGTACCATCAAGGCAATCGAACAAGGCTGGTTCCAGCGCGAAATCGCCGACTCCGCTTATGACCAGGCCATTCGCAAGGCCAATGGCGAACGCCCCGTCATCGGCGTCAACATATTCGCCGACAACAACGATACCCCCGCCGTCGAAACCCACCCCTACGACCCCGAAACCGAGCGGCGCCAGATCGACAATCTCCACCGCACCCGCCGGGAACGCGACAACCGTCGCGTCGAGGCGCTGCTCGCCGAACTCAAGGACGTCGCCCGCGACGAAAGCGAAAACATCATGCCTGTCACCGTCGCCCTTGCGGACGCTCGTGCATCCATGGGCGAAATCGTGGAAACCCTGCGCACCCTGTGGGGCAGCTACACGGAATCCCCGGTATTCTGAATGCAGGCGCTCGTCCGACCGCGCGCCATTGACAACGCTGCGCTCCAGCCCAAATATGGGGCAAGCGGGAGAGATGAAACGCCATGAACCACGATGCTGTTCACGAAGTGTACATGACGGCCGCGGCCGCGCGGCGCGTAAAGGCGATCGCCGCCGACGAGGACGGTGAGGCCTTCGTCCGCATCGCCGTCCTTGGCGGCGGCTGTTCGGGCTTCCAATACCGGTTCTCGATCGACAATTCCGAACAGAACCACGACGTCCGCGTCGAGCGTGACGGCGCCGTTATCCTGGTCGACGACATATCTGCGGGAATGCTCCAGGGCGCCGAGATCGATTTCTATGAGGGCCTCGAAGGCTCCATGTTCATGGTGAAGAACCCCAACGCAACTGCGTCATGCGGTTGCGGCACCTCATTTTCCATGGGCTGACGCGGCGGCGGATCGCCGCCCGCGTCCTCATTCTCCCGTGAAAATCGCTACCTGGAACGTCAATTCCGTCAGGGCGCGGCTGCCCAACATCCTCTCATGGCTCGACGATGAAACCCCCGATGTCGCACTGTTGCAGGAAACCAAGACACAGGACGACGCATTCCCCCGCGATGCGATCGAGGACCGCGGTTATTGCTGCACCGTAGTCGGACAGAAGAGCTATAACGGCGTCGCCATCCTCTCGAAATACCCTGTCGACGATGTGCGAACTTCCCTGCCGGGCGACGACACCGATACACAGGCCCGCTATGTGGAAGCGTGGATTGACGCACCCGACGGCGGTATACGCGCTGCCTCTCTCTACCTCCCCAACGGCAACCCCGTCGACAGCGACAAATTCCCCTACAAACTGCACTGGATGACGCGCCTCACCGACCATGCGGCATCCTTGCTCGAAGCCGAGGAGGCGGTCGTTCTGGGCGGCGACTACAACGTCATTCCCGCCCCGGAGGATGTATACGACCCCGCCGCCTGGGCGGACGATGCCCTGTTTCGTCTGGAAACCCGGCGCCGGTTCCGGTCCCTTCTCCATCTCGGTTATACTGAGGCGTTCCGATCCCTGCACAGGGAAGCGGGCCGCTACAGCTTCTGGGACTATCAGGGCCGCGCATTCGAGTCCGACCGCGGTTTGCGCATCGATCACATCCTGCTTTCGCCGCAGGCCGCCGACCGCCTCGCAGCCTGCGATATCGACGTAAAGCCCCGCGGCCGCCCCAAGGCGTCCGACCACACTCCCGTATGGTGCGAATTGACCCCGCCCCTCAGACCGCAGGCGGCATCATGACTTGCCGCACGACGGCCTTCACCGCGTCGCGAACCGGACCCGACCGGGGCGCATCGGCCAGTGTCTTCGTCCAGCTTCGGGGCGGCGCCCGTCCCTGAAGCCGCCGCCAGCCCAGCGCACCCAGCACCGCCTGCGCCGCCGGCGGCAGATGCGCCGGAACAGTGCGTCCGTCCAGCACGCCCCAGACGCCGGCCCAGCAGCGTGCCGCGGCCCACGGGTTGTAACCGCCCCCGCCGGTCACGATCACACGCGGCGCTACCGTCATCAGCGCCCGTACCGCCTCCCAATAGGCGGCATTCGACAGACCGAGACGGGATTGCGGATCCTCCGCCAGTGCATCGACGCCGCATTGCAGTACCAGCGCCTCCGGCATGAACACACGCGCAAGCGGTAGCAGGGCGCAGTCAATAACATACGCCATCTCGGAATCATTGAAGCCGCGCGGCACTGGAAGATTGCGCGCCCACCCGCCGGCGCGGTCTTCCACCGCCCCCGTGCCCGGCCAACGCCCCGTCTCATGCACCGAAATGGTGAGCACCCGCCGGTCGTCGGCAAAAGCGAGTTCCACCCCGTCGCCGTGATGCGCGTCGATATCCACATAAACTATGCGCCCTACCCCACGGTCCAGCAGCCGCAGGATAGCCAGCACCGGGTCGTTGAATATGCAATAACCGCTGGCGCGCGCGGCGCGTCCATGATGCGTGCCGCTGGCCGGCGTGAACACCACGCCCCCGCCGGCAGCAATATCGGCGGCAAGCAGCGCTGCACCGGCGGCAATGGCCGGCCGACGATACATCTCGCCATATATCGGCGCACCAATTCCCCCCAGGCCATACCGGCGGCGCTCATCCTCGGAAACCCGCTGCCGCGCCTCGGCCGCCGCGACGGCGGCGATATACGCGCGGTCATGAAAGCGCGCCAACTCCTCGGGCGCCGCCTGCGGCGCTTCCCGGTAACGCGCCGCATCGAACCAGCCGAGCGCGCGAACAAGGTCGATCACCGTCGAGACTCTGGGAATGGCCAGCGGATGGCGGCCGCCAATCCTGCTGCGCCAATAGATTTCGTTGGCAATGAGAATGGGAGGCTTGCGCATGAGGCGACAATGGCCGCCCGCCGCCGCAGCGGCAAGCACTCCCGGGCTGGGGACTCGACAGGAGGGCTGCGACAGCGCATGTTCCGGTCCGCTGCTGAAGCGAGGAAGCCGGCCCCATGGACAAGGACGCCCTGCGCCCCCCCGGTATCGTCGTTCGCTCCGCGCGTCTGGTCTACGAAAAGACTGTCCTGTTCGAGGATCTGTCGCTGGAGATCCCGGCGGGTGAGATCACCTGCCTGCTGGGGCCCAGCGGCGTCGGCAAGACCAGCCTGCTGCGCTTGATCGCCGGCCTCGCCGCCGACAATACCGGCCATGTAACCTGCAGTGATGCCGTGCCGGCTTCCGCGCGCGTCGCCTATATGGCGCAATCCGACCTGCTGTTTCCCTGGCTGAACGCGCTCGACAATGTGCTGCTGGGGCCTCGACTCAGGGGAGAGCGCGATAAGCGCCGCGCCGCCCGGGCGCTTCTCGCTGAAGTCGGCCTCGCGGGCGCGGAAGCCTTGCGGCCCGCGGCTCTGTCGGGCGGCATGCGCCAGCGTGTCGCCCTGGCGCGCACATTGCTGGAAGACCGCCCCATTGTTCTGATGGACGAACCCTTCGGCGCGCTCGACGCTATCACCCGCGCCCGGCTTCAGGAACTGTCAGTCGCAAAACTTCGCGGACGCACCGTCTTGCTGGTAACCCACGATCCCCTTGAGGCAATCCGTATCGCCGACCATATCCTGGTGATGGCGGGCCGCCCGGCGCGCCTCGGCGCCCCGCTGGCGCCCTTGGGGGAGGCGCCCCGCGATCCGTCACGCCCGGCGCTCGCGGCACTGTACGGCCAACTCATGCACTTGCTGACAACCGCCGAGGCCGCCTCTTGACCTCTCGTTGGCTGCGCGCGGGCATCGTCACCGCCGGCCTGTTCGGCCTCTGGGCGCTGATTGCGCACGGCCTCGCCATGCCTCCCTACATCCTGCCGGGGCCGGAACTGGCGTTGGCGGCATGGTGGCAGAGGGCGCCCCTGATCCTCGAACACGCCGCCATTACCCTGGTCGAAATCGTCCTTGGCCTCGTCTTCGGCAGTCTGCTGGGCGTCGTCACTGCCTTGACACTGGCGTTCTTCCGCCCGGCGCGCGCATGGCTTCTGCCGATCCTGGTGTCATCCCAGGCCATTCCCGTATTCGCGCTGGCGCCCATTCTCGTGCTGTGGCTGGGTTATGGCATCGCCTCCAAGGTGGCCATGGCCATCCTCATCATCTATTTTCCGGTCACCGCCACCTTCTATGACGGACTGCGCCGCACCGATCCCGGCTGGCTGGACCTCGCCGCAACCATGGGAGCCTCTCCCCGCGCCGTCCTGTGGCGTATCCGTGTCCCCGCCGCGCTGCCGGCCTTCGCTTCCGGTCTGCGCGTCGCCACCGCCGCCGCGCCCATCGGCGCCGTGGTAGGCGAGTGGGTCGGCTCCAGCGCCGGCCTTGGCTACCTGATGATGCACGCCAATGGACGCATGCAGATCGACCTCATGTTCGCGGCGCTGTTGACCCTGGCGGTCATCGCCCTGGTCCTTTATGCGACCGTGGACCTCGCGCTGCGCCGCCTCCTCCCCTGGCAGCCCGACAGCGCGGAAGCCGAACGTTAAGCCGCATCTCCGGCGCCGCGCCCCCGTGAGCGGGCAAGCCGCAACCCGGCTGCCACATGCCGGGAACCCGGCTCGTAAAAATTGCGGAAGCTGGGCCGCCGGTTTTCGCGTTCCGAATAGACACTGCCGCCCCGCAGCGTCATGTACCGCCCGTCAAACCACGGTATCGAATATTCGCGATACGGGTGTGCGCGAAACCCCGGATACGGGTGAAACCCGTTGCCGCACCACTCCCACGCGCTGCCGCAATCCGCGATGACGCCCAGACGGGCCGCGCGTTCCCATTCATATTCGTGCGGCAAGCGCGCACCGGCCCAGCGCGCAAAGGCGGCAGCCTCCCCATGGCTGACTCCGGCCACCGGCGCTCGCGGGTCAAGATCGCACGGCCCCTCCGCCGTCGATGCAAACCAGCGGCCTGCACCGTCGCGCCGCCAGCCGAACGGCGCCGCACCCCCGCACGCCTCCATGAATGCGAGCCAGCTCGCATTGTCCACCGGCGCCTCAGCAATATCGAAAGCCGGCAACCGAACACGCATGCACGGCGTTTCGTTGTCGTAGACGAAGCCCGTTTCCGCGCCCACCTCGCCCGTGCCGGCCGCAACCAGCCGCCATGACGGAGCCGTCGACCGGGCCGCAAGCGGCCGCGTCACGCGATACGCCGACGCCTTGCTGAGTTCCCGCGCCGCCAGTGCCAGACGGACCGTCTCCAGATGCTGGCCGATATGCGCAATCAGAAACGCGCGCAAATACCCGCCCGCCAACAGCGGATGTTCCGGCGCCGTCTCCAGAAGCGCCCGGTTTTCCGCCATTACCGCCCGCGCCCATGCGAGCAGCTCGCTGCGTTCCGGCAATGCCGTCGCCCGCGCGCCTTTCGGCGCCTGCTCCGGCAGACACTCCGCAGCAAGCGGTGCCGTCAGGCTGTCATCGCCCAGCACCCGCTCACGAATCCATAGTGCCTCGATAAACACGCAATGACGCAAATGCCAACCCACAGGGCTCAGTTCCGGGTGCCAGCGTGCGCGGCAATCCGTATCGTCCAACCCTTCGACGATGCCGCAAAGCACCGCCTGAAGATGCTTCAGCCGATCTCTACAGGCGGGTTCGCTGTCCTGCGCGCTCACAGCGGCTCGACATGCGGCGCGGCGCCGCCTTCGATGATCACCAGATGATGGTCGGGCACGGGCCGCCATGCCGCAGACCCGCTCAACGGCTCCGACGCCACCAGCCAGCCATCGCCGAACAGCGCCTTGTCGTACCCGACATAAAGTGACGGCGAGACGTGGCGCAGCGCATGACGGGTGGCGAAAATGCGTTCGCCGTCACAGAGCAAAAAGTTCAGCAACGCGTGATTGTCGCCGAGCCAGCCGTCAAGCCGTGCGATCACGGCGCGAATTGCCTGCGGCGCGGGCCGCTCCAGCATTTCCTGACGCAACAGCGCAAACAGATATTCCGAATCGGTGCTGCCGCGAACCGCCGATTCGTATGTCGGGTCCAATGCCTCGCGCACAACACCACGCAGGCTGGCCGTGAAGTCGTTGACGAAGCCATTATGCGAAAACAGCATCCCGTCTGCCAGAAACGGATGCGTATTCGCCTGATTCACCGGCAGCCCCCGCGTGGCACTGCGCACATTCGCCAGCCACAGGCGGCTTCGCAGCGCCTTGCCGAGATGATCCAGATTGGTATCCGACCAGATCGGCATCGGATTCGTGTACACCCCGGCCGAGTTGTCATCCTGATACCAGCCCACGCCGAAGCCGTCGGCATTGATGGTGGCCGACACCATCTCGCGCGGACGGAACGCCTGCTCCACCAGACTGTGCGGCGGGCGCAGCAGAAAATCGCTCAAGGGCAGCGGCGGCCCGATATAAGCAGCGTGTCGGCACATGGACAATCAAGGGTATGGTGGGCGTGGCGGGTCGCGGGCTTGTGTCCCGTAACCAGAATGTTAGCTTGCCGCGGCGCAGGAAAACAGGACCGATCCGTCGGCGGGAGGCAAAATCATGGCGTGTGGTGCCGAAATCGGCGCGACGCGAGGGCGCGTGGGACGCTCAGTGGTGTCAGGAACCCGGCCGGTGCCCGAACTTGCCGACGACGTGGCTGCCGGCTTGCTGAGCCGACCGCGCGAACTGCCGCCCAAATATTTCTACGACGAGCGCGGATCGCAGTTGTTCGACCGAATCTGCGACACACCGGAATATTATCTCACCCGCGCCGAAGACGCGCTGCTCAACGAGAGCGCCCGCGCCATCATCGATGCCGCAGTGCCGGACGACATCCTCGAATTCGGCAGCGGCATGTCCCGCAAGACCCGCAGATTGCTGGACGCCTGCGAAGCAGAAGAGTGCTATCCCAGCTACTCCCCTTTTGACATTTCCGAAGAGGCGCTGGCCGAGGCCGCACACGGCCTCGCTGCCGATTATGACTGGCTGCGCGTCAACATGCTGGTCGGAGACTATGACGCCGGTCTCGCACATCTGCCCGCCGCTGCGGGGCGGCGCCTCTATTGCTTTCTCGGCAGCACCATCGGCAACTTCCCGCACGACCGCGCCGTCCGCTTCTTGAGTGAAGTCCGCGACCGAATGAAGGCGGGAGACCGCCTGCTTCTCGGCGCCGACCGCGTAAAGGAGGAAACGGTCCTCAACGCCGCTTATAATGACCGCGACGGCCTCACCGCAGCCTTCAATCTCAATTTGCTCAACGTGCTGAACGCCGGCGTCGGCGCGGATTTCAACCTTGGTAACTTCACCCATCGCGCGGCCTTCAACAGCACCAGGAGCCGCATCGAGATGCACCTCGTCTCGCAGGCCGACCAGGTAGTGCAACTGGCGTCACTCGGCGCCGAAATGACGATCACCCACGGGGAAAGGATACTGACCGAAATCAGCCGCAAATTTACCCGCACCGGGCTGGCGTCATTGGTGACCGATGCCGGTTTCGATATCGTTGCGCACTACGCGCCGGACAATGAATATTTCTCCCTCGTACTCTGCCGACCCTGCGATGAGGAAAACGATCATGACTAGGCTCGCCCGCCAGGTCGCCATTCTGCTGGCGGCGACCGCCGTTTCCACCCACGCCAGCGCCGCAGAAAAATTCACCGTTCTCCTCGACTGGTTCGTCAATCCGGACCACGGGCCGTTGATCGTCGCCCGGGAACTCGGCTACTTCGCCGAAGAGGAGTTGGATGTATCGCTGATCGCGCCCTCGGACCCGAATGATCCGCCAAAGCTGGTCGCCGCCGGACGAGCCGACGCTGCGGTATCCTATCAGCCGCAATTGCACATCCAGGTCGCCGAAGGCCTGCCGCTGCGCCGCTTCGCCACACTCGTCGCAACCCCGCTCAATTGCCTTGTGGTGCTCGAGGACAGTCCGATTCGAACGATCGCGGACCTCGCCGGCCGCAAGGTCGGGTTCTCCGTCGGCGGGTTCGAGGACGCGCTGCTCGGCGCCATGCTGGCCCCGCATGGGCTGAGCCTTGACGACCTGACCCTCATCAATGTGAATTTCTCGCTGTCACCCTCGATCATCTCCGGCCAGGTCGATGCCGTGATCGGCGCATACCGCAATTTCGAACTCAACCAGATGATGATCTCGGGTAATCCCGGCCGCGCCTTCTATGTCGAGGAACACGGCGTCCCCGCATACGACGAATTGGTCATGGTCGCGCACGTGGATCGTATAGATGATCCCGGACTGGCCGCCTTTACCCGCGCTGTGGAACGCGGCGTGCAATATCTCATCAACCATCCCGGCGAGAGTTGGGAACTGTTCGTCGCCGCCTATCCCGAACTTGATGACGAACTGAATCGCCTGGCATGGCGCGATACCCTGCCGCGGTTTGCGCTGCGCCCGGCAGCACTCGATAAGGGACGTTACACCCGATTCAGCCGGTTTCTCGCCGAACGAGGGTTGATTCCGGAAGCCCTGCCGGCATCCGCCTACGCGGTAGCGTTCGACTGATCGCCGCCGCGGCGCAGTCAAGACAGAATCCCGAAGCCATGCTGCACAGCCTGTCGCTTTTCATTGCACTCGGCGTCGTCTGGCTCCTGCTCTCCGGCCATTACAACCCGTTGATGCTCGCCTTCGGCACATTCTCCTGCGCATTTACCGTCTTCCTCGCGCGCCGGTTCGACATCATCGACCGCGAAAGCCACCCTCTCCACCTGTGGTGGCACCTGCCGCGCTATCTGGCGTGGCTTGTGGCCGAAATCGTCAAGGCGAACATCGATGTCGGGCGCCGCATCCTGCATCCCGACTTGCGTATCGACCCGGTCTTGTTTGAAATCCCCACCGGCCAGCCCACGGACTTGTCGCGCGTCATCTACGCCAACTCCATCACTCTCACTCCCGGCACCATCTCTCTCGACGTCACCCGCGACATGATTATCGTTCACGCCTTGACGGCAGAGGGCAAGGCGGCGCTGGAGACCGGCGGCATGGGCAACCGCGTGGCCGCGCTCGAGGGCTGAGCGTTGGACGCCCAATTCGCGGTCGCCGCCGTGGCGCTGCTCGTGACCATGGCGCTTGCAGTTGCGCGCGCCGCCCTCGGACCGACCGTATTCGACCGTATCCTGGCGGCCAACGCATTCGGCACCAAGACCGTCCTGCTCATCGCGGTGTTCGGTTTCATGTCCGGCCGACCGGATTTTCTCGACCTTGCCCTGGTCTACGCGCTGATAAATTTCGTCGGCGTGATTGCGGCGCTCAAATATTTCAAGTTCCGCGCTTTCGACGACCAACGACCCGGAGACACCTCACCATCTCCCAGGCCGACGGAATGACCCTCATCGTCGACATCCTGTCCTGGGCAAGCATCCTGACCGGCTCCCTCATCATCGTGACCGGCGGCATCGGACTCGTCCGCCTGCCGGATTTCTATTCCCGCGGACATGCCGCGGGCATGACTGACACCCTCGGCGCCGCGCTCGTGATTGCCGGCATGATGGTCGAAGCGGGGTGGTCGCTGAACCTCGCACGGCTGACATTCATCCTCCTGTTCCTCCTCATCACCAGCCCCACCGCAAGCCACGCTCTCGCCCATGCCGCATTCGTCAGCGGCGTGAAGCCTTGGTCGCACAAGACGCCGGAACCGCCGCAGCCGGAGCACCGCGCATGACCGCGGATACCGCCGTTCACCTCGCGTTGCTGGCGCTGCTGGTCGTGGTCGCCGTGACCATGGTGCGCATGCGTTCGGTACTCGCCGCCATCATGCTGAGCGGCATCTACAGCTTCCTGATGGCCAGCATCTTTCTGGTTCTCGATGCCGTAGACGTGGCCTTCACCGAGGCCGCGGTCGGCGCCGGCATTGCTACCGTCCTCGGTCTCGTCGCCCTGTCACTGACCGTCGATGAGGAAAAGACACCGACCCGGAAGCCTTGGCCCGCACTGGGTATCGTGGCAGCAACGGGCGCCATCCTCCTCTACGCCACCACCGACCTGCCCGCCATCGGCGACCCGGCAGCCGCAGTGCACCACCACGTGGCGCCCCGCTATATCGCCGAGACACCTGAGGCAATCGGCATCCCCAATATCGTGACCGCTGTCCTGGCTGACTACCGAGGCTTCGATACGCTGGGAGAAGTCGCGGTAATCTTCACTGCCGGCATTGGCGTGCTCCTGCTGCTCGGCGGGCGCCGAAACCGCCGCGGAAACGACGCCGAATGACTGATCTCCTGGTTCTCCGCGTGGTCGCCCGGGTACTGATTCCTTTCATGGTCCTGTTCGGCCTGTATGTGCAGTTTCACGGCGATTACGGCCCGGGCGGCGGCTTCCAGGCGGGCGTGATCATCGCCGCCGGCTGCATCCTCTACGGCCTCATATTCGGCACCGATATCCTCCGGCAGGCCGTGCCCCCGGCCGTGGTGCGAACTCTCGCCGCCATCGGCCTTGCCCTCTACGCAGGAACCGGAATCGCCACCATGGTACTGGGAGGCAAGTATCTCGACTATGCGCTCCTCGCCCATGACGCGGCCCACGGCCATCATTACGGCATATTGATCGTCGAACTGGGTGTCGGCATCACCGTTGCGGCCACCATGCTCGCCCTCTTTCAGGCATTCGCCGACCGCGGCCAGGCAGGGGCCGACCACGAATGACCGCCACGGCAGACCTGTTCGGGCGCTACGGCTACTGGATTGTCGTGCTCATCATGATGATCGGGTTCTATATCGTCATCGACCGCGGCAACCTGCTGAAAAAGCTCATTGGCCTCAACATCTTTCAAACGGCGGTGTTTCTTCTTTACATCTCGGCGGGCAAGATTGCCGGCGGCACCGCACCCATACTCCATGAGAGCGGCGCCCCCTATTCCAATCCCCTCCCCCATGTGCTGATCCTCACCGCGATCGTTGTCGGCGTGGCAACCCTGGCGCTCGGCCTGGCGCTGGCCGTGCGGATCAGGGAAGCCTACGGAACCGTGGAAGAAGAGGAAATCCAGGCTCTGGAACGCGACGCGGAGGACCCGGCGTGATCGCCCTCAACCTGCCGGCGCTGCAGGTGGTGATGCCTCTGTTCGGCGCGCCGCTCTGCACCCTGATCGGGCGCGGCGGGCGCGCCTGGGCGCTCGCCGCGCTGCTCACGTGGCTCGCATTTCTGGTGTCCTGCGCACTCATGGTGCAGGTGATCGAACAAGGCCCGATCAGCTACGTGTTCGGCGATTGGCCAGCGCCCTGGGGCATCGAATACCGCATCGATTTCCTCTCCGCCTTCGTCTCGCTGGTCATCACCGGCATCGCGTCGGTCGTCATGCCGTTCGCCTACCACAGCGTGCGCGACGAAATCCCGGCCGACCGTCACCACCTGTTCTACACAGCCTACCTGCTCACCCTGGCGGGCATGCTCGGCGTCACCGTCACCGGAGACGCTTTCAATGCCTTCGTCTTCATGGAGATATCGTCGCTGTCGGGCTATGTGCTGATCAGCCTCGGACGCGACCGCCGCGCCCTCTACGCCAGCTACCAGTATCTCATTCTCGGCACACTCGGCGCGACATTCTTCGTTATCGGCGTGGGCTTGCTCTATGTGGTGACCGGCACGCTCAACATGGCCGACCTCGCGGTGCGCCTGCCGCCGCTCGGTGACAATCTCGTTGTCCTTGCCGCATTTGCGTTTCTCGCTGTCGGCCTCAGCCTGAAGCTCGCCCTGTTCCCCCTGCATTCATGGCTGCCCGGCGCCTATACCTACGCCCCCTCGATGATTTCCGCACTGTTGGCGGCAACTGCGACGAAGGTCAGCGTCTATCTGATGCTGCGCTTCATGTTCGGCGTGTTCGGCGCCGGCTATACCACCGCGACCTACCCCCTCGCCGACATGCTGCTGTGTTTCGCTGCGGTCGCCGCATTCAGCGGCTCCCTGGCCGCCATCGGACAGACCAATGTCAAACGCCTGCTGGCCTGGTCGTCAGTGGCCCAGATCGGCTACATCATGCTCGGCGTCGGCCTTGCCAGCTCCACGGGACTGACCGCCGCGACCGTCCATCTGTTCAATCACGCCCTGATGAAAGGCGCCATGTTCCTCGCGCTGGGATGCGTCGTGCTGCGCCTCGGCGGCGCCCGCATCACCGATCTGAACGGACTTGGCAAACGCATGCCCTGGACCATGGCAGCGTTCATCCTTGCCGGAATCAGCCTCATCGGCGTTCCCGGAACTGTCGGGTTCGTCAGCAAATGGTATCTGGTGCTCGCAGCGCTGGAACAGGGTCTGTGGCCGGTCGCGCTCCTTGTCCTCGTCACTTCGCTGATGGCCGTGGTCTACGTCTGGCGGCTCGTCGAGGCAATCTGGTTCGGAACGCCGGACAGTAACGCGCAAATCTCCGAAGCGCCGTGGCCCATGGTAACCGCCTGCTGGATACTGGCCGCCGCGTGCATCCTGTTCGGCCTGACAACCGACTTTACCATCGGTGTCGCGGAGCGCGCCGCCGCGATGATGCTGGGCGCTGCACCATGACCAACACGGCAGCATTGGTTGCAGCGGCACCGTTCATTCCACTGGTCGGAGCCATCCTTATTGCGCTGACCGGTTCTCGACCGAACGTGCGCGAGACCGCAACGCTGATCACCGCTCTCGTCCTGCTGGGCGCGGTGGCACTGCTGGCGCCTGACGTGATGGCCGGCGCGCGCCCGTCTGCCGTCCTCCACGACATCATGCCCGGTTTGGCTCTCGCCTTCGAGGTCGAACCCCTCGGCATGTTGTTCGCGCTGATCGCGGCTTTCCTGTGGATCCCCAATTCCATCTATTCTATCGGCTATATGCGCGCCCATCGCGAGCAGAACCAGACTCGCTTCTATGTCTGTTTTGCCGTCGCGCTGTCGGGGGCCGTCGGCGTCGCCTTCGCCGGCAACATGTTCACCCTGTTCCTGTTCTACGAACTGCTCACCATTTCGACCTACCCGCTGGTCGCCCATGCCGGCTCGGATGCAGCGCGGCGCTCGGCCCGCGTCTATCTCGGCACGCTGCTTGGCACGTCGATCGCCTTTCAACTGCTTGCCATCCTCATTACCTACGCGCTCGCCGGCACGCTCGACTTCGAGCCGGGCGGAATTCTTGCCGGCAAGGCCGATCCCCTGGCGCTTGCAGTGCTGTTCGCCCTCTACATGTTCGGCATCGGCAAGGCGGCGATCATGCCGTTCCATCGCTGGCTGCCGGCGGCCATGGTTGCCCCCACTCCCGTCAGCGCCCTGTTGCACGCCGTGGCCGTCGTCAAGGCCGGCGTATTCACAGTTCTGAAAGTGGTTATCTATGTCTTCGGACTCGACCTCATGGCGACGGCGCATCCCGGCCTGTGGCTGCCTTGGCTGGCGACATTCACCCTCGTGGCCGCATCGTTGATCGCGCTGACCAAGGATAATCTCAAGGCCCGGCTCGCCTATTCCACTGTGAGCCAACTCGCCTACATCGTGCTTGGCGCATCACTGGCTACGCCGGCCGCCATCATCGGCGGCGGCCTGCACATGCTCACCCATGCATTCGGCAAGATCACGTTGTTCTTCTGCGCCGGCGCCATCATCATCACCGCCCACAAGGAACGGATAAGCGACATGCGGGGCATCGCCCGCGCCATGCCTTTCACCATGTTCGGCTTTCTGATCGGCGCGCTGAGCGTTATTGGCCTGCCGCCCCTCGGCGGCGCCTGGAGCAAGTGGTATCTGGGTATGGGCGCGGTGGAGGCGGGCGGATATCTCTTCCTCGCCGCACTCATGATCTCCAGCCTGCTCAATATCGGCTATTTCATGCCGCCATTGGTCCGCGCCTTTTTCCCCGGCCCGCAGCCCACCGAATTTGACGGCGGCATCCGCGAGGCGCCCCTCGCCTGCCTCGTGCCGATCCTGTTCACGGCCGGAATCTGCCTCGTATTGTTCATATTCCCGCAGCCCGCTTGGCGCCTGCTCGTCCAGCTCGTGCCATGACCCCTGCGCCGGCGCGAACCCGAAAAACGCCATGAAAATGAATGAATCCGGTAAGAAATACTGGCTGGACGAAAAGCACAATGTGCGTCTTCTCTTGTTCGGCCTTTATGCATCATGTGCAGCGCTATTCGCCGCGGACGCCTTCTATCACAAACACATCATTCTGGATTTCGAACACTGGTTCGGGTTTTACGGGTTTTACGGCTTCATCGCCTGTGTCGCCCTGGTGCTGGCGGCCAAGATACTGCGCAAGCTGATCTCCCGCCCCGGGAACTATTACGACGATCCAGTTGACGGCAGCGCACCGAAATGATCCCCAGCCTGCCGCCATTTCTGATCTTCACCATCGGCGCCCTGTTGGTACCGCTCATTGCCGAGCGCTGGCGACCCGCCTGGACGCTGGCCGTGCCGCTGGCCGGCCTGCTCAATCTTCTGACACTTGAGACTGGCACCTATTGGCAAGTTGAACTGTTTCAGCATGAGCTGGTTTTCGGGCGCGTCGACAAGCTGAGCATGCTGTTTGCGCTGCTGTTTCATATCGCCGCCATGCTGGGCGCCATCTTCGCGCTTCATGAACGCGACCTGCTGCAGCAGAGCAGCGCACTTGTCTATGCCGGCGGCGCGCTCGGCGCGGTCTTCGCCGGCGACCTCCTCACCCTGTTCATTTTCTGGGAAATGATGGCGGTCGCCAGCGTGTTCCTCATCTGGGCGCGCCGCACCGAGCGTTCAGGCAGCGCCGGCGTGCGATATCTTATCGCCCAGGTCGCGTCGGGCGTCCTCCTGCTCGCCGGCGCGATGATCCATTACGGAGAGACCGGCAGCCTGGCCTTCACCGCCCTGTCGCTTGAAGGAACCGGGGCGGTGCTCATCTTCCTCGCTTTCGGCATCAAGTGCGCGTGGCCGTTCCTGCACAGTTGGCTCACCGACGGCTATCCCGAAGCAACGCCCACCGGCACCGTGTTCCTCAGCGCATTCACCACCAAGGTCGCGGTCTATGCCCTGGTGCGCAGCTTCGCCGGCGTTGAAATACTGATCTGGATCGGCGCCGCCATGGCCATGTTCCCGATTTTCTATGCGGTGATCGAAAACGACCTGCGCCGCGTGCTCGCCTACAGCCTCATCAACCAGGTGGGCTTTATGGTCGTCGGTATCGGCCTCGGCACCGACCTGGGCCTGAACGGCGCCGTCAGCCATGCCTTCAACGACGTGGTGTTCAAGGGCCTGCTGTTCATGAGCATGGGCGCCGTGCTGCACATGACCGGACGCATGGACGGGACTGATCTTGGTGGCCTTTACAAGACCATGCCATGGACAACAACCTTCTGCCTTGTCGGCGCGGCGTCGATTTCCGCCTTCCCGCTGTTTTCCGGCTTTGTCTCCAAGTCGATGGTGATGGTCTCAGCCGCCGAGGAAGGTTACATCGTCGTGTTTCTGTGCCTGCTGTTCGCCAGCGCCGGCGTGTTCCACCATGCGGGGATCAAAATCCCCTATTTCGCCTTTTTCGCCCACGATTCCGGCATTCGCACATCCGACCCGCCGCTCAACATGCTTGTTGCCATGGGGCTGGCGGCAGCGATCTGCGTCTTCAATGGCGCCTGGCCGTGGCTGCTCTACGACCTGATGCCCTGGCCGGTGGACTATCAACCCTACACGGTGACGCATGTCATCACGCAGTTGCAGCTTCTGTTCTTCTCTGCGCTGGCCTTCGCACTGTTGATGTTGTCCGGCATCTACCCGCCGGAACTCAGGCTGGTGAATCTTGATTCCGACTGGCTGCTGCGCCGCCCGGTCCAGCGCGCCGCCATTGCGGCGGGCAAGGGCGCATTGGCGCTGTGGACGCAGGCCGGCGCACTCGCAAACCAGGGCCTGACCGCCGCCTGGAAGCCCCTGTGGCGCGCCTATCGGCAGGGCGGCGCCGTGTCACGGTCCTGGACCACCGGCGCCGCGGCCATGTGGATTGCGGGCCTGCTCGCAGTCTATCTGGTGATATTCTATGCGTGATGAAGCTTTTGCAGAATAATCGTCGTACGGGTAACCGAAACAATTAGACAAAATCGCGTCAAATCAACCCAAAATCTATCCATACAACAATTCTGCAAGAACCTTACAAAAAAAATCATTTCGGGAAGCCTCTCAAAATCGCCTGATTTTGCGTCTTGATATGGTAGAATCAGCGTTGTTGCGTGGGGAGGCGAGGTTGATGGGAATGCCGGGTTTCTTCGATCTGGACGAGCGGTTCGCGAAGCTTGATGGGTTGGGCGATCCGTTGGCGAGGCTGGCTGGCGTTGTCGACTGGGAGGGATTTCGCCCGGTGCTGGATACAGCGCTGTCGAAACCGCGCAAGAGCAATGCCGGTCGCAAGGAATATGACCGGGTTCTCATGTTCAAGGTCCTGGTGTTGCAGCAGCCGTGACGAGAACGCACAGGTGAAGGCGGGTGAGGTTCCAATCGCCGCAGAAGAAGCGTCGTCACAAGGACACCGACGCACGCTGGACCCGCAAGAGAGGTGAGACGCATTACGGCTACAAGAACCACATCAGCGTGGACCGCGCCTATGGTCTTGTCCGCCGCTGGGATGCGAGCGACGCGGCGTGTCACGACAGCCGGGTCTTCGAGCAGGTGCTTGATGAGAAGAACACCAGCGGCGATGTCTGGGCGGACAGCGCCTACTACAGCCGGGCACATGAAGCGTTGCTGACCGAAGGAGGCTGGCGCAGCCACATTCACCGCAAGGGATATCGTAATCGCCCTTTGCCGGCGCGCTCCCGCGAAGCCAATCGCAAGCGTTCGAAAGTGCGTGCTGCCGTGGAGCATGTGTTTGCTCAGTAGGAAGCCATGGGCGGCAAGCGGGTCAGGACCACTGGCCTGGCGCGGGCGCGTATCAAGATCGGAATGATGAACTTGGTGTACAACCTTCGCCGGCTTGCCTGGCTGACGGAAAATCGCCCGCAGGTCTGTCGCTACGTGCTGTAATGACTGCCCACGCGGAAGCGGCACCCCCTGCGACCGGTTTCTGGCTCTCCGACCATGGTCGGAAACCCCTTTATCTCGCCTGATCCGTATTTCCCGGGCCGCTTCACCCCGGAAATTTCAACAAATCTATCGGTGCACAGGCAAAACCCCATTACGAGAGCCTCCCATAAGGCGCGGGGCTTCTGTAAAGCGTATCATAATACGTCTCGTCGCCCGCGTTGAGCACGTTCAGCCGAGCGCTCAACGCCTCGGCGATCCGGTACTCCGCCGTCACGTCGAAGCGGAAATAGTCTGGAATCCTCGTCGTTCCCGCGTCAAGGGTTCCGCCATGAACTTCTGATTGGTGGTACATCGTCCCGCCAACCGCCAGCGCCGAATTCACCTGATAGCGGGCCATCAGGCTGGCCGAAAACTCAGGCACATTTGCGAGCTTCTTCCCCACCGCATCAGGATTGAGAGGCTGTTTGGTCACCTCGGTGTCGAGATAGGTAAATCCGCCGACAAGGCTGAGATCGTCAGTCACATTACCCGAGACACTGAGCGACAACCCGCGCGACTGCGACTCGCCGTCATTGCTGTATATCGGCGCCGACCGCGAACCGCCGCTGAGGAACTGGTCTTCCTTGGTGGTATGAAAGAACGCGGCCGCAATGTTGAGGCGTTGATCCATGAGGTCCCATTTGACCCCGAGTTCGTAATTCGTATTGCGCTCCGGGGCATAATCCTGAAACCCCTCGGCAAGGCCGCCATAAGAGGCAGCCGTTCCGGCGTCAACCTGCTCGCCCGGAGGATTCGACGAGGTACTGGCGGCGGCGTAGATGCTGCCGTCGGGCGCAGGCTTGTATACCACCCCGAAATTCCAGTTTACGAAATCCGAGTCATTACGCAGGGAAGAGTGAGCTTCCGAATAGTCGGTGGGCCCGGAGGACGCTTCCGTTTCGAAGGAATCATGGCGCAAGCCGCCCGATATGCGCCACCGCTCACCGAGCCTGACAGAATCCAGGACGTAAAATGCCCTTGTATCCACACTGTTGCTTCGCACCGTCCGCCCGGGTGTAATGCTCCCGTCCCAGGGTACATGCGGATCAGGGTTGTACAGGGACAGCGGAACCCCGTTGGGACTGGCGCCGGGCGGCAGGTTTTCGATGTCTTCCGCCGAGGATTCGACACCGATGACAAAGGTATGCCCCACGCCCGCAAGTTCGATATCCTTGATCACATTTGCCTGACCGCCGACATATCTGTTTTCCTGGTCGCGGCGCGCGGTTGAGGAGCAGACATAGGCTTCCATCAGATCAGGGCAACTTCGGGTCGAAAAACCGGGCTTGGAGACGATATAGGCGTTGTTCGTCACACCGTGCCGCATCTGGGCGTCCAACTGAAGCGTGTCGGAAAACTCATATTGCAGCCGCGCAGTTCCGATACGCGCCGAGGTTTCGTGAAAATCTCGTGCCAGCACACCGTAGAAGTTGTCGCGGTCGACCTGATAGGGCCTGTTATTGTCCACATCATACGGGTGCCCCCAGTCCGGCATCGTGTCGGTGTCGAGATAGTAGTAGTCGACTGTCAGCGCCAATTGGTCCGTCGGCCGGACCGTCGCCACGGCCGAAGCGCCCAGGCGCTCGTCGAAGACTTCGTTCCGACCGGCGACTTCAGCGTCATGAACAAGCCCGTTGACTCGCAACGCCGCCTTCGGACTGATCACGACGTTCAGGTCGGTTGTCAGGCGCTTGGCCTTGTCCGTGCCCAGCGTCGCGTCCACTTCGGTGAAATCGGTCTCCCCCGGCGCCTTGTTCACGATCTTTACGGCGCCGCCGGTCGTTCCGCGCCCGCCGATCGTTGCGTTCGGGCCATGAAGGATCTCGATCTGCTCAATAGCAAAGGTTTCGCGGGACACCACGCCCGGGTCGCGCAATCCGTCAATATAGATGTCGTTTCTGGATAGATGTCGTTTCTGGCATCATAACCGCGAATGAAGAACCGGTCTCCGAACGCATTTCCGCCTTCACCCGTGCCGATGGTAATGCCTGGCTGCAGGCGGAATACGTCCTTGACGGAGGTAGACCCGGATTCCCGGATGACCTCCTTGGGAATGGCGGTGACCGTCTTGGGCGTATCGAGCAAGGGTTCAGGCAGTTTCGGGGAGGCCGAGTAATCCACCTTGAACGGCGCATCGGGCGCAGCAAAGGGATTCGCCGAGCCGCCAAACTCGTCATCAACAACAATTTGATCGAGTTGAAGAGCCTCCGAACCCGTATCAAGCGCTTCGGACCCCGCTGAATCACTCGATTCCTGCGCCATCGCACCGCCCTCAGGCGCCGCGAGGGCAAACGAGCAAATGGCCATTGCCAGCGACGTCGACGGTTTCGCAACCCTCAAGCGCTGCGTTGATACCGGCTGCACCCCCTTGCGGTCAGGCCGAACTCGGCCCGAAGCGCGCGACTTCGCTCGCATACGTCGATTACGTGTTTTCAGCATGGTGCCCCTAGTTAATAATGACTCTCATTTTTATTGCGAATGAGAGTCATTGTCATATCAAGGGAAGCAGCACAACCATTCGGGGAATACCCCTCGCGTCGAGCACCCCGTCGGTATGCGCCGCGGGATGCCTGGCCGCCAACGCCAGACAACGGTTGACGCGCTGCCGCTGGTTCGGGAATATCCGGCTCCAGCGCCAACCGGCGACAAGGGGAGTGACGGCAATGAACGACCTTTCAGCCCTGCATGAAGCGCCAGGCGAAATCGCAGGCTGGTCCGACGCGCGCGTCCAGCCCCTGTTGTCGTCGGCGCCCCCGGCAGACCTCATGGCCGCAGCGCGCCATGTCCGCGAGTCGGGCCATGGCAACATCATCTCCTATTCGCGCAAGGTCTTCATTCCATTGACGAAATTGTGCCGCGATGTGTGCCATTACTGCACTTTCGCCGAAACACCGAAGACCGACCGCGCCGCCTATCTCAGCGCCGACGAAGTGCTGGCCATCGCCCGCGCCGGTGAACGCGCCGGCTGCCGGGAAGCCCTGTTCACCCTCGGCGACCGGCCCGAAGCGCGCTATGACGCGGCGCGCCGGGCGCTCGATGCGCTGGGCCATGACTCCACCCTGTCCTACCTCGCCGAAATGTGCGCCCTCGTGCTTGCGGAAACCTCGCTGCTTCCGCATGTCAATCCCGGCATCATGAACGCCGCAGACATCGCCGCACTGCGCCGCGTCTCCGTCAGCCAGGGTTTGATGCTCGAAAGCGCGTCCGACCGCCTGTGCGAACGGGGCGGACCGCATTTCGGCTCCCCCGACAAACGCCCCGCCGTCCGCCTTGCCACCATCGACACCGCCGGCGCCGCGCAGGTGCCGTTTACCTCCGGCATGTTGATAGGCATCGGCGAAACACGCGCCGAACGCATCGAAACCTTGCTGGCGCTGCGCCACCTCCACGCCGCCCACGGCCATTTGCAGGAAATCATCATCCAGAACTTCCGCGCCAAGCCGGACACCCGCATGGCTGCGGCGGCGGAACTCGGCCTGGATGACCTGACCTGGACCATCGCCGCGGCCCGCCTTCTGTTCGGTCCCCGCGCCAACATCCAGGCGCCGCCCAATCTGAGCGGCGATGCGTGGCACCGCCTCATCGGCGCCGGCCTCAACGACTGGGGCGGCGTGTCTCCCGTCACCCCCGACCATGTAAACCCCGAAGCGCCTTGGCCGCATTTGGCCGACCTCGACGCCCGCACCGAACGCGCCGGCTTCCGCCTTGTCGAGCGCCTCGCAATCTATCCCGATTATGTCGCGGAGCCTGAACGCTGGCTTGACAGCACCCTGGCCCCGGCTGTTGTGCGCGCCGTTGATTCAAGCGGTTTCGCACGCACGGACACTTGGTCGCCGGGCCAACCGGGCGCGCCGTCCGACGCCGACATGCCGAAACACCCCGCCCTTTCCCGCGTCGATCCGGCACTCCGGCGGTTATGCGACAATCCCGGCGCTTTTGGCGAACCTGGCATCACTCGCCTGTTTGCCGCCCGCGGGCCGGACTATCACGCCGTCTGCCGCGCCGCCGACGAGTTACGCTACGCAACCAATGGCGACTGCGTGACCTATGTCGTCAACCGAAACATCAACTACACCAATATCTGCTACTTCAAATGCCGCTTCTGTGCGTTCTCGAAGGGCCGCCTGTCCGACGGCCTGCGCGGCGAACCCTATGACCTCGCGCTTGAGGAAGTGGTGCGCCGCGCCCGTGAAGCCTGGCAGCGCGGCGCAACGGAAGTCTGCATGCAGGGCGGCATTCATCCGGACTATACGGGCGACACCTATATCCAGCTCGTGCGCGCCATCAAGGACGCACTGCCGGACATGCATGTGCACGCATTTTCGCCGTTGGAAATCTGGCAGGGCGCGCAAAGCAGCAACCGCTCGGTGCCCGAATTCCTGCACCTCCTGAAAGACGCCGGCCTCGGCACCTTGCCGGGCACTGCGGCGGAAATTCTCGACGACGAGGTGCGCGCCATCCTCTGCCCGGACAAGATCGACACGGAAACATGGCTCTCCGTCATGCGCCACGCCCACAATGTCGGCCTGCGCACCACGGCGACGATCATGTTCGGTCATATGGAAACGCCGCGTTCATGGGCGCGGCATCTGTTGCGAGTGCGCACCCTTCAGGCGGAAACCGGCGGCTTTACCGAGTTCGTTCCGCTTCCCTTTGTGCACATGGCGTCGCCCATCTACATGCAGGGGCGAGCGCGCAAGGGGCCGACATTCCGTGAAGCCGTGCTGATGCACGCCATTGCCCGCCTTGTGCTGCATCCCCATATCACCGACATTCAGGCCTCGTGGGTGAAGATGGGCGAGCACGGCCTCACCGCCTGCCTGAATGCCGGCGTCAACGATCTGGGCGGAACCCTCATGAATGAGAGCATCTCCCGCGCCGCGGGCACCACCCACGGCCAGGAAATGCCCCCGGAACGCATGGAGCAGGTCATCATTGCCGCCGGCCGCGAACCCCGCCAGCGCACGACACTCTATGGCGCACCGCCTGCCGAGCGTCGTTTGGCCGCCTTTGACGCGGTCCCTCTGGCTGCCGTCGTGCAGACCCCGCCGGCGCGGCGCGCCCGGCAGCTCGCCTGAGCGGCGGCCATGCGTATTGCGGTTCTTGGCGGCACGGGCGCCGAAGGCAGCGGTCTCGCGCTGCGCTTGGCGGATGCCGGTCACCATGTCACCATCGGCTCTCGCGATGCGGAGCGCGCCCGCGGCGCTGCGGAGAAACTGTCCCGCCTGCTGGACGGCCCGTCCCTGTCCGGCGCTGATAATGAAACCGCTGCCGCCGCGTCCGAACTCGCAATTCTCACCGTGCCTTATGCGGCGCAGCGCGCCACAGCGCAGGCGGTCGCCGGGGCGCTGAGGGGGAAAATCCTCGTCGACGCCACCGTGCCGCTGAAACCGCCCCGCGTCGCGCGCGTCCAACTACCGGACGGCGGTTCGGCGGTCGCCGCCCTGCAAGAGGAACTGGGCGAAACCGTGCGCGTTGTATCCGCGTTCCAGAACGTATCGGCGCATCATCTGGGCGACCTCAACCACACAGTCGACTGCGATGTACTGGTCTGCGGCAATGATGTCGCGGCGCGCCAGACCGTCATCGACCTTGCCGCCTCCATCGGCCTGCGCGCCTGGCATGCCGGGCCGATCGTGAATTCCGTCGTTGCCGAGGGCCTCACTTCGGTATTGATTGCCATCAACCGCCGCCACAAGACCCCCGGCGCCGGAATTCGCATCACCGGCGTGATCCCTCCGGGCGATGACTGAAGCCGTTGCCGGCGCAGCGCCGGCAGCACTCTCCCTGACCGCCCTCGGCGGAGTTCCGATGGTGGTGCCGGGTGACAACCTCGCTGACATCACCATCCGCGCTGCACACGCTTCCGGCGTGCCGCTCCGGAGTGGCGACGTCGTGGTCCTGGCGCAAAAGATCGTCTCCAAGGCGGAAGACCGTTCCGTATCTCTCGCCGATATTCTGCCGGGCGCCCGTGCTGCGGAGTTGGCGGCGCAAGTGGACAAGGACCCGCGCCTTGTCGAGCTCATCCTGTCGCAGTCCCGGTCTGTCTTGCGATACAGGCCCGGCGTGCTGGTCGTTGTGCACCATACCGGCGCAATTCTCGCCAATGCCGGTATTGATGCGTCGAACGTTGCCGACGACCGCGTGCTGTTGTGGCCTGAAGACCCGGACCGCTCGGCCGCCCGCCTGCGCGCGGCGCTCATGGGGAAACTCGGATTCGACTTGGGCATCGTGATCAGCGACAGCGTCGGCCGCCCCTGGCGCATGGGCACGGTCGGGCTGGCAATCGGCGTCGCCGGCCTGCCGGCGCTGGTCGATCTTCGCGAACGGCCCGATCTGCATGGACGCCCCTTGCGAGTCAGCGAAACGGCGCTTGCCGACGAGCTCGCCTCCGCGGCTTCGCTGGTGATGGGAGAGGCGGATGAAGGCCGGCCCATTGTCGTGGCGCGCGGCGTCCCCTATGCGCGCCGGGACGGAAGCGCGGCCGAATTGCTGCGCCCCGCCGAGCATGACCTGTTTCGCTGAACCGGAAACATGATCCTGGCCCTTGCCGGCGGGGTAGGCGGCGCCCGGCTGGCGCGCGGGCTGGCGCGCATCCTGCCGCCGGAACACCTGCGAATTGTCGTCAATACCGGCGATGATTTCACCCATTGCGGACTGCACATTTCCCCCGACCTCGACACCATGCTCTATACGCTGGCGGGGCATGCCGACCCGGCACAGGGTTGGGGCCTCGCAGGCGAAACATGGAACGTCATGGCGGCGCTTGAGGCGCTGGGCGGCGAGACTTGGTTCCGCCTCGGCGACCGCGACCTCGCTACCCATCTGGAACGCACCCGCCGCCTCGCCGCCGGAGAACCGCTTGGCGCCGTCACTGACGCACTCGCCGCGCGTCTGGCGGTAACGCATCGCATCACGCCGATGACCGACGCTCCCGTGTGCACGCTGGTCGATACGAAGGAAAAGGGACGGTTGCCATTTCAGGACTATTTCGTCCGCCACGGCGCCGCCCTGACAGTAACCGCGCTGGCCTATGCCGGCGCCGACGCCGCGCCCCCGGCAGAGGATTTCACTGACGCACTGGCATCGCCCGACCTTGAGGCAGTCATCATCTGCCCCTCCAACCCCCCGCTCAGCATAGAGCCGATCCTGGCGCTGCCCGGTATACGCGGCGCACTGGAGAAGACGCCGGCGCCGGTGGTCGCCGTGTCGCCCATCATCGCCGGCAAGGCAGTGAAAGGCCCCGCCGTGGCCGTACTGCGCAGCCTGGGCCACGAGCCGACCGCAGCGGGCATCGCCCGCTATTACGGCGATCTGCTGAGCGGCATCGTGATAGACCAGGCTGACGCCGGCCTGCGCCTCCCGCACACCGCTGTCCTCGCAGCAGACACGCTTATGCCAGACATCGACACCAGCACCCGGCTTGCCGAAACCGTATTGCGCTTTGCCCGCAATCTCGGCCATTCATGAAGCTGCGCCTGATCGTGCCGGCAAAGGCGTTCTCGCGCGGCAAGTCGCGCCTTGCACCGGTGCTTGATGCGGCGGCGCGCCGCGGTCTGAGCCGCCGGTTTCTCGACCAAACGCTGAGAACCGCGCTGCAAATTCTGCCGCCTGCTGACATAGTGGCGATCAGCGATGGCGCCGACGCCCGCGAACACGCCTGCGCCTTGGGGATAACGGTGCTCGCCCAGTCAGGCCGCGGCCTCAATCAGGCGCTGGATCAGGCGCGCGATGCCGCACGCGCCGAACATGTTCAAGTGCTTCTGGTTCTGCCCAGCGATCTCCCGTTCCTGTCTCCGGACGATATAACGGCCGTCATTGACGCAGGCGAAGGAGCGGGAACGGAGGGAGGCCCTTTCGTCATCGCACGCGACCGATCCTGCCGCGGCACAAATGCGTTGCTTTTGCCGGTCGCGAGCGATTTCCGCTTTTCGTTCGGCCCCGACAGCGCCGTCGCCCACATAGCCGAGGCGCAACGCTGCGGGCATTCCCCGTGCATCATGGACCGCCCGGGCATCGCCTTCGACGTCGACACGCCCTCCGACTACTCAGCCTACGCCGCTGCTTGACCCCCGGTGCCGCGCCGGCTCAGTGCGTCACAACTGTGTCAGCATCGGCCTCGTCAGTGGCGATGGCGGCCTTGTCCGCCTCCAGGGCGTCCCATTCGATCGGCACGGGGCGCCGCTTCAGTGCGTGTTCCAGAACCTCGTCCACCGTGCTCACGGGAATGATCGCCAGCCCCTTCTTCACATTATCCGGAATTTCCGCGAGATCCTTTTCATTCTCTTTCGGAATCAGCACCGTCTTGACATTGCCGCGAAGCGCCGCCAGCAGCTTTTCCTTCAAGCCGCCGATGGGCAATACACGACCGCGCAGCGTCACTTCGCCCGTCATCGCCACCGACCCATCAACGGGAATGCCTGTCAGGACCGACACAATCGAGCAGGTCATCGCAATGCCGGCGGACGGACCGTCCTTGGGCGTCGCCCCTTCCGGCACGTGCACGTGAATGTCGCGCTTTTCGAACAGGGGCGGCTCGATACCGAACTCGGTCGCTCGGGAACGCACATAGCTCACCGCCGCCTGCACCGACTCCTGCATCACATCGCCAAGCTGACCGGTAATGGTCCGTCGTCCCTTGCCCGGCATGACCACCGCTTCGATCGACAGCAGTGCCCCGCCAAAATCCGTATAGGCCAGACCGGTCACCACGCCCACCAGGTCTTCCTGCTCCGACTCATCGTGGCGATAGCGCGCGACACCGGCATACTTGCCCAGATTGCGCCGCGTGACTCGCAGACCCCTTGCCGTCTTTCCGTCCTTGCCTGACTTCTCCGCCTCGAGCAGGAGTTCCTTGACCGCCTTGCGCGTCAGATTGGCGATTTCACGCTCCAGATTGCGCACGCCTGCTTCACGGGTATAGAGCCGGATCAGGTCGCGCAGCGCCTCCGATGAAATCGACCATTCCTTCGCTTTCAGCCCGTGGCGCTCAACCTGCTTCGGAATGAGATGCCGCCGGGCAATCTCGACCTTTTCGTCCTCCGTATAGCCGCCGATACGGATAACTTCCATGCGATCCAGCAATGCGGGCGGAATCCGCCGCGTATTCGCCGTGGTGATAAACATCACCTCGCTGAGATCGTAATCCACTTCCAGATAATGATCGTTGAACGCTACATTCTGTTCGGGGTCCAGGACCTCCAGCAGCGCCGACGCCGGATCACCGCGAAAATCCGCGCCCATCTTGTCCACTTCGTCCAGCAAAAACAAAGGATTGGAAGACTTGGCCTTCTTCATGCCCTGAATGATCTTGCCCGGCAGCGAACCGATATAGGTGCGGCGATGGCCGCGAATTTCCGCCTCGTCGCGGACGCCCCCCAGGCTGATGCGCACGAAATTCCGCCCTGTCGCCCGCGCGATGGACTTGCCGAGCGATGTCTTGCCCACCCCCGGCGGCCCGACCAGGCACAGGATAGGCCCACGCATCTTGCTCGTCCGCACTTGCACCGCGAGATATTCGACAATGCGCTCCTTCACGCGCTCCAGGCCGTAATGGTCTTCATCCAGCACACGCTGCGCCAGCGTTATGTCTTTCTTCACCCGGCTGCGCTTTTTCCATGGAATCATCAGCAGCCAGTCGAGATAATTCCGCACCACCGTCGCCTCTGCAGACATGGGGCTCATATTGCGCAGCTTCTTCAACTCGCTGATAGCACGCTCGCGCGCTTCCTTGCTCAGCTTCGTCTCCGCTACCTTGCGCTCGAGTTCCGCGAGTTCGTCCTTGCCGTCCTCACCTTCCCCCAATTCCTTCTGAATCGCTTTCAACTGCTCATTGAGGTAATATTCCCGCTGCGTCCGCTCCATCTGGCGTTTGACTCGCGTGCGGATTTTCTTTTCCACCTGCATGACGCCGATTTCGTTCTCGATCAGCGAATAGACTCGTTCCAGCCGTTCGCCCACGGCTTCAATTTCGAGCAGTTCCTGCTTTTCCGGAATCTTGATCGCCAGATGAGACGCTATCGTATCCGCAAGGCGAGCGGGATCCTCCTGATTCAGCGACACCAGCACCTCTTGCGGGACTTTTTTGTTCAGCTTTACATAATTCTCGAAATGCCCGATTACCGACCGCGCCAGCGCTTCCATCTCGGCCGGCTCGCCGGATGTTGTGTCGTCGCACAACTGCGCTGCAGCCTCGAAATACTCATCGATGCGCACAAGGCGTTCGATGCGCGCACGTGCCCCGCCTTCCACCAGCACTTTCACCGTGCCATCCGGCAGTTTCAATAACTGCAGCACCGTGCCAACCGTGCCGACCATATAGATATCGTCCGGCCCCGGGTCGTCTTTTGTGGCGTCGCGCTGCGTGACAAGCAGAATCTGCTTGTCGTTCTTCATCACTTCCTCCAGCGCGCGCACCGACTTGTCGCGCCCGACAAACAGCGGCACGATCATGTGCGGAAACACCACGATATCGCGCAGGGGAAGAACCGGAAACAAAGTCGAGGAAGTTGTCGGGCTCATGAGCTAATCCCGTTGTTGGACGCCGCTGTCACTGAACCGGCAAGTGCCGGATTGCCGCGCTTGACCCGCCTTTCAGGTGGGGTTCGAGACCCCGGCAGTCAAGCCCCGCCCCTTCGTCCGTCGCCACCGGCGTCACGATGCAGTCGACTCGACGCTCGCCTCGCGGTCCGCATAAATGTGCAGCGGACGCGCCCCGCCTTCCACCACCTCATTACTGATCACCACTTCCGTCACACCGTCGAAACTCGGCAGGTCATACATGGTGTCCAGCAAAATGCCCTCCATGATGGAACGCAAACCGCGCGCGCCCGTCTTGCGGCTGAACGCCTTGCGCGAAATCGCGTTGAGCGCATCGTCGGTAAAGGTCAATTTGACGTTCTCCATGTCAAAAAGACGCTTGTATTGCTTCACCAGGGCATTCTTCGGCGTGGTCAGAATTTGCACCAGCGCCGACTCCTCCAAGTCTTCCAGCGTCGCAATCACCGGCAACCGCCCGACAAACTCCGGGATCAATCCGAATTTCAGCAGGTCCTCGGGCTCCACCTGCCGCAGAATCTCTCCGGTGCCGGTATCCTCGTGCGCCCGCACATCGGCCCGAAAACCGATCGACGTCCCGCGCCCGCGCCGGGCGATGATCTTATCCAGGCCGGAAAATGCGCCCCCGCAAATAAACAATATGTTCGTCGTATCAACCTGCAGGAACTCCTGCTGCGGATGCTTGCGCCCGCCTTGGGGTGGCACGCTGGCCACCGTGCCCTCCATGATCTTCAGAAGGGCCTGTTGTACTCCCTCGCCCGATACATCCCGCGTAATGGATGGATTGTCCGACTTCCGTGAAATCTTGTCGATCTCATCAATATAGACAATCCCGCGCTGCGCCCTCTCCACATTGTAATCCGCGGACTGCAACAGCTTCAGAATGATATTTTCTACATCCTCACCGACATACCCGGCCTCGGTCAGCGTCGTCGCATCCGCCATCGTGAACGGCACATCCAGAATCCGCGCCAGCGTCTGCGCCAGCAGCGTTTTCCCGCACCCTGTCGGGCCGATCAGCAATATGTTCGACTTCGCAAGCTCCACATCATTGCTCTTGGCGCCGTGCGCAAGCCGCTTGTAATGGTTGTGAACCGCAACCGACAATACTCGCTTGGCGTGGTCCTGACCGATCACATATTCATTCAGAACAGAGCAGATATCGACCGGTGTCGGCACGCCGTCGCGAGTTTTGACAAGGTTGTTCTTGTGTTCCTCGCGGATGATATCCATGCACAATTCAACACATTCATCGCAAATGAAAACAGTGGGACCGGCGATCAGCTTGCGCACCTCATGCTGGCTCTTGCCGCAAAATGAGCAATACAGGGTATTCTTTGATTCACTATTCGAGGATTTGTTCATGACCGACCAATCGCCTGTTTCGTGGTAGAGGCGCCGACCGAGCGACATCGCCCGCAGGCCGCGGCGGCGCCGGTGTCAGGGAAACCGCCGTGCCGCCGGCGCACGGGCGGTGCCAAGGCCGCCGCAGCGATCATGCGCCGGCCTCCGCAGCATCTCCGTCAGGCGCCGGGCGCTTGACGACCACCTCGTCGATCAAACCGAATGTCCTGGCCTCATCCGGCGCCAAAAACTTGTCGCGGTCCATCGCATCCTCGATCGAACCCAAAGACTGGCCCGTATGCGCAACATAAATGTCGTTCAACCGCCCGCGCAATGCGAGAATCTCCCGAGCATGAATTTCTATATCCGCCGCCTGCCCGCTGAACCCCCCTGAAGGCTGGTGAATCATGATCCGCGCGTGCGGCAGCGAAAACCGCATGCCCGAAGCACCGGCCGCCAGCAGCAGCGAACCCATCGACGCCGCCTGCCCGATGCACAGTGTCGAAACCGCAGGACGGATATATTGCATGGTGTCGTAGATCGCCAAACCCGACGTCACCAGACCGCCCGGCGAATTAATATAGAACGATATGTCCTTGGTGGGGTTTTCCGACTCCAGAAACAATAACTGCGCCGTCACCAGAGATGCCGTCACATCATCTACCGGACCCGTCAGAAAAATGATCCGTTCCTTCAATAACCGCGAATAAATGTCATACGCCCGCTCGCCGCGGCTGCTCTGCTCCACAACCATCGGCACCAGCGTGTTCATATAAGTGTCAAGCGGATGCGGCATCGTCCTCGTCCTTGTTTTCCTCCGGATCCGCCAAAAGCTCTTTCACACTCACTTCCTTGTCCGTGACACCCGCCATTTCGGTGATGAAATCCACCACTTTTTCCTCAAACAGCGGCGCCCGCAAATTGTTCATCATTTCCGGGTTGGAACGAAACATCTCGAAAATCTCGCGCTCCTTGCCCGGGAACATGCGCGCCTGATTCACCATGGCGCGATTCACTTCCTCCTGCGGCACCGTCAGGTCATTGCGGCGCCCGACCTCCGCCATCAGCAAACCCAGCCGCACGCGCCGCTCGGCAATTTCGCGATACTCTGCCCGCGTCGATTCCTCGTCGCCCGCAGCGTCCTCCCAGGTCAGCTTCTCCCGCTCCATGTCCTGCTCGACCTGACGCCAGATATTCGCGAACTCCATATCCACCAAACCAGTCGGCACGGCAAAATCATGCCTCGCCGCCAGCGTGTCCATGATCTCCCGCTTGAGCCGCGTCCGCGACGCCGCGCTGTATTCCCCCTGTATCTGCTGGCGCACCCCGGTCCGCAGCGCCTCCAGGGAATCCATCCCGAAACGCGCCGCCAGTTCGTCATCCAGCTCAACCTCGGCCGGCGTCGCTACCTCGGAGACAGTCACCGAAAGCTCGACCGTTTTCCCCGCCAGGTCCTCATCGTCGTACTCCTCAGCGAATGTGCCGGGGAACACCCGCGTCTCGCCCTTTTTCACCCCGGCAAGCTGCTCGTCGAAATCGGTAACGAACCGGCTGTCGCCAAGCTCGAACGCAAAACCCTCCCGGACCGTAATCACCGGTGCGTCACCATCCCGGGCGTCCACGGAAACCGTCACAAGGTCCCCCTTCACAGCTTCGTGGTCTTCCGCCGCCGGCGAGAAACCCCGTTCCCGACGCGCCAGGTCCCGCAGTGCCTCTTCCACCTGTTCCTCGGGAACCTCCGCCGTCAGGCGCGTGAATTGCAATTCCTTGAGATCGCAAGGTTCGATATCAGGCAGCGTCTCCATCGCCACGGTGAAGACCAGATCAGCCCCTTCGGTCACAGGCACGACATCCACCTTCGGCTGCAGCGCCGGCTTCACCCCATGGTCAAGGAACACTTGTTCCAGCGATTGTTTGACCATGCCGTCAATCGTCTCCGTCCGCACCGGCGCTTCATAACGCCGTCGCAGCAGCGCCCGCGGCGCCTTGCCGGGGCGAAACCCGTTGATGTTGACCGTCTGGGCAAGCTCATCCAGCTTCTCGTCAATCTTGCGCTCAAGATCGGCAGCGGGCAGGACGACGCGATACTCGCGCTTCAACCCCTCGCTGAGAGTCTCCGTTACCTGCATTTCGCCCTCTCATCGCAATTCGCCGCCGCGCCGGCAGCGCTGAAACATCCTGGTGCGGGCGAAGGGACTCGAACCCCCACGGCCTCACGGCCACCAGGACCTAAACCTGGCGCGTCTACCGGTTCCGCCACGCCCGCAACATGCAATTTGTGCCACCGGAATGACAAGCGAAACTTAGCGCGCCGCCAGGCACGCCTGCGCCACCGCATCCACAATCGCCTCGCTGTCAATGCCGTAGGCGCTGTAAAGCGCCCCGATATCCCCCGATTGCCCGAATTGATCCGGCCCCAGACCTACCGTCGCGTGGCCGGCAACCGTGCCCAGCCATGAAAGCGATCCCGGATGCCCGTCAATCACCGTCACAAGGCGTGCATCCGGCGCCAGCCGTGCCAGACGAGCTTCCACCGCCGCCTGCGCCGTCCGGCCCTCGCGCCGCCGCCGCTGGGCCGCGGTCCAGTCCCGCAGCAGGCGCCCCGGCGACGTCACCGCCAGCAACCCCGCATCCGGCGCATCCTCGCGAATCCGATCCAGAGCGTCCTGCGCCTCCGGCAATACCGCGCCCGTCGCGGCGATCGCGATCGCCGCACCCTGCGGCGGCTCCACCAGCCAATATGCGCCTTCCAGCACCGCTGATTCGAGGTCCCCGTCCAACGCCCGCGCCGGCTGCTTCAGCGCCCTGGTCGACAGACGCATATAAACCGACCCGCCATCCTCCGCCTGCATATGCGCGAATGACCATCGCATGATCGCCGCCAGTTCGTCCGCATAGGCCGGCTCGAAATAGGTCAGTCCCGGTTGCGCGATGCCCACCATGGGCGAGATAATCGACTGATGCGCACCCCCTTCCGGCGCCAGCGTGATGCCCGAAGGCGTCGCCGCAAGGAGGAACCGCGCATCCTGATAGCTGGCGTAACTCAACGCATCCAGACCGCGTGAAATGAACGGGTCATACAACGTGCCGATCGGCAGCAACCGCGTCCCGAACAATTCCGCCGACAACCCCAGCGCAGCCAGCACCAGGAACAGATTGTTCTCCGCTATGCCCAGTTCAATATGCTGGCCGGATGGCGACATTGCCCATTTCTGCGCCGAGGCCACCTGTTCCTCGCGAAACATGTCCGGCCGCGCATGGCGATCGAATATCTGCCGACGATTCACCCACGGACCCAGATTCGTCGATACCGTAACATCCGGCGAGGTCGTCACAATGCGCTCCGCCAATGCGCTGTCGCCGCGCGCCAGCTCGTCGAGCAAACGCCCGAACGCTTCCTGTGTGGACATCGCCGCCCGCGCCCGGACCGTCAGCCGCGCCGGAACCGGCACCGGCGCGGCGGTAAACCGGCGCTCCGCCCCGCCGGCAAACGGCACCGCCGCTACATAGCGCCGCAACGCCTCCGGAGTGACGTCCAGTCCCGCAAACCTGTCCCATTCCGCGCCGTCCGCAATGCCCGATTCCGCCTTGTACAGCGCCATCTGTTCCGGCGTCATCAAGCCCGCATGATTGTCTTTGTGGCCCGCCAGCGGCAAACCGAACCCTTTGATTGTGTAGGCGATTACGGCAATCGGCCGGTCATCCTCCGCGGCTTCGTCATAGGCTTCGATCACGCTCTCAAGATCATGCCCGGCGAGGTTCGTCATCAATGCATGCAACGCCGCATCATCATGCGAATCCAGCAAGGCGGGAATCCCCGCCGTATCGCCCAGGTCCCGCGTCAGATGATCCCGCCATGCCGCGCCGCCCTTGAACGTCAACGCGGAATACAACTGGTTCGGACATTGATCGATCCAGTGAAGAAGCGCGTCTCCCCCCCGCTCCTGCGCACACGCTTCCAGCAGCTTGCCGTACTTGATCGTCCGAACCCGCCAGTCCATCGACTCGAACAATCCGCTCAGACGCGCAAACAGGCGGTCGCTGACCACGCTGTCCAGACTTTGCCGGTTGTAGTCGATCACCCACCACACATTGCGCACATCGTGCTTCCAGCTCTCCAGCAATGCTTCATAAACATTACCTTCATCGAATTCGGCATCGCCGAACATGGCGATCATGCGCCCCGGCGCCTCCGCCGCCTCTCCGCTGCGCGCCCGCAAGTAATCCTGAACCATGGATGCAAACACCGTCATCGCGCCGCCAAGACCCACCGAGCCCGTGGAAAAATCCACATCGTCGGCGTCCTTGGTTCGCGACGGATACGCTTGCGCCCCCCCGAAGGCGCGAAAATCCTCCAGCCGCGCCCGTGTCTGCCGGCCAAACAGATATTGGATGGCGTGAAACACCGGACTCGCATGGGGCTTCACCGCCACCCGGTCCTGCGGCCGCAGGACATGGAAATAAAGCGCCGTCAGCAGCGTCACCATCGACGCCGACGACGCCTGATGCCCACCCACCTTGAGGCCGTCGCGCGACGGCCGCACATGGTTCGCATGGTGAATCATCCATGCCGAAAGCCAGGCGACCTTGCGCTCCAACGCTGACAGCATCGCCAGGTCACCGCGCGAAATCGCGGCAGGCGGCGGCACATCGGCAAGGGCTCGAAGAGGCAAAGTCATCGCAAGCTCCAAAGGACAGGCCCGGTGCGTCACCCGGCGCCTAGTATCGTGCACCCTATCACGGCCAGACTGCACCGCGCGAATTGCGAACCGCGCCGCCAACAGCGTAAAACCGCACGATACGCACGATACAGGATAATGGTGGCAGGCGGCGCGGTGGCGCATACCCGCCGGACCAGATGCATCGGGAGGACCGCAATGACAAGACTCGACGGCAAGGTCACGGTGATCACCGGCGCCAGCTCCGGCATCGGCAGCGCCATCGCCCGGCGCTTTGCAGCCGCCGGAAGCGCTCTCGTCATCACCGCCCGCCGCGCCGGCAAACTGGCCGACACCGCAGCGCAGGCTCGGGAACTGGGCGCCGCCGTCTCGGCGCTGCCACTCGACATCTCACTCCCCGACAATGTGGAGAAGCTGTTCGGCGAATGCCGCGAGCGTTTCGGCCGGGTCGATATCCTGGTGAACAACGCCGGACGCTTCGACGGTGGGCCGCTCGATGGTTTGAGCCTCGCAGCCTGGGACGCCGTGATCGCCACCAACCTCACCGGCCCCATGCTGTGCACTCGCGCCGCTTGGCCCTTCATGAAAACGCAGGGAGGCGGGAGAATCATCAATATCGGGTCAATTTCGGCCAAACGCGTGCGCCCGAATATGGCCCCCTACAACGCCTCCAAGCACGGCCTCTGGGGTCTCACCCAATCGACCGCGCTCGAAGGCCGCGCCCACAATATCACCTGCTCCATCATCAACCCTGGAAACGTCCTCGTCGAACGCCGAATCGACGGCGCCAGACCCCAGGATTCCGAACCCATGATTGCGCCCGACCACCTCGCCGAAATCGCGCTCACCATCGCTGCCATGCCGCCGCATGTGGAAGTGCTGGAAACCACCGTCATCCCCCACACCCAGGCTTATGTCGGCCGCGGCTGAACGCCGTCCGCTCGCGGCCTGACTCACGCAACGGCGCCCGCCGCCCGTCCGTGTGCTGCCCGCCGTCGTCGCGCCGCCAGCGGCGGGCAGCGGGCAGCGTCATGATAATCCACCTGGCAATCCAGACATTGCAGGCATTCGCTCATGTTGATCGCGCCGCGTCCCGAAATGGCGCCGATCGGACAGGAATGCGCACAAATCTGACACGGATTCCCGCATTCCGGGCGCCGCCGCAGCCAGTCCAGCACATGAATGCGCCCCAACACCGCCAGAAGCCCGCCAAGAGGACACAGGAAACGACAGAAAAAACGCTCCACAAACAATCCCGCCAGCAGCAACGCCACCGCCCACGCCACAAATGGCCAAGACCGCTGAAATGCCATTGTGATGGCCGTCTGAAACGGTTCCACCTCCGCCGCCAGTGACGCCGCATTCGGCGCCAGCGCTGCAAGGCCCAGCAGCCCCGCCGCGAGAACATATTTCACTGCCCACAAACGCTCTTGCATCCGCTCCGGCACCGTCACCTCCGGCAGCCGCAGCAGCCGCGCCGCACGATACGACAATTCCTGCAACGCGCCGAACGGGCACAGCCACCCGCAAAACACGCCGCGCCCCCACAAGGCCAGCGTAACCGCCGTGTAGACGCTGAGTAGCACCAACAGCGGATCGAGCAGGACCGTATCCCAATCCGCCGCGCCGAACGCCGCCTGGAAATATCGGATCACCGAAAGAACCGTGAGTTGACCTCCCGCTATCCATCCCAGCCACACCAACGTCACCGCCAACAGCGTGTTTCGCACCAGGCGATGCACGCGGCGCGAGCGAGTCAGCTCATCCTGAAACAACACTACGCAGGTCACCGCCGCCAACAGCGCCAGAAGTCCGGCTATGTCCCATTGCTTGTCTACCCACAGGCGCTGCCAGTCGGTCATGGTGCTCTCGCGCCAGCCGCCGATTCCGACCCGCACAGGCTCGCGAAATCCCGCATCTTCCAGGGCGATCAAGTCACCGCGCACCAACTCGCCCGGCACCCGATACGGAAGCGCGGTCACCTGCTCTCCATGCGTGATTTCCAGCGCCCAGGGCGCCAGAGGATTAAACTCGCTCGCGCCCGGTATCCCGAACCGGGCGAGTTCATCAAATTCAGGCGCGCCGGAGGCCGCCAACCCGTTCGCCGGCGAAAAATACCGTGTCGGCAAATCGATCCTGGCGTCTCCCTGCGCCAGGCGCACCGCCTCCACCCGGTCCACGAGCCACGGATTCTTCGGCAGCCACCCCAGAGGCCCCACGGAACCCACCATGAGCTGCTGCATATCGGGCGCCGCCACCTCCATCACCTTGCGAAAACGCCGTTCACCAAACAGATTGCGCCCGATCATCCGTGGCGTCGCCAGCGCCGCAAAAAACACCGTTTCGCCGTCCTCCGACGGCACTGTCGCACGCCGCACCGACCCGTCCGCCAGCAATTCCTCCCAGCTGCGCGGCGCATATGCGATGCGGTCGAGCGCCAGCCCGCTGCCGCCGTCTTCCAGAATGCCCGTGCTGTAGCCGACAAGCGTCGCTGCATTGAGCACCGCACGGCGCATCGCCGTGACACTCACCGTCGCGCCCGACACCCCGTCAACATGGGCAGGCGCGAACCGCGAGCCGCCGTCAAGATCATATCCGTGTGTTTCCGCCAGATACCGGGATGTCGCTTCCGGAGTGATCATGTCGGGATCGATCAGCGGCTCGCGCTCCTCCACCAACACATGGCCGCGAATGACTCCGGCCCGGTCAAGCCCGACAATGATGTCGAACGGCTGTCCCGAATAGCCGCGCGGGTGCACCGTCTCATAAGTCGAGAACAAATAGCCGAGAGTCTCGTCGCCCGCCTGCGCCGCCGCCATCGGTGGGTCGCCGGTAACCGGCCCCAGCCGCTCCGCCTGTGGAAAAATCTGCTGCAGCACGTCGCCGTCCAGCCGGGTCTCCAGCGGGTCTTCCATACGAGCCGCCGCGCCGGCTGAAATCACTATGAAGGCCGCCGCCATTGCGGCGGCGAACCGGACTGCCCTGTTCATGCAGCGTCCGATATAGCCGGGAATCAGCCCTCCGGCAATCCGGCCGCCCGGGCAATCCAGGGGAATCGCTTTTGAAATTTTGCGTTTTTTTGTTTGTATTTTTGATTCATATTCTGTTTTCGATGCCCGGCACGGAGACAGACTATGGAAGAATTTGCTCATATATTTGAATCTGTTACTGACCCGCGGCGGTCCAACGCCACACGCCACAACTTTCACGAAATGCTCATGATCGGCCTGCTATGCGTGCTCTCGGGCGGTGAGGGATGCGCCGACATGGCACGCTTCGGACGCGCCAAGAAGCCGTTTTTGCGCCAGTTCATGACGCTTTCCCATGGCATACCAAGCCACGACGCCTTCTCCGACCTCTTCAACGCACTCGATCCTCAAGGCCTGACAGAGGTATTGCAGGGCCTTGTCAAGGACTGGGCCGAATGCCTCGACGACACCGTCATTGCCATAGACGGCAAGCAACTGCGGCGCTCATTCGACAATGCCGCCAAGCGTTCGGGACTGCATCTCGTGCACGCCTTTGGCGCTCAAAGCCGTCTCGTGCTGGGGCAAGTGGCGGTCGATGGCAAATCCAATGAGATCACGGCATTGCCCAGGCTGCTCGACATGTTACGCCTCAAGGGCCGGACCGTGACCGCCGATGCGATGCATACACAACGCCGCACCGCAGAGCGTGTAACAGCCGGCGGCGGCGACTATGTACTGGCGCTGAAACGCAATCAGGACACCCTGCACGGTGATGTCACATTGTTTCTCGACAGCCCGGAAGGTGCGGAAAAGATTCAATCTTATGAGCATGTCAGCAAGGATCACGGACGCCTTGAGACACGCCTTGCGGAGGTCTCGCACGAGATTGACTGGCTGCAGGAGGCACATGACTGGCCGGGTCTCCAGGCCATCGGCAAGGTAACGGCAACGCGCGAAAGCAAGGGCAAACAAAATACCGAGGCGCGCTATTATGTGATGAGCGCAAAGCTCTCACCGGAGGCATTTTTGCGCGCAGTGCGGGCGCACTGGTCGATAGAGAACAGTTTGCATTGGGTTCTGGACGTGTCGATGAATGAGGACCAGCAACGCAACCGCAAGGGACATGGTCCGCAGAACCTGGCGCTCATGCGGCGCCTGGCGCTCAACATCGCCCGTCATGAACCCACCAAGGATGCCATGCGCGGAAAGCTCAAACGCGCAGCCTGGGACGACAATTTCCTCATCGACCTGATCCGCGCTGCTACAAAACACCCCTGATTTCAAAAGCGATTGCCCTGCCGGGCAATCCGCCAATGCCCGCGCGGCGCCGCACCAGCAGCAGCAACCGTCTCGATACCCACCTGCGCCAGGGCGTCTGCATAGCGCGCCGCCGCCGCGCCGCCGCCGATCAGCACCACGCGATGCGGCACCGCACCGCCGCCGAATGCATCAAGACTTGCCTGCGCCTCGCGAATCTCCGCACCGATCATCAGACCCGACAACCATGACTCCACCGCCGCTTCGTCTAGCGCTCCGAACAGCGCGAGCGTGCGCGCACTGAACAGCCGCTTCAGCAGGCCGCCATCCGCTCCCTCCGGCACGGCGCCCCGCGCCACTCCGCTCGCAAAAGCCGCGGCATCATGCGTGCCGCCGTACATCATCCGTCCCAGGATCGAATGCTCCTTCAGCACCGCAAACAACTCACCGGTCATGAAGGTGACAAACCACTGCAGCGCACCGCCATCAAGCAGCGCCCATTTGCTGTGGGTCCCCGGCAAGACCGCCGCCGCCTGCCCCGGGCCCGGGTCCACGCCGGCAATCTGCGTTTCCTCACCCCGCATGACATCGCCGCCGCCATCCGGGCTGCGCAGCGCGGCGCCGGGAACAAAGTAGATATCGCGTCCGTCGGCCAGAGGCCGCCTCACCAACCCCGCCGCCAGCTCCGCAACACCGCAGGGACACGGAACATACGGAACTTCCACCCAGCCTTGCCGGCTGGTGATCATCCCGGAAGCGAGGACCGGGCATCGCGGCCACCCCGAAACAATTTCCGAAAAAGCGCCTTCGAACCCGCCCTCGCCAACATGCATGATTCCCGCGTTGCGCGTACGCGTGTCCAGCACCGCGCCGTCATCCCCCAGCGCATAGGCGCGCAGCGTCGTGATTCCCCAGTCAAGCCCGACCAACCGGCACCCGGCAACCATCACCCTCTCCGCGATGTGTAGGCGGTGCGCACCGCACGCCGCAGCCCTTGCGTGCCCGCCAGCCTGTGCCATAATCCGCGTCATCCCGGCAACCGCAAGGAGCACGACATGAGCGACGCCGTCATCGCGCAAAAGGAACCCTACGAAACCGAACTCAAAGCCGGAAGAAACTATGCTTGGTGCGCCTGCGGGCGCAGCCTCAATCAACCCTTTTGTGACGGTTCGCACAGTGGCACCGGCATCATGCCCATCGTCTGGAGAGCCGAACGCGACGAAACCGCGTGGCTTTGCGGGTGCAAGCAGACCGGAAGCCGACCCCATTGCGACGGAACGCATAACGGCCTGTGACCGCACCCTTCATGAAACCCGCCGCCGCCTTCGCAAGTGCGCTGCTGCTCGTCGGCTGCGGTACGCTCAACCCCTTCTCCGCGGATAACGCACTGCCATGCCCCGCGGTGCGCCTCATCGACGAAGCCTCGGTCTTCCCCCGCTTTCGGGACGGCGCCGCCCCCACTCCCGAAAACGTGAATATGGAAGCGCGCATCATCGGCGTCGAAGCGCAATGCGACTATGACGACGGCGACAAGCCGACCAGCGGCATGAACCTCAACCTCACCCTGCTCATGGGCGCTGAACGCGAAAACGACGCCGCTGATAACCAGCCCATGCCATTTTTCGTCGCCGCCCTCGGAACCGACGGCGAGGTCGCCAACAAGCAGACATTCCTCGCGGAAATCACCTTTGACACGCCCGACAGCCGCTTCGCCCAGGGAGCGCCGCAGGAAATCTCGCTTCGCTTCCCTGCCGACGCGGAAATCCGCCCCTGGGAATACGAAGTGGTCATAGGCTTCCAACTGGACCGGCAGCAGCTTGGCTACCGACGCAGCCTCCAGCCCTGATCCGCCTCCCCTTTTTTCCGGGGGCATCACTCCCCGCCCGCCTGACGGCGCTCCACTCGTCCCATGCCTGACGCGCAGCTGATCGACGGGAAGCATATCGCGGCCGAAATGCGCCGCCGCATCGCCGGTGAGGTCAAGACATTCGGCTTCCGCCCGGGCCTTGCCGTCATTCTCGTCGGAGATGACCCCGCCAGCCAGGTCTATGTGCGCAACAAGACCCGCGCCCTGGCGGAAGCAGGCATGGACCGGTTTGAACACCGTCTGCCCGCCGCAACCGACCAGTCCCGGTTGCTCGCTCTCGTGGAATCCCTCAACCGGGACCGTCAGGTCCACGGCATCCTCGTGCAACTGCCGCTGCCCGCCCATATCGACCCCGACCGCATCATCATGGCCATCGACCCGGAAAAGGACGTTGACGGCTTCCACCCGGTCAATGCCGGTCGCCTCGCCGCCGGCTTGCCGGGGCTGGTTCCCTGTACCCCGCAGGGCGTCATGCACCTGCTGGCGGAGTCCGATGTCCCGTTGACCGGCGCTGACGCGATCGTCGTCGGGCGGTCGGCCATCGTCGGCAAACCCGCAGCGCTTCTGCTGCTGGCCGCCAATGCCACTGTCACCGTCGCCCATTCACGCACCCGCGACCTCGCCGGCGCCTGCCGCCGCGCCGATATCGTCGTCGCCGCCGTCGGCAAACCGGAATTCGTCCGCGGTAGCTGGCTGAAACCGGGCGCCGCAGTCATCGATGTGGGCATCAACCGCGTGGCCGGACCCAACGGCAAACCGCGCCTTGTCGGCGACGTCGCATTCGAGGAAGCCGCCGCCGTCGCCGGCACCATCACCCCCGTACCAGGCGGTGTCGGCCCCATGACCATCGCCTGCTTGCTTGCCAACACGCTGCAGGCAGCACGTCGACAGCAACAGGCCGCTTCCTGAATCCCGAACCGCCTCAGGCCGCGGAACTTGCCGGCGGCGCATCCACCGAACCATCCGAGAAACTGCGTATTTCGGGCGCTTCCCCGGCCTGCCGCCCCAAACGGGTCATTGACCACGCTGTCGGACGGAAATGGCCGCGGCAAACACGCAGCGCCGCCGCCTCCGAAAACACCTTGCAGGAAAAGATATCCAGATAGATTTCGCCGCGCTTCTCCGCAAAATGCGCGGTGATGCTCGAAGTCTCGATCAACTGAACCAGCGAATAACCGGTCGCGTCCGGCGCATGAGCCGCAAAATGCTCAATCTGCGGCCCGCCATGCGGAGTCATGCCAATGGCCGCCACAAGCTCGCGGCAAAAGCCGGCAATCGAGTCGCGATCCCGGATCGCGCCGGCGTCGCAACCTGCCATATCGATAATCAGATGCTGCCCCCACATAGCGCACCTCCGAACCCGCAGGACGAACGCGCCGATTAGGGCACTTGCCCCACCCGCGCAAGGCCCCGTTCGCACCGCCGCATCCCCCGACCCCGCTGAAAACCCTTGCAAATACCGTAATGTTCTGTTATTGTTTTCTTTTCTGTGCCATATCACCGTGCACAAAGAGACCCAAGAAAGTGATCCGAACGAAAACATCACGCACAAAACCCGGCGAATCCCGGCAAATCCCACTTTATTCGGCCGCACACACCGAACCCCCGCCCGAACACATCTCTTGACAGGGAAACAGCCCTGTCCGTAATGTGCGCATAATGACAGACGCGGAGGGTGGCGTGAGCGGTGGTCCGGGGGATGATCGCAACGCGCCTCGGCGCCTGCTCGAACAAGTGCGGCGCGCCCGCGAATCCAGTCGTATCGCGCCAACTCGGGCCGAATCCCCGCAATACAACCAGGGCAGCCTCGGGATGGCGCTCAGAATTGGCGTGGAAATGGTCGCCGGTGTCGGCGTCGGCACCGCAATCGGATATGGCCTGGACCGATGGCTCGGCACGGCGCCCGTGCTCACTATCATCTTTTTCTTCATGGGCGCCGGCGCCGGCGCTCTCAACACCTGGCGCGCACTCGTCAGGGCCGGATTCGGCCCCGGCGGCAGCGGCAACGAAAGCTAGACAGGATAACTGCGCGTGGCAACACCACACGACTCCAGCGCCGGCGGACACAGCCCGCTCGAACAGTTCGAAATCCACGAGCTGCTGCCCATCCATATCGGCGGCCTCAACCTCAGCTACACCAATTCCGCCCTCTGGATGACCATCGCCGTTGCCCTCGTCACGCTCCTGTTCACCGCCGGCGTCCGGGGCCGCGCCATGATCCCGGGACGCCTCCAGTCCGTCGCCGAACTGTCATACGAGTTCATCGCCAACATGGTGCGCGACAATGTTGGCAACGCCGGAAAACCTTACTTTCCCTTCATTTTCACCCTGTTCATGTTCATCCTGTTCGGCAACCTGCTGGGCATGATCCCCTACAGCTTTACCTTCACCAGCCACATCATCGTTACCTTTGCCATGGCCGCCCTCGTGTTCGTGGGCGTAACCATCATCGGCTTCGCCCGCCACGGTGCGCGCTTCCTCAAGCTGTTCGTGCCCGAAGGTGTACCCGCGCCCCTGCTGATCATCCTCGTCCCCATCGAGGTGCTCTCCTATTTCGTGCGCCCGGTCAGCCTGAGCTTGCGCCTGTTCGCAAACATGATGGCCGGACACACCATGCTGAAAGTCTTCGGCGGTTTCGTGATCGCCCTCGGCTTCATCGGCGGCTGGGCCCCGCTCGCACTCATCGTCGCCCTCACCGGCCTGGAAATCGGCATCGCCTGCCTGCAGGCCTATGTGTTCGCCGTGCTGTCCTGCCTCTACCTCAACGACGCACTGCACCTGCATCACTAGATGACTCGCCGATACCCACACCCGCGGAACATCGGCTCCCCGCAACTTCCCCCGACCGAAAGGACTCATCATGGAACTTGAAGCGGCAAAAATGATCGGCGCCGGTCTCGCCACCATCGCCCTCGCCGGCGTTGGCATCGGTATCGGCAATATCTTCGGCAATTTCGTGTCTGCCGCCGCGCGCAATCCAGCCGCCGCGCCCAAGGTATTCGGCAATGTGCTCCTCGGCTTCGCCCTCACCGAAGCGATCGCGCTTTTTGCCCTGCTGATCGCATTCCTCATCCTGTTTCTCTAACCGGCGCCGGGACCGCAGGGAAAACCCATGCCGCAACTCGACGCCGCCACTTTCCTGCCGCAGCTGTTCTGGCTCGCGATTGCTTTCGGCGTGCTCTACCTGATCGTGTCGCGGCTCGCCCTGCCCCGCGTCGGCGAAGTGCTGCAGGCGCGCAGCGAACGCATCGAAGCCGATCTGGCCCGCGCCGAAGAACTGGGCCGCGAAGCCGAAGCAGCGCAAACCGCCTACGAACAGGCCATGGAAACCGTCCGCAACGACGCCCACCGGCTCACCACCGATGCCGCCCAGGCCGCAGCGGCAGAAGCGGAGCAACAGCACGCCGCGCTCACCGCCCGCCTCGACGACGAGGAGAAACAGGCGGAAGAACGCATCACCGCCGCCACCGCTCGCGCCCGGGCCGAACTGCAGGACCATGTCGCGGACCTCGTCCGCCACGCTAGCATCAAGGTCGCAGGCATAAACCCGCCTCAATCGGCAATCGCCGCGACTCTCGCCGGGGAATAACGCAGATGTTCGACGAATCCTTCTGGGTGGCCGCCGCGTTCTTCCTCTTCCTGGGGCTCTTCGGACGCCGCCTCTGGGCGTTTCTCGTCGACAGACTCGACCAGCGTGCGGAATCCGTGCGCGCCGAACTCGAAGAGGCCGTCCGCCTGCGGGAAGAAGCACAAAACCTGCTCGCGGAATCCGAACGCCGGCAACGCGAAGCCGCACGCGAAGCAGAAACCATCCTCAATCAGGCCCGCGAAGAAGCGGAACGAATCACGGGGGAGGCGGAAAACCGCGCCGCTGCTCAACTGGCCCGGCGTACCCGCCTCGCCGAAGAGAAAATTGCCCGCATGGAGGCCACCGCCGCCGCCGACCTCCAGGCCGCCGTCATCGATACCGCCATCGCTGCCGCCGCCCATGTGATCGCCACGCAAATGGACGAAAATACCGACCACACACTGATCGACCAGGCCGCTGCCGAACTGGAAAATCGCCTCGCCTCGTGAACACCCGCCGCAAATCACCGCGCGGCAAATCACTATTCGGGAAACAATCTCACAGGAAATCCTTGCTCCAGCGGTCGTAATCGGCGCTGCGGGTCGCGCGCGCCATGAGCTCGCAGTCGGCAATCCCCTCCAGCTCGGCAGGCGAATCACCGCGCCGCAGCGCCGCCAGCGTGCGCTCTACAGCCGCGACAGCCGCCGCGAACGGCTGATGCCCCTGAAGCGCAATCCGCACCCCGCGTGAGGCCAAACCGGCCTGGTCAAGACCCATCTCCGCCGACCCGCCAAGAATGAGCGGCCCCGCCAGCGCCCCCGACAATTTCGCCAGATCATCAGCCGAGCGAACCCCCGTAAGGAATATCGCATCCGCACCCGCAGCCTTATAGGCGCGAGCCCGCCGAATCGCATCCTCCACTCCGGTGATCCCCGCGGCGCCCGTGCGCCCGGCAATTACCAGCCGCGAGTCGGCGCGTGCCGCCAGCGCAGCCCGAACCTTGCCCACGCCCGCTTCCAGGGAGATCAACCGCGCCCCGCCGTCACGCGACGGCGGCAAATCCGTATCCTCGATCGACAATCCGCAGATGCCCGCATTTTCCAGCGCCTCCACAGTGCGCATCACACTCAGCGCATTGCCGTAACCATGGTCCGCATCCACCATCAGCGGCAGTGCTCCCGCCCGGCAAATGCGGTGCGCCTGATCCGCCAGCTCCGACAAGGTCAGAACGATCAGGTCCGGCGCCCCCAGCACCGTCATCGACGCCACCGACCCCGCAAACATCCCGATCTCGAATCCCAGATCCTCCGCCAGCCGCGCCGATATCGGATCATGGACGGAGGCGGGATGAACGCACTCACCGCCCGCCAGCACAGCGCGAAAGCGTTCCCTGCGTTCGGTCCAGCGTGCCATTACTTCCTCCCCCCGGTTTTTGCGCCGCCGCTTGCCCCGTGCCGCGCTTTCGACCAATATCCCTGAACCCGACCGGGAGACGAAAAATGAGCGAATTTCACGGCGTCTATACGGCGCTGATTACGCCGATGACGGCAGATCATCAATTGAACGAAAACACCCTTCGCGAGGTCATCGAGTTCAATATTCAGGCCGGTATCGATGGCTTCTGGGTCGCCGGCGGCAGCGGCGAAAGCGTGCTCCTGGATGACTCCGAAAATAACCGCATCGCCGAGATCGTCGTCAACCAGAGCCGCGGGCGCGCCAGAACCATCATGCATGTCGGCGCCCCGAACACCAGACGGGCCGCCGCCATGGCCGAATACGCCGCCGCGGCCGGCGTCGACGCAATCTGCTGCGTGCCGCCGTTCTTCTACGCCCAGACCGACGACGCCATTGTCGAACATTACCGCGCCGTTGCCGCCGCCGCCGATCGCCCGTTCTTCGCCTACAACCTCCCCAGCGCCACCGGCGTCGAAATCACTCCCGCCCTGATGGCTAAAATCCACGACCGAGTCCCGCAGCTGACGGGCCTCAAACATTCCGCGCTCAACTTCGGCCACGTCCGCCCGTTCGTGGATATGGGGCTGGACTGCTTCATCGGCCGCGCCAACTGGACCCTCGCCGCCCTCTCCATGGGCGCCGTCGGAGTCGTCGATGGCTGGCCCGGTATCGCACCCGAATACTGGGTGGAACTGCGCGACGCTTTCGCCGCCGGTGACCACGCACGGGCGCTCGCCGCGCAGGACCGCGGCATCAAGGTCGTCGAATTTTTCGAAATTGCCCACTTCCACCCCATCCTGAAAGCCGCCGTCGGCTACCGGCTTGGGCTGGATTGCGGCACACCGCGGCCCCCCGGCGCGCCCCTGACGCCGGAACAGGACCGCGAACTGCGCCGCCGTATGACCGCGCTGGGATTGATGGCGGCCCAATCCATGGCCGCGGAGTCCTGAAACCCGTGCCCGCCAGGATTCCCGCCACCGTCGTCACCGGCTTCCTCGGCGCCGGCAAGACCAGTTTAATCCAGAACCTGCTGGGCGACGCCGGCGGCAAGAGAATTGCAGTCCTCGTCAACGAATTCGGAGATATCGGCGTCGATGGCGGCCTGCTGGAAGGCTGCGCCGACCCGGACTGCGCCGACACGATCGTCGAACTCGCCAATGGCTGCATATGCTGCACGGTAGCCGACGAATTCCTGCCGGCAATGGAAGCGCTGCTCGCCCGGCCCGTTCCGCCCGACCATATCGTCGTAGAAACCTCCGGCCTCGCCCTGCCCAAGCCCCTCGTGCGCGCATTCGGCTGGCCCGAAGTGCGCACTAGGGTAACGGTGGACGGCGTGATCACCGTGCTCGATTCCCGCGCCCTTGCCGACGGCCGTTTTGCCGCCGATATGGCAGCGCTGGAAGCTCAGCGCGCCGCTGACGAAACCCTCGATCATGACAGCCCGCTGACCGAATTGTTCGATGACCAACTCGCGTGCGCCGATATGGTGCTGCTCAACAAGACCGATCTCGTCGACGCTTCCGAACTCGCGGACCTCGAAGCGCGCATCGCCGCCGACGTCCGCCCGGGTGTGAAATTGGTGCGCAGCGCCCACGGCGCGGCCCCCCGTGCTGTCCTCCTCGGCCTCGACGCGGCCGCTGAGGACGACCTCGCACAACGCCCGTCTCACCATGACGGCGCCGACGACCATGATCACGACGATTTCACCAGCTTTCACCTCGACATGCCGAGCGTGCCGGCGCCGGAACCGGTTATCGAGCGGCTGCGCGACCTTGCCCGCGCGCACGACATCCTGCGCATCAAGGGCGCTCTGGCCGTGGATGGACGCGATATGAGACTTGTCGTGCAGGGCGTCGGAGACCGCTTCCAGCACTATTTCGACCGCGACTGGCGCCCGGATGAAGAACGCGCCGGTCGTCTCGTCTTTATCGGCGGGCGCGGCCTCGACCCCACGACTCTGGCGGCCGCACTGTGACTCTGCTAATGCGCCACCTCATTCGTATGGGCGTACGCAAACTGGCGGCCAGCCCCGTTGTGCGAAAAAAATCCGCGCAGGCAGCAAACACCGCCATGAATGAAGTCCGCCAGATCGCTCGCGCACCGGATCGCCCGCGCGCCGCCGGCCGCGCCCTGCGCCGCGCCTTCAACAAACTCACGAGCGACGAATAATCCTCCGGCGCCGCGCAGTAGCCTCTGCGTTCACGCGCGCTGCGCCAACGGAGCGTCCGAAAGCGGGTACGGCAAACGCTCCACCATTTCGTGCGGGCAAATCTGCCAGAACTTGGCCACCTGATTGTCCCAATCCGTCAGCAGGGTATGCGCAAAACGCGAGCCCGTGGCCTGCGCGTGATCAACCACCAGCCCATGCAGCACCCCATGCCAGTATCGGCTCGACAGGCGCTGCCACATTACCGTTTCCGCGTTGACTCTGGTCTCGAAGCTGCCATCTGAATCGTAGACAAACGCCATTCCACCTGTCATTCCAGCGCCGAAATTGTCTCCTACCGGACCGAGCATGACGGCGATACCGCCGGTCATATACTCGCAACCATTGGCCCCGCACCCTTCAACCACCGCTTCTGCGCCCGAATTTCGCACGCAAAACCGCTCCCCCGCCTGCCCCGCGGCAAACAGCCGGCCCTCCGTCGCGCCGTAAAGCACCGTATTGCCGATAATCGTGTTGTCATTCGACGCCAGAGGGCTCGATGTGGCCGGACGCACCACGATCATGCCGCCGGAAAGCCCCTTGCCGACATAATCATTGGCATCGCCAAACACTTCCAGCTTCAACCCCCGGACCGCCCAGGCGCCCAGAGACTGCCCCGCCGAGCCGCGCAAGCGCACCGTGATATGGCCGGGCTGCAGCTTGTCCATCCCGAAACGCCGGGTGATCATCGACGACAACCGCGTGCCAATGGCCCGTTGCGTATTGCGGATATTGTACGCCAACTGCATTTTCTCGCCGTCGGCAAACAGGCCCCCCGCATCCTTGACCATCAGCGCATCCAGCGTATCAGGCACTTCGTTGCGGCCCGAAATCGTGCTGACACGCCCCTGCTCGCCGGGATCCGCCTGAACCAGCAACGGGTTCAGGTCCAGATCGTCCAGATGCGCATTTCCACGACTCACCTGATGCAGCAACTCCGTCCGCCCGATCACCTCATCCAGCGTGCGCGCACCCAATCCGGCAAGAATCTCGCGCACTTCCTCCGCCAGGAAGCTGAACAAATTGACCACCTTCTCCGGCGATCCGGTGAAATGCTCACGCAATTTCGGGTTCTGGGTACACACCCCCACCGGGCAGGTGTTGGAGTGGCACTGCCGCACCATGATGCAGCCCATGGCGATCAACGCCGCCGTGCCGATACCATATTCCTCGGCGCCCAGCAGCGCCGCGATCACCACATCACGCCCGGTCTTGAGACCGCCGTCAACACGAAGCCGCACGCGGTGGCGCAGCCGATTGAGCGTCAGCACTTGGTTTACTTCTGCCAGGCCGACCTCCCACGGCATGCCGGCATAGCGAATCGAACTCTGCGGACTCGCACCGGTGCCGCCGCAATGACCGGAAATCAGAATGGTGTCGGCATTCGCCTTCGCCACGCCGGCAGCAATGGTGCCGATACCCGTGCGCGCAACCAGCTTCACACAGACCCGCGCATCCGGGTTGATCTGTTTCAGATCGTAAATCAGCTGCGCCAGATCTTCGATCGAATAGATGTCGTGATGCGGCGGCGGGGAGATCAACGTGACCCCCGGCGTCGAATGACGCAGTCGCGCAATATCAGGCGAGACCTTGAATCCTGGTAACTGCCCGCCTTCGCCGGGCTTCGCACCCTGCGCCATCTTGATCTCGATTTCCTGACAATTATTCAGATATTGCGCCGTCACACCGAACCGCCCGGAAGCGATCTGCTTGATCGCCGAGCAGGCATTGTCACCATTGGCATAAGGCACAAACCGCTCGGCTCCTTCGCCGCCCTCACCCGAATCCGACTTGGCCCCGATCCGGTTCATGGCAATGGACAACGTCTCATGGGCCTCCGGCGACAGGGCGCCCAGCGAAATGCCGGGCGCGACCATCCGCCGGCGGATATTCGTGATCGACTCCACCGAATCCAGCGGCGCCGGAGTCTCCGCATAACTGAAGTCCAGCAGGTCGCGGACATTGATCGGCGGCAGCAGTCCCACCCCGGCGGAATAATCGCGATAAGTTGCATAGGAATCGTTGGCGACGGCGCGCTGCAGATCATGCATCAAACGCCCGTCAAACCCGTGCGCCTCGCCACCATGGCGATAGCGGTAAAGGCCGCCAACCGGCACCACCGCTACACCCGCCGCGAACGCCCGCTCATGCTGCGCCAGCACCATGTGCTGAAGACCAGGTAGCCCGACGCCCGAAATCCGTGACGGCATACCCGGGAAGAAACGGGCAACCAGCGTCCGTGACAGACCCAGCGCCTCGAAATTATAGCCCCCGCGATACGAACTGAGCACCGAAATGCCCATCTTCGACATGATCTTGAGAATGCCGTTATCGACCGCTTCCTTGTACGCGGCCACCGCCTCGTCCAGCGACACGCCCGACAGGATGCCGCGCCGGTAACGGTCGGCAACCGTTTCCTGCGCCAGATAGGCGTTTACCGTGGTGGCACCGACACCGATCAGCACCGCAAAATAGTGCACATCAAGGCATTCCGCGCTGCGCACATTGATCGACACATACGTGCGCAGATTCTCGCGCACCAAATGCGAGTGAATCCCGCCAGCGGCAAGGATCATCGGGATCGGCGCCCGGTCTGGGCCGACATCCTCGTCAGACAGGATCAAATGCTCGCAGCCACCCCGCACCGCATCCTCGGCCGCTCGCCGAATGGACTCCAGCGCATCCGAAAGCGCGCTCGGCCCCCCATGTGCGTCGAAAGTGCAGTTGATGAAGTGCGCTCTCTCACCCATATAGACGCGCATGGCGGCGAATTCGCCATTGGTCAGAACCGGAGACTCCAATTGCAGCAGCTGGGTCTGCTCCGGCGACCGGTCCAGTACATTACCCAGATTCCCCAGCCGGGTTTTCAGCGTCATTACTCGCCGTTCGCGCAGCGAATCTATCGGCGGATTGGTCACCTGACTGAAATTCTGCCGGAAAAAATGATGCAGCCCGCGGTAATGCTCCGAAAGCACCGCCATCGGCGCATCGTCACCCATGGAACCCACCGGCTCCTTGCGATCCTCCACCATGGGCTGAAGAATCAATTCGATCTCTTCCAGGGACCAGCCGAACAGAACCTGTCTGCGCCGCAGGACATCCGGCTCCAGATTCGGGGTTTCGTCGCGCCGGTTTTCGATCAAACTGTCCAGCGGCATGATCTTGTCCACCCACGCGCCGTAGGGCCACTCGGCGGCAATCATGTCTTTCAGCTTGCCGTCTCGGAACAATGTACCGGACCGCAAATCAACGCCGATCATCTCTCCGGGACCCAATCGCCCCTTCTTGACCATGTCCGCTTCCTTGATCGGCACCAGGCCGGCTTCAGACCCGACGATCAACAGTCCGTCCCGTGTGACCGCATAGCGCATTGGCCGGAGACCATTGCGATCCATACCGCCAACGATCCAGTTGCCGTCGGTGGCCGCCACCGCAGCCGGCCCGTCCCACGGCTCCATCACACAATTGGCGTAACTGCAAAGCGCGCGCCGCGCCTCGGGCAGCGACTCCGAATTTTCCCATGCTTCCGGAATCAACAGAATCTGCGTTTCCGGCACACTGCGCCCCGTCCGCACCAACAGCTCGAACACCGCATCCAGCGCAGCGGAATCAGAGCTCCCATGCTGAATGATCGGCTTCAGATCCTCGAGATGCTCCCCGAACCCGGGCGTCTCCATCCGCGTTTCGTGCGCGCGGCTCCAGTTGATATTGCCGAGCAACGTGTTGATCTCGCCATTATGCGCAAGCACTCGAAACGGTTGCGCCAGCTTCCAGGTAGGAAACGTGTTGGTCGAATAACGCTGGTGAAAAATGGCGAAACTGGAAACAAAACGCTGATCCAGCAGGTCAGGGTAAAAGTCGTCGATATGCTCCGCCAGAAACATCCCCTTGTAGATCACCGACCGGCAACTGAGCGAGCAAATGTAGAAATCCGTGATGTGAACCGCGAGGACGGCTTTTTCGATCCGGCGGCGGATCAGATAAAGATCGCGCTCGAACCGGTCGTCCGGAATACCCCGGTCGTTGGCGATCATGATTTGCTCGATTTCCGGCCGCGTCGCCAGAGCCTTCTCCCCGATCGCATCCGAATTCACCGGCACCTGCCGCCAGCCATAGATCGAATAACCGAATTCCAGGATCTCCGTCTCAACGATGACACGGCACGCTTCCTGCGCCCCCAGGTCCGTACGCGGTAAGAACACCATGCCCACCGCAACGCCCCCGCCTCGTGGCTCGTGCCCCGTGTTCGTGATATGCTCCTCAAAAAAATCCTGCGGGATCTGCACGTGAATCCCGGCGCCGTCACCGGTCTTGCCATCAGCGTCGACCGCGCCCCGGTGCCAGACCGCCTTCAGCGCCGCAACGCCTGCTTCCACCACGCTGCGCCGAGCCTTGCCATCAATCGCCGCAACAAATCCCACTCCGCACGAGGCCCGCTCATCCTCAGCCCGGTAAAGCCCGTTCTCCGAAACGTAATCACGTTGAGTCATGATGCGCTCTCCTCGCGACGTCAGGCCGCAGCCCGTCGGGCGCCAGCTTGCAAACGGCGGTGAATCGACGCTGCAGCATCGCGACCGTCGCGAATGGCCCATACGACCAGCGATGCACCGCGTACAATGTCGCCAGCCGCAAATACGCCGTCGAGACCGGTCATCAATGTGCGCGGTGTCACCTTGATGGTCCCCCATCTCGTAACTTCCAGGTTCGGTTCATCAAACATCCTCGGCAGGTCCTCAGCGTCAAACCCCAGCGCCTTGATCACCAGATCGGCATCGATCGTGTGTTGGGAACCGGGAACGGAAATCGGCGCCTGACGACCCGAAGCATCCGCTACCCCCAGACGCATGCGGTGCGCCCGCACGCCGGAGACGACGCCATCACCCAGGAAAACCTCCGGTGCGGCAAGCCACTCGAATGCCACGCCTTCCTCTTCCGCATGTTGCACTTCCCGCTGCGACCCGGGCATGTTGGCACGGTCGCGACGATACAGGCACTGAACCGAGCGCGCGCCCTGCCGCACCGCGGTCCGTACACAATCCATGGCCGTATCACCGCCGCCAATCACCACTACGCGCTTGTCCCTCGCGTTCAGCTTCCCCGAGTCGAACGCCGGAACCGCGTCGCCAAGCCCCTTGCGGTTGCTCGCGATCAGATAGTCGAGCGCCGAAACGATATTGCCGAGCCCCGCCCCCGGCGCCTTGATATCGCGCTCGCGGTAGACACCGGTGGCAACCAGTACAGCATCGTGCCGTTCGCGGAGTTCCGCGAGCGATACGGTGCGCCCTACCTCGCTTTCCATGTGGAATGCCACGCCGCCTTCCGCCAGCAGAGCGTGACGACGCGCAACAATGTGCTTCTCAAGCTTGAAATTGGGAATACCGTAGGTGAGCAGTCCACCAACCCGGTCATAACGATCATGGACATGTACCTGGTAGCCCAGGCGGCGCAGTTGCTCTGCAGCGGCAAGCCCGCCGGGGCCGGCGCCGATAATCGCCACCGACTGGGCGCGTTCGCGCGCAGGATGCGGCGCACGAACCCAGCCACGGGCAAACGCCGTGTCCGTAATGTAACGCTCCACCGCGCCGATGGTCACCGTACCATGGCCGGCTTGCTCGATAACGCAGTTCCCCTCGCACAGACGGTCCTGCGGGCAGATGCGTCCACATACCTCGGGCATGTTATTTGTCGCCGACGCCACTTCATACGCTTCTTCCAAGCGGCCGCCGGCCGTCAGCAGCAACCAGTCGGGAATGTTGTTGTGCAACGGGCAGTGGACCTGACAATAGGGAACACCGCACTGCGAACAACGGGACGCTTGATCAGCCGCAGCCTGCTCAACGAAATCGTCGTAAATCTCATTAAATCCAGCCCGTCGCACCTCAGCGTCATGCTTCTCCGGCATTTGTTGTTCGAGATTGACAAACTTGAGCATGCTCGCCACCGACCTTCCTTTCTGGACTGCTTCGCCGCAATTCTCGTCAGCGGTCCGAAGCGGGAACCCGCGACAATAATAACGCCGCTTGTACCAATGCGCCAGCCTTATTCGAAAAATAGGACAGCTAAATTGTCGTATAATGGATATTGCGCCGAGGAGGCCGCGCATGGAAGCCGAACGTCTCTCCAGTACCATCCAAAAATAGTACCACTATTGTACTAAATCGGGCTGATAATGAGTCTCCTACATCTCGTAATTGTTGCCCTCGTGCAGGGTATCACCGAATTCCTGCCCGTCAGTTCCTCCGGGCACTTGGTGCTCATTCATCATCTCGCGGCCTGGCCAGACCAGGGATTGGCAATTGACGTCGCCGCCCATGTCGGCAGCCTCGCCGCCGTCCTCCTTTATTTCCGGCGCGATATCACGACCCTTGCCGGTGCCGGAATCGCCATCCTCACCGGGAAAGCACACGAACAACGCCGCCTTTTGTGGCTGTTGATCGTCGCCAGCATACCGGCGCTCGCCGCCGGAGCCCTGATCAACGCATGGGCCGGCAACCTGTTGCGCGGACTGGAAGTCATCGCCTGGGCAATGACCGCCGGCGGCATTCTGCTTTATGCCGCGGACCAATGGACGAGCCAACATCGCACACTGGAAGTGATGCGCTTTTCCGACGGCCTCGTGATCGGGTGCGCACAAATGCTGGCTCTGGTCCCCGGGAGCAGCCGCGCCGGTGTTGTTATCATCGCCGCCCGGGCACTCGGTTTCACGCGAGTTGAGGCGGCACGATTTTCGATGCTGCTTTCCATTCCGGTCATTCTTGGCGCCGCCGCGTTGCAGGCGATGGATCTCGCCTCCGCGGACGTACCGGGCCGCTGGGCCGACGCTTTGGCCGCCGCCGCCTTGTCCGCCGTCGCGGCCTTTGCCACCGTCGCGGTGCTGATGCGTTGGCTCACGCACGCCAGCTTCACTCCGCTGGTCATCTATCGCCTCGCTCTCGGCGTCGCCCTTCTTGCGCTGGTATATCTTTAGGCACACTCGGTTCGGACCGAGCCGGATCGGACGCGAAATCCGAGGTTCGACGAAGGTGCGACGTGTAGCGTATCGTACCGACAACACCCCCAAGCAGCGGAATACCGTCTCATGCGAACCGGTTTCTCCCTGGCGCAACTCGCCGACCCCGATACTGCCCGCGCCAACGAAATCTTGCGGGCGTGCGTGCATTGCGGTTTCTGCACAGCCACATGTCCCACCTACATCACCCTCGGCGACGAACGCGACAGCCCCCGCGGACGCATAGTCTTGATCAAGAACATGCTCGAGGCGGAACAACCGGCGACGACGAGCGTGGTACGCCATATCGACCGCTGCCTCTCCTGCCTTTCCTGTATGACAACCTGCCCCTCCGGCGTGCACTACATGCATCTGGTTGATCACGCCCGCGGCTGGATCGAGAAAACCTATCGCCGCCCCCTAGCAGAGCAGCTGTTACGCGCACTGCTCGCCGCGATATTGCCGCGGCCGGGCCTGTTTCGCCTTGCGCTGCGCGGAGCGACGTTGGCGCGCCCCTTCTCGGCGGCGCTGCCGGCGCTATTGCGGACGCCGATCAATATGGCTCCCCGCCGCCTGCCGTCGCGTGCGCGCATGGACAGACCCCAGATACATCCGCCGCGCGGCTCCCGCCGCGCCCGCGTGGCGCTTCTCTCGGGATGTGTCCAACAAGTGCTGGCGCCGGAAATCAACCGCGCAACGATCCGTCTGCTCACCCGCCACGGCTGCGAGGTTGTAACGGCGCCCGACGCCGGCTGCTGCGGCGCTCTTACTCACCATATGGGGAAGCAACAGAGCGCTCTCGACGCCGCTCGCCGCAACATCGCCGCGTGGACCCGCGAGATCGACACCGCAGGGCTCGACGCCGTGATCATCAACGCATCCGGTTGCGGCACCACGGTAAAGGACTACGGACACATGTTCCGCAACGACGCGGAATGGGCCGAACCCGCTGCCCGTATTTCCGAGCGTACTCGTGATATCTCCGAATGGATGGGTGAGATCGGCCTCGATTTGGTCGGCCAGTCAGGTGCCGGGGCGGGCACACGCGTAGCCTACCAGGCCGCATGCTCGCTCCAGCATGGGCAAAAGGTTACCCGCGCCCCGCAAGAGCTCCTGTCCCGCGCCGGTTTCGATGTCGTGGAGCCAGCGGAAGCCCATTTGTGTTGCGGCTCAGCCGGTTCCTACAACTTGTTGCAACCGCAAATCGCCGAACAACTGTGTCGCCGCAAACAGAGCGCTTTGAATGACTGCAAGCCGGACATGATCGCCAGCGGCAATATCGGCTGTATCATCCAGTTGTCGTCCGTTGCCGGCGTGCCGGTAATCCACACCGCCCAGCTCCTCGACTGGGCGACAGGCGGCCTCGATCCGCGTACCATCGCAATGCCTTGACCGGTCGCCCGAGCGGGCGTTCGACGAACGGCCGCGGCGCATGAAGCGCGTTTGGCAGTCGCTCGCGGCGCCGGCAGAGAGAGAGCGCCACCGCCTCGTCTGGCGTCTCGCAGTGCCGAACATCCTCGCCAACCTTACCATTCCCCTGCTTGGCGCTGTCGATACGGCCGTTGTCGGACGGCTTGGCGCGGCCGAGATCGGCGCCGTGGCGGTTGGCGGAACCGTTTTCGCCTTTCTCTATTGGGGCTTCTCGTTTCTGCGTATGGGCACCGCCGGCCTGACCGCACAAGCCCACGGCGCAGGACATGTCGATGTGCTCGCTGCAACCTTGTTACGCGCGGGTATCCTCGCGATCGGCGCCGGCTTCATAATTATCGCCTTGCAAGCGCCGATAATTCACGGCTCCCTCGCTTTGATCGCGCCCAGCGCCGCCGTAACCCCGCTAGCCGAGACCTATATCGCGATTCGAATCTGGGCAGCGCCGGCAGCAATCGCCAATCTTGCCTTGCTTGGCTGGCTACTCGGCCGCCAGCGCATGATGCTGGGAATGATCCTGCAAGTGATCGTCAATGGCGTCAACATAGTGCTCGACCTGGTTCTCGCGGTATGGCTTGACATGGGAGTGGCCGGAGTCGCCGCTGCCACGGCTGCTGCACAATATCTTGGCCTGACAGTGGGTTTGCTGGTCGCAGTCCGCGAACTTCGGTTGTTGGAGGCGCCTTGGCTGTGGCGGGCAGTGTGGGCCCGACAGCAACTGGTGGAGATGATGCGCCTCAACCGCGACATCTTCGTGCGAACGCTGTGCCTTATCGCTGCTTCTTCACTCCTGACTGCGATCGGCGCGCGCTTCGGCGATCTCATACTCGCCGCGAACGGGATCCTTATGCTGTTCCAGGCTTTTCTCGCCTATGGTCTCGATGGTTTCGCGCACGCGGCCGAAGCATTGGTCGGCGCCGCTATCGGGCGGCGCGACCGGCGGGAGCTCGCAGCTGTGGTACGTGTCTCCACGCTATGGGCAGGGCTGACCGCCCTCGCCTACATGGTCGCATTTGCGGCTGCCGGTCCTGCCCTTGTCGCATTGGTGACTACCATCCCGGAAGTCCGCGAGACCGCCGCAGCCTACTTGCCATGGGCTATTCTCTCCCCGCTCGTCTCCGTGTGGGCCTTTCAGCTTGACGGCGTATTCATCGGCGCAACCCGCGGGCGTACCATGCGTAACGCCATGCTTGTTTCGCTCGGCCTGTATCTTGTAGCGCTCTGGGCCTTCGTGCCCCTATGGGAAAATCACGGGTTATGGCTCGCCTATCTGATCCTGATGATGGTGCGTGCCATCACCCTTGCGGTCGCTTGGCCTGCGCTCGCGCGCGGACTGGGCCGCGCAAATTCGGGATGAAATTACCGTCAATCCCCTCTATGTAGGGCAAGTGTCGAGAGGCTTGAGCGCAGGATCAGGGAATGAAGATCGCGATTCCAAAAGAACGGCGCGCCGGTGAGCGGCGCGTGGCGGCTTCGCCGCAGATGGTAAAAAAACTTGTCGATCTCGGTGCCGATGTCGTGATTGAGACCGGTGCCGGTCTGCTGTCGTCAATGCCGGATTCGGCCTTCGTGGAGGCCGGCGCAGCGGTCGCTGCGTCCGCTGACGCGGCCTATGACGGCGCTGACCTGGTGCTGAAGGTGGCACGGCCGGTGACGGCAGATGAGGGTGACGACGAAATGATGTTCCTGGCCGACGGCTCGCTCTTGGTGGCGCTGCTGGCGCCGCTGCAAAACCGCGCACAGGTCGAAGCCTATGCAAGCAGGAACATTACCGCGTTCGCCATGGAACTTGTTCCGCGCATCAGCCGCGCACAAAGCATGGATGCCCTGTCGTCACAAAGCAACCTCGCCGGGTACAAGGCGGTTCTTGACGCAGCGGCCGAGTTTTCCAAGGTCATCCCTATGATGATGACCGCCGCCGGAACCATCGCGCCCGCCAAGATTCTCGTACTCGGCGCAGGCGTCGCCGGTTTGCAGGCCATCGCCACCGGGCGGCGGCTGGGGGGCGTGGTGTCCGCGTTTGATGTGCGTCCGGCAGTAAAGGAACAAGTCGAAAGCCTCGGCGCAAAATTCATCGAGGTACCTGACGATAGTGCCGAAAGCGCCGAGACCTCCGGCGGATATGCGCGCGAAATGGGCGAGGACTACCAACGACGACAGCGCGAACTGATTCATGAGACGCTGAAGAGTCAGGATATCGTGATTTGCACCGCACTGATCCCCGGGCGCCCGGCGCCGACATTGATTACGGCCGAAATGGTCGTTGACATGAAGCCGGGCTCGGTCATCGTCGATCTGGCGTCCGAAACCGGTGGTAATTGCGAACTTACCGTGCATGGCCAGGTCGTGCAGCAGCACGGTGTCACGCTGATCGGACACGCAAACGTGCCGAGCCGGCTCAGCGTCGATGCCAGCGCACTTTACGCGCGCAATCTGCTCAATTTCATCACGCCGATGATCGACCGCGAGAGCCGGTCGCTCAAAATTGATTGGGACGACGAAGTGATCGCAGGCGCTTGCGTAACCCGAGACGGGAACGTCGTACATCCAATGCTGACCGATGGAGCCGGCTCATGATCGATCCCTTCATTCAGGATTTCACCATTTTCGTGCTAGCGATCTTTGTCGGCTATTACGTCGTGTGGAGCGTCACTCCGGCGCTGCATACGCCGCTGATGTCTGTCACTAACGCGATTTCCGGCATCATCGTTGTCGGCGCGCTGATCGCCGTCGGCGCCGGCATCGAAGCAGCGCCGGCCGAAGCGCCGCCGGATGGGGAAGGCGGCATGACCTTCTCGAAAATCATGGGATTTGTCGCCGTCATGCTGGCGTCGGTCAATATCTTCGGCGGCTTCATCGTAACCCAACGCATGTTGCAGATGTTCCGCAAGAAGCGCAGGGGAGACTGATCGTGTCGGCCAACCTTTCTGCATTCGCCTATCTTGCCGCCGCGGTCTGCTTCATCCTGGCCTTGAAGGGCCTCAGTTCCCCCACCTCGGCGCGCTCCGGCAATATTTTCGGCATGGCCGGCATGGCCATCGCGATTGCTGTAACTCTCGCCAAGCCTGAGGTCGGCGCCTATTCTTGGATTTTTGTCGCCATGCTCGTGGGCGGCGCCGTCGGCGCGGTAATTGCGCTGCGCATTGAAATGACCGCGATGCCGCAACTAGTGGCAGCGTTCCACAGCTTGGTGGGCCTCGCCGCCGTCTTGGTAGCAGCCGCAGCGCTTTATGCTCCGGACGCCTACGGTATCGGGGAAATTGGCGCCATCAAAACCGCAAGTCGCGTCGAAATGTCGCTCGGCGTGGTCATCGGCGCCATAACATTTACCGGTTCCGTAATCGCGTTTGCCAAGCTTCAGGCGCTCATGTCGGGCGCGCCCATCACTTTCCCCATGCAGCATTGGGTCAACCTGGCGGTGGGGTTGGTCATCGGCGCGATGATCGTCTGGTTCTGCGTCACGGAAAGTTACACCGCCTTCTGGATCATGACGCTGCTCGCCCTCGCCATAGGTGTGATGATCATCATCCCGATCGGCGGCGCCGACATGCCGGTCGTAATCTCCATGCTCAACTCCTATTCCGGTTGGGCCGCGGCAGGCATTGGATTTACGCTACAGAACACCGCGCTCATCATTGTCGGCGCCTTAGTGGGCGCATCCGGTGCGATTCTGTCCTACATCATGTGCAAGGGCATGAACCGCTCGTTCATCAATGTGATTTTGGGAGGCTTCGGCGCTGACGATGCCGTTGTCTCCGCTGGACGCACCGACAAGGCTGTCAAATCCGGTAGCGCCGACGATGCTGCCTTCATCATGCAGAATGCCGGATCGGTCATCATCGTGCCGGGTTACGGGATGGCGGTGGCGCAGGCGCAGCACGCTCTGCGTGAAATGGCGGACTCACTCAAGGGTGCGGGAGTCAAGGTGACCTATGCAATCCACCCCGTTGCGGGCCGCATGCCGGGACACATGAACGTGTTGCTGGCGGAAGCCAATGTGCCATATGAAGAAGTGTTCGAACTTGAGGAAATCAATTCGGACTTTGCCACCGCTGACGTGGCGTTCGTCATCGGCGCCAACGACGTCACCAATCCGGCCGCGCGCAATGACCCTGCCAGCCCTATCGCCGGCATGCCCATTCTCGAGGTGGACAAGGCACAGACTGTTCTGTTCGTGAAGCGGTCCTTGTCGCCCGGCTATGCCGGTATCGACAACGAACTGTTCTATGGCGACTCGACCATGATGCTCTTCGCCGACGCCAAGAAAATGGTGGAGGATATCGTCAAGGCGCTGTAACAGGGACATCTGCCGTATGGCGGTCCTGTCGATTCAGTCGTCGGTGGCGCTGGGCCATGTCGGCAACAGCACTGCTGTATTTGCCTTGCAACGGCTGGGCATCGAAGTTTGGCCAGTGCATACAGTCCAGCTTTCCAACCACACAGCCCATCCCGACTGGGGCGGCGGCGCCTTGGGCGCAGCGCATATAAGTGATGTTCTGGAAGGCGTGCATAGACGCACAGGGTCCGTCGGAGTGGACGCGGTCCTCACCGGATATGTCGGCAGCGTCGATCTGGTGCCTGTAATTGTCCGGGCGGTTAAACGCGTCAAAGCGGCGTCGCCTGCCGCCCTGTATTGCTGCGACCCGGTGATGGGCAATGCGCGGCGCGGCCTTTATGTAGCCGAAGATGTTGCTGATGCGATTGCGTGCCATCTCGTCCCGCTCGCCGATATCGTCACGCCCAACGCGTTCGAGCTCGCCCGGCTAGCTGACCGGCCAGCGGCAACAACAGTACAGGCGGGCCGCGCTTGTACCCACCTGCAAGCTGACGGACCGGATATGGTGGTCGTAACATCGCTGGACACTCCAGAGGGTGTGGGCGTCCTGGCATCGAATTCAGACGATTGCTGGCTGGTCAAGACGCCGCGCCTTCCCGTTTCCGGCAACGGCGCCGGCGATACGCTGGCAGCATTGCTGCTGGGCCATCTCCTCCGCGGCACGACCCTGGCGGAAGCAACCTCCCGCGCCGTTTCCTCAACCTACGCGCTTCTCGCCGCCGGCACCGCGGACAGTATCGCCCTCATCAGCAAGCAGAACGAAATCGCTTCTCCCCAACGCCTGTTCCCAGCGGAGACATTGTCCAGCCTCGGAGGATAACTCCCGGCCCTTCAAACCGGTCCTTGCAGCGCGTCCATTTCGGCGTCCGAGTATCCGAAATGGTGGCCAATCTCATGAATCAGTACGTGACGGACTACGTCCGATAGCGGTTCCCCGGTTTCGCACCAATAGTCCAGTATCGGACGCCGATACAGATAAACCATGTCCGGTTCATTGGCGGGAAACGACAGGCTGCGTTCAGTGAGCGCCACTCCGACATACAAACCGAGCAGGTCGAACGGCGTTTCCAGCGCCATGTCGCTTGTCGTCTCCTCATCCGGAAAATCCACCACTTGAACGGCGATATTGCCAGCAGCGGTGCGCAGGCACGGTGGAATCGACCGAATTTCGCGTTCGGCCAATCGCTGAATGTCGATGAGACTCGGCGGGTGCATGGACGCAGCGCGCACTCGTACCCGCTAGCTGCCGCCTTGTTGTCGCACGGAAAAAGCGGGTGCGCCGTCATCCGCCAGCGCGGCGCCGTGCGGTGCGCTTCGCGTATCCACCGTGATCACGACCGACATACCGGGCACCACCCGTCCCGCCAAATCATCCGGCACCGTGTACAGAATCTTCACCGGCACACGCTGTACCACCTTCACAAAATTTCCGGTCGCGTTCTGCGAGGGCAACAAGCTGAATTCCGCCGCCGACGCCGGCGCCAGGCTGTCCAGCGTGCCGGTCAGCGCTACGCCGGGAAACGCATCAATCTCGATCCGCACCTGTTGGCCTGACCGCAAGCGCTCAAGTTGCGTTTCCTTGAAATTGGCGACGATGTAGGTGTCGTACAGTGGCACCACTGCCATCACCGGCCATCCGGCCTCGGTGTACATACCGGGTTCCACCCGCAGGTTGCCGATGACACCATCCACCGGCGCCGTCACCAATGTATCAGACAGGGCAATTTCGGCAGCGTCCAGCGCCGACGCCGCCTGCGCGACAAGCGCCTCAAGGCGATCGATCTCTCTTTGCAAGCGTCGAATTTCGCTATCAAAAACCGGCACCTGGTCGCGTGCTGCCAACAGTTCCGCCTGAGCACGGTTCATCTCGGCGCGCGCGTGGTTAATCTCGGCCTGTGCGAGACGATGCGCCGTGACTGCCGCCTCGTATTTTTGTCGACTGCCGGTTTGCCGCTCAAGCAACTCGCTGTAGCGCGCCGCTTCGCTCGCCGTGTGGTCGACCTGGGCCTCGGCGGCCTCCACACGCGCTTTCGCCGCCTCTACGCGGGCTGTTGCCTGGTCGATAAGCGACTTCTGCAGGCGCCGCCGCGCCAGCATATGCTCCACGGCCGCATGGCCAATCTCGACTTCCGCTGCCGCTGCACGCAATTCAGCTCGGGCCGAGTCGACCGCGGCCTCGTAACGGTCCCCGCGAATGGTCAGCAGCGGCTCGCCCGCGCGAACCTTCTGATGAGAGGTGACATGGATATCCTCGATATAACCGGCCACCATGCTGGCGATCGCCGCCACATTGCCCCGAACATAGGCATTGTCCGTGCTGACAACCAACTGCCGTATCTGCCACCAGTTCACGCCCCAAGCGCCGCCGCCGAATATGACGGCGGCTACACCGAGGCCCATCAAGGTGGTTCGCAATCGCCGCATCGCCGATCCAATGCGCAAACCTTCTCCAGCGTGACTATGCGGGCAATATCGCTTGCAGGGAATGCTTGCGTCTGCAACCCAGCCCTGCATAAACAGATGGGCATTATCTCATGATCCCTGTTGTTCGATCACACTACAGCGCAGCGTGAGACGAGCTCCGTAATGTAGTCACGCAGGCATGCAGCAGCCTGCTATGTCGGTATCGTCGGCACGGGTGCGCCGCGACAGATCAGAAAGAGGCCTCAATGACGGAAATATTCGCAGAATCGAGTGAGGCGGGTGTCGCCGCACTTGCGGCGCGTGTGCCGGACGGCGCCTCGGTCATTTCGCCGACCGACCGAAACGGCACGCCCATGGCGGCTATTTTCGCCTTGTTGCGCCAGGGAACCCGCGGGTTGCGGTTGATAGGCGGCCCCACCAGCGGGCTGCATGCCGACATGCTGATCGGTGCCGGCGCGGTGAGCGAGATCGAAACAGCGGCGGTTTCTCTGGGCGAATATGGGCCGGCGCCGCAATTCCGTGCTGCCGTGGAAGCCGGGCGCCTCACGGTTCGTGACACTACGTGCCCAGCGCTGCATGCGAGTCTCCAGGCGGCGGAAAAGGGGGCGCCGTTCGTGCCCCTGCGAGGCATAATCGGCTCCGATCTCTTGCGCGCCCGCACCGACTGGCGGGTGATCGACAATCCATTCGCTGAGCAGTCCGATCCCGTCGTGCTATTGCCAGCGCTCAATCCCGACAACGCCCTGATTCACGCTGCCCGCGCCGACAGCCATGGCAATGTCTGGATCGGCATGAGGCGTGAGGCGATGACCATGGCGCACGCAGCTCGGCGCACGCTGGTGACCGTGGAATCCATTGTCGAGGGTAATCTCTTTGATAATCCGGACACGGCACCCGGGACCCTTTCGTCGCTCTATGTGGAGGCGGTGGCGCTCGCGCCGCGCGGCGCATGGCCGGTCGGCTTTTCTGTCCTGTATCCCGCGGACGACGCAGCCATGCGCGCCTATCGCGCCGCGGCGGCGGATACACGAGGGTTCGATCGGGCGCTTGCACTATTTCTTGATCGCCCGCCGCCCGCTGCCTGAACCTGTAATGCTTCGATGACGCAACCGCGGATATTTCTGGCCGCCGCACTGTCACGGCGACTGCCTGCGACAGGCCACATCGTAGTCGGCGCCTTGTCGCCGATACAGGCGGCAGCGTCACTGCTGGCGCAACACCGGGCTCAGGGAGCCGTGCGGGTGAGCATTCTTGGCTCGCCCGATCATTTTCAGTTCAGCGACGGCGGACGCGAGTTGTTCGACGCAGCCGGCCAGGGTCGCATTGACGTGTTCTTTCTCAGCGGCGGTCAGATTGATGGCGCGGCGAACGTAAATCTTGTCGGGACCGGAGCCTATCCGGCGCTGGAAACCCGATTCCCCGGCTCGTTCGGGTCCGCATATCTGTATTTTGTTGTTCCGCACATCATTTTGTTCCGTGAGGAACACAGTCCGCGAACGCTGGTGAAACAGGTGGATTTCATCAGTGCTCCCGGAACCAGTCCGCCGGAGATTCACCGGCCCGGGGGGCCGGCGGCTCTGGTGACCGGGCGCGCCATTTTCACTTTCAACAAGGCGGCCGGGCGCTTTGCGCTGGAAAGTGTCCATCCGGGGGAAACGCTCGCCTCGGTGCAAGATGCTACCGGATTCGATTTTGCGGCACCGGAATACCCGCCTGTCACGCCGCCTCCTGATCCTGAAACATTGGCGCTTCTGCGCGGTCCGGTGAGCGCGACGCTTGCCGCAACCTATCCTGCCTTCGCGGCGGAACTGCGCGCATCCTGACCCAGGTTGCTACCTTGACCGAACCCCGGGCCAAACGGAGCCTTGAAGCCAACTCAGCACTCGCCGTATGGGATACCGACAAGCGACTGCGTTGGGCAAATAACCGGTTTCGGGAACTTATCCCGGCGCTGGCACCTTCGGTGAGACCCGGCCTTTATTACGACTCCTGGTTGTATCGCGCGGCGGCGGCGCTGCCCACCACCCCCGCCCGCGCCGACCGCAAAGGATGGATCAAACGCCTCGCCGATGCTCGCCGCAAACCGGTCGACCCATTCGAACTGGAGCTGACTCCGCGCAAGGTGTTTCGTGTCAGCGAGGAGCGCCTTGACGATGGCGGCTGGATATCCTGCTGGGTTGATGTCAGTAGCGTAAAGCGCCTCAGGCACGCGCTGGCAGAAAGTGAGGAACGCTATCGCAGCCTGGTGGAGTTAGCGGCAGACGCAGTCATGGTGCTCGCGGAGCGGCGTATTCTTTTTGTCAATCGCCGCGGCGCCGCGCTGTTTGGTGCAGACGACCCTGATGCCCTGGTGGGCAGGCGGCTCGATACGATCCTCCCCGCAACTTCGGCAGCCCTGTTCGAGGATGAACTGCCCGCCCCGGGTGTGGAAATCAGCTTTCGAACGCTGAGCGGAACGCCATTGCCGCTGGAAGTGCGGACGACGCCGTTTCAGGATGGCGACCGGGCGCTGACTTTGCTGATCGCACATGATGTGTCGGCGCGGAAGGGTGCGGAGGCCGCGGCGCGCGGGGCCGAGCATCGACTGGCCTCCGCTTTGGAAAGCCTCTCCGATGTTGTGGCGCTGTTCGATGCGGAAGACCGCCTTGTACTCGCGAATCGAGCTAGCCGTGAACTGGAAGCGCCCGTCGGTGGTCACTGGCGCCCCGGTATCCCGTATCGGGACTATCTGGAAGCCGCTTTGGAGGCGGATCTTTATCCTGATGCGAGCGGCAATCGCCGCATTTGGATGGAGCAAAGACTTGCCCGCCGCGCGGCGCCGCGAGGAGCAGTGGAAATCGCGCGCCAGGACGGGCGCTGGTTTCGCCTCAATGAGCACCGACTTGACGATGGTGGCCTGCTCTCCATCGCCACGGACATAACGGAGCATCGACTCAGCGAGCGCCGCATTCATTTCCTCGCCCATCACGATGCGTTGACCGCTTTGCCGAACCGAGCGGTGTTCATGGATCGCCTGCGCCAGGCGATTCGAGACGCCCGACGAAATGACTCGCGAGTTGCTGTGTTGATGCTTGACCTCGACAATTTCAAGCATGTCAACGACAACCTGGGCCATGCGGCAGGCGATCATCTGCTGGTCGAGCTTGCGCGGCGTTTGCGGGCGTGCGCCGGCGACGGGGACACGGTTGCGCGGTTCGGCGGAGACGAATTCGCAATCGTTCGTCCGCTGGCCGAATCGACTGAGCCGGCAGAGACGCTGGCCAAGCGGGCCGTGGGCGCGCTGGCGGACCCGGTCGTGGTCGATGGCCGCACCCTCCATACCGGCGCCAGCGCGGGCATAACCCTGTTCCCCGACGACGCCCCCGATATGGCGGCATTGTTGCGCAACGCAGACCTTGCGCTCTACCGTGCCAAAGCGTTGTCGGGCCGCCGCCGTGTCGCCTTCTACGCCGAAGAACTCAGCCGCCGCGCCGATGAACGGGCTGCAGTTGCCGAAGGGCTGCGGCAGGCGCTGGCGGAGGACCATCTCGTTCTCCACTATCAACCGCAGGCGCGCCTGTCGGACAATGGCGTGATAGGCGGCGAAGCCTTGCTGCGTTGGCAGCATCCGGAACACGGCCTGCTCTTACCGGGGCGATTTATCGAACATGCGGAAGCCAGCGGCCTGATCATTCAGATCGGCGAATGGGCGATCACCCGGGCCTGTGCGCAACTTGCCGAATGGACCCGCAACGACCTGCCCGCTGTGCCGATATGGGTCAATCTGTCAGCAGCCCAGTTTCATGATCATGCCTTGCTGGAAACCGTGCGCGGGCGTCTTTCCAGCGCCCACCTCGACCCGCGTCTACTGGGATTGGAAATTACCGAAAGCGCGTTGGTCGATGCGCGCGCCTCTGGCGCGATATTCGACAGTCTTGTGGACCTCGGGGTTGAACTGGCGATCGACGATTTTGGCACCGGCTACTCGTCCCTGAACTATCTGAAGCAGCTTCCTGTCGGCAAACTGAAGATTGACCGGTCATTTGTGCGTGACATGACGAATAACCCGCACGATTCCGCCATTGTGCGTGCCATCATTCATCTTGGTCACAGCCTCGGCATGCATGTGCTGGCGGAAGGCATAGAAACACCTGCGCAATCCGCGCTACTCAGCGACCTCGGCTGTGATCAGGTCCAAGGCCGCCTGATCGGCCCACCGCTGCCGCCCGATGATTTCATGCGTTTCGTCACATCCCGTTCCCGACGCCGGGTACCGCGCATCTGAGTTCGAGGCCTCGTCACCCGCGTACATCGGGAGACCGCGCAAGACGGTCGGTTCATGGGTTGGAGCTTCTTTCCGTCAGCGCGAGGACAGTGTTGAACGCGCGAACAGCGGCGGCAGGGCCTGCGGGGTGGTCCCAGACCGCGGAGACGACGGCAACAAAGTCGGCGCCGGCGGCGGCGAGGACGCCGCAATTCTCCGGCGTGATGCCGCCAATGGCGACGCAGGGGACGGTTACCATGTCCTGCCACCAGTGCAGGATTTGAGTGTCGGCGCGGGTGCGCGGGTGCTTTGTCGTCGTGGGAAAAAAGGCGCCAAAGGCTACGTAATCGGCGCCTGCCTCTGCGGCCTCGATTCCGCGGTGCCGCGAATCGTAGCAACTTACGCCTATGGTCGCGTCCGGGCCGACCGCGGCGCGCGCGCTCGCATAGTCACCGTCATCGAGGCCGATATGCACGCCGTCGGCGCCGAGTTCGGCCGCCAGGACCGGATGGTCATTCACGATAAACGCCACGTCGCGCGCGTGGCAGATGGGCTGCAAGCGTTCGGACGCCCCGCGCAGCGCGTCCATATCTGCCTCCTTCCGGCGCAATTGAAGGCAGGCGACATCGCCCGCATCCAATGCAGAGGCCAGGGCGTCGGCGAATGCGGGCGTGTCGATGCGGGGCGAATCCGGCGTGATCAGATAGAGCCGGCAGGGGGCGTCCGTCACGCCTTGCCCTGATAGATGGCGATGATCGTGCCGAGCATGGCCAGTGCGTCATCGCGCGGGCGCTGGAAAGTATTGCGTCCGATGATTGATCCGGTACCGCCGCCGTCGCGGATTTCGCGAATTTCGTTGAACAGCCCTTGCGAGTCCTTGGCGGTGCCGCCGGAAAAGACCACCAGCCGGCGTCCATTGAACGCGGACTGAACGACGTGGGCAACACGGGCGCTCAGGGTCGAGATATCGACTTGGTTCTTCTCGTAGCTCTTGCGTGCTTCGTCCTGCTCGATATGTGCCGAGGGAGGCTTTACCTTGATGATGTGCGCACCGAGCAAAGCAGCGATCTGCGCGGCATAGGCACAGACATCGATTGCGGTTTCGCCGGCTTTCGACAGCTTACCGCCGCGGGGATAGGACCAGACAACCACTGCCAGCCCGGCGGCCTTGGCTTCTTCCGCCAGTTCGCGCAATTCCTCGATCATTTCGAACTGGTCTTCGGAAGCGGGATAGATGGTAAAGCCGATTGCCGAACAACCGAGGCGAAGCGCGTCACCCACTGACGCGGTTACTGCCTGGTCCTTGACCACGGAATGGCTGTTGGCGCTGTTGACCTTGAGAATGGTGGGTACGGCGCCGGCGAAGCTGTCGGCGCCGGCTTCCAGCATTCCCAGAGGCGCGGCATAGGCGCTCAACCCGGCGTCGACGGCCAACTGAAAATGGTAATGGGGGTCGTAAGCAGTGGGATTGGGGGCGAAGCTGCGTGCGGGGCCGTGTTCGAAACCCTGATCCACCGGCAGGATGAGCAGCCGCCCGGTGCCGCCGAGCCGTCCGTGCATCAGAATTCGCGCCAGATTGGCCTTGGTGCCGGGGCAGTCGCTTTCATAGGATTTGAGAATGTCGCGCACGCGGCGAGTGATTTTCATTTCCTGGCTCCTTTTTCGAGGTCTCCCTTCTCGGCCCAATCCCGCAGGTGTGCTCCGGCATCGGCGCCCGGCGGCAGTATCAGATCGGGGGCCTGCGGCGGCTCGATTAGTTCGGCACCGAGCTGCGTCGCCATGTCGGCCAGTTTTTTTCGCAAGTCAGCGCGACCGGCAAAGGCAAGGCGTTTCCAGCCGCTGCGCAGCGCGCCCATGGCGGCGCCGGCGTCGGCGCCGCAATCCAGCACGACATCGGTATTCCGGCCCCAATACGCGCCGGGGTCGAAACACCCGTAACCGGCGACAAACCATGGTGCGGTGAATACGCGCAGAGGGCATGACGCGGCGTGTGCGAACGCCAAGGCCGCAGCAATCTGATCCGGCGACTGCGCAATCACCGTGCGGCGCCGTGGTTGCGCCATCGGCGCATCAGCCGTCGCCGCCGAGGGCGGCGACGCCGGGCAAGGTGCGGCCTTCCAACCAGGCGAGAAACGCTCCGCCGGCGGATGACACATAGCTGAATCCCTGGACGGTGCCAGCGTGCGCCAGTGCCGCCAATGTGTCCCCGCCACCGGCAATGCTGGTGAGCGCACCGGCGCGTGTCATGACGGCGGCGGTGCGCGCCAGAAGCACGGTTGAGGTGTCGAATGGCGGAGTCTCGAACAATCCCATGGGGCCATTCCACAGGAGGGTGCGGCAGGCGGGAATACGGTTGCCGATCCGATCGGCCGTATCGGGGCCGATATCGAAGATCATGCAGTCCGGCGGCACGGCATCGACGCTGACGATATTCGGTGCATCGGCGGGGGATTTCGCCACTACGGCGTCTTCGGGGAGAATGATTTCGCAATTTGCCGCCGCTGCCGCGGTGAGCACCTTGCGCGCTTCGTCGTACATGGCGGATTCGTGGAGCGACGCGCCAACAGATTTTCCCTGTGCGGCGAGAAATGTGTTTGCCATGGCGCCGCCGATGGCGAGCACATCGACATTTGCCGCGAGATTGCCGAGCAGGGCAAGCTTGGTGGATACCTTGGCTCCGCCGACGAGAGCCATGACCGGTCGCGCGGGGTGTTGGAGAACAGACTCCAGTGCGTTGATTTCGGCGAGCATGGCGGGGCCGGCGGCGCGCGGCAACAGGCTTGGCAGTGCAACCACCGACGCATGCGCCCGGTGGGAAACGGAAAAGGCGTCGTTGACGTAAATGTCGCCCGAGCGGGCGAGTGCGGCGGCGAAGTCGGCGGAATTTCCTGTTTCGCCGGCATGGAACCGGAGATTCTCAAACAGCGCCGTTGCGCCGGGGTGCAGCGAGTCCACGAGTCGCCGGGGACCGGGGCCGATGCAATCGGCAGCCACGGCGATGTCGCCCTGGAGCGCTTCGGCGAGCGGGGCAGCGAGAAAACTCACCGAAAGGTCTTCGTCGTGCCCCTTCGGTCGTCCATAGTGGGTGAGAATGACGGTGCGGGCGCCGCGCCCGGAGAGGGCGCGGAGGGTGGGGATTACACGGTCCAGGCGTGTCAGATCGCCGATGCGACCTTCGTCATCTACGGGCAGATTGAGATCGAGGCGCAACAGGACACGGCGGCCATCAACGTCATGATCGTCAAGGCGCGGCAGCCGCTTCATGGCGCGCTACAGGCTGCCGAGTACGGCGGATACGTCGCTCATCCGGTTCGAGAATCCCCACTCATTGTCGTACCAGGAGAGGACGCGAACAAAGCGGCCTTCGATTACCTGCGTTTCCGGCATATCGACGGTGGAACTGGCGGGGTCGTGGTTGAAATCGGTTGAGACCAATGGGGCATCGCTGACTGCCAGTACACCGGCGAGCGGCCCTGCCGCAGCGGCGCTGACGGCGTTGTTGATCTCATCGACGGAGGTATCGCGGGCCGCGCTGAAGGTAAAATCGACAAGCGACACGTTCGGGGTGGGGACGCGAATGGCGGTGCCGTCGAGCTTGCCGGCGAGTTCGGGGAGTACGAGTCCGACCGCGCGGGCGGCGCCGGTGGAGGTCGGAATCATGGACAGCGCTGCCCCGCGGGCGCGGCGCAAATCCTTGTGCAGCGTGTCGAGCACGGGTTGATCGCCGGTATAGGAGTGGATGGTGGTCATGAAGCCGCGTTCTATTCCCACCGTCTCGTGCAGCACCTTGGCGACGGGGGCGAGGCAATTTGTCGTACAGGACGCGTTGGACACCACGTCATGGCCAGCCTCCATGCGCTGGTGGTTGACGCCGTAGACGACGGTGATGTCGGCGCCGGAGGCAGGTGCGGAGATGAGCACCTTGCGGGCGCCAGCGTCGAGATGCCTGGCAGCGGCGTCGCGCGCGGTGAAGATGCCGGTACATTCCAGCGCGACGTCGACGTCCAGCGCGCGCCATGGGAGTTTTTCCGGATTGCGTTCGGCTGTGACCTTGATCGGGCCGCGTCCGACGTCGATGGAATCTCCGTTTACGGCGACGGGACGCGGCAGGCGGCCGTGGATGGAGTCATTTTGCAGGAGCAGTGCGTTGGTTTCCACCGGTCCGAGATCGTTGATGCCGACGACTTCCACATCGTTGCGCCCGGACTCGACGATGGCGCGCAAAACCAGCCGTCCGATACGGCCGAACCCGTTGATCCCCAACCTCACCGGCACCGGCTTTTCTCCCGTTGTTGACATGGCGGCTTATGCAGCGCCGCTCAAGGCGCGTCGGACAGCATTTGCCGCGGCCTCGGCAGTGATTCCGAAATGTGTGTACAGGGCAGCGCCGGGCGCGGAAGCGCCGAAGCTGCGCATAGCGATCATCTCGCGCTCGTCGACCCCCCAGCGCGCCCAGCCGAGCGGGCTTGCCGCTTCCACGGCGACGCGGGGGAGGGCGCCGAGCACGGCTTCCCGATGGTCGGGCGATTGCTCTTCCAGGAGTTCCCAGCAGGGCATGGAGACAACGCGGACGGGGATATCGTCCTGTTCGAGCAGGGCTGCCGCTTCCACGGCGAGCGATGTTTCGGACCCGCTGGCGAGCAGGGTTGCGCGGGCGGCGCCGTTGGCCGGGCGAATTTCGTAGGCGCCGGCGGCGCAGGGGTTTTCGTTCGCTGCCGCGGGATCGGTGCGCAGCAGGGGAAGATTCTGGCGTGTCAGCACGATCACCGAGGGGCCTTCCTCTCGCGCCAGCGCCAATTGCCAGCATTCTGCGGTTTCCGCCGCATCGGCGGGGCGGAAGACTGCGAGGTTCGGAATTGCGCGCAATGCGGCCAGATGCTCCACCGGTTGATGGGTGGGGCCGTCTTCACCCAGGCCGATGGAGTCGTGGCTCATCACATAGATGACGCGCAGACCCATCAGCGCCGACAACCGCATTGCCGGGCGTGCATAGTCGCTGAAGACGAGGAAGGTACCGCCATAGGGGATGAATCCGCCATGCAGGGCGATGCCGTTCATGCAGGCTGCCATGCCCTGTTCGCGGGCGCCATAGTGAATGTAGCGGCCCGAGAAGCTGCCCGGTGCAACGGCGGCGAGATCGGCAGTCCTGGTGTTGTTGGAGCCGGTGAGATCGGCAGAGCCGCCGATGGTGGTAGGCACTGCGGCATTGACGACTTCGAGCGCCAATTGCGATGCCTTGCGCGTCGCCATGGGTTTCGGGTCGGCGATAAGGCGCTGCTTGAAAGCGGCGAGGTGTTCGGCCAGCGGCAGTGATACGACGCCGGCCTGTGCGTCTTCGAATGCGGTGCGACGGTCCGATTCCGCGAGGCGGCGCTCCCATGCTTCGCGGACGGGGCGCCCGCGCCGGCCGGCAGCGCGCCAGCGGCTTGCGACGCTTTCGGGGATCGAGAAAGGCGGATGGGGCCAGCCGAGGCTCTGGCGCGCGGCCTCGATTTCGGCAGCGCCGAGGGGGGCACCGTGCGCGGCAGCGGTGCCCTGCCGCGTGGGCGCGCCAAAACCGATGGCGGTGCGGCAAGCCACCAGCGCCGGGCGGTCGGCGGCCTGGGCGCGCGCGAGTGCGGCACGGACGGCGGCGGGGTCGTGCCCGTCGCATGACTCGACATACCAGCCGGCGGCGGCAAAGCGGGTTGCCTGGTCGTCGGAGACGGACAGACCTGTCGGTCCGTCGATGGTGATGTTGTTGTCGTCGAACAAGACGTTGAGCTTGTGGAGACGCAGGTGCCCGGCGAGGGAAATTGCTTCGTAGCTGACGCCTTCCATCAGGCAGCCATCGCCGGCGATGACCCAGACGCGGTGGTCGACCAGGTCGGACCCGTAGCGGGCAGCGGCGAGACGTTCGGCGAGCGCCATGCCGACGGCAGTTGCGAGGCCCTGGCCGAGCGGTCCGGTGGTGGTTTCGATCCCCGGTGCGAGGCCGTATTCGGGGTGGCCGGCGGTACGGCTACCGAGTTGGCGAAATTGCTGCAACTGCGCCATATCCATGCCGGGATAGCCGGTGAGGTGCAGGATCGCATAGAGCAGCATCGAGCCGTGGCCGGCGGACAGGACGAGCCGGTCGCGGTCGGGCCAGTCGGGTTCGCCTGCGTCGAATTTGAGGAATTCGTGGACCAGCACGGTCGCTGCGTCGGCCATGCCCATGGGCATGCCGGGGTGCCCGGATCTTGCGGATTCGACCGCGTCCATGGCAAGCGCGCGGATCGCGTTTGCCAGCGCGGCGTGATCCGCGTCCGGCAGTGCCTTGGCGGACATCGCGTTTTCGGTATCCATGACAGAAATTCAGGTTCAGACGGCCGTGCGAAGGCGCAACATGCCGCCATGCGCAAGGAACGTCAACCGGAAGCACATTTGCGCGGCAAATCTCACCCGGCCGCTGTCCGGAGATGGGGAGGGTTATGGCGGGGCGCTGCCCCGGAATTGCCACATTGTTGGACGGTGCGATTTCGAACAAAGTGGGATAAGCCGGGATTTACCGGGATTTCTTACGGGTTGCAGGTCAATTACGGCAAACGAGAGGCAGGTAGCTAGAAAATTCCTTGGCATTGCGGCATTTCCGGAGCGCCTTGTGAACAGAACAATAGCAGAATTTCTGGTATTGTGCAACTGTCGGGGGTGCCGCCCCGGGATGCTTAGCGGCGCACGGCAGGTGTTTCGATCGGCAGGCCGTTGCCGCGCCAGGCGACGTAGAGTTGCAAGGCGTTGTAATCCGGGTGGTCGAGCGGCAGCGGTTCGGCACGGGCCTGTTCATTGCAGAACTGGAAGCGGCGGTGCACGCCAGCCAGAGCGCCCCATCGCAACATGTAGGTGGGGAAGCCGACGATGTGCCCCTGGCTGATATTTTCGGCGCGCAGGTAATGTCCGGCGCGGCGGTCGTGGCACATGGCGCAGGCGAGGTTCATCTGCCCGATGCGCTGGTGATAGAGCGCCTTGCCGCGTGCGAACCACGGGGCGGCGGCGCCACCGGTTTCCACCGCCATGGGCAGGCCTGCGGATTGCGCCATCACATGGGCTTCCAGGTCGAGCAGGGCTTCGCTGTCGGGCGGAAGCGGCTCGGCCGCCATGTGCTGGCGGCGGCAGATATTGATGCGCTGGCCGAGATTGATCAGGGTGTCGCCGTCTTCCAGTGCGGTCACCCTGGGGTAGGAGGCGCCGACGCCGCGCATTGAGTCTGCGGCGGCGCCGTGGCAATCGCTGCAGGCTCGGCTATCGGGGCCTGCGGGAGCCGCCCAGCGCGCGCCGCCGCGATCGACGTATAGAAGGCCGGGGTTGGAAAAAGCGTCGTCCTGAATCGCCCGCGTTTCGGGGGCAGCGAACCAATAGCCGGAAATGAGGCCATCCGGGCGTTGCGGCGTTTCAGGAGGCGGGTCAGCGTGTGCCGCGGCGGCGCTCAGAGAAAGTGCGAGGGCGGTGAGCAGGATACGGCGCGGCAGCGGCGATGGTGCGTCACGCATGACAGATTATTCGCCGTTTCAGCCTTTGCGCGGGTCGTCTTTCTCCGCTTCCGACAGTTCGCGCGGGGGCGCGCCGATGACTTCGATCTCCGTGCGTGCGGTGGTTGTAGCGTTGTAATCGTCGATCCATGTCACTTCGATCACGCCTGATTCTTCGGCGCGCAGCTTGAAGGCGAGATAGGGGTTGGCGGACACGCCGGAAAACCAGTCGGCAGTGAAGACAAGGCGACCGTTCATCCGGCATTCGACCTTGTTGAGGATGAAGCGCGGGTACACCACGAGGCTGCGCGGATCGAAGCGCACGCCGGGTTCCATTTCATGCTCGGCGAGGGTCTTGACGGTGATGATTTCGTTGTACTGCGCGGTTTTCGGCGCCTTGAGGCGGCGCAATGTGTTCCTGATTGCCATGACCGTGTTCCCTGGCTGCCTCAACTGCACGCGCCGAGGGTGACATTGACCCAGCGCGTCGTCATGCCGACGGTGCCGTCGGCCATCTCGGCGATGAATACGAGGTCGGATGTGGCGCGCATACGCACCCGGCACGAGACTTCGGCAGCGCCGCAAGCGGGGGTGAAATGATATTTGGCGATTTCGGGAAACGGGTTTTCCAGCCCGATGATGTGCACGATTTCCGGGTAGTCATTCCCGGTCATGGTGCAGTTCACCTTGAAGGTCACCGGCACCACATTGCCGTTTTCCGCGATGTCCGGAGCGATTGCGTCGACGAGACCGGGGCGCAGGGGCCGGCTCCTGACGATATTGGCAACGATCCGTTCGGCTTCGGCGCGGTCCGGCTCGACGCGGAAGGTCTGGCGGAAGGTCTGAAACCGGTCGCGAAACGGGTTTCCGGAAAAGCTGTGGCCGGCGGCGGCGAAAGCGCCGGAAGCGGCGTGTGCCAGTCCGGCCGCGGCGAGGCTTCCAAGCACGCGCCGCCGGTTACGGGAAACAGGCATCGGGTTCCCCCTGTCGATCCTTGTTTGGTGCGCATCATAGCAGAAAGCGCCGCCGGAGTGGGCGGCGGGAGGTTTCAGACGTTGAAGCGGAAGCGAATCACGTCGCCATCGCGCACGGTGTAGTTTCGCCCTTCCTGGCGCAGCGCGCCGGCGGCCCTTGCCGGCTGTTCGCCGCCCAGCCGCACATATTCGCTCCAGGATATGGTTTCGGCGCAAATGAAGCCGCGTTCGAAATCGCTGTGGATGACGCCGGCGGCGGCCGCCGCTTGCGCACCCCGTGATACTGTCCAGGCGCGGGTTTCCTTTGGCCCGGCGGTAAAGAAGGTGAGCAGTCCGAGCAGGTCGTAGCCGGCGCGGATGAGGCGCGCCAGGCCAGTTTCTGCGAGGCCGATGCCGGCGAGGAATTCGCTGCGTTCAGCGGGGTCAGTCAGGCCGGAGATTTCGGCCTCGATAGCGGCGGCAACGGTGATGTGCCCGGCATGCTGCGCTTCCGCCATGGCCGCCGCGCGCCGTGAGGCGTCATTGCCGGAGGACGCGGAATCGTCATCGACATTGCACACATAGAGCACGGGTTTTGCGGTCAACATCCGCAATGCGCGCCAGGCAGGTTCGCTCTCGGGCGTGGGGGAGTGCGCCTTGCGCGCCGGCTGACCGGCGCGCAAGGCGGCCAGGGCCGGCTCGGCGACCGCCAGCATGGTCTTTGCTTCGGCATCGCCGCCGCGCGCCCGCTTGACCCAGATTTCCGCCCGCCGCTCCAGACTTGCGAGGTCGGCAAGCATCAATTCGGTGTCAACGATTTCCGCGTCGGCGAGCGGGTCGACGGCGCCGTTGACATGGCTGACCTCGGCACCGCCGAAGCAACGCAGGACATGGACGATGGCGTCGACTTCGCGAATCTGGCCGAGGAATGCGTTGCCCAGTCCTTCGCCCCTGCTGGCTCCGCGCACGAGTCCGGCGATATCGACGAAATCGAGCCAAGTGGGGACGGTCCGCGGCGAGGGCGCGGCGCGGGCCAGGCTTTCCAGCCTGTCGTCGGGCACGGGTGCCCGGCCGACATTGGGATCGATGGTGCAGAACGGGTAGTTTGCGGCTTCTGCGGCAGCGGCGCCGGACAGGGCGTTGAACAATGTGGACTTGCCGACATTGGGCAAGCCGACAATGCCGCAGTTAAACCCCATCCGGAGCCTCGGATGCTCCTGCTGCGCGGGCACGCAGCAACGCGACTCGGCTCATGAACCCGGGGTCGTCGCCGCGCGCCAGCCACGGGGCGGCTTCGGCCAGCGCGGGCACCAGTTCCTCGATCCAGGCGACATCGTCGGCAGTGAAGTCGCGCAGAACCCAGGAGGGCACGATGTTCTTGTCGCCGGGATGCCCGATGCCGATACGCAGGCGGCGATAGGCGTTGCCGAAATGCCGGTCGATGCTGCGCAGGCCGTTATGGCCGGCGCTGCCGCCGCCGGTCTTTACGCGGATCTTGCCCGGCGCGAGGTCGACTTCGTCGTGAACCACCACGACCTGGGAGGGGGGCAGCTTGTAGAAGCGCGCGGCTTCGCCGACCGAGATTCCGGAGCGGTTCATCCATGTTCCGGGCTTGAGCGCAAGCGTTCGTATGCCGTCGAGTCGGCCTTCGGCGATCACGCCGTGGAAGCGCCGACGCCAAGGCGCGAACTGGTGCATCTGGGCGATGGCGTCGAGAAACAGGAAACCGGCATTGTGCCGGTTCCATACATGTTTCGGCCCGGGATTGCCGAGGCCCGCGAGCAGCAGCACGGATGACAGGTGCGTTGTACGTCACTCCGCGGTGTCGATGTCTTCTTCTTCCTCCTGCTCGTCCTCCTCGGCCTCGGCTTCCTGCATGACAGTGGGCGGGGCGATGGTTGCAATGGTGAAATCACGGTCGCGGATGGTCGGGTGCACGTTGTCAGGGAGGGCGACGTGGGAGATATGGATGGAGTCGCCGATTTCTCGCCCCGTCAGATCGATGATGATTTCGGCGGGGATCGAATCGGGCAGGCAATCGAGTTCGACGGTACGGCGCACGACGTTGAGTACACCGCCGCGGCGCAGGCCCGGTGCCTCTTCTTCATTGGCGAAGGTAACAGGGACTTCGACATTGACTCGCGTATCGGCTGCGAGGCGCAGGAAGTCGATATGCAGGGGCATGTCGGAGACGGGGTGGAGCTGGACGTCGCGCGGCAGCACGCGCGTTACGGCGCCTTCCACATCCAGTTCGAACACGCGGCTGAAAAATCCGCCGCGGTTGTATTCGAGGAGCAGTTCGCGCTGGTCGACCGAAACGGGTGCGGGCTCGCTGCTGCTGCCGTAGATGATTGCCGGGATGCGGCCTTCGCGGCGGACAGCCCGCGCGCCGCCCTTGCCGCGGGCTTTTCGCGGCGCGGCGGCCAGTGTGGTCATATCGGCCATACCAAACTCCTGAGTCTTCGGTCGTTGTTTGCGGATCTGTTCAGTCGAACAGGCTTGAGACCGAGCTTTCCTCGCTGATTCGACGCATTGCCTCGGCCATCAGTTGTGAAATGGACAGGACTCGTACATTGGCTGCCGCCTGCACGGCGCTTGTTGCCGCGATGGTATCGGTGATCACCAGTTGTGCGAGTTCCGAATCGACGACGCGCGCGATGGCGCCACCGGAAAGCACACCATGCGTGACATAGGCTGCGACGGACGTGGCGCCGGCGCGTTTCAGCGCGACCGCTGCGTTACACAGCGTTCCCGCCGAATCCACGATGTCATCCACCAGCACGCAGCGCCGCCCTGCGACGTCGCCGATAATGTTCATCACCTCCGACACGCCGGCACGCTCCCGCCTTTTATCCACGATGGCGAGGCCGGCGTCAATCCGCCGCGCCACGGCGCGGGCGCGGATGACTCCGCCGACATCGGGCGAGACGACGACGAGGTTTTCGCCGCGAAAGGACTGCGCCATGTCGGCGACCATCACCGGCGCGGCGAACAGGTTATCGACGGGAATATCGAAGAAGCCCTGTATCTGGCCGGCATGGAGATCGACAGTCAGCAGGCGGTCGGCGCCCGCGGTGGTGATGAGATTTGCCACCAGCTTTGCCGAGATGGGTGTGCGCGGCCCGGGTTTGCGGTCTTGCCGCGCATAGCCGAAATACGGCACGACGGCAGTGATGCGGCGAGCAGAGGCGCGCCGCAGCGCATCAATCGTAACCAGCAGCTCCATGAGATTGTCATTTGCCGGATAGGAGGTGGACTGAACGAGGAACATGTCCTCGCCGCGCACGTTCTCATGGATTTCGACGAACACTTCCTGGTCCGAGAAGCGGCGAATGCTGGCATGGACGAGAGGCAGGTTGCAGAAGGCCGCGACGGCTTCGGTGAGCGGGCGGTTGCTATTGCCGGCGATGATTTTCATGTCTTTTTCTTTCGCGCGCTACCGGGGCCGCGTCAGCGCGGAACCACTTGATGCATGTGTCATCATAATCCTCGAACGCGGTGCAAATGCTCGACACGACACAGGCGCCGAGCGGCCGGCCGGTGAACAGCGGCATCGGCCATGTCGTTGCCGCACTCATCCAAATCCACGGATAAACTCATAACGCGTCGGGGAATTTCGCGCCATATTCACCCTGCTTTCCGAAAATTCACCTCGCGCCCGGCTGCGGCCCAGCCCGGTCCTGACCGCAACCGTCGTTCCGTGACGTTCGGGAATTGGCGTCGGGCGGGGTCGAATCCGCTTCGCCGGCGCGCTCGAGGCGGGGTGAGAACGGCGCGAGGCGGCGCGCCATGATGCTGACGGCTTGCGGATTGTTGTCCACGAGAATGCAGCGCCGCCCGTTTTTTGCAGCGGCCTCGCCGAATGTGCCGCTGCCGGCGAAAAAATCCAGCAGCATGTCGCCGGGGGAGGAATGGATCTTGACTATGCGCTCCAGCAGCCCCAAGGGCTTTTGCGTGGCGTAGCCTGTCTTTTCCCTTGAATTGGTCGGCACAACGGTGTGCCACCAGACATCCGTCGGGGTCTTGCCGCGTCTGGCCTTCTCCGCGCCAACCAGCGCCGGGGCCATGTAGGGGATGCGGTCCATGGCGTCGAAATTGAAGGTGTAGCGGGCGGGGTCCCGCGCGTACCACAGGATATTGTCATGCTTGGCGGGCCAACGTGATTTCGGCCGCCCGCCATAGTCATACGCCCAGATGATTTCATTGATGAACGAGGCCCGCCCGAAGATGCGGTCAAGCAGCAGCTTGCAGTAATGCACTTCGCGATAGTCGATGTGAAAGAACAGCGAGCCAGCGGGGTGGAGTATCCGGTGGGTTTCCGCGAGCCGCGGCGCGAGGAACGCCAGATAGTCATCGAACCGGTCGGCATATCCGGTCGTGCCGAGCGGTGAACTCTGGTAGCGCTTGCCCTGGAAGCCGGTCCGGTTGCCCTCCGGGTCGCGTACCGACCGGATTGACACCTGTTTTCGCACCTGGCCCGTGTTGAATGGCGGATCGATGTAGACGAGGTTGATGGAGCCGCTGCCCAGCGAGCGCAGGACCTCAAGATTGTCGTTCAGAATGATGCGCAGCATTTTTCCTGTTCGCGACGCAGTTCCGACGGCAGGGGAACATGCCGCCTCAGTGTGGGCCGGTCCGCTCGCGGCGGGAGGATTATTCCGTTGATTCCACCAATTGGCGATACGATACTTGCACAGAGGCAGGCAAGCGAGGCGACGAAATCAGTCGGCGGGGGATTATGGCATCGCGCTCAGCCATCCGGGAGTTCCGGTGATCTCCGTGGATGCCGCAATTCCGCTGTCGCGGCTGCCGGCGGTCAACGTAGCTGCGGTTCCGCAGCGCAGCCCGCTGCGGTATCCGGGGGGCAAGACTTGGCTTATCCCGCATATCCGCGAGTGGCTTGCATCGGCGAAACCGCAAATCTTCATTGAACCCTTCGTCGGCGGCGGCATCGTGTCGCTGACTGCCGTCATGGAGCGGCTGGCGGGCCAGGCGTTCATGGTGGAGATCGATCGCGATGTTGCAGCGTTCTGGCACGCAGCGCTGTCGGACAACAAGAGCCTGCAACGCCAGGTCAGGACCTTCGAGCCCACAGAAGAGAGCGTTCTCAAATGGGAGAGCCTGAGTCCGCGATGCGTAAAGGAGCACGGCTTTCGCACGCTTGTGCTCAACCGCACCAAGCGCGGGGGAATTCTCGCGCCGGGAGCGTCCCGCATCAAGGCAGGGGAGAATGGCAAGGGCCTGGCGTCGCGCTGGTATCCGGACACGCTAGTCTCGCGCTTGCAGGCCATAGAACTGGTTGCGGATCGCATATCGTTCTTCGAGGGAGACGGCACACGACTGCTCGCACCGCTGGTGCGGGGATGGGGCAGAGAGGCAGCCGTGTTTCTCGATCCGCCCTACACCGCAGGCGGCGGCAAGCGTGCGGGCACCCGGCTGTACCAGCATGCGGAGGTTGATCACTCCGCATTGTTCCGCACACTGGCCGTCCTGCGATGCCACTTCATGATGACATATGACGAAGCGCCGGAGATTGTGGACCTGGTGAACAGATACGGCTTTTCGGCTGTGCGGGTAGAGATGAAGAACACGCACCACAACCGGCAGTCCGAACTCATCATCACCCGCGAACCGCTTTTCGCGTGAGTGCGACAATCAAACGACCGGGGAGAAGGAAGGAGACAAGCAGATGGCGGTGATGGACTGCTCGATCGTGGATGTCTTTGCCGAGCGGCCGCTGTCGGGCAATCAACTGGCGGTGATACGCCGTTGCGCCCACCTCGATACGGCGGAAATGCAGGCGATCGCCCGGGAAATGAATTTCTCGGAGACGACCTTTGTCGTGGAGGAGCGCCGGGACGAAGCAAGGGTGCGTATTTTCACCCCGGACAGGGAATTGCCGTTCGCCGGGCATCCGACGCTGGGCACTGCATGGGTGCTTGGCCGCGACCGCGGTTCGTACACGCTGGACCTCGCTGCCGGACGTGTTCCGGTGACCTTCGAGGGCGGCGTGGTCTGGATGGAGCCTCCGCCGGTGGCGATGGGCGACGCACCGGACCGGTCACGGGTTGCCGCGCTGCTGGGGCTGGCCGTGTCCGACATGGACGACCGCTATCCGTGCCGGTTCGCGACGGCGGGACCGTGGTTTCTGCTGGCCGGCGTCCGCTCGCTCGACAGGCTGCGCCGGATCGTCATCGACCTCGACGTCTATGGAGAGGTGGCTGCGGGAGACTGGCTTTCGCTGTTCGTCTTTGCCGAAGAGCCGTATAGCGACGATGCGCACTTCGCAGCCCGCATGCTGACCTTCTTCCGCGGAACCCTGCTAGAAGACCCGGCAACGGGAAGCGCGAATGCGGCATTTGCGGCATATCTGAGGTTGCTGGGCAGGAGTGGCCGGGTAGTAGTGGAGCAAGGCTTCGAGATCGATCGTCCGTCGCGGCTGTATCTGGAGATTGCGGAGCGCATCCGTGTCGGCGGCAAGGTACACCCGGTGCTGACGGGAAGGCTCGAATACTGAGCGCGCTGCCTCCCTCAGCAGGACCAACCCGCCGTCGGGCGAGGTCAATCCGCTGTCGAAATCGGCGATCACTTTTTCCGGCCGACGGCTGGTACATCGAACACCGGATGGTTATCTATGCTCATGGCGGGTGTGGCGCCTCCACTGCCGGAAGACAGACTTGCAGGATAACGAATTTCCATGCCATTGCAATAACTTATGGGAGGTTCTCAAAATCGCCCATTTTTCTCATTTATGTTGTATAATCCGGGTTGTTGTCTCGGGAGGCGGATTTGATGGGCCTGCCGGGTTTTTTCGATCTTGAAGAACGGTTCGCAAAGCTTGACGGATTGGGCGATCCGTTGGCGAAGCTGTCCGGTTCTGTGAACTGGGAAGGGTTTCGCCCGGCGCTGGACGCGGCACTGTCGAAGCCGCGCAAGAGCAATGCCGGTCGCAGGGAATACGACCGGGTTCTCATGTTCCGGGTTCTGGTCTTGCAGTAAATGTACAACCTGAGCGACGACCAGACGGAGTTCCAGATCCGCGACCGCTATTCGTTCGCCCGGTTCCTGGGGCTGCATCCCGAGGATACGGTGCCCGATGCAAAGACCATCTGGCGGTTTCGGGAGAACCTGAAACTCGCCGAGGCGTTTGACAGCCTGTTTTCGGAACTGTCCTCGCAGATCGAGGGCCAGGGCTATGTGGCGCGCAGGGGACAGATCGTGGATGCGAGCTTTGTGAAGGCGCCGCGTCAACGCAACAGCCGCGACGAGAACGCACAGGTGAAGGCGGGGAAGGTTCCGTCCGAATGGTCGCAGAAGAAGCGCCGTCACAAGGACACCGACGCACGCTGGACGCGCAAGAGAAATGAAACCCATTACGGATACAAGAACCACATCAGCGTGGACCGTGCGTATCGTCTTGTCCGTCGCTGGGAGGCGAGCGATGCGGCGTGTCACGACAGCAAGATGTTCGAACAGGTGCTTGATGAGACGAATACCAGTGGCGCCGTCTGGGCCGACAGTGCCTACAGCAGTCGCCACCATGAGGCGTTGCTGGCCGAACGAGGCTGGCGCAGCCACATTCACCGCAAGGGGCATCGCAACCGCCCCTTGCCTGTGCGCTCCCAGGAAGCCAACCGCAAGCGTTCGAAGGTGCGCGCGGTCGTCGAACATGTCTTTGCTCAACACGAAGCGATGGGCGGCAAGCGGGTCAGGACTATCGGCATGGTCCGGGCACGCTTCAAGATCGGCATGATGAACCTGGTGTACAACCTGCGCCGGCTTGTCTGGCTGCGGGCGAACCACCGGCCCCTCTGCTGCGACAGGGTTCAATAGAATGCCGAACACGGGGGGCCTATGTGCCCTGTGAACCGTTTCAGGCTCTCCAACCGCTGTCGGGAACCGTTTTCCCCACCTGATCCGTAGTTCCACCGACTCTTTCATCCCCACAAAACCGACAAATCAACCGAGGAAAACAAAAAATCAAATTACGAGAGCCTCCCTATTGTTGAACCTTAGCCGCGGGCGAGGAGGCGCATTCCTTCTTCCAGTCCCTGGAGTGTCAGGGGGAACATGCGGTCGCCCATGAGATCGCGGATCATCTGGATGGAGTGGGTGTATCCCCACTGTTCGCGCGGTTCGGGATTGAGCCAGATGGCCGAGCCGTAGACGTGCAGGAGACGCTCGAGCCATGCCTGGCCGGGTTCCTCGTTCCAGTGTTCGACACTGCCGCCGGGATAGGTGATTTCGTAGGGACTCATGCTGGCATCGCCGACGATCACGAGCTTGTAGTCGCCGGGGTAAGTGTGCAGCAGGTCCCATGTCGCCATGCGTTCGTTGTGGCGCCGCCGGTTGTCGCGCCAGACGCTCTCATAGACGCAATTGTGGAAATAGAAATATTCGAGATGTTTGAACTCGCTGCGGGCGGACGAAAACAGCTCCTCGCAGGTCTGCGCATGGACGTTCATTGATCCGCCCACATCAAGGAACAGCAGCACCTTGACCTTGTTGTGGCGTTCAGGCCGCAGGCGCAGGTCCAGCCAGCCGCCATTGTCAGCGGTGGATTTCACGGTCGCCGGCAGGTCGAGTTCGGTATCGGCACCCTCACGCACGAACTGGCGCAGGCGCCGCAGGGCGACCTTGATATTGCGCGTGCCGATCACGACGGAATCGTCGAGATTGCGGAATTCGCGCTTGTCCCACACCTTGACTGCGCTGCGCCTGCGGCCTTCGTCCTGGCCGATACGGATGCCTTCCGGGTGGTCTCCCCACGCGCCAAAAGGCGATGTGCCGCCGGTTCCGATCCACTTCGACCCGCCCTGGTGCCGTTTTTTCTGTTCGCGCAGGCGCTCGCGCAGGGTTTCCATCAGCTTGTCCCAGCCGAGCTTTTCCAGTTCGGCGCGTTCCTCCGGGCTCAGCAGGCGCTCCATTTCGCGGCGCAGCCAGTCATCGGGGATGTTGGCAGCGAGCGCCTCGCCAACCTGTTCGGCGCCCTGGAAAAAGGCGCTGAAAACACGGTCGAAGCGGTCATAATTGCGTTCGTCCTTCACCAGCGCCGCGCGGCTGAGATAGTAGAAGTCATCAACGCTGTAGCCAGCCAGCCCGCGTTGGAGCGCCTCAAGCAGGGACAGATATTCACGCAAGGTGACGGGAACGCCGCCATCGCGCAATTGCAGGAAGAACGGGACGAACATGGCGCCGGTTTCGCCCGCTAGCGGCTCTCACGCCGCGCAAGAAAGGCGAGGCGTTCGAACAAGTGGACGTCCTGCTCGTTCTTGAGCAAGGCGCCGTGAAGAGGGGGGATCGCGCTGGCGCGGTCGCTGGAGCGCAGGATAGCGGGGTCGATATCCTCTGCCAGAAGCAGTTTCATCCAGTCCAGCAATTCCGAGGTGGAGGGTTTCTTCTTCAGGCCCGGGACGTCGCGCACCTCGTAAAACGCGCGCAATGCCGCGCCGAGCATTGCCTTCTTGATGCCGGGATAGTGCACTTCGACAATGCGCGCCATGGTATCGGCTTCAGGGAAAGCGATGTAGTGAAAGAAGCAGCGGCGCAGGAATGCGTCCGGCAGTTCCTTCTCGTTGTTCGAGGTGATGACGACGATCGGCCGGTGCGCTGCCTTGATCATCTCCTTTGTCTCGTAAACGAAGAACTCCATGCGGTCGAGTTCCAGCAGAAGGTCGTTGGGGAATTCGATATCCGCCTTGTCGATTTCGTCGATGAGCAGCACCGGGGCTTGGTCACCGCTGAATGCATCCCACAGTTTTCCGCGTGAGATATAGTTGCCGATCTGCTTCACGCGCGGGTCGCCGAGTTGCCCGTCACGCAGCCGCGCAACCGCGTCATATTCATAGAGCCCCTGCTGCGCGGTGGTGGTGGACTTGATGTGCCAGCGGATCAGCGACTTGTCGAGGGCGCGGGCGATTTCCTCGGCGAGCATGGTCTTGCCGGTTCCCGGCTCGCCCTTCACAAGCAGGGGACGCTCGAGCGTGATGGCGGCATTGACGGCGACCATCAGGTCGTCGGTGGCGACATAGGTATCGGTTCCGGCGAATTTCATGGAGCGGCAGCCTCGGCAGCGGGAGATGTCTTGCGGGAGGGAAATCCGCCGCACCATTGGCGGGAATGCCGCGAAGGTCAAGTGCGTAGCAGGGAAGCGGCGGTTGCGCGGGGGCGGCGTCTGCGGTAATCCGCAGGCGGTGAGTGACTCAGGGGCGGAAGTCGGCAGGGAGGCCTGATGATGCATATTCGGCGTTGGGCGTGCGCGGTGCTGGCAGCCGCATGGGCAGCGTTGTCGCAGCCGGTGGCCGGGGAACCGATCCGCATCGGCGTGATCCTTCCCTATTCGGGCGTTTATGCCAGCCTGGGCGGGGAGATCACCCAGGGCCTCGAGCTCGGTTTTGCAAGGTTCGGGGACAGCTTTGGCGGGCGCACGATCGAGTTGATCACGGAGGATTCCGAAGTTCGCCCGGCCGCGGGCCTGTCGAAGGCGCGGAAGCTTATCCTGCAAGACCGAGTAGACCTGCTGGTGGGGCCGGTGGCGTCCAACGTCGCCAATGCGCTGCGCGATTATGTGCATCGCGCAGAGGTTCCGCTGATCATTCCGAACGCCGGCAATAATTTGCTGACCGGCGAGAAATGCAGCCCGTGGGTGCTGCGCACCTCGTTTTCCAACGCCCAGGTGACGCGCGGCATGGGTCCGTGGCTGGTGCGCCACGGTTATGAGAGCGTGTATCTGATCGCCGCAGACTATGCTGCAGGCCATCAGATGATGGAGGCGTTTCGCGGTCCGTTCGTGGAGGCGGGCGGCGCGGTGGCCGGCGAGTCCTATGCCCCGCTTCGCGACACGCGCGATTTCGGTCCCTATCTGGCGCGCATCGAGGCAGCACGGCCGGATGCGGTGTTCGCGTTCTTTGCGGGCAGCCAGGCGATCCAGTTCGTTCGCCAGTTCGCCGAATTCGGGCTGAAGGACCGCATCATGCTTAGCGGCGCGGGGTGGCTTACCTCGCCGCTTTATGTGGCCGCGCAGGGGCCGGCGGCGGCGGGAATTCTGGGAATTCTGAATTATCTGCCGGGGATCGACAATGACGCCAACCGCGCATTTCAGGCGGCGTATCAGGAGCGCCATGGACGAGTGGCCTCGGAATTTGCCGTCCAAGGCTATGACACTGCGCATCTGATCGCGGCGGCGCTGGCCGAGACCGGCGGCGCGACCGAAGACAAAGCGGCGCTGGTGGACGCCATGCGCCGGGTCCGGTTTGACGGGCCGCGCGGTCCGCTGCGCATCGACCCGGCGACGAACAATATCATTCAGGACATTCACATTTTCGAGACCCGGCCCGACCCGGCGGATGCGGGGGTAATGCGGTTCGTGGTCATCGACAGTCTGCCGGCGATGCAGGACCCCCCGAACGGCTGCGTTCTCCCATAGCACCGCATTCTGCGTCGCGTGAATGCGATGCACCTGTTCGACCCGGCGTTTCTCGCCATTCAGGCGCTGAACGGACTGCAGCTCGCGAGTCTGCTGTTCCTGCTGTCCGTCGGCCTGTCGGTGGTGTTCGGGCTGATGAACTTCGTCAATCTGGCGCACGGCACGCTTTACATGTTCGGCGCCTATTTCGGGTTGGAGGCGGCCGCCCTCACGGGTTCCTACTGGCTGGCGCTGGCGGCGGCGCCGTTGGCGGTGGGGCTGCTGGGGGCGGCGTTGCATCTGGCGCTTCTGGGACACATCCAGCGCGCCGACCCGCTGCGCCAGGTGCTGGTGACATTCGGGCTGGTGTTTGTCGGCATTGACGCCGTGCGCCGCATATGGGGCAATTACAGCCATGCCATCGCGGCACCAGAGGCGCTGTCCGGCGCCGTCACCATTCTTGGCCAGACCTATCCCGCCTACCGCCTGTTCATCATTGGGCTGGGCGTGGGGGTGTTCGTGCTCCTGTATCTCGGACTGGAGCGGACCCGGCTGGGCGCGATTGTCCGCGCCGGGGTTGATGACCGTGCGACGGCGACGGCGCTCGGCCTTGATATCGGCCGGGTATTTTTCTTCGTGTTTTGCCTGGGGTGCGCGCTGGCCGGGCTGGCCGGGGTAGTGGCGGCTCCGGTCCTGTCGATCTATCCGGGCATGGACATGTCGATATTGATCCTCACCCTGATCGTGGTGGTGATCGGCGGCCCCGGCAGTCTGAAGGGCGCGGCGGCGGGGGCACTTCTGGTGGGTATGGTGGAGACGTTCGGCCAGGTGCTTATTCCGGCCTTTGCCAGCGCCGCACTGTACGGCGCGATGGCGGCGATCCTGATCCTGCGTCCGGCCGGCCTGATTCCCGCCCGCCGCTCATGACCGGCCACGACAGCGCAGGACGCGTTGTGCTCGCCGCGCTGACCTTTGCCGTCGCCGGCGTGGTGTGGAATATGGCCGGGTTTTTCGGCCACGAGCTTCTGGCGCAAATTGCGATCCTGGCCATATTTGCCATGAGCCTTGATCTTCTGGTCGGGTTTGCGGGCATGGTGTCGCTGGGTCACGCTGCGTTTTTCGGGCTCGGGGCCTATTGCTTCGCTTCGCTGACCGTGCACGCCGGCTGGTCTCCGTGGCTTGCGTTTCCCGGCGCCGCGGGGGCCGGCTTCGCGGCAGCGCTGGTGATCGGCGCCTTCGCGGTGCGCCTGACCGGGGTATTCTTCATCATGGTGACGCTGGCGGCCGGCGAAGCTGTGCATGCGTGGTTGTTCAAGAGCCGGACATTCGGCGGCGATGACGGCATGGCGGGGGTGCCGCGTCCGGCGATTGGCGGCATGGACTTTTACGACCCGGCGGTTTTCTCGGCTTTTGTGCTGATCGTGGCGGCGGCGGTCTATATTCTGCTGGAGTTGGTGGTGCGCTCGCCTTACGGGCGGGTGCTGCGTGGCATTCACGCCAATGACGAACGCGCCCTGGCGCTGGGATGCCCGGTGGCGCGCTACCGCCTGGCGGCCTTCGCGGCGGCCGGGGCGATCGCCGGGCTGGCAGGTGCGCTGGCGGCTGCCCATGCCGGTTTTATTTCGCCCGACCTGCTGCACTGGACGGTTTCCGGCGAAGCGCTGGTGATTGTCATTGCCGGCGGCATGGGAAGTCTGGTGGGGCCGGTTCTTGGTGCGGCGCTTTATGAATTCGGCAAGCATTGGCTGAGCGGCCAGACGGACTACTGGATGTTCTTTCTGGGGCTGTTTTTCATTGCCGTTGTACTGGCCGCAGGCAATGGCATTTTCGGCTTGGTGGACGCGCTGCGGCGGAGGTTTTCACGTGCTGCGCGTTGACCAGCTCGACAAGAGATTCGGGGCGCTCCGGGCGACCTGCAATGTCACCATGGCGGTGGAGCCGGGGGAGCGGCGCGCGCTGATCGGCCCCAACGGCGCCGGCAAGACAACACTGTTCAACCTGGTCGCCGGCGCGCTCACGCCTGACAGCGGGCGGATTCGTTTCCGGGCGCGCGACATCACGCGGACCAGCGTGGACCACCGGGCGCGGGCGGGACTGGCGCGTTCGTTTCAGCGCAACAATCTTTTTGCGTCGCTGAGCGTGCGCGAAAACCTGGAGATTGCGGCCATTCTGGCGGCCAGCCGCGGGCGTCTGTTCTGGCGCGCGCGCAGCGCGGACGCGGCGGCGCAGGCGGAAGCCGCAGCGAACGCGGTGGGAGTGGCCGATTATCTGGACAGCGCAGCCAGCGAATTGTCCTACGGCCTTCAGCGCCAGCTTGAAATCGGCCTTGCGCTTGTGCTTCAGCCGGTACTGCTGATGCTTGACGAACCGACCGCCGGCATGAGTTCGGAAGAAACGGCGGCGATGAAGAAACTGATCGCCGGTCTGCCGCGAGAAATCGCCATTCTCATCATCGAGCACGACATGGACGTGGTGTTCGATCTTGCCGATCAGGTGACGGTGCTGGACCAGGGGATGGTGCTGTTTCAGGGCACGCCGGAAGATGTGCGGCGTTCGGAAGTGGTGCGCATTCGCTATCTGGGCCGGGTGCCGTGAGTGCGCTGCTGGAAGTCACCGGGCTGGAAGGCTGGTATGGCGACAGCCATGTGCTGCGCGGCGTGAGCTTTGCCGTCGCCGAAGGCACGGTGACGAGTTTGATCGGGCGCAACGGGGCGGGCAAGACCACCCTGCTCAAGGCGGTCATGGGCCTGCTGGCGCGGCGGCGGGGCACGGTGCGTTTTGCCGGGCGCGCGATAGAGCGTCTGGCCCCGCATCAGATCGCGCGTACCGGGCTGGCCTGGGTGCCCGAGGCGCGCGGCATTTTTCCGTCGCTCAGCGTGCAGGAAAATCTTACTGTCGCGGCGCGCGGCGGCGACTGGCGGCTGGCGGAAATCTTCGACCTGTTCCCGCGTCTTGCGGAACGCCGCGGCGTGGGGGGCGGGCGGCTCTCCGGCGGCGAGCAGCAAATGCTGGCGATCGCGCGCGCGCTGATGACCAACGGCCGCCTGCTGCTTCTGGACGAGCCGACGGAAGGGCTGGCGCCGTCGGTGGTGGCGGAAATCGCCGCGCTACTCGAGCGTTTGAAGTCGGCGGGAGCGACCATATTGCTGGTTGAGCAGAATATTTCGCTGGCCCTGCAGATTTCCGACCGGGTGATGGTTCTGGGCAAGGGTGATCTGCGCTGGGAAGGCCCGTGCGGCGACTTCGGCGACGAAGACGAAGTGCGTGAGCGCTGGCTCACCGTATAATGCAGAAGGTATTGCGGCGGCGGGGGTGGGCGGCTCTTGCCGCATTTGTGCCGATGTGATTTGGTATGGACCGGCGGCGCAGCGGCGCAAGTCACAGCGGGCGTAAAGCAATGACCACTCTGCAAGATGCCCGGGCGCGGTTCGAGCGGGCGCTGGAGCGTGTTGAAGCGGCTCTGAAGCAGAATGCGGGGAACAGCGCCGAGAATGCGGCGTTGCGTGCGGACCGCGACCGCCTGGCGGAAGCGCTGGCGCGATTGCAGGCGGAGCATGACGCGCTGAGGGCAGCGGCAGGCTCGGTGTCGCAGCGGCTTGACCACACCATCGCGCAAGTGCGTGCGATGGTCGACGAATAGTCCTCGACCGGGGCGGCGTGCGGCATGGCGCAGGTTACGGTAGATATCAACGGGCGCGGCTATGTGGTCGCGTGCGCAGACGGTGAGGAGGAACGCACGCGCCGGCTGGCGGACTATATGTCGGGCATAGTCAACGATCTGACCTCCCGGATCGGTCGTGGCATGGCGACGGTCGGCGATGCGCATCTGCTGCTTCTTGCCGGGCTGACGATTGCCGATGAATTGTCGGATACCTATGAGAAACTGGACAGCGCCGGGGGTAGCGGCGAAGCGGAGGCGGCGCGCCTGCTTGACGAGCTGGCGGCGCGCCTGGAACGCCTTGCAGCGCGTCTGGAAACACATTAGCAATAGCAGGGGCGGGTACTGCGCGGCGCGATACGGCGCTCTTGCCCCTGGGCCAATGTCGACCACTTGGGAGCTGTCCCTGACGGCGGTGTGCCGCCGGCATACGGCGCCCCCCTGCATGAGCAGGCCACAGTGGTGCAATGCGCCAACGGTCGGTGCGGTCCCGCCCTTCCACGCCGGTGCGGCATGACCGGCGCAGCAAGTGATGTAACAGCGGCGAAGGCCGCCCTGCGCACGCTCTGCCGCGCCCGGCGGCGGGCGCGCAGCGCGACGGCGCAAGGCACCGGCGACGCCATCGCCGGACGCGCGCTGGACGCGATGGCGTTTCCGCCCGGGGCTGCGGTGGCGGGCTATTGGCCTTTCCATGACGAGGCGGACCCGCGCCCGCTGATGACTGCGCTGGCGGCGCGTGGACACAGATTGTGTCTGCCGGTGGTGGTAGCGCGGGGGCGGCCGCTGGTGTTTCGGGTGTGGGTTCCGGGCGACGTTCTGGAAACAGGTGTTTTCGGCACGTCGGTTCCCTGCCGCGGCGCGGAGGAATGCACGCCGTCGATCGTGCTGGCGCCGCTGCTGGCGGTGGACCGGCGTGGGTTTCGGCTCGGCTATGGCGGTGGATATTATGACCGCACGCTGGCCGTCCTCAACAATGTGCTGGCGGTAGGTATCGCGTTTCACGACCAGATATGCGACATGGTACCGCATGATGCTCATGACCGGCCGCTGGATTGGCTGGCAAGCGAGCGTGAGGCGTTTCATTGCCGCGGAGCCACAGCCGAATGACGGCCGAATGACTTGCAGGAATCGCGCGAGAAACCGGATCTTTATGTCATGAGAGTGTTGTTTTGCGGCGATATCGTGGGCGCGGCCGGGCGTCGTGCGGTGGCGGCGCATGTGCCGGCGCTGCGGCGCGAGATGGAACTGGACCTCGTCATCGGCAATGGCGAGAATGCGGCGGGGGGGTTCGGCATCACGGCCGGCACGGCGGATGAGTTGTTCGAGGCCGGGCTGGATGTCATCACCACCGGCAACCATGTCTGGGACCAGCGTGAGGTGGTGACGCTGCTGCCGCGCGAGCCGCGTGTTCTGCGTCCGATGAATTATCCGGAGAAAACCACACCCGGGAACGGGCATGGGGTTTACGAAACCGCGCGCGGAGAGCGGGTGCTGGTCGTCAATGTCATGGGGCGGCTGTTCATGGATCCGCTGGATGATCCGTTCAGGGCGCTTGATTCGCTGCTGGGCGGGTATGAACTCGGCTATGACATTGCGGCGGCGGTTGTCGATGTACATGCGGAGACGAGCAGCGAAAAGCAGGCGCTCGGATATCTGGCGGATGGTCGTGCAAGTCTGGTTGTCGGCACGCATACGCATGTGCCGACGAGTGACGGCCGCATTCTGCCGGGGGGTACGGCATATCAGACGGATGCCGGGATGTGCGGCGATTATGATTCGGTGATCGGTTCCGAGAAGGCGCTGTGGCTGCAGAAATTCCGCACCAAGATGCCGGTGGGGCGGGTCTCCCCGGCACGGGGGGAAGGCACGCTATGCGGGGTTGTGGTGGAGACCGATCCGGCGACGGGACTGGCGCGGGCGATGCGTCCGGTCATTCGCGGCGGCGTGCTGGCGGGACGGGATTGAGCGCAAGGTCCCGGTGCTGATTTTTCTTATATCGAACAAAATCCTGACATAATTATCGGTTAGTGTATGTTATCAATTGTCCAGACAAGGGACAATTGAACGCTGTCCTGCGAAAAACTATTATGTAGGCGAAGGTTCAGCAATGCAGTCTACAATGCAGCGGCAGCGCTGCGAGTAAAGTCAGCAGAGTTCGGGTAGGGTCATGGCTGGCCATTCACAGTTCAAGAATATCATGTATCGCAAGGGTGCGCAGGATGCGAAGCGCGCCCGGCAGTTTGCGAAACTGGCGCGAGAGATCACCGTTGCCGCCAAGCTGGGCGGGGGAGACGCAGCGATGAATCCGCGGCTGCGTACGGCGATCAACACGGCACGCGCAGCCAACATGCCGAAAGACAATATCGAACGGGCGGTGAAGAAGGGCGTCGGCGGTGATGACGGCGCCGATTATGTGGAAATGCGCTATGAGGGTTATGGCGTCGGCGGCGTGGCAGTGATCGTTGAAGCCTTGACCGACAACCGCAACCGCACAGCGGCGGAAGTGCGTTCGGCGTTTTCCAAACATGGCGGCAGTCTGGCCGAGACGGGCAGTGTGAGCTTCATGTTCCGGCGCGCGGGGGTGGTGCACTACGCGGCGGACGCGGCAGTGGCAGACACGATGCTGGAAGCGGCGGTGGAAGCGGATGCCGAAGACGCCGCCAGCACTGACGGCGGGCATGAGGTGCGCTGCGCGGCGGCGGCGCTCAATGATGTACGCGACGCCCTGTCTGCCCGCTTCGGCGAGCCGGAGAGCGCGCGGCTCGAATGGATTCCTGACAATACAGTGGCGATCGACGAGCAGCAGGCTTCAACACTTTTCAAGATGATCGATGCGCTGGAAGACAATGACGACGTGCAGGCGGTGTCGGCGAACTACGACATAGCGGACGACGTGCTGCAAAAGCTGGGCGCGGGGTGAAACGTGCGGCTTCTGGGCCTTGATCCGGGACTCGTTCGCACCGGATGGGGCATGGTCGACAGCGACGGCACGCGGCTCGCCTTCGTGGCGTGCGGCACCGTGCGGAGCGATGCGGGCACCGGTATTGCCAGTCGTCTTCATGTGCTGTTCGACGGGATCATGCGCGCAATCGACACGTGGCGTCCGCATACCGCCGCTGTGGAAGAGACATTCGTAAACCGCAATCCGGCATCGGCGTTGAAGCTCGGTCTGGCGCGAGGCGTCGCCTTGCTGGCGCCGGCGCGCGCCGGTCTGTCGGTGGTCGAATATCACAACCGCACGGTCAAGAAGGCGGTTGTCGGCGTCAGCCGGGCAAACAAGGCGCAGATCGGGCTCATGGTGCAGCACCTTCTTCCGGGATGCCGCCCGGACAGCGCCGATGCCGCCGATGCGCTGGCCGTGGCCATCTGCCACGCACATCATTGCGGCACGGCCCGGCGCGTTGCAGCGGCGGAGAACACTCCGTGATCGCGAGCCTCAGCGGGCGGCGGCGGGCCGGCGAGGCCGACAGCGCGGTTATCGATGTCGGCGGGATAGGTTATCGCGTCCAGTGCTCGACACGCACGCTGGAGGCCTTGCCGGCGCCCGGCGAGCCGACAGAATTGCTGATCGAAACCCATATGCGCGAGGATGCGATCCATCTGTACGGCTTTGCCGACGCCACCGAGCGGGCGTGGTTCCGGCTGTTGATCAAAGTGCAGGGCGTAGGCGCGCGCATGGCCCTCGGCATCCTGTCGGCGCTGGCGCCGCACGATCTCGCCACGGCGATCGCGGCTCAGGACGGCGCTCCGCTGCGCCGGGTTTCCGGCATCGGCCCCAAGGTCGCGGGACGCATTGTCGGCGAGTTGAAGGACCATGCGGGGAGTATGGCGCAGGTCACTCCCCTGCCCCGACCCGCGAACGGCGGCAGCGCCCATGACGGCGACAGCGTGGCGGCCGAGGCGGTGTCGGCACTGATCAACCTGGGCTATGGGCGGAGCGAGGCTCATGCAGCCGTCGCCGGCGCCGGCGCCGGCGATCTGGCGAGCCTGATCCGCAACGGTCTGAAGGCGTTGTCAGCGCCGTGAACGGGGCAGGTCAGGCGGCGCGACTGGTCGACGCGCATCCGGCAGACGGGGATGCGGATATCACGCTGCGCCCGCAAAGCCTCGCGGCATTTATCGGCCAGCGTCCGGTGGTTGACAATCTGGCGGTGTTCATCGGCGCGGCGCGGCAAAGGGCGGAGCCGCTGGACCATGTCCTGTTTCACGGCCCGCCGGGGCTTGGCAAGACGACGCTGGCGCAAATCGTTGCCCATGAACTCGGCGTCGGATTTCGCGGCACATCGGGGCCGGTGATCGCGCGTCCGGGCGATCTCGCGGCGCTGCTGACCAATCTCGAACCCCGCGACGTTCTGTTTATCGACGAAATCCACCGTCTCAACCCGCAGGTGGAGGAAATTCTCTATCCGGCGATGGAGGATTTCCAGCTCGACCTGATTATCGGCGAGGGACCCGGCGCACGCTCTGTGCGCATTGATCTGGCACCGTTCACGCTGGTTGCGGCGACCACGCGCTCGGGCCTTGTGGGCACGCCGCTGCGCGACCGGTTCGGCATTCCGCTGCGATTGCGGTTCTACGAACCGGAAGAGCTGGAACAGGTGGTGCGCCGCGCCGCGCGGGTGCTGAATACCGCGCTGACGGAGGACGGGGCGCGCGAGATCGCGCGACGGTCGCGCGGCACGCCGCGAGTCGCCGGGCGTCTGCTGCGGCGGGTGCGTGATTTCGCCATGCTTTCCGGCCCCGGACATGTCGACGCAAAAGCCGCCGACGCGGCGCTGCGGCGGCTGGAAGTGGACGCCCGTGGCCTCGACTCGATGGACCGGCGTTATCTGCAATGCATCGCGAAACATTATGGCGGCGGGCCGGTGGGGATCGAGACGGTGTCGGCGGCGTTGTCGGAGGAGCGCGACACGCTGGAAGATGTGGTCGAGCCCTATTTGCTGCAGCAGGGGTTTCTTCAGCGCACGCCGCGCGGACGGGTTCTCACGGAGGCTGCATTCGCGCATCTTTCGTGGCCGCTGCCCGAGCGGAACCGCCAACTCCCCCTGCCGGGCGCGGAGGCGCCGCATGTCCCATGACATGGCGGGGGAAACGCCGGGTACGGCCCATGTCTGGCCGGTGCGGGTGTATCACGAGGATACAGACGCGAGCGGCGCCGTGTATCACGCCGCGTATCTCAAATTTGCCGAGCGCGCGCGCACCGAGATGCTGCGCCGGCATGGCATCGACCAGCGCCGGCTGGCCGCGGAGCGCGGGCTGGCGTTCATGGTACGTGATTGCTTCATCGACTATCTGGCTCCGGCGCGCATGGATGATGCGCTGGAGGTGCATACACGGGTTACGCGCATCGGCGGTGCGCAGGTCCGGCTTGAGCAAAGGGTGTGCCGCGGCGGCGCCGTGCTGGCGCGGCTGGAGGTGCGGGTGGTCTGCGTGCGGGCGGACGGCAGGCCCGCGCGCTGGCCGGCGGCTGCCCGCGCCGCGGCGCGGGCCCATGAGCGTGAGGATTTGACACGGTGATGGAAACCGATCTTTCGATCTGGGGCCTGATCGCGCAGGCTGATCCCGTCGTCAAGCTGGTGATGCTGATCCTGCTGCTGGCGTCGGCATGGAGCTGGGCCATCATCTTTCACAAGATGCGCGAGTTTCGCGGGTTGCGCGCGAAGGCGGCGGCGTTCGAGGAGGCGTTCTGGTCAGGGGAATCGCTGAAGGACCTGTATGGCCGGGTCGGCGATGCACCGGACCACCCCATGGCGGCGGTGTTTGCGGTCGCGATGCGCGAATGGGCCCTGGCCGAGCGCAATGCAGCGTTTCACGAGGCACGGCAGCACGTCAGTCTGGAAGCGCGGATTGACCGCGTCATGGCAGTTGCCACGCAGCGCGCCATGGAAGACTTGGAGCGGCGCCTCGGTTTTTTGGCGACGGTGGGTTCGACAGCACCATTCGTCGGCCTGTTCGGCACGGTATGGGGCATCATGAACAGCTTCCAGTCCATTGCCGCAACCCGGAATACTTCACTTGCGGTGGTCGCACCGGGTATTGCGGAGGCGCTGCTCGCCACCGCGCTCGGGCTGGTTGCCGCGATTCCGGCCGTGATCGCCTATAACCGGATTTCCCATGACCTCAACCGCTATGCAGGGAATCTGGAGTCGTTTGCCGCTGAATTCAGCACCATCCTGTCGCGCCAGATCGCGGAGATGCCGCGCCGGACAGGTGAGCGGGTCGGCTGATGGCGGCGAACACGCCGGTCCGGGGGCAGGGTATGCGCTACAGGCCCATGGCGGAGATCAACGTGACGCCGTTTGTCGATGTCATGCTGGTGCTGCTGGTGGTGTTCATGGTTACGGCGCCGCTGCTGACGGTGGGCGTGGAAGTGGATTTGCCGGAAAGCGCGGCGGACAGCCTGCCGGGCGAGGACGAACCCCTGACAGTCACCATCGCGGCGGACGGAGCGCTGTATATCCAGGAACTCGCGGTCGGGTTCGACGAACTGGCGCCGCGTTTGCGGGCGCTTGCCACACGGCGCGACGACATGCGGATTTTCGTGCGCGGCGACAAGGCGATCGATTACGGGCGCGTGATGGCGGTGATGGGGGCGATAAACGCCGGTGGTTTCACCGAAGTGGGGTTGGTGACGGAAACCCTGTCCGAACTCATGTCAGGCACCTTGCCTGACGCACTGCCGCCGCTGGAGGACAGTCCGTGACGGGTGCGCTCGTCAAGTCGACCGTCCTGCATGCGGCGGCGCTGTTGCTGGCGTGGTTCGGGGTGCCGAGTCTGTTCGAGGACCCGCCTCTTGCGCCGACAGTGGTGACGGTGGCGATGGTTCCGGTCGCGCCGGAGCGGAATTTGCCGCCCGAACCGGTCGCGGAAACGCCGCCGCCGGAACCGGCGGCGGTGCCTGACTCGCCTCGTCCGTCCAACAAGCCGCCAGCGCCGGCGCGGGAGGCGGCAGTGGTTCCGGTTCCGACGCGGTTGCTTGACCAGACGGCGCGCCCGAAGCGCAAGCCACCGCCCCCGCGAGCGGCACCGCGTGCGCTGGCGGAGGAGACGCCGCCGGCGCCTGATCCACTGGATTTCGAGCAGGCGCTGGAGCAATTGGCAGAAAATGCGCCGCCTCCCGCGGCCGATCCCTCGCCGCCCGCCGCGGACCCGCTGGAGCGGCTGCTGGCGCGGGCGGATACACCATTCCGCCTTGATGCGCGGCTGAGCATGGCGGAGATCGACGCCATTCGATCGCAAATCCAGCGCAATTGGTCCGTGCCTGCGGGCGCCGAGGATGCACATGAAATGACTGTGACGCTGCATCTGCAACTGGCGCCGGACGGCACTGTGTACCATGTGGAGGTGGTGGAGCGGGCGCGGATGAGACGGGATTCGTTTTTCCGCACGATGGCGGAAAGTGCGGTTCGCGCGGTGCAGCTGACGGGCCGCATTCGCGGTTTATCCTCGGATTCGTATCAGAAATGGCGTGATATCAATATCCGCTTCAATCCAAGGGACATGTTCAGGTGATGAAGGTGAATACCGGTTTCGTCCCGTTGTGGCCGCACCTGCTCGCGTCATTGATGCTGTCTGCGGTCATTGCCGCCCCGGCGGCGCGGGCGCAGCTTGAGATCGATATCACGAGCGGGCATGTCGAGCCGTTGCCGATTGCCATATCGGGCTTTCACGGGAGTTCCCCCGGGGCGGCGTCGCTGGGTCTGAACATCGCCGCGGTGATCTCCAACGACCTTGACAGTTCCGGCCTGTTTCGGCTGTTAAACCCGGCGTTGTTCCTGCAGACGCCAGCGCAGTTGCAGGCGCAACCGCGGCCGCGCTTCGGCGACTGGCGGCAAATCAATTCACAAGCCCTGGTGACCGGGCGCATTGATGTGGAGGAAGACGCCAATCTGGTTATCGAGTTTCGTTTGTGGGATGTGCTGTCGGAGCGGCATATGGTCGGATTTCGATTGCGTGCGCCGACCGACAAATGGCGCCGTGTCGCACATTTGATTGCCGACGAGATTTACCGCCGCATCACCGGCGAGGACGGATATTTCGATACGCACATTGTCTATATTGCCGAGTCAGGGCCGCCGGATATTCGTGTCAAGCGTCTTGCGGTGATGGATCAGGACGGCGCCAACGCGCGGTTTCTGACCGACGGGCGGCATCTGGTGTTGACGCCGCGATTTTCGCCGACAGTGCAGGAAATCGCCTATCTCTCCTATGTTGACGGGCAGCCGCGCGTGTACTTGCGCAATATTGCCACCGGCCGCGAGGAGATCCTGGGCGATTTTTCGGGCAGCATGTCGATCGCGCCGCGGTTTTCGCCCGACGGCAACAAAATGGCCATGTCGGTTTCGCTCGAGGGCAATTCGGATATTTTCGAGCTGGATTTGCGGACCCGGGCCAAGGTTCAGTTGACAAATAATCCGGCGATCGACACGGCACCGTGCTACTCTCCGGACGGTGAGTGGATTGCCTTCGAGTCGGACCGTTCGGGCGGCCAGCAGATTTATGTAATGCGCGCCGGGGGCGGCGAGGCGCAGCGTATCAGCTTCGGCGAGGGTCGTTACGCGACGCCTGTGTGGTCGCCGCGCGGCGACTGGATTGCGTTTACCAAATCCCATGAGGGATATTTTCATATCGGCGTGATGCGGACCGACGGCAGCGACGAGCGTTTGCTGGCGAGCGGGTATCTGGTGGAAGGGCCCACTTGGGCGCCGAACGGGCGGGTGCTGATGTACTACCGCAACATTCCGCGCGGCGAACATGGCCGGAACGACCGCGTTCGGCTCTATTCGATTGACGTCACGGGCCGCAATGAGCGCGAAATCCCGACTGCGACGGATGCTTCCGATCCGGCCTGGTCACCGCTTATCCCACGGGATTGAGCGCGTCATGGGGCGGTTGGCGTACTAAAACTGTGGCATTACCAAAGGATGATACTTGTTTTTGCGGGTCAGAAGACAATGGATAATGACGCCATGTGAATGTTCGGGCATGGTCAGCAAAATTTACAGGTTTGTGTTGCCAAGGTTTTTCGAATGTAATAGAATACACGCTGGGCGGCGTGTATGGTACCGGGCAGTGCTGGACGATATGGACAAGTACCTCCCGGCGAGTTTCGCCGTTCTGTCGTAAACGACGCCTGCGGCCCAAGCGCAGGTACAGCTTCTGGCCCATCCACGCGTAATACAGAGGAAACAGAGGGGATGCGAAAGAAACTTATCGCCTTGGCCGGCACGGCTTTTCTGGTCGCGGCCTGCGAGACCGTTCCTGAAGATACCGGCGCGGTTTCCGGTAGTGGAGCCGACAGCAACCCAACGCCGGTGGTGCAAGAAACGGCGGCGCTTGAACCCGTGGCGTCACCGGCGGCGCGCACACCTCAGGAAGAACTGATCGATGTGGGCGACCGCGTGTTTTTCGACTTTGACCGTCACAATATACGCCCCGACGGCGAAGCGACCCTGCAGCGTCAAGCGGATCTACTGCGCGCCTATTCCAACCTGACCATCACCATTTCCGGTCATTGCGACGAACGCGGCACCCGCGAGTACAACCTCGCGCTGGGTGAGCGCCGGGCGCTGGCGGCAAGGAACTGGCTGGTTGCGGCGGGTGTCGATAATGCGCGCATCACGACGATCTCCTATGGCAAGGAACGCCCCATCGTGCTCGGCCATACCAAAGCGGCGTGGGCGCAGAACCGGGTGGCGATCACGACGCTGAACTAGTCCGGCCTGCGGCACGACAAGAGGGCGCAGGGAGCAGGGGCGCATGGCGGCAATCCGCATCATTGCCGCCCGTACGCGCAAGGGGCTGGCAGGCGCGGTCATCGCCGCGTTTTTCGCCGTGGCGTGGCCTGCGTGGGGGCAGGACGAACTGAGTTTCAACGCGCTGCTGGACCGTCTTGACCGGCTGGAACGCCAGCTCGACGTGTTGCAGCGCCGTCTGGACCCCGGGTCGCCGGCCGCGGTCGGTCCCGGCGACCCGGTGTCGGCAATGAGGCACGCCACCCGGCTTGATGATTTCGAGTTGCTGTTGCGGCAACTGACAGACCGGATAGAGAGAGCCGAATACCGGTTGCGCCAGTTTGACCAGCAAATGTCCCTCTCACTCAGCGATCTGACGCTTCGTGTGGCGGCGCTGGAAGGCGCAGCGCCGCTTGTCGGGGCAGAGGTCACCGCCGGTGCGGAAGCGGCAATGGCAGCGCCGCCGGACACCGGCCCGACCGACGCAGCGGCTGCTGCGCTCCCTGATGCAGCCCCGGTTACATTGATCCCGCCGGCGGGTGCAGGCACGCTGGCCACGGTCCCGGCGGCCGCCCTTGAGAGCGACGCGGAGGCAGTGCAGACGCCGGAAGCAGTCTATGAGGGGGCCTACGCCATGCTGGGCCGGGCGGACTATGCCGGCGCGGAACAGGCGCTTCAGAGATTCATTGACAGCTATCCCGACCACGAACTGACGGGCAACGCCTATTACTGGCTGGGGGAGACGCATTATTCGCGTCAGGACTACCGCAGCGCGGCGATCGCGTTTGCCCGCAGCTACAAGGCGTTTCCGAACGGCAACAAGGCCCCCGACAATCTTCTCAAGCTCGGCATGTCCTTCACCGCCATGGGAGAGAAGGACAATGCGTGCGTCACATTCAACAAGCTGCGTGACGACCACCCTGAGGCGCGGCGGGTCATTCTCGACCGCCTGGCCCGGGAAAGCCAGCGCGCTGGCTGTTCCTGAGAGTTCGGGTACGAGCGTTTCCGAGGCGGCACCGCTGGAGGACGGGGAATTTGCCCGTCTCATGGCGCCGTTTGCGCCGTTTGAACAGAAACCGGAAATAGCTGTCGCCGTATCGGGCGGCGCCGACAGCCTCTGTCTGGCATGGCTGGCCGGACGCTGGGCGCGCGCACGCGGCGGCAATGCGACAGGGTTGGTCGTCGATCACGGGCTGCGACCGGAATCCGCGGCGGAAGCAGAGGCGGCAACACGGCGGCTCGCCGCATTCGGACTAGCGGCGCATATCCTGCCCCGGCGCGGCGAGCGCCCGCGCCGGAGTGTGCAGGCAGCCGCCCGCGCCTTGCGGTACGACCTGCTGGCGAATGCGTGCTGCGAGCGGGGAATACTGCACCTCTTGCTGGGCCACCACCGCGGCGACCAGGCAGAGACGGTGATGCTGCGCCGCGCTGCCGGCAGCGGAGTGCGCGGTCTCGCGGGCATGGCGGCGTTACGTGAGCATAGCGGGCTGCGTTTGCTGCGGCCCCTATTGCCCGTCGCGCCTGCGCGCTTGCGCGCCACCCTGGCGCACCACGGACATGACTGGATGGAGGACCCGTCGAACCGCGACCCCGCCTATGCGCGAACGGCAGCGCGGCAGGAACTCGCGCAATGCGGGGGTTCAGAGCAGGCGCTGGCAGCCGACGCGCAGCGCCTGGGGCGGGCCCGCGCCACGCTTGACAGGCAGGCAACACATTTGCTCATCCAGGCAGTGCAACTTGATCCGCGCGGGTGCGCTGTCGTCGACCGTGACGCCCTTGCGGGTGCTGCCGACGAGCTGGCGCTCCATGCGCTGGCGCGGATCGTCACTTGCTTGGGCGGAAGAGTTCATTTTCCGCGCACAGCAAGGCTCATGCGGGCGCTGGCGGCGTTGCGGAGCGGACAACCGCAGGTGCTGACCCTGGGCGGCTGCCGTGTGGCGGCCGGCGCCGGTACGCTATCGGTGACACGGGAAGCGGCTCCGATACCCGACTTGCAGCTAACCGCCGGCGCGGCGGTGCAATGGGACGGCCGGTTTGGTGTGCTTCTGCACCGGGCACCGGAAGTTGCGGGGCCGTTTTTCCTGCGCCGTCTGGACGACGCGGCATGGGGGCGGCTGCGCGGCAGCCACGGGGAGGGTATTCCGCGGCAATTGCGGCCGGGATTGCCGGTGCTGTGCAACCTTGACGGTCCACTGATGCTACCCCACTTACCTGTAGAGCGCGGTTGTACTGCGTCGTTCACGGCGGAGTTTCGGCCGCGGCGTCCGCTGGTCGAACCCTGTTTCGCGCCGGCGGGGGAAACCTGATAGGCTGGACAGGATGCTGTTCGGCAGTCGTTTGAAGCGGATACGATCCGGTCCTGCGCGGGGCGCGCTGCTCCGTCCGTTTGCGAGGGTGTAACAGCCGTGAACAATTTCGGCCGCAATATTGCCCTGTGGGTGATCATCGCCTTGTTGCTGGTCACCCTTTTCAAGATGTTCGGCACGGAGGGTGAGTCCCGTTCTTCGCGCACGCTGACTTATACGGAGTTTCTCGAGCTCGTTGAGGGCGGGCAGGTGCGCGATGTCGTGATCGAAGGCAATTCGATCAACGGGAATTTTGTGAACGGCCAATCCTTTGCCACCTATTCACCGGACGATGCGCGGCTGATCGAGATGCTCGGCCAGCATGATGTCGCCATTTCGGCGCGCCCCGACGGTGAGCGCGTATCGCCGCTGTTCAGCATCCTGCTCAACTGGCTGCCGATGATTCTCATCATAGCGGTGTGGATTTTCTTCATGCGGCAGATGCAGGGTTCAAGCGGCCGGGCGATGGGTTTCGGCAAGTCGCGGGCACGGTTGCTGACAGAGAAGCAAGGGCGTGTGACGTTCGAAAATGTCGCCGGCATCGACGAAGCGAAGGAGGAGCTTCAGGAGATTATCGAGTTCCTGCGCGATCCCCAGAAATTCCAGCGCCTGGGTGGGCGGATTCCGAAAGGTGTGCTGCTGGTGGGGCCGCCGGGGACAGGCAAGACCTTGCTGGCGCGGGCGATCGCCGGCGAGGCCAATGTTCCGTTCTTCACCATTTCCGGCTCTGACTTTGTCGAGATGTTTGTCGGCGTCGGCGCCAGCCGCGTGCGCGACATGTTCGAACAGGGACGCAAGCACGCACCATGCATCATCTTCATTGACGAGATCGACGCGGTGGGGCGGCACCGCGGCGCGGGCCTCGGCGGCGGCAATGACGAGCGCGAGCAGACGCTGAACCAGCTTCTCGTCGAGATGGACGGTTTCGACACGACGGAGGGTGTGATCCTGATCGCGGCCACCAACCGTCCCGATGTGCTGGACCCTGCCTTGCTCCGGCCCGGGCGTTTCGACCGCCAGGTGGTGGTGCCCAACCCGGACATTCTGGGGCGGGAGAAGATTCTTCAGGTGCATATGAAGAAAGTGCCGCTGGCTCCCGATGTCAAACCGCGTGTTATTGCCCGGGGTACGCCCGGTTTTTCCGGCGCCGATCTGGCCAATCTGGTCAATGAAGCGGCACTGCTGGCTGCGCGCAAGTCAAAGCGCGTGGTGACCATGACCGAGTTCGAGGAAGCCAAGGACAAGGTGATGATGGGCGCCGAGCGGCGTTCCATGGTCATGACCGACGAGGAACGCAAGCTCACCGCCTATCACGAAGCGGGCCATGCGCTGGTGGGGTTGTTCGTTCCCGGAAATGATCCGTTGCACAAGGTGACCATCATACCGCGCGGACGGGCGCTGGGTGTGACCATGAGCCTGCCGGAGCGCGACCGCTACAGCCAGACGCTGCGCGAATTGAAGGCGATGCTGGCGCGCATGTTCGGCGGTCGCGTGGCGGAGGAACTGATTTTCGGCAAGGATAATGTCACCAACGGTGCCACTTCCGACATTCAGCAGGCGACCGATATTGCGCGCCGCATGGTGACTGAATGGGGCATGAGCGACGCGCTCGGGCCGCTGCGCTACGGCGATAATCAGGAGGAAGTCTTTCTCGGCCATTCCGTGGCCCGCCAGCAGTTGATTTCCGGCGCCACGGCGAAGCTGATCGATGAGGAAATCCGCAAGCTGATTGACGGCGCCGAAACCACAGCACGCGAAGTGCTGGAGGCCCATGACGAAGACCTGCACCGGCTGGCGGATGCGTTGCTGGAATATGAAACCCTGTCGGGCGAGGACGTGAACGCCCTGTTGCGCGGCGAAGATATCGTTCGCGGCAGCGAACCCGAGACACCGCAACCGCGGCGTTCTTCGGTGCCGGCAAGCGGCGCCGCGGAACCGCCGCCCAATCTCGAGCCGAAGCCAGAACCGGGACACTGAGCGGCGACACCGGTATTTCCACCCCCGGCTGCTACCTGCAACCGGCGGGCCTGCTGCGCGGCGACGCGGCAATAGCGGCGCGCCGTGCGGGCACCGCCCTGCCCCTGGCCGGCGGCCCGGTCTGGTTCACCGCCTGCGTGATGATTTCCCGCAGTGGCGGCGGGCATGAAGAGCGCTGGCTTTCCATACCGGCCCTGCGCGACCTTGCTGCGGCGCACCCCTCGGTCAGCGAGCGGTTGCGCCTTCTGTGTGCGCAGCGCGCGCCGTTTGCCGGCATTCCCGTGGACAAGCCTGCGATCATGGGAGTTGTCAACGCGACCCCCGACAGTTTTTCCGGCGACGGGCTGGCGGATGCGCCGGATGCGGCTGCCGCGCGCGGCGCGGCACTGGCGAAGGCAGGAGCGGCACTTATCGATGTCGGAGGAGAATCCACGCGCCCGGGCGCCGAGCCGACGCTACCGGCGGTGGAACGCGGGCGCGTGCTGCCGGTGGTTTCGCGCCTGGCGGCCGCGGGCGTCAAGGTATCGATAGATACTCGCAATCCGGGCACGATGCGGGCTGCGCTGGCAGCCGGCGCGGTCGCGGTCAATGACATATCGGCGCTAACTCATGATCCGGACAGTCTCGCGGCGGTCGGGGAGGCTGATTGCGGAGTGGTGTTGATGCACAGCGCGGGCGACCCGCGCACGATGCAGGACAAGCCCCGTTATGACGATGCGGCACTGGATATCTTCGATTATTTTGCCGAGCGAATTGCGGTTTGCGAGAAGGCTGGCATAGCGCGCACGCGGCTTGCGCTGGATTTCGGATTCGGGTTCGGAAAAATTCCGGCGCACAATATGCGGCTCATCGACGCAACGGCGCTATTTCACGGCCTTGGCTGCGCCTTGCTGGTGGGTGCTTCGCGCAAGAGCACAATCGCGCATTTTGCCGGCTCGCCGCGACCAGCGGCCGAGCGGCGGCTGCCGGGGTCACTGGCGCTGGCGCTGGCGGCGTGGGATCGCGGCGCACAAATGGTGCGCGTGCACGATGTTGCCGAGACTGCGCAGGCGCGCGCCCTGTGGCAGGCTCTGGCAGCACAGGAAGGAGGCGGTTAGAGTCCGGCGTCATGAGGAGCGAGACATATAGCCGAACGCTTGATCTGTTCGGCACTGACGGCGTGCGCGGGCGCACCAATGTGGAGCCGATCACAGCGGAAATGGCGCTGCGCATCGGCATGGCGGCGGGCGCTGCGTTCACGAACGGGCAGCACCGTCATCATGTCGTGATCGGCAAGGATACGCGCTTGTCGGGGTATATGCTGGAGCCTGCGCTGACGGCGGGATTCATTTCGCTGGGGATGGATGTGATTCTTGTCGGCCCTATGCCGACTCCGGCGGTGGGCATGTTGACGCGCTCATTGCGGGCCGATCTGGGCGTGATGATATCGGCCTCTCACAATCTTTATCACGATAACGGGATCAAGCTGTTCGGGCCGGACGGATTCAAGCTGTCCGATGCCATGCAGGCGGAGATTCAGTCACATTTTTCGAACGGTGCCGCGGGTCACCTGGCCGAGGCGAGCGATCTGGGCCGGGCGCAGCGGCTGGACGATGCCGCCGGCCGCTATATCGAGTTCGCCAAGGCGACGTTTCCGAAGGCGCAGACGCTGGGAGGGCTGACCATCGCGGTGGATTGTGCCAACGGCGCCGCCTATCGCGTTGCGCCGACCGTATTGTGGGAACTGGGTGCGAAACTGGTGCCGGTCGGCGTGGCGCCGGACGGATTCAACATCAACCGCGATTGCGGTTCGACCGTGCCGGAGGCGGTGGCAAAGGCGGTGGTCGAAAATGGCGCCGATATCGGCATCGCGCTGGACGGCGATGCGGATCGCGTGGTCATGTGCGACGAGACAGGGGCGCCAATCGACGGCGACCAGATCATCGCCATGGTGGCAGAGCATTTTCACGCTGCGGGCCGGTTGAGCGGCGGCGGCGTGGTCGGCACGCACATGTCCAATGCCGGCCTGGAACGCCACCTTGCGGGACGCGGCCTGCATCTCGCCCGAACCGACATCGGTGACCGGCATGTCATCGAGCATATGCGGCAGCACGGGTACAATGTGGGCGGCGAGCAGTCAGGCCACCTGATACTCACCGATTACGCGACGACGGGCGATGGCCTGGTGGCGGCCTTGCAGGCCCTGTCCGTGGTGATCGCCGACGGGCGTCCGGCCAGCCTGGCGGCGCGCCGGTTTGCGCCGCTGCCGCAAATCCTGCGCAGCGCGCCATGTCGAGCCGAGACCTTGCATAGCGCACAGGTGACGGATGCGATCGCGAAGGCGGAGCAGGCGCTGGGGGCTGACGGCAGGCTTCTTGTCCGCATGTCGGGAACCGAGAACAAGGCGCGGGTCATGGCCGAGGGTGAGGATATCGCGCGTGTGGAGGCGGCAGTGGCGCAGGTGATCGGCGCCATCGAGGCGGTGCGGTGAAAGGCCGCGTGTTGATCGTCGCCGGCTCGGATTCCGGCGGCGGCGCAGGCATTCAGGCTGACATCAAGACGGTAACGGCACTCGGCGGTTATGCCGCCACGGCAGTGACCGCACTGACGGCGCAGAACACGCTTGGCGTCGAAGCGGTGCATGAGGTGCCAGCATCGTTTATCGCAGCGCAACTCCGTGTCGTTCTGGACGATATCGGCGCCGATGCGGTGAAAACCGGCATGTTGCACCGGGTGGAAGTGATCGAAGCCGTGGCAGACGCGCTGCCGGAACGGGCAATGGCGCCGCCGTTGGTGGTTGATCCGGTCATGTACGCCAAAGGGGGCGCCCCCCTGCTCGACAAGGCAGCACGCGGTCCGCTGGTGGAGCGGCTGCTGCCTCGCGCGCGGCTGGTGACTCCCAACCTGCCGGAGGCGGCGCACCTGTCCGGCATGAACATTGCCGGCGAGTCCGACATGCGGCGCGCGGCGGCGCGCATTCTGACACTGGGACCGCGGGCGGTGCTTCTCAAGGGCGGGCATATGGCAGGAACCACGCTGGTCGACCTCCTGGTCGACCGCGAAGGCGAGCGGCGTTTTGCGGGAGAGCGCCTCGACACGCGCCATACTCACGGCACGGGGTGCACGCTCGCGTCCGCGATAGCAGCGGGCCTGGCACAGGGCCTCGACCTGACGCAAGCGGTAGCGCGCGGGCGCACCTATGTGCAGCGCGCAATTGCCTCAGCCCCGGGGCTGGGCGCCGGTCACGGCCCGCTCAACCATGCGTGGACCGTGGCGATGGAGTCAGTTCAGGGTTGACTCGATTCCGAGCGAGGTGATTTCGGCGGCCTCGCAGCGACATGCCGGCGTTCGGGGAGTGCCCGAACCCGGCGGATTTTCCTCACTCCTGTCCGTATATCAGGGCGCAGCGAACTTCGATGCTCCAGCGGTCGGGGGCGTCGGGCGGGGTAGCAGGGTCCTTGAAGGCGCTGTGGAAGCTGAAGGTGGAGGACTGACCGCCGCTGTCGGCGTCGGGACGGGCGCCGTTCGTCCGGGCCAGTTCGCCCGCCGAGTCCCACTGCTTGATGAGCAGCGCCTCGTGGCGCGTCATGCGTGACCAATACACCCAGCGGTGCCGCGCATTGTGTTTGGCGAAATAATTCTCGCCGATGCGGTCGCTGTAGTGAATTTCGAAAACCACCAGTTCCTGCGGCTCCACGGTCGCGGCATCGCACAGCGCAAGCGGTTGCGTGGCCACCGGTTCCGGCGCGATATTGCGCCACAGATTGACGAGCGCGAAGCGCCCGCCGGCAATGGCCTTCTCCACCATGTCGGGGTCAAGCAGCGTGTCCCCCTCGGCAAGCGTGGTGCGGTAGGTATCATTGCGGGTTGGCGGGCAGGCCAGATCGCGCAGCCGTTTGGGCGCGCTGGTCAGCGTGTAGTCGCCGTGAACGACATGGGCGGGGCCCTGCACCTGCTGTCCGCCGGCGATACGCTGCTTGTCGGACTTGCCGGTGGCCGAGCGCACATTGTGGTCAAACGCCACGACGGCGGCGGCGCCGGTTGCCGCCTTCATGATCGCCGCGCACTCGGGATAATAGCTTCGCACCACGGCCTCGTGATCGAGAAAGTCTAGATCAGGACGGGCCGTCGGCCGGTCGAGCAGTTCGAAGCCGTTTGCCGCCAGCGTCGGCCGCTCGTCGGGTGCGAGCATGCGCGCATCGACGATGGCCATTTCGCGGCTTTCGAGATCGATGCCTTCGGAGCCGCTGTCGCTGCCATCAAGGTCGCGCCGGGTCAGTACTTTGCCGTTACGGAAGAGCGATGACTCGGTGGACGGCGTCATGTACCGGAAGGAGCCGGCTTGTTGGGTCTCATACAATACGTCCGCGGCCGGTTCAGTCATGGCGGTATTTCCCATTTGCTCGCAATCTCCCGGGAGTTGCCCGTAATATGGCCCCGGCATTCGGCCTGCTCAAGGCCGCGGACGCCGGATGCGCGAATATCAGGGTGGGTTTGAATACGGGACCGGCCGGGCCGGGAGGCTTCCCGCCGCGGCATATGCCACGGCGGGGGCTTGCCGGCGTTACTCGTCGATCTCGCCGGTGAAATAGTTCACATGGGTGTCGCCGAGATAAAATCGGAAGAAATAGTCGTCCGATATGTCCTTGCCGGCGTAGAAGTCGGCCAGTCCCTGGTTCCAGTCCGCACCGCCGAGCACGCCGACCTTGCCCGAGTCCGGATATTCGGTGATTTCGGGCATGTGGTTGGTTGACAGGCACAGATAAACGAGGTCGGCATCGCCGGTGTTGACCAGCTTGTGCGCGAGGTGCCTGCCGACCGGCAGCGCGGCGTAGTCGCCTGCCGACACCACGATTTCTTCGTCGCCGATTGTCAGCGTACCGGTCCCTTCGAGGATGTAGAGGGCTTCCTCATTGCGAATGTGGGAGTGTTTCGGAAAGGCGTATTTTCCGGGGGCGACCCTGAAATGGCTGCAGCCCAGCTCGACATTGCCGGTCGAGCTTCCCAACCCCCTGACGACATGGTGGAACTTGTCGGCGACCGAGATTTCCTTCGGCTCGACATCGTTGATGTTGATCACATGCTTGTGGCGGGCCATGGCAGTTTCTCCTTTCCCTGGGTTGCCGTGCCGATTTTCCTGCGAAATTGTCGATCCGGCGTCGCGGCGTCCGTCCGGTCGGAGCCGCGGGGACCTTGCCAACGAGGCCTGTCGGCTCGCGAAAGGAGGGAGTGCCGCACGTATTGTGCATCAGCATACAGGTATTTGCCGCCTTCGGCACGGGCAACCGGCGGCCGGGTTTCCAGCGTTCGATACCGCCGACGGTGGTATTTTCGACCGGGTTGCCTGCTTGTCTGAACGAGTCATTCGCCGAGCCGGCACGGTAGCGGGATACCAGCGGCAGGCCCTCGCCGATATCGGCGGTTGCTACATCGTGCTCGCCCAGGACAACCGGCCCGGACTGCTCCACAATTTCTGCCTTCTCAACCTGGCAAAATTATGCGATTATCAATCGTAGATGACGATATCATGCGAGGAAGGGCGTATGATACACTGGTTTTCCGTCACAAACTATCGTTCTGTCCGGGATGACGTGATGCTAGATTTCCGCATTCCCGGTACGACACCAGCCTTGCCCTGTTTCCGACCGAGCGCATCGAAGCCGGGGATGCGCTTGCCCACCGTCGCCGCCTTGATCGGCCCCAATGGCGCCGGCAAGACCACCCTGCTGCGCGCCCTGACGGAGGTGATCGATTTCGCCGCAAACTCCTACCTACATCCGGGTTTCGACCTCAAGGCGGCATTCCCCCCTTTTTTGAACACCGAGATGCGGGACCGGCCGATACGGATCGAGGTGGAATTGGATGCGCGGTGGTTCGGTACGGACGACAGCGAAACGTCTCTATGCCGCTATGTCGTCGAGATCGACCGCAGTAGCGACCCCTGGAAGGTCGGATACGAGGCACTTTTCGTTCATCCGAAGGGGCGCCCCAAGCGCATGCTCGAACGGTGCGAGGGCGAGCCTGTGTATATTGCCCGGGGACTGAGTCTGCGACAGAGCGACCAACGCCTGTCGTCCATTCCACCGAACACCTCCGCGATCTCCGCGTTGGGGCGAATGGACGTGCATCCGTTCGCGAAAATGGCGCAGGACTTGCGCGATGTACAACGCAACATAGTTCGCCACGATCCCGACCCATGGCGACCGGACAGAGACGCATTGATCCGGCATTATCGCGATAATTCTGCACTGATATCCAAGGTTTCGGATCGCGTGCGGCGTTTCGATTTCGGCATCGAGGAGATGGATATCCGGCGGGCGCACGACGGAACATGGCACTTGTGGTTCAAGCATAACGGTCTGGATGCGCCGATTCACCTTGTGAACGAATCTGCGGGAACGCACCACTTTGTGACCATATTTCCACAGTTGAATTTCGTGCTCCAAACCGGCGGTATCGCTGTCATGGACTCGCTCGACTCCGACTTCCACACGGAGCTCATGGCGGAAATTCTCGACTGGTTCCGGCGGGAGGACACCAATCCCCGCAACGCGCAACTGATCTGCTCCCTTCACAACGTGTCCCTTCTCGATGGACTGGAAAAGGAGGAGGTGTTCATCACCGAGAAAGCTCCCAATGGGGCGACAGATGCCTACGGCCTTGGCGACGTGGCAGGCCTGCGTCGGGGCGTGGATTTGCACAAGTTGTATCGTGGCGGTTCGCTGGGCGGTCAGCCGGTGTTCGGCTGACAGATGCCTCGCCGGCGATCGCGCGTTCTCCGGAGGACACGCTTCTTTGTCGCTGCGGAAGGTGAAAGCGAACAGTCCCTGGCGGCCTGGCTGCAATTTCTTTGCGACGAGCAAGGGCTCCGGGTTCATCTGGATATTCACGTCGCCGGAGGCGGAGACAGTCTTGCTATCGTGCAGTTTGCCAATGCACGCTATGATCGCGAACAATCTCCGAACGACCCGTTCAATGCCGGATTCGTCCTGCTGGACTCTGATCGGTTACGGGGAGACATACGATCCGGGCGCGATCCCGCGGCGGCCCTGGAGCGATACGGGTTATACGGCGTTTACCTCAAGCCGAACCTGGAGAGCCTTTTGCTGCGGCTGCATCGCGGTCAGGAGACGCAACGGCCGACGGCTGACGATGCCACACGGAGATTGCGGAGCCTTTGGCCCGATTACAAGAAGCCGGCATCCGCTCACGCATTGCGCAAACGCTTCGGCATTGAGGACCTTCGGCGCGTTGCGCGGCACGACGAAGGAATACGATGGGTCTCGACGACGCTGAACCTCGTACGGTACCTCATTACCGGTGAGCCGCCGCACAGCCGACGATCCGTCGAACTTGCAAACGAAGGACAGCGACCCTTACCGGGTCCGCCGCAGAAATGTGGTCCCGGCGGCGCTGAGCCTACCAGGGCATGTGGGCGAGTTGGCGGCGAACGAGGTCAGCGTCCGGGTCGATCAGCGAATCCACGATGGCAAAGTGGTCGAGATCATTCGGGGTGAGTGTCTCGCACGGATAGCCGAGGCGGCGCCATTTTGCCGCCATGTCGGCCGACTGGCGGTGATATTCCGGCGACTCGTCCTCCCCGACGATCACGAACAGCGGCGCGGATTGCGGATAGTCAAGCAAGGCCGGCGAGTTGCGCGCCGCCATTTCCTCGCTCAGGCGCAGCGTTTCATTGAGATAGGAGAGGCGGAGGGGCTCTAGCTCGAACAGCCCCGATATCGAACAGGCGCCCTTTACGAGGTCCGGCGGCAGATCGCCGGCGAAGGACGGCCAGTCGGTGGCCAGCAGCATGGCCGCCAGATGCCCGCCGGCGGAGTGGCCGGTCGCGTAGATGCGGTTTCGGTCGCCGCCGAAAGAGTCAGCATGGCGCCACAGCCATGCCGCGGCGGCGCGGTTCTGGCGCACGATCTCGTCCATATCGGCATGCGGCGCCAGGACATAATTGTTGACCGCGGTGGTGACGCCGTGCGGCGCCATGCCGTCGGCGACATAGGAGAAGTCGCTCTTGTCGAGCGAATACCAGTAGCCGCCATGGATGAACAGCCAGATCGGTGCGCCGGCGCCGGCGGGGAACACATCCAGCCTTTCGATGGGCTGGCCGCCGAAAGCAATGTCGCATCGGCCGTGGCGGCGCGTGCGCGTTTCGGCGCTCCATTCCGCCCAGGCGGCAAAGCGCGTCACATAATCAGGGAACCGCCGGCGATTGTTGTATTGGGCGTCGAGCGCGGCGCGGTCATATCCACGCCAGGCGGCAGCGGCGGTCATTGCCCCTCGGCGAGACGCTCGCCGATGCGTTCCTTCTGTCCGGGTGTCGGCATGCGCGAACCATCTTCCCGGATGGTGTCGTATATTGCGGGGGAGGTAATTTCGAGCAGTTCGAGGTCTTCCGAATAGTCACGCAGTTCGTGGAGTAAACCGCCCGGCACGGTTACCGCGTCGCCCTTGCGGTAGAGTATTTCACCGTGGCCGTCATAGAAGAAGCTGACCCAGCCTTCGAGCACCATGGCGAACTGGAAATCCACAATGTGGCGGTGCAGTCCGTTATGGCCGCCGCGCAGGTGTCTGGCCTTGATGATATGGGCATGCACGCCGCCATGGGTGGCGTCGGCAGCACCCAGGTCGCGATAGACGAATTCCTCACGCAACCCATCGGTTTCGAACGCGCCGTCGGCGGCGCGGCTGACGGTAAGGCTCCTGTCACGAGCTGGCGCAGCGGCCTGTACCTGAGCTCCCATGGTGGTTCTCCTTCGCGGTCGGTTCTCCCTGCTGCGGCCGATTATGACGGGATTGCGCGGCAGGCGCCAGTTCGCGCCGAAGGCGCACTATGACAGGGCTTCATCCACTGTAATCGTGTTCGAGTTAGTGACCCCGCATTATTCATGACGGTAGAATTAGTTGTCGTACAGGCGAGTTTTTTCGCCCGGGGTTACGGGTTTTGCGTGGCTGATTTGTCTTGGTTGGGGGTTGGTGTTTGGGGCTGATCTGCGGCACTTGCCGCACCTGTCAAGGCCCTTGAGCGGCGATGCGTTGGAGCATGATCGCGAGCATCGGCTGGTTTGGCGTATGCCGGGATATCGAGAGGGCGATACGGGATTTCCGCTGCTGAACCCGCACCGCGATTTTCAGGAATGTGGTGCGGATTGTATGGAATGTGGCGGTTCGCCAACGCGAGCGCCTTGATGCCGCGCTTCTGAGTTGCCAGAGCAGCCAGTAGGCTGCAGTGTGGAGGAACAGGCGGCACTGGTTGGCTTCCCAGCGATGGCATGAAGTGCGGTCGGACTGGGTGTAACGCTTGTGCTCCTTGATCATGTTCTCCATACGCCCGCGGACACAATAGACCTTCTTGTAGAGCCAGGCGGCGCGGCCTGTGAGATTGGTGACGATGAAGCGGGTGCACACGCCGTGCTTGATGGATGCCTCGACGCGGGCGATGATGCGGCGCGGCCTTGACCAGCTCTGGGCGGCATAGCTGGCCTGGTAGCAGCGGCGCAGGGTCTTCTCGCCGCTTCGGGCGCGGCGGACAGCGGTATCTTCACCCCAGGGCCGGGCGATGTCGTGCAGGCGCGCATTGCCGGGTAATCCGAACATGTAGGGGCAGTTCCTCTGTTCGAGCAGGTCCATGACCTCCGGCGTCCCATAATGCCCATCGCCGCGCACCATGATCTCTGTTCGTGGCCACAGGGTGCGAATGCGTTGGATGACAAAGCGCAGCACGCGCGCCGCCTCGACACCGGAAGGCCGCTTGCCCGGTCGCAGGACACAGGCAACCGGTTTGCCGCTCCGCGCTTCGTAGATGTGGATCGGTTGCAGGCACCGCCCGCCCGCATGGGTGCTGAACAAGGACAGTTGTTGAGCGCCATAAGTGCGGTCGATTGTGTCGTCGATGTCCAGCACGATGCGTTTCGGCACAGTGCGGTAGCTGTCGCAGAACAGGTCGATGAAGCGCTGCCCCATGCGCACCAGCGCGCGCCAATCGGGCAGGTTCTCAAACCGCGACAGGGTGGGTTGCGATGGCAGGCCGATCTCCGCCTCAGGCAGGCGCTCGCAGGCAATCTTGAGAGCCGGGTCGTGACGCAGCGCATCAAGGTCGTTGCAGTCTTCGCAGCCGCACGCAATGGCCATCATACGGGCCCGGATCATGGTGGCGTAATCGTGCCGGGTGCGCTCTGCGCGTCTTCGGTCGACAACGCACGACGCCATCAAGTTGGCGATGCCGAGCTTGCGTTCGATTTCACGCAGTATCAGCGCACCGCCGTTCGAAGACAGGGCACCAGCATCGAACCGAAGGTGAAGCGAGCGGCCTTTCAAAGGTGACAAACCGGGGAGAAACGGCGTATGATCGGACATGGCGGGCGGGGGTTTCTGCGGTGTTGGCGTTATGAGCAGTTCGCATACCTATTCATACGCCGTTTCAATACCTTAGTCCACGCCCGCCAACCCATATAAATCCTCAACGTGAATTATTCGGGTTCAGTGGTTTCCACGGCGGAGGCGACATTCATGCCGGCGCTGAGCTGGCGCGCCGAAAGGCCGAGCAGTTCCGCCGCCTTCTGTTCGGTGAGAGCGCCTTCCGCATAGGCGCGAAAGGTCAGGCGCTGGAAGCGTGTCGCCTGTTCACGTGGGAGGGCATAGGGTTCGCTGTAATGCGCGCGGCGCCAGCCGAGCCGGTCATATTCGGCGATAAGTTTCCGGAACAGCGGGGCGCCGATAATGCCGAGATCCAGGCAGCGATAGGTAAGCGCGTGAATACTGGCGCCGAAGCGTTTCTTGAGGGCGGCGAGCTCCCTGCCGCCAAGGGAGGTGCGGTGCTTTCCGACCTCTGCCCACAGGCTTTCCGCCGGCATGAGGAAGGCGCCGGCAAAACGGTTCGCCGCACGCTCCGCGTCGATCGTCGCGGCAATGTTCATGATCAGGTGGCCGAGTTCGCGCGCGAGGGTGAAGCGTTGCCGCTCACTGGAGTGCCGGTCATTGACGAGAATGACCGTGACCGAGGGTTTTTGCCGACGCCGCACGCGCGCCGTAAGGCCGTCTATGTCGGGCAGGTCGGCGGGCAGGACCTTGATCCCCTGCTCCTCCAACAATTCGAAAAAATTGGGGACGGGATCGGTACCGATGTCCCAATGGGAGCGCAGCGCCTGGGCGGCGCGGTCGGCCTCTGCTATGTCGCGCACCACGGGATAGGGCGCTTCGCGCGGATAGCGCCATTCCACGCTGCGCAGGCCGAGCAGTTCCTCGACCATCAGATAGCATTCGAGCAAGCGGATTATGCTGGCTTCGAGGCGCATCTCATCGCGGCGCCCGACTCCCTTGGTCTTCCTGAATTCCACCCCTTCAAACACCATTTCCTGTTCGCCGAGGAGATAGTCGGTGGAAACCTTGAGGGCTTCGGCCAGCGCAACAAGTACGCCAGAATCGGGCATGGATTCGCCCCGTTCGTATTTGCCGATTGCCTGTGCAGTAACACGCTTGTCAATTTTTGCCGAAAGGTCCCTGAGCGAATACCCCGCTGCAGCGCGGGCGATCTTCAACCTTTTCGCCAGCATTGAAAATCCCTCCCAACAGCGTCTAAAATATCAGCCGCCATCGCAGTCTTGTATGAGCCCTTTAGCGCCAGCCAATCCTTTGCATGACGCTTCAACAAAGCAGACTAGGGCTACAAGACGCCGGAAATATGGAAACATAGTGTCGAATACATGGCAGCAGCAAATATAACGCATTGAACTCTGCCGCAACGGTTACGACCGCACCTCACCGGAACCCTGCCGCAGCCAGTCGGCGAAATGCCTGAGAATGTGCTCCTCCAGAACGCCGTCCAGCGCCCGCGCCAGCGATTCGGTAATCTGGTACATCAGTTCCCTGCGCTCATTGATTGTCGCGTCCTCCGGAATCGAGCGGCTGCGCATCGCTTCGCCGCGCACACGCGCCAGTTCGTCGCCCGCCGTCCCGATCAACGCCACGGATACGGCGCCATATCCGTCGAGCCGAGCCGCCTGTTCCACTGTCAGATTGTCCATCAGCGTTTCGTTGACCGGCAGCGGCGTTTCGACGATCCGCGCATCCTCAATGGTGACACGCAGATGCGCACCCCCGCCGGCCGGTATCAGGCGCCGTTCGGCCCAGCGCCGGAACACGATGCTGGGCACTGCCGGCGCCAGATGTTCGACATGCGGCGGCGCCAGCGGTGGCGAATAGGCATCGACGATTTCCAGGCTTGCAGCGGCGATGCGCAGCGGCGGGCGGTCGGCAAAGGAAATCTCCGGATAATGGAGCTGCGGCGGCGTATCGCAGGCCGCCAGCACCAGCATCGCTGCCAGCAACAGGCCTGTGAGAGGCTTCAGACTGTCCGTCCTCCGGTACTGTTTCGGTGTGCCTGTCATGGTGTTCCCCTGCCAGGATTTCGCATCGTGCGGCGCGGTTTCCATCGTCACGTTTCGACGATAGGAGCGCCGTCCAGATCGAACGCATAGGGTGTGTTGCAGAAATCGCACCGCACTTCGATGCGCCCGTCATCGGCCAGCGCGGCGCGTTCACGGCGCGGAATGGCGTTCACGACGGCGGCGGCGCGCGCCTCCGTGCAGCGGCAGGCGAAATGGAGGTCGCGCGCCGGGTGCAGCCGCACATCATGCCCGGCGAACAGCGGCCCGATCAACACGCGCGGAAAAGCGAGCGGGTCGGCAAGGTCGGCGCGCCGCAGCCGTGTCAGCAGCCGTTCGGTTTCCGCCCAGCGCTCGGAGCGGGCGTCATCCTCACTCTCGGTGCGTCCGTCGCTGCGCGGCATTTGCTGCATGATGAGGCTGCCGGCGCGCCAGTGGTCGGAGCCGCCATCTTCGCCCGGGCAGTGCACCGCCGCGGCATGGACGCTGGAACGCAGTTGCTCGGACCTCGCCAGGAAGCCATGTGCGCTCGCCGCCAGCGAGTCGCCTTCCAATGCCACCAGCGCCTGATAGCGTTCCGTTTCCGGCCCCTGGTCGATGGTGAACGCCATGTGTCCGCGGCCGAAGAGGCGGGTATCGCCGGGCGCCGACGGCGGAAGGGCCTCGTCTTCGGCCAGCCGCGCACGGTCGAACCCGGCATAGCCGCGCAAACTACCGTCGGTGCCGTAATCGACCACCATCAGGTGAAGCGGGCCGTCGCCCTGCATCTGGGTGGTGAAGGTGCCTTCGAACTTGAGCGAGCCGGCCAGCGCCGCCGTCAAGGCCAGAGCCTCGCCGAGCAGCACGGAAACCGCATGCGGATAGGCGTGGCGTGACAGAATGTCGTGGACCGCCGGGCCCAATCGCACCAGCCGCCCGAGGCCGTCAAGGGCATCGACGCGAAACGGCTGAATGATATCTTCATGGGGGTCGATGAGAGTCATGCTCCCACCCTATAGCATGACGCGAGCCGTTACGGCGCATTTCCGCCTGCGGCATGACAAGGACGCGCCGCTCATGAGGGCATCCCGCTGTAAACCCCCGCCGCCTGCGGAAGCGGCGCGCCGCATTCGCAGCCGCGCGCTGGCGCTGGGTTTTGATGCCGTCGGCATGACCTGCCCGGACGGCGGCGGTGAGGCGGGACAACGTCTGGCGGACTTTATCGCCGCCGGCATGCATGGCGACATGGGCTGGATGGCGGATACGCTGGCGCGCCGGCGCCATCCCAACGCGCTGTGGCCGGAAGCCCGCAGCCTGGTCATGGTAGCGGCAAATTACGGCCCGGCAGGCGATCCGCTCGCCATTCTCGGCGACCGCACCGCCGGCGCCATTTCAGTTCATGCGCGCAATCGCGACTATCACCGGCTGCTCAAGGGCCGGCTGAAACAGCTTGCGGGCTGGGTTGCGGCGCGGCTTGGCGGCAACGTCAAGGTGTTTGTGGATACCGCGCCATTGCTGGAGAAACCGCTGGCCGCCGCCGCCGGACTGGGCTGGCAGGGCAAGCACACAAATCTGGTCTCGCGCCGGCACGGCTCATGGCTGTTTCTCGGAGCGCTGATGACCACCCTGGAACTGGCGCACGACACGGCAGAAGGCGATCATTGCGGGCGCTGCCGCCGCTGCCTGGATGCCTGCCCGACCGATGCGTTTCCGGCGCCTTACCGGCTCGATGCGCGGCGCTGTATTTCCTATCTGACCATCGAACACAAGGGACACATTCCGCGCGCGCTGCGCGCGGCCATGGGCAACCGCATCTATGGCTGCGATGATTGTCTCGCCGTGTGCCCCTGGAACAAGTTTGCGGCGCCGACCGCGGAGCCGGCACTGACGTCGCGGGACAAACTCAATGCCCCGCGCCTTGCTGCCCTGGCCGCACTCGATGATGCGAAGTTTCGCAGCTTGTTTGCCGGTTCGCCGGTCAAGCGCATCGGGCGCGACCGGTTCGTCCGCAATGTGCTGATCGCAGCAGGAAACAGCGGCGACGCGGCACTCGCCGGGTGCGCTCGGGCGCGCCTGCATGATCCGTCGCCTCTGGTACGCGCCGCCGCCGTGTGGGCATTGGCGCGTCTGGAAGCCCCGGCGTCGTTCGCGGCCCTGCGTGCCCGGCACGCATCGCAGGAAGGCGATCCAGCAGTCCGGGAAGAATGGAACGCGGCGGCGGAATGAACGCATGGGAGAGAAAACCTACCATGAACGGGCAGCATCTGCTTTGTTTCGGTTTCGGTTATACGGCGCGCGCATGGGCGGCGCAGTGGCTGGCCGCCGGCGGGCGCGTCAGCGCAACTTCTCGCCGCGATGACGGGCGCGCCGCCCTCGCCGCTGCGGGGGTCAATCCGCTTCCCTTTGCCGATAGCTGCATCCCGGGCGATGTCACCCATGTGCTGAGTTCGGTGCCGCCGACAGGGGGCGACGATCCGGTGCTGGCGGTATGGGGGCAGGCGCTGGCGGCGCAGCGCGGTCTGGCGTGGGTCGGATATCTCTCCGCGACCAGCGTGTATGGCGACCGCGGCGGCGCGCTGGTGGACGAGATGACGCCCGTCGCGCCGGTCAGTCGGCGCGGACGGGCGCGCGCCGCTGCCGAAACCGCCTGGCGAGCCGTGCCGCAGCCGGTTCATGTCTTTCGCCTGGCGGGGATATACGGCCCCGGACGCAGTGTGTTCGACCGCATCGAGGCCGGCACAGCGCAGCGTATCGACAAGCCCGGCCACAAATTCTCGCGCATCCATGTGGCCGACGCGGCGGCGGTTCTGGCGGTGTCGGCGGCAGCGCCCGAATCAGGTCTGGTGCTCAATGTCTGCGATGATGAACCCGCCGCGGCGGCAGACCTCGTCGCCTATGCGTGCGCCCTGCTGGACCGGGAGCCGCCGCCATTGGTTCCGTTCGCGCAAGCGGCGGCGGACATGACGCCCATGGCGCGCGAGTTCTGGTCGGATAATCGCCGCGTATCGAACACGCGTATGCACAGGCTCCTCGGAACGCCGCTACGGTATCCCGGTTTTCGCCAGGGGCTGGCTGCGATCCTGCGCGCGCGGCGCGGCGCGGCGCGGTGAGCGGGCACGTGGATGCGCCGCCTCATACGCGGCCAGAAGGTCCGCATCGGCGACGGCGGTATAGCGTTGGGTGGTCCGCAGGCTGGCATGGCCCAGCAGTTCCTGCACGGCACGGAGGTCGCTGCTGGCGGCCAGCAGGTGCGTGGCAAAGCTGTGGCGCAGCGCGTGCGGCGTTGCCGATTCCGGCAGGCCGAGCAGCGCCCGCGCGCGGCGCATCTGGCGCTGCGCAACGCCGGGACTGAGCCGTCCGCCGCGTACGCCGACAAACAGGGGCGCGTTCGCCGCAGCGCCGCCCGGATGCACGGCGAGCCAGGCGTCGATGCTGCGCGTCACCGCCGGCAACAGGGGCGCCAGCCGCTCCTTGTTGCCCTTGCCGACGATTCGCAGCGACTCGGGCGCGTTGGCGAAGGCGCTGCAATTCAGCGCCAGAGCCTCGCCCAGGCGCAGCCCGCACCCGTAAAGCAGTGTCAGCAGTGCCGTGTCACGCGCCGCAACCCACGGTTCGTCAGAAAGATCGCCGATTTCGGTGGTCAGCGCCGCAGCGTCGCCCCGGGCCAGCGGGCGCGGCAGGCGGTGCGGCTGTTTCGGCGTGCGCACACCGCCGATGGCGGGATTGTGGGCGATCCCCCGGCGGTCGAGCCAGCGATAAAATCCGCGAATGACGGACAGGCCGCGCGCGGTGCTGGCAGCGCCGAGACCGCGCTGCCGCTGGTGGGAGAGCCAGGCGCGGAAGTCGGCCGCGCGGAGACCGGCGAGCACGGCAATACTGACCGGACCGCCGCGGCGCTCCGCGACATGGTGGACAAAGGCATTCAGGTCGCGCGCATAGCCGTCGCACGTATGGGGTGAGGCGCGGCGCTCCGCCGCCAGCCAGTCGCGCCAGTCGGCGATGGCGCGCGCGAGGTCCGGCGCCGCGCCGGCCTGCGGCCCCGTCAACACCGCCGCGGGCACTGGTGCAACCGGGTCATCGGTTATCGAATGCTTTGCCCCGTCTTGCGCCAGTCGGCAAGAAACGCGGCAAGGCCCTTGTCGGTGAGCGGATGCTGCGCCAGGCTGCGCAGGACCGCGGGAGGCAGGGTGGCGACATGGGCGCCCAGCTTCGCTGCTTCAACCACGTGACGCGGGCTGCGTATCGAAGCCACCAGCACTTCCGTGTCGAACTGCGGATAGTTGCGGTAGATCGTGCAGATATCGGCAATGAGCTGCATGCCGTCCTGCGCCAGATCATCAAGGCGACCGATGAAGGGAGAAATGAAACTGGCGCCCGCCTTGGCTGCCAACAAGGCCTGCGCCGGCGCGAAACACAGGGTGACATTGACCAGGATTCCCGCATCGCGCAATTGACGACAGGCTTTCAGCCCGTCCCATGTCAGGGGTACCTTGACCGCAACATTACTGGCGATCCCGGCAAGCCGGCGCCCCTCGGCAACCATGCCTTCGGCGTCGGTGGCGGTTACCTCCGCGCTCACCGGCCCTGGCACGACGGCGCAGATTCCGGCAATGACCTCGCGGAACGGCTGCCCGGTGCGGGCAACCAGCGACGGGTTGGTGGTTACACCGTCGAGCAGCCCGGTCGCCGCCAGATCACGGATTTCGTCAAGGTTCGCGGTGTCGACAAAGAACTTCATGCGCATTGCTCCCGGCGCGGGCCGCCTTCAGGGGAAGTAGTCCTACGGACTCGCCCGTCAAGGCCCCGCCACGCCCGTGAGTATGGCACAGACGCCGCCTTCGGGATAATCCGTCGGGGCGCAGTTGACAGCGCAGGGCGGGGCTTGCCAATGTCGCGCACAGGGAGGCCCCGAATGGCGCAGCAGATACTCACCGAAGTCACCGGCAACATATGGAAGGTACTTGTCAAACCAGGCGACAAGGTCGCCGCCGGCGACGAGCTGTTCATCATGGAGGTGATGAAAACGGAAGTTCCGTTCGAGGCGGAAGCGGACGGAGTCGTGACGGCGGTTCATATCGCCGAAGGCCAGGAAGGGGTGGAGGAAGGCACTCTGGCGATCGAGATCGACTGAGGATCAACAGCCGGGCGCCGCTTGCTGCGCGCTACGCGGTGCATTATATACGGCCGGATATAACCCTCGGGCAGCAGTTCGGACCAGGATACGGGGAGACGGCGGCATGATTGATCCGTTCGGGCGGCATATCACCTATTTGCGGGTTTCAGTCACGGATCGCTGCGACTTTCGCTGTGTCTACTGCATGGCGGAGGATATGACCTTCCTGCCAAAGGCGGAAATTCTCACGCTTGAGGAACTCGACCGGCTGTGCAGCGCCTTCGTTGCGCGGGGCGTGCGCAAATTGCGGCTGACGGGGGGCGAGCCGCTGGTACGCAAGGGCGTCATGGGCTTGATTCGCAGCCTTTCGCGCCATCTTGTCAGCGGCGCGCTGGAAGAATTGACCCTTACCACCAATGGCAGCCAGCTCGGCCGCTTCGCCCAGGAACTGCACGACCTTGGCGTGCGCCGGGTCAATGTTTCGCTGGATACACTGGACCCTGGGCGCTTCGCTGAAATCACCCGCTGGGGCCGCCTCGAAAAAGTGCTGAGCGGCATTGCCGCAGCACAGCGGGCGGGACTTGCCGTGAAGATCAACGCCGTGGCGCTGAAAGGCGTCAATGAGCACGAATTCGACGACATGATCGCGTGGTGCGGGCGCGAGGGGCATGACCTGACGCTGATCGAAACCATGCCGCTGGGCGACATCACCGGCGACCGCACGGACCAGTATCTGCCGTTGTCCCTGGTGCGCAGCCGCTTGCGCAAGCGCTGGACACTGACCGATATCGACTATGCCAGCGGCGGTCCCGCGCGTTATGTGCGCGTGGAGGAGACAGGGCAACGGCTGGGTTTCATTACGCCGCTCACGCATAATTTCTGCGAGTCGTGCAACCGCGTGCGGCTGACCTGCACGGGCACATTGTATATGTGTCTGGGACAGGAGGATGCGGCAGATCTGCGCGCGCCGCTCCGTGCAAGCGAAAGCGACGGCCCCTTGATGGCGGCAATCGACGAAGCGATCGGACGCAAGCCGCGCGGTCATGATTTCATCATTGATCGTCGTCACCGGCGGCCTGCCCTCGCCCGCCATATGAGCGTCACCGGCGGCTAAGCCGCGCGTGCCGCGCCCGGCACTCAGTTTCCTGGCTGCGGCCTATCCGGCGGCGGCAGAGGCCGGCGCCGCGCTGCGTGAGGCCTACGGCCATTGCGCGCCGGAGGAAGCGGACGTCATTGTCGCCCTGGGCGGCGACGGTTTCATGATCGAAGTGCTTCACCGGTTCATGGCGCGCGATGTGCCGATCTACGGCATAAACCGCGGCACGGTGGGCTTTCTGATGAACCGCTATCAGCCCGACCGCCTGCCCGAGCGGATCGCGGCCGCAGCCCGCACCACACTGCACCCGCTGCGCATGATCGCAGAAGGCGAGAAAGGCACGGTGGAGGGGCTGGCAGTCAACGAGGTGTCGCTGTTGCGCGAGACGCGGCTGGCGGCGCATCTGCGTCTGTCGATCGACGGGCGCGAACGCCTTGAACGCCTGGTCTGCGACGGAGCGATCATGGCGACGCCGGCGGGCAGTACGGCCTATAATCTTTCCGCTTACGGGCCGATCCTGCCACTGGAGTCGCGGCTGCTGGCGCTGACGCCGATCTGCGCCTTCCGCCCGCGGCGCTGGCGCGGCGCGCTGCTGCCGGAATCCGCCACGCTGACCGTCGATGTGCTGGATGCGGACCGCCGCCCCGTCAGTGCCACTGCCGACTATACGGAAGTGCGCGGCGTGACGCGCGTAACGATCGCGCAGGACCCGCGCACGCGACTCGTCCTGCTGTTCGACCCGGAACACAATCTGGAAGAACGCATCATTACCGAGCAGTTTTTGCCGTAAGGCCACATCAGGAAAGGAGCTTCCACCATGCAGATCGCCGACTGCCACGCCATTGTCACAGGCGGCGCTTCGGGTCTCGGCGCCGCGACTGCGGCGCGTATCGTCGCCGCGGGCGGCAAGGTCACCTTGCTCGACCGCGATCCGGACAAGGGCGAGGCGCACGCCGCGGCGCTGGGCGCCGCCGCACGTTTCCGCCGCCTGGATGTCGTGGATGAGGCCGACATGATGGCCGCGGTCGGCGAATCGGTCGCTGCTTTTGGGCCGCTGACGCTGATGGTGAGCTGCGCGGGGGTCGCCAACCCGGGCCGCATTCTCGGCCGCCGCGGGGTGCTGCCGCTGGATTCCTACACGACCGTGATCATGATCAACCTTGTCGGCAGCTTCAATGCCCTGAAGGCGGCGGCCGACGCCATGCAGCATAACGAGCCTGATGCCGGCGGCTGCCGCGGGCTGATCGTCAACACGACCTCCGTGGCCGCTTATGAAGGGCAGATCGGCCAGGTGGCGTATTCGTCGTCGAAGGGCGGGCTGGTAGGTCTCACCCTGCCGGCAGCGCGCGACCTCGCGCAATTCGGCATTCGCGTGATGACCATCGCGCCGGGATTGTTTCTCACTCCGCTGATGCAAGGGCTGCCGCAGGATGTGCAGGATTCGCTGGCCGCCAATACGCCGTTCCCGAAGCGCCTGGGCACGGCCGAAGAATATGCCGATCTGGTGACCGCGATCTACGCCAATGACATGCTGAATGGCGAGGTCATCCGGCTTGACGGGGCGGTGCGGCTGGCGCCGCGCTGAGGGCTGTCAGCGCGCCCTGCAGGATCCACGCCGCGGCGGTCCGGTCAAGGCGCGCGGCACGCCGCGCGCGCGTCATGTCGGCAGCGATCATGGCGCGTTCGACGGCGACGGTCGAAAGCCGCTCGTCCCACATCAGCACCGGCAGGTTCAGGCGGGCGGCGAGATTGCCGGCCCAGGCGCGCGCCGACCGGGCGCGCGGCCCTTCGCTTCCGTTCATGTTGCGGGGCAGGCCGACAACCACGCCTCCAACCTGTTCGCGTGCGCAGAGGTCGGCGAGGCGCGCTGCATTGTCACGAAAGCGGCCGCGCGTCAGCGTCTGTTCGGGGCTGGCGATCACCCGCCCCGGGTCGGACAAGGCCAGACCGAGGGTGCGGGTTCCCAGATCAACGCCGAGCAAACGCGCACCGGGCGTCAGGGCGGCGGCAAATGCCGCCGCATCATCCACCACGCCGGCGGTCAAGGACTCTGCCGCGGGCGGGACCAGGGGGTGTCGGGGCGCAGCACCGCTACGCCGTCAATCCGGATTTCGTCCACCCGTTCGGCAAAAAAGCAGATATGGCCGGCAATTCTCGGGCATTCGGCAATCGGCGCTTCATAGACCCAGGCGATATCCTCCGAGGTGCGGCCGTCGATCACCGCGGAGCGGTAGGCGGCAATTCCCTTGTAGGGGCAGCGCGTGACCGCCGCCGACTCCGCCAGCAGGTCGGTGCGTATGTCGGCCGGCGGAATGTAATGGCGCGTGGGCAGTCCGGTTTCGAACAGGAACAGCGCTTGCCGCGTGTCAGCCAGCACGACGCCGGCGTGGCGCACCTGGACCCGGCGGCGGCTGGCGACGACATCCACGCGCACATGGGGGTCGCGCGGATGCACGAAGATCTCCTCATCCTCTTCGTACCAGTGATCGAGCCGGTCCCAATAGAATGCGACATGGTCCTTCAGCGCTGCCGCCGCGGGAATCGGCTCCGGGTATCCCCAGGCCGCATTGTCGGCCGTCCGCCCGTTGGCCGAAATCGTCCAATAGGATGCCTCGCCCTTGTAGGGGCAGCGTGTGTGGTGGTCGGTGGCGGCAAGCAGGCCGGCAGCAATATCGGCAAAGGGGAAATAATAGACCGGGCGGTAGCCGGTCTCCCGCACCAGCAGCGTGTTGGTGCTGTCGGCGACGGTGGCGCCTGCGAATAGGGCGCGCACACGGCGCGGGCTGGGTTCGATATCAACGCGGTGCGGCCTGGCCATGCCGGTTCCTTTCCTGCCGCCCGGCGGCGGCGGCCCCGGCCCCCGCCGGAAACGGGGGATTCGCGGCTGAATTGCGGGCGAACGGCTACATGCCGTACATATTGGCGGCGTAGTCCTGCCATTCGCCGGACGCCGCTCCGCCGGCACCGGATATGCGCTCCCAGGCAAACTGGCCGCCGCCGAGATGCGTCCAGGCGTAGCAGGCATTGCCCCATGACTGGTTGCGCCAGACGAGGCAATAGGCGCCGCCGCCCAGCACCGACCAGCGGCCGGTTGCCGACTCCGCGGAATCGGCGCAGAGGAGGGGACCTTTCGCCAACCCGCTGCGCGCACGATAGATGCGCATTTCGCAATCGGTTTCCGGGTCTCGCGACACGGCGGTGGAATGACCCCAGTGCCTGACCAGTTCGGCAACCGGCATATCGGCCATGTTGAAGGCGCCGGAGGGTTCTTTCTTGGTGCCGCCAAAGCCGGCCCCCATCTGACATCCCGGCACGAGGGCCATGGCAAGTAAAACCGCAAGTAAACTTGCTACGCTCCGCATTCTCATCATGATTACCTTTCCTCGCGCCTGAATAAACAGTGTTGTCGCCGGCAATTACCCGGCAAAATGACATATTTGCTGCAATCGCGCAATTTCGCCGCCGACGGTTGCAGTGCTTGCGGACACCCCCCTTGTCAGGATGGAATTGCGTCAGCGGGTTCGCGCCCGACCGTGGCGGGCAGGCGCGGCAGGAGCAGAAAATAGCGCCCGCTGCTGTTCATGCGTCCGGCGATGGCGGCGGCATCCTTTCCGGCACCCCAGAACACGTCGCCGCGCACGGCGCCGCGAATGGCGCCGCCCGTATCCTGCGCGATGACGAGGCGGCGCAGCGGGGTGCCGCCCGCGCCGTCGGGGGTCGGTGCGGTGGTATCGAGCCATACCGGAATCGACAAGGGGACAAACCGGCGATCCACTGCCAGCGACCGGCCCGGCGTCAGTGCGACGCCTTGCGCGCCGATGGGGCCGTCGCCGGCAAGCGCGCGGAAAAAGACATAGGAGCGGTTGGCATTCATGACTCGCTCTGCCTGGTCGGGATGGGCGGCGAGCCAGGCGCGGATCGACTGCATGGAGACGTCCTCGCGCGCCATGGCGCCTTCGTCGATGAGAACCTTGCCGATCGCCGTGTAGGGATGTCCGTTCTGGCCGGCATAGCCCACACGCAAGGTTGAGCCGTCGTCGAGGGAGAGGCGGCCCGACCCCTGGATCTGCAGGAAGAAGGCATCGACGGGATCGGCAACCCAGGCGAGTTCGAGGCCGCGATCGTTCAATGCGCCGGCGACAATTTCACTGCGCGACGGGTAGGGTTTCAGTTGTCCGTTGACCACCCGCCCGGCAATGCGCCGACCGCTCAAATCGGGCCGGAAGTCCCCCAACGCCACCATAACAAGTTCTTGCGGGCGCGTATGGAGCGGGGTGGCGTAGGTTTCGGAGCGGGTTCTGGATGCTTCCAGCGTGGGTTCGTAATAGCCGGTAAACAGGCCGGTTTCGGACCCGTTCCGGGCGCGGTGGGGAACGAACCAGTCTTCGAAAAACCGCCGCGCCGCTTCACGGTTGCTGCGCTCGAGCGCACCCAGTGCAGCGCATGGCGCGCGCCAGTCCGCTACCGTTCCGGCCAGACCGTCGGCGCCCAGCGAACGCGCGTCCGGCAGTCCTGCCAGACGGGCGCAGGATTTCTCCAGCGCCGCTGCCGCTTCGTGGTGATTGTCCTGCCGCCAGCCCGGCAGCTCCGAAAAGGCGACCGGGGTCCAGGAAACGACACCGTCCATGCCAGGCCGTTCGTCATCGCCGCCGCATGCCGCCAGCCACAGGCACAGGCACAGTGCGAGGGCGGCGGGGATTCGCATTTTCGCGTCCGGTTTGTGGGCGGCCTCAGTCCGCCGCGCCGGTTTCAACCAGCCGCCAATTGGGATCGCGCGAACGCAGGTCGCGCTCGAACGTCCAGACATCAACCAGTTGTGTGACGGCCTGCCCGTCGCCCTCCACGGCATTGCCGTCTTCGTCCCGCAGAAGGTTGATCTGTTCGGTGACGAAGCGCACGGTGACATTGGCGCTGCGGCCCTCGATGCGGGCGGTTTCGATGCTCACCGAGACGAACGACACCAGCGTGGATTCCAGCGTGCGGCGGGCCTGCGCGCGGTTGTCGATTTCGCTTACGAAGCGTTCCAGAACATCGTCGGCGAGCAAGGCTCTCATCTGATCCTTGTCGCCGCTGGCATAGGCGTCGAGGATCATCTCGAAGGCAATGCGGGCGCCTTCGAGAAACTCATCCGGGCCGAAGTCGGGATCGACATCTTGCAGTTCGGTGAGTCCGGGGATTTCTGGGGAAGTGACGGCGGCTTCATCTTCCTCGGCGGCGGATTCCGGCTCCCCATCGGGCGCCTTGTGCGGCGCCGCATCTCCGCTGCCGCGCTCGGGCAGATGAACAACGGTATCCCCGGAGTCCTCCGTATCGCGGGAGAAGCGATCCTGCGGGCGTTGATGCCCGGTGCGGCGGCCCAGGGCCGAACGCAGGCGAAACACAAGAAACGCCGCGATCATCGCGAGTATGAGAATGTCGATGAAACCCGAATTTTCCATACTGCGATCACATCCCGCATCGAAGCCTTGACGACCACGCCCCGGTACTTGCCGAACCGGTCCCTGCGGCCTACTCTAGTGCCTTGCGCAAACGCGGTCCAGTGAGGCGCGCGCCTTTCCGGCGTCCGGTTGCGCGTTTGTCCGATGAACAATGACAAACCGGCGGCGCGCGTGCGTATTCCCGCTTTCATCTACGGTCTGCTGCTTCTGGAGGTCGCAGGATTTGCCGTCATCGGCACCTGGGCAGGCGCACTCGCGACCGTTGCTGTCACGGCCGCGACGGCGGTTGCCGGACTGTATCTGGTGCGGCTGCAGGCGGGCGGCCTTCATGAGCGGTTCGCTGCCGCGTTCCGGCGCCGCGAGCCGCCGGTTCTCGAAGCGGTCGAGGGGCTGGCACTGGCAGCTGCCGGGCTGATGCTGCTGGCGCCCGGGTTCATCACCGATTTTGTTGGCGCGCTGTTGCTGGTTCCGCCGCTGCGGCGGGCCGCAGCGCAGTGGCTTTGCCGCCGTCTCACCCCGCGGCCGGGCGTGGTGATCGACGGCACGTGGCGTCACTTGTCGCCGAACGCGCCGCCGCCGACGCACACTGACAACGACCCCTGACAGTCAGCCGCTGAGGGCGACGCCAAGCGCCTCGGCAAGCTGCGGAAAATCGTCGACAATGATGTCGTGATGCGGATTGGGCGTCGGGTCCGGCGGACCGGCCGCGCCCCATTCGGCGGGGCGGCGCACGAACGCCGTGCGTAGTCCCGCTGCTTTCGCCGCATCGAGATCGAAATTGTGGCACGCGACCATGCAGCAGGATGCGGGGTCGAGTTGCAGCCATCGCGCCGCGGTCAGGTAGGCATCGGGCAAGGGCTTGTATTTGCCCATCATCTCGCAGGACAGGACAGCGTCCCACGAAAGGCCGTTGCGGCGCGCCGTGTCAATGATGATGGCAACGCTGAGCAAGGTGAACGACGCGCAGACATAGCGCGTGCGAAGCCGTGGAAGAACGGCCGGAAAATCGGGCCAGCAAGTCAGGCTGTGCGCAGCATCGCGCCAGACCGCGCGGCGCTCCGCGGGATTGGCGGCGTCGAGGCCGATTCCGGCCAGCACCTGGTCCAGCGCGAGGCGGTGCCCGTCGTCGAAATTATATTGCGGCGGCCCGCTCTCGCCCTGCCCCAGCACATAAGTCAGTGATTGGCGGCGCAGCGCATTGGCGGCGGCGCCCCAGTCGCTCGTCACGCCGTGTCTGGCGCCAAGCTGCGCCAGCGCATCCGCGAAGCCGCTGTGCCAGTCCAGGATCGTGCCGCCGGTGTCGAATGTCAGCGCCTTGATACCTTCGAGGGTCATGCTCCTGCCTCCTGTGGCGAACACGGGTTCGCATCGTTCACTGCCTGACTGTCGGGTCGATTCTTTGCACACCGTCGAGAACGCAGGCGGTGTCGCCGGTGAAAATGTGTCCGTCGGCAGTTCTCGTCCGGGCAATATAGGCAACGGAAGCGTAGTGTTCTGCCGCTTCGTTTTCATCGGGTATCGGCCATTCTGCGCGAAAGACATGCGCGCTGCCGGGCGGCATATCGAGAATCTTCGCCGATTTCAGCATTTGCGTCTGCTCGTTCCAGATATCGAACAGCAGGAACCGTGTTTCCACGGCTCGCAGGTCCGCTTGTGCGCGTATCGTCCAGTTCGCCGCATATCTGTGAACGCCACCGGTTTCCCGGATGCCGATGGGGGCTTCACCGTCGATTTTCGCCCCGGGCGCGCTGTCGTGCACCGTTACCGTCAGCCGCTCCAGGGTCGAACGCCCGTCGCGCGTCACGGGTGCTCCCGACCCCTCGGTGATGCGGCATGGCTCCGGGTTCGCGAAGGCCTGGAGCGCCATGCTCGCCATTGCCGCCGCATGGAAGGCCACTACTGTCCCGGCGAGCATTCTTGCCGTCACGCCAGGAGGCCTACATTGCGTGGGCGGGCGCCGGGTTGCAGCGGCGGCCCAGCGACACACGCAGCTTCTGCAGGGCCTTGTGCTCGATTTGCCGCACCCGTTCCTTGGAGATTCCGAGGCGCTTGCCGAGTTCTCCCAGCGTCACGACATTTTCGGTGAGGCGGCGTTCCCGGATGATGACATTCTCGCGCGGCGTGAGTTCTTCCAGCGCGTCCGCGAGCCAGCACGACCAGGTGTGGGAGTCGCGGCGGTCCTGAACTTCCTCTTCGGGCGACGGACGGTCGTCGGCGAGGAAGTCCTGCCATTGGTCCTCGCCGGAGTCGCCGAGCGTCGTGTTGAGCGACTGATCGGCGCCGGTCAGGCGCATTTCCATGTCTTCGACATCGCATGCGCGCACGCGCAGTTCGTCAGCGATCTGGTTTCGCGCATCAGAACTGAGCCGGCCCTCGGCCTCGTCGAGATGGCGGGCGCGGAGGCGGCGCAGATTGAAGAACAGCGACTTTTGCGCCGCGGTGGTGCCGGTGCGCACGATGGACCAGTTGCGCAGGACGAATTCCTGCATCATCGAGCGTATCCACCAGGAGGCGTAGGTGGAGAAGCGTACTTCGCGGTCGGGTTCGAACCGCGACGCGGCCTGCAGCAGGCCGACATTGCCCTCCTGCACAAGATCGCTCATCGGCAAGCCGTAATGGCGGAAGCGCGCCGCCAGCTTGACCACCAGCCGGCCGTAGGCGGTCACGAGTTCATGCAGCGCGTCTTCATCCTGTTCGTTGCGCCAGCGGCGCGCCAGTTCGAACTCCCGATCCCGAGTCAGGAACGCCGCATTCATCGAGCTGTTGATGTAACGCCAGTTCGCTTTCTGCGTGCGGGTTGTGTCTGCATAGGCCATGGGTTCATCCCTCGGTTTTTATGCGGCCTGAAGCCTGATTATCCCCTCTGCCAAAGACCATGAGACCAATTTTCATGTCATAGGTCAGTGCATAACTTAATTATTGAGAGTAATTCGCCTATTTGTCTAGTGAAAAAAAAATTTTTCGTTTTGGCCTTTATGAAAATCAACTTCTATTTTATTTTATATTTATTTCAAGATTGGATAAAATATAGGAAAAATTTTATCTATATTTTCGCGAACCGCGTCATGCGGCCCACAGGGCCGGAATGAAATTGTCGAACGTCGGTTATGTTTGGGCATGGTTGCCGCCCCCCATGCCGCCGAACCGGCGCCCGCAGCCGAGGCAGAAGCCGCTGACAACATCCTCGCGCTGCGGAAATTGCCGCAGAATGTGGAAGCCGAGCAGGCGCTGCTCGGCGCCGTCCTGCTCGACAATGCCTGTCTGGACCGGGTGTCCGAGTTTCTGGATTCCGATCACTTTCACGCCCCCGTGCACGGGCGCATTTTCGCCGCCGTGCAGCATGTGGTCGCGCGCGGACAAGTCGCTGACCCATTGACGTTGAAGGCGTTTTTCGAGGCGGATGACGCGCTGGAAAGCGTTGGCGGTGCGCGATACCTGTCACGGCTGGCGGCCAGCGCGGTCAGCCTTGTCCATGCGGGCGACTATGGGCGCGTGATTCGCGACCTCAGCATCCGCCGCGGCCTCATCCGCATCGGCGAGGAGGTCGCCGGCACAGCCTATGACGCACGCGTCGAGGAACCGGCGTCGGAACAGATCGAAGCAGCTGAGGCACGCCTCTACGAGCTGGCCGAAAAAGGCGGCAATGAGAGCGGTTTCAGCCCGTTATCGAAAGCGCTGACCGACGCCGTGCTGCTGGCCGAGGCAGCCTACCAGCGTGACGGCCGCCTGTCCGGCGTCGGCACCGGTCTGATTGATCTCGACCAGTTGCTGGGCGGGCTGCACGCATCGGACCTGCTGGTGCTGGCCGGACGGCCGGGCATGGGCAAGACCGCGCTCGCCACAACCATCGCGTTCAACGCCGCACGCAGCCATCGCCGCGAGGCTGATGAACAAGGCACGGAGCGCACTGTCGACGGCGCGGTGGTAGGGTTTTTCTCCTTGGAAATGTCCGCCGAGCAGTTGGCAACACGAATTCTCGCCATGCGGGCCGGGCTGCGCGCCGACCATGTGCGGCGCGGCAGGATGTCCAATGACGAATTCGCCAGGCTTGTAGACGCCAGCCGCGATCTTGCGGCGGTGCCGCTGTTCATCGACGACACGCCGGGGCTGACCATTCCCGCCCTGCGTACGCGGGCGCGGCGGCTCAAACGCAGCCATGGCCTGTCATTGATCGTCGTGGATTACCTTCAATTGATGCGGGCATCGCGGCGCCATGACAGCCGGGTGCTGGAAATCAGCGAAATCACGCAGGGTCTGAAGGCCATCGCCAAGGAACTCGACTTGCCGGTCCTCGCGCTGAGCCAGCTCAACCGCGGCGTGGAGGGGCGCGAGGACAAGCGCCCCATGCTTTCGGACCTGCGTGACTCGGGTACGATCGAGCAGGACTCCGACGTCGTGATGTTCGTATATCGCGAGGAATATTATCTGGAGCGCGCGGAACCTGTGCAGCGCGCTGACGAGTCGGCGGAAAAGTTCGACGCGCGCTACCGCCAATGGCAGCAGCGCTTCGAAGCAGCGGCCGGGCTTGGCGATGTCCTGGTCGCCAAGCAGCGGCACGGACCGATCGGCAATGTCCGGCTCCGTTTTGACGCGGACACCACCAGTTTCGGGAATTATGCGTCCGGCGACCGGCTGCCGGCTCCCGGGCGGTGAGCGGCGCCTGGGAGCGGGCGGGCGCGCGTCTGATCATCGACCTCGGCGCGATCCGCCGGAATTATCGCACCCTGACGGCGCGGCTGGCCCCCGGCACACGCCTCGCCGCAGTCGTGAAAGCCGACGCTTACGGCCTCGGCGCGGGCCCCGTGCTCACGGCACTGGCTGCCGAGGGCTGTCGCGAATTCTTCGTCGCGACACTGGATGAAGGCCGGGCGGCGCGGCGCATTGCGCCCCGTGCTGCCGTTTATGTGCTGAACGGCGCGCTGGGCGGCTCGGAACGCGAATTCGCGCGGCACGGCCTGATACCCATGCTCAATGATCTGGACGCCATCGTCCGCTGGGCGGCGCTGGCGCGCGCAGACGGTGTAGCGCGCACCGCGGCAGTCCATATTGACACCGGCATGGCGCGGCTGGGGCTGGAACCTTCGGCAGCCGCGCGCCTGGCCCGCGAGCCGCAATGGCTCGAAGGACTTGGCCTGCGGTTGATCATGAGTCATCTGGTTGCCGCTGAAGAAACCGAAAATCCGTTGAACGCCGCTCAGTTGCAAGCAATACAGAACTTGCGTGAACAATGGAAAGAACCAGCTTTTTCCCTAGCGAATTCTTCGGGTATATTTCTGGGAAGCAAATTTCATTTTGACATGGTGCGCCCGGGCGCGGCGCTGTACGGCATTAATCCGGTGCCGGGGGCGCCCAATCCCATGGCGCCGGCGGTGCGCCTTGAAGCAAGGATCGTTGCGATGCGGGAAGTCGCGCCGCCGGCAACGGTGGGTTATGGCGCAAGCTGGCGGGCAAGGCGAAACAGCCGCATCGCCACGGTGCCCATAGGCTATGCGGACGGCTATCCGCGCCGGCTGGGAAATCGCAGCCGCGCCGTTGTCGTGGACGGCCCGGCGAAAGGCGCCGTCATGCCGCTTGCCGGGCGGGTGTCGATGGACCTCATCACGCTGGATGCAACAGCGCTGCCCGAAAATGTATGCCGGCCCGGCATGGCCGTCGAACTGATAGGCCCCGATTGCCCGGTCGACGATCTTGCGGCCATGAGCGACACAATCGGTTACGAACTTCTGACCGGGCTGGGACGCCGCGTCCCCCGCCATTATGTGGGAGAAGCGGCGTCATGAACCCGCTGGCGGCGATCGGGCGAGTATTTCTTGCGTTCATGGGCGCCGCCGGGCGGCTGACGCTGTTCGCCGCCACCGGTATCAGCCATTGCGTCCGCCCGCCCTTTTACCCGCGCCTTGTGGCGCGGCAAATGGTCGATATCGGCTATTATTCCTTGCCCGTGGTGGGCATGACCGGCCTGTTTGCAGGCATGGTGCTGGCGCTGCAGAGTCATACCGGCTTCAGTCGCTTCAGCGCTGAAAGCGCGATTCCTGCCGTGGTGGTGGTGTCCATCACCCGCGAACTGGGTCCGGTGCTGACAGGATTGATGGTGGCTGGCCGCATCGGCGCTTCGATGGCGGCGGAAATCGGCACCATGCGCGTCACCGAACAGATCGACGCGCTGGTCACCCTGTCCACCAGTCCGTTCAAATACATGGTGGCACCGCGGCTGATCGCCGGCGTCACCATGCTGCCGCTGCTGGTCCTGGTTGCCGACATTATCGGCGTCATGGGCGGCTATCTGGTCGGCGTCAACAAGCTGGGCTTCAACGGCGCCGCCTATATTTCGGCCACGTGGCAGACCTTCGAGTTGCTGGATGTCATTTCCGGGCTGGTCAAGGCGGCGGCATTCGGCCTGATCATCGCGCTCATGGGGTGCTATCACGGGTATCACAGCCAGCGCGGCGCACAAGGTGTGGGCGCGGCGGCAACCAATGCCGTTGTGTCGGCGTCGATCCTGATCCTAGTGACCAATTATTTCATTACAGAACTGTTTTTTGCCAAATGACTTCACCTCCCCTGGTTCGGCTCGAAGGCGTTACCAAGCGATTCGGAACGAATACCGTTCTGGATGGTCTTGATCTCGATGTGGCGCGCGGCGAGTCCCTGGTTGTCATTGGCGGTTCGGGCTCAGGCAAATCCGTTACGCTGAAATGCATTCTGGGTCTGCTGCGCCCGGATGCGGGCCGCATCATGGTGGACGGTGTGGAGGCCACGCGCCTGACGCGCGCCGAACGCAGCGAACTGGACCGCAAATTCGGCATGCTGTTTCAGGGCGGCGCGCTGTTCGATTCCCTGCCGGTCTGGGAGAATGTGGCGTTCGGGCTAATACAGGGGCGCGGCCTCCAGCGCGGGGCGGCGCGTGAGCTGGCGATGGAAAAGCTGGCTGCGGTGGGGCTGGGACCGGAGATCGGCGGGCTGTTCCCGGCCGAACTGTCCGGCGGCATGCAGAAGCGCGTGGGCCTGGCGCGCGCCATTGCCGCCGAGCCGGAGATACTGTTCTTCGACGAGCCGACGACCGGCCTCGACCCCATCATGGCCGATATCATCAATGACCTGATCGTGAAATGCGTGCGCGAACTGGGCGCCACGGCATTGTCGATCACCCATGACATGGCAAGCGCACGCAAGATTTCCGACTCGATCGCAATGCTGTTTGGCGGGCGCATTGTCTGGCGCGGCCCCACTGCGGATATCGACTCGAGCGGCAGTGACGTTGTCGACCAGTTTGTGCATGGCCGCGCCGACGGGCCGATTCGCATGGCGTTGCGCCGTAATTGATGGCGCGGCCGGCCAGAAGCCGCCATGTCTGCCAGACATGCGGCGCGGTGCACGGCAAATGGGCAGGGCGCTGCGAGGCCTGCGGCGCCTGGAACAGCGTGGTCGAGGAAGCCGAAGGTCCGGCTGCGGGCACTGCGCGCGGGCGGCGCCTGGCGTTCACCAATCTGTCAGTCGACGCGCCGCCGGCACCGCGGCTGTCGTCAGGAATAGCCGAACTGGACCGGGTGCTGGGGGGCGGACTTGTGCCCGGTTCGGCGGTTCTGGTGGGCGGTGACCCGGGCATAGGCAAGTCCACCCTGCTGTTGCAGATGGCGGCCCGGCTTGGCCGCGCCGGCGTGAGCACGGCGTACGTCTCAGGGGAGGAATCGGAAGCCCAGATCGGCCTGCGCGCACGCCGGCTGGGCCTGGCAGATGCGCCGGTGGCGCTGGCGGCGGCAACCGAGACGCGCGACATCGCCGCCACCGTGGATTCGCCCGGCGCGGCGCAGGTGCTGGTGATCGATTCCATTCAGACCATGCATGTGGATGTTCTCGATTCCGCGCCGGGGACGGTCAGCCAGGTGCGGGCGTCGGCGCAGGAACTCATTCGCGTGGCGAAACGGCGCGGCATGGCACTGTTGGTCGTCGGCCATGTAACCAAGGACGGACAAATTGCGGGGCCGCGCGTTCTCGAACACATGGTCGATGCAGTGCTGTATTTTGAAGGCGAGCGCGGCCATCAGTTTCGCATCTTGCGCGCGGTGAAAAACCGTTTCGGCGCCACTGACGAAATCGGTGTCTTTTCCATGACCGACCAGGGGCTGGCGGAGGTCGCCAATCCATCCGGCCTGTTTCTCGCCGACCGCGCGGAACCTGTCAGCGGCGCGGTGGTGTTTGCGGGAATGGAAGGAACACGCCCTGTTCTCGTGGAGATCGAGGCGCTGGTCGCACGGTCGCCCCTGACCATGCCGCGGCGCGCTGTGGTGGGCTGGGATTCGGCGCGGCTTGCCATGGTTCTGGCGGTTCTGGAGACGCGCTGCGGCCTTGCCCTGGGCGGGTGCGAAGTCTATCTGAATGTAGCAGGCGGCTTGCGCATCGCCGAACCGGCAGCAGACCTCGCCGTTGCGGCCGCGCTGGTCTCGTCGCTCACGGACACGCCGGCGCCGGAAGGTGCGGTCGTGTTCGGCGAAATCGGGCTTTCGGGGGAGGTCAGGCCGGTGACGCAGGGGGAAACGCGGCTGAAAGAAGCCCTCAAGCTCGGTTTCGGACGGGCGCTGGTGCCGCCGCAAAATTCGGCGCGGGCGCCCGCAATCGAACAGATTGAGGTTGCGAAACTGCGCGATCTCCCGAGGTTGTTCGGAGATCCCGCGGTGCGCCGCGCCGTGACGCGCTAGAACAGGCAGGGACAGATGGAAATCGAGGGAGTCACTGTCGGGGCGGTCGATCTGGCGTGCGGGGGCATTGTCCTGGTGTCGGCGTTTTTCGCCTTTGTTCGCGGGTTTGTCCGCGAGGCCCTCGCCATTGCCGGCTGGGTCGGCGCGGGTGCGATTGCCTGGGCCTATCACCCGGTGGCGATGCCTTATCTGCAACCCTACATCAACAACGAGACCGTGCTGGCGTTCGCCGCGGGCATCGGCCTGTTTGTCGTGCTGCTGGGGGTGTTCTGGCTGATCATCCACATGGTCGTGGCGCGTGTGAAAGCCAGTCCCCTGAACGCTCTGGACCGCTCGCTGGGCTTTCTGTTCGGCGTCGCGCGCGGTGTGGTGGTGATCGCCCTGATGTTCCTGCTCGGCAAGTATTCGCTGTGGAACCAGACTGGCGAGGAGGAACCGGAGTGGCTTACCGGCGCCGCGTCCTACACGCTGATACAGTATTCCGCGGCGATGATCGAGCGTGCGGTTCCGCTCGATTTGCTTCCGGCGGCGCTGGACCCTGACGGCGTGCCGGGGGCCGGAGACCTGCTGGACGGGGATGCCGAAGCGGAGCGCGTCGCGCAACCGCCGGTGGCGGCGCCTGCCGGCGGCGAGCCGGTCTATGAGGATGATCCCAGCCGCCTGTTCGACCATGCGCTGGACGACGTTGACGATACCGGAGGCGAACCGGACCGCGGTTAGGGAGTATTCCGCCATGAAGCGCCATGCACCGTGGGACGGCGACACGCTGCGCGAGGAATGCGGCGTGTTCGGCATGTTCGGACATCCGGATGCAGCGGCGCACACTGCCCTCGGCCTGCACGCGCTTCAACACCGGGGTCAGGAAGCCGCGGGGATCGTGAGTTTCGACGGACAGGCGTTTCACTCCCAGCGCAGCCTCGGCCAGGTCGGCGACGAGTTCAGCGACCGCGCGACAATGGGAAAACTCGGCGGCGACCATGCCATCGGCCATGTGCGCTACTCGACCCAGGGCGAACTGATGCTGCGCAATGTGCAGCCCATTTTTGCCGACCTGGCGGCTGGCGGCCTCGCCATGGCGCATAACGGGAACCTGACCAACGCGCTGACCCTGCGCCGCGAGCTGGTGAGCCGGGGCTGCATCTTTCAGTCCACAATGGACACGGAGGTGATCGTCCATCTGATCGCCACCAGCAGCGAGGGGCCGTTCGTCCATCGTCTCATTGATGCATTGCGGCAGGTTCTCGGCGCGTGGTCACTGGTTCTTCTGACCGAGCGGGCGCTGATCGCCGCCCGCGACCGGCACGGGGTACGCCCGCTGCAGATCGGGCGTCTGGACGGGAGCACGATTTTCGCGTCCGAATCCTGCGCGCTGGACATCATCGGCGCGGAATTCGTGCGGGAAGTACGCCCGGGCGAAATCGTCATTGCCGATCACGAAGGCCTGCACAGCTTGATGCCGTTTGCTCCCGCAGCGCAGCGTTTCTGCATTTTCGAATATATCTACTTCTCGCGACCGGATAGCATTGTCGAAAATCGCAATGTCTATTCGGCGCGCAAGCATATCGGCGCCGAACTTGCGCGCGAAAAACGGGCGCCGGCCGATGTCGTGGTGCCGGTGCCGGATTCCGGCGTTCCGGCGGCAATCGGCTATGCCGAGGAAGCAGGGTTGCCGTTCGAGATCGGCATCGTTCGCAATCACTATGTGGGGCGAACCTTTATCGAGCCCACGGACTCCATACGTCATCTGGGCGTGAAACTGAAGCACAACGCCAATCGCGCCATACTGTCCGGCAAGCGCGTGGTGCTGGTGGATGACTCGATCGTGCGCGGCACCACCTCGATCAAGATCGTGGAGATGGTGCGCCGTGCGGGCGCGACCGAAGTGCACATGCGGATTGCGAGTCCTCCAACCACGCATTCGTGTTTTTACGGCGTCGATACTCCGAACCGGGAACAATTGCTGGCCTCGCAAATGAACCTCGCGGAGATGGCGCGCCATATTGGCGTTGACAGTCTCGCTTTCATTTCGATCGACGGGTTGTACCGCGCCATGGGGCAGGCGCGCCGGAATACCGAAGCGCCGCAATTTTGCGACGCTTGCTTCACCGGCGCTTATCCCATCCCGCTCCGAGACAGCGAAGACGGGCAGGAAACACACCAATTGTCGCTGCTCGCCGCCCACGCCTGACCTGCCGGAACAACAAACATGAACAACCCGACACCCCGCCTTTCCGGGCGCATCGCCCTTGTCACCGGCGCATCGCGCGGGATCGGCGCAGCGGTAGCGGCGCGTTTTGCGGCGGAAGGGGCGCATGTCTATGCGCTGGCGCGCAATCGGGAAGCGCTGGCGGCGCTGGGAACGCGCATCACCGATGCCGGCGGCGCCTGCACCATGGTGCCGACCGACATTACCGACGGCGCGGCGCTGGACCGGCTGGGCGGCATGCTGGCGGAACGCCACGCGCGGCTGGATGTGCTTGTCGGCAATGCGGCGCTGCTTACCAATCTCACGCCGTTGGGCCATGTGCGTCCGCATGACTGGAACCGCGTGATCGATGTCAACCTGAACGCCAACTGGCGCGTGTTGCGCAGTGTCGACCCGCTGCTCAGGCAATCGGATGCAGGGCGCGCCATGTTCGTTACCTCGGGCGTCGGCCACCGTCCCCGCGCCTATTGGGGCGCTTATGCCGTGAGCAAGGCGGGGCTGGAAATGCTGGCGCGCATCTATGCCGAGGAAGTGAGCAAGACAGCGATACGCGTGAATATCGTGGACCCCGGCGTCGTGCGCACCGGAATGCGGGCCCGCGCCATGCCGGGGGAAGACCCGGACACCCTGCCCACTCCGGAGATGATCACGGACTGTTTCGTCGCGCTTGCCGAACCTTCATGCAAGAGCCATGGCGAGGTGGTGCAGGCCCAGGGGGGAGGCGGCGCGCCTGCCGGACTTCTGGACCGCCTGCGCGGCGCGCGCCGCAGCGGCTGAGCGCGGGCATTTCTTCGCACATTCGTCTATGATCGGCGCAAGGGCGCCCTGACGCCGCCATCGGCAATGGCGCCACAGCGCAGGGAGAACGCAATGAGCCTCGATCTGCTTGTCCGCGGCGCCACCGTGGTGGACGGTTCCGGCGCGCCGCGATACCGCGCCGATATCGGCGTCGCCGACGGACGTGTTGCCGAAATCGGCCGCATCAGGACGGCGGCCGAGCACACCGTTGACGCGGACGGGCTGGTGCTCGCGCCCGGATTCATTGACGGCCACACCCATATGGACGCGCAGGTTGCGTGGGACCCCCTGGGCAGTTGCTCCTGTTGGCACGGTGTCACCAGCGTGATCATGGGAAATTGCGGCTTCGCGATCGCGCCGTGCCGGGCGCCGGAGCGTGAATGGATCGCGCGCTGCCTGGAAGCGGTGGAGGACATCCCTACCTCCGCCATGATGACCGGCATCGACTGGACGTGGGAAAGTTTCCCGGACTATCTGGACACGGTTGCGAATTTGCCGAAAGGCATCAATTACGGCTCTTATATCGGCCATTCGGCGCTGCGTATGTTCGTCATGGGCAAGCGCGCGCTCAGCGAGGCAGCGACCGAAGACGATCTCGCAGCCATGCACTTCGCCGTGCAGGATGCGCTGCGCGCGGGCGCGATGGGTTTTTCCACCTCGCGCGCCACCACCCACGTCACGCCGGACGGCACGCCGGTTCCCAGCCGCATCGCCGAATGGCGCGAGATCGAGATGCTGGTGGCGGCGATGGCTGAGCTGAACGCGGGCGTCTTCCAGATCGGCCCGGATGTTTCCAGCGGAGCGGCGCAGCGAGCATTTCTCCAGGATTTGCGCGAGATAACGCTGGCGAGCGGCCGCCCGGTCATGTTCGGCACCATCGCCACGCGCCAGGGCATCGATCCCCTGCCCTGGCAGGCATTGCTGGAATATATCGACGACACCTCCGCCGCCGGCGGGCGCATTTTCGGCCAGACCACGACACGTTCGATCAACGCCATTTTCTCGCTGAAGTCCTATTTGCCGTTTGACGGCCTTCCCGCCTGGCAGGCGCTGCGCGGGCAATCGCTGGAACAGCAGAAGCACGCGCTGGCGGACCCGGACACCCGCGTGCAGCTGATCGCCGAGGAAGGCCGCATGAAGCCGCTGGGCGCCGATGAGTTCCAGGGCGGCGGCGCCGCCACCACCGACCCGCGCAAGCCGGACTACGAAAATCTGTTCGCGCTGCGCGGTACCGACTGGGACGACCCGACGGTTGGCGAACTGGCGCGCAGGTTCGGCGCACATCCGGTAGCGGTGATGATGGACCTCATGCTCGAGAATGAAGACCAGATTTTCGTCCAGCCGCTGGTCAATGAGACGCCGTCGGCGGTGCACGGAATGCTGGAACACCCGCGCACGCTGGCGACATTTTCCGACTCAGGCGCCCATGTCTGTCAGGAGATGGGGTCGTCGCTGCAAACGCATATGCTGAGTTACTGGGTGCGCAACCGCGAGGCTTTCACACTGGAGCAGGCGGTACGCATGCTGACCTTCGACAATGCCCGCGCCTGGGAGCTGCCGGACCGGGGGCTGGTGCGCCGCGGCTACGCCGCCGACCTGGTCCTGTTCGACGAAAAGGCGATCAAACCGCGTTTGCCAACGGTGGAGAGCGACCTGCCCGGCGGCGCCCGCCGTCTCGTACAGAAGGCGGACGGGATCGCGATGACCATCGTCAACGGCGTCGTGACGCTGGTTGACGGCGAGCCGACCGGGGCCGCACCCGGCCAACTCCTCAAGGGAGCATGGCACTGAGCCGAATGCCGTGTCCTGTCCCTGTGGCCGCGGCATTGTTCGGCATGTCCTGAGCGATCAGACCTGCGGCGCCGGTTTGGAGCCGCTCTTTCCCGCTTCCGTGCGGCGCTGCAATACCCTTGGCGGACCAGCGCCCCTACCATATCCTGACCGGTTACGGCTCGAAAAATTCGCTCCGACGATCTCATCCAATGTGCACTGTGACAGCGATTGTGCAGAGGGCGGATTTTCGGATATTATCGACCAACGTAGTCTTTATGCACGCCTTCGCGGGCATATCGACCTGCAAGGAGTGACAAGGTGCCTGAGAATCGGTGCGAGGAATGCGCGGCACGGAATGGTAGCTGGCGCCGGCGCGGTGTGCTGGGCGGTTTGTTCGGCATGGCCGCCGCTGCGGGCCTGCTGCCAGCCCGAACGGGGTGGGCGCAGCGGTCGGAGACAGACCCGAAGCGGATGCGTCCGCGGCCGGGGGACCAACTCACTTTCGCGCGCAGCGCGCGCAAGGGTGAGGTGATCCGCCCGGACGATATCGCCCTCGCGGAGCGGCCGACATTCTCCTATCCCTACGACCCGGTGAATGACGTGATGCGAAACGGGTCGCGGCTCAACCAGCTTCTGGTGCTGCGGCTGGCCGACGCGGAGTACAGCGCGGAGGTCAGGGATCGTGCCGCCGACGGGGTGATTGCCTATTCGGCTGTGTGTACGCATCAGAAGTGCACCGTTATCGGCTGGCATCCGGACAAGCACGTGTTCATCTGCCCCTGCCACGAAACCAATTTCGATCCGAAAGACAGCGCCCGGGTGCTGTCGGGACCGGCGCGCAAGGCGTTGCCGGCCTTGCCGCTGAAAGTCGCCGACGGCGTATTGACCGTTGCCGGCGTCTTCACCGGGCGTGTGGGGGGACCACCGCAGAGACGCTAGCCGGCGCCTCGTCTCCAATATCGATAGCGACGAAAAAACAAGGGAGAGAACGGTATGGTTATCAGAGGCAAGTTTGCGGCGGCGCTGCTGGCGTCTGCGCTCCTTTTGCCGGGGGTTGCCGCCGCCGAATACTCGACGGTGACGGACGAGCGGCTGGCCAACCCCGAGCCGCATAACTGGCTCATGTATCGCGGAAATTATCACGGTTGGGGATACAGCCCGCTGGAACAGATCAACACCGGCAATGTGGCGGATCTGCAACCGGCCTGGGCCTTTTCGACCAATGTCGGGGAAGGCCATCAGTCGCCTGCGATCGTCAATGACGGCATCATGTTCATCACCACCCCGCAGAACCAGGTGGTGGCGCTCAATGCCGAGACCGGCGAGGAAATCTGGCGCTTCAAGCACGAAATTCCCGAGGAACTGTGGCAGGTTCATCCGACCAACCGCGGCGTGGGGCTCTATGGCGACAACGCCTATGTCGTGACCACGGACTGCCATGTCGTGGCGCTCAACGCCGCAACCGGTGAAGAAGTGTGGCGCACCGCGACCGACAGTTGGGAAAACGGCTATTACATGACCATGGCGCCGCTGATCGCGGAAGGTGTCGTCATGGTCGGCACATCGGGCGGTGAATATGGCATTCGCGGCCACATAACGGCGCTGGACGCCGCAACCGGCGAGACCCTGTGGGTACGCCACAGCATTCCCGGGCCGGGCGAATTCGGCCATGACACATGGGAGGGCGATGACTGGGTGACCGGCGGTGCGTCGATCTGGCTTACCGGCAATTACGACCCGGAAACCGGCATCTCCTATTGGGGCACGGGCAATGCCGCGCCCTGGACCGGCGACATGCATCCCGGTGACAACCTGTACACCACCTCGGCAATCGCCGTCCGCGTTTCCGACGGCGAACTGGTCGGCTACCACCAGTATCACTGGAATGATTCGTGGGACTGGGACGAAGTTTCCACCCCGATCCTGCTTCCGATCGAGCGTGACGGCAAGCAGATCAACGGCCTCGCCCATGCCGGGCGCAACGGCTATCTGTGGCTCATGGACCGTGGCACGGGCGGCGAGATCGGCTTTGTGGACGCCCACAAATATGTCCGCCAGGATGTGTTCACCAGTATCGACCCGGCAACCGGGCGTCCGACCTATGACGAGGCGAAGAAGCCGCGCGTCGGCCGCATGACCATGTTCTGCCCGTCCCTGTGGGGCGGCAAGGACTGGCCGCCGGAAGCCTACAACCCGAAAACCGGCCTGTTCTACATTCCAGTGAACGAGAATCTCTGCGGTTCGCTGGTCGGTGAGGTGCAGGAATACATCCCCGGCGAACTATGGCTGGGCGTGCCGATTCCGGACATCAAGATGTATCTGCATGAAGATGCCGAGCATATCGGCGAGGTACAGGCCTGGAATCTGAACACCGGCGAGGAAGTGTGGACGCAGAACTTCACGTCGTTCAATTGGGGCCCGCTCTTGACCACGGGCGGCGGCCTTGTGTTCGGCGGCGGTACATGGGACCGCTATTTCCGTGCCTTTGACGGGGAAACGGGCGAAATCCTGTGGCAGTTCCGCACCAATTCCGGCATCACGGCAGTGCCGTCATCCTATGCCATCAACGGCAAGCAATATATCGCCGTGCAAGCAGGATGGGGCGTTGACGCGGTGCGCATGGAAGACTCCCTGAATGCGGCAGTCGCGGAAACCCCGCATCCGCTGGTTCCGGAGGACATCAGCACTCCTACCGGCGGCGTGCTCTGGGTATTTGCCCTCGACAACTGAGCGCTCGTCGGATACCCGACCATGGAGCCGGCTGCCACCGTGCAGCCGGCTCTTTCATTTTGTGGTCATACGCTTGTCAGCACGGGCGCTGCCCTTGCCGGTACGGGGTCCGGTGTGCGTTCTGCTTGGGCAACCGCGAATACCTGGCGCAGGACTTCCGGTTCCTGCGCGCCGTGAATGGCGTAGCGGCCGTCGATAATGAAGCACGGCACACCGCGAATATTCGCCGCGCGCGCTTGGCTGTCATGCTTCTGAACCAGTGCCCGGTCGGCATCACCGGCCAGCCGTGCGCGGATTGCGTTCGCGTCGAGGCCGCATGAACCTGCGACAGCCGCCAGCACCTCGGCGTCGCCGATATCAGCACCGTCAACAAAATAAGCCTGGAACAACGCTTCGACCACCCGTTCCTGTGTCTGCGCGCTGCAACTGCCGGCATGATGTATCAGGCGGTGGGAATCGAGCGTATTGGGCGTGCGCTTGATGGCGTCAAGATTGAACCCCAGCGTCTCGCGCTCGGCTGCCTCGGCGACCATTCGATAGGCGTTTCGCGCCCGTGACTCGCTGCCGAATTTGAGCGCAAGATATTCGCCGCGGTCCATGCCCGCAGCCGGCATGTCCGGGTTGAGCTGAAAAGGGTGCCACACCACCATGGCCTGCGCTGCGCTGCTCTCCGCCAGCGCCCGGTCCAGCCGCCGCTTTCCGATATAGCACCACGGGCAGACGGTATCCGAAATGACGTCGATCCTCACGGCGCGCCTCCTTTCTGGTGTTCTGCCAAACGACGCTCAGACCGAGCCGCGCAGGCGCGGGTCGAGTGCGTCGCGGATGCCGTCGCCCAGCAGGTTGAAGGCGAGGACGGTGATGGTGATTGCGAGGCCGGGGAACACATAAAGCCACCAGCGCGGCTCAAGGCCGGAATTCAGCGCATCGGCCAGCATATTGCCCCAGGTCGGCGTTGGCGGCGGCACCCCTACCCCCAGAAAGCCAAGCGACGCCTCGATGATGATCGCCACCCCCAGATGGGTGGTGGCCAGGATCAGATATGGCGCGACGCACTGGGGCAGGATGTGCCGCAGCATGATGCGCACATGCGAGGCGCCGACGCCGCGCGCCGCCTCCACATAGGCCATTTCCTTCAGGGAGAGTACCACCGAGCGGATCACCCGCCCGCCGAACGGGATGCGCGTAATGGCGATGGCGATGATCACCGTGGTGGTGCCGGACCCCAGCGCCATGGCGATCGCCATGGCCAGGATGAGGTCCGGAAAAGCCTGGAAGAACTCGATCAGCCGTTGACTGACCGTATCGAACCAGCCGCCGAAATAGCCGCAGGCCAAGCCCCATAACGACCCCAGTGTGGTACCGATCAAGACGGAAAACAGGGCGACGGTGAGGGACAGCCGGCTGCCGTAAATGACCCGGGAGAGCGTGTCGCGGCCGATCTGGTCGGTGCCGAACCAGTTGGTCGAGTCGGGCGGCACCTGCATCCGCATGAAGTCCGACGCCAGCGGCTCGTAAGGGGCGATGAGGGGCGCTGTAAACGCCACCAGCACAATCAAGGCGGCGATGACACCCCAGAAGGCCGACAGGGGCGAACGCCGGGCAAACCGGACCAGCCGGCGCCCGACACGCCGCAGAAGCAGCGGCGCCATCTGTGTTTCGTGCGACTCCACCATCATCGATAGCGAATCCGCGGATCGATCCAGGCAATCACGATGTCGACGACGATATTCAGCGACACAAACACGATAGAGTAGATGAAGATCAGGTTTTGCATGACGAAAATGTCGCGCTCATTGACCGCCGTGAACATGGCGTAGCCCAGCCCGGGCGCGCCAAAGGCGCGCTCCACGGGAATGGAACCGGCGAGGATGAAGCCGAACAGGACGCCGGAAAGCGTGATCACCGGAAGCAGCGCGTTGGGCAGCGCGTGCAGGCAGACGACGAGGCGCCCGCTCAGCCCCTTGGCGCGCGCCGTGCGCACATAGTCTTCACGAATGACTTCCAGCAGGGAAGACCGGGTCATTCGCGCGATATAGGCGGCCTGGCCGATGGCGAGTACCACCGTCGGACCGATGATGATCTGGAACGTGGTCCATGGCGCTTCAAACAGCGACATGCCGGAGGTCGTCAGCGGTGCGCGATAGCCGAACCCCAGTACAAGCCCCAGTACAATCAACATGCCAAGCCAGAAGCCGGGCACCGCCAGGCAGGTGATGGAAACGATGCGCACCACGAAATCGGCCCAGCTATTGGGCCGCATGACGCTGACCAGCGCAACGGGAATGCCGATGATCCACGACAGGATGACGGAGAGGATGGCGATTTGCGCGGTCAGCGGGCCGCGCCGCATCACCATCTCGCCCACGCTTTCGGCGCGGAAGAAAGACTGCCCCAGATCGCCGCGCGCGATATCGCCGAGCCAGCCCAGATATTGCACGATCAGCGGGTCGGCGAGGCCCAGCTCCTGCATGTAGCTCTGGCGCTGCTCGTCGGTGAGCCGCGTCATGCCCTCCGGGCCGAAAATTGCCGTCAACGGGTCGCCGGGCATCACCCGCATGATGAGAAACACGGCGATGGACACGCCGAACACGGTCAGCGCTCCGAAGATCAGCCGGCGCAGGATATAGCTGGTCATGAAAACGCTGGAGCGGAGCGATACGGCGCGGGGCGCAGCGGCGAGCCGGTCAGACCGGGATACGCGCCGCGGCCCCGACGCTCATGTATCCAGAAAACTTCTGAGCTTGCGCGCGCGGCTGGGGTGCTTGAGCTTGCGCAGCGCCTTGGCTTCAATCTGGCGAATACGCTCCCGCGTCACCGAGAATTGCTGGCCGACTTCCTCCAGCGTGTGATCGGTGTTCATGCCGATGCCGAAGCGCATGCGCAGCACGCGCTCCTCCCGCTCCGTCAGGCTGGAAAGCACGCGGGTCGTTGTCTCGCGCAAATTGGATTGAATTGCCGCATCCAGGGGGATGATCGCGTTCTTGTCCTCGAGAAAATCTCCCAGATGGCCGTCTTCCTCGTCACCCACCGGCGTTTCGAGGCTGATCGGCTCCTTGGAGATTTTCATCACCTTTTGCACCTTGTCGAGCGGCATTCCGAGTTTGACCGCCAATTCCTCCGGCGTCGGCTCACGGCCGATTTCGTGCAGCATCTGCCGCGATGTGCGCACCAGTTTGTTGATGGTTTCGATCATATGTACCGGAATGCGGATGGTGCGCGCCTGGTCGGCGATAGAGCGCGTGATGGCCTGGCGAATCCACCAGGTCGCGTAGGTGGAAAACTTGTAGCCGCGGCGGTACTCGAACTTGTCCACCGCCTTCATCAGACCGATATTGCCTTCCTGAATCAGGTCCAGGAATTGCAGGCCGCGATTGGTGTACTTCTTGGCTATGGAGATAACCAGCCGCAGATTGGCCTCGATCATCTCCTTCTTGGCCTGGTTGGCCTCGCGCTCTCCCTTCTGGACGGTGGCGACGATCTTCTTGTAGCCCGCCACGTCCAGGCTGACGGCGTGGGCGACTTCCTTGATATGCTCGCGAATTGCTGCGATTTCCGCCTTGCGGCGACGCACGAAATTGCGCCAGCCGATATCGTCCTGTGCACCGACCCGTGCGATCCAGTCGCTCTCCAGCTCGCGGCCGACATAATTTTCGAGGAATGACTTGCGCGTGACGCGGCAGTCCGTCGCCATTCTCAGCAGCCGGCCCTCAAGCCCGATCAGACGGCGGTTGCGGCCGTACAGTTCATCAACCATTTCCTCGATACGGCCATTGGTGAGGCGCAAGGGGCGGGCTATATCGATCACTTCGTATTTGAGTCTTTCATAGTTCCGGCGCTGCTTCGGTTTCAGTTCGTCGCCGACGGCAGCAAGTTCCAGCGCCCGCCTCTCGATATTCCTCATTTTCTCGTAGAGCGACCGGATGGCCGCGAAATGCTCCCGCAGCACCGGCTTCAACGCCTCTTCCAGCGCCGACAGCGACATGTTCGTGTCCTCGCTGTCGTCGGTCGCCTTGCCGTTCGCGCCATCGGACTCGGCACTGGCGCCTTCCGGCTCATCCGGATCGTCATCCTCGGCGGCGACGTCGTCGTCTTTCCCTTTCGCCTGTTCTTCCGCAGCAAGGCGCGCAGCCTCTTCCGCCGCGGCGCGCGCGATGAGGCTGGCATGGGTCGCCTCGAGATCGAAGGCTTCGCGCAGCAGCATGTCGCCGCGGTTGACCGCATCGGCCCAGGTGATAACGGCGCGCAGGGTCAGCGGGCTGCCCCACAGGGCGCAGATCATCATTTCGCGCCCGGCTTCGATTCGCTTGGCGATGGCAATTTCACCCTCGCGCGAGAGCAGTTCCACCGAACCCATCTCGCGCAGATACATGCGCACCGGGTCGTCGGTGCGGCCGAGATCGACATCTTCGGAACTTGCCGGGGTTGCCGGGGCGGCGGGTTGGGCGGTCTGGCGCTCTTGCGAATCGTCGTTCTCTTCCGACTCGACAAGATTGATCCCGAGTTCGGAGACGGTCGCCATGGTATCCTCGATCTGTTCCGAGGAAACACGGTCTGCCGGCAGCGCAGCGTTGAGTTCGTCATAGGTGATGTAGCCGCGTTCCCGCCCGCGCGCGATCAAGCGTTTGACCGCCACACCCGCAGAATCGATCAGGGGCGCGTCATCGCCGTCGTCACGCGCCCTGTTGGCCTCCGCCACCGCCTGCTGTTTTGTCATCCGCCACCTGCTTCCTGTTCACGCTCTCCAGCGCGTCCGCCGCCGCCGAACCCTTCCAGATAATGTGAATATATCGCAAAACAAGCGTCAGGGCCCGGCGCTGCGCCCCGCGTTCTCCTCCAGTTTGTCCAATGAGCTCAACTGCTGCTGCAGATGGACCAATCGGGCAAGGGATTCCTTGTCCATCCGCTCGGAAAGCGCGTCTTCAGCGGCCTGCAGGTCGGCGAGTACCGCCTGCCGGCGGTGGCGCGCGGCAAGATGGCGAAACCCGGCCAGCGCCGCCTCGGCGCTGGCGTCGGCGCGCGCAAATGATTCGGCGAGATGGCCGCCATCCCATTCGTCGGGCCATAGCAGGCGGTCCGCATAGCCGAGCGCGTCCGCCGCCGCCAGCCGTTCGCGCAGCGCCGCGCTGCATTTGTCGTCTGCCATGTCCGCAGCAGCTGCGGCGAAGTCGATGAGCACGCCGCTTAGGCGGCGCAAGCCTTCCGTGCGGAAATCCATACCGGCCAGTTCCTCCGCCACGACCGCCAGCAATTCCGGATGATTGAGCAATGTGGCGAGCATCAGGCGCTCGCGCCGTGCCCCGTCATCGGGCGGCGGCGCGGGCGCCCCGTGTTCCCAGGCGCCCGGGCGTCCGCCGTCGCGGCGCTGGCCTTCTGCATCCGGTCGCCAGCCGCGATGGCGCGGCGGGGAATATGCAGCGTCGAAACGCGCCCGGAATGCCTGGCGGTATTGCGCCCGTACGCGCTCATCGGCGATTTCCTGCAGACGAGCGTCAATAGCCTGCCGCAATCCGGCACGCCGCTCAGGCGTATTCGCCGTCTTGCCGGCAGTAAGATCGCGCCAGATCAGGTCGGCCAGCGGCGCCGCCGCCGCCAGCCGCTCACGCAGGGCGCCGGCGCCGGCGCGGCGGAGCAGGCTGTCCGGGTCATCTCCCTCCGGCAGAAAGACGAAAGCCAGCGACTGGCCCGGCTTCAGCAGCGGCAGGGCGCCGGCGGCGGCGCGCACCGCTGCCGCACGCCCCGCACGGTCGCCGTCGAGGCACAGCACAGGTTCCGCAGCCAGGCGCCACAATTCCTGCAATTGTTCCGCGCTCAAGGCCGTGCCGAGCGGGGCCACCGCATGTTTGATTCCCGCCTGCACAAGGGCAATGACGTCCATATAGCCTTCAGCAACCACCACCCTCTCGGCATCGCGCGCCGGCTTGCGCGCGCCGGCCAGATTGAACAGCGTGCGGCGCTTGCGAAAAACCGGGGATTCCGGCGAATTGAGATATTTCGGCTGCGCCTCTCCCAGGCTGCGCGCACCGAAGCCGATCACGTGGTTGCGGCGGTCGGTGATGGGGAACATCACCCGCCCGAAGAAAAAATCCCGGTCTGCGCGTCCGCCGTCGTGCCGCCGCAGCAACCCGGCCTCGCAGGCCAGAGTCTCCGAAATCCCCTCGCCTTTCAGCACCGCCGCCAGAGCCCTCCCGGACACCGGCGCGTAACCGAGGCGAAATCGCGAGATCATTTCGGCGCTCACGCCGCGTCCGTTCAGATAGCGCGCACCCGCGGGTTCGTCGCGGCGCACCAGCGCGCGTGCGAACCAGCCGGCGGCGAACTCCAGCGCCTCCTGCACGCTCTCGCGCAGCCGCGCCTGGGCGCGCGCCTCGGGCGAGGGTTCGGGCACGCTGAGACCCGCTTCAGCCGCGAGCACCCCCACTGCATCGGGAAAGGTCAACCCGTCATGCTGCATGGCGAAGCCGATGATGTCGCCATGCGCGCCGCAGCCGAAGCAGTGAAAAAAGCCCTTCTCGTCACTCACCGTGAATGACGGCGTTTTTTCCTGGTGAAACGGACACAACCCGACATGTTCGCGCCCGCGGCGGGCAAGGCGCACGGCGCGACCGATCCGGTCGCTGAGCCGCAGCCGGGCGCGCAATTCGTCGAGAAACTGCGGCGGGAAACTCATGCGTCAGCCTCCGCCCGGAGAACGACCGAAGCAGGCGCAATGATGGACAAGTTCCGCCGCCGCGGCAACCGCCGCCAACCGGGCGCTGCTTTACAAGGCGGTCAGGTGAAGCGGTCAAAGCGGAACAGTGCAAGCTGCTCCGGCATACTCCCCGTCGCAAGCTCTTCCGCAGCAAGCTGCCCGAGATGCGGGCCGAGGGTCACCCCGCTATGGGTGACGATGACATAGAGGCCGCGAACGCTTCCGACGGGGCCGATGATGGGGTGGTTGTCCACCGGCACCGGCCGGATTCCGATGCGGATCCCGCATTTCAGGGCCAGCGATTCGACCGGCTCCTCTCCGCCAAGCGCAGGAATCAGGGCGCGTGCCCGGTGGAGCAGTGCGACCGCCCGCGCTATCGCGTCGTCAGGCGTCTCGCTTTCGGGGTCCGCATCCTCGGAGCCGATGCGAAGACCGCCCGAAGGTTCCGGGCGAAGGTGGAAAGCGTTGTCTCCGCTGTAGAGCACATGGCGCACGAGCCGGAACGGTCCCGAATCCGGCGTGTCCACCAGGAGTCCGGGCCGGCGAGTGAGGAACTTCCGATTGCCGAGTTCCCCTGGCCGAAGCCATGCCCTGAGGGACTCTTCGGTATGAGGGCCAAGGGCAGTGATCACCACCGGGGCGGTGAACCGTTCGCTGCCGGCCACGACACCCTGCACCGCGCCCGCTTCGTTCCGTTGCAGCCCCGCGACGCGTCCCCGTTCGCCTGTAATCACCGTTCCTCCCCGCGTCCGTACTTCCTCGCAGAGAAGGTCGATGGTACGCGGCGCATCGAGCCATGCGTCCCCCCAGGCGAGGAAACCTTCCGCACCGGCAGCAAAGGCGACATGCGGTTCGAGTGCCCGCAGGCCGTCCGTGTCGAGAGGGGTGACCGGGTAATTCCATTGCTGCAGCCGAACGATCTGGCCGCGCAGTGCCTTGCGGCGCCTCTCATCGTCCGGATTGGCCCACGCGATCATCCCGGTCGGGTGGAGTCCGATGCGCGCCTCGCCAAATTCGCGCGCGAGGGCGCGATAGTGCTCGGCGCCGCAGGCGTTCAGCCGATGATAGTCCTCCCGGTCAGTCTTGGCCGTCGCGTTGATCCAGGCGAAGCTCGCGCCGCTGGCCCCCCTCACCTGCCCCGATGAAACTCCGGCGGGACCGGAGTCGAGGAGAGCTACCCGGAAGCCTTTCCGGGCAAGTGCGAATGCGGCCCCCGCGCCAACAATGCCAGCGCCGACCACGATCGCATCAAAGTCGCAAGTGGGCGTTCCCCTCCCGCCCATCAGAACGGCACTTCCAACGCTTTGCAGAGAAATCCCATGAATCCGCAGGCATCCCGCATCCGGGCAGCCGCGAGATTCGGGAGCGCCGGTCCGAGTGCATCCCGGAGGGGAAGCTCGTGGATGGCGATGAAGTTTTTTCGCCGCAGGTCTTCCGCGAACGGATGGTCCTTCGCGAACCCTTGCGGAATCCTTTTCAGGCTCTCTCCGCCCAGGTGGAACGACGATGTGAACACGGTATCGCCGCGAATGGTGCGCCATTCGTCCAGCTTTTTGTCGATGCGCGTGCGGATCATGAAGAGCGTACCGGAAGCAGGACGCCATGCCCCGACCCCGAGGAATGCGCGTCCCGGCTCGATATGGACGTAGAAACCCGGTGCATGAACATCGCGGCCGAGCGCATGGCGGAACTGGATCCCCAGATTGGTCTTGTACGGCGTCTTGTCGCGCGAGAAGCGCGTATCGCGATAGATGCGCATCAGGGAGCCGCCCGTCTTGCGATCATCGGCGCGGAAATGGGGGGAGATGGCGGCAAGGGCAGGAGCCATGGCCCGAATGAATGCACGCGCCGGCTCGCGCACCACCGCCTCATAACGCTCCCGGTTCGCGGCAAACCAGGTCAGGTCGTTGTTTGAGCGGAGTTCTTCGAGGAATCCCGTCAGGCCGGCCCCGAAGCTTTGGAACTCCGCCATATTCGCTCTCCTTTTCCCATATCCGGGGCCAATGTAGCAGAGAGGCGCCGCTTCCGAAGACCGATGGCGGGGAGATTGGAATCATCCCCGCGGCTTGTTATGACCACGCTGCCCCGCTCCTGCACTGCTTCCCTTCATGCCGGTTCTGCTGCTTATTGTTTTCATCGACTTGGCCGGCTTCGGCATGATCGTTCCGCTGCTGCCGTTCTATGCCGAGCATCACGGTGCATCGCCGTTTCAGGTCACCGCCCTGATGGCGCTCTATTCGCTGATGCAGTTCGCCACAGCGCCGCTGCTGGGAAGCCTGTCGGACCGCTTCGGCCGCAAGCCGGTGCTGATCGGCAGCCTGGCAGGCGCCGTCGGCGGATATGTGCTGATGGCCTTTGCACCCTCCTATGCCTGGCTGGCGGTATCGCGTGCCTTTGCCGGCGCGGCGGCCGGTAATATCGCTGCCGCGCAAGCGTGTGTCGCTGACATGACAACACCGGAGCAGCGGGCACGCGGCATGGGGCTGTTCGGCGCAGCGTTCGGCGCCGGTTTCATTGTCGGCCCGGCGCTCGGCGGGCTGCTGGCCGGTCCGGCGGACGCCGTGGACTTCATGACCCCGCCGCTTGCCGCCGCCGCCGCCGCTGCCGCCGCGCTGACGCTGGCTGGCTTCGCGCTGCGGGAGCCGCGCCGGGCGGAAACCGCCCGACCGCCGACCGCCATCGCCCGTTCGGGCGGCGCCTGGCTCGGAGCGCCGGCGGCCGCATGGCAGCAAGCGGGTTTGCGGCCGCTGGTGGCGCTGTTCTTTGTCGTCATACTCGCCTTTGCCGCGTTCGAAGCAGTCTTTGCCCTGTGGGCGGAACAGCAATTGGCGTGGGCGCCGCGCGATGTCGGCTATGCGGTGGCAGGTGTGGGGCTGGTGGCCGTGATCATCCAGGGCGGCGTGATCGGGCCGCTGACCCGGCGCCTCGGAAGCCGGCGTGTCCTTGGTATTGGCATTGGCGTGCTGGCGGTCGGCCTTGCCATGCTGCCACTGGCGCAAGACCCCGTCGGCGTGGGCGCCGCGCTGGCCGCACTGGGCGCCGGTTTCGCCCTGGCCAATCCCACCCTGCATGCTCTCGTGTCTCGCCATGCCGGTGCCGGCCGTCAGGGCGCAAGCCTCGGCATAGCCCAGTCAGCGGCATCACTGGCGCGAATTGCCGGCCCCGTCGGCGCCGGCGCGCTGTTCGCGGGCGCCGGACGCGCATGGCCCTTCCTTGCCGGCGCCGCGATATTGATCGCCGCGGGCGCGACACTGTGGCGCGGCCTCGACACGGAAAGGACACCCTGAGACGGCGCGTGCCCTCAGGCGTCCGGGGAAAGCACGGAAAGACAGGGAAAGAACGAACGCGCCTCGTCTTCCGCGCCGGAAGGCAGCGGCGCCTGCCGGTCGTCGATCCAGGCCAGAACATCATCATGGACTACCGACGCCTGCAAGTCGCGCAGCAGCATGTGGAAGCCCTGGGGATAAACTCCCATGCGCGTCTCCGGCGCCATGCGGCATACCGTGTCCTCGGTGGGCGCTCTGGGGATGATCTCGTCATTGGCACCGTAGAGCAGCAGCACAGACGCACCTGCCGCTGCCGCTGCCGGCGCCGCGGCGTAGGCCTGATCCATCAGGTCCGTCAATCCTTCCAGCACATCGACGCGGCTTTTCCTGATGATCAGCGGGTCGCGGCCCAGTGCGCGCAGCATTTCCCTGTTGTCCGACGGTGTGATTCCGAGTCCGCGGCCGCCAAGGCGCAGCCATGGCAGAGTGCGCGCCGCCAGCCACAATGTGGCTCGATAGGGAAGCGGCATGGTCTCCCGCGCCCATACGGCCGGCGCAACCAGTACCACGCCGGCAGCGTCGGGCAGCCGCTGCGCCGCCAATGCCGCCACAGCCACCGCACCCCCCATGCTGACGCCGACGACGGTGAGCGGCAGCTCCGGATGGGCCGCCGCCAGCGCCGCCGTCATATCGGCCAGGTCATCGACCATCACGGTCCCGCCGGCCCAGCGGCCCGGCGCGTCGGCAGCGCCGAAACCCCTTTGGTCGTAACTGAATACCGCCATCCCGGCCGCTGTCCACCGCACGGCGGGAATGGCAAAGGCGTTGCCATAGTCATTGAAGCCGTGCACGCCCAGAACAACCCCGCGCGGCGGCCCGTCCGGCAGCCAGCGGCGCACCGGCAGCGCGGCGCCATCGCCGGTGATCAGCGCATCATCGGCAATATGCGGCGGCTCTGCCCGTGCCGCGTCGGAATGGTGCCCGGCCGCGCAAGCCGCCGCCAGCAGCACCGTGTTCAGACACAAAATATGTGCCAGGGTTTGCCGCGGACTCATGCTCGGATAGTCTCCCGTGGTTTTCCGTTACCGCTTGCCCGAACACGCACTATCTCATGAGTTTTCTTGATCGTATTCGTGAATGCAACCGGCACGATCCGGGGCTGTACGCGCCGTTCGCCATTGCCGGAATCCAGGTCGGGCAGGTGCGCCGCGACCGCCTGCCCCTGCTCGCCGAATGCGAGGGCCTGATAGTGGAACCGGAGGGCGTGAGACTGGCGCCGCATCTCGCCGGCGCCGCGCCGCGCACGGCGGCGCTCAACGCGGCGGTGCGATCGCTGGCCGCGCGCGGATTCTGCAGCCCGTGGCGGGACGAGGCCTTCGCGGTGGGGGTGCAGTTCGGCGACCGGATGTGCGACATCGACCGCGCCGGAACGGAATTGTTCGGCATCACCGCCCACGGCATCCATGTCAACGGCTATGTGACGAACGGGCAGAACCTCTCCCTGTGGGTACCGCGCCGCGCGCTGGACGGCACCTTCCCCGGGCAATTCGACAATATCACCGGCGGCGGACAGCCGGCCGGAATCAGCCTCACCGAAAATCTGCTGAAGGAATGCGCCGAGGAAGCGGGAATTCCTGCCGAACTGGCCGCAGAGGCCACTCCGGCAGGGATTGTCAACTACCGGCTGGATACCGCGGTGGGTCTGCGGCGCGCGGTCCTCTTCGTTTTCGACCTGGCGGTGCCGCACAGCTTCACGCCGGAAAATCGCGACGGCGAAGTGAGCGATTTCCGGCTATGGCCCGCGGCGGAGGTCATGCGCCGGCTTGCCGACACAACCGACATCAAGTTCGACTCCGCGTTGGTGATGATCGACTTCTTCATCCGCCGCGGCCTCATCACGCCGGATTACCCCGACTACGCGGCGCTCTGCACCGGTTTGCGCCGCTGAAGGCTCGTCATACCGCTGCTATTCGGCAGCCGCCTTTGCCTCGGATGCTTCCACCCGGGGGGCCACCTCGGTGATGGTGAGTTCCATGGAACGCATGGCGCGCGCCGCCGGCATGCCGCCCAGATTGGGCCACAGCACGAACTCGGTAATGCCGAGGCGGTCCCGCAAATCGATCAATCGTTCGGCGCAGCCGGCGGGGTCGTCGGCAATCGCCGCGCCATGTTCGTGCAACTTCGCAAACGACAGATAGCCGCCAGAGAGAGTCTTCCGGCTTTCCTCCATCGTCAGTTCATAGCCGGCGATCACCGGCGGCTGGTTCGCGATCGATTGCTGGTTGGCGGTGACTTTCGAGTAAAACCATTCCACCCGCTCGCCGAACACCTCTTGCGCTTCCGCGCCGTCTTCCGCCGTATAGAAGGGAAGCAGCATCATCCGTTCGCCGCCTTTCGGGTCCAACCCGCAGGCCGCGCGCTCCTGCTCATAGGCCTCGATGCTTTCCGCCAGCCGGTCGATCCAGGCTTCGCGATAGGTGCGGTAGCTGAACGGCGAGGCGATTTGCAGGTGGGCTCCGCGGCGCGCAGCGTTCCTGAAGCTCTCCGGTGAAATGCACGCCTGATAAAGCGGCGGATGCGGCTTTTGAATCGGTTTCGGCAGCACTTCCACCGGCTCGCGAATTTTCCAGAACTCGCCGTCGTGGGAGATGGTATCCTTGGTCCAGGCGTCGAGGATGATGTCGAGCCCTTCTTCATACATGCCGCGGCTCGCTTCCATCGGCAGGTCCAGGCCGACAAATTCGTGCGGCTGATAGGCCCGCCCGGCGCCGAACAGCAGCCGTCCGTGCGACAGGACATCAACCAGCGCAAAATCCGACGCTGTGCGCAGCGGGTGATTGAACGGGACGACCACCACTGCCGTACCGATGGCAACCCGGCTGGTGCGCGCCGCCACCGCGGCTGCGTAAACCTGCGTCGAGGTCACAACGCCGTAATTGGAGAACAGATGCTCGGCAAGCCACACACTGTCGAAACCCAGCGCTTCCGCGCGTTCGAAATACGCCATGTCGTCATCGAATGACTGGCTTACCTTGTCGAGGTCGGGAACCTGGCTCAGGCTGAATACACCCCACTTCATGACATTCTCCACATTATTCCGGCGCGGATCGGCGCTGCCGCGCAGACTATAGGCGATGCGGGGGCACGGCGCATCAATTCGCGGTAACGGCAATCACCCCGAGGGAAACCAGCGTCACCGCCGTCAGCGGCTTGCGCAGACGCACATACCAGCGCGGTGCTATTCCCCCTTTGCCGGCCAGCAGGTCAAGCGCGAATGCGGCGGCAAAACCGCCCACCAGCAGCAAGGCGCGCAATACCGGATGAATCGCCGCCAGCGATATCCAGCCTGCCAGCAGCGGAACCGCCGCCGCCGCAAACCAGCGCCCTGACGCGCCGGTCGCCGCCGCAAACCCCCACAGCACGGCGCCGAGAAACGCCAGATTCAACGCCGCATAATTCGTCAGATGATAATAGGCGGTGGCCTGCAGCCAGTCCGGGCCAAGCGCAATCGCCGGCGCCCCCGCAGCGAATGGCAGCGCACTCGCAACGCCCAGCCAGAACGGCACTCTGGGTATCACGAAGCGGGATGCCGCATTTCGAAGGAGTCAGCTACCCGCGCACCTGCAAGCCATCCATGAAGGCGGCCAATGCAATATCGCGCTCGCTAACTCCGTCTACATCGTGGCTCGCCAAGGTCACTTCGACGCGATTATAGACATTGAACCATTCCGGGTGATGGTCCATGCGCTCGGCCTTGAGCGCGACGCGGCACATCCACCCGAATGCGGCGTTGAAATCGTCAAACCTGTAGGTCTTGGTGATGGCTTCGCGGCCTTTCACCTGCGCCCACCCCTCAAGGCCGGCAACAGCGGCAGCCAACGCTTCCCCTTGCAATTTTCCAGCCATGCGAAGCTCCATAGCAGCGTAAACACTCCGATCACGGAGCGCACTATACAAGACCTTGCCGCAGCCGCTACCTTGGTGAATCGCGATTCCGATTTTCCGAAATTCAGCGCGAAAATCTCTTGTGTGTTGTAAATCCCCGCATGGGCAGGACAGATCTCTCCCGACTGCTGGCATAGGCGGAAGCCGGCGAGGATGCCGTGATCGCGGATGAGTCGAACAACATGGTGGTGAGTGCGGCGTCCACTTGGGAAGTTGAACTCGTGGGAAATCCAGCAAGGAACGCATGATGAAAATCACGGACGTCAGGACTTGGGCTGTCGCCAATCCGCCGCCGCATCGCGGTGGACCCTGTTGGGTGTTTCTCCGTCTCACGACGGATAACGGGTTGCATGGCTATGGAGAGGCGTATGGCGTCCCGTTCAGCCCGCGCGTCACCTGCCGCATGATCGAGGATGTGGCGGAACAGCATGTTATCGGCGCCGATCCCTTCCGTATCGAGACGCTGTGGCGGCGAATCTACAGCCGCGCCTATGGGCAGCATCCGGACCATGCGCTGATGGGCGTACTGAGCGGGCTTGAAATCGCCTGCTGGGACGTAATCGGCAAGGCACTCGACCAGCCTGTCTACAACCTGCTTGGCGGGCAGGTGAATGAGACGCTGCGCTCCTATACCTATCTCTACCCGCCGACTGCAGCAGAGGCGGACAGCGATGATCCGCTTGAGATCGCCAATATATTCGGCGATCCGGAAGCCGGGCCGCAGCGCGCCGCAGAGTACGTCGCGATGGGCTTCACCGCGCTGAAATATGACCCGATCATGCCGATGGGGTCGTTCGACCCGAGACAATTGTCGCTGCAGGCGCTCGACAATGCGGAACTCATGACCCGCAATATGCGCGAGGCGGTGGGCAGCCGGTGCGACCTGCTGATCGGCACGCATGGCCAGCCGACCGCCTCGGCGGCCATCGCGCTGGCAAAACGCCTCGAGCCGTTTCATCCGCTCTGGTTCGAGGAACCGGTGCCGCCGGAAAACATCGCCGAAATGGCGAGAGTGGCGCGCGCCACCTCGATCCCCGTGGCTACCGGCGAGCGGCTGGCCACAAAATATGAGTTTGCGCCGCTCCTGCAGGCGCAAGCCGCAGCGACCATTCAACCGGCGCTCGCGCGCGTGGGCGGACTGCTTGAAGCAAAGAAAATCGCCGGCATGGCGGAAGCGCATTACGTATCCATCGCCCCGCACCTCTATTGCGGGCCGATGGAAGCGGCCGCCAACATCCAGATCGGCACATGCAGCCCGAACTTCCTGATTCAGGAAAGCATCGAGCGCTTTGACGGGTTTTATGCGGAAATCCTGAAAGAGCCGATCATCTGGCAGGAAGGCCGGATCATTCCGCCGACCGCGCCGGGGATCGGCGTCGAACTCGACGAAGAGGTCGCGGAGGCCCACCCCTATGACGGGCCGGTCTTCCCCCAAATGGAACCGGACCCGGTTTGGCCGTGACGCCCTGACGGCATCCCGTCGGGCTCGCGCGCAGGCGGTCCGCCTGCACCTGCGGACCGCGCGCAAATCGCACGGACCCGCGGCCCGACGCAGCGCATGCGCGAATTTCAACCCCGCCATCCTGGCTGCTGTTGACAGTATGTCCCATTTCCCACTACGAATGAGAACCAGTCGCAATGAGAATGCGAGTTAGGCGCAATATCGAAAGCGAACGCTGTACGATCTCCTCCAGGGTCGCTTCTGCGCCGTGGGAGACCGTGCTGTGCAGGGGGCGCTGCCGATATTGCCGGAATTCAGGGGGATTGGAAGAATGGACCTGTCACGACGGTCTCTGCTGCTCGGAACCGCTTCGGCGGCGCTGTTCGGGCCAACCATTGCCGGTGATATAGCGGTTGTCAGCAGCAAGGCTGCGTCCGCTCAGGGCGCCGCCGGTGCACCGATCGTTCTCGGCGCGGCCCCCGCAGAACGCGCGCTGATCATCCGCATGATCCGGGTCATGTATCCGCATGCCCGCTTTGGCGACGGCCCCTATGAGCGAACGGCGGATGCAGTGTTCGGCGCGGCAAACAAGACGCCGGCGCAAAAGATGGCGTCCGCCGACGGGCTGCAGAGCCTTGCCGACAACGGTTTCGCGCAGCTCGATGACGCGGCGGCGACCGAATATCTAAAGAGCATCGAAGATTCGGGATTCTTCGGAGCGGGGCGGTGCGGTAGTCGCTCTCTACAATGACAAGGAGGTCTGGGAACTGCTGGGCTATGAGGGGCCGAGCTTTGACCAGGGCGGATACATCAATCGCGGTTTCAACGATCTCGACTGGCTGCCGGAGCCGCGGATTACGGAACAAGGGGCCTAGTGATGACCAGGATCGCAAATGACGAAGCTGCAATCATCATCATCGGCTCCGGTGCCGGCGGCGGGACAATGGCCTATGAGTTTACCAAGGCCGGCGTTCCCTGCGTCGTTCTCGAAGCCGGGCCCTACCTGAAACGTGAAGACTATGTGAATGACGAGTGGGAGTCGTTCATTCAGATGGCATGGCTTGACCCGCGTACGACCAGCGGATCATGGCGCGTCGCCAAGGATTTCCCCGGCGTGCCGGCATGGCTGGTCAAGGCCGTCGGCGGGACCACAACTCACTGGGCTGGCGCCACCCCGCGCTTCCTCGACTATGAGTTCAAGGCTCGGTCGACTTATGGCGAGGTCGCAGGTGCAACCCTGCTCGACTGGCCGATTTCACTGGAGGACATGGCGCCCTATTACGACAAGGCCGAGATGGCCATGGGATCAACCCACCGCCATGGGCGTCCGCCCCTGCCGGCGAACAACAATTACAAGATGTTCGCAAACGGCGCCGAGCGGGTCGGATACAAGAACTATGCTACCGGCCCCTATGCGACGAACGCCGAACCCTATGACGGACGCCCCGGTTCGATCCAGGACGGATTCAACTTCCAGGGTGACAAGAATGGCTCCAAATGGAACACCCGGGTTCGCGAAATTCCGCGCGCGCTTGAGACGGGACTCCTCGACCTGCGCCCGCAATCCCATGCGGTGAAGATCACCCATGATGATTCCGGCAAGGTCGACGCTGTTCTGTATGTCGATGCGGACGGCAATCTGCAGCGGCAAGCCGCCCGTGCGGTGTGCATGGCAGGTAATTCGATCGAAACCCCGCGCCTGCTGCTGTTGAGCGCCAGCTCCATGTTCCCCAACGGGCTGGCGAACAGTTCCGACCAGGTGGGCCGCAACTATATGCGGCATATGACGGGTTCCGTCTATGCACGGTTCGACAAGCCGGTGCATATGTTCCGCGGTGAAACCATGGCCGGGTTCCTTGCCGACGAAGTGAAGAACGACCCGTCGCGGGGTTTCGTCGGCGGGTACTATATGGAAACCCTGTCGCTCGGGCCGGCATTCCTCTCGAGCTTCATCGAGCCCGGCGCGTGGGGTGCGGATTTCACCGCAATGATCGACGCATACGCCAATATTGCCGGGTTGTGGATCGTCGGCGAGGATATGCCGCAGGCGACAAACCGCATCACCCTTTCCGACTCGGTGCGCGACCAGTAGGATCTGCCGGTGGCGAATGTCCATTTCGACGATCATCCCAACGACATCGCCATGCGGAACCATGCCTATGAGCGCGCCGAAAAGATGTATGAAGCGGTCGGCGCCGTCGGCCATCATCGGACTCCGCCCTATCCTTCGACGCACAATCTCGGTACCTGCCGGATGAGCGAAAATCCCGAGGACGGGGTGGTCGATCGCTGGGGCCGCGCCCATGATGTGCCGAACCTGTTCGTTTCGGATGGGTCGGTGATGACAACGGGCGCCGCCGCCAATCCGACCCTGACCATCGTGGCGCTGGCCATCCGGCAAGCTGAATATATTACCGGGGAAGTGAACAGCGGCGCATTGTAGCGCTGGGAACTCGGTGTCGAACCCCGACGGACTGTCAGCCATCTGTCGGGCCTTGGGGGGCTTCCGCCAGGTTGCCCCCCATTATGTTGACAGAGCTACCGCAACTGCCGCGGCAGGTATATTGTCGGCCGATGACTGGCGCCGACCCATCGCACGGGACGAATTTCCCGGATTTCAACTCTGTTCGCCGCCTCTTGGCTGCTTTGCCCGGGCCGGACCGGCAGGCGGCAGGGGCGGCGCGCACGCGCACTGCGCAGTTGACCAAACCACCGGGTTCGCTGGGACGGCTTGAAGATATCGCCGAGTGGACGGCGGCTTGGCAAGGCCGCCATCCGGCGCGTGCGGACTGTATCCAGACACTGCTGTTTGCCGGCAATCACGGTGTCGCGGCGCGCGGCGTTTCTGCCTATCCCGCTGCCGCGACGGCGCAGATGGTAGCGAATTTCGCTGCCGGCGGAGCGGCAATCAACCAGCTTTGCGACATCGCCGGCGCAGAACTGACGGTGACGCCGCTGGCGCTCGCTTCGCCTACAGCGGATTTCACCGAACAACCCGCGATGAGTGAAGAAGACTGCGCCGCCGCTTTCAGCATGGGTTTCAACCAGGTAGACCCCGCCGCCGACCTGTTGTGTCTCGGCGAAATGGGGATCGGCAACAGCACTGCGGCGGCGGCCTTATGCCTCGCACTGTTCGGCGGCGCACCCGAAGACTGGACGGGGCGCGGCACCGGCGTTGACGACGCCGGCCTTGCGCGCAAGCAGGCAGTGGCGGCGGACGGACTGGCGCGCCACGGCGCCGCGCTGGCGCACCCGCTGGAAGCGCTGCGGCGGCTGGGCGGGCGCGAACTCGCCGCGCTGGCCGGCGCTGTGCTCAGCGCGCGCTGCAAGAAGGTGCCCGTGCTGCTGGACGGCTTCATATGCTGCGCTGCGGCCGCCGTGCTGGCGCGCGCAGCACCTGGTGCGCTGGATCATTGCCTGGCCGGCCATTGCTCCGCAGAGGCGGCGCATGGCCGCCTGCTGCAGCGGTTGGGCCTCACTCCCCTGCTTGATCTGGGCTTGCGGCTGGGGGAAGGCTCCGGCGCCGTGCTCGCAGCGCTGCTGGTGAAGGCGGCGCTGGCCGCACATGCCGGCATGGCCACATTTGCGGAAGCGGGCGTGTCCGACCGCGAATGAACGGCCGCGCCGCATCATTCGCTCCGGATCACTGCGCGTTCTGCTGCTCCCCCTCGCGTTACCCCACGTTTCGCGGGTTATTCGGCGGCGCCGGCAGCGGCTGGTTGCAGCACCAGCGTATCTTCGTCCGCTTCCGCGCGCGGCGCGGCATGTTTGGGAATGAAGACCGACAACAGCGCTGGAATGATAAGCAGGGTGAGCGCCGCGGAAAGCGACAGGCCGCCAACCACCACCGACCCCAGGCCGCGATAGAGTTCCGACCCCGCACCCGGCACCAGAACCAGCGGCATCATGCCGAAAATACTGGTCAGGGTGGACATGAAAATGGGCCGTAATCGGTTGCGTGTGGATTCGAGAATTGCCTCGTCCGGTCGCATCCCTTCATCGCGAATAAGCTTGAGCGTCTGATCGACAAGCAGGATCGCGTTGTTCACCACAATTCCGACGAGGATTATGAACCCCAGCATGGTGAGCATATCCAGCGGTTGCATCTTGCCCGACGCGGCCAGATAGATGTTGAGCATGAACAGCCCGATCATGCCGCCGGCAGTCGCCAACGGCACCGACAGCATGATGATGAACGGATAGAGGAAACTCTCGAACAGCACTGCCATCAGCAGATAGACGATGATCACCGCGACGATCAGATTGGTAACCATGGCGTCGAAGGTTACGTCGAGCTGCGCGGCGGAGCCGGACATGCGTAACCGCACGCCCGAAGGCAGGCCCCCCGCCTGCAATTTTTCGATCACTTGCGACTGGACGATCTCGATCGCCTCTTCAAGCGAGATTTCCGGCGCCGGACCGATTACCAGCGTGATGGTGCGCTCCCGCTCGAGGTGGCGGATTTCCGTCGGCCCCGAGGTCAGTTGCACATCGGCGAGCATTTGCACCGGTAATATCTGCCCGGTGGCAGTAACCACCGGCAAATTGTTGATTCCCTGGGTGCGGTCGATCTTGTCCTCGGGGCCGCGCAGCGTGAGATCGGTGCGACGGCCGTCAACAGTGATCTCATCCACACGCAATCCGTCATTGAAGGCGTCGATACTCAGCCCCAACGCCTGCGCTGAAACGCCGTTATCTGCCAGCCGCACGCGGTCCGGCACCACGCGCAGTTCCGGCGATCCGAGTTCGATCCCTGGTATGGGGCGAACCTGGTTGCCATTCTGGCGCGGCAGGGCGGCCATGGTCAAACCGAATGCCTGTTGCGAAACCTGCACCACGTCTTCGAGGTCGGGGCCGGAAATATCCAGCTTGATGGCGCGCCCGCCGGAAATGTCGCGGTCGAACAGGCTGGGCTGGGTGAAGAATCCGATCGTTCCTGGTTCTCCCGCCAACGATTGCTGGAGGATGGGAATGAGTTCCGACACGCGGTCCGCAGTCTCCGGATAGGTCCCAGCGCCAAAAATAGTGCGTGACGGAAATGCAACGAAGAAATAATTGCGGATTTTCGGCGGTCCGCCCGGGTCCGGCTCGGCCCCGGTCTCGCTGCCCCACAGATGCCGCACGCGGTTTTCCACCCGGCGACCGATTTCCGTCATCGTGTCCAGATTGTATCCCGGTGGCGGGATCATGATGCCGAAGATCAAGTTGCGGTTGCCCGCCGGCAGATATTCCAGCTTGGGCATCAACTGCCAAGTGACAAGACCCGTGCCGACGATCAAACCGCCGATGCACACCAGCGCCAGGGCGCGCGACCGGATCACCAACCACGCATAACCCATGATTGCTGCGGCGACGAGCCGCGCAAAATGGTCGATCAGCGGCAGGCGGATACGCGTCTCGGTGACAATGGCACGCCTGAGCAGCACGTTCGACAGGGCCGGGATGACCGTGATCGACACTACCAGCGAGGCCAGCACCGCCACCGAAATCGCCACGGCAATGTCGCGGAACAACTGCCCCGCCTCCAGTTCCATGATCAGGATGGGGATGAACACCAGAACGGTGGTGAGCGCCGACACCATGACGGCGCTCCATACCTGCGTCGCGCCCTTGAAGGCGGCCTCCACAGGTCTCAGCCCGAGTTCCCGGTGACGATAGATATTTTCGAGCACCACAATTGCCGCATCGACAACCATGCCGACAGCGAAGGCGATGCCCGCCAGCGAAATGACATTGATGGAGCGGCCCATCGCCGCCATGGCGACAAAGGCCGCCACCACGGAAATCGGAATCGCCAGCGAGACCACCAGCGTCGCCCGCACCGAACGCAGGAAGATCAGCAATATGATCGCCGCCAGCGTACCGCCAACCCATATGTTCTGGCGCACCAGCGAGATCGAGGACTTGATGTAGATCGTTTCATCATAGACCTGGCGCATGATCAGCCCGGCCTCGGGCAGCGCCGATTCGCTCAGTTCCTCGACCGCCTCGGCGATCCCTTCCATCGTCTCGATGACATTGGCGCCATTGCTGCGCACCGCGTTCACCGCCAGTGACTCTTCGGCGAGGAAGCGAATATTCGCGCGCGGCTCCTTGTAGTCGAACCGGACCTCGGCGATATCGCCCACGGTCACGCGCCCGATGCGGCCGGTGATGAGGCTTTCCTCGCTCGTCAGCACCACCTTGCGCACCTGCTCGATGGTCTCGAATTCGCCCTCCGCGCGCACCACATAGCGGCGCTTGCCTTCCTCGACATCACCAGCGGACACGGATGCATTGGCCGACCGCAGTGCGAAAACCACATCGTCGACCGTCAGGCCGTAACGCGCCATCAGGTCGGGATCGATAACGACGCGCATTTCACGCTCGCTGCCGCCGTAAAGGTTCGATGCAGCAACGCCCCTGACGCGCTCGAGACGCTCCTGGATCACATCCTCCACGAAGTCGCCATAGCTCTCCACCGGGCGGTCATTGCCCGGCGTGCGGGTGATGATGAACCAGGCGATGGGATTGTCGCTCAGGCCGGTGGTGGAGATTGTCGGCCGCAGCGCTTCGTCGGGATATTCCTCCACTTGGTCGAGACGGTTGGAGACCAGCAGCACGGCGCGGTCCATATTGATGCCCAGCGCAAACTGCAGCTTGATTTCCGCGCGCCCGTCCTGCGCCGTTCCCTCGGTTTCCACCAGCCCTTCAATACCGCGAAGTTTTTCTTCCTGGCGGTTGAGAATTTCACGCTCCACCTCATAGGGCGAAGCGCCCGGCCAATAGGTCAGCACGGTAATCACCGGCTTGTTCACGTCCGGCGCCAATTGAATGGGAATGCGCTGCAATGCCAGCAGACCGAAGATGATAACCATCATCACCGCGGCAAGCACCGCGATGGGGCGCTGAATGGCTCCCTGGATCAGGTTCATCAGCCGCTCTCCCCTGTCTCTTCTTCGGGTTCCCCGATCTGCACCGGCTGCCCGGGCCGCAGCCGTTCATTTCCGCGCACGACCACGATCTCGCCCGCCGCCACACCGTCCAGCACTTCAAAACGCGGCCCGATGGCCTCACCCAGTTCCACCGGGCGGATTTCGGCTGCGCTGTCGGAGTTGACGACATAGACCAGCGACAGACCCTGTCGTTTCAGGACCGCGTCCTTGTGGACGCTGATCACTTGCCGCGGCGCCCCCAATGGCAGGTTCACCGATGCCGATTCGCCGGCCGCATTGGCCACTTCCGCATCTTCGATCAACGGCGTAAAGCGCACCCGCCGCGTTTGCGTCAACGGGTTCTGCTCTGCCCCCACCGCCCGAACGATCCCCTGATGCGGAGAATTGTCGGCAAGCACGACCGTCACCACCGTTCCGGGCTGCAAGCCGGCGATCCGGTTGTACGGGACATCCGCCTCGATTTCGAGATCATCCTCATTGAGCAGGGCGATCAACGGGTCACCCACACCCACCCACGCGCCGACTTCCGTATGGCGCGTCGTCACCACGCCGTTATAGGGCGCCACCACCGTACCGTTCGCAAGATCGTCCTCGGCAAGCCGGCGGTTGACGCGCACCCGCGCCAGGCCGGCCCCGGCGGCGGCCACCGCCGCCTCGTCTGCAACAGCATCCTGCACCGCATCGTCATAACGCGCCTGGCTGAACGCCGCCGACTGGCGAATGCCGTCGAGTCGCTCCAGCTCCTGACGTCGTTTGGCAAGCTGTGCGCGGGCGGACTTCAGAAGCGCGGACATTTCGCGCTCGCTGGCGGTCGCGAGGTCGACCTGCAATTGCAAGCGATCGAGATCAAGCACCGCGACCACATCGCCCCGCTTGACGCGATCACCCACTTCGGCCTGGATTTTCGTCACCGGCCCCGCGGTCTGCGCCGCCACATCACCGCCCTGGCGCGCCACGAAGCGCCCCAGAACCGGCTGAGTCTGCATCAGCGGCTCATAGCGAACCTCATCGACGCCGACCATTGACGCCTGCTGCGCCCCGGCGCCGCTCGCTATCAGAAAAATTGCCGCCGCAGCGGCTGTCCATCTCACTTGCTCGCGCATCGGGCACGCCCTTGTTGGAACCCGTTCACCGTCGGCCCCGCTAGCTTCACCTCGCTGCAAGGCGCGCGACAATAGCAAAAAGCCACACATCCTGCGAGTCGCGCGCAAGGTCTAGTACTCCACCGGAACAGCATCCAGGCTGCGCCACAAATACCAGACGGCGACCGACCGCCAAGGGCGCCACGGCTCGGCGATCGCGCGCATGGCAGCCGCATTCTGACGCTCCCCGCCGCCATAGCAATTTGCGATTGCCCGCTGCACCCCGATATCGGCCAGCGGCAGCACATCAGGCCGCAACATGTGAAATATGAGAAACATTTCGGCTGTCCAGCGGCCAATTCCCTTCACTTCGCATAATTTTCGGATCACCGCTTCGTCATCAAGCAGGCGCAGCGCCGCAGGATCGATCGAGCCGTCGGCAAAATGCCCCGCCAGGCTGGCCAGATATCGCGCCTTCTGCCGCGACAGGCCGCAGCCGCGAAGTTCATCCTCGGTCCTGCCCGCCAGCCCGTCCGGGGTTACCGCGCCGCAACACTCCACGAGTCGCTGCCAGACCGTTTCTGCCGCCTTCACCGAAATCTGTTGGCCGACAATCGATCGCGCGAGGGAATGAAACGGGTCACGCCGCGGCCGCAGCACCGCCCCGCGCGCACCGGCAATAATGCCGCGCAGCACCGGGTCTGCCGCAGCAAGCGCCTGCCGCGCCTCGTCCCAGTACGGCGCCGGCGGTGCGTCAGGGTCGATCAGATGCCGCGACGACACGGCCGCGGTCACGCCGCCGCGGCGATGTCGTTGATCACATCCGCAACGCCGTCGATATACCACGCATTGCACTCGGCGCGGCGGCGCTGCGCATCCGACGGCGTGCGCCCCAGCAGGCGCACCCCCGACTCCGCGTCCTCCACCGCGAGTTCCGATGCGTCGAGCGCGTGATCACTGGCCAGCGCACCGCGCACCGCTTCCGCCAGCGCCTCCGGCGGCACCTCCGCTTCCACGGCGATGCCATTGATGACATCGCGCCGCCCCCCTACGCGCCAGGCATGAAGGCCGGCGCGTTGTTTCAGAGCGTGCTGCGGCAGCGCCCCGTCGAGACTAACCACGCCGTCCTCGATTTCGAAAACCACCCGGCCGATGGGCGCGGCACGCCGGCGCAGAACCGTCGGCGTGCCGCGGTCAATGGCCACCAACTGGCAATTTTCGAATGCCGTATCGGCATAAAACGCATCGCGCAGGGAATCGCGAATGGCGCGGTCGCCGCGCGGTTCGCTATCCCCGAGCTGCAGCCGGTCGACAATGCACGTGACGCCGGGCAGCGCCGCCGCCTCCCGGACAAGGCGCCGCCGCGCGGCAATATCAGGCGCGGCCCCGGACAGGACAAGCCGCCCTTCATCAAGCGCAAACGCGGCCCCGTGGGCGCCATGCGACCGGCACAGCGCCTCCACACTCTCGGCAAGCATGTTCATGGCGCCATTATAGCGCGTGACACCATCGCGCAATCATGACCCGCCATCGGCGGTCAGCGGCGCGATACGGGCGCGCAGATCGGGCAGCAATTCCGCCTCGAACCAGCGATTGCGCGCCACCCAGCCGCGCGTGCGCCATGACGGATGCGGCAGCGGCGCATAATCCGGCAGATAGCTCCGCCACGCCGCCACGGTCTCGGTAACGGTGGATTTTCCGCGCGCGCCGAGATAGTGCCGCTGCGCATATCCGCCGGCCAGAATCGTCAGTTTCACGTCCGGCAAGTACGCACGCAGCCTGTCATGCCATGCAGGCGCGCATTCCGGTCGCGGCGGGAGGTCGCCGCCGCGCGGATTGCAGCCAGGATAGCATAACCCCATCGGAATGATGGCCACGCGGCTCTCGTCATAGAAGACATCCGGCGTCATCAGCAGCCAGTCGCGCAGGCGGTTGCCCGATGCGTCGTTCCACGGCACGCCGGTTTGATGAACGCGCGTTCCCGGCGCCTGGCCGATGATCAGCAGACGCGCCGAAGCGGCGGCGCGCAGCACCGGACGCGGGCCGAGCGGCAGCCGGTCTGCACATAAGTTGCAGGCACGCGCCGCCGCGACAAGTGTCGTCAGCGATTCGTTCACGGCGCCTCCAGAGCATACTGCGCCGCGCAGCTATATTGCGCGCCCTCGGCCCGGAGATGGCTTTCGAACAGGACGAACGCATCGACCGCAAACTCTCCGCTCACGGCGCCGGCCAGACCGCTCGCGCGCCTTTCTGCAGCGCCGGGCGCACCGCCTTTTACGCGCGCCAGCGTGATATGCGGGGTGAAGCGGCGTTCGTCCGGTCCGAACCCGGCGCGCGTGCAGGCGGCGTCAACCTGGCGTTTCAGGGCCGCCAGCGCCGGCTCGGCGGCAACCCCCGCCCACAGGACACGCGGCCGCCGCCCGGAACCGAACACCCCCGCGCCTGCCAGGCGCAAGCCGAACGGCGCGGCGCGCACGAAAGCCAGTTCCTCGGCGAGGTCGTTGGCCTGGCGGCGGTCCACTTCCCCGACAAAGCGCAGCGACAGATGCAGATTTTCCGGCGCCACCCAGCGCGCGCCCCGCAGCCCGCCCTGCAGCCCGTGCAGGGCGGCGCGAAGCGGCGGCGGCAATGCCAGGCCGACGAACAGGCGATGGCTCACCGTCGGAAGCCTGCTACAGGGCGGCGGCGATTGCCTTGACGGACTGCCAGGCGCCCCAGATCGAAAGCACGAAAAGCAAGGACAGAAAAGCGTTTTCCCACCATGTGTTGCGCCAGGCTGCGCCGATCAGCGACGCGCGCGCGGTCATCAGCCACAAGGCGCCGCACAGCACTGGCAGCACGATGACCGATGCGGCATTGCCGACAATCGTCAGCAGAATGAAATCGGGCGCGCCCGGCAGGCTCCACACCAGCGGCGAAAACAGGCACCACGCGACGACCAGGCGATAGACGAGCGCGCCGCTGACATCGAATGGCTCGGCCGGCACCGCGGTGTCCGAACGATGTACGCGCACCGCGTCGGTAAACAGATAGCCGAACCCCATCGCAACGCCGATGACCGAACTGTACACCGCTGCAAACACACCGACATAAAAGATCGGCGCGCCCAGATCGCCGAGCGCAATGGTGAGCAGCTTGGCGAGATCGTCCAGGCTTTCGATCGTTTCGCCGCGCGCATGCAGGACTTCGGCGCCGATCGTCCACACCGACAGGTTCAGGAACACGAGCACACCGACGCCAAAGGCGAGATCGTAAAGCTGCACGCGGCGGTAGCGCGGCCCTTTCCATCCCTTTTGTTGAATGAAATAGGGGTAGAGCAGATTGGCGATCGACCCGCCGACGGCGCCGATCAGCGACGTTATGACCAGCAGCGCACCATAGGAGCCTTGTTGTTCGGGGATGTCGAACAGCAGGACGCCCTTTGCCGCCGCCACGGGGTCTGGCCCGCTCCACGCGGCCACGCCAATGATCGAGAGGCTCAGCAGGGCGAGAAAGGCGTAGAACACAGCTTCCAGCCGCCCGTAATACCCGCGGAAGACAAACACCGCTCCGGCCGCGACCCAGAACACCGACCATGCCAGGGGGTCGCCGAACCCGAACAGCTTTTCGCTGGCAAGACCCAGGCCGCGCACCAGGAACGACCCGTAAATATGGCCGAAGATCAGCGCCACGATGCCGACGAACAGCGGCATCCAGCGATGCACGCGCTTGAGGCCCGAAAGCACGCTTTCGCCATGCTGGTTGCATAGTTGGTATTTGGCGATGATGGACACGAAGACAAAGCGCACGAACAGGGCAAGCGCCATCGCCCACATCAGCGTGTAGCCGTAATTTCCGCCGGCGACCGCGGAGTCAACGAGATCGCCGGCACCAAGCCAAGTCAGCGCGACGACCAGACCGGGGCCGAGGGAACGCACATATTGCCAGAAACTCGCCGGAACGGGCGGCTGCGGTTTATCGTCGGTCATCGGCGCTTCCTCCGGCCCTCCGGCGCAGCCTCACTCTAGCACACGCAAGCGCGCGGTATCGATCCCGGCAGTGATGTCGGGACGCCGTGATATGATGCCGCAACCGGGACGCATCTTGCGGGAGGGAATCCATGGCCGATTTGCAGGGACGAACGGCGATCGTCACCGGCAGTGCACGCGGCATCGGGGCGGAAACCGCCAAAGCGCTGGCGGCCGCAGGCGCTGCGGTGATCGTGGCCGACATTCTGGAGGATGCGGGGGAGGAAACCGCCGCGGCCATTCGCGCGAGCGGCGGCGCCGCATCATGGGCGGTGCTGGATGTCACCCGCGAGGAGGACTGGCAGCGCGCGTTCGCGGAAGCGTCCGCGCACCATGGCGGGCCGCACATTCTGGTCAACAATGCCGGCGTGTTTGTCGAGCGGACACTCGAGGACATGTCATTGAAAGAATGGCGGCGGCAGACCGCCGTCAATCTCGACGGGGTCTTCCTGGGGGTGAAACACGGCATTCGCGCACTGAAGGAGACATGCGCGGAGGGACCCTCCGGCTCGATCATCAACCTGTCATCGGTGGCCGGCCTGATCGGCTCGCCGTTCAGCGGCGGCTACAGCGCCACCAAGGGCGGTGTGCGCCTGCTGACCAAATCCGCGGCGCTCGAATGCGCCCATCTCGGCTACAATATCCGTGTCAATTCCGTACATCCGGGAATCATCGAAACCGACATGATGACCCAGGTGGCGCGGAAAATGATGAACCTTCACAACGCCGACTACGATAAGGCATGGGATTTTCTCAGCGGATTCCAGCCCATCGGGCGCAAGGGGCGCGCCGACGAAGTGGCGAGCGCGATCGTCTTTCTGGCGTCGGATGACTCATCGCTGATGACCGGCGCCGAACTGGTCCTCGACGGCGGCCTCACCGCCAAATGAACCACCGGAATGCAACATAGCCGTCACAGGAGGCGCACCATGATCCGATCGCTGACCCATCGCATTTCTGCTGCCGCACTGGCCACCGGACTCGCCGGCGCCCTGCTCTGCGCGGCAGCCGCCGCCTCCGAAAGCCAACCGCAGCGCTACACTGTCGTCCCGGATTCAGACTACGGAATATACGTGATCGATAACCTCGACGGCGAAATCATATTTTGCAGACAGAGTCATTGCCGCCAGTTGGCCATACTGCCACCCTCGGAGCCGACCACTGCACCGGCACCGGCCCCGCCGGCGCCTGCGCAGCCAACCCCCGCCAAGCTTGATGACATATTGCGCTCGGCTCCATCCGACCTCCCGCCGCCGCAGCCGGCCCCGGCAACGGCAACAGTCCACCCGGCGCTGAGGAACTTCTGAGACGGCGCACCGATGTGAGTCCGCACCGGCGCTCCCGGCCACCGCCTATTCAAATGTTCGCGCCATCCAGCGAACCTGGCCGATGATTTCCGCGTCGTCCGGCCATGGCAGGGCCGGGTAATCCGGCGACGGATTGTCGCTCACCAGCAGCCAGCCGCCTTCCCGGTCCTTGCCGGCGCGTTTCACGATCAACCCGTCACCTGCGCGCAGCACATAAAGCCGGTTGACGCGCGGTTGCCGGCTGCTCCGATTCACCAGAATCCGGGCGCCTTCCGGCAAGGTCGGCTCCATCGAGGCACCGCGCACGCTGATCACCACGCATTGGGTCGGGTCCAGCCCCCGGCTTTCCAGCCAGTCACGGCGAAAGGCCAGCGCCCCGACCACTTGTTCCTCCGCCGCTTCCACCCCGGCGCCGGCAGCAGCCGCCACCTCGACAACCTCGATCTGCCGGGTCGCGAAGGATGGCGACAATTGCGCACGCATCTCCGCGCGTAATGACTGGGTTTCCGCCCTGACGGCATCCGCCACCAGCGCCCGCAACGCCGCCGGGACGTTCTCACCGGAAACCGAATCCTGATCGGACCCGCCATGCGGTGCATCATGCGCATTCGTGCCCGGCCCGAGGCGGCGGACTTCGCGAACCGCATCATCCACGCTTGCGCCGGGCCTGAGGCCCAGTTCGCGGGCCAGATCGGCGGGAACCGCTCGGGTTTCCTGCTGCGGGCCGTGGATCGCGAGTTCAAGCCCCAACGCCTCGCAAATTTCGGCAGCGCGGTCCACGGACGGCACTTGCTTGCGGTCAGGGTCCAGCAATCCCCGCAATGACCATGGCCGCAATCCGTGCGCCTGCTCGAAGCGCCGCGCGCCCATCGCCTCGCGCTTGAGCGCATCGTGCACCGCTTGCCTGATATGTTCACTTGGTGTTTGCATGTAAACCCCTATAGCACATTCATTTCATGTACGATAGGGCACAAGCAAAAAATTTACGACGAGTGCGGCACCGGCGCGGTCAGGAAACAGTCGGGGGCGCCGCTGGCGACAGACGCGCCAATTGTTTCCGCGTGCGTACCAGGGGCGGGCACACGGTATTGTCGTGATAATCGACCTGGCAGTCCAGACACTGGAAACACTCGTTCATGTCGATGGCGCCATCGGAGCGGACCGCGCCGACCGGGCATGAACTCTTGCAAATCGTGCACGGATTGCCGCATTGCGGGCGGCGCTTCAGCCAGTTCAGCAGGCGCAGACGCCCCAGAACCGCCAGCGCCGCGCCGAGCGGGCAGAGAAAGCGGCAGAAGAAACGCTCGATCACCAGCCCGGCCGCCAGCAACGCCACCGCCCAGGCAATATAGGGCCAGGAACGGTCGAACATGACAACGATCGCTGTCTTGAAAGGCTCGACCTCCGCCGCCGCGTTGGCGCTGTTCATCGACACCAGCGCAGCCAGTGCGGTGATCCCCGCCAGCACCACATATTTCACCGCCCACAGGCGCTCCTGCACAGTTTCCGCGACAGCGATCTGGCGAACGCCGGCCCAGCGCGCCGCCCGGTTCGACAATTCCTGCATGGCGCCGAACGGACACAGCCAGCCGCAAAACACCCCCCTCCCCCACAGGATCAGGGACAACCCCACATAGACCGACAGAAGAAAGATCAACGGGTCGAGAAGAAAGAGGATCGGGTCGATTTCGCGAAACGCCGCCTGTGCGTAGGTCAGGATATTGATCGTCGTCAGTTGCGCGTCCTTCGAGAAACCGAGCCACACCAGCACGAACGCCAGAAACCCGAAGCGCACCGCCGCATGCAGCCGCCGCCGGCGCGCGAGCGGGTTCTGAAACACCAGAATCACCGTCAATGCGGTGAGCAGCACCGCCAGGATCAGAATATCGCCGCTGCGCGCCAGCCAGACGTGCTGCCACTCATTGAGAGTGCTCACCCGCACCTGTCCGGCCAGTGCATATTCCGGTTCCTTGAACCCCGCTTCTTCAAGCGCGAAATCATCGCCTGCGACATACTTCGCCGACACACGGTAGGGCATGACGAAAAGCGCCGGCTCCTGCGCCGGGTCTGCTCCCGCTGCTCGCGGCTCGACATGCAGATGCAGCGCCCACGGCGCCAGCGGGTCGAACCCGTCACGCGCGCGCATGCGGAACAGCGCCTGGCTGCGCAAACGGGGGGCGCCCAGCATCTGCACCCCGGCATGTTTCAGCTTGTTATTGTAGTTGAGGGTGTAGCGGCGCTCGCCCTGCATGATCTCGACGCGGTCGAAGCTGCTGCTCAGCGCCTGCCGCGACCCCAGCGCGTCATACTTCCCACGCGAAGCGACCAGGATGATGCTGTCCCCCTGATCGATCTGCGCCATGTTCACATTGTGCCATTTCTTCCCGAACAGATTGTGTCCGACGCCGGCAGGCGTCACCATCGCCGCATAGACATCGGCGAAAACCCGTTCGGATGCCGGATCAAGCGATGCCGACCCCCCGAGTGCCTGCGCCGCCTCGCCTTCCGTCACCAGCAGTCGGCCGAGCTCACCCTGCTCGACCAGATGCCGCCACCGCATATCCTCATAGTAGTCGAGATCAAGGCTGAGTCCGCCCCGGGCTGCATTATCCGCGATCAGGCCGGTATCAAGAGCCGTTCGCTGCGCCGATGCAAAGACCGCACTGAACATCAATTTCGAACTGACGGTAGCACCCGAAATCCCGTCCAGCGACGCGCGCTTCTTTTCCCGCGTCTGCCGCGCCGCCGGCAGACCGGACAGCGTGTCGAGGTAATTCTGCACCGCGTCCGCGCGGATGGCGCTCGGGCCGATAATCGGCTCGTAATGTTCCAGCAACGCCGTGCCGGCAATCGTCGAATCGTTTTTCAATCCGACCACGATATCGAACGTATCGCCGGCAAACCCTATCGACCCCACAGTGTTGTGGGTGGACATGACGTGCCCTACCACTTCGCCGTCTGACAGCACCGGTGCATGGGGCGGGGTGCCGGTCACAGCGCCGATCGAGTCGGCGCCGGGAAAAGCCTGGGCCAGCACTGTGCGGTCGACACGGGCCTCCAGCGGGTCCATGTACCCCGCCTGCGCAGCGGCGCTGAAACAGGCGACCAGACACAGGAGGAAGACGCCCGACAGGAACGGGCAACAGGCGCGCAGCACCGCGCCGCCGCCGCAGTTCAGCATAATGGTGACGAAATCAGGCGGCTTCGGTGCCGCCGACTGTCAAACCGTCAACCAGAAGAGTCGGCTGACCGACCCCGACGGGAACGCCCTGGCCGTCCTTGCCGCATGTGCCGATGCCCGGGTCAAGGCGCATGTCATGGCCGATGGCGCGGACATTTTTCAGCACTTCATGGCCGGTGCCGATCAGCGTCGCGCCCTTGACCGGCGCGCCCACCCGGCCGTCTTCGATGTGATACGCCTCGGAAGCCGAGAACACGAACTTGCCCGATGTGATGTCCACCTGTCCGCCGCCGAAATTGACCGCGTAAAGCCCTTTCGGAACCCGCCGGATGATATCTTCCGGCGCTTCCGAGCCGGCCTGCATAATCGTGTTGCGCATACGCGGCATGGGCTGGTGCGCATAGCTCTCGCGCCGCCCGTTTCCGGTCGAGACCGTCCCCATCAGCCGAGCATTCAGCCGGTCCTGCATATAGCCGACCAGAATACCGTCCTCGATCAGCGTGGTGCATTGGGTCGGGGTGCCTTCATCATCAATGGTGAGCGAGCCGCGCCGGTCGGCCAGCGTGCCGTCATCGACCACCGTGACCCCCGGCGCGCCGACGCGCTCCCCCATCAGCCCCGCAAACACGCTGGTTTTCTTGCGGTTGAAGTCGCCCTCGAGGCCGTGGCCGATGGCTTCATGAAGCAGGATGCCCGGCCAGCCGGGGCCGAGCACCACCGGCATTTCCCCCGCCGGCGCCGCCCTGGCCTCGAGCAGCACCAGCGCCTGGCGCAATGCCTCATCTACATGCCCCTGCCATGTTTCAGGCGCCAGCAGGACGTCATAGGCATGGCGCCCGCCGGAACCGTATGAGCCGGTCTCGCGTACCCTGTTGCCTTCCACGACGACCGACACGTTGAGGCGCAGCAAGGGCCGGATATCGCCCGCCTGCGCGCCGTCCGCGCGGCGAATCGCCACCGCCTGCCAACTGCCGTTGAGTGACGCCATCACCTGCTGCACGCGCGGGTCCGCCCGGCGTGCATAGGAGTCGATCTCCTGCAGCAAAGCCACCTTGTCGGCAAACGCCACCGCGTCCAGCGGATTGTCTGGCGTATAGAACTGGCGGTTGGTGGCGGCGGGAGCAACATCCACCTGCCCCGCATGTCCGCCGCGCACCGCTTTCACCGTTTCGGCAGCGCGGCGAATGGCGGCTTCGCTGAGCTCCGACGCATGTCCGTAGCCCGTCGCCTCGCCGGAAACGGCACGCAGCCCGAATCCCTGCGCCGTGTCGAAACTGGCGGATTTCAGCTTGCCGTCGTCAAAGGCGAACGATTCCGTCTGGCAATATTCCAGATAGAGTTCGCCGTCATCGGCGCCGTCAAGGGCGTCGCCCACCAGCGAGTCGACACGCGCGGGGTCCATGCCCGTGCGCGCAAAAAACAGGTCATCCAGCCGCGCCGGATCCGCCATCGTCCAACCCTCCGATTTTCGCCGCCGCCACTCTAGTCAGACCCGGCGCAGGCGCAAGATACCCGCCTGCTGCGCGGCTTGCCGCCCGGCACCGTGCCTGCGATAAGATATATGGGGAGAGCCGTAATCCACAAATACTCCGCGGAGGCAGCGCCATGACCCCCGAAGAAATCCTTTCCCGCCCGGCGCGCGTGCTCAGCGCCCGACAGCGCGAAGCCTATTTCACCGATGGCTATATCATGGTGGAAAAGCTGATCCCGGAGGAATGGCTGGACCGCCTTCGTGCGGTGACCGCCGAGTTCGTGGAGCAAAGCCGGACAGTCTCCGAATCCGGCGCGGTGTTCGACCTCGCCCCGGGCCATGACGCCGCCCGCCCCATGATCCGGCGCGTCAAGGAGCCCGACACGCGGCATGACACCTATTGGGAATTCGCAACCGCGCTGATCGCCGACGTCGCTGCCGACCTCGTCGGGCCGGATGTCGTGTTTCACCACTCCAAGCTCAATTTCAAATGGCCGAGCACCGGCAACGGCGTGCAGTGGCACCAGGACATCCAGTTCTACCCCCACACCAACTACAGCCCGCTGACGATCGGCGCCTATCTCTACGACGCCGGCATGGAGGACGGCCCCGTTGCGGTGATCCCCGGCAGTCATGAGGGCCGGCTTTACGACCAGTATGACGCGCAAGGCCGCTGGACCGGCAGCCTGTCGGACGCAGACGCGACAACGCTTGACCTCGGCAAGGTCCGGCATCTCACCGGTCCTGCGGGGTCCATCACGGTGCACAACTGCCGCACCGTGCACGGCTCTCCGCCCAGCATGGCGGCCGACGGACGCCCGCTTCTGCTCAACGCCTATAGTTCCGCCGATGCGTTTCCCTATACCCCCAACCCGTCGCGCACCAGGCATTATCGGCATGTCGTACGCGGCGAGGCTGCGCGCTGGGCGCATCATGACCCGCGCCCGTGCCTGATTCCGCCGGACTGGTCGGGCGGTTATACGTCAATCTTTGCTGCGCAGGCGGGGGAGGAAGCGGCGGCGTCATAGCCCTTGCCGGCGGCGCGGGGGCGTTTTGCCGAAGTCACGACATGATTGTCATTTCGCAGTTGCGAAATGAGTTCGCATACGCCATATCCTGTGCCGATGAAGCCGCGCCTCCGCGCTTCGAAAACCATCGCACAGGAGAACATCCATGACCGGAAGGGTTGCTGTCGTCACCGGCGGAACACGCGGCATCGGCGCCGCAATTTCGCAGGCTCTGGAACGGGAAGGCTATCGCGTTGCCGCGGTCTATGCCGGCAATGACGAACGCGCCCGCGCATTCCACGCTGAAACCGCCATTCCCGTCTTCAAGTGGGACGTGTCTGATTTCGACGCGTGCGCTGCAGGCATCGCGGACATCACAAACACGCTGGGGTCCGTCGAGGTCCTCATCAACAACGCCGGAATCACGCGCGACGGCACCATACACCGCATGACCCACGACATGTGGCAGGCGGTCATCGATACCAATATCGGCTCATGCTTCAACATGGCGCGCGCTGTGATCGACGGCATGCGGGAGCGCGGCTTCGGGCGCATCGTCAATATCGGTTCGATCAACGGCCAGGCCGGACAATACGGCCAGGTGAACTACGCCGCCGCCAAATCGGGCATTCACGGCTTCACCAAGGCGCTGGCGCAGGAAGGCGCAGCCAAGGGGATTACCGTCAACGCCATCGCACCGGGCTATATCGACACCGACATGGTCGCCGCCGTTCCGGAACGGGTGCTGACCCGCATCATCGAACGCATCCCCGTCGGACGCCTTGGCCGCGCCGACGAGATCGCCCGCGCCGTGGTGTTTCTGGTAGCCGATGACGCCGGCTTCATCACCGGCTCTACCCTGTCGATCAACGGCGGCCAGCACATGTATTAGGGGTACAGGCCGAGCGGATCAGAAACCGGGAGAACACCGACATGACAATGGGACCGACCGTGCCGATGGTCGAATATGAGGATGCCGACGAACGGGTGCGCGCAGTCTATGACCGCATCATGACGCGGCGGGGTATCGACTTCATACCCAATTTCTGGAAGACCATCGCCGCCCATCCGCCCACTCTGGAGCGAATCTGGAACCAGCTTGACGAAGTCATGGCGCCGGGACGCCTCGACCCCTTGACCAAGGAGATCGTGGCCATCGCCGTCAGCGCGACCAATGGCTGCGAATATTGCGTGCGGTCGCACACCGCCGCCGCGCGCAAGCTCGGCCTTGACGATGAAATGCTGGGCGAACTCATAGGCGTGATCGGCCTGTTCAACCAGACCAACAGCATTGTCGACGGCCTGCAGGTGGTTCCTGACGAAGCGTTCCGCCCACGCTGAGGGGCCGCGCGCCGGTCAGGCGCCGCCCTGCATATCCAGATGCTCGCGCAGGGCGGCAATGCGCTCTTCGTCCGAGGGGTGGGTGCTCATGAACGCCAGCGGCGAAGCTTCCGAACGCGCTGCCAGTTTCTCCCAGAATCGCAGCGCTTCCGGCGCTGCGTAACCGCCGCCCCGCATGAAGTCCACGCCCAGGCGGTCCGCTTCATATTCATGGCGACGCGAGTAGGGCAGGATGACGCCGAAGGTGACGCCGGCACCCAGCACGGCGGCAATCTCCCCTCCATAGGGCGTGTCATACGCCGTCAGCGCCGCGACGGCCGCCGCTGTTCCGATCTGCGCCAGCAATTCCTGGCTGTACCTTTCGGCCGCGTGGCGCCCCACCACATGGCCCACTTCATGGCCCATCACCGCGGCAAGCTGGTCGTCATTCTCCATCACGTCCAGAATGCCGGTATAGAACCCCACCTTGCCGCCGGGCATCACCCAGGCATTGATCTGGTCGTCGTCGAATACCTCGAACTCCCAGTCGTAATCCGCCAGCGCATGCTCCGGGAAGCTCCGGTGCGCGGCCTCGACAATGCGCGGTCCCACCGCATTCACCCGCGCCCGTGCACGCGCATCCTGCGACCGCGGCGTGTAGTGGAGCACCGTATACCATGTGGCGATGGCGAGCTGCGCCAGTTGCGCATCGGAAACCAGAAGCAATTGCTCCCGGCCCAGCGCATCATTCTGTTCACAACCGCTGAGGGCGCCCCCGGCCAGCGCGGCGATACCGGTCGCAGCCAGCCCCCGGCCCACTTCGCGCCGCGTCATGGCGGCGCCCGCCCCGGGACGCAGTCTGGTAGCGCTGCTCATCTCCCATACCCGTTCAGAACTTGCCGAATTGCAGATACGCCTGTTTCGGGTCCACACCGGAAAGTATCGCCTCGCGCACCTTGTCCTCCGCCGCGACCGCTGCTTCCGCCTGCGCAATCACCGTCTCCGCCTGCGCTTCCGGAATAATCACCACGCCGTCGCGGTCACCGATCAGATAATCCCCGGTGGCGATGTCCAACTGCCCGATGCGGACCGAGGTTCCCATATCGCCCACGCGCCAGCGCCCCGCGATGTCCGCCGGCGTAACAAAGGTGCAATAGACCGGAAAGCCGAGCTTCAGGATGAAATCGATATCGCGGCAGCCGCCGTCCACCACATAGCCGCGCACGCCGCGCGACTTCAGCGTTTCGGCGGAAAGCTCACCCATCAGCGCAATCGTGTCTTCATTCGCCTGACACACGACCACATGGTCCGCCGGCGCCGCCGACAGGAACTCGGTCCAGGCCAGCAGGCTTTCGTCACGGCTGATGGCCGGTGCGCGAACGCCGCTCATCGTCCATACGCGCCCGGCGACAACCGGTCCCGGGTCCAGCGCGCGCACTGCCGGCGGCAGCGCCTGATTGTGAAGCCCCAGCGCCGACAGCGTGTCGAACACCACTCCGGTATAGAGCTTTTCGAGCCGCGCCGTAAGGTCGGTTGCCGAGTCGCTCATTGCAAGTCTCCGCTCTGTTACGCGCTCATTCTCCGGGCTGTAGCGGCGGCGCCGCGCCGGCATTCAGCAGGCGCCGCAGCCGCGCGCTCGCGGCATGCGCGAAAATCAGGGTCTGGCGGCGGCGCGCCGCAGTGTTCATGCGCCGCCCCGGCGCCGCCCGCACCACCTCGCCGCGATAACCGTCGGCGATGATGATTCCCGCCTCCTCGGGCAGGGAATCAAGCGGGAAGCCCGGACCGACAGCAAAATAGAACCAGTCGCAAAACGGCAGATAACCAGGCCATTTGACGTCGGCGCGCAAATCCGCAAGCCCCGACTTGACCTCCGCGACCGCAAAGCGTCCGCGCCCGTCAAGGCCGATGACATCCACCCGCTGACCCGACGCGAGACGCAATTCCGTGAGCGTGCGGAAGCGCATCGACTCCAGCAGGCGGACGGCGCCGCGCGCAATGTCCGCCGCATCTGGCGGGGGCGCCGTCCCGCCATGCCAGGCGCCGTGGGCGGCAGGCGCCCGCCGACGCACCGCGCAGGGCGGCGGAGCGGCAAACGGCAGCGCATGTTGCACGGCCCCCGGCGGGGCGGGGTCAGGTCAGAAATATCGCCATGAGGATCAGCGTGACGACAACCAGCGCCGTGCTCGCCGCGGTTAGCTTGACAAACCGCACCCACATCAGCCGGTGCTCGTCAAAATACTGATTAGGATCGTCTGCCATCGCGGCCTCCGAACATGCGTATGTCGCTGGATGATATCAGAAATGTGGCGAACGCCGCCGGACCATAATGGGAGCGGCAGCGGCAGGCAAGGTTCTGTTCAGTCGCCTATTCCCATTCGATCGTGCCCGGCGGCTTTGACGTCACATCATACACCACCCGGTTGATTCCCGGCACATTATTGACAACGCGCGCGGCAATGCGCGCCAGAAAGTCATGCTCGAACGGATAGGTGTCGGCGGTCATGCCATCGGTCGCCGTCACCGCGCGCAGTGCGCAGGCATGGTCATAGGTGCGCCGGTCGCCCATCACCCCCACCGTGCGCACCGGCAGCAGCACCGCAAACGCCTGCCAGATTTCATCATACAGTCCGGCAGCGCGCAGTTCCTCGATGAAGATACTGTCCGCGCGCCGCAGGATCGCAACCCTCTCCGCCGTCACTTCCCCCGGGATGCGCACCGCAAGGCCGGGGCCGGGAAAGGGATGGCGCCCCAGAAGATCGTCCGGCAAGCCGAGTTCGCGTCCCAGCGCCCGCACTTCGTCCTTGAACAAGGTACGCAGCGGCTCTACCAGCACCAGATTCATGCGCTCCGGCAGGCCGCCGACATTGTGATGCGACTTGATTGTCGCGCTCGGACCGCCGGCAAACGACACCGACTCGATTACATCCGGGTACAAGGTTCCCTGGGCGAGGAAATCGGCCCCGCCCAAAGCCTGCGCCTGCGCTTCGAACAATTCGATGAACAGCGCGCCGATGCGCTTACGCTTGACCTCGGGGTCGGTGATGCCGGCGAGGGCGCGCATGAACGCCGGTCCCGCATCGACCCGGTGGAGGCGAAGGGCGAAGCGCCCGCGGAACAGGCGCTCCACTTCATCCGCCTCGCCTTCCCGCAGCAATCCTGTATCGACAAGCACGCAGTCCAGCCGATCGCCGACCGCCTCATGCACGAGCATGGCGGCAACCGACGAGTCGACGCCGCCCGACAAGCCGCAGATCACCCGCCCGTCTCCCACCCGGTCGCGAATGCGCGCGACTTCCGCCTCGCGAAACGCGGTCATCGTCCAGTCGCCCGCGCATCCCGCAATGTCGTGGGTGAAATTCCGCAGCATCGCCCGCCCCGCCGGCGTGTGAACCACCTCGGGATGAAACTGCACCCCGTAGCGCTGTTCCGCGGCATTCTGGATCGCCGCACACGGCGCGCCGTCGGAAACCGCGAAGGCTTCGAACCCCGGCGGCAGCGCCGTGACATGATCGCCGTGGCTCATCCATACCGGCAGCCGATCGCCCGGTTCGGCGATGCCGCGGAGCAGCGGACTGGCGCGGATGACATCCATGCTGGCGCGTCCGAACTCGCGCCTGGCACCGGCCGCCACCGCGCCGCCAAGTTGTTCCACCATTGTCTGCTGCCCGTAGCAAATGCCGAGCAATGGAATACCGCGCGCGTACAGCGTGTCCGGCGCCCGCGGCGTCGCCGCCATCGTGACCGACTCGGGGCCGCCGGAAAGGATCACCGCCTTGGGGTGCGAGTGCGCCAGGGCGGTCTCGGCGTTCTGCACGGGAACCACCTCGCAATAGACGCCCGATTCCCGCACGCGCCGCGCAATCAACTGCGTCACCTGCGATCCGAAATCTATGATGAGCACCGAATCCTGCATTCCTCCGCCTCACCGCTCACCGCACGCCACTGGGGTCTTGTATCGCTTTACCGGCCATGCCGACAAAGGAATAGTGAACCGCGGAATCGCCACACACGGAATGACAGGAAATGGCTCGCCCGGAGCATGATGCAGATGTGCTGATCGTTGGCGGCGGTATGGTGGGCCTTGCGCTGGGATGCGCGCTGGCCGATGCGGGGTTTTCCGCCGTCATCGTGGATGCCCGCCCCGTTGACGACCGTATCGACGCCGGTTTCGACGGCCGCGCCTCGGCCATCGCCGCCGGGTCAGCGCGAATTCTCGCCAATTGCGGCCTGTGGGAAGCGCTCTCCGCACAGGCCGAACCCATCCGCGAAATCCGCGTGAGCGACCGCGACTCGCGGTTGTTTCTCCATTATGACCATGCGGATCTCGGCACCGAACCGCTGGGCTACATGGTCGAGAACCGCTTTCTGCGCCGCGCCTTGGCGGAACGCGCAGGTGCGCTGCCCGGCCTCGTGCAACTGGCGCCGCGGCGGATTGTCGAGCTCGACCGCGCCGCAGATGCGCGCGCCGTGCTCGATGACGGCCAACGCATCACCGCGCGCGTGGTGGCGGCCGTGGACGGCAAGGAGTCGCAGACCCGCGCCCGTGCCGGCATCGCGGTCTGGCGCCGCGCCTACGACCAGACCGCCATCGTGTGCACCGTGGCGCATGAGCGCCCGCATCACGGCATCGCCCATGAGCGGTTCCTGGCCGCCGGTCCGTTCGCCATCCTGCCCTTGCCCGGAAACCGGTCATCACTGGTCTGGACTGAGCGCGCCGACCTTGCACCCGCGATGATGGCGCTGGACGACGCAGCGTTTCTGGCCGAAATCCAATGGCGGTTCACCGACTTCCTGGGCCGCCTTTCGCTGGTCGGTCCACGTTGGCGCTACCCGGTCGAACTGGTGCGTCCGCAGACACTGATCGGCCATCGCCTTGTGCTCGCGGGCGACGCCGCCCACGCCATTCACCCGATCGCCGGGCAGGGTTTGAATCTGGGCCTGCGCGACGCCGCCGCGCTGACCGAAGCCCTGGTTGACGCAGCCCGCCTCGGCCTGGACATCGGCAGCCGCGCACCCCTGGCGCATTATCAACGCCGGCGGCAGGCGGATTCTCTGACCATGACCCTCGCCACCGACGGCCTGAACCGCCTGTTCACCACCGAGTCGCCGGCACTGACGGCGGCGCGCCGCCTCGGCCTCGCCGCAGTACACCGCGCCCCGCCTCTGAAACGCCTGTTCATGCGCCACGCCATGGGCCTGACCGGACACCTGCCCGCCCTCGCCCATCCCCCCGGCTGACGCGGCACTCGTGTCAGCCGGGAAAACCCCGGCCGAGGATCGCCAATGCAACGGCAGTGGTGACAAAAGCACTGAGCTTATTCGATACCCGCCATCGGCGGTCGTCCGTCATCAATCACCGTCGGTGTCCGCCGAGCGAAGTGCTTCCTCAACCAGGGTCGACAGGTGGTCGTGCAGGGATTTGGCGGTATCGAAGTCTCTGAAACGGCCTGCTGCGATGTCGGCAATGCCGATATCGACTGCTTCGCGTACGACTTTCATACGAGCCTCGCCCTTGGATTCCTGCCGCTCTATCCGCAGCCCCTAGCGGGTTATAACTGCCTTTACATCGGCGCCGGTCAAGACGTGCGCGTGTCTGCTTCGACGGCCCTGATTTCGAATGCCGCCGCCATCAGGGCGCGCGTATAGGCAGTTTGCGGGTTCTCGAACACAGCGAGCGCCGGCCCCTGCTCCACAACCTTGCCGGCGCGCATGACAATCACGTGATTGGCCAGAGCGCGCACCACGCGCAGATCGTGGCTGATGAACAGATATGCCAGCCTGTGCTGTTGTTGCAGATCGCGCAGCAGATCGACAATCTGCGCCTGCACCGTCATGTCGAGCGCGCTGGTCGGTTCGTCGAGCATCAGGAAGCGGGGTTTGAGCACCAGGGCGCGCGCAATGGCGATGCGCTGGCGCTGGCCGCCTGAAAACTCGTGCGGATAGCGGTCCATGGCCAGCGGGTCGACCCCCACTTCCGCCAGCGCTTCCGCAACCAGCCGGCGCCGCGCCTGCTGATCGTCGCCGATGCCGTGCACCCGCATCCCTTCCTCGACAATCTCGAAAACTGACAGACGCGGGCTGAGAGATGAGAACGGGTCCTGAAACACCACTTGCATTTCGCGCCGCAACGGGCGCAGGGCGCCGCTGCGCCAGCCGGAAATATCGGTTCCGTCGAAGCGGATCGGCCCCTCGCTGGAAATCAGCCGCAGCAACGCCATACCGAGCGAGGTCTTGCCCGACCCGGACTCCCCCACCACACCTACCGTCTCACCTGCGCGCAGGGAAAACGACACGCCGTTCACTGCCTTGATATGCGCCACCGTGCGCCGCAGCACGCCGCGGCGCACCGGAAACCACACACGCAAATTCTCCGCCGCCATCACCACCGGTGCCTGGCCTGTGCCGGCGGGCGGCGCTGCACCCGGCTGCGCCGCCAGCAGCTTCCGCGTATAGGGATGCCCGGGCGCCGTGAAAATCCGGTCAGTCTCGCCCTGTTCGACGATTTCGCCGTCTGTCATGACATGCACGCGGCCGGCGATATTGCGGACAATGGTGAGGTCGTGGGTGATGAGCAGGATCGCCATGCCGAGGCGGCGCTGAAGGTCCATCAGCAATTGCAGGATTTGCGCCTGCACCGTCACATCCAGCGCTGTGGTGGGTTCATCGGCGATCAGCAGGTCGGGTTCATTTGCCAGCGCCATGGCGATCATGACGCGCTGGCGCTGCCCGCCCGAAAGCTGGTGCGGCCATACCTTGAGCCGTTGTTCGGCATCGTCTAGGCCCACCATGTCCAGAAGCTCCAGACAGCGTGCCCGCGCCGCCGTCGGCGCAAGCTCCTTGTGCAGCAACAGTGTTTCGGTAACCTGCTTCTCCACCGTATGCAGGGGATTGAGCGAGGTCATCGGCTCCTGAAACACCATGGCGATGCGGTTGCCGCGAATCCGCCGCAGGGCCCCCCGTCCGGCGCCGATCATCTCATTGCCGTCAAAGCGAATGGTGCCGCGCGGGTGGCTGGCCCGCGGATAGGGCAGCAATTGCAGTATCGACAGCGCGGTGACCGACTTCCCCGACCCCGACTCCCCCACCAGCGCCGCCGTGTCGCCGCGGTCCAGCGCCAGCGACGCCCGCCGCACTGCCGGGATTTCCCGGCCCTCGAGGTGAAAGCTGACCGCAAGGTCCTCGATTTCGAGCAGGCTCATGCGCGGCTACAGGTTGGTCTTGCGCGGATCGAAAGCGTCGCGCACCGCCTCGCCGATGAACACCAGCAGCGATAGCATAAGCGCCAGGGTGAAAAACCCTGTAAGGCCGAGCCACGGCGCCTGCAGGTTGTTCTTGCCCTGGTTCAGCAATTCGCCCAGAGACGGCGACCCCGGCGGCAGGCCGAACCCCAGAAAATCAAGCGATGTCAGAACGGTCACCGAGCCGGTGAGGATGAATGGCAGAAAAGTGAATGTCGCCACCATGGCGTTGGGGAGAATGTGGCGGAACATGATCGCCCCGTTGCTGACCCCCAGCGCCCGCGCCGCCCGCACGAACTCGAAATTGCGCGCGCGCAGGAATTCGGCGCGCACGACGCCGACCAGCGCCATCCAGCTGAACAACAGCATGAGGCCGAGCAGCCACCAGAAATTCGGCTCAACGATACTGGCGAGAATAATCAGCAGATAAAGCACCGGCAGGCCCGACCAGATTTCGATGAAGCGCTGAAAGATCAGGTCCACCCAGCCGCCGAAATAGCCCTGCACCGCGCCTGCCGCCACACCGACCACGGAACTGACGGCCGTAAGTATGAGTCCGAACAACACGGAAATACGAAAGCCGTATAACAGGCGCGCCGCCACATCGCGGCCCTGGTCATCGGTTCCGAGCCAGTTCTCGGCAGACGGCGGGGCCGGCGACGGAACCGTCAACTGAAAATTCACCGTGTCGTAGCGAAACGGAATAAGCGGCCAGAAGATGCGGCCGCCCCCGTCCTCTATCAGCTCCTGCACGAAGGGGTCGCGATAATCCGCTTCGGTTTCGAAATCGCCGCCGAATTCGGTTTCCGCATAGGATTTGAGCACCGGCGCAAACAGAGTGCCGCCATGCCAGATGAGGATCGGCTTGTCATTGGCAATGAATTCGGCCGGCAGGCTGAACGCGAACAGCACCAGAAACAACCAGAAGCTCCAGTATCCGCGTCGATTGCGCCGGAAATTGCGCAGGCGGCGGCGGTTGAGCCGGGATATGCGCATGCCGAGAAAGCGTTCGTCCGGCGCCTCCGGTGGCGCAGTCGGAAAGGACGCAATCGGCTCGGCAGGGGCGCGGTTCATGGCGGTCCTTGTCATGCATTTCCGGGCGCCGCGGCGCAGGCGCGGAGGCGCGGCGAACCATAGCCGAAAGACAGCCTGCTTGCGACGCCGCCGCCTCGCACGATTCGCTCCCCCGCACCATTCATGCTACGCTGCCACAGGCGTAGTGTTGCGGAAGGAAACAAGCCATGACCCTGGAAATCCGCCCATTGGGCGATGCACTGGGCGCAGAAGTGGTGGGCGCAGACCTCTCGAAACCGCTGAATGCCGATGACGTCGCGCAAATCAACAGCGCATTCCTCACCCATCACCTGCTCTGCCTGCGCAGCACCCCCCTGTCGCCGCAGGAGTTCTACGACGTCGCCTGCTATTTCGGCGAGCCGGATACTGAAATCACGCGCAGCCACTGGGTCGAGGAACGGCCGGAAATCTCGCGTCTCGACAGCACTTACAAAAAACCCGATGACAAACCCGCAGATCCGCGCCTCAACCGCCGCTCCGGCTGGCACACGGACCATTCCTTCAAGGCGTTTCCCGCCAAGGCCACTGTGTTCCATGCGCTGCAGATTCCCTCCAGCGGCGGCCACACACGCTTCTGCAACACGGAAAAGGCCTATGAGGACCTGCCCGGCGAGACCAGGGAACGCATTGACGGGCTGAGTGCAGTCCACGCCTACGACACAAAACGGGCGCCGGCGCGCGCTGTGGAACGCACCCCCGAAGAGGTCGCGGAAACGCCGGACGTGGTGCACCCGCTCGTCCGCACCCACGAGGATACCGGCAAAAAGGCCATTTTCTTCAATGCCAACCGCACCGATTCGGTTGTCGGTCTGGAACGCGGGGAAAGCGATGCATTGCTCGATATGCTTCTCGCCCACATGACCCGGCAGCAATACCGCTATGATCACGAATGGCGCGTCGGCGACGTCCTGTTGTGGGACAATCGCAGTCTCGTCCACTCGGTGAATGTCGATTATCCGGTGGGCGAAACGCGCCTGCATCTGCGCACCCTGCTCAGGGGCGGGCGCCCGCAATAGACCGATCCGGAGGCGGGTTCGCGGCGGTCAATCCGCCGCGTCAGCCGCCTCCAGGAAGGCATCCACCAGCCCCTCCGGCGCATCAATGACATGCTCCGGGCCGGGGAACGCGCCTTCGCGCACATCGGCCGCAAATTCCCGGAACGCCGCCACGCGCTCGGCCTGCATTTCCTCTTTCATGCGGTAGAGCGTGCGATATTGCCGTGAGTGGCGCGGCCAGGGCGGCGGATTGTTCCCCAGAATGTCGTCAGCAAACAGAAACTGGATATCGCCGCCGCTGCCGGCGCCGATGGATGAGGTCATCAAGGTCGTGCGCTTGCTGATCTCCGCCAGCAGCGCTTCGGGGATCACTTCCACCTCGACTGCGTAGGCGCCGGCCTCTTCGAGCGCCTTGATTTCGCGGTAGACCCACAAGGCCTCGTCGAGCGTCTTGCCAACTGCGCGCAAACCGCCGGTCCATGTGCTCTTTCGCGGCACCAGCCCGGCATGGCCCTGCACCGGCACTCCGGCCTCCGCCGCGGCAGCAATGAAGCGCGGGCTCCATTGACACATGATGGCATCAGCACCCAGCGCCATGGCGTCATAGGCGAGCCGCACCGCTTCGGCTTCACTGGCCGCTGCAACAAGCGGCACCGAGAACGCCATGAACGTGTTGGGCGCAGCGCGGCGCACCGCTGCCGCAAGATCGGGCCGGCCCGGGTCGAAACGCACTTTCATGGTGTCGATGCCCGCTTCCTCAGCCGCTGCCGCTTCCTCGGGCGAGAAGGGCAGCGTCTCGACCAGAACGCGCTTTCCCTTTTGCGCGCGCAGGCCGTGCACGGTGTAGTTGCGGGTACCATAGGCGCCGCCCAGCGTCATCACCCGCGCCAGACCGCGCTTCGGCGCATCTCTTGGCGGGATTCCGCCGTCGCCCGTCGCATGACTCGCCATGGGAACTTCCTCCATATTATGTCCTGCCGCCCGCAAGGCACGGCGCGCAGGCAAAACGGGCGGCCGAAGCCGCCCGCTATGCAGATCTCGGGGTTTGGCGCCGCCGGCCTTACGGCAGTTGGTAGCCGTCCTTGCCGAGGGTGATCTTGTAGAGGCTGTTGCCCGAGGTCAGGTACAACACATTGCTTTCATCGCCGCGGCCGAAGCCGACATTGGTGGGCAGTTCCTCGCCCGTAGAGATATAGGCGAGTTCCTCTCCGCCAGGCGAATAGACCACGACGCCGGGGCGGTGCTCGCAACGCGACGTGACATAGATGTTCCCGTCGACATCGGCGATCAGGCCGTCCGGCCCGCTGCACGGCGTATCATAGGCCGTGGCGTAGTCCACCATCACGCGGCGGTTGCTGACCGTGCCGTCCTCGTGCAGGTCATAGGCTTGCAGCAGATGCAGGCCGACAATCGGCGCCTGGTCGGTTTCGTCAAGCTGCATGAAGCCCAGCCAGCCATTGTCGTTGCTCACCAGATAGAAGGTCTTCTGGTCGGGCGAGACGAGAACGCCGTTGGTCTTGCCGCCATTGGTGATGATCCGGTCCACCGAGCCGTCCGGGTCCAGCCGATAGACGGCGAAGCCGGGCTGCATCACCGGCTCATGGCCGAGATAGCGCGGATCGGAGAAATAGATGCGCCCCTGCTCGTCGATCGAGATGTCGTTGAGCGCATTGTAGGGACGTCCGTTATAGAGACCGGTAAGGATGTAGGTCTTGCCGGTCGACATATCGGTCTTGACGAGCATGCGGCCGCCATAATCGGCGCCAAGGGCGGCGATCATGTTGCCGTCACGGTCGAACTTGATGCCGTTCGACATGCCCGACGGCGAGCGGTAGACCGTGGTTTCGCCGCTTGCCGGGTCGTGACGCCAGATATTGCCGGCCTGCGGATACAGGCCACTTTCGTCGGTGCAAAACTTGGTGAAGGTGATGTCGCTGAAATACATGTAGCCGTCATGGCCGGCCGCAACGCCTTCCGTGAGGACGCAGCCGCCGTCGAATACCTTGGCCAGTTCCGACCCTTCAGGAACGATGCTCGGGTCGCCCACCGGCGGCGGGAACCCGGTATCCGCCATGACCGGCGCAGCCGCCAGGGCGACAGCGCCGACAAACGCGGTAAATCTACCGTGCATTGACTTCCTCCCTGTTCTTGTTCCGCCCCTTCGGCACGAAACGCCGCTCGGGGCGATGGGGTTACGTTATCACGCCCGGCGCAGGTGCAAAAGCGACGCAGCCGCGCCGCCTCGGCGCGCCGGCCGGACACCGCTCAGTTGCGCATTGCCTCGGGCAGCCAGAGCGCCACTTCGGGCACCAGGAGAACCACTGCCAGCCCGCATGCCTGAAGGCCGATAAACGGCCATAACGCCTTGTATATATGGCCGAGTTCAATCCCCTTGGGCGCCACTCCCTTGAGATAGAACGCCGCCGGGCCGAAGGGCGGCGTCAGATAGCTGATCTGCATGTTCATGCAGAACAGGATCCCGAACCATATCGGCGAATAGCCGAGCGCACTCACAATGGGAACAAAAATCGGCATGGTCAGCAGACAAATGCCGATCCAGTCCATGAACAGCCCCAGAATGACCAGCACCGCCATCATCACCATGATGATGCCCAGTGGCGGCAGCGGCAGACCGGTAACGAGCGCCTTCACGAACGCATCGCCGCCCAGCAGGTTGTAAACCCCGATCAGCGCCGTTGCGCCGAATGTGATCCACAACAGCATGCCGCAGGTGTTCATCGTCTGATACAGCGCGTCGCGCAGCATCGGCCAGTTCAATTCCCGCCGCACCGCCGCTGACAGGATGGCACCGACCGCGCCCATACCCGCCGCCTCGCTCACCGAGGCAATGCCCAGATAGATTGACCCCAGCACCCCGCCGGCCACCGCGATCGGCAGCGCAAGGCCGCCAATCAGCCTGACCTTTTCCCTGTGCGGCAGATTGCGCTCCTCCGGCGGCGCCGGCGGCCCCAGCGCCGGATTCAGGCGGCACCGCACCATGATATAGCCGATATAGATCGACGCCAGCAGCAGACCGGGAATGATGGTGGCCACGAATAACTGGCCGATATCCACCCCCGCGGTCAGGCCGTAGATGATGAGCACGATGCTTGGCGGGATCATCGTGCCCAGCGAGCCGCCCGCGCAAATCGTGCCGATCGCCAGGCTGCGGTCGTATTTCAGCCGCAGCATTTGCGGCAGCGCCACCAGGCCCAGCAGGATGATCTCACCGCCGATAATGCCCGTCATCGCCGCCATCAGCACGGCCACGATCATGGTCTGCACCGCCAGCCCGCCGCGCAGGCCCCCGGCCCAAATATGCATCGCCCGGTAGAGGTCGCGCGCGACGCCGGAGCGCTCCAGAACCGACGCCATGAGAATGAACATCGGCACCGCCACCAGCACGAATTCCCGCACCAGGCTGAGAATGCGGCTTTCGATCAGAAACAGCCCGTTGATGCCGAAATTGCCCACCGCGAACGCCATGGCGACGAAACCGGTGACGAATGCCAGTGGCAGCCCCATGATGAGCAGGACGGCGATGGAGCCGACCATCGCCAGCGAAATGAGTTCGATGCTCATCGTCCGGTCCCGTCTTCTTCCCGGCGGAACGAGTGCCGCAACTGCGCCGCGGCAAGCAGGAACATCAGCACGCAGGCGATGAAAATCGCCGTCTTGGCGATCGCGGGCAGTGGAATCTGCGACGCAGTGCCCGCATTTTCCATGATTTTCAGCGACTTCCAGGCATCCTTGGCCGACTGGTACCCCAACAGGCCCAGAAAGATCAGGATGATGACGCCGTTAACCTTGTCGAGAATGCGCTGCGCCCGGACCGGCAGTTTCTCGTAGACCAGCGAAATGCGGATATGCGCACGCCGCTGCATGGTGTAGAGACCGCTGAGAAGAAACGCCACCGAACACAGCGCGATGGTCAGGTCATGCGCCCAGATGGTCGGCGCGTTGAATCCGTAGCGCGCAAATACTTCCCACGCGATGATCAGCATGCACAGGAAGAACAGGTAGCTGACCAGCTCTCCCGTGCGCCGCGAGAGGCGGTCGATGATGCGCTCCGTCAGCGTCCGGCGGTCGCGGTACGACATGAGGCAATGCGCCCTGCGAGCCGCCCTGCGCTATTCGGCCTCAAGCAGCCCGATCTGCCGCAGGAAACCGGTCTGGGCATCATAGGCGCGCGCCGCGATGGGGCTGCGCCCCGACCAGTCCCGCCATATGCTGATCGCGATATCGCGCATTTTCTGCCGCTCCGCTGCCGGCCAGTCGATCACCTCTATACCGGCCGCGCGCGCCGTCTGCACATCGTCCAGGTCCCGCAATTCCAGACGGCGCGTCAGATCGCGCGCATAGTCCGCCACCGCCAATTCCATGATCGCCTTGACATCCTCGGGCAATCTCTCCCACCGCGCCGGATGCACCGAAACATCAAGGATCGGCATGGAATGAATACCGGGATAAATCGGATAGCGCGCGACTTCATGAAATCCGAACTGGTGGTTCATCGAGAATGTCGCCCAGTCCGCCGCATCGACGACTCCGCGCTCCACTGCCGTAAACACTTCCGCCGCCGGCAGATTGACCGGCGCCGCCCCGACCCGCTGGAAAATATCCTGCGCCATGCCTTCCGGCGCGCGCAGTTTCACGCCTGCGAAATCCGCTACTCCGTGCAACGGAATCTTGGAGACAAACGCCTCCTTGCCCGTTGTGCTGCCGCCCACATAATACACGCCGTGGCGCGCATAGAGTTCCCGCAGCAGTTCATCGCCGCCGCCGCGGCGCATGAACATGAGCATCTGGTCCGGGTGTTCATAGGCGGCGATCAAGTCACCCAGCAGCGCAAAACCCGCATCCTTGCCCGAAAAATACACTGTAGCCGTGATATGCCCGTCCAGAATGCCGGCGGCCACTGCATCCAGCGTTTCGTTGTATTGCACGATCGAGCCGACCGGAACCAGGCGGATGGCGAGCCGCCCGCCCGTCAGCGACTCGATGCTCTGCGCCCACTCCTCGGTGATGACATAGCCGATATCGCCCGCCGACATGGCCGCCTGCATGGTCCATGTCTGATCGGCTGCCGCCGCCGGCTGCACCTGCGCCAGCGCCGCCGCGGCTGCCAGCCTTCGCACGGTCTTCGTCGCCATGCTCATTCTCCGCCTCCCAGCAGGTCAAGACGCTGCAGGAACGCCAGATGCGACTCAAGGATGCGCACCGCCATCGCGCTGCCCGACGCATAGTCCTCCCACACTGAAGCCGCCACCTCACGGAAACGGCGCCGCTCCTCGCGGCTCCAGTTCACCAGTTCAACCCCGCGCGCCGCCGCGCCGGCGGCCACCGCGGCGTCCTGAAGACCGATCTGCTCCACCATATCGCGGTTGAAGTCGCGCACCGCCATTTCCACCAGCAGCTTGATGTCGTCCGGCAGCGCGTTCCAGCGCCGCATGTTCACCGCCACTTCGGCGATCGGCGCCGAGTGAAAGCCGGGATACAGCGGATAAGGCGCGATTTCGTGATAGCCCAGGTCATCATTCATGCCGAGCGTGCCCCAGTCGGCGGCCTCGACAACCCCGCGCTCAAGCGCCGTATACACTTCGGCACCGGGAATATTCACCGGCGCCGCGCCGATGCGCTGAAAGATGAGCTGCGACATACCTTCCGGCGCGCGCAGCTTCACCCCGCGGAAATCATCCAGCGTGCGGATCGGCTCCTTGGCGGGGATGGACTCCATGCCCCATGACACACCGCCGACGAAATAGACCCCGTGCCGCGCATAGAGCTCGCGCGCCAGTTCCATGCCGCCCCCGTAATTGAGCCACATGTGAATCTGGCGCGCATTCTCATAACCGCCGTTCAGATCCCCCAGGAGGGAGAATGCCGGGTCCTTGCCGGCAAAATACGCCGAACCGCTGTGATGAGCGTCAAGTATCCCCACCGATACCGCGTCCAGCGTCTCGTTATACGCAACCACCGCCCCCACTGGCAGCGGATCTATCGCCAGCCGACCGCCGGTAACACGCTCCACATTGTCGCAAAACGCTTCGAACACGCGCTGGTTGATCGTCCCCGCCTGCCATAGCGACTGCATCTTCCAGCGAAATTCCTGCGCCGATGCCGCACCCGCCGCAAGCAGGACGAGACCGGCAATAATGGCGCGCACCAGCACGCCCCCGGGAAACCTGTTCATGACGCCCTCATATAGGCCGGGCGCTCCTCGGCACCCTGAAACAGCACCACATCATGCAATTCCCGCGCCCGCTTGTGCACCGCCAGCGCATCGGTGTGCAGGTCCGCCGCCGGCGGCGGCTCGATTTCAAAATGGCCGAAGCGGTCCTCGCCCCGCACGAGGCCGGCGGAATCGCGCGGCCCGTTGAGCTGGTGCAGCCGTGTCGGAATGTAGCGCATTGCATAGCCGATGCGGCGGCGGTCCGAGCTGTTGGCCTCGGAACCGTGGATCACACGCACATGATGCAGCGACATCTCACCGGGACGAAGCTCGATATCCACGGCGCAGCGTTCATCCACCGCACAGTCCACCACCTGGCCGCGGCTCAGCATATTGGCCGCCGCATGGGTGTCCGTATGCCCGATCTGGTCGCTCAGATGGCTGCCCGGAATCACGCGCATGCAGCCATTCGCGCGGGTGCTCCCGCTCAGCGCGATCCATGCTGTTGTGACATCGGTCTCGCTGAGACCCCAGTACGTGGAATCCTGATGCCAGCTCACATAGCCCGGGTCATGCGCATCCTTGGTGAAGAAGGACGAGGCCCAGCACAGGAGGTCGGGACCCAGCACATCCTCCACCCCATCGAGAACGCGCGGATTCCGCACCAGCCCGTCAAGAAAGGTGAACACGAGATGCGGCTTGAACCGCAATTTGGCCGCCAGGCGGCCGCCGGACCCTGCTTCGACCGCTTCCAGCTTCTCCCGCAGCGCGCCGGCTTCATCCTCCGACATCACCCGCACCGGCGCCACATAGCCGTCGCGCCGGTAGGCTTCGATCTGCGCGGCCGTCAGCAGCTTGCCCATCGCAATGCCCCCCGACAATATTTCCGCCTGTTTCTACAGCCTATCGCCCCCGGCCACAATCGCCCCCGGTCTTTTGCCCGAGACGGCCCCGAATACGCACGAACATGCGCCGTTCCATGCATAGTGCCGGGTCCGACGACTCGGATACTTTCAGCCACAAGGCCAACATGGCGTATGTTGTGGACGATCAGAACAAGGCTCGTCAGGATTGATCCCGACGATCCGGTAACCTTCCCTGCGGGGCCCGATTGATCCAGCGGTGTTACGCCGCCACCGAGGCGACGCAGGACGGGCCGGTTATGCGCCGGGGTTCGGTAGCGGCTGGATTGCACCTGGATGCGTTCGCGCGGCGCATCGGCACGCCGCGTTAGGGGTCGGCCCCGCCAAGCGGGCACGCGCCCCGGATCAGCTCTTGTCAGAGAGCGCCTGTTGTTCGATGACAATCACACGCTCGGAAAGGGCGTGAATTTCATCGAGCATCCGATCCTGCCGTTCAAGCGTTCGGTCGAACCGATCCGACATACGGTCATGTCGCTCGAGAATGGCGTGAAAATCGGCGCGAGCGTCGGCGCGTGTAGCTTCAATCTTGCCGTCAAACCAAGCCATTATCCCGACGGTGACGGGCACCACAGTGGCAAACACCGCCGCCCACATCTTCACCCAATCAGGTATCTGCATTTTCGCCCCTTGCCATACCTTCGCCACGCCGTGACTTGGCACACCCCGACATGCATCTCATATCGCAATCGAGCACCGTCGGCAAGCGCATGTGGTGGTTTGCGACATTATGCGAGGGCGGGATTTCGTTGGCTGTGCTGCGTGTGAGGTATAAGAATGCGACCCGCTACTCGCGTGCGACGCATCGGCAGCGTAGAAGCCGGACGCGCGGGCACGGCACTGACGGGCGAGGTCGGCGCGTCGGCGCGCTGGCGTCCGGAAGTGGTTGGGTGTCACCCGGGTGGCGTCGGCGCGCCGCATCAGGGACCCGCACAATCAAGTGGGCACGCGCCCCGGATCAGCTCTTGTCAGACAGCGCCTGTTGTTCAATGACGATCACGCGTTCGGACAGGGCGTGAATTTCATCGAGCATCCGGTCCTGCCGTTCGAGCATCCGATCCTGCCGCTCAAGCGTTCGGTCGAGTCGATCCGACATTCGGTCGTGTCGCTCCAGAATTGCATGAAATTCGGCGCGAGCTTCGGCGCGCGTACCTTCAATCTTGCCGTCAAACCAGACCACAACCCCGATGGTGATTGGCACCACCGTGGCCGACACTGCCGCCCACATCTTCACCCAATCAGGTATTTGCATTTCCGTGCCTTGCCACGCCTGACCCGGCCGCGCCGTAGCTTGGCACGCCCGAACATCCATCTCGTATCGTAACCGAATGCCGCCGGCAAGCGCGCGTCCGATAATGATGCGTCGACCATGGATAACAAGGACGAGGACTACATCCAGTTCGGCTATTGGCTCACGAAAGCAAGCGGCGATGACGGTATGTCCTACACGGACGCTAGTGGTTTCTATGACGGGATGATGGAGTACGGAAAGGAGGGAAACAGTCTCATAGTCCACGAGGTGGAGGGATCAGCGAAGTATGCAGGTCCGGCAGCCGGCCTTTATGTGAAAAAAAGCTTCTCGCCCGCAGGCAACGCTGTCCCGACTTCATCCGGCCAGTTCACGGCAGACGCGATGGTAACCGCTTATTTCGGTGGAATTAATGTCGCACAGAGCAAGCATTTCATGGTCATGGGCCAGGTGACCAACTTCATGGACGACGGGATGGAGATCGACCCGAGCTGGATGTTGACGCTGAACCAGATGCTTGACGGTATGGACACCGGTCGCCGCCCTCATTTTTTCAGCGATATGAAGGAGAAAGGCGCGATTCGAGGCACATTCTACGGTCCGACCGTGATGATGGAGGATGACGACAGCACCCCGGACGTCGACGAGGGCAAGCTCTACGCACTTCCGACCGGTTTAGGCATCAACTTCAACGGTCACTTCACGAATGGGCATGTTGTCGGCGCCGGCGGCCTCACGATGATGACAGAGTAAACCCAGGCGCGCGGTTCCGCACGGCTACGACCCCCCGAACGCCGGAGCATGATCACCACAGGCCATGCTCCGGCCGGCGGAAACTCCGAGTGAGCCGGGAACGCGCTCCTTTCTGAAACCGGTTTTGCGTCCCCAGTTGAGCCCGTCTGTCGGACGCGAAGATGAGTACGCTTATGTGTTGACCGAAACGGGATTTATATTATTGATTTCATTTTATGTTTTTCAACCATCTCTGAAGCGTCATAAATCAGTCATCAAACCGAAAGCGGATTCACTCTAATCCGAGCGCGTCCGGGAGCATGGCTGTCAGTGAATATTCGCCATATATTCCCTTATGGGAGCCGGTCGGCCGCAACGCTTGTGGTTCCGTGCAGCAGATAGCCGCCACCACCGACAATCGCACGTCTCGACCGTACTTTCGACGCGACTGACCAGCGATTGGGGCACACATGCGCGAGACCCATGTGTGGGGCTGCAAGGATGTTCTGCACGCAAGCCGCGCAGTCGACCGTTTGTTCACCTCTCCTACGCGCCATTCGTACCGGTCGATAGGTCCGGGATGCTCTGGAGGCGGGTCACCCGGTGCGTATACGGGTTGGCGGTCCGCCGCCGTTCGGGCAATGTGGTGAGGGAACTTCCGGGCGGTCGCGGGTTCGACTTTGCCGCCGAACATGCGGTGTTCGTGAGCGTGCTGCGCCGGCTGTTCGTGTCGGGTTTGAAACGGTCCCGCGAAGATTTGATAGCCGTTCATGGCATCAAGGAGGCAAATAGCCTTTGGCTTCGCCATCTCTACCGTGCGACGGCATAACCGAGAGTGAAGTTGGGGTTGTTTGATGGTCATTCATGTGCGTAACGATAGCAGGCCGCCGTCCGAGTCGATCCAATCACCGCCAAGCCTATTCGCAAACGACACCATCTCCGTCACCATCACGCATATAGCGATATGCAGGATGTGAGCGTGGGACGGGTGCAATCCCGTGGCGGCGTGCTTCCTTGCAGGTGATACGGCCGTTTCGGTTATCGTCGTAAAGCGCTAGCGGACTACTATTGCCGCCTGAGTCCGTACCGGCCCGGCGGTTGACGATCGTATTCGTGTGGCAAACCAGCGGCTCCAGTTCTATGCTCGCGCATGAGGTTAGGACCCTATCCAGCACTTCGGCTTCCCGCCTGTCAATTGTGAGTCCGTAAGCTCTACGGACTTCGACAATTCTGGCAGCGAACCAGCATCGGTTGCGGTCAGGAAGCCATTCAGCGGCGTCCTTGGCCCTCTTGCGGTAGCGATTCACATTGGGTGCAGCGAGGGTAAGATTCCTGAGGTCGCGTGCGAAACGCGCTCGCGTCGCCCGGTCGCGTGCACACAACCCTGAATCATGCGCTTCGCTGGTAGCAACAATATGCTCGATGTCGGTTTCTGCTGTCGAGGTGAAGCAGGTTCCGGTGTAGGGGCCATATATGGCGCCCAGCCTGCGCACGATCGCCTGTTCCACGGATTGCGGATAACGATAATCGCTGCCTCGATCATACGGAGAACATCGGTGCTCGGGCGCAATGGTCAGGCCACGCCACGTCTCGGCGAAGGCAACGGCAGACGACAGCAGCAAAAGCGCGGGGAGGATCAAGCACATCATCCCGGCGAGCCGACAAATCCAACGAACCGTTCTGCTAATACCCATGCCAGACATAACGGGCGCATCAGAGATTTGCATCGCTGAAATCCTCGATGTTGACAGTATCAGCCACCCTTCTAGCGATGAACGGTGCCGCAAGAAAGTCAGGTTAGGTGTTGACGCGGAGGCACCTTGGATGAACCTGGGGCCCCGACGCAATCTCCTGAAACGTCCTGTCGTCTGGAAGCGCCTCGAACGCCATCGTCGCTCTCTCCCGAAAATCTTCGGCGCTTGCTGCTCAGTTGCGTCCCTCCATCACAAGGCGGGATAGACTTTGGTGACCTGTCCAATTTTTCAGCGGCCAACTCACCCCTAATGCACTGAGCAATTTCGAACCAGCCTAGCGGTCCGTTGCTTAGTTTCGGGCAGCGCCAAAAACACCTCGCAGGCTGCCGCGGTGAAACTGACCTGCCGCGCCCTCATGGCCAGCGCCGTAAAACGCACCCTCGATGGTTGGCCGTGCCGCCGCGTCCTGGAACGCACCGCCGCTCACGCGCAATCCCCGCCACGACAACGCGTTCGTCCCCGCATCGAAGTTCGTGAAATCCACGTCCACCGTTGCGCCGGCGAAATCCACTTCCAGCCGTGTGCTACCGCTCACCGGCGCCAGCCCGCCGCCCTCCTCATAAGCGCGCACTCGCCCTTCCCAGACTGCGCCGCCAGACACCGGATTGGTCCCTGTGCGCGCGCCGGAAACATCAATGGTCGGCGGAGTTTCATAATAGGTCACGTTGCCGGAGCGCCAGCTTCCCCGATTGATGAATGCACCAAACAGGTTTTCCTCCGTCTGTCGCCCCTCAAAGCCCCAATCGTCATAAAGAAACACATAACTGCCGCTGACTGTTCCGGCTTCTTCCAGTGTGACCATTGCCCTCCCGGTATCGGGCGCTTCCGGCACGACGTCCGTCACAGCGCGCGCCCCGAAGGCGGCCGTGAAATCACTCCGCTCCAGCGTGCCCGCGGCGCCTTCGTGCGATAATCCGGTGAATACCCCGGTCAAGCGCCCGTCGTCGCCGCCTGTCTCGCGGAAGGTATTGCTGCGCACGGCAATCGTGTAGCCGAGATCGCCGTCCCGCCATATCGCGCCGGTTCCTTCGTCGCCTGGCGGCATGTCGGCGCCCCATGTCTCCAGGGCGGTGAAATCCGCGCGCCCTGTCATGGAGGCAAGATTGACGACAATACTGGCATCGCCTGCGACAACCGCAGCATTCGGCGTCAGGCCGAGCAGTTCGCCGTCCCAGACTGCCGAACCGGACAGGCTCTCGTTGTTCGAAAGGTCATCGGCGGGAAGATAGCCATAGGCCCACGGTTCGGCATAGCCGTTACGCAATGCGACCCCGAAGCCGGCATGGGGTCCGTTGCCGTGGAGATGGAGCGAAGAAGCGGACCAGGGCCCGAAGCCGGTCGAGTTGCCGCTGCCCTGCAAGCGCCCATAGAGCGCCCGCAGCGCCTCCCTGTCCACCGGATACAGAAGCGACATCGGCTGCGTAACCCCGCCTTGAGAGGCGGCGTGTATCTGCCTCGTCCCTTCCATGATGGTCGCGAACGATGAAGACACATGCCCGTCGAAGCCCAGCGCGTGCATCATCTCATGGGCGAGCAGAATGACGCTTTCCCTGTCGTCGCCATATGAGTTCGACCCTGCGTAGAACTGCACATAAGCATGGTCGTCATCCGCCCAGGTAATCGCCGCGCCCCCGCCGCTCGCCCATGATCGTTCCGGCACAAACTCGATATGGATTGTGTCGGCCAGTTCGCTCCCGTCCCGGTAGTAGGTATCCTCCCGAACGGTGTTCCGGAGACTCAAGCTGGGCATTGCGGGATCAACGGAGAGTTTCGAGTCCTCCGGCAGCGCTGCGTTGACAAGGCGAACTGCTGCCAGAACACGATTATGTTCGCGCTGGGTCGAACTGCCGATGAGTCGCACCTTGTTGCTGCCGGGGGTAGCTGCATCGGGAGCGACTTGAGAGAGATAGGCTGAGACCTCGTTGTATCCCGCCCCGTCGTTGAGGCGGCCCAAGCGGATTTCGTAGTCACCGCGATATCCGGTGACGCCGAGGCTGTCGATATGTTCCGCGCCTTGATCGACACCGACGAATATCCGCCGGTCATTGCCGTCATGGTCATGGTAGACGGGGCTGTGCCTGGCGTCGTCCGCAAGCTGGTCGGGCAGGCCCCACATGCCGAAATGCGGCCGGTTGAGCCCGCTGCCGTCAAAGCCGCAGGCTCCGGGGATATGGGCAAATGCCGAGTCGCACACCCACTCGCGGAACGGGAATGGCAGCCTCGCCAGTTCGCGTTGCGCCCGCTCGCGCTCGGTCTGTGGCTCGCCATCGCCGGCCGCAGTGATTTCCTCCAGCCTTTCTTCCGCCTCGTCGATCAGCTCTTGCACGTCCTCCGTGGTGCTTTCGGCCAGCCTCTCTTCAGCCTCGTCAAGCAGTTCCTGGACATCTTCCGCGGTACTCTCCTCCAGTTTTTCTTCGGCTTTTTCAAGAACTTCTCGCACATCCTCTATGGCGGCAAGAAGTTCCTCCTTGGTCTCAGCGTCCAGGACTTCGACGTCACAGCCGGCAAGTGTGAACGCGACGGCCGCCATGGCGATTGCTATGCGCATGGGTTTCCTCTCGGCATCTGACTGTGCCCCGATATCAATTGCGAATTGCCCCGAATGCCGCCGTCAGATCGCCGCGCTCGAGGCTGCCGGCAACGCCGGCATGATGAGTTCCGTAGAAATGGCCGTTTACCGTGCCCTCGGCGCCTCCTGTGCTGCGGAGATAGTTTCCGCCGACCACGATAGTGTAGCCGAGGCTTCCGCTGTTCCATGGTGAGCCACTACCGAGTGCCCCGGGCGTCGTGTCCGTTGTCCAGCTTTGCAGGTCCGTGAAATTCACACGCCCGCCCATGGTGCCCAGATTGACGCTGAGGCTAGCGTTGCCGCCCACCACATCGAGCGCCGGCGTGAAGCCGAGCAGGCCGCCTGCCCATGTCACGGTGCCCGAGAGTGTGCGGCTGTCCCTGAGCGCACTTGACGGCTCGCCGCCGAATGTCCAGGGCATGCTTACGCCATTGTTGTGACGCACGCCAAAGCTGACCTCGCCAATCGCACCGTCGATATTGGCGCTCTCCCGGGACCATGCCCCCAGAATCGAGGGCGTCATCTCCTCGGGCTCAGTCGCCTCGCCGAGCTTCATGTAGAGCGCTTGAAGCGCCGCTGCGTCGATGGCCGGCAGAGACCCGTCAAGGCGAAACCATGCGTCATACATGTTGGAATCCCGGAAGGCTGGAGCATCGACATGCCCGTGCAGCCCCAACACATGGATCATCTCATGCACGAGCACTGAGGCGACCTGATAATCCGGGCGACCAGCGAAGGCCCTGTTGTCCATCTCTACGGCGCCCGCCCGTAAGTGCTTCTTCTCCAAACGGCCCTGGGCCGTGTCATACTCATGCTGCGTGTCATTATGCCCGAGCGCTTCCGCTCCGGGCCGACCGCCTTGGGTCGACGCGTCGATGAACTCGACGAAAATTTGCCCGTCCGGGACGTTTGGAAGGCCCTCTTGCCACTGCCCTGCCGCGCCAGCGGGCGCATCAGCGCCAAAGGTGAGGTGCAGGTCGTAAGGCAGCGCCCGGTTGATGAGCGCCACGGCATAGGCAGTGATCGCTCGGTATCGCTCGCTCGTCCCTTCCGCCATGCGCACGACCGGCGGCGAGGTGAACCGTACAAGCCCGGGAGGATGCGACCAATTGTAATCGGGGCCTGCCTGCCATGGGCCGCCACTCGCATGCACCCTCAGATACTCGACCACGCGGTCTATCGACTGACCATCATTTGATTGTTGCAGCCGCGCCTCCATGGCGCCGAAAGGTAGGCGCAACTCAGCTGTTTCTCCCGGCGTGACCATTTCTGCCATGGGGCGTGCGCCGAAGCTGCCGATAACGCCGGCTTCGGCGTGATTGAACATACCCACGACTTCTTCATGGTCGGGGCCGACAAAGGTACCGTTCAGAATATCGTTGTTGCCAAAGCCCTCGAACGTCCCGTCCGTGTCCAAGCGGATATTACCCCCGTCGAACCTGAAATCAGGAAGGCGGCGGGCACCGTCCCGGCTCGCAACATCCGAAAACTCTATGTCCATGAGATTGGTGGACAGATCGTAATCGACGCTTGCCACGCCCTCCACAAATGGCATTTCATACGCATCATAATATCGCCACTGGAATCCCAGCATCGGCCCGGACCAGTGGGCATGGCCCTCCGGAAGCCGTCCTGCCATGGCCCCCTGTGCGCCCGTCCACACATCAAAGAAACCGGGGCGTGCATCATTCGGGTCCGACCAGGTGTCGCTATATCTCTCGAATCCGATGCCGAACGCGCCGTATTCCAGCACCCCGGTATAGCCGTCCACAACATGACGCCCGCGCGCGCCGTCGATCTCCGCCGCTGATTGCCGTTCAACGCGCACCGCGCCGCGGTCCTCGACAAGCGTCGCTTCATCAAGCACTCCCCGTCCCGCCGTCGCGCTCAAAACCGCCTCGCGTGTTGCCGGCGCCCAATCCTTCCAAATTCCCGTTCCATCATCCTGGATTTCGTCATCCAGGATTTCACAGGACTGTGCGGCGCCGCAGCGATACCAAAACCAGCCATTGTCATCGGGATCGGGCGCAGAGCGGGCCACCGACAAGCCTGCCAGCCAATCCGCCGAGGCAATCACCTCCTCGCGGCTGGGCCGGTCGTCCGTCGACGCCCCGAAACCTGCAAGCAGCCCGGCGCTGGGGTCGTGAAGCGTGCCGGCAACCTCTTCGCGCCAGGGGCCGTAGAAGTGGGCGGAAAGCGTTGCCGCTGCGTCCGTTCCGACAATCGCGTTGCCCGTCAGCGCCAGCGGATAGTGCAGGGCGCCGCCGGAGAAGCTCTCCCGGCCCCCTTCCTCATGCACCGTAAGCGACGTGAAGCTGGCTGAGCCGTCCCGCGCGTCCAGGTCCATTGCCAGCCTGGCATTGCCGGTGACCGGCGGCAGCGCGGGGCGGTCGATGGCGGCACCCAGCAGGGCGCCGACATAATAGACGGTGCCCGCAGTTGCTATCGTTGGCGGTTGAATATCAAGGAATTTGCCGGCGCTGCGGTAACCGAAGGCATCGACACCCACTCGGAGTTGGTCGATCACATCCAGCGTCTGCCAAGGGGCAGCCCCGACATCATAGCCGGGCTGAGGATCCGCCAGTTCGGTTTGCAGCTTGCGTGACACGGAGACGGAAAACCCGGCATACTCGCCCCAGCCCGCAAGCCCGTAGCTCTCGGCCCGATCCGTCTCCTCGACTATCGTTATGCCCAGATCTGCGAGGAAAGCAAAATCGATGGCGTGCGGCAGAAGCGACAAAGATGCTTCCTCGGTGCTGCAATAGGCCATGATGGAGCTGCAGACGCCACTGTGATTGAATTCGTATTCAGACGTCAGCGGGCTGCGCTCGCCGTCGACCCAGCCATACGGATCCACGCTGTCCTGAAACGGTGCCGGGCGTCCGTGGATGGCGACAACATTCGGCCCCGTCCAGGTGCCAGCTTCTGCGTCGATATATTGGGCAAAGCGCTCATCTGAAGATAGCTCCGTGAACGAGTGATCCGAAGCCAACCATGCGCCCAGCACATGCCCAATCTCGTGAGTCAAAGTTCTGAACAGATAAGCGTCGTCGGATTCCCGAAGATGCTGGCGATCAATCTCTATCGAGCCGAAACGAGGTTCGTAAGAGCTACCGGGAGGCATGATGCCGAAATTGTTCGCCCAACCGCCATTGGGGGAGATGGCTGCGTCACGAACGTCGATCTCGAGACCGGTACTGACCTCACCCCCGGGCTCCACATAAACCGGGATATCGGGATCATGACCATTGATTAAATACCCCTTGAGATCGCCCGGGCGACGCTCCCATGGGGACCAAGTATCGGCGATTCGATAACTCCATGCTTTGCCGGAACGCTCAAGCATTGCGCCAAACTCAGGGTCATCCCGCATCAACGGCCCCGCGCCCGAAAGGTCGAACTCGATCGACAGCGTGTCTGCCGGACCGCCCTTCCAGCGGCCAAGGGTGAACCCGTGGCGAGCACCGAGAATTTCTACTTCGTCCGTCTCATGAAAATCCGGCGCCGGGGGCAACTTCCCACTTGCCTGTGCGGCAGCCTGAAGATGCCGAAGACGGTCTGAAACAACTGCATCCTCAGGTGGCGCCAGTGCAAGTGCCGTTGCAATTGCCGGCATCTGCCGATGCCCCCAATGATCAAGCAGATCGAACGCTGTCGGATTGTTTTGTGGCAGGGCAGCAAGTCGCGTGCCGCCTGGTGTTACACCGCCGGGCGATGGCGGTGCGGGTGAGACGGCGGGTTGTTGACGGGCCGTATCTTCATCTACTGCGCCGGCATTCGTGAGCGCTTCGAACGAATGAGAGAGGGGTTGTGGTGTGCTTTGCGCCTCAAAGCTGTTGCGGGCCGCTGAAATGGTGAATGGGCCTCTACCGGGCGAGCCAGTTGCATCAGATTGGGTAGGCCCTCCGACGGTAGCATCCGATGCCGCTGTGATGGCGGAGTTGCTGGCCATTGCTACTGCGTTATCCTGAGCGGGAATTGTCGGGAAATATACGCCGGTGGGTTGTTCGACGAGGCTCTGACCGCCGGCCAAATGGGAGGTTTCGCCGAGGTTTGCCGGCTTGAGCGGGCCCGTTGCATGACACGCCGTCAGAAATAGCGGCAGAACAGCGACAAGAGCCAGAAAGAAGCGCTGCCGGAGAAAACCTGTTCGCTGCATGGGGAGCCTCCCCTGGGATGACTTCGGTCTGTCGGGCAGCCCATATGGCTTACGAGGGTTATGTGCGTCCGGCCGCAGGCCTCTCTCGAAACGGCGAGGCGGAAACGGGCGCAAGTGTGTTCAGCAAGGGCGTTTCGCCCTGCCTCTCGACGGTACCGCAAGGTTCAGGGAATCAGGACAGGAGAGGCAGGGCGAGGGAGCGAGAAATTGAGCCTTCGGAGTTCGCTTCTCGCGAGATCAGGGAGTGATCGGGAGGACGGGGTTGACATCTCGCCGCGGTTCCCGGTGCGCGCCGAACCCGCCGACAATGCTCATAGCCGCGCCGTCGGACACACCGAACGTCCCCGCTACACCGCCAGGCTGCATTTCGGCGTGCGCGACCGGGACAAAGGATGCTCTCCACTGTCCTATCAGACTGTCTGTCCTTGCTTCGCCGCCTACAACAAGGCCGCTCAACGAGGCGTGGTCGAGAACGATCACCATGTCGGCATTGCTGATCGTGCCGGACATGCTGCCATAGCCGATGCTCGGCACATGCAGCGGAGCATCGAAATTGGCGCTGAGGTCGGCATCAGCGGTGAACGACCCGACGCCCGTCTCATCCGCGCGGTAGCCGGTTGCCTTGCCGCTATAGTGCGCCGCACCGTTCGCCGCCATGGGGTCTGCCGCGGTTTCCCGCCGGTGGCCGAACGCCCCCAGCCGGAAGCTGTCCGGTGACTCCGGTGCGTCCGTTACAGCCAGCCAGACCCCAAAACTCAGATGGTCATCTTCATAGAGATGGACCCGTGCAATATAGGGCGTGTCTTCGCCGCTGTTCTGCAGCCTGCTCGTCACGGACCAGCCGGTGAACTCGTCCATCCTGGTGGGAATTCCGTCATCGCCGGCCATCATCGTGCCTGCGACGCCGTCCGCCGTGCCGAGCGAATATCCGCCGCTCTCGATCATGCGGCCGAACCGCAGGGAGAAGCTGTTATCGGCTTCCCTGGTGATTTGCGCGCTGTCCGTACCGTTCTCGAAATTGAAGGTTCTGTCCGAATTATGGATCGGCACGGTCACGGCGTCGGCAAGACGGTGGACCACCGCTTCGCGGTAGCTGAACGGCGTTGGAAAATCCGCATTCCCCGTGGTCGGCAGTTCATCATTGTCGGCGAGTTCAAACAACGATATCATTGCCTTGGCACCGTCGTGCGGATCGTCCGGTGTCCCATCGCGGTCATCGGTGCCAGCCATGTCCGTGGGATTGTCCGTACCGGGATCCCCGGTCTCCGACCCGTCGCTGTCGGGAACGGCCACCTCCCCTTCGCCGTCACCGGGTTGGTCGAGGTTATCGTCCATATCGTTGCCGCCGGGGTGGTTTGGAGCAGGATAGGTGCCGGCCGGTTCGCCGTCCAAAAGCGCCGGGTGAATACGGGCCGTGTCACCATTGCCGCCGCAGCCCACCATTCCCAACAGGGCTGCGAGAGCAATTGCAGAATGCCATTTCGCCGTCATCAATCGTTCCCCCGTCAGTATTTTCGCGATTTCGCTCAAGAAGTTCGTCGGGCATCGTTTCGGCCTGCGGCTATCCCTCGCGGCAGCGGCCAATTTGATCTACATCCCGGCTTTCTGTACTTCGCGATAGATCTTCATCGCCGCCTTGCGGCGCTCGTTCAAGCGCTTGTTCGACACACGTCTGTTCTCGCGCAACAACTCAGCGCGGCAACTCGTGCAATATTCCGGGCGTCGACCGGCGCCAGGTGGCGTTGGTCGGTCGATGTCCCCTCCACAACGCTTGCAGGCCTTCTTTTCCACGGAAATGGTCTCCGACTTGGCCACAAACCCTGACAAGGTGCCTACCTGCCTTCCGAGCTCGCGAACGCCTTGCGTTCGATTTGTCGCTCCAGGCGCAACCTTGAAATCCACGCCGGCTCCGAACACCGTCCTGCGACAGCGCCTCCGTGTGCTGCCAGCGGCCCCACCTTGCTTCAGGGTTTCAGGCTCGTCTTCAGGTAAGAAGGAAGGGCGGTGCCTGGCACCGCCCTTCCCGATTTGCGTCCAACAGACGGGCTCAACTGGGGACGCAAAACAGCGCGGGAGCGCGCGGGGTTGAGCCTCCCCTTTTTACGTTACTGAGCCAGAACGGTAGGACGAACCGCACCGAAAGATCCATGGAACCAACCCGTGGCGCCGTCGGCAATGTTCATGCCATCCCCCATGCTCATATACTTGAACACGCCGCCCGCTTCCTCAGCCGCGGAGCCGAAGAAGGAGCCGGTGAATGAACCCACGTACATGTCGGGGGCAGTCATAGTGCCCACATTCACATCGTCATTTCCGCCGAACATGGACCCATCAATGGCACCCATGAGCTTGGTGCTGCCCATCAGGCCCTCCAATTTGACCTCGACCATATCGTCCATATCGCCGGGGAGAAGGCCTCTGCCGAAGTACGCGGTCATCTCTGCCGTGTCTGTCTCTGTGACAGGCATTGTAACGGCACGGCCCGAGCCACGGTTCCAGACCCTGGCGACATAATTCCCCGTATAGGTGGCCTGTCCGCGGACGGGCATACCTGCCATGGGGGTCATTCCCATTCCAGTGCCCTTCTCGTGGACGAAAGCTACGCCGTAATCGGGATTAAGTGCACTGCCATGCTGGTCAGCCCACATACCGAACGAAAGGTGATCGTAGAGGTTCGGTACGGGAAGCTTCTCTGCGGCTCGCCCCATTGGGCCCATTTCTGCATTCGTCACGACGCCTTGATAAACCCAGGTCGGCAAGCCGCCAGCCATTGTGAACGATTGCACGAACCGCACATAACGCATCTCTGCACGCGAACCATCTGGCGCGGTATGAATGTACGAGTAGAGCTTCTCACCCTCTGCGTCGTCCGCGATTTTCCAAGGATCCCTCCCACCAGTCGTCGCCATCCAGTACATCCCTTTGGCCTTAGTCAAGGGGACAGTCTGCGTATACGGTATCGTATCACCGTCTTCAGCATCGTCACTGGAGTCTGGTATGTCTTGAACGATCGTAATGAAGTCCGGATCTCCGGTACGGAACCGATGTCCGGCCCCTCTATCCCTGAACCACATGACAGGCATTTCACTCTTGTAGCTGTCCACTACATCGAGGCGTGTGTCAGTGGTCATGTAGGTCGTGCCGAGCCTCAGCATTCGCTGGTCCGCCAGCCCCGTCTTCTCTTTGGGGTGAAGGGCGGACATGATTGGGGTGCCGGTTCCGCCATCAGCCACAAGCACGCCATCATCAATAATGGTCACGCCTCCGACTGACACCGCTGGATCAGCTCCGCTATCGTCAACCAAGACGTCCATGTCAGCGGCCATCATGGCGGAAGTCTTCTTTGCGCTGGCCTTCATCGCGTGATCGTCTGCCATACCCTGCGCGGTTTCGGCCGCGCCCCTTGCCATTACGGCGTCCGTAATGGTTGTCGCGCTCATGGCAGTGTTGTATGCAGTCATGGCATCTGCAGACGCCATCCCCGCGGCAACGGCGTGATCACGGGCCTTCATGGCATAGGTTGTGGCATTCATCTCCATGCCGTCCTCATCGACCATCAGGCTGCTGGTCTGGATGGCTGCGCGATTTGCCACCGCGGCCTCCGCAGCTGAGGCATCGGCGTCCGCGGCCGAGTACGCCGATGCAGCGGCGTCCTTCGCCGTCATTGCCGCAGTTTCGGCAGCAGTGAGCTCGTCGCTATAGGTCTTTTTGAGCGCAGTAATCTGCCCGTCCTTATCGGCGATCTCCCTATCCTTGCCGGAAATCGCCGTCTGATGCGCAGTATTCAGATTATTCATCGCCGTCTGATGCGCAGTATTCAGATTGGCGATCGCCGTCTGATGCGCAGTATTCAGATTGGCAATCGCCGTCTGGTGATCACGTTCCAGCTGGGCGATATTCTCTTCATCGGTAGACTCCAAACGCTCAATATCCGCGCGGTGTGCGGCTTCCAGATCAGTAATCGCCGTTTGATGCGCAGTAGTCAGGTCGGCAGTCGCCGTCTGATGCGCAGTGGTCAGGTCGTCAATCGCTGTCATATGTGTCGCGTTCAGACTGGCAATCTCTGCCTGATGCGATGACGTCAGTTCGCCAATCGCCGCCATATGCGTCGCGTTCAGACTGGCAATCTCTGCCTGATGCGATGACGTCAGTTCGCCAGTCGCCGTCATATGCGTCGCGTTCAGACTGGCAATCTCTGCCTGATGCGATGACGTCAGTTCGCCAGTCGCCGTCATATGCGTCGCGTTCAGACTGGCAATCTCTGCCTGATGCGATGACGTCAGATTGCCGATCTCTGCCATATGCGCACTATTCAGATTGTCAATTGCCGCCGCATGCGCTGTACGTGCGGCGTGGAGGTCATAGGCGTAGGAATTCATGGCCGTGACCATGCCGCCGGTATATCTGGCTCCGGCAGCATCTACGGTGACCATGCAGCCTGCCTCGCCGGAGGCGCACATGTAGGAAACGTCGCCAAGCGTGCCCATCGTGCCCGGATTGAGATTCAGCGTGCCCGCCCCCGGGGTGGCGGTCACGTTTGACATATCGACAGGCACTGGAGGTGGCGGCGGATCGACCGCCGGTGGTGAATCGCTGCCGCAGCCGGCAAGGATCAGTGACAGTGCTGCGGCGCCTGCCACCAAGGCTCGATTCGGTTTGTGGAAATGCGTCATTTACGAGGCTCTCCCGCTTCATCGTGAAGGGCCCCGTGAAGGGCCCCGTGAAGGGCCCCGTGAAGGTTATGGGTTCAGGTTATCATAGATAGGGCGAACTTGGCAAGAAGAAATGCAACTATCCAAATAATTGTTGTAAAGCACTGATTTCATGATCGATATTGTTGCAGAACGCCGCTCGGCAGCCGCTTGTGCGCCGCAGCATTTTCAGCCCCTCAAGATATGCCGAAATATTCGATACAGGTTCCATTATTCGCAGCGAAGCAGGCGTTCGAACCGCTGAGCATTCTGGCCCGAACGAGACCGCATCGGTGACGGCACCGCGATGCAGAACCGGCGTTCCATTCCCCTGCGACTCCCTTCAGTTGAGAGCGTCCTTCAGCGTCTTGCCGGGCTTGAATCGGGGCTGATTTGCCGCCTCGATCCGAATTGCTTCCCCGGTACTCGGGTTTCTGCCGGTGGTGGCTGCGCGCCTGGTGACGGTAAAGGCGCCGAAGCCTGTAATGCGCACGGTGTCCTGGCGCTGCAGCGCATCGGCAATGGCCGCGAACAGGGCGTCAACTGAAGCACGGGCGTCGGCTTTCGACAGATTGGTTGCGGCCGCAACCGCCGCGGCAAGCTCCTTTCGTGTCACCTCCCCCTCCCCTGATATCCGGGATCGTGCGCCACAGAGCGCGCCTGTGCCGCCATTATAGCGCAGGGAATATCGACAGAAACAGCCTGGGGCAATCGTGATCCGCGCGCGGCCCCGGCCAGAGGGCCGCAGCGGCTTCGGTGGCATGAACCTGTCCGCCGGTCACATTCTTCTGACGGTCCATATGACCTTCCCGACGACGTTTATCTCGTCTGCGAGGCATTCATAGGGTTCGTAGTCGGGGTTTGCCGAGATGAGCCTGAGGCGCGGCGGCTCGCCGCGCTGGTGGGCGACACGCTTGACCACGAGACCGGCGCCGTCCCAGAGGACGAACAGTTCGCCGGTTGCGGGGGCGCGGCGACCGGTATCGACCATGAGCCTGTCACCCTCGGCCATTTCGGGTTCCATGGAGTTGCCGCGCACCATGAGGATGCGGAGCGCGGAGGGGTCGGCATGGCCCTCATGGCGGATCATGGCCTCGGGTATCTGCCAGCGCGCCCGCTCGGCGACAAACTCGTCGGCGAGGGCGCCGGGTCCGGCAGCGGCTTCGACGTCCATCTCGGGGACCGTGGCGAGCGGCGCTTCCCATGACGCCTCCGGTACAGTCGCGTGCCGGAGCTCTGCGGGCCGGCACCCCAGCAACCTGGCGAGCTGCTGCGTGTCGCGCGCGGCGAGCGCCTTCGGCTTGGCGAGTTCGACGAAGCGGTGGAGATAGGAAGGGTTGCGTCCCATGGCAAGGGAGGCCTCGCGCATGCTGAGGCCGCGCTCCCAGAGCAGATCGTGGATTTTTTGTCGTATCGGGTCGCGTTGCATGGGATGACCTCGCGGTTGTGTCGCTCTTTGTCGTCATATGGTGCGTAAATACACTATACACGATCATTGTCAACGCCACTCGATCGCGTTATGTTCTGTTCGCATGAACGTAACGACAAACATACCCGGTACAAGCCCGGACAGCCGCCAGGCGCTGATCGAGGCCATGGAGGCCTTCATCGCCCGCGAGGGGCTGGGACGTGCGGCTTTCGGCAAGGCGGCGCTGGGCGACGCCTCGCTTCTCGCCCGGCTCGACCGGGGCACGGACCTGCGTGTCGCCACTGCCGACCGGGTGCTGGCTTTCATGGGCAGGCCTCCCCTTGGTCCGATCTTCCGCCGCGAGGTGGAGGCGTTTCTGGGGGTGACGCGCACCAAGCCGCACCTGCTGGGCGAGGAGGCGATAGGGGACCCGTCCTTCGTCATGCGGCTGCGCCGCGGGCGTTCGCCGCGTCTCGCTACGGTGGACCGTGTGCGGGCATGGATGGCGGGCGAGACCAGTGCGGCGCAGCGCAAGGTGATACGGGCGGCGGCCGCCGACGGCGTGGCGGTTCCGCCGGAGGGTATTTGCAACAATTCGAGGGAGAAGATGATGGAGACTACCTACATGACGACGCGGGATGTGGCGGCCTTTCTCGGGCTGAGCCCGCGCACGCTGGACCGCTACCGGGTGAGCGGCGACGGGCCCGTGTTCCACCGTTTCGGCAATCGGGTGCGCTATTTGCGGGAGCATGTCGAGAAGTGGGCGGCAGCGCGCCAGATGCGCTCGACCTCGGACGAGAACCCGTCGGACCGGGACACCGACCCTGACGAAGATGACGGTTCGTCCGGGAGGAAGACATGACCCGGGGTTGCGGTTTCGGCGGCATCGCCCGGACAGTTGCTGCAGCCCGCCCCGGTCTTGCCCTGATGGCGTCCGCGGCTGTGCTTGCGGGCGTCGACGCAGCCTGGGCAACGACGGACACGACGTTCGACGGTCCTCTGGACACGGTAACCGAGATGGTGGAGGGCACGGGAGGTCAGCTTGCGGCGGCTTTGGCTGTCGGCGCCGCGCTTGTGGGTTCGGTGCTGCGCTTCAACGCGATGCAGCTTCTGGGCGCGGTGGGCGTCGGCGTGGCGGCAGGGGCCGGGACGGGCATCGTCACCGGCCTTGTCGGCACGGCGATCGTGTGAGGCGGGGCGATGAACGACTATACGCGCCACGCCATCCCCCGCCGTCTCGACGATCCCGAGCGATGGCTGTTCTGGACGCTGGACGAGGCGGCGGTGCTGATGGGTCCGGCCGTGCTCGGTCTTGCCGCCAACCGGTTTGTGGCGGGGCTGGTGGCGGGCATCGCCGGCTGGCTGCTGCTGCGCCGGGTGAAGCGCAGCGGCGGGGCCAATATCGCGCATTACGCCCTCTACTGGTTCCTGCCGGACTTCGTGCTGCGTCTCAAGGCGACGCCGCCGAGCCATGTTCGCCGCCATGCGGGCTGAGAGCAATGAAGCGCGCGGTCATGGAGGACGAGCGTCGCCGTGTACGCGATGCGCGGGTGGTGCTGGCGGGTCTTCTGGGTCTGTCGCTGGCAGCGAACTTCGCCCTGTCGCTGGGTCTTGCGGAGCGCGAAGGGATGACGGTGCTGGTGCCCGCGGTATCGGGACCGGTGTGGCAGGTGGGATCGAGCTGGGCGGGACGGCGCTATCTCGAGGATGCGGCGCGGACGGCAACGGTGACGCTGCTGACGCTGACGCCGGAGAATGCAGGCCATGTGCGCGAGGCGGCGGCGCGCATGAGCCATCCCTCGGCGCGGGGCGCGCTCGGCGCATGGGTGGCGGCGGAAGCCGAACGCATGGCGCGGCGCGATCTCGCGACCGCCTTCTACCCCGAGAAGATCGAGATCGACGGGCAGGCGCTGACGGCCGAGGTGACGGGAGTGCTGGCCACCTGGATCGGGCGCGAGGAGGCAGCGCGACAGGACCGGCGCTACCGGCTCGCCTTCCGCATCGACGGCGGAAGGCTGGGCCTGCTGCGCTTCGAGCAATTGGAGGAGTGACAATGATACGCAGGTACCGGACAGGAAGGTTTGCCGCGTTGCGGCGGCATTGGCTCGGGGCGGCGGCTGCACTCGCGGCGTGCACGGCCTGGGCGCCGGCGGCAGCGATGCAGTTGCTGGACGCGGCGGATCACGGTGAGCTCGAGGCGGAAGTCTCGGCACATGACGTGAGCCGCATCGCGCTGCTGGGCGACCGCATTGTGCGGGTGGTGCGGGCGCCTGACGGATTCCCCGCCGAGCATGACCCGGCAAGCGGCGATCTGTGGCTGCTGCCGGCCGATGGGCGGTCCGGCGCTGCGCCGGAAGAACCGATGGTGCTGTTTGTCGGCACCGAGAAAGGCTTTACCTATCGGCTGAGGCTGACGCCGGCAGCGCGCGGCGCGGCGCAGATACTCATTCGCAACCCGGAGGCGGTTGCGCCGGCATCCGCCAGGCAGGCGGCCGCCGACACGCACATCGCCGCGGTGACAACGCTGGTTCGCGCTGTAGCGACGGGCGGTCGGCTGCCCGGCTATGCGATCGAAGCGGGCGGCGGCGAGGCGGGCGGGATGAGCGTCATCGAGCGCTGGCGCGGGCCGCGCCTGGAAGCGCTGGTTCTCGACCCCGGAACGGTCGGCAGCGCGCCGGAGATCGCGGCGCGGCTCGGACCGGATGCCGCTGCGGTGTGGCGGGAGGAACCCGGTGTGGATGGCAAGGGGATCGCCGTCGCTGTGCTCGGCCGTGCGGGAGACGGGCGATGACGCCGGACAGCGGGACGCGGCGCATCCGGCAGCGGCAGATGCTGCTGTTCTCGGGCGTGGCGGCGGCGAGCCTGCTGGTATTCGCCTCCTGGATGACGGCTTCGGGCGGCAAGGTGCCGGCGCCGGCAGCGCGCATCGATGCGGAACTCGCGGGGCCGGGGACGGCGGAGGAGAGCTGGACCCGGCGTTCCGAGACGCGGCTCGGCGTCATCGAGGCGCACCTGCGGGAGATGGAGACCCGCAATCGGGACCTGGCGCAGCAGAACGACCGGCTGCGCGAACGAATGCAGGAGAACGCCGACGATGCGCGGCACACGATCGACCGCCAGGCCGCCATCATCGACGATCTCCAGCGCCGCGATGCGGCGGGCGAGACGGATGCGGCTCTCTGGATGCCGACAGCGGGCGCAGACATGTTCCCGCCCGCGGGCGGCGTGCCATCGCCCGGGAACGATAGCTGGGATGCAACAGATCCGGCCCCGCCGCAGCTGATCCGGCGCTTCGAACTGGAGGAGGACCCCTTCGCCGGGCCGGACGAGCCGGACATGAAGCCGCTGTCGCACTGGCTGCCGGCCGGCAGCCATGCCGAAGCGGTGGTGATTGCCGGCGTCGACGCCTCGGCCGGCGTCTCCTCGCAGGGGGATCCGCGCCCGGTGCTGCTGCGCATTACCGGTCCGGCATGGACTGCGGCCGAGGACGGGACAGCGCTCTCGGTCGATCTCGCAGGCTGTACCGTGACCGGCGCCGCCCATGGCGACCTCTCCTCGGAGAAGGTCTATGCGAGATTGCAGATGCTGACCTGCGCCGGCCCCGAGCCGGGCACGGTGGTCGAGACCGGCGTCGCCGGGTTCGTGGCCAATGCCGGCAAGACCGGCGTAAGGGGGCCGGTGGTGAGCCGCGAGGGGCAGCTGGTGGAGAAGGCGTTTCTCGCCGGCATGATCTCCGGGGTCGGCCAGGGGGTGGCGGGCGCCTTTGCGCCGCAGGCGGTGGCGACCGGCGGCGGCGCTGCGGTCGCCAATACCGGACTTGCCGATATCGGTCGTGCGGGCTTCGGGGCCGGGGCGTCGTCGGCGGGCGGCAAGGTGGCGGACTATCTGATCCGCCGGGCGGAGCAGTACCAGCCGGTAATCCAGCTGCGCGCGGGCACGCCGGTGACGCTGGTGTTCATCGAGGGCGTCCGGCTCGACGGAAGGCCGGAACCGAAACAGCGCGGGAGGAAGCATGATGACTGAGGCGAGGATATCGGGGCGGACAGTGACGATAGCGGCCGTGACGGTAGGGCTGCTGGCGGGCTGTTCATCGTCCCATGTCGACGAGGAGTGGCAATGCCCGATGACACAGGGCGAGCTGTGCACCCGCGTCGAGGCCGCCGACCCCGCCGTGCCGAAGACGGCGCAACCCGGGAGGCCGGCACACCGCCATGGACAGGAGAACATGGAGGGATCGGACTGCGCCGAGACCTGCGGTCCCCTGGGCTGGTTCGGGCGCCTGTTCGGCATCGGTGAGACGGATACAGCTTCTCGGGAGATCGCGGCTCCGGGCGAACCGGCAGAGCCTGGTGTCGGCATTGCGGTGCAGCCCCTGCCGGAGATCGCGGATACACCTGCGCAGGAGACCGCTGCTCCGGTAGACGCGGCCACCAGTGGCCTTCGCGCCCCGGAGACGGTGGCGCGGGTGTGGATCGCACCGTTCGTCGATGGTGACGGGCTGTATCGCGAGGCGTCGTGGGTGCGCGTGGTGCTGGCGCCCGCGCACTGGCAGCAGCCGTGATGCTGCGCCGCCTTCTCGACCTGTTCGAGGGGCCGGCCGGGCTGGCGCCCTGCGCCCTGCCCGAGATGCCGGCGCCGCTGGTCGAACTGCTCCCCTGGCGCGCCTTCGACGAGCGCGGCGAACTCTATGTCAACGCGGGTTCGGTCGGGTTCGTTCTCGAGCTGCCGCCCTTTGCCGGCATCGACGCCGAGACGCTGGGCGCGCTCGCCGGCACGCTCGCCGATGCCGCGCCCGAGCGCTGCGCCCTGCAGGTGATACACTGGGCGAGCCCGCGCTTCGGGGCGGCGCTCGCCGACTGGGCAGGGCCGCGCATGGCTGCGGGCGGTATCGGGGCGGCGATGGCGGCGCGCCGCCGCGCCGTCTTCGCCCATGCCGGCTGGCGCCCGCTGCACGCCGGCGGGCCGCCCTTCACCCTCGCCGACTACCGGGTGTTCGTCGCCGCCGCCCTAGCCGGCACGCCGGGACCGGCGGAGGAGACCGCGCTCGCCGGCTTCCGCAGGGCGCTGGAAGGCACGCTCGCCTCGGCCGGCGCCGCCGCAAGGCGGCTCGGCCCGGACGCGCTGCTGTCGCTCGCAGCCGAACTGACGGCGCCGGAGATCGCGCCCTTGCCGGAACCCGGCACGGCGACGCCGCTGCACCGCCCGCAGCGGCGCTGGTCGCCGCGCGATCCGATCCATCTGCAATGCGCCGCTCCCGGACGCGCGCTCGCCACCGCGCCGACCGGCCTCGTGTTCGGCCATCCGGAGGGGAGTCATGTCGCAGTGCGGGTGCTCACCGCCACCGCCTTCCCCGAAGTCTGGCCCGGCTGGCGCGGCAATGCCCTGATCGGCGATTTCCATCGCGACTTCCTGCAGCCCGGCTGTCCGGTGCTGACCTGCCTCACGGTCATGACCGGCGAGGCCGCCGATGGCGAGAAGGCCTTTCTCCGGTCCGCCCGCGCCACCCAGCAGGCCGGCACCGGCATTGCACGCTACCTGCCGGGACTGCCTGAGAAGGCAGCCGACTCGCAGAGGGTGACCGAACGCCTGAAGGATGGCGAGCGGCTGGTGAAGGCCTGCTATATGGCGGCGGTCTACGCGCCTCTCGACGGTCTCGACGAGGCCGAGCAGGCGGTGCGCGCGATCTATCACGGCCAGGGCTGGCGGGTGCAGGCCGAGCGCTATGTCCAGCTTCCCTCCTGGCTCTCCTGCCTGCCCATGGTCCCGGCCGGCGGTCTCGACGACGACCTTGCCCGCATGGGGCGCATGAAGACCCTGTTGACCTCGTCTGCAGTCGCTCTTGCGCCGGTGCATGGCGAGTGGCGCGGCCAGCGCTTCGATCCCGACACGCCGCCGGTGCTGTTCCTGGCGGGGCGCCGGGGCCAGCCCGCCTGCTGGTCCCCCTTCGCCAATACCGCCGGCAATTACAATGTGGCCGTCACCGGCAAGTCCGGCTCGGGCAAGTCGGTGCTGATGCAGGAGCTCGTCGCCGGTCTTGTCGGCGCCGGCGGCGAGGCGGTGGTCATCGATGACGGGCGGTCGTTCCAGCATATGGCGGAGGCGCTTGGCGGCTCCTTCATCGCCTTCGGCAGCGACCCGGCCTGCCTCAACCCCTTCGCCATGATCGATGCGGCCGCGGCCGCGCATGACGGCGACTATCGCGAGGAATGCTTTGCCATGCTGGCGGGCGTGATCGGACGCATGTGCAGGCGCCGGGGCGCCATCGACGATATCGAGGCGGCGCTGATCGACGAGGCCATTGCCCATGCCTGGGAGGAAAAGGGCAACGCGGCCGATCTCGGCTCGGTGCGCGCGCATCTGGAGAAGCGCGGCGACCGGCGCGCCGCCGATATGGCGGTCGCCCTCGGCCCCTGGTGTCCGGGCGGCGCGCTCGGGCGGCTGTTCGCAGGATCGCATGTGCCGGAACTCGATACCGCGCTCACCGTGTTCGAACTCGCCGAACTCAAGGGAAGGGGTGATGTGCAGGGCGTCGTATTGATGCTGGTGGTCTTCCTTGCCACCCAGCGCATGTATCACGGCCCGCGCACAAGGGCGAAGGCGATCGTCATCGACGAAGCCTGGGACCTGCTCTCCGGCGAAGACAGCCGCGTCTTCCTCGAAGGCGCGGCAAGACGGGCCCGGAAGTATCGCGGCGCGCTGATCACCGGCACCCAGTCGGTCAACGACTATTACGCCAACCCGGCCGCCCGCGCCGCCTGGGAGAACTCGGACTGGACGGTATTCCTGTCCCAGAAGGACGAGTCGGTCGAGCTTCTCAAGCAGGAGAAGCGCATCCACTGCGATCCCGGCATGGAGCGGGCGCTGAAGAGCCTGCACACCGCCGACGGGCGCTTCGCCGAACTGGTGCTGCACGGTCCCGATGGCTGGCGCCTGGCGCGGCTGGTGCTCGACCCCTGGTCAGTGGCGCTGTTCTCGTCGCGCGGCCCCGCCTTCGCCGAGGTCGAAAGGCTGAAAGAGCAGGGTCTCTGCACAGTCGAGGCGATCGACCGTATCGCCGGCGCGGCGCCGGAGGATGCGGCACAGCGCACTGAGGTGTCTTTTTTTGAACCCCGTAAAGAACAAACAGATAACAAAGGAGAGCGCAGATGAGCGCAAGGAGGAAAGGGCGTGCGCAGGAAGCCGCACGAACGGGAGACACGTCGGCGGAACGGCCGCTTGCCTGGCCGGGGGATCCGGAGGGTCTTGCGGCCGCCGATATCGACTTCGAGGGGCTGGCGCATGTGCTGGCCAACAACTGCCGACGCGGCGGCAGGATGCGGCGCTACCACTCGCTTGCCGCCCATGCCGTCATCGTCAGCGAGGAGGTTGAGACCCTCGACGGGCTGGATGCGGAAGTCCGGCGCAGGCTGGCGCTGCATGCGCTGCTGGCGCCGGCGCCCTCGGCGTGGCTCGGGGACCGCCCGGCGGACTCGCACCGCGCGGCGGAGCGTACAAGCCGGCTTGCCGCCGGCATTGCGCGCGCGGTGCGCGAAGCTGCGGGGCTCGATGCCGAGCTTGGCGAGGACAAGGCGGAGCTGCTGCGCTTCGTCTCGCGCATGGCCGCTTCCGCCGAGCGCCGCGATCTGGCCGGCGCCGGCCCCGTGGACGATGCCGGCGCCGCCTTCCCGCCGCTCAGGCGCCGTATCCGCCCGGTCGGGCCGGAGCGCGCGGCCAGGCTCTGGCTCGCCCGCCTGCACGCACTCGCCTCCCCGCCCGGCCATGCCGGTGCGGTCGCAGAAAACCACACAGACACCACAGAAGAGGAGGACGGCCATGTCACGCACATACCGGAGACGCAGGGAGCGGATGCAGCAGCACCGCATGGGGAGGAGGCGCATGTCCGGCGGGCGGCGTGAACCGCGCATCCGCGTGGTGCGCGACGCCGAGGAAGTGTTCCGGGCAGCGGTCCTGGCGGGTGTCCTCTCGGCCGAGCGCTCCGACCGCAACTGGGCCGGGCGCTACATCTACATGTTCCATGACGAGTCCGGCACGGCATGGTTCAGGCACCGCGAGACACGGATGCATGTCGCCATGACCGCGCGGCGATGCGCCAGGGGAGGCGGGCGGTGAGCGAACTGCGCATCCTCGCCTGCGCCGTGGCGCTGGCGGCCGGCACCGCCGCCGCGGTATCGGCCGCGACGCTCCGTCTCGCCGCGGAGCCGGCGCACATTGCAAGCGTGCGGCTGGCCGAACTGGTGGCGGCGCACGCCGCAGAGGCAGCGCGGGCGGGCGCACTGGCAGGGGAGACCGCCGTCGCAAGCCGCGACTGGGCACACCAGCTGGAAGCAGCGCTCGCGCGCGTTGCCGAGCGCCGCGGCGCGGTGCTGCTGCCTGCTCGGGCGGTGGCCGCAGGTGCCGCCGATGTCACGGCGGAGGTCGAGGCGGTGCTCCGGGAAGTCATGGCGCGGCCCGGTTCCGAGGAAGCCCGGCGATGAGAGGCATCCTCGCAACCCGGGATGAGTCGGTCGGGCGCTTGCGGCGCAACGGTCTCGTTCTCGCCGGCTTCATTGCCTTCAGCTTTCTCGTAGTGCTGGCGGCATCGCGAGTGCATGTCAATGCGAGCTGGTCCGACGGCGCATGGGGCTATGCCGTTCTTCCCCTGTGGGGCGACCCCGCGATAGGTGACCGGGTGCTGTTCGAGCCGCCGGAAGACCTGAGGTCCTCGGTGCCCTGGCTCAAGACGGTGCGTGGTCTGCCGGGCATGGTCGTTACGGTCGACGAAGATCGAATGGTCAAGGTCGGTGGCGATGGAATCGGCTCGGCGAAGACGCACGCGCTCGATGGACGGTCATTGGACGCGGCGGAGTCGAGTACGATACCGCCCGGTCACTACTACCTGCACGGCGATCATCCCGACAGCCATGACAGCCGCTATGCGGAGGTTGGCCCCGTGCCCCGGGAGCGCATTCTCGGACGGGCGCTGGCCCTACCGGATATCCGCTGGCTCGGGCTTGAGGGGCCGCTGGTCGGGCCGGAGGATGTCCGGGCGGACCAGGTGGCCGGGCGATGATGCGGGTTCCCTTCATCGCTGCAATTGCGTCCGCGGCGATCTTCGCATCGGCGGCATCGCCGGCGCTGTCGAAGGACCTCGGGGTGCGCGGCGCAACCTGGCCCGTGGTGGAGCCCGATCTGCTGGTGCAAATCGAGGCGCACCTCATGGACTTGAAGCAGTCGGGCAAGCTTGCCCGGTTGCAGGATCGTGCCCGGTCCCGTGTCCGGCAGTCGCTGGAGGCGCCCGAACCGGTTGCCGGTATCGCGCCGGCGCGGGAGTACCGCACGCGGCTGTTCGATCCGTCAATTACGGTCGCACAGGACATTCGCGGTCCCGATGGCGCGCTGATTGCCGCTGCGGGAACACGTATCAATCCCCTCGTCCATGCGCCACTGACCCGTGACCTGCTGTTCGTCGACGGCAGGCGGCCCGAGGAGGTCGCCCGGGCGCTCGCGAATGAGCGCCCGGCGAAGATCGTGCTGCTTGCAGGCCGTCCACTCGACCTCGCCCGCACCCACGGCCGGCACTTCTTCTTCGATCTCGGCGGTCGCCTCGCCGAGCGGTTCGGGATCGTTGCCACACCGACATTGATGACGCCTGAGGGGGCGCTTCTGCGCCTCACCGAGGTCCCGGTCGAGGACCGGAACACCCTGCAATCCAAACCGGAGGACTGAACCCATGCTGACCATGAACCGCGTGACCCTGCTCGGCCATGCCGGGCGCGACCCCGACATCCGCACCTTCCCGAATGACGGCAAGGTTGCCTCGTTCTCTCTTGCCACCACCGAGCGATGGAAGGGGCAGGGCGGCAAGCCTGTCGAACGCACCGAATGGCACCGCATTGCCGTTTACGGGCCGGTCGTGGAGGCCGTCGAGAAATTGCTCCGCAAGGGCAGCCCCGTGCTGGTCGAGGGGAAGCTCGCAACCCGCCAGTACTGCGACCGGGAGGGCGTGGAGCGGACGGTCACCGAGATCATTGTTGCCGGACCCCAGGGCAAGGTGAACGTGCTTGCCGGCCGGCCGGGCGCCGAAGCGGAGGCCGCATGAGACGCGCCGTTCCCCTGCTGGGTGTCTTGCTGGCCTTGCTGTGGTCCGGGGCGGCGCAGGCACAGTCCTGCACCGGGCGCTTCGTCAATCCGATCACGGATGTGTGCTGGGAGTGCCTGTTCCCTATCTCCATCGGGCCGGTCTCGATCGGCTCCGCTTCCGGTGCGCCGGACACGCCGAACCCTTCCTCGCCCCTGTGCTTCTGCGGCAAGCCTATCCCCCGCATCGGGCTGGCGCTCGGGGTGTGGGAGCCGGCGCGGCTGGTCGATGTCACCCGCACCCCCTGGTGCTTCCCCAATCTCGGCGGCCTCACTGTCGACCCCGGCCTTCATGCCGCGCGCGGGCGCACCGGGTCTTCGGGCGGCGATGGCGCTGCCGGCTCGGTCTGGCATGCACATTATTACACCTACCCGCTGCTGTCCTGGATCGGGGCGCTGCTGGATGTGGGCTGTCTGGAGGCTGGAAGCCTCGACATCGCGTGGGTCTCGGAACTCGATCCGGCCTGGCTCGACGACGAACTGTCCTTCCTGCTCAATCCCGAGGCGGTGCTGTTCGCCAATTTGCCGGCCCAGGCGGCCTGCGCCGCCGACTGCACGGCGGCGACAACGGGCTTGCCCATGGACGGGCTCTTCTGGTGCGCCGGCTGCCAGGGCGGGATGTATCCGCTGACCGGCAATGTCGCCGCCCATGTCGGCGGAGTGCAGGCCTCACTGCTCGCTGCCCAGCGTCTGCTCTACCGGCTGCACCGGCTCGGCATCGCCCGGGGCACTTCGGGCAAGGCGGCACTCTGTGGCGCCTATCCGATGCCGGTGATGAAAAAGAGCCAGTATCGCTGGCAGATGACCCAGCCGGTCCCAGCCGTGACGCCTGCGACAGGCTGCAACCCGACAGGACGGTCCTCGGTGCTCTGGGAATCGCTCCGCGAACTGCCTGTTTCCGGTGAGAGCTTCGGCTACCTGCTGTTCAGAAAACGCAATTGTTGCGTCTTGTAAGGAGGTCGGGATGACACCCATCGCATATGCGTCTTCCGGTCTTCTTGCTTGCGCGTTTCTCGCCGCCTGCGGCGGTCCGGCGCTCGCAAGTGAAAGCAATGGCATGCCGGACACTGGCGCCGAAGGGCCGGTGCGGGTTCTCGTAGACGAAGTGCTGCGCAAGGCCGCGGACAATGACGCGGACGGGCTCGGTACATGGACCCGCTCTGTCATCGACCGTGCGCTCGGACACGCTGGTCGGGACGCAAGAGTGACTGCGGACAGGACAGCACCTGACGAAGGTGGGGCGGCCTCAGCCAAGCCCCTGCCAGCCGAGCACCGTGCAGCACTGACCGGTCTCTCTGCCAAGGGTAACAGTGCTGAGGCGATCGTCTTCATGAGCCTCTCGGTGCCTGCGGCGAGCTGGAAGCAATGGGCGCAGGAGTCGGCGCGGGCAGGCGTACCGCTGGTCCTGCGCGGCGCGGGTCCGGAGGGCCTGCGGGGGACCGTCCGGACGGTCGGCGACCGTCTGGCCGGCCATGACGCTGGTGTCACTGTCGACCCCCGCCTGCTCCGGCTGTTCGGCATTACGCGCGTACCGGCCGTGGCGGCCGTTCCGAGCGGGATACCGGCCTGCACGAGCCGCGGCTGCTCCGGCGAAGCGCCGCCGCCCCACGATCTGGTGACCGGGAATATCGGTCTCGCCGCCGCGCTGGAGGCCATCGCCGCAGAAGGCGATGCCGGACAGGAGGTCGCGCAGCGGCATCTGCAACGTCTGAGAGAAGGGGATCGATGACCATGAACGAACACCTGGACGGGTACGGGGGACCGCCCGGGACGCACAGTCGGACCTGGGAGGCGCGTGAACAGGCGCTGGTCGAGCGGGCGCCACGCATCGTCCGCCTGCTGTTCTGGCTGACATCCCTGGCGGCGGCCGGTCTGGCCGTGTGGACCCTGATCGCCTTCCTCTCGCCGCCGGCGCATGCCGGTGATGCGCGCGAAGCGGCAGAAGCGATCGGACGGGCTGGAACTGTCGCGGCGGCCGCTATCGTGCAGGACGGGTCGAGCGCCTCCAGGATACCGGGCTTTGCCGGCACCGATCTGCCCGAGGGCGGCCTCACGGATGCGACCATGGAGGACACCGCGCGGCGCGTGCTCCTGGACCAGGAGGGTCCGGGCGGCGCTGCGGGGCGCGCGGTGATCGAGGGCGCAGCCTCCCGGCCGGAAGCCGAGGTTCCGGCGAGCGATCCCCTGGTCCGCCAGTCGGCCAGGATCGCCGACGATCCGAAAGACACGCGCTGGCGCGCTGACGGGATCGCTTCCGGGCGCGCCGAGGATTGCACCGCGAGTCAGGGAGACATCGACAAGGGCGGTTCCTGCGGCCGCATCGTCTCCTGTACCGGCGCCGGGTGCGAGACCGTGGAGACGGAGGCAAACACCGGCTTCACCCGCTCCGCCGCCATGCTCAACATGGTGCTCGAGATGGGCGGCGACGAATTCGACCGCGAAGCGCTGCGCTTCTTCGCCGGCGAACGCAAGGCCTGCCGCATCCGCCTGGGCGGCCTCGCCAATTGCTGCAAGAACTCCGGTCTCCTGATCGGCATCTCCGGCTGCACGCCAGAGGAGTACGAGCTCGCACAAGAGCGCCATCTCGGTAACACGCACTATCTGGGCACGCGCTGCGCCAAGCGTGTGTTCGGCTTCTGCATACGCCGTGAGCGCGTCTGGTGCGTGTTCGGCTCGAAGCTGGGCCGCATCCTGCACCAGCAGGCGCGTCCCCAGCTCCGGATCGGCTGGGGGAGCTGCCGCGGGTTCACCGTGGCCGAGGTCGAGGCCATCGAATTCGATGCGCTCGATCTCACGGAGTTCACCGAGAACTTCATCGACGACGCCTTCGAGCCATCGCTGTCGCTCCCCGGCAAGGGCGACACCCAGACCCTGATGCAGGAGCGCATCGGCGAGTTCTACCGGAGGGGCGAATGACGGGCCGCTGGACGAGGGCGCGGATGAAGCGGCGGCCCGATCCGCTGCACGATCTTGCGTTGCCGGCGATATTCGTCTGCATGGCGCTGATGTTGCTCGCGGGCGGTGTCCGCGCAAGCGAATGGCGCTCCTGGTGCGGCGAGTCGGACACTGGCGAGAGCCTCGGCTGGCACTTCTACTGCGACCGGGAGGAAGGAAGAGTTGAAGATGAGCCGGAAGCGGGCCCCGTGCCCGCCGCTCCCGCACTGCAATCCGCGACGGCCCGGATCGAAGCGCAGCGCGCGGAATTGGAAGAACTGCGCGCGCAGGCGATCCTCGATCCGACAGCGGAGAAGGTTGGGGCCTATCTCCGGGCGCAGCGCGACACGCTGCAACGCGCGGCGGCCTTCTCGGACGTCTTCCGCCGCGCGGTGTGGGCGACGCCCGATCTCGACTACACGCTGGTCCGCCCCGTCGGCGCCTTGGCAAAGCATGTCTGGTCGGACGAACGCCGGCAGATGCGGGATGCCGCGCTGGCAAAGCTCAACGAACGTTACGGCCTGATCTATCTCGCCCATGCGGATTGCGGGGCATGCAAGGTGTTCGGCCCTCTGCTCCGCGCCTTCGCCATGCGTCACGGTCTCGATGTGCTCGCAGTCTCGATGACCGGCGCAGCGCTCGAAGGCTGGCCCGAGGCAGTGCCGGACAACGGACGCGCCGCAAGGCTCGGCCTCGCCGACGGCCCGTTCCCCGCCACTGTCCTCTACGACACCGAGACCAGACGGGTTCTCCCCGTCGCCTTCGGCATCCTCGCCGAGGACGGGCTCGCCGAACGCATCTTCGTCCTTACGCAGCTGGAGACCGGCCATGACTACTGATCGGGGACGCAGTTCCAGGCACGTGGCGGCACTCGTCGTCACCTTGGCCATACTTGCTGCCCCTGCCAAGGCCGATGTTCTCTCGGAGATGAACGCCTTCTGGCAGGGTGCGGCGATCAACACCACAGGACCGACGGCCTTTGACGGCCAGGCTTCGGGCCACTGGACGCTCGGCAATCTCTATATGCGCGCGCCGGTGCGCTCGGAGCAGATCGCCACCGTCAACCTGCCGTCGTTCCGCGCCGGCTGCGGCGGCATCGACGCGTTCGCCGGCGCCTTCTCCTTCATCGATTCCGACCAGCTCGTCGCCTTTGCCCGCGCGATCGCCCAGAACGCCGCGGGCTTTGCCTTCGAGCTGGCGCTCGAGACGATCAGCCCGGTCATCGCCGAAACCATGTCGAAGCTGCGGGCGCTCGCTCAATGGGTGAATGCGCAGAACCTCAACTCCTGCGAGAGCGCCCAGGCGCTGGTGGGCGCGGCCTGGTCCAGGAACGACCGGGCCTCCTCGGCTGTCTGCGCCGCCATCGGCACGTCGCAGGGCATCTTCTCCGACTACGCCGCCGCAAAGCATGGCTGCGGCGCGGACGGCAAGAGAAACTCCACATTGGCCGCCGCCTCGGGCGAACTGGAGGACCAGGTCCCGGTCAACATCAACTACGCTTGGAGGGCGGTGAACGAGTCCGCCTTCCTCTCCGCTGATACCGAACTGGTGCAGTTCGCGATGTCGATCTCGGGTACCGTCATCGTCACCGCGCCGGTCTCGGACAACGATGCGGCGGGACCCCGTGTGCGGGTGCTCGAACCCCTGGCGCTCGACCGCCGGGTGACCGAAGTGCTGATGGAAGGCGGCGGCGACCTTCCGGTCTATATCTGCGACACCCCCGACGACTGCCTGAACCCGGCGCTGGGGCGGGTGACGGTCCCCGCCGACCGCGGCTTCCGGGGAAGGGTCCTCGAGCTTCTGCGCGGTCTCGTCGATGCGGTGCGCAACGACACCCCGCCCGCCGCCGATGCGCTGGCGCTGGTCAACCTGACCACGCTCCCGATCTACCGGGTGATCAACACCGCCGCCGCCTATCGCGGCGCGGTGGTGGAACAGGAGATGGACGCGCTCGCCGAAGCGGTGGCGCTCGACCTGCTGCAGGTCTGGATCTCCGATTTGCACCGGGCGGTGGAGGCGCAGGCCGGCACGCTCGACATCGCCGACGGCGACCGCCTGCGATCCTGGCGCGAGGGGCTGAGACAGAACCGCATCGCACTCGCCCGCCACCGGAACGAGGGGCTCGCAAGGTTCAACACGGCGCTCTCGGTGATCGAGAAGCTGCGCCTGATCGAGACCGAACTCGCGGGGGCGCTGTCGGCCGATCTCCGCGCCGCACTGGCGTTCTCGCGCGGCGGCGCAGGCGCCTGGGCGCGATAGGGATCCGCCATGTACGAACTCTTCACCCTCGGCGGCGGCGTATATCTCGTCGATCTCCTGAATGCGGTCGCCGCTATCGCCGGCGGCGGACCCTATATCCAGCTCGCCCAGCTTGCCGGCGTTGCCGGCGTCGCCTGGGTCCTGTTCCGCACCGCCTTCGGTGGATCGTGGAAGGACAATGCCAGATGGGTGCTGCTGTTCGTCACCGTCTGGGGCGCCCTGATCGTGCCGCGGGCGACGGTGCGGGTGGTGGACAGGCTCGACCCGGCGCTGGCTCCTGCGGTCGTTGCCAATGTGCCGCTCGGCCTCGCGCTGTTCGCCTCGCTGACCTCGGAGGTGGGCGACGGGCTCACCCGTCTCACCGAGCAGGCCTTCGCGCTGCCGGGCGATCTCACCTACCAGCGCCACGGCATGATCTTCGGCGCGAGGCTCGCGGATGCCGCAACCCGGCTTGAGGTCACGGACGGGGTGTTTGCAAGAAACCTGCGCAGCTTCGCCCGCCAATGCGTCTTCCCCGCACTGCTGCTGGGCCATATCTCGGCCGACGATCTGCGCGAGAGCACCGATATCTGGCGGCTGGTTACGGCAGGGGGAACACCTTCGGCCGGGGCCTCGCCCGCGCGCATGTTCGCCTTCGCCACCCGCCAGCCCCCAAGCGGCGCCGGGGCGACGCCGGTCGAGGAAGAGATCATCACCTGCGCCGACGGGGCGGCGAGGCTGCGGGCAGAGTGGAACGCCGAGATCGCCCGCGCCGGCGCCGTGTTCGGCAGACGCCTGTTCCCGGGGGCTGCAACCGATGCGCTCGCCCGCGCCGAACTGATGGCCGCACTCCCTGCGGCCCACGACTTCCTGATCGGGGCCTCCCGGTCTGCGGCAGAGATCATGCGCCAGCAGATGATGCTGAACGCGGTGCACGCCGCCGGTGAGCAATGGGCGGCGGAAGCGGGCAATGCCGCTGCATTGAGAGCGTATACGGAGGCCCGCGCTGAGGCGCAGACCGTCTCCGCCTACCGCGCCATCGGCAGGCAGGCCGAGACCTGGGTGCCGATGCTCCGCATCGTCTTCGAGTGTCTTTATGTCGGCGCCTTCCCGCTCGCCGTCCTCCTCATGCTCACCCCGGCGGGAACCGCGATCTTCCGATCCTATGTGACGGGCCTCGTCTGGCTCCAGTCCTGGGGTCCGCTCTACGCCATCCTGCACCGCATCTCGATGGGCGAGGCGGCCGAACGCATGACGGCGAGCGCGCTCATGCCCGGCGGCGATGCCGGCATCTCGCTGGTCGCTCAGGCGGGCATAAGGGCGGTGGCCGCCGATGTTGCGGTGATGTCGGGCTATCTCTCCATGTCGGTGCCCTTCCTCGCCGCCGCGCTTGCCTACGGGCTGTCCAAGGCCACAGTGCTCGCGACCTCCGTCCTCGCCGTCGGACAGGACGCGGCCTCGTCAGCCGCTCAGGAAGGAACGACAGGCAATATCTCGCTCGCCAACACCCAGACCGACACGCACCGCTATGCGACCCTGGAGGGCCGCCAGGTCCGCACCTCGGCCCAGGTGGACGAAAATCGCTATACAGCTTACGCGCCGGGCGGGGCGGCGTTCACCGTCACCGGCGACGGGACGGTCGTGGCCGATGGGTCCTCCGCCACCAGCCGCATTCCCGCTGCCGGCGTGCGTCTCTCGGAGTCCCTTGCGACCAGCTTCGACGTCCGGGCGGGGGAAGCGCGTTCCCTCTCCCGCCATTGGTCCGCGGAAGCCGCTGCGGCGCGGTCCGCCGCCGTCACCGACGCCACCGCCATGACTGAGCGCTTCTCCCGCGACGTCAATACCGGCGAAGCCTATGCACATGGGGTGACCGGGAGCGAGAGCGAACAGGTGCAGCGTCTCGAGACGCATTACGAGAAGCTCTCGGAGATCGGCGGCATCACGAAGAACCAGGCGGCCGTACTCACCGCCGAGGCCCGGATCGGCGGCAGCTTCGGCTCTATCGCGAAGATCGGCGCCAATGGCGCCGCCATGTGGCGCGGCCAGACCATCGAGTCGGATGCCTGGAACCGCATGACGGACTATGCCGAAAGCCATCAGCTCACCGAATTGTGGTCGCGCGTGCAGGAGGCGTCGCAGCGCTACACCGCCGCCACCGGCGAGAGCGAGCTTGCGAGTCTCGAGGAGAGCCTGCAGGCCAACCTCACGACCATGCGGCGCTTCGAGGACCGCGCCTCGCTCAGCTACCAGGACTCGGAGAGCTGGTCCGAGCAGGCGGCGCAGGTGAGGGCCGAAGCCCAGGCGGTCGACCGGGAGCTGGGACAGCCCTTCTTCGTCTGGCTCTCCGGGCGCGAGGGCGCCGATGGCAGGCCGGTCGGCGCTGCCGGCGCCATCCGCCTCGCCTCGCCGCAGACGCCGGAGGAAGCCGAGACGCTGCGCCAGGCGGCGGCGGACTTCATCGCCGAGCGCTTCCCCGCTCCGCCCGGGCCCGAAGCCGGTATCGGCAAGACCGGGTATGACGCCGCCCGTAACGCGCTGGACGACGCCTACGCGCACGAGACCGCAGCGGCCCATGAAGGCTGGGCTGCGGCGGTGCGGGACCGGGCAGCCCGCGCCGGGGCGCCGGAGCCGGGACAGGTCGGGAGCGACGCCGCGGGCGAACGCGCGGCGGCGGAGACCCGTATGACCCGCTCAGAAACCACCCGCGAGATGACAGCGCAGGTTGCGCGAGAGCGTATCCGCGAAGGCCGCGCCGGGATCGCGGTCGAAACCGACAGGCCGTTCGCGGAACACGTCGTAGAGGATCTCCCCGTCATCGGCGGCTTGCTTGCGGGGAAGATGTTCGGCACTGCCGGCAACACCGAGCCGGACGGGGAGAGCGAACCGGACGGGGAGCGCGAGCCGCAGAGACGCCCGTCCAGGTCCGATCCTCACTGGTGGGGCGAGTCGCCATGAGCGGGTCAGCGCAGAGGGTCATCCTCCCGCATCAGCGCTTCATGCTGCTCCGCGATGGCGATGTCGAGCCAGGCGCCGGTCCCCGTCGACCAGTCGACGAGCTCCTCACGGCTGCGGTCCTGCCCGTCGCCCTTGCCGAAGGAGGACCAGTGGCCATGGCAGATACCGCGCCGCAGCGCGCAGGCGAGGCTGGCGAACACTGTCCAGGCGAGTGCAGCCGGCCACAGCAGGGCGAGGGCCTCCCCGTCGATGCCGAGCGCCGGCGATGCGGCGGTGACGGTGATTGCGATCCCGGGACCGCACAGGACGAAGATGCGCTCCTTCCAGCTGGACACACAGGATCGGCAATGCGGGTGGTGTTCCATGACGGCCTCCTTGCTGACGGGAGCGCGGGACCTCTCTCGATCCCCGCACCCTTCGCCCCGGAGGGGGCCGGCCTCCTCCTCCCGGGGCCGGACACAGACGGAGCAGCAAGATGAGCAATCTCGGCAGCGAGACCCTCAGGGGCGGCCAGACCGTCTTCCATAGCTTGCGCATGTGGGCGCAGATGCTCCGCGTCGCCCTGTTCGTCGCGGCGCTGGCTGTCGTCATGGTGCCGGGATGGAACATCTGGCACAACACCACCGGCTATGACTGGTATCTCGCGGGTCTGGTGACGCTGGCCGAGGCCAAGCTCACCCTCGGCTACCGCCCCGCTTCCGGGCAGGAAGTGGAAAATCCCGACGGGCGCCGCATCGTCGTGACGATACGCGACATTGCCGCCTCACGCGCTGCGCTCGCCGTCCGCGAGCGCCTGAAGGACGAAGTCCTCGAAGGCGCCTTCCAGGGTCTCCTCGCCGGCGCCGGCATGATCGCCATGTTCCTCGTCGTGTTCCGTATCCGCGGCGTGCAACTGGGCAGAAAACGCCGCGTCAGGGGCGCCGAACTCACCTCCGCGCGTGCGTTGCGCTCGCGCATCGATCCCGCCGGCCGCAGGGTCTTCCGCACGGTGCTTGCGCAACCCGCCCCCTACCGCATCGCCGGCGTACCGTTCCCCGAGCGCACCGAGACGCGCCACACCATCGTCTCCGGCACCACCGGCGCCGGAAAGACCGTCCTCATCTCCGACCTCGTCGCACAGATCCGCGCCCGCGGCGAACGCTGCATCCTCTACGACAAGATGGGTTCTTACACGCGGAGCTTCTTCGATCCCGGCCGCGACATCCTGCTCAACCCGCTCGATGCGCGCGCCCCCCGCTGGTCGCCCTTCTACGAGGCCCGCAGCCCGCGCGACTTCGACACCATGGCCGCCGCGCTGATCCCCCAGCAGAGGGACACTGTCGATCCCTTCTGGGTCACCGCCGCACGGCAGCTCTTCGCCAACGGCGCCGGCGTGCTCAGGGAGAAGGGCGTCGCCGAGAACAAGGTCCTCGTCGACCACCTGCTCAAGACCGAACTCACGGCGCTCGCGCAAGCGATGGAAGGCACCGTTGCGCAATCCATCGTCGATCCCGAGAACCCCCGCACCGCGCTCTCGGTCCGCGCCATGCTCACCGCCCATCTGGGGGCGCTCGAAGTGCTGCCGGATACCGGCACCCCCTTCTCGATCCGTGACTGGATCTCGCGGGAAGACGAGGACGGCTTCCTCTTCCTCACCTCGCGCGGCGACCAGCATGCATCCCTCCGCGGCCTCATCTCCACCTGGCTCGAGATCGCCGTCAACGCGCTCCTCTCGCTCGAGCAGGACGACGGCAGGCGCATCTGGATCGTCCTCGACGAACTCCCCACCCTCCATCAGGTGCCGTCCCTGCAGTCGGGGCTTGCCGAGAGCCGCCAGTTCGGCGGCTGCTTCGTCCTCGGCATCCAGGTCGTCTCGGCACTGCGCGATCTCTACGGCAGGAACGGCGCTGAGACCATCTCGGGGCTGTGCGGCACCCGCGTGGTGCTGGCCGCCCCCGACAAGGACACCGCCCAATGGTCCGCCGACAGCCTCGGACGCGCCGAAGTCGAGGAGATGCACCAGGCCTTCTCCTACGGCGCCAACACCATCCGCGACGGCGTCTCGCTCACCCCGCGGCGAGAACTCAGGGCGCTCGCGCTCGCCTCCGAGATCATGCAACTGCCCGCCCTCAGCGGCTATCTCAGATTCCCAGGTCCGCTCCCGGTCGCGAAGATCGAGTTGGACTATGTCCAGCGGTCGAAGGCTGCGGAGCGCTTCGTGCCGAGGGCAGAAGCGGCGCAGGAGATGGAAACGCCGTCGTCCGGGGATCGTGCGGGCAAGGCGGCGAGCGATCCGACGGCACCCATGCGTGCGATCGGGCAAGGCGAACCGGCACTGGATCCGGAACCTGCCGGGAAACCGGAACCGGCGCCTGCGCCCGATCCTGCCCGGGATGCCGGCGATGGAAGCAAACCGGCACAGGGCATCGATTCCGGTGCGGCGCCGGCCGACAAGGTCGCTGTCGACGATGGCGACGACAAGTCGGAGGACCGGAACGCGGCTGTACCGGAGCCCGCCGCCGGAAACCCCGATCCGCCCGCTTCCGGCGGCGCGCTGCGCGATCCGAACTGGGGCTGAGATGCTCTCGATCGGCGCCGTCGCCTCGGCTTCGCAAGGGGCTTCCTATTACGAGCGCGACGGCTACTACGCGAAGGACGATCCTGAGCACCGCGCCGCCAGCGCCTGGACCGGAAAGGGCGCCGAAGCACTCGGCCTCGACGGACCGGTCGATCCCGACACCTTCAAGGCCCTGCTCGAAGGAAAGGTCCCCGACGGATCGGAGCGCCAGCTCGGGCGCCGGGGAAAGGACGGCCAGATAACCCACCGCCCGGGCCGCGACCTGACCTTCAGCGCCCCGAAATCCGTGTCGCTCGCCGCCCTCGTCGGCGGCGATGCCCGGGCGGTCGAGGCCCATGACCGGGCAGTGAAGCAAACCCTCGCCTGGGCCGAAAGGAACGCCGTCGAAACCCGCATGAAGGACCCGGAAACCGGGCAGATGGTGCGAACGGGAAATCAGAAGACCGTCATCGCCGCCTTCCGGCACGATATCTCGTGTAAATATGCCAGATCTTCTATGGGATACGCTCGATTGCGATATTTCTTTGTATATTAGCTACTTGCGTATCCAGTCCGATCTTGTCTTCCTGCCTCCAATGCGTTCCTATGCGCGGCAGTACCACTCCAGTCAGTTGCGATTTGATTACGAATTTGGTATCGAATCCCACGGTCGAAAATCAAGCTGCCGGAAACCCGTCATGCCGGATGCCGCCCCGAAGCTCACCAAACGAACCATCGACGCACTCGCTGTCACCGGCAAGGATGCCGTGTTCTGGGATCGTGACCTGGCCGGGTTCGGCGTCAGGGTATACGCCAGCGGCCGCAAGGTCTTTGTGGTGCAGACGCGCGGCCCGCGCGGGCCGAAGCGCGCCACCCTCGGTCGATACGGAAAGTTGACGCCCGACGAGGCCCGCAAACAGGCGGCCGAGATCATCGACCGCATCAAGCGGGGGTTGGAGCCGTTTCCGAAGCCGGCAGCGCCGGAGCTCACAGTAGCGGGTCTGGCGGAGCGCTATATGCAGGGCCATGTGAAGGTGAACTGCAGGGAGAAGACGCAGGCGAGCTACCGCTACATGATCGAGGGGCACATCCTGCCCGCCCTCGGCGATCTGCCGATCGGCGAGGTCGACCGGTCGCGGGTCGCGAAGTTCCACTACGGGCTGCGCGGAACGCCGCAGGCGGCGAACCTGTCGGTGAGGATCCTGTCCCGGATGTTCAACATGGCGGAGGCGCTGGAGCTGGTGCCGCCGGGCCGGAACCCCTGCCGGGCGGTGCGCCGGTACAAGGACGTCAGGCGGGAGCGGTTTCTCACGCCGGACGAGTACCGGGAACTGGGCCGGGTGCTGAAGGAAGCGGAAGCGAACGGCTCGGCAAGGCCGTCGGCGGTCGCGGCGCTTCGCCTGCTGATGCTGACCGGATGCCGCAAGAACGAGATCATGGGGCTGCGATGGGACGACGTCGATCTCGCGGCGCGCGAGTTGCGGCTGAGCGACGCGAAGACGGGTACGCGCACCGTGCCGCTGACGCGCGCGGTCGAGGCGGTGCTCGACCGTATTCCCCGCGACGGGGACAACCCCTGGGTGATCGCGGGCCGGAAGCGGGACGGCCATCTGATCAACGTGGAGGCGGTCTGGCAGCGCCTTCGCGCGAAGGCCGGACTGGAAGACGTGCGCATCCACGACCTCAGACATTCCTGGGCGAGCAGGGCGCTCGCCCTCGGCGAGAGCCTGAGCATGATCGGCAAGTTGATGGGCCACGGGCAGGTCTCGACCACGGCGCGCTATGCGCATCTCGCGCGCGACACCGAGAAGGCGTCAGCGGCGAAGGTAGGCGGTAGCATCGGCGCCGACATATTCGCGCCCAACGCTGACGCCGCCTGAGGCGGGCGGGAGAGCGCGATGGCGAAGCTCGGGAGGCAGTCGATCTCGCGGCGCACGGTGGATGCGCTGAAGGTCGACAAGGACACTGTGTTCTGGGACTCCGAGCAGCCGGGCTTCGGCGTCCGGGTATATCCCTCGGGATCCAAGCACTACATCGTGCAGACCCGCGCCCGGGGCACGGCGAAGCGGCTGACGGTCGGCCGGCATGGTGTCATCACGCCCGAGGAAGCGCGGCGGCGCGCGGCGCTGATCATCGCGCGGATCAAGGCGGGCGAGGACCCGGTGCCGGAGCCGCCGGCGGCAAAGCGCCCGGACGAACCGACTGTCGCCGAACTCGCCGCGCGGTATCTCGAGGAGTACGCGGAAGAGCACTGCAAGACGAACACCGTGAGGGCATACCGCCGAATGGCGAAGAAGCACATCGTGCCGGCGCTGGGGAAGCGGCCGCTCAGTCTTGTCCGGCGCGAGGACGTGCGCGACCTGCACTACGCGATGCGAGAGACGCCGGTGCAGGCCAACCGGACGCTGGACCTGCTGTCACGCATGTTCAACATGGCGGAGTCCTGGGGGCTGACGCCAGAGGGGAGCAACGCCTGCCGGGGCACGACGAAATACCGGCAGCAGCCGCGCGAGCGGTTCCTGACGGCGGCTGAGTTGCGCCGGCTCGGGCGTGCCCTCGACGAAGCGGAGGCGGACGGTGCAATCTCGGTGCATGCCGGGGCGGCGATCCGGCTGCTGATGCTGACCGGGTGCCGCAAGAACGAGATCGTTACATTACGCTGGCAGGACGTTGACCTGGACGCCATGGAGCTCCATCTCGCGGACACCAAGACGGGCGCGCGGACGGTATCGCTGTCGCCGGAAGCCGTGCGGGTGCTCGCCGGCATTCCGCGCGCCGAGGGCAACCCCTGGGTGATCCAGGGCCGGAAGAAGGGCGAGCGGCTGTGTTTTATCGACCGTCAGTGGTGTCTCGTGCGCGAGCGGGCGAACCTCGGGGACGTCCGGATTCACGACCTCCGGCATTCCTTCGCCTCGCGCGCACTGGCGCTCGGCGAGAGCCTGCCCGCGATTGGCAAGCTGCTCGGCCATGCTCATGTCGAGACCACGGCGAAATACGCGCATCTGGCGCGGGACTCCATGCACGAAGCGGCAGCCCGGGTCGCCCACAGCATCGCAGCCGATATCCTGTAATGATCTTCCCGTCGAACCGGGTCCGGATAGCGATCGCGACCCGGCCGCTTCCCATGGACTATGCCGACAAGCTGCCACCGAAGACGGTGGTACATTCTTGCGCAGCCGCGCCGGTACATAATCTCGCTGTTGTTGACAACATCCCCAATCACTCGACCGTTTGTATTTCGCGGATCCGGCGGAAGATCTCATGCGCCAGGTGTTCGTGCGCGGCCGAACGAAACTCGGTGTCCGTCATCACCCTGGAAAAGATCCCTTCGTTGCCTTCCATGCGCGCGATGAACAGTTCGTTCAGCATACGATCCAGATAGGCCGCGAAGTCGGGAAAATTGTTGGCGCGAGCGGCCTCCGCGATGTGCTCGTCGTTCTCCGCCGAAGCCCGTATCTGGTCGAAGAATAATTGATCCGCTTCGGTGAAGTCGGTACCGAAACGCTCGTTCAAGCGGTCGATCAGGCTCGAAAGCGCCACCTCTTCGTCCTTGGCACGGGCCGTGCCGACATCGGTCGGCCCCTTCAGCGGATCGGCCTCACCCTTCGACAGGTCGATGGTGCCCTCGGACACTTGCTGAAGCCGGAAGAACCGCAGCGCGACCTCATCGTCCAGAACGAAGGCTTGGCCATCGCCGGGCGGCGGGAGCTTCGCCAGAAGATTTCTCGCGAAAGCGTAGAGGCGCTCAAGGTCGGTGTCCTGATACGGAATGATCTGCGACAGGAAGGCGTAGAGGTTTCGATAGGCCGTCAACTGGCCGCGGAACGCTTCGCGCTCTTCCTCGTCGCGATCCTGGAAGCGCTGAACGACGACATCAAGGACTGCATTCATCACGCGGTGATCGGTTGCCGAATGGTCACGTCTGGCGCGATACCAGACTTCGGCAAACGCGGAGACATCAGCGGGCGTGAAGATCGCCCATTCAAGGAGGCGGTGCTGCAGCTCGGACAGGCGATGCGGATCTGCGTTCTCGCCGACAGGTGTCGCCTCATAGTAGGGTTTGAACGCCTCGTAGATGTCTTCTTCATCGTTGGCGAAATCGAGGACGAAGGTGCGCGACTTGCCGGGCGCGATGCGGTTGAGCCGCGATAGGGTTTGAACCGCCTGAACGCCGGCGAGGCGCTTCACCACATACATCGTCTGCAACAGGGGCTGATCGAAGCCGGTCTGGTACTTCTCCGCGACCAGGAGAACCCGGTAATCGTCGTTCCCGAAAGTCTCCGGGAGTTCGCTTTCGGAAAGACCGTCATTCATCGCCACTTCGGTCCAGGACGATCCCGGGTCGTCCGGATCCTCGACCGTGCCCGAGAAGGCCACAAGCGAACGGATCCCGGCATAACCCTGCTCCTTGATGTAGCGGTCGAAGGCCAGCTTGTATTTCACGGCAGCAAGGCGGGAGCCGGTGACAACCATGGCCTTGGCGCGCCCGCCGAGTTCGTGCATCACATGGAGTCGGAAATGCTCGACGATGACCGCAACGACCTGCTCGATATTGACGGGGTGAAGCTCCAGGTAGCGCGCAAGGACCTTCCCGGCCCTCCTCCGCGGCACATCGGGATCGTCCTTGACCCATTTGATCAGCCTGAAGAAGCGCTTGTAGGTCGTGTAGTTCTGAAGCACGTCCATGATGAAGCCTTCCTCGATGGCTTGGCGCATGGAGTACTCGTGGAAGGGGGACACGCCAGAAGGTCCGGCCTCGTCGAAGAGCGCCTTCGTCTTGAACTTCGGCGTGGCCGTGAAGGCAAAGAAGCTCAAGTTCGGTTGCCGAGCCCGCTTTAGCGCATCGCGCAGCACCGTCTCCTTCGTCTCATCGGAAAGATCGTGGTCCTCTTCGTCCGATAGCTGGGCGGCAACGGCCGCTTCGATCCCTTCCTTGTTGAGCATGCCCTTCAGAGCGGTCGCAGTCTCACCACTCTGGGACGAGTGCGCCTCATCGACGATGACGGCAAAGCGCTTGCCTGCTGTCTCGATCTCTACACCGGTCCCCTTCTTCTCGAGGGTCGAGAGAGCCCGCGAAATGAAGGGGAACTTCTGGATCGTCGTAATGACGATGGGCGTACCTTGGGACAGGGCGCGGGCAAGCTGCCGGGTATCCTCGTCGATCTTCTCGACCACGCCGGTCTTGTGTTCGAACTGGTAGATTGTCGCCTGCAATTGCTGGTCGAGCACGCGGCGGTCGGTCACCACGATGACGGAGTGAAACACCTTCTCGTCATGCTTGTCATGCAGGCTGGCCAGCCGGTGTGAGAGCCACGCGATGGAGTTCGATTTGCCGGACCCGGCCGAATGCTGGATCAGATAGTTCCGGCCCGCGCCGGTGTCCTTGGCGTGCGCAACCAGCTTCCGAACCGCATCGAGCTGGTGGTAGCGCGGAAAGATCATCGTCTCTTTCCGCAGGGTGCGCAGGCCCTTGTCGATCTTGACCTGCTGCTCCTTTACTTCGAGATGCATGAAACGTTGCAGGATTTCTAGCAGGCTGTCGGCCTGCAGTACCTCGTCCCACAGATAATGGGTCTTCCAATTGCCCGCGACCGAGGGGTTGCCCGCTCCGTGGTTGTTGCCCCGGTTGAAGGGCAGGAAGTGCGTTTCCTTGTCCTTCAACCGGGTTGTCATCCACACCTCGTCTGGATCCACCGCGAAGTGGACCAGGGCTCGCTTCTTGAAGGCGAAGAGCAAGTCGCGCCCGTCCCGCGTCTCCTCGTACTGGCGTACCGCATCGGCGGCACGCTGGCCGGTCAGCGGGTTCTTGAGTTCGGCGGTGACGACAGGAACACCGTTGACGGCAAGGGTCACATCGATGATGCATCGGCGGTTCTTGCCATCCGCCTTCTTCATGACCGAGGTGAAGGCGACCTGGCGCGCGATCGTCAGCCGGTTCTTGGCGTAACTCTGCGCCGCCTCGGGGTTCATCGACGTGTTCGGTCGGAACCAGGCCATGCGGAAGGTCTTGCCGTGGCATTTGAACCCATGCCGCAGGACGTGCAGCGTGCCCTTGAGTTCCAGTTCCTTCGACAGGCCGTACAGCACGGTCGTAACGGTCTTCGGCCCGAGAAGCGATTCCAGAGCGTTCCATTTGGCCGGTTGGCTCTCCTTCAGAAAACCGGACACATCGTCGGGGAAGAGGGCAAGCGCTTCGTCAAAGGCGCCTGAGCCCCGCTTCTCGTAGCCACCGAAATCGGTGAGGCCGGCTTCGATCGCAGATTCAAAAGCGTGCTCGGTATGGCTGGACACGGATTACGCCTCCCGTCAAATGCCGTCTCTGGGGCCGTTCGGCAAGCCAGACCATGCGAGGGCACCAGGGGTCAACGCAGTTCCTCAAGCTGTCCGGTGACAGCCGCAGTGATGAGCGCCGAACGGTATTCATTCAAGCATTCAACGCTGCCCTGTATCTTCTCCGTTAGGATGTCGATCCGCGCCGTCTTCTCATCCAGAAACCGCGCAATCCGACGCTGCGTATCGGGCGGAGGGAATTCAATGGAAATGGCAGCAAGTTCATCGCGCGAAAGTTCGACGAACGTAGTTCCATTCGCCATCGCATTGAGTTCTGGAGCTCGCGATTTCAAAAGATAGTAGAGAAATGGACCGTGCAGCTGGTCTCCGGGGATGATCCCTCGACACCCCTGATTAAATGCCATCGGCTCTTCATTGATGGCCATATGGCCAATTGGTGCTCTCGTTGAAATTATTATCGATCCAAGTGGCAGCACGGAGAGGTTGCTCTCAGCTATTGCCTTTTCCGTCACCTGGCGCCTTGTGCATGAAATCCGATCTCCGATAAGTTTCCCGAGGTCCTCGGGCGTCGCCCAAAGCACGCCTCCGTCCCAGAAATCGGCCTCGCCGCTGGCTGGCGTTGTACCGTTCTTGATCCGGCAGAAATATCGAAGAGCTCCTGAGGTGGGTGTCATGCCACCAACTCCCTCAGCAGCCCACCGATCTCGCCTTCGAGCTTGGCGATATCCGTCTCGATCCAAGGGAGTCATCGCGGAGTTAGGATTGAGGCCCTTGGTGACGGCGCGGGTGATAAGGGCCTGACGCTTCTCAGCCAGACGGTCCAGAAGCTCCCGTTTTGTCTCGATCAGCGCGTCGATCCGCGCCGTCTTCTCATCCAGAAACCGCGCAATCCGCCGCTGCGTGGCAAGCGGGGGACACTCAACCGGTATCGTGGCAAGCTCATCCCGTGAGAGCTCGACGAACGTGGTTCCATTCGCCGTTGCATTGAGTGCTGGCGTCCTAGATTTCAGTATGTAATAGAGAAACGGACCATACATTCGGTCTCCGAGAATAATCCCTCGGCAACCCTGATTGAACGCCATCGGGACTTTATTGATGGCCATATGCCCGATTGGCGCTCGCGTTGATATGATCACCGATCCGATCGGCAGTACTGCAAGGTTGTTTTCCGCCACTGCTCTCTCGGTGATCTGCCGTTTGGTTTGAGAGATACAATCGCCTGTGAGCCTGCCAAGATCTTCGGGTGTTACCCAAGACACGTTGCCGTCCCAGTAATCAGGTTCGCCGCTGGCTGGCGTCGAACCGTTCTTGATGAGACAAAAACGGCGGAGAGATCCTGAGTTGAGGCTCATCTCACCAACCCCCTCAGAAGCTGGGCGATCTCCCCTTCGAGCCTGGCGATATCCGCTTCGATCTCATCGAGCGGGCGCGGCGGTTTGTAGACATAGAAATGCCGGTTGATGGGGATTTCGTAGCCGACCCTGGTCTTGCCGTAGTCCACCCAGGCGTCGGATACATGGGGCAGCACCTCTCGCGCCATATAGGCGTCGATGTCTTCCCGGAAGGCCTCGACCAGCCGGTCGTTGGGCTTGTCCGGCCCAAAATCCATTCGCAGGGGCAGCGCCGTCCCGGGCGGCAGAGGGATATTCTCGGTGTCCCGAAGCTCGGTGTCGGGTTCCGGCCGGCCCTTGCTGTCCTTGCAGATCTCGGCGTCCGGGTCGCGCTCGCCAAGGGCCGCGAAGATTGCCTTCCTGACTGGGGATCGAATCTTGAGGCCGAAGCATTTCGCAGCCCCCATCAAATCGGCTTCGAATGCCTCGCGGTCCATGTAGCGCCCATGGCCTTCGAGCGTCGCCAGCAGGGCGCGGATGGCGTCCTGCTGCTCCCGCCCCTCTTCGACCTCGCGCTTGGCCTCTACCGCGTCCTTCCGCTTCTTTGACGTCGCCAGATTGGCGAAGACCCTCTGTTGGTCGAGCCTCGCGATGCGCTCGGGCGTCGCCTCGAAGTTCATGCGCAAGGGTCGTTCGACTGTCACCTTGAGGAAGCCGAACTCCCGGTTCTCGAAGATGCGGGAGACGATGCGGGTCTCGGTCTCGCCGTCGATCAGGACCTCGGTCGTCTCGCCGTCCTCATAGTTACCATAGACGCGTGTCAGGTGGCGGATCTGGTCCTCGGCGATCTCGTTGCGCTTGTTGTTGAGGCTCTTCTTCATCTTTCGGAAGAAGCGGGTGCCGTCGATGAGCTGTACCTTGCCGCGCCGTTCCGGCGGCTTGCGGTTCGTCACCAGCCAGACATAGGTGAAGATGCCGGTGTTGTAGAAGAGCTGGTCGGGCAGCGCCACGATGGCGTCGAGCCAGTCATTCTCGACGATCCAGCGGCGAATGTTGGACGGTCCGGACCCGGCGTCGCCGGAGAAGAGCGGCGATCCGTTGAAGACGATGGCGATTTTCGAGCCGGGCTGGTTCTCATCCCCTTCCGCCCAAGGATGCATCTTGGAAATCATGTGCTGCAGGAACAGGAGCGAGCCGTCATTGATGGCCGGGGTGCCCGCGCCGAACCGGCCCGAAAAGCCCACGGTCCTGTGCTCGCGCTCGACGATTTCCTTCTGGTCCTTCCATTCGACGCCGAACGGCGGGTTGGCCATGAGATAGTGAAAGCGCTCGCCCTCGAAGCCATCCCGGGTCTTGCCGTCGCCAAGGGTGTCTCCGAGCACGATATTGGCCGTGTCCTCGTCCTTGATGAGCATGTCGGAGCAGCAGATTGCCCAGGATTCGTCGTTGTATTCCTGGCCGAAGAGCGCGAGCTCCGCCCGTACGTTCTGCGAGAGGATCAGCTTCGCGGACTCGGAAAGCATGCCGCCCGTCCCGCATGCCGGATCGTAGATCCTGCGGTAGATGCCAGGCCTGTAGACATCCTGTTCGCCGGTGTAGATGAGGTTCGCCATGAGGCGGATGACCTCGCGCGGCGTGAAATGGTCGCCAGCTTCCTCGTTGGCTTGTTCGTTGAAGCGCATCACCAGATGCTCGAACAGATAGCCCATCTGGAGGTTGTCGATCCAGTCGGGGTGGAGGTCGACATCGGCCATCGCCTTGACGATCGTGAAGAGGCGGTTGTTGCTGTCGAGCTTCTCGATCTGGTCGGCGAACTGGAAACGCTCGAAGATGCGCCGCGCGGTCGGGGAAAAGCCGTTGATGTAGGCTACGAGATTCGGCGCGATGTTCTCGGCATCGCCGAGCAGCCGGGCGAAGGTGTAGGGGCTCGTGTTGTAGAGCGGATGCTTTCGCTTAGGGTCGGCAGCCTTGCCGAGCAGGTGTTCCATCGCCGCTTCGGGCATACCCTGCGCCTCAAGCTCATCGCGCTGCTTGAGAACCGCATCCTTGGTCGGCTCCAGGACACAGTCAAGCCGGCGCAGAACGACCATGGGAAGCATCACGAGGCGATACTGGGGAGGCCGGTACGGCCCCCTGAGCCGGTTTGCGATTTCCCAGATCTTGGCCTTGAGTTCTTCGTGCGCCTGTACGTTCACAGAGGGTCTTCTCTTTCCCGGTCGCCGTCCATCCACGGCTGCGCGGCAGGTTGATCGTTCTTATCCGAGAGTCAACAACCCGGTCCCGCATCGCGCGAATTCCCGACCATTCAAGGTGGCTATCATTGCCTGGGCATAGCCGACCGGGCGGTCCGCGGATCAAACTCGCCGATCGGCAGTCCCGGGAAGGCTTCGGTGGCGCCCCTCATCCCGTCGGCCAGGGATTGACGACATCGACCCCTGCATCCTGAAAATCCCGCACATTGCGCGTCACCAGGATGGCGCCGCGCGAGCGGGATAAGGCGGCGATCTGGCAATCCGCCTCGCCGATCGGACGGCCCGCGTGGCGGCGGGCTGACGCGATCTCCGCATAAGCTCGGGCCGCAGCGCTGTCGAACGGCAGGATGCGGTCGGCAAAGCCCTGATCGAGCCACCGGGTCATGGCGGCCTCCAGGGCGTTTCGCCGTCTGCCCACCGGCACGATCGCGACGCCGTAGAGCAGCTCTGCCTCGCTCACCGCCGTCAGATACAACTCCTGCGCATCGTGCTCGGAAATCCACGCCGCCACCGCCGGCATCGGCTCGGGGCGCATGAGTTCGGAGGCGACATTCGTGTCCAGGACGTACATGCGGGCCGCTCAGGAGAAGTCGGGCGGCTCGCGCATCGGACCCCGCGCGGGAAGTTCCAGGTCAACGCCGCCAAGAGGCGCGAAGCATTCGCGGGTGAACTTCGCCAGGTCCCGGGGTTCGGTCTTTCCGGTGGTCACCGCCTCGCGCAAGATGATCCGTACCTCCTCTTCCATCGAGCGGCGGTGCCCGGCGGCGCGCGCACGCAGCCGCGTCTTCACCTCGTCATCGATGTTGCGGATCGTGATGCTCGCCATGGGCCTGTACCTTTCATGATGGAGAGCTATCCAGAATGTCCCTTGCTTGCGCTGCAAGCAAGGGAGTGCGCCGTTGGTCGACGACCATGGCATGCGCGGTCGTCTCCGTTTGCATGGCGTTGTCGGGACCTCCCGGCGTGAGTGCCGGACTTCGGATCCACGAAAGGCCGAACGACCGGGCCGGCGCCGGCCGGGCGATCCCGGGCTCGGCATTGTTCCCGATTCCATGCGATGGACCGCCGGATCGTCGGGCTGTGAGGACGGGTTAGCGAATAGGCTGGATTTTCTTTGTCGCAGCCGGGCGCAGCCAGGCGTACGTCAGCGTCATCAGGTCGGCGAGGCGTAGGGAATCCGATACCGGAAGTCGTTTCCGGCGATTTGCGCGGTGCCTATCTTCAGGCGCATGTCTGTTCCGGGACCAGCTCCGTCCGGCACTCCCGGCGCCCTTCAAGAATGGCCTGACGGGCTCCGTTGCGCCCGAACCGGCATGAGCGCCAAGGCACCCTGCGCGGCTGCGCCCGACGATCCGGAGGCGCGGACGCCAGCCGCGGGCAGATTTCGAAATCGGTCGGTGCGGCGCGCCAGAAAGGCGAACCGCGGGTGCAGTTTGGGTTACGGGGTGTGGTTCCGCAGTTTCACGCGCTGGGGAGGTTCCGATGTCTGATTCTCTATGGCTGCGCCGGATGGCCGCATTCGGATTGCTCGGGGTCGTCGCCATGACGGTGCTGGTGCCCGGGATTCTGCTGGCGCGCGGCACCACGGGACACGACTGGCATGCGGTGGGCAAGCTGGCTCTCGCGGAGGCCATGCTGTTCGTTGGCTTCAGCGAGTACACCAGGGTTCCGTACCGCACGCCGTATAGCGGCATCTGGAACGTTCCACGCTTCGCCCTTGTGGAGATGCCCTCGGTGCTACGGGCGCGCCAACGCATCCTGACCACGATCGGGGACGGCGTCCTGCTGGGCGGGTGCGTCGGCGGGACGGTGTTCGGCCTGACGCTGCTCGGGGCCGTTGGGCGCGGACGGCGTGGTCGGACCGTGGCGACCGTGGAGCCGGCGGCGCGGAGGTTTCGGGATCCTGAAAGGACGGGACGCGTGCCCGGGCTGTGGCAGCCCGGTTTCGGCAGTGCCCGGATCGGGCTGCTGGTGGTGTCGCCAGCGGAAATCGAGCGCCTGCTAGCGCTGCTCGGCCGATCGGGGCGGCCGGGCCATGTCGATCTCCCGGGCCCGGAGAGTGTGGAGGCCATCGAGGCTGTGAACGGGCTTCAGGCGCAGAGCGTGGAGCCGGCCCTGCCGTCGGCGGGAAAGGTTGGCCCCGCCCCGGAAACCGCGGTTCCGGCAGATCCGGACCCAGCCGATGCTGATAGCGACATCGGCGATGAGAACGCCGGCACTTCGGCCGGGGGCAAGTCGGGCGGGCGCGGGCCGGGCAAGGATTTCTACTGATGGTCGCCTCGATCGGCGCCGTCGCCTCGCCATCCCAGGGCGTCAGCTAATATGAACGCGACGGATACTATGCGAAGGACGATCCCGGTCACCGCGCGGCCAGCGCCTGGGCTGGCAGGGGCGCGGACGCGCTCGGCCTCTCCGGGCCGGTGGAGCCGGATGTCTTCACCACGATTCTCGAGGGACGGGTACCCGACGGGCCGCAGCTCGGCCGTCCGGACAAGGACGGCGAAATCGTGCACCGGCCGGGCCGGGACCTGACGCTGTCCGCCCCGAAATCGGTATCCCTCGCGGCACTGGCCGGCGGCGATGTGCGCGTCGCCGAGGCCCACGGCCGGGCGGTGAAGCGGACGCTCTCCTGGGTGGAGGGGCACGTCGTCGAGACGCGGATGAAGGATCCGGAAACCGGCAGGATGGTCCGCGCAGGCGGCCAGAAGGCGGTGATCGCCGCTTTCACCCACCAGACCTCACGCAATCTCGACCCCCAGCTCCACACCCATGCGGTGATCGCCAACATGGTGCAGGGGGCGGACGGCAAATGGCGTACCATGGCCAACGAGCGGCTCTATGGCTCGAAGATGCTGATCGGCGCGTTGTACCGGAGCGAGCTGGCGCGGGAGTTGACCGGCCTCGGTTACGGCATCGAGAAGACCCATGCCGACGGGCGGTTCGAGATCGCCGGCGTCTCCCGCGAGGTTGTCGAGGCCTTTTCGTCACGGCGGGCGGAGATAGAGGCAGCCATGGACGGGCGGGGCCTGGGGACGCCGGCCGGGAACCAGCGGGTGGCGCAGCGCGCTGCGCTGATGACGAGGGCCGCGAAACGGGATGTCGACCGCGACACGCTGCGCGGGGACTGGCAAAGGCAAGCCGCCGATCTCGGCTTCGATGCGAAGGCACTGGTTGCCGGAGCGATGGAACGCAGCCGCGGCGCCGGACGGGAGACCGGAGCGGAAGGGGCGCCGGGGCGCGAGGCGGACCTGTTCGATTCCCCGCCGCAGTCCCTGGCGGATGCGGCCGTGGCCTGGGCGGCGGACCACCTCGCCGAACGCGAGGCGGTGTTCGCGAAGACCGGCCTGCTCGCCGCCGCACTCGCCTGGAAGCCGGGGGCGGTGACCATCGGAGAAGCGGAGGCTGCGGTCGCGCGGCTCGAGAAAGCGGGCACGCTGCACGCCTGCGGCCTTCCTGCGTGGGGCGAGTCGCTGACGACCGACCGGGCGGTGGCGGACGAGAAGGAAACCATCGCGTCGATGGAACGCGGCCAGGGCGCATCGCGCCCCGTGATGCGGAGCTGGATCGCAGGGCCGCTGCTGCATAACGGCCGGCTCACGGTGGGCCAGAAGGAGGCGGTGAAGACGATCCTTTCCTCGAAGGACCGGGTGGTCGGCGTGCAGGGCTATGCCGGCACGGGAAAGACCACCATGCTCGACCGCGCACGGCAGCTCGCGGCGAAGGGGGGCTACCGCATGATCGGGGTCGCGCCGTCGGCCTCGGCGGCGCGGACGCTGGCGTCGGAGGCCAGGATCGAGACCGAAACCCTGCAGCGATTCCTCGCCCGCAACGCTGGCATCGCCGAGGGAAGGCTGACCCGGAAGGGCGCGCGCGAAATGCGCGCCGCGTTCGCGAAGACCGTGCTGGTGGTCGACGAGGGATCGCTGGCCTCGACCGTGCAGGCACGCGACCTGCTTCGGGTCGCCAACGCCATCCGCATCCCCCGCGTGGTGCTGGTGGGCGACGACAAGCAGCTCGATGCCGTCGACGCCGGCAAGCCCTTCGCGCAATTGCAGGCGGCGGGCATGCAGACCGCGGTGATGGACGATATCCTCCGCCAGAAGGACGCCGGGTTGAAGGAGGCGGTGCGCGCGAGCCTTGCGGGCGAGATCGGCAAGGCCTTTGACAAGCTTGGTGACCGGGTAGCGGAGGTGAACCCCGACAACCTCGCCGGTGCCGCCGCCGCGCGCTGGCTGAAACTCTCCCCTTGGGAACGCGACAACACCGGGCTGATGGCGCCGAGCCATGCGCTGCGTCGGGAGATCAACGGCCATATCCGCGAGCGTCTCGCCTGCGAGGGCGTCATCCGCAGCCCCGTCATGCAGGGTGAGCGGCTGGTCTCCCACGGCTACACCAATGCCGAGAAAATGGTTGCCGCAAACTATGCACCCGGCGATGTCGTTGCCTTCCACCGGGACTACAGGAGCCTCGGGGTCGCGAAGGGCGACGAGCGGCGCGTCGCCGGGGTCGACCACCGGACGGGCATGGTGATGCTGGAGGGCAAGGACGGCGAAACCGTCCCCTGGCGGCCGCGCCGGGTCGGCGCGAAGCGCGGCGCGGTCGAGGTCTACAGGGCCGAGGGAATCGAGCTTCGCACCGGCGACCGTATCCGCTGGACCCGCAACGATGCCGGTCTGGGGTTGGTGAACAGCGATACGGCGGAGGTCGCATCGATCCGGGGAAACCGTGTCGCCTTCCGGCTGGGCGACGGGCGGACGCTGGAACTCGGAAGGAACGATCCGCAACTGCGCCATCTCGACCATGCATGGGCCTCGACCGTGCACGGATTTCAGGGGCGGACCGTCGACAACGTGATCGCGGTGATGGAGGCGAGGCATCCGCACCTCACAACGCAGAAGTTGTTCTACGTCGAGATCAGCCGGGCGCGGCACTGCGCCGAGTTGGTCACCGACGATGCAAAGGCGCTGCGCGAGACCCTGGAAGCCGCCACCGGCGAGCGGATCTCCGCGCTCGAAGGCGTCGGTGCGGCGAAAAAGGCCCTTGCCGACGACAAGGCGCGCGGCGGGGAGAGGAGTTCCGTGCGCGAACCGAACCCGACGCCAGAGCCGTTGGAGCGGACGCCGGGCAAGGACAAGGGATCGCTGCAGGAAACAGCGCCGATAGCAGAGAAATCGCGCGGCCCCCGGGGGATCGAACTCGAAATGTAACCCTGGTCATGTATCGGGCTCAGGGAACCCTGGACGGCTTGCTGACATCCAAGACGTAAATATCGATCCACGCACGCCGGGCTTCGGGCAGGCGGTCGATCAGCATCCGCTGGAGTTCTTCCGGGAATCCCGGTCGTTCCAGTCCGTCCGGATGCCCAGGCAATTGCTTCTGCGGAATATCTCCGAACCAGAGCACGATGTAGACGCCGCGCCCTTCCGCTTGCCGGTCGATGGCATACTTGGCGTCCAGCTGGTCGCTGGCCGCGTTCCAGACCTTCGAATGCCACTGGCCCTTGATCTCGACGGGCAGCTTGATCGCATTGCGCGTGAGCGCGATATCGGCTTTCTTGCCGAGTGGCATGTGCGTCTCCGGCTCGAACCGGATCGATTTCGGCAAGTGTATCGACATGTGTTCGATCAGGCGGTTGCGGCAATAATTCTCGTCTGTCGGCTTGTCCCCCTTCCAATACGCCTCCCACATGTCGGTATCGCTGGCACGAATCCGTTTCTGGAGATCTTCGATCCGGTCCCGGAACCAGTCCCGCATGTCGTCGATAGTCTTGGGCAAGCCGTTCGCAACAACGGCTTGAAGTTCCTGGATCGTGGGAGCGGTATATTCGGCGTCGCGCCTGGCCCTGAGCTGGAGCGCCAGTGCGTGCTTCAAGATGTCTACGTAGCTCGGCGCATGATTGGAAATCAGGTCCTGCAGCGTCTGCGTCGCTTCCGCCGATGGTCGGTTGGCGATCATATAGATGGTTCGTCTGATGAACTCGCACGCATCCCACGGATTGCGATCGCCCCAGTATACGCCGTGTGGTGGGGCTGTCCTGGGCCAGTGCTCGCCGAACGCCGTGATTATGAATGTGAGTTGGTCGAGAGAAAGCCGGTCGGAACGCAGGCTGTCCGATCCGACCCGGCTCCGAATGAACCAAAGGAACGCCGGATTATCGTTAGCGGCCTGCTCAAGCGCTTCGCGGCAGCTGTCGAAATCAACCACATACTCCGCCGACAGCCACAAAAACTTGGTCTCATCGTCGGGATCATTCCGAGTCTTGTTGCCGACAATCAGTTTGCGCTGCTGCTCTGGAGAGGCGCCATCAAGAGCGCAGGCCAGAAGTTGCACTTGGGTGGAGAGGCGCAAGGAAGGATGGCTGCTTAGCCACTCGACAGCGAGGCGACCGGCCAATCGTGATAGGCCGCGATCGTGTGCAAGGCGGTAAAGCCCGTCGATATGCTCCGGGTCATGATCGAGCTGGGGTTCAATACTCGTCCGGAAATGGTTTTCCCAATCTGAATCACAATGAAACAGCGCCGCTTCCAGCGCCGGTCCGATGTCCACTGATCCTACAGCGTTGGCTTCCGGCGCCCTTTCCCAAGCCATGTAGGCCGCTGCAATCGTGACTTGAGGGATCTCATTGAGCGCGCGGCCGCGGCGAAGCATCTCGGCAATGCCGCAAATCATCGATGCTTCGGCCACAAAGTGATTGTTATCGCAGCGGGCCTTGGCAATTTCGGACGCGCCTGGAAGATCGCCACGCTCGAGGACAGCGAGAAAGCCGGACATCGTTTGCTCGGCTAGGTCATCTCCAAGAAATTCGTACAGTCGTCCCTCCGGGGACATGTCGGAGCCGAATTCGTGGTGCTCACCCAGCGCGTATCCTCTATCGAGGTAAACCTCGGCAGGCAACCGGAGTACGTGGACATCGCCGGCTGTTACAGCCTCCGCCCTTTCGGCGAGGATCTGACGATGATAGCGAAAGGCCGCTTGCCGAAGCGCTTCGTTCTTTGCGTCCTGTTCCGCCCATCTGGTCTCCCATTCCTGGGTCATGGGCTCGGACATCTTGTCGAGCGCAGATAGCAGTTCGGGATCGTCATTCGCGGCTTCAATGGCAGCGTTTCGCACTTCGTCCGGCAGACCGTTGGCGGTCCGGCCGATCTGCAGGAGGTCGCGCCATGTATCCGGACCGATCGAATCGTCGCCCGTCCAAGTACGGGGCGTTTTTAATATGCTCGCCACGTCCTCCGCTGTCGGGTGCAATTCCAAGCTCGTATCGGAAAGACGCAAGCTGGCCATCCAAGTGTTTTTGGCGCAAGGCGTGAGCAGCACATGCTCGATTACCGCTGCGCGAAGAGCATGATTCTCACGGAATATCTTGGCTAGCCGCTCGCTGGCGTCGTTATTCTGTCCGTGATGTCCATCCAGCCATCCGATCCATTGCCATACGCGTTCCGCCTGGATTGAGGGATCACCTTCGAGGACCTGGAGCGCGACGCTTCTCACCAGCCCTGTGACATATGAGTTCGCCCAGGAATCGGCATTCGGCATCAATGGTCGTGCGATTTCGACCAGATCGTCGAGCCACGATGCGAGCCTTCCCGCGTCGAGATCGTTGAATAGGCTGTCCGGCACATACCTGAATTCGCGATGCTCGTTCTCGGGATCCTGGGTAGAGGTGAGCCCAAAATACGCCAGCACAGCGCGGATCGAGGTGGCGTCAGGAACGCTGCATAAACCAAGGCGGCGAAGAATCTCGAATGCGACCCGCGTCGAGCCCGGATCATTCATTTCGACGAGGCGATGAATGACGGGTCGCCAATCGTGGCACACGTCTGCGGCGTACAATGCCTTCATCGCCATAGATCGCTGGCCGACGATACGCTGCTCATCGAACATGATCGTCTTCAAGGTCGGCACGAGTGCCTTGGCCAAGGGTGTTCCAGTCATCGCTTCGAGCAGAAGCGCGGTCAGTTGCGCATGGCTTTCGGACGTTCCGATGATGTCGAGAACTTCATCCCTGAGATCGACACGCATCAGACCGGATGCAGGATGGCGGCCCCAGTCCTCGGACCTGAAGTAAGGATCCTCCTCGGAGAGATCCTTCAACGCGGCGAGCAAGGCGCGCGCCCTGTCGAGGTCGAGTGTTTCTGCATCGCCGTAACGCAAGACGGCATAAGGGTCAGCCTCGATGCAACGGTGGGCCAGTGCGCTGCTGAAATGCGCCATCCAGGCATGCAGTCCACGGAGGGAGGTCGGCACGCCCTCGCCCTGCCGGAACAGACCGAAGATCCTTGTCTCCGAGACACCGTCTTCGAAGCAGCGGGCGAGCCACTTGGCGCCGAGATATTCGGCGATCATGCGATGAATATACGTGAAACGGTTTTCGCTCTCCGCTTGGAATAGCCGCACTTTGAGCGCGTTGTCTGCAGCATCGCCGAAGCAGAGCTTGGAAATATCGGCGATCCGCAGGCGATCTTCGGAATTGTGCTCGCGAGATCCTGTTTGCACGCCGCTCCGGTCGCACAGCACCTGCGCTGCGCATATCGCTCCGGCTGCCAACAGAAGTTCGTCTGCGCTGCAGCAAGCGTGAAAGTCCGCATCGTGGTAGTCGTTGCGTTCCCGCAGCATAACCCGGCAGGCACGGTCGATGAGTTCAACGCGGTTTTCGGGAAGGCGCCCATCTGTCCGTGCGACCTCGCCGAGCATCCTCAGAGTCAAAGGATTGCCGTAGAGACCATCGAGTCCGCGTTGCTCGAGGCTGTCCAGAAGTCTGTCGGCGCAACTCTCCGGGAATTTTCCTGAAAGAAAAGCGAGCGCATCGTTACGTGTGAATGGTTGCAGATGGAGCACGATCGGCGCTGCGCCATAGTCATGCTCGATCCTGATCCGACCGGCAGCGCCCAGCCAGTCGGCTGCCCGGCAGGACAAGATGAAGGGTGGATTGCCGAGTTCCGAGAGCTTTCTCAGTACGGCCTCGACCGCACCACCGCGTGCGCCGGAGGCGATTTCGTCCAAGCCGTCGATGACCACCCGCTTGTCCTCGGCAATCGACGAGGCGAGATTGATCTGTCGAACGAATGTGCCAGCGCGAAAATAATGCACGCCCTGCAGTTCACCGAGCGCCTGCGTCAGCACGGTCTTGCCCAGGCCGGGATCTCCGAGAATGACGACCGGCTCGGTGAAGGACGCGATGTCGTCCTGGACGATGGTCGTTTGTTTCCCCTCAGGGCCTTTGTGGATCAGCGTCCGCCTTATGGTCATCGACGTCGCTCTGTTGGAATCGGCCTCAATCAGGCGGCCTTGCCGGCCTCGCGATGGTCGCATGTCGGTCCCGCGATCATCGTTTTCGGCATGAAACGGCGGACTGCAATCCGAAATCCGTTCGTACCGTCACAGGCTTCATGGTCGCCAACATGGGTGAACCGCTCAGTGGCGGAGATAACATGTGCGAAGGCCACCGGCGTCGGAGGACCTTCATGGCTCTTCCAGCCCAGGCTCATCCGTTCCCAACATCTCGGCCAGCGCCGTCTGCGCGGCCTCGGCCGCTCTCCGGAATTGCCCGTCCTGGTCATTCGCGAAAAGTTCCTCATGCTTCAGATACGCCATCAGGTGGACACCGCGGAAGGTCCGCTTGATCACCTCGGCCAGTTCCGGCGTCAATCCGCCGCCGTAGAGATAGAGGTTGTCGGCTGCGGCACGCGCGGCGGCCTTGCGGACAAATGTGCCCGGGGTCATGCCGGCCTTCTCGGCGGCCTCGATCACGGCATCCCATTCGGATTTCGAGAACCGGATCGAGCGCTGGAAGCTCCTGATCGCCATTATTGCCTCTCCGATTTGTACATGAAACCGACCGTTCCGGGCCCAGTGTCCTGCAGTTCGGAACGGCCTTTGAGGCAGTTTCTCGAACCGTGAGGCGTCCGAGCCGCGAGCGGGGCCGTCGTATCTGTGGCGTGTTTTTTCCGTGTTGGAGTCGTGTTACGCCTGGTCGCAATCGATGCTCATAAGCATACACGGCAAACACGCGAAAAACACATTAAATGATTTCAATATCTTGTGCGTCACACAATCCGTGTGACAGGTTCCCATCGTGGAGGAACGCAGTAGAGGTGCCGAAATCGCAAATCAGCGTAATCAAGCGCACGTATACCGCCCCTGCGCCCAAGGCGCGTTCAGGTGTGAAAACCTTAACGGCCTACAGGCCGTCTATGCCGCATCTCGGCTGAGCGCAATGGAGGGGAAGTCACTGCCGTGTCTCCGGTGGTGGGAAGCCGCCACGGCGAATGAGTGGCGGTCGGTGCAGGCGGTTCTGCAGGGCATGGTGCAGGCCGCAGTGCCTGCGGTTGTGCGGACGCCGCTGCCGGCCGCGGCGCGGCGTGCTGGTGCAGTGTTGCCCCGCACACCGTGACCGGCTTGAAGCGCCGGCGTAGCAAGACTTTGGAGCAGTCGCGGCGATCGAGCGAAAGGACCGGCCCGCATCATCTGAGCGCGTTCCGCGTTGTCGTCCTGACAGTGAAGGTAACAAAACGCGCGACGCGATGGGAGCATGCGGCCGCATTCATCACACATGGCGCACCGGTATGAGCGCCTTTACCTCGGCGCACGAGCGCTGCGTCACATGCTCCGCAGACCAATCGGACGCCACACACATGTTGCCGCAGGCGCAAGCGAGGGCCGCACACCCGTTACCGCAGCATCAGCCGCTCGGGGCGCAGTTCGCCAGTGCGGCTCCGACACCTGCGGCGCGGCGGAGCCGCAGGCAGTCGCGCGGAGCGCGCTGCCGGACGCGGCGACAGTGGTGCCGGCACGACTGCAGACGACCGTGCCGATGCCGGCGGAGCCGGCGAGGACAAGCGAGGCGCATTCGGGGAAGAACGGGGCGCGCAGCCTCCGCAGGGGACGGAGGCGACAGGGAGCCAGCGGAGATTGCAGCAACAAGCCTTGCCTTGAAGGCAAGCACGAGCGGTGGCGATACGCTCGATGCTGCTGCCATGGACGAGGACCAGGTCAGCATGCCTGGCGGCGCCATTGTCGCAGCATTGCGGTCTCCATCGCTGCCTGTGACGAACGGATTGCACCGAGGGCCGTATCGGTTGATAACACCAATGGCTTCCCGGACCTGACGGTGCTGCATGGTGACGGTGCTTGGTCGCGCCAAAACGAAACGCTCGACGCGTGTCACGCCGGAAGAACACGGCAAACGCCGGGGGTCACGACAGTTGTGCTGCGACGGCCTCGTGAAGAAAGGCCGATCCCCTTGTCGGGGACCGGCCTTCGGGTTGCGCCGCTCAGGCTGCGGCATTGTGAACGGGTATGCCGCGCTGACGGGCGCGGTCGGCGAGGTTCTGGGTGATGCCGTTTCCGGGGAAGGCGATGAGGCCCTTCGGCATCGTGTCGATGAGTTGTTCGTTGCGCCGGAAGGGTGCGGCCTTGCCGTGCTTCTTCCAGTCGGGGCGGCAGATGATCTGGCGCACGCCGCGTGTGTCGGCCCACATGCCGGCGATACGCTCGGCGCCCGGTGCGCCACCGTGTACCAGCACCATGTCCGGGTATTTCTTGCGGGTGCGGTCGAGTATGTGCCAGATGGCTTGTGCATCGTCGGCTTCCTTGCCACCTGCGACGGCGATCAGGGTGCCGTCGGGCAGGTGCTCCTCGATGTCGCGTTGCTTGCGTGCGCGGAGGAAGTCACGGGCGTCGATGGCGGCGGCGGTGAGTGTCTTGCCGCGGCTTGTGTGCGAGCCGGCGCGGGGGCGCCAGACCTGCCCGGTCTCCGTCAGGTAGAGGGTATCTGCGACGAAGTTTCGGACGGCGGCGAAGGCGTCGCTACGCCCGTTGAGGTTCCTCACATGCTCGGTGAGCTGCTCGAGTTCGACGGCCTTGACCTCGGTCCCGTCTTGTGCGCGCTGCAGGTCCTTGATGCGCGGTGTGAACCTGTCGATGTCGCGGTCGATGCGCTGCATCTGTGTGTGGAAGAGGTTTGTAATGGCCCAGAGGATGCTGTGGCGTTCGTCTGCGAGTTGCGTTCCGTCGGGCGCGAGCGCCTTGAGGAGGATGCCTATGGCGTCGTGGACGCCGGCGATGGCGTCCTCCTTGTCCCAGATGATGCGGTTGTCTGGTTCTCCCTTGGCGGGGGTTGCGCCGAAGAGCTGAGCGGCTTCGAGTGCGATTGCGGTTGCGGTAGCAGCGCGTTCGGAGTTCATGGGAAGGTCTCCCTGTTTGAATTGCGCGTTGTTGCGCGATGGGAGCCTTCGTGGGATGCGAGGACGAAACGGGCACCGGGGCTTGGGGCCGCAGGATCCGTGCCGGGGAAAATTTCGCTGGCATGTCGTGTCGACAGGCATGGCGTGTGAAGGGATGGCCGGGTGCTGCTGCCTGGCGAAGCGTTTGAGAAATTTTATTCGGCGCGGATCCTCCTTTGCGGCCCTTTGCCCCGGCCGAAGCGAAGCGGAGGACCTTTGGTTGCGCGTTTTGTCGTCGCATGCCACGCTGAAGAAGCCAGCAGGACAGGCTATGTCTCGGTATCGGGTCGCGTTTCCGGTGGCAGGCTGTTTCGGTCGGTCAGCGATTTCCCGTTGAAATCGCTGACCGTCGCAGGGCTGTCAATTCCGGCTCTCCGGTATCTCGCCCTGCCGGAGCGGCGGCGTGTCCGTCCTTGCGCGTCAATGGCCTGCCTGCTGCGGGGTCCGGGCCTGATCGGATGACGGGTCCTGTCCTTATGCAAGACTCGGTTGGTCTCCGCACATGCTGCAAGAAGAAAGGGGCCCGACGCCGAAGCGTCAGGCCCCCAGGGGAGGAGAAGGGAAGCGAGGGACGACAGACGCTCAGAAGGGGATCGTGTCGTCCGGTTCCTCAGACGCGGCGGAACCGTTCACCGGCTTGTCAGCGGTCTGCGCCGAGGCTGCCGCGTTGCTGCCGTTGGCTCCGTTCGCCCGGTCGAGGAACTGGATGCGGGAGCCGGGGACGAGCAGTATCTCGGTGGAGAAGCGGTCCGTGTCCTCGCCGTCCTTCTTCCAGCGCCGGGTCTGCAGTTTGCCTGCGACATAGACCAGCCGGCTCTTCCTCGCGTGCTTCTCCAGCATGTCGATGAGGCCGGGCTGGAAGGTGACCAGGCGATGCCACTCGGTGCGATCCATCCGCTGGCCGGTCTTGTCGATGTAGCTCTCGTCGGTGGCGATGCTCATATTGGCCACGCGGCCTCCCGATGCGAGATGGTTGACGGTGACGTCGGCGCCCAAGCGTCCGATGACTTCTGCTCTGTTCAGACCAAACGACATGATCGTGTCTCCTGTTCGTACTGGTTGATGATGATGGGTGGGCGAACGGACGGCACACTCTCCAGCCCCGATCCGCTCATCCTCTTCAAGCTTCCCTCCCATTCCCCCGAGGTGTCGGAGCCCGCGAGGATCTCGCGGATAGCCCTCGGATCGAGCCCCGCTTCGGCGAGGATCCCGGAAGCGGCCGGGGTCTCGGTGTCGGCGTCGTGGCAGAAGTCGGACATGGCGATATCTCCTTCGCGGTTGCCGCGCCCGGCACGAGGAAGACGATCCCCCTCTCCAACCGGGCGCTCGCCCGGCCTCCGCGAAACTCCAACTCCGGAAGCGGCGACAGGATCGGGCCGTTCATGCCCTCGACGGCGATCGCCATGCGGTGGAGCCCGTCGTCGGACAGCGGCTCGACGAAGAAGACGAAATCCACCTCGTCCGGCAAAGTATCGATGTTCATCGTCTGGTTCCTCCTGGGCAGTCGATAGCGCTGCCGACGGGCCGGCTATTGGTATTGCCGGGCGTCACTCCCGGCTCGCCAGCGTGGCGAGCGGGCTGGCGTCCCGGACCACCTCCACCTGATTCCTGCGGAGCTTCTCGAACGCGATGAAGGCCGCAACCTCCATCTCGTCGTCGAAAATCGCGAGGGGCTCGTCGGTTCCGATGAGGAACACGGTGAACATCGGCGGATACAGCGGCATACCGCGGACATGATCGGACCTCTCGTACGATCGGCGGGCGCAAGGACCGCACCTCGCCGCTCCCTGGCTCGGCGCATTGCAGACCGTGCAGCGCCCACCCGCGCGGCGTTTCCAATAGAGGCGCCTGCTGGCGGCGTTCTTGCGTTCGAGCGAGCGGCGTTCTGTCTCGAGCACGGCGCAGGGGCCGCAGCGGGAACCGCCGCCCGCGGCCGGTCCCCCGCAGGTTGTACAAAGACCGCCCGCCCGCCTGGCGGCATAACGGGTGCGCGCGACGATGCGGCGCACCTCCCGGCACGGCTCGCAGATGGTCTTCCCCTCGACCGGGGGCCGGTGTCCACATCGTGTGCACAGTCCGGCGGTGCGGCGAGCATGCTGGCGCTTGCGGGCGGCCTTGCGACTGACCGCGACCGATTTGCCGCCGTACTTGAGGCCGGCATCCTTCGCCTTGTGGTATCGGTCTCGATCGCTCTCGCGCCTCTTCGCCAGACAGGGTTCGCAAGACGAGCGGCCGTCCACTGCCGGAGCGGCGCCGCATCGGACGCACATGCCGGCTTCGCGGCGCACTTCGACCTCCCGGCGAGAGCGCTCGCGCTCGTACTCCCGGGCGTGACCGGGGTCCCGTCTGGACTGTCCGGCCGCGCGGAGACGCGCATCGCGCGCTCGCCCGGCGGTGCGGGCCTTCTCGGCGCAGGCGCCACAGATGGGCCGGTCCGGCACGGGTGGGCAACGTCCGCACTTCTCGCAAAGACCGGCGGCGCGCCGTTCGGCAACCCGCCTGTGGTAGCGCTCCCGGTCCTTCTGCTTGCGTACCGCTTGATCTCGATATGCCACGGCATCCTCCTGGCGTGTTCGGGTTCCGGACCAAGGGCGCCCCGGCCGGCCTGCCGCCGGCGGGACGCCCGGAAGAACGCAGCTCAGCCCTTCTGGCGGCGGTCGTGGAAAATCCCGGTCGCGATGTCGCCCCAGATCTGTCTGCCGCCCCTGGTGCGCAGCCCGGTGCAGACGATGATCTCGGTGCGGGCGGGGAGCATCGCCTCGACCTCCTCGCGCGAGACCACGATGCGCCTCGTCTTGCGTCGGCCCTTCGTCTCGGTTTCGAAGGGGCGAATGTCTCCGTCGAGCATGGCCTTGAAGCGCTCGATTACGAAACGGTCCTCGCCGTCGAGGCCGTTGCCGAAGTTGTGAACGAGATACGTCCGGGCGCCGCCCTGAAGCGCTGCAATCGTCTGCATGGTCGGTTTCTCCGTCGTGCCGATGGTGGGGAATGGCGGCAGCCTTTCTTTCGAGTGCCTGCCGCCGCCCGGCTCCCGGCCAGTCTCCAACTCTCGGCGGCGCGGGACATATCAGCCGGGCAAGGCTGCAGCGGTGTGCGGCGGTCAGTGCGACGAAGACCGATAGCCGCACCGGGTTCCTGCGCGGCGCCCGCGCCGGGATCGGTGGATCAGGTCCAGGCCTGCAATCGGGGGTAGTGGGTCAGTTTCAAATATGCGGCACAGGGCCACAGACCCAGGGCAATCGCTTTTGGAATTATGGGTGTTTTGTAGCAGCGCGGATCAGGTCGATGAGGAAATTGTCGTTCCAGGCTGCGCGTTTGAGCTTTCCGCGCATGGCATCCTTGGTGGGTTCATGACGGGCGATGTTGAGCGCCAAGCGCCGCATGAGCTCCAGGTTCTCCAGTACATAGTCGCCGCCGCCGGCTGTTACACGCTCTGCGGTGCGGCGTTGTGTATGCATCGCATCGGCGGTCACGGTCCGGCCCTTGAGGCGTAACATGTCGAGCAGCCTGGGCAATGCCGTGATCTCATTGGATTTGCCATCGACCGCCACTTGCCCCAGCACGAGACGGCTTTGAGCGCCAAAGGCGTGCACGAGATGCAGTCCCGAACGCTTGGCGGCATTGTCGAATGAGCGCCGCAGTTGCTTGCCGTCTATGGCAATGACGGTGTCGTCGAGGCATTCGGCCCAGTCCTTGACAAGGCCCTGCAATACCTCTGTCAGGCCTTGAGGATCGAGTGCGTTGAAGAGGTCGGAGAAGGCGTCGTGGCTTGGTATGCCATGGGAAAGCGTCATGAACTGGCGCAAAAACGGCTTCTTGGCGCGTCCGAAGCGTGCCATGTCGGCGCATCCCTCACCGCCCGAGAGCACGCATAGCAGGCCGATCATGAGCATTTCGTGAAAGTTGTGGCGTGTGGCGTTGGACCGCCGCGGGTCAGTAACAGATTCAAATATATGAGCAAATTCTTCCATAGTCTGTCTCCGTGCCGGGCATCGAAAACAGAATATGAATCAAAAATACAAACAAAAAAAAACGCAAAATTTCAAAAGCGATTCCCCTGCACTGACACGCCGGTCGCCTTGTCCGGCTATGGCGAAACCCCTATAGTGCGGAGTCGACAGTGACATGTTGAAGCCAGTCCAATGGATGGGTTCGAGCAAGGCGGATCTGAAGCGCTTCCCCGACCCGGTGCAGGACCGCATGGGCTTCGCGATTTTCCGCGCCCAGCTCGGACGCCGCCACCGCGACGCCAAGCCGCTCAAGGGCTTCGGCCCGAGCGTCGTGGAGATTATCGCGCGTCACGACGGCGACACCTACAGGGCCGTCTACACGGTCCGCTTCGAGGGCACCGTCTATGTCTTGCACGCTTTCCAGAAGAAGGCGAAGCGCGGCATCGCGACCCCGAAGCAGGAGCTCGACCTGGTCCGCCGACGCCTGGCCGCCGCCGAGCGGCACCACCGTGAAGCGCAAAGTGGAGACTGACTCCATGAAACCCACCGACACCGCCGTGGAGCGCGGCAGCGGCAACGTCTTCGCCGATCTCGGCTTTCCCGACGCCGACGCCCACCTCGTCAAGGCCGATCTCGTCAGCCGCATCGACGACATCGTGCGCGATCGCGGCCTGACGCAAACCGAGGCCGGGCGGCTGTTGGGCCTCTCTCAGCCCGACGTGTCGCGGCTGCTGCGCGGCGACTTCCGCGAGTACTCGCTGGAGCGCCTGTTCCGCCTGCTCAACGCGCTCGGGCGCGACATCGACATCGTCATCCGCCAGCCCCGATCCACCGGCGGCGGACGGCTGCGCATCGCCGCCGCCGAGCCCGCCTGACTGCTCCGCCGATTCCGCCGGTCCCTGGTTAGGGAAACTCTGGGAATTTCGAGTGCGGGCGGACGGCGGCATCGCGCGGGGGATCTACGTGACGGCGTCGGACCGGAGGATGGTGGTGGTGCATGATCTTCGCGAAGAAGTCGCGCGAGACGCCGCGCCGCGCTCTCGCGACCGCCCGGGAGCGGATGAGGCAGGTGACGACATGACGAAGCTGAAGGACCTGAAGGCGCGTTTCATGGGAGACCCGGAGTTCCGGGAGGAGTACGCGCGCGTCGACGAGGAGTATGCGCTGATCGAGGCGCTGGTCCGCGCCTGCACGACGGCGAAACTGACGCAGGCACAGCTTGCCCGCCGGCTCGGCACGACCCAGTCGGCGGTCACTCGGCTGGAGAGCGGCCGGGTGTCGCCGTCGTTCGCGACCCTTCGCCGCTATGCAGAGGCCACCGGTACGCGGCTGACCGTGGGCCTGGTGCCGGCGGCCGGCGCGAGCGGGCAGGCGTCGGGTTCCGGCGACAGGCTTACGCAGTGATACGCCTGGATTGGAGCGAATCCGATTTCAGAATGATTACGGCGTTCTTTGGTGATTTTTGGTGAGTGAGAATATTTATTAGAAAACAATGCCTTATATAGTTCATTCATGTAGGAATCCCGATACACGACATTCCGTCACGACACTTCCCGTAACCTCGATCCCCAGCTTCACACCCATGCCGTGCTCGCCAACATGGTGCAGGGAGAGGACAGCAAATGGCGGACCATGGCGAATGAGAAACTCTACGCCGCCAAGATGGCGCTCGGCGCCATCTACCGCAGCGAACTGGCGCAGGGCCTCGCGAAATTCGGCTACGGCATCGAGAAAACCCATGCCGACGGGCGTTTCGAGATTGCCGGCGTTCCGCGCAGGGTGATCGAGGCCTTCTCGACACGGCGCGCCGAGATCGAGGCCGCCATGGAGGCACGCGATCTGGGAACCCCTGCGGAGAACCCGCGTCTCGCCGAACGCGCGACCCTGATGACCCGCGCCCACAAGCGCGATGTCGACAGGGTGGCCCTGGAGGCAAGCTGGGAGAAGCAGGCCGCTGCGCTCGGCTTCGATGCGAAGGCGCTGGTGGCCGAAGCACATCCGGGTCCCGGTCGGGCGCGGGAGGCCGGCAAGGACCCTGCCGAGGGGAAATCCCCCGAACGGGGTGTTGGCTCGGGAGAACCGGTAGAGATGCAGGGAAACGCAGCGGCGGAGGCCGTCGCCTGGGCGTTGGCCCATCTCTCGGAGCGCGAGGCGGTGTTCGACCGGACGAACCTCCTGGCGTCCGCGCTTGCCTGGCGCACGGGCGAGACCGGAATCGCCGCCGTCGAGCGCGAGATCGCTGCCCTCGAGCAGGCGGGAACGCTCCATGCCGTCAGCATCCCCGGCGCCGAAGATGCGCTCGCGACCGACAGGACCGTAGCCGAGGAGCGCGAAACCATCGCGCTCATGCGGGGCGGGCAGGACCGGGGCCGGCCCGTCATGCGAAGCTGGATGGTGAGCGCCCATCTCAACCGGGGGCCGCTGACCGGAGGACAGAGGGAGGCCGTCAAGCTGATCCTCTCGGCCAAGGATCGCGTGGTCGGCGTCCAGGGCTATGCCGGAACCGGAAAGACGACCATGTTGAACCGCGCCCGGGTTCTCGCGGAAAAGCGCGGCTACCGCATGGTCGGCCTCGCCCCTTCCGCCTCGGCGGTGAAGACGCTCGCCGCCGAGGCCGGCATTGCCAGCGAGACCCTTCAGCACTTCCTCGCCCGCCATGCCGGCGTCGCCGAAGGGCGGCTGACGAAGGCCAGCGAGAAGACGCTCCGGGCCGCCTTCGCGAAAACCGTCCTCGTGGTAGACGAGGGCTCGCTCGCCTCCACCGTCCAGGCCCGCGACCTTCTCCGTGTTGCCGCCGCGCTCCGCCTTCCCCGCCTGGTGCTGGTGGGCGACGCGAAACAGCTCGATGCCGTCGACGCCGGAAAGCCCTTCGCCCAGCTCCAGCAGGCGGGCATGAAGACCGCCACCATGGACGAGATCATGCGCCAGCGCGATCCCGACCTGAAGCAAGCCGTCGAGGCGAGCCTCAGGGGCGAGATCGCCACGGCCTTCGAGAAGCTCGGTTCCAACGTGGCCGAGGTGAACCCCGACAACATCGCCGGCGCCGTCGCTGCGCGCTGGCTCAGGCTCTCCCCCGAGGAACGCGAGAACACCGGGGTCATGGCACCCAGCCACGAACTTCGCCAGGCGATCAACTCCCATATCCGCGAACGGCTCGCCCGCGAGGGCCGCATCCACGGCCCCGCCATGCAGGTCGAGCGGCTGGTCTCGAAGGGCTACACCAACGCGGAAAAGGCGCTTGCTGCCAACTACGCCCCCGGCGATGTGGTTGTCTTCCACCGTCCCTACAAGAGGATCGGGGTGGAGAACGGCGACGAGCGGCGGGTCGCGGGCGTCAACCACAAGGACTGCGCCGTGCTGCTCGAAGGACCGGACGGCGCGGTTCGCTGGCAGCCGGGCGAGATCGCCGGCCGCAAGGGCGGCTCGGAGGTTTATCGGTCCGAAGACATCGAACTGCGCGCCGGAGACCGCATCCGCTGGACCCGCAACGACAAGGGCCTCGGGCTCGTCAACAGCCGGACCGCCGAGGTGCTGTCGGTCGACGGTGGCAAGGTGGCGTTCCGGCTCGAAGACGGCAAGAGGCTCGATCTCCGCGAGGGAGACCCGCAGCTTCGCCATCTCGATCATGCCTGGGCATCGACCGTGCATGCGTATCAAGGGCGCACCGTCGACAACGTCATCGCCGCCATGGAGGCCAGACATCCCCACCTGACCACCCAGAAGTCCTTCTATGTCGAGATCAGCCGCGCGCGGGACCGGGCGGAACTCGTCACCGACGATGCGAAGGCGCTCCACGAGCAGCTGGAAACAGCCACCGGCGAGCGGGTTGCGTCCCTAGAGGCGCTGGAGGTGACGCGGGAACAGCGACGCCGCGACGGTCAGCAGCGACCACGCAAGATCGGTGAGGGGCTCGTCGCGAGGGTAGACCGGGAAACCGTGGCATCCGAAATGATGGCGAAAGACGACCCCGAGGGGCCGGAGAAAAATGCTCCACCCGCGCCGAAGGTGGAAAAGACACCAGCGCCGAAACGAATAGAACTTGACCTGGGGCTGTAGGCGCGGTGGCTCCTGTCAGAAGACGCCGTCATCTCCATCCTTGATCACGTTCGGGCACCCACACAGGTCGCTTAGGGTAGATCCCCTAAACGCTTGAAAATCGCCTTCATTGTTCTTTCCGAAATTCCTACGACTGTACCGGCACGTCTGATCGTGTCACCATCCTCAAAACCGCCAACCAGATCGATTTCGAGAGACTCTCCGGGAATATGGCCAAATATCGTAGCCAATTCGACACCATCACTCTTGACGCAAATATATCCTTCAATCTTCCTATCCCTTACTTCATAATTTCCAATATAATGCCAACCGTTGTCGCCGCCAAAAACGCGACCGGTTTCAAATACCACTATTCCGCGGCCAGCAATTCCGGTATCGCTGTCGAACTCCATCGACCAAAGCGCTTCGACATTCGCCATCAGATTATGGGAGGCTCTCGTAATTTGATTTCTTGTTTTCCTTGGTTGATTTGTCGGTTTTGTGGGGATGAAACAGTCGGTGGAACTACGGATCAGGTGGGGAAAACGGTTCCCGACAGCGGTTGGAGAGCCTGAAACGGTTCACAGGGCACATAGGCCCCCGTGTTCGGCATTCTATTGAACCCTGTCGCCGCAGAGGGGCCGGTGGTTCGCCCGCAGCCAGACAAGCCGGCGCAGGTTGTACACCCGAATAATTCACGTTGAGGATTTATATGGGTTGGCGGGCGTGGACTAAGGTATTGAAACGGCGTATGAATAGGTATGCGAACTGCCCATAACGCCAACACCGCAGAAACCCCCGCCCGCCATGTCCGATCATACGCCGTTTCTCCCCGGTTTGTCACCCTTGACAGGTCGCTCGCTTCACCTCCGGTTCGATGCCGGGGCCATGTCTTCGAACGGCGGTGCGCTGATACTGCGTGAAATCGAACGCAAGCTCGGCATCGCCAACTTGATGGCGTCGTGCGTTGTCGACCGAAGACGCGCAGAGCGCACCCGGCACGATTACGCCACCATGATCCGGGCCCGTATGATGGCCATTGCGTGCGGCTACGAAGACTGCAACGACCTTGATGCGCTGCGTCACGACCCGGCTCTCAAGATTGCCTGCGAGCGCCTGCCTGAGGCGGAGATCGGCCTGCCATCGCAACCCACCCTGTCGCGGTTTGAGAACCTGCCCGATTGGCGCGCGCTGGTGCGCATGGGGCAGCGCTTCATCGACCTGTTCTGCGACAGCTACCGCACTGTGCCGAAACGCATCGTGCTGGACATCGACGACATAATCGACCGCACTTATGGCGCTCAACAACTGTCCTTGTTCAGCACCCATGCGGGCGGGCGGTGCCTGCAACCGATCCACATCTACGAAGCGCGGAGCGGCAAACCGGTTGCCTGTGTCCTGCGACCGGGCAAGCGGCCTTCCGGTGTCGAGGCGGTGCGCGTGCTGCGCTTTGTCATCCAACGCATTCGCACCCTGTGGCCACGAACAGAGATCATGGTGCGTGGCGATGGGCATTATGGGACGCCGGAGGTCATGGACCTGCTCGAACAGAGGAACTGCCCCTACATGTTCGGATTACCCGGCAATGCGCGCCTGCACGACATCGCCCGGCCCTGGGGTGAAGATACCGCTGTCCGCCGCGCCCGAAGCGGCGAGAAGACCCTGCGCCGCTGCTACCAGGCCAGCTATGCCGCCCAGAGCTGGTCAAGGCCGCGCCGCATCATCGCCCGCGTCGAGGCATCCATCAAGCACGGCGTGTGCACCCGCTTCATCGTCACCAATCTCACAGGCCGCGCCGCCTGGCTCTACAAGAAGGTCTATTGTGTCCGCGGGCGTATGGAGAACATGATCAAGGAGCACAAGCGTTACACCCAGTCCGACCGCACTTCATGCCATCGCTGGGAAGCCAACCAGTGCCGCCTGTTCCTCCACACCGCAGCCTACTGGCTGCTCTGGCAACTCAGAAGCGCGGCATCACGGCGCTCGCGTTGGCGAACCGCCACATTCCATACAATTCGCACCACATTCCTGAAAGTCGCGGTGCGGGTTCAGCAGCGGAAATCCCGTATCACCCTCTCAATGCCGCAGCACACGCCAAACCAGCCGATGCTCGCGATCATGCTCCAACGCCTTGCCGCTCAAGGGCCTTGACCAACGCGGCAAGTGCCGCAGATCAGCCCCAAACACCAACCCCCAACCCCCAACCAAGACAAATCAGCCACGCAAAACCCGTAAACCCGGGCGAAAAAACTCGCCTGTACGACAACTAATTCTACCGTCATGAATAATGCGGGTACACCAAGTTCATCATGCCGATCTTGAAGCGTGCCCGGACCATGCCGATAGTCCTGACCCGCTTGCCGCCCATCGCTTCGTGTTGAGCAAAGACATGTTCGACGACCGCGCGCACCTTCGAACGCTTGCGGTTGGCTTCCTGGGAGCGCACAGGCAAGGGGCGGTTGCGATGTCCCTTGCGGTGAATGTGGCTGCGCCAGCCTCGTTCGGCCAGCAACGCCTCATGGTGGCGACTGCTGTAGGCACTGTCGGCCCAGACGGCGCCACTGGTATTCGTCTCATCAAGCACCTGTTCGAACATCTTGCTGTCGTGACACGCCGCATCGCTCGCCTCCCAGCGACGGACAAGACGATACGCACGGTCCACGCTGATGTGGTTCTTGTATCCGTAATGGGTTTCATTTCTCTTGCGCGTCCAGCGTGCGTCGGTGTCCTTGTGACGGCGCTTCTTCTGCGACCATTCGGACGGAACCTTCCCCGCCTTCACCTGTGCGTTCTCGTCGCGGCTGTTGCGTTGACGCGGCGCCTTCACAAAGCTCGCATCCACGATCTGTCCCCTGCGCGCCACATAGCCCTGGCCCTCGATCTGCGAGGACAGTTCCGAAAACAGGCTGTCAAACGCCTCCGCGAGTTTCAGGTTCTCCCGAAACCGCCAGATGGTCTTTGCATCGGGCACCGTATCCTCGGGATGCAGCCCCAGGAACCGGGCGAACGAATAGCGGTCCCGGATCTGGAACTCCGTCTGGTCGTCGTTCAGGTTGTACATTTGCTGCAAGACCAGAACCCGGAACATGAGAACCCGGTCGTATTCCCTGCGACCGGCATTGCTCTTGCGGCTCTTGCGCGGCTTCGACAGTGCCGCGTCCAGCGCCGGGCGAAACCCTTCCCAGTTCACAGAACCGGACAGCTTCGCCAACGGATCGCCCAATCCGTCAAGCTTTGCGAACCGTTCTTCAAGATCGAAAAAACCCGGCATGTCCATCAAATCCGCCTCCCGAGACAACAACCCGGATTATACAACATAAATGAGAAAAGTAGGCGATTTTGAGAGCCTCCCTTATTTCTTCTACCGTCCCGTTGCCCATCTGCATCTCAAAGGCCTGACGCACGAGACCCATGACGTAGGGCAGATCGTCCAACTCATTCCAGTTGACTTCAGCATCACCATTGCCCCACCGGCCGAGGTTGGTCACGTCCTTGGCCAAGCCCCTAGGGTCGTGCAATTGATGGAACCTCAAATTGAGCGTCAACCGCAGTCTGCTCTTTAGAGCCTGTACGTCCACGAAGTTGGTTTCCGCCTTGTAGGCGACGTACAGCTTCAGAATTTCCTCGCGAACCCGGGGTCCAGTGCCAACACATCCCTCCGAAGTGCGTCGAACAACGGCCGCATGGGGCTGCCAGCGCTCAGATTCAGGTGGTCATCAAAGGTATAGCCACCGGACGGTTCCATTCCAGCCTCGAAGCTCGCAAGTACATCGGACGACAACTCGGGTGGCGCCCAGACTTGCGCGGCGAGTGCGGCCAGCTGTCCAGCGCGTTGCTGGATAGCATCTTCGTTCCAGCCATCCAACGTACCCAGCCTATTATTCAGCCTCAGCGGGCTCTCCTTGAAACCACCTGGCATGTCGCGCTTTTCAGTGAAGGATCTGTCACTATACTCGGCGTTGTAGCCAGTCAGGGACAAGTTTCCCAAAGTATGCAACCATTTCTCGTGCACCCGCTGCCAATCCGAGCCGAGCGCCTCGCGCCACTCGGACGATAAGTTCTTGTTCTGGGGCATGATATGTTCAATAGTGTATTCGTCTACCGGCACGCGTTCCTTGCGATCGTGGTTTTCGAGACGTCGCAGCCAGTAGCTGTGGCGTGAAAAGTTATAGAGGTCGCGCGTCGACAATTCGTCCTTGAATTCTTGATCGCTAGGGAACCGCCTGTACGATGGAAGGTTCAGGAAATGAGCTTGAATGCTGTGAATGTAACGGTCCTTCTGTAATGCCCGCCCGAACGTGGCAAAGGTCTTGTTGTGCGAGTTGGTAGGAACGTCACAGACTGCCCGCCGAAACACATAGGCCTCAATCAGCCGAACAGCCTGAACAAAGTCGGCTTTCTGGAGCCGCTCATGTGCATAGTCGTTGTATAGCTCCAACAGGAATGGAAATGCCACGTCGACCTTCAATTCTCGGAGATCCTTAAACGCCAGTGCTAGCGCATAGTCATGTTCCTTGTCGAGTGCCATCGCGCAGCAATAGACCGCATAGGTGTGTACATCAGCGACCAGGGCATCCACACCATCTGCCTCCACTCCTGGAGCGTGCGCGTAGCGTTTAAAGGCCTCGTAAACTGCACGCACGTTAGGGATATCACCGGTCTTGTGCGTCAAGTAGTGCCGCATGAAACCGTCGAAATGCGCACCGTAGGCCTCTTGGCCAAAGGCAATCTCCATCGGTCGCCAATGTTCCTCGTAAAGGCGCTTCTGCTGAGCGGTTTCAAGGCCCATCAGAATGAAGTTGCGGACAAGATCCGCCTGACTGAGCTCACGGCCAGTTGAATTCATGCTCTCGAAAATTAGCTGGGGGTTGTCATGATCGCGGCTGAGCGCGACATCGACGACCGTGAGCTTGGCCAGCCCTTTGCATAGCTGCACGATCTTCGCGATTTCTAGATCTCGCATATTGTCCTCGAAAAAGGCAAAATTTGCGTCGATACGAAAAGAGGACTGGTCCGGCGGGGTTTGTTGCTGCACGAGCGCAAGCAAGCTGTTCTTGTCAGTCTGTGTCAGCAGCAACTTAAAGCGGCGCTCCCCCTCCTCCAAGGGATTGAGGAGATAGTAACTACGCAGCTTCTTTGCGGAAAAGCCATCGACCGGCTCTGTACCGTTCACTCGCCTTGCTAGGGCTTCAAGAATTAGCATGACGGTGGTGAGGCGCTGCTGGCCGTCGATGACGAGCAGGGAGGACTGGCTGGAAACCTGATAGAGGCCTTCCTCGATGTATACTATGGAGCCGGTGAAATGGGCCGTGACATCGTCGCTGCTACCACTCCGCAGGATGTCGTTCCAGAGCTGGCGGCATTCTCTTTCCGCCCAACTGTAAGTGCGCTGGTAGATCGGGATAACAAACTGAGGTGACCTCTTGAGGAACTCAAGGAAGTTGGCTTCGGTAGCCTTCATGACGTGTAAGCCTCCGATACTGGGGCGCATTCACTTTCCACGTGAGGTATATCGCCGCGTCTGAGTTGATCGTAAGCATGGAGGATGTAGCGCCGTGTTCGATATTCACCAAACTGCTTCATCTCCCGCTGTTTCAGCAGCGGAAAGGACGCACTCGGTGGTGGGGCATCGAGAATCCATTCCAGATCGGCACGGTCGAGTCCGTACATGAGAGCAAAAATGGCATCGAGTTCGCATCGGAGGCGATGGCGGCGTTCCTCGTCCCATGCGAAGGGCGGACCGCGATAACCGAGATCGCTGGCGAAATCTCTCAAGGCTTCCGCGGTGTAGGTCAGCTCCAATACTCGCGGTATCACAATATCCGCGTAGGTGATTCCCTTCCTGAAATTCTCCGAGAATGCTTCTGGCGGCAACATTGGAAGCTGTTTGATGATAAAATACGTGAGGTCTGTTCCACCGACTGCGGTACGTGCAGCGAAGTCCAGAACCATGCTGTTGATACTCGCAATCATCAGCGCTGCCGCATCGGCACTGCGAAAGAGAAGCAAGGGAGCCTTATCACTCACTCCCGACCTCCCAATGATCGAAGCAATGCTGGTTCGCTCGTTCGTTGAGCACGTTGTCTTTCTGAAGGGGAGGAGCCACCCATAGTTTCGATTATCGTCCCCTTGTGGCCAAGCGCTACCGGCGGCAAGAAAGATGCTATCAGTGTTCGCCGATTTGTGGCGGTGGTGATCAGTCTCAACGCCATCCGCCACCCGCCGGTCGTATGGTGACCGCCTTGTGCCCGAGTGCCGAGGTCGGGAGGACAGCCGATAACGCGGTTCGCTGATCTGTCGCTCGTGTAATGAGTCGAAGTGCGAGATAGTGTCGGCTCGGCTCGGCTCGGCTCGGCTCGGCTCGGCTCGGCTCGGCTCGGCTCGGCTCGGCTCGGCTCGGCTCGGCTCGGCTCGGCTCGGCTCGGCTCGGCTCGGCTCGGCTCGGCTCGGCTCGGCTCGGCTCGGCTCGGCTCGGCTCGGCTCGGCAAGTGATTGTGTGGACGTAATGCCGATGTCAAGTTTTTCGGCCACTTCTCTTTCCGGAACCCAGTATCGCGGAATGATGACGGCTCCCGGGTCCAGTTTTTCGTCTGCGGTCATCGGCCGGGCCTGGCCATTCCGGATGTCTCGTTCGGAAACGCCGTCGAACGTCGCGAACCGGTGGTCGTACTGATGGAACAGCTTAGCTTCGTACAGGGGCAAGTAGCGCTCTTCGCCACGCACGAAAACGTTGCCGTCGAGCTCCCATCCATCGCCAGAGAGCTCTTCACGCGTGCGGAAAAGCCCCGAGTCACTGGTCATGTTGAACATCTGCATGAAGCTGATGCCCCAAGGGTTCTCGTCAGCTTCACCGATTCTCGCTTCCTTCCACAGGACACCCGCACGCTCGTACATCGTGCGTGCAATCTCCATGTCGCGACGCGTGCGGAACATCGGGCATGTCCGCGTGTTGGGATTGAACAGCGAGAAGTCGTCCGCTGACAGCGTGAAGCGTCGCTCGGCCTCCTTCAACTGTTCCGGCTGATGCAGAAAGAAGGCGAATTCGGCCTCTGGAGTGTGATTGGCCTCGCCGCTCAGCGAGAGGAGGCAAAATTTGATACGGCTATCAATGCTTGGAAATACCTTCGCCCTGTTCTCGAAGTCGAACAGGCTGACGAGGCGTTGCCGGCTGACGATGTGGTCGAAGAACGCCTTGGTGGAATGATCTGTGGCAATGCCAGTGGGTACGATCATGCCGGCACGTCCCTGCGGATTGAGGAGCTGCATGAATGTTTCGGCAAAGAGGGCGTAGCTGTTGAGTTTTCCGTATGTGCTCAGTGAATAGCGATTGCCGCCTCGACAAAAACCGTTTCGTGCATTGAAGCCACGACTCGTGCTTTGGTAGTCGCGCCAGAGTTTCGGATCAGTGTTTTGCAGTTGAGCAATAGCATCTTTCCGCAATACGCCCGCCATGTTGGCGATTCTTGGCGCCTTAGTGGCGAAGTATTCTTTTTCATTGAGCTGAGACACCTCCCAGGGCGGATTGCCGAGAACGGCATCAAAGCCGCCGTCCTGCATGATCTCGGCGAAGGCCAGATGCCAGTGAAAGAAATTGTGCTCACCGGCAAGCCTGCGTACGAGCTGTTCGACGCCACGGCGCTGGGGTTCGTCTCGGCCAAGCCGATCGATGTCCTGGGTCTGGGGCACGGTCTCCAGCGTCTCGCGCGTCTTCGGAGCAAACCAGGTTCCCACGAAGAGATTGGCGCGAAGCGCCTCGCGGGCGCGGGTTTGGTCTCTGAGCGCGTCTTGCCACGTGGCGCGCTTGCGCTCGACGTCATCCAGCGTGTCCTCGGGCATGGCGTCGAGACCGACACTTGCGACGGCGACTTCCAGCATGGCGTCCTGATCGAAGAGTTCCTCTTGCTTCGGCTGCCGATTGCGTTTCTTGAGATCCCGGCAGACAGCCTTGTCATCGCCCGTGAGTGGTTTGTAGGCGTCACCCGGAATGCCGTTCGCCATGATTTCGGGATCGAGGATGCCGACCAGGCTGTCGCCCCGAAGAATATGTGAGTCGAGGAATGTGAGCGGCTTGCCGGGCTCGATGGTCTCCATCCACAGTGCTGTCTTGCAGAGCTCGACGGCGAGCGGATTGAGGTCGACGCCGTAGATGCAGTGCCGCGCCACCTCGCGCAGGGCATGTTGGCGAGCGATTTCGTCAACCGTCTTGTTGTCCGATTCGATACGGGCGATCTCTGTCGCGAGGCGGCGCGCCGCCGCCAGCAGAAAGTGACCTGACCCGCACGCCGGATCGACGACGTTCAGCGCGAGTACTGCGGCGCGGGGGTCTTCGGGACGGGAGGCGACGGTCTTGGCAATAACCGGATCGAGCGTCGATGCCACGAGTTCGTTCACCAGGGCTGGCGGCGTGTAGTAGGATCCCGTCAGCTTGCGCTCGGATCCCTTGGCGCGTTCGCCGTTGCCGTCGCTAGTGAAAGCAAACGTCCATGGCGAGGCATCCACGTCGATGACGGGCCGAAGCTCCAGCAGGCTCTCGTAGACGGAGCCCAATTCCTCGGTGTCCATGTCCCTGTAATTGATGCGGACGAGGCTTCGTCCCGACCGGAAGAAGGCAAGGTTGCGCACGGCTTCGAGCAGGTGCTTGTTAGCGATGGCCGCGCCGTCGAGTTCGGGACACTGGTCGGCCCGGAAGAGCCCGCCGAGCGCGGGCAGGCCAAGGCCCGGAGCGCCCATGGCAAGCGCCTGGAAGGTGATCTGGAGACCTAACCAGAGATCCTGGTTCCAGTCGTAATGCCGGCGGCGCAGAGCGCGGTCCCGCAACCGGGACAGCGCATAGCCCTCGGCGAACACGATGCGCTGTTCGTCGGTGGCCTCGGGTGCGTGAAGGAGATTGCGTTCCTCCGCTGCGAAGAGAAAGAGCAACCGGTACACAAGGCGAAGGAGTTGCTGGAAATAGCGCTCAGGCGAGAGGACGCCGGACTCAAGGGCTTCGCGCAGCTTGGCGTTCGACGGATGTTGCAGGAACCCGTTGCCGATCCGGCGCAGGGAATCGGTGACGCCGTCGCGTAGATTCTCCCGGACGCGCTCTCCGGTCTCATGCGCCTTCTTTCGCCAGGCTTCGATGATGCAGCTCGACGGTTTGTCGTCGACGGGCCGGAGACGGCTGGAATGGGCTGAGAGCCAGAGCGCGGCGAAGTCCGGGTAGAGTTCGTCGGCGAAGAGGAGGTCGAGATCGGCTTCGATGTAGGCGGGACGCGTCAGGCTCGCATTGTCGCGCAGGATGCGAAGCTTCGATCCGTTGGAGACCATTCCCCACAACGCGGTGTCCTCGGCGTTGAGATACTCCTGCATCATGCCGTGGGGCGCCTGCCGGCGGCCGTCATAGCCGAAACGCAAATCGGCTTTGTCGAGATCGAATTCGTGGGTGACGAGCAGGAGGGGCACGGCGCCGCCGCAGGCCCGGTGTGTCAACTTGAAGACGCGATCCTCACGCACGACGCTTTCGGCGACGGTCAGGTCATCATAACCAAGCAGCGAGCGCAGGAACGGGACAAGCCACTCCTCGATGCCAACCTGCGGCGCACGAAGGTCGCGCCGGGGACGGCGCTCCGCGTAGCACCTATGCAGGTCGTTGGCGATGCGCCAGTACCGGGCGAGTTCCTCCTTGATGGCGAGAGACTTCGACAGCCCATAGTCGGCGCCCGTCTGACGGGGCGCCTCCAACGCGGCAACGGCTTGAAGAAACTCTGGCGGCAGGATGCCGCCTTCGATCTTCAGGGCCGTGAAACCCCGGTTTCTGCGCGTGCCCGCCATGGTCAGAAGCTTGCCATGGGCATGAAGACATAGACCCCGATCTTGTCAACGGGCAGCGCGGGGACGACATCGTATCGCAGCCCCCTGGCGTCGCTGGCCTCGCGGATACGGCGGTGGTCGGCGAGCAATCGTCGGGCCTGCTCTCTTGCGACACGCCCGAAGGTGTCTTCCAGGTCCGGCAGTGCGCTCAGGGCCTGCCGGATCAGGTGACTCTTCTGGCCGTCCGGCATGTTGCGGGCCGGTTGGAGCGAGAGAAGCGAAAGCGCACCGTCCTCGGTCAAGAGCTCGGCTGTGTCGCCGCCCCGGACGGCGACCCCAAGGCACTCCTCGGCAAGCAGGGACTTGAGCGGCGAGTACCGGCCATCGGCGCGACGTCGTTCGGCCATGAGCTGGCTGCGCAGGCGCAGTAGGTAGAGCACGGTGCGTGTTCGAACGCCGCTCGTGAACATGGCTCCGGCGCGGGCGGCGACATCCGGGGCTTCCGTGTCGAGCGCCTGTTCGACGACGAAGTCCGCCAGTGTCGCGACCAACGGGTGAGCGCGGTGGATGTACGCCGCCCCTGTAGGCGCGGGTTGCTTGAACGCGATTTTCGCCGAAGCGGTGAACCCGATGGCGTCGAGACGATCCTGAAGCGGTTTGGGCAGGTGCGCGACCGGTAACCGGCAATAGCCGTCCCGCGGATCGAGCGGCGCTCCGAGCCGTTCGGCGGACAGGTGCACGAAACGGGCGACGTCGTCAGGTCCGCCCAATACGGAGGCGGCTCTTCGCCATTCGGGCAAAACGTCGTCGGGGGTCAGACGTCGCTGAGCGAAGACCGTGCGGGTCATCCTGTTGGCGGCTGTCCGCCAGGCGTTGTCGACCTCTGTTTCGGTGTCCCCGAATGTTTCGGTGTCCCCGAAGTCGAGGGCGGTCTGAACGGCTCGGGAGTGAGAGCCGCCGTGTAGCAGCACCGCCTTCATGATGGCGTCGACGACCTTGTTGTTGTCGGCGGGCAGGGGCACAGAGACGCCGAGCTCCTTGCGGATCTTCTCGGCCTTGCGGAGGATCACACGAAGCACCGCGCCATCGACGGGATTGTTCTCGCCATAGAGCATCACCGCGCGAACGGTCCGTGAGGCTTGTCCGAAGCGGTCTGCGCGGCCCTCGCGCTGCTCGTGGCGAGTGGGATTCCAAGTGAGGTCGTAGTGGACCACCGCATTGAAGTGACGCTGAAGGTTGACTCCTTCGGACAGGCAGTCGGTTGCGACCAGCACAGGCGCCACGTCAGTCTTGAGATCTGCAAAGGCCTCCACGCGTTCTTCGCGCTGGTCGGGAGTGAGGTCTCCGGTGATCACCGTGAAGTGGGTATCCCTTCCCTTGATGGCGTTCCTCAGTTCGGTTCCGACATAGTGCGCGGTGGCGATGTAGCGGCAGAACACCACCGGGCGGAACCCGTCCAGCACGAGCTGCCGTATCTCTTTGATGAGCGCGTTGAGCTTGGGATCGTTTCGGGGACCGCGGAGCGCATCCGCGCGGGCAATGAGTTCGCGGAGCGCGTCGGCGGCCTCCGCCTCTTCGACGGTGCCTGCGGGAATGCTCTCGGTAAGGGCGAGCGAGTCGTCGGCCGTTTCGTCCATCACGGTCTCGCCCGCCGCGTGATCCAGTTTTGCAAGCTGGGCGTCAACGGTCTCTCCCTCGGCGGCCCGAAGCCGGGTCCTCAGAGCGAGCGAGGCGGCCGCAGGGCTTGAGGATGCGCAACGCAGCAGCGCAAGCGCGGCCCACCAGGACATGCGCTGCTCGAGCTTCGTTCCGCTTTCCGCGCGTCGGACCATGGTCCTCGCGTAAGCCAGCACGTCATCGAAGAGCCTGCCCCAGCCGCCGGTCAGCCGGTAGGTAGCCTCGCGGCTCTCGCGGACAGGAAAGCCGGCGTCGTCCCTCCACTCGGCGATATCGCCGCGGCGGCGCTGCACGAAATGCAGCGCGAGCTCGTCGCGCAATCGTCGGCGTCTGTCGCCTTCGGGCACATCGGCCAATTCGCGGAACTTCGGCTCCAGCAGGCCGAGCAGGTTGTGGAAGGCGGTGTCGTCGCCCGAGTGCGGGGTAGCGGTCAGGAGCACCATGCCTCGCCGAGGCTCGCTCTCGGCGAGGCCTTTGAGAAGCTGGTAGCGCTGGTGGCGGGTGTTTGTGTTCGACTGCACGCAGGTGTGCGCCTCGTCGACGACGACGAACTCCGGGCAGGCGCGCAGAAAGTCGCTGCGGCGGCGGTCCGACTTGATGTAGTCAAGCGAAACCACCGTGAAGGGATAGACCTCGAACACCGACTCGTCAGGTCGCAGCCCGCGCTCGAGACGGGTGGCCGTGCCAGTGCGGACGACCTCGGCGTCGATGCTGAACTTCTCCGCGAGTTCCTGTTGCCACTGTTCGCAGAGGTGCGGCGGACAGATGACGGCGAGCCGCTCGATCTCGCCCCGGTCGAGCAGCTCCCGTGCAATGAGCCCGGCCTCGATTGTCTTGCCAATGCCGACGTCGTCGGCGACCAGCAGCCGGACGATGTCAAGCTTGAGCGCCATGAGCAGGGGCACGAGCTGATAGGCGCGCGGTTCGACATTGAGATTGCCGAAACTCCGGAACGGTCCGGCCCCGGCACGCAGTTTCAGACGGAGCGCGTCGCGCAGCAGCAGGGATGCTTCCGAAGAGCCCGGTTGACTGGGGTCGGGGAGATCGAATGTTGCAGGGACGGGCGCCTCGGGCTCGAGCGGGAGATAGATAAGGGTCGCATCGTCCTCTGCGCCGCCGAGCGGCCGAAGTTTCAGGAGATCGTCGCGGGTCTCCGGAAGGACCACCCACTCGCGATTGCGCGCTCGGACCAGATCCCCGGGTTTCAACGCAATCGCTGTTGCCATCGACCTTCCGTTTCCGTTCCTTACGTGGCTGCCGTCGTCACGCCCGGTCCGAAAACCCAGCCGTACTGCTTGACGACAGGATTCCATGACGTGCTGTTCTCACTGAACCGCACGACCGTGTATCCAGCCTCCTCGAGTCGGCGGGTCACCTCGGCGTCCTCGGATACTCTGCGCTGTGCGCGATGGTGAGGGCCGTCGATATAGATCAGGGTCTGATGGCCGGTGTAGGCGAAGTCGGGCCGGGTGCCGAAGTCCTTGAGATAGGGCTGTCCGCGGTCGGGCAGGCGGTATCCGTTCGTCTTGATGTAGGTCAGCCAGTCCTTCTCCAGGCTCGAGCCGGCGAGGTTCCACAGCTCGTCGAAACTGTCGCCGGCGCCGGGGGAATGGTCGATGTACCCGCGCTCGCCGCGCGTCAACCGGCAGAGCAGGTCCAGCATATCCGGGTCGCGGCGGTCGATTTGCGGATGATCCGGCTGGTTGTAATAGCTGAGCAGGCAGCGGTAACAACCTGCTTCGCAGTCGTCGTCGAGATTGTCGAGGTCGTCGCATCCGCGGTACTCGCCAGACCGCGATCCGTAATGGCAGAGTTCAAGCGCCTTGCGGGCGATCCGGGCCAGCGCGCCGGGATCGCTGGCGAGACGGGTGAGCACGCCGGCGCCGCCTTCGGCAGCTTCATAGAACAGGATTGCGCTCCGCTCGTTGCGATCCGGCAGCGGCTCGGCGGCCAGCTCCGCCTCTTCCAGTTGGAACTCCTGCTCGATTCCGCGCTTGATGGCGCATTGCAGCGAAACCATGGCCGTCTCGGTGAGCTCGATCGCCGGGCGGATAACGAGGACGTTGCGGGTATCCTCGACGAACGGGGTGATGCGCTCGATGGTTTTGCCTTCGCGCACCGTGTCGTCTTCGGCGTCGGTGGGCGCCTGCGAGTCCTTGGTCCACTCGCCGGTGTTGGCGTCAACGCTGAAGCCATAGACGGATTTCTCCTCGCGCCGTCGCCAACCGAGATTGATCCGCCAGAGCGTGGCGGCAGGGCCGTAGCGGAGTTCCAGCAGGGTCTCGCTGCTCTCCACGACGGCGATGCCCTCGGTCCGCGCCCGTCCGTTCTCTTCGCTGAAGCGAAGCGTCGTGATCATCTCGTATCCCTGGCGCTGGCGCTCTTCTTCGTCCGAGTTGATGCGGTTCGCCCGCCGGGTGGACACCTGTTCGATGCGGTAGAGGTTCAGGATCGAGCGCCCGCCGTCGAGACGCTGATTGCAGCTTACGCAGCGCTCGTACTCCCTCTGGTCGCCGAAGTGCCCGTAGCCGCAAGCCGGACAGATGCGGGCGGCCTGCATCGGTAGTTTGGCTGATGCGGTCACCGCTGTTTCATCGCGAACGGAGAGAATAGCTCGGCGTACTCGATATGTGCTGCCCTCGTGATAGATGATTGACTGGGGACCGAACTCGGTGAGGCCGAAAAATCGGGGCCTGCTCAGGAACGAGTCCCGGGCCACCTTCTCGCGGCGGCCGGGAACGAATGCCATTAGCGGCAGGCGTGGGAAGTTGTAGCCGGGAAGGAACCCCTCGGCCGCCAGATAGCGGTAGGTGTAGAAGTCCGAGTTCATGGTCGGCCGGCTGTCGAGAAGCAGGTTCTGCTGGGTAAACGCTTCGTCGTAGCGCGCCTTTGCTTCTCGGCGCTCCTGCTCGGTTGCGGCGGCGTTGTTGACGACGTCGTTGGCGAGCTTCATCTGGCTCGCGGTTGCGCGGAACAGCGAGCGCCACCGGCCGAAGGCGTCGCCGAAGCGGCGACCTGCGGAGTTCATTACGCTCTCAAGCCATGTGTCCGTGTACCAAGGCGCAGCCTGACTGGAGAGATCGGACGCAAGTGTTGCGAGAATGCGTTGTCCGCGCCGCTGCGCTTCGGTCACAGCCGGAGCGGCGCCAATCTGTTCGGCGATGTCGTCGTGCAGAGGCAGTTCATCGGAGTTCTCCCGATCGAGCACGTCGCGCACGGAAGGGCCGAGCTTGACTTCTGTCTCCGCGAGCCAGACTGCCTGCAGGTGGCTGCGGACGAGGTCCTCGTTGGCGAGGTCGATATTCGGCGGATTGACGGCGCCAGCCACCATGCGAGTCGGATCGGCAAAGAAGTACTGGTCGTGCGGCGATCTCGCCGCACAGTAAGTGACAACCAGCGCCGGCTGTCCGCTGCGCCCCGCGCGTCCGCTGCGCTGGGCGTAGTTGGCGGGTGTCGGCGGCACGTTGCGCATGTAGACCGCATTCAGCGTGGAGATGTCGACGCCGAGTTCCATAGTCGGAGAGCAGAAGAGAATAGGCAGCCCGGCGGGTTCCAATCCCTTGCGGAAACGCAGCTCGCGTTCTTCACGGACGTCGCTGTCCACCTGCGCCGTGTGTTCGCGCGCTTCGAGTTGGTGGAGAAGGCGGTCGTCGCTATCGAGAAGTGCGGCTACGTTTTCGTAGAGGTTGCGGAAGAACGCGTTGACCGGACCGTGGTCTACACCGGCACCATCGGCCAGACGCCATTCAAGAACCGAACTGTCGATGCGGTAACCGGCGCGGCCGCCGTCGAGTTCGGTAGACTCGACGTAGCCGTAGGTCGCGAGCACACCCAAGACGTCATCTACGATGGAGTTGTAGACGGTCTCGTCGAACTGCGATGGATAGTTGGGATTATGCGGTCCCCAGCATGCTTGCGATTTCAGCTTTCGGCCGAAAGCGGAGCGATGGGAAACATGAAGGATTTGGTAGTCGGGTCGGCGTCCGCGCCTGTCCGGCCTCGGGACCATGAATGCGTGCGAGAACAGGCGCTCGTCTTCTGACAGCCCCCACGGCTCTTTCAGCTCGTTGAAGCTTCGATTGCGCATCTGCTCCTGGAAGTTCGGATCCAGATAGATCGTCTTGATGCAGAGGGCTCTGCGCATGCGCTCCAGGAGATCACGAACGATGTCGAAACGGCGCTCGGGCGCAATGGAACCCAGCAAGGGATGGCGTCCGCGCCACTCGTCCTCATCCTCGCAACAGTCCATGAGATCCCGGTATCCGATCTCCAGCAACTTCAACTGCTCAAGGTTCGGGTTGGTGATTCGCCAACCACGCTGCAGATCGAAATACAGCCGGTAGCCGAGCACGTCGCGCAGCGCCTTCAACGTGTTCTGGGCCTTGATGCCCTTGGCGCCTGGATTTGCCGCATAGTCGGCCGCATCGAGGCGCAGGTGCGCGAGCGCCCTTTGGGTCAGGACATCGTCGGTGAGCCGTCCGCCGCTCGCGCCCCGAATGGCGGCTAGCAGCGCGCCGCGCAACAGTAGAATGTGGACGAAGTCATTGAAATGGCCCGCCTGAAGGCTCGCGTCCTGGCGGTTGTCGGTGAAGGCGAGGAGCTTCTTGGTTCGCTCATCGAGATCTGCGCCGATGAGGTGCTTCAGCGACGATAGAGTGAGAACGGTGGTGGCAGAACTGCGGCCCTCGCTCGACAGTCCGGAGAGCTTGCTGAGATCGCTCCGTACGCTGCCGTCGTAATAGGCGTCGCAGTCAGGATTCAGGCAGAATCGGAACGATCCCGGAATGAACCACGCGGGCAATCCGTCAGCACCGACATTGCCGATCGTGCTCACCCGTACCCCCATGGGGCGGTAGCGGCGGTAATGAGGTTTGAGCCGGGGCTCCTCGCCGCGAAACTCCAGCCAGTCCTCGGGGTACTGTGCTTTGGTATCCGCCGGGTCGAACATGCCTGACGGATCGGGCATGAGATATCCGAACTGGATGTCCTCGTCGTCGTTCGAGCGTTCGGAGAGGTCGCGGGGGTCGAACCCCTGTGGCTCCCTGCCGGTCAGACGCGCCCAGACGGGTAGGTATTCCTGCCCGCACGCCCGGCAAAAGCAGAGGGGGTAGAGAGGTCGGTTGCGGTCTCCGGGCTTGAACTTCTGGCCATTTAGGGTGAGATACCGTTCGCTCGGTGGCTCGAGCGTCGAGTAGGCATTCCATGCCCCGCTGATGAACTGATGCAGGCGAAATGCGAAGAAGCTTTGGCCTCGCGCGTTCCGGCTACGATGGGCAGTCAACAGGAAGTTCGCGAGGTAGTCTCGGCAACGCACGGCGTCGAGGCCGCTATTTTGCGCAAGAGCATCGGAGGCTTCGAGAATCGTCAGGGGTCGCGAAATACGTTCAAGCTTGCCGCCGCGCTCTTCCAGACCCAGGTTACGCTCCACCCAAGCCGCGACAGGATGTCTCGACAGCTCATCATGAGTGGGACCGGCCGGTACTCCTTGCTCGATGGCAGCGCGCAGATCGGGTTTGCCTGCACTCGCATCTCGGCGGGTTACGGGCCGAAGCGTTTCGGAGACAACATTGCCGGGATGGATCGTGACTCCGAAGAGGCGGCTTGCGATATGCGCGACGGCTGTGTCCCGATCTTCCGGCGATCCCTCCGAGGCCATCGTCGCTGATGTGCCGATGCAAAGAAGGCGCTCGTTGAACCGTTCGCGTACACGGCGGACCAGCATGGCGACGTCAGCGCCTTGGCGGCCGCGGTAGGTGTGCAGCTCATCGAGCACCAGAAACCGGAGTCCTGCCGCGTGTTCGCGCACCGCCTTGTCGGTCTCGTGGAACCGCGTCATGATCAACTCGAGCATGACGTAATTGGTGAGGAGAATGTCAGGCGGGCTCTTCGCGATATGTTCGCGTTCCTCATGCGATTCCTGCCCGGTGTAGCGGGCGAAGGTGACCGGCTCCTCGCCATCGCTGTAGCCGAGCCGCAGGTACCTCTCCAGCTCCTCGCGCTGGCTATTGCAAAGCGCGTTCATCGGGTAGACGACTATGGCGGTGATGCCTTTGCAGGCGTCGCCCGCACGTTTGCGCCTCAGCACATCGTCGACGATGGGAATGAAGTAGGCGAGCGACTTGCCAGAGCCGGTGCCGGTCGTCAGTACGTAGCTCTCGCCACCCCCAGCAATGGCGATGGCATCGGTCTGGTGCCGATGCAACAGGAGGGGTTCGCCGAAGGCGTTGTCGGCATGTTTGAGCCGGAAGATCTTCGCACATTCCGCGTCGAGAGTGCTGTTGGCAACAAGGTCATCGATCCACCCGCCCGGCTCGAAATTGGGATTCAACTGGATGAGCGGCGCCGGCCAGAAACGGCCGGCGGCGTAGGCCCCATCGACTTCTCGGGAGATGTCTTCGGCCCGAATGTTGGTGAAACTTCGCGAAAAGCGCTCGTACTCAGCGACGAGTTCTTTACGAAAGACGAACACGTCCATCAGCTGCCCCTCGGCCGCGGAGCGTTTGCCCGCGCCTCGATCGCTGCGCATCGTTCCATCAACGCATCGAACGGCTCATTCTCGTCGAGTAGCATGCCGTCGGCCAGCATTTTCGCGTAGTCATCGGCGAGCGCCGCATTTGCAGCCCCGGACGGGACGAGCTGCAGGCCGCCCGAGACCGCTTCCTTATAATCGATCCGCTCGCCATGGATATCGTTCTCGGAGAAGAACATCGCCTTGTGACGGACAACGGAAAGCGCGAGGGCGCGGTCGGCCAGAGCCTTTTCGGCAATGCCGGCTTCGTCGAGACGGGCAATATCGTGCCAGTGTCTCGACAGACGCTCGCCCCGTCGCCGTTCCTGACGGCAATAGACATGAACGGCGGTCGCCTTCTCCCAGAAAGTCCGTTCCGCCAGCATGACGGTCGGATGCGCCTCGGGGAACGCGAGATCGGGCAGATACGGCGCTGCGTCGCACGCCACCCGATGAGTTGTGTGCGGTTCGCCCGTGGAACGTGCCCCGAACTCGACCAGGACCTCCGGACGCACGAAACCATCTTCGTCGAAGAGCGGTTCGTACTCGATGCGAAGCCGCTCGGCCTCCACGCGGACCTGTGCCATGAAACCCGTGTGCTCGAGCCCTTCCTTGACCGTGGGACAGGCTCGATCCCGGACCCATTCAGCGAGGCGGGTGCGGATCGCCCTCGTCCAGCGCTTCTCCTGGCTGCGTGTGGACGGCAACGCTTCGTCGCCGGCATCGGCAACCAGATCCGGCGCAAACGCTCGAATGTCGTAGGTGATGTCGATGTCTTCGGAGAAACGGCGGATCGCACGCCATGCTTTCGACAGCGACGTGCCGCCCTTGAACACGAGAGCGTTGCCGAACGTAGCATCGAACAGGATACCAAGCGTCGCGACCACCCAAACGTCCTTCTCAAGCAGAAACGCCCGGTGCCCATTCTTCTCCTGAGCGACTCTCAGGGCGTAACGGCGATCGTCAACCGAGAGGTCCGGGTACCGGGTCTCAGCCATGCGAAAGATGCGCGCTCACCGGTTCCGCCATCCAGCCGGGCATGATGGCCCTTGCAACCGAAAGCTCTTCGCGATCGGCCTCGGAAAGCGCAGGCAGGACCGCTTCGACGCCGTCCACGACTTCTTCCGGCCCGAGCCATGCCAGGGCGCGAATGACATCGCCCGCCTTGCGGTGGGGCGCCGCCAGTTGCCAACGCGGAGCATGGCGAAGCTCGACGACTGACGAGCCAACGTGCAGCCGCCTGCTGGGGCCGGATGTGAGATAGACCTCTCGCACCGGGTTCTGGGTGGTCAGCCCGAGACGGTTCGCCGCCGCGCCGCCGCACGGCACGATGGTTTCGCCCCAGAGTCTTGCAAGGGTCTCGATCGCCTTGCCGACGCGCGGCCCGCACGGGCCGAATTTGGTTTGGACCGGGCGCATGTAGACGCCCCGACAGATGCGCATCAGACGGCCCGAACGGGCGAGACGCCATAATGCCTGGTCGACCGCCGCCCGGTTGCCGAGGTGAAGCAGCGCGCCGGCGCACAGCGGCGTAGCCTCTGGCTGCGCCTCGGCATGTTCCATGATGTGTCTGGGAAGGCCGCGCATGGTCCGCTTCTCCACATCTGTTTGTCAGAAACCTAATGGCCGTATTGTCGATCTGCAATGCCGGTCCGGGGTGATTCCCGTTCTCTCCCGGACAGATCGGAGCAAACGCATTACGTTCACGCTCGAGAAAAGGGACATGCGATTACTTCGCTTCGTCATTCCGCAGTGAAGCCTGTACCTTGCGGGCGTCGGCGATCAGTTTTTCCATCTCCTCTTCGCGCCCCTGCAGGATCATGTCGTCGCGCATTTTCGTGGCGAGGATGTAGCTGTACCGAAACGTTCTCTCGATCAGCGGAGCGAGATCGCCAACGGGCGTGGCGGGAAGATCGGAGTTCGGGCCACTTCTGGCGATTGCCAGTATCCGTTCGCGGACGAACTCGCCGACTGGAATGCCGTGGGTTTCGGCTGCGGTCTTGATCTCGTCCCACTCGGAGCCCGAGAAGCGGATACCCCGGGTCTTGCGAACGTCGCTTTGTTTTTCGTCGCTGCCCAGTGCGTCTTCGGTCATGTTCCTGCTCCCTTCCGGGGTCACGGCACCCCGGTGGCCATCGGTTCCGGAGAAGAATGTTTGCTCACCGGACGGTTCGTTATCGGATTCTGGAAATTTTTCCTACGATTTTGCCGGATCGGGGACAAGGAAGAAGACGAGAAACTCGATTGAGAGCTTCACTCAGATACCAGGAAGGAGACGGGTTCGGACGCAGGATACCGGGTGAAGAGCCGGTTTCCGGCGTGTATCGGCGAATGCCGGTATCACGCCACCGGCGGCGCTCGCGTGTACCGGACGTGTATCGCTCGTGTATCGCTCGGCCGCAAAGCGTGTTTGACCGTGTATCGGCGATGGACAAACGCTCTCTCGGCTACGCCGGGGCATGATAATCGGGCTGTGTCGCACCGATACACGCTCGGCCCAACAACGCCGAGGCGGCGATTGTCATCGATTGCGCAGCAGGCTGCACGACAAGCGCAGACAGGGTTTTGAGGGCATCATTGATGCGTCAGGTGTGACAACCAAGACCCCGACTGGGGTCGATAGGTCAGGATTTCGCAGCACACCATGACCGGCTTGAAGTGCCGGCGCCGCAAGGGTTTGGAGCCGCCGCGGCGTTTGAGCGAGACGACCGGCCCGCACCAGCTGAGCGCGTTCCGCGTTGCCGTCCTGGCAGCGAAGGTAACAAAACGCGCGGCACAACGGAAGGGTGTGGCGGCATTCATCACACATGGCGCACCTGGCTCGGCCCTGTTACCTCAGCGCACGAGTGCCGGCCCACATGTTCCGCAGACCAAACGGACGCCATACACATGTTCCCGCAACGCAAGCGTCCGGCGTGCAGGCGCCAGCGTTCAAGGCGTTGGCATTTCACTCAGTCGTTACCGCGAGTGCAGGCGAAGCCGACGCACCCGTTACCGCAGCGTCAGCCGTGCGACGGCGCGGTTCGGAAGTGAGCCGCCGACACAGGCGGTGCGGGCGGAGCTGCAGGCAGCTGTGCGGAGCGCCCTGCCGGACGTGGCGACGGCGGTGCCTGCATGGCCGCCGACAGCAGTGACGACAGGACCGTGGACGGCAATGCCGATGCCAGTGAACGGCGAAGCCGTCACCGGCGAGAGGAGGAGTGCAAGGGCGATGAGCCGAGGCGGCGTCCGATGCCGGCGCAGCCGGCGAGGGCGAGCGAGACGAACGCCCGCGGCGAACACGGCGTGGAACGCCGATGCGAGCGCCAGGCGAAGCGCGGCGGGCAGCGCGGTGTTGCCGGTGCGGCGCTGCCCGCGCCGCCGCATCGGATCGTGACAGGAAGGACGGACGGGCCGCGCCAGCGGATCGGCACGGCCCGTCGTCGCGGCGCGGCTCAAGTCCGCATTACCGGGATGCCAAGCTTCATCGCCTTCTCGACCAGGTTGTCGGTGATGCCACCACCAGGGAAGGCGACGATGCCCTTGGGCAGCAAGCCGAGCAGCTCGTCGTTGCGCCGGAACGGTGCGGCCCGGCCGTGAGCGCTCCAGTCCGGCTTGCAGACGATCTGGTTGACGCCGTTCTTCTCGGCCCACTGCGCGGCGATCCTCTCGACACCGGGTCCGCCGCCGTGCACGAGCACCATGTCGCTGTACTTGGCGCGCACTCTGTCGAGCCTGTCGAAGACAGCGCCGGGGTCGGCGATGTCCCTGCCGCCGGCGATGGCGACCAGGGTGCCGTTCGGCAGGTGCGCGCGGGTCTCACGGTCCTTCCTCGCGCGCCGGAAGTCGCGGGCGTCGATGGCCGCAGAGGTCAGCTTGCCGGTCTGCGAGACGTGGCTGCCGCGCCTCGGGCGCCACACCTCGCCGGTCGCGGCGCGGTACTGCTCGGCGATGGCATCGCGCATCTGCTCGAAGGCGTCGCGCCGGTCGCCAAGGTTCTGCGCGCGCTCGGTGAGGAGTTCGAGTTCGCGGGCTTTGATCTCGGTGCCGTCCTGGGCGCGTTCGAGGTCGCGCATCTCGGGCGCGAGCTTGTCCACACCGCGGTCCAGGCGGCGCACCTGGGCGTCGAAGGCGTTGACGACGCCCCAGAGCAGGCCCTCGCGCTCGTCGGCGAGCTGGAAGCCGTCGGGGGCGACACCATCGGCCAGGATGCGGAAGGCAGTACCGACCGCCTCGATGGCATCATCGCGGTCCCAGACTTCCCTGGGGTCGTGCTCGCCGGACTCGGGCGCCGTGCCGAAGAGGGCGGCATTCTCGCAGACCGTGGCGATCGGGGATTGCGTCGCAAAGGTGTCGATGTCGAAGGTCATGAGCTTGCTCCCTGAAATTGAGTTGGCGTCGTGCGGAGGACCCGCTGTGACGGTTCGTTGGGACACGCTCGGCGCAGGGGAGCCACCGGGTCCGGAATGAATGGCCCGCCGCGGTGCGCGAGTGGTGCGGGCGCAGGGAGCGAAGCGACTGAGCCACGGTCGCGCGGCACGGCGGGACTAGGCGCGCGAGCGCCGTTTCATTGCGAGTCCTGGCCGGAACGGAGCGCAGCGGAGTGGAGGACCCCGGAGGGGTTGGCGGACTGAGCAAGCGTGGCACAATGAGCCGGCACAGCGGAGAGCGTTCTGTTTCCACTTGCACAGCGCCCTTTCGTCGGTTCCGCATGCACGGTGTCGAGAATGAGGGACGGGCGGTGCCGCCCACCCACTGCAGTGCGGTTCACCAATACGGATGTGAGGCGACCCTGGTTCGTGTCACCTCGCGCACGCGTGAGCGCTCTTGGACTGGGACCGGGCCGCGCGGGTCCTTGATCAGGTGGATCACGTAGTAGTGCAACTTTGGTTTCAGGATGTCGCTCCGTCGTTGGTGGTCGCTGACGCACTTGCCGTCGGCGAGGATGCGCGCCTCACCCTCGGCGGTTCGCCTGAAGGTGATTTTGATCATTGTGCACTCCTTGCCGCCTGGATGCGGCGACGCCGGCAGGCTCGAAGCCCGCTGCAAAATGAAAGGGGAACCAGCGACGAAGCGCCGGTCTCCCTTTGCGGGACGGTACGGAACTAGAACGGAATCTCGGAGTCCGCCGCCTGCGACGGAGCGGTGCCCGCTGGCGCGGGCGACCCGTTCACGGGTCCCTGGGCCTCCGCCGCGCCGTTGCCGCGATCAAGGAACTGGATCCGCCCGCCGGGGACCAGCAGGATCTCGGTGGAGAAGCGGTCCGAGTCCTCGCCGTCCCGCTTCCAGCGCCGCGTCTGCAGCTTGCCCGCGACATAGACCAGGCGGCCCTTCTTCGCGTGCTTCTCCAGCATGTCGATCAGCCCGTCCTGGAAGGTGACGACGCGGTGCCACTCGGTCTTGTCGATGCGCCCGCCGGAATTGCGATCCGTATAGCTCTCGTCGGTCGCCACGCTGAAATTAGCGACGTGGCCGCCCGATGCGAGATGGTTGACGACGACGTCGGCGCCGATGCGCCCGATCAGTTCCGCCCTGTTCAGTCCGAAGGCCATGTCCGTTCTCCTCGGTATCTCGATGATTGACGATGGGTTGGCGAACGGACGGGAACCGAAACCTCTCTCCAGTTCCCTTCCGCTCACTTCTCTCAAGCCCTGCTCTACCCCCCAAAGTCGTCGGACCCTGCGAGGACCTCGCGGATGGTCCTCGGATCGAGGCCTGCCTCGGCGAGAAGATCGGATGCGGTCGGGGTCTCGCAGCCGGTGTCGGGATCACGGTTGAAATCGAACATTGGGATACCTCCGCTGTCTGCGCCGCGGACATCCGGCGGGAGGACCCGCTCCTCCAACCCTCCCGGGCGCTCGCCCGGCAGGCGCTAAACTCCAACTCCGACGCGGCGGCCGCCGTCAGGTCCAGCCGGTAAACGAAGCCGTGACCGGGGCGTCGCACAGCACCTCGACCTGCTCCCGGCCGAGTTTCGCGAAGGCGAGGCAGGCAGCGACCTCCATCTCGCTGTCGAACGGACCGTGCTCGCGGCCGGTCGCCAGTTCGACCACGGTCCAGGTCGGATCCCAGACCGGGATGCCCTTGAAATACGCGGAGCCGTGATACGACTTTTCGGCGCAATCGGCGCACCGCGCGGCGCCCTGGGATGGCGCCCCGCAGTCCGTGCACAGGCCGGCAGTCTTCCGTTCGGCGTATCTTCGGCGCGATGCGGCGTTCTTTCGTTCCGGCGGCCGGCTGGCCGCCTCGATGGCTGCGCAGGGTCCGCAGCGCGCAAGACCGTCGAAGGCGGGACGGCCGCATCTGGTGCAGCACCCGGCGGCCTTGCGTTCGGCATAGCGCCGCCTCTCCGCCTGCTGGCGCCTTTCGCGGCATGGCGTACAGGCGGTCCCGCCTTCGACCGGCGGCCGCTTGCCGCAGCGGATGCAGAGCCCGGCCTGCTGCCGCTCCTTTTGGCGCTTCCTGCTGGCGGCGCGGGCGGTTCTGCGCTTGGCGTCCGCATTGGCCCCGCCATAGGGTTTCCCGGCGGCCTTGCCGGCGGCGTAGCGCACGCGGCCGGCCTCGCGGCGTTTCTCCAGGCAGGGTTCGCAGGACGACCGGCCGGTAACGGGAGGTTCCTTGCCGCACTTCGTGCAGAGGCCCTCGGCCTGGCGCGCGGCAGTCTCGCGGCGGGACCGCTCGCGTCTATACATCCTCGCCTTGACGGGATCGCGGCGGGGCTTGCCCTCCGCGCGCAGCCGGGCGTCCCTCGCCCGGCTCGCCTTGTTCCTCCGCTCGGCGCAGGGACCGCACAGGCTGCGCCCCGGCGCGGGTGCGGCCTTGCCACACCTTGGGCATGACCCGCTCGCCCGGCGGGCGGCGGTGCGGCGCGCGAACCGTTCGCGGTCGTGCAGCTTTCTCACTGATGGATCGCGATAGACCATCGACGTTCTCCATGTCGTTGTCCGGACGCGGGCCGGGGAACATCCTGCCGACCGGCAGGTCGGCAGGATGCCCACGAGGGCGCGCCGGTCAGCCCTTCTGGCGGCGGTCGGCGAAAAGTCCCAAGCTTCGCCAACCCCACAGCTGGACCCCGCAGCCGCGCAGCTTGACCCCCGTCGCGATGATGATCTCGTCGCGCGCCGGCCGCATCTTCTCCACCGTCTTCAGGGAGACGATCGCCCCCCGCGCCTTGCGCCGGCCCTTCGGCTTCGTGCCGTCAGCCTGGACGGGGACGATGTCGCCATTCGCGAGCGAGCGGAACCGCTCCACGACATAGCGGTCGTCATCGAGGCCGCTTCCGACGAAATGGGTGAGGAATGTGCGCGCGTCGCCGCGCGGTGCGATTGCCGCCTGCATCGTGCCGTGCTCCTTCGGTCAGGTGAGAAGGGACGGCGGCAGCACCCCCTCCGGAGCGCCCACCGCCGCCCCGCTCACGGCCCTACTCGTCCTCTTAGTGGTGCGGCGCGTTTCGAGGGCGTAGGCAGACGGTGGTCGTATTGATGGCTATTGGTTCGGGAAGAGGGTGTGCGGTGCGGGCGTCGCACCTTCCGACTGAGGTTCCGTTTTTGTGTTCACCGCTGCGATGTAAGCAGGAGGTGAGAGTCTGAATGAAGACCTCAGTTTCGACTCTGAGGAGCGTCGAAGGTATCGTCGAAGTGCCGCCGATGTCTGACGGTCGTTGGCGCCAACCGTCTGAGCTGAAGGCGTGGGTCGTGGTCGGGACGCTGCAGGCTGGGGTATGGTGCGCGGGGTCGCGCGGAGATCGGCCGGCTTCTTGATGGTCGCATTGCCGGTACCGATCCCGAGGAATCTACAGTAGCAGCGGCTCGGAGATGGCGGCCGAGGGCCTGATTTTCGGCTCGTCGATACGTTCCACTGTCACAACGGTTGTGGGCGGGGTCATCTCGATCACTTATCAGACACCGGCAATGGCGATAGTCCAAGTTCCTTCAGAAACGCGTTGTGCTTCGCCGTTGACTCCTGAATCTGCCTCTCGATCTCAACCAGCTCGCCATGTGCGGCCGCGAGATTAATCTCGACTTCCGGCTCGGCCGTGCTGACATAGCGGGAGATATTCAGGTTGTAATCGTTGGCCTTGATCTCCTCCATCTCCACGCGCCTGGCGTACCGGTCAATGCTCTCCGGGCGTTGCCGGTAGGTGTCGACGATCTTCTCAATATGTCCGTCTGACAGGTAGTTCTGCCGTTTGCCCTTCTCGAAGTCCTCGGACGCGTTGATGAACAGGATATCATCGGGCTTCCTGCACTTCTTTAGTACGAGAATGCAAACCGGGATGCCGGTCGAGTAGAACAGGTTCGCCGGCAGGCCGATGATGGTGTCGATGTGCTCACCGTCAAGGAGCTTGCGGCGGATCTTCGCCTCCGCGCCGCCACGAAACAGCACGCCGTGCGGCAGGATGATCGCCATCGTGCCATCATCCTTGAGATAGTGGAACCCATGAAGCAGGAACGCGAAGTCCGCCGCCGACTTCGGGGCCAGCCCGTAGTTCTTGAAGCGCATGTCCTCGCCCAGCGCCTCGTTCGGGACCCAGCGGTAGCTGAACGGCGGGTTCGCAACCACGGCGTCGTACTTGGGCTTTCTCATCGGGTTCGTCTCGCGGAGAAAGTGCCAATCGTTTGTCAGCGTGTCGCCATGATGGATCTCGAACTCTGAGTCCTTCACCCCGTGCAGCAGCATGTTCATCCGCGCCAGGTTGTAGGTGGTGATGTTCTTCTCCTGTCCGTGGATCTTGCCGATGCCGTGCGGCCCCATACGCTTGCGCACATTGAGCAGCAGCGAGCCTGAGCCGCAGGCGAAGTCCATCACGCTCGCGAGGTGTTTCCGCTCGCCGGTCTTCGGCTCCTGGCTGTCGAGCGTGACGATCGTGGAGAGAATTTCCGAGATCCGTTGCGGCGTGTAGAACTCACCGGCCTTCTTGCCCGAGCCGGCGGCGAACTGGCCGATCAGATATTCATAGGCATCGCCCAGCGTGTCGCTGACCGTGGAGAACTCCGCGAGGCCCTCGGCTATCCTCGTGATGATCGTGCAGAGCTTCGCGTTCCGGTCCGCGTATGTCTTGCCGAGTTTGTCGGAGACGAGATTGATCTCGGAGAACAGGCCTGAGAACGTGCTCTGAAATGACTCATTCTCGATGTAATTGAAGCCCGTCTGGAGCGTCTCGAGTAGCTCGCTATCCTGCGTGCGGGCCATGTGCGCGATGCTGGCCCAGAGGTACTCGGGATGGATGACGTAGTGCGCCTTACGTCGCATCTGTTGCTCAAACATCGACACATCGTTGGGGTTCTGATCGTACCAGACAGACAGAGAAGACCGCCCGCCGTTGCCGGTAGCGTCCGGGTCAGGGTAGTCGCGCCCGAGTTCCTTTCTCGCAGCCTGTTCGTAGTTGTCCGATAGGTAACAGAGAAACAGGAACGCAAGCATGTAGTCGCGAAAGTCGTCCGCGTTCATCGCCCCGCGGAGCTCATCGGCGATGGACCAGAGCGTTTTGCCGAGCTGCTTCTGATTCTTCTCTGTCATGGGTTAGCGCTCGCATGGGTGACGAATTCGTACCGTGTGTTCAGCTTCTCATAAATCTCGTCAAACAGCGCCAAGCTGTCCGGCACGAGAAGGTCGGATTCGTAGTAGTAGACATTCTTGTGGGCGAGGACGTTCACGATTCGGGTGATTTCCTCCGCGTTCTCGAAGCCGATGCGTTCGAGTGCATAGCTGATCCGACCGACTCCGAGAAACGACGACACGCTCTCCAGCAGCTGACGGAGAAGAGAGAAATGATATGCGCGGACATTGTTCTCCTGCCGAGCCTGCTCCAGTAACTGAAGGACTCGGAGGTGATAGAGGAACACATCGCCCCTGTGGGTCTCCAGCGAGACCTCGCCGTGTTTGCCGCTCAGGATGTTCGCTCTTGTGCTTGGTCCGTACCTGTCGCTCCGCTCACCTTTCTTTAACCAATCGAACAGGATGGAGAATATCCCGACGTGATGGGTAGTAATGATGATCTTCCGATCGCCAAAATGTTTCTCGATCAGGTCGTACAGCGTCGAGGCGGTGACGAAGACATTGTGATCGTCGAGGCTTGAGACCGGGTCGTCGATGAAAATGTGACGAGGCGGCGTATCCGTCCACCCTTCTATCTCCATCATCGCCAAAAAGAAGCACCAGACAAACATTCTCTCCTCGCCGCGAGAGATTTTCATGGGGGAAACATCCTCGGGTTTTGTACCTATGGGAAAGAACGAGATCGACTCGATTCCCCTCTCTACATCCTGGTGCATGGCGAAACGGAAGTCAAAGTTCGGTCTGTAGGGCTTGAGTTTCTCGTGGATGTCGAGCTCGTTCAGATCGGCGTGCAAGCTGCTAAGGCTGCTAGGGAGGACGTTGAGCCTGATGTCCGCTTCATCGTGTTCGATGTCGTTATTCCAGACAAAGAGATCTTCACTGTACGCGTTGTAGTAAATGCCCGTATGCGCTCCGTCTTCCCTTTTTGTCGCATCCTTGTAAGCCACCGATAGCCGCGTCTTGCCTACCGAGTTGAAAGCGTAGACCAGCTGGACATGGGCGGCATCGTTGCGGAGCTGTGTCGCGATTTCTTCGACGGTAGTCATGTTACCTCCGGACTGGGAAAGAGCTGTTGTAACAAACCCCGCTTGTGCTGCCGTAGGATTTCAAGCTTCCAAGCCTGAGCCGCGACCAAATTATCTAGCCGGCCCAGACAGCTGGCGATCTTTACTTGCTCTGTTTTCCGCGGTAGTACCACTTCAATAGATGCAAGAGCGGAGGGGCTAATCGCAGGATAGTTGGAACCCGTACATCGGGCCAAGACGCTGCTCACAAACGATCCCGTGTGAAGTAGCTGGTACAGAAACTCAGGACTCTCGTGTGCTCGAAGCTGTGCATAACCTGTGGAAGCCACGTACTCACACCCGTCATCAATGTCGAAGAAGAGATTATTGCGCTGATAGGGCCGGACAGTTTGAAAGATGATGTCGTTGCGACTCAGGAGTCGTTGAGCACGGCTTGGTGCTGCGTCTCGAATGATTTCTTTACGTTCGATAAGCTTGCTGTCCTTTACAGATTCGAGATCGATATAGATAAACAGCTCTGGTAGCCCGTCGTTTGATGGATTCACCTCGCTGGCAGATGACAGAAGCATTAAGTCCCATTCCGGCCCTTCTCGAAACTCCGGAAACCGCAGCCGGGGAACGGTTTCACCAGGTTTGGGAAAGAGTTGCTGCAACAACCCTTGCTTGTGCTGGCGTAGTGCTTCCAGCTTCTGGTCTTGCGCCGCGATCAGATCGTCCAGAGAACCGAAACAGTCGGCGATCTTTCCCTGCTCTTGTTCCGTAGGAGGCACATGAGTCAGGAACGCGTGCACATCGTTCCTGTTAAGTGTGGGAACCCCTGAGCCCGAAGCGAACCGATCCAAACCGATGGCCGAGTACAAAAAATATACAAACTTTGGATGATGACCATTGAACGAAGTTACCCAAAGAGATGTGTTATGCGGCCAATAGGCGCCGTCTTCGATGTAATGAAGATTGCCGATCGTCCCGGACCGGCCAGTCACTAAGCCGGGACCAGTTGCCATTCCGAATTTGTGATAGTTACGAATCCCATTCGAGTACACGACAGGAACTTCGCCGGGCTCAAGCTCAGTTGATGGCAGATCAAATCCTCTCTGTAGAGGCGCCACATCTGCGAGACGCATCTCTTTCCACCGCCCAGTATCTCGAAAGTCTGGAAACCTCAGCTTCGGCCCAAGCGACTTCTGCTTGTCTGCGGTCATTGTGCGCGCCCGTGCTCGTAGGCGTTGAGACCGGAGATGTCCCGGCCATGGGCTCGTTTGTTCAAGAGCGGGGCAAGTTCGGCCATGAGAGCGAGTTCCCGCTCGCGACGGGCACGCCATCCCAAGCCAAGCGGCTCCATCAGGTCGGTGAGCCGCTCGCCGTCAAATATCATGCGCTCGAGGATGGTGTGGACGAACGCCGAGAGCGACTCAGCCGTCAGGCCGTGGCCTTGGGCGAGGTCTTCGATCTCTCTGGCCTGCTTTTCCGCCTTGAACTGTTCGTAGCCGGCGCGGATCGCCGCTTCGTCGAGGCCCTCGCCCTCCGTGAGTGAGCGGACGTACTCGGTGATCTCTTCTCGCTCGTCCAGGAACTTGGCGTCCGACTGAATCAGACCGATAAGCTGCTCGCGGCTGATCTGGACCTTCCTGGGATCCTGTCCGGAGTACTTGGCAATCAGTTTCATGATGTAGTCGTAGTCGATGACGGCGGAGGCAAAGAGAACGAACTCGAAATCAAGCTGGTCGACCTCGGAGCCAGGCGGCTCGCCGTCCCCGCCGGGCGGACGCTGCCGTTCTTTCAGGCGCTGGGCGGTTTCGAGGTAGGCGCCGCGGAAGGCGCGGAGGTCGTCCCTGGGCAGGGCCTGCTCGATCTGTTCGTGCTGCTCGTCGGTGAGGTCGGTGTATTGGTCAAGCTCGGTTTGGAGGCGCTGGACCTCCTTGAAACGCTTGATGAACTGGACGCGGGCATCGTCGCCCAGCATGTTGTTCACCTGATCGGGCTTGGCTTCGAGACCCTGTGACTGCATGAACTCCCCGAGGTGGGCGACGGCCTGCTTGAATTTATCGATGACAACGGGAGCTGTGTCGACCAGCCAGATCTCGCGGGCCCGGCCGGGCTGGGCACCGGAGAAGAGAGCGATGGCGGCGTCAACGCTTTGCTGCTGCTGGCGAAAGTCGAGGATGTGGCCATAGGGCTTGGTGGCGTTGAGAATGCGATTGGTGCGAGAGAACGCCTGGATCAGGCCGTGGTGCTTGAGGTTCTTGTCGACGTAAAGCGTATTGAGAAACTTGGTGTCGAAGCCCGTGAGAAGCATGTCGACGACGATGGTGATGTCGATCTTCTCCTGGCCCTTGCCGGGCAGGTCGCGATTGGGGAACTGCTGATCTTTGATGCACTGCTGGACGTCCTGGTAGTAGAGGTCGAAGTTGTTGATGTCGTGGTTGGTGCCATAGCGCTGGTTGTAGTCGGCAATGATGGCCTTGAGCGCGGTCTTTTTGCCCTCGGGGTCGTGCCGGTTATCCTCCTTCTCTTGGGGAAGGTCCTCCTGGATCTGCCGAACGTCAGGGTTGCCCTCCGCGGGCGGCGAGAAGACGGCGGCGATCTTCAGGGGCGCGAACTCGGGGTCGGCGCCCCGGCGCTCGGCCTGGAGCGTCTTGAAGACCTTGTAGTACTCGATGGCGTCGTTGATCGAGGCGGTGGCCAGCAACGCGTTGAAGCGTCGGCCTCCGGTCGCGGCATCGTGTTTGTCGAGGATGGCCTGGGCAACCGCCTGCTTGGTCAGAGTCTCGCCAAGCTTGAGGGTTGGGGCGTCGTTGGGCTTGTAGTAATCGACGTGGAAGCGAAGGACGTTCCGATCCTCGATCGCGTGGGTGATGGTGTAAGCGTGGAGATCGTTCTGGAAGAGGTCTTTGGTGGTTCGAAGGGTGGCTTCGTCTCCCTCGATCTGCCTGACGGTTGCGTTGTCCTCGAAGATCGGGGTGCCAGTAAAGCCGAACAGCTGGGAGTTCGGGAAGAACTCCTTGATGGCCCCGTGGGTCTTGCCGAACTGAGAGCGGTGGCACTCATCGAAGATGAAAACCATCCGCTTGTCTCGGAGCTGCTCAAGCCGCTGCTTGAACGTCGACTGCCCTTGAACGATGTTCTGTCGGTTGTGCTTGCTGTTCTCGTCGAGAGCCCGCCCGAGCTTCTGGATTGTCGTGACGATGATCTTGTCCGCATAGTCGTCGGAAAGGAGGCGGCGGACGAGCGCTGCAGTGTTGGTGTTTTCCTCGACGCAGTTTTCCTGGAACCTGTTGAACTCCTCGCGGGTCTGGCGGTCGAGGTCCTTGCGGTCGACGACGAACAGGCACTTGTGGATGCTCTCGTTTGTCTTGAGGAGCGTCGAGGCCTTGAAGGAAGTGAGCGTCTTGCCTGAGCCGGTCGTGTGCCAGACGTAGCCGTTGCCGCAGTCCTGGTCGATGCAGTCCACGATGGCCTTCACCGCATAGATCTGGTACGGGCGCATCATCAGGAGCCTCTGTTCGCTCGCGATGAGAACCATGTACTTGCCGATCATCTGACCGAGCGTGCACTTTGCTAGGAACTGATCGGCGAAGTCATCGAGGTGGGTGATCTTGGTGTTGTTCTCGTCCGCGAACTGGTAGATCGGAAGGAACTGCTCGTCGGCATCGAAGGCGAAGTGTCGGGCGTCGTTGTTGGCGAAGTACCATGTGTCCGTGCGGTTGCTGACGACGAAGAGCTGAAGGAAGCACAGGAGCGTCTTGGTGTATCCGTTGCCGGGGTCGTTCTTGTAGTCGACGATCTGCTCCATCGCGCGCCGCGGGCTGATCCCAAGCCTCTTCAGCTCGATCTGAACGACAGGAACACCGTTCATCAGGAGTATGACATCGTAGCGATGGTGGCTGTTGTCCGTGTTGATGCGGAGCTGGTTGACCACTTCGAAATGGTTCTTGCACCAGTCCTTGATGTCGACGAGGGTGTAGTTGAGCGGCGTGCCATCGTCCCGCACAAACGACTCCCGGTTCCGGAGGGAGCGTGCTGCTTCGCACACGTCAGATGTCACGATCTCCTCAAGGAGTCTCCGGAACTCGCCGTCGGTGAGTGAGACACGATTCAGGGCATCGAACTTCTCCCTGAAGTTTGCTTCAAGCGCTGCCCTGTCTCGGATGTCCCGGCGATATTCGTATTTGAGGTCCTTTAGTTTCTTGATGAGCAACTCTTCGAGATCGCGCTCGGGTGTGACTGTCGCCATCGTGGGGCTCACTCCCGTCCGTAGATGGCGATACCGCCGATGCGCCTGCCGTGCTGCTCCACGAACTTCTCGGAATGCACGAACACGCCACCGGAGCCGCAGCACGGATCATAGACGCGGCCCTTGTAGGGCTCCAGCATCTCCACCAGTAGCCGGACGACGGAGCGCGGCGTGTAGAACTCGCCTCCGCGCTTGCCCTCGGCCCCGGCAAAGCCGCCCAGGAAGTACTCGTAGACCCGCCCGAGGATATCGCGGGAGCGATCGGCCTCCTCGGCCATGCCGATCCCGCTCACGAGATCGATCAATGCGCCGAGCATGACCTTGTTGAGCGCCGGGCGGCCGTATTCCTTGGGTAGCACGCCCTTGAGCGAGCCGTTCCTCGCCTCGATCGCCAGCATCGCGTCGTCGATGTCCTTGCCGATCGACGGCTGCCCGGCCCGGGCCTGCAAGTGCGACCAGCGGGCCTCCCTCGGCGCCCAGAACACGTTCTCCGCGAGATACTCCTCCGGATCCTCCGGGTCGGCCAACTCCTCCTTGAGCAAGGAGGCCCGCTTTGCCTCGAAGGCATCCGAGATGTACTTGAGGAAGATCAGGCCGAGGGCGACATGCTTATAGTCGGACGGCTCCATATTGCCGCGCAGCTTGTCCGCCGCCGCCCAGAGCTGTGCTTCAAACTCAAGACTGACACCATTGTTCTTCGCCTGCTTCGCCATGTGATCCGTGACGGTTGTTCTCCGACCAAGATGCATTTTGCCTGTTTGGCTCTGCGGATTCCACGTCGGACCCGACCGGCATGACCCGGGCGGATGAATATTCTGCAAACGCGTTATTTTCGATCTGGCGTCGTTGACGCTGCGCGGCAGATGAACGCCATGGCGGATTGCCCAGCGCGGACGGCTTCATGTTGTGCGGTCGGAGGCAGGCAGTGTCGGAATCCTTTACAGCCAATCACAACCCGCATCTCTGTCAGCCTGTCGGGCACTGGCGTCGCATTCCGTTTGGTTTGGCGGTTCGGGTCGGATGCCGGTCAAGGTTGATGTGGGTGGCTTCAATGGGGTGCCCGGAGTGAACCGACCATCCGAATCATTCATCCAATCGGGTTCAGGAGCGCCTTCGCCTTTGTCGGCGCTGTCCGCTTCCGTTGAATCTTCGGCCAGCGGCGGCGCTTCCGCCTTGTATCCCATGGCGCACGCGATGGTGGCGGCGGCTTGGGACGCTGCATCGCGCAAGGCGCCATCGTCGAGATGGGCATAGATCGACGTGGTCTCGCGCTGGCGGTGTCCGAGCAGCCGACCGACGGTAGTCAGCCCGACACCGTTCATGACGCCCTGCGAGGCCCAGGTATGCCGGCAGTCGTGGATGCGCACACCCGGCAATTCCGCTTCCTCGCGAATGCCGACCCAAAAGACGTAGAGCCGGTGCGATGTGAGGTCTTCCGGGAACACACGTTCCGCTCCTTCGGAGCGGGGCAGCGCTGCCAGCAACTTCACCGCTTCCGGCCCGAGCCAGATGGTGCGCGGCCCGGTCTTGGAGTCTTCGAGCCGAGCGCGGGCGCCGTCTTCGGACATCTCCCCGATCTCGTTCCAGCGCAGGTTGAGGATTTCGGAGAGCCGTGCGCCGGTCAGCGTCAGCAGACGGATCGCCGCGACCGGCCAGGGATGGGCTTTCCGGTGCTGGTCGAGTGCCGCCCCGAGGCGCTCCAGTTCAACCCGGTCAAGATAGCGTGCGACTGGCCTGCGTGGGTTCTTGGCGATGTTGGCGCAGGCGTCGGGCACGTGCCCGCTGAGGTCGCCCCATTGCCGGGCCGACTTCAGCATGGCGCGCAGGATCTCGAAGGCGCGGTTGGCGGCGCCAGGCTTCCCCGCGCTCGCCGCGTCGAACCATGCGGAGACGCGGGCATGGGTTATGGCGTCGAGCCTGAGCTTGCCGAAGGCGGGCATCAGGCGGCCGCGCATGTAGATGTCGTAGGTCTCCAGCGAGGACGGCTTCCAGCGATGTTTGCGGCGTTCGCGGTAGCGGGTGGCGAAGTCGCGGAACAGCGGCGCCTTTGTCTTGCGCGGGGATACCACCGTCTCTCCTCCCCACAGACGGGCAAGGACAAACGCGCCCTCCCGGCGAGCCGCGTCGAGCGACAGTTCGGGGAAGCGCCCGAGCGTGACCTTGCGCATGCGTCCCCGCACGCGGGTCTGGACGATGTAGGACCGGATGCCGGAGGGCTGAACCCGCACCCCGAAATGCGCCAGAAGGTTGTCCCAGAGAGTGTATTCCTTCGCACGCGGCTTTGCAGCGGCGATGGCCTTCACGGTGAGCCGAGTACGGTGCCTGCTTCCGCTCATTGTCCGCCCTCCTTCCCGCTTCCGGTCATGGCGTCGTTGACGATGCCGGAGATGCGCCCGGCGGCCTTGCGGACATACTCGTCGGCAAGATGGGCATAGCGTTCGGTGGAGCCGGTATCGGCATGGCCGAGCAGCCGCCCGACGGTGTAGAGATCGAGGCCGCTCATCACGGCATGGCTGGCGAAGGTGTGGCGGCAGTCGTGGATGCGGACATCGTCCAGCCCGGCGAGTGCGCGCAGTCTGCTCCACCGGTATCCGAGATTCGTCATCGGGCCATCGCCTCGCCGGTTCGGGAAAACGAAGGGACCGGTGCGGGGCAGACCGTTCAGCACCGCCCTTGCGGGCGGCGGAAGCTGGATAGCCTTCGGCCCGGTCTTGCTGTCGAGCAGCACGGCGCGGGTGCCGCGTATCCAGTCCCAGCGCAGGCCCGTGATCTCGGACGACCGTGCGCCGGTGAACAGCAACAGCCGGATCGCCGCGGCGGCCTGTTTGTCGTCCGCATGGTCGAGGACGAAGCCGAGGCGCTTCAGCTCGTCTACCGACAGGAAGCGCTCACGCGGCGGCGTCTTGTAGCGGCGCATGTTGCGGCAGGGATTCGAACCCTGCGGACGAAGGTCCCACAGCTCTGCCTGGCGCATCATGACGGAGAGCACGGGCAGGGTCCGGTTGGCGTTGCCCGGCGCGCCGCTCAGGGAATCGAACCAGCGCCGCACGGCGGCCCGGTCGATCTCCGCGACGCGCATCGCGCCGAAGAAGGGCACGAGATAGCGGTCCGTCAGGTGAGCGTTGCTCTCTCGCGTGGACGGCTTCCAGCGCCGCCCCTGGCGGCGCATGAAGTCCTGCGCGAAGTCCGCGAACAACGGGCCGGTCTCGCGTTCGGCCTTGGCCGCTGAGATGGCGGCAACCGCCTTCTTGCGGGCCTCTGCGGCGGTCATTTCATCCGCCGTGCCCAGAATCACGTTCTTCGCGCCGAACTGGCGCGAAGCTCGGACGAAGAAGGTCTTCGTACCGTTCGGAAAGACCCGGAATCCGAACGTCGACAGGTCGATGTCGTGGACGGCGAGGCCGCGCGTACCGGGTTTGTGTTCCTTGAAGGTGCGGGCCAGCGCGCGTTCATTGATGGTCGTGCGGATGGGCATGGCCGTGTCTCCGTTGTCTGTTCCCTCGGACGCCGTCCGCTCCGAGGGAACGAAACGGCGGTTCTGAACGGACAACGCGGCCCGCGCGGGGGATCGCGGGAACAGGCCGAAGCCTGCCTAACCTGCTGCTACAAAACGGAAATCTCCTGCCTGATGCAGGCCGATCGGAACTCGCTCTCTGCACCTTGGGTGCGTCGGGTGTGACAACCAAGGCTGCCTTTGGCAGTCAGGACAGCATTATCGTCTGTATGAGCGATGGGGAGATTCGTCGCCGTTGATTCTGGCGGATGGGAGCCGCCGCGGCGCTTGATGCGGCGGGCAGTGCGGCCGGAAGCGCGTTCAGTGGTGCAGGATGCACTGTCGGCGGTTGTGCGGGTGCCGCCGCGGTAATTGCTCCAAGGTGTCGTTCTGGACGCGTAATCAGCGGCGATGGCGTGCTCCGCAAGTGGTCAGATACTGATGCAGGAGGTGCCGCGGAAGCCTGTGTTTGGCAAAGCGGACACCGGCGCCGCGCGACGCACAGCGGCGGTGAACCGAGACGATGCCCGTTACCGGCGCAGCCGGTCCGGGCGAGCGAGGCGCGTTCGGGGAAGAACAGGGCGTGTAGCGATCGCAAGGAGCGGAAGCGACCGGTAGCGCAACGGAAATTGCAGCGACGGGCCGAGCTACGAGCGGGACGCTCGGATTCATCACGGGAGGCAGCGTCCCGGCATTGATCACCCGCACCGGCGCCAACAGTAGTGCCGGCGCGACTGCAGAGGACCGTGCCGATGCCGGTGGACGGCGAAGCCGGCGAGGGAGAGGAGGACGCGGCAAGTGTCTGGCACGGTGTCGGATTGTCTGGATGACATGGGGATGTGTCGGGCAAGCAGCGCGCGCAGCGACCGCAGGGAGCGGAGGCGACAGGGATCGCAGCGGAAATCGTAGCGCAGCGGAGATTGCAGCGGAGAGCCCGGCCGCGAAGCGGGTCGCTCGGATACATCGCCGGCGGCGGTATCTCGGCGTCCCTCACCTGCACTGTGATCATCATCAGGTTCAGCACCATCACCACCGGTATCATTACCACACGGTGAATATCACCATGCACCGTGGCGGGACGGCGGCCACAAGCAGCGTCATGGAAGAGCCTGACCTGATTGACGCCTAGACTGGAACTTGCGCACACAACTTCGATGATCGTGTGCGCCAGCTTGTGCAAATGAAGAGCGGCGCAGCCGCCGCGGCGGGCGGCGCCGCAGGCGACGTTCGCCGCGAAGGCGAGCATGGGCGGCGGCGACGTGCTCGATGGTGCTGCCATGTACGAGGACGAAGTCGGCATGCCTGGCGTGGGCGTTGTCGCGGCGTTTGCCCGAGGCCGCGACGATTGTGCTTTGGTGGCATCGTGAAGGAAGGCCGATCCCGTTGTCGGGGACCGGCCTTCGGGTTGCGCCTCTCAGGCTGCGACATTGTGCACGGGTATGCCACGCTGCCGTGCGCGGTCGGCGAGGTTCTGCGTGATGCCGTTGCCGGGGAAGACGATGAGGCCCTTCGGCATCGTGTCGATGAGTTGTTCGTTGCGCCGGAAGGGCGCGGCCTTGCCGTGCTTCTTCCAGTCCGGGCGGCAGATGATCTGGCGCACGCTGCGTGCGTCGGCCCACATGCCGGCGATACGCTCCACGCCCGGGGCACCGCCATGTACCAGCACCATGTCCGGGTGCTTCTTGTGCGTGCGGTCGAGTATGCGCCAGATGGCTTGTGCATCGTCGGCTTCCTTGCCGCCTGCGACGGCGATCAGTGTGCCGTCGGGGAGATGTTCCTCGATGTTGCGTTCCTTGCGGGCGCGGAGGAAGTCGCGGGCGTCGATGGCGGCGGCGGTGAGTGTCCTGCCGCGGCTTGTGTGCGAGCCGGCGCGGGGGCGCCAGACCTGCCCGGTCTCCGCCAGGTAGAGGGCATCGGCGATGAAGTTTCGGACGGCAGCGAAGGCATCGCTGCGCCCGTTGAGGTTCTTCACATGCTCTGTGAGTTGCTCGAGTTCGACGGCCTTGACCTCGGTTCCATCCTGCGCTCGCTGCAGGTCCTTGATGCGCGGTGTGAACCTGTCGATGTCGCGGTCGATGCGCTGCATCTGCGCGTGGAAGAGGTTCGTGACGGCCCAGAGGATGCTGTGGCGTTCGTCTGCGAGTTGGGTTCCGTCGGGCGCGAGTGCCTTGAGGAGGATGCCTATGGCGTCGTGGACGCCGGCGATGGCGTCTTCCTTGTCCCAGATGACGCGGTTGTCGGGTTCACCCTTGGCGGGGGTTGCGCCGAAGAGCTGAGCGGCTTCAAGTGCGATTGCGGTTGCGGAAGCAGTGCGTTCGGAGTTCATGGGAAGGTCTCCCTGTTTGAATTGCGCGTTGTTGCGCGACGGGAGCCTTCGTGGGATGCGAGGACGAAACGGGCACCGGGGCTTGGGGCCGCAGGATCCGTGCCGGGGAAAATTTCGCTGGCATGTCGTGTCGACAGGCATGGCGTGTGAAGGGATGGCCGGCTGTTGCTGTTTGCTGGTGCGTTTGAGAAATTTTATTCGGCGCGGATCCTCCTTTGCGGCCCTTTGCCCCGGCCGAAGCGAAGCGGAGGACCTTTGGTTGCGCGTTTTGTCGTCGCATGCCACGCTGAAGAAGCCAGCAGGACAGGCTATGTCTCGGTATCGGGTCGTGTTTCCGGTGGCAGGCTGTTTCGGTCGGTCGGCGATTTCCCGTTGAAATCGCTGACCGTCGCAGGGCTGTCAATTCCGACTCTCCGGTATGTCACCCAGCCGGAGCGGCGGCGTGTCCGTCCTGTGCGTCAATGGCCTGCCTGCCGCAGGATCCAGGATCATCAAATGAAGGGTCTGGTTCTTGCGGCCACTGCGGCGCGGCCGTCGGCGGAGAGAGAGTGCTGTGCCACGGTACACGGGAAGAGGGCCGACCTCATGCCGGAAATCGGCACAGGATCAGCCCTCGAAGTGTGGAAGGATGCAGGTTCGCTCAGAATGGGATCTCGGTCTCGCCTGCGTCGTCGGTGAGCGGTGCGGCGTGCGTCTCGGTCGCCGCTGCCGCGTCGTTGCCGTTGGCCCCGTTCGCCCTGTCCAGGAACTGGATGCGGGAGCCGGGGACGAGCAGTATCTCGGTGGAGAAGCGGTCTGTGTCCTCACCGTCCTTCTTCCAGCGCCGGGTCTGCATCTTGCCTGCGACGTAGACTAGGGAAGGTCTGAACAAGTCGACGGTCGATTCTGTTATGATGGGTGAGATCGTTCAGGTGGTGTGGGGCGAGTGATGGATCAGTTGACCTTTGCGGAGCTTGAGCACGCTTCGAAGAAGCGCCGGACACGGCGCGAGGTGTTTCTGGAGAAGATGGACGGTCTGATCCCTTGGGAACGGCTTGAGGCGCGCATCGAGCCGTTCTATCCGAAGGTGGGGCGTGGGCGCCGGCCGTATCCGTTGGCGGCAATGCTGCGGGTGCACTGCGTGCAGGTGTTCTACAACCTGAGCGATCCGGCGATGGAGGACCTGCTTTACGAGGTGGAGTCGGTGCGGCGCTTTGTCGGGCTGCGGCTGTCAGGTCCGCTGCCCGACGAGACGACGATCCTGAACTTCCGCCATCTGCCGGAGAGGCACGGCCTGGGCGAGGCGCTGTTCGATGAGATCAACGCGCATCTGGCGTCGCTGGGGCACCGGTTGAAGACGGGGACGATCGTGGATGCGAGCCTGATTGCCGCGCCGTCGTCGACGAAGAACCGCGACGGCAGTCGGGATCCGGAGATGCACCAGACGAAGAAGGGCAATCAGTGGTATTTCGGTATGAAGGCGCATATCGGTGTGGACGCGGCGTCGGGGTTGGCGCACAGCCTGGAGACGACGGCGGCGAATGTCTCGGACGTGGCCACGGCGCACGCACTGCTGCACGGGGGCGAGGAGCGTGTGTGGGGTGACGCGGGCTACCAGGGGGTGGGCCGGCGCGCAGAGAACCGGGGTGTGGTGGTGGACTGGCAGATCGCGATGAAGCGCGGCAAGCGCCGGCAGTTGGACAAGGCGGGAGCGCAGGAGGCGGCGGAGAGGCGCAAGGGTTCGGTGCGGGCGAAGGTCGAGCATCCGTTTCTCTATGTGAAGCGCCACTTCGGCTATGCGAAGGTGCGCTACCGGGGCCTGGCGAAGAACAGGCAGCGCATCGCCGTGCTGCTGGGCTTCTCCAATCTGCTGATCGCCGGGCGCTACGCCGCGTGACACGGGATCGACCCGTGCGCAGCCGCCGCGACGCCGGCGGGAAGACGGTCGCGTCAGCCGTTGAGCCGACCTTTACACCCCTGTCTCATTGCAACACGACAAGTTTTCGCCCCGACGACGGGGCCCCGGCGGCTCGCAGACCAGCCAGACAACACGAATACCCGCCAAAATCACATTTGTTCAGACCTTCCCTAGACGGCCCTTCGTCGCGTGCTTGTCGAGTATGTCGATCAACCCGTCCTGGAAGGTGACCAGGCGATGCCACTCGGTGCGGTCGATGCGCTCGCCGGTCTGGCGATCGATATAGCTCTCGTCGGTCGCCACGCTCATGTTTGCCACGCGGCCGCCCGAGGTGAGATGGTTGACGATGACGTCTGCGCCGAGGCGCCCGATGATTTCTGCGCGATTGAGTCCGAAGCTCATGGTGTGTTCCTTCAAGTCGGGTTGACGACGATGGGATGTGAACGGTCGGGACCGGAACCTCTCTCGCTCCGATCCCTTCCCGCGCACCCTTCTCGTGCTTTCCTCTTCACTCCCCCTGGCTGCCGAACCCTGCGAGGAGTTCGCGGATGGCCCTGGGATCGAGACCTGCCTCGGCGAGGAGTTCTGATGCTGTCGGGGTGTCGCCGCCGGTATCTGGATCACGGTCGAAATCGAACATCGTGGTATCTCCGCTGCCTGCGCCGCGGGCATCGGGCGGGAGGACCGGTTCCTCCAGCCCTCCCGGGCGCTCGCCCGGCACTTGCGACACTCCAACTCCGGGGAGGCGGCCCCCGATCGGAACGGCGGCGGAGACGAAAACGAACGATCAGCGGCGGACATGACGCAGCGGGCACCCTTTGCGGGCGTCATGGACGGCGCGAGGCAGATGGGTGCCTGCGGGGCGCCACTCCCCGGCGGAAGCGATCAGCCGGCACTCAGGTCCAGGATGTGAAGCTCGACATCAGGCTGGCGTCGCACAACACTTCGACGCGATTACGGTCGAGCTTCGCGAAGGCGAGGCACAGCGCCACGTCCCCCTGGCTGTCGAACGGGCCATGTTCCCGGCCCGTCTCCAGTTCGATCACGGTCCATGTCGGGGCGCAGACCGGGATACCCCTGAAGTATGCGGACCCGTGGTACGACTTCTCTGCGCACGGGGCACAACGAGCGGCGCCCTGCGACGGCGCTCCGCAGGCCGTACACAGGCCCCGGGCGCGGCGCTCGGCGTAGCGCTTGCGGCTGTGCGCATTCTTGCGCGCGGGGGAACCGCGCTCGCTATCGAGCGCGGCGCACGGGCCGCAGCGGGACAGGCCGTCGAAGGCCGGTTCCCCGCATCGTGTGCAGCGCCCAGTTGCTCTTCGTTCGGCGTATTGCCGCCGTTCCGCGGCTTGGCGGCGGTCGCGGCAGGCTCTAGGTCGTACTCCCTTCGATGGGAGTGCGCTGTCCGCAGCGGACGCACAGACCCGCCTCGTGGCGCGCCTCCTGGCGCTTCTTGCTGGCGACACGGGCGATACGCCGTTTGACCTCGGGGTTCTTGCCGCCGTAGGCCGCCCCCCGGGCGCTCGCCTCGGCGTATCTGGCGCGGTCGGCGGCGCGGCGTTTGTCGAGACAGCTTTCGCACATCGGGCGTTCCGGCATGGCGGGCGCCCGACCGCAGCCGACGCATATGCCCGCCTCGCGGCGCGCGTCTGCCTGCCGGCGCCAGCGTTCACGCTCCCAGGCTCGGGCGCGCTCCCGGTCGCGCCTGGGCAGGCCGGCTTCCCTCAGCCGCGCGTTGCGGGCACGGCCCGCGCGGTTCCGCTTCTCGGCGCAATTGTCGCACACGGAACGCCCCTCGCCCGGCGGGTGCTTGCCGCATCGCGGGCATTCACCACGTGCGACCCGTTCCGCAGTTCTCCGCGCGGTCCGCTCGCGGTCGCGGTGCTTTCGAATCTCCGGGTCTCGGTATGCCACCGGCGTTCTCCCCGTCGAAATCGGTGTCCGGATGGAGGACGCCCGACCGGCGCGGGCCGGCCGGAAATCCCGGGAGAAGGCCGGTCAGCCTCGCTGCTTGCGGTCGCACAGAAGGCCGGCCGCGACCGAACCCCAGACCTGGATGCCGCCGCGGGTGCGAAGCCCGGTGCAGATGATGATCTCGGTGCAGGCAGGGCGCATCTCCTTCAGCGTGGCGGTGACACGCTTCGCCTTGCGGCCGTTCTTCGCTGTCTCTGCGCTGGACCAGGGGCGAATATCTCCATCCGCGAACGCCTGAACCGCTCGACAGCGTACCGCTCATCGGTCAGGCCGCTGCCGAAGAAATGAGCCAAGAAGGTGCTTGCTGTGTTGCCGGGAGTCGCGATTGCCGCAGTCATGCTACCATCTCCATCTGTCGTGGTGGGAAATGGCGAGCAAATGTCCTTCCCCGGACATCCCGCCCGCCGCCCGCTCACGGCCAACCTCCCCTCTTCGCGGCATGAGGCGCGGCCACAGACGGTAGCGGTAATGACCTGCATGACAGGCATGTCTCGATGCTTGTTCACGACGCCGCCATGTTCTTGTCGATAGTGCCCGATTTGGCGAAAACGCCGCCGGTGAAGGTGACGGGCGCGAGAAAACCCATTGTCGGAGCCGTCATGTGCCCGGCTGATGGGCAGGGTCCTGTCTCCCCGTTCCGTTACCTCGACAGTCTTGCCTGGTTGCCTTCATTCTTGTACAAGGCATGCATCGAAATCACGATGGGGTATCGCCATGGCCATGCTCACCGTGCGCAACCTGCCCGACGAGGTGCATCGCGCCTTGCGCGTGCGAGCTGCCCTGAGGGGCCGCAGCACCGAGGCCGAGGTGCGCGCCATCCTGAAGGAGACGGTCTTGCCGAAAGGGCGTGCCGCGCTGGGAACGCTGCTGACCGCTGTCGGCCGGCGCGCCAGGCTGACGGACGAGGAGTTCGCGGGTTTCGCGCAGCGCGACAGCGTGCCGGGCCGGCCGGTCGATCTCGAATGATCCTGGTAGACACCAATGTGGTGTCGGAGCCGCTGCGCCGGGTGCCGGATCCACGCGTTGCCGGATGGCTCGACGCCCAGGCGCTGGAGGTGCTGTATCTTTCCGCCACTACCGTTGCCGAGCTGCGTTTCGGGGTTCGGTCGCTGCCGGCGGGCCGGCGCCGCCGCGGGCTAGAAGAGGATCTCGAGCGTCGGGTCCTGCCGATGTTCGCCGGGCGGGTGCTGGCGTTCGATATGGCGGCCTCGCAGGCCTATGCCGAACTCATGGCGAAGGCCCGGTCGGACGGGAGGGCGATATCCGTATCGGACGGTTACATTGCGGCGACTGCGGCAGCTAACGGCATGATGGTAGCGACGCGGGACACGGCGCCATTCGAGGCGGCCGGTCTGACGACGACGGACCCCTGGACGGCATAGGACACGACCGACATGGGCGTGGCTGTGCATCGCGATTTTTTGCGGTAGGCCTGCTTGCGCCTGTCTTCCCTGCACTGCGTGGTACTGCACAAGGGTATGATTCAATGTAGGAAATCGCGTACCGGAACTGTTTGACAAGACCGCTTGCGAGGCTCAAATCCGCCCCGGAACGCAGGGAGACCGGGAGGGTTGGAGCGATGGGAGAAGCTAGGAACGACTGCGGTCGTGATATGCTGCGCGGCGTCGCGGCGAACGACAATGGCGGGGCACAGGCGCGGGTCGAGGCCGCGGTGCTGATCGTAGCCCGGCTGCTCGGGAGCCGGATCGCGCGCGAAGAATGCGACAGGCTTGAGGCGGCGAACGATAATACGCCGGCGAAGAGAGCCGGCGAGAGACAGGAGAGTTGAGACCATGACCCTACGCTGTGCGCTCTATGCCCGCTATTCGTCCGACCAGCAGCGGGCGGCATCGATCGAGGACCAGTTCCGCATCTGCCGCGAGCGGGCGGAGCGCGAGGGCTGGAAGATCGCCGGCGCCTACAGGGACAGCGCTGTCTCGGGCGCCAGCACAATCCTGCGCCCCGGCATCCAGGCGCTGCTGGAAGATGCGCGGCGGGGGATGTTCGGGATCGTCTTGGCGGAGGCGCTCGACCGGGTCAGCCGCGACCAGGCGGACGTTGCGACGCTCTACAAGCACCTGCGCTTCGCCGGGGTCACGGTGGTGACGCTCGCGGAGGGCGAGATCAGCGAGCTTCATGTTGGGCTGAAGGGCACGATGAACGCGCTGTTCCTGAAGGACCTGGCGGCAAAGACGCACCGGGGACTGAGAGGACGAGTGGAGAAGGGCAAGTCAGGCGGCGGGCTGTGCTACGGCTACGACGTGGTGAGGGCGGTCGACAGCACCGGCGAGCCGGCGCGGGGCGGACGCACCGTCAACGAGGCAGAAGCGAAGATCGTCCGCCGGGTGTTCCGGGCGTTTGCGAACGGAACGAGCCCGCGCGCCATTGCCCGGCGGCTGAATGATGAAGGCATACCCGGCCCGTCGGGCAAGCTCTGGACCGACTCCACCATCCGCGGCCACGCGAAGCGGGGCACAGGGTTCATCAATAACGAACTCTATATCGGCCGCCTGGTGTGGAACCGGCTGCGCTATGTCAAGAACCCGGAGACCGGCAAGCGCGTATCGCGCATCAATCCGCCGGAAGAATGGATCGTCACAGAGGTGCCCGAACTCCGCATCGTCGGAGACGAACTGTGGCAGGCGGTCAAGGACCGGCAAGGGGAGTTGACGGAAAAGTACGCCACCGTCATCGACGCCGTGCGGACGGCCAATACCAACCGTCTCAACCGCGCCCACCGGCCCCGCCATCTGCTCTCGGGCCTGCTCGAATGCAGCGTCTGCGGTGGTCCCTACGCCATGCGCGGCCAAGACCGCTACGGCTGCTCCAGCCACATCATGACCGGCTCCTGTTCCAACGGCAGGGGCATTCGCCGCATCATCCTGGAGGAGCGGGTGCTGGCCGGGCTGAAGGACAGGCTGATGGCGCCGGAGGCCGCGGCCGAGGCGATGAAGGCGTATGCCGAGGAGACCAACCGGATCAACCGCGACCGCCGCGCCGCGGGCGCCAACGACCGCAGGGAACTGGCGGACATCGAGAAGAAGACCGCTTCTATCATCGCCGTCATCGAGGATGGCGGCTATGTCCGGGGCATGGTGGACCGGCTGCGCGAGCTTGAGGCGCGCCAAAACGAACTGACCGAACGGCTCTCCGCCGTTCCGGCCGAAATCCCGGACATCCACCCCAACGTCGCCGATATCTACCGGCGCAAGGTGGCGCGTCTCGCCGAGGCCCTGAACCATCCGGAAGACTGCGACGAAGCGGCGCCCGCTATCCGGGGCCTGATCGAACGCATCGTGCTCGCACCCGGCGCGAAACGGGGTGAGATGAACATTACCCTCCGGGGCGGTCTCGGCGCGATCATCGAGTGGGCTGGCGCTGGAAACGGCAAGACCGACACTCCTGCGGGAATGTCGGTCTCGGTGGTTGCGGGGGCAGGATTTGAACCTGCGACCTTCAGGTTATGAGCCTGACGAGCTACCGGACTGCTCCACCCCGCGTTGATACATGCCGCGTTGCGGTCTGGTTCGCGGAAATCGTGTTGAGGTCCGGGGGGGGGGGGGGGGGGGGGGGGTTAGTCATGCGCGGGTCGGGCGGGGCTTGGAAGACCTGGCAGCGACCTACTCTCCCACGCCTTGAGACGCAGTACCATTGGCGCTGAGGGTTTTCACGGCCGAGTTCGGGATGGGATCGGGTACAGACCCCTCGCTATGACCACCAGGTCATCCAAGCTCCGCGCGTATGCGGTGGCGCATGAGGTCTTCATTTGGCTGAAATCAGGGGTGTTCAGCAGGCTGATGCCTGCGCACGGAAATTGCAACTCAAGCCTCAAGAGCGATTAGTACCGGTTAGCTGCACGCGTTACCGCGCTTCCACATCCGGCCTATTAACGTGGTGGTCTTCCACGGCTCTTGGGGGAGAACTTGTTTCGAGGGGGGCTTCCCGCTTAGATGCTTTCAGCGGTTATCCCGTCCGCACTTAGCTACCCGGCGGTGCGGCTGGCGCCACAACCGGTACACCAGAGGTGCGTCCATCCCGGTCCTCTCGTACTAGGAACAGCTCCTCTCAATTCTCCTACACCTACGGCAGATAGGGACCGAACTGTCTCGCGACGTTCTAAACCCAGCTCACGTACCACTTTAATCGGCGAACAGCCGAACCCTTGGGACCTGCTCCAAGCCCCAGGATGTGATGAGCCGACATCGAGGTGCCAAACAACCCCGTCGATATGGACTCTTGGGGGTTATCAGCCTGTTATCCCCGGCGTACCTTTTATCCGTTGAGCGATGGCCCTTCCACTCGGGACCACCGGATCACTATGGCCGACTTTCGTCTCTGCTCGACCCGTCGGTCTCGCAGTCAGGCAGGCTTATGCCATTACACGCTACAGCTGATTTCCGACCAGCTTGAGCCTACCTTCGCGCGCCTCCGTTACTCTTTGGGAGGCGACCGCCCCAGTCAAACTACCCACCATGCAGGGTCCCGGACCCGGATAACGGGCCGCGGTTAGATGCCAGAACTGATAAGGGTGGTATTTCAATGATGCCTCCACGCCAGCTGACGCCAGCGCTTCGATGGCTCCCACCTATGCTACACAAACCAGCCCTAGCACCACTGCAAAGCTGTAGTAAAGGTGCACGGGGTCTTTCCGTCTGACCGCAGGAACTCCGCATCTTCACGGAGAGTTCAATTTCGCTGAGTCGATGTTGGAGACAGTGGGGAAGTCGTTACGCCATTCGTGCGGGTCGGAACTTACCCGACAAGGAATTTCGCTACCTTAGGACCGTTATAGTTACGGCCGCCGTTTACCGGGGCTTCAATTCAAGGCTCCCACCTCTCCTCTTAACCTTCCGGCACCGGGCAGGCGTCAGACCCTATACATCGCCTTGCGGCTTAGCAGAGTCCTGTGTTTTTACTAAACAGTCGCCACCCCCTGGTCTGTGCCCCCCGCCCCTGCTTGCGCAAGTGCGGGGCCCGCTTCTCCCGAAGTTACGCGGGCAATTTGCCGAGTTCCTTCAACATCGTTCTCTCAAGCGCCTTGGTATGCTCTACCAGTCCACCTGTGTCGGTTTAGGGTACGGTCCATATTGCCGGGGCTATTTCCCGGAACGCCTTCGCTGCACCCGCAATCCGATCAGCGGATACAACTTACGGCATTCGTCACCTCCGGCGGGCTCAGGAATATTCACCTGATTCCCATCGACTACGGCTTTCGCCCTCGCCTTAGGGGCCGGCTCACCCTGCGCGGATTAGCCTTGCGCAGGAACCCTTGGACTTTCGGCGAGAGGGTTTCTCACCCTCTTTGTCGCTACTCATGTCAGCATTCTCACTTCCGATACCTCCAGCGCCCCTCGCGGGACGCCTTCACTGGCCTACGGAACGCTCCGCTACCGCACCGGAGGACAGATGACAGGCGCCGGTTCGCGCCATTGACGCGGCGCAGCGTCTGTCAACTGTCCTCCGATACCCGCAGCTTCGGTGCTTGGCTTCAGCCCCGATACATCTTCGGCGCAGGACGGCTTGATTAGACCAGTGAGCTGTTACGCTTTCTTTAAAGGATGGCTGCTTCTAAGCCAACCTCCTGGTTGTTATGGCCTTCCCACATCCTTTCCCACTTAGCACAAGACTTGGGGACCTTAGCTGGCGGTCTGGGCTGTTTCCCTTTCGACTGCGGACCTTAGCACCCGCAGTCTGTCTGCCGCGCTGACCTCGCCGGTATTCGGAGTTTAGTTAGGTTTGGTAAGGATTTGCCCCCCCCTAGCCCATCCAGTGCTCTACCCCCGGCGGGAAACACGCGACGCTCTACCCAAAT
>OZ241752.1:0-1990000 GCA_965201155.1 Alphaproteobacteria bacterium | reverse complement strand
AGATGCAGCTTTTTTTCCAGTATTTCGATATCGCCGGCGTACTGGCCTATATGTTTGCATTTGTAATTGTCATGCTGGCGGTGGAAATGGGCATCGTCGAGCCGCTTGACCGCTATCTGACGCGATGGCGGAAATAGACCGCGGCAACAGGCTGGAAACCAATGAGTGAAAGCGCGCATGGCGCGCTGCACGTCCGCATTGACCGCAAGGCGTATGCGAAAGGCAGCGGCGACGGGGAACGGCTGGCGATCGAAGGACTCGAATTTTCCGCCCATCCCGGGGAGTTCGTATGTTTCGTCGGTCCGTCGGGCTGCGGCAAGACCACAATGCTTAACATTGTGGGCGGCCTCGATACGGCCGCGGATGCGGAAACCCGCTTTGATTCCGGCGGCGATGCGCGCGTGTCCTACATGTTTCAGACGCCGCGCCTGCTGCCCTGGGCGAGTGTGCGCGAGAATGTGAATATCGTGCTTCCCCCCGGCACGGACCGCAGTGGGCGCGGCGAAGCGCTGCTTGAGCGCATGGCGCTGGGCGACTCGCTGGATGAATTTCCCAATCGTCTTTCCGGCGGCATGCAGCGCCGCGTCGCGCTGGCGCGCGCCTTCGTCACTGAACCGGACCTGATGCTGCTCGATGAGCCGTTTGTTTCGCTGGATGTGCCGGTGGCCAATCGGCTGCGGGGGATATTGCTCGATCTGTGGCGGGCGCGGCCGACCACGGTGCTGTTCGTGACCCATGACTTGCGCGAGGCCGTCTATCTTGGCGATCGCATCCTGTTTCTGTCGCGCGGCCCATCGCGGGTCATTCTCGATGTGACGGTCCCGATCCGCCGCCCGCGCGATCCGGACGATCCTGAGATCGACCGGTTTCGCACCGAACTCCTTGCCCGCAACCGGTCGCTGCTGCACGGCCTCGCCGGGCCCGGGGACCAGGAACGCAGCGAACAACCGGCGCCCGCTGAAGCGCAGCAGCGCCAGGCGGGAGGTACGGCGTGAACGACGCGGCGGCGAAAACGGATGCGGGCACTGTTCTGGACGCCCGCGGAGTAATCAAGACATATGGGCCGCGCAAGGCGCTTGACGGCATAGACATATCCATTGCCGCGGGGGAGTTCGTGGCGTTGCTGGGGCCAAACGGCGCCGGCAAGACCACCTTGTTCCAGTTGCTCACGGGGCTGTTCGTTCCCGATGGCGGCGCCATTGTGGTTGACGGGCAGGATATTCGCCGCAACGCGGTGCCGGCGCTAGCCGGCCTTGGCGTGGTGTTTCAGCAGCCGACCCTGGACCTTGATATGACGGTCAGCGGCAATTTGCGTTTCCATGCCAACCTGCATGGCCTGAGCGGCGCGGTAGCGCGGCAACGCATCGCCGAAAGCCTTGCGCAGTTGAAACTGTCGGACCGCGCCGGCGACCGTTCGCGCGCGCTCAGCGGCGGCCAGCGGCGGCGCGTTGAACTGGCCCGGGCGCTGGTTCACCACCCCAGGCTCCTGCTCATGGATGAACCGACCGTCGGTCTCGACCCCGGGAGCCGCCGCGACTTGCTGACCTATGTGCTGGAGTTGCGCGAACAGCACGCCATGGCGGTATTATGGGCGACCCATCTGGTCGACGAGGCCGAACAGGCGGATCGGGTGATCGTGCTGCATCGCGGGCATGTTATCGCCTCGGGCGCGCCGGCGGCGCTGGTCGAACAGACCGGCAAGGCGGATCTTCACGACGCATTCGTCTCCCTGACCGGGGTCGCCAATGCCTGAACCCGGCGCCGGCCGTCCGGCCCGGTGGTTTCCCGAGATTGTTTCACATCGAATGAACGAGAGAATCATGCGCAGGACATTCACACGCGCAACGCTGACCATGATGACTGACGCGCTGAGGGCCATGCTGGCGGGGGGCGCCCTGTGGGGCCTTGCGGCAGCCAGCGCCGGCGCCGCCGGGACGGGCTTTATCTTTGTGAGCAATGAGGGCGACGATACGGTGACGGTCATCGACGGTGAGAGTTTCGAGATCGTCAAAACTATCGCCACCGGCGTGCGCCCACGCGACATGCGCTGGCATGACGGCAAGACGCGCCTGCTCATCGGCGCCAGCGGCGATGATCGCATCGAAGTGCTGGACGTAGCGAGTCTGGAGATCATCGGCCATATCGAGGCCGGCGAGGACCCGGAGATTTTCGCCATCGATCCTTCGGGCCAGATACTGGTCGCCGCCAATGAGGACGACAATGAGGTTACGGTCACTGACCTTGCGACCGGCCAGCCGCTGCGGGTGATCGAGGATGTCGGCATTGAGCCGGAGGGCGTGACCTTCCGCCATGACGGCAAAGTGGTGTTCGTGACTTCGGAAGTCACCAATTCCATTATCATTATCGACCCTTGGAACGGCGACATCCTTGATGAAGTCCTGGTCGGCAACCGTCCCCGGCGCGGGATCGTCACACCCGACGATGAGGAATACTGGGTGACCAACGAGCTTGGCGGCTTGGTCTCGATACTCGACGCACAGACTTATGACGTGATCGACGAGATTTATTTCGAGAGGCGCGGAATGCGGCAGGAAGAAATCACCCCGGTCGATTTCGCCATGACAAGCGACGGGCGCACCGCCTATATCACGCTGGGCCGCGCGCGCCATGTCGCAGTGGTTGATGTCGCCAGCCGCGCCGTCGAGGAATATATCCTCGCAGGCGACCGGGTCTGGGGCGCTGCGCTCACCCGCGACGAACGCTTTCTCGTAGTCACCAACGGCGTAAGTGACGATATCAGCATCATCGATACGGACCGCAACCGCGCGGTAGCAGCGGTTTCGGTGGGGCGCACGCCGCATACCGTGAGAATTGACGACTGAACCGATGATCACGCGGGTTCTTCTGGCGATTGCCGCCTGTTTCGCGGTTGCGAACGGGGCGGCGCGGGCGCAGGACACACTGCCGACGGTCGGAATAGGGTTTCTCGATGTAACGCCCGATATGCGCTACGACGACTGGGATATTCACCCGGTCGATATTCGTTCCGCCACCGCGATTCAGGACCGGCGCGCCTATGCCGGCGCGGCGCTTGGGATCGAAGAGCTGAAACAGATGCGCCGTGTTGCCAAGGCGGAGTTCGCGCTTGAACGGCGGACGGTCAGCGGTTCGACCGCAATGGTCGCGGCCATCGAGGAGATGCTGGGCGGGGGCGTCGGACTGTTTCTCATCGATGCACCGGACGCGGTGGTCGCCGAGGTCGCGGCGCGCACTGCCGGGCTGGGCACGATTCTGTTCAACGTCACCGCCACCGGCGATGCATTGCGCAATGATTTCTGCCGACCGCATCTGTTTCACACGGCAGCCAGCCGCCGTATGCTCAGCGATGCCGTGGCGCAGTATCTCAAGGCGCAGAAGTGGAACGACGTCCTCGTCTTGCGCGGCCCGCTGCTCGAAGATATTGAGACAGTGCGTGCGTTCGAGCTTTCCGCTGATCTGTTCGGCCTCGACATCGACGAAATTCGGGATTTTGTCCTGGGCAGCGACCCGACGGCGCGCGAGCGTAATGATCTCGACTTTCTCACTGGTTCGGCGCGCTATGAGGCGGTGTTCGTCGCCGATGAAGACGGGGAATTTGCGCTTGGCGTACCCTATGCGACGCAGGACGCGGCGGCGGTGGTCGGCGCCGGTGGGCTGGTACCGCGCGTCTGGCACTGGTCCTATCTGCGCCATGGCGCACCGCAGGTCCACGGACGGTTCGAGCGCATGCACGGGCGGCGCATGGGCGGCATGGACTGGGGCGCGTGGGTCGCCATGAAAGTCATCGGCAATGCCGTTGCGCGGGCAAGGACGACCGATCCTACGGCGCTCGGCGAGTATCTGCGCAGCGGCAGGCTTAGGGTAGACGGCAGCAAGGGGCCGGGGATGGGGTTCCGTCCATGGAACAACCAGCTTCGCCAGCCAATCATGCTGACCACGCCGAACTGGGTGGTGGCGCGCGCGCCAATAGCCGGTTTTCGCCATCGGACCAATGATCTCGACACGCTCGGCTATGAGGCGCGGGATACGACCTGCAAATTCTGAGGTGCTGCAGGATACGGTTTAGAAACGGCGAAGCGGCGCGGTCACGGCCGCGGCGCCCGCGTCATTTCGCTTTTTTCGGAGAATACCATGCAACTTTACCACGCGACTGCCGCTGTTTCGGCCCTGAGCCGGCGTGAAGTCACCAAGTTTCTGCAACAGAAGGGGCGTTTGTTCTCTGCATTTGTGCGTCCGGCGCTGTGGTTGTTCGTTTTTGCGGTGGGTTTTCGCGGCGTTTACGGTGTCGATGCCGGTGATCCGTACATCCAGCGCAATGTTGATTACGAATATTATATCCTGCCGGGTCTGATCGGCATGGTTCTTTTGTTTAGCGGCATGCAATCTTCCCTTTCTATGGTCTACGACCGCGAAATGGGAATGATGAGGTTATTATTGACGGCGCCGCTGCCGCGTTGGTATCTGCTTACGGCCAAATTATTGTCTGGGACTTTTATTTCTGTTGTTCAAGCTTATGCGTTTCTTATCATATGCCTGCCCTTTGATATTTTTACCGGGTTGCATGTCGCCTTTCTGAATCCTTGGGGATGGCTCTATATTTTCCCGGCGCTGTTTCTTACCGGCATGGCGCTGGGCGCCCTGGGCCTGTTGTTATCGGTTCACATCAAGCAGCTCGAGAACTTTGCCGGGACCATGAACTTCGTGATTTTTCCCATGTTTTTCATTTCGCCGGCGCTGTTTCCGCTCTGGTATCTGACCGAGGCGGGCGCGGATGTGGTCTATTGGCTGGCCAGCCTCAACCCGTTCACCTATGGCGTGCAGCTGATTCGCTATGCCAGCGAGGGGCAGTTCTACGGCCTCGGGGCACTGGTGGTGGCGGGATGCACGATACTGTTCCTGGTCGGCGCGATCATCGGTTACGACCCGCAGCGCGGTTTCGTGCGGCGCGGCCCGCAGGCGGCCTGAAGCCTGCTCCCCCGGCATTATCGAGGAGGCGCCAACATGGCACGCGGCAAGGGCTTTATCGATCTCATTGGCAATACGCCGCTGATCCGCCTGAAACGGGCGTCGGAAGCGACGGGCTGCGAGATTCTCGCCAAATGCGAATTTCTCAATCCCGGCCAGTCGGTGAAGGACCGGGCGGCGCTTTACATCATCCGCGATGCGGAGAAGCGCGGCGCGCTTCGCCCGGGCGGCACGGTGGTGGAAGGCACGGCCGGCAATACGGGGATCGGTCTTGCGCTGGTGGGCAATGCGCTCGGCTACCGCACCGTCATCGTGTTGCCGGAGACGCAAAGCCAGGAAAAAAAGGATATGCTGCGCCTGTGCGGTGCCGATTTGCGCCTCGTGCCGGCCGTTCCCTACAAGGACCCCGGCAATTATGTAAAATATTCCGGGCGGCTGGCGGACGAACTCGACAAGACCGAACCCAACGGCGCGATCTGGGCGAATCAATTCGACAATATCGCTAACCGGCAGGCGCATATCGAGGGCACGGGGCCGGAAATCTGGCGCCAAACCGACGGCGAAATCGACGGTTTCACCTGCGCCATTGGCACCGGCGGCACGCTGGCCGGGGTCGCGTTCGCGCTCAAGGAGCGCAATCCGGATATTCAGGTCTGGGCGTCGGACCCGCTGGGCGCCTCCATGGTGTCGCTGCTGGCGCCCGGCCAGCCGATTATCGAGGGTGACTCGATCACCGAGGGCATCGGCCAGGGCCGCATCACTGGAAATGTGGAGGGCGCACCCATAGACGACGCCCGGCAGGTGACGGACGCCGAAGCGCTGGATGTCGTGTTCCGGCTCGTAGAGGAGGAAGGCCTGGTCATGGGCGGCTCCACCGGCATCAATGTTGCCGGCGCGATGAAGATGGCGCGGGAGATGGGACCGGGCCACACCATTGTCACCGTACTCTGTGACTATGGAAGCCGCTATACCAGCAAATTGTTCAATCCCGCGTTCCTGCGTTCCCGGGACCTGCCGGTGCCGGAATGGCTGGACTGCGGTGCCAGCCCGTGACGGCGCTGCTGTTTCGCGACGACCCGCGTTGCGCGCAATGCACGGCGCGGGTCACAGCCCTGGATGCGGATGGCGTGCGGCTGGATCGCACGGTGTTTTACCCGCGCGGCGGCGGTCAACCCGGTGACACGGGAACGCTGCAACGCGAAGACGGGGGTACCGTCGCGATTACCGATACGATATGGGGAGCGGATGGCGAGGTGCTCCATCTTGCTGATGATGCGGCGATTCTTGCCGTGGGCGATACGGTAACAGGGGCGATCGACTGGCCGCGCCGGCATCGGCTCATGCGCATGCATTCCTGCCTGCACCTGTTGTCAGCGCTGGTTTCCGGGGCGGTGACCGGCGGCAAGGTGGACGAGTACAAGAGCCGGCTTGATTTCGACCTGCCGGAGAGCGTGCCCGACAAGACCGCGCTGACGGAATCCCTCAACAGCCTGATCGCCGAGGACCACCCCGTGGCGCCGCGCTGGATCACCGAGGACGAACTGGATTCCGATCCGGCGCTGGTGAAAACACTGTCCGTGGCGCCGCCGCGCGGCGCCGGCCGGGTCAGGCTGATCGAAATTCCCGGCATCGACGTGCAGGCGTGCGGCGGCACTCATGTTGCGCGAACCGCAGAGATCGGGCGCGTCCGCGTTTCCAGGGTGGAAAGCAAGGGCCGGCGCAACCGACGCATCACCGTCGTCCTTGACGAGTAGCGCCCTGTCGAACGGGGCGCCCGGCTGACCGTAACAGGGGGCAGAAATGGCTTATGTCAACCCGCAGGCACTGGTTTCGACGGAGTGGCTCGCAGCGCACGCTGCTGATGCAGGGGTGAGAATCGTCGACAGTTCGTGGCACATGCCCCAGCTTGAACGCGACCCGCGCACCGAGTTCGAGGCTGCCCATATTCCCGGCGCGGTGTTTTTCGACATTGATGACATTGCGAACAAGGCGGACCCGCTTCCGCACATGCTGCCTGATGCTGATCTGTTCGCCGCAAAGGTGGGCGCGCTGGGGATCACCAACGACACTCATGTGATCTGTTACGACGCTACCGGCATAGGCAGCGCCGCGCGCGCATGGTGGATGTTCCGCGCGTTCGGACATGACAGGGTTTCCGTCCTTGATGGCGGCCTGCCGAAATGGCGCGCCGAGGGGCGGCCGCTCGCAACCGGCGCGGTACAGCCTGCGGCTCAGCACTTTACCGCCCGGGGGCCGGGGCGTGTGCGCAATTGCGGACAGGTCCGCACCGCCTTGGAGACCGGCGGCGAGCAGGTTCTGGACGCGCGTTCGCGCGGGCGCTTCGCAGGCACGGAACCGGAGCCCCGCGCCGGCTTGCGCAGCGGTCATATGCCCGGTGCGCATAATCTGCCGTTTCTGGAACTTTATGACGAAAACAGGCTCATGAAGGACGCAGACGCGCTGGCCGCGCTCTACCAGGGCGCCGGGCTGGACCTCGACAAGCCCGTCATCACCACCTGCGGCTCCGGTGTGACCGCATGCAATCTGGCGCTCGGGTTGCATTTGATCGGGCGTGACGCCGTCGCGATCTATGACGGCTCCTGGACCGACTGGGGCGGACGCGGCGATACGCCCGTGGAGACGGGATCATGAGCGCGCCCCCGCCAACGGTCATCGACGCGGCACGCCTGACGGCGGTCCTGCCTGAGGTCTTCGTTGTCGATGCCACGTATCATCTTCCCAATCTCGGCCGCGACGCGCACGCTGAATATCGGGAAGGGCATATTCCGGGCGCCGTATATTTCGATATTGACGACATTGCGGACCCGGAACCGTGGGGGCCGCTGGATCACATGCTGCCCGACGCCGCCACCTTTGCGGAAAAGGTCGGCGCGCTGGGCATCGGCAATGACACGCATGTGGTTGCCTATGACACGCGCGGCCTCTACAGCGCCGCCCGCGTGTGGTGGATGTTCCGCATTTTCGGACATGACAAGGTCTCAGTCCTGGATGGCGGACTGCCGGCGTGGCGCGCTGGCGGCGGTGCACTGGAAAGCGGCGAGACCGCGCATGCACTGGTTTCCTATTCCGCGCCGCCGCCGCGCGACCTTGTGCGCGACTGGCAGGCGGTGCGCAGCGCGCTGACTGAGGGCGGCCCCCAGGTCATCGACGCCCGCGCTGCGGCGCGCTATGCAGGACGTGAAGCGGACCCCTATCCCGAGGTGCGCTCCGGCGGCCATATGCCAGGGGCGCTGTCGTTGCCATGGGAGCGCCTGTTGACCGACGGCACCGTGATGCCGGATGCGGCGGAGACTCGCGCCCGTTTCGAGGCGGCGGGGCTCGACTGGTCGCGCCCGGTCATCACCACTTGCGGTTCCGGCGTCACGGCGTGCATTCTGGCGTTAGCGCTGAACGAAGCCGGCAAGCATGACTGGGCGGTCTATGACGGCTCTTGGGCCGAATGGGGCGCCCGCCCCGACCTGCCCATCGCCATGTCGGGGGATGACCCGCCGCAGAGCTGACCACGCAAGGCGCGGGAGGCGGCGGATTCCCTGCCCGCTCCGGCGGGTTACATGGCGGTGATGCCGCCATCCACAACGAATTCAGCGCCGGTCATGTATTTCGACTCATTGGAAGCGAGATAGACGATGCCCCATGCGATGTCGTCGGGTTCGCCGAGGCGTCCGAGGGGAACCTGACGCTCCAGCTTGGACCTGAGGATGTCCGGGTCGGGCGCACCGTCCATCATCGCCCGCACCATCGGCGTGTCGATGAAGGTGGGATGAACGGAATTGCAGCGAATATTGTAGCCGCGGCGCGCGCAATGAAGCGCTACTGATTTGGTCAACAGGCGCACCGCGCCCTTGCTGGCATTGTAGGCGGCCAGATTGTGCCCACCGATCAGACCCGACACCGACGAGATATTGACGATCGAACCGCCGGCGCCGGGCTCCCGCGAGGTGCGCTTGATCGCCTGCACACCGTATTTGCAGCCCAGAAACACGCCGTCGGCGTTCACCGCCATGACCTGCTTCCAGTCTTCGAACGAGGTTTCCTCGACCGTGCCCATAGTACCGATTCCGGCCGAATTGACCATGACATCGAGCCGTCCGAAATGGCGCAGCGCGGACTCCACTGCTGCCTTCCAACTGGTTTCATCGGTCACGTCATGCGCAAATGACGCGATATCGCCGCCGATTTCTGCCTCGGCGGCGGCGAGTCCGGCGGTATTGATGTCGGTGATGAGTACCTTCGCGCCCTCGCCGATCATGCGTTCCGCCGTGCGCTTTCCGATTCCCGAAGCGCCGCCTGTAATCAGCGCCGCTTTCCCTGCCAGTCGGCCCATGGCCTGACTCCCCCGCCCCGCTTTTCCCCTGTTTGCACTTGGACGATACTGGCCCCGCCGCCAGCGTCAATATCTTCCGGAGAACCCCCATGCCTGAAATTTCCGCCCTCGACCCGCATCCGCGCCGCCGCGTCGCGGTGCATGATTCCGAAATGGCTTATGTAGATACGGGCGAGGCAGGCGCTGACGGCCGCACCATCATCTTCCTGCACGGCAACCCCACATCATCCTATTTGTGGCGGAATATCATCCCCCATGCCGCCGGGCGCGGGCGCTGCCTTGCGCCGGACCTGATCGGCATGGGCGAGTCGGGAAAGTCCTCGCGCGGCTACGGGTTTGCCGATCATGCGCATTATCTCGACGAATGGTTCGATACGCTGGACGTTTCCAACGCTGTCCTGGTGGTGCACGACTGGGGTTCGGCCCTGGGGTTCGACTGGGCGCGCAGACACCCCGAACGCATCGCGGGCATCGCGTATATGGAAGCACTGGTGCGCCCGGTGACCTGGCACGAATGGCCGGCTCCGGCTCGCAGGTTCTTTCGGTCGCTGCGTTCACCGGACGGCGAGACGATGGTGCTGAAGCGCAATCTGTTCGTGGAATTGCTGCTGCCGAATTCCGTGCTGCGCGGCCTGACCGACGCGGAAATGGACGTCTATCGCCGCCCGTTCCGCGAACCGGGGGAGTCGCGGCGTCCGACTCTGACATGGCCGCGGCAGATTCCCGTCGACGGCGAGCCGGCGGATGTGGTCGCGACCGCAGATGCCTACGCCGCCTGGCTCGCCGGGAGCGACCTGCCGAAATTGTTCGTCAACGCCGAACCGGGGACCATCCTTGTCGGCGCGCAGCGTGAGTTCTGCCGCACATGGCCCAATCAAACGGAAGTAACAGTGTCAGGGTCGCATTTCGTGCAGGAAGACTCGCCGCACGAGATCGGCGCCGCTCTTGCGGCGTTTCTGGATCGGTTGGAATAGCGCCGGGAGCACTTCGTAAAGCGCTGGAGCGTCACCGGGTTTCGCGCCATTTGCGCTCCGCGGCGTCCCACGCAGCCAGCGGTTGAAGGTCCGGCACCCAGGCAAGACCGGCGCGTGAATCCGACGATTCCGCCTCCGGCGTTACCGGAACATCGAGCAGGGCAGGCGCATGAGCGAAGGCGCGATCAAGCGCCGCCGGCAAGTCCTCGGGCGCCGCAACGCGTTCGGCACGCAGGCCGAAACCGCGTGCCATCGCCGCGTGATCGGCGAATTGCAGGCGGGTGCCGACCACCTTGCCATGGGTGACCGTCTGGTCGCGCACCTCGATCTGCCAGGCGCCGTTGTTTGCCACCACAAACACGACGCGGGCGCCATGCCGCGCCGCCGTATCGAGCTCGATGGCGTTGAAGCCGAATGAGCCGTCGCCGGTCGCCACCACCACTTGCCTGTCGGGGCAGGCAAGCGCCGCCGCTATGCCATAGGGCACGCCGACGCCGAGGCAGCCGAACGGACCGGAGTCCAGCATTGTCGGCGCCGCGAGCCCGACACGGGCGAAGCTCAGAAAATCGCCGCCATCGACGATGACGATGGCATTGTCGTCCAGTCGGCTGCGCAGCGCGCCGATCAGCCGGTTGGGGTGCATGAGTCCGTCGCTGCCGGAGGGCGCGGAGTCCAGCGTCGCACGCAATTTTGCGGATCGCCGGTCGTGGCCCTGCCGCAACCCGGCGATCCATTCACCATCGACCGCCGGTGCGCGGTTGCCAGCGGCGTCGGCAATGGCGGCAAGCGCCAGCGCGGGTGTCGCCAGAATCTCGACCGCACCGCGCCGATTGTCGCGCAATTCGCCCGCTGTATCGGCAATCCGCACAAATTGCGCGTCGCCGAACACCGCCGGCGAGCCATAGGCCAGTTGAAAGTCCAGCCGTCGCCCGACTGTGACGACGAGATCGGCGCTGGTCATTGCGGCGCCGCGCATGGCGGCGATTGCCGCGGGATGGTCATCGGACACCAGCCCGCGGCTTTCCCCTGTGTCGAGATAGGCGCCACCCAGGCGATCGAGCAGTGCTGTCATTTCCATGCCCGCGCCGCGCGCGCCGCGCCCGGAAATGACCAACGGGCGGCGCGCCGACCAGATCAGGTCGGCGGCGCGCACTGCGGCTTCGGGATCGGGATATAGCTGCGGGCGCGCCCTCCCCGCCAAATGCTCGGCCCGGCGCGTGACCGCGGGAGGAGTCGCGCGCAGAATATCGGTGGGAAACTGGATGAAGGCCGGCCCCGGTTCTCCGCCCTCGCCAAGGGCGCAGGCGACAGCCTCATCAAGTTCCTGCGCCGCCAGCGCCGGATCGCGGACAGTGCGCGCATAGCGTGTGACAGCGGCGACCAGCGCGACATGATCCAGGTCCTGCAGCGCGCCGCGATTTTCCTGCGCTCTCGGCGGTGTGCCGGAAATGACGAGGACCGGCGCGCGCGAGACATGCGCATTGGCGATGCCCGTCATGGCGTTGGTGACGCCCGGTCCGGCGGTCGCCATGGCAACGCCCAGGCCCCCGGTGATTTCGGCATGGGCCTGGGCCATATGCACGGCGGCGCGTTCGTCGCGAACATCGACAATGGCAATGCCCTCGGCATCGGCGGCCATCCACACCGGCATGATATGGCCGCCGCACAGCGCGAAGATGCGTTCGACGCCGCGAGCCTTGAGCAGCGCGGCGACCATCTCGGCGGTAGTCATTGCGTCAATGGGATGACGTCCGTGGCAAAGGCATCAATGCGGGAAAGGCTGTCCGCCAGCGCGTCGCTTTCGAATCCGATAATCAGATGGTTCACCCCTGCATCGCGCCAGGCGCGTGCATCGGCGGCGATGGCGCCGGGCGGCCCGGTGAACGGCTGCGTCCGTTCGCCCCCGAGGTGGTACCACGGCACGAACAGCGCGGTATCAAGCGCCGCAGGGTCGCGGCCGGCCTCGGCGGCGTGGCGCCGCACCCCGGCCAGCGCATCGGCGTAGGCTTCGGGAGTGGCGAGCGAGCGGCGCGGATTGGCAATAACGGGATACCAGCCATCGCCGAGCGCACCGGCGCGGCGCTGCGCGGCGGCACCCTCACCGCCCACCCAGATCGGCGGGTGCGGCCGCTGCACCGGTTTCGGGTCGAACAGGATATCGTCGAAAGACACAAACTCGCCGCTGAAACTCGGGCGGGCCTCGGTCCACAGGGCGCGAAAGGCGCCGATATATTCCGCCGCCGCCTGCGCACGCCGCGCAAATGGCGGTGACTGGAGCGCCGCCATCTCTTCGGCCATCCAGCCGATACCGACACCGATCGTCAGGCGTCCGTTGGACAGCACATCAGCCGTCGCCAGCATCTTGGCCGCCAGCACCGGCGCCCGGTGCGGCAGCACCATGACCGACGTAAGCAGGCGGATTCGCTGCGTGACTGCCGCGACATGGGCAATGGCCATCAGTTGTTCCAGGCATGTGCCGGTGTCGGCGGCCGGCCAGGCGCCGCTTTCACTGTAGGGATAGCGCGATTCAACGGCTCCGGTGACGATCACATGATCGTTGAAGCCGAGCCAGTTGAGGCCCGCGGATTCGGCCCGGCGCGCAATCGCCTGCAACCCTTCCGGCGTCGCTGCGGCGCCGCGCGTGCCAATATGCAGTCCGAAATCCATCGTCTTGTGCTTTCCTTTCCGGTGCCGATTTGCGCAGGCTGCGCTTATTGATTTCCGCCGGGCTGCCAGAGGATATCGGCGCGGCCGCCGTCATTGCAGCGCCGCGCCAGAACAAACAAATGGTCCGACAGGCGGTTGAGATAGATCATTGGCAGCGGCGCCGCGGAGTCATCTGCCGCCAATACCGCCACTCGCCGTTCGGCGCGGCGGACCACGGTACGCGCCATGTGCAGCCACGCTGCGGCCGCGCTGCCGCCCGGCAATATGAATGAGGTTAGCGGCGCCAGCGCCCCGTTCATGGCGTCGATTTCCGCCTCCAGGCGGTCGATCTGACTTTGCGAAATGCGCAGGCGGCCTTGCGCACGCAGCGATTCCGGCGGCACACAGAGATCCGCACCAAGGTCGAACAGGTCGTTCTGAATGCGCGCCAGCATATCGCCGTCGCCGCCGGCGCAATGGCGCCGCGCAAGGCCGAGGACGGCGTTGGCCTCGTCGACGGCCCCGCAGGCTTCCACGCGCGCATCATGCTTGGCGACGCGGCTCCCGTCGCCCAGCGATGTTTCACCGGCATCGCCGCCCCGGGTATAGATCTTGTCGAGCTTCACCATGCGCCCGCTTTTAGCAGAGTGCGACCCGCCGCGACACCATCGCCGGCAGTATATTCCTGGCGCCGCGGGCGCGGGAATCTTGGGGCGCCTCTGCCTTGCGGCACGGCGCTCCGGGGTCTGGAAAACCGCGCGCGCTGTGTGATACCATGCGCGACGCTGCATCGCCCGCGCCTGCGGGATACTGAACCGACGATACCGGGCAACCGCGCATCCATGACCCAGGAGAATAACGGCGCCGGGCCGCTGGCCGGGCTTCTTGTGCTGGACATGACCCGTGTGCTGGCCGGGCCGTTTTGCACCATGCTGCTTTCCGACCTCGGCGCGCGCGTCATCAAGGTGGAGCCGCCGGGGGGCGACGACGCCCGCGCCTATGGCCCGTGGGTGGACGGCCAGTCCGCCTATTTCATGTCGCTCAACCGCGGCAAGGAGAGCATCGCGCTTGACCTCAAGGCAGCGGACGACAAGGCGCTGTTCGAACGCCTGCTCGCCCGCGCCGATGTGCTGGTGGAGAATTTCCGTCCCGGCGCCATGGCCCGGCTGGGCTATGGCTGGGAGATGCTGAACGAACGCTTCCCGCGCCTCATCTATGCGGCCTGCTCCGGCTTCGGGCAGACCGGGCCGCTGTCCGGGCGCCCCGCCTATGACATGGTCGTGCAGGGCATGGGCGGTATCATGAGCCTTACCGGACACGAAGATACGCCGCCGACGCGCGTGGGTACTGCCATCGGCGATATTGCCGCCGGCCTGTTCACTGCCGTCGGCGTCAATGCCGCGCTTCATGAACGCGCCCGCACCGGTCGCGGGCGGTTCATCGATATCGCCATGCTCGACTGTCAGCTTGCGATCCTGGAAAACGCGGTTGCACGCTATTTCACGACCGGCGAGAGTCCGCCGCCCAGCGGTGCGCGGCATCCTTCCATCGCGCCGTTCGAGTGCTATGAAAGCGGCGACGGCCATATCATCATGGCTGCCGGCAATGACGCGCTGTTTCGCAAGCTCTGCGAAGCGCTGGAACGCGAGGACCTGCTCGAGGACGCACGGTTCCGCACCAATCCGCAGCGCATGGAGCATGTTACGGCCCTCAAGACAGAACTCGAACGCACGTTGACCACTGCCGGCACCGCCCACTGGCTGGCGTGCCTGGAGGCGGCAGGTGTGCCGTGCGGGCCGCTTAACGATGTCGGCGCGGCGGTATCGCAGCCGCAGATACTGGCCCGCAACATGGTAGTGGGAATCGACGATCCACGCGCCGACGCGGTTCGTATCGCCGGCAATCCCATCAAGATTTCCGGCCATGCGGACCCGCCGCAGCGCGGCGCCATCCCCGATCTCGACAGCGCTCGCGCCGCCATTATCGCTGAGTTCGCGGACCCGGCGGAATGACCCTGCGCTGGCTGCGCCGCCTTGCTGCCGCCCTGGCATTGCTGGCAGCGGCGGCCGCCGGCGCCATCTTGTTCGCCATGCGGGCGTCGCTGCCGGTGCTCGACGGCGTGGTGGAGGCTGCCGGTGCCGACGCCGAGATAGAGATACTGCGCGACGCGCACGGCATCCCCCACATCAACGCGCAAAGCGAGCGCGACGCCTGGTTCGGCCTCGGTTTCGTTCACGGCCAGGACCGCCTCTACCAGATCGCATTCAGCCGCCTGCTGGGCCGTGGGGAACTGGCGTCGGTTCTTGGCACACGCTCCATCGGCGCCGACAGGTATTTCCGCACGCTCGGTCTTCATCATGTTGCCGAGCGCAACGCTGCGGCGCTGCCCAGGGACGCGCAGCAGCTGATGAATGCCTATGCGGCCGGGATCAATGCGGCGCTTGCCGCACAGACATGGCTGCCGCCGGAATTGCTGGCACTGCGCCATCGCCCGCCGCCCTGGACGCCGGCGGATTCGGTGCTGATGGTGAAGCTGATGGCGCTGCGATTGTCAGGCAACGCCACCGAGGAAGCGCTGCGGGCGGAAATGAAAGCGGTGCTGGAACCGGAGCAATTTGCCGCGGCATGGCCCGGCGGCGGCCCACCGCCTCCTGGGTCCAACAATTGGGTTATCGGCCCGGAACGCGCTGTCGGCGGCGCGCCGATCCTCGCCAATGATCCACATCTCGGCCTGAGCGCTCCCGCCGCCTGGTATCTCGCGCATCTGCGCGCGCCGGGCCTCAACGTGGCCGGCGCTACCATTCCGGGCATTCCGGCAATCGTCGTCGGCCGCAATGACGACGCTGCGTGGGGAGTCACCAATACCGGACCCGATGTGCAGGACCTGTTCATCGTCGCTGACGGCGAGGAGGAGACCTCGCGCACCGAAATATTGCAGGTGCGCGGCGGCACGCCGATCTTGCATAAGGTGCATGAGACCCGTTACGGGCCGGTAGTGTCAAACCTTGCCCCGTTCGCCGGCTCTCGCCGGATGGCCCTGTCATGGACGGCGTTCGCCGACGACGACACGACTGCCGCCGCCGGGTTCGCACTCGCGCGGGCGGGTTCTGTCGATGACCTGTTCCGCGCGCTGCAGGGGTTTCACGTCCCGATGCAGAATTTTGTACTGGCCGACCGGGCAGGAAACATCGGATTTGTGGCGGCCGGACGCGTGCCGGTGCGGCGCGCCCATGACGGCTGGCTGCCGGCGGTGCCCGGCGGCGCCGGCGACTGGACCGGAGTTATCCCGTTCGACGCCCTGCCGCAGCTGCGCAATCCCCCGTCAGGGCTGATTGTCACTGCCAATCAGGACATCACACCGCCGGATTACGCGCATTTCATTTCGCGTGACTGGCCGGAAGATTACCGCGCGCGGCGCATTGCCGAGAGCCTCGCCGCATCGCACCGCCTGGACGCGGACAATTTCGCAGCGTTGCAGACGGACATTGTATCGCTGATGGCCCGGGAATTTCTGCCGCTGATGCTTCCCGCCATTGCAGATTCTCCATGGCATGAGCGATTGTCGGCATGGGACAGGCGCATGTCAGTGGACGACTCCGAACCGCTGGTTTTTCAAGCCTGGTTCCGCGCCCTGACGCACAGGCTGATTGGCCGCAACCTGCCGGCGTTTCGCGGGCGCTATGGCGGCCGCCGTCCGGCTATGGTGCGCCATGTGCTCACCCGCGCCCCCTCATGGTGCGGACCGCCGGAGGATGACTGCCGCACCATGCTCGCACAGGCGTTTGAGGATGGCCTCGCCTGGATTCGCGAACATCACGGCGCCGACACGGACTCCTGGCGCTGGGGCGAGGCGCACAAGGCGGTCAGCCGGCATTTGCTGAGCGACTCGATACCGGTGGTGCGGGAGTTGTTCGCTATCGAGCGCGAACATGGCGGCGGCCCGTACACGGTGATGCAGGCAAACACGCGTATCGACAACGAGTCCGCACCCTTCGCCGAAACGCATGGCGCCGGCTTACGCGCCATTTTCGACCTTTCAGACGCTGACGGCACGCGCGCGGTAATCCACACGGGACAGTCCGGGCATCCACTTTCGCACCATTACGCTGATCTCGCCGATCTGTGGGCGTTGGGCGGCCATATCGTGCTGGTGATGAGCGAGGAAGCAGTGCAGGAAGCAGCGGAGAACACCCTGCGCCTGATACCGCGCCCGGCAGACTAGCCCGCGGCGGCGCGCCGCTCGGCCGGAGCGGAAATGTGCGGCGACAACCACACGCCCTGGTCGAGCAGCGCGCGCTGGATGACCCGTGGCGCCAGGGCGCGCGGCGCGCAGCCGCCATCGGCCGCCAGAGCCGCTGCCACACCTGCGGCCTGCCCCGACAGCCAGCATTGCGGAATTTCGCGCAGGAAGGAATGTGAACTGGCATCGCACGCAATATGGCGGCCGGCGCCCAGCACCCCCTCGATCTGCTGCGGCAAAAGCGCACCATAGGGCACTGAGATGCTGGGGAATTTCGGCGACAATGACGGCGACACGCCGATCTCATCGTCCCAGACGCGGCCTTCATCCCATTGCGCGCGCGTCACGGCGCGTTGTCCGGCAATCCGGCGGCTGTGGCGCACGCCGATTTGCGGCGCGCCCAGCATCAGGAACGCCTGCTCGAACCCGGGGGCGTGCGCCCGGTAGAAGGCGATATGGCGGGTGGTGAGATCCCGCGAGCGCTGTTCCACCTCCGTCAGGTCCTCGACATTGCATGCGTCATACCCCGAAAGCCTTGGCCCCATGAACAGCGCCACATCGTTGCGCCAGGAGACGAACGGCTTTTCGAACGAGCCGATTTCGGCGCGCCCGCGGGCCATGAAATCACCGAAGCCCGTGCGGTTTTCCGCGCGGAACGCCAGCCAGCGCGCCATATCCACGCCACCGGCCAGAAAGGCGGTATTGATGCAGTGATGAATATCGCTTTCGTCGATATCGCCGACGCATGGCGCGCCCGCACGGGCCAGCAAATCGGCATCGCCGGTGGTATCAACGACCACCTTGGCGAGGATCGCGCGGCGGCCTTCCTTGCTCTCGAATATCGCGCCCCGCATATGTCCCTCCTCGACGATGGGCGCTGCCGCCCAGGCGTGGAGCACAAGGCGCACGCCGGATTCGCGCACCATCGCCAACGAGGCCGTCTTGAGTGCCTCCGGATCGATCGTGGGCGCCCAGGTGACGATGCCGTGATAGGCCGACGTGCGCGCCGCCCAATAGGCTGCGGTGGCGGCATCCCGCGATCCCCAGTCGGCGCGCGCCGGTCCCTGCACAGCCTCCGGGGGAAGGCGGTCAAGCACGTCGCGGGCGAAGCCGGCAATGACCTGACGCCCGTTCCAGTCGGTCATGCGGTCGATCCAGATGACAAGACCGCCGGTGGAGAGGCCGCCGAGATGGTTGTAGCGCTCGACGAGCATGGTGTCGGCGCCCAGGCGCGCGGCCGAAACGGCCGCCGCCGTGCCGGCCGGGCCGCCGCCCACCACCAACACATCAGTTTCCGCGAAAACCGGGGTTTGGCGCGCTGCTTCAGTGATGGCGAGGGCCGGGCGCGCGCGCCGCATGCGGCGCCTGACGCCGCCGAACATCTCAAGCCCCTGCTGCTCGCCGATCGCGTTGGTGAGATTATCGCCCGCCATGGCTGTTCCCCGCTCTTGTCCGTGCCGCCGGCGCAGCGTCGCGCTTGTCAGCAACACCGCGTGACAGGCACTATAACAGGGTGCCGCGCACCTCACGAAAGCTTGGATCCATGACTGCACGGTTTATCGACTGCCCCGCCTTTCTCGCCGACCTGGTGGATGATGAACTGCGCGCTCGGGCGCCGGGGCTGGAGATTTCGGTGGGCGATGCAACCCGCGACCGCGCGCGGGCGCTGCTGCAGGGCTGCCGCATCGCTGTGGTCGACCACACCCTCATCGACGCCGCCATGATCGCAGAAGCGGCGGATTTGCAGGCGTTTGTGTTTCTCGGCACCGGAGCGGGAAGTTATATTGATCTCGTGGCGGCGCAGGCGCGCGGCATCGTGGTACGCACCATCAAGGGTTATGGCGACCGCAGCGTTGCCGAACACGCCGTTGCCCTGATGTTCGCCGCCGGACGCCGCATCACCGCCATGGACCGGATCATCCGCGATGGCGGCTGGGAGACCTGCGACAGTATCGAATTTGCCGACAAGACACTCGGCGTCATCGGCACGGGCGGCATAGGCAGCGAGATGGTGCGCCTGGGCGCGGCGCTCGGCATGAAGGTGCTGGCCTGGAACCGCAGCGGCGTCCCTGACAGCCTGCCTTGCCGCGCCTGCGCGCTGGACGACCTGCTGGCCCGCGCCGATGTGGTGTCGCTCCACCTGGCATTGAATGACGAGACCGCGGGCCTGTTCGACGCGCGGCGGCTGGGTTTGATGCGGAGTAGCGCAATCCTGATCAACACCGCACGCGGCGGGCTGATCGACGAACCAGCACTGGTGACAGCACTGCGTGCCGGCCGCCTTGCCCATGCCGGCCTCGATGTCTTCGCCGATGAGCCGCCGGCGGACGACAATCCCTTGCGGAAACTGGATAATGTAATACTTACGGCGCATGCGGGGTTCATGACCCGCGAGGCCTCTGCACGCCTGCTGCGCACCGGTTTCGACCTGGTACGCGAGGAGCGGGACCGCCTCGGCGGCGAAGCCGGCTGACCCGCCGGCACAGGCCATATCAAGGAGACATCCATGACCGATTCCACGACTGGCCGGCCGGCGGCCGGTCCCTTGCCTGACGGCGTTCGCACGCGCTTCATCGAAAACGGCAACGGGCTCACCATGCACGTGCTCGAAGCCGGGTTCGAGGAGGGAGGTCGGCCGTGCGTCATGCTGCTGCATGGCTTTCCCGAACTTGCCTATAGCTGGCGCAAGGTGATGCTGCCGCTCGCCGGCGCCGGCTATCATGTGGTTGCGCCCGACCTGCGCGGCTACGGCCGCACCACCGGGTGGGACGGCGCATATGACGGCGATCTCGAGTCCTTCCGTATGTTTAATCTGGTGCGCGACGTAATCGGGCTGCTGTTCGCGCTGGGGCGCCGCAGCGTTGCTGCCCTTGTCGGACATGATTTCGGGTCGCCCCTCACAGCGTACGCCGCGCTGATTCGTCCCGATATTTTCCGCTCGGCGGTGCTGATGAGCGCGCCGTTCGGCGGCGTATCCGATTTTCCCGCACTCACCCGCCGGGGGGTGGCCGCGCCGGACGTTCATGACGCGCTGGCGGCGCTGGATCGTCCGCGCAAGCATTATCAGTGGTATTATTCCACGCGCCAGGCCGATGCGGACATGCGCGACTGCCCGCAGGGGCTGCATGACTTTCTGCGTGCCTACTACCATTTCAAAAGCGCGGACTGGCCGGACAACCAGCCCGTTCCACTGGCCTCCTGGTCAGCGCCCGAACTGGCGAAACTGCCGACCTACTACATCATGGACCATGGCTGCACGATGGCCGAAACAGTGGCGCCGGAGATGCCGTCGCCGGCGCAGACCGCGGCATGCGAATGGCTCCCCGACAACGAACTGGCGGTATACAGCGAGGCGTTTGCGCGCACGGGGTTTCAGGGCGGGCTGCAATGGTACCGCTGCATGACGAGCGGCGCCAATACTGAGGATTTGCGTACCTTCACCGGCCGCACTATCGACGTACCGTCGGCGTTCATCGCCGGCGCCGCGGACTGGGGAATTTACCAGAAGCCCGGCGATTACGAGGCGATGCAGACGCGCGCCTGCACGCAAATGGGCGGCTGCCACCTCATCCCCGGCGCCGGCCACTGGGTACAGCAGGAACAGCCGCAAGCGGTGGCGGAGTTGCTGCTGGCCTTCCTCGCCGAACACGCCTGACACCCCTGCCCGAGACACGAAAGGACGCATGTGAATGACCATTGAGACCGTGTGGCGCGACTATGACGTGATTGTGGTCGGTTCAGGCGGCGCAGGAAGCGCGGCGGCGCACGCTGCCGCCGAGGCCGGCGCTCGCGTGCTCGTCACCGCCAAGGACCCTATCGGCTGTTCCGATACCAAGATCGCCGAGGGAATCATTACCGTCCGCGCCAGCGGCGATGAAGACGACTCGGAAGACGCGCTGGCGGAGAACCTTCGCGTCGCCGGTGCCGACCTTCCCTCGCCGGAAATCACCGCCGCCTTCGCCCAGGACACGCGCGACGCCTATGACTGGCTGCGCCGGCACGGTGTGCGCCCTGATATCGAAGAAGAAAAAAACCGCCCCAGGGCGCTGGCGCTTCCCCTTGGCGGACATACCCGGCGGCGCTCCGTCGGCCACCGCAATGGCGGCCTTGCCGTAGGGCATGCGGCGTGGAACGCCGTGGTTCAGGGACACCGCATCGAATACATGGAAGACGCTTGGTTTCTCGACGCTGCCATCGCCGACCGGGGGAGCGGGCGGGAAGTCGTCGGCGGCATCATCTATGACGCCGCGAACGGGGTGTTCGTGGCAGTGCGTGCGCCGTCGGTGGTGATTGCGTCCGGCGGTCTCAGTACGCTTTATTTCCCCAAGACCGACACGATGCGCGGCAATACAGGGGACTCATATGCGCTGGCCCTGCGCGCCGGAGCGGAGCTCGTCGATATGGAGCAGGTGCAATTCCTGCCCTTCTGCATGACTCATCCGCCGGCCTATGAGGGGCTGTGCGCCGGCGAGCCGGCGACGGCAGGATATCTGGGCGTATTGCGCGACCGCAATGGCAAGGTCATCCTTGACGGGGTGATGATGCGCACGCGCGCCGAATGTTCCGCCGCCATCGTGCGCGCCGTCGCGGAAGGACGCGGCACCGAACGCGGCGGCTGTTATCTTGATCTCACCGGCAATGCGAAACTCGAACATGCCGGGCGCTACTACGATGCCTTCCTGAAGAATTCCCTGTCCGGCGTCATGGCGACCGTGCGTCAGGCCTGGGGCCGCAAGGCGGCGCAGTGTCAGGAAATGTGGGAAGTGCGGCCGGGCGCCCATTACGCTATGGGCGGCATGCGGACTGACGCGGACGGCGCTGCCATCGGCGGTGCCCCGCGGGGCCTTCACGCCGCCGGCCAGGCCATGGGCGGATTGTTTGGCGCCAACCGCCTCGGTTCAACCTCCCTGTCCGAAGGGCCGATCTTCGGCGCCCGCGCCGGGCGCGCCGCTGCCGTGCGTGCGCTGGCCGCGGGCCGGCGTCAGGCCGCGCCGAAAGCGCCTTTCGTGACGCTTGCCACTGCCGCCCGCGCGCGCTTCGGAACCGGGAATGGAGAGGCGCCGGCGCTGCTTGTCAAACGCCTGCAGGCCGCATGCTGGGAAGGCATAGGCCCGGCACGAACGGCGGAGTCGATCGCACATTTCAAGGCCGAACTGCAAGACTTGCGAAGCGCAGCCGCAAAGGCGCGAATAGGGAGCGAAAGCGTCTGGAACCAATCCTTCATCGACGCCGTGGAACTGGCAAACATGCTGGATACCGCCGAAATTGTCGCCCTCAGCGCCGAAGCACGCGAACACAGCCTGGGGGCGCATGTGCGGCTCGATCGAGGCGACACATCCATACTGTTCGGACAACCCTATTCGACGGTCGCGCAGTACACCTCCGACGGCACCCTGACAGTACGCCGCGAAATGCACCGGAAGACGCCCCTGCGGCGCCTGCTGCCCTTCCTCATCGAAGACCGCAAGCGCAAGCTGTGGCTCAAACTGTTGCGCGCGCTGCCCGGGCGCACCCAGGACCGCGTCCTGGAAAAGCGCTACCGCGCGGTAATGGGTGAAATTCCGGCGCCGGCAAGCGCGGCATGAGAGTTTCGCTGCTGACCGTGCGCGACGGCGCCGCAGAGGCTGTCGCCTTCGACTACGAGCCGCGCGAGGAAGGCGAACGGCCCATGGCGCTGGACGTGCTGTTGCAGGCGCAGGCCGCGACAATGCCTGACTTGGCGTTCCGTTATGGCTGCCGCAACCGCACCTGCGGCGTGTGCACCATCGACATCAACGGACGCCCGCGCATTGCCTGCCGCGCGCGCGTGCGTGAGGGCGATGTGCTGAGCGCACCCGGCGCACTGCCGGTCGTCCGGGACTTGATCGCGCGCCGCGACGGGGTGGCGCGGCAATTGCGTGGACATCTCCCCAACGGCGTGCGCGGCAATGATCTGAACGTCGCGGCGCCCGACGATTATCATGCGTTGACCGCGTGCATCGAATGCTATGCCTGCCTCGACAAATGCCCCATGCACGCGCGCAATTTCGACACCGATGGAAACGAACACCGTGATGAAGGCGGCGCCTATCGCTGGGGCAACCCGTTTTCATTGCTGAAATTGCAGCGCATCCGGCTCGATCCCGCAGCGGCCGAGGGCGAACGCGAACAGGCGGTCGATACGGCGATGGCGCTCGGGCTCGAGGTCTGCCGCACCTGCCCCGGCTGCAAATGCGGGGTGGGAATCGACCTCAAGCGCAAGGTGATCCGCCCGCTGCTGGACGAGACAGAGTCGGCGCCCGAAGGGTAACACTTCCGTGGCGGGCCGAAGGCCCGCCTCTCACCACTTGTTGCGCAGGGCGCGCAAGCCCAGGAACACGTCGCGCGGGGTCGGCGAGTCAGGCAGTTCCGGCCAGGAGTCGCGCAGCCGCGCGATTACGGTGGGGCTGTGCAGCCGGAAAAATGTGTTGATCTCTTTCTCAAGCGCCAGCGTCGTGACCCTGGCCGCATGCGGGTCCTGATTCTCGACTTCGCCGCTCAGCGCCCGCGCCCGCGCATTGTCCGGCTCGCGGTCCAGCGTGAAGGCAAGGTTGTTTTCCATATAGTCATGCCCGGGATAGATCAGCGTGTCCTCGGGCAGGCCGGCAAGCTGACCGGCAAAGGTATCATAGAGTTCGCTCGGATGGCCGCCGTTATGGCAATTGCCGGCGCCGGCATTGAACAGCGTATCGCCGCAAAACAGCGCCGGTTGGTCAGTGCGCGACAGCAGGCAGACATGGCTCATCGTGTGGCCGGGCGTGTCGAGCGCTTCCAGTTCCACCGTGCGCCCAACTTTGACGACATCGCCGGCGGCAAGGCCCGTGTCGATCCCCGGAATACGGTCGCGAGCGCCGGCATGGGCGAGCAGTTTTGCGCCGGTGGCCGCGATCATCGCGCGATTGCCGCCGGTATGGTCGCCATGTTCGTGCGTATTGAGAATTTGCGTAATGCGCCAGCCTTTGTCCTTGGCCGCCGCGAGGCAGCGGCGGTGGTCAAGCGGATCGATCGCCAGCGCCTCGCCGGTCTCCGGGCAGGCAATCAGATAATTGAAATTGCGATAGGCGTTTTCCGTATAGAGTTGCTTGACGATCATTGCAGGCTCCTGCTTGCAGCGGCACCGCGCCCCCGCAGGACGCGGCCCGATGTTACGCCCCGCCCGCGCAGCGTCAACGGCAGCGCTGCGAAATCACGGCGCTTGCTGTAAACATGGCGCGCGGCGCCCTGCTGACACCACGAACGATCCACCGACACACAGACCGCCTTCCCATGACGGACCAGCTTTCCTTCGCGCTCGCCCAGACCGACCCGATCGTTGGCGATATCGACCACAATGCCGGATTGGTGCGCAGCCTGCGCGCCTCGTGCGACGCGCATCTGATCGTGTTTTCGGAGCTGATGCTGTCCGGCTACCCGCCGGAAGACCTCGTTCTGCGTCCGTCATTTCTCGACCGCGTCGAGGCAGCGGTGGGAGCGCTGGCCGCCGACACGGCGGATGGCGGCCCGGCAGTGCTGGTCGGCGCGCCGTGGCGTGACGGGAAGGTGCTGCGCAACGCTGCGCTGCTGCTTGAGGGCGGCGTGCTCAAGGCGGTCCGGTACAAGCAGAAGCTGCCCGATTACGGCGTGTTCGACGAGAGCCGCCTGTTTGCGCCGGCACCGCCCTCCGGCCCCATGGCGTTTCGCGGTCTTCGCTTGGGAGTGTTGCTGTGCGAGGACATGTGGTCGCCGGAGCCGGCGGAAACCCTGTCGGAATCGGGCGCCGAGCTGCTGGTCGCCCTCAATGGCTCACCCTGGGAACGCGGCAAGGAAGACGAACGCATGACGCTCGCCGCAGCGCGGGTGGCGGAAACCGGCCTGCCGCTCATTTATGTCAATCAGGTCGGCGGCCAGGATGAACTGGTGTTTGACGGCGCCTCGTTCGCGCTCGATGCGCGCTGCAATGTCAAGCTGCTGGCGCCGTCATGGCGGTCCTGCGCCGAGCTCTGCGAATGGTCGCGTGACGATTCCGGGCTGGCCACTGCCGGCGGACGCATTGCCCTGCGCCCGGAAGGACATGAGCAGACCTATCATGCCCTCGTCACCGGCCTGCGCGGCTATGTGGAGAAAAACCGCTTTCCCGGAGTCATCATCGGCCTTTCTGGCGGAATTGATTCGGCATTGACGGCAGCGGTGGCAGTCGACGCGCTGTCGGCGGCGCGCGTGCGTTGCGTGCGAATGCCGTCGCGCTATTCCTCCGACCACAGCCTGAGCGACGCCGCCGAATGCGCCGCCCTGCTTGGCGCCCGATGCGACACTGTCCCGATCGAGGCGGCGCATACCGCCTTCGAAACCATGACGGCGCCGCTGTTCGAAGGGCAGAAGGCGGACGAGACCGAAGAGAACATGCAGGCGCGCATTCGCGGCGCCCTGCTGATGGCGCTCTCCAACAAGACCGGATGGATGTTGGTGACCACCGGCAACAAGTCGGAAATGTCGGTGGGTTACGCCACGCTCTATGGCGACATGTGCGGCGGTTATTCAGTGCTGAAAGATGTCTACAAGACGGACGTGTTCGCCCTGGCGCGCTGGCGCAACACCGCTCGCCCGGCAGGCGCGCAGGGACCGGAAGGGCGCGTGATTCCGGAAAACATCATCGTCAAGCCACCCTCGGCGGAACTGAAACCGGACCAGCAGGACGCAGACTCCCTGCCCCCCTATGACGCGCTGGACGACATGCTGGAATGCCTTGTCGAGCACGAATTGCCAATCTCGGAGATCATCGCGCGCGGCCATGACGAGGCGGCGGTCAAACGTATCCGCCGCCTGCTCTATATCGCGGAATACAAGCGGCGGCAGGCGCCGCCGGGGGTGAAGATCACACGCCGCGCCTTCGGGCGCGACCGCCGCTATCCGATCACCAACGGGTTCATTCGCGGCGAATAGGCGCTTCAGGCCGCCGGTCCGGCCAGCCGCCGCGCGTCATGCAGCCGGTAATAATATCCCGACCAATCGTCCTCCAGCAATTCGAGGCGGCCGCCCACCACCACTGCGTCGTCGGTCCAGTCGATCGCCCGGTCCGCAAGGAGTTCGACGAAGGTTGCGGGCCCGCCGGGCAGGCAAAACGGACAGTTGGGTGAGATCATGCTGAGCAACTGCCGCTTGCCGTCGGCGGAAAGCGGCATCAAAAACCCGACCAGCGTCACCTGTTCACCGTCGAGTGCGCGCAGTTCGGGGCGGTAGTCGGGCACAAGGTCGATGCCTTCGAACACCATCTGCACTCCTGCCAGCCATTCCCATGGCACCGCGCCTTCCACGTCGGGCAGAGGATAGAGTGTGTTGGCGGGAGGACCGGGCGCATTCTGCGCCGCCGTCATGGGCGCGAGAAGGGCGGCAGCGAGCAGCAATGCCGCCAGTCGACCCGGACCCCTACATGCGAAACTGGCCTTCACCGGCAAGTTCTCCATCGACAAAGCATTTGTTGTCGGCGAGTCGAACATGCGAGTCCGCACCGGCCATGCACGAAAGGCGAAGATGACGCAATTCCACCTTGATCCGCGTCGGATCGTCCCAGGGGCGGAAGCGCGCGGTCGCACCGGCGGATACGAACTGCACCCAGCGTTCGATCACGATCTTTGCCGGCTCGGGGTGTTCATTGACGATTTCCAGCGCCGCCGCCGGCGTCGCGGCAAGCAGGAAGGCGAGCGCAAACGCCGGCCCCGCCAGCGCTCGCACTCGCTCAAGTCGGTGACTTACCAAATCGCGACCGGATTGCCCGGCGAACCGGTAGCGCCGACCAGCTTCAACGGCGCCCAGACGAACAGGAACTCGGTAACGCCGGCCTCAAGCAGCGGCGCGAAGTCCAGATTCTCCAGGTTCCAGATGCCGCGGCGGGTCTGCAACTCGGTATGGCACGGCACCGCATAGCCTTCGGCTTCGCCGACCGGCTGCGCGTCATTGGCGGACGTGTCGCCGCCCGTCATGATGATCTTGCGCGACGCCATATATTCGCACGCGCTGATGCCGAATCCGGGTTCACCGGAAGTGAAGGTGGCACGGGCAGCAGCGCGTTCTTCCGAACTCATGCCCGGCCATTTCGCATTGGCCCACAGATCCCCATGGCCGGTATAGAGAAATACGCAATCGCCTTCGCCGATCGGGTCATGGCCCTGGGCCGCAACCATGCCCTGCACATCGTCCGCGGTGACAATGCCGGGGCTGTCGGTGGTGGTCGGGATCGGCAGCGGGTTCATGCCCTTGTAGGCCGGTGCATTGAGCAGAATGCCGCGGCAGACAAAGCCCTTCTCGGCAATGAACTCGACACCCAGATCGCCCATGCCGACAACGCGGCCGCCTGCGCCGCGCTCATAGGTCTTGAGCGGGTCGCGGCCATTATAGAAAAAGTCGCCCTGCGAGGTGCGCACACCGATATGACCCGGGCCGTCAAACTGGGTCGAAACCTGGCCGATTTCGGTGGTCAGCATTTCATCGTGATAAACCAGCGCATTATGGCCGAACGGGCCGCCGGTCGGCGTGCCGGGAATGGTCATCTGATAGGTGCGCGGCCCAAACAGCGGCACTTCCGACTGATAGAGCTTGCCGAGTGTCGCGGTCTTGCCTTCCTTCACCAGCCCGATGGCGGCAAGAACGATCTCAGGTGTAGTGCGGTTCGCCGCACCCACCTTGTCATCCGCCCCCCATTCGGTTGGCGCCCAGTTTTCTTCCAGCGGCTTGTCATCGAAGTCGGCGCCGAAGACGGCGAAGCTCAATGACAGCGCGGCGAGCGCAGACGCGCCCGATATCAATCGCGCGATAGACATTGTGTGAATACCCTCCCTAAGGGGCGCGCCGCATGGTCGCCAGCGCGCCATGTGTGCCGCGAGCATAGCAGATACACCGAGGGTTGAAAACGCGCCGGAATCCGCTGCCCGGCGCCGGCAGGCACGCACGGTCAGCGGCCCAGCGCCATGCCCTCGCGGCGGGGGTCCACGCCGCCATGCAGGCGCCGGCCCGCCGCGGGCGGCACGGCAATGATATGCAGCCCGCTGTTCATGTCGCGCACCGCCACTTCGTGACCGAGCGCTTCCAGCGCTGGCGCCAGGGCGGCGAGGGTCGTTCCCGCTTCCAGTTCCGTTGCGCCGTTGCGGTTGCACAAATGCGGCAGCGCCGCCGCTTCCTGCGCATCCAGCCCCCAGTCGACAACGCCGACCACCGCCTGTGCCACATAGCAGATGATGCGCGACCCGCCGGGCGAGCCCAGAACCAGCGAAAGGCGGCCCTGCGGGTCGAAGACCAGGGTCGGCGCCATGGAACTGCGCGGTCGCTTGCCGGGTGCGGCGCGGTTGACGTGCGGCGCACCGTCCCTCTCGGGAACAAAGGCGAAATCGGTCAACTGATTATTGAGCAGAAACCCGCGCACCATCAATGCCGAGCCGAACGCAAATTCGATGCTGGAGGTCAGCGCCACCGCATTGCCGCGCGCATCCACCACACTCATATGCGTGGTCGAAGGTGACTCGGCCGACACTGCCGCGGGTGTGCGCGGTTCGGCTCCCGCCGGCACGCCCGGCCGGCGCAGGCCGGCAGCGCGCGCCGGGTCGATCCGGCCCGCACGCCCCGCCAGATAGACCGGGTCAAGCAGGCCGTTTGTCGGCACGGCAACAAAATCCGGGTCGGCGATGTAGTGATCGCGGTCGGCATAGGCGAGCCTCATGGCCTCCGCAATCAGATGCACCGCTTCCGCGGAGCCGGCAGGCGGCATGTCGTGCGCGGCGAGCAGACCCAGAATTTGCAGCACCGTGATCCCGCCCGAGCTGGGCGGCCCCATGCCGCAAACGCGACGGCCACGATAGACCAGACATACGGGCGGGCGCTCTCTGGCCCGGTAGGCCGCAAGGTCTTCCATTGTGAGCAATCCCGGATTGTGCGCCGCGCCGGCGACCGCAACCGCAATGTCACGGGCGAGGGCGCCCTCATGGAACATGTCCGCGCCACCTTTGGCGACGATACGCAGTGTCGCCGCGAATTCCGGGTTTCGCAGCCATGTCCCGGGGGCTTTCGCCGCACTGTCCGTGCTCAGGAAATACGCCGCCGTACCGGGAAATGCCTTCAGCGTAGGGATCATGCCGGCCAGTTTGCTCAGGCGCGGGCTGACCGCGAACCCTGTTTCAGCCAGGGCGATGGCCGGCTGGAACAGGTTTTCCCAGGCGAGGCGGCCATGGTCCGCATGGGCGCGCTCAAGCATGCGCAACAGCCCCGGCGCGCCGACCGAACGTCCGCCGAGCAGTGCCTCGAAATAGCCCGGCGCGCTGCCGTCGGCATTGAGAAACATGTCGCCCCGCACCCGCGCCGGCGCCATCTCGCGCCCGTCATAGCTGACCGTGCGTCCGCTCTCCGCGTCGAAATGGAGCATGAAGGCGCCGCCGCCGATGCCGGAGGATTGCGGCTCGACCAGATTCAGCACCATTTGCGCGGCGATCGCAGCGTCGACCGCGCTGCCGCCCTGCGCCAGAATTTCAGCCCCGGCCCTCGCCGCGTGCGGATTCGCCGCGACAATCATTTCCTGCATCGCCGTCGCGAGAGACGGATCTGCCACTCCCGTAGCACCTTCGGGCGCTGTATCGCCGGCCTTGGCGAACGCCCCGGCCGACGATAGAAGGAAAGCAGCGGCGAAAAACACCCGCACGATCATGATCGCGCCTTTCGGCTGTTCAGGCATTGTGGAAGGCCTCAGTGGAGTGCGGGGCCGGAAGTCAGTGTGCGAATCCCGCTCCGAATGCACCGGCGATGCTCTCCCGTTCGAACGTGCCGCCGACAGCCTGCGGGCCCTCCGCCCCATAGATCCCTGCCTCGAGACCGTTCTGACGGTATGCCGGGGAGGCGATGCCCGCGGGTGCTTCGCCGCGCACATCGTACCAGGTCAGGGAGCCGCCAGCCGCCTTGCCGCCGCTACCATATCTCATGTTGGTGAAATACACGTCCATTACCGGGAAGTCGCCGGAAGTCGGATGCAACTCGATGCTGGCGTCGCCACCGACCCGGCGTCCGAACATCACACTCGAGGCTTCGGTATCGAAACCGAACATCTTGCCCTCAAAGGTAAGCACGTCACGAACCGGTCCGGTCCACGCCGTCCCGAACGCATGGGCGAAGACAATCTTCTGTTGTGTGCAGACCGGCAACAAACCGCCAACACCGCCGCATAACTGCCTCTGTCCCCGATAGGCGATGAACGCCATCGCCCCGTCTATCCAGCCGCCATATCCGGTGAGATCGAAATCGGCGCCCGATCCGTCAAGCGCGGCGCCGAATATCTCCGTCTGAAACAGCGAAACCCCGTTGATACGGGCATCGGAGAGGAGCGTGACTTCGCTCCCGGTGCCGCTGCTGCCCGAAATGACCGGACCGGGCGTGGCGGGGAGCCAGGTCGAGGAATTCGGGGGCGTATTCTCCGAATGAAGCGCGGTTGCGGGGGAAAATCCGCCCCCGGCGAGTGCAGCCAGAGCCGCATGGGTCGGCGCCGCGGCCGGTTTCAGCTGCGCTTCGGGCACCTCCGCCATCATGGGCGGATCAGGATTGACGGCCTTGGCCGGCTCGCCGTTCGCCGGCCCGGCGTTTCTTGGAATGGCAGCCTTAGTGGGTTTGGGGTCCTCGGGGTCGGAGTTCTTTGGCTGGGTATCGTCCTCCACGGTCTCCGCCGGCACCACCGCATCCTGCGGATCGTCTGCCGGCTCAGGTAAATTCTTCATGGAGATTCCGCCTGTATCGAACACCGGGGCCAGTCTGCGGCCCATACCGCGATCTTCGGCCATGGCGGGCGTCTCGGCCTCATCCGCGGGGACGGGCGGCCCGATTTCGTCGAACGAGATATCGGTCTCGGGTTCAGGCGTCGGCGGTACCTGTTCGGCGGGCAGCGGCAGCGGTAGTGGAGGTTCCGGCGCGTTACCCCGGCCGGCAACCTCGCCGCAGCCCGAAAGCCCTCCGCCGACAAGAAACCAAACCCCGACCACCGCTGCCAGTTTCGGCTTACCGGGCGTGCACATCGCCGCTCCTTCCGATTAGAACCCGTAACCTGAATTCGTTTCACATCCGGGCAAATTCCGCAAGCCACCGGAGCCGCGCGCTCAAGCGTGGATCAATTGATCCCCCATCGAAAGTTGCCGAAACGCCCTATGCCGGGGCGGGAACCGGGGTGCCGGGAGCAGCTGCGGTGGAACGGCGGCGGCGGGCGGCGGTCACCAGAGGCGGGCAGGTATGCGCGTCGTTATAGACCACCTGGCAGTCCAGACAGTAGAAACACTCGTCCATGTTGATCCGACCGTCCGGCTCTATCGCCTGGATCGGGCATTTGCGGGCACAGAGTTGACACGGCGAACCACACTCCGCGCGCCGCGCCAGGACGTTGAAGCCGCGAAAGCGCAACTTGCCGCCCAGCGCCATCGCCGCGCCCAGCGGGCACAGGAAACGGCAGAAAAAGCGCTCCACGAACAAACCCGCCGTCAATAGCGTCAACGCATAGACCACATACGGCCAGTCACGAACAAAACGCAGCGAAATCACCGTCTTGAACGGCTCCACCTCGGCTGCAATGCCGGCCGCGGCCATAGAATGGAACGACAGCGCGACCAGAACCAGCAACACGACATATTTCACCGGACGCAAGATACGATGCGTGCGCACACTCAGGGCCACTGACGGCAGACGCAGCATCTGCGCTGCCCGGGCCAGCAATTCCTGCAGGGCACCGAACGGACATAGCCAGCCGCAAAACACCCCGCGCCCCCAGATGACGAAGGTCACGGCGACAAATATGGTCAGCACCGCGATCAACGGGTCCGACATGAACATGCTGAAACTGAAATTTCCCACAACAGCCTGAAGCCATGTCAGCACATTGAGAACCGTCACCTGCGCACCTGCCATCCAGCCGAGCCAGACCAGCACGAACCCCAGAAACGCCAGCCGCAGCGCCGTGAACAGGCGCGGGCGCCGAGTGAGCGGCTGCATCCCCGCCAGCAACAGGGTGAGCACCGCGAGCAACCCGCCGAGGATCGTCAGATTGCCCGCCTGTGCCCGCCAGGCAGCGTGCCAGGGCGGACTGTTCCCTGCCACCGCCGCACCGGCAATCGGGCGAATGACATAGTCTTCCGCCAACTGATATTCGGCGCCGAAGACCTGTTCGCGCCCGTCCGCGCCGGCCATGACGAGTTCCAGCCGCCACGGCGCCAGCGGATCGATGCCGGCGTTCTGCGATACCCAGTACAGCCCGACCTGGTCGAATGACGGGGCACCCCTGCCGGACAGGAAATTGAGATATTGGTGACGCTCCCGGCTCAGGGAAAAGCGCTGCTCCCCCTGCGCGACGCGCACCCGTTCCAGCTCGCCCTTGATGCGCAGCGGGTGCGGTTCGAACTTCCACGGTCCGTTGGCCATCAGCGCGATCATCAGATCGCCGGGGTCGCGGCCGCTGACAAAGAAATTGTACGGCGTCTTGCCGAGAATGCTGCGCCCTATCGTCGGCGGCGTGACCGGCGCGAAATACAGTTCAATCTGCTCGTCACCTGACTCGCCAGCAACGTCCAGGCGGGCGATCTCGCCCGTTTCCACCAATTCCGAAAACGGCACCTCGCGAAACTTGCTGAGATCGACTGCGGGCCGCTCGACAACACCGATCCCCCGCTGCTGCGCCACCCTCCGGGCGGCGTTCAGAATGGCTTCATTGAATAGCACCGCACTTACCGTGGCGGCGCTGATCGCATCGATCGTCCCCTCGTCCTCGGTCTTGATGACCGTCACCCGGTGCGGCTTGCGAATGTCGCGCCCCGGATACTCGGCGACAAACGAGGGCACACGGTCCGCGAGCGCATACAGGTCGATGATCGGTTCGGTATGCTCCAGAATGTCGATGGCGCTCAGCGTACCGTCGGTCCGCAGGCCGACCGCGATATGAAACGGGGACGACCCATAGCCCAGCGACGGCGCCGCATCCAGGGTGAGGAACACATAGCCGGCCAGCGCGCCGCCGGCATAGACTGACGCTGCCGGCGGCGCACCGGAGAGGCCGCCGACGCGTTCGGCATCGGGAAACAGCTTTCGCACCAGCGGCCAAGTCAACCAGTCCGCGCCCAGGCCCGCGCCGCTCCAGCGTATCATGCGGGTTTCTTCCGGCGCCGCCTCCTCCGCTGCGCAGGGCAGCGCCAGCAGCGCCGCACACAGTAGCAACAGCCGGTGCATGAACCGCATCGGTTCAGAGCTCGGGCGCGCTTGCCGGCTCGATCGTGCGCGCAAGCGCCGGAACATTGCGCGGGCGGGCGGCTTCCAGACGCCGCCGGCGCTTGACCAGGGGCGGGCATTGGTGGGAGTCATAATAGACCACCTGGCAATCGAGGCAGTAGAAACACTCGTTCATGTCGATCGTGCCGTCCTTGCGAATGGCCCCGACCGGACAGACTTTTTCGCAGCGCGAGCAGGGATTGCCGCATTCCGCGCGCCGCTTCAGCCAGTCGAACATCCGCAGCCGCCCGAGTATTGCAAGTCCTGCACCCAGCGGACACACAAAACGGCAATAGAAACGCTCGATGGTAAGCCCAATTCCGAGCAGGGCCAATGCGTAGAGGACCGCCGCCACAGGCGCATCGAAGCGAAATGTGATTGCGGTCTTGAACGGCTCCACCGACGACGCCGCATAGGCCAGATCCACAGCCAGGAATGTCAACGCCGCCAAGCCGACAAAGATAAGATATTTCAGCGCTGTCAACCGCTCCGCCACGGCCGCGGGCAGGGGAATTTGCGGGATCCGCAGGCGCACGGCGAGGCGGTTCAGCAACTCCTGCAAGGCGCCGAACGGGCAGAGCCAGCCGCAGAACGCCGCGCGTCCCCACAGCAGTGCGGAAATGGCGACGAACACCGTGATCGTGAAGATCAGCGGTTCCATGAGAAAGAACGCGAGGTCGAAGCCGATCTCCACTGACTGAAGCCAGTTTATGATGTGAAGAACGCTGAGCTGCGCGCCCGCCACCCAGCCGAGCCAGCCCACTATCCAGGCGAGAAACGCCACCCGCAGGAACACATGCAAGCGGTGCCGGCGCACGATTGCCTCCTGCAGCGACAGAATGACGAACAACACCGCCAGCGTCACCGCAAGCAGGATAAGCGGCACGCGCTGAGCCTCCCATTCCGCGCGCCAGTCCGGCCCGCCCGGGTCCTCGAAGGCGAGTTCATCGCCAACCGGCGCAGCGAGCGCAGCCGCCGCCTGCGGCAGCGCGACAGCACCTCCCGTCCCGGCCTCGAGCACCGTTTCCACCACAGTATCGACGGAGCGTTCAACCACAGTTTCAACGGGGGACTCAGCGGGAGGCCCAGTGACCGCAGTTTCAACCGGCGCCTCGGCGACAACGGTTTCAACGGGAGCCGGCGGCGCCGTTTCCTCCGGTGGCGGGTCCGTGTCGGCGGGCGGCCGAGGCCGCGCTCCGAACGCTGCATTCCGCCCGCTGCGGCGGCGAAACCCTGATCGCTCGATAACGGTGGACCCGCGGTCCGGTGCAGCGGCGGCGGGGGGCGGGGGTCTGGCGGCCTCGGGCACGCGTTCCTCGCCCTTCACAAAGCGGGCCGGCAGCGCATAGTCGAGCGCCACCAGCGTGTCGCCGCCGCCTTCGTCGGTCAATGCCAGTTCCAGGCGCCATGGCAGGACCGGGTTGAAACCGTCCTCCGCTGACAGGCGGAAAATCCCCTGCCCCACATCCCTCGGCCGCCCCTTCCCATTATAATACATGATGGCCTCGAAGCGGTCCCGGGTGAGCCGGATGGCAGTTTCCCCCTGCACGATCTGCAGCGCAGGAAAGGGGGCAGGCGCGCTGTTTGACCGGGGCAGCAGGCTGTGCGCGCCGCCCGTAGCCACAAACACCGCCGAATCATCGAGCGAACGCCCCACCATATAGCGGCCATGCCCATGCCGCCCCAGCAAATGGACCCCGATGCCGGCGGGATCCACAAGCGCCGCCCAGAGTTCGACCTCTGCGCCGTCCTCCGCGCCGCTGCCGGCAGGGACCGCGCGATGCGCGATCGACCCCTCAGCTTCCAGTTCCGGCCATGTAAGTTCCTCGAACTTCTCCACATCCAGCACCGGCCCCCCAGCGCCGCCGCTGAGGTCGATCCCGCGCGACCGGGCAACCAAGCGGGCGGAACGCAGTATCGCATCGGCAAACAGCATTGACGAGGTGGTGACCCGCGAGACACCGTCAATCTGCCGGTCGGCGTTCGACCGCGCGCCCTGACGCATCGCACCGTCGAACATCACGCGCACGCCGCCGCGCACATCGTGGTCATCGAACTGGTTCAGATAGCGCTGCAAATCCCTGTCGTTGCGCCCCAGCGATGTGATCGGCTCCACATGCCACGCCAGCGCCGTACCGGTCAGCCGCCCTTGCAAATCCATGCCACCAAGAATGTGGAACGGCTTTCGCGAATAACCCACCGCGCTTACCACGTCCCACGTGTCGAAGGCATAGCCGATCAGAGTATCGCCCTGATAAAGCGGCATTGAGGGCGGCTGCCCCTCGGCGGGTCCGAACCGGTCGGCTTGCGGGCTGACCTTGGGCAGGCGAAACTCAAGCAGATACCGCTCGATATATGTCCCGCCCGGGCCGGGCCGCGGATGCTTCCTCGCCGCATCGGCCGCCGCCGCAAACAATACGGTGGCGGCCATCAACAGCACGGCAACCGCCCTCGCGCCTGCGGCAGGCCATGCCAAGCCGCTGCCATACTTGTCGCAACCGTCGGTCACGCCAGCCGGGGCCCGCCTGCCTGCGTCATCATCGCCGCTCCTTGCCTTCGCGCCGCCGCCCTGCTGCGCCAACCTATACCAACCGTCCGGCGAAATCATGCGTGCCGGCGCAGGCAATGTCACGCGATTTCCCTTCCGCACGGTTTTGCCCCATATATCCGCCCATGAGCCGGCCCGTCGACTGTCCGGCCGCCTGCGCGGGCGGTCGCTGAGCCACACGCGATGGACCGGGCGCGCCTTCACACCATCCTCGCGCTTGGAATGCCCATCGTGGGCGCGATGTCATCGCAGACGGTGTTCAACCTCGTCGATACGGTGATGATAGGGCGGCTCGGCCCGCAGGCCCTGGCGGCTGTCGGCATTGGCGGTTTTACCAGCTTCATGTGCGGCGCCTTCGTCATGGGTATGTCCGCCGGCGTACAGGCCATGTCTTCGCGGCGCAAGGGAGAGGGCCGCGAGGCGGAAACCGCCGTGCCGCTGAATGGCGGCCTCGCACTGGCCCTCAGTGTGGCGATTCCCCTGTCATTGGCGCTCAGCGCCGTCGCCCCCGAACTCCTGGCGCTGCTGAACCGCGACCCGGAAGTGCTCGCGCATGGCGCGCCCTATCTCCAGGCGCGGCTTGCCGGCATCGCGGCGCTCGGCATGAACTTCGCCTATCGCGGCTATTGGAACGGCATCGGCCAGTCGATGGTCTATCTGCGCACCCTGCTGGTCATGCAGGTCGTGAATGTCGTGCTGAACTATATCCTGATTTTCGGCGCGTTCGGGTTACCCGCCCTCGGCACGCTGGGATCCGGCATCGGCACCGCGGCCGCCATGTGGATCGGCGCCGCCATGTACAGCTGGACCGCATGGCGGCGCGCCCGCCCCAACGGCTTTCTCACCCGCATGCCGCGCCGCGAAACCATGTTGACCATGATGCGCGTGTCCCTCCCCGCCTCGATCCAGCAATTCGCCTTCGCCGCCGGCTTCACTGTCATGATGGTGATCGTCGGCCGCGTCGGCACGGCCGAACTCGCGGCGGCAAATGTCCTCACCAATGTGTTGCTGGTGGCGATTCTTCCGGGAATGGCGCTCGGCCTCGCCGCCGCCTCGCTGGTCGGGCGGACGCTGGGGCAAGGCACGCGCGACGCCGCCCGTCAATGGGCATGGGACGTAGTGAAAGTGGCCGCGGTCGTCATGGGCAGCCTGGGCCTGCCGATGGCACTGGTTCCCGAAGCCATACTGGGCGTGTTTCTGAGCGATGCGGAAACAATGATGCTGGCCGTCCTGCCGCTGCGTCTCACCGGCCTTGCCATCGTGACAGATGCCGTGGGAATGGTGCTGATGCACGCGCTCAACGGCGCCGGCGCGACGCGCACCGTGATGAAAGTCTCGATCACCGTGCAATGGCTGATGTTCCTGCCGGCGGCGCTACTCGCCGGCCCCGTACTCGGCGGCGGGCTGCTCGGCATCTGGTGCTGTCAGATCGCCTGGCGCCTTCTCCAGGCCGCCGCATTCGTCTTTCTCTGGCAGCGCGGCCGCTGGGCGGATATCCGCGTCTGATTACCCGCGCGGATACGGAACGGCGGGCATCAGTGCCGCGGGCGGTTTCGCTCCTCGAGCAGATCGTGGCGGTAGTGCTGCGCGATGAGCCAGGCCTTCGTGACCGGCAGCAGGCCCAGCGACAGCGCCAGGATGCTGGGCGCCCACAGCACCATGTGCAGCCAATAGGGCGGCGTGAAGCGCACCTCCACCAGAAGCGCCGCCCCTACGACCACAAAACCGGTGATCAGCGAGACTAACACTGCCGGCCCGTCGCCGGCATCATGGCCGGCTAGGTTGAGCCCGCAGACGCTGCACCGCTTCGCTACCTTCAGATAGGCGGCATAGAGACGCCCCTCTCCGCAGCGCGGGCAGCGCCGCCCAAGCCCCGCGCGCAGACTGGAAAGCGGCGCCCGGACGTGCGGATCAACCGCCCCAGACATATACGCAGAAGAACAGGAACAGCCATACCACATCGACAAAATGCCAATACCATGCGGCAGCCTCGAAGCCGAAATGGTGCTCCGCCTTGAAATGATCCTTGTACGCGCGGCCAAGGCACACGATGAGGAAGATCGTGCCGATCAGCACATGCGCGCCATGGAAGCCCGTGGCCATGAAGAAGGTGGACGGATAAATGCCGTCGGTGAAGGAGAACGGTGCGTGGGAATATTCATATGCCTGCACGACCGTGAACAGCGCGCCCAGAATGACCGTGCACCAGAGGCCGAGCAACAGATGCTTCTTGTTCCCTTCCCGCAGCGCATGATGCGCCCATGTCACGGTCGCGCCCGATGTAAGCAGGATGACAGTGTTGAGCAGCGGCAGATGCCACGGATCGAAGGTCTCGATATGTGTCGGCGGCCATTGCCCGCCATTCGCATCCACCCGTCCGAATTGTATCGCCTCGTCGGCATAGATCGACGCATCGAAAAACGCCCAGAACCACGCCGAGAAAAACATCACCTCCGAAGCGATGAACAACGCCATGCCATAGCGCAATCCAAGCTGGACAATCGGCGTATGGTGGCCTTCATGAGTGGCTTCGCGAATGACATCGCGCCACCACACTACCATCGTCAATGCGACTAGCAGCGCGCCTGCAGTCACGATCCATACTCCGCCCGCGGCCTCGTGCATGACCGCAACCGTGCCGAATGTCAGAAGCAGCGCGGCAAACGCGCCCAACAGCGGCCAGGGACTCGGGTCCACCAGATGATAGGGATGCTTGGCTTCGGCGTTGGACATGGTGTGACTCTCGGTTCGGAAAGGACTGCGATTCAGTTACGCACCGGCGGCGGCGTGGCGGCGCTCCAGCGCCTCCTCGCCGGCATCGAACATGGTGTAGGATAGTGTGACGGTGCCGATTTCGGAGGTGTTCGGGTCTTCGGCAATCGCCGGATCGATAAAGAAGGAAACCGCAAACTCGGCGCTTTCCCCGTTCGCAAGATACTGTTCCTCGAAACAGAAACACTCCACCTTGCTGAAATACGGGCCGGCGGCCAGCGGCGTCACATTGAAGGTGGCGGTGCCGACGCGCCCCGCACCGTCATTGACGGCGCGGTAGAATGCCAGGATCGGTTCTCCCGCCCGCACTTGAATCTTGCGCTCCAGCGGCGCGAAACGCCATGGCAGGTCCGGGTCGGTATCGGCGTTGAAGCGCACCGTGAACAGCGGGCTATCCGCCGCCGCTCCGGGCGCCGCCTCCGCCACCTGTGTCGTGCCGCCATAGCCGGTGACCTGGCAAAACAGCCGATAGAGCGGCGCCGACGCGAAAGCGAGGCCCACCATGCCGCACACAAACAACCCCAACCCGAAAGCCAGCCGCCGATGGCGCACCTCCGCCGCCCCGGCCATGGCCGCATCGCGTCTCACGCCTCGCCTCCCAGCTTCGCCAGGGTAATGAGGAAGAACAGCACCACCAGCGCGCCGAGGGTCACGGCAAGCGCGATGTTCTTGATCTTCTGGCGGCGGTGCAGCGGATGCGGCGGCATGGTGTCATGCACCGCCTGCCGGCGGCAGGCGGTCGATCAGCAACAATGCGAAAATCAGGAACAGATAGGCGATCGAATACCCGAACAGCTTGCGGGCATCGCCGTCATCGTCGCTCCGCCACAGGATGACGGCGCGATAGAGGAAACCGGCGCCGAGCAGCGCGGCTCCGGCGCCATACAGCCAGCCCGCAACCGACAGCAGCGCCGGCGCCAGCGCCAGCGGCACCAGGACCAGGCTGTAAAGCAGGATTTGGCGGCGCGTCTCCCGGCGCCCTGAAACCACCGGCAGCATCGGCACGCCGGCGCGCGCATAATCGCCCGCGCGGTACAGCGCGAGCGCCCAGAAATGCGGCGGCGTCCAGACAAAGATGATGGCGAACAGCACCCACGGCGCCAGGGTCGTTTCGCCGCTCACCGCAGCCCAGCCGATCACCGGCGGCAGCGCGCCTGCGGCGCCGCCAATCACGATGTTTTGCGGCGTGCGACGTTTCAGCCAGAAGGTGTACACGAAGACATAGAAGCCGATGGTGAGCGCCAGCAGGCCGGCCGACAGCCAATTGACCGCAAGCGCCATCAGCGCCACCGAAGCCACTGCCAGCGTGACGCCGAAGCCGAGCGCCGCATCCGGCGCCATGCGCCCCGCGGGAAGCGGCCGTTCCCGCGTGCGCGTCATCAGCGCATCCATGTCGCGGTCGCACCACATGTTGATGGCGCCGGACGCACCCGCGCCCACCGCGATACACAGCAGCGCAGTGAACGCGAGAGTCGGATGCAGCGCTCCCGGCGCCAGCACCATGCCCACCAGCCCGGTAAAACAGACAAGCGACATGACGCGCGGCTTGAGCAGCGCCAGATAGTCGCGCGCACCTGCCTCCGCCGCTCCGGCGGCCGCAGCAATGGCCGGAGCGGCAATGGAACCGGGCCGTGACACCAGGCTTCTCCTGCAGTCGGAAAATGCTACTTGATGCGCGGCAGTTCCTCATAGGTGTGGAACGGCGGTGGCGACGCGCATTGCCATTCGAGCGTCGTGGCGCCCTCGCCCCACGGGTTGTCCTCGCACCGGCGGCCGGCGGTAAAGGTGCGGAACATGATGAACAGGAACAGCACCGCCGAAAACGCCGACAGATACGCGCCCCAGGAAGACACCATGTTCCAGCCGGCGAAAGCGTCGGGATAATCGACATAGCGCCGGGGCATGCCCGCCAGACCGGAAAAATGCATCGGGAAGAATGTCAGGTTCACACCGATGAACAGCGTCCAGAACTGCACCTTCCCCAGGAACTCGTCATAGTGCCGCCCGCTCATCTTGCCAATCCAGTAATAGATGCCGGCGAAGATGGAGAACAACGCGCCCATCGACATGGTGTAGTGGAAGTGCCCAACCACATAGTAGGTGTCATGCAGCGCGGTATCTATGCCGGCATTGGCCAGCACCACGCCGGTCACCCCGCCGATCACGAACAGGAAGATCATCCCCAGCGCGAACAGCATGGGCGTTTCGAAAGTGATGGACCCGCCCCACATGGTGGCCACCCAACTGAAGATCTTAATGCCCGTGGGAACCGCTATCACCATCGTGGCGGCCACAAAATAGGCCCGCGTGTCCACATCCATGCCGACCGTATACATGTGATGCGCCCACACGATGAAGCCGACAAAACCGATCGCTACCATGGCATAGGCCATGCCGAGATAGCCGAACACCGGCTTGCGCGAGAAGGTGGAAACCACCTGGCTGACAATGCCGAACCCCGGCAGGATCAGGATATAGACCTCGGGATGCCCGAAGAACCAGAACAGGTGCTGGAACAGGATCGGATCACCGCCGCCCTCGGCAATGAAGAAGGTGGTGCCGAAATTCCGGTCGGTCAGCAGCATGGTGATGGCGCCTGCCAGCACCGGCAAAGCCAGCAGCAACAGGAACACCGTTACCAGGATCGACCACACGAACAGTGGCATCTTGTGCAGCGTCATGCCGGGCGCGCGCATGTTGAAGATGGTGGTGATAAAATTGATCGCGCCCAGAATGGAAGACGCGCCGGCGAGATGCAGCGAGAAGATCGCCATGTCCATCGCCGGCCCGCTGTGAAAATCACCGCTGGATAAAGGAGGATATATCGTCCAGCCGGTTCCGGCGCCGCTGCCATAGCCGCCGTCCACGAACATCGACCCCACCAGCAGGATGAACGCAGGGACGATCAGCCAGAAGCTGATATTGTTCATGCGCGGGAAGGCCATGTCCGGCGCCCCGATCATGATCGGCACGAACCAGTTGCCGAATCCGCCGATCAGCGCCGGCATGATCAGGAAGAACACCATGATCAGGCCGTGCCCGGTCACGAACACATTGAACTGATGCGGATCGTCGGCGAAATATTGCATCCCCGGCTCCGCCAGCTCGAGGCGCATCATGACCGAGAGCACCAGTCCCACCAGACCCGCGATCGCCGCGAAGATCAGATAGAGCGTGCCGATGTCCTTGTGGTTGGTCGAGAACAACCAGCGCTTGAGACCGGTCGGATTATGGCCGTGGTCGTCGCCTGCGGCGGCAGTGTAAGCCATGGCTGTCACCTATCCCTTCAGCTTGTCGGGCGCCCGGCCGTCGGGCGCGGCATGGGCCACATTCTCTTCGCGCCACGCCTCATATTCCTCCTGCGACACAACCTTCACTTCAATCGGCATGAAGGCGTGATTGGTGCCGCACAATTCCGAACATTGACCGTAATATGTTCCGGTATGTTCGGCGATGAACCAGATTTCGTTCAGCCGCCCGGGCACCGCGTCCACCTTGACGCCGAACGCCGGCATCGCCCAGGCGTGAATCACATCGTCCGACGTGACCTGCACCTTGATCACCTTGTCCACCGGCACCACCACCGGCGCGTCGGTCGCCAACAGGCGCGGTTGACCCTCCTCGAGGTCTTCCTCGAACACCATGGTGGAAAACAGTTCGATCCCGTCATCCACATATTCGTACATCCAGTACCAACTGGCGCCCGTAGCCTTGATCGTCACGTCCGCCTCGGGGTGCGATTCGGCATAATAGAGCAGACGAAAACTGGGGACCGCGATCACCACGAGAATAATCACCGGAATCACGGTCCATGCGATCTCGAGCGGCGTATTGTGCGTGGTCGTGCTGGGCGTCGGATTGGCCGACCGGCGGAACCGGACCATCGCATATCCCATGAGCGCAGTGACAAACAGCGCTATCAACGTAATGACGACCAGCAGCACATCGTGGAAACCGACGATTTCCGCCATGACCGGACTGGCGGGCTTGGGGAAGTCCATTTGCCAGGGACGGGGACCGCCCCCTGCCGCCTGGCCCCACGCAGCGGCGGGCAGCGCGGCGAAAACCGCCGCGGCGAGCCGCGCAAGATTTCTGAATGCTGTCATGGCCGTAATGTCATTCCCCAAAATGCCGAAGTCGGAACGTGCCAACAATGCCGGCGCACGCCACGCGCGCCGGCAGGCGCATATAACCGACCGCTGCGCCCAAACGCAAGTGTCTGACGCATTTCTCAACCACCCTTCCCGACGACCCATTCTGGACGCCAGACACGCCCCCGCGATACCATCCCGCCTCTCCACGCGACGGAACTTCACCGGAAACAGATCATGAAAACCGGCGACACGCGCCTTCTCACCACCCATATCGGCAGCCTGCCGCGCGGCCCCCGGCTCACCGCCATGCTGCTCGCGGAAGATGATGGCGAACCCATCGACAAGGCCGCGTTCGACCGCGAAGTCGCCGGCGACATGGCAGCGCTCATCGATGCCCAGATCACCGCCGGCGTGGATATCGGCGGCGACGGGGAACTCCCGCGCGTCAGCTTTTCAACCTATGTCAGCCGGCGCATGAGCGGATTTTCCGGGCGCTCCAACCGCCCCATGTTCCAGGACGCCGCGGAATTCCCCGGCTGGCGCGACTGGATCAACCGCTCCGGACTGCGCCGCGCCCGCCTGTTCGACGCGCCGGCGGCGGAAGGCGAAATTGCCTATGAATCGCTCGAACGCGCCCTCGCCGAATGCACCGCGTTCGAAACCGCGCTCGCCGCCCGCCCCGGCGCCTTTGTCGAAACCTTCATGACTGTCGCCTCCCCCGGCATCGTCGCCACCACCATGGAAAACCGGCATTACGACAGCCATGAAGCCTATGTGTTCGCGCTCGCCCGCGCCCTGAAGGTGGAATATGACGCCGTCGCGGCGCGCGGGTTCATCCTCCAGGTCGATGCCCCCGACCTTGCCATGGAACGCGCCTGCTTCTTCCAGGACATGACCGAAACCGCCTTTCTCGGCTTCGTCGAAATGCACATCGCCGCCATCAACGAGGCCCTCGCCGACATCCCGCGCGAGCAGGTGCGGCTGCACGCCTGCTATGGCAACCGGAACAGCCCCCATGCGTTCGATATCGAATGCCCGGCTATCCTGCCCCTCCTCTACGAGGCCAGGGCGGGCGCCCTTTCGCTGCCTTTCGCCAACCCGCGCCATGCCCATGAAATCGATGCCTTCCGCGAATGTCCCCTGCCCGACTCCATGATCCTCATCCCCGGTGCCATCGACACAGTGACCAATTACGTCGAGCATCCGGCGCTGGTCGCCGAACGACTCGAGCGGGCAGTGCGCGCCGTGGGCGATCGCACACGGGTAATCGCCGGCACCGATTGCGGTTTCGCGACCGCGGCGGGAGACTCGTTCGTCGCCCCGGATGTGGTATGGGCCAAGCTGCGCGCCCTTGCCGATGGCGCTGCGCTCGCCAGCGCACGCCTCTGGGGGCGCTGACCGCGCGTCAGCGCGGAAGCCACACCGTGAAGCGCGCTCCCGCGACTTCGCCGGGCGCCGCACCGCCGCGATTCTCCGCCCGCACACGCCCGCCATGGGCCTCGACGATCCGCTTCACGATGCTGAGTCCGAGCCCGGAATGCATGCCGAATGCCTCGCCGCTCGGCCGCTCGCTGTAAAACCGGTTGAAAATCGCGTTCACCTTGCCCGGCGGCAGGCCCGGGCCGTCATCCTCAACCGTCACCCGAACCCCGCGCAGCTCCGATGCGAGACAGACGCGAATGGTACCGCCCAGCGGACTGAATGACACCGCATTGTCGATCAGATTGACGAACACCTGAGCAAGCCGGTCCTCAATGCCCCGCACCGTGGCGGCGCCCGGCCGGTCACCCTCCGACATTGCATTGTCAAACACTATCTCCACCCCGTCATCGCCGACACGGGTGCGCTGCACCGCCACCAGGGTTTCCAGCAGCGCCTTCATATCCACCGGCGCCGTTATCGCCTGCTTCAGTTGCGCATCCAGGCGCGAGGCAGCGGAAATATCGCTGATCAGCCGGTCCATGCGGGTGATGTCGTGCGTGAGAACATCAAGCAGGCGCTGGCGCGCCCCGGGTTCTTCCATGCGCGGAAGGATTTCGATGGCGCTGCGCAGGCTGGACAGCGGATTTTTCAACTCATGCGCCACATCCGCGGCAAAACTTGCAATCTCGTTAAGCCGCGCGTGCAGTTCCTCCGTCATGCTGCGCAACGCGACCGAGAGATCGCCGATCTCGTCTGCGCGTCCGCTGAAATCAGGAATTTCATCCGGCGCGCCGCGCTCGGTCGTTACCCGCTCCGCCGCCGCTGCCAATTGCCGCACCGGCCCGGTGACCGTGCCGGCAAGATAAAACGAAAGAAGAATCGTCAGCCCCAGAACACCGGCGCCGAGCATCAGCACGTCGCTGCGGACCTCGCGCACCTTGCCCTCGATATGAAGCGCATCCGCCGTCAGCATCAGCGCACCGAGCACTTCCTTGTAACGGCTCACCGGCACTGCGACATTGAGCACAAGGCTGCCGTCCGCATCACGCCGCGCCTGCGCCTCGACACCGCCCGCGAGCGCTGTTCTCACTTCCGAAAAATATTCCGCACGCAATACATTGACTTCGATCTGCGGTGGCAGTTCGCCGATCAGAAGGTGGTCGAGAAACTCGTTGAATCGCCGCACCAGCGCCTCGGCGGCCCCGGACGACTCCGGCGACGGCAATTCGCGCATTGCCACATGCGCCGTCGAACGGCTGTCGATCAGCAGCGCACCGTCATTGCGAAACAGCCGTGCGCGTGAGGCGACAGGCAGGATCAGGGGTATGATCACTTCGGTCGCCCGCCCCAGATTGATGCGCTGCGGCAGGGTCGGATCGCGCGGAATGACCGTTTCCCCCAACGCCGCCGCGATGATCTGCGCTTGCGTCGTCAGCGACTCGATCTGCCCTTCGATCAGCCCGCGCTGATACTGGTCAAGATAGACGACGCCGCCAACGACAATCCCCAGCGCCAGAAGATTGACCGCCAGAACCCTTTGCGTCAGCGCTGAAAACCGCCGACGCTGCCGCATCACGCCTCACTGTAGCGGTAGCCGATGCCGTAAAGCGTCTCGATATGGGCAAAATCGTCGTCCACTGCGCGGAACTTGCGCCGCAGCCGCTTGATATGGCTGTCTATGGTGCGGTCGTCCACATAAACGCGGTCGCCATAGGCGGCATCCATCAATTGATCGCGGTTTCGCACATGGCCGGGCCGCGACGCCAGCGCCTGAAGTATGAGAAACTCGGTCACCGTCAGCGCGATGTCCTGATCCTTCCAGGCGCAGGTATGCCGCGCCGGGTCGAGCACCAGCGAGCCGCGCCGCAGCACCTGCGGAGCATCCTCTTCCGCGTCATTGTCCGAATGCGCCAGTTCCACACGCCGCAACAGCGCGCGCACGCGCTCGATCAGCAAACGCAGCGAAAACGGCTTGGTCACATAATCGTCCGCACCCATCTTGAGACCGAGAAGCTCGTCCAGCTCGTCATCCTTCGAGGTCAGGAATATCACGGGGATGGACGACACGCGGCGCAGCCGCGTAAGCAGCTCCAGCCCGTCCATGCGCGGCATCTTGATATCAAGCACGACCAGATCCGCCGGCCTCTCCGTCAGGGCGTCCAGCGCCTGCGCACCGTCGCAATAGGTGTGCGCCGCGAAGCCCTCAGCCTCCAGCGCCATGCTGACCGAGGTCAGGATGTTCCGATCATCATCAACAATGACAATCTGAGGTTTCATCATCGCGCTCCCTCACAATCGGAAATCGGGGCGTTCCTGCGTCGAATATGGGGATTGAAACGCGAAATGTGAATGCGCCGCAGAGGTACACTTTTCGTGCACCCGCCGGAAGAGTAGTCTCCCGTGGATGACCGCACTCCGATCTTCGCCGGCAGAAACCGCCCGTGCGCTAATTCGCGCGTGCGACCGCGCGGCGCTTTCCACCGCCGCAAGCGGCCTCGAGGGCTGGCCCTATGGCTCGCTCGTCCTCACTGCCTGCCGGTTCGACGGCGCACCCCTGTTGTTGATCTCTCAACTCGCCGCTCACACCGCTAACCTTGCCGCCGACCCGCGCCTCAGCCTGCTCTATGACGGCACTGCGGGATATGATGACCCGCTGGAAGGCCCCCGCGTCAGTGCGCTCGGCCGGGTGGAGGCGGAACCCGACCCTGCCGCCATGGTGCGTTTTCTTCGCCGCCATCCCGGCGCTGAACTTTATGCCGGGTTTGGTGATTTCGCGCTCTACCGCGTCGCCGTCGAACGCGCTCACCTCGTAGCTGGCTTCGGGCGCATCCACTGGATACCGGGGGACGCGCTGCAAACGCCTCCCGCACCGGCCCTCGCGCAGGCCGAGCAGGCATTGCTTGACGAAATCGACAGCCGCACTGCCGCTGGTCTCGCAGCCGGCGCCGATATCGCCTCTTCGAAAGCGGCGAACGAATGGCGCGTGACGGGAATTGACCCGCTCGGCCTCGACCTGCGGCGCGGCGGTCTGGTGTTGCGGCGCTGCTTCACCGCCCCCGCTACCACCCCGGAGGCAGCACGCAACGCCATCGCCGATCTCGCCTGCGCCTGACCGCCTCGGTCGATTCAGGACCATTTCGGAGACAATTCCGTGCCCCCCAAGCCCCGCCTTGTTCCCTATCTCGACTATCGGCCACGTCTCGCGGCAACCGTGGACTGTGGAAGCGAAACCACCGTCATCGGACGCGCAACCATCGGCAAAAATACGCAGCTTGCCTCCCACGCCGTGCTGCGCGCCGATGGCCACCAAATCGATGTGGGCGCCGATTGCGTGTTTCTCGAACGCGCCACAGTGCATATCTCGGACGGACGCTTGCCCGCCCTCATCGGCGACCGGGTGACGCTGGGCCGCTATGCGCTGGCGCATGCCTGCACCATCGGCGATGACTGCGTGCTGGCCGACGGCGCCGTGGTGATGGACGGTTCCGTGGTCGGGCCGCGTTCCGTCATTGCCGCCGGCGCGCTGATCCCGCCGGGAAAGACGCTGCCCGCAGACACGCTCGTTGCCGGCAATCCGGCGCGCCCGGTGCGCGCACTCGCGCCCGGCGAGCATCTTGTTTTCCGAGATACCGTGCGTGCACGCCGGCAATCCGGCGCGCAACTGGCGTTTCTGTTGCCGCCGCTCGACATGTCGCCCTATGCCGGCGCCGGCACAGGGCCGCTTTACCCCTTCGCCGAGACCGCACCGCGCGCGGCGCCAACCGCCTTTGTCGCCGGTAACGCCGCGGTCCGTGGCGATGTATCCCTCGCGGAATCGGTCAGCGTGTGGTTCGCCACCGTGATATGTGCGGATGGCGCCAAGGTCGAAGTCGGTCCGCGCTCGAACGTTCAGGACAACTCCATCCTTGCCACGAACGCCGCCGCCGGCCCCGTCATCATCGGCGCCGATGTCACCATCGGCCACAATGTGCGCATGGGCGCCTGCCGGATCGGCGATGATGCGTTGATCGGGATGGGCGCAGAAATGGCCGACGACGTGGTGGTGGAAGAGGGCGGCGTGGTCGGCGCGCGCGCCCTCCTCGAGGCCGGAACCATCGTCAAGGCGGGGCATATCTGGGCCGGCAGACCGGCCCGCGAGTTCCGCCCCGTCAGAGAGCAGGAACGGGAATTCTTCCGCCTGGGCTGCGAGGTCTATGTCGGCTACACCGCCCGCTATCTCGAAGACGCCTGACCGCCCCGCTCAGACGAGCAGCTCGGCATGTTGATCCAGCCGCCGCAAGATGTCGTCGCGAGGGTTGGAGGGCAAGCCGATGATGGCGCGCGTCAGCCCCGCCTGTTGATATTCCTCCAATGCCTGCCGCTCCGGCCTGGCGCCGAACAGGCTCACCGAGAGTTCGTCCATGTCGCGCCCCGCCTCGTCGGCAACCCGGCGCAGACGCTCCATATTGGCAGCGGGGTCGAAGCCGCCGCGTCCGCGCGGAAACCACCCGTCGCAAAAATCTACCACGCGCCGCAGCGTATGGTCGCTTTCGCCTCCCAGCAGCACCGGCGGGTGTGGTTTCTGAAGCGGCTTCGGCTCTGCCCAGCAAGCATCGAAATTCACGAACTCGCCGTGAAACTCCGCCTCTTCCTCGGTCCATAACGCCTTCATCGCCAGGACCCGTTCGCGCAACAGCCGGAAACGGGTGCTGTAGCGGGCGCCATGGTCCTCCATTTCCTCGACATTCCAGCCGCCTCCCATGCCGAGAATGGCGCGCCCGCCGGACAGCACATCCAGGCTGGCGACCGATTTCGCCGTGACAATGGGGTCATGCTGCGGAATCAGGCAAATGCCGGTGCCGAGCTTGAGTTTGGTCGTGGCGGCCGCGGCAAAGGACAACGCTACGAACGGATCATGCGTGCTCCAATATTCCCGGGGCAGGTCACCGCCGCCGGGGAACGGCGATTTGCGGCTTGCCGGAATATGCGTGTGCTCCGGCACGAACAGCGACTCGAAACCGCGCGCTTCCAGTTCGCGCGCCAGTTCATCCATGCGGATCGTATAATCCGTCGCGAAAATAAAGACTCCGACATCCATGTCCGTCTCCAGCGCCATATGCCCGGTGCATCACGGGCGGCGCTCCTATAGCAAAGCGCCGCCGCCGCTTCAATCAGGTCGCACGGCAATCCTGCAGGTTGAAGAAGGCGGCAACCGCTCTACCGCCGATGCGTGATGCCGCGAACCCCGCGCGGCGGATGCGCGGCCAGCGCCGCCTCGTTCGGTTCGCACCCCCAGCCCGGCGCGTCCGGCACAATGATATGACCGTCCTCGAACTGCGGCGTCATGGTGAACAGTTCGTCGCGCCACGGCACCTGATCGATATCGATTTCCATGATGCGCAAATTCGGCACCGCGGCGGCGAAATGCGCGTTCATCATGGAACACAGATGGCCGTAGAAATTATGCGGCGCGATATTCACCTCGTTCGCTTCTGCCGCCGCGGCAATCTTCATTGACTGCGCAACGCCGTTCCACACCGCGTCGATAATCGCGATATCCACCGACTGATGTGCGAAGTACGGCTTGAATTCACGCAGGCCGATCAGCGTTTCGCAGCCCGATATGGGCGTCCGCGACGCCTGCCGCACCAGCGCCAGCGCCGCCACATCATAGGAATCGATCTCGTACCAGAACAGCTTGTACGGATCCAGCGCATCGACAATCTGCAGCAATCCTTCGGTGCGGAAATTGAAATTGAGGTCAAGCAATATGTCCATGTCCGGGCCGGCGCCTTCTCGGAAGGCTTCGATCTGCGCCTTCAGCGCATTGATGACCTTGCGTTCCACATTGAGGTCCGCCTTGCCGCTCGGCATGTTGAAGCCGGGGGCCCACAGCCGCGGCTTGCCGTCAAACAGGAACACATTGGTCTTGAGGCCGGTAAAACCCGCCTCGCGCACTTGCCGGCCTTGCGCGCGCACATCGTCCAGCGAGGTCAGCGGCGGCGTGTCATGCACTTCCGGATTCTGGATCCGATAGGTACCGCAATGAGACCAGTAGACGCGCACGTGGTCGCGTATCGCACCACCCAGAAGCTCATAAACCGGAACGCCGTAATGCTTGGCCTTCACGTCCAGCAGCGCATTCTCGATGGCGCCGATCGCCTGGCCCACCACGCCCCCCGCTGCCGGGCGTGTCGCCGCATAGAGCAGCCAGTAGATACGCTCCGGCGCGCGCGCATCCTCACCGACCACCTGCGCCGCCAGCGATTGAATGGCCGCCGTCACGCCGGGCGAACCGAATCCTTCCTGATACTCGCTCCAGCCCGTCAGCCCGTTATCGGTCGTGATCTTGCAAAACGAGAAATTACGCCAGCCCGCATCGGCATGCAGCGTTTCCACGGCAGTAATTTTCATGGCGGCCTCCGAACCGCAGCGAAAGGGACTCAGACGGCGGTGCCCGCCGCATAGGCGAAATAGTGCTCGCGCGCCGCGCCGAAAATGGGACCGGGTTGAAAATCGCGGTCCTCGACCCGCGTTACCGGCAGCACCTTGCCCAGATTGCCGGTCGAAAAGACTTCGTCGGCAGACAGCACATCATGCCACGTGACCTGTGTCTCGAATACGTCAATCCCCGCCTCGCGCAACAGCGCGATAACCCGCCGCCGTGTCACACCGTCCAGGAATGTGCCGTTCGGCGCAGGTGTATAGGCTGCGCCGTCCCTGCCCAGCCACAGATTGGACGTGCCGAACTCCACCACATTGCCCGCACCGTCCCGCATGACCGCATTGTCGAAACCGCGCGCCGCCGCGTCCTTCAGCGCCAGCGCCGTATTGGGATAAAGACACGACGCCTTGGCAAGGGTCGGCGCCATCTCCGGCGCCGGACGGCGATAGGGCGACAGACAGACGCTGAAACCATCCGGCGAGGGCAGTGGCACCTCGAACAGGGTCAACGCAAAACGCGCCGCCCCCTCCGGCATCAGAAATCCGTCCTCCGCCCACAATGCCGGGCGAATATAAAGTTCCGCATCCGCCGGAAAGCGCCGCACGCCCGCGGCCGCAAGATCGGTCAGGGCTGTTTCGTCAAGGTCTGTCTGCAGCCCCATCGCGCCCGCGGACCGCAACAGCCGAGCCATATGGTGGTCCACATCCGGCGCCTGTCGGGCAAACGCCCGCGCACCGTCGAACACCGTCGTGCCGTGCATGAATGACTGCGTCATGGCGCCCTGCAACAAGGGCGCGCCCGCACGCCATTCCTCCTCGAACCAGGTGAGTACCGTCATGCGCGCGGGAATATCAGATTGCGCAAGCGTCGACAAACCATAAAGTGCCGGCCAGGGCGAGAGGAACGATATCGGAACCCCGGGCCGGCGAATGCATCAAGACACCGCACAATGGCGTCAACACGGCTGTCTTGCGGAATCAACACGGTGATATTGCGGCCGAACAACGGCAGAACCGCTCACAGATCCTCCTCCCGCGCAACCAGCCGCCGCTGCACCGGGAAAAAGCGAATGTCGTACCGGCTCGAAATCCATCCCCAGATGCCCTGCGGCGCAAACAGCATCACGCCGACCGCCACCGCGCCCATGATCACCAGATACCAACTCCCCCAGTCCGCCAGCAATTCACGCAGCGCGAAAAACACCACAACGCCGATGATCGGTCCTTCGATCGTGCCGATACCGCCGATCACGACAATGAAGATCACGCTCGCCGTCCAGTCCCCCAGCGAGAAGCCGGCATCGGGCGAAATGCGCAGCTTCTGAAGGAAGATCAGCGCGCCGATCATGCCGGTCATTCCCGCAGCGGCCAGATACACCGCAATCTTGGTGCGAAAGATATTCACGCCGACGCTCCCGGACGCCGTCTCGGAATCCCGAATTGCTGTCAGCGCCAGACCATGGCGCGAGCGCAGCAGGAAATAGACGAACGCAATCACCCCGGTTACCAGCGCCAGAGCCGCCAGATAACTCACCAGATCCCGCGCGAAGGCGGACCGCACATCCAGCGCCTCCGCCAGCAGGCTGATTCCCCAGGCCTCCTTTGCCACCGCGCCGGACAAACTCATTCCGGACCCCCCTCCCAGCGACGTGACCTGCGCAAAACCGAGGCGGTACACTTCCGCCACCACCCACGTGCCGATGGCGAAATACGCGCCGCGCAGCCGAAACACGAGAAACGCGGTGGGCACGGCAAAGCCAATGGCGACCAGCCCCGCAAGGGGGATTGCCGCCAGCGGATTGATGCCGAAAGTCACCGCCATGACGAACAGCGCATATCCGCCCAGGCCGACAAATGCCTGCTGGCCGATGGAAACCAGGCCGGCATAGCCGGCAAGCAGGTTCCACATCTGCGCCAGCGCCAGGAAATATCCGATCTCGACCAGCGTGCGCATGACCGCGCGCCCGCCGAACGGAAGCAGCGGCAAGACGACCAGAAACGCAACCAGCAGCACCGCCGCCGCCGCGCCGTAACGGCTGGCGCGCGTCGACCGCTGCACCGCATGGGACGGACCGGGTTGCATGGTTCCTCCCGCCTCGAATCCGCCATTTTCGGGAAAAGGCCGCGCGGGCGCACCACCAGCACCAGCAGAAACGCGATATGACCCGCCAGTATCTGCCATCCGGGATCGATTTTCGCCCCGATGCTCTGGGCAACCCCCAGGATCATGCCCCCCGCCAGCGTGCCCCACAGACTGCCCAGACCGCCGATGATCACCGCCTCGAACGCATAAAGCAGACGCGCCGGCCCGATCGTTGGGTCCACATTCGTCCGAATCGCCAGGAACACCCCGGCAATCGCGGCCACCCCCAGCGCAATCGCCATGGCAAGCGCAAAAAGCCGGCGGCTGTCGATCCCCATCAATTGCGCTATGTCGCGATTGTCTGACGTGGCCCTGAACGCCCGCCCCAGTTCGGGGCGGTAGAACGGCCATTGCAGCGCACCGATCACCGCTACCGCCACCACGAAAACCGCCAGCGGGAACACCCCCACCGCCAGGTCTCCCCCAAGGCCGAGACTCGCTGTCTGCAACTCCCCTGCCTGCAGTTTGCGGCTGTCGGCCGAGAAGATTTCCAGCAGGAGGTTCTGGATGATGATCGAAAGACCGAACGTAACCAGCAGCGGCGGCAGTATGTCAGGGCCCATGGTCCGGTTGAGCGCGACGCGCTGCAGCGCATAAAGTCCGCCCAGCAGCATCCCCTGTATGAGCGTATCGGCCCATTGCGCCATTGCCGCCCCCTACAACCCGAAATAGGCGTTCTTGATCTCTGCCGTCGAGAGATCCTGCGGACGGCCCTGAAGCGACACCCGGCCCTCCTGAAAACAGTAGATGCGGTCCGCAATGGCCAATGCCTGATTGATGTCCTGCTCGACGATCAGCACCGTCGTACCCTCATCGCGAACCCGCGCGATCGTCCGGTAGATGTCGCGAATGATGATCGGCGCCAGACCGAGTGAAATCTCGTCGCACAACAGGAGCCGGGGGTTCGACATCAGCGCCCTGCCGATCGCCGCCATCTGCTGCTGCCCGCCCGAGAGCGCCGTTCCCGCATGATGGCGCCGCTCCTTCAGGATCGGAAACAGGTCGTAAACCCTTTCGAGCGTCCAGAACCCGCTGCGCCTGGCGTAATTGCCGAGCAGCAGATTTTCCTCCACCGTCAGTGACGGAAACAATTGCCTTCCTTCCGGCGTCATGGCGATGCCGAGCCGGACAATGTCGAACGCCTCCCGCCCGCCGATCGCCGCCCCATCAAAACGGATACTTTCAGCGGGCGCCGGAAGCAGACCGGTCACGGCACGCAGGAAGGTGGTCTTCCCGGCGCCGTTGGAGCCGATGACCGCCACCGTCTCTCCCTCCCCCACCACGGCATCGATGCCGAAAAGCGCCTGAAAGTCACCGTAGAACGCGACCAGCTCCCGGATCTCGAGCAGACTCACGTCGTCTCCGCCCCCATATAGATCTCCTGCACCGCTGGGCTGGCCATGACTTCGTCGGGCGCGCCTTCCTCGATCAGCCGCCCGAAATTGATCACGATCAACCGGCTCACCACCGCCAGCAGCGCGTGAACCACATGCTCGATCCAGATGAGCGAGGTACCGGCGCGGTGAACTGCTCGCACCGTTTCGACCAGACTTGTGCACTCCGCTTCCGTAAGGCCGCCGGCAATCTCGTCCAGAAGCAGCACGCGCGGCCGCGTCGCCAACGCGCGCGCCAGTTCCAGCCGCTTGCGTTCAAGCAGCGAAAGCCCCCCGGCCAATCGGTTCGCCTTGTCGAGAAGGCCCGTCTCGGCAAGGATTCGCACGCAGTCGTCGCGGCATTCCGATTCCGCCCGCCCGGCGCCGAAACTCGCCCCCGCCAGCAGGTTCTCGAATACCGTCATGCCGCTGAACGGGTGCGGGATCTGATAGGAACGCCCGATGCCGGCCCGGCAGCGCTCGAACGGCGCCAGCGCCGTCACATCTGTCCCGTCGTAGATCACCCGACCGGAATCGGGCCGCACATCGCCGGTGATCAGGTTGAACATAACGTGCTCTTGCCGGCGCCGTTGGGCCCGATGACGCCCAGCGCCTCGCCCGGCGCCAGATGCAGGCTGAGGCCGTCCGTCACGAGCAGTGAGCCGTAGGACTTCGAGACCGTGTCGAGGCTGGGAATTGCGCTCATCGCAGGCCGATCCCGGCGGGCGGCCCCGGCGCGGCTGCGCAAAAGCCGTCCGCCGCGCCGGCAGACCGGACAGAAGGAGAAAGCGGACGCGCAATCAGACGATCGGCTCCATCTCCCCGCCCGCGGGCACTTCGGGCGCCGTCTGGTTGTCCGTAATCACCAGGTCATAAGTGAAATCGCTGCCAAGCCGCCACTGGCCGCCCACCAGCGGAGTCTTGGACACGTTCTTCACCGGGCCGCTGCCCCAGCCGACTCCGCCGACTATGGTCTGAAGGTCCGTCGCCGTCAGCGAATCCAGAACCGCCTCCGGGTCGCCCACATCCTCCGCTCGCCTCAATACATCAATGGCAACCTCGAACAGCGCATGCACAAAGCCGATCGGCTGCGTCCACTGCTTGCCCGTCTCGGCCTGATACGCGGCTGCCAGTCCGCCGGCGGATTGACCCGTCAGCGATGACGAAAACGGATGACTCGGACTCCACCACACTTCGGAACTGAGATTGTGCCCGGCATCGCCCAGCGCCTCGACCGCCACCGGGAACAGGATCGCCTTGCCCACCGACGCCGCGCGCGGGGTGAAACCCTGCTGCTTGGCCTGTGTCCAGAAGGTGGTCCAGTCCGGCGGAATCACGACGCCGGTCACGATCTCCGCGTCGGCGGCCTTGAAGGCATTGATCTGCGCCGAAAAATCATCGCTCAGATTCTGATACCGGCCAGGGTCGGTCAAGCGGTAGCCATTGGCTGCCAGAACCGGCGGAAACCCGAGTTCAGGATGCCCCCAGGCATTGCCGTCGCCGTCATTGGGGAACAGCGCACCAACCTGGCGGTTGGTCTCCAGCTGGCCCCACAGATTCAGGAATACCGCAATGACATCCTCAAGACCCCAGAAGAAATGATAGGTCCAGTCGAAACCCACCGCCGGATTGCCGCCGCGCGTAAAAAACCAGGGCTGCCACGGCGCCACCGAGGAAATGCACGGAACCTCGTTCACTTCACACTGGTCCGACACCGGATTCGTCGTCTCCGGCGTCGACGCCACAAGCATGATGTCCACTTCATCCGACAGGATGAGATCGGATGCCACTTCAGCCGCCCTGTTGGGATTCGACTGGCTGTCCTTGACAATGATCTCCAGCGGATAATTCCTGCCCCCGATATCGAGACCCGCCGCCGTCGCCTGGCGGATATTCCTGATGACAAAATCATCCGCCTCGGCAAACGGCGCCAACGGCCCTGTCTGCGGGCTGACATAGCCCAGCTTCAGCGCCCGCTCCCGCGCAAGGGCGGGCATCGGCAAGGCCGCCGTCATCGCCGCAGCCCCTGCGGTCTTGAGCAGCGAACGCCGCGTCAGGGGCGCCGCCCCTCCATCCTTATCTCTTTCATCATGCTTCCTTCCGTCTCTGAATTCCCCGGACCGCGCCGTCATCCCGCCCCGCGCGGATAATAGGGCGGGATGTTCGCATCGACATTGACCCAGACCGACTTCGGCTCGGTATATTCCCGCATGGCCTCAAAGCCCATCTCGCGGCCATATCCCGACATGCGGACGCCGCCGAAGGGCGAACCCGGATTCACCCGCTTGTAGCAGTTGATCCACACCATGCCCGCCTGCATATGCCGCGCTACCTTGCGCGCGCGCCCGAGATCGGCCGTCCACAACCCGCCGCCAAGGCCGTAGATCGTGCCGTTTGCAATCTCCATGACCTCCTCGTCCGACGAAAAGGTCGTGACCGAAACAAACGGGCCGAACACTTCCTCCTGGCAAACCCGGTCGCCCGGGCGCGCAGTCACCACCGTCGGCAGCACATAGCAGCCGTCCCGCAGGCCCGCCGCATCGGGCGCCTTGCCGCCAGCAAGAACCTCGCCGCCCTCCTCACGCGCGGTTCGACACCAGGAGAGCACACGCTCCTGATGAACCTGCGAGGTCAGCGGCCCCATCTCCGTCTCCGTATCCAGCGGATTCCCCAGTCTGATCGAACCCGCCAGCCGCAGGAACCGCTCCAGAAACTCGTCTGCAATCCGTTCATGCAGCAGCAGCCGCGAACCGGCGATGCACGCCTGCCCCTGATTGTGGAATATCGCGAATGCGCTGCCGCCCACGGCGGCCGCCACATTGGCATCGTCGAACACGATATTCGCGCCCTTGCCGCCGAGCTCCAGCTGCACCTTCTTCACATTGCCCGCCGACGCGCGAACGATCTTCCGGCCCGTTGCGGTCGAAGCAGAGGCGCGCTCGCTCATCGAATCAAGCAGCCGCCCCGCCTTTACCGGCTCCACCGTCACCGATCCCGATCTCCTGATGGACATTGTGCGCCAGACTCGCACCCAAGGCTTTGCAGTAGTGAACCAGGAACTCGAGGAAGGCCTGTGCTCGGTCGCTGTGCCCCTTGCCAACAAGGCGGGGCGCACCCTCGCGGCACTCAATGTCAGCGGCCACGCAAGCCGCACCACGCCCGAACGAATGGTCGAGACCATCCTCCCCACCTTGCTCGACGCGCGGAACCGGATCGCCGGCGCCATCATCTGACCCGCGCCGCCGCAGACCCTCCCTTGCGTCCGCGCGGCCGCACTATCACAATGACGCTCCCCGAACATTCGCAAGCCACGGAGGGCATATGGGTGACGACCGCAACGCAATGAGTCACTATCTCGTCTACGAGCTCGCCGCCGCACACCGGGCGTTGCACGCTGACCTGAACGCCAAGCTCAAGGCGCTGGGCGCCCATGTGGAAGCGTGGCGTGTGCTCGAAACGCTCAGCGCCGACGCCGCTCACACCATGGGCGAACTGGCGCAGGCCGTGCTCATGCACCCGCCGACGCTCACCAAACTCATCGACCGCATGGTCGCGAACGGCCTCGTACAGCGCAAACTGGCGCCCGAGGATCACCGCCGCGTCCAGCTCATTCTCACCGACAAGGGCGCGGCTCTTATCGAGAAACTGCGCCGGCACGCCGATGAGCATAATCGCGGCATCGTTGCGCGCCTCGGCGAGGAAAACACCAACAGACTCAGGGAAGCGCTGCGCGCCCTGGTGTGAAGCGCGAGCGCACGCCATGCCGGGCTGGATCACAGGCTGCGGAAGACCGGGCGAGCCACCCCCCGGCGCACGGCTGAACCCCGCCCGCAATGTCGGTCCGTCTCACGCCGCACAAAACTTCCGCGTCGCCCTGCTCGTTCCCGAATGCGGCTCCGCCGGACTTTGGGGACCCTCCTGCATAGCCAGCGCCCAGATCGCAGCCGACCAACTCAACCGCACCGACGGAATCGCCGGCCGGGAAGTGGAACTCCTTATCGTCGACTCCGCCATCGAAGCGCACAGGCCGGCGGAAAACATCGTTGCCGGTCTCATTGAAACTCGCGGCATAGACGCTGTCGTCGGCATGCATATCAGCGCCGTGCGCCAGCGCCTGACTCGCGTCATCCAGGGCCGCATTCCCTATGTCTACACGCCGCTGTACGAAGGCGGCGAGCGCAGCCCCGGCGTGTTTGCCATCGGCGAAACGCCGGCCACCCAGCTCGGACCCGCCATCCAGCACCTCCATTGCAAGCGGCGCGTGCGGAAATGGGCGTTGATCGGCAATGACTATGTATGGCCGCGCGTGTCCCACCGCTATGCGCGCCAGAAACTCGCCGCCCTCGGCGCCGATCTCCTTTATGAACGCTACGTTCCGTTTGCCTGGCATGCGCTGGCGCAGGAGGCGGAAGCCATCGCCGACTCGGGCGCCGACGCCGTGCTCATCTCCCTCGTCGGCCAGGACGCCGTCGACTTCAACCGTATTTTCGGCGCCATGGCGCTCGACCGCGCCATCATCCGTCTGTCCTGCGCCATCGAGGAAAACATATTGCTGGCCAGCGGGTCGGAGAACCTCAAGCGCATGTTCTGCGCGTCATCCTATTTCGGCGCGCTGAACACCCCCGGCAATGCCAGTTTCCGCGAACTCTATCACGGGTTTCACGGCGACCGCGCCCCCACCCTCAACGCCCTCGGCCAGTCCACCTGGGAAGGACTCCAGTTCCTCGCCGGGCTGATGCAGGGCGAGGACTGGCCCGCCGCCGCCCCCGCACGCCAGCGCGAGATCACCTGGCGCAGCGCCCGCCAGGCCGTCTGGCGCGGCAGCGCCGGAGTTTCCGCCCCCACCTATCTGGCCCGCGCCGACGGCGTCACTTTCAGGATCGTCTCGCAACTCTCCTGACCGGCGGCAGCTACCCCACGCCGAGAACGCGCTCCGCCAGCCACCATGCGCCGAGACCGGCCAGCATCGCCGACGCCGTCATCACCACCACCGGGCTGCGCTCGCCGCCGGTCAGGCGGTCAATTCCGCGCAGCACCGGCAGCGCTACCAGAATAATGGCGACCTGCCCCACCTCGACCCCGATATTGAAGAAGGCCAGGGCCAGCACCAGCGCCTCCGACGGCAGGCCGAATTCGCGCAACACGCCCGCAAACCCGAACCCATGCACCAGACCCAGGAAAAGCGCGATCTTCCAACGCCGCCCCACATCCCTGAGAAAAAAGTTTTCCGCCGCCACCCAAATGATGCTGGCAGCGATCAGCGGCTCGACGACCGACCCCGGCAAAACCACCACATCCAGCACCGCCAGCGCCAGCGTGACCGAATGGGCGAGGGTAAACGCCGTCGCCACTTTCACCACGGGCCACAGGCGCCGGCCCCACAGCAAGAGCGCCAGAATGAAGGCGATATGGTCGTACCCGATCGCGATATGCTCGATGCCCGACACCGTGTAGCGCCGGATCACAGAAATTGCCGAGGGCGGCGGCTCCCCCAGCCGCAGCGTGTCATGGTCCGCCGTCAGCACATCCTGCCAGGCATCGTCGCCTTCAAGCACCAGCACATTCTGAATCGCCAGCGCCTCCCCGTCGAGAAACAGGCGGTTGCGGTAGATCATCCCGCGCTCGGGCGCGCACCGCCACACGGTGGTCAGCATCACCCCGTCGTCGTCGGGTGCCGGCGCCCCGGGGGCGGCATCGCACGGCTCACCGTCGGCATGAACGACATACGCGCTGCCCACCAGATGCGCCGTCACCTCGTTCGCCGCCTCGGCGAGGCGCGCGGGGATGACCGTATCGGTCTCTTCATCCACGATCACGGTGCCGATGGCCCGGTCGAGGTCCTGCCCCTTGACCGCAAGTTCCGTCGTCACCACCCCGCCGGCAATATCGATCCGCACCAGGCTCACGCCGCTGCGATGCGCATGCGCCGGCAATGTCAACAGCATGATGCACAGGCACAGGCCGGCAAAAGGCACGCGCATGCCGTTCACCCCTGATCACCGCGCATGAGGCGCGCCTCCAGCACATGGCGCTGAATCTTGCCCGATGTCGAACGCGGCAGATCGGCCGCATCAACGAGATGTATCTGCTTCGGGCGCTTGTAACCCGCGAGCCGGCGCCGGCACGCCGCCATCAATACCTCGGCGTCAAGGTCCGCATTTGCGGGCGCTACAAACGCGACCGGAACTTCTCCCCACCGCGCATCGGCGCAGCGCACCACCGCCGCATCGGCCACCTGCGAGTTCGCAAGCAGCACCTGCTCAATCTCTGCCGGATAGATGTTCTCGCCCCCCGATTTAATCAGATATTTTGCCCGGTCGACAAAGTCGAACGACCCGTCCGCGCGGCGGCGGAACATGTCGCCCATGTGAAACCAGCCGCCGCGAAACTCTTCCGCATTCACGGCGTCTGCCTGCCAGTAGCCGGAAAACAGCGTCGGCCCGCGAATAGCCAGTTCCCCCGGCGCGCTGTCTGCGACGTCGTTTCCATCCGCATCCACAAGCCGCACTTCGCAAAACGAGTTTTGCCGTTTCGAGAGACGCTCCGGCGCCTCGCCGACCGGAAACGACGACGCCGACAAGGGCGGTATCCCCGTCTCCGTCGCGCCGAAACTGTTGAGAAACGGCGCGCCGAGGCGCCGCGACGCTTCCGCGATCTGATGGCGCGGCGTCAGGTCCGCCATGGCGCCCACCAACTCGATGCCGCGCGGGCGGACTGCGCCGCCCTCGAGACACGCGAACAGGCGTTCATAGATTCCCGGTATCAGGACCAGCCAGCCAAGCTCATGCTCCGCAATCACGCGGCACAGATGGTCCGCGTCGAACCCGTCCATCTGAATGACCCGCCCGCCGATCAGCAGATTGCCGATGGAAAGATCGGTGGAGGCCATATGGAACATCGGCGCCCAGGCAGCAAAGGCGCCCCGCCGCGACAGGCCCAGGTCGGCGGTGAACACCGTCACGCGGGCGATGAACGCTCGATGGCTGATCAACGCGCCCTTGGGCCGGCCCGTGGTGCCGCTGGTATAGAGAATGACCAGCCCGTCTTCAGGCTCGGCGGCGTCCGGCGGTTCCCCCTCGCTGCCGCGCAACAGCAACTCGTCATAGGCCGTGCCGAACCGGACAGCGCCCGGCGGGCAGCCGGGAATGGCCAGCCGGTCCGCAAACCGCGGCGAGGCGAACGCCAGACGCGGTGCCGCCAGCGTCATGCAATAGTCCAGCTCCTCTTCCGCAAGCCGCCAGTTGAGCGCAGCGACAATGGCGCCGATCTTTGCACACGCAAATTGCAACTCGACATATTCGCAACGGTTTTCCGACAGCACCGCCACCCGGTCGCCGCGCCGGACACCGCGCCCGGCAAGCGCATTTGCAAGCCGGTTTACGCGCCCGTTGAATGCCGCATAGGTCCAGGAGGCCCGCGAGTCTTCCACTGCAATCTCGTCGGCGCGAATGCGCGCCTGCTGGCGCAGCAGCCCGCCAACCGTCGCCCGACCCGCTGCATCAATTGATATCCGGCTCATGCCGCGTATGTATCATTCCCCCGCCATCAAGCAAGCTGCCGGGCGCACTTGCCGGTCAACCGGCGGCAGCATCGGAAAATACCTCCGGCAAGGTTTACGTATCCCGGCCTTCCGGCAGGCTTTCGCGGGATTGACACGCGCGCGAACCTGTCGATAATGCGCCCTCTTTCGGAACCGTAACACGCAGGCAAATCCGAAACATGAAAACCTATTCCGCCACGCCGGGCGAGATTGACCGCGGCTGGTTCCTCATCGACGCGCAGGATGTGGTGCTCGGGCGCCTCGCAAGCCTCGTGGCAAACCGGCTGCGCGGCAAGCACAAGCCCACTTACACGCCCCACATGGATTGCGGCGACAATATCATCATCGTGAACGCTGAAAAGGTGAAACTCACCGGCGCCAAGCGCAGCAAGAAAATCCATTACTGGCACACCGGCTATCCCGGCGGTATCAAGCAGCGCACTTACGGCGCATTGCTGGAAGGCAGGCACCCGGAACGCGTGCTGCGGAGCGCCGTGGAGCGCATGGTGCCGCGCGGGCCGCTGGGCCGCGCGCAAATGCGTAAACTCCACGTCTATGCCGGCGCCGAACACCCCCACGCTGCGCAACAGCCGAAAACGCTGGACGTCGCAGCGATGAACCCCAAGAACAAGCGGAGCGCCTGAGCATGGCGGACGACAAACTGCGCCTCGAAAACCTCAAGGATGCCATTGCCGCACCCCCTGAGGAACCGGCGGTGCCGGAGCCGGAAGCGCTCCCCGACCCCGAAATCGACGAACATGGCCGCTCTTATGCCACCGGCAAGCGCAAGAACGCCGTCGCACGCGTCTGGCTCAAGCCCGGCCCTGGCCGGGTCACCGTCAACGGACGGGAGGAAGAAACCTATTTCGCCCGCCCCGTATTGCGCATGATTCTCCGCCAACCATTGCTCGCGGTGGACCGCAACGGCCAATATGACGTCGCGTGCACCGTGACCGGCGGCGGATTGTCCGGCCAGGCCGGCGCTGTGCGCCATGGCATCAGCCGCGCGCTTTCCCTGTTCGAGCCGGCGCTGCGCGCGCCTCTCAAGCGCGGCGGTTTCCTCACCCGCGATGCTCGCGTCGTCGAGCGCAAGAAATACGGCAAGCCCAAGGCGCGAAAGAGCTTCCAGTTCTCGAAACGCTGACCGGCGCGGCGCGCCGCCCGAATACGGTACAACCACAGGGCGCCCGGCGGGCGCCCTTTTTTCATGCCCCGCCGCACCCGAAGACCCATGAAGGAGAAAACATCATGACCGACCGGCGGATCAACACCGCCGTACTGGGCGCCAGCGGCTATACCGGCGCCGAAGTGCTGCGCCTCGCTGCCGCCCACCCGGCGCTGGACATCACCGCCCTGACCGCGCAGCGCCGCGCCGGCGAACCGCTCGCCGCGGTGTTCCCCCACCTCGCCCGCCTCGACCTGCCTCCCCTCATCAAGGTCGAAGATGTGGCCTGGGCAGACGTGGAAGCCGTGTTCTGCTGCCTGCCCCACGCCACCACCCAAGAGGTCGTAGCCGCCCTGCCCGACCATCTTAAGGTGATCGACCTCTCGGCGGACTTCCGCCTGCGCGACCCCGCCGTCTATGCGCACTGGTACGGCCATGAGCACCTCGCACCGGCCCTCCAGCCGCTCGCTGTCTACGGACTCACCGAATGGACGCGCGCCGAGATCGCGGAAACCCGGCTCGCCGCCTGCCCCGGCTGCTATCCCACGGCCGCGCTGCTCCCCCTGTTGCCGGTGGTGCGCGCCGGCCTCATCGCACCCGATTCGATCATCATCGACGCCAAATCCGGCGTCAGCGGCGCCGGACGCGCCCTGCGCGAAGGCCTGCTCTATGCCGAGGCGGGGGAGGGCGCGCACGCCTATGGCCTCGCCGGGCATCGCCACGCACCGGAAATCGAACAGGAATTGACCGCCGCCGCGGCAATGCCTGTGACCGCGACGTTCATTCCCCATCTGCTGCCGATGAACCGCGGCCTGCTCGCCACCATCTACGTCCGCGCCGCCGGCGGCGCGGCGGCCCTGCGCGAGTGCCTCGAAAATGCCTGGCACGGCGAACCCTTCGTGCATGTCCTGCCGCCCGGCGCAGCGCCTGCAACGCGCCAGGTGCGCGGCTCGAATCATTGTGTCATCGGCGTGTTTGACGGGCGCCGCCCCGGTGAAGCGGTGCTGGTCTCGGCGATCGACAATCTCGTGAAGGGCGCGTCCGGCCAGGCCATACAGAATTTCAACGTGATGTTCGGCCTGCCGGAAACCACGGGCCTGGAACAGGAACCGCTGTTTCCGTAATTGCGGCCGCTGCGTAAAATCCGTGCGTCTGTAAACGGAGTGCGGACGCAACCCGTCTGCCGTGTTTGCCATGGCGCGCGGCATTGGCTAGGTTGCGCCGCGAAACCGACAGCGCGAGTGGTGAGAATTGGCTGATATTTTTCGGGAAGTCGACGAAGACGTCCAACGCGACCGCCTTCTCATGCATTGGCGGCGCTGGCGCCTGCCCCTCGGCGCCGCGGTCGTCGCACTCGTGCTCGGCACGGCGGCCATCGTCGGGTGGCGCGCCTGGCAGGAAGCGGCGGCCGAAGACCGTGGCACCCGGTTCGCAGAAGCCATGCGCCTCGCCGAGGACGAACAGTTCGAACAGTCGGCCCGCGCATTCGCTGAATTTGCCGAGGCCGAGGGCGGAGAATACGGCGCACTAGCGCGCCTGCGCCAGGCGGCGATGTTGTCGCTCGCCGGTGACTCCACCGGCGCTGTGACGGCGTATAACGCTCTCATCGACTCCGGCGCCGACCCGCTCTATGCCGAGCTCGCTGAAGTGTTTGCGGCCCAGCATCTTATCGACCGCGGCGAAACCAGAGGCGCGGAGCGCCGCCTCACGCCGATCGCCGAAGGCGTCGGACCATGGCGGTTTCTCGCCCGCGAAATGCTCGCCGTCGCGGCGCTGCAGGACGGGCGTCTCGCCGAAGCGCGCAAGGGCTTCCAGGCGCTGCAGGAAGAAGCCGGCGTGCCGCAAGGCGTGCGCCTCCGCGCTCGACAACTGACAGAAGCCTTGGGAGGCGCACCGTGATGCTCCTTCGCCTCGCCGCGGCCGCCGCCATCCTGGCTTTGGGCGCCTGTTCCGGCGGCGGCTGGTTCGGCGATGAACCTGAAGAGGCGCTTCCGGGAGAACGCGTGTCTGTTCTGCTCCTCAACCGCGCGCTGGAGGCCGACCCGGCACTCGCGGAAGCGGCGGTGACATTGCCGCCCCCGGTGGCCAATGCCGCATGGCCGGTGCCGTGGGGCACGCCCTTGCATGCCATGCACCACCTCGCTGCCAGCGAAACTCTGGCCGTGCAATGGCGCACCGATGCCGGCGCGGGCGAAACCGATGAAAGTATCATCCTGTCAGCGCCCGTAATTGCCGGCGGACATGTTTTCCTGCTCGATTCCGCCTCCAACGCCGCCGCCATCTCGCTGGAGAACCGGCGCCGCGTGTGGTCGCGCAGCCTGTTACCGCCGGACGAAGATGAAGATGCGAGCGTCGGCGGCGGCGTTGCCTATGCGGGCGGTGTTCTCCATGTCGCCACCGCGTTCGGCGAACTCTTCGCGTTGGACGCCGCCAGCGGTGAAATCCTGTGGCGGCAGGCCGTGGGCAGCTCGCTGCGCGCCGCACCGGCAGTGGCTGGCGGACGCGTATTCGCCATAAGTTCGGACAACCGCCTGTTCTCACTCGACGCCGGCAGCGGCGAAGTGCTGTGGACCCATGAGGGGATTGTCGAACCCGCAGGGCTGATGGGTGCCGCCGTTCCCGCCGTCAGCACAGAACTGGTGATTGCTGCCTATTCCTCCGGCGAGATTTTCGCCCTGCGCGTCGAAAACGGCCGCGTCGCATGGACCGACTCATTGATTCTCCAGGGCCGTTTCGGCGCCGAAACCAGCCTGTCGGATATCGACGCCAGCCCGGTGGTCGACGGCGGCGTGGTGTTCGCCGTCAGCCGCGGCGGCAACCTTGCCGCCATCGACCTGCGCTCGGGCCTGCGCTTCTGGGAGCAGCAGGTGTCCAGCGCGCAGACGCCGTGGATCGCCGGTGATCATCTCTATATCGTCAGCGGCGCCGGCGAACTCATGTGCCTGCAGCGCAGTGACGGGCGAATTCGCTGGGTCACCCTCCTGCCCCGCTACGAAGACCCGGAAGACCGGGAAGACCCCATCGTGTGGTCCGGCCCGGTTCTTGCCGGCGAGCATCTGATCCTCGCCGGAAGCCATGGCGAAGTGCGCCGCGTGGCGGCGCGCGACGGCGCGGTTGTCCACACCGAAACGCTGGCGGGCGGAATGCTCGTGCCGCCCGTCATTGCCGACGGCGCGGTCTACTTCCTGACGCGGGACGCCGAACTGATCGCCCTGCGCTAGCGCCTGAAGCGTGCTCCGCGTCGCCATTGTCGGCCGGCCCAATGTCGGCAAATCGACGCTTTTCAATCGCCTCGTCGGACGCCGTCAGGCGCTCACCGGCCCGCAGCCGGGCCTCACGCGCGACTGGCGCGAGGCGCAGGGCCGCTTGGGTGAAGCGCAATTCCGCCTGATCGATACCGCGGGACTTGAAGACACGCTGGGAGACGCCCTGCCCGCCCGCATGCGCGCGCGCACAGAAGCGCTTCTCGAAAATGTCGACCTGACCCTGTTCGCTCTGGACGGACGCGCCGGACTGACACCGCTGGACCATCACTTCGCGCGCTGGCTGCGCCGCCGCGGCGGCCCGGTGCTGATCCTCGTCAACAAGGCGGAAGGCAGCGCCGCCGACATTGTGCTCGCCGAGGCGTTCCAACTCGGTTTCGGCGAGCCGATCCCGCTGTCGGCGCAGGAAGGCACTGGCATGGCGGACCTGTACGCTGCGATGACGGCCGCCTGCCCGCACCTCGCTGGCGACACGGCGATGCCGGAGCCGGCCAGTGCCGCGCTGCGGCTGGCCGTGGTCGGCCGCCCCAATGTCGGCAAATCCACGCTCATCAACCGGCTGATCGGCGAAACACGCCTCCTCACCGGACCGGAGGCGGGAATCACCCGCGACGCCATAACCGTGCCATGGGAATGGCGCGGCCAGCCGGTTGCGTTGGTCGACACTGCCGGCCTGCGCCGCGAGAGCCGCGTCGCCGACCGGGTGGAGCGCGACGCTGCTGCCGACACTCGCCGCGCCGTCAATGCCTGCGAAGTGGCGGCGCTGATGATCGACGCCACTGCCCCCATGGACAAACAGGATTTCACCATCGCCCGACGGATTTTCGATGAAGGAAGGGCGATGGTGGTCGCCGCCAACAAATGGGACCTTGTGGCGGCGGCAGGGCTGTCGGGCGATCTCGTTCGCCGGCAAGTTGCGGAGCAACTGGAAGCGGCGCTTGCGCAGGCGCGCGGCATCGCGCTGGCTCCGATTTCGGCCCGCACCGGCAGCGGCGTGGAAAAGCTCATGGAAGCGGCGTTCGCCGCACGGGAAGTGTGGAATCGGCGCTTGCCGACGGCAGCGCTCAACCGCTGGCTGGCCGCCATGCTGGAGCACCACCCGCCGCCCCTGGACTCGGGCCGCCGCGTGCGCTTGCGCTACATGACCCAGGTATCCGCGCGCCCGCCATCATTCGCGCTGTTCGTCAACCGCCCGCAGGGCCTCCCGACCGCTTATCGGCGCTATCTCATCAACGGCCTGCGCGAGTCGTTCGACCTCCCCGGCGTCCCCATCCGCCTTCTCCTCCGCGCCGGCCGCAACCCGTACGTCCGCAGCAAGTGAGAAATTTCACATGACACCGTCAATTTCAGCCAGCCGTTTCATCACGCCGACATCGATAAAATAGCCGTCACCCTGCGGCCTTCCGATCGAGGTTCGCTCGCATGATGTCGCATATTCGGAAGGGCGTGCATCATTCTCGCCTTCCGAGACCGGCTCAACGCAAGCCTTCGAGACGCCGTGCGAGAGCGTCGAAGTCTTCAGGACACTTTTGGCGGATCGCCGGGACGCGATGCGCAGCCTCGTCGCCCAGCGTCTTGCGTCCGCCGCCGGGACCGTCATCCAAACCGCGCTCTTTAGCTAATCGGTCGAAATACCGTTCCTTGACATGGATCTCCGCGCGAACATCAGCCCAACGCCATTGCCGCGGGAGATCCAGACCGGCGAGAACCCAGGTTTCCACTTCCTCCCAGGCATTCTCGGCAAGAAAGGTACAGCCGCTTCCAAACTCGGCCTCCAGTTGGTCCAACCTTTGCCGGCGTCCCTGAATGCCGTCCCGATCGACACAGAGAATAAAAATATCGATCATCCCCTCATACCGATCAACAACTTCCTGCACGTGTTCGGAGTTCAGCGCCTCACTGACACCGCGGAGCAGGGGAGCTTGACAAACCCGAATTTGCGCCTGCCTGCAGCCCATACGCGCGAAGAGACGCGCGAATAGCGGTTTCAATATGTACTGGTCCTTGCGGAAGTCTTCGGGAATGACGAGGACATTCATTCCCGTGCCTCCTCGCCGCCGGTAGCAGAAAAAGCGAGCGTGTCCTCCATCCATCCGCCGGCAAGGAGCTGTCCCAGACCCTGGGATTTCCGAAGCTCTCCAGCGTTGCGCAGGCCCGAAATCGGGCGAATAACCGCATCATCGGTACTCTCCAGCCGGCAGATGACGGACATGTGCCGGAAAGTCTTGTCGCTCACCATGGAGAGCAGTTCCGGCGAATGGGTGGTGGTAACCACCTGCACCACATTCTTTGCCGTCTGTCGTTCGATCAGATCGACCAGCAGATGAAGGCGCGCAGGGTGGATACCGTTATCGACTTCCTCGAACACATATAGTTGCGCCGGATCTTCATCCAGCAATGCGGCCAGCATGGCAAGGAACCGCAAGGTGCCGTCAGACGCGCTGTACGCGGATATTCTCCGGCCGTTTGTCTCGTGAATCAGAAGTTGAACCAAACCTGTTGTCGGATCATCGGGGAACTCGAAATCTTCAACATCCATCGGTGTGAGTTCGCGTATCCATTCGGAGAAAATGCCTTTTCGTTCCTGGTCGGCACAGATTTTCTGTAACACCGTCGACAGATTTTCACCGCTGTCTCCCAGAACCTTCTGACCGGGAAAGGAGGGTTTCCGCATGAGATCAGGTGTCGGATCGAGAAAACGGAAATGTCCGAGTAGATCCGAGACCTGCCTGGCATACTCCCTATGCGCGCGTATGACGCGGTTGGCATTCCGAAGTTGGGTCAAAGCGGGTCGGTTCGGTAGGACCGTGATTCTGTTGCCATATTTCCTTTGGGAGCCGGTCTTTGCCATGCGAAGCAGAAGGTGCGCCTCGTCATCTTGTTGGCGAACGGGGTCGGGGGCCGGCGGATGGGACGTGAAGATCGTGTTGTTCCCAACCCGGAGTTCTTCGCGCCCTATCCGGAAATCGCTTCCACCTTCCTTGTCGGACTCCACCTCTATACCATAGAAGGCGAAGCCTCCGCCGGATAATTTCAGCGTGACGTCAAAGGAAAACTTTGCCTTTCCGAAGCGGGTAATTTCCTTCATAGAACCCCGGATCGGCTCCCATACGATCTGCCCTCCGCTCCCGTACTTGCCGCCCATGATTTCCGCAAGCGTGTAGCCGCGGCCGATTCCATGGAGGAAGCGGAACGCATCGCGAATATTGCTCTTGCCGCTGGCGTTGGCGCCGACGATGACTGTGAAAGGGCCGATACGCAGGGTCTCGTCAGCAAAATTCTTGAAGTTCACGAGGCGGAGTGAGGTAATCACGGTGGCGTCTCCGGCTCAGGCGGCGCCGGCGGGTGAGGCGGCGTTCTTCCGAACCGGCCGGCGCCAATTCAATCAGCACTTGCGCCGGTGGGGGAGCAGGCGGTGACTTCGGCTGCTACTCCGCCGGAACAAGGAAAATAAAGAGAAACTCAAGCCATCAAGGCCCGGACCTCCTCGATGATGCGCTCCTGCGACGGGATGGTTGCGCGCTCCAGTTCGTCGTTATACGGCATAGGTGTATCGAGGGCGCCGATACGGGCGATCGGCGCATCCAGATAATCGAACGCCTTTTCCACTGCCATTGCCGCGACTTCGGCGCCGAACCCGCCATTGCGCCACGCCTCATGCACAATTGCGAGACGGTTGGTCTTTTGCAGCGACGTGATAATTGTTTCTTCATCCAGCGGCTTGAGCGTGCGCGGATCAACGACCTCCACATCAATGCCCTCGCGCTCCAGCACGGTCGCCGCTGACAGTGCGCGGGGCACCATGGACGCGGTGGCGACCAGCGTGACATCGCTGCCGGCGCGCTTGATGTCGGCCTTGCCGATGGGGATCGCGTAATGCTCTTCCGGCACCGGCCCGGGCTGGCCCAGATAGAGCATTTTCGATTCCAGAAAGATGACCGGGTTGTCGTCGCGAATGGCCGATACCAGCAGCCCCTTGGCGTCGTAGGGCGTTGACGGCGCAACCACCACCAGCCCCGGCACGTGGGTGAACCACGCTTCCAGGCTCTGGCTGTGCTGCGCTGCAAGGCGAATACCCCCGCCCTGCGGCCCGCGCACCACCAGCGGCACATTCGGCTTGCCGCCCAGCATGAAGCGGAACTTGGCGGCTTGATTGACCAGCATGTCCATGGTGAGCGCCACGAAGTCGAAAATCTGGATTTCGACGATCGGACGCATGCCGGAGATCGCTGCGCCCACGCCGCAGCCGACAAAGCTTGCTTCGGAGATCGGCGTGTCGCGCACGCGCTCCTCGCCAAACTGCTCGATGAGGCCTTTCGACACCTGAAAGATCCCGCCGGTGAGTCCGACATCCTCGCCCATCAACAACACCGTGTCGTCGCGCTCCATCTCGCCGCGAATGGCTTCATTGAGCGCTTCCACGAACGACAGGTCGCGCCCGCCTTTGGGACCCGGCTCCGTCACTTGCGCATGGGGCGCGTACACTGCTTGCTGCATGATCTGGATTGACGGTTCGGGGCTCTTGACGCCGAATTCCACCGCGCTTTCCAGTTCACTGTTCACCGCGTCGCCGATTTCCTTGAGGCGGTCGTTGCTCACATCCCCGGCATCGCCGATCGTCTTTTCCATGACGATGATGGGATCGCGCGCCTTCCATTCCTCAAACTCATCGTCCGGCCGCGGGTCGCGCAGATTGGCGCGCATGGAATGCTGCCCCCAGCGATAGGTCATCGCCTCGATGAGCGTCGGCCCTTCGCCCGCACGCGCGCGCTCTATGGCTTCCGAAACGACCAGATAAACTTCGGTCGCGTCATTGCCGTCGATGGTGACACCGGGAACATTGTAGGCCGGCGCACGCATCGCGACATTTTCCACCGCGGTCGTCTGTTTGTAGGAGGTGGACAACGCATATTGGTTGTTTTCGCAAATGAACAGCACAGGCAGCTTCCACACCGCCGCAAGATTGAGCGATTCGTGGAATACGCCCTGATTGTTCGCACCGTCGCCGAAAAAGGCGATCGACACCTGGCCCTTGCCGCGCAGGCGCGCTGCCAGGCCGGCGCCCACTGCCAGGGGCATGGCGGCGCCCACAATGCCGTTCGCGCCGAGAATATTCAGATTCATATCCGCAATGTGCATCGAGCCGCCCAGGCCGCGGCAATAGCCGGTCTCGCGGCCCATGAGTTCCGCCATCATGCGGTCGATATTGGCGCCCTTGGCGATACAGTGGCCGTGGCCCCGATGATAGCTGGCGATGTAGTCGTTTTCCGTCAGCGCCGCACACACCCCGGCCGCTATCGCCTCTTCACCCATATAGCTGTGCGCAGTGCCCTTCACGACGCCTTCGTTGAACAGTTCGAACGTCCGCTGTTCGAACGCGCGAATGCGTTTCATGGTGGTGTACATCGCTTCCAGCTGGCTGGCCGGAAGTTGCCTGTTGTCGCGCGCTTGTACGGTCGCGGTGGTCATTCCCGTTCCTCCCTGGGGCACTCATGGGCTTTTCGCCATGCGATTTTCCGCGCAGATTACCAGATCGGCTGCGCGCAACCAAAACTGCCCCGCGGCGGGGTATTTGCGCGCGGCGGCGCTGTAGGCTCTACTGCACAGTGCCCACTTTCGGCACGGGGAGAAAAACCATGCCTGCACTCGTCAATCATGCCCGACAGCGCCTCGACTCGGGCGCGCTCGCCATCGGCGTCGGCCTTCGCCAGGCGCGCACCGTCGACATCGGCCCGATCATGAAAAGCTGCGGCTATGACTGGCTGTTCATCGACATGGAGCACAACACCATGACGCTGGACACGGCTGCACAGATCAGCGTTGCCGCACATGCAGCGGGCATCACGCCGGTCGTGCGCGTTCATGCGCTGGCGCTCAGTGACGCGACCCGCGTGCTCGACGGCGGCGCGCTGGGCGTCGTCGTGCCCCATGTCGATACGCCCGAACGCGCGGCCGAAATCGTCGACTGGTGCAAGTATCCACCGGTCGGGCACCGCTCCATTACCGGCGCCCTGCCGCAGCTCGGCTTCGCGTCGCTTCCCATCCCCGAAGCCACTGCCGCAGTGAACGCCGCAACCCTCGTCATTGTCATGCTGGAAACCCCCCAGGCTGTCGCCAACGCAGACGCCATCGCGGCGGTTCCGGGGGTGGACGCCCTGCTGGTGGGAACCAACGATCTCACCATCGAGATGGGCATCGCCGGCCAGATCGGTCATGACAAGGTGGTTGCGGCCTATGAGAAAATCCTCGCCGCCTGCGCCACACATGGGAAATATGCGGGCCTCGGCGGCGTCTATCAACCGGATTTGATGGAGCGCTACATCGGCATGGGGTTCCGCCTCGTCCTCGCCGGCAACGACCTTCCGTTCATGGCCGCCGCAGCCCGCGACCGCGCAAATTTTCTTCACAACCTGACGCTCCCCTGACCCGCACCGCATGCCGCAAACGACAAACCCACATCCTCGCCACCGCGATCCCCAGGGCCGCGACTGCGGCCCCGCGGAGGCGCGGGCCAAAGGCCCGCAGGCCGTGAGCGACAAAAAATCAACCCCGCATGCCGCAAACGACAAACCCACTTTCTCGCCACAGCGACCCCCAGGGCCGCGACTGCGGCCCCGCCGGCCTCGCCGGCGCCCCCGCGGAGGCGCGGGCCAAAGGCCCGCAGGCCGCGAGCGACAAAAAATCAACCCCGCATGCCGCAAACGACAAACCCACTTTCTCGCCACAGCGACCCCCAGGGCCGCGACTGCGGCCCCGCCGGCCTCGCCGGCGCCCCCGCGGAGGCGCGGGCCAAAGGCCCGCAGGCCGCGAGCGACAAAAAATCAACCCCGCATGCCGCAAACGACAAACCCACTTTCTCGCCACAGCGACCCCCAGGGCCGCGACTGCGGCCCCGCCGGCCTCGCCGGCGCCCCCGCGGAAACGACAAACCCACTTTCTCGCCACAGCGACCCCCAGGGCCGCGACTGCGGCCCCGCCGGCCTCGCCGGCGCCCCCGCGGAGGCGCGGGCCAAAGGCCCGCAGGCCGCGAGCGACAAAAAATCAACCCCGGCCCGCAGGCCGCGAGCGACAAAAAATCAACCCCGCATGCCGCAAACGACAAACCCACTTTCTCGCCACAGCGACCCCCAGGGCCGCGACTGCGGCCCCGCCGGCCTCGCCGGCGCCCCCGCGGAGGCGCGGGCCAAAGGCCCGCAGGCCGCGAGCGACAAAAAATCAACCCCGCATGCCGCAAACGACAAACCCACTTTCTCGCCACAGCGACCCCCAGGGCCGCGACTGCGGCCCCGCCGGCCTCGCCGGCGCCCCCGCGGAGGCGCGGGCCAAAGGCCCGCAGGCCGCGAGCGACAAAAAATCAACCCCGCATGCCGCAAACGACAAACCCACTTTCTCGCCACAGCGACCCCCAGGGCCGCGACTGCGGCCCCGCCGGCCTCGCCGGCGCCCCCGCGGAGGCGCGGGCCAAAGGCCCGCAGGCCGCGAGCGACAAAAAATCAACCCCGCATGCCGCAAACGACAAACCCACTTTCTCGCCACAGCGACCCCCAGGGCCGCGACTGCGGCCCCGCCGGCCTCGCCGGCGCCCCCGCGGAGGCGCGGGCCAAAGGCCCGCAGGCCGCGAGCGACAAAAAAGGACCTTCATGAGCATTTATTTTCGGCGCAGCTATCAGCGTGCTTTCGGCACATTCCCTCTTACCGGCGACGCGCTGCTGAGCGCGGTGGAAGCGGCGTTGGAGGTCGGTTACCGTGCGTTTGATACGGCGCAGATGTATGGCAACGAAGCCGATGTCGGCGAGGCACTCGCCGCAGGCGGTGCGGCGCGCGCCGACCTGTGCGTCACAACCAAGGTTCACCCCGACAATTTTGCGTCGGCGCGTTTTATCCCCTCGGTCGAGGAAAGCCTGAAAAAACTGCGGCTCGACAAAGTGGATGTGCTGCTGGTGCACTGGCCGCCGGCAGACGGCATTATTGCTCCGACGCTGCATCTGCTGCAGGAGGCATTGCAGCGCGGCCTTACCAACGCTATCGGCATTTCCAACTACAATGCCGCGATGATGCGTGAAGCGAGGCGCATCGTCGATGCGCCCCTTGTCACCAATCAGGTGGAGTTTCATCCGCTGCTGAATCAGGGTGTCTTGCTGGCGGCTGCGGCGGAAACGGGAATACCGCTCGCTTCTTATTGTTCGCTGGCGCGCGGCGAGGTGTTTCGCCATGCGCTGTTTGCCGAAATCGGCGCCGAATATGAGGTGACGGCAGGGCAGGTCGCATTGCGCTGGATTTTGCAGAAGGGCGTTTCCCTCAACACCATGTCCACGCGCCGGGAAAATATGCGGATGAATTTCGACCTGATGGACTTTACCCTGTCGAGCGTCCATATGGCGCGTATCGACGCGCTGACCCGGACCAACTACCGGATATTGACAGAAGATCGCGTGCCCTGGGCGCCGCGTTGGGATTGAGTCTCCCGTCGACGCTGCGACAAAAGCGGGAAGGAAACCACCATGAACCTTTCGAGACTGCTTGGCGCACGAGCCGAAGCTGGTGAGCCGGTGCGTGCAGGATTGATCGGCGCCGGCAAATTCGGGGCCATGTTTCTCGCTCAGGCGCGCCTTACCACCGGCCTGCATGTACTCGGCATTGCCGACCTAGACATCGCGCGGGCGCACCGCAATTGCGTGTCCGCAGGCTGGAGCGCCGAACAACTCGGCGCCGCCGATCTCGACAGTGCAGCGGCGAGCGGGGCTACCCATATGGGCGATGACGCCGATGCATTGATCGCCCATCCCGCGTTGGATGTGTTGATCGATGCGACGGGTGACCCGCGCACCGGCATTCGCCACTGTCTGGCCGCCATCGACAACGGCAAGCATGTGGTGATGGTGACAGTGGAGGCCGATGTTGTCGCGGGTCCGCTGCTTGCGCGCCGCGCCGAGCAGGCAGGCGTTGTCTACAGCCTCGCCTGGGGGGACCAGCCGGCATTGATTGCCGAGCATGTGGACTGGGCGCGCGCCTGCGGGTTCAACGTGGTCTGCGCCGGCAAGGGAACGCGCTATCATCCGGATTTTCACCGCTCGACGCCGGACACGGTGTGGGACAATTTCCATTTCGGACACGACATTGCCGAGCGTGGCGGCATGAATCCGAAGATGTTCAATTCGTTCATCGACGGGACCAAGTCGGGCATCGAGATGACTGCCGTGTGCAACGCCACCGGCCTGACGCCGCAGCCCGACGGACTGAGCTTTCCGCCCTGTTCGCGCTATGACCTGGCCGAAGTGCTGAAGCCCCGCGACAGCGGCGGCGGTATAGCCCATGCCGGCACCACTGAAGTGGTGTCGTCGCTCAACCGGGACATGTCACCGGTCGAAAACGATCTCATGCTCGGCACATTTGTGGTGATCGAGGCGGATAATGACTATGTGCGTCATTGTTTCGAAGAATATCGCATGTTGCCGGACAGCAGTTTTCACTATGGCGCGCTGTATCGGCCGACGCACATGATCGGGCTGGAGCTCGGGGTTTCGGTGGCGTCGGCGGCCCTGCGGGGGGAACCGACGGGCGTTCCTACGGGTTTTCGGTCGGATGTGGTGGCGTGCGCCAAGCGGCGCCTGCGCAAGGGCGAGGTACTGGATGGCGAAGGCGGCGCCATGGTGTGGGGGAAGCAGGTGCCGGCGGAGGTTTCGCTGCGCTCCGGTGGTTTGCCCATCGGCCTTGCGGGCGGCGTTGCATTGACCCGCGACATAGCCGAGGGCGAGCTTCTGTCATGGTCCGACGCAGTCATCGACGAAACCGATGCAGCGGTGCGCGTTCGCCGCGAAATGGAAGCCGCGTTCGGCCGGGCCAATGCACCGGCGGCCGTTTCCGCCTGAGCAGCGCGGTCAAGAACGGAAAACCCGAGAAGGAGAACCGAAATGAACCATGTGCTGAGGATGTTGTCGCTGACGGCGGCAATGGCGGCGGCAACCGGCGCAGCGGCGGAAGACCGGCTTCCCGACGACCTGGAATGGCACGGCTTGATGGTTTCGATTGACGATGTGGAATGGACCCCGGCGCGCCCCGGCTCATCGGTCGATGTGGCGGTGGTGGCGGGAGACCCGGCGACCGGCGCTCATGTCCGTCTGGTCAAGTTGCCCGCGGGTTTCGTGGCCCCCGTGCACGCGCATACGGGCACCTATTACGGGACCAACCTCACCGGCGTCTGGAAGCACAGTTTCGAGGAGACCGGCGAGTCGCGTGAGCTGCCGCCGGGTTCCTATGTGATCCAGCCGGGCGGCCAGATGCACGGCGACGCCTGTATCGGCACCGAGGATTGCATCCTGCTCCTCCAGCAGGACGTGGCGGCGGATTTCATCCTGCCGGAATGATCCCCACGCCGTCCCCGGCGGCCCCTGAGCCGAGCGGCAGCCAGCTTGCGTAGTGAGGCGCGGGCACTATCATCGGCGGCCATGGAAGCGGACGGCATCGTGGCGGTAAGCGGCGACAGGGTGGCGTGTGACGGCGGCGGTGCGCTTGGGCATCCGCGCGTGTTTCTGCATCTCGGGGCTGATGGAGCGGTCGACTGCCCCTATTGCGGCCAGCGCTTCGTCAGGGAACCGGCGGCGCCCGAATGCCTGGGCGGCTGAGCCGCGCCAGCAGCAACGCAGCCAGGCCGCCGGCCGCGCACAGCCCTGCCATCGCCCAGAACGCACCCGCCGGCCTGGCGTCGTATAGCCAGCCCGCCGCCAGCGTCGCCAGCGCCAGAAATGCGCCCATGGATATTGCCGCGTAAAGCGCCTGCGCCGTGGCCGACAGTTCTGCCGGCACCGTTCGCTGAATGTAGTGAACGGCGGCGAGATGGCTGGCTCCGAACGTGCCGGCATGAAGCGCCTGAACAAGAATCAGGGCCGTGAGGCTTCCGGTCGTGCCCACCACGGCCCAGCGCACCACCCCCGCCAGTGCCGCGATGACGAAGAGCGGCGCGACGCCGGTGCGCTGCACGATGCGCCCGGACACGGCAAACAGGATGATCTCCGCCACCACCCCTTCCGCCCACAGCGCGCCGATGGTGAAGGCATCGAGGCCGGCCGCGTGCCAGTGCAGCGTCACGAAACCGTAATATGCGGCGTGGCTGCTTTGAATCAGGCTTGCCGTCGCCAGGAACACCAGGAAGGAAGGCCGGCGCAGCAGCGTTCCCAGCCCGGTGAAGGAGCCCGCGGCGCGGGTTGCCCGCACGTCGGGCAGATTGGCGCAGGCGAGTATGATCATCACCGCCGCACCGATCATCAGCTGCGGCACGGCGGCGGGATTTTCATTGCCGATCAGCGCGCCGCCGCCCCATGCACCGACAATGAATGCGAGCGACCCCCAAAGACGCACACGGCCGTAATCGAAGCGCCGCGCCCGCGCTGCCAGCATGGTCAGGTTTTCGCCCAAGGGGATCAGCGGGGAGAAACACATTCCGAGCGCCATTCCGCCAAGCGCCAGCGTTGCAAATCCTCCGGCGCCGGAGTTGAACACGAAGACCGCGAGGGCAGCGGCGGCGAGGCAGAGCATCACCGGGCGCCGCACTCCCAGCCGATCGGCAATGCCTGCAGCAAGCGGCGCGGCGCCGACTTTTGCCCATGTCATCAGCGCCAGCACGAGACCGATCTGCCCGGCATCGAGGCCGCGCGATGCGAGCCAGAGCGGCCAATAGGGCGTGAACAGGCCGATCGCCAGAAACATCGCCGCATACCACAGCGCAAGCCGCGACGGCACCGAGAGGGGCGAGCGCCCCGCGATCACGCGCGGCGCGTCGGGAGCGGGCTGCGTCATGCCGCGCGGCGCGCAGTTGCGTTGCCTGCCGCGCGCCAATTGGGCAATCTGTCGCCGGGTCGGACAGGGGGAGCGCCATGAGCGAAGCTGGAACCGAAACGCAAGCCGGTCAGCGGGTGTGCCTGATCGACGGGTCGGGATTCATCTTTCGCGCCTTTCACGCGCTGCCGCCGCTGACGCGCAAGGACGGCACCCCGACCAATGCCGTGCTCGGCTACTGCAACATGATCTACAAGCTTGCGCGTCATGCCGACTGGGACCGCATTGCGGTGTTGTTCGATGCCGCCCGCGCCACGTTTCGCAACGACATCTATCCCGATTACAAGGCCAACCGGCCCGATGCGCCGGAAGCATTGGTGCCGCAATTCCCCTTGATCCGCGACGCCACCCGCGCCTTCGGCCTGCCCGCCGTGGAATTGCCCGGCTATGAGGCGGACGATCTGATCGCCACCTATGCCGCGCACGCGCAGGCATCGGGGCATCATGTCACTATCGTGTCCAGCGACAAGGACCTGATGCAACTGGTCGGCCCGCAGACCGCCATGCTGGACCCCAATCGCATGCGCGCCATCGGCGCGGACGAGGTGGTGGAAAAATTCGGCGTGCTGCCGGAGCGCGTGATCGACGTGCAGGCCCTGGCGGGGGATTCGGTGGACAATGTTCCCGGCGTGCCAGGCATTGGCATCAAGACCGCGGCGCAATTGATCAATACCTTCGGTGATCTTGACACGCTGCTGGCGCGCGCCGGCGAGATCAGGCAGCCAAAGCGGCGGGAGAGACTGCTCGACCACGCCGATCAGGCGCGGCTCAGCCGCCGGCTCGTCACCCTGTGCGCCGACGCGCCGGTGGTGGAGACGCTGGACGATTTCGGCCCGCTGGCCCCGCAGGCCGAGGCGCTGCAATCGTTCCTTGAGGAAAACGAATTCCGCTCGCTGCTGCGCCGCATGAGAGCGGAGTTCGGCTGGCAGCAGCAAGATGCCGTGCCGGAACCGGAAACGCCTCCGGTAATCGACCGGCGCGACTATGCGTTGGTGCGCACGCTGGCTGACCTGGAACAATGGATCACCCGTGCCGGCGAAGCGGGTCGCGTCGCCGTCGATACCGAAACCACCGGGCTGGACGCCATGCGCGCCGGGCTTGTCGGAGTCTCCCTGTCGCTGACGCCGGGCGAGGCCTGCTACATCCCGCTGGCCCACCGCCCGCCGGCGGGGGAGCTTGCCGGCGATATAGGCGAGCAGATCCCGCTCGATGCCGCTCTCGCGGCGTTGAAACCGCTGCTTGAAGACCCTGCGGTGATGAAGGTGGGCCAGAACATAAAGTTCGACAGGTTGCTGCTGTTGCGTTACGGCATTCGCGTCGCGCCGACCGACGACACCATGCTTATGTCGTTCGTTCTTGCTGCCGGGCGTCACGGCCACGGCATGGACGAACTCGCGCCGCGGCATCTGGACATCAAGCCGATGCCCATCAAGGAGATCATCGGCAGCGGTCGTTCGCGCATCACCTTCGATGAGGCGCCGCTGGAACGCGCATGCGACTACGCGGCGGAGGACGCCGACATCACCCTGCGGCTGGACCGGGTGCTCAAACCGCAACTGGTGCGCGACCGCATGGTGAGTGTTTACGAAACCCTGGAGCGCCCCTTGATCCCGGTCCTGACCGCCATGGAGCGCCGCGGCGTACGCCTGGACCGTGCGGCGCTGGCGCGCCTGTCGCAGGATTTCGCCGCCCGTCTGGCCGCGCTGGAAACGGAGATTCACCGGCTCGCGGGCCGCCCGTTCACCATCGGCTCCCCCAAGCAGTTGGGGGAAGTGCTGTTCGATGAAATGGGCCTGGAAGGCGGCCGCAAGGGAAAGACGGGCGCCTGGAGCACCGGCGCCGACATTCTCGAGACGCTGGCCGCACAGGGGCATGACCTGCCGGCGCGGGTGCTGGACTGGCGCCAGCTCGCCAAGCTCAAGAGCACCTATTCGGACACGCTGGTGGAGCAGATCAATCCCGATACCGGGCGCGTACACACCTCCTATTCGATGGCCGGAGCGGCGACCGGACGGCTGAGTTCCACCGATCCCAATCTTCAGAACATCCCCGTGCGCACCGAGGAAGGGCGCAAGATTCGCAGCGCTTTCGTGCCTGAAGCGGGATACCGGCTGATGAGCGCCGATTACTCGCAAATCGAGCTTCGCCTGTTGGCGCATGTCGCAGAAATCGATGCCCTGCGCCAGGCCTTTCATGACGGCGCCGATATTCACGCGGCAACCGCAGCGCAGATTTTCGGCGTGCCGGCGGAAGGTATGGACCCCTTGATGCGCCGGCGCGCCAAGGCAATCAATTTCGGCATCATCTACGGTATCAGCGCGTTCGGGCTGGCGCGCCAGATTCATGTGTCGCGAACCGAAGCGCAAGCGCTCATCAACGCTTATTTCGAACGCTATCCCGGAATCCGCGGCTACATGGAGGCGACAACCGCCTTTGCCCGCGCGCACGGTTATGTGGAAACCGTCTTCGGGCGCCGCTGCCATGTCACGGGCATCAACGACCGCAACCCGTCGCGACGTCATTTCGCCGAGCGCCAGGCAATCAACGCACCATTGCAGGGATCGGCGGCGGATATTATCAAACGGGCAATGATCGGCATGCAGCCGGCGCTCGATGAAGCAGGCTTGGATGCGCGCATGCTTCTGCAGGTGCACGATGAACTGGTGTTCGAAGTGCCGGAGGATACGGTGCCGGAAACCGCCGCCGTGGTGCGGCAGGTGATGGAACGGGCGGTGCTGCCCGCCCGCCATCTTTCGGTTCCCCTCACTGTCGAAACCGGCGACGGCGCCAATTGGGAAGAAGCGCATTGACGGCGCTGCGGCGTCGCCCGGAAAAGGAGAAGAATATGGCTGAAACGCTGGCGTCGATATTCAAATCCACCATAGCGCTTGGCAAGCCCGATGCGATCCTGACCCGTGAAAGCGGCGCCTACAAGCCCGTTTCCTCGCAGGAGTTTGAGCGCCGGGTGGCGCGGGTGCATCTCGCCTTGCGCAAGCTGGGCATACAACCTGGCGACTGCTGCGCACTTCTGTCGGAAAACCGGTGGGAATGGACGACAGTGGACTTCGCCATCCTCACTGCCCGCGCCGTTACCGTGCCCGTCTATCCGACGCTGCCCGCCTCGCAGGTGAAATATATCCTTCATCATTCTGAATCCCGCGTCGTCTTCTGCTCCAACCGCGCGCAGTACAGCAAGATCCTCTCCATCAGGAAGGACCTGCCGGCTCTCGAAACGATTGTCACGTTCGACCGGGTTGACAGCGACGGCTTGGTCCATATGGGTGATCTGATCGGCGACACGCCGTTATCGCACGAGGAACGGCACGAATTATACGCGGGGATCGGGATGGTCGAGCCGCAGGACCTCGCCAGCATCATCTATACCTCGGGCACCACCGGCACGCCGAAAGGCGTCATGCTGACCCACGACAATATCGTCACGAATCTTCGCAGTTCCCTGCTCAAGGTCCGAACCGACGATCTGGCTTTGTCGTTCCTGCCCCTGTCTCACATTGCCGAACGCATGGTGGAATTCGTCTGTTTCGACGCGGGAGCCACCGTCGCCTATGCGGAATCGCTGGAGCACGTGCCAATCAACATGCAGGAAGTACAGCCCACCCTTGTGATGGGTGTTCCCCGCTTTTATGAGAAAATTCGCGATCGCGTCATGCTGAGCGCGGACGCGGCGCCGCCTTGGAAAAAAAATCTGTTTCATTGGGCGCGGCGCGTCGGCAAACGGGTCATGGACCACCAGGTCGCCGGCCGCGCCGTTCCTGCGAAAGACAGGATCGCCTTCTACTTCGCCGATCGTCTGGTGCTGTCAAAACTGCGCGAGCGGCTCGGCGGGCGCATGCGCTATTGCGTCTCCGGCGCCGCGCCGCTGGGCACCGATCTGGCAGAGTTCTTCCACATATTCGGACTGCCGATCTACGAAGGATACGGCATGACCGAAACCTCGCCGCTGGTATCCGTCAATACGCCGAACCATGTGAAATTCGGCAGCGTCGGACGAATCATCCCCGGCGTTACGGTCAAGGTCGCCGATGACGGCGAAATCCTGGTTCGCGGCCCGAACGTGATGCGCGGCTATTTCAAGATGGAGGAGTTGACCAGCGAAACGATCGTGGACGGGTGGATGCACACCGGCGATATCGGGCATGTGGACGACGACGGTTTTCTGTGGATCACCGACCGCAAGAAGGACCTGATCAAGACCTCGGGCGGGAAATACATCGCGCCCGCGCCGATCGAGAACCTGTTGCAGCGCAGTTCCCTCATAGAAACCGCCATCCTCGTGGGCGAACGGCGGAATTACCCCACAGCCTTGATCGTACCTCAGTTCGAGGGGCTGACCCAATGGGCGAAAGGCGCCGGAGTCGCTTGCGAAAACAACGACCAATTGTGCTCCGATCAGCGCGTGCATGACCGCATCATGGCCGATGTCGTCACACTGTCGGCACGCCTGGCGCAGTTCGAGAAGATCAAGAAAATCTCGCTGATTCCCAACGCCCTGTCGATCGAGAACGAGGAGCTCACCCCCACCATGAAGGTGCGGCGAAAGCAGGTGCTCGACAGGTATGCCGACCGGATAGAGGAAATGTATAACAGCAAACCCGCACCCGCCGGCACATCCTGAGCCGATTTGAATCCGCCCGTATAGACCCGACAGAAGGAGCGCGTGATGCGCACTTGCCGGCCCGGTATCGCGCCGTTTCTGGCGTTCATCGCAGTCGTCTGCGCGGCCGCCGGCGCGGCCGCGGAAGCACCGATGCCGCTGGATGCGCTGCTCACCCCGGGCGCGGCCGCGCGCATCACCTGCGCGCCGGGCGAGCACATCGACACCAGTTCCGACGTGGTGCGCGACGCCTACCATTACGACCTGTATCTGCCGCATGACTACGACACCCATGAGCGGCGCTATCCGGTCATGTTTCTCGCCTCGCCGGCCGGCAATGCCGCAATGGGTGCGCTCGCCCCCCGGCTCGTGGAAGACCGCTGGATCGTCGTCATGCTGGTCGAGTCGCGAAACGGCACCCCTGACTGGCTCCCCAATTTCGAATGCGCCTATGACGATGTACTGGCGCGTGTGCGCGCCCAGCCGGGCATGATGTTCTGCACCGGCCTGTCCGGTGCGGCGCGCGTCTGCAGCGCCTATCCGGCGCTGCGCCCGGGTTTTCGCGGCATGATCCTGCAATCGGCTGGTCCGTGGGGCGGACGCGGCTTCATGACCCCGGGCAATGAGCGCATGGTCATCTACGGCACATTCGGCACGCTGGACTTCAACTTTCACCATGCCAGGCGTATGCGCCTGTTTCTGCCGACCCGCGTCGCCAGCATGATCGAGATTTTCGAAGGCGGCCATGAATGGGCGCCGCCGCCGGTGATGAGCCGCGCGCTCGACTGGGTGCTGGAAAAAGCACTGGTCGCGCGCGACTACAACCCCGCCCTTGCCGATGCCTATCACTGGTATTTCACCAACCGCATCGCGGCATGGAACCGCCTGCCGACCGATATCGAGCGCTTCGCCGGAAATGCCGCGCTGCAATCGCTGCCGGCGCTGTGGCGGCTGGAACCGGACGCAGCGCGGCGCGCCGCGCTGGCAGCCATGCACGCGGCGGCGGACGCCTATGCGGCAAGCAACGAGACCTTCGCCATGGAACATGCTGCATGGCAGGGTTGGACCGCGGCGCGGGAGCGCGACGAGGCGTCACGCGGGCGCGACCTTGAAGAACTCGTTGCTGCCTACAGGACTGTCGCCGACTCGTGGCCCGATACCGTGTTCGGCGCCCGCGCCGCTGCCCGGGCAGGCGCCGTCCGCTGGGAAACCGGCGCGTACCCGTAAACACCGACGCCCGCGCAGCGGATGTTGCAACACGAAACAGCCTGTGTTAGGAAGCGCCGCCTTTGGTCGCGCCTGGGCCGACTGGCCGGGTGCGGCCCGCGCTTGGGTTGTTGATTCTCTCCCAAGGTATCAGGGGCGTTTCCTCGAAACCTTTGCAGGTGACCTGTGGCGAAAGAGCAAACAGGGGCGGCCGGTTTGGCCGGCCGCTACGCAACGGCGCTGTTTGAACTCGCGCGGGAGACGGATTCGCTGGACCACGTCGCCGGTGATCTTGCACAAGTGCGGGCAATGCTGGACATCAGCGCAGACCTGCGCCGCGTGGTGCGGAGCCCCCTGGTGTCGCGTGAGCAACAGGGCGCGGCCATGGCCGCGCTGGCCTGGCGCGCCGGACTTGGCGAAACCGTGAGCGGATTTCTGGGGCTGGTGGCGCGCAACCGGCGCCTGCCCGCGTTGGCAGCCATGATCCATGCCTTTGATGCCCTGCTCGCACAGCATCGCGGCGAAGTGACGGCGGAAGTCACCAGCGCCCGCCCATTGACCGACACGCAGGCCGATGCGGTCGCCCGCGCCCTCGCCCGTGTGGCCGGACACGAAGTCCGCATCCACGCCGCCGTCGATGAATCGCTGATCGGCGGTCTCGTGGTGAAGCTGGGCTCGCGCATGATTGACGCCTCTATACGAACCCGCCTGCTGGCGCTGCGGGCGGCCATGAAAGGAGCGGCATGATGGATATCCGCGCCGCGGAAATTTCCGATATTCTCAAACGGCAGATCGCCGATTTCGGCCTCGAGGCAGAAGTCGCCGAAGTCGGCCAGGTATTGTCGGTCGGCGACGGCATCGCCCGCGTATACGGCCTCGACAACGTCCAGGCCGGCGAGATGGTAGCTTTCCCCGGCGATATCCGCGGCATGGCGCTGAATCTCGAACTCGACAATGTGGGTGTCGTCATTTTCGGCGACGACCGAACGATTCGTGAAGGCGATACCGTCAAGCGCACCGGCGTCATCGTCGATGTACCGGTCGGCAAGCCCTTGCTTGGCCGCGTCGTCGACGCGCTCGGCAACCCCATTGACGGCAAGGGCCCGGTGGAGGACGCCGAACGCCGCCGTGTCGACGTCAAGGCGCCGGGGATCATCCCCCGCCGCTCCGTGCACGAACCCATGCAAACCGGCCTCAAGGCCATCGACTCGCTCGTGCCGATCGGCCGCGGTCAGCGCGAACTCATCATCGGCGACCGCCAGACCGGAAAGACCGCCGTCGCCATCGACACCATCATCAACCAGAAAACCGTCAACGAAAGCGGCGACGAGTCGAAAAAACTCTACTGTATCTACGTCGCCATCGGCCAGAAACGCTCCACCGTGGCACAGATCGTCAAGACCCTCGAGGACAATGGCGCCCTCGACTACACCACGGTCGTTGCCGCCACCGCCTCGGAACCGGCGCCGCTGCAGTTCCTCGCGCCCTATGCAGGATGCGCCATGGGCGAATATTTCCGCGACAACGGCATGCACGCGCTCATCATCTATGACGACCTGTCCAAACAGGCCGTCGCCTACCGGCAGATGTCTCTGCTGCTTCGCCGCCCGCCGGGCCGCGAAGCCTATCCCGGCGATGTGTTCTATCTGCATTCCCGGTTGCTGGAACGCGCGGCAAAACTCAATGATGACTATGGTGCCGGCTCGCTCACCGCCCTGCCGGTGATCGAAACCCAGGCCGGTGACGTGTCGGCCTATATCCCGACCAACGTGATTTCCATCACCGACGGCCAGATATTCCTCGAAACGGAATTGTTCTATCAGGGCATTCGCCCCGCCATCAATGTCGGTATTTCGGTCAGCCGCGTCGGCTCGGCGGCACAGATCAAGGCCATGAAGCAGGTCGCCGGGCGTATCAAGCTGGAATTGGCCCAATATCGCGAAATGGCCGCATTCGCCCAGTTCGGATCCGACCTCGACGCGGCCACGCAGCGCCTGTTGAATCGCGGCGCCCGCCTGACGGAACTGTTGAAGCAGAACCAATATGCGCCGCTGTCGGTGGAAGAACAGGTGGTGGCGGTCTACGCCGGCGTGCGCGGCTATCTCGACGGATTGGCGGTCGCCGACGTCACCCGCTTCCAGGAATCTTTGCTGAACACCGTTCGCGCCGACCATCCCGCACTGCTCGCGGCAATCCGCACCGAAGGTGAAATCAGCGATGACACCGATGCGGCACTCAAGGACCTGATGGAATCCTTCACCCGGGCGTTTGCCTAGAACCCCATGGCTACCCTCAAGGAACTTCGCAACCGGATCAACAGCGTCAAGGCGACGCAGAAGATCACCAGCGCGATGAAGATGGTCGCGGCATCGAAGCTGCGGCGGGCCCAGGATGCGGCGGAAGCCGCGCGCCCCTATGCAGACCGCATGGCGCGCATGGTGAACTCGCTCGCCCTTTCGGTGGCCGGCAATGACAGCGCGCCGCCAATGCTGCGCGGCACCCGCCGCAGCGATGCCCCGGCGACCCACCTGATCGTCGCCGCCACATCGGACCGCGGCCTGTGCGGCGCCTTCAACAGCGCCATCGTGCGCGCCGTACGCACCCGCATCGGGGAGCTGGAAGAACAGGGCTGCACCGTCAGGCTGCTGATCGTCGGACGCAAGGGCCGCGACCAGTTGCGCCGCACCCACGGCCACCGCATCGTTGAAACGATAGAGAATGTAGGCGCACGCGGAGTCGCCTTTGCCGAAGCGGCGGAACTGGCGGAGAACCTGACCCGGCGGTTCGAGGCCGGCGAATTCGATATCTGCACCCTTTTCTACAACCACTTCAAGTCGGCGGTGAGCCAGACGGTCACACCGCAGCAACTCATCCCCTTGCCGCTCGACGAAACGCAGGGGGACGGCGGCGGCATGGGCGGCGCCGTGCACGAATTCGAACCCGACGAGGAAACCATCCTCGTCGATTTGCTGCCCCGCAACATGGCAGTGCAGATTTTCCGCGCGCTGCTGGAAAATGCTGCCAGCGAGCAGGGCGCGCGGATGATGGCCATGGACAACGCCACGCGCAATGCGGGCGATATGATCGGCAGGCTCACCCTGACCTACAACCGGTCGCGCCAGGCAGCGATTACCAAGGAATTGATCGAAATCGTTTCCGGGGCCGAGGCGATATAGCGCCGCCCCGCACCAGGAGCCACGTCATGAGGGAGAATTTCGGACGCATCACCCAGGTCATCGGGGCCGTGGTGGACGTGCAGTTCGACGGAGAATTGCCGCCGATCCTGAACGCGCTTGAAGTCGAGAACCAGGGCGCCGCCCTCGTTCTGGAAGTCGCGCAGCATCTCGGCGAAAACACCGTGCGCGCCGTGGCCATGGACTCCACCGAAGGCCTTGTGCGCGGCAGCCAGGTCATCGATACCGGCGGCCCCATCGCCATTCCCGTGGGCCGCGAGACGTTGGGCCGCATCATGAATGTCGTCGGACGCCCGATCGACGAGCGCGGCCCCATCGAGGCGCGCCAGACCTCGCCGATTCACCAGTCGGCGCCGTCCTTTGTCGATCAATCGACCGAAGCGGAAATCCTCGCTACCGGCATCAAGGTCATCGACCTGCTGGCGCCCTATGCCAAGGGCGGCAAGATCGGCCTGTTCGGCGGCGCCGGCGTCGGCAAGACCGTCATCATCATGGAACTCATCAATAATATCGCCAAAGCCCATGGCGGCTATTCCGTATTCGCCGGCGTCGGCGAGCGCACCCGCGAAGGCAACGACCTGTTCCATGAAATGGTCGAGTCGGAAGTCATCGACCTCGAAGGCGACAACTCCAAGGCCGCGCTGATCTATGGCCAGATGAACGAACCGCCGGGCGCCCGCGCGCGCGTCGGACTGACCGGCCTCACCGTCGCCGAATATTTCCGCGATCAGGAAGGCCAGGACGTCCTGTTCTTCGTCGACAACATCTTCCGCTTCACGCAGGCCGGATCGGAAGTGTCCGCCCTGCTCGGTCGCATACCCAGCGCTGTGGGGTATCAGCCCACCCTCGCCACGGACATGGGCACCCTGCAGGAACGCATCACTACCACCCGCAAGGGCTCGATCACCTCGGTGCAGGCCATTTACGTGCCCGCGGACGATCTGACCGACCCGGCGCCGGCAACATCCTTCAGCCATCTGGACGCCACCACGGTGCTCAACCGCCAGATCGCCGAACTCGGCATCTACCCCGCGGTCGACCCCCTCGATTCCACCTCGCGAATGCTCGACCCGCGCGTCGTCGGCGACGAGCATTACGCCGTCGCCCGGCAAGTGCAGGAAATCCTCCAGACCTACAAATCCCTGCAGGACATCATCGCCATTCTCGGCATGGATGAATTGTCCGAGGATGACAAGCTGACCGTCGCCCGCGCGCGCAAGATTCAGCGCTTCCTGTCGCAGCCGTTCCATGTCGCGGAAGTGTTCACCGGCACGCCGGGCCGGCTCGTGTCGCTGGAGGAGACCATCTCCGGCTTCAAGTCAATTTGCGACGGCGAATGCGACGACATGCCGGAAGCGTCTTTCTACATGCTCGGAACTCTTGAGGAAGCGCGCGACAAGGCGATGCGCATGGCTGCCGAGGCAGCCTGACGATCATGGCAGACCCCGCATCCGACACCTTGTCGTTCGAACTGGTCTCGCCAGAGAGGCTGCTGGTCTCGCGCCCGGTGGAAATGGTGGTGGTGCCCGGCGAGGAAGGCGATTTCGGCGCCCTGCCCGGTCACGCGCCGTTCCTGTCGCAGGTGCGCGCCGGCGCTGTCGAAATTCATGAAGGCGGCGCCGTCATCGAACGCCTGTTCGTCGCCGGCGGCTTCGCCGAAGTCATGCCCGACCGCTGCACCGTCCTGGCCGAGGAAGCCTTCCCGCTGTCCGGCATCGCCCGCGCCGACGCCGAAGCCCGCCTTGCGGCCGCCGATCACGCCCTCTCCGACGCACGAGATGAGTCGGAAACCGCCGCAGCCCAGGCCGCCCGTACCACGGCCGCCGCCCTCATCGAAGCCCTCGACGCCATCCCGGCTTGACGCGTGCCGCAGGCCATGATTGCGGCCGGCGCGCCATTGCACAGGACGCGCGAATGAATTGAGGCCGGATGCGCGGAAACCGCCGTGCACCACCCCATCCCGCAGTTTTCGCATCTGCGGCACAAAATTTACTTGAAAAAGAAAATAATTCGGCCTTACCATGCCTTCCTGAGCCTGCGCAGGAGGATCGCATGGCCTGGTTTTTCGCAGCCGTCATACTGGCGGCAGCCCTGCTGCTGACGATCTGGTTCTTTCACCGGTTCTACGCCAAGGCGAACCGCGATACAGCGCTGGTGCGCACCGGACTCGGCGGACGAAAAGTCGTGATCGACGGCGGCTGTTTCGCCCTGCCCATCGTCCATCACATCCAGAAGATCTCCATGCACGCCATGGCGCTGACCATGAATCGCCATGGTGCCAACGCGCTGCTGACCGGCGACCGGCTGCGCGCCGAGATCGAAATGGAGTTCGAACTGCGCGTCGCCCCCACCGCCGCCGGGGTCACCACCGCAGCCCAGACATTCGGGCGCAATATCGCGCGTGGCGCGGAGGCTGTGGAAGCGCTCATCCAGGGTCAGCTTGCCAATGCCATGCAGGATGCGGCCGCCGCGCGCACTCTTCAGGAATTGCATGGCGAGCGCGCCAGCTACACGCGCGAAGTGGCAGCCGCCGTTGGCGCCCACGTCGAAAAACTCGGCCTCACGCTGATTTCGGCTGCACTGGTACGCGTCGATCAGGGCAGCTTTCACGATCTCGACGACAACAACGCCTTCACTTCCGAAGGGCTGCGCCGCCTCGCCGCCCTCGTCGCGGAAAACCGCAAGCAGCGTGTGCGCATCGAGACAGAGGCAGAAATTTCCGTGCGCGAACACCGACTTGAGGAAGCGCGCCGGCGTCTCGACATAGAGCGCGCCGAGCGCGAGGCTGAAATTGCCCAGCGCGAACATATCGCCCGCCTCGAAGCACAGGCGGACGCCGCCTCGGCCGAAACCCGGGCGCAAGCGTCGCTACTGTCCGAAACCGCGTCGTTGACGCGTGAGCGCGACGTCGCTGCTGCCCGTATCGCCAACGATCAGGAGTTGCGCGACCGCGAGATGATCGCCGCCCTGGCGCTGGAGGAGACTAGGATCGACCATGCCATGCGCCTCGCCGCACGCCGCGCCGAAGAGGCGGAGGCCAAGGCAGCCGAGGAAGCCGCAAGCGCCAGGCCCGTGCTCGCCGCTGAATCCGCACGTACCCAGCAGGAAGTGGCGGCTGCCGAACGCGACAGGACGCTGGCGCTGATGGAGGCCGAGAAGACGGCGGCGGTGGAAGACTCCCGCGCCCGCGCCGACGCTCGCGCGGTTGAAACCGCAGCCGCAGCCGCGCGCAACCGGATGGAGGCCGAAGCCCATGGCCGCGCCGCGCAAATCGCAGCTGAAAACGGCCTCAGCGACGCCGTCATCGCCCTGCGCATCGAGGAACGCCGCCTCGACCGCCTGCCTGACATCCTCGGCCAGATGATGAAACCGGTAGAAAAGATCGATTCCATCCGCATCAATCACCTTGGCGGCGCCCCCGGCGCGTCCGGCGCCGGAGGCGGCCCTCTCGACAGCGCCATGGACCAGATTCTCGGCATGGCCGTGCGCCTGCCGGCCATGAAGCAGCTCGGCGCCGAAATCGGTCTCGACTTCGACGCCGCATTGGCCGCACGCACCGCCGACCATGCCGGCCGCATCCAGCGCAATTCCAGCCAACGGCAACCAAGGGAGAATGACGATGACTCTGACCAGACGTGAATTTGTCGCCTCTGCCGGCGCCCTTGCCGGCGCCGCCCTGCTGCCGGCGGCAGCCCGCGCCGCCGATCCGATCAAGCTCGGCTCTGTCCTCGATACGTCCGGCATCTTCGACGCCTATGGCAGGCCGATGGACATGGCCATGCGCCTCGCCGTCGCGGAAATCAACGAAAGCGGCGGACTGAACGGCAGGGAAGTGGAGGTCGTCGGCTACGATACCCAGTCCGACATGGCCCTCTACACCCAATATGCCCAGCAGCTCGTGCGCCGCGACCGTGTCGATGTCGTCCATGGCGGCATACTTTCCGCCTCGCGCGAGGCAATTCGCCAGACCCTGCGCCGGTCGCGCACCCTCTATTTCTATAACGTGCTCTATGAAGGCGGCGTTTGCGACCGCAACATCTTCATCAACGGCGTAACCCCGGCGCAGCAGGTCGAGGCGCTCATCCCCTTCGCCATGGCACGCTCCGGCAAGCGTGTCCATGTCCTCGCGGCCGACTACAATTACGGCCAGATCACCGCGCGCTGGGTTCAGAAATACATCGCTGACAATGGCGGCGAGGCGGTCGCCGTGGACTTCTTCCCGCTCGATGTCGCCGATTTCGGCTCCACCATCGCCCGCATCCAGTCGCAGGCCCCGGATCTCGTGGTCGCCTCATTGGTGGGCGGCGCCCATCTCTCCTTCTTCCGCCAATGGGCCGCCGCCGGCATGAAGGACCGCATCCCGCTCGCCTCCACAACCCTCGGCGTCGGCAATGAGCACAAGGTTCTCACGGCCGCCGAAGGCAACGGCATCATGGTCGCCTACAATTACAGCCATGAACTCGACACGCCGGAAAACCGCGCGTTCAAGGACCGCTGGGCGGCCGCTTATGGTGACACCGGGACCGTCAATGAACTCGCCGTATCCAACTATCAAGGCGTGAAGATGTGGGCGGAAGCGGTGCGCCGCGCCGGCACCGCCGACCGCGAGGCTGTCACCGCCGTTCTCGAGACCGGCCTCTCGATAAACGGCCCCGGCGGCACCGTCACCGTCGACCCGCAAACCCACCACGCCACACTCGACGTCCATCTCATGATCTTCGAGAACCAGAGCATGACCGTCGTGGAAACGCTGAAGCAGCGCCCGCCCATCGACACCCAGGCCGTGTGCGATCTCAACGCCAACCCGGACGACAACACCCAGTACGAAATCGAAATCTGAATACCGGAGCCTGAAACCCGTCGCGATCCGACGCCGCCTGTTCTGCGCGCCTATGGACCTTGCAGTCCTCATTCTGGTCGAGGTCGCCTATGCCATCGCGTCGCTGGCGCTCATCAGCGCCGGCCTCGCCGTGGTGTTCGGAATGATGCGCGTGATCAATCTCGCCCATGGCGAGTTCATGATGCTGGGGGGCTACGCAACCATCACCGCCGTCGGCCAGGGCGTAAATGTGTTCGCGGCCATGCTCATCGTCGCCCCGCTCTTCGTCGGGCTGGTAGGACTGGCGGTGGAACGCCTCGTCATCCGCCATCTCTACGGGAGGCTGGTTGAAACCATGCTGGCGACCTGGGGGTTGAGCCTGTTCCTCATCGGCTTGGTCTCCACCGTATTCGGCAATACCACAACCGGCATTTCCACACCTATTCCCGGCTTTTCCGTCGGCAATTACCAGATCAACGGCTACAACTTCTTCATCATTGTCGTTGCCCTCATCCTTCTGGCGGCGATGTATGCGGTGTTGAAATTCACCCGTCCCGGGCTGGTCGCGCGCGGCGCCATGCAGCGCCCTGACATGGCCTCGGCGCTCGGCTACAATACCGGCCGCGTCTACATGGCTACCTTCTTCGCGGGTTCGGCCTTGTCCGGCCTTGCCGGCGCCGTGCTGGCGCCGCTCGTGGGCCTGGTTCCCGCCAGCGGCGCCGCCTACATTGCCAAGGCGTTCATTGTCGTCATTGCCGGCGGCCCTGCCCTCATCGCCGGACTGGTGGGCAGTTCCGGCCTGTTCGGCCTCGTGCACCAGTTCTTCACCTTCGCCATATCCCCTGTAATCGGGGAAGTCACGCTCCTCGTCACAGCCTTGATCCTGCTCCGCCTGCTGCCGGAGGGCATCACCGGCCGGTTCTTCCGGGGGCGCATGTAATGCCTGCCGCCATGCTCCGCGAGGCGGCGCTGACCCTCGCCGTCGCCGCGCCCCTCATGGTCATCCTGCCGCTGCTGGTCGGCACTTACACGCTCACCGTCCTCGTCATCTACGGCATGCTCGCGCTCAGTCTCGGCCTCGCCTGGGGCTATGGCGGCATCATCTGCTTCGGACAGGCCGCGTTTTTCGGCATCGGCGCCTATGCCTACGCTATCGCCGCCCTCAATATCGGTGAAAGCACCCTGCCGCTGATCCTCGCAGTGGCGCTTGCAGCCGCCTTCGCCGCGCTGCTCGGGGGCCTCATGTTCTATGGCCGCCTCGGCGATGTCTATTTCGGCATCGCGACCCTCGTTGTCACCCTCATCCTGCACCGGTTCATGACCTCCACCGCGGGGCCCGAATACACCATCGGCAAGGCCCGCCTCGGCGGCTTCAACGGCATCCCCGGCTTTCAGACCCTCAACATACCCGGCAATCCCGAAGCCTGGATCTGGGGCGACGCCCTCTACTATGTCTGCTTTGTCGCCCTGGTCGCGGTCTATGTTCTGGTGTCATGGCTGCTCCGGTCGGGCTTCGGGCGTATCGCCGTCGGCATTCGCGAGAACGAAACCCGCATGGCGCTCCTCGGTTACGATGTACGCGCCCGCAAGACTGTCCTGTTCGCAATTTCCGCCGCAATTGCGGGCCTTGCCGGCGCCCTGTTCGCCAGTTGGGCGGAAATCGTGACACCGCAATTGTTCAGCCTTTCCCAAACCGCCGAAATCGTCATCTGGTGCATTGTCGGCGGCATGGGAACCCGGCTCGGCCCCATCCTCGGCGCCGCGGGCCTTGGCTATCTCAAATTTCAACTCGGCCAGCAGACCGTGATCGACAATCTCCTGATCACCGGCACCATCCTGATTCTGTTTGTCCTGTTCCTGCCGCGCGGAATCGTGCCGGCGGTCGCCTCGCTCGCCCCGCCTGTGCGCCGGTCGGCGCGCCCGCAAACAAGGCGGCGGAGGCGTGCGCGTGGCTGAACCCGTGCTCGATACGCTGGGCCTCACCATGCGGTTCGGCGGCGTAACCGCGGTCGACAATGTTGATTTCTCCCTGCAACCGGGGGAACTGCGTTGCCTCATCGGCCCCAACGGCGCCGGCAAAAGCACGTTCTTCAAATGCCTCACCGGCCTGCTGCGCCCCACGGAAGGCCAGGTGTTTCTCGCCGGGGAAGAGGTCACCGGCTTGCCGGCGCACGAAATCGCCTCCCGCGGCGTCGGCATCAAGACCCAGGTGCCCAGCGTGATGGACGGCCTCACCGCCCGCGAAAATATATGGCTGTCGGCCCGCCGCCGCCTCGACCGCGTGCAGGCCGGCCGCAAGACCGAGGAAACCATCGCCCGCCTCGGCCTCGACGCCATCGCCGCCGAACCGCTTGCGCAGCTCGCCCACGGCCAGCGGCAGCAGGTGGAACTCGGCATGGTCGCCGCCGGCGACCCATGGCTCATCCTGCTCGACGAACCCGCCGCCGGAATGTCCGCGCAGGGCGTCGAACGCATCACCGCGCTGATCCGCGACATGAACAGCAACGCCGCCATCGTCATCGTCGAACACGACATGCAGTTCATCCGCTCTCTTGCCTCGCAGGTGACCGTGTTTCACCGCGGCGCGGTGCTGATGGAGGACCATGTCGACAGTGTGATGGTCGACCCCACCGTGCGCAATATCTATCTCGGAAACGGCGCACCCGCCTCGAACCCGCAACCGCGCACCCCCGGGCACGCGAACGGCAGCCGCCATGGCTAGCGAGCGCTGCCTTGGTGTGGAAGGACTGTCCGGGGGCTATGGCCGCATCCCGGTTCTGCACGACATCGGCTTTGATGTCGGCGAAGGCGAAATCGTCGGCATTCTCGGCCATAACGGCATGGGAAAGTCGACCCTGCTGAAAACCCTCATGGGCTTTCTGCCTTCCAGCGCCGGCTCGGTGCGCTATTTCGGCGCCGCCATCACCCGTTGGCCGCCGCATCGCCGCGCGCGCCAGGGCATAGGCTATGTGCCCCAGGGCCGCGGCATCTTCCCCGGCCTTTCGGTGCGTGAAAACATGCGCTTTGCGTGGCGGGAGGACGACGGCGAAGACGCGGGAATGACAGCGCTGATCACCGGATTCCCCGCGCTCGAACCCCTGCTTGACAGGCCCGGAAACACCCTTTCCGGCGGCGAACAACAGCTTCTCGCCCTCGCGCGGTGTCTCATGAACGACCCCGAATTACTGCTCCTCGACGAACCCACCGAAGGCATCCAGCCCTCCATCGTCGACGATATCGCGCGCATGCTCACCGAACTTCGCGAGGCCCGCTCCCTGTCCATCTTGCTGGTGGAGCAGAATCTCGACTTCGTCACCACGCTCACCGACCGCGTTCTGGTGCTGGAGCGCGGCCGCATTGTGGAAGCGCCTGCCGGCGGTCCCGCCCGCTATCTCGGCTTCGGCGCCGCCGCCGGTACGGCAGTCCCGCCTGCCGCGCCGGTCAAACCGCCCGCCCGACCATCCCTCCCGCCGGGCGCCGCGCCGGCCCGGCCGACAACCCGGCCTGACCGGCCGCCTGCCGCGTCGGCGGCGCCGTTACAGGGGACAGGAATGACCGTACAGCCGCCTGATCTTTCCCGGATGCGCACCATGGCCGAACGCTTCGGCATGCGCCTCTCCGACGCCGAACTCGACGACTACCGCGAGATCATGGCGCCCTATGTCGAAGCCTACGCCCGCATCGACGCCGCGCCGGACAACCTCCCCCAGGTGCTCTACCCGCGCGCGCCGGGATACCGTCCCGCCCCCGCCGACAACCCGCTCAACGCCTGGTATTACCGCACTGAAGTGAAAGGCGCGCCCGGCGGCCCGCTGCGCGGACGCACCATCGTCCTCAAGGACAATGTCTGCCTTGCCGGCGTGCCGATGATGAACGGCTCCTCCATCATGGAGGGTTATACGCCGGAAATCGACGCCACCATCGTCACCCGCATCCTGGAAGCCGGCGGCACTATCATCGGCAAGGCCCACTGCGAGAATTTCTGCCTGTCCGGCGGCTCCCACACCTGCGCCGCTGGCCCGGTGCACAATCCCTGGAAGCAGGGCCATATGGCCGGCGGTTCTTCCAGCGGCTCGGCGGCGCTGGTTGCCGCGGGAGAGGCCGATATGGCCATCGCCGGCGACCAGGGCGGCTCCATCCGCATCCCCGCCGCAAATTGCGGCGTCTACGGCATGAAACCCACCCACGGTCTCGTGCCCTATACCGGCATAATGCCCATCGAGCACACCATCGACCATGTCGGCCCCGTAACCGCCAATGTCGCCGACAACGCCCTGTTTTTGGAAGTGCTGGCCGGAGCGGACGGCCTTGACCCGCGCCAGTACGCGCCCGAGGTGCACCGCTATACCCAGGCCCTGAACCGCGGATGCAGCCGACTGAAGATCGGACTCCTGAAGGAAGGCTTCAACCGCCCGGAAAGCGAGGCCGATGTCGATGCCAAGGTGCGCGAAATGGCGGAGCGCCTGCGCGGCCTCGGCGCCGACCTGCAGGAAATCTCCATACCCGCGCACGGTTTCGCACTTGATCTGTGGACCGCCATCACCGTCGAAGGGCTGCAGGAACTCATGATGCGCGGCAACGGCTTCGGCACAAATCACCGCGGCCAGTTCCTGCCGTCAATGAGCGACCGCGTCGCCGCATGGCGGCAGCGCGCCGATGAACTGTCGCCATCGCTCAAGGTCTGCATGTTCCTCGGCGAATATTTCCACGAAGCCTATCGCGGACGCTATTACGGCAAGGCGCAAAACCTCATGCGCCGCGCCGCACAGGACTATCTCGACGCCCTCCACACCGTGGACTTGCTGGCCATGCCAACCGTTCCCATGAAAGCGCAGCCGATTCCTCCGGCGGACAGCCCCTTGTCTATCATCATCCAGCGCGCTTTTGAAATGGTCGGCAACACCGCGCCGTTCAACGCCGCCGGCCTGCCCGCCATGTCAATCCCCTGCGGCCTCAGCGACGGCCTCCCCGTCGGCATGATGCTGGTAGCGCCCAAATACGCTGAAATGACAATCTACCAAGCCGCGCACGCCGCCGAACAAGGCACCGACTGGCGCACCCTGTAAGGGAACCCACCTCTTCGCCGGAGGGCGACAACGACAGTGCATCAGTTTGCAATACCGGCCTCAGAGACGCGCTTGCTGTAGGTTTTGGACCGAGTCGTGCCAACTACAGCACGGGCAGACGGTTCTCGAATTTGTCGGCAAGTATTCATCAGCGCTGGAACGCGGTACTCTGGAAGGTTTCGATCACCCGGCGGGTGTAAACTGCTACTCGCAATCCATCAAATGCATACACTCAATACGAAAAGGAATAATGCCCGTCGAAAGACAAGGTCAGGATACCATGTTTCAGTATGTCCCGACAGATCAGTGCTTGATATTCCCTTTCACCTGGATTGAACATAGGGGCTCGCACGCCCGCAATAACTTGTACTTGGGATAACGTCCCTCCCTCCGGCGACCGATGTTCCCCGAGCAGAAACGCGACCTGTACATCGTAGACATTAACATCTACAGGATCGCCTGCGGTGTTCATCGTAACCTTGCCGGAGGGTGACAACGACAATGCATTGGCGACCGACTCTGCTATGCAGGTGCCGTCAGCGCCAGTGTCCACCAATGCACTGCAAATATGGAGATTTTCCGCATCGAGTACCTTGTCATGGGCGATAAAGCCTACGCGCCAGATCAAACCGGCATCCCAGCTAAACTGCCCTGGGAATGCCGGCATGGGAAAAATACCCCAGATCCATCTTGCGACCAGATACCTTCTGCACTGAGAAACGCCCGTCTTTGAAAAGCTGCCGTCCCGCTTCCATGGCGTCTCGGCTGGTATCGAAGCACGCCACCACCTCTCGCCGATGCATCAGTGCGAACCTGTTGGCATCGGTCTTTAAAAGATCAGGCAGTTTCTCGCGAAACGACTCGTAATTCCGGTCGACCTCCTCCTGCTGAGTGCGTCTCGTTTCGTCGTCAGGAATGCCTTTCATCAGGAATTACTCCTTCAATCAAGCCGCCGCGATGGTGGTCTTGCTCAGGCGTCAGCGACGTGGCTCGCGACCCGGCCCCCCGCGGCCTCATTCGGCTTACTCTGCTCTTCGGTATCCTCAATCTCGCCGCTGGCGATTGCTGGGGCGTCAGCCCCTGGTCCGCTCAGCATCGAAATGCATCCTGCATTCGCGCCAAACAATAATGCTTGGATCGACGCCAAAGCGTCAAGTCTCGCCATCCCGATTTCCCGAACAGGTCACCATCCGCCGCGCTACGGGCTTGCCCGGCGCACGCCGGGCGGCCAGAATATCCGCCCCGTAATCACTGCCGAGAAAATCCATGGCCGGTCGCTACAACCAGGAATATGCCCGCGCACTCGAAAACCCCGCCGCATTCTGGGCCGAACAGGCAGAACGGATCGACTGGATCAAACGCTGGGATACCGTGCTCGACGCCTCGAACCCGCCATTTTACCGCTGGTTCGCCGGCGCGCAGGTCAACACCTGCCACAACGCGCTGGACCGCCATGTCGAAGCCGGGCGCGGCGCTCAGGACGCATTGATCTACGACAGTCCGGCAACCGGCGCCGTGCGCAGCTATACCTATCGCGAACTGCGCGATGCCGTCGCCTTGTTTGCTGGCGCTCTCGCCGAGCGCGGCGTTGCCCGCGGCGACCGCGTGCTCATCTACATGCCCATGATTCCGCAGGCCGTCATTGCCATGCTCGCCTGCGCCCGCATCGGCGCCGTCCATTCCGTGGTTTTCGGCGGTTTCGCCGCGCCCGAACTCGCAACCCGCATCGACGACGCCAAACCGCGCGCCATCGTTGCCGGCAGTTGCGGCCTGGAACCCGGACGCATCGTCAAGTACAAACCCCTGCTCGATCGCGCCCTGGAGCTCGCCGCCCACAAGCCCGACTTCTGCGTCATCCACCAACGACCGCAGGCGGAAGCCGAACTCATGCCCGGCCGCGACATCGCCTGGGACGCGGCAGAGGCAGACGCCGAACCGCACCCCTGCGTGCCCGTCGCCGCGACCGATCCCCTCTACATCCTCTACACATCCGGCACAACCGGCGTCCCCAAGGGTGTCGTGCGCGACAATGGCGGGCACCTCGTCGCCCTCGCCTATTCCATGCCGGCAATTTACGACGCCGCGCCGGGCGATGTGTTCTGGGCTGCGAGTGACGTCGGCTGGGTCGTCGGTCATTCCTACATCGTCTATGCCCCTCTCATCCATGGCTGCACCAGTGTGCTCTATGAAGGCAAGCCCGTCGGCACGCCCGATGCCGGCGCATTCTGGCGGGTCATCGCGCAGCACAACGTGAAGACGCTGTTCACGGCGCCCACCGCCTTCCGCGCCATTCGCCGCGAAGACCCCCGGGCTGAATTGCTGGCGGCGCATGATCTCAGCGGATTCCGCTCCCTGTTTCTCGCCGGCGAAAGGCTGGACCCCGACACGCTGGAATGGGCGCAGCGCCATCTCGGCGTCCCCGTCATCGACCATTGGTGGCAGACCGAAACCGGCTGGCCCATCTGCGCCAACTGTGCCGGGCTGGACCTCATGCCCGTCAAACCGGGTTCCGCCACCGTGCCCGTGCCGGGCTTCCATTTGCGCGTCCTCGATGAAGCGGGCCAGGACGTCCCACGCGGCGACATCGGCGCCCTTGCCGTAAAACTCCCCCTGCCACCCGGCTGCCTCCCCACCCTCTGGCAAAACGACTCCGGCTATGTCGAATCCTGCCTCTCCACATTTCCCGGCCATTACCAGTCCGGCGATGCCGGCTATATCGACGCGGACGGCTATGTGTTCGTCATGTCGCGCACCGATGACATCATCAATGTCGCCGGGCACCGCCTGTCCACCGGCGGCATGGAGGAAGTGCTCGCGCAGCACCCCGATGTCGCCGAATGCGCAGTGATCGGCGCCGCCGACCAGCTCAAGGGCGCACTGCCGCTCGGCATGATCGTGCTCCAGGCCGGAGTCAACCGCCCCCATGAGGAAATCATCGCGGAAATCGTGCAATTGGTGCGCGCACGCATAGGACCGGTCGCCGCCTTCAAGACCGCCATCGTCGTGGACCGTCTGCCCAAGACCCGCTCCGGCAAGATCCTCCGCGGCACCATGAAAAAAATCGCCGACGGCAGCGACTGGACAATGCCCGCCACGGTCGACGACCCAGTCATCTTCGACGAAATCGCCGACTCCTTGCGAACCGTGGGCTACCCGCGCCCGTGACCGGCGCAACCGGCCCGCAAAACCTGCGCGTCTACGGCGTGCTGATGCGCCGCGGGCGCGCGCTCATGGCCGCCGAGCGCGTCATGCGCCGCGATGTGCTCAAATTCCCGGGCGGCGCCGTCGAACCGGGAGAAACACCGGAAACCGCACTGGTGCGCGAATTCACCGAGGAAGCCGGCTTGACCGTGTCCGTGACCGCACTGCTGCACGCCCCCGGCACCCTGTTCAGTCCCTGGACCCTCATGCCCTACACCCCTTTGTTCTATGCCGTAGCCGGAGACGGACACCACCGCGTCCCGGCCGACGAAACTCTCACCCTGTCCTTCATGACCCCCGCCCAGGCTGTCGCCACCGGCAGGATGGCCGACCCCGACAAGATCGCCTTGGCCCGCGCCGCCCGTCTATAGATATTGATTTCGGTGCCGGGCGAGTGTTCGGCACATGGCGCAGGCTTGTCCCGGAGCCATTCGATGCGCCGCGGCGCCCGGCCTGCATTGTTGAATCGCCCGCCACCGCCCCATATACGTCGTGTGACGTTCAAGGGATACAGTGGTGCGGATAATGACCAGTCTCGGCGAGCAGACGGCAAGCTGGAACCGTTCACTGAATACAGTGTTCGACGAAGTCACCAGCGAAATCGTCGACGCAGAGCACGTACGGCGGCGCGTCGACGACTGGGAAGAGCGTTTGAACGGGCTCTACGCCGCCATCGAAGATTGGCTGCCGGACGGGTGGGAGGCGCGTCAGGGCGCGCCGGTGCTTATGCACGAGAAATTCATGCGGAAGTTCGGCGTCCCGGCGGGACAGTTGCCAACGCTCGAACTCCGCGGCCGGGTCGGTCAGTTTGCCAGGTTCGAACCACGTGCGTTGTGGATCATCGGTGATAACGGACGAGTTAATCTGAGCCTCGCCAAGCAATACTATTACATTATCGATATGGCTGAGAATTTCGGGAAGCCGGACTGGCAAGTATCTCGCATCGAGCGGCCACGCGAGCGCGAGCCCGTCACACGCGCTTGGCTGCACCGGCTTCTCCGGTGAGCGAGCTTCAGGCAATTGCGATATCCTACGAACGGATTGACCGCTTTCTTGAAGATCTGCGCAATCACCTCGACATAACCGGCAAGGTCGATGAAGGCGCCCGCGTTGCGCGCGAGCAGGAGTTGAATGACCAGGTTTGGTTGGTGCTGGTCTGGGGCCAACTGGAAGCCGAAATAGACGACGCCTGTCGGGAGACAATCCGCCATGCGCAGATGCATGAAGACTGGCGATATCGCAGAGTCTGGTCGCTGTACAATCCGGACGATCGTCGCCTCTCCGGCCTGAGCTTCGCCAACCGCCTGGCGCTGGTTCTCGAGAAGGGTGGCCGCGAGTGGAAGCAGGTCATGCAATTATACGATATTCGCAATCAGATCGCCCACGGCGCGCTTCTCTCTGAACGTATCAATGTCTCAGAAGCAATAGAGGCGTTTCCTCGCATTCTGGCATCTCTGACACGGGACTGAATGTTCGCGAGACTTCTCGTCTCGACGCGGAGACGAAGCCACTGCCAACCCGAGCCGGGGGGCGTGCGAAGTGCTCCGTCGCAAACCGGGCAAGCCTTTCGAGGCGTCCCGGTATATATATAAAGCTAAATCAACAATTTACTTGATACAACCTCCGCCGTCAGGAAGGCCCCTGCATCAGCGCCGCGCCGAACAGCGCACCGTGAAAATACACCAGAAGGCTGGCAACGATCAGGCCGCCCGCCACCGCCGCGGCGTCCATCCCCAAGCGCGGCTTCAGGTCGGCCGGCGGGCCCTTGCCGCGCGCCACCGCGCTCACCGTCGCCACGACTGCGAAGACCGCAAAGGTGCCGAACAGCACGACCGAGCGCGCTTCGCCGTTCGCCGCGAGGTGAGCAAGCGCCCACAGCAGCAATCCGAGCATCATCGGATGCTGGACCCGGACGCGGATATGGGTTGGCATGTTGGCCGCAGCGAAGAACACCAGCGCAATCGGCACCGCGACCATCGCTAGATTTTCCCCCCACGCCGGGGGAACGTACATCGCATCCAGCGGCGCGCGTGAGAAGCCCCACACGATGATTGCAAGGCTTGCGAACGCAATCACCGTGAACGCACCGCGATAGGGCTTGTCGCCACCCAGGGCTCCGATCAGGGCGGTACGCAAAGGCGCGACGCTGGGTATCAGGTGCAGGGCAAAGAACAGCACGAGGCCGATGACGAGAAGGGTCATGGGTTTGCTCCCGACAGGGTTTCAGATCGCGTGCCGTTCCAGCGACGCTGCATGTACATATTCCCGATCCGCCGATCGGCCCGGACTTCCCGGCCCGGTTGCCCTCGATGAAGGCTGTGCCACCCGGTCGCCGGTATCCAGCGTCGTGACGCGGCGCATTTCTCGGCGATGCACCGTATCGTCGAAAGGCCGGGCGCGGTGCATCGTGGCGCGATTGTCCCAGATTACGAAATCTCCGTCCCGCCAGGAATGCCGGTACACCAGTTCGGGCCGCGTCGCATGCTCCATGAGCTCACCGAGGAGGAGCCGGCCCTCCGGGACCGACCGGTCCATGATCCGCGAAGCATGGGAAGCAAGATAGAGCGCGCGCCGTCCCGTACGCGGGTTGGTCAGCACCAGAGGGTGAACTGCGCCCTTGAGCCGTTCGGCCTCCTCCCGGGAGAATTCGAAGCCGAGTGTCATGCGGGAGTGGGCGATGGAATGATGCACGCGGAGGCTCTCGACACATGCCTTTGTCTCTTCCGGCAGTGTGTCCCATGCGGTCCGCATATCCGCGAATTCCGTGTCGGCCGGCACCGGCGGCACCACAAGCGCGGCGAGCATCGAATAACGGCCGCGCGGGTCCTGGAACGAGGCGTCCGTGTGCCAAAGGCGATTGCCGAGGCTGTACAGGCGCTTCCGGCTCTTCGCATCCAGCACCTCTCCGTCCGGACCGACATTCGAGACATCCGAAAGCGCTTCGTCGCCGAAGCGGTTCTCCCCCAGAACGCTGCTGCCGGTCTTTCGGTGAAGTTCGCCGTCAAGCCGGGAAGCAAAATCAAGTTGTTCCTCACCTGAGAATCTCTGATCCCGGAACACAAGCACGGCATACTCGTCCATGGCCGCCCGAATCCCCTCCAGCGCCGCCGCATCGCGCACGCAGCGAAGGTCCACCGGACTTGCTTCGGCAGCAAAATAGGGATGCAGCTTTCGGAACCGGAGTGTCATGGCTCGCTTCCGCTGTTCGAGGCCCGTCGCAGACCGGCTTCCACAGGAAGTTCAGCACCCGCAGCCAAACCCCCATCGCCCGTCTTCGGGTATGAGATCATCATAACAGGGCCAACGCACGAGAAACAGGCCGACGGCCGCACAAATGCCGCCGCCAGGCTGGTCGACAAACCGAGACCACCTCATACATCACAGGCAACACAGCAAACGAAATCTCGCAGTCCCATATGTCAAGAACCAGGACACGATCTTGACCCTCCGGGCTTGACCAACAATAATGCTGTCGCTGGGGGGCGGATATACAGCGTCGCCCACCACCTATTTAGGGGTGCCTGCGGGCACCCCATTATTGTATGGAGGACTGTGGCTCCTGGCCCCCGGCCTTCCCCGCTTCGATCCACCGCAATCACCGAGAGATCGAGCGCCGGAATGCTGCCGGCATCGGAAAGGGCCGGGCGGCCTCCTTCACCCTGCATCGACGATCCGGAAGCGGTAGTCGCGAACCGCATCCCGAGCCGCGGCGTTCGGCCGCGGCGGATTGTCCAGTACCTCCAGCAGCATCCGCCTGTCGCGCTCCGAATGCATCGTGGTCTGGTGCTCACGCAGAACGCGCTCCGCTTCCCGCAGGGCCGATGCCCTGATAAAGGTCGCGAGCTCGACGCCTGACAGTTCCGCAGCCCGTGTAATGTGCTCCTTGTCGCTCGGCTTAATCCGCATTTCGATATTGTCGGTCGTCTTCTCATTCGAATCCGCGTCAAACACGCCGCGACCGCTATCCCGCACCCTTCGCCACCCGGCCCTGACACGCGGCTGCCAGTTGCCGTGCGAGCACGGACCCCCGAAACGAGGGCCTTACCAGGCGCTCAAGGCGCGCGCACGCCGCCAAAGGCGCCGAGAACTTGATCCCGCTCAAAGACACCGCCCACTTCTTCGTGATCCGGCCCCCAGAACCGACCCTCGATCGAGTCCTGGTCCGCACCCGACGCAAATCCGCCTGCCGTGACTTGGGTATCGTCCCAAATCATGTCGCTGCGTTGCATCCGAGTATCGAGATCGAACACCTGGGTGAACGCAACACTTGCATGCGGATCGTCGAAATCCTCGATCGTGATCTCTGCCTCTCCCTGGATCAAATGGCCATGGGTTGCCGTCTGACTCACATCAGCGCCCACCATGACGCCTCGCCAGCTTCCGCTGCCGCTCCCCGCTACCGGATTGGTATTTGCGGCGTTGCCCACGGCATAGCTGTGGAAAACAGGCAAGCCTTGGTAGAGACCGTCGGCGACCTTACCCGCCTCAACGGCAAAGAAGCCGTGCTGCAGCCAGCCGCCATAGAGATTGTAGTCGACCGTCGCGCCGGAAAGCTGGGTTTCGCTCCGGCCTTCGGCCAGCGACACGCCGTGATGGCTTGCGATCGCCTGATAGGCAAGAGCCGCATCACCGAACCTTACATCGGACGCCGAGAGAGACTGCACCGCCCCCGCAATGACCGATGAGCAGTCCCCGTCAAGACACTCCGACTGGCCGCGAACCGCGGGCTCGTCATCGGTGAAAATCAGAAGATCACTGGCGAGCACCGAATTTGCCGCCCGTATTAGATCGCTTACGCCCTCACTGACCTCTGCACCGATAAACCAGGGAGCCTGAGCACCGGTCACGGAACGCACCGCGGCGGGATCCAGAAGCCAACGCCTCTCCGAAGCCCGCGCTTGCCCGTTTCCGGCGGCACCGCTCGCAACCCGCGATATTTCACTGTCTCTGATGAGACTGAAGATAATCGAATCGAGCAACTGTAGTACCCCGCGGTCCTCGAAAATGTCAGCCGAATTGGCAACTGCCACATAGGCCAAGCCCCGCTCCGGCGCGATCCACAGAACCGAGTACCAATAGGCGTTGGAACCGTTGTGATTTAGTGCTGTTCCGTCCGCCCAATTTCGCTGATACACACTCCAACCGGCCGCGTAATCGCCTGAGTCCGGCGTGCTGAGTTCATTCAAGACGCTTCGGTCAAGGATCGCCGGCTCCATATCGATAGGGGATTATAAAGAACGGTTGACACGGCCAAGGGAAGGTGTATGATGAGCGAATGCAAAATCGTGAAGTGCTGGTCGCGTTTGGCGGCGCGATTTTCCTCGTGCTTAGCATCCCCGATATTGTTGAGAGGGCTATTACCCTTGCAAGGTGGCTAGGCATGACTGGGGCCGAATGGCATTGGTGGAATTATCTCGGTTTTTGTGGAGGTTTCGCCGCTATGCTGTGGGGCTTCTCGGCAATGTGGGTGAAATGGCGAGGTGGCACTGTCATCTCCACGTCGGCTCTTTTCACGTCCGCCGCTGCAATATGGGAGAATGCCCCTGAATGGGTGAAAGTCCCGATTCAACTGGCCTCAATACCGTTTATTTTAGCAGGCGGGATGCTGATCGGGTTGGGACCATTCTTATTATTCATATGGTTCCTAGAGTGGGTGTTTGGCCCGATACTCCCGTAAGGGCCGAGGGGGCATCCAGTTGCTGGGCTAGGGGCAGATCGAAAGATCAAAAATCAATACAAATGGAACTGTTGCCCAACTGGCGATCAGAAAAAGGCCAAGATAAAGGTTAGCCGCTTCCTCCGAAACAAAGGCCAAGAGCCCCCATGGGATAAGAAGAAGTGCTACAACAAAAACGATCCCGGAATGTTCACACAGAATGCTCAACACTGAGGACCCGCCATGAAACCAATTCTCGACCCAACCCGCGATCTCGCAGGGGCAACGCCGGAGACGTTAGCGCGCACCTTGTTGCGAAATCGTAACCTACGACCGCGAGCCAGAATCAAGCCCATTGTCGGCGATAAGGTCTCGCCAGAGCAGGTTTCGCCCGACAAGCCGAGCAACCGTGTCACGCATTTGCGCAAGGGTTCCTGAATCGCGGATATTGTGCTTGCCGGTGAACTCATCGACGTAGCGGTGCAGATGCTTGGGTGAGAGCTTGTGGAAGGTTCCCTTATGCGCGTGCTTGAGCATCGACCAAAACGACTCAATACCGTTCGTGTGCGCCATGCCGTCCACATACTCCGCGACAGAATGATTGACGGCTTCATGGTCGTAATCCGACATGCCCCGGTAGGCCGATGCTTCGTCTGTGTAGAGCGTCGCGCCCGGCTCTGCATTCTCTCTCACGAAACCTTGCAAGGTGCGCTTGTCGGTGCGTTCAATCACTTCCGCCCGTACTTCGTTGGTATCGCGGTCTTTCATGCCGACAATTGCTGCTTTGCCAACCGCCCCGCGCCCGGACCATGTAGCGCGTTTCGCAATAGACATATTCTCGCGCTTGCCGCCGATATATGTTTCGTCAACCTCAACGGGGCCGTCAAACTGGTCATCATCATCGTGCGCCCACGCTTCCCGAATGCGGTGCAGCATGAACCATGCGGTAGGCTGCGAAACACCAAGATCGCGCCGCAGTTTCATGCTGGACACGCTCTTGAGACTGGTCAAGCAGAGATAGATCGCGATAGCCCATTTGCGGAGAGGGATTTTCGACCGCTGAATTGCCGTTCCAGTCTTGACGCTGAAGTAGCCCCGGCAATCCGAGCACCAGTAGGGCATCTTCGCGTGACTGGCATGGCACGTTCGGGCGCTTCCGCACTTCGGGCAGTAGCGCTGGCCGTCAGGCCATATAACGGATTCGAACCACTTAGCCGCAGCTTCCTCATCCGGGAACATGTCCATAAGCTCGATCAGGGTGACGCCATCACGATGCGCTTTGCCGGGGGCTTTGTGGGGCATTTGCTCTCTCCTCTGCTATGCCTCGGATATAGCGAGCCCGAGCGCCGTTGTCAACCCTTCTTTATAATCCCCTATCGATAAACCAGAGAGAAATAAATTTGGCCCAGTCTTCGATGGAAATATGCACTGTGCCGGCAGGCCCCAGGGCGGGAGGATTGTCGTACTGCTCGGGCGCCCAGCCGCTGTCATCGGCGGGCTTGTGACCCCAGGGCTGATCGACTCGTCCCGGTGTACCCGGTGCACCAAATCCGAAATCCGCAATTCCCAGCGGTGCAAATAAACGCTCTTCCATCAAGGTTTCCCAACTCTTGCCCGTGCGCCGCTCCGCCATGGCGCCTGCAATCATGTAAGAAAGGTTGGAATAGGAATACTCACCCGCGGAGCCCTCAGGGGAAACGGCGAGATTTTCCTTGAGCAGTGTATAGCGTCTTCCCATAATGTCAGGAATGTCGGAATGCATCCACCAGTTTACGGCATCACGCGCTATACCGCCGCGCATCCTGACAAGCTGGGACAGTGTAACGGAATGGTAGTCCTCGTGGATTGAACTCGCAAGCTCAGGAAAGACGTCCGCTATTGTCGTATCCCAACCATTGACGAAGCTGCCATCCTCCACCAGCGTTGCCAGCATCGTTGACGTCATGGCTTTGGTCTCGGAGCCGATATGAACGAGATCGTCGCCCGTAATCAACTCGGGCGATCCTTGTCTGCGAACACCGGCGGCGCCGATCGCCCTCACGCCTTCCCTGCCGATGACTGCCGCGACCATCCCCGGCGCCGTACCTTGTTCGATCGCAGGCGCGAGGAATTGCGAGAGGTCGATAATTTCGCCGTCGCCACCCCCCGGGCGCGCAGGCTGAGTCTCAACCACCGGGATGGTGGTCTCATCCACGGCATGAGCGCCGAAGCTCCCGATAACCCCGGCCGCGGCGTGATTGAACGTACCGACAACTTCTTCACCGTCGGGACCGACAAAGGCGCCGTTCAGGATATCGTTGCCGCCATGGCCCTCGAAGGTTCCGTCCGTGTCCAACCGGATATTTCCGCTGTTGAACCCGAAATCGAAGAGGCGGCGCGCGCCGTCCCGGCTCGCGACCTCGGAAAACAATACATCGATGAGATTGGTGGACAGGTCATAATCAACGCTTGCCACACCCTCCACGAATGGGAGATCATATCCCCATTGGAATCCCAGCATTTGCCCGGACCAATGGGCATAACCCTGCGGAACCCGCCCCGCCGTGGCTCCTTGCGCGCCCGTCCACACATCAAAAAACCCCGGGGCGCGCATCATTCGGGTCCGGCCAAGCGCCATTGTACTCCTCGAATCCGACGCCGAACGCACCGTATTCCAACACCCCGGTATAACCGTCGATCACATGACGCCCGCGCGCGCCGTCCGTCTCCATCGCCGACTGCCGTTCAATGCGTACCGCGCCGCGATCCTCGATAAGCGTCGCGTCATCCCGATCAACCCGTCCCCGCCGTCGCCCCCAAAACCGCCCCGCGGGTCGCCAACGTCCAGTCCTTCCAGTACCCGAGTCCGTCATCCCGGATTTCATCATCCAGGATTTCGCAGGACGGTGCGGCTTCGCAGCGATACTGAAACCAGCCATTGTCGTCAGGATCAGGCGCGGAATGTGCGGCGGACAAGCCTGCGAGCCAATCTGCCGAGGCAATTACCTCCTCGCGGCCGGGCCGGTCGTCTGATGCACCGGCATCCGTGGGCAGGCCGCCCGCCGCTGAAACGGCGAACGAGCCGTTGCCGGGCGAGCCGGCAGCATTGGATAAGGCACGAACACCTGCTGCCGCTGCGGTGCTGTTCGGTGAGGAAATTCCCGCGGCATGCACCGGATGTGAGCTATGACCGCCACCCGCCGGCTCGAACGGTCCCGTTCCATGACACGCCGCCAGGAACAACGGCAGAACCGTGAAAGGAGCCGGCGAGAAACCACGCCGCCAAAACCATGCGCCCCGCATGATGAACCTCCCCTGAGACGGCGTTGGTTTAACATGCGACCTCGGCACTTGCGAGGGTTGTCTGTGTCACGCCGCAGGCCTCTCCCGAAATATCGACGCGGGAGAGGCCGGACGAACGGGCGAAAAACCGAACCTCTACTGGCCCCGTTTCGCGCCGAACGCACCCACATACCGGTCGGTATCGAACACGCCCCACGTGTCCCCGTGGCCGGACCCGGCAAACAACCCCTGCACAGCGTCATGACCCGGCATGCCGGCGCCGTAACGACCGTCCACCAACTCCATGTCAGCCCATGTCGCCGAGCCGATCGACGCGCCGTCAATAGCGACGGCGACACTCACATGCGGATGCGAAAGATCGGGAATGCGCACCTCCGCAGTGCCCGTCCGGTGCTCATAGGGATGGGTCGAAACCGCGGCGGCCTCGACAATACCCCGCCACACTGCCTCACCGGTCCCGCCGGGGTTGGCGGCGGCAGCGCTGCCAAGGGCAAAGGGCATGGCTGTTGCGCCGTGTATCCGGTTCTCCACATCGCCCTGTCGACCAACCCATTCATTGTCGCCGATCATCACCGCGGCAAGGCCGCTATGCCCCCACACGCCGTAAAATGTGACAGACGGTGTCTGCGAACCCTCCATCGGCAGCGCCCCTGGAGGTAACGCTATCGCCGGCACCATCGCCCTGTGGAAACCGCTGGACTCAACAGCCGCGCCATCAAGGCCGGAGAGGTCGACAGGAGACAAGGACGCATCAAGCAGATCGCCGACATTGAGCACCGTCTCGAGATCGCCCATGCAATGCCGGTCCGAGCAGGTCATCGTCTCGATGACTTCCGGATCACCCACAGGCACGCTCGACTGCACGCCGAGACGAATGCTCAGCATGAGGAGAGTATCGGCCTGTTCGACAATCTGCCGGGGCGCCGCCGCCACAGGATCCGGCATCTGCGACGCGCCGCCATTCATCGGCGATAGGGCGTCATCGCTGCACGCGGTCAGGGACAGGGTAATCGTAACCGCGCCAAGCCACACCTTGCCCACAGGAAAGAAGCTGGATAGCTCACCTGATGACTTCATGGCAGGACCCTTTCGTGAAATATGGTGTGGAACTCGGAGCCCGTAAATCAAGCGAAGAAAAGTACAATACACGATAACGCGGTATTTTGCGAAACATTCGGAAAACAAAATAACGCGAACGCCGCGCATGAGTTTTACTTTCCACAGGATCATGGAGCGGTCCGTGTAACGCGGTCAGCATGTTCCCGCAGCTCCCTGTGCGCGCCGCACCCGTCGAGAATGGTCACCATGTCGGCATTACTCATCGTGCCCGACATGCTGCCATAGCCGATGTTCGGCACATCCCGCCGTGCATCGAAATTGACACTGAAGTCGGCATTGGCGGTTTCGTGCGCGGGAAAACTTGCCCAAACCCTCGTGTTCTGCTATAGTTCTTTATCCTGCTCTTGCCAACGCGCAGCAGGAAATGAGACAAAGCCCGCCAAATCCCGGCAAATCCCGCTTTGCGCCGCAAATGCGGCAAAATCGGGGCGAACCCGCGTGCCGGAAAAGGAGAACCCCACATGGCCCTGAAAGTGGCGCGGCGCGCCGCCGTCGCCCCGTTCCATGCCGTTGAAGTGCTGCGCGCCGCAAACGCCCGCGCACAGCAAGGCCAGCACGTGCTCCATCTCGAAGTCGGCGAACCCGCCGCCGGCGCCCCGCCCGCCGTCCTCGCCGCCGCCCGCCGAACCCTCGACCAACGCCATATCGGCTACACCGAACCCCTCGGCATCCCGCCCCTGCGCGCCCGCATCGCCCGCCATTATCAGGACCGCTACAGCGTCGCCGTCGACCCCGCGCAGGTCGCCCTCACCGTCGGCGCCTCCGGCGCCTTCCTACTCGCCTTTCTCGCCGCCTTCGAACCCGGCGACCGCGTCGCCCTCGCCGAACCCGGATACCCCGCTTACCGCAACATCCTCGGCGCCTTGGGGATCGAAGCCGTCGCCCTGCGCGCCGGCCCCGAACACCGCTTCCAGCCCACCCCTGAAATGCTCGCCGCCGCCGCGCCGCTGGACGGTGTCATCATCGCCAGCCCTTCCAACCCCACCGGCACCATGCTTGAGCCGCAGGCCGTCGCCGCCCTCGCCGCATGGTGCGCTGACCACGACACCAGACTGGTCTCCGACGAAATCTATCACGGAATCACCTACGGCATGGCCGAAACCTGCGCCTTGCCCCATGACCCGAACGCAATCGTCATCAACAGCTTTTCCAAATATTTCGCCATGACCGGCTGGCGGCTCGGGTGGATGCTTATGCCCGCCGACCTCGCCCCCGCCATCGACCGCCTGGCCCAGAACCTCGTCATCGCCCCGCCCGCCCTGCCGCAATATGCAGCCCTCGAAGCTTTCAACTGGCAGGGCACACTCGACGCCTATGTCGCCGGCTATGCACGCAACCGGCGGCTTTTGCTGAACCGTCTGCCCGAGGCGGGTTTCGAGCTCCCCGCACCCGCTGACGGCGCCTTCTATATCTACGCCGGAATTGGCGGCCTCGCCGAGCACTCGCAGACCCTGTGCGCTGACCTGCTGCGCGATACCGGCGTCGCCGCCACTCCGGGCATCGACTTCGACCGTCGCCGCGGCCACCGCTATATCCGCTTTTCCTTTGCCGGCGCCGAGGCCGATATGGCAGAAGCCGCTGATCGACTCGCCGCCTGGGGCCGTGACCGCGCGCCGGCCCGTTGACACGCCCCTGCTGCCTCCCCATCTTCCGCCTCCGCCATGACCGAGCAAATCGCAATCACCCTGCCTGACGGCGCCGTGCGCCGCTACGCCGAACCCGTGACCGGCGCGCGCATCGCCGCCGATATTGGCCCCGGCCTCGCCCGCGCCGCACTCGTCGTCAGCGTCGACGGCGAATTGCGCGACCTCTCCCGTGAAATCGACTCGGACGCGAGCGTCGCCGTCATCACCGCCCGCGACCCGGAAGGGCTGGAGATCCTGCGTCACGACGCCGCCCATCTGCTCGCCGAAGCCGCCAAGGAACTCTGGCCCGGCATCCAGGTAACCATCGGCCCCGTCATCGACGACGGCTTCTATTACGACTTCGCCCGTGCGGAACCTTTCACCCCCGATGATCTCGAACGGCTCGAAACCCGAATGCGCGAGATCGTCGCCCGCGATGAGGAAATCACCCGCGAAGTCTGGCCGCGCGAGCGCGCCATCGCCTACTACGAAAGCGTGGGCGAAACCTACAAGGCCGAAATCATCCGCGATCTGCCGCCGGACGAAATCATCACCATCTACCGCCAGGGCGGCTTCACCGACCTGTGCCGGGGACCGCATCTGCCCTCCACCGGCCGCTTGGGCACCGCCTTCAAACTCCTGAAAATCGCCGGCGCCTATTGGCGCGGCAACGCGCAAAACGAAATGTTGCAGCGCGTCTACGGAACCGCCTGGGCAACCGAAAAGGACCTCAAGGCCTATCTGCACCGCCTCGAAGAGGCCGAAAAACGCGACCATCGCCGCCTCGGTCGGGAAATGGACCTGTTCCACTTCCAGGAAGAAGCCGCCGGCAGCGTCTTCTGGCACCCCAAGGGCTGGACGCTCTATCGCGCCGCGCAGGACTATATGCGCCGCAAGCTCGACGCCGCCGGCTACCGCGAAGTGCGCACGCCGGAACTCGTCGACCGCAGCCTGTGGGAAAAATCAGGCCATTGGGACAAGTTCCGCGAACACATGTTCACCGCCGAAACCGAAGGCCGCGTACTCGCCCTCAAACCCATGAACTGCCCGGGACACGTGCAAATCTTCCGACAGGGCCTGAAAAGCTACCGCGACCTGCCCCTGCGCATGGCCGAGTTCGGCGCCTGCCACCGCAATGAACCCTCCGGCGCCCTCCACGGGCTGATGCGCGTCCGCGCCTTCGTCCAGGATGACGCCCACATTTTCTGCACCGAAAACCAGATCACCTCGGAAACCATCAGTTTCTGCACCCTGCTGCTCGAAATCTACCGCGATTTCGGCTTCACGGACGTTACCGTCAAATTTGCCGACCGGCCCGCGCAGCGCGTCGGCGCCGATGCCATTTGGGACCGCGCCGAAAGCGCCCTGCTCGACGCCTGCGCCGTCGCTGGCCTCGAAACCTCCCGCAACCCTGGAGAAGGCGCCTTCTACGGCCCCAAACTCGAATTCGTGCTGCGCGACGCCATCGGCCGCGACTGGCAATGCGGCACTCTCCAGGTCGATTTCGTGCTCCCCGAACGCCTCGACGCAAGCTATATCGGCGAAGACGGCGCCCGCCATCGCCCCGTCATGCTGCACCGTGCCATCCTTGGTTCCTTCGAGCGCTTCCTCGGCATCCTGATCGAAAACTACGCCGGACGCCTGCCGCTCTGGCTCGCGCCCGTGCAGGTCGTCACCGCAACCATCACCCACGAAGGCGACGCCTGGGCCAACACCGCGGCCGACCGCCTCGCCGCCGCTGGACTGCGCGTCGAACGCGACCTGCGCAATGAGAAAATCAACTACAAGGTACGCGAGCACAGCCGCGCGAAAATCCCCGTAATCGCCGTCGTCGGCCGCCGCGAAGCCGAACAGGAGTCTGTCTCGCTGCGCCGCCTCGGCGGCAGCCGGCAGGAAGTGCTTGCGCTTGACGATGCAATCTCTAAACTTGTTGATGAAGCGACCGACCCCGCATCGCGGGCGGCCGCGGCAAACGGAGGCGCCCTTGAATCCTGAGCTGTCGGTGTGTGTCCCGGGCGGCGTTCAAAGGCGCTGGAGGAGGACAAACAGCGTCGTTCGCAACCATAACTGAGCGAACGCCCCTGACAACGACAGGAAAAGGAGACACGGCATAGCCAGATTTCATCCGCCGCTGCCCCCGCAGCGGGATGGCCCGAGAGCCAACGAGCAAATTGAGGCCGACCCGGTTCGGCTGGTTGATCATTCCGGCAACATGGTGGGAGTCGTCGCCCTGCGCGAGGCGCGCCACTACGCCACCGACGCAGGCCTCGACCTCGTCGAAGTATCGCCCAACGCGCACCCCCCGGTATGCAAGGTCCTCGACTACGGCAAATTCAAGTATGACGCGCAAAAACGCGCCGCCGAAGCACGAAAAAAACAAAAGACAATCGACGTCAAGGAAATCAAGATGCGCCCGGGCATCGACGACCACGACTATGACGTGAAAATGCGCGCCATCGTCAAATTCCTCGGCGAAGGCGACAAGGTCAAGGTGACCATGCGCTTTCGCGGCCGCGAAATGGCGCACCAGGACCTCGGCATGAGAGTGCTCGACCGCGTCCGGCAGGAACTCGACGACCTCGGAAAGGTCGAACAGTTCCCCAAGATGGAAGGCCGCCAGATGACCATGGTGCTGGCCCCGCGCTAGGCGCCGCACCCGCCTGCACGACCCGCCCGGAACACGCCGGCCCCTTGCACCGGCACAGGGGGCTGGCTATATACCACCACGCCGCACGGGCGCGCCGCCGCGCCGCGCGCAATGCGTCCGACATGAGGCCACCATGCCCAAACTCAAGACCAAGAGCAGCGCCAAGAAACGCTTCCGGCTGACCGCGTCAGGAAAAGTGCGTACCTTCCAGGCTGGCAAACGACACGGCATGATCAAACGCACCAGAAAATTCATCCGCAATCAGCGCGGGTCCGCAATCATGGCCGACTCTGACGCCCGCACCGTCAGGAAAAACTACCTGCCCTACGGATAGGAACAACAATGGCGCGCATCAAACGGGGCGTAACCAAACACGCCCGCCACCACAAGATCATCAAGGCGGCAAAGGGCTATCGCGGCCGCCGCAAGAACACGGTGCGCGTCGCGCGCCAGGCGGTGGAAAAAGCCGCCCAATACGCCTATCGCGACCGCCGCAACCGCAAACGCGACTTCCGCCGCCTGTGGATCCAGCGCATCAACGCCGGCGCCCGTGAACACGGAATGACCTACGGAACCTTCATCCACGGCATCGCCAAGGCCGGCATCGAACTCGACCGCAAGGTAATCGCCGACATCGCCGCCCGCGACCCGGACACTTTCGCAGAACTCGTGACCGCCGCCCGCGGCGCACTGGCGGCCTGACCCCCGAACACATGACGGCGGACGACTCCCCCGACGCCGTCGCGGGAATGCGCCGCGACGCATGGCTCGCCGCCATCGCCGGCGCCGACACGCCCGATGCGCTGGAATCCGTGCGCGTCGCCGCACTCGGTAGAAAAGGCGAAATCACCGCCCTCATGCGCGGCCTGTCCGAATTGCCGCCGCACAGCCGCCGCGCCGCCGGGCAAGCGCTCAACCGCCTCAAGACCGAACTCGCCGACGCCATCGAAGCGCGCCGGACCGCGCTCGAAGAGGCCCGTCTCGACGCCCGCCTCGCCGCCGAACGGGTCGACGTCACGGCCCCCGCCAGACCGGAAACCACCGGCACGGTCCACCCGGTCAGCCAGGTACTCGACGAAATCACCGAAATCTTCGCCGATATGGGCTTCACCGTCGCCGAAGGCCCCGACATAGAAGACGACTTCCATAACTTCACCGCCCTCAATATCCCGCCGGAACACCCCGCCCGGCAAATGCACGACACCTTCTACCTGCCGCAAAAGGAAGACGGCAGCCAGCTCCTGCTGCGCACGCACACCTCGCCCGTCCAGATTCGCAGCATGACCGCGGCCCCGCCGCCGCATCGCATCATCGTGCCGGGGCGCACCTATCGCTGCGACTACGACATGACCCACACCCCCATGTTCCACCAGATCGAAGGACTGATGGTGGACCGGGAAACCCATATGGGTCACCTCAAGGGCTGCCTCGTCGATTTCGTCTCAACCTATTTCGAAGTTGCGGACGTGCCGCTGCGCTTCCGCCCCAGCTACTTCCCGTTCACCGAACCCTCCGCGGAAGTCGATATCGGCTGCCGCTTCGCCGACGGCGAATTTCGCGCCGGCCACCGGGGCGATTCGAGCGACGACTGGCTCGAAATCCTCGGTTGCGGAATGGTGCATCCTCGCGTGCTCGAAAATTGCGGCCTCGACCCCGCCGAATATCAGGGCTTCGCCTTCGGAATGGGAATCGACCGTATCGCGATGCTGAAATACGGCATTCGCGACCTCCGCAGCTTCTTCGACAGCAACTTGCGCTGGCTTCGCCATTATGGTTTCAGCGCGCTCGACATCCCGACCCTCGGCCAGGGCCTCAGCTCATGAAGTTCACCCTCGGCTGGCTTCGGGAATTCCTCGACACCGACGCCGCCCTGACTGACATCACCGAGCGCCTCACCAGCCTCGGCCTCGAAGTGGAAGCCGTCATCGATCGCGCCGCCGAGCTGGCGCCTTTCGTCGTCGGCCATGTGCTGGAGGCGGCGCCCCACCCCAATGCCGACCGCCTGAGCGTCTGCCGCGTCGATACCGGGTCCGGGGTGCTTGATGTCGTCTGTGGTGCCCCCAACGCCCGAACCGGCATGAAAGGCGTCTTCGCACCCTTGGGCGCACGCATCCCCGGCACCGGCGCAGTGCTCGAAAAACGCTCGATCCGCGGTGTCACCGGTTTCGGAATGCTGTGCTCCGAGCGCGAAATGGGCCTCTCGGATGAACATGAGGGCATCATCGAACTCGCCGACGACGCTCCCATCGGCACCCCCTTTGCCGCAATCGCCGGTCTCGATGACCCGGTCATCGACATCGCCATTACACCCGAGCGCGGCGACTGCCTTGGCGTTCTCGGCATAGCGCGCGACCTCGCAGCGGCCGGCATCGGCCGCCTGCGCCCGCCTCATGTCCCGCCCGTTCCCGGTTTCGGACCCGGCCCCGTCGGCGCGCTGCTGGCTTTCACGCCTGATACCGCCGACGCCTGCCCGCATTTCGTCGGCCGCTATTTTCGCGGCGTCCGCAACGGCCCGAGCCCGGAATGGCTGCAGGCCCGCCTCCGCGCCATCGGCCTGCGCCCCATTTCCGCGCTCGTCGATATCACCAATCTCGTCTCCTTCGAACGCGCCCGCCCCCTTCACGTGTTCGACGCCGACAAGCTTTCCGGCAATATCCACGTGCGTCTCGCACGCACCGGTGAAACCCTCGAAGCGCTGGACGACAGGACCTACACCCTCGATGACGGCATGACCGTGATCGCCGATGACAGCGGACCCGTCGCCCTCGCCGGAGTCATCGGTGGTACCCCCACCGGCTGTTCCGGGGAAACCGCCAATGTGTTCCTCGAATCCGCCTTTTTCGACTCCGTACGCACCGCCGCCACCGGCCGCCGCCTGCAAATCGAGTCCGACGCCCGCTACCGCTTCGAACGCGGCGTGGATCGCGACGGCGCCGTCGCCGGAGCCGAACGCGCCGCCCGACTGATCCTCGACATATGCGGCGGCGAGGCAGGCAATCTCGTGATCGCCGGCACACCGCCCCGGGACAGGCGAACCATCACCTTCCACCCCGACCGTGTGCGCTCCCTCGGCGGCCTCGAAGTAGCGCGTGACCGCGCATCCGCCATTCTCGATGACCTCGGTTTCGTCCCGCGTGAAAGCCACGGCACTCTCGTCTGCCGCATCCCCTCCTGGCGCCACGACATCCACGGCGAGGCAGACCTTGTCGAGGAAGTCCTGCGGGTCGTCGGTTACGACGCAATCCCCGCGGTTTCCCTTCCGCGTGAGCGCCCGGTCGCCAGTCCCGGCGTGAATGTCGGCCAGCGCCGCACGCGTCGCGCCCGCCGGCTGCTGGCGGCCCGCAGCTTGCATGAATGCGTCACATGGTCGTTTCTTGCCGCCGACCAAGCAGAGCTGTTCGGCGGCGGCGCCCCCGCGCTCCGCCTTGCAAACCCCATCAGCAGCGCCCTCACTGACATGCGGCCCGGCCTGCTGCCCAATCTGATCGCCGCTGCCGCTCGCAACGAGGCCCGCGGACGCGCCGATTTCGGGTTGTTCGAAGTCGGCCCGTTCTATGCCGGCGATGCCCCGCAGGACCAGCAAAATGGCGCCGGCGGCTTGCGCTGCGGCGCCACCGCGCCGCGCCACTGGCTGGCCCCCGCGCGCCCGGTCGATGCGTTCGACGCCAAGGCGGACTCACTCGCGCTTATCGCCGCGCTGGGCGGCCCCGCAGACCGCCTTCAGGTCACCGCCGATGCGCCCCCCTGGTATCACCCCGGCCAGTCCGGCTTGCTCCGCCTGGGGCCGCGAAACACCATTGCCTGTTTCGGCATGGTGCACCCCAGGGTTCTCGCTGCCTTCGACCTCACCGGTCCGGTTGCTGCATTTGAAGTGTTCTTCGACCGCCTGCCGACCCCGAAAGCGGCCACCGGCACGGCGCGACCGCCTCTGCAGACCGCCGACCTCCCCGCAGTCCGCCGCGATTTCGCCTTCATCGTGGATGCCGACCGTCCCGCCGCAGACCTGCTGCGTGCCATCCGCGGCCTTTCCGGCAAGGTGCCGGGGAAATTCGCCCTGTCCGATATTACTTTATTCGACGACTACCGTGGCGAAGGCGTGGATGAAGCGCAAAAATCGCTTGCTGTCTCTGTTGCCATCCATCCCCGCGACCGGACATTGACCGACGCTGAAATCCAGGCTGTAGCTGATGCGATCGTGGCGCGGGTGACGAAAATTACCGGCGGCGCGTTGCGGCACTGACGCGCCGCGGCATTAATTCAGTCGCGCAGGTCCGACCAGAATTCCTTGACCTTCGCGAAAAAACCCTCGGTTTCGGGCTGGGCGCCGGGTTCCCCGGCGGCTTCGAACCGTTGCAGCAGCCTGCGCTGCTCTTCGGTCAGTTTCACCGGCGTTTCCACCATCACCTGCACGAACAGATCCCCCACCGGACCGCCGCGCAGCGCCGGCATACCTTTGCCCCGCAACCGAAAGCGATGAGCCGTCTGCGTGCCTTCGGGGATCGAAACAATCGCGCGCTTGCCGTCCAGCGTGGGAACCTCGACCTTGCCCCCCAGCGTCGCTCGCACCAGTGGCAGCGGCACCAGGCAGAACAGATTGTTCCCGTCGCGCGTAAACAGCGAATGCTGCGCCACGCTGATGAAAATGTAGAGGTCGCCCGGCGACGCCCCACGCAGACCCGCTTCGCCTTCTCCCGCAAGACGAATGCGTGTGCCATCCTCCACACCGGCCGGAATATCCACCTGGAGTTGTTTCTCCCGCGCGGCGCGGCCCGCTCCGCCGCACGCGCGGCAGGGTGACTCGATGATGCGCCCCATGCCCTGGCATTGCGGACAGGTCCGCTCCACAGTGAAAAATCCCTGTTGCTGCCGCACCTTCCCCCGGCCGCGGCATGACGGGCAGTCAATCGGCCGCGACCCCGATTCGGCGCCCGAACCGCCGCACGAGTCGCAGGTCGCCGGCACCGTCGTGCGCAGCGTCGTGCGCCGCCCGGCATAAGCGTCTTCAAGACTGATCTCGAGGTTGTAACGGATATCCCCGCCACGGCTTGAATCGGAGGCGCGCCGCCCGCCCATCATGCCGCCGAACAGATTATCGAACAGATCGTCGAAATTCGTCGACGAGAAGCCATATCCCGCGCCGCCCGCACCGCCCCCGGCCGCACCCTCGAACGCGGCATGGCCGAAGCGGTCATACGCTGCGCGTTTCTCGGCATCGCTCAGCACATGATACGCTTCGGAAACTTCCTTGAACTTCGCTTCAGCCTCGGCGTTGTTCGGATTGCGGTCCGGGTGGTAGCGCATCACCAGCTTGCGGTACGCGCGCTTGAGGCCCTCGGCATCGGCGTCACGCTCAACGCCGAGGGTCTCATAGAAATCAGGCTTGCTCATGACCGGCGGCACGAGCTTCAGCCGGCGCGCTTGTCGTCGTCCCGAACTTCTTCGAAATCGGCGTCAACCACCGTCTCTCCCTGCGTGGCGGAGTCGGCTTCCGCCGAACCCGGAGATGCCTCGGCCTGGCTCGCCTTGTACACCGCCTCGCCAAGCTTCAACGCCGCCTGCTGCAGCGTATTGATCCCCGACTCGATGGCGTCGGCGTCTTCGCCTTCCATCACGCCGCGCAAATCTGTGATCGCCGTCTCGATCGCCGTCCGATCCGCCGCCTCAAGCGCATCACCATGCTCGGACAGCGACTTCTCGGTCGAGTGAATCAGCGAATCCGCCAGATTGCGCTTGTCGATCAGCGTCCGCCGCCGCTGATCCTCCTCGGCATGAGTCTCCGCTTCCTGAACCATACGCTCAATGTCCGCATCGCTCAGCCCGCCCGACGCCTGAATGCGAATCTGCTGTTCCTTGCCGGTGCCCTTGTCCTTCGCAGACACATTGACAATGCCGTTGGCGTCAATGTCGAAAGTGACCTCGATCTGCGGCACACCGCGCGGCGCCGACGGAATACCCACCAGGTCGAACTGACCGAGCAGCTTGTTGTCCGCCGCCAGTTCCCGCTCTCCCTGAAACACGCGGATCGTCACCGCATGCTGGTTGTCCTCCGCCGTGGAGAAGGTTTGTCCCTTCCGGGTCGGAATCGTCGTATTGCGGTCGATCAGCCGCGTGAACACACCGCCCAGCGTCTCGATGCCAAGCGACAGCGGCGTCACATCAAGCAGCAGCACATCCTTCACATCGCCCGACAGGACCGCCCCCTGAATGGCAGCGCCAATCGCCACCACCTCGTCGGGATTCACCCCCCGATGCGGCTCGCGGCCAAAAAACGCCTTAACCGTCTCGATCACCTTCGGCACCCGCGTCATGCCGCCCACGAGCACCACATCGTCAATGTCGCTCGCGGTCAGCCCGGCATCGCGCAGCGCCACCCGGCACGGCTCCACGGTGCGCCGGATCAGATCATCGACCAGCGCCTCGAACTTGGCCCGCGTCAACTTCATGGTGAGATGCTTCGGCCCCGACGAATCCGCCGTGATGTACGGCAGGTTGATCTCCGTCTGGGTGGTGCTCGAAAGCTCGATCTTGGCCTTTTCCGCCGCCTCCTTGAGCCGCTGCAGCGCCAGCTTGTCCTTGCGCAGGTCAATGCCGTTTTCCTTGCGGAACTCATCCGCCAGATACCCGACAAGCCGCAGGTCAAAATCCTCGCCGCCGAGGAAAGTGTCGCCGTTCGTCGCCTTGACCTCGAACACCCCGTCGCCGATCTCGAGGATCGAGATATCGAACGTGCCGCCGCCAAGGTCATACACCGCGATGACGCCGTTTTCCTTGTTTTCAAGACCGTAGGCCAGCGACGCGGCCGTCGGCTCGTTGATGATGCGCAGCACTTCGAGCCCGGCAATCTGGCCCGCATCCTTGGTCGCTTGGCGCTGCGAATCGTTGAAATAGGCAGGCACTGTGATCACCGCCTGCGACACCGCTTCGCCAAGATGCCGCTCGGCGGTTTCCTTCATCTTCTGCAGCACCATGGCGCTGATCTGGCTCGGCGCATGCTGCTGCCCGCCGGCCCGCACCCAGGCGTCGCCATTGCTCGCCTTGACAATATCGTAGGGCACCATGTCGGCGTCCTTGCGCACCGCAGAGTCGGAAAACGGACGACCCATCAGACGCTTGATCGCGAACAGGGTGTTGGTCGGGTTAGTCACCGCCTGGCGCTTGGCCGGCTGCCCGACCAGACGCTCTTCCTCGGTAAACGCCACCATGGAAGGCGTTGTGCGCATGCCTTCCGAATTTTCGATCACCCGGGCTTCCTTGCCCTCCAACACCGCAACACACGAATTGGTGGTGCCCAGGTCGATGCCGATAATCTTGCTCATTCGTTTGCCTCTTTTTCTCGCAAAGCAGGCGGGGCCGCGCCGACCTCATCAAGCGCCGGGCGCCCCGAAGTCTGGGTTTGGAACGGCGGGACATATGGGAACTCCGCACGCCCCCTGCAAGAAAGACGCCGCCGCGCCGCGAAAAATTCAACGCATGCAATCAATCCTGCGAAGCACCGTTCGAATTCGCGCCGCCCTGCCGCCGGGCAACTCCCACCTGCGCCGCCCGCAACAGACGATCGTGAATCCGGTACCCCGCGCGCACTACCTGGATAACCGTCCCCGGCTCGGCACCCGCAGCGTCAAGCTCGAACAATGCCTCGTGATAATTATGATCGAACGGCTCTCCGGCGGGGTCGATGCGCGTAATCCCGTGCCGCCCCAGCGCCGCTTCCAGATTGCGCCGCGTCAACTCCAGACCCTCAAGAAACGACGACGCCTCTTCGACCTCGCCAAGGGCCGCCGGCGGCGCCTCCAGCGCCCGCGCCAGATCGTCGGCAACACCCGCCATGTCGCGGGCAAAATCCGTAATCGCATAGCGCGCCGCGTCCTTCCGCTCGCGCGTGCCGCGCTTGCGCACATTTTCCGTCTCCGCAACAGCCCGCAGCAAACGGTCCTTCAACGCCGCAATTTCAAGCGCCGCATTGTCGGCGGCATCATCGGGGTCGGCATCGCAGCAGGCTTCGCTTTCCGCTGCTCGCGGCGGCTCGGTCGCTTCGTCCTCCGCCTCCGCGGCGCCGTTCACCGCCTCCTCTTCCGTCGCCGTTTCGGGCTGCGCTTGCGCCGCCGCTTCGCCGCTTTCAGGCGTGGGCTTCTGTTCCGTCATCCTGCTCGCTTGTCCTGGTTTTTGAGCGCAGCGCCAACACCGCCACTCACTTATTCCATCAACCGCGTAATAGCCTTGGCCGTGCAGTCAACCATGGGAATGACGCGGCCATAATTGATCCGCGTCGGCCCGATGACGCCAATGGCGCCGATACACGACGCACCCCGGTTCAGCGGCGCGACGATCATCGAACATCCGGCAAGATCAAAAAGCTGGCTGTGCGAACCGATGAAAACGTGCACGCCTTCCCCGCCCTGCGCAGCATCCACCAGCCGCAGCAGCCCGCGGCGGCGCTCCAGATGCTCGAACATGCGCCGCAGCCGTTCCAGATCGGAAAGCGCTTCCACATCCTCGAACAACCGGGCCCGCCCGCGCACGATCAAGGTCGGCTCGCCGCCGTCATTCGCCAGAACCGCAACGCCGCTTTCCACCACCTTGCTCGCCAGCGCGTCCAGTTCCGCCTGATGCGCCTCGAGCTCGCGCGTGATCTCGGCCTGCGCTTCGCCCCATGTACGCCCCGCAAGGCGCGTATTGAGGTAGTTCGCCGCTTCCGTCAGCGTTGACTGGGTGAGGCCGTGAGGAACCGAAATCAGGCGGTTTTCCACCAGCCCGCTGGTCAGCACAATGATGGCAAGCGCCTTCCCCGGATCAAGCCCGACAAACTCCACATGGCGCACCGGGGCTTCGCTTTTCGGCGCCAGCACAAGACCTGTGGCCGCCGTCAGGCCCGACAGCATTTCCGTCGCGCGATTGAGCACTTCACTGAAGGCCCGCCCGTCACCGACGCAATGGCTCTCTATGCTCTCGCGCTCCTCGCTGGTCAGATCGCCGACTTCCAGCAATCCGTCCACAAACAGCCGCAGACCAAGGTCCGTGGGCAAACGTCCCGCCGATGTGTGCGGCGCATAAAGCAGGCCGAGATCCTCAAGGTCCGCCATCACATTGCGCACCGTCGCCGGTGACAGGCTCATCGGCAGCAAACGTGAGAGTGTCCGCGAACCGACCGGCTCGCCATTTTCAAAGAACGTCTCGACGATCGTCGAGAAGATCACCCGCGAGCGTTCGTTCAGCTCGTTGATCATCGCCAGAACAAGGGGATAGTCGCCATTCGCTGCAGCCCCGCCGCAACGCTGGCCGTTATGTAGTGAGACCCCTTGCCGGCGTCAACGCCGCCCGGCGCCTCAGTACGACAATTCCCGGAACACCCGGTCAACCTGTTCCTCCCACGCCCCATGATACGCTTCCAGCAGAATTCGCGCCGGACATCGGCCCGTCTCAGCAATTTCATCCAGTAAATTCAGAAACCCCGTTTCATCCGCACCGCCCTGGTCAAGGCGCGCGCGCCGCGCCAAGCCGGCCCGGCTCACCGCCAGCACTTCGCGCGCAATATCGCGCAGGGAACGCCCCCCATGCATCGCCGCAAGTCCCTCGCGCGCGGCCGCGTCGCGCAGCCGCACCACATCGGCATGGCTCCATTCAGCAACCAGCGCCTCCGCATCCGACAGCGCCGTCCCGTCATACAGCAGCCCCGCCCAGAACGCCGGCAAGGCGCACAGCATGTGCCACGCCCCGCCATCCGCCCCCCGCATCTCCAGATACCGCTTCAGCCGCACATCGGTGAAGATGGTGGTGAGATGATTTTCCCAATCCTCCAGCGTTGGCCGCTCGCCCGGCAATTCCGGCAGCTTCCCGTCCATAAAATCGCGGAACGAAAGCCCGGCGACATCCACATACCGCCCGTCCCGATAAACGAAATACATCGGGACATCGAGCGCATGCTCCGCATAGGCTTCGAACCCCATGCCGGCGTCGAACACGAATGCCGGAATCCCGCAGCGGTCCGGGTCCGTATCCGACCAGATATGCGTGCGGTAACTCAGGAAGCCGCTGGGCTTTCCGCCTACGAACGGGGAGTTGGCAAACAACGCCGTCGCCACCGGCTGCAAGGCAAGACCGACGCGAAATTTGCGCACCATGTCCGCCTCGGACGAAAAGTCGAGATTGGTCTGCACCGTGCAGGTGCGCAGCATCATGTCCAGACCCAGCCCGCCCTTACGCGGCATATAGGCGCGCATGATGTCATAGCGCCCCTTCGGCATCACCGGTATGTCCCCGCGCGCCCATTTGGGTTGCATGCCGATACCGAGAAACCCGATATCCAGCTCCTCCCCCACCGGGCGCAGACGTTCCAGATGCTGGTTTACCTCGGAGCAGGTCTGATGCACCGTCTCCAGAGGCGCACCCGACAGTTCAATCTGCCCGCCCGGCTCAAGTGTGATGGACTGCCGTCCGAATTTCAGCGCCACCGGATTGCCCGCCTCGAACACCGGCTCCCAGCCCAGTCCCATCAGCCGCTCGAAAATCGCGCGAATCCCGCGCGGACCGTCATAGGGAAGCGGCGAAAGATCGTCGCGGCGATAACCGAGCTTTTCGTGCTCCGTGCCGATACGCCACTTCTCGGCCGGCTTGCAGCCGGATTCCAGATATGCCGCTAACTCCGACTTGGTGGCGATGGGCGCCGCGCGCTCAGTTATGACGGCCATACGGCCTCCGGGCCGGATAACGGGGCCAGGGGCGCGGCCCGATACTGCCTCATATAGACGCTTCAGCCGAAAAAGTCTCGGCCAGCGCCGAACCGGCGCCTCCGCCACTGCCGGCATCATCTGCCCGTCCGTCATCATACCGATGACAAGCCGTCCAGTGACCCGCCTCCACTTCGCGCATCACCGGCGCTTCGGCGCGGCACCGCGCCTCCGCATAGGGGCAGCGCGTATGAAAATAACACCCCTTCGGCGGGTCGATGGGGCTGGGCACATCGCCCGGAAGTAACGCTCCCCGCCGCACCCGCCCCCCGGATCGTGAACTTGGAATCGCCGCCAGCAGCGCCTCCGAATAAGGATGCAGCGGCTGCGCAAAAAGCGCGTCCTTGTCGGCCGTCTCGACAATACGGCCAAGATACATCACTGCCACCCGGTGGCTGATATGCCTGACCACCGAAAGATCATGCGCTACAAACAGATAGGAGAGCTGCAACTCTTCCTGCAATTCCATCAGCAAATTGATGATCTGCGCCTGTATCGAAACATCAAGCGCCGACACCGGCTCGTCGCCGACAATGAGCTCCGGCTCCAATGCCAGCGCCCGCGCAATACAGATGCGCTGGCGCTGCCCCCCCGAAAACTCGTGCGGATAGGAACGCATGAGCCGCGGCCGCAAACCGACCCGCTCGAACAGCACGGCAACCTGTTCCGCCCGTTCGGCGCGCCCGCCGACCCCGTGCACCGCCAGGGGCTCGCTCACGATATCGCCGGCACACATGCGCGGATTCAACGACGCATAGGGATCCTGATGAATCATCTGCATCCGGCGCCGAAAGGGCATCACCGCCCGCGCATCCAGATCGGTAATATCCTCGCCGTCAACCAGTATTCGCCCCGCTGTCGGTTCCAGCAGTTTGAGAACCGTGCGCCCTACCGTCGATTTCCCGCAGCCGCTCTCCCCCACCAGCCCCAGCGTCTCGCCGCGGCGGATATGAAACGAAACCCCATCCACCGCGTGTACACGCCCCACAGGGCGAGAAAACAGACCGCCGTAAACTGGAAAATATTTTTTCACGCCGCGCGCTTCCAGCACCGGCGCCGTGCCCGTGCTCATGCCGCCTCCGAAAGCAGCCGGTCCGCATGCCAGCACGCCGCCCAGTGTCCCGGCTCATGTTCCGCCAGCGGCGGGTGTACGCTGTGACATTGCTCCGTGGCATGTGCGCAGCGCGGCGCAAACGCGCAACCCGGCGGCAAATCCACCAGCGACGGCACCATGCCACGGATTTCGGTCAATCGCCGCCGCTCGCCGCCCACCCCAGGAATTGCCCCCAATAGCCCTCGCGTATAGGGATGCACAGGCCGCGAAAACAGCGCCCCCACCGCCGCCTCCTCCACTTTGCGTCCCGCATACATCACCATCACACGGTCCGCATTTTCCGCCACCACTCCCATATCATGCGTGATCAGGACCACTGCCGCCCTGGTAGTCTCCCGCAGCTCCGCGATCAGCGCCAGGATTTGCGCCTGAATGGTCACATCCAGGGCCGTCGTCGGCTCGTCGGCAATCAGTATCCTCGGATTGCACGAAAGCGCCATCGCAATCATCGCGCGCTGCCGCATCCCCCCGGAAAGCTGGTGCGGCCACTCCCGCGCGCGCTGCTCCGGCTCAGGCATATGCACCCGGCGCAGCATTTCGACCGCGCGCTCCATCGCCGGGCGCCGACCCAGCCCCTGATGCAGCATGACCGCCTCGCTGATCTGGCGTCCGATCGTGAACAGCGGATTGAGCGACGTCATCGGCTCCTGAAAGACCATCGAGATCTCGTTGCCCCGAACCGCTTCCATCTCTTTTTCGGACAACGCCAGCAAGTTCCGCCCCTCGAACCAGACCTCCCCACCGACAATTCGCCCGGGCGGCGACGCAACCAGCCGCAGGACCGAAAGCGCGGTGACGCTCTTGCCGCAGCCTGATTCCCCCACTACCCCCAGCGTTTCTCCCGGCCAGACCGTGCACGAAACCCCGTCCACGGCGCGCACCACCCCGTCATCCGTGAAGAAATGCGTCTGCAAATCCTCGACCTCCAGAACAGGCTCGGACGAACGGACGGAGACCCCCTGTTCAACGGCGTCCGATTGGGTCAAACTGTGGCCCTCCCATGTTCGATACGGCTTCCCGACACGGCGTTTCGGCTGAGCTTCAGAACGTGCCGCCAGGGTCGGGACAGAATGCCGCCGCAGCCCGAGGAGAACAAATCATGATAGCGCCGCCGCGCCCGAGGACTGCCGACTGGACCCGCCGCCGACTCTTGCAAACCGGCGCCGCTGCGCTTGCCGCCGCCGGCCTCCCCCGCCCGGCGCCCGCAAACATGCCGGCGGAATTCGACGGCCGCAACTTCACGCTCGCCGCCCCCGAACCGAACCCGAAATATGGCGGCGTCCTCCGCTACGGAATAACCATGCGCCCGCCGCATCTCGACTTCCACCAGTCCGGCACCGTGAACAATCTCGGCAGCCAGGGCTGCATGTACGACAACTTGATTCGTCGCGACCCCCGCGACAGCGGCCAGACAATCATCCCCGATCTCGCCCATAGCTGGGAAATCAACCAGGACGGTTCCGTCTACACTTTCTTCCTGCGCGAAGGCGTACGATTTTCTGACGGCGCCGAACTCACCGCCGAAGACGTCAAGGCCACCTTCGACCGCATCGTCAATCCGCCCCCCGGCATCCACATCCCCCGCAGCGCCTTGTTTGCCTCGGTCGACGAAATCGTGACCCGCGGCAAATATATCGTTGAATTCCGCCTCGCCGTACCGCGCCCGCCCGGCTTCATCATGGCCGCCATCGCCAGCGGCTGGAACGGGATCATCCGCAAGCAAACCCTCGAAGACAACGGCTACAACCTGCGCAAGACTCTCGAAGTGCCCGGCACCGGCCCCTTCCGCAGCGCCCGGCGCGTGGAGCAGGAAGTCTGGGTCATGGAGAAAAACCCCGACTACTGGATGGAAGGTCTGCCCTATCTCGACGGCATTGAGTTCTACCACGCGCTCCCCTTCTCCCCCGAACTCGGCTCCGCGCTTCTGTCAAACCGCACCGACTACGCCCGCCTCATAGACCCCGTGACGCGCAGCGTCATCCAGGCGCGCAACGACATGGCGGCAACCGACTATTATCAGAGCGTCATTCAGGCCGTCTGGGTCAACGCCCGGCGCGGCCCGCTTGCCGACCCCCGCGTGCGGCGCGCGCTCCATCTCGCCCTCAACCGACCCGTGCTCGTGCGCGTGGTGCGCGATGTCGCCCCCATGATGGTCGGTAGCTTCACCTACCCCTTCTCCGATGTCGCCCCGCCGAAGGAGGAACTGGAAGTCCGCCCCGGCTATCAGATGGACACGACCGCCGCGCTCAACGAAGCCAAGGCGCTGCTCGACGCTGCCGGCTATTCCAACGGAATCTATGGCCTCGACTTCCTTGTGCGCGAAGTGGCAAGCTTCAAACTCTGGTCGCAAGCCATCCAGGCCATGCTGTTGTGGGGCCTCAACGTCCAGTGCAACTTGCGAACCGTCGTCGAATCCGTCTGGTTCGACGATACCAATACCGGCAATTTCGACCTGTCGATCGGCGCCATCGTCTCCACGCTGATCGACCCGTCCGACTATTTCAACACTTGGTACGCCAGGAACGGCCCGCAAAACTATTCGCAGTGGGAAGACGACGCATTCACCGATCTGCTCGCGGGAATCGACAGGGAAGTCGACCCGGGCCGACGACTGCAACTGATTCGCCAGGCCGAGGAGATCATGGAAGCTAACCCGCCGCTGCTCCCCGTCGCCTGGGAAAAGATCATCGACGGCTGGTACGGCTACGTAAAAGGCCACAACCCCTACGACTATTTCGGAATTTACGACGTCGTGCGCATGGATACCTTCTGGCTCGACCGCTGAACACAATTCACCCCGCCCGCTCGCAGATAACCGGGTCCTGCCGCACCGCCGTACCGTCCGGGCAGAGATACGTCGCCTTGCACCGCAGGATGATCTGGTCCGGCTCACCGGCGGCGTTCGCCTCGGCATCGATATAACATGTCCCGCGCGCATCCTCCGGGCCGAACGCCCACACCTCTTCGCGCAGATACACGCCCCGCTCCGGGCGCCAGTACCGCACTGACGCCAGCCGCCGATGAAGCGGCTGGTCGCATGTTGCGCTTGCCAGGTCTTCCGCGGCCGCAAAGGCCGAAGCGGAAAAGTGCGCATCCGCCCCCCGCACCTCGTCGCAAGCCGCCCGCGCAGCGCCCCCCGACACTGCAACGAAGAACGCAGCAAGAAAAATGACGGCGCCGCACCGGGGCGTCCTTGCCTCACCGACTCGCCCCTCACTCATCATGACCATCATTCCCTTCCCGTGATATGAAGCCATGTCGGGAACGGCCGTTCCCGACTCGCACCGCCGCCTCGCAAGAGGCAAGTCCGCCCCCGCTCTTTACCACAGGTGAGACCCTGCGCGGCGGAAACTGTGGCGCCCGGCACTGCCGGTTCGCTATAGTCGCCCATAGTGTCGGCGCTGCGAGGCCGTATTCGTTCCCGCCCTATGCCATCCCGATGATCCAGGACGCCCATTACCTGCTGCGCGCCATGTTCGATGCCGCTGTCGCGTCGGCCGACCCCGGCGCCATGCTGGCCGCCCATTTGCCACCGCTGCCGAGAGGGCGAATCGTCGTAGTCGGCGCCGGCAAGAGCGCCGCAGCCATGGCCCGCGCCGTCGAACGCGCTTGGCCCGCCGCCAATCTCGGCGGACTCGTCATCACACGCTACGGCCATGGCTGCGAAACGCGCCGCATCCGCGTCGTCGAAGCCGCCCACCCCGTCCCCGACGCTGCCGGACTGGCGGCCGCACGCGGCATCCTGGACACGGTCACCGGACTCACCGCCGACGACCTTGTCCTGTGCCTGATTTCCGGCGGCGGCTCGGCACTGCTGACCATGCCCGCCCCCGGCCTCTCACTCGCCGACAAGCAGGCCGTCACGGGCGAACTGCTCCGCTCCGGGGCAACCATTTCCGAAATGAACTGCCTGCGCAAACATCTGTCGGCAGTCAAGGGCGGACGCCTCGCGGCGGCCGCATGGCCCGCGCCCGTTCACACGTTGATGATTTCCGACGTACCCGGCGACGACCCCGCGGTGATCGCGTCCGGCCCCACCGTCCCCGACCCCACCACCTATGCGGACGCGCGCGCCGTGCTTGTCAAATACAGAATTGCGCCGCCGCCCGGCATCGCCGCCCATCTCGCCGCAGAACCGGACGAGACTCCCAAAGCAGGGGACCCGCGCCTCGCCCGCAGCACCTCGGCGATTATCACCACTCCACAGGCAGCGCTGGAAGCAGCCGCCGCAACCGCCGCCAGGGCCGGCTGCCACCCCCTGATTCTGAGCGACGCCATGGAAGGCGAGGCGAGGCGCGTCGCAGAATTCCACGCCGCCATCGCCCGCCAGGCCGCCCGGCGCGCGCAGCCCGCCCCGCCGCCCTGCGTCCTGCTGTCCGGCGGCGAAACCACTGTAACCCTCACCGGCTCGGGCCGCGGCGGCCGCAACACCGAATTTCTCCTCGCCCTCGCCATTGCGCTCGACGGCGCCCCCGGCATCCACGCCCTCGCCGCCGATACTGACGGAGTAGACGGCAGCGAGGACAATGCCGGCGCTTATGTCGCGCCCGACACGCTGGCCCGCGCAGGCCGTATCGGCATCGACGCCCGCGCCTGCCTGCGGGAAAATGACGCTTGGGGTTTCTTCGCAGCGCTTGACGACCTGCTCGTGACCGGGCCGACGCTGACCAACGTCAACGACTTCCGCGCCATTCTCATTCTCCGGACTCCCCGCGGCGCCGCCGCCTGACCATGCCGCAGCCCCGTAAACGCGCCAAGATCCTCGCCACCCTGGGCCCCGCAACCGCCACCCACGAGCGCGTCAGGGCGCTTCATGACGCCGGCGCTGACGCCTTCCGCCTCAATTTCAGCCACGGCAGTCATGCCGATATCGCCGTCCTCCACGCCGCCGTCCGCGCCGTCGAAGCCGAGGCCGATCATCCCATAGCGGTGGTTGCCGACCTCCAGGGACCCAAACTGCGCATCGGCGCCTTCCACGGAAAATCCGCGCATCTCGAACCCGGTGCCAGATTTCGCCTTGACAACGACCCCGAACAGGGCAGCGACCGGCGAGTGTGCCTCCCCCATGCCGAAATATTCGCCGCCCTCGCCCCCGGGATGGACCTGCTGCTGGATGACGGACGCCTGCGCCTGCGAGTCGAATCCGCCGGCGCGGATCATGTCGAAACGCGGGTCGTCATTGGCGGCGCCCTTTCGGACCATAAGGGCATCAACCTCCCGGGCGTCGAATTGGCCCTCAGGGCGCTGACAGCCAAGGACCGCCGCGACCTCGCCTTTGCTGTCAGCCTCGGCATAGACTGGCTGGCGCTCAGCTTCGTGCAGCGTTCGGGCGACATTGCCGAAGCACGCCGCCTCGCCGGACCGGGCGTCGCCATTATGGCCAAGATCGAAAAACCCGCCGCCGTCACACGTTTCGACGAAATCCTCGAAATCGCTGACGGAATCATGGTTGCGCGCGGCGATCTGGGCGTCGAAATGAGCCCCGAAAGCATCCCCACCATCCAGAAACAAATCGTGCGCGCCGCGCGCGCCGCCGGCAAACCCGTCGTGGTGGCGACGCAAATGCTCGAATCCATGATCCACGCTCCCGAACCCACGCGCGCCGAAGCCTCTGACGTCGCCACCGCCGTCTATGACGGCGGCGATGCCGTCATGCTTTCCGCGGAAACCGCGGTCGGCGCGTGGCCCGTGGAGTCGGTCGCCATGATGCACCGCATCATGGAGCGCGTGGAGCATGACCCCCTGCACCGGCAAATGCTGCAGGCAGCGCGCTCCGCCCCCGATCCCACTGCCGCCGACGCCCTCAGCGCCGCCGCCCGCCAGGTCGCACACACCATCGGCGCCGCCGCCATCGTCACCTATACCCAGTCTGGCGCCACCGCCCTGCGCGCCGCCCGCGAACGTCCCGAAACCCCGATTCTGTGCCTGACCCCCGTTCACGCTATGGCGCGGCGCCTCGCGCTCGTCTGGGGCGTGTCCTGTGTCCACAGCGACGACGCACAGGACTTCAACGACATGATACGCCGCGCCTGCGACGCCGCAGCAGAATGCGGCTACACCGCTGACGGCGACCGCCTCGTCATCATTGCGGGTGTCCCCTTCGGCACCCCCGGCGCCACCAACCTCCTCCATATAGCCTACGCGCCGGAACCCCGTCCGTAGCCGCCATCTATTTGCCGATACAGAAACTGGCAAAGATCATGTCCAGGACATCCTCAACCCCGGTGCGCCCCGTGATGCGCCCCAGCGCTGCCGCGGCGGCGCGCAAATCCTCCGCCGCCAATTCCGGCTCGCACACCGCCGCAAAGCGCTCCAGCGCGTCCGCGCACTGCTCCAGTGCCTGCCGGTGCCGCGCCCGCGTCAGCGGCGGGCCGCTGTCGGCCGCGCCGCCAAGGTCACGCACCAGCATCCCCACCAGCCGGTCAATCCCCGCCCCTGTCACACAGGATGTCGCGACCGCGTCCCAGCCGCCTATACGCTCCGGCAGGCCTGCCGTAGGCAGGTCGCACTTGTTCAGCACCACCACCCCGCCCGCCGCGTCTCCCTGAATAGCCTGAAGCGGCGCAGCGTCCGGCCAGGTCGTCGCGTCGAACACCGCCAGCACCCGGTCCGCCTGCCGTACGCGCCGTTCGGCGCGGCGCACCCCTTCCTGCTCAACCGGGTCCCCCGCCGCCCGCAGGCCCGCCGTATCCGCGACCGTTACCGGAACGCCGTCTAGGTCGAGCCGCACCTCGACAACGTCGCGGGTGGTTCCGGGCGACGCGCTGACAATCGCCGCATCGCGCCGCGCCAGGCAGTTGACCAAGCTTGACTTGCCGGCATTGGGCGGGCCGACCACCGCGACATCCGCCCCGGCGCGCAACCGTTCGCCGCGCCCCCCATCGGCTAGGTGCCCGGCAATTTCCTGCCCGATCTGCGCCGCGCCCTGCCGCGCCCCTGTCAGCAGACCGTCGGGCAGATCCTCATCGGCAAAGTCGAGCGCCGCTTCCACCAACCCCAGCACCTGCACCAACCGCTCGCGCCAGCCTTCATAGAGCGTCTCCAGCGCGCCATCCAACTGCCGCAGCGCCTGCCGCCGCTGTGCCGCCGTTTCCGCTGCCACGAGGTCGGCAATTCCTTCGGCGGCCGTCAAATCCAACTTGCCATGAAGAAACGCGCGGCGGGTGAATTCGCCGGGTTCCGCCAGGCGCAAATGCGAAAGCCGCCCCAACGCCGCCAGCACGCCATCGATCACAGCGCGCCCGCCATGGCAATGAATCTCCGCCATATCCTCGCCGGTGAAGCTCGCCGGGCCGGGAAACCACAGCATCAGCGCGCTGTCCAGCTTCCCCCCGTCGCCGGGATCGGAAAGTGTCGCCTTCACAGCGCGCCGCGCTGGCGGCAGCCGTCCCGCCAGCGCCGTCAGCGCCGCCCCCGACTCCGAACCTGAAAGGCGGATTACCGCGATACCCGCCGCGCCCGCGCCCGAAGACAGCGCAAAGATGGTGTCCGCGCCGGTCATGCCGCAGCCGGCGCCGCCGGCTAATCGTCCGGTTGCAGCATCAGCCGCGCCACCGGGCGCCCGCCGACAACATGTTCCTCCAGCACTGCATCCACATCCTCGCGGCTGTCACACCGGTACCACACCCCCTCAGGATAGATCACCAGCGTCGGCCCCAGTTCGCACCGGTCCAGACACCCGGAGGCATTGATACGCACCTTGTCGATCCCCATCTTCTTGGCGCGCGCTTTCATGTAGTTGCGCAGAGCGGTGCCGCCGCGTGCGTCGCAGCATCCGCGCGGGTCGCTGGCGTCGCGCACATTGGTGCAGCAGAAAACATGAAGGCGGTAATACGGCTCGGGCGCATCAGCGGCCATGGCTTCCCTCGCGGCGTGGGTTGTCTGCAGGTTGCGCCGCACTGTACCCTGCGCCGCGTCCGGCGCAAGCCGTCCTCTTGCAGACCCGATCATGGCGGAGCGTGCGATGCCCGGAAACATGCTGGCGCATGAAACCAGCCCTTATCTACTCCAGCACAAGGACAACCCCGTGGCCTGGCTGCCATGGAGCGCGGAAGCACTGGCGCTGGCCCGCCGGGAAGACAGGCCCATTCTGCTCTCGGTCGGCTATGCGGCCTGCCATTGGTGCCATGTCATGGCCCATGAATGTTTCGAAAATCCTGAAATCGCCGCGCAAATGAATGCCCTCTACGTCAACATCAAGGTTGACCGGGAGGAACGCCCGGACCTCGACGCCATCTATCAGCACGCCCTGGCGCTGATGGGTGAGCAGGGCGGCTGGCCCTTGACCATGTTTCTCACCCCGGAGCGGGAACCGTTTTGGGGCGGCACCTATTTCCCGCCCGCGCCGCGTTTCGGGCGCCCCGGCTTTCCCGAGGTGCTGGAAACCATCCACCGCCTCTACAAGACCCGCCCCAAACGCCTGCAGGAAAATGTCTCGACCATTCGCCGCGGCCTGCACCGTCTGGCGCAGGCACCAGGCCGCGCCGATATCGACCTTCCGCAACTGGACCGCATCGCCGGCGCCCTCCACCGTATGATGGACATGACCCTAGGCGGCTTGCAGGGCGCCCCCAAATTTCCCCAGACCGCCTTGTTCGAAGCCATATGGCGCGCCCATTTGCGCACCGGCAACACCGCTTTCGCCCAGGCTGTCATCGTCACCTGCGAACGCATGTGCCAGGGAGGAATCTACGACCATCTCGGCGGCGGTTTCGCCCGCTATTCCACCGACCCTCTGTGGTTGGCCCCCCATTTCGAAAAAATGCTCTACGACAACGCCCAGTTGCTCGACCTGTTGACCCTCGTCTGGCAGGGCACCGGAATGCGCCTGTTCGAAACCCGAATCCGCGAAACCGTCACGTGGCTTCTGCGCGAAATGATCGCCGAATCGGGCGCTTTCGCGGCCACAATCGACGCCGACAGCGAAGGAGAGGAAGGCCGCTTCTACGTCTGGACCGAGGCCGAAATCGACGCCGTGCTCGGCGCCGACGCGCACACTTTCAAGGCCGCCTATGACGTCTCCGCCGGCGGCAATTGGGAAGGCCGCAACATCCTCAACCGCCTGCGCGTGCCGACCCTCGGCTCGGCGGAGGAAGAGGCAAAGCTCCCCGCCCTGCGGGAGCGCCTGCGCCTGCGCCGCGAATCCCGCCCTCACCCTGGTCGCGACGACAAGGTGCTGGCCGACTGGAACGGCATGATGATCGCCGCTCTTGCCCAGGCCGGCGCCGTGTTCGGCGAGCCGCACTGGCGCACCGCCGCCGTCCGCGCCTTCGATGCCGTGACCGAAACCATGGGCAGCGGCGCCCGCCTTCATCATTCCTGGCGCAAGGGCGCCGCCCGCCATGCGGGTATGTTGGAAGACTACGCCAACATGGCGCGCGCCGCGCTGGTACTGTTCGAGACCGAGCGCGAACCCCGTTTTCTCGACCATGCCGTCGCGTGGGCAGACACCGCCGAAACCCGGTTCGCCGACCCCGACGCAGGCGGCTATTTCCAGACCGCCGACGACGTGGACGACGTCATAATCCGCAGCAAGTCGATCAACGACAGTGCTGTCCCGTCCGGCAATTCGGTTATGCTGGGCGTGCTCAACACGCTTGCTGCGCTCACCGGCGCACCCGTCTGGCGCCGCCGCGCGGAGCGGCTGGCGGACGCCTTCACCGCCCAGCTTTCCAACAACCCCGCAGGCTCCTGCGCCTTCATGAACAACCTTGAACAGGCGATGGACAGTCTCGATATCGTCATTGTCGGCGCCCCCGACGACCCGCGGCGCGACGAGTTGCTTCGCTGCGTCCGCGCCCGCAGCCTGCCGGGGCGCACGCTGATGACCATTGAGGACAGTGCGGCGCTCCCTCCCGGCCACCCGGCAGCGGGAAAGACCACCACCGCCGGAGCGGCCGCATGGGTGTGCCGCGGCGCCGTCTGCTCACCGCCCGCCGCCGATGCGGAAGCGCTGAACCGCCTGTTGCAGCGCCCCCGCGCCGCCGAAGAAAATCTCCGATGATGAAAGGAACGACAGCATGAAAGCACACGCCATCCTCGCCGATAAAGCCGGCGGCCCGGAAGTGATGGAATGGCGGGAAGTCGAAATCGGCGACCCCGGACCGGGCCAGATCCGCGTCCGTCACACCGCAGTCGGGTTGAATTTCATTGACGTCTACCACCGAAGCGGCCTCTACCCCATCGCTGAGAGTCCCTTCACCCCCGGCCTTGAAGGCGCCGGCATTGTCGAAGCCGTGGGCCCCGACGTGACCGACCTCGCTGCAGGCGACCGTATAGCCTATGCCTCGCCGCCCATGGGCGCCTATGCCGAAGTGCGTCTCATGACCGCCGCCAATGTTGTGAAGGTGCCGGAGTCCGTCGACGATGAGACCGCCGCAGCAATGATGCTCAAGGGCATGACTGCGGAATACCTCCTGCGCCGGACTTACGAAGTGAAACCCGGCGATACCATCCTTTTCCACGCTGCCGCCGGCGGCGTCGGCCTCATTGCCTGCCAATGGGCGAAGGCCCTCGGCGCCACTGTGATCGGCACCGTGGGCACCGACGCCAAGGCTGAAACGGCGCGTACCCATGGCTGCGACCACCCCATCGTCTACACCCGTGAAAACTTCGTCGACCGCGTGCGCGAGATCACCGATGGCAAGGGCGTACCCGTCGTATACGACTCCGTCGGCCGCACCACCTTCGAAGGCTCGCTGGACTGCCTTCAGCCGCGCGGCCTCATGGCGTCCTTCGGGCAATCCTCGGGGCCGGTAGAGGCCTTCAACCCCGGCGCACTGGCGGCCAAGGGGTCGCTCTATCTCTCCCGCCCGACGCTCATGACCTACAACGCCTCGCGTGCAGAACTCGTCGCCAGCGCCGAGGCCCTGTTCGCTGTGGTTGGGGAGGGCAAGGTCCACATCGATATCAACAACCGCTACCCCCTCAGCGAGGCCGTGCAGGCCCACCGTGATCTCGAAGGCCGCAAGACCACCGGATCAACGGTGTTCACCCTGTAGCCCGCCTGCAGCCGCAGGATGCTTGACAAGCAATTCCATGCGGGGACAAATAGGGTATAGTGGTCCCGTTACGGTGCAAATCCGTTCCGGCAATTCACCGTCTCAAGGGAGGTAGAGAGAAGCATGTATAGATCATTGGTTATCGCAGGTTTCGGCGCCGCAGCAATGGTTGCCGTAAGCGGTACCGCCGTCGCTGACTGCACACCCGATAATCTCGACGGCTGCATCGGCAAGCCATGGGTCGACGGCGATGTGATGGAAACCCCGCTTGGCGCGAAATGGTGGCCGAACCCGCGCTGGGGTGAAGGCGACCAGGCCGGCTCCACCAACTGGTACAAGAACCCTGAAGTGGTCCTGCGCGCCGTGTCGCAGATCTCGCAGGGCAAGACCATGAAGCTGGGCCACGAATATACCGCCGAAATGCCGCTGTTCGGCGCCCGTAAATTCTCGCTCCGCATTCCGGGCACCCCCACCGGCGGCCCCTTCGGCCCCAACAAGATCATCTGGAATGACGAATTCCTGTCCACCGAAATCGGCCAGGTCGGCACCCAGTTCGACGGACTCGGCCATATCGGCGTGCAGGTCGGCGAAGACCACGACAAGACCGAAATGCGCTTCTACAATGGCTTCACCATCGCCCAGATGGGCGGCGCATATGGCTTGCAGGCGCTCGGCACCGAGCAACTCCACCCGATCGTCGCCCGCGGCATCCTGATCGACGTTGCCGGCTATCGCGGAGTTGTCGCCATGGAAAAGGGCGACCTCGTCACCATGGATGACGTAAACGGCGCCCTCGCTCGCCAGGGCATGGCCGACTATGAACCCGCAGCAGGCGACGGCATCTTCATTCGCACCGGTTGGGAAGTGCACTGGACCAACCCGCCGCGCTACAATGACGGCTGCCCCGGCATCGGCATGGAAGTGGCCCGCTGGGTCGCCGAAGTCGTCCAGGCCGGCGTTACCGGCGGCGACACCTGGCCCGTCGATGCGGTGCCGAATCCCGATCCCGCATGCGTCTTCTGCGTCCATCAATATCTGCAGACCCGCCACGGAATCGTCAATCAGGAAAACATGAAACTGACCGAGGCTGCCGAGTCCGGCCTCTATCAGTTCGCCTATTTCTACAGCCCGGTCCCCGTCAAGGGCGCCACCGGCTCCATCGGCGCACCGGTCGCAATCTACTGACCGCAACCGAACCCGACATGCGGTGTAGCCGCAACTCCTGAACGAGCAGCGGGGCGCGCAAGATTGCGCGCCCCGTTCGCGTTTCCCACGTTCACCAACCCGCCGCCGGAAGGAAAATCAAGCCATGGCTGAAACCCAACCCATTTGCGATTTCCGTTGGCCCGCGCAGCACTTCACCCTTCCCGGGGTCGACGGCAAGACACACCGGCTCAGCAACCTGCGCGGCCCCAACGGCACCGTCGTCGTCTTCATCTGCAACCACTGCCCCTATGTGAAAGCAATTCACGACCTGCTGATCCGCGACGCCAATGACCTCGCCAGGCTCGGCGTTTCATTCGTTGCCATCAACTCCAACGACACCGACACCTACCCCGAGGACAGCTTCGAAAACATGGTGGCCCTGGCGCAGGAAAAGGCTTTCCCCTTCCCCTACCTGTTCGATGAATCGCAGGATATTGCCCTTGCCTACAGCGCCGTCTGCACACCGGACTTTTTCGGCTTCGACAAATCGCTAGGGCTGCAATATCGCGGACGTCTCGACGCCTCGAAGACAACCCGCGTCCCCAACGCCCGCCGCGAACTCTACGAGGCCATGAAACAGGTTGCCGAAACCGGCCACGGCCCCGAAGAGCAGATCCCCTCCATGGGCTGCTCAATCAAATGGCGGCTGCCGGCCTGACCACTGGCGGGAGCCGGCCCCACCGCCCCGCCATCAACTCAGAAACGTTCTACCCACGGACGCAGTTCGACTTCCCACGTCCACGCACTGCGCGGCTGCCGCGATACTGCAAGATAGGTCTCCGCTATTGCATCCGGCCGCAGGAAAGAGTCGGGAGCGTCCGCTGGCTCCGCATACCCCGTCGGCAGGATGCCCCCGTCAATGACAAAATGGGCGACATGCACATTCTGCGGCGCCAACTCCCGCGCCATGCTCTGCGCAAGCCCCCGCAGACCGAACTTGCCCATCGCAAAGGACGACGAATTCGCATACCCCTTCACGCTCGCGGAAGCACCGGTGAACAGGATCGCCCCGTCTCCCGCGGCAATCATGCGCCGTGCCGCCTGCTGAGCCACCAGAAAACCGCCAAAGACCGTAACCCGCAGCGCTGCCTCGACGACGCTCGGCGTCAAATCCACAAGCGGCCCGCGCTGCCGCGCGGAAGGATTGTAAACCACAACCGACGGCGTGCCGAAACCCTCGTCAAGCCAGTCGAAAAGCCCCGCGACCTGCCCTTCATCCGTGGCATCGCACGCCCGCGCGCGCGCACCGGTCTCGGCGCACAGATCCGCAAGCTTGTCCGCATTGCGCGCCGCCAGCGCCACCGCCATACCCTCGCGCGCAAATACCCGCGCCAGGGACGCGCTCAAACCATCGCCCGCGCCAACAATCAGTGCCGTCCGCTTCGCTTCCGACATGCCTTCTCCTCCGTTGCAAATCACAATCCGCGCAACCCTAACGCTGCCGCGGACGTTCGCAAGCAAGCAACACGGCTCGCATCATTCCCGCTCACCGAGGTGCGCCATGCTGACTGAACAAGTACTTGCCCGCCCCGCACAGGTTCTCACCGACGCACAGCGTCGCGCTTATTTCGATGACGGCCTAGTGCTGGTGGAAGACGCGATAGACCGCGCCTGCCTCGACGCGCTGCGCGCCGCCGCCGCCGAAACAGTCGCTGCCGCGCGCCATTTGACCGCCAGCGACGACGCGCGAATCCTGGAACCGGGACACACGCCGGAAACACCGCGTCTCAAGCGTCTCACCAGCCCGGTATCCCACCATCCCGCATTCTGGAGCTTCGCCTCCAGCCCCGTCATGGCCGATGCCGCCGCCGACGTGGTCGGCCCCGACGTCAAGTTCCACCACTCGAAACTCAACTTCAAATGGTCCGGTGGCGGCGAACAGTTCGACTGGCATCAGGACATCCAGGCATGGCCCCACACCAATTACAGCCCCGTCACCATCGCCGTATATCTTGAGGATTGCACCGCCGACATGGGTCCGCTCATGGCTGTACGCGGCAGCCATGAAGGTCCCCTGCACTCCATGTACGACGAAAACCGCAATTGGGTCCTCCGCATCCCGGAGGAAACCGTCGCCCGCGCCGGCGCCGACAGGATCGCGACGCTCACCGGCCCCGCAGGGTCGATGATCCTGCTCAATTGCCGCACCATCCACGGCTCGCGTCAAAACTTCTCCGCGCGCCCCCGCCCGCTGCTGCTCAATGTCTATTCTGCCGCCGACGCATTCCCCTACACCGCAAACCCCATCCCCAGCGCCCATGCGGGAACCATCGTCCGCGGAGCACCTGCACGCTGGGCGCATCACGACCCGCGCCCCTGCGAAATCCCGCCGGATTGGAGCCAGGGCTATGCCGGCCCGTGGCAATATCAGCGTCACGGGCGCGCCGCAGCCGAGTGAGCAGCGGCTGGCAGCACTACTACAAACAGACCGGCGCACGGCCTCCCCGCCGAACGCTTCTTTTCGCCCTCGAACGCTTCGCCGGGACACCCCCCGCACAGCCCCTCGCCGTTGATCTCGGATGCGGCAGCGGCCGCGACACCATCACCCTGCTCGCGCGCGGCTGGAGCGTGGTCGCGGTGGACGCCGAACCCGACGCCATCGCCGCCCTGCGCGCGCGCCGCGACGTGCCACCCGACGCCGCGCTGACAACCCGCGTCACCCGCTTCGAAACCATGCTCTGGGAACCCTGCGCGCTGATCAATTCCAGCTTCGCGCTGCCCCTCATCTCCCCGCAGGACTTCACCGCCCTGTGGCCCAGGATGCTGCGCGCCCTCACCCCTGGCGGACGCATCGCCTGTCAGCTATTCGGACCTCACGACAGTTGGGCCGGCAATACCGCCCTGACCTTTCATTCCCGTCCCGAACTGGAAGCTTTGCTCGCCCCTCTAGACACCGAATTGCTGGAGGAAGAAGAAACCGACAGCATCACACCGCGCGGCGCTGCAAAACACTGGCATCTGTTTCACATCGTCGCACGCAAACCGTGACCGGAGCTCAGCCGGGACCGTAATTGATGTAATCCGTCCAGAATCGCTCAACCGTGCGCAAATTGCCGATCATCCCGCGCAGGATATCCTCGTCCAGGCCCTGAACAGCCAGCGCACCCGCATTATGCGCAAACAATCCGTTGATCGCCGCCACCACCGCCCGCCCCTTCTCGCTCGCGCTGACGCGGATCGTCCGCCGGTCATGCGCCGAACGCTCCTGAAGCAGATACCCGTTCTCGACCAATTTCTTTACATTATAGGAAACGTTGGAACCCATATAGTAACCGCGCAGCGTAAGCTCGCCCACAGTCACGGTTTCATCCTCGATATTGCTCAGCAATACCGCCTGAACATTGTTGATACCCTCAATCCCCAACCGATCCAGTTCACCTTTCACAACATCGAGAAAACGCCGATGAAGGCGCTCTACAAGACGCACACAGTCAAGCAGAGCTTGTTTTTCATCACCATCGGCCTGGTCGACCAGTATTGATTTTTCTTCAAGCACACTTTGTTCAGACATGGTAACGGCGCCTTCCCTCAATCCTTGCATGAGGACACCGCAGCCCCCTTGTCACAAGACTATAACCTGATTTCAGGACGCCGCAATCAATTTTACTATGGCTGAATAATCAAGATCACCATGGCCGGCATTGCGAAACAGCGCAAACAACGCTGCTGCCTGTGCTCCCATCGGCGTGCCCGCCCCCGCCTGCTGCGCCGCGGACTGCGCCAGACGCAAATCCTTCAGCATCATCTCCGTCGAAAACCCGGGCTGGAAATCGCGATTCACCGCCGCCGTTTCCACAATGCCCGCCACCGGCAAATGATTCCGCATCGCCCAGCAATCCCCGGAAGCGCTCGAAACAATGTCGAACAGCCGTTCCGCGGACAAACCCAACGCCTCGCCCAGCGTAAAGGTCTCCGACACCGCAATAATCGAAACGCCAAGCAGCATATTGTTGCAAATCTTGGCCGCCTGACCATTGCCGCTGCCCCCGGCATGGACAATCTTCCGTCCCATCGCCCCCAGAACCGGCTCAGCGCGCGCAAACGCCGCAGCATCCCCGCCGACCATGAATGTCAAGCCGGCGGATTCGGCGCCCGCAACACCCCCTGACACCGGCGCATCCAGCATCGCAAGCCCCTGAGCCGCCGCAAGTTCCGAAACAGCCCGCGCCGTCGCCACGTCAATCGTCGAGCAATCGATCAGCAGCGTCTCCGCAGACACCGCCGGTATCAGCGTCTCATACACATCGCGCACATGCGCGCCTGCAGGAAGCATGGTGATCATGCACGCCGCCCCCGTCGCCGCCTCTGCAATGCTGTCTGCAAGCACCGCACCGTCATCCGCGACACCCCGCGCGGCCGCGGTGTCAATGTCATATACCGCCACGTCATGCCCGGCCTTCAGCAAATTGCGAGCCATCGGGCCGCCCATATTGCCAACGCCGATAAAGCCGATGCGCATGGTGATCTGTCCTTTCCGCGCCCCCGAAGGCCGATAATCAGTCGAAGTCGAGTTCGCCCCAGCTCAGCGGCGAGAAAAATGCGTCCACCACCCCGTCGCTGACTGCCTCGAAACGCGGCGGATTCCACGCCGGGGCGCCGTCCTTGTCGATTAACAGCGCCCGCACCCCTTCAAAAAAATCATCCGTCGCCATGAAGCGCTGCGCAAGGCGGTACTCCATCTTCATGTCTGCTTCAAAATCACGCTGCCGCGCCTCCCGCAGCAGACGGAACGTCACCTTCACGCTGGTCGGCGACTTGCTGCGCAGCACCGCCAGCGTCTCCGCCGCCCAGGCACTGCCGTCGCCCGCCAGCGCCGCCGCTACCGACTCGATATCCTCGCCCGCAAAACACCGGTCGATGACCTCTTCCAGTTCCGCCAGCGGGGCCGGCCCCGGATCAACCGCCAGCTCGTCAAGCAGCACCGAAATCGGCGCCTCGCCGATCCGCGCCCGAAACGCAGCAGTCCCGTCATCGTCCAGATAATGCGTTACCGCCCCGATATGGCACGCATCCGCCGCCCGGATCCGCGCTCCCGTCAGCGCCAGATAGTGCCCCGTCTCACCCCGGCAATGGGCCAGAAAATACCCCCCGCCCACATCCGGGAAATAGCCGATTCCTGTTTCCGGCATGGCAAAATCCGTGCGCGGGGTCGCAATACGAACCGCCCCGTGCACCGATACGCCCACACCCCCGCCCATGGTGATGCCGTCCAGCAGCGCCGCATAGGGCTTGGGATACCGGCGGATCAATCGATTGAGGCGAAATTCATCGCGAAAAAACCGCGCCGGCAAATCTTTCCCGTCATCGCTGGTGCGCCCTTCACCATGCAGCGTGCGAATATCCCCGCCGGCGCAAAACGCGCGCGCACCCGCACCCTCGATCAATACCTCACGCACTTCCGGGTCGTCGGCCCACAACCGCAATTGCCGGTCCAGCGCCTGTACCATCCCATAGGTCAGCGTGTTGAGCACCCGCGGCCGGTTGAGCGTCACGCAGCCGACGCCGCGCTGCACCGCAAACAGGACTTCCGCTGCGTCATCCGTCATGGCGCCAGCTCCCCGGCGAGCAGGCGCCGGGCAATGATCACCCGCATGATTTCGTTCGTCCCTTCCAGAATTTGATGCACGCGCAGGTCGCGCAACAGCCGCTCGACCGGAAAGTCCCGCAAATAGCCATAGCCGCCATGAAGTTGCAGCGCCTCGTTGCAAATTCGAAAGCCGGCATCGGTGGCAAAGCGCTTGGCCATCGCGCAGCGCGCCGTCGCGTCCCCTGAGCGGCGATCCAGCGCCCGCGCCGCCTCGTGCAGCAGCGCCCGCGCCGCCGCCAGTTCCGTCGCCATATCCGCCAGCTTGAACTGAACCGCCTGAAACTCCGCGAGCTTCCGCCCGAACTGCGCGCGCGCCGAAACATGCTCTTTCGCCGCATCCAGCGCCGCGCGGGCGCCCCCCAGAGAACACGCGGCGATATTCAGCCGCCCGCCATCCAGTCCCTGCATCGCTATCCTGAACCCGGCGCCTTCACCCCCCACCAGATTGCGCGCCGGCACCCGGCAATCATCGAACAGGACCGCCGCCGTCGGCTGCGAATGCCAGCCCAGTTTGCGCTCCTGCCGGCCGAATGACAGCCCCGGCGCATCCGCTTCCACCGCCATGCAACTGATGCCGTCCGGGCCATCATCGCCCGTCCGCACCATGCACAGATAAAAATCGACGCGCCCGCCGCCGGAAATGAACGCCTTGCCGCCATTCAGCACATAGTCGCCGCCGTCACGCCGCGCCGTGGTCGTCAGACTCGCCGCGTCGGAACCGGACCCCGGTTCCGTCAGGCAGTAGGCCGCCAGCAAATCCATCCTCATCAGCGGCGGAATCCAGCGCGCTCGCTGGTCGTCATCGCCAAACCGGTCGACCATCCACGACGCCATGTTGTGAATCGACAGATAAGCCGCGGTCGAGGGGCACGCCGCCGCCAATTCCTCGAAGATCAACACCGCGTCCAGACGCCCGAGTCCGGTACCCCCATGCGCCTCGTCGCAATAGATGCCGGCGAGACCCAGCGCTGCGGCGCGCCGCAGCACCGCCACCGGAAACACATTGCCTTCGTCCCACGCCGCCGCATGAGGTGCCATTTCCGCCGCCGCAAAACGGCGCGCCACATCCCGAAACGCCACCTGATCCGCGCTCAATTCCACCGCCGATCCTCCGTCACAGCCGCGGCGCATACGCAGCCATGGACAACTCGCGCAAGCGTTCGATCAACATGTCCAGTTGTTCCAGCGAGCCATACGCAATCTGTACCTGCCCGGACTGGCCCTCATCGACAATACTGACCGCAAGACCGAGCACCTCTCCCAATTCTCTTTCCAGTTGCGCGACATCGCCGCTCTTTTTCCCCCGCTTGGCGCGCCGCTTTTCCAGCACTGCATCGCGCTGCGCGCCTGCCTGGTCCGCACGGCTCTGCTTACGAACCAGATTTTCCGTCTGCCGCACACTGAACCTGCCGGATGCGACCTTCTTCGCCAGCGCCGTCTGCCCCTCTGCGCCGCCCTGGGCGCCCAGCAATGCGCGGCCGTGGCCAGCGCTCAACACGCCGGATACAACCATCTCGCGCACCGGTTCCGACAGACCCAGCAACCGCATCATATTGGCAATATGGCTCCGGCTCTTGCCGACCACCTTCGCCAGCGAGTCCTGGGTGCCGCCAAACTCGTCGATCAGCCGCCGGTAACTTTCCGCCTCCTCCAGCGGATTGAGGTCCTCGCGCTGGACATTTTCAATGATCGCAATTTCGAGCGCATCGCGATCCGCAAGCGTATCGATAATCACCGGAATCTCGCTCAGCCCCGCGCGCTGCGCAGCGCGCCACCGCCGCTCCCCGGTCACGATCTGAAACCGTACGCCGCCCTCCGGCGACTCCGCACCTGCCGTCGACGGCGTCGGACGAACCAATATCGGCTGCACCACGCCGTGCCGCCGAATCGAATCCGCCAGCGCGTCCAGCTCCGCATCGTCAAAATGACGCCGCGGTTGAAACGGGCCGGGAGTGATCTCCGCAATCGCCGCAACCTGCCGCTCAGGTTCGGTCCGAACCGTCGGCGCCCCAAGCAGCGCATCGAGCCCGCGACCCAGGCGAGGCGACACGGCGTTCACGCGCTCTTCTCCGCAGAAGCGCGCTCACGCCGCAAAAACTCGTTCACCAATGAGATATACGCCCGCGACCCGGCGCAGCGAGGGTCATGAAGCAGTACCGGCCGTCCATGCGACGGCGCCTCGGAAACCTTCACATTGCGCGGAATCATCGTCTCGAATACCTGACCGCCAAAATGCTGCCGCACATTTGCCGCCACCTGTTGCGACAATTTGTTCCGACCGTCGAACATCGTCAGCAGAATGCCTTCCAATTCCAACACCGGATTGAAACCGGAGCGAACACGCTCCACCGTAGCAAGAAGCTGGCTCAAGCCTTCCAGCGCGAAAAACTCGCATTGCAGCGGCACGAGCACCGACCTCGCCGCCACCAGCGCATTTAGCGTCAACACGCCAATCGCTGGCGGACAGTCAATGAAAATATAATCATGAGTGCGCCCAAACCCTTGCAAGGCCCGTCGCAGGCGCTGAACCCGGTCATCCGACCCGATCAACTCCGCTTCCACACCCGCCAGATCGGTCACGGAGGGAATCAACGCTAGCCCGGGGATTCCTGTCGCGAGCGCTGCCTCGCCCGAGGACTCCGACGCCAGCAGCAGATCATAGGTGGTGCGCCGGCGCATCTCCGCGTCAATCCCCAGTCCTGTGCTGGCATTCCCTTGTGGATCAAGATCGACAATGAGCACCCGCCGCTCCACCGCCGCCAGCGCCGTTGCCAGATTGATCGCCGTAGTCGTTTTGCCAACCCCGCCTTTCTGGTTCGCAACCGCAATGACGCGCGCCGAAACTACCGGATTATTCCTCGCTGACACGGCCAAGTGATCCGATGGTGAGAATGGCCCCGCCAGGGTCGCTGAGGCTGGGATGCCGGACAAACTCCATATGCCAGTCACGCTGCGCCGCGGTCAATTCATCATTCACCTTGCGCCCCTTCAGGAACACCGCCCGCCCGCGCGGCGCCAGAAGCGGTTGCGCATAACCAAGCAATTGCGGCAGCGGCGCACATGCCCGCGCCGTCACCACAGGCGCCGGCGGCACAGGCCCCGCCTCGATGCGCGCGTAATGCACACGCGCCGGCGCCCCCGTCTCTCGAATCACCGCATTCAGAAACGCCGCCTTGCGCTGATTGCTCTCGATCAGGTCGACCGAAATCCCCCGACCGCAGACCAGCGCAAGTACCAACCCCGGAAATCCCGCCCCACTGCCGAGATCGATAATCCTTCGTGCCGAAGCCGGCACAAACCGCACAAGCTGCGCACTGTCCAGCATATGCCGGCGCCATGGATCGTCGAGACCCGCTGCACCGACCAGATTCACCGCCCGCCGCCACTCCGCCAGAAGCGCAAGATAACGCCGCAGGCGAACCAGCGTTTCAGAGGAAACAGCCGCAATCCGGGCGAACCCTTCGGGGCTGAGCGCCGCCGCTGTCACGCCGCGTCCGCCACCGCACCGCGCCGCAAATGACCAAGCAACGCCGTCAGCGCCGCCGGCGTGACGCCGGGAATCCGCGCCGCCGCCGCCAACGTCGCCGGACGCGCCGTCGCGAACTTCTCCCGCACCTCCGAAGACAAGCCGGCAATGTCGCCAAAATCCAGATCCGAAGGCACCGTCAGCGCCGCCTCGCGGCGAAACGCCGCAATCTCCGCCCGCTGCCGTTCAAGATACACCGCGTAACGGCACGATATTTCCACCTGCCGCGCCGCATCCGCAGGACACGCCGCAAGCGCCGCCTCTTCGGGCCACAATGCCGCAACCGTCGCAAAATCGACTTCCGGCACGGCCAGCAGATCAAGCCCGCTCCGCGCACGCCCGTCCGCACGCAACCGCACCCCGTGCCGCGCCGCATCCGCCGGCGTACAGCGGCGCGCCGCCAGAACCGCCCGCGCTGCATCGACCGCCGCCCGCTTCGCCGTCGTCCGCGACGCCTGCGCCGCCCCCACGCAACCCACAGCCTCCCCGAGACCGGTGAGGCGCAAATCGGCATTGTCGGGACGCAGGCTCAGGCGATATTCCGCCCGCGCAGTAAACAACCGATAAGGCTCGCGCGTTCCCAGCACCACCAGATCGTCAATCATCACCCCGATCATCGCCGTCGCCCGGTCCAGCACGAACGGCGCACCCGCCCCCGCCCGCAGCGCCGCATTGAGGCCCGCGACAAGCCCTTGGCCTGCCGCCTCCTCATACCCCGTGGTGCCGTTGATCTGCCCCGCAAGAAACAACCCGGGAACCCGCAGCGTCTCCAGCGTCGGGCGCAGCTCCCGGGGGTCCACAAAATCATATTCCACCGCATAGCCGGGGCGGCGAATGACCGCACGCTCAAGCCCCGGAATCGTGCGCACAAACGCCTCCTGCACCTCCTGCGGCAGCGATGTCGAAATGCCGTTGGGATAAATCGTGTCGTCGTTCAGCCCTTCCGGCTCCAGGAAAATCTGATGCCGGTCACGCTCGGCAAAACGCACCACCTTGTCCTCGATGGAAGGACAATAGCGCGGCCCCGAACCCTCAATTGCTCCGGAAAACATCGGCGCCCGATGCAAATGCGCGCGCACCACCGAATGGCTCTCCGGCGTCGTCCCGGTGATATGGCAAATCGTCTGCGGCGTCGTGATCGCCGTCGTCATCCACGAGAACGGCTTGGGTGGCGAATCGCCCTCCTGAACATCAAGACCCGACCAGTCGATGGTTCTCCCGTCCAGACGCGGCGGCGTACCCGTCTTGAGACGGCCAACGCGAAAACCAAGCCGCAATATCGTCTCCGCCAATGTCAGTGACGGCGCTTCGCCAACCCGACCCGCCGCACTGTTGCGCTCGCCCACATGAACCCGGCCGCGCAGGAACGTGCCGCTGGTAATGACAACTGCCGCCGCCGAAACGACCCCGCCATCCTCGCAGACAACGCCGCTGACCCAACCGTCATCCCCAAGCAGAAGATCGCCGACCGCGCCCGCCGCCATCGTCAGATTCGGCTGCTCGCGCAACAACTCCCCGATCGCCCGGCGATACAGGCTGCGATCGGCCTGACAGCGCGGCCCCCGAACCGCCGGACCCTTGCGCGCATTCAGCTCCCGGAATTGAATCCCGGCACGGTCCGCCGCCCGCCCCATCAAGCCGCCCAGCGCGTCCACTTCGCGAACCACCGTGCCTTTGGCAATGCCGCCAATGGCCGGGTTGCACGACATCACCCCGACCGTGCCCAGGTCGTGCGTAAGCAGCAGCGTTCGCGCACCGAGCCGCGCCGCCGCCGCCGCCGCTTCGCATCCCGCATGACCGCCGCCAACGACTATGACATCAAAGCGCCGCGCCGCCATCCGTCCCACCCCGGCTCATCAAAACCCTCTCGGCAAAAACCGAGTCAATGCATGATTGACCGTGCGCAAACCGAAACACCCTGAACGCGCAACCGGCCTCTTGCACTATAACGCCCCCACAGGGCTTCACCAATCCGAACCCATGGCACGCCGACGTGAACCCGCCGCGCAATACTGCCGCAGAACCCGCCGAACGCCGCGTTCCCGACCCGGAAAACAGGGACGCCTCGGCGCCGGCGGACGACCGCGTCGTCTCGGTCCTCCTGCCCATCGCCGGCGCCGGACCCTATGACTACCGCCTCACAGAACCCGCGCCGGACGGCAGCATCGTCCGCGTCCCCCTCGGCCCGCGGACCGTATCCGGCGTCATCTGGGGCGCAGGCAGCGGCGAGGTGGCACCCGCCCGTATCAAGAACGTGGAGGCCGTACTCCCCATACCCCCGTTCGACTGCGGCTTTCGCGGCTTTCTCGACTGGCTCGCCGCCTATTGCATGGCCCCGCCCGGCGCCGTGCTCCGCATGGCGCTGAGCGTGCCGGCCGCCCTCGAACCTCCGTCCGTCACGCACGTCCTGGTCCGCGGCCATGCTCCGCCTCGCCGCCTGTCGCCCCAGCGCGCCGCCGTGCTCGCCGCGCTCGACTCCGGTCCCCCGGCTACGCAGGCCGCCCTCGCCCGTCGCGCCAGCGTCAGTGCCGGCGTGGTGCGCGGCCTTGTCCGCGCCGGCATCCTGCGTGAAACCGCAACCAACAAAGGCGGCGCCGCCGACTGGCCAACCCCCGATCCTGCCCGCCCGGGCCTCAGCCTGTCACCGGCGCAAACCGCCGCTGCCGAAACACTGCGTGATACCGTCGGCCGCGGATTCTCCGTCACCCTGCTCGACGGAGTCACCGGCTCCGGCAAGACCGAAGTCTATTTTGAAGCCATCGCCGACGCACTCCGAAACCGCCGCCAGACCCTCGTCCTGCTGCCCGAAATCGCCCTCGGCGCCCAATGGCTCGCGCGTTTCGAACGGCGCTTCGGCGCCCGCCCCGCTGCATGGCATTCCGACTTGACCCCGCGACAGCGCCGCGAAACCTGGCGCGCCGTAAGCCGGCGCCACGCACAGGTTGTTGTCGGCGCGCGTTCCGCCCTCTTCCTCCCCTTCCCCGCTCTCGGCCTCATCGTCGTCGATGAAGAACACGACGCTTCCTTCAAACAGGAAGAAGGCGTGAACTACAACGCCCGCGACATGGCCGTCGTTCGCGCACGCTTTGCCGACGCGCCGATCATCCTGTCCAGTGCAACACCCTCGCTGGAAACACTGAACAACGCCGCGGAAGGCCGCTACCGCACCGTCAGCCTGCCCCGACGCCACGGCCCGGCGGCTCTCCCCGCCATCGCCGCGCTCGACCTCCGCGCCGACTCCCCGCCCCGCGGGCGCTTCATCGCCCCGGGCCTGCAAACCGCTCTCGCCGAGACTTTCACCGCCGGCGAACAGGCCATGCTCTTTCTCAACCGGCGCGGCTACGCCCCGCTCACCCTGTGCCGCGCCTGCGGTAAACGCCTCGAATGCACCAACTGCGCCGCATGGCTTGTTGAACACCGCCTTGCCGGCGAACTGCGATGCCACCATTGCGACTTCCGGCGGCCCTTCCCGCGCATTTGCGCCCAATGCGGCGCTGAAAACCACTTCGCAGCCTGCGGACCGGGCGTCGAACGCCTGGCAGAAGAAGCCGCCGAACTCTTCCCCGAAGCCCGCATGGCTACCATGACCAGCGATACCGTTCATGGCCCGGACGCCGCCGCCAAATTGGCCGCAGACATGGTCGAACACCGCATCGACCTGCTGATCGGCACGCAAATGGCCGCGAAGGGCCACCATTTCCCGGCCCTCACCCTGGTCGGCGTCGTCGACGCAGACCTCGGACTCTCCGGCGGCGACCTCCGCGCCGCCGAACGCACGTTCCAGTTACTGTTTCAGGTCGCCGGCCGCGCCGGGCGCACCACCCGCCCCGGCCGCGCCCTGCTGCAAACCAGCGCCCCCGAACACCCCGTAATTCGCGCCCTCATCGCAGGAGACCGCGACGGCTTCACCGCCGCCGAAATGGCCGCGCGCCGCGCCGCAGGCATGCCCCCTTTCGGGCGCCTCGCCGCCATCATCGTGTCCGCAACCAACATCGGAGCCGCCCGCACCGCTGCAGCGGAACTCGCACGCCGCGCGCCCCGCCAACCGGACCTCACTGTCCTCGGACCCGCGCCCGCTCCCCTGCCGCTGGTGCGCGGGCGCCACCGTTTCCGTCTTCTCGTCCACCGGCCCCACCGGCGCGGCCGCCCCCTCAACACATCGCTTCGCCCGTGGCTCGCGGCAACACCGCCGCCGCCCGGCGTCCGCGTGCAGGTGGACATCGACCCCTACAGCTTCCTGTAGCCCCGCTCAGACCTCTCGGTTCTCGAAATCGATCCGCGGATCAATGACCGTATAGGCAATATCCCCGATCAACTGCATCACAAGTCCCAGCAGCGTGAAAAAATAAAGCGACGCAAACATCACCGGATAATCACGGTTCAATGCCGCCTCGAACCCCAGCAGACCCAGACCGTCAAGCGAAAAAATGATCTCCGTCAGCAGTGCGCCCGTAAACAATATGCCGACAAACGCCGCCGGAAACCCGGCAATCACAATCAGCATGGCGTTGCGGAACACATGCCCGTAAAGCACCCGCCGTTCCGACAACCCCTTCGCCCGCGCCGTCATCACATACTGCTTGTTGATTTCCTCCAGAAACGAATTCTTCGTCAGCAGCGTCAGACCGGCAAACCCGCCGATCACCATCGACAGCACCGGCAGCGTCAAATGCCAGAAATAATCACCGACCTGCGCCAGCCAGCTCATCTCGTCCGCATTCGGCGACGCCAGCCCGCGCAGCGGAAACCAGTCGAAATACCGCCCGCCCGCAAACATCACCACCAGCAGGATCGCAAACAGGAACGCCGGAATCGCATTGCCCACAATCACCGCGCCCGACGTCCACACATCAAAGCGGCTGCCGTCGCGCACCGCCTTCGCCACCCCCAGCGGAATGGAAATCAGATAAATCAGCAACGTCGTCCATAAGCCCAGCGAAATGGAAACCGGCATTTTCGACAACACCAGATCCACTACACGCTGGTCCCGAAAGAAACTCTCCCCGAAATCAAACCGGACATAATTCCACAGCATCATGAAAAAACGTTCATGCGCCGGCTTGTCGAACCCGAACTGACGCTCCAGACGCTCCAGCAGCTCCGGGTCCAGCCCCCGTGCCCCGCGATACTTCTCCGAAGCCGGCGTATCTGTCCCCGCGCCGCGATTTTCCACCGTTTCGCCGCCGCCCCCGCTCACCCGCGCCGTCGCGCTGACCGCCGTACCCTGGAGCGTCGCTACCAGTTGCTCGATAGGGCCGCCCGGCGCTGCCTGAATGACGATGAAATTGATCACCATGATCCCGAACAATGTCGGGATGATGAGCAGCAAACGCCGGACGATATAGGCAAGCATCGCGCGTCACGCCGCGCGCGAAAATCCGCCGTCAGCGCCCTCCGGACTCAAGGCGCACCGCCAGCCCTTCGTCAATCCACCACGCTTCGGGGAAACCCAGCCCGTAACGCGGCGGCTGTCCCGGCTTGCCGAACATGTTCCGATAGGCAATACGGAATGACTGAATGTGCCAGTTGGGAACCAGATACCGCCCCCAGCGCAAAACCCGGTCAAGCGCGCGCGTGGCTGAAATCAACGCCTCCCGGCTCGGCGCCTGAATCACAAGATCAACCAGCGCATCCACCACCGGGTCCTTGATGCCCGCATAATTCTGCGTGCCGGGAATATCTGCCGAAGCGCTGGTCCATTGATTCCGCTGCTCATTGCCGGGGCTGAGCGACTGCCCCACCCCGCCGACAATCACATCGAAATCAAAATCCTCGACCCGCTTCTGATACTGCGCCGTATCAACTGTCCGAATCCGAGCTTCCACACCCAAACGCTCCAGATTTTTGATATACGGCCCGATCACACGTTCGAACGCCGGCATCACAAGCAGGAACTCAATCTCCATCGCCTCACCGCTCTGTCCGTTGACCAGTTTGCGATCGCGAATTACCCAGCCCGCGCCATCAAGCAGATTCAGCGCCCGCCGCAAATTATGGCGAACCGTCACACCGTCGCCCGTGGCCGGCGGTTGGTAGGCCTCCCCGAAAATCTGCGCTGGCAGCCTGTCCCGAAAACAATCCAGAATCGCGAGTTCACGCCCCTCCGGCTCCCCCGTCGCCGCCAGTTCCGTGTTCGAGAAGAAACTCGCCGTCCGCTCATACTGCCCGTAAAACAGATTCTCATTCGTCCATTTGAAATCGAACGCATGGGAAAGCGCTTCGCGAACCCCCGCATCCGCAAACTTCGCCTTGCGTGTGTTGAACCAGAAACCCTGCATTCCCGTGCCGATGTCGTGGCGTACCTCGTCCACCACCACGCGCCCGTCCGCTACCGCAGGAAAATCATACTGCGTCGCCCAGTCCTTCGAATTGTTCTCCATGCGAAAATCGATCTCACCCGCCTTGAACGCCTCCAGCGCTACCGTCATGTCGCGGTAATAGTCAAATCGAATGCGGTCGAAATTGTACAGCCCCCGATTGACCGGCACGTCCCGGCCCCAATAATCGGCAACCCGCTCATAGGTGATCGAACGCCCGGCGTCGAAATCCGCAATCCGATAGGGGCCGCTTCCCAATGGGGGCTCCAGCGTCGTCGCCTCGAAATCGCGCGCCTCCCAATAATGCCGCGGCAAAATGCTCAATTGACCGACAATCATCGGCATCTCGCGGTTGGTCGAGTCCCCGAAGTCAAACCGCACCGTCCCGGGGCGACTTTCCGTCACCGACTGCACATCGGCGTAATATTGGCGGAAAAACGGATGCCCCCTGCTCCGCAGCGTGTCGAACGTCCAGATTACATCACCCACGCTAACCGGCTGCCCGTCATGCCACCGCGCTTCCCGGCGCAGCGTAAACTCCACCCACGACCGATCCGCCGGCATGTCGATGCTTTCCACCAACAACCCGTATTCGGTGAAAGCCTCATCGCCCGAAGTAACCAGCAGCGTGTCATAAATCAGGTTCAGCGACGTCGCCGCCACCCCCTTCAGAATGAACCCGTTGAAACTGTCATAGGTGCCGACCGCCGACAGCGTAACATCGCCGCCCTTCGGCGCATCGGGATTCGCATAGTCGAAATGAGCGAAATCCGGGCCGTACTTGATATCCCCGTGAATCGAAAGCGCATGAGCACCGCTGACGCCGCGCTCCGCCTGTGCTCCCGCCTGCATAACCTCCATGGCGCAGGCGAGTCCCGCATCCTCCTGTGCTCCTGCGGCAAGCGAAAACGCTGCAGCAGCGCCGGCAATCCAAACCCCGCAAAATGCGCGCAACGCAGCATGACGGCGTGTCATGGCGGATCCTCCCCCGTTTTCGTGTCAATCGCTCGCGGCGCTGTCCGTGAGCGTGTGCATATAGGCGATCACCGCTGCCCTGTCCCCGGCGTCGCGAACCCCTGGAAACGCCATCTTGGTGGCCGGAACATATTGCCGCGGCGCCGCCAGAAACGCGTCCAGCTCCGCATCGTTCCACACCCCGCCCAGCGCCTGCAGCGCAGCGGAATAGCGAAACGCCGGCTGCCCCGCCTTGGCCGCCCCGGCAACTCCCCAGAGATTGGGGCCGATCTTGTGGCGCGCATCGGGCGCCGCGCTGTGGCACGCCGCGCACTTCCGAAACACCGTCTCTCCGTGAGTCGCATCCGCCGCCGCCACCAGCGCTGCCACATCCACTGGCGCCGCCTCGGCTTCACCGCCCGCCGCCGCCGGCTCCGCATCCGCAACTACCGCGGCCGGTGCCATCGCCGATACCGCAAACACCGGCGCATGTTGTTCCGGGTGCCCCCGCACCAGCTCGACAACAAAGCTCAATCCCAGCAACAGCAGCAGCGCCCCCAGCACAGCGCCGGCAATCTTGTTGATCTCGATAGTGGACATGAGGCCTCGAACCCGGCTTTTGACAGTCGCCGCAACCTACCGGTTTTGCCTTGCCCGTATCAATATCTGTAAGTTGCCGCGCCATGGACCGTGGCAACACCATCATCCTCATCCCCGCCCGCCTCGGATCGACGCGCCTACCCGGCAAGGTGCTCGCCGACATCCATGGCGAACCGATGATTGCGCATGTCTGGCGCCGCGCCCGGGAAGCCGCCATCGGCGTCGTCATGGTGGCCGCCGCCGAACCGGAAATCGCCAACGCTGTCGCTGCCTGCGGCGGACGCGCCGTGCTTACGCGCCCGGATCACCCTTCCGGTTCCGACCGTATTCACGAAGCTCTTGCAACGCTCGACCCCGACCGGACCTTCACCACCGTCGTCAATCTCCAGGGCGACCTCCCTGCGATCGAGCCTGCCGCCATCCGCGCCGCCCTCGCTGCCCTCCGCACACCGCGCGCCGACCTCGCCACCATCTGCACCGAAATCGACAACGCCGAAGACCGCACCAATCCCAATGTGGTGAAGCTCGTAGCCGGTTTCGCCGCCGGCGCCGAATGCGCCCGCGCCCTCTATTTCACCCGTGCCACAGCGCCTGCCGGCCCCGGCCCGCTCTATCACCATATCGGCCTCTATGTCTGGCGCCGTGACGCACTCGAACATTTCGTCCGCCTGCCCCCGAGCCCCCTCGAACAACGCGAAAAACTGGAGCAACTGCGCGCACTGGAGGCGGGCATGCACATCGAGGCGGCCCTCGTCGATGCCGCACCCCTCGGCGTCGACACCCCGCGCGACCTCGAAACTGCACGCCGCATCCTCGCGCCGCCCATACCCTCATGAGCACATCCGCAAGCCGCCCCGTCATCGCTTTCCAGGGCGTGCCGGGCGCCTATTCCAACATGGCGTGCCGCGACCGCTACCCCGACCACAGGGCGCTCGCCTGCCCCACCTTCGAAGACGCCTTCGCCGCCGTCACGGAAGGACGCGCAGCCCTCGCCATGATCCCCGTCGAAAACTCCCTCGCCGGGCGCGTCGCCGATATCCACCACCTCCTCCCCGAATCGGGACTGTTCATCATCGGCGAGACCTTCCAGCGCGTGCACCACCAGTTACTCGCCCTTCCCGACGCGGACATCACCGACCTGCGCACCGTGCACAGCCATGTGCACGCCCTCGCACAGTGCCGGAATCTCGTCCGCAAACTCGGACTGACCGCTGTCGTCGAAGCCGACACCGCAGGCGCCGCCGCCGAAATCGCAGCCCGCGGCAACTCCGCCCAGGCTGCCATCGCCTCCGCCATGGCAGCGGAAAATTACGGTCTGAAAATCCTCGCCGCCGACATAGAGGACGCCGCCCACAACACAACCCGCTTCCTCATCATGGCCAGGGACCCCGTCCCCGCCGACCCTAACGGCGCAGTCATCACCAGCTTCGTGTTCCTCGTCCGCAACATCCCGGCGGCGCTCTACAAGGCGCTCGGCGGTTTCGCCACCAATGGCGTCAACATGCTCAAGCTGGAAAGCTATATTCTCGACGGTTCCTTCACCGCCGCCCAGTTCTATTGCGACGTCGCCGGGCACCCGGACGATCCGGCAATCGACCGGGCCCTCGACGAACTGCGTTATTTCTCACGATCGGTCAAGATATTGGGGAGCTACCCCGCCGACCCCCTCCGCGCGCAAGACACCGCACGGGACCGGTCTGAAGCGTGACAGGAAACGCCGTCTGTCACGCTTCGGGATCGCCCTCTGCAACCTTGCCGAACCAGGTATCGAGCGAAATCTGCCCGCCTTCGCGGTCGGCCCGGCCTTGATCCTCCTTCGGCAACGCATCCTGGATCATGTCGATCCGCTTCCAGCCTGCCAGCGGTGTCGCAACTCCCGTGCGCGGCACATAGCGCGACGGCGAAACCTTCTGCATCCGGTGAATATATCGCGGACAATTCGGAAAAGCCTGCTCCACCGCCACGCGCACCACCAGTTGCGCCTCGTGAAATTCCGCCAGCAGCGGATCGTCGGCGCTCACCGACGCCGTGCCCTGAATGCGCAGCCGGATCGGCTTCTCGAAATCCATGAACAACAGGCCCACCTTCCCGGTGCCGGCAATATTCCCCATCGAATAGAACATCCCATTCCCGTTATACGAGGGAAAGGCCAGCGTGCTGCCGTCTACCACCCGCACAAATCCCGGGTCGCCGCCCTTGTAGGAGACTGTGGGCATCCCGTTCTCATCGACCGTGGACAGCCAGAACATGTCGCGGCTTTCGATGAACGCCTTGTCGTTCTCACCGATCTCCGCTGCGATGAACCCGCCCTCGATGGTATCGGCGATGCGCCGCGTGTCGAACTGATCCTGAAACGCCCGGTGCGTCTCGCCATAGATGTTGCTCATCAATCTCCCCTTCATTCGCGGCGCTGCAGCGCCGGCAAGTGGTCAAAACGCGCGGAATATAATGCCGCCCCCATGCCGAAGGAAGCTGCATCGACAGCAACCCGCAAACCAAACAGTAACAACGCGGCGAGGCGCTAGAAATCGCTGACGCGCCCGTTCCGTTCCCAGTCGCCGTACCGCGTCGGCTCCGGCCCCGTCGGTCCGCCGATTTCCTCCCCCGGTGCCTCTGTCGCTCTCTCAGCCCCTTTTTCCTTTTGCTGCGGTGCCTCGCGTCGTTTCCCGGCCGGTGCCGCCTTGTTCACCATCGCTTCCTCCTCTCTCCGCGCCGCAATTCCCCCCTGCGGGGGCCTCGACAGGCATGCGCCCGAACGGTTTGTTCGTTGACTTGGTTGCCGCGAACCGGTAAAAGTTGGTTCTAGCCGGAAAGCGTCGCGGCGCAGGAGATGTTGCACGAGTCGCCGCCTCGTGGCTACCAAGCGCGCAGGAGAACTCGTAGCACTGTGAGGAGTTTGGAAGGAACCATAATGACTCGTAAATCGCTCATGGCAGTCCCCGTGGCCGCCGCGGCGGGCCTCGGCCTGCTGACGATGGCTGTGGCGCTGCCGGCATCGTCCGCGTCGATAACGACCAGCGACGACCTGCTGAACGCCGCTGACTCGCCCGAAAACTGGGTGACAAACCATGGAACCTATGACGGCAAGCGTTACTCGACGCTCGACCAGATCAACAAGGGCAATGTGGCCGACCTGAAGGTCGCCTACACGGTCGCGCTGGGCGGCACCGAAGGCGGTGGTTTCTGGCGCTACGGCAATATCGAAGGCACGCCGATCGTCGAAGACGGCATTATGTACATGCCGAACGGTTGGTCCGAACTCTCCGCCATCGACCTGCGCGCAGCCGCTGCCGGCGGCGGCGTCGACACCATCAAATGGATCTACGACCCCGGCGTCGACAAGGACTGGGCCGGCAACGTGGCATGCTGCGCCATTAACAACCGCGGCGTCGCCCTGTGGCAGGACAAGGTCATCATGAGCGTGCTTGACGGACGCATGATGGCAATCGACAAGGAATCCGGCCAGCAGGCTTGGGAAGTCCAGCTCGCGGACCCGGCAATTGCCGAAACCATTACCGTCGCACCGCTGGTCATCGGCGACCTCGCCATCACCGGCGTCTCCGGCGCCGAATACGGCATTCGCGGATGGCTCGCCGGCATCGACCTCAACACCGGCAAGGAACACTGGCGCCGCTACACCGTCCCGGGTCCCGGCGAACCCGGCCATGAAACATGGACCGACGACTACGACGCCTGGCTCACCGGCGGCGGCTCCACCTGGCAGACCGGCTCCTACGACCCCGAACTCAATCTCGTCTATTGGGGCGTCGGCAACCCGGGCCCGGACTGGGATCACGACTATCGCCCCGGCGACAACCTCTACACCTCGGGCATGATCGCCATCAATCCGGATAACGGATCCATCGTCTTCCACTTCCAGTACACGCCCAACGACCCCTATGACTTCGACGGCATCAACGAACACATCCTGGTCGATGTCGAAGTCGCCGGCGAACAGCGCAAGGCATTCATCCACGCCGACCGCAACGGCTTCTTCTACGCCGTGGACCGCACCGACGGCTCATTCATCTACGGCCTCCCCTTCGTCAAGGACGTCAACTGGACCCGCGGCCTCGACAAGGTCACAGGCGTGCCCCTCGACTACGACCCCAACTCCGACCTGCAAACCTACGTGACCGAATTCACCCCGAACCGCACGCTCAAGTCCACCACCTATTGCCCGAACGTCGTCGGCGGCAAAAACTGGATGCCGATGTCCTACAGCCCGAAGACCCAGATCGCCTACGTACCCACGATCGAAAGCTGCATGCTCGTCAACAACGAGGAAGAAATCCCCGGGCCGGACGGCACCTACGTTCTCCGTGAATGGTTCTCCGGCGGCATGCCCGACACCACCACCGCCAAGACCCTCGCCGGTGACTGGCTGCACGGTAGCCTGACCGCAGTCCACATCCCCAGCGGCAGCATCGTCGAAAAGATCGACACCCCGTTCCCGCTGATCGCAGGCGTCCTCTCCACCGCCGGTGGAGTCGTCTTCGTTGCCCAGCACGAAGGCAAGTTCTGCGCCCATGACGACGCAACACTCGACGAACTGTGGTGCTTCCACATGCACACACTCATCGACGCGCCGGCCATGACCTTCGCCGTTGACGGTACCCAGTACATCGCGGTCGCCTCGGGCGGCTGGGGAATCATCCCCACCTACTTCGCCCCGTCCGTGCCGGGCCTCGAAAAAATCCGCAACGCCAATCTGCTGTGGGTGTTCTCGCTCTAACCTGATACAACACCCCGAAAATACTGAGAGCGGCCCCGAATGGGGCCGCTCTCTTCACTTTGTCTCCCGGAAATCCGCCGCAGCACGTCAGGATGGCGGCGCGTTTAACCGTATCTCGAACGCCGTCTGACTGACGATCTCCTCGCCCTCATCACCATATTCGCGATAAAACCGCGCCGTCATGTCGATCGTGCGGCCCCCCAGATCCTTCACGCAATTCTCCTTGAGAAACACGCCGCCGACCGCGCCTTGACCCGCTTCGGGCTCCAGCCTCCGACACCGCCAGTCCCGTGGTCCGAACCGGCTGCGCACCGCAGTCGCCAGAATCCGCGCGCGCCGCTTGTAATACGCCCGCGCAAAAGGATTCGTGAACACACGAATCCCCTGCACCGTCCCGACATCGTCAATCAGTAGCGACACCAGCACTTCATGATTGGCGATCTGCGTGCCCTCGAATTCCTCATACTCCACATCCCGGTCGTCATACTCGAAAGCAACCTCATGCAAGCCTTCGCTGTCTGCCGGGCATTTGCCGAACGCCCCCCAGCCGCTGATCTCCCCTTGCGGCGCACCGCCGTCGGTGCCGCACGCAAAGTTCATATATCCCTCGCCAGGCAGTTCATCGACCGTCATGCCGGGCGTGAAATCCCGAATGTCACCGCCCGCAGCGGGAACCGCCGAAAACATCCACAATGCCGCGCCCGCAGCCAACGCGGCGCGGAAACCACTGTGACTCATGCCAGGAACCTCCTTCGGTCGGAAACAAAAAAGCATCGTACACCGGCTTTGCACCGGCAACATCTAGTGCTATTGTAAGTAAGTCTCAAGAAGCCGTGGCGGGACATCCTGTCGCTGCATGTCGATAAGTGCGCGCTTGGGTCGGTTGGCAGACGCGGGCGGGTCACGGTTTGAGCGTCGATTCAGTGCGTCCGTCGCATGCGCGGGCGTGCGTCATTGTGACAGAAGGAAACAACAGGATGAAACGAACCCTTGCGGCCATCGCAGCCATCGCGGTGTTCGGTTATGCCGGCGCCGCTGCTGCCGAAATGGAGCCCATCCCCCACGAAGCACAAACCTCGCCCGAACAAGTGGCAATGTGCGACGACAACCTCGCCACCTGTGAAGCCGGCGAGGACAGTTGGGCCTGCGTCACCGCGCTCAAGACCTGCGTTGGCGACAAGCGGCAGGAAGCCATGAAGTTGATGGAAATCCACGGCTGACCGCATCCCTGTGCCACGGCCCGCGCCCCCGGCGGCGCGGGCCGTTTTCATATCCGCAGCAGGAGCCAGCACAATGCGGAACATCCGGCGCTGCCTCGCCCTCGCACTCATATGCGCCGGCGCCAGCGCCGCACACGCAGACTACGACGCCGGCAAGGCAGCCTGGAACGCCGGCGAATTCGATACCGCCAGAACCGAATGGACCAACGCCGCCATCGCCGGCAACGCAGACGCCCAGTACGAACTCGGCATGATGCTCGCCAACGGCGCCGGAGTCCCCCGCGACGTGATCGCCGCCTACGCTTGGTTCGCCATCGCCCAGGACAACGGCATCCCCGACGCACGCGACAAGGCCGAGCTGCTGCTGCGCGACTACATCCCCCGCCACTGCCACTACGACGCACTCAAGCTCGTAAGGGAATTCCAGAATGGCCGCCCCGAACGCCTCGCCCGCGGCAACCGCCAGCGCTCCCGCTGCTGGCGCGTCCCGCAGCGATGACACCGACCATCACACCCTCTATGACAGTCGCAAAATCCGCATTCACCCCACGAGCAGGGAGACAATGACGTGGTGACAAACTGGGCAAACCGCGCGCGGGACGTGGCCGTACTGGCCGCCCTCGCCGGCGGAATGCTGCTGGCAGCGCACGCCGGCGCGCAGGTAACCGCCGGCCATCCGGGCGTATCGACCTACAAGAACGCAGGCTGCATCACATGCCACAAATGGCACGGCATGGGCGGCTCCGGCTATGGCGGAACGCCCGTCAACTTCCGTGAAAACTGGCTCGACCGCCAGCAGCTCATGGAAGTCATCGCCTGCGGACGCCCGGGAACCGCCATGCCCTACCATCACAAGCGCGCCTACCGGGAATATGACTGCTACGAAGGCACCCTGCTCGAGGACTTCGACCCCGTTGACCGCCCGGGCCCCGCACGCACGACGCTCAGCGTCCGCCAGATCCGCAACGTCTCCGACTTCATCCTCGATCATTTCGCCGGCCGCCCCAACGAACCCGAACGCGCAGATTGCGAACTGTTTTTCGGCCGCTCCCGCATGTGCCGAAACCTCGAGAAGGCAATGGACGCGGCCGGCAGCGAAGGGCACTGAACCATGACCCGATTCACACACTGGCTCGCCGCGCTGACCCTTTGCCTGGGCACAGCCGCCGCCCCTGCCCACGCCGACTCGGACCAGGATGCCGAATCGGACCGCATCGCCCAGCGTATCGCCCATCGCGACGCCGGTAACGAGGCATGGAAAGCCCAGGACTATGACGGGGCCGCCGCCCTCTGGCGGCTCGCCGCCGAGGCCGGAGAACGCGCCTCGCAAAACAATCTCGGCTTCCTCTACCGCAAGGGCTTCGGCGTCGGAAAGGACGAAACCGAAGCCGCCAAATGGTACTTGCGCGCTGCCGAACAAGGCCTCGTCGACGCCATGACAAATCTCGGCATGCTGCTCGATGAAGGTTTCGGCATCCCCAAGGACCACATCGAGTCATACAAGTGGTTCCTGCTCGCCCATCGCGGCGGACATACGGGCGCCCGCGCGCACCTCGACATACTCGAGGAAGAATTCCTGAACGAGGAACAAATCGCCGAAGCCACACGCCGCGCCGACGCGTGGCAGCGCGTCGTCGAGTGAGCCGGCGACCGCCGGTCACGAAATGCCGTGCGCCTGCCCTTGAATCGACCCGGCCCCCGACACACATCCGCCGACGGTCATGACCCGAACCGCCGGAGCAGGGGGCCGAGCGCACCATGAGCAGCGATACCGAAACCGCAAAAACCGAAACCCGACAATTCCAGGCCGAGGTCGCCAAACTCCTCGACCTCATGATCAACTCGCTCTACTCCAACAAGGAAATCTTCCTGCGCGAATTGATCTCTAACGCTTCCGACGCCTGCGACAAACTGCGCTACGCCGCCATCGCCGAACCCGGCCTGCTCGAAGACGACCCGGACCTCGCTGTCACCCTGTCCGTGGACAGCGCCGAACGCCTCATCCGCGTCGCCGATAACGGCATAGGCATGAACCACGATGACCTGATCGAAAATCTCGGAACCATCGCCCATTCCGGCACCGAAGCCTTCATCGCCGGCCTCGGCAATGACGACGCCGAACAAGCCAAACTCATCGGCCAGTTCGGCGTCGGCTTCTATTCCGCATTCATGGTCGCCGATGAAGTCACCGTGACATCCGCAAAAGCCGGTGAGGATACCGCGTGGCAATGGTGCTCACAGGGAACCGGCGCCTACACCGTCGAACCCGCGCCGCGCCGGCGCCGCGGCACCGAAATCACCTTGCGTGTGCGCCCCGACCTCGACGAATTCCTGAACGCCGAACGCCTCACCGGCATCGTCAAGACCTACTCCGACCACATCTCCCTGCCCATCCGCATGGCCCGGAAGGACGGCGAGTCCGAAACCCTCGACACTCTGAACGACGCCTCCGCCCTGTGGACCCGCCCCAAAAAGGACATCACCGAGGAGCAGTACACCGAATTCTACCGCCATGTCGGACACGCCTTCGACGAACCTTGGCTTACTCTCCATAACCGCCCCGAAGGCCGCATTGAATACGCCAATCTCGTCTTCATCCCCTCCCAGGCGCCCTTCAATCTCTTCCACCCGGACCGCAAGCACGGCGTCAAACTCTACGTCAAGCGCGTCTTCATCACCGATGACTGCGAAGGGCTGGTGCCCCGCTGGCTGCGCTTCCTGCGCGGCATAGTCGACTCGGAAGACCTCCCCCTCAACATCAGCCGCGAGATGTTGCAGCACAACCCGATCCTTGAGCGCATCCGCACCGCCTTGGTCAAGCGAGTCCTCGACGCCCTCGAAACCAAAGCCGAGAAGGAGCCGGAATCCTTCGCTGACTTCTGGGGCCGATTTGGCGCCGTCATGAAGGAAGGCATCTACGAAGACACGGAATACCGCCCGCGCCTGCTCGGCCTGCTGCGCGCGCACTCCACCCGCGCCGAAGGCCTTGTCAGCCTCGCAGACTATGTTGCGCGCATGAAGGAAGGCCAGGACGCCATCTACACCATCACGGGCGAAGACGCCGAAGCCCTGCGCAGCTCCCCGCAAATCGAAAGCTTTGTCGCTCGCGGCGTGGAGGTCCTGCTGCTCGACGACGCCGTCGATGACTTCTGGCAGGGCGCGGCCCGCGAATTCGAAGGCAAACCCTTCCGCTCGGTCACCCGCGGCGGCATCGACCTCTCCGCCATCAAGAGCGATGACGACACCGCCGAAACCGACGAAAAACCCCCGGCCAGGGGCATGGAAGTCCTCGTTGCGGCCTTCAAGGAAACCCTCGACGGCAAGGTCATGGACGTCCGGACCTCGGAGCGCATGACCGAAAGCGCCGTCTGCCTTGTCGCTCACGAAGACGGCTACGACATACATCTTGAGCGCATACTCAAACAGCACGGTCAGCTTGATGCTGGAAGCCGGAAAATCCTCGAGATCAACCCCGCCAACCCGCTCATTGTGGCCCTCGCGGCACGCGCTGACGCCGCGCCCTCCGACCCTGTCCTCGGCGAACTGGCCGCCCTCCTTCTCGACCAGGCGCGCATCATCGAAGGTGAACCACTCCCCGACCCCGCCGCCTTCGCCCGCCGCATGACCGAGGCGCTTGCCCGGGCCATGACCTGAACCCCCTGCCGCGGTGATGCCCGCCAAACCCTCCCGGGCATCATCGCTTCATCCTTGTTGACAGCAGCCTCTGCCGCCCATTATGAAGCGCGGTATCGGCAGTCTGCCGACCTGCAGCGGCGCGCGGCGCTTCCGGATATCCCGCCCCGCCCGTTTCCCATGCGCTTCACGCATGCGCCATTTCTCCCTCGGCACATCTTCCCCCTCTCTACCGTCGTCCATAACGCCCTCCCCCTGCCCCCTTTAAGTGGCAATCCCACATGAATCTCAGAGAACTCAAAGAAAAAACACCCACCGAACTCCTGACCTATGCCGAGGAGTGCGGCGTCGAAAACGCCAGCACCATGCGCAAGCAGGACCTGCAATTCGCCATATTAAAACAACTCGCCGAAAGCGATGTCGCCATTTTCGGCGAAGGCGTGCTCGAAATCCTGCAGGATGGATTCGGCTTCCTGCGCTCAGCGGAGGCAAACTATCTTCCGGGGCCTGACGACATCTACGTCTCGCCGCCGCAGATCCGCCGCTTCGCCCTGCGCACCGGCGACACCATCGAAGGCGAAATTCGCCAGCCAAAGGACGGGGAACGCTACTTCGCCCTGCTCAAGGTCAATACCGTCAATTACGAATCACCGGAGAAGGCGCGCCACAAGGTCAATTTCGACAACCTCACGCCGCTCTACCCCGACCGCCGCCTCCGCCTCGAAATCGACAATCCCACCATCAAGGACATGAGCGCCCGCGTCATCGACCTCGTGGCGCCCATTGGCATGGGCCAGCGCGCCCTCATCGTCGCGCCGCCGCGAACCGGCAAGACCGTCATCCTGCAGAACATCGCCCACTCCCTCGCCGCAAACCACCCCGAAGCCTATCTGATCGTATTGCTGATCGACGAACGCCCCGAAGAAGTCACCGACATGCAGCGCTCCGTGCGCGGCGAAGTCATCAGCTCCACATTCGATGAACCCGCAACCCGCCATGTCCAGGTCACGGAAATGGTTATCGAAAAGGCCAAGCGCCTTACCGAACACCGCCGCGACGTGGTCATCCTCCTCGACTCGATCACCCGCTTGGCCCGCGCCTACAACACCGTCGTCCCCTCCTCCGGCAAGGTCCTCACCGGCGGTGTCGACGCCAACGCCCTGCAGCGGCCGAAACGCTTTTTCGGCGCCGCCCGAAACATCGAACAGGGCGGCTCGCTGACCATCATCGCCACCGCCCTGATCGACACCGGCTCGCGAATGGATGAAGTGATCTTCGAAGAGTTCAAGGGCACCGGCAATTCGGAAATCGTCCTCGACCGCAAACTCGCAGACAAGCGCACCTTCCCCGCCATCGACATAGGCAAGTCCGGCACCCGCAAGGAAGAACTCCTCGCCGACCGCGCCGAACTGTCAAAAATGTGGGTCCTGCGCCGCATCCTCACCCCCATGGGCGTGAGCGACGCCATGGAATTCCTCCTCGACAAACTGAAATCCACCAAATCCAACGACGAATTCTTCCGCTCGATGAACCAATAGACCCTCCGCCTCGCTTCACCCCCTCCGGCCACAACTCACCCTCGCAAACGCCCGCACAAACCTGAACAAAACAGGTTTATGACGTCTGTGTGACTTTCCCCCGCAAGCTGATTTTGGTAAGATTGCACTCGCGCGCCGTCACAGCGTCGCCGGCGCGCAGGAATATTGATGCCAACCCGCCCCTAGGCGTCGACGTGAACCACCGCACCAACGCACCATTCAGCGAAGGGACGAAGACATGCCGAGACGGACAACAAGGCCGTCGGTGCGCCTCGCAGTAGCCGCGCTCACGCTGGTTTTCGCCGCCGCAGCGAACGCCGATGAAGGCTACCGGCTGGCGCAGACATGCGCCGGATGCCACGGAACCGACGGCGCTTCGCCCGGCGCCGAAATCCCCTCCCTCGGCGGCCTCGACGCCCGCTACATCGCCCGGGCGATGCGCGACTACCGCTCCGGTGCGCGCACCTCGTACATCATGAAAATCATCGCCAACGGGTTCGACGACGCCGGAACCGACGCCATCGCCCAATGGTTTGCCGCACAACCCTGGCGCCCCACCCCCGCCGCCGCCGATCCCGGCCTCGCCGCCGCCGGCGAGGCCGTCGCCGCGGCGCAATGCGCGAGCTGCCACGGCGACACGGGGGAAGGCGGCCCCCTCGGCCCGCGCCTCGCCGGTCAGCCCGCCCCGTACCTCATCACCGCCGCCCGCGCATACCGCACCGGCGCGCGCACCGATGAAGCCGCCGCGGCGGCCCTCACCGCCGCCGCCGAGGATGAAATCATCGCCGCCGCCCACTTCTACGCCAGCCGCCGCTGATCGCCCCTCGCTCGGACCGGACACCCCGCAGAAAATTCGAGGAAGTACAATGACCCCGACTCGCAGAACTTTCCTCGCCGCCGGCGCCGCCGCAGTCACCGCCGCCGCCCTGCCCCTGCCCGCCCTCGCCCGCGGTGAAATCATGCCCGCGACCAAACCGCGCGTCGTCATTGTCGGCGGCGGCTGGGGCGGCTGCACCGCTGCAAAATATATCCGCCGCCAGGACCCCGGCATCGAGGTCATCCTCATCGAGCCGGAAGCCGCCTTCCGTTCCTGCCCCATCAGCAATTGGGTCATAGGCGGACTCAAACCCATGGACGCCATCACCATCTCCTATGACGCCCTCGCCAATCGCCACGGTATCACCATCCTGCGCGACAGCGCCGCCGCCATCGACCCCGCAGCGCGTCAGGTCCATGTCGGCCAGGGTGGCTTCCTGCGTTATGACCGTCTCATTCTCGCGCCGGGAATAACCCTGCGCCGCGGCGACATAGCCGGCCTCGCAGACGCCCCCGCAGACGCTTTCCCTGCCGCCTGGCGCGCCGGCACCGAAACGACAACCCTGCGAGATCGCATCCAGGCCATGCCGGAAGGCGGCATCGTCGTACTCTCGGTCCCGTTCGGCCCCTATCGCTGTCCCCCGGGACCATACGAACGCACCTCACTCATCGCCGACTGGCTCAAGCGCAACAACCCGCGCGCAAAGCTCGTTGTGCTCGACGCCAATACCGGCATAGTCTCCAAGGGCAAATTGTTCGCCGCCGCCTGGGAACGCCTCTATGACGGCATCATCGACTACCGCCCGGACAGCAACGTCGTCGCCGTCGACCCGGCAACCGGTGTCGTCTCCACCGACTTCGATGACATAACTCCCGATGTCGCCAACATCATTCCCCCGCAACAGGCCAACAAACTCGTTTTCGACGCCGGCCTCGTGCCTGAAGGACGGCGCTGGGCCCCCGTCGATCCCTGGGACTTCTCCTCCACCATGGCCGAAAACCTGCACATCATCGGCGATTCCACAGACGGCTCCACCGTCGGCAAGGTGCCGAAATCCGGCTTCATCGCCAATTCCATGGGTAAGGTGTGCGCCGCCGCCGTCACCGCCCTGATCAACGGACGCGAACCGCCCCGGCCGAGCATGGCCAACACCTGCTACAGCCTCGTCAGCGCCGATGAGGGAATCTCCGTCACCGCCATCTACGACTATGACGACACCGAACAGCGGATTCTCCCCGTCCCCGGCGCCAGCGGCCTGTCCCCCGCCCCCAGCCCCGCCATCAAACGCCACAACGAAGACTGGGCCGCCGCCATCTGGCAAGACATGCTGGCCTGACTCACCCCGCGGGCGACGCGCAAGCGCCTCGCCCGCAACCCCCACAAAATCAGGAGCAATGTCCCGTGCACCGTCTCCAGGAATTCTTGAATGTCTGAATCTTCATTCATGAAGGACTGGCCAAGGAATACCGCTGCTTGAAGCTATTCCGAGACGGCGGCCCGCTTCGATCAGCTTCAGGTCGAGGCTGTAGAATGCGGTTGCCCCATGATTCCGGGAAATGGCCAAATGCAGGGCATCACCAGCTCTCAGACCGGTCTCGAAATATCCAAGATACTCCCTGGCAAGATTGAAATCGTCCGCGTCCGGCAGCAGCACCGCAAAGGAGCCTTCGACCAAGGCTTCAAACCGGGTATCAGCCTCTCGTGCCACAGCGGCCTCCATGCCGCCCATACGAACTTCGCGAGCAAGCAGCGACGAGAATTCGACCTTCGTCCAGTGACTGATCGCCAACTCTTCCGTAGGAAGGAAGTCGATGAAGCCGGCGACCGACTCGCTGGTCGCTTCCGACAGGATGAGGGGTGCGACGAAACTTGTGTCGAAATAGTGCATGCACGGCTGCCCGCCTCATAACCCTTCATCTCGCGCTTCCCGGAGCAGTTCGACCGCGGGGCGCCGTAGCGGAGGCAGGGTAGCGCGAAATTCGGCGAGTTCCCGAAGCGGCAATGGCCGTTTTGGGCGGACAACAGGAGAAACACGCGCCACCGCCCGGCCATGGCGGGTGATGATCACTTCGTGGCCGGCTTCCACCTTGTCGAGCAGTTCGCTGAGGCGGGCTTTCGCCTGAGCAAGATTAACCGTATCCATGGCGTCCTCATATAGTCATGATTCTGGTCACGAATATAGTCCGGCTCGACAGGCTGCGCTACCGCTTCGCGTGTCTCCATACGATCATCCGATGACGCCGGACAGTTTCACACCGATAATCAATGCGTCAATTCGCTCAACAATGTCCTTGGGGGGGTGTGGGCGCCTTTCCGGGTCTCCGGAGCGCTCGGTGGCGAACCTTGGGAAAAGCAGCTTGTTCCGTGGCCCCTGGACCCCGCGAGATGCTATCGCCGATGAGGGCAGCAGAAGCCTTCACAGGGTTGCGCGCGAGATGAGTGTAACGGGCCGTTGGCTGCACCTCCCGTCCATCAGACAAATTATCGACGCGTTCATTCGACGGACAGGCTGTCGAAATCGAGCACGTCGCTTTCGACATAATCGCGCGCCGTGATGTCGTCGAGGTAACATGCGATTGCAGTGTCCACTCGGAAACGGCCCGATTGATCGAACAGCCGGGTCCACCGCTCCACTTGGCCCGGCCACTCATATGCGCCGTCATCGGAATCGCGTTCCTTGATGAACCAGATCGTCAGTTTCACGCCGTCGGCGTTCCATGACGGTGCAGCCTGAACCCGGATTTCACGAAGCGCCCTCAGGTGCGCGCCCTCGAGGCTGTTCCGGTTGTGCTTGCTGGTCACGCGACCTCTGAAGCGGTCCGCGGCAAGAACGAAATCGTCCGGAAATGCGAATCTTGAACGTTTCCGCGCTATTGCGCGTGCGAACTCCCGGATCTCCGCATCCGTGCTCCAGCCGGGGATTCTTGCCCAGTTCGCGGCCACAGCCTTTTCGACGGTCATGATGCGATCCAGATCTGCAACCAGACCATCCCCCGCCGTGGCAGGAACGTAGGCGAACGCCGGCCGCTTCAGGCGGCGAACCTGTTCCACGGTCGCGTCGTCCAGTTTCACCAGAGGCGCAATCTCGACAAAGGGACGATCCACGCACGAACGCACGATGTCACAGGTCTGGGTCAGCATGACAATGCCCGCGACCTCTTCGAAAACAGGTGCAGTGCCTGCCACCGGTGCTTCATCGCCTCCGTCCGCAACCACCGCCAGGGAAGCCGGACTGTGCGGGCGGGAAAGGTCCGCAAGATGCACGAATTCCAGACCGGCGCCGCACGTCAGGTCGCCCTGACGCCAATGCCGGAGTTTTTTTGTCGACGGCGGCCGCCTGCGTCTCCGGCACGGTCATTCTGTCGGCTTTGTTTTCCTTCTTGCCGGACGAACGATGCGCGCCTTGCCAACCGGAATCGTCGGCCGATCCTGTATCGCATCGAGAAGAAGCTCTGGCGGCGCGGGGCGGCGCCTCGCCCGTTCTTCCTCCGAAACCGTGGCGCGCCGGCGCCCGGCGTCTGCCGGCGCCGCTCCCGCCGGCAGACGCAATACATCGGCGTAACGGCGGCTGATCAGCAGATCGAAGGGAGACAGACCGTTGGTGGCCGTCAGCAGGCGGTCCCGCGTAGCGCGTTGGTTCCCTTCATCAATATGCCGGATGGCATCCAGCGTCCGTCGGATTTCGAGTTCGTGCTCCGCAGACGGCGCCTTGCTATTGGCCCAGTGGTGAACAGTGCGGCGGGATACGCTGAAGAGTTCGCTCAGCAACTCCCAAGTCAGGCCCGAGCGGCGTCGGAGTTCGAGCAGGGCTTCGGCCGTGGTCTGTCCGGCCGGAACGCGTGTCTTGGCTTTTGGACCAGATGATGTGCCGTCCGTGAACGGAGCCGACCAAGGGTTGGCCGCAGTTCCTGATTCCGGGAACGCATCCAGCAAATCAACCCTTGCAACCCCGCTGCTCCGCCGGTGGGTCGCGACAACTTGGTGGCGACGACCACCTGTCGACGTAGCTAGGTCCTGTATCTGAGTCCCTGTTGCCGCAGTCATGGCGTTCCCTCGTAGAATCTCAGGAAATCATCCGTGATCATCAGCCGAAATACCGAATAAATTCGCTTCGCAAACGCCTCCGTCGTAGCAACCAGCTCTCCCGTCGCGAACGGCAATGCCTTGTTCGAGAACATGTCCAGATCCAGCACCCAGCTCGGTTTCCCTGTCGGTTGCAATACGCCCGGATCATAAGTCGCGTTGGGCGGCAGGCTGCCCCACCTCCCTTGGATCACACCTTCCGCTGCCAGAAACTGCGTCTGGGTCATCGAATGCGCCACCGCCTTGCGAAGCGCGTCCGACGGTCCCTCATCGGACCGTAGAATCCCGAGCACAGTTCCCTGAACAAGATCACCGATCCGTTCCACCGCCTCGCCCTCCAGACGATCGATATAGCGCAACCCGACACGCTGGGCTTCGGCCGGCATAAAACACGACTCCGCACTCGCCAGGACCGCCCGGTACCGGTGCAGAAAATCTTCTCGGCTGCTGTACTTCCACGTCTCGAGCGCAACGAAATCTGCGCCGAGCGACACGCGCCATGCCGCACTTTCCCGCCGGTCCGCAAAACGCCAGACGACCGACTCCGAGATGTCGGGATCCCGGTCGGAGTTGATGTCGATGTGTCGGACTTCCTCCCTCAGCAGATGCGGGTAGTCCTTCCGCAGCACCTCCTGAAAATCGGCAACGCGGTCCTCCTTGCGGATTGAGAGGATGGTCGGAAATCGAATTTGGGCGATCACCCGCGCGAGGGGTGCTTCGGCGAGCGGCACATCCGCCGGAACCCCCGTCGCAAGCGGTGTCGACTCAATAAGCATCCGCGTCCACCCCATTGCCCTTTCTTGATGTGAAATTGCCCTTTCTTGATGTGAAATATGGTGTGAATCACCATCCTGTGCAATCACCTCCAATGCGAGCCACAGTCCCGCGCACCAGGGAAACACTGCTCTCAGGCAACGCTTCGCTTGCCGTTGCCTCTATCGATTTGTCGGTTTGTCGGAAAGCCCTGCCCATCACACGCACATGGCCACGCAAGCACCTGCGACTCCCGCGCCGGGTTGGCCGGGTTGGCTCAGGAATGCGCTGGCGTTGGTTGTTGTCGGCACCGGTATTGTCGGCACATTGTCGGGCGGGCTGGCGTGGTTTGACAGTCGTATGGAGGCGCGCTTTCAGCATGTTGATAATCGCGTCGACGCGTTCCAGCGGGATGTGACAGACATTCGCGAGCGGCTGGCTCGCATTGAGGGCAGGCTTGATGAGCGCGACGGACATCAGCGATGACTGCGCCGGTTCCGTCGAATTGGGCGGAGATAACGCCGCCGCCACGCCGTATCGCGTTTATCCCTCGTTTCGCTAATCCCTCACCAATTCTGTAATAGCCAGAAAGCACCGAACGCGCACCCGCCCCCACGCGGGCCTCCCCTCCCGCGCCTTGCGAATCGCCGCAACACCCCCCAAACTGCCGCCCGCACCGCAATACAGGGAGAATCTGATCATGCGCCTGGCCGCCCTCGCCGCCGCCTGCCTGATCTGCGCCGCCGCCACCGAAACCCGCGCCGAATGCCGCGACACCTACGAACGCATCGCCGCCGGCGCCGCCGCCGAATGGCCCAACAGCGAACCCTTCCACCTCCCCGAAGACTTCACACGCTACTTCGTCACCGCCTACAACGCCGAAGCCGCACCCGAAGAACCCGTCGAAGCCGATACCCTCATGATCGTGCCCCTCGACTCCAGCATCTCCGCCACATGGTGGTATTTCGGCTTCAGGAACGGCTGCATGACCTTCTACGTGGAACTCAACCGCATCAAGGGATATCACCTGATCGAACAGGGCCATGCCCTCCTCTTCCCCGGCGAACGTCGCATAGAGAACTGGCAGGACTGGCGGTGAACAGCCCGCCCGCGCCGCGGCCCCATCACCCCGGCCGCGGCGGCAAGGGACGGCGCTTCGACCGCGGACGCCAGGTCACCCCGCAGGCACGCCGCGACATCGCCGACCTGCTCGGCGACAGAGCCCGCCGCCGCGACCTGTTGATCGAATATCTCCACCTCGTCCAGGACCGGTACGGCGGCCTCTCGCGCGAACATCTCGCTGCACTCGCCGAAACCATGCGCCTCCCACAGGCCGAAATATACGAAGTCGCCACCTTCTACGCCCACTTCGACGTCGGAACCCCGTTCGCCGGCATTACCATCCGCATATGCGACAGCATCACCTGCGCTGGCGCCGGAATAGAGCCCCTACTCGCTGCCGTCCCGCCCGGCGCCCGCGTCCTGCGCGCGCCTTGCATGGGGCGCTGCGACTGCGCTCCCGCTGCCATGGTCGGACACCGCGCCATCGACCACGCCACCCCTGAACGCATCGCCGCCGCCGCACACAACGGCGCAACCGAACCCGTCATTCCCGACTATTCCGGCCTTGTCGCTGCCCGCCAAAGCGGCGCCTACGCCCTGCTGCAAGCCTGTCAGAACGGCGAACGCCCCCGCGAGCAGGTCATCGCCGAGGTTGAAACCGCCGGCCTGCGCGGCTTGGGAGGAGCCGGCTTCCCCGCCGCCCGCAAATGGCGCTTCGTTGCCGCCGAACCGAAACCCCGCCTGATGGCCGTCAATGCCGACGAAGGCGAACCCGGCACCTTCAAGGACCGCTGGATACTTGAAACCGACCCCCACCGCTTCCTCGAAGGCGCATTGATCGCCGCCTGGATTGTCGAGGCGGAAGACATCTACATCTATCTCCGCGACGAATACCCGGCGGCGCGCGAAATCCTCCTGTGCGAACTCGCCGCACTGCGCCGCTCCGGTCTTCCTCTGCCCGCCCGCCTGCACCTTCGGCGCGGCGCCGGCGCCTATATCTGCGGCGAGGAATCCGCCCTTCTCGAAAGCCTCGAAGGCAAGCGCGGACTCCCCCGCCATCGACCGCCCTTCCCCGCCCAGGTCGGCCTGTTCGGACGCCCCACCCTCATTCACAATGTCGAAACCCTCTATTGGCTGCCCGAAATCCTCGCCCGCGGCGGTGACCGCTTCGCCGAACGCGGCGCCCCCGGACACAAGGGCGTCCGCGCCTTCTCCGTGTCCGGCAGGGTCCGCATCCCCGGCGTCAAGATTGCACCGGCCGGAACCACTGCCCGCGAGCTGATCGACGAATATTGCGGCGGCATGGCGCCCGGCCACCGCTTCACGGCCTACCTCCCCGGCGGCGCCTCTGGCGGCCTCCTGCCCGCAAGCCTCGCTGATCTCCCCCTCGATTTCGGCGCCCTGGACGAATACGGATGCTTTGTCGGCTCCGGCGCTGTCGTCATTCTGTCGCAGCACGACCCCGTGCGCGAGGTGGTCCGCAATCTCATGCACTTCTTCGAGGATGAAAGCTGCGGCCAGTGCACCCCCTGCCGCGTCGGTACGGAAAAGGCCCTTGCTCTCATGCAGGCCGAAACCTGGGACCGCCCCCTGCTGCACGAACTCTGCGACGCCATGGCCGATGCATCCATCTGCGGCCTCGGTCAGGCTGCCCCCAACCCCCTGCGCTGCGCCATGCACCACTTCCCGGCAGAATTCGAACCATGACCGCCAAAATCCCCTTCACTCTCGATGGATGCGCCGTCACCGCCGCCCCGGACGAAACCATCTGGCAGGCCGCCGCGCGCTCTGGCGTCGCCATCCCCCACCTCTGCTACACGCAGCAGCCCGACTACCGTGCCGACGGCAATTGCCGCGCCTGCATGGTCGAGATCGAAGGCGAACGCACCCTTGCCGCATCATGTATCCGCCGTCCGCAACCGGGCATGAAGGTACGTGTGGACAGCCCCCGCGCCGGCGCCGCCCGCGCCATGGTCATGGAATTGCTGCTCGCCGATCAGCCGCCGCGCCATACTGCCCACGACCCTGACTCGGAACTCTGGCGCTGGGCCTCCGCGATCGGGCAGGAAACCAGCCGCTTCCCCGCCCGTGCCGCGCCGCCCGCAGACCACAGTCACCCCGCCATGGCCGTCAATCTCGACGCCTGCATCCATTGCACCCGCTGCGTGCGCGCCTGCCGCGAAGTCCAGGTCAATGATGTCATCGGCATGGCCGGGCGCGGCTCGCGCGCCCAAATCGTCTTCGACATGGCCGACCCCATGGGCGACTCGACCTGCGTCGCTTGCGGCGAATGCGTTCAGGCCTGTCCCACCGGCGCGTTGCTCCCCGCCGCCAGCGCCGCCGCCGCCGACCGTACCGTCGACAGCCTGTGCCCCTGGTGCGGCGTCGGCTGCCAGTTGACATTCCACGTGCGCGGTAATGACATCCTTCGCGTCGATGGCCGCGACGGCCCCGCAAACCACGCTCGGCTTTGCGTCAAGGGGCGATTCGGCTTTGACTACCCGCGCCACCCGAATCGCCTCACCACACCCCTCATCCGCCGCGCCGACGCGCCAAAGCACGCGGACCTCAGCGTCGATCCTGCCGACCCCTCCAGCCATTTCCGCTCCACAAGCTGGGAGGAAGCGCTGGATGCCGCGGCGCAGGGCTTCGCCCGCATCCTCGCCGAACAGGGCGGCGGCGCCCTCGCCGGCTTCGGCTCCGCCAAGGGATCGAACGAAGAAGCCTACCTGGTTCAGAAACTCGTCCGCACCGGCTTCGGCGTCAACAATGTCGATCATTGTACACGCCTGTGCCACGCCAGTTCTGTCGCCGCACTCATGGAAACCATAGGCTCGGGCGCCGTCACCGCACCCTTTGCCGAAGCGGAAAATGCCGATGTCATCATGGTCATCGGCGCCAATCCCACCGAGAACCACCCCGTTGCAGCCACTTTCTTCAAGAATGCCGCGCGCCGCGGCGCCACGCTCATCGTCATCGACCCGCGCGGTCAGGCCCTCGGACGCCACGCGACGCACATGCTGCGACAACGCCCCGGCAGCGATGTCGCCCTCCTCAACGCCCTCACCCACGTCATCATTCACGAACAATTGTTCGACCGCCAATACGTCCAGGCCCACACTGAAGGCTTCGAGGCGCTTGCCGCCCATATCTCCGGCTACACGCCCGAAGCGATGGAACCCCATTGCGGCGTCCCCGCCGCTGAGCTGCGCGCCGTTGCCCGCGCCTGGGCCGGCGCCGAACGCGCCATCGTATTTTGGGGAATGGGCGTCTCCCAGCATGTCCACGGCACCGACAACGCCCGCTGCCTCATCAATCTCGCGCTCCTGTGCGGCCATGTCGGCCGCCCTGGCACCGGCCTGCACCCGCTGCGCGGCCAGAACAACGTTCAGGGCGCATCCGACGCCGGCCTTATCCCCATGGTCTACCCGGACTACCGCCCGGTCGCCGACCCCGACGCCCGCGCCTGGTTCGAACAATTCTGGGGCGCCGAACTGAACCCCGAACCCGGCCTCACCGTCGTCGAAATCGCCGACGCCGCATGGGAAAAGCGGATTCAGGGCCTTTACATCATGGGCGAGAACCCCGCCATGTCAGACCCTGACGCTGCCCATGTGCGCGAGGCCCTCAGCCGCCTCGAACACCTGGTCGTTCAGGACATCTTCCTCACCGAAACCGCCGCTTTCGCCGATATCGTGCTGCCGGCAACTGCCTTCCCCGAGAAAACCGGGACCTTCACCAACACCGACCGCCGCGTCCAGCTCGGCCGCAAGGCCGTCGACCCGCCGGGCGCCGCCCGCCAGGACTGGTGGATCGTCCAGGAACTCGCCCGCCGGCTCGGCCTTGGCTGGAACTATCGCGGCCCCGCCGACATCCACACCGAAATGCGCGCCTGCATGCCTTCCATCAAGGGCATATCCTGGTCCCGCCTCGAACGCGAAGACGCCGTCACCTATCCCTGCGAGGACGAAACTGAACCGGGCCGGGAAATCATCTTTGCCGAGGGCTACCCCACACCCGGCGGGCGCGGGAAACTCTCCGCCGTCGCCCTCTCCCCGCCCGATGAACAACCCGACCCCGAATATCCCTTCATCCTCACCACAGGCCGTCAGCTCGAACACTGGCATACGGGGCAAATGACCCGCCGCGCCGCCGTGCTCGACGCTCTCGAACCCGAAGCCGTCTGTGAAATGGCGCCCGGTGACGCCCGCAGCCTCGGCCTCGACGCCGGCGCAACCGTGCAGTTGACCAGCCGCCGCGGCACCGTAAAAACCACCCTCAGAATCTCCGCCCGAACCCCCGCAGGCGTTGTCTTCATGCCTTTCTGCTATGCCGAGGCCGCGGCAAACCTCCTCACCAACCCACGCCTCGACCCGGTCGGAAAAATCCCTGAACTCAAATACTGCGCTGTCCGCATCGAACCGGCCCACTGACGAAAATGGCCGCGAAGCAGCCTGTTTCCTGCTTCGCGGCCACCTCAGGACCGAATGTCGAAACCGATCCTCGGAACCGAATCCCGAATAACGTTCAGACGGAAATATTGTCAGTCAAGCGCAACCAGATTCTCCGCTGACGACCGGCCATTGCGACCGGGCACCAATTCGTACTGCACCTTCTGACCCTCGCGCAGGCCGTTCAGCCCGGCGCGCTCTACAGCGGAAATATGCACGAACGCATCGCGCCCGCCGCCGGCAGGCTCTATGAACCCATAACCTTTGGTCGGATTGAACCACTTCACCGTTCCGGTAGCCATTATAATTCCTTTCGTAGCAAACCCTCAGTGCCACACACACAATTCCACAGGTCTTTCGGACAGTCGCGTTGCAGCGCTGCCGGACAGGCGGCGGGTGTCGTGCTGCAGATATTTTTCATGACCACTCGCCCAAGCGCAAGCACCGAATGACCTTCAACGCGCGATTTTTCGCCGCACTGCCCGAAATCCGCCCGCCGCAATTGTAACCCATCAGGCCGAGTCGGCGGCGCAATTTACACATTGTTGCGTATCCCCATATGCCCGAAACTACATACGGGGCGCCCGCCGCGCCACTCGGCAACGGCGCAACACCCCGAACGAATCACATGCTAATCCGCAGCATAGGGGCTCCGGGCGCCGGCCTCCCCCTCCCCGGCGGGGCTCCCCGCGGGTGCGGTCGGCGCATAATGCGCCGGCTTCTCCCCGCCCGCCTCCCGGCGCGACCGCGCCGCCGCCGGACTCTCATGCGCCGCCAGCGCCGCCAGCGCCCGTTTGCGGTCAACCGCGAACGCCCCCGGCAAATCCGGCGGCGGCATCATGCTCGCCGGGTAATACGCCAGCTTCTGCCGGGAAACATCCACCTTGCGCGAGGGATCGATATCCCGCCGGTTGGTCGCCCGGGCCGCCCGTGTCGTTCCATCCACAACCTCGTGATCGAACCATCACTTCTTCACGGGATTGCGCCTGCCATTGCCCAGCACATCGTCCAGCCACGCCGCCAGCGGCGCCATGACCGGCTTCAGGAACATCGCATTGATCCCCAGCCAGCTTGCTGCCCTGATCATCAGCGGACCGTCCGCATCGACCACCTTGTTCAACGGACACGTCTTCATGCACCGCCCGCACGCCGAACCCTTCACATTCGTCAGCCGATAGCGCGTGCAGCGCTCGACATCGGGCTTCCACATCTCATAGCCGTTGAACATCACCTTGCCGCCCTTCGAAATCGCATCGCACGGGCATTCGCGCGCGCATTTCAGACACCGGCTGCAAAACCCCTGAAGACCGAAATCTATCGGCTGGTCCGGCGCCAGCGGCATGTCCGTCGTCATCACCACCGTTTTCAACCGCGGACCCAGAAACGGATTCAGAACCAGTTCGCCAATCCGCGACAGCTCCCCCAGGCCCGCCCACAATACCAGCGGGATATGCAGCACATCGCTGTCCGCATTCGTCTGCGCCCGCGCCGGAAAACCCACCGATCGGACCAGATCCGCCATCACCGACGCAATCTCCGCCCCGCGGAGATACGCCCGCATCGACTGCGCGCCGGAAATCCAGTCATCCCCGCTCGCGCCCTCCATCGTCTCGAAACCCTGGTCGATCAGAACCATCACCGCATATTTGTGATACGGCTCGATGACCCCCCCGTTCGCATGATGCGAGTACCAGGCGTAACGCGGTATCTCGCACACACCCACAACATCCGCCCCCAGAAAATAAGCCAGCGACTTGAGCGCCCGCACATTCGCCTCCGGGTCCCGGTAGCGTCCCGTATCCGCCCGCGCTACCGGACCGTCCTGATACGGAACCATCTTGCGAATGACCTTGAGCTGACTCAGTGACAGCGGATGCTTGAACGACCCCCCCCCCCCCCCCCCCCCCCCCCGCGCGCCGCCTGCGCCTTTGCTCCCAGGTCTCCCCGCAGCGCCCGCTCGAAAAAGCTCGCCCGCTTCGGCACGCGCGGCACTTCGTCATCAGCGATCAGCGTCGTCGGCCGCGCGGTGCGCCGCACCGTCTCCATTGCAAACGGCCCCAGATCCGTCCGCCGCTTGCGGCGCCGGTTCCGCTCGCGGCCTGACCGCGCCCCGCCGCGCCCCAGCCAGTAGCCAAAACCTTTCGCCGCCCCCAACGCACGCGCCGCCAGAGGCCGATCAACCGCCAGCGCATAATCCGTCGAAACCACGCACAGCGAAAACGCCTCCCCGACAAACGGGTTGACCGCCGCATTGCCGCGCCGCACCGCCAGGCCCGCCAGCACCGCCAGACGCGCTGCATCGAGATGTGCCGCACCGACCCCGCGCATGTGCGCACCGAAACCCATCACCCGGATATGCCCGGCAATCAGCGCCGAGACCTCCGCCGCCCGCATTCCCGCATTTGCCGCCACCGCAGGCAGCGTCCAGTCGCGCGCCGGATTCCCCTCTTCGGATACCCGCGAATGCTCCACCAGAATCACGACCGCATAACCGTGATCCCGCCTTTCCGCCCCTTCCAGCCACGCATTGTCGGGTATGGCGCAAATCCCAACCTGACTCGCATCCATGAAATACCCGACACCCTTGATATCCACTGACCGCCGAACCGGATCGTCACCCACCGGCGCCCGCTCGCGTGCCGCATCCGCCGCTGCAAACTCGGCATAAAGGCGGGTGAGCTTTTCGATCGAAGCCGCAAGCAATCCGCCCGCCCATTCACGCACCGGAGCCGCAACCGGCGCCCGCCGCGCCTCTGCCTCCAGGACCGAGTCGTCGCGCGGCAGCCTCTCCAGCGGAAACAGCCCCAGATGAAACGGTCGATCAACCGAACGCGATCGCAGCAGCATCAGTTCCTCCTTTACCCAGCATCCCTCGCTTCACGCCCGGTCGCTCCCGCAACAATCCCGCCTCTGTTGCGGCGACACAACCGCAATGCACCGCAACGGGGGTGTTACAACCCGCTGCATAACACTATATACGGGGCGGACCGCGCGGGGCGCCGCGCGGCATTTCAGCCGCGTGCGCGGCGTGACACAGCGGCAGAAAGTCTTGACCACAATGGATTCCGAAACCCACGGCGCCGCGTTCGCCGTCGACCGCGCGACCGGCGACCTTCGCCGCGGCGGCCTGGTCGTGGTAACCGACGCCAGCGGCGCCACCGCCGCCCTGTCCGCCGAATATGCCACCCCGGCCCGCCTCGCACGGCTCGACAGCCTGCCCGGCGGCCAGACCCGCCTCATCCTCACCGCGCGCCGCGCGCAGGCACTGGGCTATCTTCCGCGCGACGCCGCCGTCCCCGTGGTCGCCCTGACGCTGCCGCCGCCCCTCGATCCCGAACTCATCTACAATCTCGCCGACCCCTCGGCCGCGCCGGCAAACACACCCCGCCACACTTCCGGCCTCACTCCCGCCCTCGCCCATGCGCGCGACACCGCCGCCGTCTCCATTGCCAGGATCGCCAACCTGCTGCCGGCTGTCCTCGCCCGCTCCCTCAACCTCGACGAAGACATCGAGGCCTGGACCCGGCGCAACAACATGATGCACGTCGACCTTGCCGACCTACACCGGCGCACCGAGCAGGCCGCCAGCACGCTCCGCCGCGTCGGCTCTGCCCACGTGCCGCTGGCCGAAGCCGAAGACACCACGCTCATCGCCTTCCGACCGGAAGACGGCGGCAGCGAACATCTTGCCCTTGTCATCGGCGTCCCCGGCCCCGCCGCGCCCGCGCTCGTCCGCCTCCACTCGCAATGCTTCACCGGCGACCTCCTCGGCAGCCTGCGCTGTGATTGCGGCGACCAGTTGCGCGGCGCAGTACGCCGCATCGCCGAAGCCGGCGGCGGCGTCCTGCTCTACCTCGCGCAGGAAGGCCGCGGCATCGGTCTCGTCAACAAACTCCGCGCCTACACCCTCCAGGACCGCGGACACAACACCTTCCATGCCAACGAAATGCTCGGGTTCGACGCTGACGAACGCCACTACCGCACCGCCGCCGAAATGCTCCGCCAGCTCGAATTCCTGCGAATCCGCCTGCTCACCAACAACCCCGAAAAGATCACCGCCCTGCGCCGTTGCGGCATCGATGTTGTGGAACGCATCCCCCACAACTTCCCCCCCAACCCCCACAACCAACGCTACCTCGAAGCCAAAGCCGAACGCGGACACATGATCTGAATCTGAGAGCCCGACTCGAAATGATTGACGCTCTCTCACACCTCCTTGTTCCCCCCACGCATGGAAGGGGGATTATAGGGCTGACTAGCCAAGGTCACGGCTCATAGTCGGTCCATTCGTTGAATGGCTTAGCCCCTCTGCGGCGGTTGCAGTTCGGACAGAGAAGCTGCTTGTTGTCGACGGTATCCTTCCCGCCCCGCGCCTTGGCCCGGATATGATCGACGTCTGGGCGCTGCGGTAGAACCGCGAGGCAACCCGGACAGAAGCCCCATTGCTTCGCCCGGTAGAGTTCGATTATCAGCCTGTCGCCGCCCCAATCCGGCGGCTTAGCCGCGTCCTTGTCGCGCTGTTTGAATGCGGCGTCTGTTAGTTCCCATCCAGGGCGTCCGTTTCTCTGAATGCACTTGTCTAACAGCCCGTCTTTGACCAACGAGTTGAGGACGCCAGTAACGATGTAGTCGTTGCCCTGTTTCACGGCGTATCCAGGCTCGCGGAATATCCCGGCCCTGCGCCCTATCTCCGCAGCGCCTATGCACTCCCCGGCCTTCTTCGCAGCGTACAGCACCTCTAGGGAAGGTCTGAACAAATGTGATTTTGGCGGGTATTCGTGTTGTCTGGCTGGTCTGCGAGCCGCCGGGGCCCCGTCGTCGGGGCGAAAACTTGTCGTGTTGCAATGAGACAGGGGTGTAAAGGTCGGCTCAACGGCTGACGCGACCGTCTTCCCGCCGGCGTCGCGGCGGCTGCGCACGGGTCGATCCCGTGTCACGCGGCGTAGCGCCCGGCGATCAGCAGATTGGAGAAGCCCAGCAGCACGGCGATGCGCTGCCTGTTCTTCGCCAGGCCCCGGTAGCGCACCTTCGCATAGCCGAAGTGGCGCTTCACATAGAGAAACGGATGCTCGACCTTCGCCCGCACCGAACCCTTGCGCCTCTCCGCCGCCTCCTGCGCTCCCGCCTTGTCCAACTGCCGGCGCTTGCCGCGCTTCATCGCGATCTGCCAGTCCACCACCACACCCCGGTTCTCTGCGCGCCGGCCCACCCCCTGGTAGCCCGCGTCACCCCACACACGCTCCTCGCCCCCGTGCAGCAGTGCGTGCGCCGTGGCCACGTCCGAGACATTCGCCGCCGTCGTCTCCAGGCTGTGCGCCAACCCCGACGCCGCGTCCACACCGATATGCGCCTTCATACCGAAATACCACTGATTGCCCTTCTTCGTCTGGTGCATCTCCGGATCCCGACTGCCGTCGCGGTTCTTCGTCGACGACGGCGCGGCAATCAGGCTCGCATCCACGATCGTCCCCGTCTTCAACCGGTGCCCCAGCGACGCCAGATGCGCGTTGATCTCATCGAACAGCGCCTCGCCCAGGCCGTGCCTCTCCGGCAGATGGCGGAAGTTCAGGATCGTCGTCTCGTCGGGCAGCGGACCTGACAGCCGCAGCCCGACAAAGCGCCGCACCGACTCCACCTCGTAAAGCAGGTCCTCCATCGCCGGATCGCTCAGGTTGTAGAACACCTGCACGCAGTGCACCCGCAGCATTGCCGCCAACGGATACGGCCGGCGCCCACGCCCCACCTTCGGATAGAACGGCTCGATGCGCGCCTCAAGCCGTTCCCAAGGGATCAGACCGTCCATCTTCTCCAGAAACACCTCGCGCCGTGTCCGGCGCTTCTTCGAAGCGTGCTCAAGCTCCGCAAAGGTCAACTGATCCATCACTCGCCCCACACCACCTGAACGATCTCACCCATCATAACAGAATCGACCGTCGACTTGTTCAGACCTTCCCTAGGACGGCAACCCGGAGGTGGGCAACGCCACGGTGTCCATGTCGTTTCTCTAACGGGGGAACTGTCAAGACCGCCTCCCGTCCTGCAAGCGCTCACGGGCGATCTCGATATAGTCGGGGTTGATGTCGATCCCGATCCCGTTCCGCGCGGTGCGCAGCGCGGCGAGGCAGGTAGTGCCCGAGCCAACGAAAGGATCAAGAACCGTCTGGCCTTCCGCCGAAAACAGCCGGATAAGGTGTTCGCAGAGCTTCAGCGGCTTAGGGGTCAGGTGGCAGTTGAACTTGTCGCGGTCCTGTTTCTCTACCGTCATGACGGTTTCGGGAACGCGCCCGGTAAGGCTTTGCCGCGCATCGATCAAGCCGGTTCCATGCGCCAGCCAGTTATCGACGAACGTCCCTTCACGCGGCTTTTGAGCGCAAAGGATGGATTCGAACTGCGGCCGCAGTTGGGGTGTCTTCCGACCATCTAGCAGCCGGATCGCGTCGGCCTTCTCGTCATCGTCCATATCGTGGCGGCGCTTCACGAAATGATCCATCGTGAACGCTTTGAACTGCGCCCGCTTGGTGAAACGCCACGCGAAAGCATCCCGTATTTCAAACCCGGCGTCTTCAACCGCAACTGCCGCGCGGTGGTATAGGCGCGGTGCTGCGAACATCAGCAGGAACCCGCCCGGCTTGAGGATGCGTAAAAGCTCGGCAGCAACCGGGGCAAGAAACTCTTGCATGTTGCGCCCCTGCTCGGGGTCGAATTTCATGCCGATAGGCAGCTTGCCGACCGACCCTGTTCCGCGCGGCCCGTCGGTTCCCTTTCGCCAACCGTCATCCAGCCCATCGAGGAAATAGGGCGGATCAGTCAGCACAAGGTGCGCGGTTTCATCGTTCATTTCCGCCAGCACGTCACGGCAATCGCCCGGATACAGCGTTACCCTCGCTCCGGTTCCGATCCGAAACAGTGCCTGCGCCAGTTCTTCCGGCGTCTTTTCGTTCGGCGGTATTACGGCCGTCCGGCTCACCCGTCGATCAACCGGTTGTAGGTGAGCCGCCGACCGATCATCCCGGCAACGATCTCGGCCATGATTGCCACGGTGTCCTGTTCCCGCAGCCCCTGCCGCCGCGCAAATTCGTTTACATAGCGCTGCATGTGCTTCGCAGAAAAGTGATGGAAGGTGCCCTGATAGCCTCGCTTCAGCATCGCCCAAAAGCTCTCCATGCCGTTGATATGGGCTTGCCTGCGGACATATTCGCCGGCCCCGTGGTTCACGCTTTCATGGCGGTAGGGCATTCCCCTGTAACCGCCCGCCTCATCAGTGAACACGGTTGCGCCCGGCGCGGCATGGTCACGGACGAACCCTTGCAGGGTCTTCGCCTTCGTGTCGGGGATCGCGCGGGCGGAAACGCGGTTCGTCGCCCGATCCTTTGCGCCCGCCACGATGGCCTTCCCTACCGGTCCCCGGCCCGTCATTTCCTCGCGCTTGGCCTTGGGCATGTTCTTGCGCTTGCCTTGGGCATGTTCTTGCGCTTGCCGCCGATATAGGTTTCATCGACCTCGACCGGCCCGGAGAACAGCCCTTCTTCGGAATCCATCGCTTCCCGGATACGGTGCGCCAGATGCCACGCGGTTGACTGCGCGATCTTCAAATCGCGATGCAGTTTCATGCTTGACACTCCCTTGAGGTTGGTTGCGCAAAGGTAGATGGCAAATGCCCATTTCTGCAACGGAAGGAGCGATTCCGCCATAACGGATTTCGTGCGAACCGAAAAATGCTTCCGACAGTCCTTGCAGCGCCACGGCATGGGCTTGGCGTCCTTGCACGCGGAAACCCGGTCCGAATGGCAGTGCGCGCAGCGCACCCCGTTCGGCCAGCGCTGCGCTTCGAACCAGTCCTTTGCCGCTTCCTCGTTGGGGAACATCGCGGCCAGCTCGATCAGGCTGATGCCCTTGCGGTGGGATTTTCCGGGTGCGTTCGCCATGACTATCTCCCTTGCACCCCTAGAATATAGGGTTTCCGTCATGGCTAGTCAACCCTATAATTCCCCTTCCATTCCGTCGCCATCGTGCTGCAACTGGCCGCGCGGCCTGTCCTTGAGGCTGATGGAAACCGATGCGCCTGAACCCGTCGTTCTGCCGACCCGTCGACACGGTGCGCGACCATCAATGCGGCAACGGTCGTATCCGCGCCGTGCTCGCCGTGGGCGTTCGCCTCGCTCGCCCTCGCCGGCTGCGCAAGCATCGGTCATCGCCCGCGCACTCCCCTCTCTCCGATGACGGCTTCGCCGTCCACCGATATCGGCACCTCCGTCGACGGTCGTGTCGGCACTACTGTCGGCGCCCGTGCCACACCTTCCGGACGCCACCGTCAACCCGGCAAACTGCATTGCGTCGTTACCTGGTGCTTCCTGTAGTGACGCTCGGAAGCCGCGCGGCGGATCGGAGACTGTCTCCGCAAGTGCGCAGCGGGCGCTGCCGCTCATGCGCCGCTCGGGCTGACTGCCGGTTGCACAACGGCTTGCATCGCTCGACGGGTGAAGCGGCCAGGAAGGGGATATAAGGATGCCCATCGGGGGTTGTTCTCACAACCCGCCCGGTTTTTCGAAGCCGCCTCACCCCTGTGGCGGGACGGCGAGCAGCCGGTTGTTTGGCGCGCCAAGCTTGACTATAGTCCGCCGGACAGGGGCGCGCCGGGCGCAAACCCCATGGGACGACCGTAATCCGGAGGGAAAATGAGCCAGCAACCCTCTCGCGTCGAACGCCTGTGCCTTGACAAGGGAATCAAGATGACCGAACAGCGGCGCGTCATCGCCCGCGTCATCTCCGAATCAATGGACCACCCTGACGCCAATGCTGTCTTCCGCCGCGCCACCCGCATGGACCCGCGCATAAGCATGGCAACCGTATACCGAACCGTCCGTCTTTTCGAAGAAGCCGAGGTGCTCGAACGCCACGATTTCGGACACGGCCGCGCCCGCTACGAAGGCGCCGGCAGCGAACACCACGACCACCTGATCGACATCTCCTCAGGCAAGGTCATCGAATTCCGAAACGACGAAATCGAACGCCTGCAAGCCGAAGTGGCCGCCAAACTCGGATACCGCCTGGTCGACCACCGACTCGCGCTCTACGGCGTGCCCCTCGCCAAAAAAGACGCCTGAAGGCGCAAACCCAGGGAGCGCACGCGGTGAGCGCGGCAGAAATCATCGACGAACCGCTGTCCGGCATACACGCCGGCAGCCTCGAAGTCCGGCTGGCGCGAAACGAAACCGAAATCGACGCCGCCCAAGCCCTCCGTTACCATATCTTCTACGAGGAGATGGGTGCCCTCGCCGACCCCGCCGCACAACGCGCGCGGCGCGATATCGACGCCTTCGACGCCTGCTGGGACCACCTCCTGGTCATCGACCACGAACACCGCCAGGGGCACGATTCAATCATCGGGACATACCGCCTCAACCGCCGCAGCGAAGCCGAAAAACACCGCGGCTTCTACACCTCGGGCGAATACGACATAACGCCCCTGCTCGCCCTCAGCGGCGAAATCATGGAACTCGGTCGCTCCTGCGTACACCGCGACTACCGAAACCGCGCAACCATGGCCCTGTTGTGGCGCGGCATAGCCGCCTACGTCTTCCACTACGACGTCCAACTCATGTTCGGTTGCGCAAGCATGGCCGGAACCGACCCCGACCGGCTCGCCCTGCCCCTCTCATACCTCCACCACCGGTCCCTCGCACCCGCCGAACTCCGCCCCCGCGCCCTCCCCGAACGCTACACCGAAATGAACCGCATACCCGCCGACGACATCAACCCCAGAGCGGCCCTGCTCGCGCTGCCCCCCCTCATCAAGGGCTATCTCAGACTCGGCGGCTTCGTCGGCGACGGCGCCGTCATCGACAACCAGTTCCACACCACCGACGTCTGCATCGTCGTCAAGACCGACCTCGTCACCCAACGCTACCTCCAGCACTACCGCGGCCACCCGTAAGACCCCGCATCGTCATGCGACACGCCCGCGCCGCCGTCGTCGCCGCCGCACTGCTCGTGTGGACGCTCGCCCTCATCCCCGTGCAGGCCGCCGCCCTCGCCCTCCGCCTGCGCCTCGCCCACATCATCCCGCGCCTCTATCACACCGGAATCTGCCGAGTGGTCGGCATCGACGTGCGAACCGCCGGACACAAACCCGGCGCCGCGCCCACCCTCTACGTCTGCAACCACTCCTCATGGGCCGATATCGTTGTCCTCTACACCCTGCTCGACGCATCCTTCGTCGCCAAGGCCGAAGTCGCCCGCTGGCCCCTTTTCGGACTGCTCGCAAAACTCTCGCGAACCGTGTTCGTCGTCCGCCGCACCAGCCGCAGCCACCGCCACCGCAACGAAATACGCCACCGGCTCGAAATCGGCCACAGCCTCATCCTGTTCCCCGAAGGAACCAGCGGCAACGGAAACCACGTGCTGCCTTTCAACAGCACTTTCTTTGCTGTCGCCCAGCAACCCGTGCACGGCCGGCCCCTGACCGTCCAGCCGGTTACCCTCGCCTACACCGGCTTCCGCAACCTGCCCATGAGCCGCTGCCAACGCCCCATCGTCGCATGGTACGGAAACATGGGAATGTTCGGCCACCTGTGGCAGCTCATGGGCCAAGGCAGCATTCGCGCCGATGTCTGGCTGCACAAGCCCGTCACCCTGGAAAACTACGGCTCCCGCAAGGCGCTCGCACGAGCCTGCGAAGACACCGTCGCAGACGGCCTGTCTACCCTGCTCGCCGGCCGCACCCCCAATTCACGCCAATCTGCCGATACCCCATGACAGGACGCGACATTTCTGCTATATTGCGGATGCCGCCCCGGGGAAATCGCTCCCGAAACATCACCCGTTCGGCACAAAACCCGCGAAATCCCGGAAAATCCCACTTTTTCAGCAGTGATTTTCACCAAAATGCCACAATTGCCACTTGTCTGACATAACTTTGAGGCAAACGAGACAAACTTGAATGAGTCGAAATTGAAATGACAGCCCCGATGCGCCGCCTCTACCTGCGCACCTATGGCTGCCAAATGAACGTCTACGACTCCGAACGCATGGCGGAAACCCTCGCACCCCTCGGCTACCGCCCCGCCGACGCGCCGGAAGACGCCGACATGGTGCTCGTCAACACCTGCCATATCCGGGAAAAGGCCAGCGAAAAGACCTACTCCGAGCTCGGCCGCCTGCGCCGCCTCAAGCAGGACCGCGAAGCCGCCGGAAAACGCATGATCCTCGCCGTCACCGGCTGCGTCGCCCAGGCTGAAGGCGCCGAGATGATCCGCCGCGCCCCCTTTATCGACATCGTCCTCGGCCCCCAGACCTACCACCGACTCCCGGAAATGGTCGCCCGCGCAAGCCGCGCCGCCGACGCCCCCCTCAGCGACACCGACTTCCCCGCCGTCTCCAAATTCGACAGCCTCCCCGAAACCCGGACCACCGCCGGCATCAGCGCCTTCCTCACTATCCAGGAAGGTTGCGACAAATTCTGCACCTTCTGCGTCGTCCCCTACACCCGCGGCGCCGAAGACTCACGCCCCGCAGCCGCAATCCTCAAGGAAGCCCGCAGCCTCGCCGCTGCCGGCGCACGCGAAATCACCCTGCTCGGCCAGAACGTCAATGCTTGGCGGCACGACGATACCGAACTGCCGGTCCTCATTGCCCAACTCGCCGCAATCAACGGCATCGAACGCCTGCGCTACACCACATCCCACCCCCGCGACATGAGCGACGCCCTCATCCGCGCCCACGCCGAAATCCCGCAATTGATGCCCTTCCTGCACCTGCCCGTACAGTCGGGCTCCGACCGCATCCTCGGCGCCATGAACCGACGCCATACTCGCGACGACTACCGCCGGATCATCGACCGCCTGCGCGAGGCCAGACCCGACATCGCCCTCTCATCCGACTTCATCGTCGGCTACCCCGGGGAAACCGACCAGGATTTCGCCGATACCATGGCTCTGGTGCAGGAAATCCGCTTCGCCGGCGCCTTTGCCTTCAAATACAGTCCGCGCCCGGGAACTCCCGCCGCGCTTGCCGAACCGCAAGTGCCCGAGGAAACCAAACGCGCGCGCCTCGCCGAATTGCAGACCCTGCTCGCGGGCCAGCAAGCCGCTTTCAACCGCCGGACCGTCAACCGCACCATGCCGGTGCTGTTCGAACGCCCGGGCCGCCACCCCGGCCAGATCGTCGGCCGCACGCCATACTTGCAAGCCGTCCACGCCGACCACAGGACCCCGGCCGGCGCCGAAATCCCCATCGGCGCCGTCGCTCAAACCCGTATCATGGCCAGCGGCCCCAACAGCTTGTCAGGAACCGTGGTAGGAGCGCCGGATTGAACCGCAGCCGCGAATCCGCGCGCGGCGCCGCACCGCCGCTCTATCTCAACTTCGACGACAATGCCCTGCTCGGCGCACTGTTCGGCGAACACGACCGCAACCTCGCCCGCATCGAACAGAAACTCGGCGTCTGGACCGCCTGCCGCGGCAACCGCATCGCCATAACCGGACGCACCGGCGATGCCGAACGCGCCCGCGCCGTCCTCACAACCCTCTACGACATGCTCAAACGCGGCGCCGCCGTCGGCCCCCAGGAAGTCGACGCCGCCCTGCGCATGGCCCAGGGCAGCAGCCCCGACCGCGCCGTCGCACCGCTGATCGCCGACGACACTGTCGTCACCACATGGAAACGACGCATCTCACCGCGCTCGCCCGCCCAGACCGCCTATGTCCGCGCCCTCCGCAGCAACGATCTCGTCTTCGGCATCGGACCCGCAGGAACCGGCAAGACCTACCTCGCCGTCGCCGCCGCCGTCTCCATGCTCGCCGCCGGGCAGATCGAACGCATCATCCTCTCGCGCCCCGCCGTCGAATCCGGCGAACGGCTTGGCTTCCTTCCTGGCGACGTGCAGGAAAAGGTGGACCCCTACTTCCGTCCCCTTTACGACGCTCTCCACGACATGATGCCCGCTGACCGCATGATGGACCGCCTGCAAGGAGGCCAGATCGAAATCGCCCCCCTCGCCTTCATGCGCGGAAGAACCCTCTCCAACGCCTTCGTCATCCTCGACGAAGGACAAAACACCACATCGGTGCAAATGAAAATGTTCCTCACCCGCATCGGTGAAAACGCCCGCATGGCCGTAACCGGAGACCCCACACAAGTGGACCTGCCCGCAAATACCCGATCAGGCCTCGACGACGCGCTCACCGTCACCGAGGGACTCGAAGGCGTCCGCGTCGTCCGATTCTCCGGCGCCGACGTCGTGCGCCACGACCTCGTCACTCGCATCGTCGGCGCCTACCAGGACCGCGACGCGCGGTCGGGGCGCGCCGCAGCAAACCTGTGAGCGGCGCAATACCCAATATCGAGGTGACCATAGACGACCCCCAATGGCGCCGCAGCCTGCCCGACGCAGCCCCGCACTGCCGTCGCGCCGCCGCTGCCGCCCTCGCCCTCGCCGAACCCCGCGCAGACGGCGAGCTCAGCATCCTGCTCACCGGCAACCGGACCGCGGCCGCCCTCAATCAACGCTACCGGGGACGCCCGGGACCCACCAACGTGCTCGCCTTCCCCGCCGCGGCGCCCCCCGGCGCGCCCCGCCTGTTCGGCGACATAGTCCTCGCCCGCGAAACCGTGCAGAACGAAGCACACAACGCCAACCTCCCGCTCTCCCACCATATGTGCCACCTCATCGTGCACGGCACGCTCCACCTGCTCGGCCACGACCATCGCGAAGACCGCGAAGCCGAACACATGCAATCCCTCGAAACCCGCGCCCTCCAATCCCTCGGCATCCCTGACCCCTGGCGGACAAGACCATGACCCGAGCCGGCGAAAACAGAATCGGCGGCAAGACCACGCGCGACGACAAGCCATTGCTTACCGGCCTCACCGAATGGCTGCGCTCACTCACCGGCTCCGGCGACCGCATCGCCTCACTGCGCGAATCGGTCGAGGAACTGATCGACGAACACCCCGAAGCCAATACCGCCGACGACGCGCAGGAGCGCACAATGCTGCGCAACCTCCTCAGCTTCGGAGAAAAACGCGTCGAGGACGTCATGGTGCCGCGCGCCGATATCGTCGCTGTTCCGGCCTCCGCAGAACTCGCCGGAATCATCGCCGTCATGGCCCGGGAAGGCCATTCCCGCCTCCCCGTCTTCCAGGAATCACTCGACGAAATCGTTGGTATGGTCCACGTCCGCGACCTGCTCACCTACTGGAAGAGCGACAAGACCTTCAACATCGACGCCGTCAAACGAACCGTCCCCTTCATTCCGGGATCAAAACCCGTCCACACGCTGTTGCTCGAAATGCGCGCCACCAAACGTCACATGGCGCTCGTCGTGGATGAACATGGCGGCGTGGACGGCCTCGTCACCATCGAAGACCTCGTCGAGGAAATCGTCGGCGAAATCGAGGACGAGCATGACCGCAGCACCCCACCCGTCCTCTCGGAACGCCCCGATGGCGCCCTCGACGCCCCCGCTCGCCTGTCCGTCGAATCCCTCGAACAACGCCTCGCCGTCGACCTCCTGCCCGCCGAACGCGACGAGCAGATCGACACCATCGGCGGGCTGATCTTCGCCCTCGCGGAGCGAGTACCCCAGGCCGGCGAAGTCATCCGCCACCAATACGGACTCGCTTTCGAAATCCTCGAAGCCGATCCCCGACGGATTCGCCGCGTCCGCATCTGGCCCGCCGGCGCCGAACACGCACCCCCGGAAACACCGGCCGCACCCTGAGACGCCCGCTCCTCTACCGTATGACGCAACGCCCCATCGTCCGGCGCCTCAACGCCACGACGCGCGCCATCGCCGAATTGCGCGGCTGGCGGCGCCATGCTTTCGCCGCAGCGCTGGGCGCTGCAGCCACCCTCGCATTCGCACCGGTCCACTTCGTCCCGGCGCTCGCCCTTGGCGTCATTGGGCTCCTTATCCTCGTCGAGGCCGCACCTACCCCGCGCCACGCCTTCACTGTCAGTATGGCGTTCGGCATGGGCCACTTTCTCGCCGGACTGTATTGGGTCGGAATAGCGTTCTCCGTCGCCGGCTTCGCTCCATGGGCTGCCCCCTTCGCCGTGCTCGCCCTGGCCGGCCTGTTCTGCGCGCCGTTCCTCGCGGCCGCCTGCGCCGCCTACCGCGCCCTGTCACCGCACAGCGCATGGCGGCCCGTCACCTTCGCCTGCCTGTGGGGCCTTGGCGAATGGCTGCGCGGCACTCTCATTTTCGGTGGTTTCCCGTGGAACCTCGCCGGCTATGTCTGGACACCATGGCCCGCAATGGCGCAATTCGCCGCAATCGCCGGCGCCTACGGCCTGGGCGCGCTCACCATCTTCATCTGCGCCGCCCCGGTGACATTGCTGCCAGGCCCCGCACCCGGCAGCACCCGCGCATGGCTGGCACCGACAGCGGCCCTCGCACTGCTCGCCGCCAACGCCGCCGCCGGCCTCATCATCCTCCCGCGGTCAGACGCAAACCCGTCCGCCGCAACGCACCTGCGACTGGTTCAGGCCAACATCGCCCAGCCGCACAAATGGCAAAAAAACCGCATCACCGAACAATTCCAGCGCCACGCCGCCCTCTCCACCGCACACGCAGAAACCCCGCCCGATATCGTCATATGGCCGGAAACCGCCAGCCCCTACGACCTGTCCTACCGATTCGATGAACGCTCGCTGGTCCTCCGGAGCGTCCCGCCCAATGGCGGCCTCATCGCCGGCGCGTTGCGCATCGACCGCGCGCCGGACGGCGCCCGTCGCGTCTGGAACAGCATGCAGGCCATGGACGACGCGGGACGCATCACCGCCGTCTATGACAAGTTCCACCTCGTCCCCTTCGGCGAATACGCGCCGCTGCGCAAACTCCTTTTCGCCCTTCGGCTGGTGCCGGGAGACACCGATTTTTCCCGCGGACCGGGCCCGCAAACCCTCGCCATCCCAGGCGCCCCGCCCTTTAGTCCCTTGATCTGTTATGAAGCCATTTTCCCGGGCGACGTCATTGACCCTGCAAGACGCCCGCAATGGATGCTGAACATCACCAACGATGCTTGGTACGGCATCAGCTCCGGTCCCTATCAGCATTTTGAACAAACCCGGCTGCGCGCCATCGAAGAGGGAATCCCCCTGGTGCGCGTCGCCAATACCGGTATCAGCGGTGTGATCGACGCATGGGGCCGCGTCACCGCCAAGACTACCCTCGGCAACGCCGCAATCATTGATGCCGCACTGCCGCCGCCCCGCCCGAATCCGCCCCTGTTCGCGCGCGCCGGAAACCTCCCGACCCTCATTTTCCTCGCCGGCGGCCTCGTACTGTTCCTCGTCAGCCGCCGCCGGAAAACCGCACCGTGAACGCGGCTGGCCGCTCAGAACTGGACGCGCCGGGTCAAGCCGCCATCAACAATCAAATTGGTCCCGGTGATGAAGCTCGCCGCCGGGCTCGCCAGAAACACCGCCGCTCGCGCCACTTCATCCGGGCCGCCCATGCGCCCCATCGGATTGGCCGCCAACGCCCCCTCATACACTTCCGGCGCATTCAGTTGACGGTCATGCCAAACCCCGCCCTCAAAATAGATCGTGCCTGGCGACACCGAATTTGCGCGCACGCCTTTCGGCGCCAACTCGTTCGCAAGGTTCGAAATATAGGTGATCAGCGCTGCCTTCAGCGCATTATAGGGGCGCGCGCCGCCAAAGAACTCGATCGCCGCAATGCTGGAAATCGCCACCACCGCGCCGGCGTCCGAACGCTCGAGATGCGGACGCGCCGCCGTCACCGTGTTGAAACTCGCCAGCATGTCGATTTCGAATGCGTCGCGCCAACCGGCTTCATCGCTGGTGACGCCAAACCCCGAAACATTGACGATGAGAATATCTACACCCCCGAACGCCGCCGCCGAGTCGTCAATCCACGCCGCAAGGCTCCCCCGGTCCCGAACATCCAGCGCCGCTCCGCGAACCGCCGCCGCGCCGCGCGTCTTCAGCGCCTCCAGCGTCGGCGCCAGCGCCGCTTCCCCGCGCGCACATATCCCTACCGCACAACCGTCCGCTGCCAGATATTCCGCAATGGCCCGCCCGATACCGCGCGTGCCGCCGGTGACAAGCGCGCGCTTGCCCGACAATCCAAGATCCATTCTCGCTCTCCCCGGTGCTTGATGCCCGACCGGACATTACCGCCCGCCCCCGGCCATACGCAATTCTCCACCCGCAGTCTCGACGCGGCATCTCCGGCCCGCTATCACGTAACTCCGTTATCCACGGCACACTGAACAAACTGACCCGATCAAGGAGCAACTTCATGTCGAACCGCGTCAATCGTCAGGTGGTGCTTGCGGCACGTCCGCACGGTGAGCCGAAGCCTTCGGACTTCAGCCTGATAGAAGCGCCGGTTCCCGATTGTCCGGAGGGCGGCATCCTCGCCCGCACCATCTATCTCTCTCTCGACCCCTATATGCGGGGACGCATGAACGCCGGCCGCAGCTACGCCAAACCCGTCGAAATCGGCGAGCCCATGGAAGGCGGCACCGTCAGCGTCGTCGAGGAATCGCACAACCCGCGCTTCTCTGTCGGGGATATCGTCGTCGGCCGTATGGGCTGGCAGGATTATGGAACAACAGAGGGAGACGGCGTCCGCACCGTGGACCCAACCGTTGCCCCTATCTCCACCGCGCTCGGCGTGCTCGGAATGCCGGGAATGACGGCCTATACCGGCCTCGTCAATATCGGTAAACCGGAACCGGGAGAAACCATCGTCGTCGCAGCCGCATCCGGCGCCGTCGGCAGTGTCGTCGGACAAATCGGCCGTATCAAGGGCTGCCGGGCTGTCGGTATCGCCGGCGGCGCCGAAAAATGCGCCTTCGTGACCGACGAACTCGGCTTCGACGCCTGCATTGACCACCACGCACCCGATTTCGCCGAACAGCTCGCCACCGCCTGCCCCAAGGGCATCGACGTCTATTTCGAGAATGTCGGCGGAAAGGTGTTCGAAGCGGTCGCCCCTCTCCTCAACATGTTTGCGCGCGTGCCCGTCTGCGGCCTCATCTCCCACTACAACGACACCGCCCCGCCCGAAGGCCCCAATCTCGTGCCCCAGCTCCTCATGCGCATCCTTGTGAACCGCATCACATTCCGTGGCTTCATCGTCCTCGACTACGCGCATCAGGCATCGGCTTTCCTGCGTCACACCAGCAACTGGATCCGCGAAGGCAAACTAAAATACCGTGAAGACTTCATCGACGGACTGGAAAACGCACCCCAAGGCCTGATCGGCCTGCTGAAAGGACGAAACTTCGGCAAGCTCGTCGTCCGCGTTTCCGACGAACCGTAACACCTGCACTGTACCCCGCGAACAACCCATCCCCCGGCAGGCCGCATGAAAACCCTGGCGAACGACTCAATCGCAAGCAACAACACTGCCGGTAAATCCGGCAGCGGCGAAAATCGCGGCTGGCGGCCGGAAATCGCCGAGCTTCAGCACCGCAAAGGCCTCGCCTACCAGATGGGCGGACCGGAAAAAGTCAAGCGGCAGCATGATAATGGACGCCTCACAATCCGTGAGCGCATCGACGCGCTGATCGACCCCGGAAGCCTGCATGAAATCGGCGCCATCGCCGGCAAGGCCGAATATGACGAACACGGCAAGCTGATATCCTTCCGCGCCTCCAACGTCGTCTTCGGCCGCGCCAGACTCGACGGCCGCAGGGTCGTGATCGTCGGCGATGACTTCACTGTGCGCGGCGGCGCCGCCGACGCCGGCATCAAGGCCAAGCAGATCGCCGCCGAACAAATGGCCGGTGAACTGCGCATGCCGCTTGTGCGCCTCGTCGAGGGCACCGGCGGCGGCGGCTCGGTACGCTCCCTCGAAACCGAAGGCTACACCTACGTTCCCGCCAACCCGGCATGGAATTTCGTCGTCGACAATATGGGCATCGTCCCGGTCATCGCCCTCGCGCTCGGCCCCGTCGCCGGCCTCGGCGCCGCTCGCGTCGCCGCCAGCCACTACTCCCTCATCGTCAAGGGCCAGGCGCAAATGTTCGTCGCCGGACCGCCCGTCGTCTCCCGCCTCGGCAAGACCGTAACCAAGGAAGAACTCGGCGGCAGCAGCATCCACGTTACCAACGGGGCCATAGACGACGAGGTGGAAAGCGAACAGCAGGCGTTCGAATGGACGCGCCGTTTCCTCTCCTATCTGCCCTCCTCAGTTTTTGAACTGCCTCCGCGCACCCCATGCAGCGACCCCGTGGACCGCCGCGAAGACTTCCTCATCGACGCCGTGCCCCGCAACCGCCGCAAGGTCTACAAGATCCGCCCCATCATCGAGGCCGTAGTTGATAGTGGCAGCTTCTTCGAAATCGGGCGCCGCTTCGGCCGCTCGATTGTGACCGGATTGGCCCGCCTCGACGGCTGGCCGGTCGCCGTCGCCGCCTCCGATCCCTACATCTACGCCGGCGGATGGACCGCAGACGCTTCACAAAAGCTCATGCGCTTCGTTGAACTTGCGCAGACATTCCATCTGCCCGTCGTGCACCTTGTGGACTGCCCGGGTTTCCTCATCGGCATTCAGTCGGAAAAGGCCGCCACCATACGCCACGGCGTACGCGCCCTCTCGGCTCTCTATCAAGCCACCGTCCCGTGGTGTTCGGTCATCCTCCGCAAGGCGTTCGGCGTCGCCGGCGCCGGCCATGCCAACCACACGCGCTACCACTACCGCTTCGCATGGCCGTCCGGCGACTGGGGTTCACTGCCGGTGGAGGGCGGCATCGAAGCCGCCTACAAATCCGATCTGGAAAAATCCGACAACCCCGAAGCATTGATGACCGACATATTCGCCCGTCTCGAAGCCGTCCGCTCACCCTTCCGAACCGCCGAACATTACGGTGTGGAAGAACTCATCGACCCCCGCGACACACGCCCTCTTCTCTGCGAATTCGCCAACATCGCCGCCCCCCTGCGAACCCCCGGAAAATCAACCTTCGGCCCCCGCCCCTGATACACCCGGGTCCACGCAAGCCGTCCGCTCTCGCCCATCGCCGCCGCACAGCCTCGCCAGAAAATCCCTGACTTCAGAAAAGGCCGCATGTTCCAGCGGCCAATACCCCTTCTGCGCCGCAACCCCGACCGAAACCCCCGGCTGTGGCCGGGTTGCCAGATAAACCTGCGCGCGCGCCTTGTCCGGATAGCGAATATCCGCCTGCGCGGTCGCATTTTATGCAGTCGAAAAAGCTTTCAATGCAGCCCGTTACGGAAGAATCTCGAACACTCTCGAACAATAGGGTTTCAAGCATACCGGGCCGCTCTGGTCCCGGCAGGATCAGCACCTCAACTTCTGGCCGGCCATCGCTCGTGCCGGGAGCGGGTAGCTGTACTGCCGCCAGCGAATCCTCGACACTACGGAGCGCAGAGATCGCAGATTCCTCCGCATCGCGCACAATCCCCACTCTGACGACATCGCGAAATCGGGGTAGTTTGGTAAACGCACGGAGAAAGCGCCGCAACTCCGTCACGCCACCGAAATCGTGAATCTGGATGCAGTTACGAAGGCCGAGTTGCTTCAGCAAAGCATCAAAGAAATTCACCTGCGCCTTGCCCTCTACGAGAAGCTGAACCTGTTTCTCGATATCTCGGGGAGACGCCATCCCTATCGAATTTCCAGATCATGCCGAACCGCAGCTTCGATATCCGCTGGTCCGTAGGTGACGCAGCAATTCCCGTCCTCGCCTGCCTCCAGCCGGTGGAGGCAAAACTCGCTGTTGTCGCCAAATGCCTGATGAGCTGCTTGCGCGCATTCATAGCTGTGCGTCGTCGCCACCACTTGCGCATCAAAACGCCGCGCCGTCTCGCCAACCGCTCTCCACACATCGGCGAGAACCGTATGGTGAAGCCCCATTTCGATCTCATCCACTAGGACAAGTCCGCCCGGCGTATTGACAATGGCCAACACCAGCCGCGCGAGACGAACCATCCCCTCCCCCATCATCGCCAGCGGCACTAATTCGGAGAGCCCGATATCTCCCCAGATCATGGGTGCCCCGCTAGCGAAACTATCCTCCACGCCTCGCAAACCCGGCTCAACGATCTGCAGGGCCTTCACAACCAGATCCCCCTGCTTGCGCGTCCGCAACCGCCCCAGACGTGTAACGTCTTCGTGATGACTGACCAGCCGTGTGGAAAGAATAACCGCGTCAACCGGCGGAGCAGCACGCGGCTGGTCGACCTTGATGCTCGATCCGTCAAACCGGATACGACCCTCTGCGCCGCCCTTCACACCGTTCGTGAACGAAAACACAAGCGGTGGTTCACCCGCCCCGTTGCTGACTGGGATCGTTCCGGAGGTCCCCAAGGGAAGTTCGATTACGTTCGGCCATTCCAGAAGAATACGCAAGCCCAGCGAACCGTGCTCGGTATGCTGCCCGTCAATCTCGATCGTCGTGCCGGTATCGAGACCGAAAAACATGGGTTTCCAGTAAGTCTCTCGCAAAGTGTTCGGCGGACCGGAGATGGTTACGTTCTCCGCGGCCCCGCGAATGACGTTCGAGTTCAACGCCATTTGCGGATTTCCGCCCCCCGACAGCAGGAACAGCGCCTCAAGCAGGCTCGTCTTGCCCACATTATTGCGCCCGACGATCAAGTTGACCCGGCTCAGGCCGACAACGCGAAGCGCGCCAAACACCCGAAAATTGCGAACGCTCAAGGACGTGAACATATCACCACAACCGTCCTTCCTCCGAATCCGTCCACGCCGCAGTCAGGGCACGATCACGAAAGCACCGCAACCGTCTTCGACGCAATCAGATCAAAATCGATTTCCGCCCCGATGCCCGGGCGGTCCGGCGCATGAACGAGACCGTCGGAATCAACCTCGATATCGTCGGTAACCCCATATTTCTGCGCTCCCGCAGGCAACAGCACCTCAAAGAAGCTGGTATTCGGAATCGCCGCAATCACATGCAGATTCGCCCAATTGTTGTGCGAATTGCCACCGTGATGAATCTCGTACTTCATGCCGAACGCCTCGGCGAGCCGCGCCGTCTTCAAGACCGGCGTAATGCCCCCTTTCACCGCTACATCGCCGCGCAGATAATCCGTCGCCCGCATCATGATCCACGGCACATAGGCCGTGAAACCGCCAGGCGAATACTCGGTGGCCATCAACGGGATATCCAGCTTCTCACGCAGCTTGACACAATTGTAAATGTCGTCCTCGGCCAACGGGTCTTCATACCAGTGATAACCCAGCGCCTCGATTGCCCGGCCGACGCGAATCGCGTCCTCGTAATTGTAACTCCAGGTCGAGTCGAGCATGACGCGAAAATCATCGCCCACCGCTGCCCGCACCGCTTCGCAAACTGCAATGTCCTCACGCCACCGCGCCGGAGGGTGAATCTTGTAAGCTTGCCAGCCGTCGGCCTTGTACTGCGCTGCTTCCTCCGCATATGCCTCCGCAGACTCGAGGACCGCGGATGACGCATAGGCCGGAATACTGTGGCGATACGTGCCGATCAGGCGATGAACCGGCATGTTGGCGGCCTTGCCCGCGATATCCCACAAGCAAATATCCAGCGCGCCGATTGCCCGCCAGGAAACGGCCCGATGCCGCGCCAGCAAACGCTGATGCCGCGCCTCCCTGTCAAGCGGGTCCTGCCCCATCAGCATTGGCTTCAAATGGCTGATCGCCGCTTGCGCGTCATTATGCGCACCGTTCATCGCGCTACCCAGAAACGCGTGGCCCGTAAGGCCTTCATCTGTGTTGACAGCAACCAGTCCCAACTGGCTCCTGCCTCCGAACCGCCCGGTCAGCCGGCCATACGCCGTGCTCGGAATATCCTCCCACGCAAACAGGGTGATCGTGACATCGGTGATTTTCATGGCGCGTGTCCTTGGAAGCGGTAAAACTGCCCAAATTGCGCCATTGCGCCGGCGCGGAGGGTGCGGCACCATACACTGGGTTTCATGGGAGAGGGCAATGAGCGACAACGAACGCGGCGTAGTGGTGGTCTCCCCGCCGGACGAGGGCGAAAGTTTCTGGCAGCCGGTGCCGGCAAACGGCTATGCCGAGGTGAAGATTTCACAACGCGACGACCCGCGTGTTCGCGGCTTTTCATCCGGGGTACAGATCATCGCTCCGGGCTGCCACATTCGTGAGCACCAACACGGCAGCGAGCACGAGTTGCTCTTCTTCTATTCCGGCGCCGGCCGCGTTGAAGTCAATGGTGAATCCCACCCGGTGGCAGAAGGCGCAACCATCTTCGTTGGTCCCGGCAACGCTCACAAGATCATCAATGACGGCGCCGTCGACCTCAAGATGATGTGGGTGCTTATGCCTGGTGGACTCGAAGACTTTTTCCAGGCTATCGGACGCCCGCGCACCGCTGGAGAACCCGCGCCGGCACCCTTCCCGCGGCCGGACAACGTGGCGGAAATCGAACGCGCAACCGTATTCGCGCCCCTCGATTGCTGACTCAGTTCGCCGGCGCAGCCGATAACGGATCCCCAGCGGTCGCCCATTCCGGCAATACACCGAGTTCGACGTCAAACGCCACACCAACCGCGGTGTAGGCAATGAACGTCGCCACCACAATACCTACAAGATTGACCCAGATTCCACCTCGAATGAGCTGTGCCACCGTGATATGACCGCTCGCGAACACCACGGCGTTGGGCGGCGTCGCAACCGGCATCATGAACGCGCAATTGGCGGCGAGAACAAGCGGAAACACCAGCAGGAACGGATTTTCGCCGATACCCACCGCGACTCCCGCAACCAGCGGCAGGAAAGTGGACGTGGTGGCCGTGTTACTGGTCAACTCCGTCAGAAACACGATCAACGTGACAATCGCCAGGATAATCGCCAGCGTCGGCAGCGCCGCAATCCCGCTCGTTGCAGCGCCGATCCATTCCGCCAGGCCCGATGTCTTGATGCCCGCCGCCAGCGAAAGACCGCCGCCGAACAACACCACCACCCCCCACGGCACCTTCGCCGCCCATTCACCGCTCATCATGAACACACCCTTGCGCGGGTCCACCGGAATCACGAACAGCGCCACCGCCGCCGCCATGGCGATGCTGGTGTCGTTGAGCTCCAGCCCCGGCAGTAGATCATTGATCAGGGGCCGGAATACCCACAGAAAAGCCGCCACCCCGACAACCGCGGAAACCAGACGCTCCCCGCGGGACATCGGCCCCATCTCCGCCAGCTGTGCGCGGATCAGCGCCCCGTGCCCCTCGATCGGCGGCATGCGCATGGGAAACGCGACGCGCGTCAGGATCAGCCATGCCAGCGGCAACATGAGCGCCACCATCGGCACGCCTACCATCATCCATTGCGCAAAGCCGATCTCCACCCCGTAGGTTTCGTGCATGAAACCGGCGAGCACCGCATTTGGTGCCGTGCCGATCAGCGTGCCGCTGCCACCGATCGTCGCCGAATAGGCAACCCCGATCATCAACGCAGTGGCAAAATTGCGGCTTGCCGCCTCGTGCTCCGCCTTGCCCGAGCTCTCGCGGCGCAGCAGATCGATCACCGACAGCGCGATCGGCAGCATCATGATGGTAGTCGTCGTGTTGAACACCCACATGCTTACCAGGCCGCAAGCCAGCATGAAGCCGCCCACCACATTCTCCGGACGGCTTCCCACCTGCGCCACGATGAACAGCGCAATACGCCGATGCAGCCCCCAGCGCTGCATCGACAGCGCGATGATAAAACCGCCAAGAAGCAGCATGACTACACGGTGCGCATAGGGCGCTACGGTCTCGTTGAGCGGCAGCACGCCCAGAATGGGAAACAGCGCCACAGGCAGCAATGCAGTGACGGAGAGCGGGATAGCCTCGGTGACCCACCACGTGGCGATCAACAGTGCCACCGCCGCGCAATGCCATGCCGGCACTGACATGCCTTCGGGCGCCGGCAGCGCCTCAAGCAGCAAGAACAGCCCGGCGCCCAGCCAAATCCCGATCCGCCGTTTTGTCGTGAATGCCGGCTCGCCGGCAGCAGCGCCCGTGGCGTTTTCCGTCATTCTGCGCCCTCCCTTGCCCCCGCAGACCATACCGCCCGCAGCGGTGAAACCGAATTTCGTCCTCGCCCGGTTACCGCCGGATCAGGCATCGAGAAGGGGCGTCAGACGATCAAATGCCTCGCTGAGCAGTTCGGGAGATTTCGCGTAGCAAAGACGCATGAAATCCTCGCCGCCGGCGCCGAAAGCGATACCGGGCGCCAGGCCGACCCCGGTCCGATGCAGAACCTCCCGGGCAAACTGCCGGCTGTCCGTAATTCCCTCAACACCGAAAAATGCATAAAATGCCCCCTCCGGTTGCGCCAGCCGTACCCGGCGCATGGCCCCCAGCCTTTGCCGCGTCATGTCACGTGCTATGCGATACCCGGCAACCATGTCGGAAACAAACGCCTCCCCGTCGCGGATGGCCGTGATCCCCGCATGCTGACAATGCGTCGCAGGCGACGCCACATTGAACTCGATGAGCTTCTCCAGCAGTCGTCCGGCCGATACCGGGGCGGTCATCCAACCCAACCGCCAACCCGTCATCGCCCAGCTCTTCGAAAAGCTGTTCACCACCAAAACCAGATCTTCAGGTTCGGCAAGATCAAGAAAGGACGATGCCACCGCGCGGTCATAGATGATGCGCGCATAAACTTCATCGGCGATCAACCACAGGCCGCGCGCACGGCAAAAATCCAGCACCGCCTTCTGCGCATCTGTCTCCATTACCCAGCCTGTCGGGTTGCTCGGCGAGTTGATACAGATCGCGCGCGTGCGTTCGTCACAAGCGTCGAACAGCCGATCCAGATCAAGCCTCCAACCGCCGTCGCGCGGTACCAACGGCACTTCATGAACCTGCCCGTCCATGATTTCGACGCAGCGGAAAAAATTCGGCCACATCGGCGTCACGCCGACCAGATTGTCACCGGGGTCAATCAGCAGCTCGGCAACGATCATCAGCGCGTTCATCCCCGCCGTCGTTACCGTAATGCGGTCGCGCCCGATCGGGCGTCCGTAAAGCCGCGTGGTATAGTCGGCAATCGTGTCGCGAAGCGCCTCCACGCCGCGGTTGTGACTGTAAAACGTGTGTCCCTCGCGCAACGCGCGGTCGGAAGCGGCAATGATGAACTCCGGTGTCGGCCGGTCCGGTTCGCCGAACCAGAGAGGGATCACATTGTCCAGACCCATCCCCTCATGGGCAATCTCGCGAATGGGCGAACCGGCCAGTGCGGCAATCCGCGGCCGCACCGGCAACCGGGGTGATCGCGCCTCCGACACGCCAGGCAACCCGCGCTTCCCTACATCACCGCTCCCACTTGCCAAGGAACGAACTCCTCGTCGCCATAGCCGAGTTCCTCGCTCTTCGTGCGCGCGCCCGAGGCGGTATCCAGAATCTTCCGGAACACCGCTTCACCCATTTCAGCAACGGTCTTCTTACCGTCCATGACAAGACCGCAATTGACGTCCATATCGTCCTCCATTCGCCGGTACATCACCGAATTGGTGGCGAGCTTGATGGACGGTGTGGGCTTGCAACCAAAGGCCGACCCCCGCCCCGTCGTGAAACAAACGACATTCGCCCCGCCGGCAACCATGCCGTTAACTGACGTCACGTCGTAGCCCGGCGTATTCATGAAGCAAAATCCCTTTGCCGTGATCGGCTCCGCATATTGATACACGTCGACAAGGTTGGTGGTGCCGCCCTTGGCGACGGCGCCCAGCGACTTTTCGAGTATGGTGGTCAGACCGCCCGCCTTGTTACCGGGCGAGGGATTGTTGTTCATCTCCGCACCGTTTTTCGCCGTATATTCCTCCCACCACAGGATATGCTTGATGAGCTTGTCCCCCACCTCCTTGCTTTGCGCACGCCGCGTCAACAGGTGTTCGGCACCGTATACCTCCGGTGTTTCGGCCAGCACCGCTGTGCCGCCATGCCGCACCAGTAAATCGGCCGCGGCCCCCAGCGCCGGATTGGCGGACATGCCCGAATACGCATCCGACCCGCCGCACTCCAGACCCAGGATGAGATGACTCGTTGGCACGGTCGTGCGGCGCGCCTTGTTCGCTTCAGGCAGCATCTCCCGCACGCGCGCCACCCCTTCTGCAACCGTCTTGCGCGTGCCGCCAGTTTCCTGAATCGTCATCGTGGCAAGCTGCGGACCGGTTTCCCAGCCATGACGGTCGATCATTCCGGCAATCTGGTTGACCTCGCAGCCCAGCCCCACCACCACAATGCCGGCAAAATTGGCGTGGCCTTTGTAGCCGTTGATGGTGTTCTGAAACATCTCCCAGCCATAACCATGGCCGGGCATCCCGCAGCCCGAGCCGTGCGTCAACGCAACGACACCATCAACATGCGGAAAATCATCCAGCGCCCCGCCGCGAAACGCATCGGCAATGTAGCGGCACACCGTCGCCGAACAATTCACCGAGCTGACCAGCCCGATGTAGTTCCGCGTTGCGACCCGTCCGTCCTCACGCACAATGCCCTGGAAGGTCGCGCGCCCCTCTTCGGCAACAAAATCCGTCGGCCGCGCCTCGCTGCCATAGGCGTAATCCCGGGCAAAGGCCCGCATCTCTACATTATGCGTATGCACATGGTCGCCCGCGGTAATCGGCTGACTGGCAAATCCGATGATTTGATTGTACTTTCGCACCGCATCGCCGGCAGCAATCGCGCCTGTCGCAACCTTGTGCCCGACCGGAATATCGACCGCCGCACGCACCGCCTCGCCGGCAATGTCCGTCCCTGCCGCAATGGTCGCCTTCGCCGTAACCACGTTGTCGGCCGCATGAAGGCGAATGGTGAGAGCGTCGTTCGACATGTCCTGAACTCCTCGCATGGCTGCTTTCATCTACCGATAAGGGAAATAAAGCCCAAACCCCACGCGGCGCAAGCGCATACGCACCCCGCAGACCTCAATCCAAGGGTGAACAACCCCCTCACTCGCGCCGGAAAGTGGGTAAAGTTAGCGTCTCATTCCGCCCAATGTGACAAATTTGCAACAGAGTGGCGCAAAAGCGTTGCATACCCTCCGAAAATGGTTGATTTCCCGCGGTGTCTGCTAGCAAATTGCGGAGCGGCGCGCACCCAGGCGAGTCTGGCGTCGTTGCGCGAGGGAGGCAACGGACGAAATATGGGAAATGCCCGTTGGGCGCCGGAAGGGCCGGCACAGTCCGGTCCGCGCAAATAACCTGATGTGGAGGTTTACGGTCGCATGAAAAAACTTCTTCTCAGCACGGCCGCTGTGGCCGGTGCCTCGGCGCTCGCGACAAGCGCATTTGCCTTGCCGATCCAGTCCGTAAATGATGCTGGAACGCCGGTCCTTACCGCTGGCATGGCAGCCCAGTTCGAAGCCGGCTTCGTCGATAACGACATGGAGCCCGAGGGCGTCACTCGCGACATGGATTTCGTCAATGGCCGCTTCGGTGAAATCTATTTCAACGGCGAAATGACCGCCGATAACGGCCTCGTCTACGGCGCAAAGATCCACTTTGCTACCGATAACCGCAATCTCGGCGGCGGCGATAATAACAACTCAATTTATCCAGGCCGTGAATACATGTATTTCAAGGGCGGCTGGGGTTCCGTGGAACTCGGCAACTGGCCCGGCGCGGACACCGGCTTGACCCTCACGCCGCTGCCTCAGGGATACACCGGTATCGGCGGCCTCGATCTGGCTTACAAGAGCTACGCATACCAGCCCGCCGGCTCGATCAACCACGCCGCAAGCCCGCTTTGGTGGGACGCCGGAAATTCCAAGGTTACCTATTATACCCCCGCCCTTGGCGGCTTCCAGGCCGGCATCAGCTTCACGCCGTCAACCCTTGAAGCCGACCCCGCCAGCGGTATCCCCAGTGACAGTGGAGAAACCACCGACAAGATCGCCTACGGTGTCAAGTGGAGCGGCGACTTTGGCGGCGCCACCGTCGCACTGGCCGCTGTCGGCGCCACCAGCGACGATGTCACGACCATGACGGATGACGGCGAGTCGACGACGATGACGACGACGAACGGCATCGACGCTTACGACATTTCAGCCCGCCTCAACTATGCGGGTCTACAGGTCGGAGCCGCCTTCTGGAACGCTGACGACCACATGGCGGCTGCCGGCGATGGTCAGGAATATAGCGGCTGGTCGATGAATGCGATCTACACCTTCGGTCCGCTCGGCGTCGAGGTGCAATATGCCAGCGCCGAGAAGTCCGCAAATATGATGACCAGCAACTACGATGCATGGGCCATTAGCGTCGGCTATTCCGTCGCGCCGGGCCTCAAATGGTACGGCGAACTCATCGGCGTCGAATTCGACAATGACGGCGATGCCACGGACAACGAGGCGCTCGTGGCCCTTTCCGGCCTCATGCTGAGCTTCTGACCACGCACTCCCGGTTTCAGTGAAGCGATGCGGCGGCCCCTCGGGCCGCCGCTTTTTTTCTTTCAGTCCCGGTCTGCACACCCGGACCATCGATCTCCAATGACGGACCTGTCAGCCAAAAGCGCCTATGGCGGCAATACCGCATGCGCTGGTGCCAGCCAGCCGCCGCGCCCGGTACCCGTCCACCCCTCCGAGCGCATAAACCGGCAGTCTTGTACCGCGCGCCAGTGCAGCAAACCGCACCACACCCAGAACCCTCGCGCCGGGATGACTCGCAGTCGGGAACACCGGCGACAACAGCACTGCCGCCGCGCCGGCGCGGCGCGCGCGAATCAGCGCCGAGGCACCGTGCGCCGCCGCCAAACACCAATATCTGCCGCGCCGCCGCCGAACCAGTGCCTCCGGCATATGCAGACCGGCGCCCACACGCGCCGCAAGCCGCCAGTCCCCCGCGACCAAAAACCGCAGACGCCGCCGCCGGCAACATGCCGCCAGACGTCTCGCAACTGTCGCGCGGTCGGCAGCGGCATAATCACGCAAGAGTACTGCGCTACCCGTCGGCAAACGGCGCAGCGCAGCGAACGGGTCCGCCAACCGGCTGCGCTCGACAACAAGAATCAACGCAGGTAGGCATCGAAAACGCAAATTGAGCCGCTGCGCCGTCGCTGCTAGACTTCGCCCCTCGCGGTCAACAAAACAAGCAGTCGCCATGAACCCGATCGGCGAAACGGTGGATGTCGCCGCCAATCTTGTGCGCATACGCGCAAACATTACTGCCGCCGCCCGGGCCGCCGGGCGAGCGCCCCGACATGTCACCCTCGTCGCCGTGCCCAAGACCTTCGGTGCCGCGCGCATTCGCCCCGCACTCGCCGCCGGTCAATTTATATTCGGCGAGAACCGTGTGCAGGAAGCACAGGCCAAATGGCCGCCTCTGAAAGAGGAAGCGCCGGAAGTCACCCTGCATCTCATCGGCTCTTTGCAAACCAACAAGGCGCGTGACGCTTCCGCTTTGTTCGACGTGATCGAGACGCTGGACCGACCTCGCCTTGCTGCGGCACTGGCGCGCGCATTCGACCGCACCGGATACCGCCCCCACTGCCTCATCGAGGTCAATATCGGCGCGGAACCGCAAAAATCCGGCGTCCCGCCCGAACAGGCCGACGCCTTCATCACCGCGTGCCGCGACGAATATCAACTGCCCGTCACGGGACTGATGTGCCTGCCGCCGCAAGGCCGCGACCCCGCGCCGTACTTCATCAGGCTGCGCCAACTCGCCCAACACCACGGTCTCCCGCGCCTCAGCATGGGCATGACTGCGGACTTTGAAACTGCCATCGCCTGCGGGGCCACTCATGTGCGCATCGGCACCGCTATCTTCGGCCCGCGAGCGCCGCGAACAGCCTGAACACCCCTTAGCCGCCGGCAAACTCCGGCCTGCGCTTCTCGAGGAACGCCTGCACACCCTCGCGCCCGTCCGGCGACGAAAGGGATGCTGCTATGCCGAGGCTCTCCTGTTCCATCTGCGTATCCAGCGCCTGCGTCATGCCGTCCAGCAACAGCCGTTTCGCCCTGCCGAACGCCCCCGTCGGCCCGGCGGCAAGCTGCGCTGCCGTCTCCAATACCGTCGGCATCAGGTCGATCGCCGGCAGCACCCGGTTCACGAGCCCCCAATCCAGTGCCTCCTCCGCAGTCAATGAGCGATTCAGCAGTGTCAGTTCGGCCGCGCGGCGCAAGCCCACCAACCGAGCCAGAAACCAGGTCGAACTCCCGTCGGGTGAAAGTCCCGCCCGTGTATACGCCATAGTGAGTTTCGCGTGATCGGCCGCAAACATCAGATCCCCCGCCAGCGCCATGCTCATGCCGCCGCCGCCGGCGCTGCCGTTCAGTGCCACCAGCACGGGTGGGTCCATGCGTGCAAAACGCGACACCGCCGAGTGCAGGTTTTTTGTCATCTCCAGCACCAACGCGCCGGCATTTTCGCCCGCCGCCGCGAAGGAACGCAGATCGCCTCCGCCGCAAAACAACTTGTCGCCCGCGCCCGTCAGAACCACCGCACGAATTGACCGGTCCGCAATGCAGACCACCGCCGCTCGAGCCAAGTCCGCCGCCATCTGCGGGTTCAATGCATTGGCCGGCGGACGGTTGAGCGTGATAACCGCCACCGCGTCCCGGCGTTCGAACAACAGCGTTTCATATGCAGGTTCTGTCGTCATGGTCCGTATCTCCCATTTCGCCGCAGTGAGTTCCCGCCGTTCGGTCGTCCCGCGAAATTCACACGGCCAGATAGCGTGTGCGAACGTCGCTCTCCTCTCGCAGGTCTGCCATTGTTCCCCGCCAGACGACGCGGCCCTTGTCGATGATTACCGCATCGCTGGCAATATCCAGGCAGAAATGCATGTTCTGTTCCGCCAGCAAAACGGTGACACCGGCCCCCGACAGGCGGCGGATCAACGCCCCGATCTCGCGCACGATCAAGGGAGCCAGCCCTTCCGACGGCTCGTCAAGCAGCACCACTGCAGGATTCCCCATCAGCGTACGCGCCACCGTAAGCATCTGTTGCTCGCCGCCAGACAGCCGCCCCGCGACGCGGCGGCGCAGGTTTTTCAGCACCGGAAAGACGTCATACACGCTGTCCAGCATCCATACGCGCTCGCCTTCCGGGCCTGCTTTTGCCGCCAACGCCAGATTGTCTTCCACCGTGTGACGCGCAAACACTTGGCGATCTTCCGGCACATATCCCATGCCGGCCCGCGCGATGCGATAGGGAGGCCGCCCCGCGACATTGCTGCCGCGCAGCAGGACCCGCCCGCGTCGCGGCGGTGCCAGGCCGGCCAAAGCCTTGAGCGTTGTGCTCTTGCCAGCCCCGTTGCGCCCCAGCAACGCCACGGTTCGGCCGCTCGAAACCGACAGTGAAACACCGAAAAGCGCCTGGCTCGCGCCGTAAAACACATCAAGATCATGCGCTTCCAGAACCGGCGTGCTCATTGCGGTTCCTCGGGTTCGCCCAAATACGCGGCAATCACACCTGGATGCCCGCGAATTGACTCCGGCGGTCCTTCCGCCAGCACTGCGCCGCGCTGTAGAACGCAAATCCTCTCTGCTGTGTCAAACACGATGTCCATGTCGTGCTCAATGAAAACCAGCGTCATGCCGCGCGCCGCACGCAGCGTCTTCACGCGCGCGATCATGTCCTTGCGTTCTTCCGGCCCCATGCCGGCGGTCGGTTCGTCCAGCAGCAGCAGACGCGGCTCCACCGCCAGAGCCAGCGCTATGTCCAGAAGTTTCTGGTCGCCGTGGCTGAGATTCGCTGACAAGCGCCCGGCTGCTTCCTCCAGCCCGGTCAGTGCCAATATCTCGTCAGCGCGCCTTCCGGTGGGTGAGCGGGAGAATCGAGAGCGGAACGCAAAAGTCGCGCGTCGATGTGTCATTACTGCCGCGCTCACTGCTTCATGCACCGTCAGGCTGGAGAACAGGTTCGCCATCTGAAACGCGCGTCCCACGCCGCGCCTAACGATCGCCGCCTCACCCAATCCGGTAATGTCAGCGCCGTCGAGCCGGATGCGTCCGCGGTCCGGCTTGAGCCGTCCGGCAATCAGGTTGAACAGCGTTGTCTTGCCCGCGCCGTTCGGGCCGATCACGGCGCTGAGACTGCCGGCGGTGAATTCGAGGCTGACATCGTCAACTGCCGCCACGCCGCCGAAATGCTTGCTCACTCCCTCAAGTGCCAGCATTACGCCGTCCCGCAACCCAGTGCCATAGCTGGTCCAGGAGACCGCGCCGTACTCCCAATGTGAACACCAGCACCACGCTGCCCAGAACCAATCCGTAATAGCGCGTATGGGCCGTCACTTCCGCATTAAGAACCTCGAATATCACCGCGCCGACGGCGGGACCTAGAAACGTCTGCATCCCGCCCAGCAGGATCATGAACAGCGGCTCGGCGGACTTGGCCCAGAATGCCCACTCCGGAAATGCGCCAACATCCAGCAACGCCTGCAGCACGCCCGCGACCGAGGCGAATGTGCCGGCAATGACAAACGCCAGCCACTGATGCCATTTGATGGGCAGCCCCAACGCTGCCGCACGGTCTGCGTTGTCGCGAATCATGCGCAGCGCATAGCCGAACGGAGATTCCGAAACCTGGCGCAGCATAAACCCGCAGATCACCGCCAGTGCCGCGCAAAGCCCATAGATGTGGGCCGGATTACTCACTTCCAGCCCCAGCACCGGCGGCTTGGGAAACCCACCCATCAAACCTTGATCACCGCCCGTGATCGGCACCGCCGCCAGGATGGCGCTGTAGAGGATCATCTGAAACGCAAGCGTCAGGAACGAAAAATAGATCGTCTGCGCGCGAATGCAGATTGCTCCGATCGCTGCCGCCAGCAACGCCGAAACCGCAACTGCGAGGATCATCGCCGCAGGAATGGCCCAGAAACTCTCCTGCCCCACCCAGGAGGATTGCATGAACAGGCCGAACACATAGGCGCCGGAGGCAAAAAATGCCGCATGGCCGAACGATACCAGCCCCAGCGTGCCGACCAGCAGATTGAGGGACAACGCAAAGATAGCGAAAATAGCCGACTTGATCACGATGTCATGCAGGCCGGGGTCGTCAACCAATATCCGCAGCACGATCATTGCCGCAAACGCCGCCGCGGCGAAGACGAGATCGCGGCCCATCAGCCTTCAGGCTCGCCGAAAAGCCCCTGCGGCCGCAGCAGCAGTACCAGAACCATCAGCATGAACATCAACCCGTCGGTAAACAGGGGAAAGCCCACCGCACCGAACGAGCGCGCCAGTCCGATCAGCACCGCCGCTGCGAACGCGCCCGCTATCGACCCCATGCCGCCCACGACAGTGACGATGAAACTTTCGATGATGACCGAGAAACCCATGCCTGAGGAAATCGAGCGCTCGCTCGCCGCCAGCGCGCCGCCCAACCCCGCCAACAGGCTGCCAAGCGCAAAGACGCCGGCGTAAACCGCAGTGACATTCACACCCAGCGCCGCCGCCATTCCGGGGTTACCCGCCACCGCCCGGACCAGCTTGCCGAAGCGAGTGCGCGTCATCATCACCCAGAGGCCCACCGCCACCGCAAGGCTCGCTCCGATCAGAAACAGATGAAACGGCGGTACGATGGCTCCACCGACAAACAGCGGGCGGGTGCGAAACACCTCCGGCGCCCCGAGGCTGGAAAGAAACTCCTCACCCCAGACGATCAGCACCACATCATCGAGAATGAGTATGAAGGCGTAGCAGACCAGAAGCTGCAACAGCACGTTATTGCCGTAAACGCGCGCGATGAGCGTGCGCTCGAACACCAGCCCCACCAGCGCTGTGCCCAGCGCTGCGGCAATGATGGCAAGCGTGAAATTACCCGTAACCGCCAGTGTCGTATGGGCAAAATACGCGCCGATCATATAGAGCGAGCCGTGGGCGAAATTGATAACCCCCAGCACCCCCAGGATCAGCGTAAGGCCGGCCGCTACCAGAAACAGCAGCATGCCGATTTTCAATCCGCCAACCACCTGAAACACCACGCATGAGGAAGTAGTCAGGCAATCGCCGAGCGCCGCAAGGTCCATATCCGTAAACTTGCTGAAATATTCTTGGGAAAACCCGGGCGATGCGGCTTCACATCGCGCCGTCGGTTTCCTCGGCGACGCTCTCCGTGCGTTGGCGCGCGCGCCGCTCATTCGCGATGGCGCGCTGCTCCTCCAGCTCGCCCTGCGTGCACAGGCCCATCAGAACCGGATCGCGGGCCTGTATGTTGGCAATGTTCCAATGACTGCGTTCGCGCACCGCCTTGATCGTCGGCTTGGTCGTGCCGATCAGCTTGGAAATCTGCGCGTCCGTCAGATCAGGAGCATATTTCAGTAGCCAGGCTATCGCGTCCGGTCGGTCGCCGCGCTTCGATAGCGGCGTATAGCGGGTCTCCTTGCGCCGGGGCCTCACCGCTACGCGGGGCGGCAGCGCTTTCAGAACCGCGTCGGGATCCGCTTCACAGCGGGTAATCTCTCCCCGTGTCAATTGCCCATTGGCAACCGGGTCGAGACCGACAATACCCACCGCCACCTCGCCATCGGCTATCCCCTGGATTTCCAGCGGATGCATTTCGCAAAACCGGCCAATCTGTTCAAATGTCAAACTCGTATTTTCAAAAAGCCACACTGCCGTGGCCTTTGGCATCAAGGGCTGGGCCATTCATCAAATCCTCAAGTCAGGCAGGGGGCAGATAAGGTCACGCCGACCCCGGCGCAAGGGAAGCGCGCGCCGTCAGTACGATCTTGCCAACATGAACGCTGCTTTCCATCAGCGCGTGCGCGGCCGCCGCCTCCGCCAGCGGAAACGTACGATCGATCACCGGCGTCACCCGACCCGTCTCCACCAGCGGCCACACCTGTGTCCGCAGTGCAGCCGCAAACGCCGCTTTCGTCTCGACCGGGCGCGGACGCAACGTGCTGCCGGTGATCACCAGCCGCCGCGCCAGAACCTTCCGGAAATCAACTTCACCGACCGGTCCGCCCATCACCGCGATCGTTACCAGCCGCCCTTCATCTGCCAGGACGTCAATGTTGCGCGGCGTATAGGCGCCCGCCACCATGTCGAGCACAACATCCACACCGCGCCCGTCCGTAGCCTCCCTTACCACAGCGACAAAATCTTCCTCCCGGTAATTGATGGCGCGCTCCGCGCCCAACGCTGCACAGGCGCAGCACTTCTCGGCGCTGCCTGCAGTAGTGAACACCCGCGCTCCCAGCGCCCGCGCCAGTTGTATGGCAGCCGTTCCTATCCCGCTGGACCCCCCATGCACCAGAACTGTTTCGCCCGCGCTCAGGCGCCCGCGCTCGAACAGGTTCGGCCACACGGTGAACATCACTTCCGGCAACGCTGCCGCGCCTGCCCAGCTCAAACCGGCCGGAATCGGCAGCACCTGCGGCACAGGAGTGAGGCAAAACTCCGCGTATCCGCCGCCCGGCGTGAGAGCGCACACCGCATCCCCGGTCTTCAGCCCTGCGACGCCGGCACCGCATGCCGCGATGCGCCCCGCCACCTCCAGCCCGGGCAGGTCGGACGCGCCGGGCGGTGGCGGATAACGCCCCTGTCGTTGCATCACATCCGGCCGATTGACCCCGGCAGCGGCAACCTCGATCAGAACTTCGCCATGACCTGGCCGCGGAACCGGGCGCGAGACCGCCTTCAGCACTTCGGGCCCGCCGGGCCGCTCGATCTCCACCGCCGTCATCGTCTCCGGCAGCACATTCGCCAGCGCCACGTCAAGCCTCCGCAACAAGGGCGCAACTGCACGCAACCTCTGTCGACCTTACGGCAACCATGGCGCATTGCAACCGCCGCATCGCGCCGCCATGCTCAGTGCCCCGTACCCATGCGGTGGAAACGAAGAACACTCTCCGGAAGGCCTCGCCATGTTCGATGACGAAGAGCGCGCACCCTCGACGCAAGACGCGTTTCCGCGCCTGCTGGACCGCCTGTCCATTGAGGCGCTGGAAGCCTATATACGCGATCTCGAAACGGAAATTGCACGTGTCCGCACCGAAATAGCCCGCAAGCAGCGCCTGCATCGAGAAGCCGACAGCGTGTTCGGCAACGGCTCCTGAACCCGTCCCGTCAAATTGGTGCCCTCAGCCGATATCAACGCCGAACATGTCGGCAAAACGCCGATTGTAGGCGTCGTCATCAAGCCCCGACATGGCGATATAGTCCTCATCGACAATACCGGGCCGTCGCATCGCCATTTCCGCTCCCACGCCGTGCAGCCAGCGCAATTTTGGACGCCGCGTCGTCACTGCCTCATGCATGAGCGCGGCAATTTCCTCCGGCGGCGTCGCCCGCTCCGTTGTCGAGGTATAAAATCGCCCGCTCTTGCGCATGACCTGGCGATACGGCGATTCGCGGTCATAATGAACCGGTGTGTTGCGAAAGATCGCCGTGCTCGTCACCCCCGGCTCGATAATCGCCACGCGAATGCCGAAAGGCGCAACTTCCAGCGCCAGCGACTCGCTGAATGCCTCGATAGCGAACTTGGAAGCACAATACGCCGCCTGATTGATTGCCGCGACGCGTCCCAGAATCGATGACACATTCACGATCGCCCCTCGTCCCCGCGCCCGCATCCCCGGCAGCACCGCCTGCGTCAACCGCACCGGCCCCCAATAATTGGTTTCGAACAGCCTGCGATGCTCATCCTCAGGATAGGTTTCAACCGGACATGCGTTGGACAGCCCGGCATTGTTCACCAGGACATCGATTCGACCCTCCGTGCGAGCGATTTCATCGACCGCTTCGCCGATTGAGTCCGCATCGGTTACATCCAGGCGCTGAATCCGAATGGCGCCGCCTTCCGGTTCCAATGCCTTTGCTGCCGCCGGATTGCGCAGCGCCGCAACCACGCGATACCCCTTGCGCGCAAAACACAGTGCCGTCGCACGTCCGATCCCCGTACTGGCGCCGGTAACAACGCAAATATCCATCCTGAACTCCCATCAATAGCAAGACCGAGGCGCAACGGAGCCGCACCCACACGCGCGCTCCATCCCCCACCGCTTGCGGCGCGCGGCCGCAGCCTATATGGCCTTGTCACGGCATACGGGGGAAGGGAGAAATCGCCATGAGGCAAATTCGTATCGCGCTTTCCATATTTTCGTTATCTGCATTCTATTGTCTTGCCGCTGCTGCGCTAAGCCCGGCGCACGCTGCCGATCGTCTCTCGGCCGTCCATGCCTTCCCCGAATTTCTCGTCTACACGAAAAGCTTCCTCGGCTTCGTCGAAGAGGTTAATCGGCGCGGCGTCGGCGTCGTCTCTATTGACGTGCGCGGCGGGCCGGAAGCCATCGGTATGTTCGAACAAGCCGCTGCCGTTCGCGACGGCGTGGTGGACATGATCTCCATACCCTCCAGTTTCTACGGCGCCGCCGTGCCGGAAACCGACGCCATGGTGGCCTCCACCCTCACGCCCATGGAAATCCGCGCCAATGGCGGCCTCGCCTTGATGGACGAAATCCACCGTATGCGCCTCAATGCCACGCTCCTCGCCTGGCCCGATGGCGGCATCGGATTCCACATCTACACCACCGAACGCCCCCACCTGCGCACCGACGGCATGGTGGACCTCTCCGACATCATCCTGCGCGACAATCCGATCTACCACGCCTTCTTCGAGTCACTGGGGGCCACTACCGCCGCCATGAAATCCACCGAAGTCTATACTGCCCTCGAAAAAGGGGTGGTCGATGCCGCGGCGTTCACGTCGATCGGCGTGCGCGATCAGAAATGGGACAAGTTTCTCAAATACCGCATCGACCCACGTTTCTACCGCACTGATCTGTCTTTGCTCATCAATCTCGACTCATGGCGCACGCTGTCCGCTGAATCGCAGGCGCTGCTTACCGAAATCGCCGTCGAATGGGAGCGCACCTCCTTTGATGACCGTGCTGCCGACCAGGACGCCGAACTGGCGGCACTGTTGAGCGGCGGCATGGAGATCGTTGCCCTCCAGGGCGACGCGCACGATACCTACCTGCGGCTCGCCGCCGACGCCGCATGGGCACGCATGACAAGGCGCCTCGAGTCCCGTGGCGGGGCGGAGGTCATTCCCCGCTTGCGCGCCCTGTTCGCCCCCGAATAAGCTGCGCGCTGCATCCCGACCCCATGCTCTGGCAGCGCTGGCTCGACCGGTTGTGCCTCGGGCTTGCGGCGCTCGCCGCTGCCGGCCTCGTCGCCATCATGTGCGGCATTGTCTTTCAGGCCTCCGCCCGATCCCTCGGATTCTCCGCGCCCTCCCACATTTTCACCCTCAGCGAATTCGCCCTCCTCTACATCACCCTTCTCGCCTCACCATGGTTGGCCGGGGAACGAGGTCATGTCTTCATCGAGCTGCTCACCGCAGCCGCGCCGCAGGGATGGCGCACGCCCCTGTCGCGCGTCATAGCCGCCTTGTGTGTGGCAGTCTGTCTCCTCCTCGCATGGTTCACGGCTGACGCGACACTCCATGCCTGGCAGCGCGGCGACATGGACATGCGTTCGTTCGACATGCCGCGTTGGTTGCTGCTGGGTGCCATGCCGCTGTGCTTCGGGTTGATGGCGGCACAATTTGCGCGCTTCGCAACCGGTCCCGCGGTTATGCACACCGGCAGCGCCGACAGCGCCCGGCACTAGCGGAAACCCGCCATGGAATGGCAGAGCGCCCTTGCCTTGCTTCTCGGGCTGGTCTTGTTCTTCATGTTTCTCGGCATACCCGTGGCGCTCGCCTTCCTCGCCGCGAACATGATCGGCGCAGTCATCTTCATGGGCGGCAGCGGCGACCTCCTGCGGCAGGCCTCCCGCGGCATTGGCCAACTCGCCAATAATGCCGTGCCAGCAGTGGCTACGTTCAACCTCGCGCCCGTACCCATGTTCCTGCTGATGGGAGAGCTGTTCTTCCATACCCGCCTAGCCGAACGCATGTTCGGCGCTGTCGAACGGTTGATGGGCCGCATTCCCGGCCGCCTCTCCTACGTAACTGTCGCAGGCGGCACCGCCTTTGCCGCCCTCTCTGGTTCGTCCATGGGCAACACCGCCTTGATGGGATCGCTCATGGTGCCGGAAATGACCCGGCGCGGATACAAGAAACACATGGCCATAGGCCCCATCCTCGGCACAGGCGGCCTTGCAATGCTCATTCCGCCGTCGGCGCTTGCAGTGCTGCTCGCCACGCTGGCGCAGCTTGATGTTGGCGCATTGCTGCTTGCCGGTATCGGCCCAGGCCTCGTGCTCGCCGCCCTCTATGCACTGATGATCTTCATTCAATGCCGCCTCGATCCTGCCGCGGCGCCGCGCTACAACATGTCGCCCTTGCCCTGGCGCGCCCGCCTGCGCTCCCTGCTCACCGACATCGCCCCCATGATGACCGTCGTTGCCGGCGTCATTGTCTTGATCGTCCAGGGCTGGGCCACTCCCTCTGAATCGGCTGCCTTCGGATGCGTCGGAGTCATCCTCCTCGCCATCGCCTATCGCACCTTCACGTGGCGCGCTTTCCATCGCGCCCTGTTCGGCGCCCTTCGCGTCACGGCAATGGCACTGCTCATCATCTTCGGCTCCGCCACCTTCAGCAAATTGCTCGCCTTCTCCGGCGCCAGCGGCGGCCTCATCGACTGGGCCACCGGCTTCGAACTGCCACCGCTCACCCTGTTGCTTGTCATGTTCGGGATCCTGCTCGTCCTCGGCATGTTTATGGACCAACTGTCGATGATGCTGCTCACCGTACCGGTGTTCTTCCCCTTGGCCGCCGCTCAGGGATTCGATCTCATCTGGTTCGCCGCCGTCGTTCTCCTGGCGCTGGAAATCGGCTTCACCACCCCGCCTTTCGGCTTGCTGCTATTCGTCATGAAGGGCGTTGCGCCGCCGGGCACTGCCATGCGGGAAATCTATGCCGCCGCCATTCCCTACATAGCCTGTGCCATGCTGGTGGTGGCGCTGCTGATCGCCGTACCGGAAATCGCTCTGTGGCTGCCAAGCCTGGCGGAGTGAACCACGCTCCCGAACATGGTGGCGACCTCGCCTGGGCACGGGCGCGTTTCCCCGCATTCAGCGGACGCTGGCTTGACCTGTCCACCGGCATCAACCCATGGCCCTACCCGACTGATCCGTTCCCGGGCCACGCATTGCACCGTCTGCCCGCCGCCGCTGATCTCACCCGCCTGCACGCCGCGGCGGCCGCGGCCTATGACGGCGGTGATGCCGAATGCGTCGCCGCCGCACCGGGCGCGCAGGCGCTGATTCAGCTTCTGGCGCGCCTACGTTCGCCCGCGCGCGTCACCGTCATCGGCCCCACCTATGGCGGCCACGCCGCCGCCTGGAGCGACGCGGGCCACACCGTCTCCACCCTTGCAGGCCCGCCCCCGCTGGGCAGCGCCGATGTCATTGTCGTCACAAATCCCAACAATCCCGACGGACGGGTAATCCCGCCCGACCGTCTGCGAAGCTGGATTCCCTCCGGCGGTTGGCTGGTAGTTGATGAATCCTTCTCCGATACCGCTCCGCAAACATCCCTGCGCCCCCTCCCGGCCGGCGTCATCGCGCTGCGCTCGTTCGGGAAATTTTTCGGCCTTCCCGGCCTGCGCCTCGGATTCGCCCTCGCCGCACCGGAAATCGCTGCAAGTATCCGCCGCGCGCTCGGACCATGGCCCGTCAGCGGACCCGCCATCGCCATCGCTACGAGGGCGCTGACTGACAGGGCCTGGCAGACGGCAGCGCGCCGCCGCCTTGCCGCTGCCGCCGCTGGTCTCGACCATATTCTTGCCCGACTTCATTGCCGGCCTCTCGGCGGCACGGCGCTGTTCCGTCTGGTGCATGCGCCGCCCGGCTTGTTCGAACATCTCGGCGCCAATGGCATCTATGCGCGCTGCTTCGGCGATCAACCCGAATGGCTGCGGTTCGGCCTCCCCGGCGAAGAGGAGCCGCGCCTCGCCGCCCTCGCCTCACATGACGGCCGACAGCGCGCATAATCCTGCGGTTTCGGCGGTGACCTGAGCCGCACCGAAAATGTCGCCCGTCGCACCGCCCAGCCGGCGCTGTGCCAGCCGCGCCACCACTCCCGCGCCCAGCGCTGCGCCGGCAATCAATGCCGCGCCGGCCGCTCCCAGCGGTGCCGCACATAACAGCGCAATCACCGCCGACTGGACCAGCGCCGCGCGCGAGGGCTTCCCGGCAGCGCGCGCAAGCCCGTCGCCGCGCACCGGCGGAAGCCCATACATGACCGCTACCATCGCCGCGCGAGACACCGCGCCCCCCGCTGCCAGCGCCAGGACAGTCTCTTCCGGCCCGTCCAGCGATGCCACCGCTCCGATCCGCGCCGTCATGATCAGAACCAGCGTTACAACGGCGTAACTCCCCACTGCGCTATCACGCATGATCGCCAGCCGCGCCGCGCGATCCCGCCCCCCGCCGAGCCCGTCGGCGGTGTCGGCCAGCCCGTCCTCATGCAGCGCGCCGGTGAGCACGACTTGCACGGCCACCGCAAGAACTGCCGCGAGCCAGACCTCAAACCCGAGCGCCAGCGTCAACGCTGCCGCCCCGCCGCTCGCCAGCCCCAATCCGGCCCCGACCAGCGGAAAGAAACGTGCTGCGGACGCCAACCGCGCCATATCGCCGCAGGCAGTCGCCGGCAGCCGCGTAAGAAATGCCGTCGCTACCGCAAGGTCAGTGCGCAATGCCACCCACATCCTTCGCTACCCGCTTGAACTTTCCCCTATGCCGCGCAGTCGTCCGAGCTTGCCTCGTGCCGTACTGGACGGGCGATGCGATTCGCCCCTCCTGTGCCCTCTCGCGGCTCGTCTCCAGACCCCATAATTCGTGTGTTTCACGCATTATTCCCCATTCATGCCGGGTCCGTATCCGCCGTGATTGCCGCGCGCTTGTCGTCGGTTAGTCTGCACGGCACAGATCGCCCTGTCGCCGCCCCCCTGGCGCCGTGCTGTGGCAAGCCACCAAGCCGAACCGCCATACGCGAATATGCCCAAGCGACGATCACGACCCCTCTCCATGCGCACTGTCGAGGCACTGCCCGCAGACGGCAGGGATACCGTTTTCTGGGACAGCCGTCTTCCGGGTTTCGGCGTGCGTGTCTATCCGTCAGGGGTAAAGGCCTACATCGTTCAGAGCCGCGGACCGCTCGGCTCGAAACGCCTGACCCTGTGCCGCCATGGCGATCTGCCGCTGCAATGCGCGCGTGAACGGGCGGCGGCTGCTATCCGCCGCATCAAGGCCGGAGAAAATCCGCCCGCTGTACCGCCGCCGCCCTCCCTCACCATTGCTGAACTCGCCGTTCGCTATATGCGCGGGCATGTCGCTGTTCATTGCAAACCGGCCAGCGCCGCCCTCTATCGCAGGCTGCTCAATGCGCACATCCTGCCTGTTCTTGGCGCACTGGCGGTTCGCACTATCGACCGCCCCGATATTGAAGCTTTGCACCGCGCGTTGCGCGACACGCCCGCAACCGCAAATTCGGTGTTGGTGGTGCTCACCGGCATGTTCACACGCGCAGAGGCATGGGGCTTTCGCCCTCCCGGTGAAAATCCGTGCCGTCTGGTTCGCAAATTCCGCACCGCCCGGCGCGAACGGTTTCTCTCGGCAAGCGAATTCCGACGCCTCGGGCGGGTGCTGACCGCAGCGCGGCAACACGGCACGGTCTGGGAGTCCGCCGTCGCGGCCCTCCATCTCCTCATGCTTACCGGATGCCGCCGCAACGAAATCCTCACCCTGCGCTGGGACGATGTGGACTGGTCCGCCGGCGAAATCCGCTTGCGTGACACCAAGACCGGCACACGCATGATACCCCTCACCCCCACCGTCGCCGGCGTGCTCCGGGCCCTGCGCCGCCAGGCGGGAAATCCCTGGGTCATCACCGGCAAATGCCCGGGCGAACACCTCCGCGACCTCAACAGTTGCTGGCGGCGCTTGCGGGAGCGCGCCGGCCTCCGGGACGTACGCCTGCATGACCTCCGCCATTCCTGGGCCTCAAGGGCGCTGGCGCTTGGCGAAAGCCTGCCGATGATCGGAGCGCTCCTCGGTCACACTCAGATGCAGACAACCGCCCGCTACGCCCATTTGGAACGCGGTGCGGAGCGGCGGTCGGGAGCGCGCGTCGCAGCCAGCATCGCCGCCCGCCTGCCGCCGCCCCGCCCGGTCCCGGGGCACGAAGAACGCTTCCACCCGCGTGTCTGAGTGACAAAACTGACTCGCGGACGGATTTCCGATGACACGGTGGAGCGGCTGTCGGTCCGCCGCGATACCGTATTCTGGGACCGCGACCTGCCCGGCTTCGGTGTTCGTGTCTATCCCTCGGGGCGCAAGACCTATATCGTTCAGATGCGCACTCACGGGCGCTCGAAGCGTGCTACCATAGGACCTGCCGGCGCCATCACCGCGGCAGAGGCGCGCCGCAGCGCTGCATTGGCACTCACCTCCGCCGGCGGCGCCGACCGGGACCCGCCGCGCCCCGCCGCTCTCACGGTGGCTCAACTCGCCGCCCGTTACATGGCCGAACATGTGGCCGTGCATTGCAAACCCCGCACCGCCACCTTCTACCGCCAGATACTGGATACGCACATCGTGCCGGCCCTCGGCGCACGGCCGATCGCCCAAATCGGACGCGACGAGGTCGCCGCCCTTCATTACCGGCTGCACAAAACGCCCTCCATGGCCAATCGGGTCGTCGAGGCGCTGTCCCGCATGTTCAACCAGGCCGCCGCCTGGGGATGCGCACCGAGCGGCGGCAACCCTTGCCGCTTCGTCATGAAGAACCGCGAGCGCCGGCGCGAGCGTTTCCTTACCGAACACGAGTTTTTCCGCATTGGCCGCGCGTTGAACGCAGCCGAGGCCGTCGGCCAGATGTCGCCGCCGGCCGCGGCCGCCATTCGCCTCCTGATGCTGACCGGCTGCCGCCGCAATGAAATCCTCACCCTGCGCTGGGCCGATGTCAGCTTCGAGAGAAGCGAACTGCGCCTTCGCGACAGCAAGACCGGCCCGCGTACAGTGCCGCTGTCGCCGCCCGCTCTCGAAGTGCTTGAGTCCCTGCCGGTTGCCCCCGACAACCCCTGGGTTATCACCGGGCGCATGCCGGGAACACATCTGCGCAACCTCAACACCGCCTGGAACCGCGTGCGCACCCGCGCAAACCTCCCCGACATGCGCTTGCATGACTTGCGCCATAGTTGGGCGTCGCATGCGCTGGCCCTTGGCGTGAGCTTGCCGGCCATTGGCCGCCTGCTCGGCCATTCCCGGGTTGAAACCACCGCCCGCTACGCGCATCTCGCCCGCGACAACATGAAAGCCGCCGCGGCGCGGATAGCCGCCAGCATCGGCGCCGATATCCTGGCCCACGGGCCACCGGGGAATGACCCGCGCGAGGAGTCGGAATACAACTCCGGGATTGATGATCGAGGGCATTGTCCGCGCCGCCGCCGGTCGCTATGGAATCACCAATCTTCCTGTCTGGCGAACCGCACATCATGAAACTCTACACCTTCCCGGCGTCGCTGCCGTGCCGCAAGGTGCACGGAGTCGCCGCCCATGCCGGCGTCGAACTCACCCGCATTCCTGTCGATCTCCGGGCCAGGGAACAGCACCGCCTCGACTTCCTCGACATCAATCCCATGGGGCGTGTACCGGTGCTGGTGGACGGCGATACCGTACTCTGGGAATCCAACGCCATCGCCTGCTACATCGCCGGCAAGGCAGGCAGCAGCCTGTGGCCGGAAGGCGCACAGCGCTATGATATCCTGCGCTGGCTGCAGTGGGAGGCTGCGCACTGGATACGCCCCTTTGGCGGCATGCTCGGCCAGATATTTTTCGCTGCCGAACCTGACGAGGAGATCATCGAACGGGAGCGTAACAACTTCCGCATCCTTGCCGGCGTCCTTGACGGCCATCTCGCCACGCGCGACGTTCTGTCGGGCACCGAGCCTACCGTCGCCGAATACGCCGTGGGCGTCTGGTTGGGCTATAGCAGCGCCTGTGCCTTGCCATTGGCCGAGTTCGCCCATCTATCCCGCTGGAATGAGCGGCTGACGGCGCTCCCCGGCTGGCCCGAGGTCTTGCCGCCGCAACCCTGAACTCACCGGAAGAGGGCAGATATGAAACATTCCCGTGCGCCCTGGCGCCCCGGCGATCCGACGCCCGCGCCGACCCGGGACATCACCGCCGCCAAGGCCGATATGGCCCGTTTCGGATATTGCATACTCGCCGATGCGCTCGGCCCGGAAACCCTGCGCGCTGCCCGCGACCGCCTCGTCACTCAGGCGGAGGCGGAACGCCGCGCCGGAATAGCCTTCGCCGACCAGGGGCCGGGGCAGCCCCCGAAACGCGACTACGGTGCACTTCCGAATGACGCGTTCACGGAGGCGGCCGGCGGCATCAACCAGCGAGTCTGGATGCTGGTAAACAAGGGGCAGGTCTTTCGCGACCTCGTTACCCACGAATCCTCGTCCGAAATTGTCGAATCCGTACTCGGTCCTGATTTCCTGTTATCCACATTATCCGCCAATATCGCCCGTCCCGGCGGCACGTTGATGGCGCTGCACACCGACCAGTGGTGGATGCCGAGGCCGCTCCCGCGCAACGCCCCGCCGGTGCGCGCCGGTGCAATTCGCCGCGGCGAATTTTATGGCCATGACGATGGCAACCCCGGGCGGGCAATCAATCCTCCCGTCGCCTGCAATGTCATGTTCTGCCTGAACGACTTCACCGAAGCCAACGGCGCCACGCGGCTCGTGCCTTTCAGCCATCTTACCGGTCTGCAGCCTCCACCCGATGTGCCCCATACCGTCCCCTCGGTTGCTGCCGAGGCTCCCGCCGGCTCTGCCGTGATCTTCGAAGGCCGCACATGGCACGGTACCGGCGCAAACCGCGCCAACGGACCACGTCTCGGCGTTCTGGCAACCTGGTGCGCACCCCAGTTCCGCACCCAGGAAAACTACACCCTGGGCGCAGACCCCGAAGTCCTGAAGAATGCCTCCGACACGTTGCTCGCACGCCTCGGCTTCAGGACCTGGAACGCCTATGGCCGCACGGGTGACCCGCACAGACCTTTCGTTTATCCCCCGACCGGCCTCGTCGGAGAAATGGAGTAACGCCATGAGCGCGCAGAACCTGGATATCCTGATGGCCGCCCGCAGCGGCGGGGCCCCGATCAATGCCCTGCCCGGGCCCCCCGGTGATATCGAAGCTGCCTACGCGCTGCAGGATGCGCTGGTCGACCGCATTGCCAAACCGCAAAACGGCTGGAAAATTGGCTGCACCAGCGCCATGGCGCAAAGGATTTCACGCGTTAACGAACCTTTTTTTGGTCGCATGTTCACCCACAGCACCACGGACAGCCCCGCTGCAATCCCCCACGCCGCGTTTCACAACCCGATTGTCGAACCCGAAATCGCCTTCCGCATGGCGCGGGACCTGCCAGCCTCCGGCGCGCCTTACGACGAAGATACCGTAAGCGATGCCGTGGCAGCCATGTTTCCCGCCATCGAAATCGTCGATAGCCGCTATGAACAGGCATGGGGGATCAACATTCGCGAAACCATTGCCGACAATGGCGTGCACGGATTTTTCATTCGTGGCGCCGAGCTTGCTGAATGGCGCGGCGTCGACCGCAAGACCGTGCCCTTGCGCGTCACGACTAACGGCGGTTTCACTGCCGACGGCATCGGCGCAAACGCGCTTGAAGACCCCCTGAATGCTCTGGTATGGCTGGCAAATGCGCTGGCTCGGCGCGGCTTGTCCCTCGCCGCTGGCGATCTGGTCACCACCGGCAATATCTGCAACGACCCCGTGCGCCCCAGCCTGAACGACGCCGTGATCGCAGATTTCGGCGCTCTCGGAACCGTCGAGATCACCTTCACCGACTCCCCCGCCTGAGCACCGCCCGCGCAGCGTGGTTGCGCGCGGGTTCTGCGTATTTTCCCCGGAACACGCGGCTGTCACCGCTTACGGTAAGCATTTCGCGAATTTCCGGTGCGGATCCTGCCATGCGCGCAATGGCGTTTTGTGTTTTGTTGCAACGCCTTGGACTGGTGTTTGGGCGTCTGGTTCACGCAAGCACCCAGTAAGCGGTGTGGTGGACCTCCACGCTGATGAGTTCATGAACATGGCGATGTTTGTGAACTGAATGAATGGCGAACAAATAACAATATACGCATGAATACAGAATATTGAGGAGGTTATCCGCGCCCGTCAAATATCGCGAATAAACAGTGATCAAACGTGAACGCTCCCCATCACATGATGTGGAGACTATGATGCGAACGCTCCGGTGACGATGTCCCACGGCATTGATGCCTATGATCTCGCCGCCCGCTTCAACTATGCCGGGTTGCAGGTCGGCGCGGCATATTGGGATGCTGGGGAGACCGGTGCGGCTATGGGCACCGACCAGGATTTCACCGGCTGGTCAGTAAACGCGATCTATACGTTCGGGCCACTGGGAGTTGAGCTTCAATATGCGAGTGCAGAGAAGTCGACCGCTTCCATGGGTGCCGATAACAAGATGACCACCGCGACAAACACGTTCGATGCACGGGCAATCAGCGTCGGATATTCGGTTGCGCCGGGCTTGAAGTGGTACGGCGAACTCGTCGGCGTCGAATTCGATAATCCGGGCGACAAAAACGACAACGAAGCACTCGTGGCCATTTCCGGCCTGATGCTAAGCTTCTGAACAGAACCGCACAGCTTCGGTGAAGTGAAAAAGCGGCGGCCCTAGGGGCCGCCGCTTCATTTGATCCAGACGGGAAGTGCCGCACAATCAGAAGGTCAGTATGACACCGGAGAGGGCAACAAGTGCATCGTTGTCCATCTTGTCGCCTTCATTGTCGAACTCTACGCCGACAACTTCACCATACCATTTCAGGCCTGGCGCCAGCGCATAGCCGACACTGATCGCCCACCCGTCAAACTCGCTGGTCGCGTTGGTCATCATGCCGTCCTCGCCCATGGAGTCAGTCGACTTTTCAGCAATTGCATACTGAAGCTCGACGGCCACCGGGCCAAAGGTGTAGGCGGCATTCATAGTCCAGCCGGAATAGTCCTGACTGTCACCCATCATGGCCCCGCTGTCCCCTGAATCAAAATATCCGAGGCCAAACTGCATACCAGCATAATTGAGTCTGCCCGACACCTCATAAATGTCGTCGCCGTGTTTCCCTGCGCCAGTGGCCGTAGTCACATCATCGCTGGTACGGCCCACAGCGGCCAGCCCCACGGTAGCGCCGCCCATGTCGCCGCTCCATTTCACGCCATATGAGATCCGGTCAGTGACTTTGCCGATATCAGACTGAGGGCCGCCCGCAACAGAGTCATCGCCTGCTACCGGCGTATAGCTTACGCCGGCCTGAAAGCCGCCGACAACCGGCGTGTAATAGGTCACCTTGGATTCCATATCGTTGAACCACAGCGGGCCCACACCAAGAACAACCGATCCGGAAGGCGCGTAAGCGTAACTCTTGTAATGCAGATCGAGGCCGCCAGCTCCCGTAACATACGCCCCAATGGGGGCCAGCGTCAGCCCAACGTCGGGGCCGGGCCAGTTGCCGAGTTCCACCGAACCCCAATTACCTTTGAGATAGATGTACTCCCGCCCCACCGCCGCCGAAGCGTTATCGTTATACTGGCCGTCATTATTGTAGAACTGACCCAGGTTGACGTTATCTGTGTTGAAGTGAAGTTTTGCGCCGTAGACCAGCCCGTTGTCGGCTGTCATCTCACCATCGAAATAGATTCCGGCGCGCGCGCCATTCACGAAGCCACCGTCACGGGTGGCCCCTTCGGGCATCACGTCATTCTCGGCGAAACCGGCTTCGAAATGGGCGATCATCCCTACCGTAAGGATTGGCGTCCCCGCATCGTCCTTCGATTGGATCGGTAGTGCGAACGCGCTTGTCGCCAACACCGACGCACCGGCCGCAGCGGCCGTGCTGAGGAGAAGCTTTTTCATTCTTCCATGAACCTCCACATCAGATGACTTGGAGTGTTCACGTTTGATCACCGTTTATTCTCGATAGCGGATGGGCGCAGATAATCCCGGTAACGGGTGGAATTCAGGCATATATTTTCGGTTGTTCGATATTTATTCTGTTTGCAAATCTCCTTGTCCTGGGGAACGGGCCGGCGTTGAGAAGCATTACGTCGCTTACGTAGTGCTTACGTGAACCGGACGCCCGGATGTCAGTACAAGACATTGTTATGAAATTGAAAATATTGCTGCGTACACAACAAATCCTGTGCAGGAAATCTGTGGAATGCTTACCGTAAGCGGTGACAACCGCGTGTTCCGGGGGAAAATGCGCGAAATTTGTGTGGTGGGGTGTTGTGCGGGGGTGCGCCGGGCGGGGCGGGCAGCAGGCCGTGCGGTCGCGGAGTGGGGCGCCTGATGCGCCCCGTTATCACCGTCTGCGAGGGATGGGTACCGGGGTTATGGGTTTACAAAGGGCACGCTTTGCGCCGTCTGCCCGGTTGCGGCAGAATTGCCACGGATGCTGTGGCCCTGGGGCAACAAATGAGGGGGATGGACGCCCTCAATCCTCGAAAAATGCGTCGATGCGGTCGGCGGCCAGGGAGTATGCTGTCTCCGCAAGGTCGGTGGACAGCATGAATACGTCGAATGTGCCCGTTACATAGACCGGCTCGAACAACGCCTCCAGCATGTAAGCATCGTCCGTAGTCACATAGACGATCTGGTTCGGCGGCGGGGGCGGAACATGAATGCACGCCCCGAAATAGGGCACCAGCAGGAACTCTGTGCCTCCGTCCGCACTCAGATCCAGCGGGACCAGATAACCCGGCAGGCGCACCGACTCACCGTTGAAATCGTGCACTACGCCCCAGCTTTCCGGCGCCTCCTCGCTCATCGGCAGTTCGCCGTGACCGATGATGCCCATGACGAGATCGGAAACGCCCCCTGACTCGCCTGCCGGAACAAGGTCTTCCCACCGCAGCTCGCGAGGCTCGGCGGCCACCGCGGGCAAGGCCGCAAATGCCGCAAATATCAGTGCCAGAACAGCAATCATCGAACGCATGACCCCCTCCGAAAAAAAAACGAACCCGTGGACAGACCTGCACAGGCCGCCCGTCATGAACGAACCGTCATGCCGTCGGCCAGCGACATGCGATACGCACGCGCCGCGGGTAGCGCGCTGACCAGCACTCCCGCAGCGACAATCCCCGCAAGAATGCTCCATTCGCGAAGCGTCGGCGCGGTAATATCAAGATACAACCCGTATCGCGCGTCGATCCACGCCCGCGCCACCAGCAAACCGGCATAAAGCAAGGCCAGACCGGCGGCGACACCCGCCAGGGACAACAGCAGTGCTTCCGCCATGAGCAGTCCGACGATGGCGCGCGGACGCGCCCCCACGGCGCGCAAGATCGCCATTTCGCGCCGCCGCTCGTTCAGCCCGGAAAGGATCATGGTGATCATGCCCAGCAAGGCCGTCACCACGACCATCGCCGAAACCATCGTCAGTGCGGTCTCCGCCGTGCCGATATGGTGCCACAACTCCTGCAGCGCCACACCGGGCAGGATCGCCAGTAACGCTTCTTCGCGATATTCGTTGATCCACCGCTGAACACGAAACGTCTTGATCTTCGTCGTCACTCCGACCATCGCCGCGGTGACCGCCTTCGGTGTCAGGTCCAGCGCGCGCACTGCTTCCGCGCTTACCCCGGCACCGGGCGCCCGCGCGCCGCCCTGCCAGTCAACATGGATCGCCTCGATGGCTTCGAGACTGACATGTACCGTGCGGTCCACCGGCGTGCCGGTCTTGCCGAGAATCCCCGCCACCCGAAACGGCTTGTCGTCATGCTCCGAGAACGACACCTGGCCGATACCGTGCGCCACAATAATAGCCTCGCCGACTGTGTAGCCGAGCTGCGCCGCAACATCGGAGCCGATCACCGCGTCGAACAGGTCATCGAAGGCGCCGCCGGCCGTGAAAGTCAATCCGCGATCGCCGCGAAACCGATACCGCGTGAAATATTCCTGCGTGGTTCCCAGAACGCGAAAGCCCCGGTGGCTGTCGCCAAGCGAAAGCGGCACGATCCAGTCGATATCCGGGTGCGCGGCGATGTCCTCATAGCTGATCCAGCTCATGTTTCGGGTGGCGTTGCCGATGCGAAACACCGAGTACAGCAGCAGCGGCACGCTGCCGCTCCGCGCTCCGATAATCAGGTCCGTGCCGGCGATGGTGTCGGCAAAGCTCGCGCGTGCACCCGTGCGCACCTTCTCCACACCCAGAAACAGCCCGGCGCTGCACGCAATTGCCAGGATTGCGAGCGCCGCCGTGCCCCAGCGATTTCTCAGCGACAGCATGGCCAGACGCAGCATCATGACTGCACCGCCCCGCTGCTGATATCCTCGAGTTCGATAATGCGATCGAATTGCGGCGTCAGCCGCCGGTCATGACTCACCGTGATGAGCGCCGCATTGGCCGCTGCGGCCTGCGCAAACAGGAGTTCCAGAAACGCCATCTGCGCGCGGTCATCCAGCGCTGATGTCGGCTCGTCTGCGACGATCAACTCGGGCGCGCCGATCAACGCCCGCGCCACGGCCACGCGCTGCTGCTGACCGACGCTGAGCGCCGCCGCCATTCCGCTGCCCTCTATGCCGAGCGCGGCCAGCAGCCGCTCTGCCTCCGCGCGCACACCGCCCGCTGACGCCGCACGCTGACGCCGCTGCGGCGCAAAGGCCAGCGGCAGCAGCACATTGTCCAGCGCACTCACCCAGGGAAGCAGATTGAACATCTGAAAGATGATCCCGTAATGCTCGCCGCGAAAACGGTCGCGCGCCGAACCGCGCATCGCCGCGATGTCGCAGCCCAGCACCTCGATGCTGCCGTGCGCGGGCGTGACGATCCCGCAGAGCAACGCCAGCAAGGTGGATTTCCCCGCGCCTGACGGCCCCAACAACAGCACGCGCTCGCCATGTGCCACGGAGAAATGATCTATCGCCAGCGAGAAGGCTGCAGGGCCCGGCCATGAAAAACCGATACCCTGCATCGCCACGACATTCTCCCCCAAATCAGAACCGCCCGGCAACATCAAGCACCGGCGCAGCGCGCTCGATTTCCAGCAGCGCCTGCCCCTGGGCGGATACGATCGTCACCGCCAGCGTCTCGGCGCCCGCGAACAGATCGAAATACGGAAACGCCATCCGATCAATGGCTTCCGGCGCCGCGCAGTTCAGCATGTACTCCGCCTCGAACGCGCCGTGGACTTCCTCGTCGCCATGCTCCTCGCCGTCATGCGCGTCCTCATGATCGTGCTCGTCCTCGTGCCAGTATTCGTCTTCATGCTCATGCTCGTCATGATCATGCTCGTCGTACCAGTATTCCTCTTCATGCTCATGCTCGTTGTCGTGTTCGTCCTCATGCGCCTCCTCATGAGCATGCTCATCTTCATGATCATGTTCGTCGTCATGCGCCTCCTCGCCGCCGCCATGAAATTCGGCCTCGGCCTCTGCAACCGTGCAGCCGGCGCCGGCGGGCAGGGTGAACACGGTCAAAGGCTGATGCAGCAGTGCCAACGCCGCATCGACAGCCTCCCGGTCCGCCGTGGTTTCCGCCTTGTGCTCGAAGCCGACAATATCGGCGCCCGGTACTTCGAGGCCCATCCAGATCACGCCGTTCTCGACTGCGATATCGAGTGTTCCTCGGCCATGTTCATGCGCGCTCATATCGCGGCGCGCGTCGTCCTCTGCTGCGGCCGGCGCCCCCCAAAAGGCTGCCGCGGCCGCCAAAGTCAGATACCTCATCGGTTCTCGCCCCTTGAATATTCATGCTGTCACTCAGCGTCGGGCGCGTCTGGCGTCCAGCCGAGGGGACGCGCCTTGCGCAGTGCAAATTCTCAGCAGGGCGGCGGCGCACGGATATGCAGGGATGAGACGCGAACCTGCCCGCACGGCGCGACGTGCGGCAGCCCGCAATCCTTGGTGCAGCGTTCCGGAGCGGCACAGATGGGCGCTGCCGGCAGCCCGATCGGCGGATGGTCGGCAAGCAGACATGGCGCCTCCGCGGCACCGTCATGCTCCTCATGCCCGGCCTCGGCCGCGTGATGCCATATGTGCAGCCAGCCGCCGGCCAGACACAACATGGCGGCCACTGCCATGCTGCGCCGCCTCAGGCACCGCAGCAGAGTTCCCGAACCGCTCATGGCAGCAATTTTACCACCGAACGGGGGCCAGCGCGACTGCCCCCGTCTCGTGCCGCCCGTCACCCTGACGCCAGAACCTGCGTCAGGGAAACCAGATTCTCGACATGGTATTCGGGCACCAGAACAACCAGAAACTCCCCTGATATCAGCACATAGCGGTTGAGTTCGTCAGGCGCCAGATCGCCGAAAAAATACCGCCCTGCCGGCATGGATGAACCGCTGGTATAGACCGCGACTGACACGCGCGGCCGCAGCACGCCGTAAGCCCCGACATCCCGCGAAGCGGTGATTTCGCGCATGACCTGGGCGCGGCCGAACACTTCCAGCGCCTGTGCGATGGCAGCCGAGGCGGCGGCGCTGCCGTCATGCCGCCACACCCCGTTTCCATCGCGCGTGACGCGCCGCTTTTCCCCGTCCACGGTGATTTCGGCTGCGGTCCATTGTTCGCCGGGCAGGCTGACCAGCCAGCGCGGCCCCTTGTTGAGTGCATGGCCGTGGGCGTCAGTGCGCGGCGGCGTAAAGAGGTCCATGCGGTCGGCGGCAACGAGTCCCGCCGCCAGCACGGCCGCGGCCAGCCACACCATCGGCGCGCGAAACCGCCGCCCGCGCGGCGGTTTCGCCGCTGCCGGCGCCTCACTCAAGGCCGCATCCTAATAGCGCTGCGGCACATAAAGATGGCCAGGTAAAACACTGCGTTCATAATCGGGATTGAAAACACGATCAGGCAACTGGACAGCATCATGAGGTATATCATTATAAGGTATGATATTCAGCAAATGATTGATGCAGTTCAGGCGTGCTCTTTTTTTGTCATTTCCTTCAACAATCCACCAAGGCGCCTCCTCTATATTGGTTCTCTCGAACATCTCTTCCTTGGCTTTCGTGTATTCTTCCCATAAAACCCGCGATTGCAGGTCGATATCGCTCAGTTTCCACTGTTTCATGGGGTCGTAAATGCGCATCAAAAATCGCAATTGCTGCTCATGATCGGTAATCGAAAACCAGAATTTGACGAGTTTGATGCCCGAGCGCACCAGCATGCGTTCGAATTCCGACACATCGCGGAAAAACGCCTCTACCTGCTCGTCGGAGGCAAAGCCCATCACCCGCTCGACGCCCGCCCGGTTATACCATGAGCGGTCAAACAGCACGATCTCCCCGCCGGCCGGCAAATGCGTCACATAACGCTGAAAATACCACTGCGTCTTCTCGCGCTCGCTCGGCGCGGGAAGCGCGACAACGCGGCACACGCGCGGATCGAGCCGCTGGGTGATGCGCTTGATGACGCCACCCTTGCCCGCCGCGTCGCGGCCTTCAAAAATCACCACCAGCTTGTAATTCTTGGCGACAACCCAGTCCTGAAGCTTCACCAGCTCCGCCTGCAGGCGAAAAAGCGCACGAAAATACACCCGCCGTGACAGCGCTGACTTGTGCTTGAGATCGGTGATCCTGTGCAGCGCCTCCGCCACACGTTCATCGTCGATCTCCATTTCAAGTTCTTCATCGAAACTGTCTTCCAGTTCCGCTTCGACCCACGTCTTGCTGAGCGCCTTGTCGTCTTCCCCGGCTGATTCGCCGCTGCTTCCCATGATTCCGTGCTCTCGATTCTGTGCCTTCATCAGCGTCGCAGACGCCGTCAGACGCGCGCCGCGCCGTGATTCTGCGGCCCGCCACCCTCGAACAAAGCACGCGCCCGCCCGGCGGTCAACGAACAATTCCCCGCCTCGAATCGCCGCTCCCGGACCACCTTCCTGCACCGCGAATCTGCATGCCCCGACACACGCGGTGTTGGGCATTCACTGCTGCATAAAGTGGGATTTGCCGGGATACGCCGGGTTTTGTGCGTGATGTTTCCGCTTGCGTCACCTTCTCGAGCTCCTTGTCGTGGGAACGAGAAACAATAGCAGAACATCTCAGGATTTGCAAGGATCTTCGGCCGTGTCGGGGCGGCGTCAGTCTCGCCAGTTTCGCAGACGCCGCGGGGTGGCGCCGGCTTCATCGGCAGTGTCCTGGTTTGATCTTCGCGGCTTGGCGCCTGCAATGCGGGATACAGGCGAAATACCCGTGACTTGGCATTTCCAACTACGACATATGGTATTTCGGTACAGGCCCTGACTGACGCGCAAATCCCTCAATATCCACAAGAGGATCACTGTCCAGCCAGCTTATCGTGCCCCCCGGCTGGCTGGGCCGTGCGCTCAATCAGTGCTAGCAGTGCCGCCATGGCCTCAATGTGGCGTTGATCCTGTTCACGCGCCCGTTCACGCGCTCCAGCCTCTACTGCTTGCAGTGCCGTCATGGTCTCGATGTGGCGCTTCTCGTGCTCACGCGCCTGTTCACGTGCTCCTGCCTCCACTGCTTGCAGTGCCGCCATGGCCTCAATGTGGCGTTGATCCTGTTCACGCGCTCGTATTTCTGCTGCTCGCTGCATGGAGCGGATTCCGTGCCATACGATTCCGATTTGTCCGAGCCCGATCAGTACCGTTGCTGCAACCTGCGCGATTGCAACCCGTACTGCGTCGACTCGCAATGCAAGCGTGGCAATTTCATAATCTGTCACGATTGCTCATCCCATTGAGCGACTGCGCCCATCGCAGTGATACGAACGGCACAACCGACAACGCCGGCCAAGCGCCATTACCCCTTCGGTCCCTTTGGTATTGTCGGCCCGTCCTCTCATGGTGAGACCATATCATGCAGGAGGCATTTTCGGCACAACCCGGCCGAATCGCGGCTCCCCGACACAAAGGTGGGATTTGCCGGGATGTGCCGGGTTTTGCGTGCGATGTTTTCGTTTCGGGTCACTTTTTTGCGTTCCGCGTTACAGGATAGCATGGCGCAAGAAACAAGAACAATATCAGAACATTATGGGATGTGCAAGAGTTGTGGCCGCGTCGGAGACGCGATCCGATTCATCAAGTGACTTGACATTCATCAATATTTGATGCTAGGTTACCGCAATGTCTAGTATTCTTGTTATTACAATACACTACATGTAGAGGTTGGAGAAATCGTGCGTCCAGAGCAAAGAATAGTTGAATCATCAACATGAGTGCCGCGGTCGCAAGTCTCGCCACTGCGCGTCTCGCCGGTCTGCGCGCCAGCCGCCGCTTCACGCGTGAAGATGCCTCGCCCTATGACGGCATTGCCTTCGCCGTTCGCCGCACTGCCGGCGGGCAGCAAGTCGAAGCGCCTGAAGCCTGGTCGCAGACCGCGGTGGAGATTCTCGCCCGCAAATATCTGCGCAAAGCCGGCGTGCCGGACAGGACCGAACCCGACCCCGCGGACACCGCACCGGACAGCCTGCGCCGCCGCCGCGCCGCGCCCGGCGCCGCCACCGGCGCCGAGACTTCCGCCCGGCAGGTATTCGACCGCATCACCGGCGCCTGGACATGGTGGGGATGGCAGGAAGGCTATTTCCACAGCGAGGCCGATGCCTGCGCCTTCCGCGACGAACTCCGCGCGATGCTCGCGCGCCAGATGGCGGCGCCCAACAGCCCGCAATGGTTCAACACCGGCCTCCACTGGGCCTATGGCATAGACGGCCCGCCGCAGGGGCACTGGTTCGTCGAGGGCGACGGAACCCCGGCCCGCTCGCGCTCGGCCTATGAACGCCCCCAGCCCCATGCGTGCTTCATACAAAGCGTCAAGGACGATCTGGTAAATGACGGCGGCATCATGGACTTGTGGGTGCGTGAAGCCCGCCTGTTCAAATACGGCTCCGGCACCGGCAGCAATTTCTCCGACCTGCGCGGCGAAGGCGAGCCGCTCTCCGGCGGCGGACAATCCTCCGGCCTCATGAGTTTCCTCAAAGTCGGCGACCGTGCCGCCGGCGCCATCAAGTCGGGCGGCACCACGCGCCGCGCCGCCAAGATGGTCGTCGTCGACGCCGACCATCCGGATATCGAACAGTTCATCGACTGGAAGGTCACGGAAGAAGAAAAAGTCGCCGCCCTTGCGAGAGGCTCCGACGGGCGCTGGGATACCGACTGGGACGGCGAAGGATACCGCACCGTTTCCGGCCAGAACGCGAACAACACGGTGCGCGTCACCGACGCCTTCATGCGCGCGGTCGAAACCGACGGCGAATGGGCGCTCACCCGCCGCACTGACGGGAGCGTCGCCCGCACCGTGCGCGCCCGCGAACTCTGGGAGAACATGGCCCGCGCCGCATGGGCCTCCGCCGACCCCGGGGTACAGTTCGACACCACCATCAATGACTGGCATACCTGCCCCAATTCCGGGCGAATCCGGGCTTCCAACCCGTGCTCGGAATACATGTTTCTGGACGATACCGCGTGCAACCTCGCCTCGCTCAACCTGCTGACATTTTGGGTCGGCGGCGCTTTCGACATTCCCGCCTTCCGCCACGCTGCCCGGCTGTGGACCATCGTCCTCGATATCTCTGTTTCCATGGCGCAGTTCCCGTCGCGGGAGATCGCCAAGCGCTCGTGGCAGTTCCGCACGCTGGGCCTCGGCTACGCCAATCTCGGCGGGCTGCTGATGGCCGGCGGCGTGCCCTATGACAGCGACCAGGGACGCGCGATGTGCGCCGGCGTCACCGCGCTCATGTGCGCGGTCGCATGGCGAACCTCAGCCGAACTCGCCGAGTGCCTCGATCCGTTCCCCGCCCATGCGGAAAACCGCGCGGCATTGAAGCGTGTCATCGACAATCACCGCCGCGCGGCACATGGCGAACTTCGCGACTATCCCGGCCTCGCCACACCGCCGACACCCTTTGCCGCCGACCGCTGTCCGGCGCCGGGCCTTGCCCGCGCCGCCATAGAAGCGTGGGATGACACGGCAGACGCCGTCGCCCGCTGCGGCGCGCGCAACGCCCAGGTCACGGCGATCGCCCCCACCGGCACTATCGGCCTTGTGATGGACTGCGCGACCACGGGCATCGAGCCTGATTTCGCGCTGGTAAAGTGGAAAACCCTGGCAGGCGGCGGCGCCCTGAAACTCGTCAACCCGCTGGTTCCCCAAGCCTTGCGCGCCCTCGGCTATGCCGACGCCCGGATCGACGCCATCGTTGCCTGGGCAACCGGCACCGGACGGCTCGCCGATGCGCCCGGCATGGACGCCGCCAATCTGCGCCGCCTCGGGCTCGATGACAGCCGCATTGCTGATATCGAAGCTGCGGCTCCCGGCGCCGTCGATCTCCGCCAGGCCTTTGCCGCCGCCGATGAAGCGGGCGACGGCGCCGCGCTGCTGCAGGCTCTCGGCTTCGACGACACCGCCATTGCCGAAGCCAATGCCCGCGTCTGCGGCATGATGAACCTGGAGGGTGCGCCGCATCTCAGACCCGAACACCTGCCGGTATTCGACTGCGCGGCGCCGTGCGGTGCGGCAGGAACCCGCGCACTCAGCGCCGAAGCCCATGTCACCATGGTCGCCGCCGCCCAAGCCTTCATTTGCGGCGCCATTTCCAAGACGATCAATATGCCGTCGGCGGCCACTGTGGAAGACTGCGCCGCTGTCATGGACCGCGCATGGCGCCTGGGATGCAAGGCCATCGCCCTCTATCGCGACGGCTCGAAACTCAGCCAGCCCCTCAATGCGGGCGCCGAAACCGCCAATGCCGCCGAAGCCGCCCCGCGCACGCTCGGCCGCGAACGCCTGCCCGACCGCCGCCGCGGCTACACCCAGAAAGCCGTCGTCGGCGGCCACAAGATCTATCTGCGGACCGGCGAATATGACGACGGGCGCATCGGCGAAATCTTCCTCGATCTTCACAAGGAAGGTGCTGCCTTCCGCTCGCTCATGAACAATTTCGCCATCGCGATCTCCATCGGCCTGCAATATGGCGTGCCGCTCGACGAATTCGTGGATGCTTTCACCTTTGTGCGTTTCGAACCGTCAGGCGTGGTCACCGGCAATGACCGCATCAAGATGGCGACATCCATTGTCGACTATGTGTTCCGCGAACTCGCCGTCTCGTATCTCGGTCGCGATGATCTCGCACATGTGGAGGCTGCCGACCTGCGCCCCGATTCCGTGGGGCAGGGCAAGCCCCAGGTTATTTTGGCGGAGGCCTCCCCCGGGCGCGTCACCGCCGCGCCGGGCTTCGGCCGCGGCGGGCATGGCGACATACCGAGCCACCAGCGCCTCGCCGAACAGGCCCGGATCAAGGGTTATGCAGGGGATGCCTGCGGCGAATGCGGAAATTTCACCCTGACCCGCAACGGGTCGTGTCTCAAATGCGAGACGTGCGGCGCCACCAGCGGCTGTTCATGAACGCCGCTGCGGGGCGCGGCGAATGTGAAGCTCCGCAAGACGCGAGTCCTCCACCTCCCCCGGCGCACCCATCAGCAGATCCTCCGCCTGCTGATTCATCGGGAACAGGATAACTTCCCGGATATTGGGCTGATTCGCGAGCAGCATCACAATGCGGTCGATCCCCGGTGCAATGCCGCCATGCGGCGGCGCCCCGAAACGAAACGCCCGCAGCATCCCGCCAAACTCCTCTTCCACCACCTCCGGCGCATAACCCGCCAGCCCGAATGCCTTGAACATGATATCCGGGCGGTGGTTCCGGATGGCGCCTGAACTCAGCTCCACACCGTTGCACACAATGTCGTATTGCCAGGCAAGTACGTCGAGCGGGTCTTTCCCCTCCAGCGCTTCGAGACCGCCCTGCGGCATCGAGAAGGGGTTGTGGCTGAAGGCAATCTCCCCCGTCGTCTCGTCCCGCTCGTAAAGCGGGAAATCCACCACCCAGCAAAAGCGGAACACATCCCGCTCCAGCAAATCCAGATCATCACCCAGGCGCGTGCGCACACGCCCGGCAAATGCTGCTGCATCCTTCGGCTTCATGCACACGAAAAACACGGCGTCCCCGGCACCGGCGCCGCTCGCTCGCTTGATCTCCGCCTGTGCGTCATCGGGGATGAATTTGGCGATCGGCCCCTTGCCGGCGCCGTCGGCGGGGTCGAAGACGACATAGCCGAGACCGGGCGCACCTTCCGCCCGCGCCCAGTCATTGAGCTTGTCGAAAAAACTGCGCGGCCGAGCGGCGGCGCCGGGCGCGGCGATCGCCCGCACAACCGCCCCTTTCTCGACCGCATTCCGAAACGCCTTGAATGTCACACCGGGAGCCAGAAACACTTCCGTGACATCGGCAATTTGCAGCGGATTGCGCAAATCCGGCTTGTCCGTGCCGTAGCGCAGCATGGCGTCCGCGTAAGCAAGGCGCGGAAATGGCGGGCGCGTCACTGTTACATCGGTGAACTCCGCAAACACGCCGCTCAATACCGGCTCGATGGCCGCGAACACATCCTCCTGCGTCGCGAACGCCATCTCCATGTCCAGCTGGTAGAACTCGCCGGGGCTGCGGTCGGCGCGCGCGTCTTCATCCCGGAAACACGGCGCAATCTGAAAATAGCGATCGAATCCCGACACCATGATCAACTGCTTGAATTGCTGCGGCGCCTGAGGCAGCGCATAGAAGCGGCCCGGATGCAGCCTGCTCGGTACGAGGAAATCCCGCGCCCCTTCGGGACTCGACGAAGTGAGAATCGGTGTCTGAAACTCGCTGAAACCCTGCTCGATCATGCGTCGGCGAATGCTGGCGATAATCGCCGAACGAAGCATGATGTTGCGTTGCATCTCCGCTCGCCGCAAATCCAGAAAACGATAGCGCAGACGCATTTCCTCACTGTAGATCTGCGTGCCCGCCACCTGCATCGGCAATGTGTCCGCGCCTGATTGCAGCGTAAACTCGTCAATGCGGACCTCCACCCGACCCGTGTCGAGATTGGGATTTACCGTGTCATCGCTGCGCGCGACGACGCGGCCGGTAATCGTGACCACGCTTTCGGGCCGTACCGCTTCCACTGCCGGAAAATGCGCGCCGTCCTGTTCCACGACGCACTGCGTGAGACCGAAATGGTCGCGCAGGTCGATGAAGAGGAGGTTTCCGTGGTCGCGTTTGCTGTGCACCCAGCCGGAAAGCCGCACCGTTTCGCCCACATGGGCCGGGCGCAGGGCGCCGCAATTGTGTGTTCGGTAGATATGCATGCCGCGGGAGTCCTGAAAGCGGCGCGCAACCGCAACCCGTTTGGGGGGCTGCCACGCAGGCCGCCGGTTGTCATTCGGAAATGTGCCGCCCCTAGAACTGCGTGGCGGCAATCTTGCGAAGCAGGAAATCGCGGAACGCCATAACGCGCTGCGAACCGCGCATTTCCTCGGGATACACGAAATAGGCGTCGATCTTCGGCGCTTCGACATCGTGCAGAACGCGCACCAATGTCGGGTTCTGATGCGCCAGAAACGCCGGCAGCGCCGCCACGCCGATACCCGCCTCCACGGCCCGCAAAATGCCATAGGTATTGTTGACCGTGAATGCCGGCTCCAGGCCGGGTACCTCTGCCTGCGCCTGCTCGAGCAGCCAGTTGATGCCGCCAAAGGGCTTCGGCAGCTGCTCGCCATAGCTGATCAGGCGATGCCCCGCCAGGTCGCTCGTGGTACGCGGCGTGCCAAACCGTTTCAGATAGTCGCGCACCGCAAAAACACCGAACGTCCCGGTGAACAAATGACGCTGGATCAAGTCCGGCTGGCGGGGCGGCTGCACCCGGATCGCCACATCCGCCTGCCGCATCGCGAGGTCGAGTTCGACATCGGCAACCAGCAGCGACATCTTGATTTCCGGGAAATTGTCCAGAAAATCGCCGATCTGCCCGGTCAGCCACATTGAGCCGAAGCCCACTGTTGTCGTCACGCGCAGCGGACCTTTCGGCTGTTCGCGGCTTTCGGTGAGCATCGCTTCGGTGAGCGCCAGCTTGCTGAACACCTCGCGCGTCGTGCGCAGCAGCAACTCGCCTTGTTCGGTCAGGAGCAAGCCGCGCGCGTGACGATGAAACAGCGGCACCACCAGCGATTCCTCGAGCGCCCGAATCTGCCGGCTCACGGCTGATTGACTCCGCCCCAGAACATCGCCTGCGCGGGTGAAGCTGCCCGAGTCGGCGACGATGTGAAATACGCGCAGCTTGTCCCAGTTCATGCCGACATCACGCCGCGACCGGCGCCCGCTCGGCAAGCCAGCGCTCGGCCTCCAGCGCCGCCATGCAGCCGGTCGCCGCCGCGGTCACCGCCTGGCGGAAGACCTTGTCCTGAACGTCCCCGGCGGCAAAGACTCCGGCCCGGCTGGTCGCGGTGCTGTCCGGCGCCGTCACGATATAGCCGTCGTTGTCCATCTCGAGCTGGCCGGCGAACGGTGCGGTGACCGGGATATGGCCGATGGCGATGAATACGCCATCCACCGCAAGCCTCTGCTCTTCGCCCGTCCGCACATGGCGCAGGCGCACCCCGTCCACCGCCGGCGGAACGCCGGTTCCCGTAATTTTCTCGACCACGCTGTCCCACACGACCGAAATCTTCTCATTTCCGAACAGGCGGTCCTGCAGGATCTTTTCTGCCCGCAGGGAATCACGGCGGTGCACCAGTGTTACCGACGATGCGAGATTGGCGAGAAAAAGCGCTTCCTCCACCGCCGTATTGCCGCCGCCGATCACCGCCACGGGCCGCCCGCGAAAGAAGAACCCATCACATGTGGCGCAGGCGGAAACCCCGGCGCCGCTCAATGCCTGTTCGGATTCCAGCCCCAGCCAGCGTGCCTGCGCGCCCGTGGCAATGATCACCGAATCGCCGCTGTAGCGCGCCCCGCTGTCGCCGGTTACGACAAAGGGCGGCCCGGAAAAGTCGACTTCGGTGACAATATCCTGGACCAGATCCGTCCCCACCCGCGCTGCCTGACCGGTCATCTGGTCCATCAGCCACGGCCCCTGAACAACATCGGCAAAGCCGGGATAATTCTCCACATCGGTGGTGATGGTCATCTGGCCTCCCGGCTGCAGGCCGTGCAGCAGGCGCGGCGCCAGCCCGGCCCGCGCCGCGTAGATCGCGGCGGTAAGCCCCGCCGGTCCGGACCCGAGTATCAGCACCCTGCTATGCCGCCCGTCCGCCATGTCCTGCCCGTACTCCCGACACCCCGCTGCCGGCGGCGAACATAATGCAACCGCCAGCGAAAATCCACGCGGCGCGCGCTGCTTCCAGCACCGGGGCGCGGGACCGCGAGGCGATCCGCCGCCTTGCTATAATGCCGCACCACGCATCACGCCCCATCGACCCCAACGGAGATTGCACCATGCCGCTGCCGCAGCGCCTTGCCGTCACCCTGCCCGCCGGACCGGCCATCGCCGACACCGTCAACCGTGTCCGCTGGGCCGCCGACAACGGCTATGAGGATGCCTGGTTCGGCGATGGCGGCGCGCCGGATGCGCTGACCACCGCGGCAGCCATCGCCGCCCATGCGGGAGAGTTGCGCATCGGCTGCGCGGTCACTCCTGTCTACACCCGCACCCCGGCCGTGCTTGCCGCCACCGCCAACGCCCTGGGGCAGCTCCTGCCCGGGCGCTTCGTGATGGGCCTGGGCTCGTCCAGCCACACCATGATGGATGGATGGCACGGCGTGCCGCTCGAAAAACCCCTCACCCGCGTCAAGGAAACCGCGATCATCGTGCGCGCGATGCTTGCGGGAGAAAAATCCGCGTTCCGTCTCTCCACCCTGCGCAGCCACGGCTATCGCCAAGCGCCCCTGCGGCAGCCGGTCCCCGTCTATCTTGCCGCGCTACGTCCCAAAATGTGCGAAATGGCTGCCGAGATCGGCGATGGCGTGATCTTCAACCTGTGGCCGCGGCGCGCCCTGGAAAAAATGATCGAGCATGTGCGGGTCGGCGCCGAGCGCGCCGGCAAGAACCCGGAGCAGGTTGAAATCGTCAACCGCTACATGGTCCTGGTCACCGACGACAAGAGCGCCGCGCTCACGCGTTTCAAGCAGCTCATGGCACCGTATTATGCGACTCCCGTCTACAATAATTTCCTTGCCTGGGCCGGTTATCGCGAAGTCGCGGCCGAAATCGCCGACGGATGGGCGGAACGCGACCGCGCCAGAACCACGGGCGCGATTTCCGACGAACTCGCCAATGACATCGCCATTGTCGGCACGGCGGAGGAATGCCGCGCCCGCATCCGCTGGGCGGCTGAAACCGGGATTCACACCCACATCATCGCGCCGCTCAGCAACGACCCGCAGGAGATCACCCGCACATTCGAAGCCTTCACTCCGGAGTACTTTCCGCGGGACGCTATCCGCGCTTCGGCTTGAACATATGCTCGGGACCGGGGAAAACGCCCGCCCGCACATCCTCCGCATAGCGGCGCCCGGCCTCTGCAAGGCCGGCGCCGAGCTCGGCATAGCGCTTGACGAATTTGGGCGTGAACTCGGTGAACATCCCGATCACGTCGTCGGTCACGAGAATCTGACCGTCCGTCGCCCCGCCGGCGCCTATGCCTACCGTCGGCGCATCGATCAGGCCGGTCACCTGGCACGCCGACTCCTCGGGCACCGCCTCGACAACCAACGAGAATGCTCCCGCCTCGGCAATGGCTTTCGCATCGGCTATCAGCAGCGCGGTCTCGGCATCCGTCCGCGCCTGGGGGCGAAACCCGCCAAACCGGTGAACATGCTGCGGGGTGAGGCCGATATGCCCCATCACGGGAACACCGCGCTCAACCAGGAAACGCACCGTGTCGGCCATTTCGACGCCGCCTTCCAGCTTGACCGCGGAACAACCTGTTTCCGCCATCACCCGCGCCGACGCGCGAAACGCGGCCTCCGGAGATTCCTGATAGCTGCCGAACGGCAAATCCACCACGATGCACGGCGTATCAGTCCCGCGGACGACAGCGGCGCCGTGCGCGATCATCATGTCCAGCGTCACCGCCACCGTGTTGTCGAAGCCGTAAATCACCATGCCGAGGGAGTCGCCCACCAGCAGCAGGTCCACATGGTCCTGCAGCAGCTTGGCGGACGGCGCCGTATAGGCGGTGAGACAGATGATCGGATCGTCGCCGCCCTTGCGGGCTGCAATATCGGTCACCGACAGGCGCCGGCGCCGCGGCTTGGTTGCGCTCAAGGGTCACTCCCTCTCTCGAAAACCACCTTCATCGCAGGCCGCGTCACTCGTCCCTGCCGCCACCGGATACGGCCTGAATACCCCCGGCGCAGGCGTCATATCTATTCGAATCCGCCGCCCCGTCAATATCCCGCCGCCGGGGCGCGCTGTGGAAATATGGTAAACTGCGGCGAAAGCGCGGCGTCGCCGCGCCATCCCGTCCGGCCCTCCGCCGGGTATCAAACATGCGTGATGAGGTGACCCATGGCGACGATACGCACGCTCGCCGACACCGAACTGATCGACCGCGTCATTGCCTTCGGGCGCAGCCATGCCGACGGTGACAGCGCCGAAGCGGTGGCGCGCTTCGTCCGTGAATTCTACGCCCATACGCCCGCGGAAGACGCCGCAGAGCGCACCATGGAAGACCTCCACTTCGCCGCCCTGCGCCTCTTCGACTTCATGCACACGCGCATTCCCGGCGAGGACCGGCTGCGTATCTACGACCCGGACCCTGAAACCGACGGCTGGGCATCACCGCGCACGGTCATCGACATCGTTACCGACAACCGCCCCTTCATCGTCGACTCGGTCACCACCGAACTGAACCGGCGCAACATTGCCATCCATTTTGTTTCCCACCCCATATACACCGTCTCGCGTTCCCCCGACGGCGCCTTGCAGCAGATTGACGCGGAAGCCGCCGACAACCCCATCGCCGAAGCGGTTGTGCGCATCGAAATCGACCGCCAAGGGGGCCGCGACGACATCGCCGCCCTGACTGCGCAAATCGCCCACATTCTCGAAGATGTGCGGCTCGCCGTCGATGACTGGCCGACGATGCGCGACCGCCTCGCCGCTGCGGGGGCGGAACTTCCCGAAGTCCCTCCAGAGGCCGGCACCGCCGGCGGCCATTGCGACCGCGGCGAAGTCACAGCGTTTCTGCGCTGGCTCGCTGACGACCATTTCACGTTTCTCGGTTATCGCTGCTACGACATCCGGCCCGACGACGGCCACGCGCTGCTTGGCGGCGTTCCGGGTTCTGCGCTCGGCATCATGCGGCGCGCGGAGGAACGCGACAACCGGGCCGCCGCGCGCGGGCGCCCCTTGCCGCGGGAAGTGCTCCAGCGCCTGCACGACCCCGGCCTGCTCATCGTCACCAAGAGCGCCCGCCGCGCCACCGTCCACCGCGGAACCCACATGGACTCGGTGGAAATCAAGCGCTACGACGCCGCCGGGACCGTCATTGGTGTTCACCGCTTTCTCGGCCTCTATACCTCCCTCTCCTACAATCGTTCGCCCGCCGCCGTGCCCCTGCTGCGGCAAAAGGTTGCCGCCGTCATGGAGCGCTCGGGCTTTGCCCCGGCAGGACATGGCGGCAAGGCGCTGCGGCATGTGCTGGAAAACTTCCCGCGCGATGAGCTCTTCCAGTATGACGAAGACGCGCTGCTGGAAACCGCGCTCGGCATTGTCCATTTGCGCGAGCGGCCGCGCCTGCGCCTGTTCGCCCGCAATGACAGCTTCGGCTGGGCCGTCTCGAGCCTCGTCTTCGTCCCGCGCGAACGCTATGACTCAGCCTTGCGCGAACGCATATCGGGAATCCTGGAATCGGCCTTTTCCGGGCGCTGCGAGGCCTGGTCCACCCAACTCGACAACAGTCCCCTGGCGTGTCTCCAGGTGCTTGTCCGCACCACGCCCGGCGAAGTGCCCGCCTACCGCATCGAAGCGGTGGAGGCGCGGCTTGTCGCCGCGGTGCGCGGCTGGGACGACAATCTCCGCGAAGCGCTGAAAACAGCCAGTGACGACGCCCGCGCGGCCGCTCTCGAACGCCGCTACGGCGCCGCCTTCCCCCGCGCCTACCGCGACCGCTTCACCGCCGGGGCCGCGGTACTCGACATCGAACGCATGGAAATCGCCCGCAAGAGCGGCGGCCTTGCACTCAACCTCTACCGTCCGCCGGAGCCGGGCCGCGTCCGTTTCAAGATCTACCGCTGCGGCGAACAGCTCATTCTCTCGGACGTCCTGCCCATTCTCGAAAATATGGGGTTCCGCGTCACCGACGAATTTCCCTACCGCCTCTCCGCGGTCCATGACGACCACGATGTGTGGATCCACGACCTCGGCCTCCACGACCGCGACGACGGCGAAATCGACACGGCCGGGCTGCGCGAACGCTTCCAGACCGCATTCGCCCGTATCTGGCGCGGCGAAGCCGAGGATGACGGGTTCAACGAACTCGTCATCCGCGCGAGACTGGACTGGCGCGAAGTTACCGTCCTCCGCGCCTACGCCAAATTCCTCCGCCAGGTGCGCATTCCGTTCAGCCAGACCTATATGGAGCAGACGCTAGCCGCCAACCCGGCGCTCGCCCGGCGGCTCGTCAACCTGTTTGTCGCCCGCTTCAACCCGCGCCTCACCGGAGACCGCGGCGAAACCGCCCTCACCGCCGATATCCTGGCCGCCCTCGACCAGGTCGAGAGCCTCGACCAGGACCGCATCATCCGCCGCTTCCTCAACGCGGTGCAGGCGACCTTGCGCACCAACTTCTTCCAGACCGACCGCACGGGCGAACCACTCGCCCATATCGCCTTCAAACTCGACTCCGCACGCCTTGACGACATGCCGCTGCCGCGGCCGATGGCGGAAATCTTCGTCTACAGCCCGCGCGTCGAAGGGGTGCATCTGCGCGGCGGCCCGGTCGCCCGGGGCGGTCTGCGCTGGTCATCGCGCCCGGAGGACTACCGAACCGAAATTCTCGGCCTCATGAAAGCCCAGATGGTGAAGAACGCCGTCATCGTGCCTGTGGGCGCCAAGGGCGGCTTCGTCGTCAAGAAACCACAGGCGGACCGCGACGCGCATCAGGCTGAAGGCGTCGCCTGCTACCGCATCTTCATCGGCGCCCTGCTCGAGATCACCGACAATATGCAGGACGGCGCCATCATTTCGCCGCCCGACACTGTGCGCCATGACGGCGATGACCCCTATCTCGTCGTCGCTGCAGACAAGGGAACCGCGACATTTTCCGATATCGCCAACAGTATCGCGGAAGCGCGCGGCTTCTGGCTCGGCGACGCCTTCGCTAGCGGCGGCTCCGCCGGATATGACCACAAGCGCATGGGAATCACCGCCCGCGGCGCGTGGGAAGCCGTCAAACGGCATTTTCGCGAAATCGGCCATGACACCCAGAACGAACCCTTTACCGTGGTCGGCATCGGCGACATGTCCGGCGATGTGTTCGGCAACGGCATGCTCTTGTCGCGCCATATCCGCCTGGTCGGCGCCTTCAACCACCTTCACATCTTCCTCGACCCAGACCCCGGCGCGGAAGCCGCGTTCGCCGAACGCCAACGCCTGTTCGGGCTTCCGCGCTCGAGCTGGCGCGACTACGACCCCGGCCTCATTTCGCAGGGCGGCGGCGTATTCGATCGCAGCGCCAAGTCGATAGCGCTGTCGCCCGAAATCCGCCTCATGCTGGACACCGATGAAGAAACCCTGACTCCCAACCAGCTCATCTCGGCGCTGCTGCGTGCGCCGGTCGATCTGCTGTGGAACGGCGGCATCGGCACCTATATCCGCGCCGCCGGCGAGACTGACGCCGAAGTCGGCGACCGCGCCAATGACGCTGTGCGCATTTCCGCCGCGGAATTGCGTTGCGAAGTGGTCGGCGAAGGCGGCAATCTCGGCCTCACGCAACGCGCCCGCATCGAAGCGGCGCGGCGCGGCGTGCGGCTCAACAGCGACGCCGTGGACAACTCCGCCGGGGTCGATTGTTCGGACCATGAGGTCAATATCAAGGTACTGCTCGGCGCTGTCGAAGCCGCGGGCGACCTGAGCCGCGAGGAGCGCAATGCCCTGCTCGCCGAAATGACCGACGACGTGGCGCAGCGCTGCCTCACCAACAATTACCTGCAAACCGCCGGCATCAGCATCATCGAATCGCTGGGCACCACGCGAATCGACCTCCAGCACCGCATGATGCAGAGCCTGGAACGCGACGGGCGCCTTGACCGCAGCGTCGAAGCGCTGCCCGATGATGAAACCGTCGCCGAAATGCGTAGCGACGGCGAAGGACTCTCGCGACCTGAAATCTCGGTCCTCTATGCCTATGCCAAGCTCGCCCTCTACGACGAACTGCTTGCCTCGGACGTACCGGACGACCCGTTTCTCACGGAGGATCTCGAACGCTACTTCCCCGAGGTCCTCGTCGATCGCTACCGCCCCCGCATCCACGCCCACCGCCTGCGGCGCGAAATCATCGCCACCGTGCTCGCGAACAGCATTGTCAACCGCGCCAGCATGGTTTTCGTGCCGATGACGCGCGAAGCAACCGGCATGGAAGCCAGCGACATTGCCCGCGCCTACGTGGCGACGCGCGCCGCGTTCAACCTGCAGCGCCGCTGGACTGCCATCGAGAGCCTCGACAACAAGGTAGATTCGACAGTCCAGCACGACATGTACCTGGTCCTGCGCGCACTGATGGAACATTCCACCCTGTGGTTTCTGCGCCGCCGCCCGCAACCGCTGGACTGCGCGGCTGTCGCGCAGTTGTTCGGCGCCGGTATCGACGAATTGCAGAGGGGGATCGACACCATCCTCCCCGACAATCTGCGCGCGGAGGTCTCGGCGCATACCGGGCGGCTAACCCAAAAGGGCGTGCCTGACGATCTCGCGCAATTCATCGCCGCTGCCGGTCCGCTCCACGCTGCATGCTTCATCGTCGATGCTGCAGACCACACCGGCGCCCCGGTGCGGGAAACCGGCCGTCTTTTCTTCGCGATCGGCCGCCGTCTCGGACTTGACTGGCTGCGTACCCGCGCCGGGGATATTGCCGCTTCGACCCATTGGCAACGCCAGGCGGCGGCGGCTTCCATAGACGAGCTGTACAACCGCCAGACGTCCCTCACCACGCGCGTACTGGACGCGGGAGGGAATATCGAACAATGGGCGGCCGATAACAAAGCGGTGCTGACTCGGCATGAAAACCTGATCGCGGACCTGCGCGCCCAGCCGGAATTCGACTTCGCGATGCTCACGGTCGCCACTCGCCAGATGAACGACCTGCTTCCCCTGTAGCTCCTGGCCGCCGGCGCGACGAGGCGGCTTCGGCGACTTCCCGCGCTATGTGACTTCGTTGAGCTTGCCTGTAGCGACGTCGTACACGAAACCGCGAATCCAGCCCTTTTCCGGGATGAAGGGGCAGGCTTTGATGCGGCGAATGGACTGCCGGACATCCTCTTCGACATCGGGGAACGCCTCAAAGGCGAATGCTGGCCTGAGGCCGGTTTCCGCCTCGATCTGCGCCTTCACCCCATCGTCGGTGAAAGTCACCATGCCGCAGTCGGTATGGTGAATGAGGATGATCTCGCGAGTCCCGAGCATCCGCTGAGAGATGGTCAGGGAACGCAGCACATCGTCGGTAACGACCCCGCCGGCATTACGGATTACATGGGCGTCGCCCTCCTTCAGCCCGAGCATGGCCCCGGTCTCGATGCGCGCATCCATGCAGGCTACGATGGCAGCCTTGCGAGCAGGGGGCGGCGGCACGTCGCCCTTGTCGAACGCGTCGGCGTACCGGGCATTGTTGGCGAGAAATTCGTCGGTAGCTGACATGGCAGGTTCCTGCTTGGAGATGGGTAGCCAGGTGCCAGTCTATTCCCCCCGGCCTGCGGCGCACAATTCCTGTGCCATGCGTTGATCACGCCCAGCACACAGAAAAAAGGCCGCAGCACAAGGCTGCGGCCCGAGCTTCAGGGAGGAAATGCCCGATCAGGGCAAGCAAACTCGCATAGAATGCTCCGTCTGGCGGGCAGATTACATCCAGGATATGGTGCATTGCAACAATATTGATTTCTGCGTTGCAGCATAGCAGCCATGCCTGGATTGCATTCCCTGGACACGGGTGTTCACATCAAGCAGCGCGCCGATTACATTCTGCCGGATGGACAAGCGGGTCGGACCGCGGCTCGAAACAGGGGAGAAGCACTCATGGCGACCACTTTCCTTCACGGGGTTCGCGGCGCGCTCGCCAAGCCGCTGCGCCGCCTGCTGGTGGGCGCCGCCCTGGCCGGTGCCCTGGTCACCCCGGCGCTCGCCGCCGACAGCGACACCGCCCTCACCGAGGCGCAGCGCCTCGCCGTCGAGAAACTGATCGACGCCTATATTGCCGAGAACCCGGAAAAAATCATCGAATCGGTGCGCGAGTACAACCGCCGGCAGGAAGCGGACCGGCGCGCCCAGGCAACTTCAAACCTCGTCGCCTTGCGTGACGAGCTGCTGCACGACCCCGCCGCGCCCGCGGCCGGCAACCCCCGCGGCGACATCACCGTTGTCGAGTTCTTCGATTACCGCTGCGGATATTGCAAGCGCTCGCTCGACATGCTCATGACCGTGCTGCGGGAAGACAACAACCTTCGTGTCGTGTTCAAGGAGTTTCCGATTCTCAGTCCGGAGTCGCGGCAGGCGGCGCGCGCTGCTCTCGCCTCGCAAAATCAGGACAAATACCTCCAGTTCCACGTAGCCCTGATGAACGCGCGCGGCGCATTTGAGGACGAACAGATCTTCGACATCGCGGCGGAAGTGGGTCTTGATGTGAACCGGCTCGCCGCCGATATGCGCGCTCCCGAAACCGAGGCGCAACTGGAGGTCGTGGGCGACCTCGCCCGCGCGCTCAACATCGAGGGAACGCCGGCATTTATCGTCGGCGACCGCATATTCCGCGGCGCCATAGACCTTGACACCATGCGCGGCGCCATTGCCGCGGCCCGCGCGGGCTGAGGTGCACATGCCGGCGAAACAGCCGCGGCAAGGCGTGCGAAAGTTCGCGCACCTTGCCGGCAGTTTCGTCCTCGCCCTCGCCATCGGGAGTTGCGGCCCCGGACTCCTGCGCTCCGGCGGTGCCGACTCCGCCCATGCCTCCTTTCAGGACGCCCTTGAAGACTTCCCCGAACTCAGCGCTATCTCCCACGCCTTCGACAAGAGCGTGTCACCTGCGCCGGAAGCTGAGGAGCGCACCCGCCAACTCGACAGATTCGCTGAAATTTTCAGCGTTGCGCACGAGGAATTCGTCGAGCCGGTAACCGCCCAGTCGATGGTCCTGCTGGCACTCGAAGGATTTGAAGCCGCGCAAGGCAATGCAAACCTCGAAAAACTGGCGCAGAACGACAACGACCCCGAACAACCCGCCCCCGCGGAGCCGCCCGACAACCCGCTCGCGGCCGAGAACCTCATGGACTCCGGCGTCAACACCATGCTCGCCGGGCTCGATCCCCATTCGGCCTATCTCTCCCCCGAACATTTCCGGGAGACGCAGGTCCGCACACGCGGACATTTCGGCGGCATCGGCGTCGAAGTCACCATGGAGAACGGCCTTGTCCGCGTCGTTGCGCCCATTGACGGCACGCCGGGCGCGGAGGCCGGACTCCAGAGCGGCGATCTCATTACCCGCATCAACGAAATCGAGGTGCTGGGCCTCACCTTGCAGGAAGCCGTGCGCAGGATACGCGGCCCCGCGGGCACCAGCATCAACCTGCAGATTCGTCGCCCGCCCGCCGAGGACACGTTCCCCGTCACCATCAGACGCGCCATCGTGCGAATCGAATCTGTCCATGCACGAGTCGAGGGCAGCGTCGGCTATCTCCGCGTCACCACCTTCAACGAACGCGCGAAGGACAGCGTGCGCCGCGCCGTCCGCGACCTGAACCGCCAGATCGACGGCAAGCCCGCGGGCTTCGTGCTCGACCTGCGCGACAATCCGGGCGGCCTGCTGGACCAGGCTGTCGGTATCACCGACACCTTCCTGAGCAGCGGCGAAATCGTCTCCACCCGCCGCCGCGACAACCGGTCGGTGCACCGCTTCCGCGCCGGCATGGCCGACGACACCAACGACGCGCCGATAATCGTCCTGATAAACGCCGGCTCGGCATCAGCATCGGAAATCGTCTCCGGCGCGCTCCAGGACCATGACCGCGCCGTCGTCCTGGGCACACGCTCCTTCGGCAAGGGATCGGTCCAGACCATCATGCCGCTGAACGGCGGCGGCGCCCTGCGCCTCACCACCGCTCGCTATTACACGCCTGCGGAACGCTCGATCCAGGCCAACGGCATAACTCCGGACATCATCGCCGATCACACCGAGGACAAGGCGATGCGGGAAGCTGACCTGAGCAATGCGCTGAGCGCTGAAACCGGTTCCGACGAAGCCGGAGGCCTCACGCTCTCAGAAGTCTGCCCGGACCAGCTGGAGGACAATGATCCGCCGCTGGCCTGCGCTGTCCACCTTCTTGAAACCCGCCAGCTCCTCGCCGGCCTGCTGGAATAAACCGCGCCGCGGCGGTCAGATCAGACCCGCCAGCGGCGAAGACGGCGACGCATACTGCTTTTTCGCAATGCGGCCCGCCCGATAGGCCCGGCGTCCGGCCTTGACAGCCGCCCGCATCGCCTTTGCCATCAGAACCGGGTCCGACGCGCCGGCAATCGCGGTGTTCATCAACACCGCATCACAGCCGAGTTCCATCGCCTCGGCTGCGTCGGACGCCGTGCCGACGCCGGCATCCACGATTACCGGTACGCCGGCATTCTCGATGATGATGCGAATATTGACCGGGTTTTGCAGGCCCAGCCCGGAACCGATCGGCGCTCCCAGCGGCATGATCGCGGCGCAGCCGATATCCTCCAGACGGCGCGCCATGATGGGATCGTCACTGCAATACACCATCACCTGAAAACCGTCGACAATCAGTGCCTCTGCCGCCGCCAGCGTCTCGGTCATGTCGGGATAAAGCGTCTGCTCGTCACCCAGGACTTCGAGCTTCACGAGCTCCCATCCCCCCGCCTCGCGCGCGAGGCGCAGCGTGCGCAGCGCATCATCCGCCGTGTAACACCCCGCGGTGTTCGGCAGGTACACATATTTTTTTGGATCCACATAATCCATCAGCATCGGCGCGCCGGGGTCGGTCACATTGACCCGCCGTACCGCGACCGTCACCACTTCCGCTCCTGAAGCGGCGATGGCATCCGCGGTCTCCTGCAAATCCTTGTATTTCCCCGTGCCGACGATCAGGCGCGACCGCAGGCGCTTGCCGGCCACGGACCAGCCATCATCATCCGCCCCGGCATCGCTGCCGCCGCCGATGAAATGCACGATCTCCACCCGGTCGCCGTCATGCAGCGCGGTCTCCGCAAAGGCTGCACGGCGGACAATCTCCCGGTTGCGTTCAACCGCAATCTTCCGACAGTCAAGACCCAGCCGGGCAAGCAGCTCGGCAACCGTAATCGGCGCGTCGATATCCTGCGCTTCGCCGTTGACTGTAATTTTCATCGCGCACCCTTTTTGCCGAGCTCAGCGCCCGGTATCGGAATGAAAGCAAATGTCGACACGGAGGCAAATATGGAAGCGGCAGCGCCGGGATTCAATCCGCCTCGGCTCCGGCGCATGGCGCCGATGCTTGCGCAAGGACGCCAAACTGTACATAGTAGTTTCGCACAAATCCAAACCCAACGGATTGTGATGGGCAGGCGCAATGGAGCGTTCCGTTCTGGTCCTCAACGGGCCCAACCTCAATTTGCTCGGCACGCGACAGCCAGAAATCTATGGCCGTGAAACCCTGGCGGACGTGGAGAGCCTGTGCCGGCACGCCGCAGCAGCGGCAGGCCTGCAGGTCGAATGCCGGCAAACCAATTCCGAAGGAACCCTCATCGACTGGATACAGCAGGCGCGGCAGAGCTTTGACGGAATAATCATCAATGCCGGAGGCTACAGCCACACCTCCATCGCCATCATGGACGCCTTGCTCGCTTTTGACGGGCCGGTGATCGAGGTACATATGTCGAACATCCATACCCGCGACCCGTTCCGCCGACATTCCTATATGTCCCTCGCCGCCCGGAGCGTGATTTGCGGCCTTGGGAGCGCCGGCTACCGGCTGGCCATAGCAGGACTGGCGGAAATGCTTGATGAGCGCGGCCCATGACCGGCGAGTTCGTGCTTGACGAAGACCTGATCCGCCGCCTCGCCGAGCTTCTTGAGGAAACCGGCCTCGACGAAATCGAACTCGCCGAGGATGCCCGGCGCATTCGCGTTGCGCGCAATACCGGCAGGTTCGCGCTCCCTGCCGCGCCGGAAGCAGCCCCCAAACCGGCCGGGCCGGCGCCCGCCCAAGAGGCTTCGGCCGACGCCAACCACCCCGGCGCCGTGGTCTCGCCCATGGTTGGCACACTCTATGTCGCGCCCGGCCCGCAGGAGCGGCCTTTCGTCACCGAGGGCGGGTTGATCGCCGAAGGAGAAACCATGTTCATCATCGAAGCGATGAAGACGATGAACCCGGTCCGCGCCCCCCGCGCCGGCACGGTCACCCGCATTCTCGCCGCCAACAATACGCCGGTCGAATATGGCCAGGTTCTCGCCGTGATCGAATAGCCGGTCACCGCGAGCTGCGACGTGTTCCACAAGGTCCTGATCGCCAATCGCGGCGAGATCGCCATGCGAATCCATCGCGCCTGCCGCGAAATGGGAATTCGCACTGTAGCCGTCCACTCCACCGCCGACGCCGACGCCATGCATGTGCGCCTCGCTGACGAAGCCGTGTGCATCGGCCCGCCGCCGACCAGGGACAGCTACCTGAACATCCCCGCCCTGATCGCCGCCGCCGAAGTCACCGGCGCCGAGGCCGTCCATCCCGGCTACGGCTTTCTCGCCGAAAACGCGCGTTTTGCCGAAATCGTGCAGGCGCACGGTGTTACTTTCATCGGCCCGACCCCCGACCATATCCGCCTGATGGGGGACAAGCTCGCCGCCCGCACCGCCATGCAGAGCCGCGGCCTGCCGCTCGTACCCGGTTCCGACGGCCCGGTGCAGGACGGCGCCGAGGCGCGCCGCCTTGCCGCCGCCATCGGATATCCCGTGCTGGTAAAGGCCTCCGCCGGCGGCGGCGGGCGCGGAATGCAGGTCGCACGCAGCGAGGGCGACCTGTCCGCCGCCCTCGAACTGGCGTCGCGCGAGGCCGAGGAAGCCTTTGGCAATGGCGCGGTGTTTCTCGAAAAGTACCTCGCCACGCCGCGCCATATCGAAATCCAGATACTCGCCGACAATGGCGGACGCGTGATCCATTTCGGCGAACGAGACTGCTCCCTGCAACGCCGCCACCAGAAACTCGTTGAGGAAGCTCCGTCACCCGCGCTCGACGCCGAAACCCGCGCCGCCATCGGCGAGCGCGCCGCCAGGGCCGTTGCCGCCCTTGGCTACCGGGGCGCCGGAACCATAGAATTTCTCTACGAAAACAATGCCTTCTATTTCATTGAAATGAATACGCGCATTCAGGTCGAACACCCGGTCACCGAGATGATCACCGGCATCGACCTCGTGCGCGAGCAGATACGCATTGCTGCCGGCGCCCCGCTTGACCTGAAACAGCACGATATCCCGCTGCGGGGGCACGCCATCGAATGCCGTATCACTGCCGAAGACCCCGACACGTTCGCCCCGCGGCCCGGCGCCGTTACCGACTACCATCCGCCCGGCGGCCTCGGCGTACGCGTCGACTCAGCCCTCTATGCCGGCTACACTGTGCCGCCGTTCTACGACAGCATGGTCGCCAAGCTCGTCGTTCATGGCAGCAGCCGCGAAGAATGCCTGATGCGCCTCAAGCGCAGTCTTGAGGAATTTGTCATCGATGGCATCCCCACCACGCTGCCCCTGCATCGCCGCATCGTCGAAGCGCCCGACTTCCAGGCCGGGCGCTACGACATTCACTGGCTTGAAACGTTCGTCGCGGGGGCGGACTGAATCCCTAGGCCGCCAGGGCGAAGTCCCGGGCGCGCAGTGCGCCCACCAGCGCCGTTGCCGCCGCCTCGTCCAGCGCTGCCAGCGGCGGCCGCACCCGCGCCCAGCCCGGCGCGCCGTGATGCGCCGCCAGAATGGCCTTCAGCGCCGGAATCGTCGGCTGCATCTGAATGGTCTTGCGCAGCGCCGTGAGTTCCGCTTGCAACGCGTCCGCTTCCGGCTCCTGCCAGCGCAGGTACAACTCCCTGATCGCTGCCAGGTTCACATTGCCGGTGGCGGTGATGCAGCCGGCGCCTCCGGCCCGCAAATTCGCCAGCAAAAATACTTCCGAACCCGAAAATGTTGCGAAATCCGGAAACTCCCGAATCAAGGCTTCGGTATTGCTCCAGTTTCCCGCACTGTCCTTCAGGCCCACGACTGTTCCCGGATAAGCCTTGATCAGGCGGCCCACCAGCTCCAGGCTGAACCCAACCTGCGCCATTGGCGGTATGTGATAGAGATAAACGCGGAGCCGCGAATCGCCGATGCGCTCGATTACCTCGGCTATGCTGGCAAAAATGCCGTCATCGCTGACCCCCTTGTAGTAGAAGGGCGGCAGCATCAACACTCCGCCGCACCCGGCATCCAGCGCATGACGCGTCAGGCGCACCGTGTCCGGCAGCGCACAGCAGCCCGTGCCCGGCATCAGCCTTCCGGCGTCGAACCCGTCTTCCCCCAGTGCATCCAGCAGCGCCATGCGTTCTTCACCCGACAGTGAATTCGCCTCGCTCGTCGTGCCGAACACCGCAAGCCCGTCCGCGCCTTCGTCCAGCAGCCAGCGGCAATGGGCAACAAACGCCGCGCGGTCCGGCTCCAACGTGTCGGTAAACGGCGTGACAACCGGCGGCATAACACCGCGGAACGGCTCGAATTGCGGCATCGTCGCTTCTCCTCGTCCTTCTTTTCCCATCGAATTTCATCGAATAGCACCCCGCGTCATGGCATCATAACCCCATGGCGCTGCATATGCTGAAAATGTGCGTTGGCATCGACTCGCTGCCCCAATTGCGCGCGCGCCAGGCGGAACGCCTCGAATCCCGGCGTGCGGCGGGCGAACCGGCCGTTCTTGTTCACCTCACGCGCAACATGCCGCGAAGAGCGTCCGAAATCGCCGGCCAAGGCTCGCTCTACTGGATTATCAAGGGTGCAATTTGCGTCCGCCAGCCGGTGGTGGCGCTGGAACCGGCGGGCGACCGCAGCGGTCTCAAGCGCTGCGCCATCCTCCTCGGCCCCGAACTCGTGGAAACCGTCCCCCGAGCCGCCCGCCCCATGCAGGGCTGGCGCTATCTCGAAGCAGCCGACGCACCGCCGGACCGTGAGACATATGCTTCCCCGCATCTGCCCCCCGACATGGAACAGGAACTGCGCGAGCTGGGCCTGCTGTGACCAGCGGGGGCCACGGACATGAAGTTCCGCTCCGGTTGATCGACCAAGCGGCACGCAGCAGACCATATCCCTGAGCGGATATCACCTCATCCCTGAGCGGATATCACCTCGTTATCCGCTCTCGCATCATGCGTGTCGGGGGCGCCGAGCCTACGACGATGGGGTCGGGAAGGCCGAATTGCCAGTGGGGGGCCCAAACAGTAACCTGCCGCCGGGGCGGCGTGCCTGCCGCTTCGCAATCACCGTCATTATCATCCAGGAGTGTCGCAATGACCCGTTTTCGGATGGCCGGCGCCGCCATGCTTGGTGCAGCGCTCATTCTCACGGCTTTCAGCGCCCAGGCGCGTGAAACCAAACCCATCCTCACCTTGGCAATGGCCGAGAAAATCGCTGATGTATGCGCTGCGCTCGCCGTCGAAAAAGGCTGGCGGCCCATCAATATCGCCGTCTATGACGACGGCGGCAATCTCACCGTGTTCCACCGCATGGACGGCGCGTTCCTCGGCAGCATCCAGATCGCCATGTTGAAGGGCCAGACATCAACCGCGTTTCCGTTCCCCACCCGCCTCGTAAGCGAACTGGCTTACGGCAAGGACGGCGAACCCGGCCCCCTGCCCGGAATCGCTGAAATTCCCGGCATCGCCGCATTCCCCGGCGGCGTTCCCATCATGACCTCCGACGGACACCAGGTCGGTGGAGTCGGCGTCAGCGGAGCCACCGGCGACCAGGATGAAGAATGCGCCCAGGTCGGCATCGCAGCCATCGCCGACGATCTGCAATAGGCCGCAAAGCCTCGCCCATGACCGAGGCGGCGCCAGCCCGCGCCGCCTCGTGCAAAGCCTGACAAGACCCGCCGGGAGCGCAGCATGAACACCCGGACACCGCAACCGACCCGGCGCGCCGATTACCGTCCACCGGCACACAGCATCACGCACATCGCGCTCGAATTCGACCTCGACGCCGAAGAAACCCGTGTCCGCGCCACCCTCGAAACCCGGCGCAATACGGACCACGGCGCGCCCCTCATCCTCGACGGTGAAGACCTCACGCTGGATTCCGTTCGCCTCAACGGCGCAAGGCTCTCCGCCGGTGACTACCGGCTCACACCCGACAGCCTGACCCTTCCCGACCCCGGCCGCACCGGCATTGTCGAGCTCGCCACACGCTGCCGTCCCCGCGACAATACGCGCCTCGAAGGCCTCTATATCTCCAATGGCGTGTTCTGCACCCAATGCGAAGCCGAAGGTTTCCGCCGCATCACCTGGTTCACCGACCGCCCCGACAACCTCGCGGTCTATACCGTGACCCTCATTGCCCGGCGCCCCGACGCGCCCATACTCCTCAGCAACGGCAATCTCATCGCGACATGCGACCTTGGCCAGGGGCGTCATATGGCGCGGTGGCACGACCCGTTTCCCAAACCCTCCTACCTGTTCGCGCTTGTGGCGGGCGATCTGGCCGCCGTAGGAGACCACTTCACCACTGCCTCGGGCCGTGAAGTCGCGCTCAATATCTATGTCGAACACGGCAATGAATCGCGCTGCGCCTTCGCGCTTGAAGCACTCAAGCGCGCCATGCGCTGGGACGAAGAGACCTACGGCCTCGAATACGACCTCGAATGCTTCAACATCGTTGCCGTCTCCGACTTCAACATGGGTGCGATGGAGAATAAAAGCCTCAATATCTTCAACGCCCAGTACATCCTCGCAGACACGGAAACCGCCACGGACGACGACCATGCCCTGATCGAGGCGGTGGTCGCCCACGAATATTTCCACAACTGGACCGGCAACCGCATCACATGCCGTGACTGGTTCCAGCTCAGCCTGAAGGAAGGGCTGACCGTTTTCCGCGACCGCCAGTTCAGCGCCGACCGCACCTCTCCCGCGGTGCAGCGCATCCGCGATGTGCGCGCCCTCAGGGCCCGCCAGTTTACCGAGGATGGCGGCCCGCTCGCGCACCCGGTACGGCCCGATTCGTACATCGAAATCAATAATTTCTACACCGCCACCGTCTATGAGAAAGGCGCCGAGGTCGTGCGCATGCTCCATACCCTGCTGGGAGCGGACGGCTTCCGGCGCGGCATGGACACCTACATCGCACGGCATGACGGCGAAGCCGCGACATGCGACCAGTTTGTCGCTGCCATGGCCGACGCGAACGGGCGGGACCTCACGCACTTCATGCGCTGGTACGCGCAGTCCGGAACACCGGAAATCGAAATCTCCAGCGCGGCCGACGCGAATACCGGGCATTTCGATCTCACCATCTCCCAGCGCACGCCGCCGACCCCCGACCAGCCCGACAAGCTTCCTCTTCATATGCCGTTCGAGATCGCCCTGCTGAACCGCACGGGAAAGCCATTGCCGCTGCGGCTCGAGGGCGAACCCGAACAACCCCCCGGCCCCCGCACCCTCGAATTGACTGCGGACACACAGAGTTTCCGTTTTGCCGGCGACTTTGTGGGAGCCGGCACGCCGAACGCGATGCCGGTCCTGTCGCTCAACCGCGGCTTTTCCGCCCCCGTGCGCCTCAAGACCCGGCGGAGTGACGATGACCTAGCCTTCCTTATGGCCCGCGACACGGATCCGTTCAATCGCTGGGAGGCCGGGCAGCAGCTTGCATCGCGCCTGCTGTTGACGGTCACCGAAGACTTGCGGGCCGGCGGCAGCCTCCCCTCGCCAGCGGCGTGGAACAGCTATATCGAGGCGCTGCACGGCACCATCGCCCGCGCCGACGAAGACCGTGCGCTGTGCGCCGAAGCGCTCAGGCTGCCCGGCCTCGACGAACTCGCCGACCTCATGCCGGTATCGGACTTCGACGCCGTTCACCGCACCCGCGAGGCCCTGCGCGCTGCGACCACCGCTGCACTTCACGCGGAATTCGAGGCGCTTTACGACGCCAACGGGTCGCACAATCCCCAGAGCGCGGATGCGGAACACGCCGCCCGCCGCGCCTTGCGAAACCAGGCACTGTTCTATCTGGCGAAGACGCCCGGACAACACGCTCGGCAGCGGGTGGTCGAGCATTACAACAACGCCCGCAACATGACCGACTGTATGGCGGCGCTCACCCTGCTGGCGGATGACACCGGACCCGCCCGCGACGCCGCCCTCGCCGACTTCCACGATCGGTTTCGCGAGCGACCGCTGGTCATCGACAAATGGTTCGCCCTGCAGGCGCGCTCACACCGCTCCGACACGCTGGCGCGCGTCACCGAACTCCTGCATCACCGCGCCTTCTCCTTCACCAATCCCAACCGGGTGCGCGCCCTTATCGGCGGCTTTGCCATGGGCAATCCCCTGCGCTTTCATGCCTCGACGGGCGAAGGCTATCGGTTCCTGTCCGAACATGTGCTGGCCCTTGACGGCTGCAACCCGCAGCTTGCGGCGCGTCTCATGACGCCGTTCAGCCGCTGGCGCCGCTTCGATGAAGCGCGCCGCGGCGTCATGCGCGCGGCCCTGGAGCAAATTCGCGCCGCGCCGGGCCTCTCACCAGATCTTCACGAAATCACCGCCAAGCTGCTTGCCTGAGACGCCGTCGGCCACCGCCCCGCAGCCGTGAGGAGCCGCCCATGACCGCCCTTCGCTTGACCATGACCCAGGCGCTAACGCGCTGGCTGGCGGCGCAGCACACCCTCATTGACGGGCGCGAAACACCGCTGATTGCGGGCATATGGGCCATTTTCGGCCATGGCAATGTCGCCGGCCTCGGCGAAGCCCTGTCCCATCTGCGCGGCCGACTGCCGACATGGCGCGGCCATAACGAGCAGGCCATGGCCCTCGCCGCCATCGGCTTTGCCAAACAGAACCGCCGCCGCCGCTTCATGGTGTGCACTACTTCCATAGGCCCCGGCGCCACCAATCTCGTTACCGCCGCCGCGACTGCCCACGTCAACCGCCTGCCGCTCCTGCTGCTCCCGGCGGATGTCTTCGCCAATCGCCGCCCCGACCCGGTATTGCAGCAGATCGAGGCGGCCGCCGACGGCACCGTCTCCGCGAATGACTGCCTGCGGCCCGTCAGCCGCTATTTCGACCGCATAACCCGCCCGGAACAGATTCTCGATGCGCTGCCCCGCGCCCTGACGATCCTCACCGATCCCGCGCTGTGCGGCCCCGTCACGCTGGCCCTGTGCCAGGATGTGCAGGCGGAGGCCTTCGATTGCCCGCAAGCCTTTCTCGAACCCCGTCTGTGGGTGCGCCGGCGCCCGCCGCCGGATCCCGACGCGCTGGCCGCTGCCGCGGCAGCGCTCCGCTCGGCGCAGCGGCCGCTGCTTGTCGCCGGCGGCGGCGTGCCCTATGCGGACGCGGACCGCGAACTCGCCGATTTCGCGTCCCGCCACCACCTCCCCGTCGCGCTCACCCATTCCGGCAAGGACGCGCTGGCGGCATCCCATCCCCTGAATGTCGGCGCGGTCGGCGTCAGCGGCAGCGCGGCGGCCAACGGGCTAGCCGCGGAAGCCGACGTCATCCTTGCGGCCGGCACCCGCCTCACCGACATCGCCACCGGCTCGCGCAGCCTGTTCGCCAACGGGGCACAGCGTCTCATCGGCCTGAATGTGAACCCGCTTGACGCCGCCCGCCATGGCGCCCTGCCCTTGGCGGCCGACGCCGCTGTCGGCCTTGCGCAGCTCTCCGCGCAGCTGGACGCGTGGCGCGCCCCGCCCGCCTGGCGCACGCGCGCCGCCGCATCCTGCGCCGAATGGAACAGGGAAGTCACTGCCGCAACCGCCCCCGCCAATACGGCGCCGCCGTCGGACGCCCAGGTCATTGGCGCCGTGCAGCGCGCGGCGCAGGCGGACGCCATCATCGTTGCCGCCGCCGGCAGCCTGCCGGGAGAGCTTCACAAGCTGTGGCACGTCCGGCGTCCCGGCACGTGGCACATCGAATACGGTTATTCCTGCATGGGCTACGAGATCGCCGGGGGGGCTGGGCGCCAAGATGGCGGCGCCCGAGCGCCAGGTTGTTGTTCTTGTCGGTGACGGCTCGTGGCTCATGATGAATTCCGAAATCGCCACCTCGGTGGCGCTCGGCCTTCCCTTGACCGTCATCGTTCTCAACAATCGCGGTTTCGCATGCATAGAGCGCCTGCAGCGCGCCAGCGGCGGCCCGCCGTTCAACAACATGCTGGACAATCCCGTGATTGACTTTGCCGCCCATGCGAGGAGCCTGGGCGCCGACGCGCAGGAAGTAAACAGCCTCGCCGACCTTGAGGCCGCCATATCCGCCGCCCGCGACGCCCCGCGCACCACTGTCCTCGTCATCGAGACCGACCCCGCCCACGCTACCGAAGCCGGCGGGCACTGGTGGGATGTTCCCATTCCCGAAACCTCCTCCGCTCCGGCGGTGACCGAGGCGCGCCGCGTCTACGATACAAACCGGGGCGCGTAGACGAGCCAATCCCCCGGCCCGTCCGCAGGAATGCTACAACACCGCCATGAACGACCTGCTTGGCGGGGTGATCGAGGCGGGCCGCCTGCTCCTCATCCTCGACCCCGACCTCACCGAAATCACCGCCCGCTCGCTCCGTGTCACACTTTCGGCGGTCGCCATCGCCTCGGTCATCGGAATGCCCCTTGGCGCGTGGCTCGCCGTAAACCGCTTTCGCTGGCGCCGACATGTCATCGCCCTGCTCAACGCTCTCATGGGACTGCCGCCGGTCGTCGTCGGCCTGATTGTCTATCTGCTGCTCAGCCGCTCCGGCCCGTTCGGCGTCCTCGGACTGCTGTTCACGCCCACCGCCATGATCATCGCCCAAGTGATCATCGCTACGCCGCTCATCGCCTCCATTTCCCATCAGGCCATCCGCGACCTGTGGGCCGAATATCACGACCTGCTGATCTCCCTCCACACCACCAGAAAACAGCGTATTCAGGCGCTGCTGTGGGACGCGCGCCGCGCCCTCATCACCGCCGCCCTTGCCGGCTTCGGACGCGCGATCGGCGAAGTCGGCGCCATCATGATCGTTGGCGGAAACATTGATCACGCAACCCGTGTGCTCACCACCGCAATCGCCCTGGAAACCGCAAAGGGGAATTTCTCCCTTGCCCTCGGCCTCGGTTTCGTCCTGATCACCCTCGCCATTGCCGTCAATATCCTCATCCACACCGTCTCGCGCACGGAGCGCACCAGCCAATGGTAGCCTCCATCCTGCCGCTCCGTCTGACCGCTGCTGAAGTGCGCCGCCGCCGCAAGCGCCTTGTCGGCCCGGTCGATCTCGAAATCGGCGCGCACGGCACCACCATCGTCATCGGTCCCAACGGCGCGGGGAAGACATCGCTCCTTCGCCTCATGCACGGGCTTGAGCGCGCCGCCGCCGGGCGAGTTGCCTGGGCCGTCCCTGATGCCGAGGCCCGCACCCGCCAGGCCTACGTGTTCCAGACTCCCATCCTCATGCGCCGCTCGGTGGGAGAAAACATCGGCTATCCCCTTCGCGTCCACGGCGTGGGCCGCGCCGACGCACGCCGCCAGGCCGCCGAATGGGCAGAGAAAGTCGGCCTCGGCAGTACGCTGAAACGCTCCGCATCCTCATTGTCCGGCGGTGAACGCCAAAAACTCGCTCTTGCCCGCGCCCTCATCCGCCGCCCGCAAATCCTGTTTCTCGATGAGCCTTCCGCCAATCTCGACGGACGCGCTACCCGCGAAATCGAAACCATCCTCGCCGCCGCCCGCGCCGACGGAACCCGCATCGTCATGGCCACCCACGATATGGGTCAGGCCCGGCGCATGGCCACCGATGTGCTGTTTCTCCTTCGCGGACGACTGCATGAGGCAGCCGCCGGCCCCGATGCGCCCGACAAGCTCGCCACGCCTGAAGCCCGCGCATTTCTGAACGGGGACATAGTCGAATGACCCGTTGCCGCAACGGGGTCCTCAAGAGCGCGCTCGCCATCGCCGCAACCCTCCTTGTCGCGGGCGCCGCCAATGCCGAAACCATGCGCATGGCCGCCACCACCTCGTTCCAGCATTCCGGTCTCGCCGACATTCTGCTGCCGGCGGCGGCGCGCGACATCGAAATCGATGTGCAGCTTCTGGTGGTCGGCACCGGCCAGGCGCTCAGACTGGGACGCGCCGGCGATGTCGATGCTGTCCTCGTCCACTCCCGCGCCGCCGAAGAAGCGTTCGTCGCCGACGGTTTTGCTACCCACCGCCGCGAAATCATGTTCAATGATTTCGTGCTGATCGGACCGGCGCATGACCCTGCGGGTATCGCCGAAGCCGGCACGGCCGCCGCCGCATTGGCCGGTATCGCCCGCGCTGCCGCCCCTTTCGTCAGCCGCGGCGATGACAGCGGCACCCACAAGAGGGAACTCGCCCTCTGGCGTGCTGCACAGCATGACCCGCAGCGTTTCGGCAAATGGTATCGCGCCGTTGGCGCCGGCATGGGCGCCGCCCTCAATGCGGCCGCCGCCATGGATGCCTACATCCTGTCCGACCGCGCCAGCTGGATGAAATTCGGCAACAAGCGCGGCCTCGTCCTGCTTCATGCGGGCGACCCCGCCCTTCTCAACCAATATGCCTATCTGCCGGTAAGTCCGGCGCAGCACCCCCATGTGAAGCATCTGTCCGCCGCCGCACTCGAACGATGGCTCGCCGGCCCCCGCGCCCGCGCGCTGATCAACAACTACACCATCGACGGCGTCCGTCTTTTCCACCACAACGCAACTGAAGAACAAGCACCGCCGGAGTCTCAGGCGCTCCCGCCGGGCTCGCCGTGAATGCCGAACATGTCCAGACCGGCCGCTTGCGCCTTGATGGTGCGATAGCTCTCCTTCACTCCGGCATCTGTCAGTTCGCGAAACACCGTCAACAATGTGTTGGCCGGCGCCTCCGCGCATAGTTCCGCCATATGCGCCATTTCGCCGCGCGCTGTCGGCAGCGCCGCGGCCACCGACGGCGCGCCGTATATCTCGACAAAATGTTCCGCCAGCCGGAGCGTCAATGCCTCGAACTCACGCGCTTCGACGCGCGCAACTGCAACAAATGTCACCCGCCCGAACGTCTCCGCCCCAAGCCAGCCATTCGTGAAGGCCTGCCGCGCCTTGCCTGTCAAATCCCCCGCGCCCCAGTCCGAAAATTCGAACCCGCCGGAAATGCACCATTCCCCCGTGCGCGCCGGGCTGTGAAAGATATTCATGTCGCTTTCGTCGAAATGAATCGCCCGCGCAAGATTCATGACACTGGCTCCAGCAGCGCATCGGGCGGCACATGGCGGACATGCCCCCCATCACGCTGAATCAGACAAAATTCGTCATCCACCCCGATAAACACCCCTGTCAGCTGAGCGTCGCGAACACATATTTCGACAGACTCGCCCATGGCGTGCGCCAATCCGCGCCACGTGGCGAGCAGCGGCACCGGCCCGTCAACACTCCAGCGATTGATCCACGACAACACGTGCCGGGACCAGCTTTCCAGAAGCTCTGTCGGCGCAATTCCGCCGCATCCTTCCTCAGCCAGTGACGTGCCCCCGGACGCGAAATCACGCCCCGCCATGCGCGCTTCCAGCCCCATCACCAGCCAGTCCGGTTCGCAATCGGGTTCACACTCCTGCGCCGCTGCGCGCAACCGCCCGCACACTGCACCGTTTACCCACAATCCGCCGCTCCACGACAAATGCACTGCTGTCTGCGGCGGCGCCAGCGCGCCCATCGCGTGGTGAAACCCCAGACCGCATGCCGGCGCCATCGCCCCGATTGCCGCACGCAGCGCCACATCCGGCGCCAGAACCAAGGCCGCCGCCGGCCGCACCGGGTCCGCGTCATGCACTACCAGTCCGGGGTCACACCCTGCCGCCGCCAGCGCGGATGCCTCGACAAACGGGTCGCTGCCGGCCGCCGCGCGCCCGCGAAACGGCGGCGGCAGATTCAACACGGCGTTCCGCCCTATGCCATCCTCAAGCACTGCCATCCGCAATCAATGTGCGCGCCAATTCGCGAAAGATCTCCGCCCGCGGCGATGACGGCTTCGCAACCACAACCGGCGCACCGCCGTCGGACCCCAGCCGAATATCCAGATCAAGCGGAATTTCCGCCAGCAACGGCGCCCCCAACCCGTCCGCCAGCGCCCGCGCGCCGCCATGCCCGAACATGTGCTCCTCATGCCCGCATTGCGAGCACACATATGCGGACATGTTTTCGATCACGCCGAGGATCGGCGTCCCCATCTTGTGGAACATGTTGATGCCCTTGCGCGCATCCAGCAACGCCACATCCTGCGGCGTCGATACGATGATGGCTCCTGTCACCTCAGCCTGTTGCGCGAGCGTCAACGGCACATCGCCGGTGCCGGGCGGCAAATCCACAAGCAATACATCCAGCGCGCCCCACTGCACCTGCGTCATCATTTGTTGCAGCGCACCCATCAGCATCGGCCCGCGCCATACCACCGCTTCGTCCTCCCGGGTCATCAGACCGATCGACATCATCGTCACGCCATGATTCCGCAATGGCAGGATCAGCTTGCCGTCCGGAGAAGCAGGACGGCCGCTGACGCCCAGCATTCGCGGTTGCGACGGCCCGTAGACATCCGCATCCAGCAACCCCGTGCGGCGCCCTTCCGCCGCCAGCGCCGCAGCGAGATTCGCTGCTACCGTCGACTTTCCGACCCCGCCCTTTCCCGAGGCAATCGCCACAATCCGCTCGACGCCGGGAATGCGCCGCTCCGGCACCGGCTCTTCCCGCGCCCGCGCTACGCCGCCATGCGCCGTCAACACCACGGTGGCAGACGCCACGCCGGCGACTGCCCGCACCGCAGCTTCCGCCTGCGCGCGAACCGGTTCCATCGCTTCCGCCCGCGCCGAATCGATTTCCAGCACGACACGCACCGCGCCGTCCGACACGGTCAATGCGCGCACCATCCCGGATGCCGCAAGATCACGCCCGCTCAAGGGGTCCGCGACACCCTTCAGTGCCGCCAGAACATCTTCGCGCTGTGCGCTCATTCGGACTTGCCGCCGATCTGCCCTTCTACCGTGTGAACAAGGCCCAGCTCGTCAATCGTCAGGACCATGCGCGCGGCGAACGCCTTGCCCGCCACCCGCTCGGCCCCGGCCTCGCGCAACGCCTCTTCCATCGCCTGCTGCGACGTCACACCCACCTGCTTCAGAAAGCGGCGCATCGACATCGTGAATTCGTCGCTCATGGTCCTCCTCCGCCCTGCCGCGCGGCCCGCATATTGTCCGCCGCGCCAATTTAACCCAGATTCAGCACCGGTCCCGTCACCGGAGAATCCGGCCCATGCCAAGATGGTCGCAATGGCTGATCGCCATGCTGTGCACGCCGCTGTTCCTGCAAAGCGCCCTGGCACAGGAGCGCCGCATCACCCTGGCTGCCGCCCCCGAACTCGCCGACAGCGGCCTGCTCCAATATATCCTGCCGCGCTTCTCCCTGAAGACCGGCGTGCGCGTCACCGTCATCCCCCTCGCCGACCATGCTGCCGCGCATGTCCTGATCGTTCCGCGGATCGACCTGAATGACGCCGTCGCCGTGTTCCGCCGCGGCGACACGCTCTACGCCGCCCGTACCGGCCCCGCCGATGCGGAATCCACCCGGATATTCACGACCCGCTTTCTCGACTGGCTTGTCTCCGATATCGGCCGGCGCACAATCGAGTCCTTCGCGCCGCACGGCGAACCGCTCTATACCGCCCCCGGCCCTGATATCGCCGCGGCGCTGACGGCCGCGCCAACCGCCGACCCGCACGCCGGCGAACGCCTTGCATTCGCCCGGTGCGGCCGCTGCCATGTCATCGGCCCCCGCAACCGCATGCACGGACTCGGCTCCACTCCCTCATTCGCCGTGCTGCGCACCTTCGGCGACTGGGAGCAGCGCTTTCGCAGTTTTTATCTCCGCAATCCGCACCCGGCCTTCACACAGATCGCGGAGGTAACCGAACAGTTCGATCCCACTCGGCCATCACCCATCGCCCCGCTCATCCTCACAATCGAGGAACTGGACGCGATTGTCGCCTTTACCGCCGCCATACCACCCGCCGAACTTGGCGCGCCTCTCGCCGGTCACTGATCCTCCCGCTTGGGAAAATAATCATCCGAAGTCCGCACCCGCGGGCGCTCACCCGCAGCAAACGGATTGTTCTGCGAATGAAACTGCGCACGCACCCGGCAATCTTCACACATGCGTATCATGCGCGCCGCCCCGGAGTCGGCGAACATCGCGTGCTTTCCGGCCAATTGTCTCAAAATCCGGTCGACCGTCGATTTCACGCCGAACGGCTTGCCGCACTCAACGCATTCACAGGGCTCTTCCTCATTGAGAACCTTCTGCCCCAGCGCCGCATCCGACAGGTCCAGCCGCGGCTCCAGGGTGATCGCGCTTTCCGGGCACACCCGCCGACACAGGCCGCATTGCAGGCATGCATCCTCCTGAAACCGAAGCTGCGGCTTTTCCGTATTGTCGGCCAAAGCGCCAGACGGACATAATGAAACGCATGCAAGGCACAGCGTACACGCTTCCTTGTCCACCTGCACTGCGCCATAGGGCGCTCCCTCCGGCAGCGGCAGCGCCGCGTCGCTGCCGGGGTTCAGCGCCTTCGCGGCTAGCCGCGCAATCTGGCGCCGCGGCCCCAGCGGCAATATCGGCTCCACCCCGGGTGCGGGCGGGCGCGCCTCGTACAGCGCCGCGCACAGCGCGTCAGGATCCCCCGCTTCCAGCAGCCGCAGCCGCCCGGCCCCGCCCATTGCTTCGGCCAGCGCCAGTTCGCTTGCCGGCGTCACCCTGTCCGCCCGCGGCGCCGGCAGTATATCCACAACCGCAAACCCGCACGCCAGTGCAGCCAGCATCTCCGTGTGGCCGAACTGCGCCGCCCCGTCCAGAGCCAGCGGAATGACATCGGCCGGCAACCCCCGACCGAACCGAGCCGCCAGCGCCACTATTTCCACGCCGAAATCCGAATCTGTCACCAACAGACGCGGCGCTGCGCCCCCCGCCTCCCGGTGAGTCCGCGCCAACACCTCGATGCGGCGAAACAACGCCGACAGCGGCGGCGCGTCATACGCCACCGCACCGGAGGGACACACGGCGGAGCACGCGCCGCAACCGGCGCAAATCGCCGGGTCCACAGCCACGTGATCGCCCGCCGGTGCCAGCGCCCCCGTCGGGCACGCATCCAGGCACCGCGAACACCCCGTCTGCTGCGCCCGCGAATGCGCGCACAATGTCTCCTCAAGGCGCACATGAAGCGGCTTCTCGAACGTGCCTGTCATCTGCCCGGCTTCGAATACTGCGTCGGCAACCGCCGCAGCGCGCCGCGGATCCGCACGCAGATAGCCGTCGCGCTCCGCGGCTGCCGGAAACAGTGCCGGCCCGCCGGAAAGGTCCAGGATCACGTCGCACTCGCTCAGCGCCCCGTCGCGCGGCGGAGAGAATCCGAAACTCCCGCGCCCGCCGGGCTCCAGCTGGCGCAGCCCGTCTATCCGCAACTGAAAGCCGCCCAGCGCGCCGCGCGCCTCCTTCAACACGCCGCAAATCACCTCGAACCGCCGGTTGAGCGGCACATCTTCCGGCGGTTCCGGCAGCAGCGCCGTCACCGACAGGACATCAGCCAGCCGCGCGGCGGCTGGCAGCACGGCCGCTGCCGAACCTGTGATCAGGCACCGCCCGTCCGACACCACATCCAGCATCCGCGTCGCCGGCGCCGGCAACAGCGCGTCCGCCAACAGCGCTGCCTGCTTCGGCCCCGCCCGGCGCGCTTCATCTGACCACCCTGCCCGGTCGCGCAGATCAACCAGCCGCGGCGGCGGCACGCCTGCGTCGGCCGCCAGTTCCTCGAAACAGATCCGCTCCTGCTGGCACGCAATCACGGCACCTTGCGCAACCGCCTCGGCGGCCGCCGCGCTTTCTGTCGTGCACAGCGCCCGATATATGCGCGAGCAGCGCACCCCTGTCGCCGCCTCGATACGGCTGCGGTCGAGGACCTGACTGCCGCCGCAGTCGCACAGGAACACGGTCTCGACTGCCATTTCTTCCGGTTTTTCTGCCACAGCGCGACTCCCGGACTATCGCCGCAACCGCGCCGGCGCAGATTGCAAGCGCGGCTCGGACATGGCCAGAAAAGTCAGCGAGCCGAACCGCGCCGGGTCGCGGCCCTTTCGCCATTCCGCATCAATCACGCATGACGCCGTGAATTCCGTCACCTGCGCCGCCCGCGCGACTGTGCTCTGCAGCGCAACCGTGCCCTCGAACTCGGCGCGCCACCCGCCTGCATCGGCGCGCTGAAATCGCTCGAGCCCGCTGGTAACGCCGACTTGCAGCGAAAACGCACGGCTGCGGGGGCTGCCCCCGGCAATCACCTGCTGTTCGGTCTCCAGCGCCCATTCCGGCATATGCCCCGCCCGGTAGGTACTCGCGACAAGACGCTGGCACGCGCCCGCAACAATCTGCCGCTCCCGGGCATCGGCGCGGGCAGTTTCCTCCGGCGTCAGCGGCGCCGGCCCCACAACCTCCGCCGCGCTCAGACGGTCCGGATGATTGGCGCTCCCGCGCTCCGCAATAACCCCTGCAAACCGCACCTTGCTGCCCGGACGAACGAGCTCCCGATCCAGCTCGTCCGCAACCTCCAACGAAAGATCGGGCCGCGCGCCGGCCCGTCCGGGACGCATCTTGATCTGCACTTGCCCAGGCAGTTGCCGCACCACCATCCCGTCCCAGACCGCCGCGCGCCCGCGGCAATCCACATCAAAAACCTCTTCCCCGCGCTCGGCGTCCTCGAAACGCAGATTCCCACTGCAATGAGTCCAGAATGCTCGCCACGACATGTCGGAACCCGGCAGCGCCACATGGTGTCCGGTGACCATCTCCGTCTCCAGCGCCTTGCCGTCCTTGTCTCCCCATGCCGCCAGCGGCGCCGCAAGACGCCACGCACGCTCATAATCCTCCGCCGCGAACGCCTCTTGCGCGCCGGCACGCGCTGACTCCATATGCGCCTCGATCACCGCCCGCGTGTCCGCAAAACGCGCGTCAAGGGCAATCGCCCTGTCGATCGCTGCCAGAGCCTCGGCATAATCCACGGACCGGCCCAGGCCCTGCGCCGCCATCAGCGCCAGAAGCTCAAATCCGCGCGGATTCCCCGCCGCTGCAACTTTCTCCGCCAACACTCGCGCCGCAGCAAAATCAAACGAGTCATATGCCCGCGCCGCGCGTTCCTCGTCGCTCTCGAAACACCCGCCGAGTGCGAACGACAACACCAGGGCCGCTATTGCACCGCAGCGACCGTCAGGGCCGCGTTTGACCGCTGCCATGGACCACGTATTTGTAACTCGTCAATTGCTCCAGACCCACCGGCCCCCGCGCATGAAGCTTGCCCGTTGAAATGCCGATCTCCGCACCCATCCCGAACTCACCGCCATCCGCGTATTGCGTCGAGGCGTTATGCAGCACAATTCCGCTGTCCACCTCCCGCAAGAACTGCTCTGCAGCTTCCGCATCGTCCGTGATGATGCTGTCCGTATGGTGCGAGCCATGCGTTTCCACATGCGCGATCGCCTCATCGATCCCGCTCACCGCCTTCACTGAAATAATCGAGTCCAGATACTCGGTATCCCAGTCCTGCGATTTGGCCGGCACCACGCGCCCGTCCACCGCCTGCACGGCCTGATCGCCGCGAACCTCGCACCCCGCGCCGATCAGCGCGTTGAGAACCCCGGGCAGCACGCGCCCCACGGCATCGTGATGCACCAGCACCGTTTCCGCCGCACCGCAGATCCCCGTCCGCCGCATCTTCGCGTTCAGTGTCACCGAGGCTGCCATGTCGGCATCCGCTGCCTGATCGATATAGACATGGCAAATCCCGTCCAGATGCTTGATCACCGGCACCCGGCTTTCCTCGGCAATCCGCGCAACCAGGGATTTGCCCCCGCGCGGTACGACAACATCAATATAGTCCGTCATCGTCAGCATCTCGCCGACCGCGGCGCGATCACGCGTATCCACGAGCTGGATCGCCGCCTCCGGCAGCCCTGCCTCGCCAAGCCCGGCGGCAAGACAGCCATGAATCGCCCGCGAGGAATCAAAACTTTCCGACCCGCCGCGCAGGATCGCTGCATTCCCCGCCTTCAAGCACAGCGCCCCCGCATCCGCCGTGACATTCGGCCGCGATTCATAAATCACGCCGATCACTCCCAGCGGCACCCGCACCCGCCGAATGGCCAGTCCGTTGGGCCGCGTCCACGCACCCATATCCGCCCCGACAGGATCGGGAAGCTCGGCAACTGCCTCCAACCCCTGCGCCATCCCTTCGATCCGCCCGTCATCCAGTGCCAGACGGTCCAGAAACGCCCCTTTCACGTTCCGCCTCCGCGCACGCTCCATATCGGCAGCATTCGCGTCCAGGATCGTCGGCGCCCGCGCCCGCAGCGCTGCCGCCGCTGCAACCAGCGCCGCGTTCTTCGCCTCTGTCGGCTGCCGCGCCAGAATTGCCGCCGCCTTCCGCGCCGCCTTGCCCAGCTTCCGCATCCTGTCGCGCAGCAGATGCGCCTCGATCTGGCCTGCCAAACTCATCTTCCCCCTCCCCCGGTGCGCACCGCCAGCACCAGATCATCACGATGGATCATCTCGTGGCGCCCACGATACCCAAGCAGCCCTTCGATTTCACTGCTTTTATGACCCATGATCATCTGCGCGTCGCGGTGCGAATATGCACACAACCCCCGTGCCACCTCGGCCCCCGCGGCATCACGCACGAGCACCAGATCGCCGCGTTGAAAATCCCCCGCCACCGCCACAATGCCGATCGGCAGCAAACTGTTGCCCAATGCCAGCGCGCCTACCGCCCCGGCGTCGATCACCAATTCCCCCGCCGGCTGCAAACCGCCTGCAATCCACTGCTTGCGCGCATTAAGCGGCGTCGCCGGCGCCCGAAACCACGTACACGGTGCACCCGCATCAAGCCGCGTCAAGGGGCGTTCCTGCGCCCCCTCCGCGATCACCGTGTCGCAGCCGGCGCGCGCCGCAATCCGCGCCGCTTCCACCTTCGTGATCATGCCGCCCGACCCGGTATCCGTCAGGCTGCCCCCCGCCATTGCTGCAATTTCGGGGGTGATCTCCTGCACTTCGTCAATCCGGCGCGCGGCCGGATTGCGGCGCGGGTCCGCCGTATAGAGACCATCAATATCCGACAGCAGCAAGAGCTTGTCCGCACTCGCCATTTGCGCCACCCGCGCCGCCAGCCGGTCATTATCCCCGAACCGGATCTCCTCCGTCGCCACTGTATCATTTTCGTTGATCAACGGCAGCGCCCGATAACGCAGCAGCGCCTCGATCGTGCGGCGCGCATTCAAATAGCGCCGCCGATCGTCAGAATCCTGCAGCGTCAACAGCAATTGCGCGACCGTGACATCATGGCGCGCCAGCGCCTGCTGCCATGCGTGAGCCAGCCTGATCTGTCCCACTGCGGCGCACGCCTGCTTGTCTTCCAGCGACAGCGTGCGCCATGACGGCGCCAACCGCCGCCGCCCCACGGCAATTGCGCCCGACGACACCAGCAGCACCTGCATCCCGCGCCCGCGCAACGCCGCAACATCGTCGGCCAGCGACTCGATCCACCGCTGACGCAGTCCGCCACTTCCGTCGGCCAGCAATGCCGAACCGATCTTGACTACAATGCGCCGCGACCCTGCCAGTGCGCCGCCATCCCTGCCGGCTTCCGCAGGCGCTGATGTCACGGCCGCCACGGCGCAGCCGGCGCTGCATCCCGCGCCGCGAACACGATTTCTCCCAGTGCGGCCATCACCGCATCAACCCCATCCGTTGTTGCGCCTGACAGAGCCAGCGCTGCCGGCGCACCGGCCGCAGCCAGCGCCTGGCGTGCAGCCTGGCGGGCTTCTTCGCCCAGCAAATCGCACTTGTTCAGGCCGACCAGAAACGGCTTCTCCGAAAGCCCCGCCCCATACGCCGCCAACTCCCGGCGCACGGTGCAAAAATCTTCCCCCGGCGCTGCCGCACTCGCATCGATCAAATGCAGCAGCACCGCGCAGCGCTCGATATGGCCGAGAAACCGATCGCCAAGACCTGTCCCCTCATGCGCCCCTTCGATCAGTCCGGGGATATCCGCAATGACAAGCTCCCCATGATGCAGGCCGGCAACGCCAAGCTGCGGTGCCAGCGTCGTGAAGGGATAATCGGCGATTTTGGGCTGCGCCCGGCTCACCACAGAAAGGAATGTGGACTTTCCGGCATTGGGCAGCCCCACAAGACCGACATCGGCGATCAGCCGCAAACGCAGCCACAATTCGCGCTCCACGCCCGGCTGACCCGGCTCCGCGACCCGCGGCGCCTGCCGCGTCGCAGACTTGAACGCCGCATTGCCGCGACCGCCGCGGCCGCCCTCGGCAACCACCGCACAATCGCCCACCGCCGCAAGGTCCGCGATAACGGTCTCGCCATCGTCCGCCAGCACCGTCGTGCCGGCGGGAACTTTCAGGCACAGCGCCGATGCACTGGCCCCGCTGCGGTCGCGGCCCGAACCGTCATCTCCCCGCGCCGCTTTGAAATGCCGCCGGTAGCGATAGTGAAGCAGCGTGTTAACACCTGTAACGGCTTCCACTACGACATCGCCGCCATTGCCGCCGTCGCCGCCGGCCGGGCCGCCATAGGGCCGATGCCGTTCACGCAGGAACGCCACACATCCATTGCCGCCGCCGCCGCTGCGGACATGGATGCGCACTTCATCGAGAAAGGCCATCGCCGCCGCCGGGCAACGCCCGCCGCCTCAGTACGCCGCGCGCAATCCCTCCGCGGCGGCGCTCGTCAAGAAATCCGCCCCGCTCCGGTCACCCCTCGACCGAAACATAAGTCCGCTGCAAACGCCCGCTGCGAAACGCGACCTTGCCCGCAGTCGTGGCAAACAGCGTGTGGTCCTTGCCCACACCGACATTGGCGCCGGCATGAAACTTCGTTCCGCGCTGCCGCACAATGATGTTCCCCGGCGCTACCGCCTCGCCGCCATATTTCTTGACGCCAAGCCGACGCCCTGCCGAATCACGCCCGTTGCGTGAACTGCCTCCTGCCTTCTTATGCGCCATTCGTCTGCTCCTCCGCTGCCGGCGCCGCTTCACCGGCATCAATTGCGCCGATGCGCAGAACCGTCTTTGGCTGCCGGTGCCCGCGCGTACGCCGATAACCCTTCCGCCGAAGCTTCTTGAACACGACAATCTTCTCGTCGCGAACCTGCTCCAGCACAGTTGCCGTCACCGATGCACCGGCAATAACCGGCGTGCCGAGCTGTACGCGCTCACCGTCCGCCACCATCAGAACCTTGTCGAGCGTAACCGTGTCACCGGCCTCGCCGGGCAGCGTTTCAACCTCGATAACGTCCTTTGCGGCCACCCGATATTGTTTGCCGCCGGACATGATGACTGCGTACATGCGCTCCACCGCCCCGCTGTGCAAGGCGCCTGTGTTCGGGAAAGACGCGCACTATAGGCGCGTTCCGCCGCCTGTCAATCCCGCCCATTGCGCCGCGGCGCCCGGAAACTATCATCTTCCCGCCCCACCGACAGGAAAGTGCCCAGACGCCATGATCGTTCGCGAAACCGACGCGCTCATCGTCATCGACGTCCAATATGACTTCTGTTCCGGCGGCGCACTCGCGGTTCCTGACGGCGAAGCCGTGGCGCCTGTCATCAACAAACTTGCCCCGGCCTTCGATACGGTGGTGTTGACGCAGGACTGGCACCCGCCGGGCCACAATTCCTTCGCTTCCAGCCACCCGGGCGCCGCGCCCTACCAACAAGTCGAACTCCCTTACGGCCCGCAAGTGCTGTGGCCCGACCATTGCGTCCAGAACACCCGCGGCGCCGAACTGCATGACGATCTCGACCTCCCCAACGCCGCACTGACAATCCGCAAGGGTTTCCGCCCGGCGATCGATTCCTACTCGGCCTTCGTTGAAAATGACCGCTCAACCCCTACCGGCCTCGCCGGTTATTTGCGTGAACGCGGCCTCACCCGCCTGTTCCTGTGCGGCCTCGCCTATGATTTTTGCGTCGCGTGGTCCGCCCTCGATGCGCGCGCGCGCGGGTTCCGCACCTACGTGATCGAGGATGCCTGCCGCGCCATCGACCTCGCAGGATCACAAGATAATGCGCAGCAGCAAATGCTGGCCGCCGGCGTCACGGTGATCACCGCCGCGGACGCAGCCTGAACCCACCCCTCAGACGAGCTCCGCCGGCACGGCGACACCGCTCGCACCCAGTTCCGCCGCCAGCGCCGCCTTCACGCGCGCCAGCCCGGCTTCATCCGCCGCTTCGCAGCGCACGCTCAACACCGCCTGCGTGTTCGACGCCCGCAGCAGCCACCAGCCGTCCGGCGTCGCCACCCGCACGCCGTCCACCGTCGCCGCATCCACCCCGCGCCGGCGCAGCCGCTCTGCCACTTCCGCCACAACCGTGAACTTGCGTTCCTCGGCACATGCAAAGCGAATCTCCGGCGTGTTCACCCGCACCGGCAGGCAGTCTCGCAATTCCGCCGCGCTCTTCCCGCTTGCGGCGATCATGTCGAGCAGCCGCACTGCCGCATACAGCCCGTCATCAAAACCGTAATAGCGGTCGGAAAAAAAGAAGTGACCGCTCATCTCTCCCGCCAGCGGCGCACCCAGTTCCGCCATCTTGCTCCTGATCGGCGAATGCCCGGAACGGCACATCAGCGGCACCCCGCCTCGCCCGATAATATGATCCGGCAAGACCTGACTCGCCTTGACATCAAAGATCACTGTCGCACCGGGCTGCTCCGCCAGCACCGGCTCGCTCAGCAGACAAAGAATCTGGTCGCCCGCAAGAATCCGTCCCTCCCCGTCCACCGCCCCCAGCCGGTCGCCGTCGCCGTCGAACGCGACACCGGCATCGCAACCGATGCCGCGGACCGTGCCGATCAGCAATTCCAGATTTTTCGCGACTGTCGGGTCCGGGTGATGCTCCGGAAACCGGCCGTCCACCGTTTCGCATAACAGGACATGAAACCCGGGCAAGCGCTCGGCGAGGCGCACCATGATGTCTCCAGCCGCCCCGTTGCCTGCATCCCATGCAACCCGCATTTCCCGGTCGGACCGAAATCCTGCCGCCAGTGCATACACATACGCTTCGGAAACATCGGCGGCACGCTCCCTGCCCTGCCCCGACGCAAATGCGCCGCACGCGGCAATCCGGCCCAATGACGCAATATCCTCGCCGAAAAACGCCCCTGCCCGCGTCACCAGTTTGAAACCATTATGTCGGGGCGGATTGTGCGACCCGGTGATCATCACGCCGCCATCCGCATCCAGCGTCCGAACGCCGAAATACAGCATGGGGGTCGGCCCCAGCCCGATGCGGATGACATCCGCGCCGCCATCGCGCAAACCGGCCGCCAGCGCCTCTTCCAGCGTCGGCGAGGAAAGCCTCCCGTCGCGGCCCACGCACACCACCGGCGCGGCAGCGGCTGCGCGCAGCCGCGTCGCAAATGCGCGCCCCACCGCACGCGCATCGGCCTCACCCAGCGACTCGCCCACAATGCCGCGAATATCGTAGGCGCGCAGTATCGACGGATCGAAACGGTGCCGCTCAGACACCGCCCGCTGCACCCCCGCGCCCTACACCGACATAACTCAGCCCCGCCTCCCGCATCTCCCCGGGCTCGTACAGGTTTCGCAGGTCCACAATCACCGGGCGACGCAGCAGCTCTTTCAGCCGCGTCGGCGCCAGCGCCCGGAACTCGTCCCACTCCGTGACCACGACACACGCATCTGCACCCTCCAGCGCCGCCTCCGCAGAGTCGGCAGCAACGACGCCGGCAAGGTCACAGTGCGCCGCCGGGTCGTAGATACGCACCACCGCCCCTGCCCGTTGCAGCGCGGGCACAAGGGATTTCGCCGCGCTTTCCCGCGTGTCGTCGGTATTCGCCTTGAACGCATAGCCCAGCACTGCGAGCGTCAATCCGGTGACCGATCCGCCGCACGCCGCGCGGACTTTTTCCACCATGGCCGCCTTGCGCGTGTCATTGACATCCCCTGCCGCCTCCGCGACGCGCTGCGGTGCGCCATGCGCACGGCCCATATATGCCAGCGCGCGCACATCCTTCGGCAGGCAACTGCCTCCGAAACCCGGTCCGGCCCGCAGGAACCGGCTGCCGATCCGGGGGTCCAGCCCCATCCCGCGCGACACCTCCTGCACATCGGCGCCAACCTGCTCGCACAGGTCCGCGATCTCGTTGATGAAGCTGACCTTCACGGCGAGAAATCCGTTCGCCGCATATTTGATCAGCTCGGCGGTCTGGCGCCCGGTGAAAAGCAGCGGCGCCCCCCGGTCCTCGAGCGGCCGGTGCAACGCCCGCAATACCTCGCGCGCATGGGTGCTGTCAGCGCCGATCACCACCCGGTCAGGATTCATGAAATCCTCGACCGCCGAACCTTCGCGCAGGAATTCCGGGTTGGATGCAACATCAAAGTCAACACCCGGAGTGAAACCGGGCCGTTCGCGGCACACTATCCGTTCTATTTCCGCCCCGGTACCCACCGGAGCCGTCGATTTTGTGACGATGACCGTGCGCCGCTGCAGATGCGCCGCTATCTGCCGCGCCGCCGCGAACACATGGCCGGTATCCGCCTTGCCGTCGCTTCCGCTCGGCGTTCCCACCGCGATGAACACCGCATCCGCATCGCCGACCGCGGCGAGACCGGTCGCCGTTGCGAACCGCCCGCCCGCCTGGTTGCGGGCCGCCAGTTCCGCCAGACCGGACTCGAAAATCGGCATGTCACCGGCCTCGATCCGCGACAGCTTCTGCCGATCGGTGTCCACGCAGGTGACATGCGCGCCCAACTCGGCGAGACACGCGCCGGTCACAAGCCCCACCGAACCCGCGCCGACCATTACGATCTTCATTGCCGGTCTGCTCCGGCCCGCGCGGCGGCCCGGGCGAGCACACCCCGCGTGGCATCCGCCAGATCGGGACGCGCCAGCGCACATGCCAGCCCCGCCTCCAGCAATCCCAGCTTGTCGCCGCAATCGAACCGCTCGCCGGCAAACCGGAAACCATGAACCGGAACTTTGCCGATCAACGCCGCAATAGCGTCCGTGAGTTGAATTTCACCGCCTGTTCCGGGCCGCTGCGCCGATAATGGCGCAAAAATCCCGGGCGGCAGGACATAACGCCCGATCACCGCCAATCGGGACGGCGCCGCATGCGTTGCCGGCTTTTCCACCAGACCCGCTACCGGAACAAGCGTTCCCTCACCATCGTCGGCAGGCGCGATAATCCCGTAACGCTCCACCTGGTCCTGCGCCACCGGCATAGCCGCCATGAGAACCCCGCCGGCCCCGCCATACGCTTTGGCCATCTGCGTCAGGCACGGGCGCGCACCCAGTATCAGGTCATCCGGGAGCAAGACTGCAAACGGCCCGTCGCCAACCGCCTTGCGCGCGCACCATACCGCGTGGCCGAGGCCGAGAGGCTCCGGCTGCCGCACCGCAACCAGACTCCCGGGCGGCAATTCCCTGCCCGCCTGCGGAACCGACTCGCAATAATCCACCAATGCCGATTTGCCGGGTCCCGTCACCAGGATGATACGCTCGATCCCGGCCTCCAGCACCTCTTCCACCGCGTAGTGAATCAGCGGCTTGTCGACCACCGGCAGCATCTCTTTCGCAATCACGCGCGTCGCCGGAAGAAAACGGGTGCCCAGACCTCCCGCCGGAATCACGGCGGCGCGAATATTCCCGTTCATGCCCGCTACCCCGCCGGACTTGCGTCCTCGACCGTCAGGCGCACACCCCGCCGGCGTTCCCGATACAATTGCCCCGCCACATGCAACGCCGCCCCGCGCGAGGTCAGCAATGCCTGTCCGAGGGGGCGGTCGGCGCAACGGAACGCCATTCCGTCCACCGCCCCGCCGCCGGAACCCGCCAGACGGCACCGCACATGCCCGTCGCCCACTCGCGCCGCGGAGGTCACCCGGCATCCGGGAAACGCGAAACGCGGCGGCGGATAGCCGATGCCGTAAGGACCGGCCGCCTCCAGCAACGCCACCAGATCGCCGCCGGCGCCCCGGGGCGCCAGACAACCGTCAATTTTCAATGCCGGCGCCGGCGGGTCAGCCGCCGCCGCTCGCTCGCAGATATGTTTGGTAAAGGCCGCCAGATTCTCCCGCGCAACCGTCATGCCGGCCGCCATGGCGTGGCCCCCGCCTTCGGCCACCAACCCTTCACCACGCGCGGCCAGAACCGCCGCACCGATATCAAACCCCGCAATCGACCGCGCACTGCCCTTGAGCGCGCTGCCATCCCCGCCATCCCGCGTCAGGACAATGGCAGGACGGCCATGGCGCTCCACGAGCCGGTTCGCCACCAGGCCGATAACGCCAATATGCCAATCGCCGTCGATCACCAGCGCCGCCGGGGTGTCCTCCAGCACCGCCTCCGCCGCCGCTTCTGCCGCTGCCAGCGCCCGGCTTTCGATTTCCCGGCGCTCCCGGTTGAGTCGGTCAAGCTCCTTGGCCAACGCTTCCGCTTCCTCGCGCTCATGCGTGCACAGCAGGCGGTGGCCCAGGTCCGCCTTGCCGATGCGCCCTCCGGCATTGATCCGCGGGCCCAGCGCAAAACCAGCATGGCGCGCCGTGGGTGCCGTATCGAGGCCGGCAATATCGGCAAGCGCCGCAAGACCGGCATTTTCCCGCCCCGCCATCACCCGCAAGCCCTGGCGAACCAAGGTCCGGTTGAGGCCGGTGAGCGGCGCCATGTCGCAGATCGTTCCCAGCGCCACAAGGTCCAGCAACCGCAGCAGGTCGGGCTCCCCGCCGGTGCTGAAATGCCCGCGCACCCGCAATGTTCGATTGAGCCCCACCATCAACAGGAAGGCCACACCCACCGCTGCCAGCGCACTCTGGCCGCTGGTGTCGTCCAGCCGGTTCGGATTCACCAGCGCTGCGCAGCGCGGACGCTCCGCCCCCATCTGATGATGATCCACGACAATGACCTCGAGACCGTCATCGGCCGCTGCCGCCAGCGGCTCGAACGCCGTGGCGCCGCAATCCACCGTCACGATTACGCGCGCCCCCGCCTCTGCCAACCGGCGAAACGCCGGGACATTGGGCCCGTAACCTTCGCGACGCCGGTCAGGTATGTAGGTAATCACGCTACCGCCGACCGCTTCCAGATAGCGCCGGATCAACGCAGACCCGGTAGCGCCGTCAACGTCGTAATCGCCGAAGATACCCACTCGCTCGCCGCCTTGCACGGCGTCGGCAAGGCGGTCCGCAGCCCGCTCCATATCAGCCAGGGAAGAAGGATCGGGAAGCGACTCGCGCAAGGTCGGTTTCATGTGAAACACGGCACCCTCGGGCGTCACGCCGCGCGCCGCCAATACCCGCCCGACAATCTCCGGCGCCTCCAGCATCTGGGACAACGCCAGCGCACGCCGCTCGTCGCCGCACCGGTCCTCCCAGCGCTTCCCGCGCAGCGAGCGCTCGACACCCAGCAACGCCGGCGCAGCACTACCCGCCGGAACCATCAATGAGTCGTGTCGACCGGACTCTTGCGGCCAAAATCATGCCATGCGCGAATAACCCGAACCGTGCCTGTCTTGGACCGCATGATCATCGACTCGGTTTCCGCTCCTCCGGCATAACGCCGAACTCCCCGCAGCATCGCCCCGTCCGTCACGCCTGTGGCCGCAAACATCACATCGCCGCTGGCCATTTCCTCCAGCGCATATTTGCGGTCCAGGTCCTCGATGCCCAGCTTGCGCGCGCGTCCCCGTTCATCATCATTGCGAAACAGCAGCCGGCCCATCATCTGACCACCGATGCACCGCAGCGCCGCCGCTGCCAGCACACCCTCCGGCGCCCCGCCGGAACCGAGATAAATGTCGATACCCGTATCGTCGCGCGCCGTCGCCATCACCCCCGCAACATCCCCGTCCTGAATGAGACGTATCCGTGCGCCCGCCTCCCGCACGCGCGCAATCAACCTCTCATGCCGCGGGCGATTCAATATGCACGCCACAATATCGCTCACCGAAACGCCTTTCGCCTCTGCCAGGCGCGCGAGATTCTCGCCGGGGTCCAGGTCCAGGTCCACGACGCCGGCAGGCAGCCCCCCGCCGACTGCGATCTTGTCCATGTAAACATCGGGCGCGTTCAGAAAACCGCCATCCTGCGCCATGGCAATTACCGCCAGCGCGTTGGCGCCTCCGGTGGCGCAAATCGTCGTGCCCTCCAGCGGGTCCAGCGCAATATCGACCTTCGGACCGCCTGCACCGACCTTCTCGCCGATATAGAGCATTGGCGCCTCGTCACGCTCGCCTTCGCCGATCACCACCGTGCCGTCGATGGTCAGCGCGTTCAACGCACGCCGCATCGCATCGACCGCCGCCTGATCCGCCGCCCGCTCATCGCCCCGCCCGATGAACCGCGCGCACGACAATGCCGCTGCTTCCGTCACCCGCGCCGCTTCCAGCGCCAAATTCCGATCAAGGGGACTCTCATCTGACATATCTGTTTCCGCCTTGCCCCCGCGCCTGCACTGCCGACGCACCCAATCTACAACGCCTCGATGCGAATCAATCGCGGCGGCGCGGCCACGGTGTCCAGCGCCGCAATCCTCTCCAGCGCCAGCCGCATCGATGCCTCTTCGACATCATGCGTTGTCATTACCACCGGAACCGTATCGCCGGGCTTGCGCCCGCGCTGGACCAGCGCCTCCATCGACACCGAATGATCGCGCAGGCACGCCGCGATATCAGCTATCACACCCGGCTGGTCCGCCACCGCAAGGCGAATATAATATGCGCCGAAACGCCGCGCGATGGGCGCCGGCGACACCCGCTCCAACGCCCCTGACGGCACTGAAAACACCGGCAGGCGCACACCGCGCGCAATGTCCACAAGATCGGCAACCACCGCCGAGGCCGTGGCCCGGGCACCTGCTCCCGCACCCTCGTGAACCGTTGCGCCGGCAAAATCCGTATCGGCGGCCACCGCGTTCAGCACGCCTTCCACACTCGCAATCGGCGCCGTCCGCGGCACCATGCAGGGATGCACGCGCTGCGCCAGACCCGCTTCCGTCCGCTCCGCTATGCCCAGCAGCTTGATCCGGTAACCCAGTTCCTCCGCATAGGCAATGTCCTCGGGCGCCACTGCCCGAATACCCTCCACAAAGGCCGACGCGAAATCCAGGCGGCTGCCAAATGCCAGACTCGCGAGAATAGCCAGCTTGTGCGCCGTATCCACCCCGTCCACATCGAATGAAGGGTCGGCCTCGGCATAACCCAGCCTCTGCGCATCGGCCAGCACTGCGTCAAAACTGCGCCCCGTCTCCCGCATATTCGTCAGCATGTAATTGCACGTGCCGTTCAGAATCCCGTAAATCCGCCGCGCACGGTTTGCCGCCAACCCCTCGCGCAGCGCCTTGACAATCGGAATCCCCCCGGCCACCGCCGCCTCGAATCCCAGATGCGCCCCTGCTGCCTCGGCACACTCCGCAAGATGCGCGCCGTGATGCGCCACCAGCGCCTTGTTCGCCGTCACCACATCCAGGCCGCGCGCCAGCGCCCGTTCCACAAGCGCGCGCGCCGCGCCCTCCTCGCCGCCGATCAACTCCACGACGACATCGACATCCAGTTCGGCGAGCGACGCCGCATCGTCAACCCAGGCAATCCCTTCCAGCGAGACACCCCGGTCCTTGCTGCGGTCCCGCGCCGAAACGCCGATCACGTCCAGCGGTCGCCCGCAGCGCGCCGCCAGCACCCCGCGATTTTCCTGCAGCAGCGTCAGCGTGCCGGCGCCAACCGTGCCCAGTCCGGCAATCGCGATGCGCAGCGGCTCAGTCATTGCGCCGCACCCGGCGCCGGTGAGCGCGAAAGAAACGCCTTTATGCTACGCGCCGCCTGGCGGATGCGCTGTCGATTCTCAACCAGCGCCAAGCGCACATGACCCTCGCCATACTCCCCGAAACCGATCCCCGGTGACACCGCCACCCCAGCCTCCACCAGAAGCGCCTTGGCAAACGCCAGGGAACCCGCCTCTCGCCACGCCGGCGGGACCGGCGCCCATGCGAACATCGTTGCCCGCGGGATCGGAACCGACCAGCCGGCCTGCGCGAAACTTTCCACCAGGACGTCGCGGCGCTCGCGATAGCGCGCCCGAATCGCGTCCACACACTCCTGGGGACCGTTCAGCGCGGCCGCCGCCGCAACCTGAATCGGCGTAAATGCCCCGTAATCCAGATACGACTTGATCCGCGTCAATGCGTGAATCAACCGCCGGTTGCCCGCCGCGAAGCCGATGCGCCATCCGGGCATCGAATAGGTCTTGCTCAATGACGTAAACTCGACCGCGACATCTGCCGCCCCGGGAACCTCCAGAATCGACGGCGGAGGGTCCGCGTCGAAATAGATCTCGGCATACGCCAAGTCCGACAGGATCCAGATGCGATGCTCCCGCGCAAACGCAACCACCTGCTCGTAAAACTCCAGACCAACCGTTTCCGCGGTGGGATTGTTGGGAAAATTCAACACCATGGCCTTCGGTTTGCGGTCACTCCGCGCCACCGCCCCTTCAAGCTCCGCGAGATAGTCGACCCCCGGACCGCACCGCACATGCGTGACTGAAGCCCCCGCGATCACAAACCCGTAAGGATGAATCGGATAGCTGGGATTCGGCGCCAGAATCACATCATCGGGCGCACTCATGGCCGAAGCGAGATTGGCAAGGCCCTCCTTCGAACCCAGGGTCGCAATAATCTCCGTCTCGGGATCGAGCACCACACCGAACCGACGCCGATACCAACCCGCCATCGCCCGCCGCAAACCGGGAATGCCCCGTGACGTCGAATAACGATGGGTCCGCGGCTTGCGCACCGTCTCGATCAGCTTTTCGACAATATGATCCGGCGTCGGCTGATCAGGATTCCCCATGCCGAAATCAATCACATCGTGACCGTCGGAACGCGCCCGGCGCTTCATCTCGTTCACTTCCGCAAACACATAGGGCGGAAGGCGCTCCACGCGCGCAAAATCAGTGCCCATATGCAGCGTCATGACCGAAGGCAACCAGACCGCCGGCGCTCAGCGCGCGCCGGACGACCTGACAAAATAGATGTCCGTGCGGCGGTTCGCCGCCTCGCCAAGCGGCGTCTCATACGACCAGGCAGGATCGTTCGCCGCCCGCGACTCGATGAAAATCCGCGAGTTCGGCACACCCAGGCGCGCCAGTTCCTCTCCGACCTTCCGCGCCCGCGTCAGCGCAATGCGAAAATTGGCGATCTTCGCCCCGACCTGGTCGCTGCTCGCCGTGCGGGAGCTGGCATGACCGACCACCCGCACATCCGCATCCCGTATCTGACTCATATTGGCGACGCGCTGCAAAACCTCCTTGTCCTCACTCGAAAGGCGAGTGGAGCCATGGTTGTAATAGATCACCGCCGCATGAACCGCGTCGCCAACCATCATGCTCGACGGACCGCGCGAAAGCCCGCCGCCATCGCGCGCCGCAGCCAGGCCGTCCGCTATCTCGTCACGCTCGTCTGCAGGAACCACCGCCGGCGCCTCATCGGGAACCGACGACAAATGCGGATAAGCCTCATTCTCGCCGGGCACCGACATTACCCGCTCGGCGGCAGCGCGCTCCGCCAGCGCCGGATCGATCGGCGCGTCACGCCCGAAATCGGGCAGCATGGAACACCCCGTAGCCGACACGGCAATAGCACAAACAAACCAGACGCGAAGCGAACCGGCAATATGCGGGACGCCACGGCAGGACGCCATATGCCTCATGACAGGAACGCCCCTGTTCCATGCTGCGAATATCAGGCCATAACCCTAACCCTTGACCCGCCGGCGGGTCAACGCGCCCCGTGCCGCCGAACACTCCCGAAATCCGGGAAAAACAACCGGCGCGGTGTGATCTGGCGTTCTCGAAACAAGCCCGCGGCCTGCCCGGCCGTCGAACACTGTCGCCGGCCCCTGGTCCGGCAGCCGCCGCCGGCAGGCCGATTCAACGGCCTGCCGGCGGCGCTTCGGATAATCACGATACGAGATTGACAATCATTCTCATTCGCGAGTAGAATGCCGGCAAGGGGAGGAACACATCATGTTTGTGTGTCTGTGCAATACCTATAGCGATACCGAGATTTCAGCGGTGGCGCAGTCCGGTATTCGGTGCGCCCGACGGGCTTACGCAATCCTGGGAACCGGCCCGCGCTGCGGGCGCTGCCTTCCGATGGCCCAGGCGCTGATCGACCGCGTCCATGACGGCGAGGTGCATAACCCGACAAGCAGCGACCGGCCTGCAATGGTGAACTAGGGAAGGTCTGAACAAGTCGACGGTCGATTCTGTTATGATGGGTGAGATCGTTCAGGTGGTGTGGGGCGAGTGATGGATCAGTTGACCTTTGCGGAGCTTGAGCACGCTTCGAAGAAGCGCCGGACACGGCGCGAGGTGTTTCTGGAGAAGATGGACGGTCTGATCCCTTGGGAACGGCTTGAGGCGCGCATCGAGCCGTTCTATCCGAAGGTGGGGCGTGGGCGCCGGCCGTATCCGTTGGCGGCAATGCTGCGGGTGCACTGCGTGCAGGTGTTCTACAACCTGAGCGATCCGGCGATGGAGGACCTGCTTTACGAGGTGGAGTCGGTGCGGCGCTTTGTCGGGCTGCGGCTGTCAGGTCCGCTGCCCGACGAGACGACGATCCTGAACTTCCGCCATCTGCCGGAGAGGCACGGCCTGGGCGAGGCGCTGTTCGATGAGATCAACGCGCATCTGGCGTCGCTGGGGCACCGGTTGAAGACGGGGACGATCGTGGATGCGAGCCTGATTGCCGCGCCGTCGTCGACGAAGAACCGCGACGGCAGTCGGGATCCGGAGATGCACCAGACGAAGAAGGGCAATCAGTGGTATTTCGGTATGAAGGCGCATATCGGTGTGGACGCGGCGTCGGGGTTGGCGCACAGCCTGGAGACGACGGCGGCGAATGTCTCGGACGTGGCCACGGCGCACGCACTGCTGCACGGGGGCGAGGAGCGTGTGTGGGGTGACGCGGGCTACCAGGGGGTGGGCCGGCGCGCAGAGAACCGGGGTGTGGTGGTGGACTGGCAGATCGCGATGAAGCGCGGCAAGCGCCGGCAGTTGGACAAGGCGGGAGCGCAGGAGGCGGCGGAGAGGCGCAAGGGTTCGGTGCGGGCGAAGGTCGAGCATCCGTTTCTCTATGTGAAGCGCCACTTCGGCTATGCGAAGGTGCGCTACCGGGGCCTGGCGAAGAACAGGCAGCGCATCGCCGTGCTGCTGGGCTTCTCCAATCTGCTGATCGCCGGGCGCTACGCCGCGTGACACGGGATCGACCCGTGCGCAGCCGCCGCGACGCCGGCGGGAAGACGGTCGCGTCAGCCGTTGAGCCGACCTTTACACCCCTGTCTCATTGCAACACGACAAGTTTTCGCCCCGACGACGGGGCCCCGGCGGCTCGCAGACCAGCCAGACAACACGAATACCCGCCAAAATCACATTTGTTCAGACCTTCCCTAGGGAATAACGATGCTCTTCTGGCGAGGATTGAGGCATCGTGACCTCGTCACCGCGATGGCGGTTCTCCTCGACCGCTTGACGAAAGAACAGCGAGCCGCGTCAGCGCGCCAGCAGCCGAACCCTCATGAACCGGCGGCAGACTTGCGGGGCGAAAACCAAGCCTGTATTGCTCCCGGGATCAGCAGGACGAGAAACCCGTAATGCGGAGACAGATCAGTCTTCGGCCGGGTCAGATTGCAGTTGTATGTAGTTCTCGATTCCGATTTGTTTGATCAGTTCAAATTGTGTCTCCAGCCAATCGACGTGCTTCTCTTCGCTTCCCAATATCTCGCGCAAGAGATGCCGGCTAACATAGTCGGCAGATTTTTCGCATTCAGCTATCCCGTCGCGTAGTACCGGGATGGCCGCCATCTCAAGGCTCAGGTCGCAATCAAGGGTTTCCTTTACGGTCTGGCCAATCATCAATTTGCCGATATCCTGAAGATTGGGCAGGCCTTCAAGGAACAGGATGCGATCGATCAGTTGGTCAGCATGGCGCATTTCGTCGATCGACTGCTCGTAAGCATATTTTCCGAGCTTTGTTACGCCCCAATTGTTCAGCATTCGCGAATGAAGAAAATGCTGATTGACAGCTGTCAGTTCGTTTTTCAGAACACTGTTCAGGATGTCGATAATTTTCGGATCGCCCTCCATCGTTTTCTCCATTACTCTAATCATACGCAGCGGCCGGTAAAATTGCCCAAGCGTCTCGTTTCCATTGCTACTCTCGCCACCAAAACTAGCAGCGATTGTGCGAACCGGTCAAGTCCTGCATTATTCAGTGCGCCGTGGAAGGCGCTGTCTCCTTGCAGGTGCGAACCCCGCCCGGCAACTGTCGCTCCAGCCAAACGACTTCGACCGAAGCACTTCGATGCCACAGGCCTCCTTCAGCGGCTCAGTGACCATGCGGGCCGCAACGCGAGTGAATGTTGAGCAGGCATCGAGACGGGCAATGCGAAGGCCGGCCTGCCTGAATAACAGGGAAGGCTGCGACTCGGCACGGCGCGGCAGCTGTCGCAGAACAGGTCGATGAAGCGCTGCCCCCTCCGCACCAGCGCGCGCCAATCGGGCAGGTTCTCAAATCGCGACAGGGTGGGCTGCGATGGCGGGCTGACCTGCGCCTCGGGCAAGCGCTCACAGGCGACTTTGAGAGCCGGACCGTGACGCAACGTATCAAGATCATTGCGGTCTTCGTAGCCGAACGCAATAGCCATCATGCCGGCGATGCCGAGCTTGCGTTCGATTTCGCGCAGTATCAGCGCACCGCCGTTCGAAGACAGGACGCCAGCATCGAACCGGAGATAAAGCAAGCAGCCTTTCAAGGGTGACAGGCGGAGCGGAAATGGGGTATTGTCGACCATGGTGGGGATGACTTTTCAATCTGTCGAGGTCATGAACGGAACTTCTACTTATTCATACGTCATTTCAACAACTTGTTCCATTCCTGCCAACCTCCATCGTGAATTATCCGGAAATTGATACTGCAAGTCCGCCGACAGGTTGGTGAATCATGATTTCTGTCACGAACTGCTGGAGAGGAATCCCGATAATGTTTTTCGGGATCAGACCTTTGATAATAATGGGGGTTGTGTTTTGCATGGCCAGTGAAGGTCTTGCTCAGGGCATCACGTCTGACGGAGCCGCCAAAGCCTATCAATTCGTCGGGGTCACAAAATACTTTACATTCCCATCCAAATATCTTTTCGGGAATGAAGAACTTCTCGAATTCGCCATTGTTGACGGATATCGTGCTTCCGATGACAAGGAATTCCATGAATGTTTCGGGGAGGAGGGAAACATGCGCTATGTCATCGTTCAGGAAGAAAGGCACACGGAATGGTGGCGTCAGACCAGTTATGTCGAGATCGAAAATCCTGACGGGAAAAATGAAAATACGTTCTATCTTATATACCCCCCAACGGACGACTGCCTGACAAATTTGGATTTGGATGCGGAAAAATTCCTGGTGGATCCGGAAATTGCCCGGAAACTGCGCACCGGGGAAAAATAGGGAAATTACAGGCAGTCAGGGAGCTGTGCAGCGCGTCCGCCGCGCAGACCGGAAGAGCGACGCCGCATGATTGCCGCAGGAGTCAAGCGCGAAAACGGCCTTGTTCCCGGACAGGCCGGCGCCAACAGCAACCAAATCCTGGCCGCGCGCAGGGCCGCGAGAGCAACAGGCACAGCGTCGAGGTGACAACAGGATGTTATTGCCTCGAAACTCCGGCTCTTGACTCGAACGGAAAAAAGGAATAGAACAAATAGGGAATATTTACTGCGGGGAAACACATGCCAAACGCCACGCTTCACAAGCTGCCCAGCCACGCAAACCTCGCCCGGCTGCGGGAAGCAATCACTGCAATCGAACACGGCGGCAATCCCGCATATCCCCGCAATCCGGCCGACAATCTCCGGCAAGGCGATTCGATCCTGCGATTCGGAGTGACAGAAATCGACCGCGCCTTGCCCGGTGGCGGCCTTGCATGCGGAGCCGTGCATGAAATCTCCGGTGCCCGGAGCACCGCCGCTAATCCCAATGCCGAAAACACCGCCTTCGCCGCCGCCAGCGGTTTCGCCGCCGCCATTGCCGGCCGCGCCGCAAGCAGCGGTGAAACCATCCTCTGGTGCAGCCGCGCCAACAGCCTCTACGCACCCGGCCTCGCCACGTTCGGCCTCGATACGGCGCGCTTGATCATCGTCCGCGCCCCACGCCCGGAAGACGCCGCATGGGTTGCCGAAGAAGCCCTGCGCGCAGGCATTCGCGCCGTCATCGCCGAAACCAGCTGCGACCTGACCGCCAGCCGCCGCCTGCAACTCGCAGCCAGAACACATGGCAGCCTGTGCCTGCTGCTGCAACAACCGCACGCCGCCGCCATTGCCGCAACCACCCGCTGGCGCATCACCCCCGCCCCCGGCACGCCGCGCCCCGGCAATGCTCCCGGCGCCGCGCACTGGCGCCTCTCGCTGACCCGCTGCCGCGGCGGCTCACCCCGCAACTGGACCGTCAAATGGTGTCATGAAACGCATCGCTTCACTCTGGATGCCCTGGTGGCGCACCGGACCGTGCCGGCCGCCCCTGCGCGCCGCCGACAAACCGCCTGAACCGCTCGCGCTGACCGAAACGGCGGCGGGCGCCGACCGCCTCGCCGCCGTTTCGGCCGCGGCAGCAGCAATCGGCCTGCGCCCGGGCATGACCCTGGCCGATGCCCGCGCCCTTGCACCCGATCTCGCAACACGCCCCGACACGCCCTGTGACGCAGCCCGCCGCCTCGAAAAACTGGCCATCCGGGCACAGCGTTTCACACCCGTCACCGCACCCTGCGGCAATGATGGCCTGTGGCTCGACATCACCGGCTGCGAGCACCTTTTCGGCGGCGAAAAACCGCTCCTCGCCAAACTGTCCGAAAGCATGTCCCGCCGCGGCTACAGCCATCGCATCGGCCTCGCCGAAACACCGGGCGCCGCCTGGGCACTGGCCCGCTTCGCCGCCGGTCCCGACAATGAGAAAACAGCGCCCCCGGGTGCCGTCCGCAACATGCTGGCGCCCTTGCCCATGGCCGCTCTCAGACTGCCGCCGGAAACCATCGCCGCCCTCGCACGGGTCGGCCTGCGCCGCATCGACGATCTTTATGAACGCCCGCGCGCACCGCTCGCCCGACGCTTCGGCAACACCCTGCTGAACCGCCTTGATCAAGCGCTCGGACACCGCGCCGAACCCATCATCCCCCACCATGCCCCGGCGCGCCATCACACACGCCGCAGCTTCCCGGAACCGGTTTCGGATACCGCACCGATCGCCGCCGTCCTGGCCCGGATGATGCAAGAACTATGCGCCGCACTCGACAAGGCGGGCCTCGGCGCCCGGCGCCTCACCCTGCGCCTGTTCCGCAGCGACCATGGCGAAGACGCCATCATCGTCGGCACCAGCCGGGCGCGCCGCGACCCTGAGGGCCTCGCAGCGCTGTTTGTCGAACGACTCGATACGCACGCCGCCGGCAGCGCCGTCGAAATCATGCAGATCGAGACAACCCGCACCGAGCCGCTGCCGCCCGAGCAGATACGCTGCGGCCCCGGACACAGCAGCACCGATCCGACCGACCTGATAGACCGCCTCGCCAACCGCCTCGGCGCCGAACATGTCGTCCGCCTCGGCCCGCGCCACTCGCACCGGCCGGACCGCGCCGTCCGCCGCCTGAAACCGGCGCCTGAAACCGGCGCCCGATCCCCTGCCCGATGGCCGGCCCTGCGCCGGCCCCTCCGCCTGTTCGACCCGCCGCAGCCGATCACGGCCGTCGCCGCTGTGCCTGACGGACCGCCCATGCTGTTCCACTGGCGCGGCCGCACAATCCATGTCGCATATGCCGGAAGCCCCGAACGCATCGCCGCCGAATGGTGGCGCGAGGACGCCCCCACCCGCGACTACTACCAGGTGGAAGACGCTTCCGGCGCCCGCTTCTGGATCTATCGCGAAGGTCTCTACGAAGACCGCGAGAATGAAAACCATGGTGCGCCAATGCCGCGCTGGCGCCTGCACGGCCTGTTCCCATGACCCGCTACGCCGAACTCCAGGCAACAAGCAATTTCACCTTCCTCGAAGGCGCCGCACACCCGCAAGAACTGGTAGCCAGCGCTGCTGCACTCGGCCACTGCGCCATCGCCGTCACCGACCGCAACAGCCTCGCCGGCATCGTGCGCGCCCATGCCGCCGCACGCACGGCCGGCATTCGCCTCGTGGTCGGCACACGCCTCGAACCCGATACCGGACCCGCCGCCCTTTGCCTGCCCACGGACCGCAGCGCCTATGGCCGCCTCGCACGCCTGCTGACCACAGGCCGCCGACGCGCCGACAAGGGACATTGCCGCATCACCTGGCCCGATATCGAAGCCCATGGCGACGGCCAGCAATTCATCATCCTCCCGCCCGCCAACGGCATCCCCGACAACCGCTTCGCCAACGCCGTGACACAAATCGCGCGCCTCCTCTCGCGCGTCTTCCTCGCTGCAACCTGCCGCTTTGACGGCCGCGACAGCGAACGCATTTCCCGGCTCGCCGACCTCGCCGCCAGCGCCGGCGCCCCCCTGGTCGCAACCAACGATGTGCTCTACCACCACCCGAGCCGCCGCCCGCTGGCCGATGTGCTCACATGCATCCGGGAGCATTGCACCATCGACCAGGCGGGCCGACGCCTCGCAGCCAATGCCGAACGCCACCTCAAGACGCCCGCCGAAATGGCGCGCCTGTTCGCCAACTGGCCGGACGCCGTGGCCCGCAGTGCCGAAATCGCCGAAACATCCCGTTTCAGCCTCGACGAACTGACTTATGAATATCCGGATGAAATCGTCCCCGCGGGCGAAACGCCGCAATCCTGGCTCGCCCGCCTGACCGCCGACGGCGCCCGGGCACGCTATGGCGGCCCGCCGCCGCCCGGTGTGCAGGCCCAGATCGACCACGAACTCGATCTCATCGAAACCCTGGGCTACGCGCCTTATTTCCTCACCGTCCACGATATCGTGCGATTTGCACGCGACCGGGAAATCCTGTGTCAGGGACGCGGTTCCGCCGCCAATTCGGCAATCTGCTACTGCCTTGGCATCACTGCCGTCGACCCGGACCGCCATGATGTGCTGTTCGAACGCTTCATCTCGGCAGCACGCAACGAACCACCCGATATCGACGTCGATTTTGAACATGAACGCCGCGAAGAGGTCATCCAGTACATCTACCGCAAATATGGCCGCGACCGCGCCGGGCTGGCCGCTACCGTCATCAGCTATCGCGGGCGCAGCGCCGTGCGCGAAGTCGGCAAGGCGCTGGGCCTTTCGCGCGACCTGACCGCCACCCTCGCCCGCGAATTGCGGGGACTCGGCGCCATCCCCGACGCCGCACAGCTGCGTGCGCTCGGCCTCGACCCGAACGCGCGGCGCCTGAAACTGGCCCTGACGCTGACCGACGAACTCATCGGCTTTCCCCGCCACCTGTCACAACATGTCGGCGGCTTCGTCATTACCCGAGGCCCCTTGTGCGAAACCGTGCCCATCGAAAACGCCGCCATGGACGACCGCACCGTGATCCAGTGGGACAAGGACGACATCGATACGCTCGGCATGCTCAAGATCGACCTGCTTGGACTGGGAATGCTTACATGCATCCGCAAGGCATTCAGCCTGATCGCCCGCCATCACGGCTGCCGCTACAGCCTCGCTACCGTTCCGGCAGAAGACTCGAAAACCTACGACATGCTGTGCCGCGCCGACTCCATCGGCGTCTTCCAGGTGGAAAGCCGCGCCCAGATGTCGATGCTGCCGCGCCTCAAGCCGCGCTCCTTCTACGATCTCGTGATCGAAGTCGCCATCGTGCGCCCGGGGCCGATCCAGGGCGGCATGGTGCACCCCTATCTGCGCCGCCGCGCCGGCAAGGAAAATATCGACTTCCCCTCGCAGGAACTGAAAGATGTACTCGCCAAGACCCTTGGCGTGCCGCTGTTTCAGGAACAGGCCATGCGCATCGCCATGGTTGCCGGCGGCTTCACCCCCGACGAAGCCGACCGCCTGCGCCGCGCCATGGCCACCTTCCGCAAGACCGGAACCATCCACAACTTCCGCAGCAAATTGGTGGAAGGAATGGTGGCGCGCGGCTATGACCGCACCTTCGCCGAACGCTGCTTCAGCCAGATCGAAGGCTTCGGGGATTACGGCTTCCCCGAGTCCCACGCCGCCAGCTTTGCCTTGCTCGTCTATGTCTCCGCATGGCTCAAATGCCGCCACCCGGCACCCTTCGCCGCCGCCTTGCTCAACAGCCAGCCCATGGGATTCTACGCCCCTGCGCAAATCGTCCGCGACGCCCGCGAACACGGCGTCAAGGTGCGGCCGCCTGACATCAACCACAGTTGCTGGGATTGCACGCTGGAACCGGACGCAGACAGCGCCAATGGCGTCGCCCTGCGCCTCGGCCTGCGCCAGATCAAGGGCCTGAGGGAAACCGACGCAGACCGCCTGATGCGCGCCCGCGGCCGCGGCTATGACAGCCTCACGGCGCTGCACCGCCGCGCCGCCCTGCCGCCGGCCGCGCTGGACCCCCTGGCGCGCGCCGATGCCTTCGGCTCCCTTGCACTGCCGCGCCGTGAGGCGCTATGGGCCGTTGCCGCACTCGACAACACGCCGCTGCCACTGTTTGCCGCCGCCGAAGCCACCAAACCTCATCACAGCCATCGCTGCGAACCACCGCCAAACCTGCCCGCAGCCTCGACCGCCGAAGCCGTGGCCGAGGATTACGCCACCCTTCACCTGTCGCTGAAAGCCCACCCGCTGGCCCTGCTGCGCGCCGGCCTCAAGGCGCGCGGCATCCGCCCCGCCGCGGCCCTGTCCGAAACCGCCGCCGGACAACGCATCACGGTCTGCGGCCTTGTGCTTGTGCGCCAACGCCCCGGAACCGCAAAGGGGGTCATCTTCGCCACGCTCGAAGACGAAACCGGCATAGCCAATATTGTCATCTGGCCGCCGGTTTTCGAACGCTGCCGGCGACAGATACTTGCCGCCAAACTGCTGGGCGCGCGCGGGACGGTGCAGCGGGAAGGCATCGTCATCCACCTCGTCGCCGACCGCCTGACCGACCTCACCCCCTTGCTGGCGCAGCTTTCCGACACCCCGGGCCACCACACCGAACCGCCGCCGCTGCCCGTCCGCACCCGCAATTTCCACTAGGAAAGCGCCGATCAAGGCGCCCTGGCTTCCGTCCAGTCCACGCCGGCCGTTCCGGCAGCCAGATGAGGGGCGCCCTCGGGCGCGTCGCTGTCAGGCCGGATACATACTGGACGGCGGCGCCTCCCGTGATGTAGAACCAGCGCCGGCCAGGACCCGAACCACATGGTGCGAGGCGCTTCCCATGGAGCAGACAACTACCGCCGCCGGGCGTTCACGGAAATTCTGGACCGTGACGGCGGGCCTCGCCATATTGCTGATCTTCCTCTACTACTACCAACCGTTCGAAAGCTATGTCAGCGAGGGCATCACCAATGTCCGCGCCGGAAATATCATCTACTGGTTCGCCGCTGCCGTCGGCGTGATCGCTTTCGTAATCGCCCACTGGCAGTCCTTCCGACACAAGATCCTCAACGCATCGGGGGAAATCGACGCCGGCGCCCTCCTCTACGACACACTGCAAATCTCCATCCTCATCGCCGTGATCTTCTTCGCCGGCGCAACTCTGCAAGCCGTGGTCATCCTCAGCCAGCATCTCATCGCCCAGGGAACCATCTTTGACGCCGCATTCGGCGGCCGCCTCGCGACCATAATCCTGCTTGTCGTGCTCGCTGTCCTGTTCGCGCTGTTGCACCAGTTCGTGCGCTCCATCCGCATTGGCTGGCGCCCCCGCCGTCCGCCGGCTCCCAACGACGCGCCATAATCCTTGCGGCGCATCCGCTCCCTCACGGCTCGCGCGACCGCCCCTTGTGAAACAGGTAGATGCGCGTGAAATCGGCCCCCGGCATCGCCTGCTTCATCGCCCGCAATGTCTCTCCCACTGCATCACCAACCGGAGCCGCCGCACTCACCTCCGCCGCTTCCGCCAGAAACAGGTCGAGGTCCTTGCTCAACAGATCGATGGTGAAACCGGCGTCAAACCGCCCGGGAATGATCCGGTTCGGAAATTTGTCGCTCGTCGCCGTGTTCTGACCCGTCGAGACATTGAGCACCGCCATCATCGTATCCAGCGCCAGACCGTGCGCCTCGCCGAACGCCGCCGCCTCGGTGGTCGCCGTTATCGCCGCCCCTGACAGCATGTTGTTGAGCAGTTTCATCGCCTGGCCCTGACCGGGACGCGCGCCCACATGAAACAGATTGCGCGCCATGACGCCAAGCAGGTCGCGCAGCCCTTCGAACAGCGCCTCGTCGCCCGCCGCCATCATCGCCAGTGTCCCTTCCGCGGCGCCGCGCGTGCCGCCGCTCACCGGCGCGTCAAGATATGCGATGCCTGCCGTTCCCAGCACACCGGCAACCGCTTCCGCCGCCGCAGGGCCGATCGTCGAGTGATCAACCAGACGGAGAACCCGCCCGCGCACCGCTGCAATCTCCCCCGCGACTGACCGCACCGCCGCACCGTCCGGCAAGGACAACAGGATTGTATCGGCGCGCGCCGCAACTTCTGCCGCGGTTTCGCATGACACGGCCCCCGCCGGCGCACGCGCCGCCGTGCCGGCTGCATCGTGAACCGCGAGCGGCCAACCCGCAGCCGCCAGGCGCCACGCCATGCGACCGCCCATTTCTCCAAGACCGATGAATCCGATCGTCGTGTCGCCTGCCGTGCTCATCGCGCACACCCTGTCATGCTGCGACCCGGCGCCGCCGCAGCGCCGGGCCGTTGAACAATGCCGGAACTATATCGGTGGGGCGAACTCCCGGGAGGCCCCTATAGCGGCCGCCCCAATTTCTCGAAATAGTCCCTCGTCACCTTGAACACCATCGGCGCCAGCAGCAACAGCCCGATCAGGTTCGGCACTGCCATCAGGCCATTCAGCGTGTCCGACAGATTCCAGACGAAATCCACCTTCACATTGGCGAATGCCAGCGCTGCCAGGACCCACAGGCCCCGATAGATGTTGATCCGCAACTGGTCCTCGCCGAACAGGTACTGCCAGCAGCGTTCGCCGTAATACGACCACCCCAGGATGGTCGTGAACGCAAACACGACCAGGGCCACCGTGACGATATACTCGCCGCCTTGCAGCGATTCACCAAACCCGGTCGATGTCATCACCGCACCGGTCAGCCCGGCGCCCTCGGCGTCGGTCATCATCCATGCGCCCGAGGTGAGGATGACCAACGCCGTCATGGTGCACACCACCAGCGTGTCGATGAACGTTCCCAGCATGGCGATGATGCCCTGCCGCACCGGGCTGTTGGTCTGCGCCGCCGCATGGGCGATTGCCGCCGAACCCAGGCCGGATTCATTGGAGAAAACACCGCGCGCCACACCGAACCGGACTGCCGCCGCGACCGCCGCGCCGGCAAACCCGCCGGCCGCCGCTGCGGGCGTAAAGGCATGCGTGAAAATCATGCCGAACGCCTCAGGAACTGCCGAAATATTGACGGCGATGATTATAAGAGCCGCACCGATATAGAGCACGATCATCGTCGGCACCAGCTTGCCCGCAACATCGCCGATCCGGCGAATGCCGCCGATCACGACAAATCCCACCAGCACCGCCACAACCACGCCGGTAATCCAGGTCGGCACGCTGAAACTGGAGGTCAGCGCCGCCGCCATGGAGTTCACCTGCACGGCATTGCCGATGCCGAACGCCGCCACTGCGCCGAATACCGCAAACGCCAGACCCAGCCACTTGCCCAGTTCGGGAGCAAACTCGCCCACGCCGTTACGCAGATAATACATCGGCCCGCCGACATGACGGCCGGTGGCGTCAACCTCCCGATAGGTGACAGCGCAAACCGCTTCGGCATATTTGGTCGCCATGCCGAACAGCGCGATCAGCCACATGTAGAAGATGGCCCCGGGACCACCCAGCGCGATCGCCGTCGCCACGCCGGCGATATTGCCGGTACCCACCGTTGCGGACAAAGCCGTCATCAACGCATTGAATGGCTTCACCTCGCCTTCGCCGCCCGAAGTGTCGCGCGAAAACAGCAATCCGAAGCCGTAACCCACCTTGCGCCAGGGCATGAACACCAGGCCAAGCGTCAGAAGCAGGCCGGTAACGCCCAACATGCCCAGCATGGGCGGTCCCCAGGCAAACGCGTTTATCTTGCCGATAACCGCATTGATCGAATCCAGCATCTCGATCCTCCCTGAACTTTCCGCACACAACTCCGCTATCTGTCACAGGTCATAATAAATTGTTGCATTTTTTTGGAAACATTCGCAAGAGCACAGAATCATCCTGGCCCGACAAATCACCGCAAAACTTTCGAAACAACAAATATTCCACACATTCCGGGATCGACGACCACCCGTCCCCGCCCGCACCTGCCCGCGCAAAGCCGATAAAACGACAACAGGGTCTGGCATCCCCGCAGGTCAATCTCTCGAACCACAAAATCAACTCGCAGGGAAACACAGTACAGCAAAACAAAACTGCGAAAATGCCAGAGAATTAATACGAAATCAAAAATACCGTTCGGAAAATCACACGGAGCTTCAAGAGTCGCGACCGGAAATCCGACATGCGTCTTTGCGCCCGTTACGGTACAGCACGGCAATCAGGATGAGAGACCGACTCGAAATAAGCCCATTCATTTAACTCGTTCTTGCGAGCCTTCGTGTCATGAGTAGCTGGAGGGAGGCTCTCGCAATCGGGTTTTGCCTGTGCACCGATAGATTTGTTGAAATTTCCGGGGTGAAGCGGTCCCGGAAATACGGATCAGGCGAGATAAAGGGGTTCCCGACTATGGTTGGAAAGCCAGAAACCGGTCGCCGGAGGCGCCGCGTTCGCGTGGGCAGTCATTACGCAGACCTGTGGGCGACCTTCCGTCGGTCAGGCAGGTCGGCGAAGATTGCACACCAGGTTCATCATTCCGATCTTGATGCGCGCCCGCGCCAGGCCAATGGTCCTGACCCGCTTGCCGCCCATGGCCTCGTGTTGGGCAAACACATGCTCCACGGCAGCACGCACTTTCGAACGCTTGCGATTGGCTTCGCGGGAGCGCGCCGGCAAAGGGCGATTACGATATCCCTTGCGGTGAATGTGGCTGCGCCTGCCTCCTTCAGTCAGCAACGCTTCATGTGCCCGGCTGTAGCAGGCGCTGTCCGCCCAGACATCGCCGCTGGGCACCCCAGTCCGTTTTCCGGATTGACAGTCGAAAACAGCCTTCGTGACCAATATCGTGGTCGGAATAACGGGCGTTATCGGTGCGGCTCTGCTCGCACGGAGTTGTCGGCGCGTGAGTTCCGGCCGATCCTGAACCTGACGCGCAGATGAGCGCTCTCTCGAATGAACTTGCGGTCGCCGCCTGGTCCACAGATGCCTGCGCTGCGCGCAGGCTGGCACGGGCGCGCCGGTTCGGCTAAAGAATACCGCCTTCCCCGATCCACAGGGAGTTTCCGTGCCTGACAGTCAACTGCCATCGCCGGGCATCGCCGCCGTGGCGAGCTATCTGCCCGAAACGGTGTTGACCAACGAACACCTCATCGAACGTTTCGGATTCGACCCTGATTTCCTGCGCGGGAAAATCGGCGTGCATGCACGCCGCATCGCCGCGCCCGATCAGGCAGTCTCCGACATGGCCGCTGCCGCCGCCGAAACCCTGTTCGCGCGCACCGGTTTCCCTCGCGATGCTGTCCAGCTTCTTGTGCTGTGCACGCAGAATCCTGACTACCGGCTGCCCGCCACCGCGAATATCGTTCAGAATCGCCTCGGCCTGCCGGACACCACCGCCGCGTTCGACATCAATCAGGGCTGCTCGGGCTATGTCTACGGCCTCGCCGTCACTCGCGCGATGATGCTGGCACACGGTTTCAACGCCGGCCTGCTGCTCACCGCCGACGGCTATTCCAAGGTCATGGACCCGGGCGACCGCGCCACTGCGCCGCTGTTCGGCGACGGCGCAGCCGCCACTTTGCTCACCAACGACGCTGCCGGCCGCTTCGGGCATTTTACTTTCGGGTCCGACGGCGCAGGCGCCGACGACCTCATCGTGCGCGGCGGCGGCAGCCGCAACCCCGATATGCCCACGACCGGCCCTGGCGCGCTCTATATGAACGGGCGCGCCATATTCAAATTCATGATTCGCCGCGTACCGGCAGATGTCGATCACTGCCTGGCGCTGAACGGGCTCGCGCGCAGCGATATCGACAAGTTCGTCTTTCACCAGGCGAGCGGCCATATGGTGGGCGCATTGGTTCGTGAAATGAAACTGCCGTCCAACAAAGTGCCGGTCGAGTTTGCGGATTGCGGCAATACCGTCTCGTCAACCCTGCCCATCGTGCTCGACCGCCTCGGCGGCGTGGAGGCGCTTGCCGGCCAGACGGTGCTGCTCTGCGGCTTCGGAGTCGGCCTCTCCTGGGGCTCCACCGTCGTGCGTTTCCAACCCTGAAACCGGCGCGCTCGCCTTAAACGAAAACCGCCGGCCCGTCTCCGGGCCGGCGGTTTGTTCTGCTGCAGATGCCCCGTTTAGAGGTCGGCGCAAGCGTAGCAGTTGATCTCGAGGCCAACAGCCACTTCAACGATCACAGGCTTGGTCCACATGGTACGTCCCTTCAGGTTCCAGTCTCTCTCCAGCCACACTGGCTGCTCACGGGCGCCATCCTACCGAGCCGCGATCACAATGCACTCTATACCGGCTATTGCGAATTCTTATCGCCTACAGCGCATGCAATAGCGGCGGCATGCTCTCGATCGGCGGCAGCGCCACCGACTTTCCGGTCTCGCGCAGCACGTCGAGAAAACTCGCATACGGCTCCACGGACACATATTGCGACGGCATGAAGGCGGCAATTTCGCGGTCCGGCAAACTGGTCTGGTATAGCGTCACGTCGAACATCCGCCCGGGCCCCGTGACGGCGGTCAAGGCCGGGACGACGGCAACGCCAAGCCCGTCCTGAACCAGCGACAGGGCAACCTCATAGGTCCGCGACTGCGCCACCACGCGATAATGCGGCAGCACATGCTGATACCATTCCTCGATCCGCTTCTTGTGCTGATTGCCGAAATTGAACTGGATCGTGCTGTTCACCACCGTGCGCGCGTCAGGCGCCAGGTCCGCATCCACATCCTCGACATCATGCAGGTCAATTCCCTTCGGCACCGCCAGCACATAGGCGTCGCGGCAAATGGTCGCGCAATGAAACGACGTGCCGGTTGCCGCCTGTGAGTCGGTCGCCAGCAGCGCGAGATTGAGCCGCCGGCCATAGAGCAGGTCCACCGCCTCCGCCGGCGCAGTCTCATGAATGTCAAGCTCGAGTTCGGGTATGCGGACGCGCAGTTCATGCAGCGCATGGGGCAGGACGGCGCGGGCGATCGAGCTCAGCGCGCCCACCGCAATCACGCCGCGCGTGCCGGCGGCAAACTCCTCCAGCCCCACCACCGTCTCGTCAACGCTTGAAAGGATGAGCTCCGCCTTGCGCAGGAGGAAATGCCCGGCATCCGTCAGGGCCAGCTCGCTGCGGGTCCGCGTGAACAACTGCGTGCGGATTTCCTCTTCCAGGCGCGAAATCTGCTGCGATAGTGAGGGCTGCGCCAACTCCAGCAGCTTGCTCGCCTTGGTGAAGGAACCGGTCAGCGCCACCGCCCAGAAAATCCGCAGCCGGTGCAGCGTCAGCGCGCTGTTGCGGGCGGCCATGGGCGGCTGCGATTCGCTTCCCCCGCCGGCACCTTTCGGCATCGACCGCACTCAGCCGGGCCTGGGGGGCCGCCGCGCCGCAGCGCCGCCGGCCCCGACCCGGAGACTCACTGCACCGACACGCGCTGTTCGAGCGGCCGCTCCGAATCCGCCGCCCATTCGGTGAGCGAGCCGTCATACATGCGCGCCTCGCTGTTACCCAGCAATTCGTGCGCCACGAACCAGTCGAGCGACGCCATCTGGCCCGCATTGCAGAAGGTGATCAGCGGTGTCTCGCCGTCCAGCGGCGTGTGCTCGGCTATGCTGTCCAGAACCTCGGGGCTCTGAAACCGTCCGTCCGGTGTCGTCAACCATGTCACCGGCACATTGTCAGCGCCCGGCAATGTGCCCGGTCGTGCGACGATGCCCATGGTATTGATCCCCGCATAATAGTCGGAGGTGCGGCTGTCGATCAGCGCCGTAGCCGCGCCTTCCTCCAGGGCGGCGTTCACATCCTCCGCTGTCGCCAGCAATTCGGGGCGCAGCGCCGGCGCGAAGGTCCTTGCCTCGCGCGCGGCCGCGTCGCCTGCCTCCAGCGGCAGCGAAGGATCCGACCGAAATGCCGCGAAGCCGCCGTCAAGTATCGACACTGCGTCATGCCCCAGATACTTGAAAGTCCAGTAGGCGCGTGTGGCCACCGTTGCCGCCAGCGCATTGCCGCCCGGTCCGACGACCACCACATGGTCGTCATTGCCGATCCCCAGCCCGCCGATCAATGCCGCAAGATCGGCAGGGTCAGGCAGCAGCGCCGGAATTCCGTCGCGTCTGGTATACCAGCCGCGCATGAGGCTTGAATTAACCGAGCATGCAATATGCCCGCGTTTGAACGCCCCCGGGCTGGGCCGCAGGTCGAGTACGACGATCCCGTCGTCGCACGCATGTTCGGCAACCCATTCCGCGTCGACCAGCGGCCCCGCCGCATCATGGGCAGCGAGCGCTGCGCCACCGGCGAAACCGCCAAGAACAAGAAGAACAAACCCCGTCAGACCATAGCGAAACATGGACCTCTCCCGGACAAACCCACCATTCTGGCCGTAACGGCCATTGCGCCCGGCGCTGCCTGCGCAATGCCAGTCTAAGCGGCCGGTTGGACTCAAGGCAAATCCGGCGCCGCAGCAACAAAGGAGGAGAATACCATGCCGATACTGGACCGCCCCGGAGCGTCGCTCTGGTATGAGGAAATCGATCTCACACTGCCTTGGGTCGAGGCGCCGGAAACCGTCCTGTTTCATCATGGGGTCGGAATCGATCACCGCATATGGTGCCGATGGCTCCCCGCTCTCTGCAGCGACTATCGCATCGTCCTCATGGACATGCGCGGCTGCGGGCAGTCACGGCCCGTACCGGAGAATATCCCGGACTGGACCCTGGACACGCTGGCGGATGACGTACTTGCCGTCATCAATGCAACTGGCGCCGAGCGCATCCATTATGTCGGCGAATCGCTGGGCGGGGCGCTGGGATATCATCTTGCCATACATCACCGCCATCTGCTCCGCAGCCTCACCGCATGCACCGCGCCCCACCGCGGCAGCGCGGTACGCGGCCTGCCCGACTGGCGCCAGGTGATTGACAGCGAAGGAATGGCCGTCTGGTCGGAAAACATGATGGCCCGCCGCTTCCGGGCCGGCATACTCGATACGCCCGAATGGGACTGGTTCCACAACATCCAGCAACGCTGTGACCCCGCAACGGTGCTTGCCCAGGCCAATCTGCTCACTGAGACCGACCTCACCGAAGAACTCGGGAGCATCACCACGCCGACCCTGATGATCGGCGGCGATTCCAGCCCCTTCCTTCCCGCCGCCGTTCTGGTTGACACATTCGAGCGTGTGCCCGGCGCCCAATTGCACCTTGTCAATGGCGCGCGGCACGGGGTGGTGCTTTCGCACGGTACCGCCGCGGCGCAAGCGATGCGCAAATTCATCCGCTCTCTCTGAGCGGCTGCGCACAAGCACAAAATGATCGGCCCCGGCCTCGCGTGACGAGGCCAGGGCCGAAAGTTACAGGTTCAATACAGGTAGTGGATCAATAGAGGTTTTGCGCCGACACCATCGCGTAAAGCATGGGGATCGACAGCAGTGTGTTGGTGCGTGAGAACAGCATGGCCTTGCGCGCCGCTGCCGGCTTCGCCGCGGCATCTGCTTCGACAATGCCGAGCGCGATCTTCTGGTTCGGCCAGATGACAAACCACACATTGAAGGCCATGATCAGCCCCAGCCACATGCCGATGCCGATGGCCGTGTGCTTCACCACGCCGTCCGACAGGCCGATCGCCAGCGCATCGAGCAGATATCCGTTCAGGATGGCGAGGATCAGGCCGGTCACCACAGTCGCAAGCGCTGCCCAGCGGAACCAGAACAATGCCTCCGGCGCGATATGCTTGCCCACTGCGGGCTTCAGATTGTCGGGGATCTTGGGCATGGTCGGAATCTGCACAAAATTGAAGTACCACAGCAGACCGATCCACATTACGCCGCTCAATACGTGCAGATAGCGAAACAGAAACGCCCAGAATTGATAATCAACCGCCATAGAGGATTCTTCCACCGCAGGCCTCCTTCTCTTCCTGTTGCCTTGTCCCCGACCGATCAGCCGGCAGCTTGCAGAATAACAGCCAGAATGACGGCCAGAACTACGCCCGAAAGCACCGTCATTGGCAGCGATTCCAGTATTTTCATCGGTCCATCCTCCTCATGTCTCACGCCGCGCCGGGCAATCCTAGCGTCAGCGCCGCCAAAGCGCAAAATCCGCCCTCGCCCCGCTGCCTGTAACAGATAGGCGGCCGACCCGCAAAACAATAGTCTGCGAGTCGAGACGTACGGACGTTTTGTGGCGGCGCTTGATCGTGTCGGCGCACTGCGAAGCAGTCCCGCAATGTTGTAATGCGCGTGTTCGGTCATTAGCTTTCTGACAACTCGCACCGGAAACAGGAACATGCGCGGCCTTCCGAAACGCATCATGGATCATGCCGAAGCGCTGCCGGACGCTACGCCGCTATGTCCGGCCGTAATGCCCCTATGGATGGCCGAACCGCTGAGCGCGCGTCTTGCGCATGACTGAGACATCCTGTCGAACTCTCTTGCCCGACGAACGGCGCGACGTCCTGGAGGCGGCGGAGCGGAACAGCAATTCCAAGGCGGGACTCATCGCATGCAAACTGCTGTTGCGCCGCCGCGTCGAACGGATTGCGATGGCGCGCTCACCCGCGGTGCTTGATCAGTGACAGGACGAGTTGGAGGCCCGTTTCGGCCTCACCTTCACCATTCCCGACCGGGTCTCTGTGTTCCTTATGCGCCGCGAACGCGGCTTCCCCGTCAATCCCTGGTCCGTCAACTCCCGCTTCTTCATCTCTCATCGCCTGCTTGTCGATGAAGCCTGCGCTTCGGCTCTGCGCAACTGACCTGGCAAGTTCGCGCCCTGCGAAACAAATTCGGGAACCGCACATATGACAGGACCGCTCGCCGGTGTGAAAGTGCTCGACATGTCGCGCTTCGTTGCCGGTCCCTTCTGCGCCATGATGCTCGGCGACATGGGCGCCGACGTGGTGAAGGTCGAAAAACCCGGCGCTGGAGAACCCACACGCAGCGCACCGCCGCACCACCCCGGCGGCAGCCTGTTCGCCGCCATGTTCAACCGCAACAAGCGCAGCATCGGCCTCGATACGCGCAATCCCGCCGCCCAGGCCGCCGTCCGCTCCCTTGCCGGCGCCGCTGATATCCTCATCGAAAACTTTCGCCCGGGAGTGATGGAGGCCATGGGCTGCGGCTGGCCCGCCCTGCAGGAGGCCAATCCCCGCCTCATCATGGCCCGCATATCCGGCTATGGTCAGGAGGGACCGCTGGCCGCGCGGCCCTGCTTCGACGCCATCGCCCAGGCCATGAGCGGCATGATGTCCCTCACCGGAGCGTCCGCCGGCCCGCCTACTCTCACCGGAACCACGGTCATCGACCATATCACCGGTCTTCACGCGCTGACTGCCATCCTCGCCGCCTTGCAGGCGCGCCACACCACCGGCAGGGGACAGATGGTCGACCTTGCCCTGCTGGACAGCGCGCTGTCCGTGATGATGTCCGCCATTCCCGCGACCGCGCTGAATTGCGGACCGCCCCGGCGGCAAGGCAATCGCGACCGCTTCGGCGCGCCCGGCAACACATTTCCTTGTGCGGATGGCGCGCTGGTGTACATCCTCGCCGGCGGCGATGACCGTTTCGCGCGCCTCGCCGGGGCCATGAGCCGGCCCGACTTGCCCCGCGACCCGCGCTTCAGCGACGGTGACGGCCGCCTCGCCAATGCCGCTGCACTCGAAGCTGAGATCGCCGCCTGGACCGAAACCCTTGCCGCAGACGAACTCTGCGAGGTGCTGGCAGACGCGCGCGTCCCCGCCGGCAAGGTGTCCACCATGGATGACGTGCTCCGCAACCCCCATTTGCGGCACCGCGAGCAGATCATCGAGGTGGACAATGCCGGCAACGGCCCCGTGCCGATGCAGGGGTTTGTCGCAAAGTTCTCCGATACGCCACAGCAATTGCATCGCGGCGTGCCGGCCCCCGGCGCCCATACCGATGAAGTTCTTGTCGAATGGCTGGGTTATCAACCCTCCGACATCGTCCGTCTCGCCGAGGGCGGCGCGTTTGTGGAATCCTGACCTGGTTACGCAGCGGCGGACTGTTCGTCGACCAGTTCGAAGGCTGTTCCCACCACCGTCAGGCGGCCTTCCCCTGTCGCCAGCCCGTGATCGCGCGCCCAGGCGTCGACGGCGCCGCGATCGTTCGCCCTGAGCGCAACCGATGCGATTCCCGGCCCGCGTGCGTCCGCCACGGGGACAAAGCGCACAAAGGCATTGTCGAGGCTGAGCGCAAAGCCCGCGCCTTCCTGGCGCAGCGGCGCTTCCAGCAGCGTGGACCACAGGCGGCCCGCCACCTCCGGGTCCTCGACCTGAAGCGTCACCCCGGCAAAGCCGGCAATACGCGCCGTGCTGACATGATCGCGCCAATGGGGACCGGCAGGCGGCCACTCCGCCAACCGCTCCCGGCAATCGGCCACGCCGGGCACGGAATCCATCGTCAGGATGATGCCGCCGCAATCCCGCGGATGAAACTGCGTCGCAATATAGCCGGGACGGTCGGTGCGATAGATCTCCCGCAGCCCGTGCTCCGCGGCGCGCACCCGCGCCGCCAGCGCATCATCGCAATTCAGTATCACCATATAGCCGCCATCGCCGCCGCGCCGGTCGAGATAGCGCTCGGCCGACGTGCCGGCCTCCTTCGGCGACACGATCTCAAGAAATTCGCCGCCGACGGGCGCCACGATATTGTGCAGCCCCCATTGGCCGACTTCCGGGTCGCGATACGCCACTTCGATGCCGAAGGTCTCGCACAGGGCGCGGCTGGTGCTGTCCAGGTCACGCGCGACAAGGCAGATTTGTCTCAATCTCATGGCATTCTCCTCTTCAGGGGGATAGATTTTCGCTGCGCGGCCCGAAATGGCGGGCGCCGCGCCGGCGTCGGGGGAAATCCGCGCACGAAATACGGCAGGGAGAAACAGGACAGATGCTGAAAATCTGGGGACGGCTCAATTCCTCGAATGTCCAGAAAGTCATGTGGTGCTGTGGTGAACTCGGCCTCGACCATGACCGCGAAGACGCCGGCGGGCCGTTCGGGCGCACCCGCGATCCCGACATGCTGGCGCGCAACCCCAATGCGCGCGTGCCGACAGTTGAAGTTGACGGGCTGGTATTGTGGGAAAGCAACGTCATCCTGCGTTATCTCGCCGCCCGGCATGACCCCGGCGGCCTGTGGCCCGAAGACTTGCGCGTCCGCGCCGAAGCCGACCGCTGGATGGACTGGCAGCAAACTACCGTCATGGCGCCCGTGACGACCATTTTCTTCGGCCTTGTGCGGGAGCCGGGAAGCATCAGCGCGGAGCGCATCGCCGCAGCCACCGAAACCGGCAAGGCCGTGTGGCAGATCGCCGACAACCGGCTCCGGGACCATGACTGGTTCGCCGGCGACCGCTTCACCATGGGCGATATTCCCCTCGCTATCCTTGCGCGCCGCTGGTTCGAACTCATCGACGACCGTCCGTCAATGCCCGGCCTCGAAGCCTGGTATGCGCGCGTGAGCGAGCGCCCCGCCTTCATCGAGCATGTCCTCGATATCCCGATGACCTGACAGCGCAGCGGCCCCGGGGCGGCGTTACACGTCGGTGGGTACCGCCACCGCCCGCTCACGCAGAAATGCCGTCAGCCCGGTCTCCGGCACCGATTCCTGCGCGCCCGTCACCAGGTCCTTCACACTGATCTCGCCGGCTGCGCGTTCGTCGGGGCCTTCAACCAGCGCAAAGCGGCAGCCGCGCTCATGCGCCGTGCGAAACTGCCGCCCCAGGCGCGCGCCGGTCAGGTCCACTTCAGCCGCCATGCCGCCCTCGCGAATACGCTCCGCCAGGGCGAAAGCGCGCCCCGCCGCAGCCGCATCCCACACCGTCACATAGGCGCGGGGCGGCGTGGGCGCAGCGTCGGGGTCCAGCAGCGCCAATATGCGTTCGATCCCCAGCGAACCGCCGCAGACCGGCACGCGCTCCTTCATGAACATACTGCAGAGATCGTCATAGCGTCCGCCGCCCGCTATCGAGCCGCCTGCGCCGGCCGCGGAAATTTCGAAAATCGGCCCCGTATAATAGTCCAGCCCGCGCGCCAGAACCGGGTCGAACACGATGCGCGCGCTGCCGGCGAGCCGCGGCGCCGCCAGCGCGATCACCTGGTCGATTTCCGCCAGGCCGGCGCGCCCCGCCTGGTCCTTCGCCAGCCGCCGGCGCACCAGGCCGGCAAATTCGCCGCTGCTGATATCCTCCCGCAGCGCCGCCGCCGTTTTCGCCGTTACGCCCCGCTGCGCAACCAGCTCCGCCGCCATGTTCTCCGCGCCGATCTTGTCCAGCTTGTCGAGCGTTGTCACCGCGCCGCCCTGCTGCGCCTCCCCGATTCCGTATGCCGCCATCAGCGCGCGCAGCACATTGCGGGAGTTGAGCCGCACCGTGACGCCCTCCAGGCCGAGCGCCGCCAGCGCTGCCGACAGCGTCACGATGACATCAGCGTCCGCGAGCCGCGAAGCGGCGCCGAAAATATCGACATCGCATTGCATGAATTCCCGGAACCGCCCCCTTCCGGGGCGCTCGCCGCGCCATACCGGGCCAATCTGGTAGCGCTTGAACACACGCGGCAATTCGTGCCGGCGATGCGCGTACAGCCGCACTGCGGGAACCGTAAGATCATAGCGCAGCGCCATGTCCGCCTCGCCCGAACCTGCCTGCTTGCCGCGCTTGAGAATCTTGAAGATGAGCTTGTCGCCCTCCTCGCCATATTTCCCCGACAGGACTTCGATGCGCTCGAACGCCGGCGTATCCAGCGGCTCGAACCCATGGGCGGCAAAACACTGCTTCACGCGTGAGATGACGCTGTCACGCACGCGCATGTCGCGCGGCAGGAAGTCGCGGCTCCCCGACGGCGGCCCCGGCGGCGTACTCATGACCGCGCCCTTTCCTCGACCGGTTCGCGCACGAACAGCAACAGCAGCAGGCCCGCCGCCAACAGGATCATGATCACTGACATGCCGACGCGCTGGCTCGACCATGCCGCCGTCACCATTGCTACCAGCCACGGCCCGAGAAACGCCGTTGCCTTGCCCGACAATGCAAACAGCCCGAACATTTCCGTCTCCATTCCCTTCGGCGCAAAACGCGCCATCAGCGAGCGGCTGGCTGACTGTGTGGGCCCGACAAACACCCCGAGGGCCAGACCCAGAATCCAGAACCACATCACATCGTGAACCATCAATATGGCGGTGCCGAGAACTATCAGCGCCAGTAACGACACGATCAACGTCAGTTTCGCGCCCAGCCGGTCATCCATCCAGCCAAAGCCGAACGCGCCCAGCCCGGCAGTGACATTCAGCGCAATGGCAAACAGCAGCACTTCCGACAGCGGCATGTCGAACGTCCCTGCCGCGTAGATTCCGCCGAATGCAAACAGCGTGTTGAGGCCGTCAGTATAGATCATGCGGGCAATGAGAAAGCGGACGATTTCGCGGTAGCGCCGCAGCTCGCGCAGGGTCCGCCCCAGCACGGCGATGCCTTCCGACAGCGCGGCGCCGAGCGGCTTGCGCGCGCCCGCACGGTCCGGCGTGAACGCGAACAGCGGCCAGCCGAACAGCACGAACCAGCCAGCGACCAGCAGCGCCACCGCGCGCACTTCCTCCGATTGTTCGGTATCCAGCCCGAAAGGCGGGGGGTCTGCCTGAACCAGCCCCCATAACGCGACCGCCAGACAGAGCAGGCCGCCCGCATAGCCGAGCGCCCACGCCCAGCCGGAAAGCCGGCCCATGCGCCCCCGCCCCGCAAGGTCCGGCAGCATGGCGTTGTAGAACACCATGGAGAGTTCGAACCCGAAATTGGCGACCGCCACCAGGATCAGCGTCAGCCAGATCGACTGCGGCCCCGGCGCGGCGAACCACAACCCGGCGCACCCCAGAAGCATCAGTGCGGCGCAGCAGGCGAGCCAGGGTTTGCGCCGGCTGCCGACATCGGCCGCCGCCCCGGCGATGGGACCCGCCACCGCCACCGCCAGCGCGCTGATGGCGATGGCCTGCCCCCAGAGTTCCGTAGCCCGCACTGCATCGCCGACAATGCCGCGCTCGAAATAGACTGCGAACACAAAAGTGATGACAACCGTCGGAAACGGCGAATTGGCCCAGTCGAAAAGGCACCAACTGGCGACCGCGCGCTTGTGGGCGCGTTGCGAGGTCATTGGCGCGGCACCTCCCTGTTGTCATTCCACTCTCTCATGACGCCGGCGATGCCGCCGGCGAAATGCCCGGCGCAGGCAATGCGCTTTGCCCGCCGCACATTGAGCCGCCGCCGCTCGCCATTGGCCGCCAGCCACAGCGCCATCAGCACGAACGCCTCCGACTCGCCGCGGCAGCGGTCCATCGGTGAATCAAAATCCAATGCTCCCAGCGATGCCTGTACATGGTGCACCAGCTCGTGCAACAGCACGCTGCGGTCGCGGCGATCGGTGATCGACCACGGCCGGTCGAGAGTGATCACCGCTGTGTGATGGTTGTAATAGCCGACAATCCGGCAATGCCGGTCGAGCGCCGCATCGGCGCATATATCATCGACAAGGCGGATTTCCGGGTGTGCCACCGCCCCCGTGTCATAGGGTGTGTTCAGCCCGATCCACACCAGCAACGCGGCGATCAGTTCGCTCATCCCGCCCCCGCAGCGGCCCGCCGGGCGCGCGGCAAGCGCCCGGCTCCTGCCCCGCCGCTAGCGCGCCGCCGCCTCGGCGGCTGCGGACACCACATCGTCCGCCAGCTTGCCGGAAAGTTCCTGCAGGTTCTCGAAGCGGTAGTCATAGGTTCCCACGCCCCGCGTCAGCGAGCGCAGCTCGATGATCAGGTCGGCCATTTCTGCCTGCGGAAGCAGCGCCGTCACCTGGTCCCAGCCTTTCCACCCGTCGCGCGACTCAAATCCCAGAATCTGCCCCCGCCGCCCGGAAAGCAGCCGCTGCACCTGCGCCGTAAACGCCGACGGAACCTGCACCGAAACATGATAGATCGGCTCCAGCAGCACTGGGTTGCATTTCGGCATGGCCGCACCCATGGCGATCTTTCCCGCCATCTGGAATGCCATTTCCGAACTGTCCACCGCATGATACGAGCCGAACACAAGGTCCACCCCGATATCCACCACCGGAAAACCGAGAGGCCCCTTGCGGCAATAATCCACGACGCCGTTCTGCACCGCCGGGATATATTGCTTCGGCACCACTCCGCCGACGATCGAATCCTTGAACTCGAAGCCCTCGCCGCGCGGGCGCGGCCCTACCGTCAGGAAGACATCGCCGAACTGGCCGTGCCCGCCGGTCTGCTTCTTGTGGCGCCCCTGAATCCGCTCGATCCGCTTGCGGATCGTCTCCTTGTAGGGGATTTTCGGCGGATCGGTGACCAGCGGCAGCTTGAACTTGTTGCGCAGGCGGTCCAGCGCCACACGAATATGCATCTCCCCCTGGCCGCGCAGTTGCAGCTGCTGCACATCCACATTCTGTTCCGCGACCAGAGAGCGGTCTTCCTCAAGCAGCTTGCCCAGCGCATCCGACATCTTCACTTCATCGTCGCGCTGCTCGGCGTGAATGCCGAACGAATACACAGGTTTCAGCGCTTCCACCTCGAGCGCATCCGGCGTTTCCGGCGCCGTGCCGGCCGACGACAGCATATCTCCTGTGCGCACGCCTTCCATGCGGCCCAGCGCCACAATGTCGCCGGGACCCGCTTCGCTCACCTTGTTCACCGCCTGCCCGAACATCGTGTTGATGCTGCCCACGCGGCGCCCGTTCAGGCTCATGCCGTCCTTCAGCACCCCGCGCCATATGCGCGCCAGCGACAGCTTGCCGCTCGAGGCGGTGTTGTAGGTCTTGAGCACCTGGGCGATGACGGCGCCGTCATCCTCTTCCTCCAGCCCTGCGCGACCGGCGGTTGCCGTTGCTTCGGGCAGGTCGTGGCGCAGCGCCTTCAGCAGCCGCCGCACCCCGTGCTGGCGTTCGCCGGCGCCGATCAGCACCGGGATCACCAGCCCCTGCTGAAAATCGCTCCGCAGCGTCTCGAAAACCTCGGCGTTCGACGGTATCTGGTCTTCCAGCAGCGCCTCCAGCAGCGCATCGTCGAAATCCGCAAGCGACTCGAGCATTTCGGTGCGCGCCATCTCTTGGTCATCAGCCATCACGTCGGGCACGTCGATCGCCGTTGACGCGGCGTCGGTCTGGTAGGCATAGGCGCGCTCATGCACCAGGTCGACATAGCCGCTCACCGACTCGCCGTCCTGGATCGGCAGTTGACGCGCGATCAGCGGGCGTTCCGACTGCTCGCGCAGCGCTTCCAGCGCCTCCGGCACCGAGCCGGCCGCGCGGTCCACCTTGTTGATGAACATCATCGTCGGAATCTGGCGTGCGTCGAGGAAATGCAGCAGCGGCGCCAGAGCCACCGCACGGTTGGCATCCGCCTCCACCACAACAACCGCGGCATCCACGCCGATCACGGCATCCTGCGCTTCCTGCAGGAATTCCAGCGAACCGGGGCAGTCAAGCGCCGTGAACGCTTCCCCCATATAGTCGAACCGCACGGCGCTGATCTCGACGCTCATTTGCCTGGCGCGCGCCTCCGGCGAACCGTCGGCGACCATGTTCCCTTCCTTGATCGTCCCCTTGCGCGAAATCGCGCCGGCGGCAAACAGCATGTTCTCCAGCAGGCTGGATTTGCCGCTCGAAAATGGCCCGATCAAGGCAAAGCTGCGCGGGCCGGATGCGTCCTTGGTGGTCATGTGCCTCAATACCCGGTCAGCGCCCTGCCGACCGCCCCCTGATTGATGGGATTTGCCTGTCTGAAATCACGACCGGCAGTCTGCCGGCGACAATAAAGCGCCGTCACCCGAATGTCATGACCGGATGCTGCAATTTACGTGCTGATTTTGACGCGCCGGCCAGGGACTGGCGCCGAAGGCGATGGCACGCAGGAAGCGGCCTCCGACACAAGTATGTTACTGGCGGTCGCGGGCAGTGACCGCGTCGCGCAGCCCTTCCAGCAGACCCTCGAGCCGCGACAGGCGACCGGAGAGTGCACCCATGTCACGATGCAGTGCCCACAAAAGGCCCAGCGCGGCAGCAATTCCCGCGATCGAGATGTATTCCGGCAGCAGCATGGTGTTCCCTTTCAAGCGAAAAGGCGCCAGGCTCCTATAGGCCCATCGCCGCTTCCATGCCCTTGACCAGGCGGATCAGCAGGTCATGCGTCGGCGTTGCCACGCCGAATTCGCGCCCGGTGCGCGCAATGCCGCCATTGATGGCATCGATCTCGCACGGCCTGCCCGCCTTCCGGTCCTGCCACATGGAGGGGCGCCCGTCCGGAATCTTCAGGCCGAAATCGCGCGCATAGGCCACTGCATCGTCAAATCCCAGGGTGATGCCTCTTGCCCGCGCCACCTCGCCCCCTTCACGCGCGCAGGCCGCTGCCACCGGCCAGGCCTCGGCGCTGTGGATCACTTCGCCGATATTCAGGTCGGTCAGGGTGCAGACCGGGCTGTAGGTGCCGTTGCAGATCAGCTTTTCCCACACCAGTTGATGAATGTCGTCAAAGGTTCGCACGGTGAAGCCGGCATCGGACCACACCCCGGCAATCCGCTCCAGCCGCGCTGTCACCGGCCCTTCAAGCTCGCCGAGGCGGATGAGTTCCATGCCTTCGTGGCGGACATGGCCCGGCGCCAGCACGCGCGCGCCGAAGCCGCCGGCGACGCCCAAGCATACGCGGCCGCTACCCAGCGCGTCCTGCGCCGTGTCGCCGCCGCCCAGCCCGTTCTGGATCGTCAGCACTGGCGTGTCCGGCCCCAGCAGCACCTTCGCAGCGGCGGCGGCGTCCGCCACATGCCGCGCTTTGGTCGCGATGATCACAAGATCGCAAACCCCCACTTCGCCCGCATCCGAGGTGGCCTTGAGAGATACGGTGCGGTCGCCGCTTGCGCCTTCGATACGCAGCCCGTCCCGTTGAATCGCCTCGACATGCTGCGGCCAGACATCCACCGCCCACACGTCGTTTCCGGCATCCGCCAGCAGCCCCGCATAGACGGACCCCATGGCCCCCGCGCCGATCACTGCGATTTTCATCCCCGCTCCCCGCTTCTCGTTCCAGGCGACCCCGGCGCATCACGGCCCCCGGTAGCCACAGCGCACAATTGTGCGCCCGTTTCCGCCCGCCTTCAAGACGACACGGAACAGGTTCGCCGCAGAACGGGTTTTCGAAGTGCCGGTAACCCGGCAGGCAGGCAGGCAGCCCTGACACAACCGTGTCGCTGCCACTTGATGTGAGAAAGCCTGTTTCCCTGCAGCCGAAGGCGGCATGCACGGGAAGGAAGGGCGACCTATGCCGCCCTTCCAGCTTTGCGTCCGACAGACGGGCTCAACTGGGGACGCAAAACAGGTTTCAGAAAGAAGCGCGCGCTCGGCTCACCCGGGATTTCCACCGGCCGGAACACGATCGCTGATGATCATGCTCCGGCATTCCGGGGGGTCGTAGCCGTGCGGAACCGCGCTTGATTATTCTGTCATCATCGTGAGGCCGGCAGCGCCGACGACATGCCCGTTCATGAAGTGCCCGTCGAACCGGAAAGCTGCTGCAGACGGGTAATTGTCGGTCGCATCCGTGGGCGTCATTGTCATATCCGGTTTGCCGAGCAGCCTGCCGTGAAGGTTGCCCGCCATACTCATGTCACCCTTGATACCGGATTTCGTCATCGCCTTATTGACGCCTGTCATCATAAAGGGGGAGTACTTGGCACGTACGCCTTCGTTCAATCCACCCATCAGCATCAATGACCACCTCGAGTCAATGGCCATTCCGTCGTCCATGAAGTTGGTCACCTCACCCGCGATACTGAAATGCTTGTTCATTGCGACATCAGGCCCGCCGAAATAGGCTGTCAACATGGCATCAGCCGTGAACTCGCCGGACGAGGTCGGGACCGCATTGCCCTCAGGAGAAAAGGACTTTTTCACATAGTGCCCCGTCGCCGGACCTGCATATTTCGCCATTCCCTGGAGGCTGCTGTTATCCTGGGCGTTGCCTCCCGTGTAGAAACTGCCGACCTCCGTGTAGGACTCCATGCCGTTTTTGGTCGTGCTCGTAAGCCAGTAACCGAACTGGATGTAGTCATCATCCAAGGTCGACTCCTGGTTGGACCAATATGCCAGCGTCGTTTCTTTAAAATGGCTGCCGTCGGCTTTAAGGTGCTCAGTGCGCTGGTATTCTCCTTCTCCTGAAAATTCGTCACCAAGAGGGCCCATATTATTGCCCGTCATCAGATATCCCGTGGCGAGTCTTGTCTGAAGCGCCTCGGGACTAGTGATCGTATTCCTTAGCGTCATCCCCCTGCTTAGCGCCTTGGCCATCATCATGGCCTCCGCGTCCGCGGTCGGGTGCCGCAACTCCATTATCTCCGCTTCAAGCCCGGCAACCTTCATGTCAAGCGCCATGATCGCTGCGGCATGACTGTCTTCCAGCGTTGCCATCGCCGTGGCATGCTCGGCTCGCAGCGCCATCATGTCCGCTTCATGCTGTGCTTCAAGCGCCGCGATCGCCGCAGCATTGTCCGTTTGCGCTGTTTCCAGCGCCATCATGTCCGCTTCATGCTGTGCTTCCAGCGCCATCACCGCTGCCGCATGGCCTTCTTCCAGCGCCATCATTGCCGCGGCATGATCTGCTTCCAATGCGGCGACCGCGGCAGCATGCTCTGCCTGCGCTTGTTCCAATGGCGTGGGGCCGGGATCGGTCACAGGGGCTGTGTCACTATCGCTGCAGCCCGCTACAACCAGCGCGGCCAACACGACCGCGAAACAACTTCTTATGATGTTCATCGAAGGAGGACCCCCTGATTCCGTTGGGAGCCTCTCCTGACAGGCCTCTAAACCGGGCCAGAACACTTAATTCACGTGAAGAGGCCCCGTGAAGAGGCCCCGTGAAGTTATGGCCGCAGCCTAGCACGAAAATCCAATTGTGGCAAGAGAATAATTCCTCTTTCGTAATACACTGTTTTTACTGTGCAAATACCTGCGGTAACAGTGCGCAGCGCTTGGTCTGGAACCGGACCGCCCATCCGCGTTCATGAGCCGCATCTCCTGATCGAGCACACTCTCAACCTGCCGGCGTTCGACACCCGGAAACCACTCCAGAAACTGCTCGATCGTCGCCCCGTCCCGCAGATTTTCGAACAATGCAGCGACAGGCACCCGGGTGCCACGAAAGACCCAGGAACCACTGACCTTGCCGGGATCACGCTCGACTGCGGAGCAGTCGTCCCACATAGCCATGCTCCCGTCTCCTCGTGAATTGCTGTGCCTGCTGCAATTCTTCTGTTCCCATATTCTTCTCATCTTGACCGACACTCTGGATCGAACCGCGGCTGCGGCGGCCGACCCCGCTGTCACACGGTCGGACGAGCCGCCAGATCCAGCGGTACGGCATCCCGGCGCGGCGCAAATTCGTGGCCCGGATTGGAAGGTTCGCAGAAGGTAATGGCATTGTAGCAGTCGTCCAGGGAAATGAAAAGACCATGTTCTTGCGCCCACAAGCGCATTCCCCTGCGGCAGGAATGAGACCACGATAACACCTCCACCCGCCAGCCGCGCTTGTGCATGCGCTCCAGGGTGCTGTGAAAGCCCTGTCCTTCCATGTACCCCGCGCCGTCTCCGGTCAGCAGAACAACGATGCCGGGGTCCCCATTGTGGTCCAGCGCGTCCTCCAGCATGCGCGATTGCAGCCACCGGTCGGGGACCTCCTGTTCCCCCCGCTCCCGGCTGCCGCGATCGAACAGCCGGACATCCACGCCGCTATTCTCCATTCGGTTCCACAACGACTGCATTTCGGGCGGCACAGAACCCGCGGCGACAGCCTTTTTCATCGGGCGGTCGGCACGCGCCAGATTCATCAAATTGTCGAAGTGGATGCGAACCCGATAACGCGCCCCTGGCGTGCTTTTCTGCTCTTCAGCGATACGCTGCGCCTCGTGGAAGAGGTTGGAACGGTCCCAATAAACGAATATCTCGTTCATATCAAAGAAGCCCGGCATTCCCGTCAAACTCGCCCTCGCACAACACCGCAGGTTCTACCATATCGACGAGCACACAGGCGATTTCGAGAGGCTCCCGCATATTCGCGCAGCCTGCCGCAATTTGACAGACCGCGCCGCGCCGCTTATGAAACCACCCGCATTCGCCGCGCGGCAGCGCACCCTCAACCACACGCTGGAAACACCGCCATGAAAGTCCTCAAATCCCTCAAATCGGCGAAAAACCGGCATCGCGACTGCCGCATCGTCCGGCGCAAGGGACGCCTCTACGTCATCAACAAGACCAACCCGCGCTTCAAGACCCGGCAAGGCTGAACCGGGCGCCTCCGGCCCGCAAGGGTGACGCCGTGCAAATGCCCAAGCCGGACGCGAACGTAATCCAGAACCGCGCGCGCCTGCTCGACAGCCTGGGAGCCATCCTCCCCGAAAGCAACATAGTCCACGACGACGACAGCCTGCGCGCCTTCGATACCGACGGCCTCACCGCCTACAGCGCGCTGCCCCTCGTCGTCGCCTTACCCGAATCAACCACGCAAGTCTCGGAAATCCTTGCCGCCTGCGTGGAAATGGGCGTCAAGGTCGTACCACGCGGCGCAGGCACCGGACTTTCGGGCGGCGCCCTGCCGCTCGCCGACGGCGTGAGCCTCGCCCTCACCAAGCTCAACCGCATTCTCGACATCGACTATGACAATCGCTGCGCCGTCGTGCAGCCGGGAGTCACCAATCTCGCCATCACCCATGCCGTCGCCGGGCAGGGTTTTTATTACGCCCCCGACCCGTCCAGCCAGATCGCCTGCTCCATCGGCGGCAATGTCGCTGAAAACTCCGGCGGCGTGCACTGCCTCAAATACGGCGTTACGACCAACAACATCCTCGGTCTGGAAATGGTGCTGATCGACGGCTCGGTCATCCGCCTCGGCGGCCGCCATATGGACTCGGAAGGCTATGACCTGCTCGGCGTGCTCACCGGCTCCGAAGGGCTGCTCGGCGTCATCACCGAAGTGACAGTTCGCATCCTGCCGCGCCCGGAAACCGCGCAAGCGCTGCTGATCGGCTTCCCCAGCGTCGAAGCCGGCGGGGAATGTGTCAGCCGCGTCATCGCTGCCGGCATCATCCCCGGCGGCATGGAGATGATGGACCGCGCCGCCATCCACGCCGCCGAAGCCTTTTGCCGCGCCGGCTACCCGCTCGACGTCGAATCGCTGCTGATCGTCGAACTTGACGGCCCCGCCTCCGAAGTGGAGGAACTGACCGACCGCGTGCGCGCCATCGCGCAAGACTGCGGTGCCGTATCCGTGCGCGTGAGCGCCGATGAGGCGGAGCGCGAGCGTTTCTGGCTGGGGCGGAAATCCGCCTTTCCTGCAGTCGGGCGCATCTCCCCCGATTATTACTGCATGGACGGCACCATCCCCCGCGCGCGCCTCCCTGAAGTACTGGGACGCATGGCCGAACTTTCCGACCTGCACGGCCTTGCCGTGGCCAATGTGTTTCACGCCGGCGACGGCAATCTGCACCCTCTCATTCTCTACGACGCCAACAAGCCCGGCGAACTGGAAAAGGCCGAGGCGTTCGGCGCCGACATTCTTAAACTCTGCGTGCGCGTCGGCGGTGTGCTGTCCGGCGAACATGGCATAGGCGTCGAAAAGCGCGACTTGATGGGCGAGATGTTCAACGACATCGACCTCAATCAGCAGCAGCGCCTGAAATGCGCGTTCGACCCGCACGGCCTGCTCAATCCCGGCAAGATGTTCCCGGAGCTGCATCGCTGCGCCGAACTCGGACGCATGCATGTGCATCACGGCAAGGTTCCGTTCCCCGATCTGCCGCGTTTCTGATGGTCCACCATTTTCGCCCGACCGACGACCGGCAGGTGGGCGACATCGTGGCGTGGGCGGTCGCGGAGGAAACCCCGCTCGAAATTTCCGGCAAGGGCAGCAAGCGCGGTGTCGGCCGCCCCGGCAACCTGCCCGCCCTGCTGACTCTCGACCGTCTCGCCGGCATCACCGAATATGAACCGGCGGAACTCGCCCTCAGCGCCCGCGCCGGCACGCCACTGGCGGACATAGCCGCGGCGCTGGCGGCGGAAAACCAGCATCTCGCCTTCGAGCCGCCCGATCTCGGCCCGCTGTTCGGCAAACCCGCCGGCACCGCCACCATCGGCGGGGTGCTGGCGTGCAATCTCTCCGGGCCGCGGCGCTTTACCGCCGGCGCCGCCCGTGACCATTTCCTCGGCGCGCGCGCCGTCAACGGACGCGGCGAACACTTCAAGACCGGCGGCAAGGTCGTCAAAAACGTCTCTGGTTACGACCTCTGCAAGCTGCTCGCCGGCTCCTGGGGAACCCTCGGCGTGCTCACCGATGTCACGCTCAAGGTGCTGCCGGCGCCCGAAAAAATCCGCACCGTGCTGCTCTACGGATTGAATCTGGAAGACGCCGCCGCCGCACTTGGCGCCGTCGCGCGCTCATCCCTGGAGGCCAGCGGTCTCGCCCATCTGCCGCGGCCCGCTGCCGCCTGCTCCGAAGTGGACTATGTGGCCGGCGCCGGCGACGCCGTGACTGCCATTCGCCTCGAAGGCCCGGAAGCCTCGGTGCTTGATCGCTGCGAACGGGTGCGCGGCATGATGGCGTCCCATGGCGAGGTGGAAGAGCTGCATCGCAGCAACTCGCTTCGCCTGTGGCGGGAAATCGCCAATGTTTCGCTGCTCGCCGCGCCCCACGACCACGCCCTGTGGCGTGTGTCGGTCATTCCGACCACCGCCGCCGCCATCGCCGCCGCCTGCGGCGGACGCAGCTATCTGGATTGGGCCGGCGGCCTCATATGGCTCTCCCTGCCCGCTGCCGATGATGCCGGTGCGGAGGCGGTGCGCAGCGCCGTCCGGGACGCCGCCGGTCATGACGGCCATGCCACACTGGTGCGCGCCCCTGACGCCGTGCGCGCCCGCGTGCCCGTGTTCCAGCCCCAGCCGGCGCCGCTTGCCGCGCTTGCCGCCCGCGTCAAGAACCAGTTCGACCCCGCCGGAATCCTCAATCCCGGCCGTATGACCGCAGGCGTGTAGCCGACCCATTCCGGCAACAACCGCCATCGAAAGGAGCGGAAACGGGAGATGAGCGAGACCGGCCCGCAACTGTTCCTGTTCAGCCATGAACTGGAGCGCGTCCGGGCGCGGCGCGGCGCGGGCGTCGCCATTGTCGTGGACCGCCATGCCGGCACTCCGGAAATCGTACACCTCCATCTCGCTGAGCCGCCGCCGGCGTGCGGGCGCGATACGCTGCCGCTGGTCTGGAGTTTCGGGGCCCCTGAGGAAGGCGGCGACCAGGCCGACGACGCAACCGGCGTCCGCTTGTGGATCGACGACAGCACCATGCCTGTGCGCGCCCGTGCCCGCCTGCGAACTGCAGCGCCGCAGCGCGCGGAGCATGAGGCAGAGGTGGAAATCATCCGCACCGGCCATGCTGCGTTCACCCGCAACGCGCCGGTCCTCGAAACCGACGCCCTGGCGCGCCGCAGCGTGCTGTGTATCGGCCTCGGCAGCGGCGGCAGCGCGGTCGCCGACCAACTCGCCCGCTCCGGCGTGGGGCGTTTCGTGCTCTGGGACCATGACCGTCTCGAAAGCCACAATATCGGTCGCCATATCTGCACCCTGCGCGATATCGGCCGCCGCAAGGTGCTCGCCGTTCGCGACCATATCCTCGCCGTCAACCCGGCAGCGCAGGTCGAGACCGTGCACACCGATGTCCTCTATGCTTCCGACCGCCTGGCGGAAATCATGGAAACCGTCGACGGCGTGATCGCCGGCACCGACAACAACGCCTCGCGTTTCGCCATCAACGACGCCGCCCTGCGCGCCTCCCGCCCTGCCTGGTATGGCCGCGCCTATCTTCGCGCCTGCGGCGGTGACGTCATCCAGGTGCTGCCGGGCCGCGGCACGCCCTGCTATGCCTGCCACGCCGAAGACCGCATCGTCCACGAGGAAATATCCTCGTCCCGCGACGCCGACCGCATCGCCTATGCCGACCGTCCGGTGCCCGTGGAACCGGGGCTTGCGGTCGACATCCAGCCCATCGCCAACATGATCGCCCGCCTCGCTCTCCTCCGCCTGTGCGCCGATACCGCCTCGCCGCTGGCCGATACGGCCGAGGAACTCGATGCGCCGTTCTATCTCTGGGCCAATCAGCGCCGCGAGGTCTTTGTCAACTGGAAACCCATGCAGAGGTCCTACAGCCGTATGGCCATTCTGCGCTGGTACGCCATCACTGTTCCCCGCAACCCTGAATGCCTGACCTGCGCCATGTACGACCACCCTTGCGAACCTGCGGAACAGGAGAAGGCACCATGAGCAAGCGGTCCGCATCCCGCCGCAGGCAGGCTGCCGGCGCCGCCAGACTCCTCATCTATGAGGACGAGGCGCAGCGCATCGCGCGTTTTGCGCGCGCCTGGCCCGACCGCGAGACCGGCGGCGACCTGTTCGGCCATTGGACGCATAGCGGCGCCCCCGTCGTCTCCTACATCATCGGCCCCGGGCGCGGCGCACAGCACAACGTAACGAGCTTCTATCAACAGGTTGACTGGCTGCACGAGGCGGGCGTCTCGCTCTATGACCGCCACGGCCTGCAGCATGTCGGCGAATGGCATTCGCATCACCGGCTGGGCCTCAACGAACCGAGCGCCGGCGATGTACGCACCGTCCGCAACGGCATGAAGGCCCGCAACTGGGACCGTTTCGTGCTGATGATTGCGACGCTCGACCCGCAGCCCGACAGCCCGGTGCTGCAAAATTACTACCTGTTTTCCCGCGGCGGCGACTACCGCCCCCTGGCGGTCGCGGCGCTGCCCGGCGCCAGCCCGTTTCGCAGCGGTCCGCAGGACCCGCACGAGGAGGCACTGCGCGACGCCGTGCGCCCGGAGAGGAAAAGCTGGATGCTCGTGCCCGCCCCCGCGCCGCACCGGCCCCACCCCGACGGCACCTGGCGCCCGGGGCCGCACACTCCCGCCTCCGGCGCTCTCGAGGAACCCTGTGCCGGCGCCTGGTTCACCACCGAGACCGGCAAGGCACTGGTCAAACAGATCTTCGCCGATCTCGACCGCAACCGCATCGCGTGCAGCGTGCGCACAACCGCCGACGGACGCGGCCTCACCCTGACCTTGCCCGCTGCCCGCATCGTGCTCGGCCCCGCCTTCCCCCAGGAGCCGCCCACCGTGATCGCGCCCGCCAACATCACCGCACCCCCCTGGTCGCCCGAGAATAATCTCGTCACCTGGTACCGCTCCCTCACGCAATAAATTGAGCGAAGTTTACCGGAGGACACCATGTCCGGACGTTTTTTCGGAGACAGGGTGGGTTCTTTTGCCATTACTTGTCTTTCCTTTTGCGCTCATAACCTAACCTGGAGTATTGTAGACACAGCCTAGAACAAGATCGACGGCAGCTGTGGACGGCGGTTTCAACGATGCCGGGCCGGAGCCTTTATTGATTCGCGTGCACATGGCGCGCGACGAGGGCCTCCCCACGTGACACCTCGTCGCAATGTCGTAGCCCCGCCCTCCGGGCGCCCCCGCGGTTCTCACAAGCGGAGAGCAACACCGTGCCGGGACTGACCGCCACAAGGCTGGCGCTCGAAGAGAAATTGCTGAACCGGTATTTTCAGTCATTTCGTATCCAGGCACCGCACGACCCCCGCCGCGCCGGCGTCATCGGCCATCTGTTCACCAACAGCCGCCCGCGCGGCCTTATGCCCGCTGCGCGAAACCGGTACGGTTTGTGGATCCCGCTCGGGGCGTTCCCCAGCAAGCGGCCGGACATGTTCATTGTGGAACCGAAAGACCTGCGCAACGCCGCCGGCAGGAAGCTGTGCGAGATCGGCGTCAGCGGTGCCATGCACCTGCTCGAACCCGACGACCGCGGCAACCTCCAGATCTGCCATTACAACGACACCCACTGGACCCCCAACGTGACTCTCTACAAGGTCGTGATGAAGGGCCGCCTGTGGCTGGAAGCCTATGAAATGCACCTGGAAACCGGCCGGAATATCGAGAAATTCCTCTGCCATATGTGATCTCCCGGTAATCCGGCGCCCGGACCGCCCGCCGGCTGCCGCTGGAATATGACCGGGAAATGGGCTATCGATGCTTCACCTGCAGGTGCGGCGGCCATCTTTGCCCGGCGCGAACATGACGACAGGAGGACCCGGGATGAGCAGCAGGGAGTTGCGGGAGAGCTTCGAAGCCATCGCCGACAATGCCGACCAGGGCGAGGAACTCACCTTCGATCCCGTCACCGGAGAACTGGTCCCCGTGCGCCGCGACCAGACCCCCGACCCGGACCGCGTGCCGGCAACGCAAATGGCGCGGGAGGGCTTTTTCGGCTGCCGGCGCGTTGCTGCCGCCTGCGCCGCCACCTTGCTCGTGGGGATGGCCGCGCCGCCCGCCGCCGCCGTCAGCTTCCAGCTCTGTTACGAACGCCTCAAGCAATTCTCTGAAGTCTATGCCGCGATGGGGAGCGCTCGTGTCGCGATCGTCGAACCGGTGGATGACCCGGAGAGCCGCCGCTACATTCTCGAAATCACTATCGGCCCCAAGGTGCACCGTTTCACCTGCTCACGCCGCGGAAGCATAGAGCGCCTGCCGCTCGGATGACGCCGAACACCTGACTTCGAACAGACCCCGGCGCCGGCGCGATTGCTGCATCGCAACAGATGTTTTCGCATGTGCACAAATTTCCCGCGATTCATGCTATGCTGGCCTGAAACCTGAACCGGACCATCACAGGAGACGAACATGGCCGCACAACCGACCGCAGCCTCCGCAGAAGACCTGACACGGGATCCGATCGTCATCGCCGGAATGGCGCGCACCCCCATGGGCAGCTTTCAGGGCACGCTGGCCCCGGTCGCAGCGCCCGCCCTCGGCGCCGCGGCGATCAAGGGTGCGCTTGAGCGCGCCGGTCTCGACGGCGCCGAGGTCAGCGAGGTCATCATGGGCTGCGTGCTGCAGGCGGGGCAGGGCCAGGCTCCGGCGCGGCAGGCCGCCATTACTGCGGGCGTGCCCAACTCGGTCGGCGCGACCACGGTCAACAAGATGTGCGGGTCGGGAATGAAAGCGACCATGTTCGGCCATGACCTGATCGCCGCCGGCTCCGCCGACATCGTGGTTTCCGGCGGGCTCGAAAGCATGACCAACGCCCCCTATCTGCTGCCCAAGGCGCGCGCCGGCATGCGCATGGGGCATGGTGAGGTCAAGGATCACATGTTTCTCGACGGCCTCGAAGACGCCTATGACCGCGGACGGCTGATGGGTGTGTTCGCCGAAAACACCGCTGAAAAATACCAGTTCACCCGCGAGGAACAGGACGCATTCGCCATTCGCTCGCTGAACCGCGGCCGCGAAGCCAATGAAAACGGCAGCTTCGCCGAGGAAATGACGCCTGTTACCGTCACCACCCGAAAGGGCGAAACACGGGTCGAGCGCGATGAGCAGCCCTTCACTGCGTCCATCGACCGCATCCCCTCCCTGCGCCCCGCCTTCCGCAAGGGCGGAACCGTCACCGCCGCAAACTCGAGTTCGATTTCCGACGGCGCCAGCGCTCTCGTGCTGATGCGCCGCTCGGAAGCCGAACGCCGCGGCCTCACCCCCATCGCCGCCATCACTGCGCACGCCACCCACAGCCACAGCCCGGAATGGTTCACCACCGCCCCAGTCAGCGCCATAGATTCCGTGCTGGCGAAAAGCGGCTGGGACAAGGACTCGGTCGACCTGTGGGAAATCAACGAAGCCTTCGCCGTCGTGACAATGGCCGCCATGAAGGAACACGGGCTGCCGGCAGAAAAAGTCAATGTCCATGGCGGCGCCTGCGCCATGGGGCACCCCATCGGCTCGTCCGGCTCCCGCATCATCGTCACCCTCGCCGCGGCGCTGCAGAAATACGGCCTGCGCAAGGGCGTTGCCGCTCTCTGTATCGGCGGCGGCGAAGGAACCGCCGTGGCAATCGAGCGCGTAACCTGACCGCGCGAGTGACTGATATCTGCGCGTGTAAACTGACCGCGTGAGCAACAACATCATTGCGCGTGAATCGATTGCGCGCGTTGACCGCGCCCGCCTGAAACCCATGCGGGCGCCGTATGTTCGGACATCTGCTCCTTACCGGAGCACCGCACAAGGAAAGGATGGCAGGCATGGATGACCGCATGACAGTCGGCGAGGTCGTCGCGGCGTTTCTCCACGCCTGCGGCGTCGATACCGCTTACGGCGTCGTTTCGATTCACAATCTGCCGATGCTTGACGCCATCGCCCGCGGCAATGCCGTCCGCTTTGTCACCGCACGCGGCGAAGCTGGCGCCGGCCATATGGCGGACGCCCATGCCCGCGTATCCGGCGGCCTCGGCGTTCTCATCACCAGCACCGGACCCGGCGCTGCCAACGCCGCCGGCGCGCTTGTCGAGGCGCGCTTTTCGGGAACTCCCCTGCTGCACCTCACCGGACAGACCGCAACCGCGAATGTGGACCGCGCCCAGGGCGCCGTGCATGACGTCCCGCAGCAACTCGACATGCTGGATTCCGTGTCCAAATCTGCGTGGCGCGTCCGTTCCCCGGACACCGCCCTCGGCACGCTTTCGCGCGCCGCCGCCGAAGCCTTGACGCCCCCTACCGGGCCGGTCAGCGTTGAAATTCCCATCGACATCCAGCGCTCGGTCATCCCCCGTCCGGCAACCCTTGACGCCTTGAGCCTGCCCGTCCCGCCGCCCGTTCCGCCGAGTGCGGAAGCACTTGATGCGCTGGTGCGGACCGTGCGCGCGGCGCGGCGGCCCCTTCTCTGGGCGGGAAGCGGCGCCCGCGGCTGCCGCGCTGCCGTCACCCGCCTCGCCGATCTCGGCATCCCTGTCGTCACAAGCTGGAAGGGCCGCGGCGTGCTGCCGGAAGACCACCCCATGACATTGGGATCGCTCAGCGGCACCCCGGAAATCGAAGAGTTCTACGCCGGTATCGACCTCATGATCATCGCCGGTTCCCGTCTGCGCGGACAGGAAACCCGCGACCAGTCCTTGCGCCTGCCCTCGCGCCTGGTGCAGATCGACGTCGATCCCGCCGCTGACGGCCGCGCCTACCGCAACGAGCTGTTCATCGCCGCCGATTGCGCACTGACGCTGGACGCCCTTGCGGACCGCCTCCAGGACGCTGAATTCGACCCCGCCCTGCGCACCGATGTCACCGAAACACGCCGCACCGCTACCGCTGCCTATCGTCAGACCCTCGGCATCTACGGCGACTGGTCCGACCAATTGCGCGAGGCGCTGCCCAGGGACGGGATTTTCGTGCGCGACATCACCCTCAACCACACTACCTGGGCAAACCGCATCTTTCCCTTCTTCGGCGAGCACGACAATGTCTATCCCGCCAGCGCGGCGATCGGTCCGGGCCTGCCGCTGGGAGTCGGCGCCGCGCTCGGCGGCGGCGGGCGCAAGGTCGTCGCCATGACTGGCGATGGCGGCTTCTATCTCAGCCTCGCCGAACTGTGGACCATCGCGCAGGAACGCCCCCAAATGGTGCTGGTGGTGATGAATGACGGCGGCTACGGCGTCATCAAGCAGATTCAGGACCGCATGTATGGCGGGCGGCACAATTATGCGGATATGGCGGGACCGGACCTGCAGCAGCTCGCCGCCCTTGCCGGCCTGCCGTGGCTCGGCGTCACCCGCGCAGACGAATTCGGAACCCGCATCGCCGAAGCGCTGGCAATCGACGGCCCGACGATCGTGGAAGTCGATATGGCCGCCGTCGGACCTTTCCCGCCCTATTTTGTGCCGCCTCCCTATGTCGCCGCCGAGCGGCAGCAGAGTGCATGAGCCGCCGCGCGGCGCCATCGACATCTGCGTTATTTTCGGCTTGAGAAACGCGCGGCCGGCGGGATACTCCCCTGCCAGGGCGGTGCAAGCCGCGAGCCGCCCGCCCGCGCTCCCAACACCCAGAGGCGCATATGCCGGACACCGAATATCTCTTCACCAGTGAATCCGTCTCGGAAGGCCACCCTGACAAGGTGTGCGACCGCATATCCGACGCTGTGGTGGACGCCTATCTGGCAACCGAAGACCCGGATGTGCGCGTCGCATGCGAAACTCTCGCCACTACCGGCCTCATTGTCCTGGCGGGCGAAACCCGGGGACCGGAGCTTCCCGCCGACCGCGTGACTGAAATCGCGCGCGGCGCCGTCCGCGAAATCGGCTATGAGCAGGACGGCTTTCACTGGCAGACCGCGCGCGTCCAGGTGCATCTGCACCGGCAGTCCGGCGACATAGCGCAAGGCGTGGACGACGCCGGCAACAAGGACCTCGGCGCCGGCGACCAGGGAATCATGTTCGGCTATGCCTGCCGCGAAACTCCCGCGCTCATGCCGGCCGCGATCCATTACAGTCATGAAATCCTGCGCGCCCTGGCGCAGGCCCGCCATAGCGGCGCCGAACCGGGGCTGGGCCCCGACTCCAAGAGCCAGGTCACCCTGCGCTATGTCAACGGACAACCCGTTGCCGCGGCCTCGGTCGTCGTCTCCACCCAGCATGACGAGTCGCTGACACAGGAGGCCGTGCGCGAAATCGTCCGCCCCTATGTCCGCGCCGCCCTCCCCGACGGCTGGATGTGCCCCGAAGACGAATTCTATGTGAATCCCACCGGGCGCTTTGTCATCGGCGGCCCGGTCGGCGATGCCGGCCTCACCGGGCGCAAGATCATCGTCGATACCTATGGCGGCGCTGCACCCCATGGCGGCGGCGCCTTTTCCGGCAAGGACCCCAGCAAGGTTGACCGTTCCGCTGCCTATGCCGCCCGCTATCTGGCGAAGAATGTGGTCGCCGCCGGCCTCGCGGACCGCTGCACCATCCAGCTTGCCTACGCCATCGGCGTGTCAAAACCACTGTCCGTCTATGTGAATACCCATGGCGGCGGCAAGGTTCCCGACTCGCGCCTCGGCGGCGCCCTGCAGCAGGTCATGGACCTGTCGCCGCGCGGTGTGCGCAACCACCTCAATCTGGTTCGGCCCATCTACGCGCGCACCGCCGCCTACGGCCATTTCGGCCGCACGCCTGACAATGACGGCGGCTTTTCATGGGAGCGCACTGACCTCGCCGAGGCCCTGCTCAGCGCCTGCGCCTGACCTTTCCGCCATGCTCCACGGACGCCGGCGCGGGCCGCGGCTGCGTCCGCAGCGCCGCGCCCTGCTGGAGTCGGCTCTTCCGAAGCTCCGCATTCACCTGCCGGAAAGCGGCGCCATTGCGGATCCTTGGGCTGCATTCAACTTTGCCGCTGACGCTCCCCTGTGGCTGGAGATCGGCTTTGGCGGCGGCGAGCATCTCGCCTGGCAGGCGGAACATCATCCCCATGCCGCCATCCTCGGCGCCGAGGCGTTCGTAAACGGCATCGCCGCCGCGCTGTCGCATATCCGCGGCGCCGGACTGACCAACATCCGCATATTTCCTGATGACGCGCGCCCGCTGGTGGCTGCCTTGCCGTCTGCCTGCCTCGCGCGTGTATTAATCCTGTTTCCCGACCCGTGGCCGAAAACCCGCCACCACAAGCGCCGTCTGCTCTCCGCAGCTTTTCTTGACGAACTGGCGCGCGTCATGGCCGCTGGTGCGGAACTCCGCCTTGCCACCGACCACCGCGGCTATTGCCGCTGGATTCTCGCCCGCCTGCTCGCCCATCCCGCCTTCGCATGGCACACCCCCACCCCCGCCGACTGGCGCCACCGCCCCCCCGACTGGCCCGAAACCCGGTACGAACGCAAGGCCACAAACGCCGGCCGCGCCTGCACCTACCTCCGCTTCCAGCGCCGATAGGCAGATAGACGCAGATCATCGTTGCAGTCCGGGCGTCTGGTCATGAGGGTTGAAGGCCATTGCGGTGCTGCGCGGAACGGGGCGATCGCTGACGGTCTGGCCTCAACGGGAGTCTCCGGTAGCTTCCGCCCGCACGGCAGGTGAGGTCGCGAACACCCCCCCACCCTTGTGCGACGTGCGGCCGATGATGAGCGGCCCCTTCTCTGCCGCAGCGAACTCAAGCCGCAGCCTGCCCGACAGACCACCTTGCGGCCCGCGTCGCGCCGACAGGATTTTGACAGCTTCAGGCTCTGGCCAGCCTGTGCGAGCCAGTTCGGTAATAGCATCAACCTTCAGCGCTTCTTCGTTCGTCAATCGACGGCGATGACGGGTCACTCGATAATCAGATACGCTTTCCCAGACCCGCGAGGGCATGAATAACATGTCGCTTTCTGCGTCCAGCGCTGCCGGCGCAAGCCTCAGACTGCCCGCCCGGCCTGCGCGCAATAGGCTCATGCCTTCAAGCGCGCGCTCTAGCCGGGCGTGACTGCTGCGGACTTCTGGCCAGCTTACCCCGCCGCGTTGCAGATAGCTCGGAGCAATGAAAAGCAGGCGCCGGCGCAGCAGATCGGGAACAACGGCGATATGGCGATGGTCGCCGCCTCCGGCGGGCTCCCCGTCATCCTCGTGGCCGCTCACATAGCGAGGAAGGGCTTGGCCACGTGGCAGTGCTTTCTGCACTCGGGCCAGCATGGCGCGGCGTGCGGCGTGCGCCACGACGACCGGATCCGCGCTCTCCGAGAGACCCGCCGCGATTGCGAACGCCAGCACGCCAGGCATTGGATCAACAGGTCGCATGAGGCCGAGGCCGATATAACGACCGTCGCCTAGAAGCAGCGGCCCGGCCACCGGTTCCGCAAAGGTGACCGCCGCATGCCACAGGACTTCTTTCGGAAATCGCGTATTACCGGAGAACGACTCCGCTCTCTCGCCATTACCGTAGAACGGTTCCCTCTGCACCTGCACCACCGTCGGCGAAACGCCGACCGCGGCGTGACGCAGGGCCTGGCGTATGACGCGTTTGGCGCGCAATTCCTCGCGCACCCGTTCGGCGGCGCCCTTGGCTTCTTCCTTTGTTCGCGCGGGATCGTTGCGCCGTCGCCGGGAAGTAGTGAGCGCTAGCGGGGTCACGCTGCGCCAGCATCGCTCGCCGCGTTCATAGCGAGCCGCCATGGCGTCATCGTCCATGCGCTGCAGCCCGCTAAGCACCACCCCGTCGGCATTGGCCCAAGTGACCTGCGCGAAGGCCCACGCGAGATCATCGGTCCGTAGCGGGCAGGATTGCGGCACGTAAATCGCGAGTCGGCGAATCATCATGTCGGCGTGAACGTGGCCAACCGATGGCAACGGTATGATCCGCACCCGCCCCGCTTTATCGCTTTCCGTGGCACCCCGACCGATCAGATAGCGCTCGACGTCGTCGGCTTGCGCCGGTGCTGCATCACACAGCCTTCGCGCTGCCTGATCGCGCGCCTCGGTGACAAGCGTTGCCGCTTCGCTCAGCCGCCGCGGAGCGAAGCCGCCTTGGTCACCCTCCCCGCGCAGTGCAAACACAAGGCGAACAGGCGGTGCATTATAGGTAACGCTCGCAAGGAGCGGCTTGGGGGGCTGAACAAACACCTGAATGGGCCTGCGGTTGCTTCCGCTGCGCCGGAAGCGGGTGCGCATCCCGTCAAAGCGGGTCCTGAGGCTCTGTTCGGTTCCGCGTTGCGGGCAGAGCAGATTGCGGCCCGCGCCGGCGCCCCCGGACGGGCGGTAGATGATGCCGCGGTGGTCGGAGAGCCGCTTTTGCGCTTCCTGTGCGTCGATCACGACGGCATCGGCCCAAGCCATGTCGATGCCGCGGCCGAATTGATAGAGGCGTTCCGCCAATTCGCACAGCGCTCTCGCTTGCGTATCGCCGCCGTCGAAGGACCAGCAGTAAAGGATCGGCACAGTGGCATCGAACAGGATGGGGTGGATTGTCTTGCCGGCACGGATGGATGCTACTGCATCATCAATTCGGGGAACCTGCTTTGCCGAAAGCGAGGCGTCCAAGTCGTTGTTGGGCACGAACTTGGTGTAGCGCTGGCCTGGCGCCCCGCGCGCGGCCGCGATCACCGGAGACGGCAGCCGCTCCAGCCATTCCAGCGCATCCCGCGCCACCTGCGGCAGTACCGAGCCCCTGGCAGCACCCGCCACCAGCGCCTGGAATAGCCGCGCCGGGGCGGGCGGCCAGCCGCTGGCGCCGTGGTAGCGGCCCTCGTGAAACCTCACAGCGACGAGAAACGCGCGCCCCATGATTCACGCCTTCTTCCTGGCATCAGCCTTGGCCCGGTCCTTGTCGAACTTGACGGTACGGTTCTCACCCACACCGAAGGCCGCTGCCGCTTCCCGTGCGAAGGCAAGCGCGGCATTTTCTTCCAGTTCAATTGCTTCGCGCGTCCCGTTGCGGCTGACCACCGCCCACGATGCAGGCGCATCGGGGTCAGGGATGAGCAGGCAGCCTTGCCGCAGGAACCCGTCGAGCGGCGCGGTCGCTGCGACAAGTGCAAGCCCCAGTGCGTAGTTCCGTAGCGCTTGGCCACCGTCTCCGCCGAGGCGGCGCAGCGCCACAAGGTTGACGGTCACGGTGCGGCGGATATCGCCATGAACAACGATTCCACCGTGCTCTTCCGTCGCAGGAACATGAACGAAACCGCGTTGCGCCAACAAACTCTTCGCATTCCCCTCCTGCTTCTTCTGCTCGGCTTCGGTGAATGTGCCAAGTTCGGCATAGTTGATCCGCGGGTCGTATTGTGCGGAGCGCGTAAGTTTGTCGATGTCCCAGGCGCGGATGACCGATTGCACGATGCGCGGCAGCTTGGCCTGCGTGTCGCGCGAATCCCATGCGCCGAACACAAGCGAGGTCGGCGCCAGTTTCGCGATCCGTGTGGCGTCGTCGGTATCGAGAAGCATGGTGAAGGCGGCGTTGGCTTCATCAGCGAGCGCCGTGGAGCGTATAAGCGCATCGCCCAGCCGATGCCCCGTCCGGAGAATGGAGATCGACTTGTCATTGCCGTAGGTGATCGTCACCTGTGGAACCAAGGAGGCGTATGGTTCTTCCTCGAAAACCGGCTCCATTCGGTTGGCCTGAGATCCCACGCTGTCGATGGTAGCGACCTTGGTGCCGTCGGTGAGGATGTCAATATTGTAGCCGATGCCGGCATAGGTCGGCGGAAAGATCACCGCATCTTTGCCCTCTACCGGCAGCAGCGTCTGGCGCAACGTCAGCGCCACGGGGCCGGTGCGATCATTGGCACAGTGCTCGGCGAAAGCGGTGTCGAGTTCGGTCATGACGGCGGTTTCTCCTCGATAACGTCGGTGATGCAGCGGGCCTGACCCTCCTTGCCGGGCCAGTCCAGCCGCATGGTGAACACTCGGAACGGCATCCCCGGAAAGGGCGGCTTCTCAGTGCCGAGAGCCGCGCGCAATAGGATCGGGTCGTACAGCTCATCACCGGCTAGGCCAGCGACGCCATAGCTGTATTCCAGCCTTTCCCGCCGCACGGGTCGTGCGTTGGTCAGGCCGATGGCTGCCAACAACTCGACGATCGGATAACCGCACATTCTCATCCCCGACTTATGCGCATTGGGCGAGAAGCCGACGTCGATCGGCACGTAATCGCGCCGCCAGTCGAAACGGAAGCTGCTGCTCTGCTTTGCGCTCAGTGAAAAGGGATCGTCGGCGTGGTCAATCGCTCGGCCGCGAACCAGGTCGAGCGCATCGCGCACCAGGTCGAGCGCATCGCGCACCAGGCCTGCTCCCGGATAACCGTTAGCGCCGGCCCAGAATTTGACTCTGTCGCGCCCTGTCCGGCCTTGGTCGCCCCAGTGGTCGATTACGATAGATCTGCCACTGCTATCGCTGAGGCACGCTGGCAAGACGTCGGGACCGGAGTCCTTGAAGGGAAATGCCCCGGTGCCATCTTCAACAGTTTTGATTTTCCATTTGTTTGTGTTGTGGGACGAACGCGCGGGTGCAAAGGTCGTGACCGTAGCCTCCGCGAGAAAACTCAGGATTCCCGCGAACGGATTGTCGCCGCCGCGAGCGGTGAGGTGGAAGCGCAAGTCAGCCGGGTTTCTCCAGTCGAAGCCGCCGCGAGAGTCGCCAAGCAGGATGTCGGCGGCTTCGAGGAAACCCAGGCACGCGAAAACCTGGCCGGGGTTGGTGAGATCGACGGGGATCGACGCCTCAGCCATCATGCCGTTTCTTCATCAAGTCGCCGCGACGCGGCTTGATCGGCAGCGCGTAACAGCGCTTCCCACCATGCGAGACCCCAAGGCCCCCATTCTCGCTGCAGGCGCGCGAAGCGCATGGCGATTGCACTGGCACCGCCTTCCGCTCCGCTCGGCGGCAAGTCGTCATAACCTTCGACACCGATGGCCGGCCTGGCGTGACCGTGATGCGCAGCGATCAGATGTAGCGCGAGATCGAAGCGCGGGTCATCGCGATCGAGGTTGTCCAGACCATTTTTCTCGGCATCAAGTGCTGATTTGAGCTCATGCCGGTAACCATTCAGCAAGTGTTGATTAGGGGGTTTTGTCGTCTTGGCGAACGGGCCGTCGTCCTGATCCGCACCGAAGGCCCGCTGCCAGCGTTCGGCGGCCTTACCGTCATCATGATGGTGGGCAGCGACAAGCAGCATGGTCCGGTCGGCTCCGTCGAGGCCGAGCGCATCGGCTATGCGTGCTGCTTCCTGTCCTGTCCACCGTTGATGCTCGACGAGATGCTGTGCCCTGCGGGCCACTGCTTTGCCTTCCTCGCTCGCGCCCGAGCTCCGACGCTTGCGCACGATCAGCCATGAATCTGCCTCGCCTTCTGCCAAGACACCATAGGGCAACGCCAGGATTGACTGCCAACCATCGACGGCATCCTCGCGATCCCGGCACGCTTCGACCTTGAACGTCCAAGCGCTTCGATCGGGATCCGGGTTGCCCCAATTGTCCTCGATCGTGGGCACTGGTTCATCGGCGCCGTCGTCCAGGAGACCGGCTCTCAACCCGCCGAGCCGAGCGTCAACGACCAGTTGTCGGCCGGCGAGGCTCGCCTGTAGTTCCTGTCGCTTCCGTTCGCTGATTTCCACCAAGCCAAGCGAGTCCACAACCTGGTTGGCGCCGTCGAGCACGAAGGCAACAGGGCCGTCCCGGGTCAGCGGTGCTACAATGTCCCGGTCTTCCTTGATCTCCCCGGCAACTTCTGCGCGCCCCTCACTGCCAATGATTGATGACGAGGTTGCCTTCTTCAATTTTGCCAGTCGCTTGCGTGCCCGCTTCTGAAGCCATTGGGCCGCACGTGATGTCTCCGTTTCCAGAATCTCTGCTGTCTGCGCGGCTGCTCCAGCGAAAAATCCCCGAACCTGTCGCGCCGTCTGCGCTTTTACCTCGCCGCCATGCGCCATAAAACGCAGTGGCAGGTAGCGGCGCCAGACCACTGTCGTTTGCGGCTCGTCGTCTTCCACCCATCCCCGCAGCCATGGGGCAACATTCGGCCGGCCGGCATGATCGTCAAGCGATGTCATCGCCCAAGCGTCCACCAGTGGGCGGGTTAGCGCCGGGTAGAGCGGCATGGGCGTCGTGGCGTCGGTAATCCACGCACGGTTGGCCGAGTCCGAGGCGAGGCCCACCAACACGCCGGGACCGGCCCGGCATCTGCCGTCCGCATAGTGCGGCAGGCGGTTGAGAAGGGTGCGCACAGCCTTGTGGCGACCTACGGCATGAGCGCCCGCCTTCTTTGTGTCGGGTGGACCTTGGTCGAGCACCAATATTTGTGCTGCACGCTCGCCGCGCCGGTTCACACGGCCGAGCCGCTGCACCATGCGCTCCCATGCGACCAGATCACAGACCATATGGTCTGCGTCGAGATCGACTCCCACCTCACCGGCCGAGGTCGCGACGAGAAACACGGGTGCACTGCGTGCGACTTCAGCCTCGCCGACAAGACCGAACTCCTGCAGCTCCTCCGCGGCCTTTTGCCGCTCATGTACCCGCCGGCCGCCAACGAAAAGAATCACATGTGGCCCGCGTTCCTCCTTGCCAACCTGTTTTCGCAGCCTGCCCGCCACCATCTCCGCGTCCCTGCGGAGATTGCAATAGATCGCCACGGCAGGCGGCTGCCCGGGAGTTTCGGATGCGGCCTGCATCAAACCCCAAGCCCGCTCCGCGAGCGTCTCATCAAGGCTCGAACTCGAGGCAAGGTCTTCGACCCTCAGGCTTTTGCGCGCCTCCAGCCGCGCACGGACCGTGCCGTCATCTTGGTCATCATCGTTCAATCGGAACGGATCGCTGTCAGAATCGAGGCTCAGCGTGGCCGACAAGGGTAACACACGAAACGGCGGTGGAAGCAGGTTACTGGCTGCTGCGCCTGCGAAGGCGCCGAACAACGCACTCTCCCCGTTCCTCGGCGAGCGGCGCTGCCCGTTCTCGATCGCTTGGAGCATGCGTTCGAACGGGCGGGCGAGATGGGCCTCGTCCAGCATTACCAGTGTATCGGTGCCCAGAAGCCCCGCCGTAAAGGGCCGCATGCGGCGAGAGACGCCATAGCCCTCGAACAACAGACGCGAACCCACCATGTCCACGGTACCCACGACTATCGCCGGTGCCGCCGGATCAGCCATCCAATCCCGATTGTCAGCGTGTTGGCCGCGAAGCGTCGAAATCGGCAACGGCCTCGCGCCGAGGTTAAGGTTGCGCCGCACGGGCGCGAGCCTCTCGTCTTCTTCCAGCCCTTTCCGCAGGCGTTCTGCAAACTCGGTCGCCTGGTCGACCACGGCCCGCCGGTCGACCACATAGACGAGGCGTCGGGGCAGGCGCGCGCCCGCCGCCCGCGCCAGCAGCCATATCGCCATGATCGCGGTTTTCCCCAAGCCGGTGGGGATATCCACCGCCGAAGGCAGTGTGCCGCATGCGAAATACTCTTCGTACAGCCGCCGCTGCCAAGGGAAAGGCCGATGATAGGTCAGCGCCGCGAAGGCATGGCAGAAATCGACACCTTGCGTCATGCGATCTCCTCCGTCGCGTCGGTTGGGTAGACAGCGCTCTTGCTGTCGGCTGCTGGTTTGGTGTATAAGGTTGTCGGCGCCTGAGCCAAGACCCAGACCCGTGGCTTCGGCTGCGTGAGGAGACTGTGGGCACCTCCGGGCGCCAGTTCTTTGTCTTTACCGGGCCGAACCACCTCGCCGCGTCGCACGGTGGAGCGTATTTGGTTCGGTTTGATGCGGTAAAATGCGACAAGTTGGACCTCTCTTCGGTCGGCGGTAGGCATGATAACCAGACGCCACCATTTACCCGTGTCATCCCCGCCACGAATACCAGGGTGCTTTCTTCCTGTCGCACGACCGTCCCCCGGTCGACCATTTCCTGAATACGGAGATAGTCGTCCGGCACGATGTCAGGATGTTTCTTGGCTTACTTGCGGAGCGTCTCGCGGGACAGGCGCACGATCGGCAACTTGCTGCCGAGAGCGGCCAGCAGGCAATCATCGAGTTGGGCAACGTCGTCAATCACCGAAAGCGCCAACGGCACGGCAAGTGCCTCGTCAGCGCCGCGAAAATCTCGCAGGAAACCATCGTCACCGCATCAGCTCTCGCGTTCATTGCTCACCTGATAGCCGATCCACGGCATCCAGTCAAGCACAAAATTTTCGTGGACATAGCTATGCCAGCAAAGCAACCTCGCTTCAGGGATGCCCTCATTGGAGCGCTGGTATGGCGAGACCACGAAATGCGCGTACATACCCTCCTTCCGGGCCGCTTGTGCGGTCCGGCCTCGTTGAAATGGGGTATACGAGCCACACATGAATCATATCGGGCCATGCTTGAAGCAAGAGTTGCAGGGACAAGATGGCTGCTGCCCAGATCGAACTCCATCTTCCCGCTCCCGCGGCGGTCGGCGACGAACCGCTGGTTCCGGCGAGGATGGTGAACGAGTTCGTCTACTGCCCGCGCCTCGCCTACCTGATGTGGGGCCAGGCCGAATGGGCGGATACCGGCGACACCGTGGACGGCCGGCGCGTGCATTCTCGAGTCGACCGCTCCAACAAACCCCTACCCGATCCCGAATCCCTGGAGGCCGATGATGCCAAGGTAGTCAGCCGATCCCTGACCCTGTCCTCGGAGAAGCTCGGGGTGATCGCGAAGATCGACATCGCCGAAGCTGAGGACGGGGTTGTCACCCCGGTTGACTACAAGCGGGGTAAGCGGCCCCATGTGGCGCAGGGCGCCTACGAGCCGGAGCGCATCCAGGTCTGCCTTCAGGCGCTGCTGCTTGAAGAACATGGTTACCGGGTAGCGGAAGGCGCCATCTGGTATGCCGAGAGCCGAGAGCGCGTACGGATTGTCCTCAATGACGAACTCCGCCTCGCTGCCCGGGAGGCAGTGAGCCGCCTGCGCCTGACTGTCGCCCACGGCCGCATCCCGCCGCCGTTGAAAGACAGCCCCAAATGTCCGCGATGCGCGCTCGTGTCCATCTGCCTTCCCGACGAGATACTCTCTCTCGGAGCGTCGGACCTGGCGCCCCGTCCAATCGCCATCGGGACGGACGAAGCCCTGCCGCTGGTCGTCCAGTCGCAGCGGGCGCGGATCACCAAGGAAGGCGAAACGCTCAAGGTCGCCGATGAGGAACAGGGCGGCACGACCGTGCGGTTGAACGACGTGTCCGACGTGGCGCTGTTCGGAAACATCTCGATCACTGCGCCCGCACTTGCCACGCTTATGGATCGAGAAATCCCCGTAGCCTTCCATAGCCACGGCGGCTGGTTTCGCGGCATCGCCCACGGCGTCGGCCACCGTAATGCTGAAGTCCGCACCGCGCAGTACAGGCGCAGCTTCGACGCGAGCTACTGCCTGAACTTCGCTCGGAACCTGGTCGCCGCCAAGATTCTGAACCAGCGGACCATTGTGCGCCGCAACTGGCGCGGCGACCGCGACCGGCGCAAGGATGCGCTGGACCGGCTCAACGCCGCTCGAAAATCTACGAAAGGCGCAACCGCGACGAGCGCGCTTTTGGGACTCGAAGGCGACTCGGCAGCAACGTATTTCCGGGCGTTCGCCGATTTGTTGACGCCGCCCGGTTCCAGCAATTCGGCAGGCGACGAGGAAGGCTTTGCACCATTCCGTTTTACTACCCGCAACCGCCGTCCGCCAACCGATCCCGTAAACGCCATGCTGTCCCTCGCCTACGCCATGCTGACACGCCATCTGACGGTCGCGCTCGCCACTGTCGGACTTGATCCGTATCGGGGCTTCTTTCACGCCCCGCGCTATGGAAGGCCCGCGCTGGCCCTCGACATCATGGAGCCGTTTCGCCCGATCATCGCAGATTCGGTGGTCCTGTCGGCAGTCAACACCGGTGAAATCTCCCCGGGGGATTTCGTGAGCGCTGCCACCGGTACGTCGCTGGCACAGACCGGACGCCGCCGGTTCATCCGCGCATTCGAACGGCGACTCTCTCAGGAAACCACCCACCCGCTTTTCGGCTACCGGCTCAGCATGCGGCGGCTCATCCTGCTCCAGGCACGTCTGTTGTGCCGTCATCTCCTGGGCGAATTGCCCCACTATCCGCATTATCTCCCGAGATGACAGGTGGTCACCATGAGCGACGAGCGCACCTACATCGTCACTTACGACATCTCCGACCCTCGACGCTGGAGGCGCATCTTCAAGACCATGCATGGGTTCGGGGAATGGCTCCAGCTGTCGGTATTTCAATGCCGCCTGTCGCGCCGCCGCCGCGCCGAACTTGAAACAAAGCTGCGCGAACTCATCAAGGCGGGCGAGGATCATGTCCTGGTGATTGACATAGGCCCGGCGGACAAGACCAATATCGCCGTCATGAGTATCGGCAAGACCTTTTCGGCAATCGAGCGTCAGGCCGTCGTTGTATGATGGTAAGGCCGAATCCAGTGTCCCACACAGAAGTGTCTGATTTGGAAAACAACGGCTACCATTCCCGCCGAACCGCTTCGAGCGGGGAGGCAGCGAAGGAGTACCGGACGCCGCTCGAAACTCCGCAAATAGCTGATAATTGTGGGTTTCGGAGGAGCCAATGGGCTGCCGGGGACACCGATCGGCAATCTCGGCAAGGAAAATACCGGACCGCTCGAATTCGACAGAAATTTATCTTCACCGCCAAAAGGTTGTATGTTGCCTGCATCCGGGGCGCGCGCGCCCCGGCCTCATTGAAGCAACCAGATGCGCGTGGTGGACTCCCTGTAGGCTGCTGCATCCGGGGCGCGCGCGCCCCGGCCTCATTGAAGCCGGTTGCGCTGGTGCCGTTGCGTGCGTTGGTTCCGCGCATCCGGGGCGCGCGCGCCCCGGCCTCATTGAAGCCCTGGTACGGCGAAGGATGTCGAACAAATGACCGGATTGCATCCGGGGCGCGCGCGCCCCGGCCTCATTGAAGCGTGACGCTGTAACGCGGGCCGCAGCGGCCACAGTTGCATCCGGGGCGCGCGCGCCCCGGCCTCATTGAAGCGACGACAAGACCGTTGAGGAAGCTTACGACCTCCTCGCATCCGGGGCGCGCGCGCCCCGGCCTCATTGAAGCGGTAGTCGCGCCGACCCCGGATGTACCGGGCCTGAGCGGCATCCGGGGCGCGCGCGCCCCGGCCTCATTGAAGCCTGACGCGGCCCGCCGGTTGATGCGGCGGAAAAACAGCATCCGGGGCGCGCGCGCCCCGGCCTCATTGAAGCGGGGGGGGGGGGGGGGGTGATACCGAAGCAATACGTTCTCGTACCGCGTGACGTTCACCTTGCCAGCACCAAAAGCAAAATGCGTGCTACAAGGGCACTGCTGTGAATGTCATCGTTGTGCTCGCATGGGAGACTGTTTGTGGCTTATCCGGGGTCTTCAATTGCGACACGCCGGCACTGCATGCGGGGCAGCGCCCGGATCCCGAATTCAGGGTCCACTCGCGCGTGCTCTCGATACCCAGCGCTCGATCAGACAGACGTCCGTCATTGCCGGCCCTCCGGCCGTAATCGCCGCTGCCAATCGGTCCGGAAATTCAATCGCCGCAGCAATTCAAAGGTGTCGATACAAGGGACGCCGAGCGTCTCGCAGACGTCAGGCAAATGTCGGTTGGCGCGCTGTCGTGTGGGTTTCGAGCTTTCCATGGTCACCAGCGTGACATCGCCATCGGCCGCCAGGGCATGCGCCACAAAAAACGGATCAGCGCCCAATTTCTCCAATTCGTCCTCGGTCAGATCTGCGGCGTAACCTTCGTCCACCGCCCGGCGTACATGGCTCAGGACCACCTCACCTTCCCGGACGAGCCTTTCCTTGTGTTCCCTGATCCAGTCCACCAGCACGCCTTTTCCTTCGCAAACTTCATCGAACACCTCAATCGGGATTTTCACCTGCTGTGAATCTGCGAGATGCAACAACCACTCCCAAAATTCTGGCACGCGGCAGATCGGGTAGTAGTCACGGTCTGCGTCAATCAACACATTTGCATCAAGCAGAAAGACCGTGCTGCGCTATCCGGCCAGCATCGATTCAACCTGCGTGGGCTTCACACCCAGCACCGTGGCGGCTCGGGTTGTTGGCAAAGAACCCTCAAAATGATATCGCCTCACCAGGTCAAGTAGTGCTTTTCCTGCCCGGTGACGCCTTACGACATAGTACGGAGGACTGGAATTGGACTCTCGGGATCTCTCCCGCCTTTCTTGCCGCTCACGCAGCCATGATTGCCGGAATCCATCCGCGAGTCTCCGATAATCTCGCTGCTGGATTTTCCCCGCCCGTAGCAAGCGGTACGAAATCAGCGTTCTGCTGACATGCCACTCATCGGCCAGGTCACTGATCGTGGTTTCAACAGTGCTCTCCGTGACGCGGAACTTATCTATGGGATCGGCTGGCAGCAGGAAAGAACTGGCAACATCGTCGCAGAATCGCTCCAGTTCCATATCGTGGCGCGTGGTAAAGCAGGAGCTATTCCCAAGCAGCAGGTGCACAAACTCGTGCAGCAGCGTGAATGACCAGGCCGTCTTGGCGTCATTGTCGTTGACGATAATGAACGGCGCGAGCGGATCACGCAGTGCCGCCCCTCGAAAAATCGTCGTGTCAAGAGCTGTATGGTGGCTTCCAAGGTCCCCCTTCAACAGGGTGAATATCCCCGTCGCTTCAACATCATCGCGCAGTTTGTTGAAAGTCTGCCCGGAGTCGGACATGCGGCGTAGCTGTTTCCGCCCCAACAGGTCCTGAACCGCTGCCAGGGCGGCAGCAACGCCGCTCTCCAACGACAACGAGCCAGGAAATGGCACATCGGGTGCATGTTCCTCCGCCAATACATCATGCACAAGACTTTGCCGCGCCAATAATTCGCGCATCAGGGCGTCCAGCAACGCGCGCTTGGCTTGTGGCGCCGAACCCGCGAGCGTACGGAACTCCAATCCTCCCCTGCGCGGCTTCGGCGGGTGTTCGAGATAGAAAGTGATCAAGGGACGTCGATACTGTTTTGCCATTTTGACGAGCATTGGTCGTGTGGGTTCTCGCGCGCCGCTCTCGAGTTCCTCCAGGCGCTGTTCGGGACTCCGTCCGTAGGCCTTGCCAATGCCCAGCTTCCTGGCGGCTTCGGCCACCGAAAGGCCCGCGCTCGTCCGTGCCCAGGACAGTATCTCCGGGTTCATGGATGGCATTCGGCGCCCTCCAGCACCCGCACTGTGTGCGAGGAAGCGCGCGAGGGGCGCCGCACACACCATAGGGACCACGCCATCTCAACAAAGCAGGGATCAGTGCTCTTCATTTTATCTGCGCCATGCACCGAATAGTCGCCGTATCCAGGTCGCGCAGCGGCAGGCACGGGCTTCGCCAATGATCGGTTCGGTCCCGCATCGACCGTCTCTCGCTACCGCTTCGGCTCAATCAACAGACCATGTAGTGCGCTCAGTAGCCGCCTCGGATGCTTGCGGTGCACCGCCGCCTGCGCCGCTGAGCCGGCCGCAGACATTCGCCAGCAAATTCCTGAGACCCCTCGTCGGGCGCATGTTGGCGAAGGAACACGCCGGATCGAGATAATCGGCCGATTCCTTGCCGACGACCACTTGCGCCAGGTCCGCCGCAAAATCGGCCTCCGCCACCATGCCCGCCAGAACATCGGGACGCGGACGACAAGTATCGAAAATCGTCGAAACGGTCATCGCGCGCCCATCACTCATCTGCCTTCTTCACTGGCCCGGACTTCTCACCATGTCGATGCACAGGGATTCCAAACGCGAGAAAGCGCTTCTACAACAAAGGTTTGGCTCGCCACTGTGAACCCTCGCTCCGATGCCCGCAAACTGTACCGCACCGCCGATACCGTTTCCACCCCTTGCTTGAATTCACATTTGCTGCCGATTCCTGATTTGGCGTATAAGGTCGTCGGCGCCCGAGCCAAGACCTGGACCCGTGGCTTCGGCTGCGTGAGGAGACTGTGGGCACCTCCGGGCGCCGGTCGCTCGCCTTTACCGAAGACAACCACCGCGCCGCGCCGCATCGTAAAGCGTGTCTGGTGCGGAGAAATGCGACGAGACAGGTCTCTCGCCGAACGGCAGCGCGCTTGATAACCAGACTCACCATTTCCCGTTTGCGTCTCTGCCGCGAATATCAGAGTGCGTTCTCCCTGTCCCACGACCCGGCCACCGGAGGGCAGCAATTCGAAGAATGTGAAGCCCGCTCCTGTCCGCCCGTTTCGAAGCTGTCCTCGCCGGCACCAGAAAACCAAATGCGTGCTATAAGGGCGCCGCTGTGAATATCATCATCACCCTCGCGCGGGAGACTGTCTGTGGCTGATCCGGGGTTTTTTGATTTCGATACGCTGGCGCTGCATGCGGGGCAGCGCCCGGATCCCGAATTCGGCGCCCGCGCCGCGCCCATATACCAGACAACATCCTACGTGTTCCCGGACACCGACATCGCCGCGTCGATGTTCAATCTGGAGCGCCCGGGGCACCTCTATTCGCGCATCAGCAACCCCACCGTCGCCGTGCTTGAGGAACGCCTCGCCGCCCTCGAAGGCGGCGTCGGCGCCATCTGTACGGCATCAGGCCAGGCAGCCCTGCATCTTGCCGTCGCCACACTGATGGACGCCGGCGCGCATATCGTCGCCTCGAAATCCATCTATGGCGGCAGCTACAACATGATGCGGCACACATTGCCCCGCTTCGGCATCGAAACCACTTTCGTCGACCCGCGCGACCCCGCCGCATTCAGGAACGCCATCCGGCCCGAAACCCGCCTCCTGTTCGGGGAGACCCTGGGAAACCCCGGGCTGGAAGTGCTCGATATTCCCGCAGTCGCCGACATCGCACACAAGGCGGGCCTGCCGCTGATGATCGATAACACCTTCGCCACCCCGCGGCTCTGCCGCCCCTTCGACCTCGGCGCCGATATCGTCATGCACTCGGCAACCAAGTTTCTCGGCGGCCACGGCGTCGCCATCGGCGGCGTCCTGATCGACGGCGGACGCTTCGACTGGCGCGCCAGCGACCGGTTCCCGACTCTCACCGAACCCTATGCCGGCTATCACGGCCTCGACTTCAGCGAGGAATTCGGACCCGCCGCCATGATCATGCGCGCGCGCGCCGAAGGACTGCGCGACTTCGGTTCCTGCATGAGCCCGCAGCACGCTTTCTACATCCTGCTCGGCGTAGAGACCCTCGGCGTACGCATGGCCCGCCATGTCGCCAATGCACGCCGGATCGTCGCCTTCCTTGATGATCATAGCGCCGTATCCTGGGTCACATGGCCCGAACTTCCCGCCCACCCCGACCATGAGCTTGCCGGTAAATTGCTGCCCGATGGCTGCGGCGCCATATTTTCGTTCGGTGTCAAGGGCGGCCGTGAGGCCGGGAGCACATTCATCAACCGCTTGCGCCTGTTCTCCCACCTTGCGAATGTCGGCGATGCGAAATCCCTTGCCATCCACCCCGCCAGCACCACACATCAGCAAATGAGCGCCGCAGAACTCGAACTGGCCGGTGTCGGCGAAGACCTTGTCCGGTTGTCTGTAGGACTCGAGGACGCAGACGACCTCATCGCTGATCTCGAACAGGCGCTCCGCGCCTCGCAGCGCCAATGAGCGCCTCGTTCCAGGTCGCCGGACGCACCGTCCACGCCGCCACCGGCGGCGTGCCGTTCGACAATGCCAGACCGCTCATCATCTTCCTGCACGGCGCCGGCATGGACCACACCGTCTGGACCTTGCAGGCGCGCTGCTTTGCCTGGAGAGACTGGGCCATTCTCGCGCCTGACTGGCCCGGTCATGGCCGCTCCGAAGGTCCGCCCCTGACCGGTATAGGCGCCATGGCCGAGTGGGTATGGCAACTGGTCGACGCTGCCGGCGCCGGCTCCGTGGTGCTGGTCGGACACAGCATGGGCGCGCTCGCCGCGCTCGCCGCCGCCGCACAGGCGCCGGACCGATGCCGGAAACTCGCCCTCGTGGGCGCCGCAGCGGCAATGCCGGTCAATGCCGCATTGCTGGACGCAGCGCGCGACGACCCCGCAGCGGCCGCACGCATGATTGTTTCATGGAGCTTTGCCGGGCGCGGACATTTCGGCGGCGCCCGGACGCCGGGCATGTGGTTGATGGGCGGCGGGCTGTCCCTGCTCGCCCGCGGCGCGTCAACGCTTCATGCCGACTTCGCCGCCTGCAACGCCTATGACGGCGGACTCGACGCCGCTGCCAGGGTCGCCTGCCCCGCGCTCGTGGTATCCGGCGCCGGCGACCGCATGACGCCCCCGCGCGCTGCCCGCCCGCTGATCGCCGCCTTGCCTGACGCCAGAGAAATCACCATTGCCGATTGCGGCCACATGCACATGGTCGAGCAGCCCGGCCCCACGCTCGACGCATTGACCGGATTCCTGTGAGCCGGAGTCAGGTCTTCATGCCCAGCCCGAAAGCCGCAAAACGCTTGTTGAACCGCGCCACCTGGCCGCCTGTATCAACAATCTGCTGCCCGCCGCCGGTCCATGCCGGATGCGTTTTCGGATCAACATCCAGCTTCAGCACCGCCCCTTCATCACCCCAGGTGGTGCGCGTCGTGAACTCGGTCCCGTCGGTCATGACCACCGTGACGTCATGGTAGTCGGGATGTATGTCCTTTTTCATCAAGCTCCCCTCACTGTGCAAGCGGCGCTGTATAGCGAAGCCCCGGCGGCAAGACAAGAATCCCGGACCGGCGGCGGAGTTTTCGCGCGGCGCGGGTCTTGTACCTCCCCGGATGTTCTGATATTGTTCGCATCCCGTGCGCCAGTTGCGCGCGGCCCGGAACCGGAACATACAGGGGTTCGCCCTGAATTTGCCGCAATTCATGCCCGACTCCGTTACCGCCATGAGACAATTCCTGGAAAATCCCGGCAAATCCCACTTCGCACGTAAATCATGCCCGTATTGCGGCAACATCAAGGCAGAATCATGAACGGAACCCATGCGGCATGACTGACGCAGCCTTCGAGGCGCTCGCCGCCGCCGCCCTCGAACAATTGATGGAACACATCGAAAATACTGCCGGCGATATCGTCGAGGTCGATCTCGACGACGGCGTGTTAACCATCGAGCTCGACACAGGTGCGCAATTCCTGCTTAACCGCCATGTCCCCACCGCCGAACTCTGGCTGTCATCGCCCGTCAGCGGCGCCGCTCATTTCACCCACCACGCCGCCACCGGCGCCTGGCGCGACCGCCGCGGCGGCGACGACCTGATCCCGCGCCTGCAGCGGGAATTGTCACAAGCCCTCGGCCGGCCCGTCACCCTCGGCTAGACCCCGCTCGAATGGACATTGCCCGAGCACGCGCAACCGACCGCGCCGCCAGCCGCGAACTGCGCCACCTCAAACACCTGCTGCGCTACCTCATCCCCTATCGCTGGCGCCTGGCAGGCGCCCTCTGCGCCCTCACTGCCGCCGCCGCCGCCGTGCTGTCGCTGGGCATGGGCCTGCGCCTGCTGATCGACCACGGCTTCGCTACCGGAGACCCGGCACTTCTCGACCGCGCCCTCATCGGCCTTGTCATCGTCGTCGCCGTCATGGCCGCCGCAACATGGTGCCGCTTCTATCTTGTCTCCTGGGTCGGAGAGCGCGTCATCGTCGACATCCGCCGCGATGTCTATGACCACGTTATCAGCCTGCCGCCGCGGTTCCTCGAAACCATGCGAACCGGCGAAGTGCTGTCGCGACTCACTACCGACACCACCCTGCTGCAAGTCGTCATCGGCTCGTCCGCCTCCGTCGCCCTGCGCAATCTGCTCCTCCTTGTCGGCGGCGCTGCCATGCTCATCGTCACCAGCCCCGGCCTCACCGCGCTGATGTTCGTTCTCGTGCCCTTGGTCGTACTGCCCATCGTGGTATTCGGAAGGCGCGTGCGGCGCTTGTCGCGCACCGCCCAGGACCGGCTCGCCGACCTCGGCGCACAAGGGGAAGAGTCGCTCAACGCACTCCGCACCGTACAGGCGTTCACTCACGAACCCATTGACCGGCGCCGTTTCGCGGGCCGCGCCGAAGCGGCGTTCACCGCCGCCATCGCCCACACACAGGCACGTGCATGGCTGACGGCGCTCGTCATGATCATCGTCTTCGCCGCTGTCGCACTGGTGCTCCGCGTCGGCGGCCGTGATGTGCTGACCGGTGACCTGAGCGGCGGTGCGCTTGCCCAGTTCGTTTTCTTCGCCATCGTCGTCGCCGGCGCCGTCGGCGCCATAAGCGAAATATGGGGAGACCTCCAGAGAGCCGCAGGCGCAACCGAACGCCTGCTCGATCTGCTGGACACGAGAGCGGAAATCACCGCGCCGCCAAACCCCGTATCCCTGCCGCATCCCCCCGCCGGCGCCATCGCCTTCGACAACGTAACCTTTCGCTATCCATCGCGCCCCGACGCCCCCGCCCTGTACGGCATCAACCTCGACATCGCCCCCGGCGAGCATGTGGCGCTGGTCGGCCCCAGCGGCGCCGGCAAGACAACATTGTTCCAGCTCCTCCTGCGCTTCTACGATCCGCAGGTGGGGCGCGTCCGCATCGACGGCGTACCGCTGCACCGCGCCGACCCCCGCGAAGCGCGCGCACGCATCGCGGTCGTCCCGCAAGACCCGGTGATCTTTGCCGCAAATGCATGGGAAAACATCCGCTACGGACGCCCGGACGCGGACGATGCTGCGGTGCGCGCGGCCGCAACGGCCGCCGCCGCCGACCGCTTTCTCGATGCCCTGCCCGAAGGATTCGACAGCTTCCTCGGCGAAAAGGGTGTGCGCCTGTCCGGCGGCCAGCGCCAGCGTATCGCGATCGCCCGCGCCATACTGCGCGACCCCGCCATCCTGCTCTTCGACGAAGCCACCAGCGCTCTCGATTCCGAGAATGAACGACTCGTGCAGACGGCGCTGGAACGGCTGATGCGCGGACGCACAACGCTGGTGATTGCACACCGGTTGGCGACTGTGCGCGGCGCCGACCGTATCGTCGTCCTCGACCAGGGACGGATTGTTGCTGCGGGCGACCACGATACGCTGGTGGGCGAAGGCGGACTCTATGCGCGCCTCGCCGCGCCCCAGTTCGAGGCGCCGCGCCCCGCCCGCGCCGTCGCGGGAGCCTGGTCGTGAACACCAACGGCGCCCTGCATCCGGTGCGCGAGCCGTTCGACTGCCGCCGCCTGCCCGTCGATTCACACCACACGCTCTATCTCGAACAACATGGGCGCCAGGACGGCGTGCCGGCCGTCTTCCTGCATGGCGGACCGGGCAGCGGCTGCCAGAGAATCCACGCCCGTCAGTTCGACCCCGCACTGTTCCGTGCCGTGCTTTTCGACCAGCGCGGCGCCGGCCTCAGCGAACCTCGCCTGTGCCTCACCGACAACACCACATGGCACCTCGTCGAGGACATGGAGAGAATCCGCGCGGCGCTCGCAATCGACCGCTGGCTCGTGGTCGGCGGCTCATGGGGATCAACCCTCGCCCTTGCCTATGCGGAGCGCTATCCCGAACGCGTCAGCGGCCTCGTCCTGCGCGCGGTCTTTCTCGGCACACCCGCTGAAGTACGCTGGGCATTCCGTGACGCCGCCAGGACATTTCGCCCCGACCTGTGGAGGCGTTTTGTCACCCTCCTGCCCGAAGCCGAACGCACCGACCCCATTGCTGCCTACGGACGCCGCCTCGAAAACCCCGACCCTGCTGTTCACGTGCCAGCCGCGCGCGCATGGGGCGCCTACGAACAGGCGCTCTCGGAACTGCGCCCGCCGCCCGTCACGCTGCCAAACTCCCTCACGGAAAAAACCGCCGGCCCGACACCGCGAACCCCTTACGTCGAATGGCACTATGTCAGCCGCAACTGTTTTCTCGAACCCGACCAACTGATCCGCGACGCGCACCGGCTGAACGGCATACCCGGAATCATCATCCAGGGCCGCTATGATCTGCTTTGCCCGCCGCAGGCCGCCGCGGCGCTGGCGAGGGCCTGGGGCAACGGGACATTGCGTATTGTTTCGGAAGCAGGACACGCCGCATCCGAGCAAGCCCTTCGCGCGGCGCTGATCGCCGCCATCGACGAAATGGGCGTTCGTCTCGCATTGCCGGGCTGATGCGGCCATGCGGCTTCCCCTGTGTCGAGCACAGCAACAGGGAGTCCCGAGGTTGGCAAGCCGCCTCAAGCAGGCTTTTTGTCCGATGAACGCATATATTGAGAATAACCAATAAAATCAATATAATGATCGCTCCTTTACGAGAATATCTTCAGGGAAATGTTAGTTGTTCTTTCGCTACGCTGTGCTTCCGCATGGAAATCTTCGGAAATTTTGGCTATTATCAAGATTTGGGCGAGAGATATTCGACACGTCCGTAATTCGAGAAAGAGATCAATGAAGTTTTTCTTACTATGTTCCTTTTCCTCACAAGAGAATCTTTGATCTCAAAAGTTGTTGACAAGTGTTGAGGATGAGGGTATACAAGCCGCGTGTCGCGTCGGTTGCTGGCGCGGAAGCGGATAGCGGAAGCGCCAGACAACCAACGCCAGCCTCAAGGCAGGTGGGGAGGTGGTGAGTGACCCGAAATCAGCCTTGGCGCATCGTCAAACTGTGTTTGTGTTCCCTTGCTTTTTCCATCGCGGCGGCGTCTGTGCTCGCCAATATCAGAGACGAACAGCTCAATAATATTGGGATCATCGGAGGCGCCGATGCGCCGCCCCAATTCTATGTTGACAAGGTACTGACTGAGGAACTCACCCTGGCGGAGGGTGATACCCTCAACGCACTTCTTCTCGACAATAATATCAACCTCGACGAAGCCGAGGATGCCACCGAGGCGCTCGCCAGGCTGGTGAATCTGTCCCGACTCGCTATCGGGCAGCCTGTCACGCTCTATCTCGCACCGTTGCGCCGTCCGACCATTCGCAACCGCCTGATCGGCCTCTCACTGGTCAGCGAAGATGGCATGGATGCCGTCGCGTTCCGTGATTTCGATGACACCTTCAAGGTGCAGCGAATGCCGCACGAAGAGGCGGTGGCTACCCTGACATCGATTTACGTCGCGCCGCAGAACGACTCCTCAAGCCTTATCAGCCGCGGCCTGTTTCTCGCCGATGGCGGAACCCTCCACGACCTGCTGGTCGATAACGGCGCCGCACCGGGCGATGTGATGCGGGCGACCGACGCCTTGGGCGACATGCTCAAGATCACCCATCTGCAACCGGGGCAGGAAATCACCGCCATATTCAGACATACGGACGGTCAAGCAAAACTCGCCGGTCTCTCGTTGACTACACCCGATGGCAAGCGATACGGCGTCGGATGCAAAATCGGCGGCGAATGGCATGCCGGTCCGCCCGAGATCGCCCAGATGCAGGAATTGGCGGACATTCCGATCCCGCCCCCCGGTAAGCCAAATTTCGACAAACCCAATAATGAAGCCGCAACGTCACCCACCGTCACGCCGGTTGTAATGCAAGCAGAAATTCCGTCGCAACCGCTGGCAGTTCGTACAGAATATGGCCGGCCGCGGGCTGTGCCGGCGGTGCACGGCGCCTTCCGTGAGGTTACGGTTTCAACAGGCGCGACATTCATCTCCGTCCTGCGCAAAGCCGGTTTCTCGCGAGCCGATGCCGTTTCCGCCGCGGAAGCGGTTGACGGCCTGTACGATCTGCGAAAATTACCCACCGGCGCAACGATAGAATATATCGGCATCGGCGGAGCGACGCCGATACTTGCAGCCGCGCGCGTCCAGATCGACGCAGAATCCCAACTTCGGGTCGTTCGCGTTATTGAGGGGACTTTTGACGCCAAAATCGAAAAGAAAAACAAAAATCTGGCGTTTCGCAGGATCGAAGCAACAATAAAAACCAATCTCTATGAAGCGCTGGTTGAGGCAGAAGCGCCCATGGGGACCATTATGGAACTGATCAATGTTTACAGCCATAATGTCGATTTGCAGAGGGAAATAAGAGGTGGTGATAAAATTGCTTTGATTTATGAGACATTCATAGATGATCAAGGACAGAAGATTGAAGATGGGCCGATACTTTATGCATCCATTATTCTGTCAGGAGAAAAACGAGGGCTTTACCGCCAGGAAATGGCTGACGGAAATGTCGATTATTATGACCAGGAGGGGAACAGCGTACGTAACATGCTGATGCGTACGCCAATCGAAGGCGCCCGCCTCACATCCAGGTTCGGAATGCGCCGTCACCCCATTCGCGGCTATAATCACATGCACAAGGGTGTTGACTTCGCCGCGCCGGCAGGCACACCGGTCTACGCCGCCGGTGACGGAACGATCGACCGCGCCTCTTGGGTCGCCGGTTACGGCTACTATATTTGCATTCGTCATAACAGCGAATACCGCACCGCCTACGCCCATCTGAAAAAATTCGCTCCCGGGCTCTATCCGGGACGGCGCGTGCGCCAAGGCGAAGTCATTGGCTATGTCGGTTCCACAGGAAGCTCCACAGGCCCCCATCTGCATTACGAAGTCATCTACAACGGCAAGCGAATTAACCCCTTGAACCTGGATATCCCCGCCAGGCGGTCCCTCGACCAAGCAGAATTGAAATCCTTTCTCGAAACTCGCCGCCGCCTTGATTACTGGAGCGAGGTTCTCCCGGCGACGAGGGTAGTCGCCGCTAACAGCCCTACCCTGCGCCTGCCCTTTGCTCCGGAAACCAGCGACTTCGCCGACAATCGATAACCGCCGCTTGTTCTTCAAGCCGCACATGCATGGCTTGAACGCAACCGCGGACGGCCATCAGCAATTTCCACCGTTACCGTATCGCCCTCATCGATCGACCCGCCGATCAGCAGCGAGGCCAGGGGGTTCTGTAATTCCCGCTGAATGACCCGCTTGAGCGGTCGTGCTCCATACACTGGGTCATAACCGGCATCAGCCAGCCACAATCGGGTCCGGCCATCCAGTTCCAGCTCGATGTTCCTGTCAGCCAGCCGACGGCGAAACTGTTCGATCTGAATATCCACGATCCCACTGATCTGGGTACGATCGAGCCGATGAAACAACACAATTTCATCCAGTCGATTGAGGAACTCCGGACGAAATGCGGCTCGTACCTGCGCCATTACCGCATCGCGGGCGAGTGCCGCTTCGGCTCCGTCAGGCAGTGCCGCCAACGCCTCCGCGCCAAGATTCGATGTCAGCACAATCAGAGTGTTCCGAAAGTCGATCGTGCGTCCCTGGCTGTCAGTCAACCGCCCGTCGTCGAGCACCTGCAACAGAATATTGAAGACGTCCGGATGCGCCTTTTCGATTTCGTCAAATAACACAACCTGATAGGGGCGCCGCCGCACCGCTTCCGTCAGCGTACCGCCTTCGTCATAGCCGACATAGCCCGGCGGCGCACCCAGCAGGCGCGACACGGCATGTTTCTCCATATACTCGGACATGTCGATGCGCTGCAGAGCCGCATCGTCATCAAAAAGGAACGCCGCCAGCGCCCGTGTCAGTTCGGTCTTGCCAACTCCTGTCGGCCCGAGAAACAGAAACGACCCGATCGGCCGGTTCGGATCATGCAGTCCGGCCCGCGCCCGGCGCACCGCGTGGGATACGGCGTCAATGGCCTCATCCTGGCCGACCACCCGCCGATGAAGCGCGTCTTCCATGTGAAGAAGTTTCTCCCGCTCACCTTCGAGCATCTTGTCCACGGGAATACCGGTCGCTCGCGACACGAGGATGGCGATGTCATTCGCGGTAACGTTTTCGCTTTCCATCAGGGCCGGTTCGTCACCGTGGGAGGTATCAGCGCCGCGGTCGGCAGCCAGCACCGCTTCGAGGTCGGGGATGATTCCGTGGGCCAGTTCGCCGGCGCGTTCATAGTCACCGTCGCGGGTTGCTTGCGCCAGGGCAGTGCGCGCTGCGTCGAGTTTCTCCTTCACGCCCAGTGCACCTTGCAATTGCGCTTTCTCGCGCTCCCACCGGGCGGTGAGCGCTGTTGCCCGGCTTTCCAGGTCGGCCAGTTCGGACTCGAGTTTGTCGAGGCGCGCCTTCGCTGCCGCGTCACGCTCCTTGCGCAGCGCTTCGCGTTCGATTTTCAGTTGAATCACACGGCGGTCGAGCTCGTCGATGCGTTCGGGCTTGCTGTCGACTTCCATACGCTTGCGGCTTGCGGCCTCATCGATCAGGTCGATTGCCTTGTCTGGAAGAAAGCGGTCAGCGATGTAGCGGTTGGACATGGTTGCCGCAGCGACAATCGCGCTGTCGGTGATCTCGACGCCGTGATGGACCTCGTATTTTTCCTTGAGGCCACGGAGGATCGAGATGCTTTCCTCGACGCCGGGTTCGGATACCAGCACCGACTGAAAGCGCCGCGCCAGTGCGGCGTCCTTCTCGATGTGCTTGCGGTATTCGTCGAGCGTGGTGGCGCCTATGCAGTGCAGCTCACCGCGCGCCAGTGCGGGTTTGAGCAGGTTGGATGCATCCATTGCTCCTTCGGCGGCACCGGCACCGACCAGCGTGTGCAGTTCGTCGATGAATAGCAGGACCTCGCCTTCCGCGGCGGTGACTTCCGCCAGCACGGCCTTGAGGCGCTCTTCGAACTCGCCGCGGTATTTTGCGCCGGCAACCATCGCGCCCAGGTCGAGTGCCAGCAATCGCTTGCCGCGCAGGGACTCGGGGACATCGCCGGCGACGATGCGGTTGGCGAGGCCTTCGACGACGGCGGTTTTGCCGACACCGGGTTCGCCGATCAGAACCGGGTTGTTCTTGGTGCGCCGGGACAGGACTTGGGCAGTTCGACGGATTTCCTCGTCGCGTCCGATTACCGGGTCCAGCTTGCTTGCGCGGGCCATTTCAGTGATGTCACTGGCGTATTTTCCGAGGGCGTCGTAGGAGTCTTCGGCAGCGTTGGAGTCAGCGGTGCGTCCCTTGCGCAGGTGGTCTATGGCGGCGGCGAGGGATTTTTCCGTTGCGCCCGCTTCGGCGAGGGCGCGGCCTGCGTCGGTTCGGACCGCGGCGGCGAGTGCGACGAGCAATCGTTCGGCTGTTACAAAGCGGTCTCCGGCGCTGCGGGCGAGGGTTTCGGCTGCGTGGAAGACGCGGATTATGGCGGGCGCGGCGTGGAGGCCGCCGGCGCCGCTTCCTTCCACACGCGGGAGTTTTGCGAGGGATTGCTCGACGCGTTCGCGGGCGATGTCCGGGTTAGCCGCGGCAGCGCGGAGGAGACCGGAGGCAAGGCCTTCCGGATCGTCAAGCAGTTCCTTGAGCAGGTGTTCGCAGGTGAACTGTTGATGTCCGGCGGCAATGGCGCGACTTTGGGCCGATTGGATCAAGCCCTGGCTGCGCTCCGTATATCGCTCGAAATTCATTGTTGCGCCCCCAAATTTGGACCGTCACACGGGGTGTGTCATCTCCAATATGGTGTGACATTTTTGCAACAAAAGAGGGGTATGCAGAGAATATCGGAAAAATTCCGGGTGCGGCGTCCCGGGTTCAGGTCTTGGTTTCTTCCTGTGCGGGTTGCGGCGCCGGGGCTTGGGAGGGAGCGGAGTTGCGATGGCGATGCCGGCGCGGACGGCGTTCGGTGTCTTCTTCCGTGCGCTGGGGCTGGCCGCTGCCATTGGCTTCCGCATAGGACGCCTGGGTGGCGAGGTGCGCATTGATGATGCGTTGGTAGTGTTCCGCGTGCTGGAGGTAGTTTTCAGCGGCGATGCGGTCTCCGGACGCCAGCGCGTCGCGCGACAGGGCTTCATACCGGTCATGAACCTGCGAGGCGCTGCCTTTCACCTTGACGCTTGGGCCGTTGCTCTCATAGTTGGAGTTGAGACCATGGGAATGGCGGCGGCCTGACGGGCGGCCGCGAAAACGTTTCGGAGTGGGACCTGGTTTCATAAGCCTTGATTTCAGGAGAGTGGTTCAAGCCTGATCGGGCCGCATTGCCTCTGCAGTTCGGGGTCCGGCGGCACCGGCGCCGTATTCGCGGCGCCGGTATTGATCAGCTTTGGCGTACAAGTTTAGTGCATCATGCCGGAATATCAAAGGGTTTTTCGCCTGGTTTCCCCTGATGGGTGTCCGGCGACAGGGGAACGGGCAGTCAGTTTACCTCAAACAGGCCGGCTGCGCCCATGCCGCCGCCGATACACATGGTTACCACCACCTTGCCGGCGCTGCGGCGTTTGCCTTCGATCAGGGCATGTCCGGTGAGGCGTGCTCCCGACATACCGTAGGGGTGGCCGATGGAGATTGCGCCGCCGTTGACGTTCAGGGTTTCGTCGGGAATGCCGAGGCGGTCGCGGGAATAGAGGACTTGCACGGCGAACGCTTCATTGAGTTCCCAGAGGTCGATATCGTCCATTTTCAGGCCGTTGCGTTCCAGCAGACGCGGCACGGCGTAAACCGGGCCAATTCCCATTTCGTCGGGTTCGAGTGCGGCAACGGTGAAGGAGCGGAAGCGTCCCAGGGGTTCGAGGCCGCGGCGTTCGGCTTCGCGAGCCTCCATGACGACGCACGCCGAGGCGCCGTCGGAGAGCTGGCTTGCATTGCCGGCGGTGATAAAGGCGTCGTCGCCCATTACCGGCGCGAGGCCGGCGAGGCCGTCCATGGTTGTGCCGGGGCGGTTGCCCTCGTCGCGTTCGAGCGTTACTGGCTGTTCCGAGATTTCCCCGGATTCCCTGTCCTTGACCAGTTTGACCGAGGGCATGGGGACGATTTCGTCGTCGAGGCGTCCAGCCTGTTGTGCCGCGGCTGTTCTCATCTGGCTTTGCAGAGCGAAAGTATCCTGCTGTTCGCGTGTCACGCCATAGCGGTTTGCGACGACTTCGGCGGTCTGGATCATGGAATAATAGAGTTCGGGCTTGTTCTCGTCGATCCATTCATTGCGGCCGCGATAGTCGTTCTGATGTTCGTTCTGGACGAGGCTAATGGACTCGAGGCCGCCGGCGACCATCACGGGCACGTTGTCGACGATAACGCGCTGGGCGGCCATGGCGATGGCTTGCAGCCCAGACGAACAGAAGCGGTTGATCGTGGCGCCTCCGGTGGTGACGGGCAGCCCGGCGCGCAGGGCGCATTGGCGGGCGATATTGCCGCCGGTTGCGCCTTCGGGCATGGCGCATCCCATGAGGACGTCCTCGACTTCCTCGAGTTCGACTCCGGCGCGCTCCACGGCGCTGGCGATGGCGTGTCCTCCGAGGTCGGCGCCGTGGGTGTTGTTGAACGCCCCGCGATAGGCTTTGCCGATCGGTGTACGCGCAGTAGAAACGATAACGGCTTCTCGCATCCTCTGTTCACTCCGCCTGTTGGTTCGATCGGGCCCGATCAGCGACCCGGGTTCAGGTTATTGAAGGTTTCGCCTGCTTCGGCCAGTTGCTTGAGCAGCGGCGCCGGGCGCCACGCATCGCCGAGTGTATCGTAGTAACGGCTGACCGCGTCATAGACGGATTTCAGCCCCACCTGGTCAGCGTGGAACATCGGCCCGCCCCGATAGCGCGGGAAACCGTAGCCGTTGGCATAGATGACGTCAATATCGCTGGCGCGCATGGCTATGCCTTCCTGGAGTATCTTCGCGCCTTCGTTGACCAGTTGGTACATGCAGCGTTCGATGATTTCCTGCGCGCTGATGGGGCGGCGTGTGATTCCCCGCTGTTCGGCCTCGGCGAGGATCATCGTTTCGACTTCGGGGTCAGGGATGGGTGTGCGGTTGCCGGGTGCGTATTTGTACCAGCCGGCGCCGGTCTTTTGTCCGTAACGGCCTTTTTCGCACAGGGCGTCGGCGATCGGATCGTCGGACCGGTTAAGGCCGCGTTCGGCGATGCGCCGCTTGCGAATTCGCCATCCGACGTCGAGGCCGGCGAGGTCTCCCATGGCGAACGGTCCCATGGCAAGGCCGAATTCGTAGAGCGCGGCATCGATGTCCTGGGGCAATGCGCCTTCCAGGATCATGTTCTGCGCCTGCCTTCCGTAATGGGCAAGCATACGATTGCCGACGAATCCGTCGCATACGCCGACGAGCACCGGCACCTTGCCGATACGGCGTCCGACCGCCATTGCGGTTGCAATAGTTTCGGGCGAAGATTTCTTGCCGCGCACGTTTTCCAGCAGCCGCATGACATTTGCGGGGCTGAAGAAATGGGTTCCTATGACGGCTTCAGGGCGTGCGGTCGCGGCGGCGATTTCATCTACGTCGAGGGTGGATGTGTTGGTGGCGAGGACGGCGCCGTCCTTTGTGATCCTGTCGATCTTGCCGAACACTTCCTTCTTGATGTCCATTTCCTCGAACACGGCCTCGATGACGATATCGGCGTCGGCGATTGCCTGATAGTCAGTGGTCGGCTTAATCAGGTTCATGCGGGCTTCGACATCCCGGGTGGAGATGCGGCCCTTGGCGGCGGTGGCTTCGTAATTTCCGCGGATGACGCCGAGGCCCCGGTCGAGCGTTTCCTGGTCGCGTTCGACGAGTGTCACGGGAATTCCGGCGTTGAGGAAATTCATGGCGATGCCGCCGCCCATGGTGCCGGCGCCCAGCACGGCTGCGCTGTCGACGCGTTTTGTGGGGGTGTTGCGCGGCACGTCGGGGATCCTGGCGGCAGTGCGCTCGGCGAAGAAGAGGTGTATCTGGGCGCGCGCCTGGCTGGACTGATGGCATTCCGTGAACAGGGCGCGTTCGCGGGCGATGCCTTCGTCGAACGGCAGTTCGACGGCGGCGCGTACGCATTCGACGATATGAAACGGCGCGAGAAATCCGCGCTGGCGCCGGGCGATGGATTTCGTGAAGTTATCGAAATAGTCGGGGTGGGCAGGCTTGGGGGTTTCGATGTCGCGGATCTTGCGCAGGGCGGCGCCGAAACGGGTGAGGGCGAAAGCGACGGCGCCGTCGATGGTGTCATCCGTGGTCACGTGGTCGATGATGCCGAGTTTTTCGGCCTTCTCCGCCGGGACGAAATCACCGCTTGCCATGAGCGGCAGGGCGCGTTCCGGGCCGATGAGGCGCGGCAGGCGCTGGGTACCGCCGGCGCCGGGCAGGAGGCCGAGCCTGACTTCCGGCAGGCCGTATTGCGAGCCGACGGCGCCGCAGCGGTAGTGGCATGCCAGCGCTACTTCCAGCCCGCCGCCCAAAGCGGTGCCGTGGATGCCTGCGATGACGGGTTTCGATGCGTTTTCGATGGCGTCGATGGCGTCGAGGATGGTGGGGTTGTCGCCTTTGGGGGGATTGAAGAACTCGCTGATATCGGCGCCGGCGATGAAGGTGCGTCCGCCGCCTGCGAGCACCACGGCGCGCACGGCATCGTCGGCGCAGGCGCGGCGGACGCCATCGACAATGCCCTGGGGGACGCCGACGCTGAGTGCGTTGACAGGGGGGTTGTTGACGGTGAGGACAGCGACTGCGTCCCTGATGGTGTAATCGACGAGCTGCGCCATTTGTTTCGTGTCCTTTCCCGTTCGGCGTTTCAGGCCTGCGCTTCGGTTCAGCAATAGCCGCTTCGGCGCGTTCGTCAATCGGAAATATTGTGGCAAATTTGTGGCAGTTGCGCCGCGCAAAGTGGGATTTGTCGGGATTCGCCGGGTTTTGCGGGACGGCGCCGCGCAGAAAGATGCACTTACAGATGGAGAATAACAAATAATAACAGAACTTTACCGCCATTGCAAGGGTCTTTGCCGGTGGGCGGCTTTTCCCGGCGCGAGGGCGGATATAGATTGGCCTGCCGGGCGTTGCGCCCGGTTCGGTTTTCGGGGAACAGACGGATGATGCGAAGAAGCGTGTTTCTGGCGGTTATTACAGTGCTGGTCCTGGCATTCGGGGGGTCCGCGGCGGCCGGGGCGGCGGAGCCCTTGACGTCGTTCGAGAACCGGGGGCCGGACCTGCCGCCGGCGGGGCGGTCGCTGTTCGATCATGTGGTGGCGGTGGAGCGCGACGACGGCTGGGAACTTGATGTGCCGTTTCCGTTCGAGGCTCTGGTTGCGCGCATCGGTTCGTTTCTCGGTCCGGCCCATCGCGAGCCGGTGAAGCGCGTGCTGCATCCGATCGGGCGCTCCCTGCATCGGAATGCTGCAGCGCCGCATTATTTTCGCTATCCGCGGGCGGTTGGCGCGGTGGATACTGAGCCGGCGATTGTCTTCGGCCAGTCGGGCGCGATGTTGAAGGACCGGCTGTATGTGGGATACCAGCCGCTGTCCGATGTCCTGGAGGTGATTTCCTACAATGAGGCGGCGGGGCGGTTCGAATATCAGGTGGTGAGTGATTACCGGGAGGGCGGCGTACCGCGCGTGGCGTATGCGGATCGTGGCCTGTGCCTCGCATGTCATCATAATCATGCGGTGATTTATGCGGAACAGCCCTGGGCGGAGACCAACAACAGCGATCTGATTGCGGAGCTGCTGCGGGCGGAGGCGAAGGAATTCTACGGCATTCCGGCGCGTGTGCCGTTTGATGTGCCGGAGTTGTTCGACGATTCCACGGACCGCGCGACGTATTTCACGGCGTATCAGCGTGCGTGGCGGGACGGGTGCGCGGGCGCCGGCGATCACGCGGCGGCGGTGGCCTGCCGGCGCGACGGTCTGGTGGCAGCCCTGCGTTATCGTCTGACGGCGCGTTATCAGCTTGACGAATCCGGCGATGGCGCGCGGCAGCGGTTCGGGCGCGCGGTGATGCGCGGCTGGGCGGATCGCTGGCCGGACGGAGCGGCTATACTTGATTCCGACATTCCCGATTATGATCCGCTGGAGCGGGTCGGATATGGCGGCGGGCGCAGTGCGCTCGAGTCCGGGTCGCCGGAGCTGTTTGTGTGGGACCCGCCGCCCGCGCTTCATTTCAACGGGATTTTCGAACCGCTGCTGGACCGCCCGCCGCGCGAGGTGTGGCGGGTTGCGCCGCCCCTGGCAGGAATCACGGTGGAGCCGCTGTGGATCGACTCGGTCGTTGCCGGTCTGGGTGATTTTCTTGCGCCTGCCGATATTTCGCGCCTCGATATGCATCTTGTGAGGAATGCGGCAACATCGCGGCGGATCGAAGTCCCGTGCGCGATCACGCCACGGGACGGTGCGGTGTCGTTCCGCTGCGACAATATGCTGGACGGATTGCGGCTGGCGGGCCGCGCGACTCTGGCGGCGGACGGCACGGCGTCGGGTATTCTGGCCCGGATGCGCGCGGATTCCGCGGCGCCGGGCGGATTGACGCTGGTGAACGGGGCGTTTGAGCGGGACGGGACCGCATGGCGCCTGCGCTTTGGACTGGTGGATTCGGTGACCGGCCTGACGGCGCGTCTTGCTGACGGCAATGCGGTGCGGGAGATTGAGGTAGTGTGGCGGGCAGGCGGCAGTGCGGCGGCCGTGGTGACAGTAGCAGATGATTTCGCGCTGCTTGTCGCAGCCATTGACCGGCTGGCGGCGGCTACCTTGTCGGGGGCGGGCGATGCGCTGACAGCAGCGCCATTTCGCCGCGTTGCGCTGTTGCGTCCGATATTCGATGATCTTGGCATGGCGCCGGTCGACTGGTGCTGTCTTGACGCAGGGCATTTGCCGCCCGCGCAATTGACGGAGGACGCATCATAGGGTGTGTCGACGGCAGCGACGGGCGCTGAGGCGGAGGGTGAGGCGATGCGGCTGGTTCAGATTGTGACGGAGTCCGGCGAGCGGGCAGTTGGCGTGCCCGATGCCGGTGAACTGCGGCTGATTTCCGGCGCCGAGCGGGTATTGGATCTGGCTCTGGAGGCGGCGGACAGCGGTGAGACTCTGGCGGCGCTGGCGTCGGCGCGGTTGAGCATGGCGGTGGAGCCGTATGACCAGGCGCTGGCGGAGGGGCGTGTTCTGCCGCCGATCGATCATCCTGATCCGGCGCATTGCCTGATTACGGGCACCGGGCTTTCGCATCTCGGCAGCGCCGAGGCGCGCGACGAGATGCACGCGAAACTCAGCAGCGGCGCGGCGATGACCGACTCGATGAAGATGTTTCAGTCCGGTCTCGAAGGCGGCAAGCCGGCGGCCGGAGCGGTGGGATCGGTGCCCGAATGGTTCTGGAAAGGCGATGGCGGAAGTGCGGTAGGTTGCGGGGCGCCGCTGGTTCGTCCCGGCCATGCGCTGGATGGCGGTGAGGAAGCGGAGATTGCCGGGATTTACGTGATTGACGGCGAGGGTCAGCCGCGGCGTGCCGGTTACACATTGGCCAACGAATTTTCGGATCACGTACTGGAGCAGCAGAATTATCTGCTTCTGGCGCATTCAAAATTGCGGCCCTGCGCGCTCGGCCCGGAGCTTCGGCTTGGCCCCTTGCCTGAATCGGTCAACGGCGTGGTGCGCGTGCGGCGCGGCAATGAGGTGTTATGGAGCGGCGAATTCCTGAGCGGCGAGGAGAACATGTCGCACGCGATTGCCAATCTGGAGCATCATCATTTCAAATATGCGGGTTTTCGCCGACCGGGTGACGTGCATGTGCATTTTCTCGGGGCAGGGGTCCTGAGTTACAGCGCAGGCATTGCGGCTGAGGACGGGGATGTCTTCGAGATCGATGTGCCGGAGTTTGGCCGCCCGCTGTGCAATCCCCTTCGTGTCGAGAGCGGCGAGGCGCCGGTTTCGGTGTTGCCGCTATAGCAAGCGAGCGACGATAACGGGTCGATGACGATCATTACCGACACGGATGGTCTGGCGGCGTTTTGCGCTGCCCTGGCGTCGCAGCGCCTGGTTTGCATCGACACGGAGTTCATGCGCGAGAAGACGTATTATCCGCATCTGTGTCTGGTGCAGCTGGCGGGCGAGGACGGGGTTGCGCGTGCGGTGGATCCATTGGCGGGAGGGATGGATCTCGGGCCCCTGCTTTCGCTGCTGGCGGACAGGCGGGTGTTGAAGGTGCTTCACGCAGGGCGCCAGGATATCGAAATTTTCTTTCAACTTTCGGGGTGTGTGCCAGCGCCGTTGTTCGATACGCAATTGGCGGCGATGGTGTGCGGGTTCGGCGATGCGGTGGCGTATGACCGGCTGGCGCGCAAGATCGCCAAGGTGGAGATTGACAAGTCTTCGCGGTTTACTGACTGGTCCAAGCGGCCGTTGACACAGCGTCAACTTGCCTATGCGCTGGCCGATGTCATTCATTTACCGAAGATTTACCGCTATCTGGTGGCGCGGTTGAAGGATCGCAGCGAGTGGCTGCGGGAAGAGCTGGCAGCACTGACGGACGCGGAGACCTATCGTTCGGCTCCCGAACAGGCATGGCAGCGTATCAGGACCCGCTCGACCAATTCCCGTTTTCTGGCGGTATTGCGCGAGGTGGCGGCGACACGCGAGCGCTTTGCGCAAGAACGTGATCTGCCGCGCAGCCGCGTATTGCGCGATGAGGCGCTGCTGGAAATTGCGGCGCATGAAGTGACGACGCCTGCGGGGCTGGAGCGTATTCGCGGCTTGACGAAAGGTCTTGCGGGGGGTGCGCTGGGTAACGCGCTTATCGCGGCGGTGAAAGCGGGGCTGGCGGTTTCGAAGGATGATCAGCCGCGTGTCGAGAAGCCGCGCACGGCGCCGCGGGGGCGGGCGCCGGTGGTGGAATTGCTCAAGGTGCTGCTCAAGCAGCGTTGCGAGAAGGAAGGTGTGGCCCACCGGCTGGTGGCAAGTACGACGGATCTGGAGCGGTTGGCCGCCGGGGATTCCGAGGGTGTACCAGCGGTGGAAGGCTGGCGGCGCGATTTGTTCGGAGAGGATGCGCTGCGGCTGATGTCAGGCAAGCTCGCATTGCAGGTGGTGGATGGGCGTGTGGTGCTGGTAGAGCCGGAATTGCTCGCGGGAGGCGCTGCAGCGGGGTAGCGGGGTGAGATCGAGTAGAAAGGTCGAAGCTCGTCTTCGTGCCGCTTGATACGATCGAGACTCAGGACAGTGCCATTGTGAGAGATATCAAACACCGGAAATCCCCCGCACCTGCGTCCCGCCCGTCCCGCCGCGCCTGCCGGCCGCAATCCGCGCCGCGCCAACTCGGACAGCATCGCGCCCGCCGAGAGGTTTTGCTCTCTCGCGATCGACCTGGCTGCCTCGAGAATGTCGTCGTCGATGTTCAGCGTTGTCCTCATGCCGGAAGAATTACCATGCCGTCCGCTGCTGCGGCACATGCCTTACGAGCTCCGGCATCTGCTGCTCGCCCGCCTGGCTGGTGCAGGCGACCAGGTCATGTGCGCTGGGGGAGGCGGAGGAGCAGGACGAGAGGCATGGCGGCGAAGGCGAGGATGGTCATCAGCATGAAATCGTTGACATAGGCGATTGACGCTGCCTGACGCACCAGTTCGGCGTTCAGGGCCGCGTGTCCGGTTGCGCCTGCGGACCACAGGCCGGGAAGGGTTCCAGCCTCCAGATTTGTGATATGCGCTCCCAGTTCCGCGCGGTTGATCTGGGTGTAGCGCGTTACCAGCGCCACCAGCATGGCGATGGCGATGGAACTGCCCAGATTTCGCGCAAGATTGAACAGGCCCGCCGCTTCGGTGCGGCGGTTGATGTCCAGCGTCGCGAAGGCGCAGACATTGAGCGGCACATAGAACAAGCCAAGACCGTAACCCTGAACCAAGCCAGTCCAGACCAGGGTGAATACGTCGACATCGGTATTGAATCCGGCCATCAGCCACATGGAACTGCCGATCAGACCGAGTCCGCCGAGGATGAGCAGCCGCATGTCCACCACCCGGCTCAATTGGCTGACCATCAGCATGGCGGCCATGGCGCCGACGCCGCGCGGCGCCAGCACCACGCCCACCGTGATCACGGGATAGTCCATCAAATGCTGCAAATAGGGCGGCAGAAGCGCCAGCCCGGTCAGCAACAGCGCCCCGAACACGGCTACGAGAACCAGAGTGGTGACGAAATTGCGGTCGGCGAACATGTGCGGGTCGAGAAACGGGCGCGCCGAGCTGGTCGCCGTATGGATGATGAACATGTAGAAGGCGACCGCAGCAATCGTCGCTTCAAGGATGATTTCCGTGCTTTCGAACCAGTCCTTGATCTCGCCGCGGTCGAGCATGAGCTGAAAGGCGCCCACTGCGAGCGCGAGCAGCGTAAACCCGAACCAGTCGAAGCGCCGCACCCGGTCGCGCGCCGTTTCCGGGACAAAGGCGAGAATGCCCAGCAGCGCCAATATGCCAAAGGGCAGATTGATGAAAAACACCCAGCGCCAGTTATAGACTTCGGTCAGATAGCCCCCGAGCGTCGGGCCGAGGATGGGGCCGATCATGATGCCGCCGCCCCATATCGCCATGGCGGAGCCGTGCTGCTCCCGCGGGAAGGTGTCGAGCATGGTCGCCTGCGACAGCGGCAGCAGGAACGCGCCACAGGCCCCCTGCAGCACCCGGTAGACCACGATCTCTTCCAGCGTGGCGGCGATGCCGCACAGCATGGAGGTCACGGTGAAGCCGGTGATGGCGAACACGAACAGGCGCTTGCGCCCGAAACGCCCGGCAAGGAAGCCGGTAGGCGGCATGAAGATGGCGGCAGCGACGATATAGGAGGTGAGCACCCAGGCGATGCGGTCCTGGGTTGTCATCAGCGACCCCTGCATATTGGGCAGGGCGACATTGGCGATGGTCATGTCCAGCGCCTGCATGATGGCGGCGGTCATGACGGTGGCCGTGATCAGCCAGCGATGCTGCCGGCGGCTCGCGGGAATATCGGCAGCGCCGGTCATGGGGTCACGACGTCAACGGAGCATGGCAATTGCGGAACGGCGGATTACTGGTCCGGCAGCCAGCGTTCCACGACGGTGCGCACGAGCGCGGCGGGCGCGGCGAGAAATTCCGGCACGGCGTGCTCGCGGCCCGTGTCTATCGTCACCGTGGCGCTCATGCCGACGCGCAGTGTGGGGCCGTCCGGTTCTTCCCGGATATGAAAACGCACCGGCACACGCTGTATCACTTTCACCCAGTTGCCGGTGGCGTTTTGCGGCGGCAGCAAGGAGAACTCGGCGCCCGTGGCGGGGCTGAAACTGGCGACTTCCAACTCCCATTCATGGCCCGGCCACGCATCCACCGTCATGGTGGCGGGCTGCCCCACAGCGAGATGCGTGAGCTGGCTTTCCTTGAGATTGGCCTCGAGCCAGATGGCGGCGGTTTCGACGAGGCTGATCACCGGCTCGCCGATATCGACATAGGTGCCCGGACGCGGTTTGACGCGCGCGATGATGCCGTCGGCCGGGGCGCGTATCACGGTGTTTTCCAGGTCCAGCGCCCTGCGGTCGCGCCGCGCGCGCGCATTGTTATAGGCGTAGAAGAGTTCGTCGGGCGTGTCGGGATTGCCTCCCAGCCGCGCCAGCACTTCGCCGAGCTCGCGTTCAGCGACGGCGGCGGCTTGTTCGGCTTGGGCGAGGTCATGCCGCGCTTCGTCAATTGCCGCTTCGGCGATGACATTGCGCGCGGCCAGCCCGCTCTTGCGGTCGAACTCGCGCTGATAATATGCGGCATCCGTGCGCGTGCGCTCCACTTGCTGCAGCCTGCGGCGGTATTGCGCGCGCAGTACGGCGATTTCGGTGCGCACCATGGAAAGCTGCATCTCCGCTTCTTCCAGCGCGATGCGGAAGGGACGGTCATCGAGGCGAAACAGGACTTCACCCCAGCTCACGCGGTCATTGCTGCTGACCAGCACTTCGGTCACGCGTCCCTGAACTTCGGCGGCGACGGCCACCGAGTCGGCGCGGATATAGGCGTTGTCGGTAGAGACGAAGCGTCCGGCGGCAACCCAGCGGTCGAAACCGACTGCAGCGCCGGCGAGCGGCACGACCACCAGCAAAAACAGACGCAGCGTTGCGCGCAGCACAGCGCGCGGCCAGCGCAGGCGCCGTCTGAAGGGAGGCGGCCGCGACGTCTCGGTCCGCGGCAGCGGCGTCACCTCGGCCGGACGCTGTCTTGTTTCGTCCGCCGCCGGATCAGCCATTTTTCGCGCACCGCAAGGTCATGGGTCTCCGCATCCGGGAAAAACGCGCGCCCAGTCCAGAAATTGCGTGCAGGATTGCATATCCCGGCATGTTAGCGGGTTCCGCGATTTGCCGGAAGCTCATTGCCGAACTGCCTGATACGCGCATGGTGCACAGCCGCCACAGCGCTCATATGGTCAAATTATAGGCATGATCTGATTATATCGTCGGACTCATGAGCATATCTTGTGCATTTCCGGCCAGACATCCGGCGCGTCTGATCAAGATACCCCGTGAGTCCGAACTTGGCACGGTATTTGCTTCCCATGGATCACGCGCCTGAATGTTTCTATCGGAGGATATTCGATGCACACGCTTCTATCCGCCCTGCGCCGGTACGGGGTCGCGCTCACCACCACGGCAGTCGCCATCGCCGGTCCGGCGGCCGCTGCCGATCCCATCAAGATCGGCGTCCTTCATTCCCTGTCCGGCACCATGGCCATCAGCGAAACGACGCTGAAAGATACGGTTCTGATGCTGGTCGACGAACTCAACGCCGAGGGCGGCCTGCTGGGCCGGCCCGTGGAAGCAGTGGTGGTCGACCCGGCGTCCGACTGGCCGCTGTTCGCCGAAAAGGCGCGAGAACTGATCGAAAAGGAACAGGTTGCCGCGGTCTTCGGTTGCTGGACGTCGGTGTCCCGCAAATCCGTCCTGCCGGTGTTCGAGGAGCTCAACGGCCTGCTTTTCTACCCTGTCCAGTATGAGGGCGAGGAAAGCTCCCGCAATGTGTTCTACACCGGCGCCGCGCCGAACCAGCAGGCGCTGCCCGCAGTGGAATATCTGATGAGCGAGGAAGGCGGCGGCGCGGAACGCTGGGTATTGCTTGGCACCGACTATGTGTACCCGCGCACCACCAACAAGATCCTGCGCGCCTTCCTGCACGCCAACGGTGTCAATGACGCCGATATCATGGAGGAATACACCCCCTTCGGCCATTCCGACTGGCAGACCATCGTCGCCGAGGTCAGCGCTTTCGCCGCCGTCGGCAAGCCTACCGCGGTGATCTCCACGATCAATGGCGACGCCAATGTTCCGTTCTACAAGGAACTCGCCAATCAGGGTATCAGCGCCGAGGACATCCCGGTAATTGCCTTTTCGGTCGGCGAAGAGGAACTCTCAGGCCTCGATACCGAACCGCTGGTCGGCCATCTCGCCGCATGGAATTATTTCATGTCGGTCGATACGGAGGAAAACGACGCCTTCATCGAGAAATGGCACGAGTTCGTCGGTAATGACGCGCGCGTGGTGAACGACCCGATGGAAGCGCACTATATCGGCTTCCGCATGTGGGCGCAGGCTGTGCGCCAGGCCGGCTCCACCAATGTGGATGCCGTTCGCCAGGCCATGTACGGGCAGATGGTAACCGCCCTTTCCGGCTACGACGTTGCCATGAACGTCAATCATCACCTGTCGAAACCGGTGATGATCGGCGAAATCCAGGATGACGGCCAGTTCGATATCGTCTGGGAAACTGACGATGTCGTGGTCGGCGATGCCTGGAGCGACTACATCGCCGAAAGCGCGAAACTTACCGCGAACTGGACCTTCCCCTGGGTCTGCGGAAACTGCGAAACCCCGAAATACGCGATGAATTGAGGAACAGGCGGCAGCACCGCCGGCCGAGATAATTGCACATGTTCCTCCGCGCCCTCTGCTGCTCATTCACCGCCGCCGCGCTGGTGTGCCTCGCTGCCGCGGCGGCGGCGGATGACGGCGCGTTTGCTCCGCTAGTCGAACAGCTTGCCGCCAAGCGCTTCGCCGACCGCGTTGCGGCCGTCGAAGCGCTGGCGCGAAGCGGCGACGAACGCGCCGGCGACATACTGCAAGCCCTGCTTGACGGGCGCCTGTTTCGTGTCAAGGCGGATGACCGCATCGTCTATGCGGAGCGCGCACACGGCGGATACACGCTGACCGACCCGTATAGCGGCGATGCGATCGGCGCCGCCGGACGCCGCGACGTACGCAAGATCAAGGCAAACAACAGATTGCGCAAGGTGTTGCGCGCCGCACTGGGCGGACTCACCCTGCGCCATCCTGACAGTGTGCGGCGCATCGCCGCGGCGGATGCCCTGTTCAAGACGCCGAGCGCCGACATGCTGGCCCCGCTCGCCGCGGCCGCGGCGGCGGAAACCGATCCTGACGCCGCTCAACGCCTGCGGCGCGCTCTCGCCGGCGGGCAGTTGGCGACCGCAGAAGGCACTGAGACCCGCATCGCCGCACTTGCCGTGCTGTCCGAATTCGCCGATGCCGAAGTACGCGCCCTCGTCGCCGGAATTCTCGCCCGTGACGGCAGCGGTGCGCCGGCGGAGCCGGACGCCGCTGTGCGCGATGCCGCGGCAACGGTGCTGGATACCATTGACGACGCAATTGCGCGCTGGCAATTGCTGGGCAATCTCTTTCAGGGCGTCAGCCTCGGCTCCGTCCTTCTGCTGGCGGCAATCGGCCTCGCCATCACCTTCGGCGTGATGGGCGTCATCAATATGGCGCATGGCGAGATGGTGATGCTTGGCGCCTACACCACATTCGTGGTGCAGGAAATCTTCCGCAACCACTTTCCCGCGGCGTTCGACTGGTCGCTGCTGGCCGCTCTGCCCGCGGCCTTCATTTTTGTCGGCGCGGTCGGTGTGGCAGTGGAGCGCGGCATCATCCGCTTCCTCTATGGCCGCCCCCTTGAAACGCTGCTGGCGACGTGGGGCCTGAGCCTCATCCTGCAACAGGCGGTGCGCACCATTTTCGGCCCGACGAACCGGCAGGTCGGCAATCCCGACTTCATGACGGGCGCGATAGAGCTTGCCGGCGGCGTGGCCCTGACCTGGAACCGTATCTGGATCATCCTGTTTGCGCTCGCCGTGTTCGCGCTGTTGATCACCCTCATTGCGCGCACATCCTTCGGCCTGCGCATGAGAGCCGTCACCCAAAACCGCGCCATGGCTGCGGATATGGGTATTCGCACCGGCTGGGTCGACGCGCTGACCTTCGGCCTCGGCTGCGGCATCGCCGGCATGGCCGGCGTGGCGCTGAGCCAGATCGACAATGTCAGCCCCAATCTCGGGCGCGGCTACATTGTCGACTCGTTCATGGTCGTGGTGTTCGGCGGCGTCGGCAATCTGTGGGGTACGCTTGTCGGCGCAATGAGCCTCGGCATTGCCAACAAGTTTCTCGAGCCTTGGGCCGGCGCGGTGCTCGGCAAGATTCTCATCCTCGTGGTCATCATCCTGTTCATCCAGAGGCGGCCGCGCGGCCTGTTCGCGCCCAAGGGCCGCGCCGTGGAGAACTGAGCCGTGTTGGGAGCCTTGACCGGAATGCGCGCGGCCAGCGGCACGGGCATTCGCATCGCCGTGCTGCTGCTGGCGGCGGCCACCATTGCCATACCCTTGCTGAATCAATTCGCGCCGCCGGACTCGCCGTTGCACGTGCCGACATGGCGTGTGAGCCTGTTCGGAAAATATCTGTGCTACGCGCTGCTGGCGCTCAGCGTGGATCTTATCTGGGGCTATTGCGGCATATTGAGCCTCGGTCACGGGGCGTTCTTCGCCCTTGGCGGCTATGCCATGGGCATGCACCTGATGCGCCAGATTGGCGAGCGGGGGGTTTACGGCAACTCCGAATTGCCGGATTTCATGGTGTTTCTCGATTGGGACGCCTTGCCCTGGTACTGGCTCGGATTTGACAATTTCGCGTTTGCGTTGCTCATGGCGATGGCCGTGCCCGGCGCATTGGCATTTGCGTTCGGGTGGCTCGCCTTTCGCTCACGCGTGACCGGGGTCTACCTGTCGATCATCACCCAGGCCATGACCTTTGCCCTCATGCTGGCCTTTTTCCGCAACGATATGGGCTTCGGCGGAAATAACGGCCTTACCGACTTCAAGGACCTGCTGGACTGGAGCCTGCAAGCCGAGGGTGTGCGCATCGGCCTCTTCGTCGCGTCCGGCGCCGCATTGATCGGCGGCCTGCTCCTGTGCCGCTTCATCACCACCTCACGTCTCGGGCGCATGCTGGTTGCCATCCGCGATGCCGAAAGCCGCACCAGATTTCTCGGATACCGCGACTCCCACTACAAGTTGTTCGTGTTCGTGGTATCCGCCATTCTCGCGGGCATTGCGGGTGCGCTCTACGTGCCGCAGGTCGGGATCATCAATCCCGGCGAGTTCTCGCCCGCCAATTCCATCGAAATCGTCGTGTGGGTCGCTGTTGGCGGCCGCGGCACCCTGTATGGCGCGGTGCTGGGTGCGCTCCTCGTCAATTACGCCAAGAGCTGGTTCACCGGCGCACTGCCGGAATTGTGGCTGTTCGTCCTTGGCGGGCTGTTTGTCGGAACCACCCTGTTCATGCCGCGCGGCGTTGTCGGCGCGCTGGCCCGCGCCCGGGCCTTGCTGCCGCGCCGGCGCGCCGCAGGGAGATAGACCCATGGCGCAAGTTGGACGCAGACTGCAAGACGCCGATACCGTGGCGGCGCAACCGCCCGTCCCCGGCGACACCCTGCTTTATCTGGACGGTGTGACGGTATCGTTTGACGGGTTCAAGGCTCTGAACAATCTCAGCTTCTACATCGAGGCGCGGCGCATGGAAGCGGTGATCGGCCCCAATGGCGCCGGCAAGACAACCATGATGGATGTGATCAGCGGCAAGACCAAGCCGGATTCCGGGCGTCTGCTGTTTCGCGGTGAAGTGGATTTGACCCGCCATGACGAAACCGAAATCGCCAATATGGGCATCGGACGCAAATTCCAGAAACCGACTGTGTTCGAAAACCTCACCGTCTTCGACAATCTCGAACTCGCCGCAAAGGGCGGCCGCCCGCCGCTCCACGCCCTGTTTGCGAAACTCACACCCGAACGACGCGCCCGTGTCAACGAGATACTGGAGGTGATCTCCCTCGAATCCCGTGCCCATACCCTCGCCAGTGCGCTTTCCCACGGCCAGAAGCAATGGCTTGAAATCGGCATGCTGCTGATGCAGGACCCGGAATTGCTGATGGTTGACGAGCCAGCCGCCGGCATGACCGATGCCGAGACCGAAGCGACCGTGACGCTGCTCAGGCAAATCGCCGAAACCCATTCGGTGCTGGTGGTGGAGCATGATATGGACTTCATCCGCGCGCTCGATACCCGCGTTACCGTGATGCATGAAGGCGCAGTGCTTGCCCAGGGCAGCATGCAAAGCGTGCAGGATGACGAGCGCGTGGTGGAAATCTATCTGGGGCGCTAGGCGATGCTCTCGGTGGAAGCGCTTGACCTGCATTATGGCGCCAGCCAGGCGCTGCGCGGCGTATCGCTGACCGCCGCGGCCGGCCAGGTGACTTGCATTCTCGGCCGCAACGGCGTCGGCAAGACCAGCCTGCTGCGCGCGATTGTCGGCCGGCACCCGGTGAGCGGCGGGCGCATTCTCTGGCAGGGACATGACATTTCGCGCCGCCCGGCCTATGCGCGCGCGGCGGCCGGGATCGCCTGGGTGCCGCAGGGACGCGAGATTTTCCCGCTGCTTACGGTGGAGGAAAATCTGCGCACCGGCCTCGCTGCCCTGCCGCGCCGCGAACGCACCGTGCCTGAACGGATTTTCGATCTCTTTCCCGTGCTGCGGCGCATGCTCAACCGGCGCGGCGGCGATCTCTCGGGCGGCCAGCAGCAGCAGCTTGCCATTGCGCGCGCACTCGTCATGCGCCCCAAACTGCTGCTGCTTGACGAACCGACCGAAGGAATCCAGCCTTCGATCATCAAGGATATCGAGAAGGTCATCCGCACGCTGCGCGAGGATGACGGCATGGGAATCCTGCTGGTCGAACAGTATTTCGCGTTCGCACAAAGCCTGGCGGACAGCTTCACCGTGCTCGATCGCGGCGAAGTCGTGGCTTCCGGCGATGCCGAGCGCCTGGGTGACGCCGATGTCCGCCGCCACCTTACCGTCTGACGCCGCCGACGCTGCGGAGGGCCGGCTTGATGCCGTCATTGATGCCGCCGGCCTCCATGCGCGCCGCCAGCATGCGCCCCTGCGCCTGTTCCGCCCCCATCCGCCGCCGCTGGAACCGCCAACCGGAGTCGTCGCCAATATTTCCGGGGGCGTATTGGGCGGCGACCGCCTCGTCGTCACCCTCGATGCCCACGCCGACGCTCTCATGACCGGACAGGCGGCAGAAAAAATCTACCGCTCCCGCACCGCGACAGCGTGCATGAATACCGGTTTGACGGTGCATGACGGTGCGGCGCTGGAATGGCTGCCGCAAGGCACCATCCTGTTCGACCGGGCGCGGCTGGACCGCCGCATGACGCTGTGCATCGTTCCCGGCGGACGCTGCCTCGCCGGTGAAATTCTGGTGTTCGGACGCACCGGCATGGGTGAGGCGCTGCAACGCGGCGCCATTCGCGACTCCTGGCGCGTGGAGCAGGAGGGGCGCCCGCTATGGATCGACGTCCTGGAGCTGGAAGGGGATATCGCCGCGCGCATGGGGGCGCCGTTCGGATTTGCCGGCGCGCGCTGCGCCGCGACTGCCATATACGCCGCCGCCGATGCGCCGCGATGGCTGGCCCGGGCACGGGCGTTGCTGGGCGACACGCTGCGCGCCGGGGCAACGCTGGTGAACGGCGTGCTGATCGCCCGCTGGCTGAGCGCCGACGCATATGCTGCGCGCGCCGCATTTGCGCGCTTCTGGACGGCCTTTCGCGCCGAGGCGCTGGGGCGGCCGCGATCCCTGCCGGCGCTTTGGCATATTTGATCGATGACCGGCGCACGCGCCGAGTGACAGGGAGGCAAGGATGAACCTGACACCGCGGGAGATCGACAAGCTGCTGGTCGCCATGGCAGCCATGGTGGCGCGGCGGCGCCTGGCGCGCGGTGTGCGGCTCAACCACCCTGAAGCAGTGGCGTTGATCACCGATTTCGTGGTCGAAGGCGCCCGTGACGGGCGCCCCGTTGCCGAGCTCATGACCGCCGGCGCCGATGTCCTGCATGACGGCCAGGTGATGGAGGGCGTCGCCGCAATGATCCCCGAAGTGCAGGTCGAAGCCACCTTTCCCGACGGCACCAAACTGGTCACTGTGCATAACCCCATCCGCAGGTCGGCGCATACGGGAGACACGCCATGATTCCGGGCGAAATCATTCCCGCCGACGGCGAAATCATTCTCAACGAAGGCCGCGTTGCGATAACCCTCTCCGTCATCAATACGGGTGACAGGCCAGTGCAGGTTGGCAGCCACTATCATTTTGCTGAAGCCAATGCGGCGCTGGCGTTCGACCGTGCGGCGGCGAGGGGGCGCCGTCTCGATGCGCCGGCCGGTACCGCAGTCCGCTTCGAACCCGGGCAGAGCCGTGAGGTGCGCCTGATCCCGTTCGCCGGGCGCCGCCGCGTGTTCGGCTTCAACCAGGCGGTCATGGGGCCGCTCGACGAGGAGGGCTGAGCGATGCCCGCACCGATCACACGCGCCGCCTATGCGGACATGTTCGGCCCGACGACCGGCGACCGCGTGCGCCTCGCCGATACCGAACTGCTGATCCAGGTCGAGGAGGACCGCACGACTTACGGCGAAGAGGTCAAGTTCGGCGGCGGCAAGGTCATTCGCGACGGCATGGGACAAAGCCAGGCAAGCCGCACCGGCGGCGCTGTCGATACGGTGATCACCAATGCCCTTGTCCTCGATCACTGGGGAATCGTGAAGGCTGATATCGGCCTGCGCGGCGGACGCATCCACGGCATCGGCAAGGCCGGAAACCCGGATACGCAACCGGGTGTCGATATCATCATCGGCCCCGGCACCGAAGCGATCGCCGGCGAGGGCCTGATCCTCACCGCCGGCGGCATAGATTCGCATGTGCATTTCATCTGCCCGCAGCTTGTCGAGGAAGCACTGGCGAGCGGCGTCACCACCATGCTCGGCGGCGGCACCGGCCCGGCGGCGGGAACCAACGCCACGACGTGCACGCCCGGCCCGTGGCACATCATGCGCATGCTGCAGGCTGCGGAAGCCTTCCCTCTCAATTTCGGATTTTACGGCAAGGGCAATGCCAGCACCCCGGCGGCGCTGGAAGAACAAATCTCTGCCGGCGCATGCGGACTCAAGCTGCACGAGGATTGGGGAACCACTCCCGCCGCCATCGACTGCTGTCTCGGCGTTGCCGACGCTTTCGATATCCAGGTGCTCATCCATACCGACACGCTGAACGAGTCCGGCTTTGTCGAAAACACCGCAGCTGCGTTCAAGGGCCGCACGATTCATGCGTTTCATACGGAGGGCGCGGGCGGCGGCCACGCGCCTGACATCATCAAGCTGTGCGGCGAACCCAATGTATTGCCGTCCTCCACCAATCCCACGCGCCCGTTTACCGTCAATACGCTGGACGAACATCTCGACATGCTGATGGTGTGCCATCATCTGGACCCGCGCATACCGGAAGATGTGGCATTTGCAGAAAGCCGCATCCGCCGCGAAACCATCGCCGCCGAGGATATCCTGCACGATCTCGGCGCTTTCTCGATCATGGCGTCGGACAGCCAGGCAATGGGCCGCGTCGGCGAGGTAATCCTGCGCACCTGGCAGACGGCAGACAAGATGCGCCGCCAGCGCGGACGCCTCGAGGGGGAGGCTGGCGCCAACGATAATCTGCGAGCGCGCCGCTATGTCGCGAAATACACCATCAACCCCGCCATTGCGCATGGCATGGCCGATCTCATCGGCTCGGTGGAAGTGGGGAAACTGGCCGATCTGGTGCTCTGGCATCCGGCATTTTTTGGTGTCAAACCCGCCATGGTGATCAAGGGCGGGTCGATCGCCACCGCGCCGATGGGGGATCCCAATGCCTCGATCCCTACCCCCCAGCCGGTGCATTACCGCCCCATGTTCGCCGCGTTCGGGCGGGCGCGGGCGGAAAGCGCGGTGCATTTCGTCAGCCGGGCCGGCGCCGAGTCAGGCCTCGTCGACCGTGCCGGCCTGGTGCGGCCGCTGGTCGCCGTCGCCGGCACCCGCACCATTGGCAAGGGCAGCATGATCCACAACGACGCCACCCCGGAAATGACCGTGGACCCGGAAACCTACGAGGTACGCGCGGACGGCGCACTGCTGACCTGCGAACCGGCCAGTGTGCTGCCCATGGCGCAGCGCTATTTCCTGTTCTGATGCGGCGCATCCGCTCGGTTTCCGCGCCCGGTTGCTGGCCCGCGGCGCAGGCGCGCGACCGCGTGACTCTGCCCTGGGACGACCGCTATCGCCGCCGCTTGCGTCTGGTGACTGACGGCGGCGAGCCGCTGCTGCTGGACCTGGAACACGCGCAGGTGCTCGGCGGCGGGGCGGGACTCGCGCTGGAGGGAGGCGGCTGGGTTGCCGTAGCGGCGGCGCCGGAGCTGGTCGCCGAAGTCCGCTGCCGGAATGCCGGCGATCTCGCCCGCTTCGCGTGGCATCTGGGCAACCGCCATGTTCCCGCGCAAATCCTCGACGGCGCCCTGCGGTTTCGCGACGATGCCGTGATCATCGACATGATCGCCGGCCTTGGCGGGGCGGTAACCCGCCTCACTGCGCCCTTCGATCCGGAACCGGGGGCCTATCACCATCGCCGCGGCCGATGAGTCTGTGGCCGCCGGCGGGGGATGACGCTGCCTTGTACCGTCTGCTGACATGGGCTTCACCGGCGTTTCCCACCGGCGGCTTCAGCTACAGCCACGGCCTCGAAACGGCGGTAAGCGCCGGCCTCGTCGCCAATGCGGCGCACTTGCGGGAATGGGTTGCCGATATGCTCGAATTCGGCGCTGGACGCATAGATGCCGAATATCTGGCTGCGGCGCATGGGGCGGCGCGAGCGCAGGACTGGCGGCGGCTTGACAGCGTCGCCGGCGATGCGGCCGCGCACCGCGCCGGCGCCGAAACCGCGCTCGAAGCCGCCGCGCAGGGCGCAGCTTTCCTGCGCGCCGCGCGTGCCGCCTGGCCTCATCCCTGGCTGGGCCGCCTTGATGAAGCCAAGGCGGTTCATTCTGTCGCCGTGGGGCTGGCGGCGGCTGCCCATGGCATTTCCCTGCGCCCTGCCCTGCTCGCCTGGCTTCATGCATTCGCCGCCGGCCTTGTGTCAGCGGGGATGCGTCTCATCCCGCTCGGCCAGACTGACGGCCAGCGCGTGCAGGCATCGCTGGAGGCGCCGCTGCGCCGCACCTGCGCTGCCGCCGGGCGCAGCGATGGTGCGCTGCCGGGTGCATCGACCGCGCTTGCCGACTGGTGCGCGGTAGCCCACGAAACCCAATATACGAGGCTGTTTCGCTCATGACCTTTTCTGCTCACGGCCCCGCCCGCATCGGCATTGGCGGCCCCGTTGGTTCCGGGAAGACGGCGCTGACCGACACGTTGTGCAAGCGCCTGCGCGACCGCTGCCGGCTCGCAGTGGTGACCAACGACATATACACCCGCGAGGATGCGGAGTTTCTGGTGCGCTCAGGGGCGCTGGCGCCGGAGCGCATAGCGGGTGTTGAAACCGGCGGCTGCCCGCACACCGCCATTCGCGAGGATGCCTCGATCAACCTCGCCGCGGTGGCGGACATGACCGCACGCTTCCCCGGTCTGGACATGGTGCTGATAGAGTCCGGGGGTGACAATCTGGCGGCGACATTCAGCCCGGAACTCGCCGACCTGACCATTTATGTCATCGATGTCGCGGCGGGCGACAAGATTCCCCGCAAGGGCGGGCCGGGAATCACGCGCTCCGATCTGCTGGTCATCAACAAGATTGACCTGGCGCCGCTGGTCGGCGCCGATCTCGGGGTGATGGAACGCGATGCCCGCCGCATGCGCGGCGAGCGTCCGTTCCTCTTTACCAATCTGAAATCCGGCGCCGGCGTGCCCGCCGTTATAGACTTCCTGCTGACCATGACCGGTCTCGCCGAAACCGCGTCTGTCGCGCATGAGGCGCCGGGGCTGGTATAAGGTGCGCCGGTTGCATGTAGCAGGAGAAACGCCATGACCAACAGCGCACCGCTCGACCCGGCCTTCCCCAAGGGCCGTTTTCATCTTTCCCAGCCCGAGGATGCAGACTGGCAGTCCGGCCTGCGCGGACATTTCGCCTATCGCGATCTCGGCGTCGCCGCGGCTACCGAGGGAAAGGTGCTCGCCCAGGTGATCAAGGCCACCGAACCTTGCGACGAGCCGGGGGACACCCATCTGCACCAGCTCGACTTTCAAATGGTCTATCTGCTCAAGGGCTGGGCGAGGATGCACTTCAAGGGGGTCGGCGAAGTGCGCATGGAAGCCGGGTCATGCTGGTATCAGGAACCCGGAATCAGCCACAGTGTGGTCGAATATTCCGACGATTTCGAACTGCTGGAAATCACCATCCCTGCCGACTTCGAAACCGTCTCGCTGGATGACATGGGCGCCTGACCGCAACGCGTACAGAGGCGCCGCCCTGCGACGGCGCCTCCGAATCGACGAAACCGGGGAAAAGCGGCGCGCTCAGGCGGCCTTGTGACCCTCGATCACGCGGGGGTTGGCGTTTTCGCCATTGATGGCGATCTTGTGCGGCTTGAGCGCTTCCGGCACTTCGCGCACCAGGTCGAGATGCAGCAGCCCGTGTTCGAGGCGCGCACCTGTCACCTTGATGTGATCGGCAAGCTGGAAACGGCGCTCGAACGCGCGCGTGGCGATGCCGTGATGCAAATACCGCGCCTGTTCGCCTTCGCCGCGGGCAATGCGGCCGCTGATCACCAGGACGTTGGCCTTCACCGTCACCTCCAGGTCGTTCTCCTGGAACCCGGCCACGGCCATGCTGATGCGATAGGCGTCATCGCCCAGCTTTTCGATATTATAGGGCGGAAACTGGGGCGAGGAGTCCCAGTTCTGCGCCTCGTCGAACAAGCGGTTGAGGCGGTCGAACCCGATGCTGGTGCGAAACAGGGGAGAAAGGTCGAAAGCTCGCATGTCATATCCTCCATTGAGCAATATGCGTTGTGGGCCCGCCATTGCGCGGCCCGCCTTCACGGCGCCGAACCCGAAAGAGGCATCCGGCGCTGCCCCTGATATGGGAACCGCCGCCGCCGGTTCAAGAGGCGGGGCGAATTTTCCCAGCCCGGAATATGCCTCATGACTGTCCTTCGCGACCTGACCCCGCTGCTCAAACCCCGCGCCATCGCCGTCATCGGCGCCACGCCCGACGCCAACCGCATCGGCGGGCGGCCCTTTTCCTTCCTGCGCAAGTTCGGCTTTCCGGGGGCCGTATACCCGGTCAATCCGCGCCACGAGAAAATTGACGGCGTGCGCTGCTTCCCCCGTGTCCAGGATATTCCCCAACCGCCCGATATGGCGGTGATCGCCATTCCGGCCCGCGCCGCGCTGGACGCCGTGCGCGATTGCCAGGCCGCCGGCGTGCCTGCCGTCACGCTCTATACGAGCGGCTTTCGCGAGACCGGCGATGCCGGGCGCGCCCTTGAAGCGGAACTGACGACGCTCGCCGCCTCCGGCGGTACCCTCTTGTGCGGCCCCAATTGCCAGGGCGTCGCCAATCTGCTCGACAATATGCAAGCCAATTTCAGTTCGGCGCTTGCCGACCCGAGCATGCGCAGCGGACCGATAGGCTTTGTCAGCCAGAGCGGTCTGTTCACCGGTATTCTCGCCGCCGCGTTCCAGCGGCGCGGCCTCGGACTGGGCTATCTCGTCAGCACCGGCAATGAAGCGGTGGTCGACTTTGCCGACGTGCTGGCCTTCATGACGCAGGACCCGCGAATTCGCGTCGTCGCCGGTTATCTGGAAGGGGTGCGTGACGGACGCAAGCTCGCCGCAGCGCTGGAAGTGGCGCAGCAGCACGGCAAGCCCGTGGTGCTGCTCAAGGTCGGCCGCACGGAGGAAAGCGCGGCCGCCGCCGCATCGCATACCGGCGCCATGGCGGGCGCTTACGACACGTACCGTGCCGCTCTCGCTCAATGGGGCGCAATCGAGGTCGATACCATCGACGAACTGTTCGATGTGATCGAGACGTTCGCGGTATGCACCGGAAAGGCGGCAGGCGACCGCGTCGCGATGCTCACCAATTCCGGCGGCCTGGGCGTGTTCGGCGCCGATCAGGTGCGTGCGCGCGGCATGCGCATGGCGGTGCTGGGCGACGACACCACGGCAGCGATCCGCGAAAAATTGTTCGACTTCGCGTCCGCCTCCAATCCCGTGGACTTCACCCTCCAGGCCCTCACCGACGCCTCGGCGGTGGGGTCGCATCTGGCGCATATCGTCCGCGATCCTGATGTGGATGTGACACTGGCCTTTTTCGGCGTGCAAAAGCTCAATGTTGACGCCCTGATCGATGAAATCGACCGCGCCAACCGCCTCAACAACAAGCCGCTGATCGTCGGCTGGATGCTGGGCGATCCCAAGGCGCCGCCGCGCCTGCGCGCGCTTGGCGTGCCTTGCATGGAGGATCCCGGTGCGGCGGTGCGCGCGGCCCGCGCCCTGGTGGCCCATGGCGCGGCCCTGCGCCGCAGTGCTGAGGCGCGCGCCGCGCAGCCCCTGCCCGAGGCGCAGGCATTGACCGCCGGCGCGGCGGCGGAAGGGGGCGGCGTGCTTTCGGAATGGCGCTCGCGCGCCATTCTCGAAGCGGCGGGAATTCCCGCTGTTCGCGGCCGTATGGCGGCGAATGCAGACGCCGCTGCCGCTGCCGCGGATGCCCTTGGCTATCCCGTGGTTCTCAAGGTGGATTCGCCGGATATCGCCCACAAGACCGAGATTGGCGGCGTTGCCGTCGGCCTTGCCGATGCCGCGGCCGTGCGGGCGGCTTTCGCCCGCATCAGCGGCAATGCCCGGTCCCGTGCGCCGGACGCCGCCGCCGCCGGCTGCGGCGTCTATGAAATGGCCGCAAGCGGCGTGGAACTTATCGCCGGGATCAAGCGCGACCCCGTGTTCGGCCCTGTTGTTCTGGTGGGCACGGGCGGTGTTTTTGCTGAAATACTCGAAGACGCCGCGCTGGGAATACCACCCCTCTCTGCCGACGCCGCCCGCGCCATGCTGGAGAAGCTGCGCGGATACCGCCTGCTGACCGGGGCGCGCGGCGGCCGGCCGGCCGATATAACGGCCGTCACCGAGATATTGCTGGCGCTTTCCGATCTCGCCCTTGCCTGTCCCGAAATTGCGGAACTGGATATCAATCCGCTTCGCGCCCTGCCGGAAGGGGCGCAGGCGCTTGACGCGCTGATCAGGATCGCGCCGCCTGACGCTTCTCCCGCGCCCTGAAGAAACGGTCCATGACCGCCTGCGGCTCACCGCTCTCATAGGCGGCGCGCTGCAGGCGGTGCGCCGCCTCGAAAGCGGACTCCCAAGGCGCTTGCGTCATCTCGCGCAGGCGCTGTTTCGAGAGGCGAAACGCCCCCGGCGGGCGGTCCGCAAGAAACTGCGCCGCTTTCACCGCCTCGTCGAGAAGGCTCTCTGCCGGCGCCATACGGTCGAACAGGCCCATGCGCAGCGCCTCCTCAGCGCCCACAAGCCGCCCGGACAGCGCCAAGTCCTGCGTATGTGCGTGGCCGATCGCCAGTTCCATCAATTGCACCCCGATGACGCTCGCGAGGCCGACATTGATTTCCGGCTGGCCGATTCGCGCCCCGGGCTGCGCGATGCGGAGGTCGCAAAGCAGCGCAATCTGAAGCCCGGCCCCGGCGGCAACGCCGTTCACCGCAGCGACACAGGGCTTGTCCAGACCGCGAATCGCGTCGTGATGGCGGCGCAGCGCATCCACCCACCCGTCGCTGGTGGCAGCCGAAAGGGCGCGGGTCTCGTTCAGGTCGTTGCCGGCGCAGAACGCATGTTCGCCGGCGCCGGTGATCACCACCGCGCGGATGTCCGCATTGCCATTGACCGTCGCCAGAGCCTCGCAGATTTCCTCCCGCATCCCCGCGTGGGACGCATTGCGCACTGCCGGACGGTTCAACCTGACCAGGCGAATCCCGTCCTGGTCGCGGACATCGATGAATTCCATGGCTCGGCTCCTTCTTGCCGCCGGCGCACAACGCCCATGCGGGACATCGCGGGTGTTATAGCAGGGCTGCGGGCGGTCTGGCCGGCGGTGTTTCAGCCCGGCGCGGCAATGTGTTGTGGCAAATTTGTCACAGTGTGAGAATTTTATGAGATTTGGACGTCAATCGGGTGGCCGCAGGATGTGCGGTGCACAAGCACCGTCATATGTAAAATTCATGACACTTGACCTGCACGCTGCCAGGAGGGCACTGGCAATGATCCCCCGCCGCAACACCAAGTCATCGGAAACGCCGTCACCCACCGGTGCGGAGGACCGCCGCCGCAAGAGCAAGCATGCCGGCGCGGCATCGGAAAGCCGTCTCCATGACGCGCCCCCGCTTCCCCGCGCGCCTGCCTACAGTGTCGTCGTGGCGGGATATCGCAGCGCTTTTGGCGGGTCGTTCTGATTTCGTGAAGGTTTCCTACCGAATCGCTGCCCCTTAACCGGCAGGGGCCGCCGGGCGGCGCAGCAACAGCACATTGAGACCGTTGAGCTTGCCGTAAAGGTCATCGAATGCGGCGTGGAACTCGGACCATTCGCAAGGTGCGGAGAACGCTGCATGGATTTCCGACAGCGAGCGCCGACCGTCGATGCGTGACAGGATCGCCGGTGCCAGTTTGTCAAAGCGCGGCGTGAAGAGCGTCCCTTCCAGCCCTATGCGGAGCGACCCGCGCGCCGCCACTTCGCGCGCCAGCCTTTCGCCCTCCGCCTGCCGCAGCACGGGAATTGTCTCCTCCGCATCGCCCGGCGCGGCGACTGCTCCCTCGGCCCGCCCCGGCGCCGCCTTTACCGCATAGAAGACATGCCGCTTCATGTTGCCGGCGACCAGTTCCGCCAACGCGCAACTGTCGGCCCATGACAGCCCGGCCGCGCGTTCGGCGACCGCTGCGCTTCCCAGCACCGCCGCCGGATCGTAACGCACGGGCTCGATAAACGCCGTGACGGCAAGCCCTGCCGCGGCGGCCAGTTGCAACACCTCCGGCACCGTATAGGCGCGGTCTCGTGCATGCAGCAGCAGATCGAACAATCCGGCATCGCCGCCGCGCAAGTGGTCCGCAATCCACGGGTTGCGCGCCAGCCAGTTGCTTTGGGGCAGGGCGTCCAGAAGCTGTTTGGTCAGCGTCAGCCGGTCGTCCGCCGAGTCCGCGTCGCCGCCGATCATCCGCAGTGCATCGCGCACATGATAGACGCCGGTGCGGCCATAGGCGCCGTAGAGCATGACGCCCATGCCGCCGCCGTCCGCCAGCGCCGCCGCCAGCGCGCGCAGCCCCGCCGCCGGGTCCTCCAGATGATGCAGCACGCCGCAGCAATCGATATAGTCGAACGGCCCCGGCGCCTGCTCGCCGAGTTCGAACAGCGAGGCGTGGACAAAGCGAATATTGCGCAGCCGGCGGGCCTTGGCGCGCGCCTGTGCGACGCGCCGCGAAGCCCGTGAAATGTCCAGGTGAACGACCTCCGCCTGCGCGTTGCGGTCAGCCAGTTGCTGCGCCAGCATGATCGCTGCGTCGCCTGTGCCGCCGCCGGCGACCAGGGCGCGGAACTTCCTCCCGCCGGTCGTCGGGGCGCGCCCGCCGAACACATAATGGACGATCTCGTCAAAATGGCTCGGCGAACCGACAATCAGCCGCTTCGCTTCCTCGCGCGGGTCGCGCTGAGGGTAGGGATAAGCCTCGTACTGGGCGCGGACGGCGTCGTCGCTCATGCGACGCCTGTCGTCAGCACGACCTTGCCAGTCGACTTGCGCTCAAGCAGCAGCCGCAATGCCCGCCCCGCCTCCTGCAAAGGCAGTATGTGGGAGGCGTGCGGGTGAATGCGTCCGCTTTCCAGCCATCCCGCCAGCGTATTCATGGTGGTGCGCATGACCGAGGGCGCACGCTGCCGGTAGGCGCCCCACAATGCGCCGATCACCGCGCAATTCTTCAGCAGTATGTAATTCGCGGGAATCTGCTGAATCTCGCCGCCGGCAAATCCGATGATGACAAGCCGCCCTTCCCATTTGACGCTTCGCAGCGCCTCGCGGGAAGCGGCCCCGCCCACCGGATCGTAGATCACATCGGCGCCGCCCGTCAGGTCCAGCACGCGGTCGCGGATGTTCTCGCGGGTATAGTCGATCAGATGGTCGGCGCCGTAGCACTGGGCGACCGCAAGTTTTTCCGCACTGGAAGCGCAGGCGATCACCGTGGCGCCCATCGCCTTGCCGATCTCCACCGCGGTGAGTCCGACCCCGCCCGAAGCGCCGAGCACCAGCAGCACTTCGCCTGCCCTGAGGCGCGCGCGATGCTCCAGCGCCAGCAGCGATGTGCCGTATGCGACCGGAAACGCGGCCGCCTTCACAAGGTCCACATGATCGGCGATCGGCATCACCCATGCGGCATCTGTCACCACCTTCTCCGCATAGCCGCCGGTTCCCGTGGTGGCCGCCACACGGTCGCCCGGCGTGATGCCGGTGACGTCCGCCGCAACTTCCTCGACAATGCCGGCAACTTCCATGCCGGGAATGAAGGGCGGGTCGGGGCGGTGTTGATATTTTCCCTGAATAATCAGCGAATCGGCAAAATTGACGCCGGCCGCATGGACGGCGATCCGCACCTGGCCCGGTCCCGGCGGTATGCATGGCGCATCACCCCAGACCAGCGACTCCGGCGTTCCCAATTGCTTGCATATGATGGCGCGCAAGCTATATCTCCTGTCATGCCCGGGCTCGGGAAAGGTTATTTCGGCATCGGGGTGGAACGCATATCAAAGCCGATGAATCTCGGCAATCTGTTCCGGTCCGCGCATGCGTTCGGCGCATCGTTCCTGTTCACCATAGATGCCGACTTCAGCAGGCGCGCCGCGCCGTCGGATACGTCGCGGGCGCGCCGCAACCTGCCTGTGTGGGATTATGACTCCCCGGCCGAACTTTCGCTGCCGCGCGGATGCGAACTTGTGGGTATCGAACTGGTGGCGGACTCGGTGCCCCTGCCCAGCTTTCGCCACCCCCGCGCCGCCGCCTATATTTTCGGCCCCGAACTCGGCTCACTCAGTCCTGAAATGCTCGAAAAATGCCGCCATGTGGTCAGGATTCCGACGCTATTCTGTATCAATCTTGCTGCCGCAGGCGTTGTTGTCATGTATGACCGCATGATCAGTCTCGGGCGCTTCGCCGAGCGGCCGGTCAGCCGCTTCGCCGCGCCAACGCCCTTGCCAACGCATACACACGGGTCAAAAATCAGTCATTTGGGAGGATGAAGAAACATGATGAACCTGAGCCGCATCCTCGCTGCCCTCGCTGCCATTGCCGTTGTCGCATTGCCTGCGACAATCGCCGCCGCGGCCGAGGACGATGAGGTGCTGGGCGTGTTCAGAGACTGGATCGCACAATCCTACGTCGAAGAGGGCGGTGTGAAAATCTGCTACATGTATACTGCGCCCAAGGAAAGCAAAGGCAACTACACCCGCCGCGGCGCTACCTATGTCATGGTCACACGCCGCGCCGGTGATTCGATACCCGATGTGGTCCATGTCGAGGCGGGATACCCCTATCGCGAAGAAAGCGACGTGTCCCTTCGCATTGATAATGACACGTTCAACCTGTTCACCTCAGACGAAACTGCGTGGGCCGCGACTGAAGAGGAAGACCGCGACATCGTCGCCGCCATGGTGCGCGGTGTGCGCATGACTGTGGAAGGAACCTCGCGGCGCGGCACCGACACCACCGACCGATACTCCCTGCTCGGCTTCACGGCGGCGCGGGATGCCATGACCGGAGCCTGCGGTCCGTGAATGCGGCGCCCGGCGCCGCAACCGGCACGGGTATAACCGTCGACACGTGCAGCGACAGCGGGGTCGATACCCGCATCGAACTGGTCGGCCTGTCACGCGAGGAACTGGCGCACGAAATGGCTGCGGTCGGCGAAAAACCCTTCCGCGCCAGGCAGCTCTGGCATTGGCTCTACCACCGCGGCGCACGCCGGTTCGACGCCATGACCACAATACCCAAAAGCCTGCGCCGCGATTTCGCTGACCGCTACCGCATCGGGCGGCCTGACATAGCAACCCTGCAACTCTCGGGCGACGGAACGCGCAAATGGCTGCTGCGGCTGGGCGACGGCAATGAGGTGGAGTGCGTCCACATCCCGGAGCAGGGGCGCGGCGCCCTGTGCATCTCGTCGCAGGTCGGCTGCACGCTCACCTGCAGCTTCTGTCACACCGGCACGCAGAAGCTCGTCCGCAACCTGACCACCGGAGAAATCGTCGGCCAGATGATGACCGCGCGCGACACCATCGGCGAATGGACCGTGCCGCCCGAAGGCCGCATCATTTCCAACATCGTCATGATGGGCATGGGGGAACCGCTGTTCAATTACGACAATGTGGTTGCGGCGCTGAAAATCGTCATTGATCCCGAGGGCCTCGCCCTGTCGCGCCGCCGCATCACCCTGTCCACTTCCGGCGTGGTGCCCATGATCGAGCGGCTGGGACGCGAGCTCGATGTCGGACTCGCCGTCTCGCTGCACGCCGTGCGCGACGAACTGCGCGATGTGCTGGTGCCGATCAACCGCAAATATCCTCTCGAGAGCCTGCTGAATGCTTGCCGGAATTTCCCCGGTGCGCGCAATTCACGGCGCATAACGTTCGAATATGTCATGCTGCGCGAGGTCAATGACAGCGATGCCGATGCGCGCGAACTGACGCGCCTGCTGCGGGGAATTCCGGCAAAGGTGAACCTCATCCCGTTCAACGCCTGGCCCGGCGCGCCCTATGAATGCTCCACCAACAACCGCATGCACGCCTTCGCCGAAATCGTGAACGACGCAGGATATTCCGCGCCGATCCGTGCGCCGCGCGGCCGCGATATCATGGCTGCCTGCGGACAACTCAAGAGCGCCAGCCAGCGCGCCCGGCGCCGCATTCCATCCCGATTCCCGAAAAAGGACGCTTCATGCCCGGCGCGGTAAAGAAAGTGGTGCTCGCCTATTCGGGCGGCCTCGATACCTCGGTCATCCTGCGTTGGCTGCAGGAGCACTATCGCTGCGAAGTCGTCACCTTCACCGCGGACCTGGGACAGGGCGAGGAGCTTGAACCGGCGCGTCGCAATGCCGAACGCCTGGGTATCAGGGAAATCTTCATCGAGGACCTGCGCGAAACCTTCGTTGCCGACTATGTCTTCCCCATGTTCCGCGCCAACGCGCTATATGAGGGCGTCTATCTCCTCGGGACCGCCATTGCGCGCCCGCTGATCGCGCGCCGCCAGATCGAGATCGCCCGCGCAGTGGGCGCGGACGCCGTGGCCCACGGCGCCACCGGCAAGGGCAATGACCAGGTGCGTTTCGAACTCGGCTATTACGCGCTGAATCCGGACATCCGGGTGATCGCCCCATGGCGCGAGTGGGACCTTGATTCCCGCACCAGGCTCGTTGCCTATGCAGAAGCCCACCAGATTGTGGTGCCGACCGACAAGCGCGGCGAAGCGCCCTATTCCACCGACGCCAATCTCCTCCATATCTCGTATGAAGGCAAAGCCCTCGAAGACCCGTGGACTGCGCCCGACGAGGAGATGTTCACCCGCACCGCGGCGCCGGAAGCGGCGCCCGACCGAGCGACCGAGATCACGCTGGATTTCGAGCGCGGAGACCCGGTGGCGCTCGACGGCGAAGCCTTGTCTCCGGCGGCGCTGCTCACGCGCCTCAACGCTGTCGCCGGCGCCAACGGCATCGGGCGCGCCGATATTGTCGAAAACCGCTATGTCGGAATGAAATCACGCGGCGTCTATGAAACCCCCGGCGGCACCGTGCTGCTGACCGCGCGGCGCGCCATGGAAAGCCTCACCCTCGACAGCGGCGCGCTGCATCAGAAGGACGCGTTGATGCCGCGCTATGCCGAACTCGTATATAATGGCTACTGGTTCTCGCCCGAGCGCCGCATGCTGCAGACTGCCATCGATGCCAGTCAGGCGCATGTGACCGGGGCGGTGCGCCTCAGGCTCTACAAGGGCAGCGTGACCGTCACCGGCCGCCGCTCGCCCCACAGCCTGTATGACCGCGACACGGTGACATTCGAAGCCGACCAGGTGTACGATCAGGCGGACGCTCAGGGGTTCATCAAGCTCAACGCATTGCGCCTGAAAATGCTGGCGCGCCGCAATTCCGCGGCGGGGTCGGACGGCGAATGATGAACGATTGACAATACCCTGTTGAAAAATCTAGTTTCCGACGGCTGCGCATGGATTCACCGGCGCGTTGGCGCGGCAAGGGGCGCAAGACGGACCGCGTCGCACCGCCCGCAATATCAACCAAGCGAAGACGGGTGGCATGAACAGTCCCAACGCCCTGCTGTATAAGTGGCTGATTATCAACTCCTTTGCCGGCCTGATGGTCTATGTGGCCTGGCTGCGCGGCTGGATCGCGCTGGTGATCGAAAGCGATGCCAGCTATTTGAGCCTGGTGATCGGCGCCGTGTTCCTGGTGTTCTGGGCGGTGAGTTCGTTTCATATCATCGGCCTGAACAAGGAGATCGTGCGCTTTTCCGCCCGCGCAACCTCCGGGGTGGCCGCTGACTATCTCGGCAAGCTGCGCACCAAGGCAAGGAAATCTCCGGGCGGACCCGTCGACCAGGGAATGCTTGCCGGCGCATTGCGGGCGCGGCTGTTCCTGCCCATCCAGATCATCAACTATGTCGCCAATGTGCTGATCCTCCTGGGCCTGATCGGTACTGTCGTCGGGTTTGTCATTGCGGTCAGCGGCCTCGGCGACAGCATAGCCGGCGGAACCAATCTGGAGCGGGTGCAAGGTGTTCTGGGCCAGATCGTGAACGGCATGGGGGTTGCGCTGTTCACAACGCTGGTCGGCGCCATTCTCGGCGGCCTGTGGCTCGAAATCCACTATCAGATGCTCGCCCGCGCGGCCGGCGGACTGGCGATCGATATCGTCGAATATGCCGATATCGAGATCCTCCCGGACCTCATGAACGAACCGGCGCCTCTCACCCGCGCCGCCGCCGAATAAGCCCGGCAACCGGTTTCACCAGTTTCGGCGCCGCCGCCCATGTCCGATTTCGATATCTTCACCCCCCGCGTCCAGGAGCCGGCAGGAATAGCCTTTCGCGACGTGCTGTTCCTGATGGTGTTCAGCCTGGTGGTCGTGATCTTCCTGCTGACCTTCCTGATCAACCCGGTGCAGAAACCGGATGAGGTACCCCTGCGCACCCAGATTCTCATCGAGGCGACGTGGCCGTCGGGCACCGCCTACGATATCGACGTCTGGGGTATGGGGCCGGACGGCGTACCTGTCGGCTGGGGCATCTATGAAGCCGGGCCTTCGCTCAACCTCGAACGCGACGACCGCGGCAAGATCAACGACACATCCGAACTGAACTATGAATGGATGTCGATCCGCACCCGCGACCAGGGCGAATATACCGTCAACATCCACCTCTATAATGAATATGGCGAAGCGCTGCCGGTGCCGGTGAAGGTGCGCGTGACCGGCAAGGGCGACCTGGGCGAAATCTACAATGAGGAAATCCTGCTCAACCGGCGCAAGCAGGAGGTGACGGTGGTCCGCTTCACGCTAGACGAGGGCGGCAGCCTCATTGAGGACAGCGTGCACAACCTCTACAAGTCGATCATTTCCCAGCGCTAGGCAACGCCATGTCGGCATTGATGGTCCAGATCGTCCTGTATGCGCTCTATGCAGCGACAATCGCGTTCCTATTCGCCATGCTGTTCATTCGTAACTGGCGGCGATGGTGGCTGCGCCTGGCCACCGCCGCCGTCGGTGCCTGCGCCATCGCCTATCCCCTGTTCACCGCCCGGAACACGCTCGGTTTCCCCGACCCGCGCCCTGAACCCGGCCGCTACCACATGCTCGGTTGGGAAATCGACGAGCCGGAACGCGCGATCTACATGTTCCTCGAACGCCCCGGACAGGTGGAGCCGCTGCATTACCAGATTCCCTTCGACCTCAAGTCGGCAATTGCCTTGCAGAACGCCGCCATGGAGATCGGCACATTCAAGGAAAAATCGATCACCATCTGGAACGACCCGGAAACCGGCGCTGTGCAATACGAAATCACGCTCGAGAAACGGTTTTACGGAGACTACCGAACCGATCGCTGAAACTGGGGTGCCGATATGTCATCCGAATTTGTGCAGGATGCCCTGGCAGCGCTGACGCTGCCGGACATGGACTATTCATTACTGCTGGCGCTGCATATCGGCTGCGTCGCCTTTATTGTGCTGACGGTATTGTGGCGCGCGCGCTGGCTGCGCCCGCTTGCGGTGGTCGCCGGCGCCGTGGCGCTGTGGCTGCCGCTGTTCGCGCTGCTGGATACCCTGGGCCAGCCCAACCCCTATCCGCCCAACGGCAACTACAAGGTGCTTTCCTCGAAACTTCACAAGGAAACCGGACGCTTCTACCTGTTTCTCGACACGCTGGGCGTCGACCCCACACCCCGTGTCTATATGATCCAGTTCGAAGCCGACGAGTATGAACGCTTCGCGGAAACTGCCGCAGACTACGAAATGCAGGTCATACAACTGAACGGCGGCGGCGGCGACTACGAAGTCGTCTATGTTGATTATCTGCCGCCGGACCTGTTGAAAGACGGCGTGATGCGGGGCTGGCAAGCCGCCCGCGAAGACGATTGAACCACTTGCGACATCATGCGGAACGAACGGGAACGCAAATGAGAACTGGCTGGCTATATTCCTGGCGCGGCGCCGCTGGCGCAGCTTTATGGGCCGGGGCGCTGCTCACGGCGCCCGCCCTTCAGGCCGCGGACATCGAACTCAAGGACGCATGGGCGCGCGTGCATCCGGACCGTGACCGCCAGGTCGCCGCCTATGTCACAGTGGTGAACAAGGGTCCCATGACCTTTCTCGTCGCCGCCGAAAGCGACATGGGCGGACTGACGGAAATTCACTCCGATACCGACGGACGCCCGGGCGGCGCCACGCGCATCGTCAGCCACATGATGATAGCAGGCGGCACGGAACTGGTTTTCAAACCCGGCGACTATGCTGTCATGATGACTCGCTTGCCGCGCTCGGCGCGCGTCGGCGACCGCCTGCTGCTGCGCCTGATCTTCGCCGACGGCACGGTCGCCGAAACTGAAATCGAAATTACCGGCGGCGGCGCCTGAACTCACGCGGCGGCCGGGCCTGTCACCACACCACTCGCGCGCAAGGCGGCAATCGCCGCCTTGTCGTAGCCGAATTCCGCCAGCAGCGCATCGCTGTGCTCGCCGATGCGCGGCGCCGGCCGTGCAAGATTGGTATGAGCCGCGTCAGGAAGACCGGGAATGCGCGGCACCGGAACCGGCCCCAAACCCGGCTGATCCAGCAGCGGCGCGGCGGAAACCGCGTCTACATGCGCGTCCGCGAGCCAGTCCCCCGGGGCGTTGACCGGATTGCACAGCACACCTCCGCGCCGCAGCCTCTCCATCCATTCTGCGGTGGTTCGTTCCGCGAACACAGGACGCAGGATCGCCGCCAGCTCCGCTGCCCGGTCCGCACGTTTGACTCCTGTATCAAACCGCGCATCGACCGCCAGGTCGGAACGCCCGATGCCGGCGCACAAGTCGGCATAATGCGCTTCGCGCACCAGCGTGACGGCAATCCAGCCGTCGCGCGTCCGGTAGGCGCCGGCCGGCGCGTTCGGCAGCCGCGGCGTATCGCCTTCCAGATGCGCTTCCATCAGCTTCGACGCCAGCAGCGCCGCTCCGCCCTGCATCAGGCTGATATCGATCAGGCGTCCTTCGTCACGCCGCGCGACAAGCGCCGTGGTGACCGCCTGAAACGCTGACATTGCAGTCGCCCAATCGACAAGCACAAACCCTACCCGGCGCGGCACCCCGCGTTCATCACGGTTGATCGCCATCAGACCGGAAAACGCCTGGAGCACCGTATCCGTGCCCGTAAGCTGTGCATAAGGCCCGCTCTGCCCGTAGCTCGACACCGTCACATAGAGCAGCCGCCGGTTGATCCGCCGCACATTCTCGTAATCGACGCCCAGGCGCGCCGCGGCACCAGGCCGGGAACTCTGGATCATGATGTCGGCGCCGGCCGCCATGCGCAGGGCAACCTCGCGCGCCTCCGGCTTCTTGAGGTCCAGTGCGATGCCCCGCTTGCCGCGATTCACCGCCAGCGACAATGCCGTGTGGTCGCCGTGGCGCGTGCCCAGACCCCGCATCCAATCCCCCTGCGGCGGCTCGATCTTGATGACATCCGCGCCATGCGCAGCCAACAGGAAGCCGCAGCCCGGGCCGGCAACGCCCTGGCTCATGTCAACGGCGCGAATGCCCGCCAGCGGTCGCTCATAACTTGCCGCCGGAGCGGTGTCCTGCATCGCTGCCTCCTGTGTTCCCGGGTGTTTATCCTGTGCCCCGACGCCTGTATGGTCTTGCAAGCCCCGAACAGGCTCATTCCCGCGGCAGAAACGCGCGCGGGACTACCAATTCTCCCCGAACGGACGCAAATCGACATCGAATGTCCAGCCCGAACGATCCTGATGCGCGAGATGAAAAATGGTATCGGCAATCGCGTCAGGCTTGCAGAAATGGTCGTCCGGCCTGTCGGGGGCAAACCGCGGGCGCGTCCACGGCGTATCGATTGCGGCGTCAATCGTGACATACGCGACATGAACGCCGCGCGGGCCGAAATCACGCGCCATCGACTGTGTCAGGATACGCTGCGCCGCCTTTGTCGGGGCAAAGGTGGCGAAGCGCGGACGCCCCCGCCAGGCAGAGGTGTTGCCGGTGACAATGAGCGCACCGCTGCCAGCTTCGATCATGGCCGGCACCACGCACTGCGCGAACACCATGAGAGCGGTGGTGTTGACCCGGAAGTTGCTTTCCAGCCGCGCCGGATCGGCCTCCAGCGTCGGCTTGAATCCGCCTGCGGCAGCATTGTGAATTGCTGCGGTCGGCGCACCTATTTCCGCGGCGACGCGGGTGCAGGCTTCCCGCAGGGCGTCAAGGTCCGAAACATCGCAGACATAACCGCGCGCGCCCTCAAGTTCCGCTTCAAGGCGCTGCAGCCGCGCTTCCGTGCGCGCCAGCAAAGCCACCCGATAACCGCCCTGCGTAAAGCGGCGGGCGCATGAAGCGCCGGTGCCGTCCCCCGCGCCGGTAATGATGCAGACCTTGTCCGCCATGTTTTCTCCCTTTCCTCGCTTCGCCGGTGCCCCAGCGTGATACAGACCCTGTATATCCTGGCCGCCTATATTGTCTTTGCCGGCCTGTTCATCCGCATGCGCATGGGTTCGGTGGTCGGGCTGCTGATCGCCGGCGCGGCCATCGGCCCGTCCGGTGCCGGCCTCGTCGACGATGTCGAAGCCGTTGCAACGCTTGCCGAACTCGGCATTGTATTCCTTCTCTTCAATATCGGCCTCGAGATCAAGCTGGAGCGGCTGCGCCTGTTCGGCTGGCGGGTATATACCCTCGCCATTGCGCAAATCCTGTTGACTGCGGGCGCGTTTGCAGCGGCAGCGCTGGGGTTCGGACTGCCCGGCGATGCCGCCCTGATTGTCGGCGGGGCGCTGGCGCTCTCTTCCACCGCCGTTGTTGTGCAGGTGCTGTCCGACCTCGGCCGGATGCTGACCCAATTGGGGCGCCTCGCCATCGCCACCCTGCTGGTGCAGGACCTTGCCGTCGGTCCGCTCGCCGCTGCGGCAAACCTGCTCGGCGCCTCATCGGGCGAGGCGCTGGAGGAATCGCTGCTGCGGATGGCCCTCGGCGGCATCATTGCTGTCATCGCCATCGTCCTCGTCACGCGCCTTGTCCTGCCGCGCCTGCTGAGGCTTGTCGCGGCACGCTGCGGCGAACTGTTCCTCGGCGTCATCCTGCTGGTCGTGCTGGCAGCCAGCCAGGCAACCGAGCATGTCGGCCTGTCTGCCGGCGTCGGCGCCTTCCTCGCCGGACTGATGGTCGCCGACACCGAATTCCGGCACCAGACGGCAGCCGACATCGCGCCATTCCGCCGCTTGCTTCTCGGCCTCTTCTTCATCGCGGTGGGGATGAATACCAACCTGTCGCTTGCCCTGGAGAATGCCGGCATGGTTGCCGCAGTGACCGCTGCCTTGCTGGTGGGCAAGGCCGTCGTGCTGCTGGCCATCGCCCGCGCGCTGGGATATTCCCTGCGTCTGTCGCTGCAATTGGGCGTGCTGCTCGCCCAGGGCAGCGAGTTTTCATTCGTCATCATCGGACTTGCCGTCGGCGGCGGTCTTCTGCCCGACGCCCTCGGCGATACGCTGATTGTCGCTGCGGCCCTGTCCATGCTCGCGGCGCCGCTCGCCGCCGCCGCCGGGCGGCGCATTCTCGACCGGATGGAAGGTGCGGCCGCCAGCCCCCTGTCCGACCTGGAGGCCGAAACCGCAGAATATGCCAATCATGTCGTGGTGATAGGTTTTGGCCAGGTCGGCATGGCGCTGACCCGGCACTTGCTGGGCCTGGGCGTTCCCGTCGCCGTGCTGGATGCCGATTCCCGCCGCGTGCGTGACGCGCACAGGCGCGGATTGCCGGTGTTCTTCGGCAATGGCGCACGCCCTGATGTGCTGCGCGCCGTACATATCGAGCGTGCGCGGCTCGCGGTGGTGGCGCTGCCCGATGGCGAGCTCGCGGCCCGCGTCCTTTCGGTAGTACGGCGTACCGCGCCGCATACGCGCCTCGTCGCGCGCGCCCCCCAGGAACATGACGAGGAGACATTGCGGCGCGCCGGCGCCGACGTGATCGTCATCGACAGTCTCGGTACGGCCGTCGAACTTGCCGAGCGGGCGATTCTTCTTCTCGATACGGAAGCTACGCCGAGCGCGGCCGCGCCCTGAACAGGACTTCAGCCTGCGAGCTCCGCGGGGTCGCGGGCGCGCGCCGCGCCGATCATGCTGTCGCGGCTGACAAGCCGCGACAGGCGCGCCTCATCCCACCCCTCCGTTCCGGCAGGGCGCTCGGGGACCACGATATAGCGCATGTCGGCGGTCGAATCATGAACCCGCACTTCCATCTCCGGAGGCATTTCGACGCCGAATTCGCGCAATACCTCACGCGGCGCGCGAATGGCCCGCCGACGATAGGCCGGCATTTTGTACCAGTCAGGCGGCAGACCCAGTATGGCGCGCGGATAGCACGAGCAAAGCGTGCAAACGACCAGATTATGCACTTGCGGGGTGTTCTCGACTGCTACCAGCAAGGTGCCGTCCGTGGGAACGTCCAGCGCCTCCGCCGCTGCTGACGCATCCGCCAGCAACCGCGCGCGATAATCCGCATCGACCCACGCCCGCGCCACCATGCGCGCGCCCCGTTCCGGTGTGCGCGCATCCATGTCGGCGATTTGCCGCGCCATTTCATCGGCGCTCATCACGCCGTTTTCGATCAGCAATTCCTCGACAGCAACCGCCAGCAGGCGATAGGGGCCGGCGGGATCGGAAGGCGCCATTGCGGCATGGTTGTGCCCGCTGCCCATCAGTCAGCCTCCTCCCCTGTCTCCGGCGCCGCTTCCAGCCAGTGTTCGTATATTTCCACATCCACCGTGTCGTCAGCGGCGCCGCCATAATCGCACCAGACATCGGATTGACGGAACCGCACGCGGTACAATACGCGGCGCGGCAGCCCGTCGCCGCCATAAGCGAGATCTTCCGGGTTGCGAAACGCGCCGCACACGCGCTCGACCTGCCCGCATTTTCCGCGAATGTACCAAGGGGTGCGTAAATGAGGCTTGCGCGGCGCATCCGGCGGGTCGCGAAAGGCAACGCATACCCGTTCGCCAACGGCAAAGCCTGCGGTCACGGCGCGCTCCCGGCCCCGGCCCGCAACGCCGCTATGCGCGCATCCAGCGCCGTCTGGTCCAGAATGCCCTTTTCAACCAGAATGGCGGAAATGGAGGCGATCCAGCGCTCATAATAGCTCAGGCGATCATATACGTCGGGCGCCAGCGCCTCGATGCCGCGGCGCAATTCATCGACACGCATCAGCTTCTTGTCGCGAACAAGCAGCGACATGAGCGCATCAATGCGCTTCTCCCACAGCTCATAGTCATGTTCCACCGGCTCAACCGGTCCGGCGGGTTCACCGCCCATGTCATGATGGCTGCGAGTCATGGTTTCATTGTGTCAGCGGCGGGCGGGAAAATCCAGTTCAGACCCCGCTTCCCCATCACACATGCTCGCCGCCATTGATGTGAATTTCCGCGCCGTTCACATAGCTGGACTGCTCGGTGCACAGGAAATAGATCGTCTTCGCCACTTCTTCCGGTGTGCCGAGGCGCGCCATGGGAATTTCCGGCAGCAATTGCTCTTCGGTGCCCGGCGACAGGATGCCCGTGGCGATTTCGCCGGGCGCGATGGCATTCACGCGAATACCATGCTTGCCGAAATCCGCCGCCATCTCGCGCGTCAGTGCCGCGAGCGCCGCCTTTGATGTCGCATAGGCTGCACCGGCGAACGGATGAACCCGGCTGCCGGCGATGGAGGTCACATTGACGACAACGCCGGGAGCCATGCGCAATTCGTCAAACAATCCCCGCGCCAGCCGGATCGGGGCGAAAAAGTTGATGCGGAACACATGGCGCCAGATTTCCACATCGGTCGAAAGACTGTCGAGGCGGCCGCCATTCGCGCCCTTGGGCGAGATGCCCGCATTGTTGACCAGGGCGTCCAGCGGGCCGCCATGCAGCATCTCCCGCAACTGCGCGATATTGTCTTCCAGCGTGTCGACATCGCCCAGGTCGATCTGCATATGGTCGTCAGGCCCCGCCTCCCACGGGCAGTTCTCGGGAAACGCTTGGCGTGAACAGGTAATGACCCGCCATCCCGCCGACGAAAACCGCTTGACGGTTGCGTGACCAATGCCACGGCTGGCGCCGGTCAGCACCAGTGTGCGGCGGCGATTTTGCGGCAGCGGCATCGCTTACCCCGCTTTCTCTCGCACATAGGAACCCGGCGCTGGCATGAGCGCTTTGAGTCCGCCCGCGCCGGGCTTGCGCGCCGGCACCATTTCGCCCGCCAATGGACCCTGCCATGCGTCCCAGTCAAGCCACCACGAGCCGTCGCGCGGCTCCGCACCCGCCAGCCATTCCTCCGGCGTTTTCCGCACATCCGCCCCGATACGGTAGGGGTATTTCGCCGTCTGCGGCGAATTGGTGATGCCGGCGATATGGCCGGAACCGGCAAGCACAAAGCGCAACGGCCCGCCATACAGCCGCGTCGAGGCGTAGCAGGACTTCCACGGCGCAATGTGGTCTTCCTGAGTTGCCAGGATATAGACCGGGCAGGTCACCTTCGACAGATCGATCGCCTCTCCGGCAAGCGTCAGCCCGCCTGGCTTCGCCAGCAGATTGTCCCGATACATGTTCCGCAAATAATACGAGTGCATGAGCGCCGGCATTCGCGTCGAATCGGCGTTCCAGTAAAGCAGGTCGAAGGGCATCGGTTCGCGGCCGAGCAGATAGTTGTTGACCACGAAGCTCCAGATCAGGTCATTCGCCCGCAGCATGTTGAAGGTCGTGGCCATCGCGCTGCCGTCCAGATAGCCGCCGCTGCGCGCCATGCGTTCCTCCAGCGCCTGCACCTGCTCTTCATCGATGAACACGCCGAGATCGCCCGGCTCCGAAAAATCCGCAAGACTCGCCATGAACGTCGCAGACTTGATGCGGTCGTCGCCGCGCGCCGCCAGCCAGCCCAGCGTACACGCCAGCAATGTGCCGCCGAGGCACAGCGATGCGGCAATGATCTCTCGCTCGCCGGTGGCTTTCTCGATGGCGTCCAGCGCCGCGACAGGCCCTTCCAGCATGTAGTCGTCGAAAGTTTTTTCCGCCAGCCGCTCATCCGGGTTGACCCACGAGATGATGAACACCGTGTAACCCTGATCCGTCGCCCATTTCACGAATGAATTTTCAGGCCGCAGGTCGAGAATGTAATATTTGTTGATCCACGGCGGCACGACCAGCAAGGGTCGCCGGTGCGCCTCTGCCGCCCCCGGGTCGTACTGGATCAATTCCATCAGATCGGTGCGGAACACCACCTGGCCCGGCGTTGTCGCAACATTGCGGCCGACTTCGAACGCCGCCATGTCGGTCATCGTGATCTTGAGGGAGCCCTCGCCCCGGTCGAGATCGCGCAGCAGGTTTTCCAGTCCGCGGATCAGGTTTTCCCCTTTTGATTCGACCGTCTCGCGCAGGACTTCCGGGTTGGTGGCGATAAAGTTGGTGGGCGCCATGGCGTCCGCGAATTGCCTTGTGTAGAACGCCGCCTTGCGCGCCGTCTGCGGATCGAGGCCGTCCACCTCTTCCACGGTCTTCTGCATCCACCCCGCTGTCATCAGATACGATTGCTTGATGAAGTCGAACACCGCATTTTCCTGCCACGCAGGGTCGCGGAAACGGCGGTCGCCGCGCGCCGGCGTAGCCATCGGCGTGACATCCTTGCCGGCGAGCCGGTCCGCGGTCTGCTGCCACAATTGCGCGTGATCCTGCCACAGTTCCATCTGCGCCTGCATCAGCTTCGCCGGATCGGCGAGCGCCCGCTCGGCAAGTTCGAAAAAGGCGCCGGCGACATTCAGCGGGTCGGCCGTGCCGCTCCAGTTTTCGCCTTGGCGCCGGCTGAAGGCGCTCACGATGGACCGGCTGTGCTCCGCGATACGCCGCCAGGTCTCGGCGAGTTCAGCCGGGTTCGTCGTCCCGGAAGTCTCGGTCACGGCATATTCCCTTCATTGTCACGGTCCCGCAGGGCGCCAGTATAGTTGCCCGCAAAACATTTTCGCATTTCCATCGCCTGCTGGCATCCCCGCCCGTGCCGACACGCGTTCAACCGGGCGGGGGAGGAGAGGGAACCGGCCGAACGGGAATGCCTGCGGCCGCCATATGCGCTTTCGCCTCGGCAATCGAGTGTTCGCCGAAATGAAAGATCGACGCCGCCAGGACCGCGCTCGCATGGCCGTCCCGCACCACATCGACCAGATGCGTGAGCGCGCCGGCGCCGCCCGACGCAATTGTCGGGATCGGCACGGCGTCCGCAACCGCCCGCGTCAGCCGGCAGTCGAACCCGGCGCGCGTCCCGTCGCGGTCCATCGACGTCAGGAGAATTTCACCGGCACCATAGGCGGCCATGCGCTGCGCCCATCCCACCGCCTCGACGCCGGTGGAATACCGCCCGCCATGGGTGAATATCTCCGCCCGCGATTCCCCCGTCCACTTCGCGTCGATTGCGACGGTGATGCACTGCGAGCCGAACTTGCGCGCCGCCTCGCGGACAAACTCCGGCGTCCGCACAGCCGCCGTGTTGATCGATACCTTGTCCGCCCCCGCCAGCAGCAAACGGCGAATATCCTCGAGACTCCGCACCCCGCCCCCGACGGTCAGCGGCATGAAACATGCTTCCGCCGTCCGCGCCACCACATCAAGGATGATGTCGCGGTTGTCGCTGGACGCAGTAATGTCGAGAAAACACAGTTCGTCAGCGCCGGCTTCGTCATACACGCGAGCCTGGGATACGGGATCTCCGGCATCAACCAGATCCACAAAATTGACTCCCTTGACAACCCGTCCGCCTTTCACATCAAGACAGGGAATGAGGCGTGTCTTCAGCATGGCATTTCCCGCCCGGACCGCGCCTCACGCGGCCGCCGCGGCCAGCGCGGCTGCAAGGTCCAGATGCCCGTCATAGATCGCGCGCCCGGATATGGCGCCGGCGATCCCCGCATCGCTGCGGCTTTTGAGCGCCAGCAGATCAGCCAGGCGCGCCACCCCGCCCGACGCGATCACCGGCGTTGTCAGACGCGCCGCAAAGGCCGCCACGGCATCGGCATCGACGCCTGCCAGCACGCCGTCGCGGGCGATGTCGGTATGGATGATCGCCGCCGCCCCGCAATCCTCATAGGCGCGTGCAAGGTCGAACGCCGGAATGTCGGTCTCCTCTGCCCAGCCCGCCACCGCAACGCGCCCGTCTCGCGCGTCAATGCCCAGGGCGATGCGGCCGGGAAAGCGCCAGCACGCCTCGCGCACCAGCGCCGGTTCGCGCGCTGCTGCCGTGCCCAGCACGACGCGCGCCACGCCGCGCTCCAGCCAGCTTTCAATCGCGGCAAGACTCCGCACACCGCCGCCGAACTGCACGGAAAGCCCGGTATCCGCAACAATGCGCGCCACCGCGTCGCCATTGACGGCTTCGCCGGCAAATGCACCGTCCAGATCGACCACATGCAGCCAATGCGCGCCCGCTTCCTCGAACAGCCGCGCTTGCGCCGGCGGATCGCGGGAAAACACCGTCGCCTGCTGCATGTCCCCTTGCACGAGGCGTACACAGGCGCCGTCCTTCAGGTCGATCGCCGGATAGAGCGTAAAGCCGCTCATCGCAGTTCCTTGACGTAGAAATGGCCGGCGACCATGTCCTCGCCGACGCGGTGATACTGGTCCAGAGTCCCCCAGCGCCGGTAACCGCAGCTTTCGTAGAGCTTGATCGCGCGCAGCTGGGTAACCCGCACATCGAGCCGCATGACCTCATAACCCTGGCGGTGCGCCGATTTTTCGGCTTCTTCGAGCAGTCGCCGCGCCAGCCCGTGCCCACGCCCCCAGGGCGCAACAAAATGCGTGTCGATCGAGGCCGCGAAATTTCCCGCCTCATAGGTCCGCGCCGGCTTGACGAGCTGTACCGAGCCGACAACGCGCGCGTCCACCCGCCCGAGATACAGTTCGCGTTCCGGCACCAGAAGCACGCCGCGCCAATATGCATCGAGACGCCGCCGCGCCGGCGGCTTGATCCAGCCAAACCCGATCCCGTCCTCGATCGCGGCGATCGTCGCCCGCGACAGTTCAGACAGTTCCGGCTCCTCGAGACTTTCCGCCTGTACGACAGAAAGAACCGCCGTCATGGCCGCCACGCCGCAAAATTCGCCAGCACCTGCAGGCCGACATGCTGGCTCTTCTCCGGGTGAAACTGGACGCCCGCGAGGTTTTCATGCGCGATCATCGCAGTGACGGCGCCACCATAGGAAACATGTGCAACGCGGTCGCCCGCGCGCGCCGGAACAAAATGATAGCTGTGAACGAAATAGCCGTGCGCATCCGCGGGAATACCCGCAAGCAGCGGATGCGGGCGGTCGGCGATGAGTGCATTCCAGCCCATATGCGGAATCTTGAGCGTCGGATCATCCGGCTGCAGGTGCTGCACTGCCGCATCGAACCAGCCAAAACCGCGATGGTTGCCATGTTCGAAACCCTGCGCCGCCATCAATTGCATGCCGACGCAGATACCGAGCAGCGGGCGCCCCCGATCGCGCGCCGCATGGTCCAGCGCGTCCAGCATCCCCGGCAAGGCGTCAAGGCCGGCCATGCAGTCGGCAAACGCGCCGACCCCCGGCAGTACAACCCGCTCGGCGTCCGCTACGCGCTCCGCGTCCGCGGTGACAAGAACGGACTGCGCCCCGCATACGCGCTCGAGCGCCTTGGCCGCAGAACGCAGATTGCCGGAGCCATAATCGACAATGGCGACCGTCACGGGATCATCGCATCGGGGTCATGAAACCTGTGCGACAGGGCCATGGTTAGGCAGTGGTGCGATGCGGGCCGTCGCCTGTTCAAAAAACCGCCGATCCGCCTCCAGGCGCGTATGCGCAGCCGCGATTCCCGCCAGCAGATAACCCCTGCGCAAGAGGCTTTCCCGCCGCCAGTCATTGGCGACGCACGCCACGAATACCGCAAACACGCCCATGAGCACGACACCGGCATCGGGCAGGCCATGGGGGCCGCGCCCCATCCACGCGAAGCTCGCCATCACGAAAGCAACCGTCAGCGACGCCAGCCACAACCGGTGATACAAGGTCCATGCAAGGCCGAAGACCAACGCCCACCACGAAAACCCCTCCGGCACCGCCACCGCATCGGCCAGTGCCGTTTCACCGGGCTTCATGTAATAGGAATAGACGCGCATCAGGCGTTGCTCTCCGCCGCCGGGACAGGGGAATCATCGCCCAGACGGCCCTTGGTAGAGGGAACTTCGGCCGGTGCGCGAGGGTCGACGGCCGCCGCCTCGCGCAGCGCTCGCGCCAACCCCTTGTAGCACGACTCCACGATATGGTGGTTGTTCTCGCCATACAGCGTTTCGACATGCAATGTCGCACCGGCAGCCTGCGCGAAAGCCTGAAACCATTCGCGAAACAATTCGGTATCCATCTGGCCGAGTTTGGGCCGGCTGAATGCGACTTTCCACACCAGCCACGGGCGGTTTGACAGGTCGATAGCGACGCGCGTCAGCGTCTCATCCATGGGGATCAGCGCATGGCCATAGCGGCGTATGCCGCGGCGCCCGCCCAGTGCCTGCGACACAGCCATGCCGATGGCAATTCCCGTGTCTTCGGTGGTGTGGTGAAAATCGACATGCAGGTCGCCCTTGGCGGCAATTTCCAGGTCCATCAGACTGTGCCGCGACAATTGCTCCAGCATGTGATCGAGAAACCCGATCCCCGTCGCCACCTGGTAACGCCCGGCGCCGTCAAGATTGATGCATGTCGAGATTGCCGTCTCGCGCGTGACGCGCTCAACGCTTGCCTTGCGCATGGTCGATCCGTCGTGAATGGAGCGGGTACACCTTACCAGACCCGCCGCGCCGGGGGAAGGGCGCCGCACGCGCCGTTTCCGGTGCGAAGCCCCGGTTTCCCCGCCGCAAACCGCCGCCCGCCATGTTGACTTGTGCGCCGCCGGCGGCCACGCTACGCGCCGCCCGTCGGCGCGCCGGATGCATGGGCACTGACCGCCCTTCCGGCGCCCTGCCCCTCACCGGAACCCCCCGATGACAGACAACTCCGCAAGCTCGTGGCACGGCACAACCATCCTGTGCGTGCGCAAGAACGGCGCCGTGGCGCTGGCAGGCGACGGCCAGGTGAGCCTCGGCCAGACCATCGTCAAGGCGCGCGCCCGCAAGGTGCGGCGCCTCGGCGGCGATATCCTCGCCGGTTTCGCCGGTTCCACGGCGGATGCGTTCACCCTGTTTGAACGCCTGGAAAGCAAGCTGGAGCAATATCCCGGCCAATTGACGCGCGCCTGCGTGGAACTCGCCAAGGACTGGCGCACCGACCGCTATTTGCGCCGCCTCGAAGCGATGATGGCAGTGGCCGACCGCGACACCTCGCTGGTGCTCACCGGCACCGGTGACGTGCTGGAACCCGATGACGGCGTGATCGGAATCGGCTCAGGCGGCGCCTTCGCGCTGGCAGCCGCACGCGCCATGATGGACCGCAGCGATATGGACGCCGCCTCGGTGGCCCGGCGCGCCATGGCAATCGCCGCTGAAATTTGCATCTATACCAATGAGTCCATCGTCATCGAATCCATAGAGGCGGGCGCATGACCAATTTCAGCCCACGCGAAATCGTCTCCGAACTCGACCGCTTCATCATCGGTCAGCACGACGCCAAACGTTCGGTAGCGATCGCGTTGCGCAATCGCTGGCGGCGCATGCAGCTCGATGACGATCTGCGCGAGGAGGTGCTGCCGAAAAACATCCTCATGATCGGCCCCACGGGAGTCGGCAAGACAGAAATTGCGCGGCGGCTGGCGCGCCTCGCACAGGCGCCGTTCGTCAAGGTGGAAGCCACCAAATTCACCGAAGTCGGCTATGTCGGGCGGGATGTCGAATCAATCGTCCGCGACCTTGTCGAAACCTCCCTCGCCATGACTCGCGACCGCATGCGCGCCGATGTGCGCGCACGCGCCGAAGCAGCAGCGGAAGACCGTGTGCTCGACGCGCTGGTCGGCAATGGCGCCGGCCGCGAAACCCGGCAGAAATTCCGCAAGATGCTGCGCGAAGGCGCGCTCTCAGACCGCGAAATCGAACTCGAGGTCGCGGATACCGGAATACCCGGAATGCCCACCTTCGACATTCCCGGAATGCCGGGCGCGCAGATGGGCATGATCAATATCGGCGACATGCTCGGCAAGGCGCTCGGCGGCCGCACCAGAAAACGCCGCCTCACCGTGCAGGAAAGCTACGATATCCTCATGGAGGAGGAGAGCGACAAGCTGCTGGACGAAGACCGCATGCAGCGCGAGGCCCTGAGCGCCGTCGAGCAGAACGGCATCGTGTTCCTCGACGAAATTGACAAGATCTGCGCCCGCTCGGAAAGGATCGGCGCCGATGTCAGCCGCGAAGGGGTGCAGCGCGACCTCCTGCCCCTGATTGAAGGCACCGTCGTTGCCACGAAACACGGGCAGGTCCGTACCGACCACATACTGTTCATCGCCTCGGGCGCATTCCATGTCTCGAAGCCGTCAGACCTGCTGCCCGAGCTGCAAGGCCGCCTTCCCATAAGGGTGGAGCTGAAACCGCTCGGCAAGGCAGACCTTGTGCGCATTCTGAAGGAACCCGAAAACTCGCTCATCCGGCAATATACTGCACTGATGGCGACCGAAGAGGTCACCGTCCGCTTCACCGATGACGGCATCGACGCAATCGCGTCGCTGGCCGCCGAAGTGAACCAGGGCGTGGAAAATATCGGCGCGCGCAGGCTGCATACCATCATGGAGCGGCTGCTGGAGGATATTTCCTTCACCGCCACCGACACCCCCGGCGCCACCGTCGTCTTCGACGCCGGTTTCGTCGAGAAAAACCTGGGCGATCTCGCCCGCAGCGCCGATCTGCGAAAATTCATCCTGTAAAGTCCGTCGCTGCAGCCTGCGCCGCCAGAAACGAACAAACCAAGGTGGCCATGCAGTGACGGGGACACGCACGCATCGCCAGCCAGACATGTAAGCCGGCGTTCGCCCGGTTCAGCAGCGTCGTTCTCGACGCCGCGGCCTGTTCAACCGCTCGCGATCCGCCTTCATCCCGAGCATTGCGCGATGTGGCGAAGCCGTGCAATCGGTGCGCCTCCGGGTCCTCACGACAGGCGCATACAGCTCGACGTAATTGAGGTTAGGTGGGAAAGAGCGGGAACAGGGCACGTTATCTCGACAATCCCTGAGGATTGCGTGACAACGCAAATCTGGAGAGTCTCCTCTCACTGCGAGGAGCGCCGGCATTATTCCTCACTGCGACGTTCAGCGCGCTGTTTTCCGCCATCACGGGGCAGCGGCACGGTCAGGAGGTCGTCGCCTTCGCTCCAGAGCAGTCCGGGGTGCGGAACACGGTAGTACCCGTCCTGCTTCCGTGACGGCCTGCGCTGGGTGGTCTCAGCATTGCTCCCGAAGCGTCCGACCGCGCCTTGAAGGTACTCTTCCACCGTTTCGACGCATAGCCACCGGCGGCCGAGGCGCTCCGCTACTTCTCCCGTCACGCAGCTTCCCCCAAACGGATCAAGAACTAAATCTCCGGCGTCCGTCACCATACGGATAAAGTATTCAGGCAGGGCTGCCGGGAAGCGCGCCGGGTGGGCTTTGATCCCGTTTTCCTTGCAGTAGCGCAGGTAGCAGCTGTTGCTCTCGGTGTTGGGAATGGCAATCAGGTTCGGCGGGATGGCGGCTCCATTATCGATGGAGAACTTGCCGCTGATGTCGTGGCCGGAGGGGCGCAGCATCGGTCTGTAGCCGTTGCTCAGAAGGGTCCTCATGCTGTCGCTGTAGGGTTGCAGGACGCGCCGGTTGCTGGCGCGAGGCCATGGGGTCTTGCACAGCCACCACACAGTATTGATCCCATCCTTGACTCGTATCCGGCGCACGTTCACCCACTCGGCCGGCGTTGGCAGCTTTGACGGATTCCACCAGTAGAATTCCTGCGCAAGATGAAATCCGTACTCCTCGCAGAGCATGATGAGCAGCTTGAAGTGGTAGAGGCTGCGCACGGGCACTCCGGGCTTCCATGCGCCGCCGAGGTCGATCACGAGACTCCCATCGTCCTTCAGGACGCGACGAAACTGCTCCGCAAAGTCTCCGAACCACTGCAGGTAGTCGTTCTCCTGCTTGTTTCCGTAGTCCTTTTTGCGCGTCAAGGCGAACGGCGGACTCGTCATCACCAGGTCGATTGAGGCGCGATCCAGATCCTCCATGACCTCCAGACTGTCGCCGAGATGCATGCAGCCCAGGTCCGTATTGTGATATGCCTTTAGAGACTTGGCTTCGTTCACCTTGGTGCACCTACAGTTCAAGCTTCTTGAGGTTCATGGCGTGGCGGGCTTCGCGCTCGAAGGCGCGCACGATCGTCGCAGGCCGCTCGCCGATCCGGTTGAGGTCGGCTCCGTCGAGCATGACGATAGCGAGATTGGAATCCGCCATGACTCGGTTGGCATAGCGCCGTGCCTCATCGCCGATAAAGCCGGTTGTGACCACCACGATCGCGTTGCTTTTGAGAAAATGCGTAAGGCCGGCTTCCTTCGCGACATCATCCAGCGAAACCCGGGCGGTGTTCTTGCACTGCACCTGCCAGCGGAAGAACACGAGCCGAGCGCTCTGGAAGACAAGGTCGACCTCCGCGCCTCCCGTCTGGTTCGCTCGCAAGCGCGTGGCGACGTAGGTCATGTCCAGAAGGCGCATGATCTTGAAAGCAAGTGCCTCGAGGGCCAGCCCGGACTTGTGTCGGTTCTCATCCTTCAGTGCCTCCAGGATGGCTGACAGAGGCGTTCTCAGGAGTTCCAGCAGTTGCGGGTCGGTTTGCCCCCGGAGCTGTTCGAGCAGCGGTTCGACGAGGCCCGCGATGAGCTTCGCGGTCGGCGCCACCTGGAAGGGCTTCGCGCCTCGCCCCGCAGTAGTCTTCCGAGTCGAGATGTAGCCTGCTGCCTCAAGATCGTGCAGCACGAGCTTCGGCAGGCTTTTTTCCGGGAACTGCACGCCGTAGGTCGCGGCGGCGAGCTTTACGATCTCGTTCGCCGCCTGGGGATGTTCGGTTCCCGTGTTTGCCAGCGCGAAGAAAGGCCCTCTGTTCCGGTGTGAAACCGCCCAATATCTCGAAGTCGTCGGTTGCGATTCCAGCGGTCTCATGGACTTGGTCAACGTCGACTCGCCAACGGGAGCCAACGAAGACACCCGCCTTTGCGAGCCACAGGCGCATCATGCTCGGATGTTTGCCGCCGGATGGATAATGCACACCCCGCTGGGCCAGCCCTTCCCGGAGCGTGGTGAGGTTGATCCGTTCCCCTGCTGCCGTCATGTCCTGCACGCAACTGACGAGTGTCATCCCGTGGAGGTTCAGTAGGATGTGCTTCGCGAGACGCTGGTGGAGAGCATCATTGTCGTCTTTCAGCGCGAACAGTTCCTCGCCGAACGGCGTAAGCGTCGCCGTCCGGTCGATGATCCCGTAGGCGATCATTCCGAGCTTCGTGTTGTTGGCCAGCTTTGCGCGGTTATAGTCGCTGGTCCGATGCTGCTCGAAATACGCTTTCCGGACCGCTTCCTCAAACGCGCGCCAGTCGCCGCCATGGGTTTTCGCCAACCCCAGTACTTCCGCAAGGTCAATCTGCGAAGGCGAGAATTCGCTGCCGAACGGGAGGTCGCTCCTCTTCACTCTCGGCCGCCTTCTCGAAACTGACGCTCGGCTGCGCTGTCTTCCTGAATCAGCATGGTTGTCCGGTCAGCATGGACTCCAGCGTTGACATCGTAATGTATTTTGCATCACGCCACGACCAGCAGCAAAGCACTGTTTGCTCGTCGGCACCTCTCGGGCAAACGAACTCGTCTCGCGTGTCGCCTGCGAGTGGCCGGCGCCGTAGCGAGGTTTGCAAGCGGCATCAGGCCCTTGCAGGACGGGCGTTTGCGGCGCACGGCGCAATCGCCTATCATGACGGTGACAAGAGTCCCCCGACCGTCGAACAGGAAACGACGATGCGTGCGCTTTCCGCATTAGCCGCCGGCGCGATATGCGCTGGCCTGTTTGCCCTTCCGGCCCATGCCGGAGACGAGCAGAAACTGACGATAACCTTCTCCGGTCCGCCGCAGGTCACCGTCACAGAAGACCCGTTATCCGGCGAAACGACCTTTTCCGGCACCGTGACCGGCACGGTCGGCATCGACAGCCCGACACTCCTCGCCGGCGCTGCGGTCGATTGCGCATTCGACGGCTATACCTTCGAGGCCCGCTCCTTTTCCTGCGGCTTCATCGAGGCCGAGTCGGTCACCGGACAGTGCGTCTTCGCCACCGGCGCCGATGATATTGCGGTGGCCGAGTGGCGATGCGAGACCGGCGCCGCCATGACCGGTGACGCCCGCTGCGAAGGCGTCGCCAACTGGGCTGAGGGAACCGGCATTTTCTCCGGCCTTGAGGGAAGCGCAAAGATTCATAGCGACCTGTTCCTCTATCCTTCCCTCGGCACGGTGGAATGGAAAGGGCGGTGGAACATCCCGCTCCTGGCACAGTTCAACAGTTGACGAGAACCGCAAGGCGCGCCGCACTGGCGCTGTGCGCCGCGTTGCTGGCCCTGCCAGGCGGGGGCGCCGCGCAAGACCAGGACCTGCAGAGCTTCACCGTGCCATGGTTCACCACCATGGGGTCGCAGCTCGTCCGCGACATGACGATCACCTGGGAAAGCGCGGGGCGGCTGAGCTTCCGCGCCGACAATGCAATCCTCGTGCTGCCCGGTCTGCATGAGAGTCCGCACAGGGCAATGTCCGCCTGGGATGCACTGACAGGGCGCAGCCAGCCGCTCGATACGCGGCGGGTCTTCATCCTCGGCGCCGGCGCACCCTGCGGACCCGGCGAAGCCGCCACAGGACCCGCCGGAATCGACCCCGTAACGGGGAAACTTCGCGGCGAGGATTTTCCCGAACTTGTCGTGCGCGATGTTGTCGCGGTGCAGAAAGCCCTGATCGACCAACTCGGGATCAAGGCAATTCGCGCCGTCATCGGCGTCGGTTTCGGCGGATTGCAGGCGCTGGAGTGGCGCCGGCGCTATCCCCATATGGTGGGGGCCGCCATTGCCGTCGGCCCCGCGCCCGAACCAGCGCCGGACGACACATCCTGCCAGGCCGACATTCTCCGGCGCCATGCCAGTGACGAAACCCCCGAATGGATGACGCTGGAAACCGCGGCCGCCGCCCTGGCTGCGATGCCGGCGCCCTGAGCGCCGGCGAAAGGTCACGCCGGATCGGCGAATATCCGTTTCAGACTCTCGCCCAGCGGGCGCACTTCGGCACTCCGCAATGCACCGGACTCCGCCAGCATCCGATGACAGGCCGCCAGATTGTAGTGCGGAATGGCCGGATAAAGATGATGCTCAATGTGATAATTCACATGATGCGGGAAAAACAGCCATAACAACCACCCCGGCGCCACAGTGGTGCGGGAGGCGGTCAGCGGTGACTCCGTGTCGGCCAGCGCGCCATGCTCCACCACCGCCCGCACCCGCAGGATGGCCTGCAGGACCGTTACCGCGGGCAGCACCCACAGCAGCAGATATTCCACCAGAAACCCGCCTGCCGCCGCGCCGCACAGCAAGCTTGCCTGCACCCCCGCGACAAACCAGCGGTCGCGCCGCGCTGCCGCGCGCAATGCCGGCGCCGTGTCGTCCGACGGGCGCACCGCTCCGCCTGCCGCAGTATTGACCGCGGGCGCCCCGAAAAAATAGCGATAGGTCTTCCACGCGGTGAGGCCGGCCAGATCGTGCGCCAGTTTTCTGAACAGATAAAACCGCCCGCGCGGATAGCCCCCGTGCAGCGCCATGTCCGGGTCAGTCTTGCCGTGCAGGTGATTGTGATGCAGGCGATGGATGACCCGATAAGTATGCAGGGAAATGCCGCCTACGGCTCCCAATATGCTGCCCACGGCGTCATTCAGCCGCCGCGACCGGTAAAGCCGGTAATGGGCGGCGTCATGGGCCAGCACGAACAGGGCGTGCTGGCGCCCGGCGATGATCAAGATGGCCAGCACGATCACCGGCGGGTAGGGCCACACCAGGGCTGCCGCAATGGCGCCCGCCAGCACCGCCAGCGTTTCCCCCGCAGCCAGCGTCGCGCGCAGCGGATCGATCCGGCTCAACTGCCTGACTGCCGCCGGCGCCAGCGGACGAACGCGCCGCAAATCGTCCCGGAATTCACCGCCGGGGGCCGTGAGAACGTCAATCATGACGGCAGAATATAACCCATCCCCCGGCTTTCCGCACGGGACGCGTTCTCGACAGTGCCGCGGCGGAGCGCTAGGTTCCAGATCCCCCGCCGCCCGAACCCGACATTCAAGGACGCCCCATGACCCGGTCGATCGAGTATTTCCTCGCCCTGTCCTCCCCCTGGACCTATCTGGCCGGGCCGCGTTTCAACGCATTGGTCGAGAAGCACAACCTCACGCTGACCTACAAGCCCTATGACATCATGTCCGTTTTCCGCCGCAACGGCACCAAGGCCGTCGGCGACCGGCCGAAACCCGTGCAGATCAACCGCCTGCGCGAACTTGCGCGCTGGCGGGAGTGGCTCAGCATGCCGCTCAACCTGCATCCGGCGTTCTTTCCTGTCGATCCGACCCTGGCCGGCAAGGTGCTTATCGCCGCGCAGCAGGCCGGCGCGGGACGCGAGCAAGCGATCGCACTGGCCGATGGCTGCCTCGCCGCCTGCTGGGTGGAAGAGCGCAATATCAGCGATGCCGATACGCTGGCGGCGATTGCCGACGCCTGCGGACTGGACGGGCAGGCGCTGGTCGCTGCAGCCGCAGGTGCGGAAGTTGCCGATGTATTCACGCGCAATACCGAGGATGCCATCGCCCATGACGTCTTCGGTTCGCCGACATGGCTCACCGGCAGCGAGTTGTTCTGGGGCCAGGACCGCCTCGACTTCCTTTCCCGTTACCTTGAGGCTGCCTGACGTACCGGTCACTCGGGCCCGGTCAATGTTGTGAGATAGGCTACCAGATCCTCGATCTGCTGGGCGTCCAGAATGGGCTTGCCGACCCACCGCGCCGCCACCCGCTCGAGCCCCTCCACCACATGAAATCCGGGCATGATCGTGTCCGGATTGATTCGCTTGGAATCAACCAGCCGCAGCCGGATTTGGCCGGCTGAGAGACGCTCCCCCACACCCCGCAGGTCCGGCCCGAGATCGCCGTGAAACTGCTCTTCCGGGATCGGCATGGCATGGCAGGCGAGGCAATTCCCCTGCCGTCCCGCCGCAAGCGCCCGCCCGCGCACCGCATCGCCGCCGACACCGCCCAGCGGTGCCAGAATGGCGTCCCCGTCCACCCGGTAAGCCACGATAGCATCCGCCGCTGCCCCACCGGCGACCGCCAGGAAAACTCCCGCAGACACCACGAACAACCCGGCAACTGCCATTACGCGCGGCCTGAGAGGGTTACCTGCACAAATCCGGAGCCGGCCAATCATGTGAATTTGCCTGGTGGCGGAGGGAGAGGGATTCGAACCCTCGATACGGTTACCCGTATACACGCTTTCCAAGCGTGCGCCTTCAGCCGCTCGGCCACCCCTCCGACGCTGGCAATGTAACCGCTATGCGCCGTCGGGGAAACCCCGCAAAGGCAGCGTCCGTGCCGCCGCGTCTGATTTCCTTGACGCCCCTGCCGCGCGGCCCTAGCGTGTCCTGATGATCATACTCAGCCCGTCGCCATGAACAGTGATGCACCGCCGCGGCGCGTGCCGCTGTTCCTGCGCCTCACCATCGGCAGCGTAATCGCCGGCCTTGTGGTGCTTGCCTTCGCAGGCAGTCAATCCATCGCCGATACATGGTATCGGCTGGACGCCAACAGCCTGGTCGGGCTTCAGGCGTTTGTCGAACAGAAGATCGACCCGGACCCTGAAGACCCTACGCTCTATTTCGATTACGTCCTGCCGGTGATCGAACTGCCCATGGCGTTGGGCGCGCTGGTATTGTTTGTACTGTTCGATGCGCTGCGTCTGCTCGCCGGCAGCCTGCTGGTAAGAGGTGTGGCTGCGCTGCGTACCAGAAAGGCGAAGGCGCAAGACCCTCCAAACGAGGAAGAATGAAAGGGGAGACGCTATGGCGACGGCAACCTTTGCTGCCGGCTGTTTCTGGGGCGTTGAAGCCGCATTCCGCCGCGTTGCCGGCGTGCGCGCGACCAGTGTCGGTTATATCGGCGGGCGCACATCTCATCCCAGCTATGAACAGGTCTGCTCCGGCGCCACCGGCCATGCCGAAGCCGTGCGCGTCGAATACGACCCTGCTGCCGTCAATTACGCACAGCTGCTGGACGTCTTCTGGTCAAGCCACGACCCGACGCAGGTGAACCGGCAGGGGCCGGATATCGGCGAACAATATCGCTCGGCGATCTTCACCCATGACGAAGACCAGACACAGACGGCGCTCGCCTCCCGCGCCGCCCTCGCGGGCAGCCTCCCGCGCCCCGTAGCAACCATCGTAGAACCCGCCGGCGATTATTGGCCCGCGGAAGACTACCACCAGCAGTTTTTCGAAAAACGCGGCATCGCGCATGCCGGTTAGCGCTTGCTGAGAAGCGTCTCGTAGAGAGCCAGGGTTGCGCGCCGCATCGCCGCGGCGGTGAAGCGTGTAAGCACGCGCCTGCGCCCTGCAGCGCCGACCGCCGGCCAGCGCTCCGGCGCCGCCAGAACCCGGTCCAGCAGGGCTGCCAGCGCCGGCGCGTCATCCGGCGGAACCAACCAGCCCGTTTCCCCGTCGCTCACGGTTTCCAGAGAGCCGCCATGCGCGCTGGCGACCACCGGGCGCGCCATCGCCTGCGCCTCGATCGCCACGCGGCCGAAAGCTTCGGGTTCGGTGGAGGCTGACACCACCAGGTCCGCTGCCGCATAAGCCGCCGGCATGTCGCTACAGGGGCCGACCATGCGCACCCGCCCGCCCAGACCGTAACGGGCGATCAGGGCTTCGAGTTCAGCCCGGTATGCGCTTCGGCCCTGGTCGTCGCCCACCAGCGCGCATTGCGCGTTGCGGTACTGCAGCCGCGCCATTGCGGCGATCAGCACTGCCTGTCCCTTCCAGCGCGTGATGCGCCCTGGCAGCATGAGCAGCGGGCCTGCATCGAATCCCCATTTCGCACGCAGCGCCGCGCGCCGCGCGGGGGTGACTGCCTCCGGGTCGAAACGCGCAGGGTCCACCCCGCGCGGAATAACGCAGATTCTACCCTCTGGAGCGCCGTAGACGGCCCGTATGTGCTGCGCGATATGTTCCGAGACGGCGATCACCCGGTCACCGCGCGTCATCACTGCGTTGTAGGCGCGCTTGACACGCCAGCCATGGCCGTAAGTGCCGTGAAATGTGGTGACGAAAGGCCGCCCGCTCGCGCGCGCCGCCGCCTCTGCGCTCCAGGCCGGCGCGCGCGAGCGTGCATGCACGATATCCACCGCATGCGCCGCGATGATGCGCCGCAAGACCCGTGCATTGCGCCACATGCGCAGCGGATTCTTGCTGTGCGCCGGGAGGGTGATATGGCGCGCACCCGCCGCTTCGGCTTCTGCGGCGCGCGGCCCGCCTGCGGAGGCGATCAGCGCCGTTGCCCCCGCCTCTGTCAGCGCCGCGGCGATTTCGACAGCGCCTTCCGCAACCCCGCCGGCGCCCATATGCGGCAGCACTTGCAATACCACCGGCCCCCCCGCGCCGGCGGTCGCTCGTTGATTCATTGTCATGGGGTTCCTATATTTCGAACCACGCTCCCAAGTTGCCAACCATGAGGTTTTGACAGATGGCATTCGAACGCAGGCCCGCTATGGGCGGTGTGCGCGCCGTAGGACGCCCGGATATCGATGAGGGCCTGCGCGCTTTCATGCTCAAGGTCTACAACTACATGTGTCTGGGCCTCGGCGTAACCGGCGCAGTGGCGCTGTTCACGGCCAATTCCCCGGCCATGATGCAGGCCATCTACGGCTCGCCGCTGCAATGGCTGGTCATGCTGGCCCCGCTTGGCTTCATCCTCGTCATGAGTTTCGGCATCAACAGACTCAGCCCCGGCGCATGCCAGGGCCTGTTCTGGGCGTTCTCCGCCGTCATGGGCCTCTCCATGGCCTCCATCTTCCTGGTCTTTACCGGCGCCAGCATCGCCCGCGTGTTTTTCATCACTGCCGCCGCCTTTGCCGGTCTCAGCCTCTATGGCTATACGACCAAGAAGGACCTCAGCGGCATGCACTCGTTCCTGATCATGGGGTTGATCGGCATCATCATCGCCATGATCGTCAACATCTTCCTGGCCTCGTCGGCGCTGCATTTCGCGATTTCGGTGATCGGCGTTCTCGTGTTCTCCGGCCTGACCGCGTGGGATACGCAGCGGATCAAGTTGAGCTATGTGTCCGGCGACGGCGCCGCCGTAGCGGAAAAGAAGGCGATTTACGGTGCACTGAGCCTGTATCTCGACTTCATCAACATGTTCTATTTCCTGCTTGCGCTGTTCGGCAATCGCGAATAGCACAGCGGCGGCGTGAACGGCCTGCTGTTGAATTGGCACGGCAGGCGCGATACCATTTCCGGCGTCGGCGCACTTTTGCGCCGCGCCGGAAAGGCACACTTTCCGACCGTATCAGAGGGCAATCGCAATGGCGCGCGTAACGGTTGAAGACTGCGTAACGAAAATCCCCAACCGCTTCGAGCTGGTCATGCTCGCATCGCAACGCGCGCGCGATATCTCCGCCGGCGCCAATCCCACGGTCGACCTCGACGACGACAAGCACCCGGTCATCGCACTCCGCGAAATCGCCGGGGAATCCGTCACCAGGGATGAACTCTCGGAAGCGCTGTCGCGCGGCCTGCGGCGCTATGCGGAAACCGACGAACCCGAGGACGAACCGCTGCCCATGGACGCCGTGGCTCCCGCTTCGGAAATTCTTTCGGACGCATTCGAACCACCTGCCGGTGCGCCGTCGGAAACCGAAATCGCAGAGTTGTCTCTGGCGTCTGCCGCTGCCGTTGATATCGCGGATGATTCTCCCGCGGCCGGGGCCGGCGGCAGCACGGACGCGGAATAACCCGCGCGGCAGCGGCGCGGGCCGCAGCGGCGCGGCCCCGGAACAAAACCGGGATGCTCACCACCGAGGCTGAAGCGCACGCCCATGGCGCGGCGAGGTTGCCGCCCCTGCCGCGTTACGAGAAACTGCTCGCCCGCGCTGGCAACGCCAAGGCCTGCGCCGATAACCACGCGCTGCGCCGCGCCTATGACTTCACCATCGAGCGACACAAGGGGCAGAAACGCGCCTCCGGCGAAGCCTACGCCTCCCATCCGGTCGAAGTCGCCGGCATCCTCGCCGACCTGAATCTGGATTCCGCGTCTATCATTACCGGCCTCCTGCACGACACGGTGGAGGACGGCGTCGCCACCCAGGACGAGATCAATCACCTGTTCGGCACCGAGGTGGGCCGCCTTGTCGATGGCGTCACCAAACTGGGCGAATACGAGCTCCAGCCGGACGACAAGCGCCAGGCGGAGGATTTCCGCAAGTTCTTCCTCGCCATGTCCCGCGATATTCGCGTGCTGCTCGTCAAACTGGCGGACCGGCTGCACAACATGCGCACCCTGCGCCATCTCGAACCGCGCAAGAGGCGTCTCCGCATCGCCCGTGAAACCATGGAAATCTACGCGCCGCTGGCAGAGCGCATCGGCATGAGGCGCCTCAAGGACGAGCTGGAAGACCTCGCCTTCACCGAGATCAACCCCGGCGCGCGCGAATCACTGTGCACCAGGCTCGAATTCCTGCAGGGTACGGCAGCGCGCCAGGTGCCGATCATCGCTGCGGAATTGCAAGGGACGCTGCACCGCGCGGGTATCGAAGCAACGGTCGAAGGACGCGCCAAGGAACCCTATTCCATCTGGCGCAAGATGGAAAAAAAACATGTCTCCTTCGACGAAATCACCGATGTCATCGCGTTCCGCGTGCTCGTCGCCGACGCCGCCGAATGTTACCGCGCCCTGGGCGCCGTGCACGGCGCCTATCCCATGGTGCCGGAGCGCTTCAAGGACTATATCTCCACCCCCAAGGCCAACGACTACCGCTCGCTGCACACGGCCGTCATCGGCCCCAGGAACCGCCGCATCGAGGTGCAGATTCGCTCCCATGAAATGCACCAGGTCGCGGAATACGGCCTCGCCGCCCACTGGCTCTACAAGCAGGAAAACGCGAAACCCCGACCGCGCGAAGGCCGCACCTATGCCTGGCTTCAGGAAGTGGGCGAAATTCTGGAACACGCCGCCAATTCCGAGGAAGTCCTCGAAAATACCAAGCTGCAAATGCATTCCGACCAGGTGTTCTGCTTCACACCGAAAGGAGACATCATCGGCCTGCCCAACGGCGCCACCCCTGTCGATTTCGCCTATGCCGTGCATTCCGATGTCGGCGATACCTGCGTCGGCGCGAAGATCAACGAACGCCTGGCGCCGCGCTTGCTGACCCCCCTGAGAAACGGCGATCAGGTGGAAATCCTGCGTTCCAGCGAAGCCACGCCCGACCCGAGATGGGAAAAATACGTGGTGACGGGCAAGGCGCGCGCGCGGATTCGCCGCTTTGTCCGCCTGCGCGAGGAAAACGAGCATGCTGCCCTGGGGCGCGCCATCCTCGAAAAGACATTTCGCGATCATGGACGCGCGTTCGACGAGGCAACCTTGCGAGAGGATGTCCTGTCGCGTTTCGGCCATGTCCGTCAGGCCGAAACCTGCGCCGCCATCAGCCGCGGTACGCTGGCGGCGGAAGCCGTGCTGCTTGCCGTCCATCCGGATCTCACCCCGCACGAGCCCGCGGCGGAGGGCGAGCGTTCTGCCGGGCACGCGCCGACCAATGGCGCAAACACCGTGCCCGTGGCCGGGCGCACCCCCGGCATGGCCGTCCATTTCGCGACTTGCTGCCATCCCCTGCGCGGTGACCGCATCGTGGGCATCATGACCAAGGGGCGGGGCGTCACCGTACACACCATTGACTGCCAGGTGCTGGAAAACTTTTCCAACGCGCCCGAACGCTGGCTCGACCTGGCATGGCACGCCGACATCGAAGCACCGCATGTGCAGGTCGGACGCATCGTCGCACTCATGAGCAACCGGCCCGGCAGCCTGAACGCATTGACCGAAGTGATCGCCCGCGCCGGCTGCAATATCATCAATTTGCAATTGACCAACCGCACTGCGGACTATTTCGAATTCGTGGTCGATATCGAGGTCGAAGGCGTCCGCCAGTTGACCGGCATCGTTACTGCGCTGCGCGCTATCCCGGCCTTTTTCCAGGTCGAGCGCGAGCGCGCCTGAACGCCGGACAGGCCATGTTTCGGCGGCGCCACAGGCCCTGGTTCGACCGGCTGCGCGCACTTGTCTGGCCGCGCGGGGGCTGGCGCCGCGCCAGCGCCTATTTCGGCCATCGCGTGCGCCGCATGCCCGGCTCGCCGCACAGCATCGCCGCCGGTCTCGCCTGCGGCGTCGCCGTGTCTTTCACCCCGCTGGTCGGATTCCATTTCGTGCTTGCCGCGCTCATGTCGTGGGCTATCGGCGGCAGTATCCTCGCCGCCGCAGTCGGCACCGTTATCGGCAATCCGTGGACATTTCCGTTCATCTGGTTCGTGTCCTACCGCGCCGGGTCGTGGGTGGTGGGTGAAGCAGCGCCCGTCGCGCCGCCCGGCGAATTCACGATGGCCTTCATCATCGAGAACCCGGAAGCCATCCTGCTGCCCATGATGATCGGCGGCCTGCCCATGGCGATCGGGGCGTGGCTGCTGTCATTTTGGCTTGTCCGGCGCGCGGTGGCGCGCTATCAGCGCATGCGCCGCATGCGGATCCGGCGCCGGCGGCAGCGCGCCGCACCGCCGACTCAAGCCAGCCAGCCCGGAATGGTGGACGGATGAACAACAGGTTGAGACTCGGCGTCAATATCGACCACGTGGCCACCATCCGCAACGCACGCGGCGGCGGCCATCCCGACCCCGTGCGCGCCGCCCGCGTCGCCGCTGCTGCCGGCGCCGACGGCATCACCGCGCACTTGCGCGAAGACCGCCGCCACATCTCCGACGACGACATCCAGCGCCTCAAGGCCGAAATCGAGCTGCCCCTGAATCTCGAAATGGCGGCAACCCCGGAGATGCTGGAAATCGCCCTCGCCACCTGCCCCGGCCAAGCCTGCCTCGTACCCGAAAAACGCTCGGAACTGACAACCGAAGGCGGTCTTGACGCGGCCGCCCAGCACGCGCATCTGCATGGCGTTGTGCGGCAGTTGCAGGATGCCGGCATCAAAGTTTCGCTGTTCATCGATCCGGAGCGGGTGCAAGTCGCCGTCGCGGAAGCGCTGGGCGCCGAGCGCGTCGAGCTGCACACCGGACGCTATTGCGAAACAACCGGAGAGGATCGCGCCGCAGAGCTGGAGCGCCTGCGCCGCGCCGCGCGCGAAGCCGTGGCGCGCGGACTGGAATGCCATGCCGGTCACGGACTGACCTTCGACAGTGCAGCGGTGATCGCCGCCATACCCGAAATCACCGAACTCAATATCGGCCATTTCCTGGTCGGAGAGGCAATTTTCGGCGGCCTCGAACAGACCATCCGCCGTATGCGCGCCCTCATCGACAAGGCTCGCGCTAACGCCGCCGCCTGAGCCGCTGGCCGCGCCCCTCTTCATGGAATCGTTCACTGCCCCACAGGTTATCGGTCTCGGTCATGATGTCTGCGACAGCCGCAGAATAGCGCGCACGCTGAAACGCTTCGGCGACCGCTTCACCCACCGCGCATTCACCGCCGTGGAACGGACGCGCTGCGATGCCCGCGCCCGCCGCGCCGAATCCTATGCCCGCCGGTTCGCCGCCAAGGAAGCCTGCGCCAAGGCCCTCGGAACCGGCTTTCGCCGCGGCGTCCACTTGCGTAATATCGGTGTCGAAAACCTCCCCGGCGGCAAGCCGGTGCTGATCCTCACCGGCGGCGCCCGGGAGCGCCTGAAGGCACTGACCCCGGACGGCGCACACCCGCAGATCGACCTTTCCCTTACCGACGACCGCGAACTGGCCTACGCCATCGTCCTGATCACCGCGTTGCCGGCCGCCGCGTCCGAACAACCGAACCGAAAGTGGCGGACATGAATGACACCCCCAGTGGAAGGGAAAGCCTGCGCGCCAATGTGATGTCCTGGCTGGCCGGATCGTGGGAAACCTTCAAGACCGTTATGTGGGCGTTGCTCATCGCCCTTGCCGTCCGCACCTTCGCCTATGAGCCGTTTCACATCCCCTCCGGCTCCATGATCCCGACATTGCTCATCGGCGATTTCCTCTTCGTCTCGAAGGCTTCCTATGGATACAGCCGCTACTCCTTCCCCTTCGGCGCCGACCTGATCGACGGGCGCGTGTGGTACGACCCGCCGGAGCGCGGCGATATCGCCGTGTTCCGCAAGCCCAACCAGCCCGACCTCGACTATATCAAGCGCATTGTCGGCCTCCCCGGCGACCGTATCCAGGTGCGCCGCGGAATCCTCTACATCAATGACGCGGCGGTACCGAGGGTGCAGATCGACGATTACATCTACCATGACAAGCGCAACCGCCGTTACACGGCGCGCCAATATGTCGAGACACTACCCAACGGGGTCAGCTACCGCGTTGTCGACGTCCACGACAACAGCCCCGGCGACGATACCGGCGTATATGCCGTGCCGGACGGGCATGTCTTCCTGATGGGCGATAACCGGGATAATTCCCAGGACAGCCGCGTGTTGAGCCAGGTGGGTTATGTGCCGATAGAAAACCTCGTCGGGCGCGCCGAAACTCTGTTCATTTCGGTTGACGGCCGCTTCTGGGAGGTCTGGAACTGGCGCTTCCCCCGCTTCTTCACACAATTATGACGGCTGAAAGCTGCCTGTAGAACGTGGCGAAACGCCGCATATATTCCCCGGCCTCCGCCCTCGGCGTATCGTTTACCGCGCCCGCACTGCTTACCGAGGCGCTGACCCATCGCAGCGCCGCTGCGAACGCAAATAATCAACGCCTTGAGTTTCTCGGAGACCGCGTCCTCGGCCTGGTCATTGCCGACCGGCTGCTTCGGCTCTACCCCGGCGAGGACGAAGGCGCCCTGTCGCGGCGCTCGGCAGCCCTTGTCAGCGATGAAACCCTCGCTGAAATCGCTGCTGACCTGGGGCTGGGGCAGCATCTCATCCTCGACCCCTCCGAAGAAGCCTATGGCGGGCGAACCAACCCGGCAAATCTCAGCGACGCCTGTGAGGCGGTGATTGGCGCCCTGTTTCTGGATGGCGGCCTCTCCGCCGCCGGGGCATTCATCGACCGCCACTGGGCCGCCGCCATGAGGGAACAGGGCGCGCCCCCCGTGGATGCCAAGACCGCCTTGCAGGAATGGACGCAGGCGCGCGGCCTGGGACTCCCCGCCTATCGCACCGTGTCGGCGCGCGGGCCCGACCACCGGCCGACATTCCGCATCACCGTGGAAATCCCCGGACACGGAAGCGCGGAAGGCGAAGGCGCCGGCAAACGCCGCGCCGAACACGCCGCCGCCGCGCAAATGCTGCAAAAGCTGCAGAGCGCTCGTGGCTGATACCACAAGCCCCCGGATCGGCGCCGGTGATGACCTGCGCTGCGGCTTCGCCGCCCTGATCGGCGCGCCCAATGCCGGGAAATCAACACTGCTCAACCGCATGGTTGGCGCCAAGGTGTCCATCGTTACCCCGAAAGTACAAACCACGCGCAACCGGGTGACGGGAATCGCCCTGTTCGGGCAGTCTCAGGTTGTGTTTTTCGACACACCGGGAATTTTCAAGCCTCGCACCCGGTTCGACCGGGCCATGGTTCGTGCGGCGTGGGACGGCGCTCACAATGCCGATGCAACCGTTCTGGTGGTCGACGCGTGGCGCGGCATCGACGCCAATACGCGGTTGATCCTTGACGGGGCCGCTGCCGCAGACCGCCCGCTTATTCTGGCATTGAACAAAATAGACCTGATCCCGCGTCCCGCCCTTCTGGTCCTCGCGGCTGCCTTTACGGAACCGCGCACCGCACGCGGCCGCGAACTGATTGCCGAAACCTTCATGATCTCGGCGCTGACCGGAGACGGTGTCGATGCGCTGCAAACCACCCTTGCCGCCGCCATGCCCCCCGGCCCCTGGCATTACCCCGCCGACCAGGCCGCGGACATGCCGCTGCGCCTGCTCGCGGCGGAAATCACGCGCGAAAAATTGTTCCTGCAACTTAGCCAAGAACTGCCCTACGCCGCGGCCGTGGAAACCGAGAGCTGGACCGACCGCGCCGACGGCAGTGTCCGCATAGACCAGAACATTCTCGTGCGCCGGTCCGGCCAGCGCATGATCGTGCTCGGCAAGGGCGGGCGGCGCATCAAGGAAATCGGCAGCGCCGCCCGCACCGAGCTACAGGAAATGCTGGAACGCCGGGTACATTTGTTCCTTCGCGTCAAGGTGCGCCGCGACTGGCCGGAAGAACCGGCCCGCTACCGCGACCTCGGACTCGACTACAACGCCTGATCGAGAGCGCAGGGTAGTCCGGCGCGACTACCCTGCATGGCGCCTTGCGCCTACATGTCAGTGACTTGATACGACCCGTTGCTCCATTCGTAGAACACATAGCCCGGTGCTTCCACATCGCCCTTGCCGTCGAATGTGAGCGAGCCGAGCACCGTGTCGAACGTCTGCGCCCGCAATTGCGCGGAAAGCGCGTCGACATCGGTACTGCCCGCCGCGTTTGCTGCTTGCGCAAAAACCTGCAACGCGGCATAGGTGTAAAGCGTATAGCCTTCCGGTTCATAACCCTGCGCCTGGAACCGCGCCACCACATCGGCAGCAGTCGGGTTCCCCCGCGGGTCGGGTGAGAACGAGAACAGCGTGCCTTCGCCGGCCTCGCCGGTGATCGTCCAGAACTCCTCGGTCACCAGCGCGTCACCGGACACCAGAACCGCGTCAAGCCCCTGCTGGCGCGCTTGCCGCACGATCAGGCCGCCTTCCGTGTGGTAGCCGCCCAGATAGATGACGTCGATCTCTTCGGCCTTCAGCTTGCTGACCAGCGCCGTATAGTCCTTCTCGCCCTGGGTGTAGGCTTCATAAAGCGCTTCCTGAACGCCGAGACCGTTCAGGGTTTTCTTCGTTTCATCGGCCAGCCCTTTCCCGTAGGCGGTCTTGTCATGGAGGATGGCGATGCGCTGCCCCGCGAACACCCGGGAGATGAACGTGCCCGCCACAAGGCCCTGCTGGTCATCGCGCCCGCATGTCCGGAACACATTGTCGAACCCCTGTTCCGTCAACAGCGGATTGGTGGAGGCCGGCGACATTTGCAGGACGCCTTCCTCGTAATAGACTTCGGATGCGGGGATCGAGGTACTGGAGCAGAAATGCCCGGCCATGAACACGACACCCTTGTTCACCATCTGGTTGGCGACTGCCACCGCCTGCTTCGCCTCGCAGGCGTCATCGCCGATCTCGAGCACGAGCTGCTCGCCGAGAACACCGCCGGCGGTGTTGATGTCGTCCACCGCCATGCGCGCGCCGCGCACCATCTGCTCACCGAAAACGGCGTATTGGCCCGTCACCGGTCCCGCGGTCGCCACGATCATTTCTGCGCCGACCGGTGCCGCCAGCCCGCCGCACAGGGCGGCGCCCAGCGCCGCCGCCACAGTACGTTTCGCAATCATGTCTCCAGCTCCTCCTGCAAGATGTAAACAATATTTACCATAAACTACCAGTTCGTAAAGGTCACTTCAACCGTGTGCACGCGCCGCGACGATATCCGCACCGGTCGGCGCCGCCGTCGGAAGCGGTTTTGTAATCATGCCCCCGAATCCTCCTGCAAGATGCGCCGCCCGCAAGATGTGGACAAAGTTTTGCATAATGCGCCAATTCGTAAACACTTGCTTCAACTGCGTGTGTGCTTCTCCCGGTATCGCCACGGCGACGCACGCTCATAGAGCCACGGATATTGCCGAACCATGTTGGCCGTCCGGTAGATGCGATAGGCCGCCAGCCCGATGACCAGAATGACCGCCGTATCGAGCACATAGCCCGACAACGAGAATAATGGCCCGTCAAACAGGCCGTAGGCAAGAAACCGGTCAGCGGCGCCAAGACCCATGCAGGCCGCAACAAGCTGCCCGACGGGCCGCCAGGTTCCCGCGAGCGCGCGCCCGGTCAAAATCGCCGTGCCGCCGAAGATCACCAGCGTCAGGCCGATGAACACCGCAACCGGAACGCCGGAAAAGGGCATCATGGCTGCATCATCCTGCCGCCCCTTCCAGATACGCGTTCTGCACTTCCTCACTCGCGAGCAACTCGCTGCCTGTGCCGGAGAGCACAATGCGGCCATTCGCCAGCACATAGCCGCGATGGGCCAGCCGCAGCGCGTGATAGGCGTTCTGCTCCACCAGAAGAATCGTCATTCCCAGCGAGATGTTGATGTCGCGGATCACATCGAAAATCTGTCTCACGATGAGCGGCGCAAGCCCCAGTGACGGCTCGTCAAACAGCAGCAGGCGCGGCCGGCTCATCAACGCCCGCCCGATGGCGAGCATTTGCTGCTCGCCGCCGGACAAGGTGCCGCCGCGCTGACCGCGCCGCTCGCCAAGAATGGGAAAAATCCCGAAAATCCGCTGCAGGTCCTCGTCGAAATGTTCGGGCGGCGCCGTGGCCGCCCCCATTTGCAGATTTTCCAGCACCGTCATGCGCGGAAAAATCCGCCGTCCCTCCGGCGCCTGCGCAATACCGCGCCGCACGATGCGAAATGTCGGCAGCGCAGTAATGTCTTCGCCATCAAGGACCACTCGCCCCTGCGACGCCCGCGGATTGCCGCAAATCGTCATCAACAGCGTGGATTTCCCCGCCCCGTTGGCGCCGATCAAGGTCACGATTTCTCCTGCGCCGACCTCAAGGTCGACGCCGCGCAGTGCCTGCACGGGGCCGTAATAGGTATGCACGCCCTGCACCGACAGCATCAGGCGCCGTCCTCGACCTCGCCCAGATACGCGCGAATGACGGCGGGGTCGCGGCGCACATCCTGCGGCGCTCCGGCGGCGATCTTGCGGCCGTAATCCAGCACCACGATATGGTCCGAAATCCCCATTACCACATTCATGTCATGCTCGATAAGCAGAAGCCCGATCCCGTGGCGGCTGCAAATCTCGCTCAGCAACTCGTTCAGTTCCGCCGTCTCGCGCGGGTTCAGTCCGGCTGCCGGCTCGTCCAGGCACAGCAGCAGAGGCTCGGTGCACATCGCCCGCGCAATCTCCAGCCGCCGCTGGTCGCCATAGGGCAGTTCCCCCGCATTGCGGTCGGCGGCTTCGACCAGTCCGATGCGGTCCAGCCAGAAACGCGCTTTCTCCACCGCGTCCCTTTCGGCCCTGCGGTAGCGTTCCAGACCGAACAATCCGGCAAGCGTAAAGGCCGAGGCATCCATCAGCGGGTTATGCTGGGCCACCACCAGATTTTCCAGCGCCGTCATGGCGGGAAACAGCCGAATATTCTGAAAGGTGCGCGCCACCCCCGCGCGGGCGATGCGAAACCCCTCCATGCGCTCGAGCAGATGCGTCACGCCGGCGCGCCCCGCCAGCGCAAGACGCCCCGTGCCCGGCTTGTAAAACCCGGTCAGGCAATTGAAAACGGTCGTCTTGCCCGCGCCGTTGGGGCCGATGATCGCGGTGATCCTCCCGCTCTCCGCGCTGAATGACAGGTCATCAACAGCGACGAGCCCGCCGAAGCGCATGGTCAGATGCTCAACCGTCAGCAGCGCGTCCGCGGTCACGCCGCCTGCCCCCGCAACCGCAGCGTCGGTTCGCGATAAGCCAGCAGCCCGCGCGGCCGCCAGATCATGATCAGCACCATCGCCAGCCCGAACGCCAGCATCCGGTATTCCGAGAACTCGCGCAGGAATTCGGGCAGCAGGACGATCGCCGCCGCCGCCAGCACAATTCCCACCTGGCTGCCCATGCCGCCGAGCACCACTATCGCCAGGATGATCGCCGACTCGATGAAGGTGAAGCTCTCCGGGCTGATGAAGCCGGCGCGCGTCGCAAAGAACGAGCCCGCGAAGCCCCCGAACATGGCTCCCAGCGAAAATGCTGACAGCTTCACATTCACCGGATTGATGCCCAGCGAACGGCACGCGATCTCATCCTCGCGCAGCGCCTCCCAGGCGCGCCCCAGGGGCAGCTTGCGAATTCTCAGCACAAACAGGTTGGTCAGCAGCGCCAGCCCCAGAATGATGAAATACAGGAAGATCACCCGATGTTCGCTCGAATAGGCAATGTCGAAAAAATGATGAAAACTCTCGTCTTCCTCGGCCCGCCGGCTGAAACTGAGGCCGAACAGCGTGGGCCGCGGAATCTTGCTGATCCCGTTCGGCCCGCCGGAAAACTCCACCCAGTTCATCAGTACGACTCGGATGATCTCACCGAAGCCCAGCGTCACGATGGCCAGATAATCGCCGCGCAGGCGCAGCACCGGATAGCCGAGCAATATGCCGAACCCCGCGGCGAACAGCCCCGCCAGCGGCAGGCACACCCAGAATGACAGGCCCCATGTCGTCGCGATCAGCGCGAAGCTGTAAGCGCCGACCGCATAAAACGCGACGTAGCCGAGATCGAGCAACCCGGCGAGGCCGACCACAATATTCAGGCCCCACCCCAGCATGACGTAAATCAGCACCAGCGTTGCAATATCGACGATATATCGGTCGGAAAACGGCATGAACGGCAGTATGAAGGCCGCCACGATCGCAGCGGCCGCCAGCGGCGTGGTCAAGCGGCGCGCGAATGCCCCCGCCTTGCCCGATTGCTGCGGCGGCGCCCTTGTCAGCGGCTGAGCGCCCCGCCACAACGCCAGCAGCAGGCGGCCCGCAAATACCGCTGCCACGCCCACCGCCAGCGCCTGCCAGCGGCCTTGCACTTCCAGCCCCGCCGCTCCCGCCGACGACAGCCGCAAACCGATCAGCGGAATGCCGAGGATCAGCGCGACCAGCGCTCCCAGCCCGGCATCGCGCAGCATGGCGGGCAGGCGTCGGCCCGGCATTTCAGACCTTTTCGATTTCCGGGCGGCCAAGCAGACCGGTGGGTCGGAAAATCAGCACCAGCACCAGAATGCCGAACGCGGCGACATCCTTGTATTCAACCGAAAAATATCCGGAGAAAAACGCTTCCACCATGCCCAGCAGCATGCCTCCCAGCATTGCCCCGGGGAGCGACCCGATGCCGCCCAGAACGGCTGCCGTAAACGCCTTGAGACCGGCAATGAACCCCATGAAGAAGTCGACAACGCCATAGAACAGCGCCGCCATGACTCCGGCCACCGCCGCCAGCGCCGCACCCATCACGAAGGTGAGCGAAATGGTCCGGTCAACATCAATACCGAGCAGCATTGCCATCGTGCGGTCCTGCTCGCAGGCGCGCTGCGCCCGCCCCAGCGCCGTACCGCCGATGAGGCTCGCAAATGCAGCCATCAGCACCAGCGTCAGAAAGACGATCAGAATCTGCACATAGCTCAGCCGCACGGCAAAGGCCGGCGTGTCATAGATGGTGAACCCGCCGGTCAGGATGGGGCTCAGCGCCTTCACCCCCGCGCCCTGGCTCAACAGCACATAATTCTGCAGCGCCAGCGACATGCCGATGGCGCTGATCAGCGCCGCCAGCCGCTGCGTCCCGCGCAGCGGGCGATACGCGATGCGCTCCACCGTCCAGCCATACGCGGAAGTGAACAACATCGAGACAATCAGCACGATAAGCAGCGAAAGCGGCACCCACGTCACCCCCGCCGCGCCAAGAATGGTGAAGCTCAGCACCGCCACAAAGGCGCCGATCATGTAGATCTCGCCATGGGCGAAATTGATCATGCCGATAATGCCGTACACCATCGTGTAGCCGATGGCGATCAGCCCGTACATGCTGCCCAGCGTTATGCCGTTAATCAATTGTTCGAGAAAATATGCCATTGCCCTGCCCGGCCCCGACCGCGCTCAAGCCGCCCTGGCGCGAATATTCAGCCGCGACCAGATCAGCCGCAGCGCTTCCACCAGCTCGTCCATCATCGCATCGTCGTGAAGCGGACTTGGCGTGATGCGCAGCCGCTCGGTCCCGCGCGGCACCGTTGGGTAGTTGATAGGCTGCACATAGATGTTGAAGTCGCGCAGGAGATCATCGCTCGCGCGCTTGCACAGAACCGCATCGCCCACCATCACCGGCACGATATGGCTGGGGTTGGGGATCACCGGAATCCCCAGCGCCGCCAACCGCCGCTTCAGCGTCCGCGCACGCTCCTGATGGCGCTCGCGTTCCGCATTGCTGTCTTTCAGATGGGTGATCGAAGCGTGTGCCGCTGCCGCCACCGCCGGCGGCAGCGATGTCGTGAAAATGAACCCCGATGCAAAGGAGCGCACCACATCGCAAATCGCTTCCGTCGCCGCGATATACCCGCCCATGACGCCGAACGCTTTGCCCAGCGTGCCTTCGATGATGTCCAGGCGGTGCATCGCCCCGTCGCGCTCGGCAACGCCGCCGCCGCGCGCGCCGTACATTCCCACCGCGTGAACCTCGTCAAGATAGGTCAGCGCCCCGTAGCGCTCGGCCACATCGCAGATTTCGTTGATCGGCGCGATATCGCCATCCATCGAATAAACTGACTCGAACGCCACGATTTTCGGCGCCGCCGGATCGATCTCGCGCAGCAGCTCTTCCAGATGCGCCACATCATTATGGCGAAAAATTTTCTTCGGCGCCTTCGAATGCCGCACGCCCTGGATCATCGAGGCATGGTTGAGCGCATCCGAAAGCAGTACGCAGCCGGGGAGCAGGCTGCCCAGCGTGGAAAGCGTGGCCTCGTTGGAAATATACCCGGAAGTGAACAGGAGCGCCGCTTCCTTGCCGTGAAGGTCGGCCAGTTCCCGCTCCAGCATCACGTGGTAATGCGTGGTACCGGAGATGTTGCGCGTGCCGCCCGAACCCGCGCCTGCACGCTGCGCCGCTTCGCACATGGCTGCCACCACCCGCGGATGCTGACCCATGCCCAGATAGTCGTTGGAGCACCAGATGGTCACCGTGCGCTCCACACCGTCATTGAAATAACTCGCCCGTGGGAAATTGCCCGCATGACGCGCCAGATCGGCGAAAATGCGGTAGCGGCCCTCGGTCTTCAGCGCACCGAGGGCTTCCGTAAAGTGGGCTTCATAATCCATGACAGCGCCTTGTCGCCAGAACAGCACGCGCAGGATAGTTCATTATCCCCTCTTGGGGAACGTTCCCGAGGCCGAAACGCTCAGCGGCCGCGAGGTTTCACCCCTGTCACATCCTCGAGCATGGCGAAAAAGGCGCGCTTGCGCGGTGTACCGATGCTCCAGTCTATCGGCGGATTCTGATAGCCGTCGCGGTAATTGCCCCACGCTGTCCGGCCGCCCGCCCCGGCGCCGGGGTCGAAATAACCCCAGCCGGCGCGCGCCGCCAGCGCGGCCGCAAAATTGCTTCGCCGACCGCCGAAATCGAAATGATCATCCTCATTGAATACCACCGGCTGCCCGCGATACCCCGCCAGCGCCCGCGTCTCTGCAACCCGCGCCGTGATCATTTCCGGTTCGTCCAGCCCGTTCCCGTGCAGCAGCAGGAAATCCGACGCTTCCGCAATCGCCGCCGTAGGCGCCCGGCGCCCGCTGACGCTCGTTCCCGCGAGCAGGCACCGCTTTCCGCGCCGGTGCCCGCGCACCTGCGCCACCAATGCGTGAACCTCGTCCACAGTCAGGACGGCATGTTCATAAAGCGGAATATCGGCTTCGTTATTGACCTCGACCACCACATTTTCGTGCGGCAGTCCCAGCAGCCAGTCGCAGGCATTGTCCACCGCGCGCCGCACTGCCGCTTCGTCCCGCAGCCGCTCGTCCTGACCGAAATAGAACAGGCCCAGGCACACCGCCATGCCACGCGCGTCGGCAGCGCCGATCAACCGCTCGGCACGTGCGGCAAAAGCCGGGCGCAACGCGCCATCGGACGCAAAGGCGCCCGAGTCCCACGGCTGTGAGCGCGGGGACTCCAGGCCGCGCCACACTTCTGCCGCCGTCGGAGCTGTCCCGCCGCCGCCCAGCCGCGCTAGGAGGTCCTTCACCGCCTCGTCATGCCAGCGGTAATACCCGCCCGGCGCCGCGCCCTGAAGATTGACGCCTATGGCCGCCAGCCCGCTCGCGCGGTACGCCGGCAGCGCCGCAATCAGTTCGTCCGTATTGCGCTCCGCGTCCCAGACTCCGGTATCGGGATACGCCCACAAGCCGCGCGTAACCGGGTTCAGATCGTCAAACAATCCGTTCGCCATGCGGCTGTTGAGCAGCAGGCCGGAAACCGGGCAGCCGTTCCATTCGCGCCCCTCATGAACCGGGCGGCCGTCAAGCAGCCAGTCGCCGCCCTGGATCTCCACTACCGTCACGCCGCCGCCTCCACTGCTTCGTGAATCCGGCACAGATAGCGGTCGCGATGACCCAGCGCCGCCAGCCGCTGCACCGTTTCCGCCAGATAATCCCGGTTGCGGCCGGTTTCCCCAGCGCCGGTGCGGATCAATCCCACCACCCGCTCGAACGAAAGGCCCGCCGCATAGCGCGGATGCGAGCGGTCAACTGTGAAGGCCAGCGCCTGCCGCCGGCGCCCGCCCGCCCATACCGGCACCATGCGCTCACGATACAGGCCGATCGGCTTTTCGCGCTCCCGCAGATAGGCGCGCGTCGCCGCCGCTGCATCTCTTGCAACGCGGAACGCCAACCCGCGGCACGCGCCGCCGCTCTCCAGCCCCAGCACCAGTCCGGGGCATTCCGGCGTCCCGCGATATTCCGTCGAATAGACGCAGAAGGCGCGGCGATAGCCGCGCAACAGCGCCGGCGCCGACTCCAGATACGCAAATCCCGGCCGCCACATCAGCGATCCATAGCCGAATACCCACAGGTCTTCCTCTCGCACGGCGCTGTCGCCCGCGCTATACAGCGCGGAAGGGGAAACGGCATCGTCAGGCATGAAACGCATCATCTTTCTCTATGGCGCATTGGTGCTCGGCGCCCTCGCCTGGACCGCATGGTGGTTCGTCCTTGCCAACCGCGCCGAACACGTCATCAATACGGAAATCACGGCATTGCAGGCGCGCGGCGTTGCCGTGTCCTACACTGCAAGGCGCGTGCATGGCTACCCCTACCGCCTCTCCGCCGGATTTGAAAATCCCGATCTGAGATGGCGCAGCGGCGGGCGTGAGTGGCGCTGGCGCAGCGCCGCCGCCGACATCCATACCGAACCCTGGAACCTGCGCCACGCCATCGCCGTGTTGCAGGGCGCCCACAGTCTGAGCCTTGCCGGCGCCCCATCCCCCTTGACGCTGGACATCGATACGGAGGCGGCGCGTGCCAGCCTCGTCCTCGACAAGGCGGGAAAGCCGCAGCGCCTCATTGCGGAGATCACCGGCCTGCAGCTGCATTCCTCACGCGCCGGCGACCGGGACGCCGGCGCCGCGCGCTTCCAGTTCGCCGCACGGCAGGCGCCTCCTCCCGACAGCGGCCTGGACATGGCCGTACAGATCGACGATCTGCTCCTGCCGCTGACCCCGCCGCCGGCGTTCGAACGTCGCATCAGCTTTCTGTCCGCCGACACAACGCTGGCGGGAGGCCCGCCCCCCGCCGCCTGGACCAGCGCCGATCTTGCCCGCTGGCGCGACCGCGGCGGTGTCCTCGATGTGCGCACTGTCGAAATACACTGGGGACCCATGACTTTGCGCGGAGCCGGCCGTGTAACCCTCGATGGCAGTCTGCGCCTGCAGGGCGAAATTCAGGCGCGCATTGCCGGATTCCAGGGCCTGATCGATATCCTGCTTGCGCAACGCCTGATCAATGAGGGCGCGGCCCAATTGCTTGGCCTTGTCCTTGGCCTTGCCGCCGAACCGTCTGAGGATGGCGGGCCGCCGGAAGTGCGCGCTCCCGTAACGCTGAACGGCGGCGTGCTGTCGCTCGGCCCCGTGCCCATCCTGACCCTTCCGCCCCTCGCCTGAGCGCGTCAGGCCTGTCCGGCCTCGATGACCTCCCGGCGCACCGCCCGGGTTTCGCTGAACACATGTTCCAGCGTCTCCCCCTCGCCGCGCCGAATCGCACGCTGCAAGCGCGCCAGATCCTCCAGGAACGTCCCCAGCATTTCCAGAACCGCCTCGCGGTTGTTCAGGAAGACATCCCGCCACATCACCGGGTCCGACGCCGCAATACGGGTGAAATCGCGAAATCCGCTCGCCGCATATTTGATTACTTCGGCCTGCGTGCGTTCTTCCAGATCAAACACCGTGGACACGATATTGTACGCAATCAGATGCGGAATATGCGAAGTGATCGCCAGCACGCGGTCGTGATGCGCCGGGTTCATCACATCGACGCGGCTGCCAACCGCGCGCCACAGTGCGGCCACCCTTTCCACCGCTGCTTCATCGGTACCGTCCGCCGGCGTCAGCGCGCACCAGCGCCCGTCGAACAGTTCGGCAAACCCGCTTTCCGGCCCCGAATGCTCCGTGCCGGCAATGGGGTGCCCGGGCACGAACACCACCCCTTCGGGCAATAGCGGAACCACATCGCGAATGACCGCCTGCTTGACCGAGCCGACATCCGTGACGATGGTTCCGGGCGCCAGCGCCGGCCGCAGCGCCGCGACTGCGGCGCGATTGGCGCCCACAGGCACCCCCAGCACCACCAGTTCGGCGCCCGCCGCTGCGTCTGCCGGGTCATCATGAACGGAATCCACAATCCCCAGCGCGGCCGCCCGCGTCCGTGTCTCTGCCCGCCGCGACCACGCGGCAAGTGACCGCACCAGGCCCCGTTTGCGCAATGCCCGCGCCAGCGAACCGTTGATCAGCCCAATTCCGATCAGCGCCACGCGGTCAAACAGCGGCCGCTCCGTCATGACCGCGGCAAGGACAGGGGCCGGGCAAAGCGGCCCACAACATGCACCCCGCCCACCGCACGAGCCGCGCCCAGCGCGGCGAGCTCTGCATCCGATGCAAACCCGTCCATCGCCGTCAGACACTGCATGCCCGCATCCGCCCGCCGCACCGCCAGCACCTGCCCGGTGAGACCGGCGGTTTCCAGTGCCCGGCGCGCCGCATCCTCTCCGGCGCCGCCGAGTTCGATCACGGCGACCGTCACATCGTCGCCGGTCGCTTCGTCCGCCAGATTGGCCAGCGCCCACGCCCGCGGCCTCGCATCGCTCCGCCAGAACGGTAATTCCGCGATAATGCGCGGCGCGCCCGGCGTCTCGCACAGCAGGCGCCACCAGTCGCCGGCCGCGCCGCCGTCCGGCACCGGCGCGACACCGACCGAAGCGGCCCCGCCGGCAACATCGCTGACCACCTGCTCCGGGCTGCCGCGTGTGCAAATCCGTGCCGCCGACCCGAAATGATCGCGCGCGGCATCGCGGTAGTCCGGCGTTGGAGCAAACAGGCTCAGGGACAGCCCTCCCTGCACCGACACTTGCCCGGACAGCAGTTCACGCCACATGCGCAGCAGCGCCGCCAGGGGAAACGCTCCCGTGTGGCGCGCCGCCAAGCGGCGCAGGATAGCCGCTTCGCGCCCCGGACGCAGGGCCAGCGTTCCCGCGCCGCTCCGCCGCTTCACGGCGCCGACCCGCCCGACAATCTCCGTGCGCCGGATCAGCTGCTCATGCAGCTGGTCATCGACAGCGTCGATTTCACGGCGCAGATCGTCGAGGGCGGAATCATTGACCATGGACGGAAACAACAAGGATCGAGAAGGAAATGGCAGCCTGTGTCGGCCCGAGCCGCGACACTAGCCACATGCCGCTTCGAACGCAAAGAGTTTCACTTGGGGAAGGTCTCCCGAACCCTGCCGGCATGAAGACATATTCTGTCGTGACGGGGAAGCGAAAGGCTCCCCTGCGCGGTCACCGCAGCCTTCGCACCACGAATGACAGGGAACATGACACAAGAAAGAATACCACCGCGAGGGTGACAATGCTGGGTCCTGTCGGCGTATCCCAGTTCCACGACGCGGCAATGCCCGCCGCTACCGCCGCCAGGCCCAGCAATACCGCGCCGACCGCCATCTGCTCCGGCGTACGCGAAAAGGGGCGGGCCGCGGCCGCCGGAATAACCAGCATCGCGGTAATCAGCAGAGCACCCACCACCTTGATCGAGACCGCCACGACCAGGGCGAGCGCGACCATCAGAAAGAGTTCCTCCCGCTTCGGTGAAAACCCGGAAGCGCGGGCCAGGTCCGGATCCAGCGTAACCGTCAGAAGCGCCGACCATCGCCAGATGATCAAGCCCACAACCAAAGCCGTACCGACCCAGATAACGAACACATCCTGCACGTTCACGGCAAGAAGTTCACCGAACAGATAGGCCTCGATATCGACCGCGCGCTCTGAAACCAGTGCAATCGCTACAACGCCTATGGCAAGGCCGCCATGGGATGCGACGCCGAGAAGCGTATCCATGGCGAGGCCTCGTCCGGAAAATATGGCAACGCCGGCCGCTACGATCACGGCCACAACCAGCACCCCTGTTATCGTGGACAGGTCGAATGCCAGCGACAACGCCACTCCCAGGATCGCGGCATGAGCGGTGGCATCGCCGAAATAGGCGATGCGCCTCCAGACCACGAAACAACCCAGCGTTCCGGCAGCAAGGGCAACGCCCATGGCCGCAAGACATGCGCGTACCAGAAAGTCATCGAGCATGGGTCGGGCGCTCGCCTTGCATCGTATAGGGGCTGAGCGCAAGAACGCCTTCTTTCAGTTCGCCGAACAATGCCTGATACTCGAACGTCGACGAAACCGTGATCGGCGGGCCGTCGCACCAGATGATCCCGTTCAACCCGATCACGCGGTCCGCCGACCCCATCACGACATGCAGATCGTGGCTGACCACCAGTATGCCGCACCCCAGCCGCGACCGGATACGTTCCAACAGGCGGTACAGCCCGACAACACTTGGCTGGTCCAGTCCCTGAGCCGGCTCGTCGAGCACGAGAAGGTCAGGCTGCGCGAGCAGCGCGCGCGCCAGAAGAACGCGCTGGAACTGCCCGCCGGAGAGGGCAGACATCGCCCGCCCTTCGAGGTCCGAAATACCCGTCTCGGCCGCCACCTTGTCGATCTCCTCCGGCTCTCCTCCCGCGCCCAGACGAAGAAAACGCCTGACCGTCAACGGCAGCGTGGAGTCAAGACGGAGACGCTGCGGTACGTAACCGATGCGCAGACCGGACATGCGTTCAACCCGGCCCTCACTGGCGCGGATCGAACCGATCATTGCCCGCAGCAGGGTCGATTTTCCGGCGCCGTTGGGGCCGACCACCGTGGCGATTTCACCGCGCTCAATAGCCAGATGAATGTCATGAAGGATGATGCGTCCGGCATACCGCACCGTCAGGCCGTTGCACCGTATCAACGGCATCTACGAAACTCGCCGGTTCGCGGCCATCGGGAATGGCACCGTGGCTGGGGCCGCATCGCACGCACCCGGAAATGGCGCCTCAGGGTGGTGATCTTCCTCCCGTTCCCTGAGGCCTCGATCCGGCATGTCCCTCTCGTCCGGCTTGTTGCGCCGCATCATGCGGCATTCTACTATGTCGCAGGCTTGTCATTCAACGTCACGTTCCAGGGGGCTTCGGCAATGCGCTTGTGGTTTCTCGTTCCGGCGGCATTTGCTGCGACGGTCGCAATACCGGCGCTGTCGGCCCCCGCTGTCGTAACCGATTTTCAGCCGGTCCACTCATTGGTGGCGCAGGTCATGCGGGGCATCGGAACACCCTCATACATCCTGCCGCCCGGCGCCTCACCGCACCACTATTCCATGCGCCCGTCCGAAGCACGGCGCCTCGCGCGGGCGGACGCGATCTTCTGGATCGGCGAGGAACTCACGCCATGGCTGGGAAAGGCGATCGACAGCCTTGCGAAAGACGACGCCCAGATCGCCGCGCTGATGGACTCCCCGGGCGTCAGCATATTGGAGTATGGGGACCACGACGATCAGGATGATCACGCCGACCACGAGGAGGAGGACGACCACGCGACCCACGATGATCATGCCGACCACGAGGAGGAGGATGATCACGCCGACCACGAGGAAGAGGATGATCACGCCGACCACGAGGAAGAGGGCGACCACACGGCCCACGATGATCATGCCGACCACGAGGAGGACGACGACCACGCGACCCACGATGATCATGCCGACCACGAGGAAGAGGATGATCACGCCCACGTACATGAAGGCGCCGACCCGCATATATGGCTGGACCCCCGCAACGGTGCAGCCATGTTGACGCACATCGCCACCGTTCTCGCGCAGGCGGATCCGGACAACGCCGCGGCCTACGCCGCCAATGCCAGGTCAGGTCGCGAGCGCATCGAGGAGCTGATCCGCACCACGAATGAAATTCTGGCGCCCGTGCATGACAAGCCGTTCGTCACTGCCCACGACGCCTACGGGTACTTCGACCAGCGCTTCGAAATCTTCAATGCCGGCGCCATTGCGTCGGGAGACGCGGAATCACCCAGCCCGGCGCGCATAGCACGCATCCGCGACGTCATACGCTCCAAGGGTGTGATGTGCGTCTTCCTCGAACCGCAACTCGACGACAAGCTGGTCTACACGGCGGTCGAAGGCACTGACGCCCGCGTCGCAACCCTGGATCCGAACGGCGGAGGGCTGAAACCGGGACCGGACCTTTATCCCGGCCTCATCACGGCCATGGCCCGTTCCATGGCAGATTGTCTCACCGCCGAATGACAGGGCAGGACCGCCGCCGCAAATTGTTTCACGTGAAACAGCATCGTATTTCACCTCACGCCCTGTCACGGCGCCCGAATCATCCCGCGGCCTGACCGGGGGATTGCGCCGCACGGTCGCCAATGATAAGTTTCAGCGTGGCCCGTGCCCGCTTCCAACCCCCCTTTCAGGCATCGAACACGGTATGAAAATCAACGGCAATGCCGTGCGCCCGGGCATGGTCATCGAGCACAAGGGCGCCCTTTGGCGCGTCGTCAGGAACCAGGCGACGCAACCGGGCAAGGGCGGCGCCTACAACCAGGTGGAACTGAAAAACCTCCGCGACGGCACCAAGCTGAACGAACGCTTCCGCGCCGCCGAAGCCGTCGAACGCGCCTGGCTCGAACAGAAAAAATACCAGTACCTCTATGGCGACGGAGAAATCCTCACTCTCATGGACGCCGAAACCTACGACCAGATCGACGTCGACGCCGGCCTCATCGTCGGCGGACGCCCCTGGCTGCAGGAAGAAATGGAGGTGGAGGTGGAAATCTTCGACGGCAAACCCATCGGTATCCGCCTCGCCGATACCGTCACCATGGAAGTGACCGAAACCGAACCCGTGGTGAAAGGCCAGACCGCCGCTTCCAGCTTCAAGCCGGCCACGCTGGAAAACGGCCAGCGCATCATGGTGCCGCCCCATGTCGAAACCGGCGTCCGCGTCGTTGTCAACACGGCTGACGGGACCTACGCCGAACGCGCCAAAGACTGAAACCCCGGCCCGTACCGCCATGGCCGTCCGCTCGGCGCACGTCAATGTCATGGCGGAAGCGGCGGCCCATGCCGCCCGCATCCTGCGGCGCGACTTCGGCGAAATCGAACAATTGCTCGCCAGCCGCAAGGGCGCCGCACCACTCGCAGCGCGCACAACCCGGCGTGTCACCGAAACACTGGCGCACAAGCTGGAGCGGGCCCGCCGCGGCCCGCCGCTGTTCGACGCCGAGCCCGGACGCGGCAATGAACCTGCATGGCTCGTCGCCCCGCTCGACGGAGCCGGCAATCTCGCCCGCGGCGTACCCGCATTCGCCATTGTCATCGGCGCACGCGAAGCCGGAAAACTTGCCGCAGGGGTCATTTACGATGCCCTGCGCGGCGACCTCTATTGGGCGGAACGCGGCAGGGGTGCCTTTGTCAACCAGCGGCGCCTTCGCAGCGCCGCCGCCCCGGACCCCGAGTCGGCGCTGATCGCGCTGGCCCCGCCGCCCGGGTTGGCGACTGCCCGCCTCGCAACCGCCGCCGGCCCCGCCGACATGCGGCTGACAGGCGCGCCGGCGCTGGACCTTGCCTGGGTGGCGAGCGGACGCTTTCACGGCTTTGTCGGCAGCGCCTCGCCGCCGACCCTCGCCGTCGGCGCACTCTTGTGCCGTGAAGCCGGCGCCCTCACCGAGCAATTGCCGCTGGAAGGCGCCCGCGCCCCCTTGATGCTCGCCGCCGAGGGCCGCTTGATCACCGCCCTGCTGCACCGAATCACCAGACTCGCCGCCGCGGCGCCGCGCCCGCGGCGCGAAACCGCAACCTGAACCAGCATGCGGGGATGAGCGTAAAGGTTGTTCGCAGACGCTGTCGCAGGTATTCTTCGGGGTGTGGAAGCACACGGTAATAGCGAACCGTTGCTTGCAGCCATTTGCAACTTGCGCAAGAGATCATGAGGCCAAGATGACAGTGTCAACTCCTTTCGATCGACTTCGCCATGTGTTCGCGACAGCGCGAATTCCTCTTCTCGGCGCGGCCATTGTCTGGATCGCCGCCGACCCGGCAGCGGCGCAGGATCGCAGAGCCGCAGACTTCCGCCTCCCCGACGTCGAGGTCAACACCGGCGTGCTGGAGGCCGTGGGCGGCGCTGCCGCGCAGGTTTCTCCTGTGCCGGAACACGGCGCCGACGGGCTGCCGCTCTACGACGCCCGCCTCGGGCCGCCCCGCTCGCACGTCATCGGCGATCCCGCCGCCGGACACCTGCCGCCTGTCGTCCTGAGAAACCCTGCAGCATCCGACCGAAGCGCCGACCGCACAGGAGACATCGCCCCGCTGCCGCAGCGGACTCAAGCCGTCCTGCCGCCGCCGCCCGCCGCCGTTGCCGCCCCGCCGCCGCCTTCGAGCACGACCGCGATGACCCCGGCAGAGCCAGAACCGGCCGCGGAGGGAACTCTCCCCGCCGACACCGCGACCGCGCCGGCCGCTGTCACTGCCGCCTTGCCTGCCGCCGCGCCGCCCGACGCCGCGCCCCCGCCGGAGCCTGCCGCGGCCATCGCGCTGGACGCACCCATCAGCGTGCCGTTCCCGGTCGGCGACAGCAATCTCCCGCGCACCGCGCTGCCGATGCTTGATCAGGTCGCTGCGGAATTGCGCGCCGACCCCGACTTGCGCGTGCGTCTCAAGGCCTATGCCGGCGCCGGAGACTCGAGCTCCAGCGCCGCCCGGCGCTTGTCCTTGTGGCGCGCGCTGGCAGTGCGCACCTATCTCATCGACTCGGAAGTCAACGCCGCCCGCATCGATGTGCGCGCACTGGGAGCAAAATATGAGGCCGGCCCGCCTGACCGTGTCGATATTGTGGGCATCCGCCAGGCACCATAAGCTGCCGATGAACTGCGCCGGGGCAGCGCGGCGCCCCGGCAGGCGCACAGGCCCGCAACGCAGTCCCGAACCGCCGCATCTGCGCAACCAATGATTCTCGGCGGCCCCGGCTCGAAACGCCTCGACAACCGCCGGCGCGGGCGCCTGCGCGGCGGCGCCCTCCGCGCGCTGATCTACGTCACCGTCGGCGGCATCGTATCCTATTGGGCCTACGGCATGGGCAGCGACCGCGCGGCTTCCCGCAGTGAGATGCTGAAAGACCGCATTACAATGCTGGAAGCGGAAAATACCCGGTTACAGGCATTGGCCGATGACGCCGAGACGACGCGCACCGCCGTCGAGCAGCAACTCGCCGAAACCATTCGCCGATATCGCGACGAGGCGCCGCAAGGCGTCGAGCAGGAAATCATGCAGGCAGTGCGCCTGCGCATTGCAGACGGCGTGCCGCCGGACCAGATCTCTTACGTCATCGGCGCTGCAAGCTCCGGACCGCGCTGCGGTGAGGAAGTCGTGACGCGCCGCTTCCTCCTGCAAACCCCCCTGTCACGCGGCGCCCATGCCTCCGTAAGCTTCGCCGGCAACGCCATCACCGTAACCGGCGCCGGCGCATCGGCAATCGACGCCGGGGGCGCCCGCGAAGCATGGTTCGACGCTGCGGCGCCAGTCAGCATTGTCTTCACCCGGCCAGGCGGCGTGCAAAGCGAGAGCGAAGGCGTGCTGCCGCTCTATCATGCTGTGGTGATCGGCCCCAAATCCCACAATTTCACCATATCCGCTGCCGAAACGCGCGGCTTCGTCAACGTAACCGAACAGGTCTGCGACTACCCCTGACCGTAACTGCGGGGCATCCCGCTCCGCCGAAACCGTGCAGACCGCATTTCCGGAAGGATTCTCAGGCCTCCGGTCCGAGGATTCGGCGCAGCCGCTCAAGCCGGCGCCTGGCACTCTCCGCATGGGGATGTACCGCCAGCAGACGGCGGAGCGCCTCATATGCCGCGTCCGGCCGTTGCTGCGCCATACGCACCAGCGCCAGACCTGACAAAGCGCCGAAATGACGCGGCTCCAGCGCCAGCGTCTCTTCAATATCCTCCACCGACGCCTCGAAATCCCCCATCAGCCAATACAGCGTCGCCCGCTTGTTCCACCCTTCGGCGAAATCCGGCGCCGCATCGATCAGGACCGAGAACAACTCCAGCGCCGCGCCGTGATCCCCCTCATTCATGGCGCGAACGCCGTCCTCCATCAGCGCATTCAGCGTGTCATCGCCGCTGTCGAGCCAGATGATCCAGATCGAGCGTTCAATGTGCCGCATATCTGCCGGCGGCGTTTCCGCCTGCAGGGCGGCAAACAGCGAGTCGAGGCGCGGATCATCCTGCCGCGCCGCGCCGGGCGCTGCCCACAGGACCGCAAACAACAACGCCGCTGCCAGAGCGCCGCACCACCGGGAAAATCGAGGGACTCCCATAGCTTCCATACCGTGCATCATATCAGCGGCGCAGCCACGCCCGCAAGCCGGCCCAGGCGCGACACCGGCGCGCCGCCATGGCATGATGAAACCATGGCACAGCAGACAGGTGACGATGACATGCAGAACGGCACGGTCCGTATCGGCAGCGGCGCCGGTTTCGCCGGCGACCGCTGGGAACCGGCGGTGGAACTGGCAGAGCGCGGCGCGGTGGACTATCTCGCCTTCGAATGCCTCGCCGAGCGCACCATTGCGCGCGAGACGCTGGCCATGCGGCGCGGCGTGCATGACGGAACCAGCCCCCGCCTTGAAGAACGCCTGCACGCCGTGCTGCCCGCCTGCGCCGCAGGTGGCGTGCGGGTGGTATCCAACATGGGCGCGGCCAATCCCCTTGCCGCAGGGAAGCGAGCGGCGGAAATCGCCGCCGAAGCCGGTTTCGCCGACCCCGCCTGCGCCGTGTTGCTGGGCGATGATGTGAGCGAGCCGGTCGCCCGACGCCCCGGTCTGACACTGATGGAGAGCGGCGAGCCGCTCGAGTCGATCCTGCCGCGCATGGCGGCGGCCAACGCCTATCTCGGCGCCGACGGCATATGCGACGCCCTGGCCACCGGCGCCCCCGTCGTCATGACCGGGCGCGTTGCCGACCCGTCCCTCTTCGTTGCCCCGGCCTTGCACGCCCTCGGCTGGTCATATGACGACTATCATCACCTGGGGCAGGCAACGGCGGCCGGCCATCTTCTCGAATGCGCCGGCCAGGTGACCGGCGGATATTTCGCTGATCCCGGCATCAAGGATGTCCCCGGCCTCGCCCGCCTCGGATTCCCGTTCGCTGACATCTCTGCCGACGGCGCCGTCACCATCGGCAAGGTGCCCGACGCCGGCGGACGTGTGGATGTCCGCACCTGCACCGAGCAGCTTCTGTACGAAATGCACGACCCCGCCGCCTATATCACGCCCGACTGCGTGCTCGACGCCACTGCCATACGCTTCCACCAGGCCGGCCCTGACCAGGTGCGTGTGACCGGCGCCCGCGCCGCCCCGCGCACGGCCTCCTACAAGGTGAGTGTCGGCTATTTCGACGGCTATATCGGCGAAGGCCAGATTTCCTATGCCGGCCCGAACGCCGCGGCGCGCGCACGCCTCGCCGCCGAAGTCGTCGCCGAACGCCTCGCCATGCGCGGCTTCACCTATGACGACTGGCGCGTGGACCTGATCGGCATTGACAGTCTCCACGGCCCCGCGCCCGACCGGCCGGAACCTTATGAAGTACGGCTGCGCCTGTCGGGACGCTGCGCCGACCGCCGCACCGCCGAGGCGATCGGCTGGGAAGTCGAGACCCTGCTCACCAACGGCCCCCAGGGCGGCGCTGGTGACTCAAAAAGCGCCCGCGAAATCCTCGCCGTCCAGTCCGTCCTGCTCCCCCGCTCCCTCGTCACCACCCGAACAGAAATCGTCCGCGCGTGACGCAGCAATCGGGAAACGTGTCGCACACCGAGCAACGGAAGGCTTGGCGAGTCGCGAGCGGATTTCCTTGTCAATGTATTCGATATTAGTTAATATTGGTGCAATCATAGGGAGACTGGCCATGCGGCGCACGACAACGATGACAGTTCGCGTCAGCGGAGCTCTCAGCGACTTTGTTTCAGCCAATGTCGGTGAATCCGGTGACTACGAAAACGTCAGCGAGTACATTCGCGATCTGATACGGCGTGACAAAGCGCGGGCGGAACGCGACGCTTTCGACCGCCTTAAGGCAGAACTGGAACGTGCTTTTGCAGCACCGGATGATACTTATCACGTGTTGTCTGCTGCGGACGTTATTGCGAACAACAGGGCGCGGCCCGGCGCGTGACGCTGGTACGGGTACAGGCAGCGGCCGCCGTCCGCATCAATGAAATCTACCGGTACAGTCGTGAGCGCTGGGGGGAAACGCAAGCGAAGGATTACGTCACCGGATTGTTCGAAGCCTTTGCAGGCATCGCTTCCGACGCAGTCGTATCGCGCCCTGTCCCGGCCGAGTTCGGGGTGCGCGGCTATGTGTTCCGGTATCGGCGGCATTTCGTCTACTGGAAGAGGTTGAGCGACGGAGCGATCGGCATTGTCACCGTGCTGCATGAGCGCATGCATCAGATTGGCCACTTCATGGAAGATCATGAGCCGGATGTCCTCCGCGAATGATCCCGCCCGATCCGAAGCAGCAAAAAAGCGCGGACAATGATCGATCGCGAATTTGCGGATGCCGCCGATATTCCGGTTATCTGCGCCCCGCAAGCGCTTGACCGCCACACCCGCATAACGCGCCCATGAAACACCCGGAACCGGTGGTGACCGTGCGCGAGCTTACGGAAGCACGGGTTGCGGCTGCATTCGCCGCTATCGTTCACGGCCCCGTGCGGGCAGTCGGCGCACCGCATCTGACTAGGGCGCTTCGAATCGGAGAATTTCGTTCAAGTCTGCACATACTCTCCCTGGACCATCGCATCCGGGAGAACGCTGGTGCTCCGGGCTTTGACGTACTCCCTGCGAACCATAGGGTTGCGGCAGATCACATCAGGACTTGGATCACATGCCGATCCCGGTGGTTGCATAGCTATGCAACCAGACACCCCCCTGACGGTATTGATGTTGACAGGGGGGTGTTTCCGGTCATCAGAAGCGTGTGTCCAGCATCAGCATGAGGCCGTGGCTGGGGGATTCGAAGGCGCTTTCGCGGCGCTCCAGGGCAAGGCTGGTCCAGAGCGGACCCTCCAGCGACAGGCCGGTGCGGATGTGGCGTGTGCCGTCAGCCGAGATCGAGAACTCTGCGTAGGGACGCAGGATTTCCTGCCCGCGCAGCAAGCCGTCCACACCGGCGCCCCACGACACCAGGCCGTTGATATGTGCTCCAGGCGCCGTGGCCGCATCGCCGGTCACGCCTGCGGCGGGCATGTTGCCCGGAAGCGCGTCCAGAAGCCCGGCGCCCGGCGCCGCACCCGCTGCGTGCGAAAGACCGGCCGTGCCCCAGCCCGGAGACAGGGTGAACGCCAAGCCTGTGCCATCGGCGGCGCTGCGAAGGCCGAGCGCCGCACGCACGCCCTGGTCGCCAAACCCGCCCGCAGTCGCCTCCGCCGTGTTCGCGCTGTACCAGCGGCCCTGCAGGCCCGCTTCCCAGCGGCCCCAGCTATGCAGCACATCACCCGAAAGCTCAGCGCCCGAAGCCGTCTCGCCGTCGCCGCCGTCAACGCGGCCACCGACACGCAGGTTCGAGGTCCAGGCGTCCGACAGCCAGCGTCCCTCGACAGCCGCACGGGTCCGGTGCACCGACGCCGCCACGCCATCCGCCGTGCCGCCTGATACGGCAAGGCGCGACCACCCGGCATCGCCAACCGCCGAGACGCTGAAGCCGCCATGCTCATAGAGGCGCTGCTCGGCGCCGGCAAGGCCCATGCTGAACGCCAGACCGCCATGGAGGTCGATCACTTCCTCCGGACCCGACACATCGGACTGGCCCGCCCAGCGGCTCGCCAGACGGCCCTGGCCCCAGCCGGCGAGGCTCCACACATCCAGACCCGAGGCGATGCGGCCCCTGGCATAGGGATAGACCGCCGTCACCTCGCTCTCGGCAAAGCCCGACACGCGGCCATTGCCGCGCGACAGCACGGAGGTGGTGCTGCCGGTGCTTTCGGCAAAGGCAAGGCCGGTCATCCAGCGTCCGGGCCGCTGTGCATCCATACCCCAGAACATGGTGCCCTGAGACAGGCCCGGCGCAGCCTGGCCCCACAGGGTGAGCTGCATGTCATCCTGCACCGGCGCCATGTCCTGAGTGAACTGCGCGCCGGGCTGCGGCAGCGGTTGGTTGAGGGAGATGGCAAAGCCATGTTTCGCCCGCTCGCGCAGTTCGGCAAAGCCGAAGGACTGGTCCTGCGCGCCGAAGCCGTCCTGCGTCCCGAACCCGCCTTGTGAATCGAAGCCGAACGCGCCGCCGGCAAAACCGGAGCCCTGCTGTGCAAGACTGAACGGATCAGATGCTGCGCCGAACCCGCCCTGCGGGTTGAAGAGCGCAGCGATGCCGCCGCCGGCGGGGCCTCGGGTAACGCAGTCCTCAATGCTTTCCGCAAGCGGGCAGCCGCCCGGACCCTGCTGGCCGAACAGGCCCGCAAGCGCTGTCAGCGCATCGCTGCCGGTGCTGGCGTCAGCCATGCGGTTGCCGATCACAGTAGAGGCATCCTCAAGAAGCTGCCGCGCCTGACGCGCAAGCGCATTCTTCAACGCCTCGTTCGCAAGACCATCCGCACCCGACGCCGTGGTCGCTGTTGCCGACGCCCAGTTCGACGCAAACAGCCGAGAACCCTGCCAGTCGACTGTGCTGCGCACGAACAGCTTGTAGGCTTCCCCTGCCTCAAGACCGGAGATTTCCACTTCCGTCGCACCGAAGCCGGGCACCGTGTCCAGCAGCGTCTTTGGTGCAGCAGCGCCGGTTTCGTCACTCCAGCCGATCTCATACGCCGCCTGCAGGTTCTTCTTGCCGCCGGTGTTGGCGATGCTCCATGAGAGCTTCAGCGCCGTCTGCGAACCCGAGTCGGGCGGCCCCGCCTGGGCATCGCTCGGCGCCGATGCCGGCGTTGTGCTGTGGATCATGTCGGACGCCTCGCTGCAGCGACATCGGACGACACGCCGCAATAGCGCAGTTCCACCTCATACACACGCCCGACAGCAAGGCTCGCCCCCGTCGAGGCGCTGGCGCGACCATTCTCCACCGAGACGGATTTTGGCGCCTTCCACCCCGTGCGCACCGCGCCATTCTTCATTCCGAGCACGCGGATCTGGGTGTTCGCTGCAACCCAGCCCGTCCAGGCAGGCGGCGCGTCGAAAGTCACATCCAGAGACTTCCACGCCGTCGCCGCCGTGGTGGCGCTCTCCACATTGGTCGGCTTTGTCACCGGGGGCACAACCGCAACCGCCAGGGTCGATGCTGCCTCGTTCCCGTTGCCGGCCACGTCCTCCACCACGCCTGCCGCCATGTCCACTGTCACATCACCGGAGAACCCGTCATCCGGGGTGATGGTCGCCGTCCACGATGCATCCGACCCCGCAAGGCCGGAGGCCGCGCCGCTGGCCACTGTCAGATCGCCTGCCGCAAAGCCCGTCACCGGCTCGCTGAAGGCAATGGTGATGCCGAAGGCGCCCACCGCCGGGTTTCCGACACCGTCCGCCGTTGCCAGCGTAACTGTCGGCGCAGTGGTGTCGGCGGGTTCAGTCACCGTGACCGTAAAGGCAAGGTCTGCCGTGTCGCCGTCCGTGTCGGCGGCGGTAAGCGTATAGCTCGCCGCATCCGCCGCTGCGGTCGGTGTGCCGGAGACCTGGCGTGTCGCTGCGTCGAACGCCAGCCCGTTGCCAAGCGCCGGCGCGACCGTGTAGGTGAGCGCTCCGGTCCCGCCGCTTGCCGCAGGCAGCGTCACCGGCGTGACGGCTTCGCCGGCAGTGAAGGCGAGCGCCGGACTGTCCGCGCCCTCATAGCTCGGGCTGGTGTCGGCTTCTGTCACCGCGATCGTGAAATCGAGCTCTGCGCTGGCAGCGTTCTCGTCAGTAGCGGTCAGGGTATAAGTGACAGCTTCCGCCGCTGCTTCCGGGATGCCGGACACCTTGCGGGTGGCGGCGTCGAAGGCCAGGCCATTGTCCAGCGCCGGGCTCAGGCCATAACTCAGCGCGCCTTCGCCTCCCGCGGCCGCCGGCAGCGTCACTTCTTCAATCGCCTCGCCGGCGGTGAACGCCAGCGCCGGGCTGTCGACACCGTCGAAGCTCGGCGCGGCTGCCGCGACTGTCACGGTGAAGGTCAGCGTGGCGGTCTCTTCCGCCTCGTCCGTCGCCGTGTAGGTGAGTTCGCTGCTGCCGCCGTCCTCAGGGGTGCCGGACAGCTCGCGGGTTGCCGCGTCGAAACTCAGACCGTTCCAGGTCGCCGGATCGAGGCTGTAGGTGATGGCGCCCGTACCGCCGGTGGCTTCAGGCAGGATGAGCGCCTCGACTGCTTCGCCTGCCGTCCATTGCGGGTCGTCCGGAGCCTCGCCCAGCGTCAGTCCCTCTGCGGCTTCGGTCGTCGCTGTGGCGGAAGCCCAGGGCGAGGCGAACAGCCGCGCGCCCTCATGCGCGATGATGCTGCGCACGAACAGGCGGTATTCCGTTCCGCTCTGAAGGCCGCTGATCTCTGCCTTGGTCTCACCGAAAGCCGGTGCGTCAGCGGAGTCGACCAGCGTCGCAGGTTCGGCAGCATCCGTGTCGCTGCTGTAGCCCAACTCATATGCCGCATGCATGTTCTTGTTGCCGCCGGTATTGGCGATGCCCCAGCCGAGCGTCAGCGCCGTCTCCGACGCCGGATCGGTCGCCGAGGCCGTCGCATTTGTCGGCGCAGACGCCGGCGTCGCTCCGTGCACGCCCGCAGAGGCCGAACCGCAATTCGCGTCGGACGGCGTCGCGCCGCAGAAGCGAAGCTGCACCTCGTACACGCGACCGATCGCGAGCTTCCCCGCCTTCGTCGAGCCGCTTACCCGGCCGCCAGTCTCCGACACACCGGTCAGTGTCCGCCAGCCGGTCCAGCTCGCGCCCTGTTTCAGGCCCAGCACGCGGTATTGGGTGTTCGCCAGAACCCGGTCCGGGTCCGCCGCCGGCGCATCGAACTGCACATCCAGCGTCTTCCACGCCGTTGCCGCCGTGGCTGCCGCGCTCACATTCGCGGGCACATCCGCCTCCGTCACCGTAATGGTGAAGGTGAGCTCCGCAGTATCGCCATCTGCGTCGGTTGCCGTCAGCGTGTAGGTCACTGCGGGCGCCGCGGAACCCGGCGTGCCGGTGATTGCACGCGCCGCCGCATCGAAGGAGAGACCATTGTCGATCTCGGGACTCACTGTGTACCCGAGCTCGCCATCGCCGCCCGTCGCGGACGGCAGCGCCTCCGGGTCGATCTCAAGGCCCGCCGTGAAGTTCAGTTCCGGACTGGAAACCCCCTCGAAACTCGGCTGCGCATCGCCTTCCGGGCTGGCCGTGACAGACTCCGACCAGGCGCCGTCGCCGAAGCTGTTCTTCGCGCGCACGCGCACCGCGTACAGCGTGCCGCCCTCGAGACCGGTGAGCACCGCCGTCGTCTCGGTCACCGTGACCAGCGCCGGCGCGTCTTCTGCGCCATCGACCCCGTACTCGACCTCGTACCCGGTGATCGAGCTTCCGCCTTCATAGGTCGGAGCCGACCAGCTTGCCGTGATTTCGCCGTCACCCGCGGCGAGCGTCAGTCCGCCCACCATATCGGGCGCATCTTCCGACTCGCCCCCGGCAACCGCCTCCGATACCGCCGACCATGGCCCCTTGCGATAGGGTGACTTGTACTCGGCATGGCGCACCCGGAAGGCGTAGCGCACACCATTATCGAGGTTTCTGAGAACCGTGTATCCATAATGGCCGCCGCCCGGAAGTGGCCCGCCGCCGCGTTTATTCACGGTCTGCGCGCTGCTCCAGTCCTGCCCGGCAACGACATATTGAACGTTCCCGCCCAAAAAGTAGCCCATGCCGTCTATGCCGCTGACTTCCCCGACTTTCCATTCGACCCGGATCTCCCCGTCCCCGGATTCCGCCGTCGGTTTCCCCGGCTGGGGAATTTCCAGTTCGTCGGTACCGCCGACCGTGTATTCCGATGTCGCCGACCACGGGCCGGTGCCGGCGGAATTCATCGCCCGTACCCGGAAGGCATAGCGTACGCCGTCGTCGAGCCAGTTGCCCTTGTAGGTCGACGTCTTCGTCAGCCCGCTCATTCGCGCCGGACCCGAGGCCCAGCCCTGGCCGGCAACAGCGACATCGAGATCATAGAACAGGTACGGCGTACCGCCATTCTCCGCCGAGGGCGGAGCCCAGCGTACCGCCTGGATTCCGTCCCAGCCCGCCACCAGTTCAGGCGCTGCCGGCGCGCCGGGAATCTCGAGCGTCACAGGGCCGACCGCATCGGACCAGTTGTTGCTGTTGTGGTAGCTGCTCAACAAACCCGCCGTATTCTTCGCCCGCACGGCGAAACGGAATTCTTCGCCGTCCTGCGGGAGGCCGTAAATCTGGAGGCTGGTCTTCGTGGCCGCGACATCGACCCCCGACCTCCTCTTGCCGCCGCTTATGGGGATGACGCGATAATTGGCGATATCCGCACCGCCATTGTCCGCAGGCGGCGCCCAGCTGATGTCAACGCACCCGCCGCCCTGTGCGCAATTGTGCCAGCCGGTCACGATCGTTGGCGCAGCCATGGGCGACGGGGGCGAAATCATGACGATTTCCGATGTCTTGGACCATGAACCGTCGCCGAAACTGTTCGTTCCGCGCACCCGGAAGGCGTAGCGCACGCCGTTGGTCAGTCCGGTCACCAACGCCCTGCCCCCGTCCGACTCCGGAGCGATATCCGGATGCGTCGGCTCGGCGCCCCACGCCTCTCCGGCAACCGCGACGTCGAGATCGTAGGTAGACACCTTGCCGCTATCGGGCTTGCCCCAGAGGGCATCGATCCCCGTAATACCCACGGATGCCGCTCCCAGCTCGAGGTCCGGCGTGCCGGGAGCCGACGGAACGCCGCCTTTCGCGGTCTCTTCCACGACCTCGGACCAGGGACCGTCGCCCTTGTGATTCTCCGCGCGTACCCGGAAGGCATAGCGCACGCCCGGCTCCAGCACGTCCGCAGTGACAGTGATAGCGGCGCAGGGGTCATGACAATAGCCCCGCGGGATGTCGGTGATCATGTCGGGCCCGCTGTCCCAGTCCTCCCCGGCAATGGCGATGTCAAGGTCGTAGGTGAGATAGCGCCAGTGGTCCTTCGGCAGCTTCCAGACCACGCGGATGCTGCCGTCTTTCTCATAGGCATATGTCCCGGTTATGGTTGGCGCGACCTCCAGGACATCCGTCCACGTTGTCATCTGCGACGGCGACCATGAACCCTCGCCGATCGCGTTTTTTGCCCGGACCTGCAAATCATAATTCATATTGACGGACACACTGGTCACATCCGTCTGGGTGCCGGTGAGATCGGTCAGCACGACCGTATCGCCCGAATCCCAGTCCGCACTGCTGAGTTTGTAGCGCAAATCATAGCCGGTGATCGCCGAACCGCCGTCATCCGGCGCCGTCCATGTCACCTTGACCTTCAGCGGCAAGCCGGAATAGCGGCTCGTGCCGGGCTTCGACATCCGGGCCGGCGCTTCCGCGAGTTCCGCCAGCGGCGTCGCCTGGGCGGTTTCCGACCACGGCCCGTCACTCCCTGCGTTGACACGGAAGTTGTAGGGCGTCCCGTTGGTCAGATTGTCTATGTCAGTTGTTATCGTGCCGGCATTGGAAAACAGCGCCATCGAATTGGCGAAATCCCAGCCGAGGCTCGCCTTCGTATATTCGACATTATAGCCTTCGATCGCCCCCTCCTCATGGGAACTGGGTGCATCCCAACTCAGCGTGACGCTGCCGCTGCCCGGGTCTGCGCTGAGATTTTGCGGCGCCGTCGGGGTGTTCGCCTGCGCCGCCCCAGCGGCTATTGTGCCAAAAACTACTGCCCAGACGGCAAGGACGCGCCGTCCGAACCCGTTGCGCTGAAACTGTCGATTCAGCAGCCCCGGCGAGTCACCGAAGTATCGGGGGGGGGGGGGGGGGATTTGCCAGCCATCACAATCGCACGCCGCTCATCAGCCGCGTTCCAACAGTCGCCCGGCATATCCATCATGTTCCCCTCCATATCCCACCTGCCAGGAAAACCTTCCCGGCGTTGGCCTGATTATACACGTAACGCTATAACTCCGCCCCATATAAACCCATCGGAGACCATCCGGCAAACCCAGCTCGAAACCCCAAGGCGGCGCCGTGCCCTCCGCCGAGATCCAGGCCAAGCCGTTGGATCCGAACTTGCCCCGAATCCGTTTCACAGTCATGCTGGATACTGAACCTGGCCGGCCAAACAGACGGCGGCAGGGAACAGCAATTCCGACGATACCGGGGAGCCGGGACAAGCCATGACCGCGACGAACACGCCGCAAGCAGGGCGAATGCGCCTGTTCTACCACCCGACCAGCAGCGCTTCCCTGCGGGTTACGCTCTATTTGCGGTGTCGCGGTGTTCCGTCCTCGCTGGTCGAGTTGGTGAGCACCGGCTTTGCCACCGACCACCGCGGCATTCCCGTCTTCACCATGCCGGAGGGCGATCCCGAAACCGAGAAGCTCGGCACCACCGACTTCACCGCCTTCAACCCCGAAGGCCGCATCCCCGTGCTGCTGCTGCCCGACGGGCGCAAGATGGCGCAGTCAGGGCCGATAGTGGACTATCTGGAGGACGTGATCGGCGATACCGGGCATCGGCCGATGCTGCCCGGTGATCCGTGGCTGCGGGCGCAAATGCGCCGCATCATGTGGATCATCGCGGCCGACACCCAGCCCTATCAGAACATCCCGTTCATCATCCAGGCCATCGGCGAGTGGGGCATGGTGAAAGCAGCGCCCACCGAACACCCGCTGCGGCTGCATTTCATACGCCGCGAGTTCGGCGCGCTGGAAAGTATCCTCCCGCAATCCGCGGGAACCTTTGCGGTCGGAAACGAGATCACCCTGGCCGACTGTTTCCTGGTGCCGCAGGTGCGCAACGCACTGCTCGCGGGCATCGATCTCCCCGGAGAGTTCCCGATCCTGTCGCGCATATGGGAAAACGCCATCGCTGTGCCGGAAGTCGCCGCAGTGCTCGAGGAAGCCGGTGGAATCGTACAGCCATTCACCTTCGACGCCGGGAAGTTCGAGGTCTACGCCAACATCCCGCAGCCGCAACAGGCCATCGACCCGGAGAGATGAGGCGGCACATATCATCCTGTTCGCGAGCGAATGCCCTCAACGCCGCCGACGGCGTTGCACGCCCCGCGGGCTATGTTTCTCCGTGATCCGGCACGATCCGTTTCATGAAATCGTCGAATAGCGGCACGGTAAACGCGGCGGTGCCGTGAGCGGGGCTGTAAATCATGCCCTTGGCGATAAGCGTTTTGCGCACGGGAGCGATTGTTGTAACTTTCCGCTTCAGGATGTGGGCGATGTCGCCGGATCGGTGGGGGCCGGGCCCGAGTTCGGCCATGGCTCGCATATAGCGTTTTTGGGCTGGTGTCAGCCGATCAAAGCGCACGCGGAAAAAGCTCGCATCGAGCTCGGCGATCGCCTCCCGGGTTGCGCGCCGCGCATCGTCAAGGTCAATCGGAGATTCCTTGGCGGCGTCCCAACTGTGCTTGCCCCATTCCTGCAGAAAGTAAGGATAGCCCCCGGTCTGGCGCAGAATTTCGGAAATCGCATCGGGGCTGAAGGCCACTTCCTCCCTGGAAGCAGGCACAATCAGGGCGTCGCGGGCGTCAGGGTCATCGAGGCGATCAACGGGCACGAATTCGAAGAGCCGCTCTGCGTAAGACTTCGCGTCGCCAGTTCGTCCGACCAGTTGGGGTAGCCCCGCCGCCACCATGGCGACTGGCAACTGTTCCTGGCCAGTGCTGTGGAGCGCCGCAATCAGTGCGGCAAGCTGCTCTTCCGGCACATATTGCAACTCATCCATGAAGAGCACGATCGCGGTGGCGCGTTCACCTGCGGCCTCGCCCACGGCCGAGAGGAGATCCGTGAGATCGGCGTCGAGATCACTGCTGTCGGCCAGTCCGGTTTCAGGGTCTGCATCGATGCTGAATTCGATATCCTGATATTTGACCCTGAGAGCCTTGGTGAAGTTCGCCAGCGCTCCCATGCCTCTCCTCAAATGGCCCTTGAGCGCTTCGCCGCGGCTCAAACGCATAAGTGCTGTACGCAACGCCGGAATGAGCAAGGCTGGCAGTGACCGCTCCTCAGACGCTTCCACCCTGACACCGGCAATGCCGCGTGCCGCGGCGTCGAGGCGAATGCGGTTGAGCAGGACAGTCTTGCCGACTCCGCGCAATCCGTAGAAAATGAAGCTTCGGGCCCACCTGCCCGCACGAAAGCGGTCCAGCGCCACAGAGGCACGTTCGATCAACTCGTCACGCCCCGCGAGCTCCGGCGGAGGCGCGCCGGCGCCAGGTGCATAGGGGTTCTGTCGGGCATCCATTTCAAGCCATCTTATCACGGTTTATTCTGAATCGATAATGTCTCATAAGGTCGATAAACTGAGATAAACTACGATAAGATCGATAAACCTCAGTGGCCAGGGCGCCGGCGGCACCGTCCGCACCCATGCGCTGCGGGATGCGAAACCATGCCGATGCTGCTTCATGCAGCATCCCTCGAGACCAGAGAGGACACCCGATGACCAGGCTGCGCATATTTTCCTACCTTCCCAACCCCCGTATCTGGAAGGCAACCATTACCGGCCGGCTGTGCGGTGTCGAGGTGGAACTGCGCGGCGGCGCGCCCGGTGAATTGCAGGACTGGCTGTGGGATTTCGATGCGCGACCACTTGCCGCAGGGGAACGCGACGGCGCTTCCGACACCGCGGCAGTGGAAGGGCGAACCGGGTTCAAGGGGCGGCTGTTCAAGACGAAAGCCTTTCTCGCTGCCCATCCCTTCGGCACCGTGCCGGCAGCGTTCAGCCCTGACGGGAAAACTGGCATTTTCGAATCCAACAGCATCATGCGGGCGGTGGCGCGTCTCGCCCCCGGAGACACCACGCTCTACGGTCGTGACGCGTGGCAGGCCGCGCGCATAGACGGCTTTCTGGATGCCAGCCTTGTGTTCGCGCGGGATTCGCAGATTTACCTGCTGTCGTTCCGCGGCGGTGAGTGCCCCGACGCCGGCGTGCACGACAGCACTAGCCGGGCGTTCGCCGTGTTCATGAACGGTATCGAAAAGGGTATTATGCAGCAAAATCCGCAGGTGGCTTCACGGCTTCCGCCGAAGCTGCCATTTCTCGCTTAGCTCGCCCTTGGTCGGCTCGCGGTTTTCGCTACCCTTTTCGGGTTTAGCCCGGTGAGCCATAATCTGGCCGAACATTCCCTCGAACTGCGCTAGAGTGACGGGGGGGCGCTTGGTTTTCGCGATTTCAGTCGGGTCTATTTTCGGGCGAGGCTTGCTCATTGTACTGCCCCCCCTTCTGTACATCGAGCCTGATAATCTGGCACCGCCCTACGTGCAGTATCGTTTAGTTCCATTGCTGCCCGGGGGGCGAGTCCAATTTCATAGATCAGTTTATCTTCGTCCGCCATTCCAGATAAAAAGCTGTCGTGAATTGAATCATCTGTTGACAGGGCCGATTCCTTCCCGAAAGGAATCCAATTCCCCTCGTTTGCCTTTCGCGTTCCCCAACGAAAGCGGACGTTTATTTCATCTCCAACGGCGAACCAATTCCTGTCACGCGCGAAGAGCACTATCATGCCCCCATCAGCACTGCACGTTAGGCCAAACATATTCCCATTTTGGGAACACGTTAGACTATGCCCCGTCACGCTGTCCGTGAAGTCGTCGTGGATTGTCTCGACCGTGCATCCATCGAACCTGTGGTTCCCGTAAACTTCCACATTTTCCTTCGCTGCCCAACCCGCCGGCGATCCGATAGCGCACAGAAGCAGTCCAAACATGACTCTGGTCATTCGCAATCTCCCGTGGGTGCGTAGCGTTGGTGTGATCACGACTCGAAAAAGAGCGGGTACAGAGCCGCCTCGCAGATGCGCCATAGTGACGAATGCTTGCCGTTTTTCATGAGGGCGCATTCGGCCCGAGCGCGATCCCACTCGATAGTCACACGATAAATCTCAGCGTCATCCCTCTCGGCTATAATCACATCGCCCTTCAGGACAAAATTGACTTGGCAGATCGTCTCTCCGCTCTTGCCGTTACGAGACACAGAAAACGTGGTGGATGACCCGGGATCGAAAGAAACATGGTCCGTCGAAGCTCGGATGTCCGGAGAACTTTGTGCGGTCAACACATTCTTTTCAGCAGCGCTCTTTATACGGGAAAACCACGCGGCAATCGTACACTTTGAACGAGCCGAAACCCAGTCGAAATTCGGATCATCAGTCGGCTTCATCGTCTCTAGTGTCATGCTACAAGTTCCTTATAGGGCAACCGCCGCCCACCGATTTGCGCCGCCAAAGCGTTCATTCGGTCTATGGTGTCTATCCGGCAATTGCCATTGTTGAGGCGCATTGACGCCTCGTTGACATAGCGGTGAAGGTGCTTCGTTGAGACATGATGCCATGTCCCTGTGATAGACCTCTTGAGTACCGCCCAAACGCTCTCGATCCCGTTCGTATGCACAGGGCCGCGCGCATATTCGCCCGCACTGTGGTTGACGGCTTCGTGCATGAACGGAAGACCGCGATAAATTGCGGAAGTATCCGTGAAGATAATCGCGCCGAATGCTGCCGCCTCTTTCACGAATGCCAAGGCTGTCTGCCGATTGACGTTATCTACTGGCTTCGCAATTACCTGTCCGCCCCGCGCCTTAGCGCCCATTACCGCCGTTTTGCCAACAGCGCCCCGTCCTGCCCGCAGCTTTTTGTCCGCGTGCTTGTTCTTCTCCCGTCCGCCGATATATGCCTCATCGACCTCGACCACGCGCTCAAGCTGGAACTCGCCCCCGGCACACGCTTCGCGGATACGGTGCAGCATGTACCATGCAGTCCGGTACTGGACGCCAAGCTCTTTCGACAATTGCATGGCACTGATACCCTTGCGAGCCGTCATAACGCTGTAGAGTGCAACGAGCCAATTCTGCAACGGGGTCTTGGTCGCGTGCAGGATCGTTCCTGTGGTCACCGTGAAGTGCTTACGGCATTGTCCGCACCAATAGGTGTGCGGCTTGCTTGCCGGCTGGCTGATCTTGCCCGTTCCGCCGCAGTGCGCACACACCGGCTCGCCGTGCCAGCGGACCTTCTCAAGCCATGCGATGCATGACGCATTATCCGGGAACATCCGCAGCAACTCGACGATGCTGATAGTCTCGGCAGTCCCTTTGGCTTTCGGCATGACGCGCTCCATCAACCTGATGCGGACTATAATAGGTTACGCTGAATCAACTGTCAAGCAGCTCTGCGGATTTTGCTACATAATTCCCAATCTGAACACGCGGCGGAAGGCCGAAATCTCGTCGCGGGTTACGCGCCCGTCAGCCTTCGCCACCTTGGCGGCCAGCGCGATCAGCGCCACCGACAGGATGGCGGCGACTTCCGTTTCGCTGTGCTCGTGGTTTTGCGGAGCGCCGCCATTGCCGGCCAGCTTGCCGACCAGATGTCCGCCGCCCGCGCCGAGCAACGCGCCCAGCGGCCCGCCGAACATGAAACCCACCGTGCCCCCCAGCAAGGCGCCCAACATTCCCATCGCGTATGTCCGTACCCTGCGGTTTTGCGCCGACGGCGCTTCGGTGGTGGGCCCGGCAGGATTCGAACCTGCGACAACACCGTTATGAGCGGCGCGTTCTGACCACTGAACTACGGGCCCGGAACGTGATATTGACGATTGCCGGGCGGCGCGCAAGAGACATTGCGGCGCCGAGGCGTCACACGGGTCCGATCAATACCGCTCGCGACCACCCAGAAAGGGAAAGAAGGCATGACTACACCGCAAGCGGGGTTGTTCGCCCCCGCGGCGCCGCTGCAACTGGCGCTGGAATTCGATGCGCCGGCGCTTGACGGACCCACATTGACCCGCTTGCGGCAGGCGCTTGGCAGCGGCGTCCTGGCGCTCGGCGCGGGCGCCTATCGGCGGCTCGGCGGAGAAGCGGCGGTGGCGGACCTGCCCGCCATCCCGGGCATGGCCGACACGCCGCGCGATGTGCTGCTATGGTTCCAGGACAGCACCCGTGACAGGCTGTTCGACACCGCGAGAGCCGTAGATACCGCGCTCGGCGGCGGCTGCGCGCTGGAGGTGTGGGGCTTCATCTATCACGACTCCCGCGATCTGACGGGGTTCATCGACGGCACCGCCAACCCGCAAGGCGAGGCGGCGCGCTCAGCAGCACTGGTGCCGGCTGATGCGCCGGGCGCCGGCGGCAGCCATGTATTGACCCAGAAATGGCGCCATGACCTGGCGGCATTCCACGCGCTTTCGACCGCAGAGCAGGAGCGCGTGATCGGGCGGACGAAGAACGACAGCATCGAACTGACAGGCGCCGCCATGCCCGCCACATCGCATGTCAGCCGTACCGATGCCGCGCTCGGCGGCGTCCCGCAGAAGATTTACCGCCGCAGTTTTCCGTGGGGCGGGGTGCGCGCGCACGGACTGTATTTCCTTGCCTTTGCCTGCGACGCGGCCCGCCATGGCTTCCTGCTGCAGCGTATGTTCGGCGCCGCCGAAGACGGCGTGCGCGATCACCTCACCGCCTATTCACGCGCGGAGAGCGGCGCGCAGTGGTTCGCGCCCTCATGCGAGGAACTCGACCGTATGTCGGCCTGACCCGAATCGATGACGGCTGCCGGTTTCAGGCCTGCATCGGCGCGGCGGCGTCAGGCCGCGGTGATCGTCGCGGTGCTGTGCGCAGGTTACATCCTGAGCATGTTCTACCGCACCTCGGTGGGGGTGATCGGCGATGAGCTGGCCCGCACGCTGGACCTGTCGGCGGCAGCGCTGGGGACGCTGGGCGGCACATATTTCCTGGTTTTCGCGGCAGCACAGATCCCGCTCGGAATCGCATTGGACCGCTATGGCCCGCGGCGGGTGAACACCTGCCTGCTGCTCGCCGCAGCAGTCGGCGCGCTGGTGTTTGCCGCGGCCGAAGGGTTCATCACCTTGCTCGTCGGGCGGGGGTTGATCGGGCTTGGCTGCGCAGCGGGATTGATGGGATCGCTGGTGGTGTTCTCGCGCTGGTTTTCACCGCGCCGCTTTCCCGCCATGGCGGGATTTATACTTGCGGTCGGTGGTCTCGGCAATCTGTTGTCGACCACGCCGCTGGCGTGGGGCGCGGAATGGTTCGGCTGGCGCGGCGCGTTCGTCATTGCGGCCGTGGTGACAGGCGGCGCGGCGGCGCTTACTTTCGGTTTTCTGCGCGATGCCCCGCCCGACGCGCGGGTTTCCACGCGCCCGCGCGAGACGCTGGGCCAGACAATCCGCGGCGTCGGCACCGTCATGCGCAACCGCCAGCTTCACCTGCTGTTGCCGCTGAACGCCTGCGCCTACAGCGCCATCATGACGCTGCTGGCGCTGTGGGGCGCGCCATGGCTGAGCCATGTCCACGGTCTCGACGCGGTGCGTGCGGCGGACATCATGATGATGATGGCGGTGGCGCTGATGGCGGGCTCGCTGTTCTATGGCTGGCTGGGAACGCGCGTGGGGGCGAACAAGACCATCGTGCTGGGCGGCGCGGCGGCGACGGCGGCGATCTATGCCGCAATGGCGGCGGGTCTGGTGACGGCGCCGGCGTCGGCGGCGCTGTGTCTGTGCCTGGCGGGGCTGCTCGGCGGCTATGCGGCACTGATGATCAGCCATATCAGGGCGCTGTTTCCCGATCATCTGGTCGGACGCGGCTTGACGACGGCAAATCTGTTCAATTTCGGCGGGTCGGGCCTGATCCAGGCGGCCAGCGGCGGGATTATCGGCGCTTGGCCGGAGATCGACGGCGTGCCGCCGCCGCAAGCCTATGCCGCGGTGTTTGCGTTTCTGGCAGCGCTGGTCGCGGTGTCGGCGGTATCCTATGCGTTCACGCGCCGTCCGGGGGCGCCGTAGCAGGAGACTCCGCCTCGCCTGCTGTGAAGTCGAGCAGTGTCTCGCCTTCATCCACCCAATCGCCGACGGAAAATTTGACGCGCGTCACGCAGCCGGGCGCTGGCGCATTGATGGTGTGTTCCATCTTCATGGCTTCCAGAACCATCAGCGGCGCGCCGGCTGCGACCACCGCACCGTCCTCGCACAGGACGCGGGTGATCTTGCCGGGCATGGGCGCCGTCAGGCGTCCGCCGTCGGAATCGACCGCCGCGGCTGCCGCCAGCGGGTCGGGCAGCACGAAATCGCGGCTGTCTCCGTCCGTCATGACCGTCAACAGCCGTCCCTCGGCATGGGCGCGGGCGACCACGACCGCCGACATGCGAACGCCGTCAATTACGGCGCGCAGGCGCCCTCCGGTCTCCAGCGCCCCGGCGACCGACAGCACCGCGTCGCGCACGGTCATTTCAAACCGGGTCATGTCTGCATCCGCGGTTCCTGCGGCGCGAACGGGGATGGCGACAGGGGCGCCGCCGTCGCTGATGCGGATTGTGTCCCACGGGTCGTCATTGAGGCGCCAGCCATCGCCGGCGGCCCAGGGCGACCAGCGCCGGGCAGCGCTGCGGCGGGCCCGGGCGCTGCGGTCGAGCAGCACGAACAGGGCGGCGAGCGCCAGCGCCGCCGCCGGCGCCGGGCCGGCGTCAGGCAGCAGGCCGTCGCCATGGGCGGCGATGAAGCCCGTGTCAAACTCGCCTGACAGGAACGCCGGATGAGCCGAGACAGCGCGGAGAAAACCGAGATTGGACGGCATGCCCGCAAGTTCCGTATCGGCGAGCGCTTGGCGGAGGCGCTGCGCCGCTTCGGCCCGGTCGCGGCCGTGAACGATGATCTTGGCAAGCAGCGAGTCGTAATGCGGAGTGACCGCATCGCCCGCGGCAATGCCGCTGTCGACGCGCACCAGACCGGCTTGCTCTTGCGGCAGGTGAAAATGAACAAGCCGCCCGGTTGCCGGCAGGAAGCCGCGCGCTGCATCCTCCGCGCACAGGCGCGCCTCGATAGCGTGACCGCGCATGGCGATGCGCGACTGGTCGAGGGGCAGCGGCTCGCCGGCGGCAATGCGCAATTGCCATTCCACCAGATCCACGCCGGTGATCATCTCGGTGGCGGGATGTTCGACCTGAAGGCGGGTGTTCATTTCCATGAACCAGAAGCGGCCTTCCGGGTTCATGATGAATTCGACCGTGCCGGCGCCGGCATAGTTGACGGCGGCGGCGGCGCGTACCGCCGCAGCGCCCAGCGCGGCGCGCTGTTGCGGCGTGACGGCCGGGGCCGGAGCTTCCTCGATGATTTTCTGATAGCGGCGCTGGATGCTGCAATCGCGCTCAAACAGATGGACGGCATTGCCGTGGCCGTCGCCGAAAACCTGTACTTCGATATGCCGCGCCGGGGCGACGAGTTTTTCCATGAGCAGGCGGTCATTGCCGAACGCCGCGGCCGCCTCGCGGCGCGCCGCGGCCGAGGCACCGGCCAGTTCGCTTTCATCGGCAACGCGCCTCATGCCCCGCCCGCCGCCCCCGGCAGCCGCCTTCAAAAGCACGGGATAGCCGAGACGTCCGGCAGCGGCAGCCAGCGCCGACATGTCGTCCGCATCGCCTTCATGACCGGGAATGACCGGAATATCGGCGGCCTGCATGAGCCGCTTGGCGGTGTCTTTCTCACCCATGGCGCGGATGGCGTCGGGCGCAGGTCCGACAAACACGATGCCGGCATCGGCGCATGCGGCGGCGAAATCGGCGTTTTCCGACAGGAAGCCATAGCCCGGATGTATGGCGTCGGCGCCGGCGCGCCGCGCCGCGTCGAGAATGGCGTCCATGCGCAAATAGCTTTCCGCGGCCGGCGGCGGGCCGACGGCATGGGCCTCGTCGGCCAGCCGCACATGAGGCGCGCCGGCATCGGTATCGGAATAGACAGCGGCGGTGCGCATGCCCATGGCGCGCGCGGTGCGGATGATGCGGCAGGCGATTTCGCCGCGATTGGCGATCAGGAGGCGCTGGAACACGGGGCGCGCGGCCGTCAGCCCGCCCAGGCCGGGCGGCGCTTGTCGAGAAACGCCGCGATGCCCTCGCGGCCTTCGGCGCCGGCGCGCAGATCGGCAATCCGGCGGGCCGTGTCGTCAATGAGACCGGGGTCGCCGCGGCGGCGCCAGACATCGGCCACAAGCGCCTTGGCCGCCGCCATGGCGTGCGGTCCGTTGGCGGCAAGGCCCTGCGCCATCCGGGCGCCCGCTGCGTCAAGATTGGCGGGGGCGGCAATATCGTGGATCAGGCCGATCCGGCGTGCTTCGGCGGCGTCGAACCTTTCGCCGGTGAGAAAATAGCGCCGCGCCGCGCGCGGGCCGATGGCGTCGATCACCCAGGGGCTGATCACCGCGGGAACAAGGCCCAGGCGCACTTCGGAAAAGCTGAAGCGGGCGGTTTCCGCCGCGATGGCGATATCGCAGCACGCGACAAGACCGACCCCGCCGCCATAGGCGGGGCCCTGGATCAGCCCGATCACCGGTTTGGCAAGCCCGGCGATCCGCTGCATCAGCGCCGCCAGATTGCGCGCATCCGCCAGATTGGCCGCATGGTCGTAACCCGCCATGCGCTTCATCCAGTTGAGATCCGCCCCGGCCGAAAAGCTGCGCCCGGCGCCCGTAAGAATGACGGCGCGCACTCCCCTATCGCCGTCAAGCTCGGCAAACCGCCCGTCAAGTTCCGCTATCAGCACGTCATCAAACGCGTTGTGCACTTCAGGCCGGTTGAGCACAACCCGGGCAACACCCCCCGCCTCCCGCGAGACAATGAGGGAAGAACCTGGCACCGTCATGGACATTCTCTCCCCAGCACAGCACCCCGCCAGTATAGCAGGGCGGTGAAGTTATCGTCGTTCCCCGGCGAATGTGATATGGGAACAAGGGCGTTGCCGGATGCCAGCGGACCATCGGTCGACGCACCGGCAGCAGGACTTAACCAATCTTTCGCATAACCATATCAGACGGCGCCATGGAACTGCGACGATTCAGTCTGGAACGATACAAGGGCTATAGCGAGCCTGTAGAGATGGAACTGGCCCCCCTGACCATCCTTGTGGGCGCAAACAATTCCGGAAAAACAGTGCTCGCTCAGGCGATTCCGCTCTTGGCAGGCGGACTGGTGCCGATGGGCGAGGATATCTCGGAGCCTCTGCCGCTGGTATCCGGCGGTATCCGCCACGGGGAGACATTCGAGGACCTGGTTGCCGGACGGTCGGCGCATGGTCATTTGCATCTGACCGCCACCTTTGCCGATCACGGAACCGAAATGTCGCTCGGAGTCACGGTCCGGAATGTCATTTCGCAAGACCGTCCTACCCAGCGTCAAATATCTCACTGGCGCCTTCAATCCGATGGTCTCGACATCGAATTGCACAGACAGGAATTCGATGAACAGTCCCGCTACAGCGTTTTCGTATCCGGAACCGAACAGACATCTCGATCAGTCCGATGGCGCGGGCTGGTCCCCTCGGAAGTCGGGGAGCTTGCAGATGGGGCGGATGCTCGAATGGAAGCGCTCAAGGCCTGGGCCTCCGGCATTCGTCATTTACAGTGTCCACGTGCTCTTCGCGCATCATCGCTTACGGCGACCGGGTCCCCGCCGAAAACCCTTGGTCCCAAGGGACAGGAAGCGCCATTGGCACTCGCCGCGGATGACACCCTGAGGGCATCTGTTCGAGATTGGTATCGGAAGGTCTTCGGCGTAAGCCTGGATCTTGAGGCGCAGGGAAGATATTTCGATCTGGTGACGCACAGGTCGGGCGAAGGCGGGAGCATCGGGCTCGCGCAATCCGGGCGTGGTCTGTCGCACGTGCTTCCGGTTGTGGTGATGGCGTTCACTGCCGGCAAGGCAAAGCCGGGGGTGGATATCATCGAGCATCCCGAGGCCGAACTCCATCCGGCCGTCCACGCGGAGATTGCAGAACTCATTCTCGAAAGCCTGGCCGGCCGCCGGCGGCCCATGATTGTCGAAACGCATTCGGAAATGCTGATCCTGCGCGCACGACGCTGGATTGCAGAGAAACGGATACCGCCGAAAGATGTCCTGGTCTACTGGATCGACGTGGAAGGAAGCCGGGGTTCAACCCTTCGGAAAATCAAAATCGACGATAAGGGTGACATGGATCAATGGCCGGAAGGTGTTTTTGTCGAAGATTATGAGGAGATCATTGCCATCCGGCGCGCCGCCCGGCAGAACGGATGATACCGGTGCGCATCGAGATCGACCTGAGTGCGGCGAATGACGCCGAAGCGCATCGCTGGCTGGACCGTATCCTTCACAAGATTGAAGATGGCTGGCACATATGGGACGTTGCTGCGGTGGAGGGAACCGAAGAATTTAAGGCCTCATCCTGGATGCGCGATCAGGGGTCCCAGGGCCAGAGGGCGCGGGAGTTGTTCGTCGCATCCGTTCAGCGGAGCGCCTGGACGTCGGCGCCGCATGGCAGGCGCGTGAGGGTGACGATCCGACCGACCGGTATGAACGATCTCGAACCCAGGAGCGCCGCCGGTCTTGCCGAGGAGCCGCTGGTGATCCTCGTCGAGAACCGGCTCAGCGACGGTGCGTTCGTCAGGCGCGTAGTGGCAGGCCTGGACAAGGCCCTGAACAATATCTGGCATCGTCCGGGCAAGCCGATCCGCATCGACAGTCTGGGTGGAACGGGACAGATGGCGGGTGAAGTAGCGCGACGCGTTGAAAATGCACCGTATCGTCCCCGGCTGGTTGCGATCATCGACAGCGACCGAAAGGGGCCGAACGATAGCGAGAGCCCGACTGCCCGCAGCTTGCGCAACCGATGTGATGAGCTGGGAGTACCATGTTGGATGCTCGCCAAGCGCGAAGCAGAAAATTACCTGCCCCGGGAACTTCTCGATGCGAAACCTGATGCAGGAGTGGATCACGCTCGGCAAGCCGAAGCCTGGGCCAGGCTCGGCAACGACCAGAAGGACTTCTTCGATATGAAGAATGGCTTGCCGGATGAGCTTTCCGCGGTGGAAACGGCGCTATTCGGAAATTTGACGCCATCGGATCGAGCCATCCTCTCACACGGGTTCGGTGGCAACCTGTACAAGTGCTGGGAATGCTGGACCGTGCAATCTGCGTCGGCTCTGCGCAAACGCGGGCGGGGCGATCTGGAGCGCGGCATCAAACTCATTCGGGCGGAGGTATAGTCACCGATGGCCATCGGTGAAACCTCCCGCACCGAGGTCGTTCCGGAGGTCCACTTCCTCGGCAAACTTGTCGAGCATGTCGCGGCGGGAAAAATTCGCGTGCCGAGATTCCAGCGCGCTTTCGTTTGGAAACAGGACGATCTTCACCAACTGCTCGACAGCGTTCTGAACGGCTACCCCATTGGCTCGATCCTGGTGTGGGACACGGACCAAAAGATCGCGACCGCGCCGCAGATCGGTCCGATCGAGATTGATCCGCAACCGCCCGGTATGATCGGCTATCTGCTCGACGGTCAGCAGCGCCTGTCAACCCTTGTCGGCACATTGCGGCTGCCCGAAGGCTGCGACGCAATCGTCGATGGCATCGATTGGCGCGTGTATTTTGACCTCAAAGACCGTAACTTTCAGCGGCTCGCCGCGAACGCCCCCGGGCCGCAATATTTCCCGGTGCGAAACCTGCTCGATACTGCCGGGTTTTTCGCCGCCTGCCGTCGAATAGAAAAGGAAGTCAAGGACAACGACCGATCCGCCCTGTGGCTGAAAGAGGCGGATCACCTTGCAAACGCATTTCGGAATTATAAGCTTCCGGTTATCCACATTCGCGAAGCCGATCTAGAAAGCGCGGTCACCGTGTTTGCCCGTCTGAACCGGACCGGACGCAAAATGGGGGCCGTAGAACTGGTCTCCGCGCTGACATATCAGGACGGAGAGTTCCATCTGGCAGCGAAACTGGACAAGTGGAGTCAGGAACTCGCGGGACAAGGTTTTGGAAATCTCAACCGCGTCTTTCTGTTGAGATCCGTTCTGGCAGCTCTCGGCCGGGATATCTATGCAAAGGATTGGGCTAGACTTGTTATCAAGCCGGAAATTCGGGATCAGCTTCCGACGGCACTCAATGCGGCAGAGCAAAGTATCAAGCGAGCACTCGCATTTCTCAAGACACTGGGCGTCACGTCGGACCGCTTGCTGCCCTACGGGCTGCAGATCGTTCTCCTGGGCGAGTTTTTTCGACTATGCCCGGAGCCGGCATCGAACACGGTTGACCTGCTGACACGGTGGTTCTGGGTAACGTCATTCACAAGCTGGTTCGGCGGGGCGAATCCAGCGCAGGCAATTCGCGCATTGCACGATATTCGCGACCTCGCGCAGGATAAAAGAACCGAGTTCGCCGTTGTTGATCTCGATGCGCCGGCGCAACCATTCCCTGAGCGCTTCGACGGCCGCAGCGCTCGTGTTCGTACCTTCCTGCTCTATCTCGCATCGCTGGCGCCACGTTCTCACAAAGTTGAGAAAATCCTTGATCCAGGCGCGCTGTTATCCGCCAGAGGCACATTGGCAGTCGGCTACATCGCGCCCGGTTCGAGCGAGCTGGGTGAACTCGCCAGCGGTCCCGCAAACCGCCTGTTCGTCGATGGTGATAAATCCGGCCACCTGTTCGCGGACCTGCAGCACCTGAATAACTGCGAGCTAGCAAAATTTCTGCCGACACATGGCTTCACACCGGATTCAATCCAGTGGGTTCGAAAGGACAACCCGCAGAAGTTGATCCAAACCCGACGAGACAACCTGATCGCCGGCGAGCGGAGATTCATGGCAGCACAAAACGTGACACTCCCTGCCGCGCAAACAAGCACAACAATCGCTGACAGCGACACATCGGAAGACGACTGATAACCACGGCCCTGCTCATGGGACCGTTGCTCCCGCCAACGCAGTACTGGCGCCGCCTGTTCACCACTTCGGCCTGAGCTGCGGTTCAAGCGGGTTCATCCGTCAGCAGCGGGCGTATTTCCTTCGCGCCAACGAACTGCGACAGAAGCCGATAGTTACGCAACTCGTGGCGGATGCGTCCTGCCACGATGGCAGGATGCACATCGGCCTGCCGCGCAAGTGAAAGAACATTCCGGACATTCGGGTTGTTGCGCGCCGGATGCTCATCCCAGATCTCCGACGGAATCAGCGCTTCTTGCGCCCATTCATCCGCTTCGCGCTCACGTTCGTCATCGCGCTCATGATTCCGTTCGCGGAGTTTAAGATCGTCGATAAAGATCTCTCCATTCTCGTCCGGGAAATGTCGACCGAGATGAGCAAGCTCATGCAGAAGGCAAAACCAGAAATTGTCGAGACGGTCATACCGGATTGTCATGCCGACCACGGGTACCTTGTCCACGGTCCAGAGCGCGGCTCCATCAAGATAAGTCTTTGGAAGATGGGCCGCGACAACCAGAGCGATACCATGCTTCGCGAGCTTTTCCCTGGCCAGCTTCGGTCCATCGTCGAAGGCACTGAGCCGAGCGAGGTCTCTCAGGAAGACAGGATCGATGGTTCCGGTCTCGTAGATGCCCTCAAGCCCCGCGCATCTGGCCTTGCAGAGGATGTGGAGACACCACGCCTGCAAGGCATGCTTGTCGGTCCTGGCATTCGCGCGCGCACCGCCGCCCTGACGGAAGAGCGCTTGGGGCAGTGCTTCGCGGCCACCGGCACAGGCGATGAGCTCCTGCACGATCTCCTCGATACGGTCTTTCATATCCGCTGTCTTCTTGATCCAGCCTCGCCTGGCCATCTCGGCGGCCGGAAAGCGGTCGAGCTCAACCCCGGCAGGAGCCTCAGGCAGGCCCCCGCCGTCACGGATCAAAATCTCGGCCGGAATGCCCAGATGCCCGTGCAAAGCGCGGATCATCTTCAGGGTCAGGTCGCGCTTGCGACTCAGCACCTCGGAGGCTTTTGCCCGACTCCCGAAAATCGGAGCCAGGTCGCTCTGGGTCTTCCCGAGCTGCTCCATGCGGAACTTGATGGCCTCGACAGGATCGGGCGCATCCATAGGAAACACCCGATCCTCGTAGACTTCGATAAGGGTTGCGAGCACGTCAAGCTCGTCGTCTTCCGCTGGGGAGCGATCCATATCCATGAGCGTTTCAACGCGGGCAAGCGCGTCGGCATAGTCCGGTTCCGAATGAATTGGCCGAATACGAAATTTACTCATCATCACACCTCCTCCACGTTGATTCGGTCGTACTCCCTGTGAGTTCCCAAAAAACGGACGAATCCAATCCCCTTTTTGTAGTCGAACCAAACGACCAGCCGATATTTGTTGCCACCGATGTTGAAAACCACGCGCCCGCCCTTGAGGATGCTCGCATTGCGGTATTGCGCCTTGATGTCTGCCGGCGTTTGCCACTTCGCGCGCTTGGCCTCTGCCCACCACATGTCAAGCGGCGCCTTCGCATCTGGGAAGCGCTCCCCGAATGCGATCAGCTTGGGCCGAGCGATGATCCTCATGGTGCCATATATACTGCAACACGATTTTATGTCAACATAATTCGATCCCTGACAGGGACCAGATCAACAACTTTTACTTTCGGGCGCGCTTTATCAGTTTGGGTCACGCAGCCGGAGCCATGTCCGCGCAGAAATTTCAAAGGCAATTGCCCTCGGGCAGGGTTGTCCGTCGATCAGTATTTCGCTGGCCCGCCTGGCCGTCGCCGAGTGACGAGAACCTCCTCGAACTCGCCCGGGCGATGGCACCGTTCATACGGTTGCCCAATCCCCGCATTGTCCATGCGGTTGCCGAAGACAACCGGCGTATGGGGGCATCGTGGATTTCGCAGCTTGAGCCGTTCGGCATAGACCCTGCCGCAAAATCAATTCCGATGGAGCAACGGCTGGATGCGCCGTGACAGGGAAAGGCTCCCAGGCATCACGCCACCCACCCGGCGGACAACGCCTCCGCCTGTTCAAGCACCGTCCGTGTCGCCTTCTCCTGCTTGTCGGGCGGGTAGCCGTACCTGCGCAGGATGCGCTTGACCAGCCGGCGCAGATTGGCGCGGACATTCTCCCGCAGCGTCCAGTCGATGGTCACATTGCCGCGTACCGCCTCGACCAGTTCGCGTGCAATATCGCGCAGCGTCTCGTCGCCCAGCACCCGGACGGCGCTGTCACTGGTCTCCAGCGCATCGTAGAAGGCGAGTTCGTCTTCGGTCAGCCCCAGCGTCTCGCCGCGCGCGCTCGCCTCGCGCAGATCGCGCGCAAGTGCAATCAGTTCCTCGATCACCTGTGCGGCTTCGACGGCCCGGTTTTGGTAGCGCCGCAATGTCTGCTCCAGCAGGTCGGCAAAGGACCGGGCCTGCACCACATTCTTGCGCCGGCGCTGGGCGAGTTCGCCTTTCAACAGCTTCCGCAGCAGTTCGACTGCGAGGTTGCGCTGCGGCATCCCCTGCACCTCGGCGAGAAAATCCTCCGACAGGATTGAGATGTCGGGTTTCTCCAGCCCCGCTGCGGCGAAGATGTCGACGATCCCTTCCGAAGCCACCGCTTTCGAGACGATCTGCCGGATCGCGCTGTCCAGGTCTTTTTCCGGGCGCGGCCCGCCTTCCGCCCCCTTGGCGAGCACCCCGCGCACCGCCTGGAAAAACGCAACATCGTCGCGAATACGCATCGCCTCATCATGCGGCGCCGCGAGCGCGAATGCCTGCGACAGCTCCCGTACCGCTCCAACGCAGCGCTCCTTGCCGTCCTCCTGCGCCAGTATGTGCTCCTGCGCGGCGGGCAGCAGGGCAAGCCGCTCCGCCGGCGTGCCGTCGATCCAGCTTGCATGGTCGAAACCGTGGAACAGGCCGCAGCACACCTCGTATTTCTCCTGCATTACTGCCACGGCTTCTGTCTGATCAAGCGCTGTCTTTCCTCTGCCGCCGCTTTCGGTATAGGTGGCGAGCGCCCGCTTGAGTTCGTGGGCGAGGCCGAGATAGTCGACCACAAGGCCGCCCGGCTTGTCCCGGAACACTCGGTTGACCCGCGCGATCGCCTGCATCAGCCCGTGGCCGCGCATCGGCTTGTCGACATACATGGTATGAAGGCTCGGCGCGTCGAAGCCGGTCAGCCACATATCGCGCACCAGCACGATGCGGAGCGGATCGCCGGCATTGCGGAACCGCTTGGCCAGCGCCTCGCGCCGCGGCTTGTTGCGGATGTGGGGCTGCCAGTCGGGCGGGTCGGAGGCGGCGCCCGTCATCACCACCTTGACCTGCCCCTTGCCGTCATCCTCGTCCTCCCACTCCGGGCGCAGGCGCACCAGTGCGCGGTAGAGGTCGATGCAGATGCGCCGGCTCATGCAGACGACCATCGCTTTGCCGTCCATCGCCTCCAGGCGCTGTTCGAAATGTGCGGCGATATCCTCGGCGACGAGGGCGATGCGTTTTTCCGCGCCGACAATGGCTTCGAGCTGCGCCCACTTCGTCTTGAGCTTCTCCCTGCGGTCGAGTTCCTCGCCCTCGGTCGCCTCCTCGAAGTCGGGGTCGATGGCGGGCCGCTGGTCCTCGTCGAGCGCCAAGCCGGCGAGCCGGCTCTCGTAGTAGATCGGCACCGTCGCGCCGTCTTCGACCGCGCGCTGGATGTCGTAGATGCTGATGTAGTCGCCGAATACCGCACGCGTGTTGGCGTCCTGAAGCTCGATCGGCGTACCGGTGAAGCCGACGAACGAGGCGCCCGGCAGGGCGTCGCGCATGTGGCGGGCGAAGCCGTCGATGAAATCGTACTGGCTGCGGTGCGCCTCGTCGGCGATGACCACGATGTTGCGGCGGTCGGACAGCAGCGGGTGCCGGTCGCCCCTTTCCTCGGGAAAGAATTTCTGGATGGTGGTGAACACCACGCCGCCCGCCTCGACCGCTAGTCTGGCGCGCAGATCGGCGCGGCTCTTCGCCTGCACCGGCGGTTGCCGCAGCAGGTCCCGGCAGCGGGCGAAGGTGCCGAAAAGCTGGTCGTCGAGATCGTTGCGGTCGGTCAGCACGACAATGGTCGGGTTCGCCATCGCCGGCTCGCGGACAATGCGCCCGGCATAGAAGGCCATGGTCAGGCTCTTGCCCGAGCCCTGCGTGTGCCAGACGACGCCGATGCGCCGGTCGCCCGGATCGCCGCCCGGCTTCTGGCCCGACTCATAGCGTCCGGTGTCCTCGCGGAGCGCCGCGGCCTGTTGCATTTCGGCGGCCCGCAGAGTCTCGGCAACGGCTGCCTCAACGGCGTGAAACTGGTGGTAGCCGGCCATCTTCTTGATGGGTGCGCCGCTGCCGTCATCCTCGAACACGATGAAATCGCGGACCAGCGCCAGGAGGCGGCGCGGCTGGCAGGCGCCGGCCAGCATCACCTGCAACTGCGGCAGGGCCGGAGCGGCCAGCCCCTCGCCGGAGATCGTGCGCCACGGCTTGAACCATTCCCGCCCGGCGGTCAGCGTGCCGATCCGCGCCTCCACCCCGTCGGAGATGATGAGCGCCGCATTGAAAGCAAACAGCGACGGCAGTTCGGCCTTGTAGGTCTGCAATTGCTGCCATGCCGTCCAGACCGTCGCGTCCTCGTTCGCCGGATTCTTGAGCTCCAAAAGCCCCAAGGGCAGCCCGTTGACGAACAGCACGATGTCGGCCCGGCGCTCGTGCCTGTTCTCGACCACCGTGAACTGGTTGACCGCGAGCCAGTCGTTGTTGTCGGGATGGTCGAAATCGACCGCGCGGACCTGTGTCCCCCGGATCGCGCCGCTGTCGTCGCGGTATTCGACCGTCGCGCCATCGACGATCAGGCGGTGGAAGGCGCGGTTGCGGGCTTCCAGCGTCGCTCCTTCAGGGCGGATCAGCTTGCGGAACGCATCGTCGAGGGCGGAAGCGGGAAGACCCGGATTGATCCGCGCCAGCGCCTCGCGAAGCCGCACTTCCAGCGCCGCCGCGCCGTAGTCTGCGCGTTCCGCGTCCGGCGTATCGGGAGCGATGTCGGGGCCGTACGCGATACTCCAGCCAAGGCTTTCCAGCCATTCGAGCGCAGCGGCTCGACTTCGGACTCGGTGATGCGGTTCACTCGTCGGCCTCCGCCAACAGATTGACGATGAGCCTGATCATCAGATCCTTGTTGTCCGGCCTGCTTTCGGCAATGAGCAGGGTGAGCGACGTCAGCGCCTGGGGGTTGAAGCGGTCCGCCATGCCTTCCTGCGCCAGATAGAGCAGGAACAGCAGAGCACCGATGCGTTTGTTACCGTCGACGAAAGGATGGTCTTTGACAACGAAATAGAGCAGATGCGCCGCCTTCTCTTCCGGACCGGGATAGAGCGGTTCGCCGAACATGGTCTGCTCAATATTGCCGAGAATGGCCTCCAGCCCGTCGCCGCGCGGGTTACCGAAGAGCGGCGAGGCTTCGCCCCGTTTGGCAAGGTTACGTTTGAGTGCGGCGATCGCGGTGACGGTGCTGGCATGGTCGAGCATACGTAGGGGTGAGGGCGGCGGCGGTGGTGGCGGTGCCAGCTGGTCTTCGTCATATTGATGGAGCAGGCGCCATGTGTCGGCGTAGCTCGTGATGAGACTGAGGACCGTGTGTCCTGTGTCATCTACTAGCGCTCGGTTCCGGAGGGTACGTGCAAGCAGGTCGAGAGTTTCGCGCGTTTCGTCGAGTCCGCGTTCCGCAAGCCGCCGGTCATTCAGTATGTAGCCGCGTACCAGAAGGTCACGCAGGGTGCGGGTGGCCCAGATTCGGAACTGCGTGCCGCGCAGAGATTTCACTCGATAACCGACGGAAATGATCACATCGAGGGTATAGTGATCCACCTCTCTTGAGACCGCCCGTCTGCCTTCGGGTGCAACCTGTGCAAATTTTGCACAGGTTGCATCCCGACGCAGTTCGCCCTCCTTGAATATATTGCCAATATGCCGGGCGATCACAGATCGCTCCCGCCCGAACAGATCTGCCATCTGCCGTTGGGTCAGCCACACCGTCTCCCGGTCGAAGCGCACATCCACCCGCACCTCGCCGTCCGGGGTCTCATAGACGACGAACTCGCCGCCGGGGGGCTGCGCGGGCGACTTCCCGCTCATCGATGCTTCCCGCCTGCCGCGCGATTCATCTCATCCCCCGCAAGGCCGCTCCGCAACAGCCGGTTGCGCATCCGGATCGAGCCGCGCCAGTGCGTCTCGACCCTCCCCGACAACGACGGCCGCGCACGGAGGCTCGCGTATCGAGAACGATGTTCCAGCCGAGGCTCTCAAGCTATTCGAGAGCGGCGGCTTCGACGGTTGCTTCCAAAACACCGGATAATGACACGTCTTCTTCAATCATCCTCTGGTTCTTGCTCGTTATCGCGCAAGACGCGCTCGAGATGAGGGTTCAGCAACCGCCATCTCTGGCCGTACCGTTCGAGGTCGCCCATCAACACGACCAATGCCTTGTCGCTATGGGCCTGAACGGCCCTCTCGTAGTCTCGTTGCTCTAGAACCGCAGCCACCGACTGTCTTCTACCGTCAATATCCGTCGTTAGGCTGATCGTTCCATCTACATCCCCCGCTTCGCGCTTTAGAAGCCGAACAAAACCGTAGAGGCGCTGGTCCGGCAGCGGCGCTTGTTCACGAAACAGGCGCGCCGCTTCGCGCAGCATCGGCGCATCCCTGCGGCCAAAGCGAAAGGTTGTACGGACAACAGTCATCGGCCTCGTGAGCGCCCAAGAGACGCTCACTTCCAGCGACGAAAACGGCTTGACGATCTGTGCCATGGCTTCGCACAGATTTGCACTCACTCCATTGGCTACGGTCTCTGCAAACGCTTGCTCCTCACCGGCGGCAATCCACTCTGTCGCCTGTCGCGCTGCCGCAAGCGCTTCGACCAGGCGCTTTGTCATGCGCCGCTCAATCGGCGCCTGCGCGTCGTCGGGATCGGGAAATAACGCAGGCGCAGCCGACGGGATGACCGGCGTCAGCAATGTTACCACGAAGCTGCCATGGTCTGTCTGGCCGAGGCGCATCTGTCTCACCAAGTCACTCGCATCGCGGTTCGCGCCTGCGCGGTAGACCGCCTTCGGCGCGCGCAGCGAGCAGGCGGTCGCTAACAAAAGATCACGGGCGCCCGCGATAAGATCGACGCCATCGTCAACGGCAAGGCTCCCGTCATCGCTCTCGGCGGCCCGAATACGGACGACATCTTTGTCTGCGGTGACCACAGAACGATAAACTGCCAGTTCGTCCTGCTCGGTGACCTCCGCGAACGTCTCGATCAACCCCCTGACGACGCTCGCATAATCGCCGAGATTCGCGGTGCGCGGAATGACGATTTCCGGCAACACATCATCGGTATATATGTTCGAATTGGTTCGATAGCACTCGCCCCGGCGCCAACCCGCGCTACGCGCGTAGGCAGCAAGCGCCGCGGGAGAAACCGCTCTCAAGGCGTCGGGATCCCGGATGCTCACTTTCATTAGATTTCTCCTGCTCTTGACTTCTCGATGAGCATGCGCAACGCCTCGATGTCGAATACGTTGCGCTCCGGGATACGCACGGTCACGGTCTGCTGACCGACAACTTCTTCGTATCCCTGCTGAAGGCTCAGCCAGTAGGCGCGCCGCCGCAGGACGAGCTCCTCCGGGGTCACGGTCATCCATTCCTCCTCGTTCTCCGGCAATTCGAGAACGACAAGCAATCGGGGCGTTTGCGTAGCGACCCGCAGGTCGTCGTAGTTCTTGAGCGACAATCGAAAGCGCCGCTCGCCAGCCTGGGGCGGGCCGAGGCCGCCCGTCGCCTTCAGTTGTAAGGCGAGCGCGGGGCGCTGCGGCCCGCCTGCCTGAATGTGTAGGTCGACACTGTCTCGGTCGGTCTCGGGTGTCGACGTTACGAAGCCCGCTCGCGCCGCCAGCGCCTTGGCATAGACGAGCGACAGACCCTCCTTCCGATCCGGTATGGTGAGAAGTGTCGTTGTCATGCCACAGCCTCAACCGCTTCTTTGGCGTCTCCGAGGCCAACTTCGCCGGAGATGAGCTTGGGGAGGAGGGCGTCGCGGGTTTGGACAAGAATGTGGGACTGTTGGGCATTGCTGGTTACTTTGGAGATTAGTGGATCAATCAGATCGTCCAACGCCTGCCAAAGGTGGCCATCAGTCGGTGCAATGACCCTGTGCCGACTTAATGCGTCTGAACCTCGCACGTTGACGACCGGAGGTTCCAGTCATGCTCCGCTCAGCGTGCGCACGAAATTCTGGATCGCGTGCCAGAAAATAGCTGGCTGGCTGAGGAACTGGTGTCCGAGAGCGAATCACAATGAATTCGGTGGAACCCGCACCTATCACCTTGTCTCCAAGACCGAAAACGTAAGCTGTTTTGCCGTTTTCTAAACACGGTGTGATTCGCGCGAAGAGTGTATCTCCGTCCTTGAACTTCGAGCCAGATTTATACTCTCGTCTCCCAGGTAGACTTGCTGCCAGTCCAACCGTTGGCAGGGCTGCCATATCCAGATATGGCGCATCGGTTCCCTTTCGCAGCGACTCGTGCGGGTTGAACTCAAACAAGTCTCTAGCCGAATAATTTAACCATCCCTCCGGCTTTCCCTCGTCGTCCAGTGCATCCGGGAACAGGTTCCATATCTCCGGCGGCAGGTAGGGCTCTTGTCCTTCCATCTTGGCGCGGGTGGGGCCGAAATCGACGAACCAGTCCTTGAAGATGGCCCGCGCCATAGCCTCCAGCGTCTCGTTCATGCGCCGGTTCAACTCGATCTTGTCGTCCAGCGTGCCCAAGACGTGCGCGATGGCACGTTGTTCGGGGAGCGTGAGAGGCGGCCACCAAAGTCCCATGAGCTGTCGTGCGGATACATTGGGGAATGTCGATCCAGTGGCTTGGGTGAGGATGTCGGGCAAACTGAACTCCACTGCCGCCCGCACGAAGGGCTGGAGCACGGCTCCGCTCTTATGACGAATAGCTGCAATGCCTCTGCCGATTGCATATTGCTGGTCAGCCCAGTTCATTCGACCGGTTGTCGATCCGCGAACACAGAAGAGGAGGTCGCCAGGCTGTGCCAGCTTTCGGGGGTCAGTAGTAAATTGAACTGGCTCAGGATGATGTGAACCAAACTCAGTCGGCCCGTTCAATAGCGGCACACCTTCACCGTGTATGTTGCAGGTATCCCCGGCCGGCGATTGCCCCATCACGATTATGGTATTGGAGCCAAGTTGTTTGGCAATGAGTTCTTCCCCGACTGATGATTGAGCACTCACCAACACCACATGCTCCCGCTCGATCTCCGGACGAAAGCTCTCCGGCACCTTGTCCCATACGAACAGGTCCACGCGGAACGGCAGGTCGCTTTCCTCGAACGCCTCCCGCAGCGCGGCGACCTGGCTGCTCTGCCCGGGTTTCGCAAAGACCACCAGATCGAGGTCGGATTGCGGGCGCGACGTCCACTTGGCACGGGAGCCGTAGACCCATGCGGCCGTGCCCGGCAGATAGCGGTTGAGCAGCCTCAGGATCGTGTCCCGCTGCTCCGCTGTGATGTCGATGGTCCGATCTATGCCCATGTCGTTCCGGTCATGGTCTGGTACAGGCCGATGGCGTCGTCGATAAAGTCGGGCATGAGTTCCAGACACGCCTTTGCCTTCTCGCCGTCATAGTCGTGCGCCGTGTGTATGCGCGCCTGCGCATAGCGCAGCCATTGCTCCAGAGGCGAGTCGAACAGATCGTTCTCATGCGCAATCCGAAACATCGGCTTGGGACCGTTGGGCGTGTCAGCAAGGCCCAGCACCTCAGTCAGATATCGTTTCAACACCTTCCACAGGCAGTCATAACAGGTCTCGAATCTGTGAATGACGGATTCGGAGATGCCTTCGCGTTCGAGAGCCGACAGTGCCGGATTGCCGCGGCGCCAGTTCTCATGCTGCTCCTCCAGCCGTTTGAGCGACAGCCTGAACTTGTCGTAGTCGATCATGAGCCGTCCGCCGTCACCCGCTTTCAGTAGGACACGCGGCTCAGGACCAGCGCTTCCTCGATCTCGGAAGGGTCAGCGGAGGAATCCGCACGCCAGGGAGGCTCTCCGTGCCGTCCCTCCCATTGGTGAACGCCGGTATTCAGTTGAATCTTCGTTATGTTCATCTGTTCGGGCGAGAGATCGTCCCAGCCATCCTCGTAGCCGTTTACCACGACGCGCATATGAGGGGGATAGCTCCCGAGAAGCCGGATGAGTTCGTCGACCGTCATTTGTTTCAGAACCCATTGCTTGCGAATTAAGGCGCACAAAGGTCGCAGTGATGTTCACACCCGGCTCCACCTGCCCGCAGACGCCGTTTCATTGTGGATCACACAGGAGCGACAACGCCATTTGTCGGTCACCAGTGACACTCAAAAACGCCCCCTTCGGCGATGCGTTGTAGTTCATCCATGACACACAACCGCAGTTGTGCATCACTTTTCGCGGGAAACCGAAACACAAACACCATTATGTCCCGCCTGTGAGACTCGAGATACCTCCTTACCCCCGCCCGAAACCCAGCGCCTCCAGATTCGCTTCGATAGCCTTGTCGAGCCGCGCCCCTTCGGCCTGCTGCTCTCGCAATTGCGCAACCAGCCGCTTCATCTTGTCCTCGAAAGGCTCGCCGTCATCCTCCTGCGGCGGTGCGCCGACATAGCGGCCCGGCGTGAGTACATGGCCGTGCTTGCGCACCTCCTCCAGCGGGGCGCTCTTGCAGAACCCGGGGACATCCTCATAACCGTCGGCATCTCCGCCCTTGCGCCACGCATGGTAAGTGCCGGCGATGCGGGCGATATCCTCGTCCGTCAGTTCCCGATGGGTGCGGTCCACCATGCGGCCGAGCGCGCGCGCATCGACGAACAGGATTTCATCCCGCCGCCCGCCGCCGCGCGCCAGAAACCACAGGCACGCGGGAATCTGCGTCGAATAGAAAAGCTGCCCCGGCAGCGCCACCATGCAATCCACCAGCCCCGCCTCGATCAGCGCCTTGCGGATTTCGCCCTCGCCGGATTGCGCCGACGACATGGAGCCGTTGGCCAGCACAAAGCCGGCCGTCCCTGCCGGCGCCAGATGGTGCACCATATGCTGCACCCAGGCGAAATTGGCATTGCCCTTCGGCGGCACGCCATACTGCCAGCGCTTGTCCTCGGTCAGCCGGTCACCGCCCCAGTCGGAGACATTGAACGGCGGGTTGGCCAGGATGAAATCGGCCTTGAGGTCCGGATGCCGGTCATTGTGGAAGCTGTCGCCATGCGCGATCCGGCCGTCTATGCCCCGGATGGCGAGGTTCATCTTCGCCAGCCGCCACGTCGTGTAGTTGGATTCCTGCCCGTAGACGCTGATCCTGTCCTTCGCCCGGCCGCCATTGCCATTGCCGGTCGCATGAGCGCGGATGAAGTCGACGGATTGCACGAACATGCCCGACGAGCCGCAGCACGGGTCGTAGACCCGGCCCTGATACGGCTCGATCATCTCGACCAGCAGCCGCACCACACAGCGCGGCGTGTAGAACTCGCCGCCTTTCTTGCCCTCGGCGCTGGCGAACTGCGACAGGAAATATTCATAGACGCGCCCGAGCACATCCCGTGAGCGGGCCTCCGCGTCGCCCACCCTTATATTGCCGATCATGTCGATAAGCTGCCCCAGCCGCTGCTTGTCGAGCGCCGGCCGGGCATAGTCCTTCGGCAGCACCTCCTTCAGCGCCGGGTTGTCGCGCTCGATCGCCGCCATCGCACCGTCGACAATCTGGCCGATGACAGACTGCCGCGCCTGCGCCTTGAGACGGTCCCAGCGGGCGTCCGGCGGTACCCAGAAAATGTTCTCGGCGAGATACTCGTCGCGATCTTCGGCAGCTTCCGCGCCCCATTCGGCGAGCAACTCGGTATGATGCTCCTCAAAGGCGTCGGAGATATATTTCAGGAAGATCAGCCCCAGCACGACATGCTTGTATTCCGCGGCGTCCATCGAGCCGCGCAGCGCATCCGCCATCGCCCACAATTCCGCCTCATGGCCGGTCGTGGCGCCATGGGCGGCAGGGTCATCGCTTCCTGATTTCGTCTTTCTCGCTCGTCCCCGGGCCATGCACCGCCCTTCCGGTTCATGTTATTTGCCGCGATTCTCCGGCAAAACCCATAACGCACCACCCGAAGACATACAATCGGACGCGCCGAACGGCCCGCATCGCCACAGGCAATAGCACCGGAAAACAACCCCCGGGCGCCCCGACATTAGCAAATATCCTATATCTTGAGCATTATAATACTTGCATATGCACGATTCTCTGCATATGGTAAGCACCATGATGCACGAACACGACATTGCCGCAGCCGCCGCCCGCGAACATATCGCCGCCGCACTCGGCCCGAACGCCGCACCCCTCGCCCTGCTCGCCAACCCCCTCGCCGCCATCGACCGCGCCGTCGCAAGGCATTACGGCATTCCCGCCGCAACCCTCGCCTCGCGGCAGCGCACCGATACCGTGCGCGCCGCCAGACACATGGCATGGGCACTCGCCTGGGCCGGCGCCCGCATCACCATGCGCTCCCTCTGCCGCCATTATGGCGGCCGCCGCCGTGTCAACATCATCCGCGCCCTCACTGCCTTCAGCCGCCGCCTCGCCGGCAGCGCAGCCCCTGCCGCCGAACTCTCCCTCATCGCACGCCAGGCCTTCGCGGGCGCTGACCGCCCGCTCTCCGAACACACCGCCAAACCCCCTGACGCCGGCCCCCTCCGCCGCCGCCCCTGTCTTACCTGCAACCGCGAGTTCCTCTCCGAAGGCCCCCACAACCGCATGTGCGACGCCTGCCGCGTGGAACATGACGGGGAACCCGACGCCTGCCCCATCCTGCTCCCCATCCCGGACTGGTGGTGAGCCATGCCGCAGACACTCGCCCTCACCCCGCCGCCTTTGCCCGGCGTGCTTTCCGAAATCGCCGACGTCGCCGGCCGCGCTGCAGCCTGCACCATCGCCCTCGCGCATGGCGGCGATGACGGCTGGAACATACCCCGCCGCCTCGACAGCACCGCCGGCCGCGCCTTGGCTGATCTCGTCGGTCCCGCCCCGGCGCGCGCCGTGACGCGCCGCTTCGGCGGCGAAGCCCTCGCCGTGCCCCTCGCCCGACGCGCCCTTGTCGTCCATCTCGCCCAGGCCGGACTCACCACCACCGAAATCGCCCGCCGCCTCGGCATGTCGCGCCGCGCCGCCCGCCGCTACCGCCGCGATGCTGCCCTCGCCGCCGCCAATTCCCTGCCGCCGGGCACCGCGGAGTAGCTCCATGAACCGCGCATTCATTCTCCGCGGCGCTGACAGTCCCCACGGCACCCTCGGCCTCCTCACCGCCGGCCCGCTGCGCCTCCACACCATGGAGCCGCCCTGGCGCGGCAACCGCCGCAACCGCTCCTGCATCCCCGCCGGTGACTACCTCGCCATGCCCCATCGCTCACCCCGCTTCGGACGCTGCCTTCTCGTCACCGACGTCCCCGGGCGCAGCCACATATTGTTTCATGCCGGCAATGTCGGCGGCGACCGCGAAGCCGGCTTCCATACCCACACCCTCGGTTGCCTGCTGCCCGGCCTGCGCCGCGGCGCGCTCACCGTCAAGGGCCGCCGCCAGAAGGCCGTTCTCGCCTCGCGCACCGCCCTTCGCCACCTCATGGACTGGGCTGCCGACGCCCCGTTCCTCCTTCACATCGTCGGCCCTGACGCCGCCCTTCCGCACGGAGTCCCTGAATATGATTGACGCCCTGCTCACCATTCTCACCGGCGGCGCTACCGGCCTGCTTGGCGCCGCCCTGTCCTTCATCACCGACTTTCTCACCTCTCGCCAGCGCCACCTGCAGGAACTGGCCTTGCGCCGCCTCGACATGGAAATGGCAAGGGTCGAAGCCGCCTCCGTTGCACACGCTGCCGCCATCGCCGCCGAGGACGCCCGCGATGCCGCTGCCTGGCGCGCCGTCGAAGCGTCCCACCGCCATGCCGGCCGGCGCTGGAGCCGCGGCGACAGCGCCTGGCTTGTCACTGTCGATGTCGTCCGCGGCCTGTTGCGCCCCGTCCTCACCGTCGGCTTCATCGCCCTGGTGGGCGTCATCTATTTCAATCTCGGCGCCTCCGAAATGGAAATCCTCGACATCCGCCCCCGCATCATCGACACCGTGCTCTATCTCGCTACCACCTGCGTGTTGTGGTGGTTTGGCGCACGCGCTGTCGACAAGCGCCGACGTGTGACGCTGGCCGCCGCCGGAGCCGCGCCGTGATTGACGCTGCGGCCTGGCAGGCTTTCGGCGGCGTCGCCGCCGTCACCGTTCTCATGGGCGGCGTCGCACTGGCATTGCAGCGCCTTGGCATCTGGCGCCCCGGCGCCGGACGCGCTGCCGACGCCGCCATCGCCAGTCTCACCGCGCGCCTCGACACCGTCGAAACCGAACAGGGCCGCATCGCCGGCATCATCGGCAGCCTGCCGGAAGCCCGCGACCTGCGCGCCCTCGCCGCCAGCGTTTCCGAAACCCGCGGCGACGTGAAGGCCATCCGCGCCTCCCTCGGCGGTATCGAAACCATGGTAGCCGGCCTTGGCGGCCAGGTCGCCGCCATCAACGGACACCTGCTGGAGCGCAGCGCATGAGCCGCCGCAGAAGCCCGCGTTTTGCCGAACGCGCCGCCGAGGACTTGCGCCTCGTGCTGCTCTCCCTGCTCGCCGCCTCGCGCGGCTGGCGCGCCAACGAATCCCTCCTCAAGATGGCCTGCGCCGACCGCGGACACACCATCTCCCGCGATCGCCTGCGCACCGAACTCGCCTGGCTTGCCGAACAGGGCCTCGCCGAAACCGACGAGATCGGCGGTGTCATGATCGCCGGCCTCACCGAACGCGGCGCCGACGCCGCCTCCGGCGCTGCCCTCATCCCCGGCGTGCGCCGCCCGCCCGCCGCCGGCCTCGAACCCGCTTGACATGGGCCAGCCCATGGAAATCCCGACCCGCGCCGGCTGCCGCTCGCTCATCTCGCGCCTGCCCCGCGCTGTCCGCGACGATCTGCGCCGCCGCATCCGCGAGGGCGCGACCACCGAGGAACTGATGGACCGCCTGCGCGCGCAGGATATCCCCGTCTCGCGCAGCGCCGTCGGCCGCTACCGCAAACAGGCGCTCCATACCATGCGCCGCTATGAGGAAGCCCAGGACATCGCCGACATCTGGATCCGCGAACTCCGCGACCAGCCCGGCGGCAATATCGGCCGCCTCGCCATGGAGGCCCTGCGGCTCGCTGCCTTCAACGCCGCCGCCCGCAAGAGCGGCGGCGACCCCGGAGACCCGGGCGTCGACGCACGCGAAATCGCCCTGCTCGCCCGCGCCCTGCGTGACCTCGAAGCCGCCGGCGAATCCGCCGAACGGCGCAGCGCCCGACAGCCCGACAGCAACCCCGACCGCGGCGGTAGCAAACCATCTGCCGCGCGCCGGTCACGCGCCCGGGCGCGCGCCGCCCTGCGCCGCATCCGTCAGGAAGTCTACGGCCTTGACGATCTCGACGACCTCGACGAACCCGGCCCAACCGACGCCGAAAACTCGTGGGACGGCCGGCCCGCCGCGCCGGAGCACGACGCAGGGAGCGCATGAATACGCGCTCCCGCCGGCCCGCCGCCGTGCCGCTCTATCCCTATCAGCAGCGCTGGCTGCGTGACCGCGCCCGCCTCAAGATCGGCATGTGGTCGCGCCAGATCGGCAAGACTTTCACCGCCACCCTCGAAATCGTCGACAGCATCGCCGCCGCCCGCGCTGCCGGACGCGCCGCGCCGTGGCTTATCCTCAGCCGCGGCGAACGCCAGGCCCGCGAAGCCATGCGCGCCGGAATCCGCCTCCATGCCCGCGCCTATGGACTCGCCCTCGAGGCGTTCGACCACAATCTGCAGCTCGGCGGCGAAACCTTCCGCGCCCAGGAATGGGACGCCGGCGGCGGCAATATCGTCACCGCCCTGCCCGCCAATCCCGATACCGCCCGCGGTTACAGCCGCAACGTATATCTCGACGAATTCGCGCTCCATCGCGACAGCCGCGAAATCTGGGGCGCTCTCTACCCCACCATAACCCGTGGCTGGCGGCTCCGAGTCACCTCCACGCCCCGCGGCCGCAGCGGCAAATTCCACGAATTGATGACCGCCGCAAACGCCGCCGGACGCTGGTCGCGCCATATCGTCACCATCCATGACGCCGTCGCCCAGGGCTACCCCGCAGACCCCGAGGCCCTCCGCGCCGGCCTCGCCGACCCCGACCTCTGGCGCCAGGAATATGAATGCGAATGGCTCGACGAAGCCAGCGCCTGGCTGCCTTACGAACTCATCGACGCCTGCGAGCACCGCGCCGCCGGCAAACCGGAGCTTTATTCCGGCAGCCCCGTCTTCATCGGCGTCGATATCGCCCGCCGCCGCGATCTCTGGGCCGCATGGGCGCTGGAACTCGTCGGTGACATCGCCTGGACGCGCGAAATCCGCACCCTCCGCGGCGCCACTTTCGCCGCCCAGAGCCGCGCCCTCGCTGAAATGGCCGCCCGCTACCGCCCCGTCCGCATCGCCGCCGATCGCACCGGCATCGGCGAAATGCCGGTCGAGGACATGAAACGCCGCTACGGCGCTCGCCGCGTCGAAGGCGTCACCTTCACCCCCGCGCGCAAACTCGACCTCGCAACCTGCCTGCGCGCCCGCATGGAGGACAAAACCCTGCGAATCCCGGCAAATCCCACTTTGCGCGCCGATCTCCACAGCGTCCAAAAATCCATCGGCCCCACCGGCCATCTGCGCCTCGAAGCAGACAACGAAACCGCCGCCGACGGCCACGCCGACCGTTTCTGGGCGGGTGCGCTCGCCTGCGCCGCCGCCGCCAGCCCGCAGCCCGCTGCCGCCGGTGTCACCATCACCGGCCCGCGCCGCCGCTCCCTGCCATTCACCCTCACCCGGAATGCCGCACCATGATACCCGAACGCCTGACACGCTGGCTGCAACCCGCCGCGCCCAAAGATTCCGCATCGCGCCCGCTGCGCGAAGCCGCCGCCCCTGATTCCGACGCCGACAATGAGTCCTGGCGCCCCCTCGGCGGCGCCCGCCGCGATCTCGCGCCCGTCAGCCAGGCAAGAATGCGCAGTATCGCCGTCAACCTGTGGGAAAACAACCTCCTCGCCCGCCAACTCGTTGAACTGCCCATCGCGTGGCTGCTCGCGGAAGGCGTCCGCCTCACCGTCCCCGACACGCAAGCCCAGACCTGGCTCGACGCCTTCTGGCGCGATCCTGTCACTGACATGCGCCGCAACCTGCCGCGCATGATGCGCGAACTCGCCCTGTTCGGCGAGCAATGCTGGCCCGTCTTCACCGACCCTGCGTCCGGACATGTCCGCCTCGGCTATCTCGACCCCGCCCGCATCGCCACCATCGTTACCGACCCTGACAATGCCGCCCGGCCCGTCGGCGTGGTGACCACCCGCGACCGCCGCCGCCAGCCGCGCCGCTACCGCATCATCATCAACGGCCCCGAAACCGTGTTCGCAGCCCCGGCCCGCGCCATCCGCAAGACGATGAACGACGGCGAAGCCTTCCTGTTCCAGCGCAACCGGCTCATGGCGGCATCGCGCGGCCGCTCCGACCTGCTGGCCGCCGCCGACTGGCTGCACGCCTATGAACGCTTCCTCCTCGGCGAAGCCGACCGCGCCGACTTCCTGCGCGCTTTCGTCTGGGATGTGACCCTCGCCGGCGCCGACGCCGAAGACGTCGCCCGCCGCGCCCGGGAAATCAGCACCCCCGAGCCCGGCTCCGTGCGCGTGCACAACGAATCCGAAAGCTGGAGCGCAGTCAGCCCCCGCCTGGGCGCCGAAGACGCTTCCGCCGCCGCCCGCCTGCTCCGCAACCATGTCCTTTCCGGCATGGGCTGGCCCGAACACTGGTTCGGCGGCGGCGGTGATGTCAACCGCGCCACCGCCTCCGAAATGGGCGACCCCGCCTTCAAGACCCTCGCCATGCGTCAGCGTGAATGGTCCGCCATACTCGAAGAGGTCGCCGCCTGTGTCATTCGCTGCCGCGCCGCCGCTGCCGGGGTGACATGCGAAGGCGCGCAATTCACCCCCACCGTCGAATGGCCCGAAATGGTGGCCCGCGATGCCTCTCGCCACGCCCAGGCGCTGGCGCAGGTCACGGGCGCCGTCCTGTCAGCGTCCGAACGCGGCCTCCTCGGCCCCGCAACTTCCGTCAAACTGATCCGCGCCGTCGCCGAACGCCTCGGCGTCGCCTTCGACACCGACGCCGAACTGGCCGCAGCAGCAGCGCATAAAGCGCCATGACAACGTGATGTTTCACATGAAACACTGCCGCCGCACCACCCCCGCGTCAGGCAGCCGCTGCTCCGCCTGTCTCGAGATATGCGGACAGCGCTTTGCCGTCAGGGTCGGAAACCGCCGCCTCGCGCGCGCGCCGCAATGCCCCCGCAGCGCCGGCCGGCGCACCCGACTCCAGCCACGGCCGCACCAGCGCCTCGGCGATCCGCTCGTAATTTTCGACGCCGCGCCGAAACGTGCTGCCGTACCCCTTCACCAGCCCGGCCAGCGCCGCCACCTCCACCGCCAGCGCGCCATCCCGCCGCGCCGCCTCCGTCACCAGCCCCAGCCAGTCATCAATGCGGCGCTGCTCCTCATGCCAGCGCCAGCCAAAGCGGCGCAAGGGCCGCATCGCCACCACAAGACGCAACAGCACAAACCCCAAAACCGTGTCGCTGCGTATCCGCATAGCAAAGGAAAACCGCTCCTCCATGCGCCGCCGCGCCGCCCAGCGAAGCAAGGCCCGCGCCGCGCGCGGCGGCAGCAGTGCACACCACTCCTCCAGACCGGGCTTGAGATATTCATGCACCCGCACCGGTTGGCCGGCGGCAGCGCCCACCTCGTCCCGTAACGCCGCAAAACGCTGCGCGCCGGTCTTGATCTGCGCCACCCGCACCACATCCTCATAACTCATGCGCAACGCCAACTGGCGCGCACACTCCTCCGCAGCATCCCGGGAAAGCGCAGCCACCGGCGCCAGACGCGCCATATAATACGCGGCATAGGCTTCGCCCTGATAGTCGATCAACCGCGCCGCCCCGGCGCGCGCCAGAACCGCAACCCGCAGGTCCAGTCCCGCCGCCGCCGACTCCAGCGCTTCCGGCAGGCGCGGCGCCGCAACCTCCGCTGTCGCCGCACCCCCGCCATCCTCGCCGGCAGCAAGCCTTTCGCCCGCCGCGAAACCGGCCAGATTGGCCGCCACCGCCTTGCCTTCCGCTTCCACCGCAGCGCGAAACTCGGCAGCCGAAATGGGCAGCGCGCCCGACTGCGCCGCCGCTCCCAGCAACACCGCATTCAACGCCGCCCGCGCTGCACCCGCAGCCTCCCGGAAATCGGCAAGCACCGCACGCCGCGACAACGCCGCCGCAGCCTCGCGAAGACGCTCCGAATCAACCCGGCCGTCAGCCATCGCCGCCCGCTCGCCAATCGCGTAAACCCGGTGCGTCGATGCCACCAGAACGGTACGGTCCGGCGCCACATAGCCGTTTTCCACAGCCCGCGCCGCCTCCACCAGCTCGCTGGCAATCACCAGATCCACCTCGCCGGGAGTCGGATACAACGCAAACACCGGCTCCGGCGCGCCTGCTGCAAGCTTCTCGGGCCATATCTCCAGATAATAGGTGGTCGCACCGGTGCGCTGCGCCACCCCGGGAATCGAGGTCGCCTGAACGGCGAAACCGGCCCGGCCCGCCGCGGCTACCAGCCAGTTGGCCAATACCCCGCCGCCTTCACCCCCCATCGCGGCAATCAATACCGCCAGCGGCCGTACCTCGCTCATGCCGGACGCTGCATCATGCCGATCACCGCCCGCCGCGACCGGTCAACCAACCGATCCCACCATGTCGGATTGTGAACCAGCTCAGCACGGTAAAACGACGGACACAGCGTCGCCGCATGAGCCACCTCGCCGCATAACCCGCAACCCACACAGTCATTATTGACCCGCGCCACCGGCTCGCGCCGCAGCGCATCCGGATTGGGCTTGATCGTCAGTGACGGACACCCCGACAACCGAATGCACGAATGATCCCCCGTACACAGCCGGTCATCAATGCCGAAGCGCGCCTGCAACACGCGCCGGCCCGCCGCCAGCTTCTTCTGCCGCGCCGGCCGCAGCCGCCGCTGCCGCGCCAACTGGCATTCCCCGTCGGCGATGATCACCTTCAAACCGCGCGCCCCGGTCGTCAGCGCCGTGCGCAGCGTCTTTACCATGCGGCCCACATCATAGGTGCGCACCGTGCGCACCCAACTCACGCCAAGCCCTTTCAGCGCCCGCTGAATCGACATGCCCGACGGCGCCCCGCTGCGGTCCGTGCGACTGGACGGCAAATACTGCCAGCCCGTCGCCGACGTATAGCCGTTGTTGAAAATCACCAATACACCGTCATCGCGATTGAACGCCGCACTGCCGATCCCCGAGGCCAGCCCGTTATGCCAGAAGCCGCCATCGCCCATGACACTGATCGTCCGCCCTTTGAAATTGGGGGCAACCCCCGTCGAGCTCGCCAGGCCCAGGCCGTAACCCATCACCGTATTGCCGATGTTGAACGGCGGCAGCGTCGAAAATGTATGGCAGCCAATATCCGAAGACACATGCGTGGGGCCCGTGTCCTTCTCCGCAATCTTCATCGCGCTGAACACCGGCCGCTCCGGACAGCCGGTGCAGAAACTCGGCGGGCGCGCCGGCGCCGGCGCCCCGAACCGCGCCGCCGCCTCCCCTTTCAGCGCATCCACTGCCGCCACCCGGCCCCACGCACCTGTATTGCCAACAAACGCCGCAACACCGCGCAGCACCGTCTCGGCGGTATATTCGCCCGCCATCGGCAGAACATCCTTGCCCTGCACCGCCGTGTTCAAATCCGCCCGCCGCAGCGCCACCGTCACCGCCTGCTCCAGATAGTCGGGATGCCCTTCCTCGACCATCAGGACACGCTCCTTGCCGGCGCAAAACGCCGTAACCTCCTCCGGCACAAGCGGATAGGTCGCATTCAGCACATAAATCGGAATTTCGCTTTTGCCGAACCGGTCCGCCAGACCAAGGCTCGCCAGCGCGCGCAGCACCGTATTCGTCAATCCGCCCTGGACAATGATCCCGATATCACTGCGCGCCCCGGCAATGATCTCATTGATCCCGTTGTCGCGAATGAAGCGCTGCGCAGCCGGCAGCCGGTTCGCAATCTTGTCTTTCTCCTGCGCATAGGTGGAAGGCGGCATGCACACCCGCGAATAGTCGAAATGCGGCGCCTCCAGCGCCTGCCGCCGCGAAATCTCCGGCCGCCGGTTATCCTTGCACACAAACCGCCCATGCATGTGGCACGCGCGAATACGCAACTCCAGCATCACCGGCATATTGGCCGCTTCCGACAGCGCAAACCCCTGCTCCACCGTGCGCACGATGGTCGGCAGGCTCGGACGCGGATCCAGGAGACAGATCGACGACTTCATCGCGAAAGCGTGACTCCGCTCCTGAATGATGCTGGCGCCCTCGCCATAATCCTCGCCGAGAATGATCAGCGCACCGCCGCGCACCCCCGCCGACGCCAGATTGGACAACGCATCCGACGCGACATTCGTGCCGACCGTGGACTTCCACGTCACCGCACCCCGCATCGGATAGTTGATCGACGCGCCCAGCATCGCTGCCGCCGCTGCCTCGCTGGTCGGCGTCTCCAGATGCACACCAAGTTCATCGAGCAGGTCGCCGGCATCAACCATGACATCAAGCAAATGCGAGACCGGCGACCCCTGATACCCGCCGACATAGCTGACGCCCGACTGCAGCAGCGCCTTCGTGACGGCAAGAATCCCCTCGCCCTCGAACACGTCGCCCTCGCCAAGCCTGAGTTGGGCAACTTCCTTGCGAAACGACCGTTCCATGACCCCCTGCTATGATTTAGTCGTCAGTCCGCCGCCACCGCACCATCCGCCCGGCGCCGCCGCGGATGCCGGCTCTCACCATCGCGCAGTTCCGCTGCCGTCCAGCCAAGCTGCCCATGCCGCCCATTCCCGTAACGCACGATAGCCTCATCCGAAAACTGCCGGAAACCGGACACATCAAACCAGATGCGCATCAACATGCGGCGCCGCTCCATCTCCGGTTCGGACACATGCGCAGCGCGCCCGTGGAACACCGTGTAGTTGTTGCAGAACTGGATATCCCCGGTACCAAACGAAAATTCATACCGCTGCGCATCCGCCGTTTCGTCGATGAAATCCATCAGCGCCGTTTCTTCGTCGGTGAAAGCCCGCCCGCTCCGCTCACCCGCCGACTCGATCCAGTTGCGGTTGTATTGCGCCGAAACCTGTCCGCCCGACTCACTGAACACCGGCACCTTGTATTCCGACGCCGGCGCCTCCTCCGGACCATGCTCCTGCATGCGGTCCCACGCAAACCCTTCACGCGCCAGTTCCAGCCACTCGGGATGCGCAGCCGCCAGCGCGTCATACACCGCCAGTGAACTCGCCACATGACTCGGCGGGTCATCCTGCGCCTGGCGGACACACAACAGCGATACCACATCCATCAAATCGATATGCAGCGGCGCCGCACGCGGAAAACCTACACCCCGCGTGCCCTGATTGGGCCGCCGCGGCCCCTCCGTCACATAGTGAATAAGCCCACCATCGCTGTTCTGGCTCAATCCGGTTCCCAGATGCGCGCACAACCCCCAATACATGATCTCGATTTCTTCAAGAGCATGGTCGGTAACCGGAAATCCGTGCAACAGGGCAAAGCCGCGCCCGTCCCGCAACTCGGCACCGATCTGCTGCAGCATCGGCGACAGCCCCGGCAGCGGAAACGCCGCAGCATCGATCGTCATGATCGCCAGACCGGCCGTCCGCACCGCCGCCAAGGCCGATTCCAATTCCGCAATGCCGGCGCGATCCAGTTCGAATTCCCACGACCGGTTGCGCACCAGATCCTCACCGCGCCAGCCGCCCGCCCGCACCCGCGGGGCCTCAATCGCTATTGCCGCCATATCGGATTCTCCAACCTGTCTACGAATGCCGCATGCGCCGCCAGTTCCTCCGCCGTCGCCGCATGCTGTCGCCGCGGGCGGATCGGCGCCGCACTGACACCAGGCCGGGCCGTAACCGCCGCCTTCACGCCAAGGCTCAGGCCCGGCTGCCTCCCGCCGATCAATTCGATATACACATCCGCCAGCAATTGCGCGTCAAGCAGCGCGCCATGCTTCGTCCGCGCCGAAGCATCAATGCGGAACTGCTCGCACAGCGCATCCAGACTTGCCGGCGCTCCCGGAAACTTGCGCCGCGCCAGGGCCACCGTATCCACAACTTTCGCCGGCGACCAGGCACGACCGGCCCGCGCAAGTTCCTCGTTCAGAAACCCCAGATCGAATTGCGCATTATGGGCCACCACCACCCCGTCGCCGAGAAACGCCGTCACCTCATCAGCAATTTCCGCAAAACGCGGCTTGTCCGCCAGCTTCTCCGCCGTGATGCCATGAACCCGAACCACCTCATCCGGAATGTCACGGTCCGGCTGCACATAATGCTGCAGCACCTTCCCCGTAGGAACATGATTGATCAGTTCCAGGCACCCGATCTCGATGACCCGGTCCCCGGCAGTCGGGTTAAGCCCGGTTGTCTCCACATCCAGCACGACTTCGCGCAATTCGGCCATCACGCTGCCGCCGCCAGCTTCACGATGCGCCGCACCGCCTGCAAGGCCGGGCGCCTCCCCAAGCCGGTCGGGATGACGAAATCCGCCCGCCGGCGCTTTTCGCGGTCGGGCATTTGCCGCGCCAGTATCTTCCCCAGCTTTTCCGCCGTCATACCGGGCCGTCGCAGCGCCCGGCTGCGCTGCACCGCCGCCGGCGCGCTGACCACCGCCACAAGGTCACACCGCCCCTCACCGCCCGTCTCGAACAGCAACGGCACATCAAGCACCACAAGCGGCCGCGACAACGCCCGCGCCCGCCGCATGAAACGCGCCCGCGCCTCGCCGACCAGCGGATGCAGCAACCTCTCCAGCCGCCGCAGCGCCGCTGCGTCGCCGAATACCAGCCGCCCCAGTGCCTGGCGATCGATGACGCCGCACCGCAGCGCCGCCGGAAAAGCCTCCGCCACCGCCGCATGACCGGCCCTGCCCGGCACCAGACTACGATGCACTTCTGCATCCGCATCGAATACCGGCGCACCGAGCCGCGCAAACATGCGCGCCGTCTCGCTCTTGCCCATCGCGATCGACCCCGTGAGGCCCAGCCGCAGCGGGCGCCGCGCTGTCATCGCACCGCCAGACTGCGCAGGACATACTGCCTCAGTGCCCGATCCGCCAACGGCTCACGTCCGAACCATGCCGCAAAACCCGGCCGCGCCTGATGCAGCAGCATACCCAACCCGTCCACTGCACGCGCCCCGCGCGCGGCAGCAGCCGCCAGCAACGGCGTGACCAGCGGCGTATAGACAATATCCGTGACCACCGCATCACCCGCCAGATGGCCCAGCGGCAAATCCAGCGCCGGCTTCCCCGCCATGCCGAGCGAGGTCGTGTTCACCACCAGCCCGGCGCCGCCCACCGCATCGCCGCGCTCCCCCCATGCGCATGCAACACAGCCGCCGCCGAACTCGGCCGCCAGACTTTCCGCACGCTCATACGTGCGGTTGCAAATGCGCACTTCGCGGCAGCCCGCATCCATCAGGGCAACAATCACCCCGCGCGCCGCCCCGCCTGCGCCCAGCACCAGCGCCGCATCCGGCACCGTCCAGCCGGCGATCTCGCCGCGCAGGCTTTCCAGAAAGCCATAACCGTCCGTGTTGCTGCCATGCAGCGTCCCGTCGTCACGCACGACGATAGTGTTCACCGCGCCGATTCGGCGCGCATGCGCATCCACCTCGTCGCAGATGCGCGCCGCCGCCTCCTTGTGCGGCAGTGTCACATTCACACCGGCGAAACCCAGTGCCGGCAGCGCACGCAGCGCCGCACCAATGCGCTCGGGCGGTACCGGCAGCGGCACATAAGCACCGTCAATCGCGTACCGGTTCAGCCAGTGCCCATGCAATTGCGGCGACCGCGAATGCGCAACCGGCCAGCCGACAATGCCCGCCAGACGCGCACCGCCGGTCAGCGTCGTCATGCCGTCGCCACCCCGTGCTCGCGCAGCAGAGGCAGCAGCGGCAGCAGCGGCAGCCCCAATATGGTGAACCAGTCACCGTCGATCCGCGAAAACAGGTGCACGCCGCGCTCCTCAATGCGATACGCCCCGACGCAGGTCAGCAAACCCTCGCCGCACGCCGCAACATACTCGTCCAGAAACCTGTCGCTGAACGGGCGCATGACCAGTCGGGCCTCCCCATTGTGACGCCATATGACGCTGCCGCCAAGCGCCGCACATACCGCCGTCACCAGGCTGTGTTCCTTGCCGCGCAGCGCCGCAAGTTGCGCGCGCGCCGCATCCATGTCGGCCGGTTTCTCGAACCAGGCATTACCGCACACGAGAATCTGGTCGGCACCGATCACCAGCGCTTCCGGTTCCCGCGCCGAAATCCGGGCCGCTTTCAGCGCCGCCAGCGTCTCCGCCGCAGTATCTGCGCCGGCGCTGTCGGCGCGCATCGCCCCCAGCACCGACGACTCATCCACCGACGCTGGAACCGTCTCGAATGTCAGACCCGCACCGCGCAACAACGCCGCCCGCGCCGCGCTGGCGGAGGCCAGAATCAACCGCCGCGCCATACCTACCCCCCGTTTCTGCCGCGGTGCAGTTCCAGAATGGCAGCAGCCGTTTCCTCAATCGATCGCCGGGTCACATCGATCACCGGCCAGCGGCATCGCGCAAACAGTTGCAGCGCCTCCGCGACCTCGCTGCGCACCGCCGCCAAATCCGCATACGCGCTGCATTCATACTCACCAATGCTGCGCAACCGGTTCCGCCGCAACGCCACCAGCCGATCGGGACTGGCCGTCAACCCGACCACCAGAGGCCCGGCGCCGGCAATAGGTTTCTCCGCAAACGGCGCCCCCGACACAAACGGGACATTGGCAGCCCGCAGCCCGCGATGCGCCAGATACATGCATGTCGGCGATTTCGATACCCGCGACACCCCGACCAGAATGACATCAGCACTTGCAATGTCGTTCAGCGCCTGCCCATCATCATGCGCCAGCACAAACTGCATGGCCTCGATGCGCCGGTAATACTCGGTGTCCAGCAAATGCTGCCGCCCCGGTGAATGGCGGCTTTCGGCGCCGAACGAACGACCGAACTCCGCAATCACACGCCCCAGCGCATCAATGCACACAACCCCGGCCTCGCGGCAGCCATCCTCCAGAACCGTGCGCAATTCCGGCTCCACCAGCGTGTACAGCACCACTCCCCCGTCGCGCCGGATCGCCGTCAGCGCCCGCTCGATCTGCGTCGGCGTGCGCACCAGCGCCCAGGCATGTTCCACCGGTTCGATCTGGTCGAACTGCGCCAGCGCCGCCCGCGCCAGCGCGGTCACCGTCTCACCCGTGGAGTCGGATATCAGATGCACATGGCATAGTGGCATAAGTCTGTGAATTCCCCCTGCATAACTGTGCAAGAATCAGGTTCCGGGCGCTGCGCAACCCTGCGCCTGTGCGTTGGTCGTAACCTGGCCACAGAATTTTGCGCGCCGGAACACCCCTCCCAGCGGGTACCGAAACCCCGCACAGGGCATCAGTTTCCCGGTGTTGGGTACGCCGGGATCAACACATATTCCCGTTAGTCACAGGAACAACAACAGCAAGATTCATATTGCATAGATTGACGTTGCTTGTGCATCAGGCGTTCGGCCAGAATGTGTGAACCATATGCCATGAATGCCATGCCCCCCGACAAACCGCTGCTCAATACCCTTCGCGGGAAAATCGCTGCCAGACCGCCCTTCTGGCTCATGCGCCAGGCCGGTCGCTACCTGCCCGAATACCGCGCCTTGCGCGCCCGCGCGAACGGCTTCATGGCGTTCTGCCGCACTCCCGCACTGGCCGCCGAAGCAACCTTGCAACCCATCCGGCGCTTCGCCATGGACGGCGCCATAGTTTTTTCCGATATCCTCGTGGTGCCGGAAGCACTTGGCGTCTCCGTGAAATTCATCGAGGGCGAAGGCCCCCGCCTCGAATCCGTCAGTTCCGCCGCCGACATTTCTCACCTCCGCCTCGAAGGGCTCACCCACCGCCTGGCACCCGTATACGAGACGCTGACGCGCGTGCGCACGGCACTTGCCGACGACGCACCGCAAACAACGCTGATCGGCTTTGCCGGCGCCCCCTGGACCCTCGCGGCCTACATGGTGGAGGGCCGCGGCAGCCGCGACTTCATGCGCGCCCGCCGCTGGGCTTACGCCGAACCCGAAAGCTTCGCCCAGCTTGTCACCATACTCGAACAATCCGTCGCCGCACATCTGATCGCGCAAATTCGTGCCGGTGCAGAAGCCGTGCAGTTGTTTGACAGTTGGGCCGGCGTCCTGGCTCCCGACCAGTTTTCCCGATGGTGCACGGAGCCGGCGGCGCGCATAGCCGCCGCAGTTCATGCTGCTTGCCCGCAGGCGCCCATCATCGGTTTTCCGCGCGGTGCCGGACATGCGCTGGCGGATTATGCCGCCGCCTCATGCGTCGATGCGGTGAGTCTTGACACATCAGCGCCCATGGCGCACGCACAAAGCGTCCTGCCCGCCGGCATGACGGTGCAGGGCAATCTCGATCCCGCCCTGCTGCTGGTCGGCGGGCAGGCCATGGCTGCCGCTGTTGCGGCGCTGCGCCAGGTAGTCGGCGCCCGCCCATGGGTATTCAATCTCGGCCATGGCGTGCTGCCCGAAACCCCCCCGGCTCACATAGCCTTTCTCGCCGAACTCCTCCGTTCCGAAACCGCTGTCACACCCGCCTGAAATGCGGCTCGCTGTCGTCCTGTTCAATCTCGGTGGTCCCGACTCGCCGGACTCCGTGCGACCGTTCCTGCGCAATCTGTTCAACGATCCGGCAATCATTGCCGCGCCCGGCCCCGTCCGCCGGATACTCGCGCACTGGCTGGCGGCGCGCCGCACGCCGGCAGCACAGGAGATATACCGGCAGTTGAACGGCGCCTCCCCCCTTTTGAAGGAAACCCAGGCCCAGGCCGCCGCGCTCACGCAGCAACTCGCCCCCGAAGGCCCCGTTCGCATCTTCGTCGCCATGCGCTATTGGCACCCGCTGGTTGAGGACACGGCGAGGGACGTTGCCGCCTGGCGCCCCGACCGGGTGGTCCTGCTGCCGCTCTATCCACAATTCTCCACCACCACCACCGGCTCCTCCCTTGCCGCCTGGCGCCGCGCCGCTGGAGCCGCGGGCCTCACCGCCCCGACCACTGCCGTCGGCTGTTACTATGATGACGCTGACTTCATCGCTGCCCATGCAGATGCGATCCGCCGCGCCCTGACCGCTGGCCCTGCAAACCCACGTCTGCTGCTTTCGGCACATGGAGTGCCAAAGCGCGTCGTCGCCCGCGGCGACCCCTATCAATGGCAGGTTGAACGCACGGCTGACCGCATTGCTGCCGCCCTGTCACCGGAAACACCGGAATGGCGGGCCTGCTATCAGAGCCGCGTCGGCCCGCTGGAATGGATCGGCCCCGCGACCGAGGACGAAATCGCCCGCGCCGGCGCCGAACGACGCGCCCTGGTCGTAGCTCCGATCGCGTTCGTATCCGAGCATTCAGAAACGCTGGTCGAACTCGATATCGAGTATCGCCGTCTTGCCACACGCTGCGGCGTGCCGCACTATATCCGCGTCCCTGCCTTGGGAACCTGCCCCCGTTTCATCACCGCACTCACCCGCCAGGTGCGCAGGGCGCTCGACGCGCCGTCTGCGGTGAACACGTCAATTCCGGTAAGCAACACGACTGGGCAGCGGCGGTGTCCGGCCTCCTTCACCACCTGCCCGTGCCATACATGACGCGGGGACTTCAGCGGTGACCGACCTGCTCGGCAGTCTTTATCCTTGGCTGAAGGCCGCGCACATCATCTCGGTGATCGCCTGGATGGCCGGGCTGCTCTATCTGCCGCGGCTGTTCGTCTATCACTGTGCCGTTCCCATCGGTTCCGAACAGAGCGAAACCTTCAAGACCATGGAGCGGCGCCTGCTGCGTGTCATCATGACGCCGGCGATGGTTGCTGCGTGGGTTTTCGGCCTGATATTGGTCGCCGGCCCCGCCGATGCTGCATCCGGCTGGTTCATGGTAAAACTGCTTCTGGTGCTTGCTTTGAGCGGCCTGCATGGCCTCATGGCAGGCTGGCACCGCGATTTTGCTGCCGACCAAAACCGCCGCTCACAGCGATTTTTCCGCTTCGCCAATGAGGCACCCACGCTGCTCATGATCGTCATCGTCCTTCTGGCAGTGGTGAAGCCGTTCTGATGACCCCGCCGCTTTTCCTCCCCCAGGAAGTCATTCGCCGCAAACGCGACGGCGAGGCTCTGCCGGCGGTGGACATCGCCGCCATAGTGCAAGGCCTTGTATCCGGCGCAGTGTCCGAAGGGCAGGCTGCCGCTTTCGCCATGGCCGTCCTCTGGCGCGGCATGTCGCGCGAGGAATGCGTTGCACTGACCCTCGCCATGCGCGATTCCGGCACCGTTCTTGATTGGCACGACGGTCCGATGGTGGACAAGCACTCCACCGGCGGCGTTGGGGACAAGGTGAGTCTGGTTCTGGCGCCAATCATCGCCGCCTGCGGCGGTGGCGTGCCCATGATTTCCGGCCGCGGTCTCGGCCATACGGGCGGCACGCTCGACAAGCTGGAATCCATCCCCGGCTACAATACATCGCCATCCCTCGATGTGTTTCGTCAGACCGTGCATCGCGCCGGCTGTGCCATCATTGGCCAGACCGACGATCTGGCTCCCGCCGACCGGCGCCTCTACGCCATTCGCGACGTCACCGCGACTGTCGAGTCCGAACCGCTGATCACCGCATCGATCCTGTCCAAGAAACTCGCAGCCGGTCTTGACGCCCTGGTCGTGGATATCAAAACCGGCAATGGCGCATTCGCCGTTACCAACGACACCGCACGGTCGCTCGCCGAGAGCATCGTGTCGGTGTGCAAGGGAGCCGGCGTGCCCTGCACCGCCGTCATCACCGACATGAACCAGGTTCTGGGCCGCACCGCCGGCAATGCACTGGAAGTGCACGAGACACTGGCCTTCCTGCGCGGCGATGCCCGTGATCCGCGCCTCGCCGGCGTTGTCGAAGCACTGTCGGCAGCATTGTTGGGCCTCTCCGGGCTTGCTGCCTGTGAAACCGACGCACGAACACAAGTTAGCCAGGTACTCGACACAGGTGCCGCGGCTGCCTGTTTCGCACGAATGGTCGCGGAACTGGGCGGCCCGACCGATATTCTCGAGCGCCCCAACTGCAGCTTGCCGCGCGCACCCGTGGAACGGGCGGTACTGCCGCACCGCGCCGGTTATGTACAAGGCATCGACACCCGCGCGCTCGGCTTGGCAGTACTCGCCCTTGGCGGCGGCCGCCGCAGCGCCAATGACGGGATCGATCACGCAACCGGACTTTCGCATGTAGCAGCAATTGGCGAGGCTGCGGGCCCCGATGCGCCCCTATGTCGAATTCATGCCCGCACCGCCGCTGCGGCAGATGCGGCCGCGAAGCGGATAAGCGCCACCTTCGCCATGGCTGATGACCCGCCGCCTCACCTGCCGCCCCTCCTGCACGGAACCGTCACCTGAAATGATCCAACTCCCGCACCGCGGCGTTTCCCGGTTTTGAGCTTTGGACACCGTTGCTCGCGCCGCCACGCTTCTGAAATCGGGCGGCCTCGTCGCCTTTCCCACCGAAACCGTCTACGGCCTTGGCGCCGACGCGACCAACGACCGCGCTGTCGCACGAATTTTCGCCGTAAAGGGACGACCGCATTTCAATCCGCTAATCATCCATATTGCGGATCCCGACCAAGCGCTCGCATATGCCGTGGTAGATGCCCGTGCCCGAGCGTATATGGAGCGCTTCTGGCCCGGCGGTCTCACCCTTGTTCTCGAAAAACAATCTCGCAGCCCCCTCTCACCACTCGCGTTGGCGGGGTTGAATACCGTCGCGTTGCGCTGCCCGGCACACCCCCTTGCACGCGAATTACTGGAGCGTACCGAGCGGCCCGTTGCGGCGCCAAGCGCCAACCGATCTGGACGCCTCAGCCCCACCGCGGCTGTTCATGTACGCCATGACCTCGGCGATGCAGTTGATGTCATTATCGACGGCGGACCTTGCGCCCTCGGCCTCGAATCCACTGTTGTCGATCTCACGAGCGTTCCCACTCTGCTGCGTCCAGGCGTGGTCGATCCCGTTTCGCTGGGTCCATTGGCCGATCCCGATGACGACGCCGACGCTCCCAAATCGCCCGGGCGTCTCATACGCCACTACGCGCCGGCAACCCCCTTGCGTCTGAATGCGACCCGCGTATCGCCCAACGAAGCGTTGTTGGCGTTTGGCCCCGATGCCCCGCCGGCGCCCGTCATACGCAATCTCAGTCCTGCTGCGGACCTCCTGGAAGCTGCCGCGAACCTGTTCGCTATGCTGCACGAACTGGACGCACTCACCCCCGCGGCCATCGCCGTCATGCCCATACCCGATTACAGCCTCGGCATTGCCATAAATGACCGCCTCCGCCGCGCCGCCCACCCCTGAATTGATCCTATCGAACTCGCCGCCTACTATGCGCCAATGCACACGCAACCCACCACAGACTCCACCGCCGGCGTGAGTGCGGACGTGCTGGACCGCATCACCTTCAATGCGGACGGGCTGGTACCGGTCATTGCGCAACAGCACGATACCGGTGAAGTGCTGATGATGGCGTGGATGAACCGTCGCGCCGTCGCGGAAACGCTGCAGACCGGCCGAGTCTGCTATTGGTCGCGCAGCCGCAATGCGCTCTGGCGCAAGGGGGGAAGTTCAGGCCAGATACAACATCTCATAGCGCTTCGGCTCGATTGCGATGGCGACACCCTGCTCGCGCTGGTCGACCAGACCGGCGTCGCCTGCCACACGGGGCGTCGCTCCTGCTTCTACATTTCTCTGGATTCTTGCGGTGCCGTTGAAATCACTCCACCCCTCATCGCCCCGGAGAAACTCTATGGCGGCGGCTGACGCTGCGGTTCTCGCGCGCCTGTTTGCCACCATAGAAACACGGCGCAGTGCAGACCCGGAGGAATCCTACGTCGCCCGCAGGCTAAGTCAGGGAACGGACAAGATCGCTCAGAAGGTCGGCGAGGAGGCGGTGGAAACCGTCATCGCTGCCGTCACCCGTGACCGGCAAGCCGTGGTGGAGGAAAGCGCCGACCTGTTGTTTCACCTTATGATACTCTGGGCTGATGCCGGCATTACACCGGATCAGGTCTATGCCGCCCTCTCCCGCCGAGAAGGTAAATCTGGCATTGCCGAAAAACGCGCCCGCCGCGGCAAGGCGCGCTCCTGAACTACGCTCGCGAGGACCGATCCATGACGGGTAACGCCCCCGCCTATGACGACGCCAACATATTCGCCCGCATCCTGCGCGGCGAGGTTCCGGTGAACAAGGTGTACGAAGACGAGCACGTGCTAGCGTTTCACGATATAGCTGAATTGGCGCCGGTTCACATTCTCATCATTCCCAAAAGGAAATACGTATCCATGGACGACTTTGCCGCCCGCGCCGGTGCTGACGAATTGGCCGCGTTGCTGCGCGCTGCCGGGCGCCTCGCGCTAGAATTCGGCGTAGCCGAAAGCGGCTACCGCATCGTCAGCAATAATGGGCCTGACGGCGGCCAGGAAGTGCCGCATTTCCACGTACATCTGATAGGCGGTCGTAAGCTGGGCGGCATGGCTCGCCGAACCTGACTCCGCGCCCGAGGCGCATTCGCTTCACGCCGCCGCGTAGCCCCCATCGACGATGATGGCGCTGCCGGTAATGAACGACGCCGCGGGTGAACACAGGAACAATACGGCGCCTGCGACTTCATCCGGTGCGCCAAATCGTTTCATTGGTGTACGTCGCAAGATCGCCGCATAGCGTTCCGGCTCATCCCGCACTCCGGCCGACAGCTTCGTTTCGATCCAGCCGGGAATGACCGCGTTGATGCGCACCTGATGATGCGCCCATGACACCGCGAGCGATTTGGTGAGATTCACCAAACCTGCCTTGCTCGCCGCATAGCCCGGTGTGGCCGGCGACCCAAACAAGCTGAACATAGAGCCGATATTGACCATGCACCCCTTGGTGATCGCAAGCTTGCCCAGGCACACATGACTCATGCGCATGGAGCCGATCAGATTGGTATTGATGATGTTCGCGAACTGACCGGGGCGAAACTCTGCCCCCTGGCGCAAGAGCGCGCCGGCATTGTTGACCAATATGTCCAGACGGTCGATCCGGTCCATCACCTCCTCGATCGACAGATCGTTGGTAACGTCCAGCTTGCAAACCGTCAGTTCGCCAAACGGCGTCGTGGTGGAACAAGCCGCCACCGATTTGGCCGTGCGCGCCGTCACGATCACTTCCGCCCCTGCCTGCATCAGGGCAAGTGCCGCGGCATGGCCGATACCGCTCGCGCCGCCGGTCACCAGCGCCACCTTGCCGGAAAGATCGACTTCCCAGGCCATCCTACCGTACCTGATTGATCGGATTGGGCGGCGGTTGTCCGTCCAGTACAGCTTTCAGATTTTTCGCCGCCAGCCGCACCATGTCGTGACGCGTTTCCACATCGCCGCTGGCGATATGCGAAGTCAGCACCACATTGTCCAACGCTTCGAGACCCTCCGTCACCTTAGGTTCAAATTCATAGACGTCCAGCGCCGCGCCAGCGATCGAGCGAGCACGCAGAGCTTCCAGCAACGCCGCTTCATGCACCACCGGGCCACGCGAGATATTCAGCAGATACGCATCCTTTCGCATCAGTTGCAGGCGATCGCCATTGATCAGATGCGTCGTTTCCTGTGTCAGCGGGATTTGCAGCAACACATAGCGCGCGCTGGACAGCAATTCTTCCAGCGGCAGATACCGCACGCCAAGCGCACGCTCCGTCGCCGCATCGACCCGATTGCGATTGTGATAGACGATATCGAGACCGAAGCCGCGCGCCCGCCGAGCTACTTGGCGACCAATGCGGCCCAGACCGATGATGCCCAAGGTTTCGCCTCGAATCCGCGCCCCCCAGAATAAGGGAAAGGACGGCCCGGCAAACGTCCCCGCGCGCGTGTATCGGTCGGATTCAACGATGCGTCGGCCAATCGCCAGCAACATCCCCATGGCGAAATCGGCCACCGCATCGTCAAGTACACCAGCCGTGTTGGTCACCTGAACGCCCGCCTTTGTCGCCGCGTCCACATCGATGTCATCGACCCCGACCGAGACACTCGCAATAGCCTTGAGCGTTCCCGCATTTGCTGCGATCAGCGCCGCCGGGATTTGTACCTGCAAGGTCATGATACCGACTTTTCCGACAGCGCGAGCGGCCAACTCATCCTGCGGCAGGGTTCCGCACTCAAAGAAGTTAGCGTAATCCACCTCATAACGCTGGCGCAGGTCGGCCAGCACCTCATCCGGTGCCCAGCTATGGATGAGAATTGAATCCTTCATCGCTATACGAGCCGCCTTATAGCGGCCGCCACGCTTCCACGGCCTGGCGCTGTTGGCCCAGCCCTGCAATTCCCAGACTCATGATATCACCGGCCTTGAGAAAGATCTGCGGCTTGAAGCCCGCACCCACACCAGGCGGCGTGCCTGTAGATATCACGTCGCCCGGATACAACGTCATGATCCGCGACAGGTAGGCGATCAGCGCCGCAACGCCAAATATCATGGTCCCGGTATTGCCGGTCTGGCGGCGCGTGCCGTTCACATCCAGCCACATGTCCAGATTTTGCGGATCGGGCACTTCATCGGCTGTGACCATCCAGGGGCCAATCGGGCAAAATGTGTCGCAGCTCTTGCCCTTGGTCCATGTAGGTCCATGCTCCATCTGCCATTCGCGCTCTGAAACATCATTCACAACGCAATATCCGGCGACATGGGACAGCGCGTCGGCTTCGGCGATGTTGTTTCCTATCGTGCCGATTACCACGCCGAGTTCCACTTCCCAGTCCGACTTTATCGAATCCTTGGGCATGACCACAGTATCATCCGGACCATTCAGTGAACTGTTGGCCTTCAGAAACAGGATCGGCTCCTCGGGAATCGCCGCGCCGGTTTCCTTGGCATGATCAACATAGTTGAGGCCGATGCACATGATTTTACCCACCGGCGCCCAAGGGATACCGAGGCGCGGCGCGCCCTGCACCGCTGGCAGGCGCTCGGCGTCAATTGCAGCCAACTGCTTCAGGCCGTCCGGCGTCAGGCTGTCAGGAGTGACGTCTCCGATTTCGCCGCTCAGATCGCGCAGGCCGCCGGTGCTGTCAATCAAGGCCGGCTTTTCCGCTCCGGCATCGCCGTAACGTGCAAGTTTCATGAAATATTCCCCCTTCGATAGTCGATAATGTCCCGCACCTTACAGGGTTACGCCGCCATCAATGGCGATCGCCTGACCGGTTACGAACGCCGCCTCGTCCGAGGCAAGATAAACCACTAGATCCGCGATTTCACGCGCTACCGCCAACCGCCCCATCGGCTGCCGCGCGACGAAATCACGTCGCGCGGCGACGGGATCCTGAAACGCTGCGATGCGCTCCCCCAAGGACGGCGTATCCACAGTGCCCGGGCACACGGCATTGCAGGTAATGCCCTGCTCGATATAGTCGATCGCCACTGACTTGGTGAGGCCGATCACCGCTGCCTTGGTTGCGCTATAGGCGGCGCGGCTGCGGATGCCCTTCAGTGAACTGGCCACCGAGGCCATGTTGATGATACGGCCACCTCCAATCTCCACCATGGCCGGGAGCCAGGTACGGATCATCTCGAACATTGATCGAACGTTGATCGCGAACGACCGCTCCCAGTCATCTGGCTCACACTCCAGAACCGTACCGACCGGCACATAACCCGCGCAATTGAACAGGACGTCGACCGCACCGACGCGCGCATGGGCCGCCGCAATGGAATCCGGATCGGTTACGTCAAGGGCAAAGCATTCCGCTCCATCCAGTCCCACCAGTTTGTCGGCGTCGACGTCTGTTGCAAAGAGCCGCGCTCCTTCGGCGAGAAACGCCTCTGCCGTCGCCCGCCCGATCCCCTGTCCGGCGGCGGTAATCAACGCTGCCTTCCCGGCAAGTCTCACCTGTACCTCTCCCATGTAGTTGCATGAAATCCGCTTGGTCGGCGCGCGTCGGCCCGATTAAACCCCGGTCCGCCGGATGCTCTCACCGACGGCCCAGTCGTGCCTGCAACTCCAGGATCTGTTCCGCCTGGTTCCTTATGTCCTGCGCTTGCAGCCAGCCGCGCGAATCTTCCGGAAAATGACGTTCCGCCCGTTCGGCGTGCAACAGCGCACTTTGCGCCTGGCCGGTCAATAGGGCGTATTCTCCGGTAGACAGCGAAGACCGTCCGGCATCGCCAAGCCCGTGATAGGCTGTTGCCAGGGAGCGCCAGGTAAAGGCGTTTTCCCGGTCCAGGCGGCGTGCCGCCTCGAGATTGTCGACGGCGGCACGCAGGAGCGCCGGATCGCCCGTTTCCACCTGTGCGCGCCCGAGGCCGGCGAGCAACAGTGCGTCTTCGGGCAACCGGTCCACCGCCGCCTGATAATAAGGCACCGAGGCAGCAATGCGGCCGTTCTCAAACAGGATCTGCCCCTTGAGTTCGAGAAAATACGGATCGTCGGGGTATTCCGCCAGAAGGCTGTCCATCTCATTCAGTGATTGCGGCAGATCGGGCAGGCGCATGTGGGCAATGGCACGGGCATAGCGCGCCGGCAAGGACTGGTCGGACTCTGGATAATGCGTCCGCAAAACGCGGTGCGGGCGGTCGAGAAATCCCACCAGCTTAGCTCGCATGCGAGCATGCCGCGCTACATCCTCCGGCGTGTCCGCAACGCTGGAAAACTCGGAATTGGCGACATGTTCGGCAATGAACTCGACCCTGTCCTCGGTCAGCGGGTGGCTGCGCACATAGGGGTCCTGCCGGTCCACAACCAGCAATTCCTGGCCTCGAAGCTTGCGCAGAAACTCCAGCAAGCCGACTGCAGACATCTGCGCTCGCTCAAGATAGGTAAGCGCTGCCTGGTCAGCCGCGCGCTCCTGCGCGCGCGTATAGGCCAGCAGCGTGCGTATGCCCGCAGACTGGCCGCCGACGATTACCGCGCCGCCCGCCTGCCCGGTATTGGCTGCGCCTGTGGCCGCGCCGAGGGCGATCAGGCCGATCCCGAGAACCGTAGCCAACAGACTGGTGTTCCGCGCTACACGTCCGGCCTCTCCCATGCGCGCAAGATGGCCACCAGCGATATGGCCGGTTTCGTGCGCGACGACACCCAGCACCTGGCTTGGCGACTCCGCCGCTTGCAACAGCCCAGTATTAAGAAAGATGTTCTGCCCACCGGCGACAAAAGCGTTGAGACCCGGGTCATTGACAAGCAAGATCCGCACTGCATCGGAGTCGAGGCGCGCTGCCGCGAAAACGGGTTCAGACCAGAGGCGCAGTGTGGTTTCGATCTCTGAATCGCGTATCAGAGATATCCCTTGCGCATGGGCAGCCGATGCCGACAGCTCCCAAACACACACGCAAGTCAGCATGAGCCAACGCGCAACCTTGGAAATCAAGGGTCCAAATCCCGCCATGTCACGAAAATTCCGGTGCGCTCTCCGGAACAGGCTACGCGCAGGCGCGATTCCGGTCAACGCACGGCGTCTCGACCGCGGCGGAAACCATGCGAAACCTCGCATCGAGCCACGATTCAACGCCAAGCACGCCGCCAGCCAGCGGCACGTGCTTCCTCCTCGGTGCAAAACCAGCGTTCGCCGCGGGCAGGCGAGATGGTGGTTTGCTCGTAATATCTGCCGCCCGGCAGGTGATAGATACGCTGCCGGGTATTACCACTGATATTACCCTTGATGCGGCAGGAACCGCCGTCATCCGCCACATTCCCAACGCCGGACCGCGCGCCACGCCGCCAATTCCAGGGAGGTATGAAACGGCCGGCATGAATACCCAGGCGCCTCTCCTGCGCGACCGCTTCATCATCGGCGTAACGCAAGGAATATTGTTGATACGCCAATGCATGACCGTTGCGCACCATCCAGCCATTGAGGTCTTCTCCGTCGGCGGCGTAGCAGACTGCCAGCAAACGATCATATCTGTCGCGTTGGCTTCCTGCGCAGCGCACGGCAGCGCCGTTGATGCGGTTGAACAGTGCACGCCGCGCTACCACGCCGCACGCATAAGAAGCGCCTTCGTTGTCGGTGCAGGACTGCCGCTCTTCGGGAGCGTCGATCCCGGACAGGCGAATCCGCTCACGGGCGATCTTGAGGCTGTCGCCGTCGACCACTCGAGGCCTGCCGGTAATCGTGTTCGCGAGCGTCGCTGTCGGAGCAGCCCCATCTTGCGTCAACGTGTACTCGTTGATGTCACAGACAAAAGGTTCTCGCGCGGTACTTTCACAGCGCGAGAGAATTCCTTCAGGGACAACTGACACACGCCGGTCAATGGTTCGGTTCCGGGCCTCGCGCACTTCCACTACGCAGTGCGCGAATCCGCAGCGGTCGCGCGCCGGAAACCACTGGGCCGCGGCGAGTGTCAGATTACGAATGTCACCGGCGAATCTCCGCAAGTCGGAAACGTGGTCCGGATCGTACAGGCCGAAATCATGCGCCTCGCCCGTGGCAATAACGTGCTCATCGTCGGCGTTCACTGCAGGCAGCAAGCAAGTTCCCGTGTAAGGGCCGTAAACCGCTCCCGGCTGGCGCAAAATTTCCGATTCCAAGGCGGAGGAACCACAGCGATAATCGCTTTTGCGATGATCAGCGGAGCAGGGCTCATTGGACATTATTGGCAAGCCACGCCATGTTTCTGCCCAGGCGACGTCAGGGAACAAGACGGCGATCCAGGCGCCAGTGGTGCAAAGCACAACGGGACAGGCCAAGGCGAGAATCGATGGGTGCATACCACCCTCCGCCAGGTTCAAAGATTCACAATATCGAATTATTTTCCTATATCGTAAACTCCAAGTGAGATAAACAGGCTCATGTCAACTTCCATAACATGCGGAAAAATATGGTAATACGAGAATATGAACGAAACTTGGGCAGCGAGGAAACAAGGTTTCCAACGGGAGAAGTTGATTGATTCGAACCGCCTCACTGTATCGCTAGTGGACTTCACGCTCTCACGCATTGATCTCTGATTCCATCACCAATGTTGGCGATGAATTGCTGTAAAAAGATAGAATTTCGATGGTGTTCAGTTATGTCTGAACGAAAATCAGGTTGATTTTACAACTTGCTATATGTGGGGAGCGCTGCCGAAATGTGGTGTCGTCCCTTCGCCTGTGCTCAAACTGCCTGCGTGTGTGGTAGTCCTTGGTGGCCGAACCCGCGGCGACGGCAGAACACGAGGAACCCACTCGGCGGACCGTGCTCCGAGAACGCTGATAATGGGAACTGCCGCGACAGTGGACGCGGGCAGCCTCGTCGCATAGGGTCGCCCACCGGCAACCAGTTTCGGAAACACCTGTGCCAGAACAACGGCGCCCACGGCAGCGATTTCAGGGCCTATCGGCCTTGGCCGGTCTGAAAGCGGCCATGCGGCCTTCCGGCCGCGCATTTGACCAGATGCGCGAGGTGACGCTGGAACCCGGCGTCAGTAAGCATGCCGAAGGCTCCTGCCTTGTGCGGTTCGGTGATACTCATGTGCTGTGCGCGGCCACAGTCGAAGACCGTGTGCCGGCCTTTTTGCGCCATTCCGGGCGCGGCTGGGTGACAGCCGAATATGGCATGTTGCCGCGCTCCACTCATTCGCGCACCGACCGCGAAGCGGCGCGCGGACGCCAATCTGGTCGTACCCATGAAATCCAGCGCTTGATCGGCCGGGCACTCCGAGCCGTCACCCGACTTGATGGATTCGGCGAACGCCAGATCCGCATCGACTGCGATGTTATCCAGGCGGACGGCGGCACCCGCACAGCCGCAATTACCGGCAGCCATGTGGCACTCCATCTCGCGTTCGACTATCTGGTGCGCAACCGCTTGATCAAGGAGATCCCGCTAGTCGGGCAGGTGGCGGCCGTCTCTTGCGGTATCTGCGGCGGCAAGGCAGTACTGGACCTCGACTATGCAGAGGATTCGAACGCCGACGCCGACGCCAATTTCGTCATCACTGACTCCGATGCGCTGGTGGAAGTGCAGGCAACTGCGGAACTGGCGCCGTTTTCCCGCGCCCGGTTTGACGAACTGCTGACTCTCGCAGAAGCGGGCGTGCGTGGCCTGTGCGAGCGCCAGCGCGACGCCATAGCCGCAGAGATTCGACGGCGTGACGGCACGGCCTCTTGAACCGGGGCGGCTCGTCATTGCGAGCCACAACGCCGGCAAGGTTGCCGAACTTGCTGAATTGCTGGCGCCATGGGCGCTAAACGTCGAGTCAGCCGCGGCCCTTGGCTTGCCGGAACCGGAAGAGACCGGCGCAACTTTTTCTGCCAATGCAGAACTGAAGGCGCGGGCAGCCGCAAATCGGGCTGGTTTGCCAGCGCTCGCTGATGATTCCGGCTTGGTGGTTCCTGCGCTTGACGGCGCGCCGGGCATCCATTCGGCACGCTGGGCCGGGCCGGAGCGAGACTTTGGCGTTGCCATGGCACTTCTGGAACGCAAGCTCACCGGTCATGCCCGACCGGCGGCGCATTTCATCTGCGTTCTGGCGCTGGCGTGGCCAGACGGCCATTGTGACCATTTCGAAGGAAGTGTGCACGGCACCTTGATATTCCCCCCGCGCGGTGTGCGGGGCTTCGGTTACGATCCGCTATTCATCCCGCACGGCAGCGCGCAGACGTTCGGCGAAATGCACCCCGCAGAGAAGGACCGCATCAGCCACCGTGCCGCCGCCTTTGCGGCATTGAAGGCGGCATGCCTTGCCCACGCCTGAACAGGCGCTGACGCCGCCGACCCAGTTGGCGGTTTACGTGCATTGGCCGTTCTGCCTGTCGAAATGCCCCTATTGCGACTTCAACAGCCATGTCGCTGCCGCCGCAATCGATCAGTCGGCATGGTGCCGCGCACTGCTATCCGAGCTCGACCATAATGCCGATCTGCTCCCCGGACGCATGATTTCCAGCGTGTTTTTCGGCGGCGGCACACCGTCGCTTATGCCCCCGGCGACGGTGGCAGCGCTTCTCAACCGCATAGCCGCTCGCTGGTCGCTGTCCGAGCATGTTGAAATCACCCTGGAGACCAATCCGACATCGGCCGAAACGACGGTGCTTGCTGACATGGCTGCCGCCGGTGTCAACCGCGTCTCGTTGGGCGTGCAGGCGCTCGACGACGCCGCCTTGCGTTTCCTGGGCCGCCAGCACGACACTGCCGCTGCACTGGACGTCGTCAGTCGTGCGGCACAGCTGTTTTCACGCTACTCGTTCGATCTGATCTATGCCCGCCCGGACCAGTGCGTGGCTGCCTGGCGGGCAGAATTGTCACGTGCGCTGCGTTATACGCGCGATCATCTGTCGGTATATCAACTGACCATAGAAAAGGGCACGCCCTTCTACGCCGCCGCGCGTCAGGGTGCTTTCGCCATGCCCTCCGAGGATTTGCAAGCCGCCCTGTTCGAAGAAACGCAGAGCATACTCGACGCCGCCGGCATGCCGGCTTACGAAATTTCCAATCATGCGCGGGCGGGGGCTGAATCGCGCCACAATCTGGCCTGCTGGCGGTATAACGACTATGCTGGCATCGGCCCCGGTGCGCATGGACGCATCACCGTTGGCGGTGCGTTGTGGGCGACTGAAACCCACCCTGCACCCGCGCGCTGGTTGGGCGCGGTACAGCGCTGCGGGCACGGGCAGCGTCGCTGTCAACGGCTCGACTCTACGGCTCGGCGCGATGAAATGCTGCTTATGGGGCTCCGTCTGACGGATGGTATACCCCGTCACGCATTTCTGCAGCGTCTCGGTAAGCCGCCGGAGGAAGTGCTCGACTCACGGCGAGTCGCGGCATTGACCGCTGCCGGTCTCGTGACACTGGATTCCGAGGGTTTACGCGTTACGACAGCGGGGCGCCACTGCCTCGATTCCGTGGTTGCACATCTGACGGCGTAGCGCGCCGCCCGGCACATTGCATCTGGCGCGCGTTGACCGCGGGTTGGCAGACGGCGATAGTGCACCCATGCCAGAAGTGCCGAAGGTCCAGACGGAAAACGTGCCGCAGCGCGGCGCCGCAGCCATCCGTTCAGCGCTGCCCCAACTGCCGTTGAGCCCCGGCGTCTATCGCATGCTCGACGACCACGGCAACGTCCTCTATGTTGGCAAGGCGCGTAGCCTGCGCAAGCGCGTGGCATCCTACGCCAATCTCATGCGCCATCCCTTGCGCATTGCCCGCATGATCGCCGAAACCGTCGGGGTCGAGATCATCACGACCCACACGGAAGCGGAAGCGCTGCTGTTGGAAGCGAATCTGATCAAGCGCCTGCGCCCCCATTTCAATATCATTCTGCGCGACGACAAGTCACATCCCTACATTCTGTTGACCGAACAGGACCTTTGGCCGATGCTGATCAAGCATCGCGGCGCGCGCAACCGGCCTGGGCGCTATTTCGGCCCTTTCGCTTCCGCCGGCGCTGTCAACCGCACACTGCATGCGTTGCAACGCGCATTTCCGCTGCGCACCTGTTCGGATGGCGTTTTCGCCAATCGTACCCGCCCCTGCCTGCAATATCAGATCAAGCGTTGCTGCGCGCCTTGTGTTGGCATCGCCGGCACCGACGATTATGGCGAGATCGTCGCGCAGGCGCGGGATTTCCTGGCCGGGCGCAGCCAGGTAGTGCAGGACGCGATGGCGAACCAGATGCAGCGAGCCAGCGACGCCCTGGAATTTGAGACTGCCGCCGTGCTGCGCGACCGCATTCGCGCGCTCGCACAGGTGCAGGCGCGTCAGGACATCAATGTCGAAAGACTAGGAGAAACCGATATCATTGCCGCGCATCAGGAGGGCGGACACACCTGCATCCAGGTGTTTTTCTTCCGCGATGGGCGCAATTACGGTAATCGGGCGCACTTTCCGACCCATGCGCGTGATGACGACCCGGCGCGCGTATTGGCAGCATTCGTCGCCCAGTTCTATGACGGCCGCAAGGCGCCGCGCCTTGTACTGCTAAGCCACGCTGTCGAAGGACAAGCGCTGATCGCCGAAGCGCTGGGCCTCAACGCCGCACGGCGCGTCGAAGTGGCAGTGCCGCAGCGCGGCGACAAGCGGCGGCTGATGGAGCAGGCGCTGGCCAATGCGCGCGAGGCGCTCGCGCGGCGCATGGCAGAAAGCGCGTCGCAACGGCGCTTGCTTGAGGGCGTGGCTGAACTATTCGGTCTTGATTCCCCGCCCCGGCGCATCGAGACCTACGATAACAGCCATATTTCCGGTACTCGCGCTGTTGGCGCGATGGTCGTTGCCGGGCCTGAAGGGCTGATCCGAAACGCTTGGCGCAAATTCAACATTCGCACCAATAGCTCCGGCGATGATTACGCCATGATGCGCGAGGTGCTGAGGCGGCGTTTCACACGGTTGCAGCGCGAGACGCAGGAGAACGAAACTGGCGCGTGGCCGGACCTTGTGCTGCTCGACGGCGGCGCCGGGCAATTGTCAAGTGCGCTCGAGGTGTTGGCTGATCTGGGAATAGAAGCCGGCCGCGGCCTGTGCGTAGCGGCCATTGCCAAGGGGCCGGACCGCAATGCCGGGCGGGAACATATCCACTTGCCGGGGCGGGCACCGTTCGTCGTGCCTGCCAACAGTCCGGTAAGCTATTTTTTGCAGCGCCTGCGAGATGAAGCGCACCGCTTTGCTATCGGCGGCCATCGCGCGCGTCGTGCCCGCGCGGTGACCCGGTCAACGTTGGATGACATCGCCGGCGTCGGTCCGCGCCGCAAACGCGCCTTGCTGCACCGCTTCGGCTCCGCTCGCGGAGTCGCCCAGGCCGGTCTCAAGGACCTTGAAAAGGTAGAGGGAATCAGCAAACAAGTGGCGCGCACTGTTTACAACCACTTCCACGGTGGATGAAGCCATGCCGCTCGCGCCGAACGCCGCCCGTCGCCACTCACCTGCGGTTCGCAGTGCGGCCGTGGCCGCTTGAGTTCATGCCGTGGACTTTGCCCAACCTTCTCACTCTGTCGCGCATTGCCGCGATACCCTTTGTTGCGGCTGCGTTTTACGTACCGCCGCCGCTCGGCCCATGGCTGGTATTGCTCCTGTTCGCCGCCGCTTCTGTCACCGATTTTCTCGATGGGTGGCTGGCGCGGCGCAGCGGCTGCGCCACACCGTTCGGCCAGTTTCTGGACCCGGTAGCGGACAAACTTCTGGTTGCTGCCGTGCTGGTGTTGCTCGCCGTCGACGGGCGCGCCCCGACACTGGCCGTGGCGATCATCTTGTGCCGCGAGATTCTGGTCTCCGCCTTGCGGGAAGAAATGGCACGCCATGGCGTCCGCGTTACCGTATCGCGGTTGGCGAAAGTGAAAACTGCTTGTCAGATGAGCGCGCTGGCCTTGTTGTTGGCTGCCGGCGTAGCGGGCAGCATCGGTATGCCGCCGGCGCAGGTGGCAAATATCGGTGCGGCTCTGCTGTGGTTGGCGGCGGTCTTGAGCGTGGTTACCGCCGCGGGGTATTTTCGTCCGGCGCTTGTGCGCCTCGCCCGCGGCGAGGCGCCGCCGCCATGAAGTGCGCCGCGTGAAAGTCATGGGCGTGGCCGGCTGGCACGGGGCCGGCAAAACCGACCTCGTGGCACGGCTCTTGCCGGTGCTTACCGCGCGCGGCCTCGCAGTCTCGACAATCAAACATGCGCACCACGATTTTGACATTGACCGACCCGGCAAGGACTCACACACCCACCGCGTCGCTGGCGCCGTGGAAGTCCTGGTTTCCTCCGCTCGCCGCTGGGCGTTGATACGTGAATTACGCCATGCGCCGGAAGCAGCGTTGCCGGACCTTCTGTCCCGCCTCGCGCCCGTGGACCTAGTTTTGGTGGAAGGTTTCAAGCGCGAACGCCATGACAAGATCGAAGTGCGCCGAGCCGCGGCCAACGGTCCTCCCCTGTATCCTGACGATACCAGCGTGGTCGCTGTCGCCGCCGATTATCCGGCGCCGTCACGCGCCGGCGCCTGGCTCGACCTTGCGGACACCGCGGCCATTGCAGAATTCATCATCGGCCATTGCTGCCTCGGGGCGCGAAAGCCATGACACAGCTGGGAAACGATCATCATACTGACGCAAACGCGCCTTTGGCGCTGACCGAAGCGCTGCGCCTCATCGACGAGCGCGTGCGACCGGTGGCGGGGATAGAGTCAACACCTCTCATGGCCGGTCTCGGCCGCGTGCTTGCGGCACCGCTCCGTTCAGACCGTAACGTGCCGCTGCACGATAACGCCGCCGTCGACGGCTATGCGGTGTATTTCGACGATCTTCTGGAAGATTCACCGACCATGTTGCCGGTGGTCGGCACCGTTGCCGCCGGACGACCTATGGACATGCCGCCCCCGCGTGGCTCGGCGCTGCGCGTATTCACCGGCGCCATGTTGCCGCGCAACCGCAACGGCCAGGGGCCTGATACGGTTTTCATGCAGGAAGATTGCACAGTCCGAGGCGACCGCGTCGTGGTACCGTCGGGGTTGGCGCGCGGCGCAAATCAGCGGCTCGCCGGGGAAGACGTTACAGCCGGCTCGCGCGTAATTGAAGCCGGGCGCCGCCTGCGCGCTGAAGACCTGGGCCTCGCCGCGTCGGTCGGGCGCACCGCGCTCCCCGTGCGTACACCGCTCTCCGTGGCCCTCTTCTCCACCGGCGATGAAGTGTGTGACCCGGGTGCGTCCCTGCCTCCGGGCGCCATCTATGACGCCAATCGCTATATGCTGGCCGCGCTCTTGTCCGGCCTCGGTTGCAAGGTCGCTGATCTTGGCATTTTGCCTGACAATCCCTACAGCCTGCGCAGCGCTTTGGCGCGGGCCGCGGCGGCACACGACCTGCTGATGAGTTCCGGCGGCGTGTCGACGGGCGCGGAAGACCATGTCACTGCGACGATGAAGGCGCTGGGCGCCGTGACGTTCTGGCGATTGGCCATCAAGCCCGGCCGTCCATTAGCCTTGGGGCATGTGGATGCTGCGCGGCGTCCGGTCCCCTATGTGGGGCTGCCCGGCAATCCGGTAGCGGCGCTGGTGACCTTCCTGCGTGTGGCGCGTCCGCTGGTGCTGCGCCTGGCAGGCGCCACCGAAGTTGAACCGGCGCTGTTTCCGGTGCGCGCCGGATTTTCCATGAACAAGAAGCCCGGGCGCCGGGAATTTGTCCGCTGTCGCCTTGACCGCGGCGCAAAGGTACCGGTAGCGCATCGTGCCGGCCCGCAAGGAGCGGGTATACTTTCGGTAGCCGCTGCTGCCGACGGGTTGGTCGAATTGCCGGAAGAAACAACTCGCGTTGAAGCAGGGGATATGGTGCCGTTCCTGCCGTTCGGGGAAGTGAGGTAAGGACCGATGCAGGTATTGTATTTCGCTTGGCTGCGCGAAAAGTCCGGTATTTCGGAAGAGGAAGTGGAACCGCCGGCAGCACTGACTACCGTGGGTGAGCTGCTTGGATGGCTCAGTGAGCGCAGCGCCGGTCATGCAGATGCGCTGGCAGATCTGTCCGCGGTGCGTGTTGCGCTCGACCAGGAGCACGTCGATTTCGACCATCCCATCGCCGGGGCGCGGGAGGTGGCGTTGTTTCCACCCGTGACCGGAGGTTGAAGCAATGATCCGTGTGCAGCGCGAAGACTTCGATGTCGGCGCCGAACTCGCGGCGCTGACCGACGGTGACCATACGGTCGGCGGCGTTGCAGCCTTCGTTGGGCTGGTACGTGACATGGCCGGTGGAGAATCTGTCACCGCCATGACTCTCGAGCACTATCCCGGAATGACCGAGAGGCAGCTCGCGGCAATCGAGGCCGAGGCCTGCGAGCGCTGGCCTTTGCAAGCAACCCTGGTAATTCATCGCTTCGGTCGCCTGGAGCCGGGAGACCGCATTGTGCTCGTGGCCACCGCATCGGCTCACCGCGCCGCGGCTCTCGAATCGTGCCATTTCCTGATTGATTGGTTAAAGACGCAGGCGCCGTTCTGGAAACGCGAAGAAACGCCGGACGGCGGACGGTGGGTTGCCGCCCGCGACAGCGACACCGCCGCCACCGACCGCTGGCTGCCGCCCACCCGCCGCGCCGCCGAATAGTCGCCGTCACGGGCGCCATGCCAACCACATGTTTCCCGTGAAGCATCGCACTATCGCGGCCGCCCTGTGCCTCATGCTGGTGCTTCTCCTGCCGCTGCCGGGGAACTCGGGCGCGGCGCTTGCGCTCAGCAGCGAATGGGCGCGCACCGATGTCAGCCAGGCACGTCTTGTTGCCGCCGCTGCTGCCGTCGGCGACGCTGAATTCCTGCGCCTTGGAATACAATTCCAACTCGATCCTGAATGGAAAATCTACTGGCGCAGCCCCGGCGACTCCGGCTCGCCGCCAACGCCTGATTTCAGCGCCTCCCGCAATGTCCGCGATGTCGAGATTGCATGGCCTGCACCGCAGCGCTTTTTTGAACTCGCAGATCTCGAAACCGTCGGTTATGTCGATGAGGTGGTGCTGCCGCTGCGCGTGCAAAGCGCCGAACCGGGTGCGACTGTACAACTGCGCGCTACCATGCCCTATCAGGCGTGCAAGGAAATATGCATCCCGTTTGTTGCCGATCTGGCGTTGGACCTGCCGCCCGGCGCCGCCGCTGCAACTCCGTTTGCGCGCCTGATAGACCGCCACGATGCGAAAGTCCCCGGCGCACCCGAAGCGGCAGCAATCGAAGTCGCTGCATGGGGCATCGTCGGCGCGCCGCCCGAAGAGCAGATGGAAATCGTGCTGCGCTCGCCTCTGCCCTTCACGTCTCCGGCGCTGTTCGTGGAAGCACCGCATCGTTATCGTGTGCCCGCCAGCAGTGCGTCGCTGGAATCCGACAACCGCCTGGCCCGCTTGACGGCGCCGGTGGAATCACGCCGCGGCAATACCATCGCCGGGCAGATGCTTACGCTCACCGTTGTCGACGGCGACCGTGCACTGGAAATCTCGGGCACCGCGCAGCCCCTGCCTACGGGTTTGGCGGCCGGCGCGATATCTGCTGATGCGATGTCTCCCTCCGCCACGCCTGTCCCCAAGCTCTCCGGCCGGTTATTGCTCATGCTCGCTCTGGCACTGCTGGGCGGACTGATTCTCAACCTCATGCCCTGCGTGCTTCCCGTGCTGTCCTTGAAACTGATCGGCGCCATAGGCCATGGCGGCAGTGCTCCCCGCCAGGTGCGCCTCAGCTTCATTGCGTCGGCTGCTGGTATCGTCACGTCATTCCTCATGCTCGCTGCCGCCGCGCTTGCTGCGAAGCTTGCCGGTGGTGCGGTTGGCTGGGGGATACAATTTCAGCAACCCCTGTTCCTGGTGTTTCTGGTGTTGGTGCTGGTTGTCTTCGCCAGCAACCTTCTCGGGTTGTTCGAAATCTCACTGCCGGGGTGGCTGGGCGCCGCCGGATTGCACGCCGAACAACAGGCAACCATCCACGGCGGCAGCATGGCTGGCCATTTCATGACCGGCGCCTTCGCCACGCTGCTCGCGACACCGTGTTCGGCACCGTTTCTGGGTACGGCCGTGAGCTTTGCTCTTAGCCGCGGAGCGTTGGAAATATTTCTCATATTTCTCGCCTTGGGCGTGGGTATGGCCGCGCCTTATCTCGCGGTCGCCGCCCGGCCTCGTCTTGTCACACGACTGCCCCGACCGGGCCGTTGGATGCTCTGGATGCGTGCCTTGCTCGGCCTCGCGCTGATCGGCACGGCCATCTGGCTGCTTCTTGTCCTCGTGGCGCAGGCCGGAGAGCGTGCTGCCCTTGCGTTGGCGGTGATCTGCGTCGCCTTCGCGCTGCTCGCACGGCTGGCTGCCCGCCCCGTGCGTTTTCGCCCTGCCGCATGGGCGGGGTTGGCCGTACTTGCCGGCGCAGCGTTCCTTGCCCCGGCATGGACGCCGCCCCCTGCGACGCCGCTGTCCGCGGCGGAAAGTCTCTGGCAGCCTTTCGACAGGGCGACGCTGGAGAAGGCGGTGGCCGACGGTCGCACCGTGCTGGTCGACGTCACGGCCGACTGGTGCGTCACCTGCAAGGTCAACAAGACCCTGGTCCTCGATACCGAGCCGGTGCGCCGGCGTCTGGCGCACCCGTCGGTTCTGGCCATGCGCGCCGACTGGACCCGCCCCGACCCCGGAATCTCGGATTATCTCGCGAGTTTCGGACGCTACGGCATTCCGTTCAATGCGGTTTACGGGCCACGCGCGAAACAAGGTATCCCCCTGCCTGAACTTCTGCGCGCCGATGTTGTGACAGCAGCATTGGACCGCGCCGGCTGAACAAGACAATGGGGCAAATGGGTTCTGAACCGGGAACACGATACTATATGTAAGCGCCAAAGGCGGCCGCAGCGCCGCAGCTTCGAAATGAAGGAGACCAACAATGACGATCAAAGTCGGTGACAAGGTGCCCGACGTAGCCGTCCGCCACATGGGCGGAGACGGAATTGAGGAAGTGACGACCGGCAAGCTCCTTGCCGGCAAGACTGCGGTGATTTTCGGTCTGCCTGGCGCGTTCACGCCTACTTGTTCGGCGCAGCATGTCCCGGGATATGTGAGGAATGCGGCTGCGCTGCGCGCCAAGGGAGTGGATTTGATCGCGTGTGTCTCCGTCAATGACGCGTTCGTCATGGGCGCCTGGGGCAAGGACCAGGGCGCCGGCGATGACGTCATGATGTTGGCTGACGGCAATGGAGACCTCACCACCGGCCTGGGACTGGAGTTCGATGCCAGCGGCTTCGGCATGGGGCGCCGCTCGCGCCGTTACGCCATGGTGGTGAAGGACGGCGTAGTGGATACGCTGGCGGTGGAAGACGGCCCGGGCCTCGACGTCTCGGCAGCCGAGAAGATTCTCGCCCAACTCTAGCCGGTTCATGCGAGGTTCGCCGCCGCGCGCGCGGCGGCGCGCGCCAGCTTGTCGGCGCGTTCATTCTCCGGGTGGCCCGCATGGCCCCTGACCCAATGCCATTCGACCGTGTGCTCGCCGAGCGCACGGTCGAGCGCTTCCCATAAATCCCGGTTGCGCACAGGTTTGCGAGCCGCCGTGCGCCAGCCATTGCGCTTCCAGCCGGGAAGCCACGCGGTCACTCCGTCGCACACATAACGCGAGTCCGTGTACAGCCTCACTTGCACCGGGCGGGTGAGGGCATCCAGCGCACGCACCGCCGCCATGAGTTCCATGCGGTTGTTGGTGGTCTCGCGAGCACCCCCGCTGATCTCCTTTTCCCGCTGTCCGTAACGCAGCAATGCTGCCCAGCCGCCGGGACCGGGATTACCCAGGCAAGCGCCGTCCGTGAAGATTTCGACCGCGCCTGCCGGCGCGCGCCTTTCAGTCGAGGCCATAGGCGCCAGGTCCGGCGATATGGCGGTGAAAGCGCAGCTTGCGCCAATATTCCAGCGGGTCTTTCGGCGCTACCAACGCCTGTTTCGGTCCGTGCAGCCAGTCATGCAGCCGCGTCAGCAGGAACCGCATGGCCGCACCCCGGCACAGCAGCGGCAGCGCTTCCAGTTCCTCCGGCAAGAACGAACGCCGACTGCGATAGGCGGACAACAGATGCCGGGCCTTGGTGATGTTGAATTCGCCGTCCGGCTCGAAACACCACGCATTCAGGCATATGGCCACGTCGTAGGCGAACGAATCATTGCATGCGAAATAGAAATCGATGATGCCGCTCACCGCATCACGATGAAAGAACACGTTGTCCGGGAAAAGATCTGCGTGAATCAAGCCATGCGGCAGAGTATCAGGCCAAGCTGCTTCCAATGCGTTGATTTCCTCGTCCAGTGCTTGCGTGAGGCCGGGCATCACCTCGCCGGCGCGCCCGGCGGAAGGCGCCAACAGGACACGAAAACTGGCGACGGAGAGATCATTGGGCCGCATGGTCGCGTAGTCCTGTCCGGCCAGGTGCATGTCGGCAAGTGCGCGGCCGAGAGCGCGGCAGTGGTCGGGCCAGATACGCCGCGGCCAGACGCCTTCCAGAAAGCTCACAATGGCGGCCGGGCGGCCCGCCAGTTCGTGCAGCACCGTTCCGTCGCGCGCTGCCACCGGTGTCGGGCAGGTGATCCCCCGCCCCGAAAGATGCCGCATCAATCCGAGAAAGAACGGCAGGTCGTGCCGCCGCACCCGCTTCTCGTAAAGCGTGAGGATGTGGCGTCCGCGGTCGGTGATCAGCAGATAGTTGGAGTTTTCCACGCCTTCGGCTATGCCGATAAACGAAATCAGCGCTCCGAGATCGAAGCGTTCCAGAAACTCCCGCAGGTCCGAGTCGGCAATGTCTGTGTAAACGGCCACGAGCCACCGTAAGTGAAAGGCAGCGCCGACTAAGGCTGCCGCCCCAGATACAGATCACGCCCCGCTGCCAGCGCCGCGATCTTCGCATCGGCGACGCCCCGGTCAAGCATCCAGAAGCCGCAATCCGGGTGAATGTAGCGCACCCTGTCCGGGCCGATGGTGTCGGCCGCGCGCTCAATCGCGCGGGCAATGTCGTCCGGTGTTTCGATAACATTGCGCTTGATGTCCACCACGCCCAGCCCCATGCCGATATCGGCGCGCAGGTCGGCGAACACCGCCAGTTCCTCCGGCGGCCGGTGGGCATTTTCCATCACGATATGATCCACATGCAGGCTGTTGAGATAGCCGAGCAGTGCATCCCAGGCGCCCCGCTGCACCGACTGCCCGCCATAATTCCCGAAACACATATGCAGCGCCGGCGCGCCCGGTACTGCGTCCAAAACCGTGTTCAGGGCCGATGCGGCGATATCGGCTTCTTCCGGGTGGCCCGGAAGGTTTGCCTCGTCAATCTGGATTACGTCCGCGTCGCATTGGGAGACCTGTTCAGCCAGAACACCCGCAATCGCTCCCGCCAAGGCTGCCAAATCGCCATAATGCCGGTCGATCAGCACCTTCGCCAGCATATGGGGGCCGGTCAGTGTGAACTTGAACGGCTTGGTCGTCAGGCGCTGCGCGCGACTGCATGCTGCGGGAAGGTCCAGTGAACCGCTTCCCAGCGGGCCGTCCACTACCCCGGGCGGGCGGCGGCGGTAGCTGGTGCCCGCCTGCTGCCGATAGTCAGCCGCTTCTTCGAAGGTGATCTCCGTGCGAATACCCGCCAACGGCTCCAGGAAATACTCGATCATGCCGTTGGTTTCGGGGTGATTCACGTCAAACCGATAAAGTTCGCCATCGCATACCAAGTCGATTCCCGCATGTTCCTGCGTATGCAGTACAACCCGCGTCGCATCCACCAGCGCTCTTTGTGTCGGTGTCGCCGCCAGCCATGCCGGGACGGGGTATGAACCGACCACCGTCGTCTTGATTTCCGCCTGTGTTGGCATCTGCTGTTTTCCCTTCCCGGGGGGTTACCCGAATATGCGAAACCGCTGGGAACGGCGCTGTCAATTGCTGGACAAACCGCTGTCCGGCCTCTATACAGCGCCCACCTCGCCTTGCCGCCCAGGTAGCTCAGTTGGTAGAGCAGCGGACTGAAAATCCGCGTGTCGGTGGTTCAATTCCTCCCCTGGGCACCATTCCTGCCAGACAGCGCCTCTCAATAGGACCTCGGCAGGTCCAGCGCCCGTTCGGCGATATAGCTCAGAATCAACTGTTCCGACACCGGCGCCAGACGGGTGATCCACACTTCGCGCATAAAGCGCTCCACATCGAATTCCGCCGCATAGCCGAACCCGCCATGTGTGAATACGGCGCGTTCGCACGCCCGGTACCCGGCGCGGCTGCCAAGCAGTTTCGCGGCGTTTGCTTCCACACCGCATGGCTCCCCGGAATCGTGGCGGCGTGCGGCATCGAAAACCATGAGCTCGGCCGCCGCAAGCTCCGCCCAGCATTCTGCCAGGGGGTGCTGAATTGCCTGATTTTGGCCGATGGGGCGTGCAAACACCACGCGCTCGCGCGCATAGTCCACGGCTCGTGCCAGTGCTGCACGACCGATGCCAACACCTTCCGCCCCTACCAGAATCCGCTCCGGGTTCAGCCCGTGCAGCAAATAGCGGAATCCCTTGCCTTCCTCGCCGATGCGGTCTTCGGCCGGCACATGCAGGCCGTCGATGAACAGTTCATTCGAGTCAACGGCATGGCGCCCCATCTTGTGGATCTCGCGCACATCGACAGCATCGCGGTCGAGATCCGTATAGAACAGGCTCAAGCCATCGACAGGGCGTTCACAGTCTGCGACCGGCGTGGTGCGGGCGAGAATCATCATCTTGTCCGCCACCTGCGCCGTGGAGGTCCACACCTTGCGCCCGTCGATGACATAGCCATTGCCCTGCGGCCGCGCGCGCGTCGTGATGCGGGTGGTATCCAAGCCGGCGTCCGGCTCGGTCACCGCGAAGCATGCTTTTTCGCGGCCCGTGATGAGCGGCGGCAGAAAGCGCTGCCGTTGCGCGTCACTGCCGAACACGACGATCGGCATCGGGCCGAATATGTTCATGTGCACCGCCGAGCAGCCGCTCATCGCGGCGCCGGAGCCCGCAATGGTCTGCATCATCAGTGCCGCTTCAGTGACCCCGAGGCCCGCTCCGCCCACGGATTCCGGCATGGCGATGCCGAGCCAGCCGCCATCCGCGACAGCGGCGTGAAAATCGTGGGGAAACGCCCCATTCCTGTCGCGCTCACGCCAATATGCGGCATCGAAATCCCTGCAAATTCGCGCTACCGCGTCAACAATGCGCCGCTGCTCGGCGGTGAGGGAAAACTGCGGTGGCTTTGCAGGGTGGCTCATTCCTCCGGCCTGTGACGCAGTGAGGCCGAGTTGAGGCAGTAGCGCAGTCCCGTGGGCGCCGGACCGTCATCGAACACATGGCCGAGATGGGCGTCGCAGCGCGCGCACAGCACTTCCGTGCGGATCATGCCATAGGATGTGTCACGCGCCATCTCCACAGCGGCGTCGCTGAGGGGGCGTGTGAAGCTTGGCCAGCCGGTGCCGGAATCGAACTTGTCGGCGGAGCCGAACAGCGCTGTGCCACAGCATATGCACTCATAGGTTCCCGACCCGCCGCTGCGCCAATAGGCGCCGGTAAACGGGCGTTCCGTCCCCCCCTGGCGCGCCACGGCAAATTGCTCGGGGGTGAGTTCGCGCTGCCATTCAGCATCGCTCTTGACGATCTTGCCGTCTTTTGTCATCGCGGTCCCTCCCTTCCCTGCGGCCCCTTCCGTATACCGATGCTCAGGCACGGAAGGGGTCTTGCAGCATGATCGTCTCCCCGCGTTCGGGTCCGGTGGAAAGCAGCGCGACGGGGGCGTCGATCAGTGTTTCAATGCGGCGGATATAATGCTGCGCGGCCATCGGCAGGTCTTCCATTCGCTGTGCGCCGCGCGTCTCTTCCTGCCAGCCATCCATTGTCTCATACACCGGTTCCGCCTGTTGTTGCTGCGCCGGGGAAGCCGGCAGGCGGTTCAGCACCTGCCCCGCCAGCCGATAGCCGGTGCACACCGATAGTTTTGCGAGGCCGTCCAGCACGTCCAGCTTGGTCAGCGCGACTCCGTCTATGCCCGCCAACCGCACGGCATCGCGTGCCAGCACGGCGTCGAACCAGCCGCAGCGCCGTGCGCGGCCGGTTACTGTGCCGAATTCCAGTCCACGCTCGCCCAGCCGCCGCCCGGTCTCATTGCTGAGTTCGGTCGGGAACGGCCCTTCCCCCACGCGGGTGTTGTAGGCCTTCACAATTCCCAGCACATAGGAAATTGCCCGCGGCCCTACACCCGCGCCCAGCGCGGCTGCGCCAGGCAGCGTGTTGGAGGAGGTGACGTAGGGATAGGTGCCGTGATCGACATCGAGCAGCACGCCCTGGGCGCCTTCGAACAGCACCTTCCGCCCCGCCCGCCGCGCGGCATCCAGTTCGATGCTCACCGGGGCGGCAAAGGCAAGCAGGCGCGGCGCCAGCGCTTCAAGCCTGCGGGCGAGCGCGGCGCCGTCCACCGGCGCCAGGCCGAGGCCCTTGCGCAGCGGGTCATGATGCGCCAGTGCCGCGCCGATGCGCTCCGCCAGCGATCCCGGGTGGCCGAGATCGGCGAGGCGGATTGCCCGGCGCCCCACCTTGTCTTCATAGGCGGGGCCGATGCCGCGTTTCGTGGTGCCGATACGCCGGCTTCCGGGCGCCGTTTCCCGCGCGCGGTCCAGTTCACCGTGAAAGGGCAGGATCAGGCATGCATTTTCAGCGATGCGAAGCGATGACGGCGCGACAGTTATGCCGGCCTTGGCCAGGTGGTCGATTTCCTCCAGCAGCGCCCAAGGATCAATGACCACGCCATTGCCGATCATCGATACCTTGTTGCCGCGCACCACGCCTGACGGCAGCAGGCTGAGCCGGTAGGTGGTGCCGTCTACCACCAGCGTATGACCGGCATTATGCCCACCTTGGAAGCGCACCACGATATCGGCCTGCGCCGACAGCCAGTCAACGATCTTGCCTTTGCCCTCGTCGCCCCATTGCGCGCCGATCACGGTCACATTGCCCATTGCCTGCGCTCTCAGTCTTCCAGGCGCTGTACGGCGCCGTCGATCCATACATGATTACATTTCAGCCGCCGCCCTTCGGCCGCGAGGTCGGGCGCGGGCATCAGCGCTTGCAGCACCACCCAGCCATCGGCCCGCAATTGGGCGGCGGTGCCGCGCGGCACGCCCACCGGAGTCAACACACGCGGCTTCGGCGAGGTTTCGGGCAGCGCCCGCCGCAGTGTATCCGCAACCAGCGTAAATCCGGTAGCCGGTTCCCCGCCTGCCGTCCGGTAGCGCCCGCCCGAGCCGAGTTCGTGACGTTCGCGGCGCGCGAACAGCGTGAACGAAATGCCGGTGTGATATTCAAACCCCCGACTCTCCACCGCATCCACCGTGAGGGCAAGCTCCGGCGCTTCCGCGGCAACCAGTTCGACAACTTCGGCCAGCCGTTCCACCAACGCCTGCGCTGCCCGCGGCAAGGTGATGCGCCCGATCCGCGCCAGCGCCGGAGCCGCTGCGCCGGAGGTGCCCAGCAGGGCGGCCAGGGGCGCCACGGCCGGCCCGCCGCCGCTCGCTTGCAGCGCCGCGGCGTCCCTGCGGTGCAGCGCCACCGCGATGCGCTCCTGCGGTCCTGCCGGGGTGTCGAACGCGCGGCACACCTCGCGCGCCAGTGTCGGTGTGTTCACATCTACCGACAAGCCCTCGATGCCGACTTGTGACAGCGCATCCGCGGCGAGCAGGATCACTTCCGCATCGCCTCTGGCGGCGTGGCCGGAGCCGATCAATTCCACTCCCACCTGCCGGAACTGCCGGTCCGCGCGCAACTGGCTGCCGCGCACGCGCAGCACATCACCGGCATAGCATAGCCGCAAGGGGCGCGGCGCCGTGGCGAGACGCGAGGCGGCGATACGCGCCGCCTGCGGCGTGATATCCGCGCGCATGCCGAGCATCCGCTGTGATGCCGGGTCCATGAGGCGAAATGTCTGGTCGGCATGCACAGCGCCGACGCCGTCAAGCAGCCCGTCCTCGAACTCCAGCAGCGGCGGCTTGATGCGTTCATAACCCCAGGCGGCAAAACAATCGAACAACCGCCGAGTCGCTGCGTCTTCGCGTTCTGCGTCGGGCGGCAGCAGGTCGGCGAGACCGGTTGGCAGCAGAGCCTTTCCAACGGGCGGAGTCATTGTGCGTGCGCCGCCGGCGGGTCAGAAATGCAGCGGCTTCACCCGCACCACCCCGGGCAGGGCACGAAGGTCCGCCGCCAATGTATCGGATACGGGCTGGTCAACTTCCACCAACGCGATGGCGGCGGCGCCCGGCGTCGTTCGCCCGAGATGAAATGTGGCGATATTCACCCCTGCATCGCCGATGGTGCGGGCGATCCAACCCAGTGTTCCCGGCAGGTCCTTGTTGTTGATGAACAACATATGCGGCCCAAGCGCGGCGTCGATGCCGATATCGTCAATGGCCGCGATGCGCGGCTTGTGACCAAGCAGCGTGCCGGTCAGGCGGCGGGTAGTGCTTTCGCTTTCCAGCGTTACCCGGATCAGGGTCTGATAATCGCACGGGCCGTCATACAGCGTTTCACGCACTTCAATATCGCGTTCCTTGGCGACCAGCGGCGCGTTTACCATGTTCACCGTTTCCAGCGCAGGGCGCAGGGCGCCTTCAAGCAGCAACGCGGTGAGGGGCCGCACGTTCAGCGTTGCCGCATGCCCTTCATACTGAACCGAAATCCGGTCCATCCCGGCTTCGGCAATCTGTCCTGCGAGGCTGCCGAGCTGGCCCGCCAGCGCAGTATACGGCTTGAGGCGCGGGGCTTCCTCGGCGCTGATCGACGGCATGTTCAGAGCGTTGGACACGGCTCCTGTCAACAGGTAATCGGCCATCTGTTCGGCAATCTGGACCGCGACATTATCCTGCGCTTCGGTGGTCGAGGCGCCGAGATGCGGCGTTGCGATCACCTGCTCAAGTTCCAGCAGCGGGTTTCCCTGCGCCGGCTCGCGCTCGAACACATCCAGTGCGGCGCCTGCCACATGGCCGGAGGCGATTGCTTCCCGCAGGTCCGCTTCGACGATCAGTCCGCCGCGCGCGCAATTGACAATACGCACGCCGGGGCGGGTGCGCGCCAGCGCTGCGGCATCAATCATGCCGCGCGTCTCCGCGGTCAGCGGCGTATGCAGGCTGATGACATCGGCGCGTGCAAGCAGCTGCGCAAGCGCCACTTTCTCGACATTGAGCTCCGCTGCGCGCTCGCCCGACAAATACGGGTCATAGACGATGACGCGCATTTTCATGCCCTGGGCACGGTCCGCGACGATGGCGCCGACATTGCCGCAGCCAATCAGTCCCAGCGTCTTGCCGGCGAGTTCCACGCCCATGAAATGCGACTTGCGCCACTCGCCGGCCCGGGTGGACCGATCGGCCTGGGGAATGCGCCGCGCGAGCGCCATCATCATCGCCACCGCATGTTCGGCGGTGGTGACCGAATTGCCGAACGGTGTGTTCATCACGACCACGCCGCGCGCGGTGGCCGCGGGCAGATCGATATTGTCCACGCCGATGCCGGCGCGGCCGATCACCTTCAGCCGGCCGGCGGCGGCAATAAGCCCGGCGTCGATGCGGGTCGCAGAGCGCACTGCGATTCCATCATAGCGGTCGATGCGCGCTGCCAGTTTTTCCGGCGTGAGGCCGGGCGCCACATCCACTGCGACGCCCCGCGCCTCAAAGCGCGCTGCCGCATGGCTGCTCAGCGCATCGGCGATGAGAACACGCATCATCAAGCGGCCTGCCTGCTCTCGGCGCGCTGCTGCGCCCATGCCCATTCCAGCCATGGGAACAGCGCCTCCAAGTCGCTCCGTTCCACCGTCGGCCCGGCCCACAGGCGCAATCCCGGCGGGGCCGACCGATAGGCGTCGATATCATATGCAGCGCCTTCGTCCTCCAGCCGCTGCGTCATTCCCCTTGCCGTGTGCCGCTGCTGCTTTTTCGGCAGGCTTGCGAACCACGGGTCTGTCACGGAGAGGCATACCGATGTGGGTGACCGAATTGCGGCGTCCGCACAGAGAAAGTCAATCCATTCCGTGCGCGCCACCCAGTCGGAGACAGCGGTGAAATTGGCCTGGCAGCGTGCGGTGAGCGCTGCCAGCCCGCCGATGGACTCGGCCCAGCGCAGCGCATCCAGGGCGTCTTCCACGCACAGCATGGACGGGGTGTTGACCGTGTCGCCGCAGAATATCCCTTCCATCAGACGGCCCCCCTTTGTCAGTCGGAAAAGTTTCGGCAGCGCTGCCGCTGCCGGCGTGCTTTCCAGCCGGTCCACGGCGCGCGGACCGAGCGCCAGCATACCGTGCTGCGCCTCGCCCCCCAGCGCCTTCTGCCACGACCAGGTAACGGCATCGAGCCGTTCCCATGGGAGGTCCATGGCAAATACTGCCGAAGTTGCATCGCAGATCGCCAGACCGCTGCGGTCCTCGGCGATCCAGTCGGCGTCCGGCAGGCGGGCGCCGGAGGTGGTGCCGTTCCAGACGAACACGAGATCGCTCTCGCGGTCGACAGAGGCCAGATCGGGCAGTGCGCCATAGGGTGCGCGGTGTATGCGCGTGCGTTGGATGCGCAATTGCTCGACAATGTCGGTCACCCAGCCGCTGCCGAAGCTCTCCCAGGCCAGCACTTCCACCGGACGCGGGCCGAGCAAGCCCCACAATGCGGCTTCGAACGCGCCGGTGTCCGAGCCGGCCATGATACCCACCCGCCATGTGTCGGGCACGCCGAGCAGGGTGCGGCTGCGGTCGATGACTTCCGCCAGACGCGCGCGCGCAGCGGCGCTGCGATGCGAACGACCGAGGACGGCACCGTGCAGCATATCAGGTGTCCAGCCGGGCCGCTTGGCGCACGGGCCGGACGAGAAACACGGGTTGACCGGGCGCGCGCCCGGCTTGGGAACGGAAATCATTACTGGCGATGCGGTGGGAATGGACAAGTCACAAAGACTGCGGTGACGGGCGCGGACCATAGGTTCACGCATGTGCGGCGTCAACCTGATGACCTTTGCATGGCAACTGCGCTGGACCCGGTCGCCGCCTTGTTTTAGCCACAATTGCCATGATCTATCCGTCAAAGTGGGATTTGCCGGGATTTGCCGGGATTTGATGCTGCCTGTCCCGTTCGCTCGGCAGGGACGATACCGCTAGAACGTCGAACAATAACAGAACATTGCTGCCTGTGCAAGTGCAGTCATGACGGGCAGGACCAGGCGATGTCTGCCTGGTGTTCGGGGTGGCGTGATCACGGGGCTGACCGTCTTGTGTTTGATGAGGCAGTGTTGCGGCCATGGTGACACTGCCAGAATGCGGGAACGGCGGAATCCGCGTTATGTCCCGCTTTTCTGTGCCTCGCGAAAGAACTTCATTGCCGCCTTGCGCCGCTCGTTCAACCGCCTGTTTGATGCGCGCCTGTGCTCACGCAGCAATTCCGCGCGGCAGTTCTTGCAATATTCCGGGCGTCGACCGGCACGAGGCGGCGTTGGCCGGTCGATGTCTCCGCCGCAGCGCTTGCAGGTTCTGTTCACGGAAATGGTCTCCGAGTCAGCGGTGCACCCTGACAAGGATCTGCCTGCTGTCCGGGGATGCGGCGAGGTTATGTTTGGTGCGTTTCATCGGGCGCTGTCCCGAAATCCACGCCTGTTCCGGCCGCGGCGGCATCTCGGCGTACTGCCGGCGCCCTTTTGTTGTGTCAGGGTCTCAGGCTTTGAATTTGGCGCAAAGGAAGGGCGGCGATTAGCGCCGCCCTTCCAGATTTGCGTCCAACAGACGGGCTCAACTGGGGACGCAAAACAGTGCGGGAGTGTGGGTTAGCCGCCCTTCACCGGTTAACGAGCAGCACCGAAGGATCCGTGGAACCAACCCATGGCACCGGGCATAACACCCGTGTCCTCATTTCCCTTACTCATGTATTTGAACACACCGCCGGCCTCTGGGGCACCCGGGCCGAAGAAGGAGCCAGTGAACGAACCCGCGTAATCCATGCCGGTATAGGCACTCATGGCGCTATCTTCATTCATCATCGACATCATCGGAGCCTTGTCTCCACTGAACATGGACCCGTCGATAGTTCCCGCGAGCTTTGTCATTCCGGGCTTCATCACGTCCGTCAAGACAAGCTCGACCGAGTTATCCTCAATTTCGTTGAAACTGCCCATGCCGAAACGCGCGGTCAGCATCGCATCATCTATCCGCGTCATGGGCAACGCACTGCCACCCGTCGAAACCGTGGCGATATACTGTCCCGTATATGTGGCGGCGCCGCGCCGGAGTGGCATCTCAGACACCTTGGTCATTCCGCTGCCCTTCGCGTCGACGAAAGCTATGTGGTTAGCATCGGAAGCAGGGGAAAGTGCGCCGGCATATTTGTTAGCCCACATTCCATACGAGAGGTGGTTATAGGATGCCGACACCGGAAGCATGGCCCTGCCCGCCAGATCCACCATCGCATAAACCCAAGTTGTTACGCCATGCGCATCCATCCTCGATTCCACCAGCCGCGCATACTTCATATTTGCGCCATCGTGATAGAAATAGAGAGGTTCGCCCTCTGTGCCCGCCCGGATGCCCACATCAGCGAGATTGTCGTAGCCATCTCTCCTGACACCCACCTTATAGTACTCGCCAGCGGCTTTCGTCAGCAGGGCCGGCTGATCCTTCACCGAAATCACGTTTGGTTCGGTGGTCATGAGCCTTGTCATCAGTTTGCCTGTGTCGGGGTCGCGCGTATCCTTGAACGCCACGACGGACATTTCACTTTCGTAGCTGTCCACTACGTCGAGGCGTACACCAGTAGTGTTGTAGGTCATGCCGAGCGGCAGCATACGTGGCGATACCGTAATCTCTTGGCCTTGGGGCGTAGAGGCCATGTGAGGCTCACGGGGCAAGATACGGACGCCGGATCCTCCGTCAGCGTTGAGCTTGCCATCGGCCATAATGGAGGCACTTCCGACGGATACCACCGGGTGGTCTCCACTGTGATCAATCATGACATCCATGGCAGCGGCAGTCATTGCGGCGGTCTCTTTCTCGCCGGCCTTCATTGCATGATCCGCCGCGTCCGCCTGATGTCCTTCGGCCAGAGCCTGTTTCATCGCAGCGTCGGCGATCACCGTCGCCTCCATCGCGTCATTGTACGCCTCCATCGCCTCTGCGGACGCTGCTTCTGCCTGATCAGCGTGCGTACCAGCCTTCATGGCATAGGTTTCGGCAGTCTCGTCCATCAGGCTGCTGGTCTGGATGGCTGCGCGATTTGCCACAGCACCCATCGCATTAACGGCGTGGGTTCTGGCGCTGGTTGCGGCCTCTGCCGCCGCGTTCTTCGCGGCCTCTGCCGCCGTCTTGGCCATATTGAGTTCGGTGTTGTACTGGTTCTGAGCCATGCGCAGCTTGTAGGCTGCGGAATCCATGGCCGTGACCATGCCGCCTGTAGATTCGGCGGTTCCGTCCTCCTTCACCGTGACCATGCAGGATTCGCCGCCACTGGCGCACATGAAGGAAATGTCGCCGATGTCGCCTGTCTGGCCCGGACCGAGGTTGAGACTGCCCGCCGCGGGGGTAGCCGTCACCCCGGCGAGATCTATTTGTACAGGCGTGGCTTGGGTTGTATCGTCGGTCAGATCAGCAGGGGGCGAGCTATCACTATCGCTGCAGCCCGCCACAACAAGTGCGGCCATCAAAACCGCGAGAGAGCTTCTTTGGAATGTCATTGATGGAGGACCCCCATAATGATTCGGTTGGGGAGCCTCCGACGAGAGGCCTCTTACGAGGCCTCGACTCTTAATACGTGAAGAGGCCCCGTGAAGAGGCCCCGTGAAGTTCTGGCCCCAGGCTATCACAAAAACCCGGCTTCGGCAAGCCAAAAATAAACTCCGCCTGCATCTTGATATTATATCGGTTTATTTCTTCACATTGTCTATCGATTGGGGTTCAGCCCGCCTTGTTCAGCATGGTGGGTCGGGGTGATGGCGGACATTTCCTAAGTCATTGTGGTAGCTGATAATTTCTTGCCTGCCACTTTCCTCCCAGGCAATTGGATCACTGCGCCTGCCAGCGCCCGGTGCAGGTGCGGCGAGCGTTGCGGGGAGACAACCATTCGAGCACGTCGGGGTGCTGGCGCGGCGCGAGCGGTCGACTGCGTGATGCGCGAGAAGATATCCCGTCCATCGTCCGGGTTTCGCCGACGCGCTCGGTGCCGGATGCAGGCGATCGCGCTGCCGTCGGCGGCATGGCGGAAGCCGACATTTCGTACACCCCGAAACTTGCAATACTATAGCAGATGCGCTATACTGACGGGATGCGATGGACGGTCGAAACCGTCGCGACCGCCGACGCCAAAATTGAGGCGCTGCCGGCGAGGCTGCGCGCCCGGATGATCCGGCTATTGAAGACGGTGGAGAATGTCGGTCTGGCGGCGCTTCGTGCTCCGCATGCCAGGCATCTTGAAGGCAAGCTTTGGGAGCTGCGGGTGCACGCCGAGGGCGATGCGGCGCGGGGGATCTACCTGACGGCGGCGGACAGGCGGGTGGTGGCGTTGCACGTGTTTACGAAGAAGTCGCGCAAGACGCCGCGCCGCGCGCTCGCGACGGCACGGGAACGGATGAGGTATATGATGACATGACGAAGCTGAAGGAACTCAAGGCACGCTTCATGAAAGACCCGGAGTTCCGGGAGGAGTATGGGCGCATCGACGAGGAATATGCGCTCATCGAAGCGCTGGTTCGCGCCCGTGCGGCGGCGAAGCTGACGCAGGCGGAACTCGCCCGCCGGCTCGGAACAACGCAGTCGGCGATCGCGCGGCTGGAGGGCGGGCGGGTATCGCCTTCCTTCGCGACGCTGCGTCGCTATGCGGCGGCGACCGGAACGCGGCTGACCGTGGATCTGGTGCCCGCTGACGGCTGAGGCCGATCCACCACTCGGGTTGCAGGCAGCCACCTCCGCTACCCTACTCGCCCTTGAGACACCAAGTGCAGGCTCCAAGGCTGCCGACAGACCTGATGGGTGACTGACATGGATATCACCGCAAGCACCATCGAAGCTGCGCTTCGCCAGCTTTCCGAACTGCCTACCCCTGTCAGCAACTGGCATGTCAAGACCGGTCCCGACTCCACTGACGATCCTGCCGTATGGGTTTGGGCGATGCTGAAGGATGATGACGTCGAGTTCGCCAAGCGGTCACGACTGCGCTCAATGATTCGCGACCTTGTTGACGAGAAGACTGATTCCTCCATGCTGGTCTACGTCCGTTTTCGCGGCGCATCGGAAGTCGAGGATGGGAAATGAGCCTTCACTCGGAGTTGTTGAAGCAAGCTCATTTTCTTGCCCGCAAGGAACCCAAGAAACCGATCCAGGCTAGCCTTCGCCGCTCGGTATCGGCCTCCTATTACGCCCTCTTTCACCTTCTGGTCGATGAAGTGACAAAGCTCATGCTGTCGGGCAATGTTCGCGGCCCTCTGCGCGACAGTCTCGCTCGAGCGTTTCACCACGCTGCAATGAAACAGACCGCTGTCGCATTCACCAGGAGGTCGATACCTCCCAAGCTGGCATCCGGCCTGGGCCGCCAACAGATTCAACAACCGCTGGCCGAGGTCGCCATTGCCTTCGTCCAGCTTCAGGAAGCCCGTCACGAGGCGGACTATAACCGGGCTCTCCGCTTTACCCGACGGGAAGCGCTCGACCTCGCCGATCTGGCGGATCAGGCGTTTCGGGATTGGCGCCAAGTGCGTGGCAGCCTGCAGGCCGATACTTTCCTGACTGGGCTTCTCGCTTATAGGGAGGCTCTCGTAATCGGGTTTTGCCTGTGCACCGATAGATTTGTTGAAATTTCCAGGGTGAAGCGTCTGGGGGGATACGGATCAGGCGAGATAAAGGGGTTTCCGACCATGGTCGGAGAGCCAGAAACCGGTCGCAGGGGGTGCCGCTTCCGCGTGGGCAGTCATTACAGCGCGTAGCGACACACCTGCGGGCGATTTTCCGTCAGCCAGGCAAGCCGGCGAAGATTGTACACCAGGTTCATCATTCCGATCTTGATACGCGCCCGCGCCAGGCCGATGGTCCTGACCCGCTTGCCGCCCATGGCCTCGTGTTGAGCAAACACATGCTCCACGGCAGCACGCACTTTCGAACGCTTGCGATTGGCTTCGCGCGAGCGCGCCGGCAAGGGACGATTACGATACCCCTTGCGGTGAATGTGGCTGCGCCAGCCCCCTTCGGTCAGCAACGCTTCATGTGCCCGGCTGTAGCAGGCACTGTCCGCCCAGACATCGCCACTGGTGTTCTTCTCATCAAGCACCTGCTCGAAGACCCGGCTGTCGTGACATGCCGCGTCGCTCGCATCCCAGCGGCGGACAAGACCATAGGCACGGTCCACGCTGATGTGGTTCTTGTAGCCGTAATGCGTCTCACCTCTCTTGCGGGTCCAGCGTGCGTCGGTGTCCTTGTGACGACGCTTCTTCTGCGACCATCCAGACGGCACCTCACCCGCCTTCACCTGTGCGTTCTCGTCACGGCTGTTGCGCTGACGCGGCGCTTTCACAAAGCTCGCATCCACGATCTGTCCCCGGCGCGCCACATAGCCCTGACCCTCGATCTGCGAAGTCAGTTCCGAAAACAGGCCGTCAAACGCGTCTGCAAGTTTCAGGTTCTCGCGAAACCGCCAGATCGTCTTCGCATCAGGTACCGCATCCTCCGGATACAGCCCCAGGAACCGGGCGAACGAGTAGCGGTCCCGGACCTGAAACTCAGTCTGGTCGTCGCTCAGGTTGTACATCTGCTGCAAGACCAGGACCTTGAACATGAGAACCCGGTCATATTCCTTGCGACCGGCATTGCTCTTGCGCGGCTTCGACAGCGCTGCATCCAGCACCGGGCGAAATCCCTCCCAGTCGACAACGCCGGCCAGCCTCGCCAGCGGATCGCCCAACCCATCAAGCTTCGCAAACCGCTCGTCCAGATCGAAGAAACCCGGCATTCCCATCAAACTCGCCTCCCTCGCGCGACAACGCAGATTCTACCATATCAAGACGCAAAATCAGACGATTTTGAGAGGCTCCCTTATACCAGTGATGCGGGTCCAGAAGGGGCCTCCACTCGTGCGGCCCATTCTCCCTGTCAGCCAACCCTTGACAGTGTCAGGATTGTAACTACAATAACGATACTACTGGAGATTTCTTTCGTTGCGCTGGACATGGGACGAGAGCAAGAGCTACGCCAACAGACGAAAGCACAAGCTGGGTTTCGAGACAGCCCAACTCGTGTTCGATGATCCGTTGGCAGCCTCGCGGCAGGACCCCTATCCGCACGAGGAAAGATGGCAGACCATCGGCATGATCGCGAACGTCATTGTGATCGTCATACACACCCCGCTTCGGATGAACCATGAAACCGGCAAGAAAACCGGACGAATCATCAGCTCATCAGCGCTCGAAAGGCCACACCCCACGAGAGGAGACTCTATGAAGAGGGCGACTTCCAGGTCACTGACCAAGGCCCAGAAAGCAGACCTCGCCGAACTCGCATCTCTCCCCGATGATCGGATCGATACGAGAGACATCCCCGAGATTGTGAATTGGGGAGACGCGCGGCGTGGCCAATTTTATCGTCCGATCAAGAAGCAGATCACATTGCGCTTGGACGCGGATGTGCTGACTTGGTTCAAGAACAAGGTGCCGGGCGGCCGGGGATATCAAACCGAAATCAACCGCGCGTTGCGTAAGCACCTTGAGCCCGGCCCTTTGGCCGAGGCAGCAGAAAGACTTCCCACCGAACGCTTTTCCACCTACTCAAGGCTTTGGCAATTTGAGACTTGGCTTAGAATAATGGTATATGTGGAGCTCCGGAGCCGTCACGGTGACGCATGGCATCAATATCTTAAGCTATCTAATTACCGGCCTTTAGAGAATGACAAGAAACTTTCCCACATGTCTACGAGTGACCAATTGCAAACTAGCTTTATGCAATTGAATGATCTCCTCAAAACTGTTTCGTCCAACTGGAAATTGTTCCAGCCATACCTTCCGCCACAGCCGATTTGGGACGCCAAGCTCCTTGAAATCAGTCAGATTCGGCACAGGATTGCACATTTTAGGTCCGGTCATGAGAACGACCTGGATCGAGTTGAACAACTGCTCAAGGATGTAGACAAAGGATTCTGGACCTTTTGCTCATCTTATAATTCGGACGACTTTTTCCGCCCTCCACCCGAAGATGAAGTTCTAAAGGCGTTTCTGTATCTCGACCCGTTCCCGTGGACAGAGGTTGGTGAGAGCATTTGGGCCAGAGTTGGGGTCGCTGACTCGCATCAACCGCTTTCCGTGAAAATCGACATACTGCGTCGAGAGTGGTTGGAATCCAGACCTCCTGATCAGATAGCCGGTGAGTACGGATACCTTTACTCCGTTACTATTTTTCCAAGGAGAGATGAAAGAATAGAGCACTCTCAATTCCTTTCTTCCACACAACCCACTCACCCACACGTCTGCCATGTGTGTTTGGGCTATGCTCCCTCCTCGGTCCGTGTTACATTACCTGCTATCTTGGCGAAAACTGCCCTTATTGAAATCATTGAAAGCTTGATACAAGCAGCACAAAATGCTTTGCGCCCAGAACACGTGCGTGGACATTTCCAGTCTGACTTGCAGTCCGGCATTGATCCGATAGAGCGAGAAAGGATACAGGCTGACCGGGTGGCCGACGAATGGCCCGAATACGTAATTGGGCCGTCCAATCCCATGACCTTTTTGTGTCCCGATATGCCATGTTCATTTTTTGGTGTGGACTGAGGGCCGCAAGACAAAAAACGGCTAAACTCCGCCCGCGCCATCGCCGCCGGCAGATTGGCGTGCGACCGCACGAACCGCCGTCTGGCGTCGGATTCCGGGACGTCGTGGCCACCGAGCGCCACCCGGTTGCGGATGCGGTCGAGTGCCCGGTCCGGCGAGGCGACCGACACATAGTGCAGGATGATCCGGTAGCCTTCCCGCCGCACCGCCGTCATGTGGCGGAGAATGCCGGAACCGGCAAGCGTGGTCTCCACCAGATGCAACCGGCCGTCGGTAAGCGCATCCCGCCGCCGGCGCAGCGCCTCGCGCCCCGCCTGTAGAGGGTCGCCAGACGTGATGTTGCGCGCAATGGCGTCGGGGTCGATGATTTCGAGCCCCCTGAACCCGCTCATACGGGTCAGGGTCGACTTGCCGCACCCATTCGGGCCGGCAACGACCAAGAGAGCCGGCACAGCAGCGGATGCCGGCCGGGGTCAGGCTGACTTCCGCTCACCGGGCTCCTCAATCACCCGATCCCCGTTCTTCGTCCGTGCGATATAGGCACCGTCCGAACGGACGCCGTACAGCGTGCCGCCGGCCTCGACCTGGGCCGCCAGGTCGGCCTTGATCTGATCGCGCCAGTCCTTCGGGAATCCCGGTATGTCGGGTGGCGGCGCGTGCTTTTTCCTGTGTTCGCTCATGCCGCCGACTCTACACGCCAGCACCGGGCCGTTCAATCCGCTTTCGCCGTCGTGCGGACCGCGACCCCGCTCAGCCGTTGCCAACCCCACCTTGCCGCAGCTTCCGCTCCACGGCCACCGCTCCCCGCTCGCTGGCTTGGCTCAGGGTCGCGTCGTCGAGATGGACGTATCGGTTCGTCGTGGACGCCCGCCGGTGCCCGAGCAAACGGCCCGCGACATGCAGGCTTTCGCCGTTCATCACCGCGTGCGAAGCGTGCGCATGACGAAGATCATGCAGCCGCGCATCCGCCACGATCCCCGCCGCGCCACGCACCTTGATCCAGAATTTCCAAAGGTCATGCGATCTCAACGGCCGTCTTCCTTGTCGCTCGGAAATACCCGTTCTCCGGACGCTTTCTCGGCGAGGCCGTCCAGCAGCTCCCGGGAAGGTCTGAACAAGTCGACGGTCGATTCAGTTATGGTGGGTGAGATCGTTCAGGTGGTGTGGGGTGAGTGATGGAACAGTTGACCTTTGCCGAGCTTGAGCACGCTTCGAAGAAGCGCCGGACACGGCGCGAGGTGTTTCTGGAGAAGATGGACGGTCTGATCCCGTGGGAACGGCTGGAGGCGCGCATCGAGCCGTTCTACCCCAAGGCGGGGCGCGGGCGCCGGCCGTATCCGTTGGCGGCAATGCTGCGGGTGCACTGCGTGCAGGTGTTCTACAACCTGAGCGATCCGGCGATGGAGGGCCTGCTTTACGAGGTGGAGTCGATGCGGCGCTTTGTCGGGCTGCGGCTGTCAGGTCCGCTGCCCGACGAGACGACGATCCTGAACTTCCGCCATCTGCTGGAGAGGCACGGCCTGGGCGAGGCGCTGTTCGATGAGATCAACGCGCATCTGGCGTCGCTGGGGCACCGGTTGAAGACGGGGACGATCGTGGATGCGAGCCTGTCCAATCTGCTGATCGCCGGGCGCTACGCTGCGTGACACGGGATCGATCCGTGCGCAGCCGCCGCGACGCCGGCGGGAAGACGGTCGCGTCAGCCGTTGAGCCGACCTTTACACCCCTGTCTCATTGCGACACGACAAGTTTTCGCCCCGACGACGGGCCCCGGCGGCTCGCAGACCAGCCAGACAACACGAATACCCGCCAAAACCACATTTGTTCAGACCTTCCTTAAGGTATCACAGGAGAAAATTGACAAAATTTGTCTGATGGCCCATTTGTTGCGATTCGAATACCGTGCGGGCGAACGGTCCGTTTGCCCACCGGCGCGCCAAGGATCGAGAGGAGACGCATCATGGCCGGCATACCGACCAAGATCACTTTCAACGGCCGGGAGGAAGAGGGCGTTGTGCTCGACATTGTCAGAGCAGACGAGCATTTCAACGAACTGCACCTTTCGGACGGTAGTGTCCTGAGGACCAAGCTGGTCGCAACGGGTGTCATCAAGCTCAGTAATCTCAGGGATAATCTCGGCTACCCGATGTATCTGCTCCAGAGCTCGAACGCGGTCAGCGTCGTGAGCGGGCCGACGCCGGTAGAAGACGGCGCCGCCTGACAATGCGATCGCTCCGACAGTGCGCACGGCCCCTCACAGTCCTCAGTGTGGGCGGTGGCATGAGCGGCGCCACCAATGGACTCTCTTTTATTCCGGACGGAAGCACAGCGCCGGCTTCGGGTATGGCACCGTCGCACCAGACCCCCAGCGGATGCGACGCAGTCGTTCACCATCCGCCATATGCAGCGCAGGCTTTGGGCGATGAGAACGAACAGATCGTCTGCATTGTGGGTCCGATCCCGTTCGACGAGTTCCCGTTCAACGGCGAGGTGGTTCGTCTCGACCCTCCTCTGGAGTTTTCCGTAGTCCGCAATGATCGGGAGGGCGCCTGGGAAGTGTTCGGAGAGGGTCTCTACGCAAGCGTCTTCGTTTACGCGACCGACGTGCGGAGCGCCATCGACGAGCTGAAAACCGATGTCCTTCCGTTCCTGTGGCGGCAATACGCATTGAAAGACGACACTCGGCTGTCCCGAAGGGCCAGAGAGCTGAAGGCTGACCTTCGACGGAGAGAGTGCGGGTGACGCTTCAGCGTCGGAAGGTCGAGGACTCCCTCAAGAAGAAGGGATTTCTCAAGGATGCCAGCGGCCGCCATGTGCGATTTCTCTACGTTCGACTAAACGGCGCGAAAACCGACATCTTCACCGTGACGTCGCACGGACGCACGGGGAAGGATATCGGGGATAACCTGGTGAGCCGTATGGCCAAACAGTGCAGGGTCAACAGAGCGATGTTCGAGGGGCTTGTACGCTGTACCGTCGGACAGGAGGAGTACGAAGACGAGCTTATTCGGCTCGGAGCGATACCCGGCGGCACGCAAAACACTTGATCGGGTATGCCCACGTCCGATGTCCTGAACGTCACGGCCGTCGAGGCGGATCGCCACTTCCATGCCAAGGTTTGACTCACCTTCTGCAGATTTTGTTGTTTTTCCCTGTTTGTTTTATGGAAAGGTGCATAAAAACAAAGGCTTGGTGAGTGATCGGGCTGCAATTTGGTGGATTTGCAGTGCAAGGGAGCCTTACAAAACCGCCTGATTTTGACGACCCGTTTTTCGGATCAGCCTGCCTGCCGGAAACTGTCCGGTCATCCCCGTTAAATTCAGAAAGGAAGGGCGACGGCAAGCGCCGCCCTTCCTCTTTGCGTCCGACAGACGGGCTCAACTGGGGACGCAAAACACCTCGACCGGGCGTTATCTGCGGGCTGCAAACGCTCCGATCAAATCCACCATCTTGTTGCCGTGCCTAGCTCCGAAATCACCGGCAACTGCAGCGGGGCAGTCGGTGCAAATCGTGGCCGTTGGGTCGTTCGCGAGCAGGTTCGGGGTTGTGGTTGACGTACCGTGGTAAAACGTGTGTGTCCACTCGCCGTCCGTCAGGGCATGTCCCATGGCCATGCCGGAAACTGATGCCCCCCCGTTGTTCAACGCGACACGCCAATCAGCATTCGTGGACCCGTCGAGTACGAAGCCGGTCAGGGTACCCGATACCATCTGCTCCGCTGGAGTAGCAGCAAAGGTCGCGCTCAGCGCTGCGTCGGCCGTAAATTTGCCTGCCTTTCTGACTCCGTCGTCGTCGCCCCAATATCGGCCTACCGCGTCTCCTGCATACGTGGCTGTCGTGGCTGTCCCCTTAATGGGAGGATCCATCATGGGCATACCGCTGGCATAGAAGGCTCCCGCCGTCATATTTCCATCAGCATCCGTCTCAAGCCACGTACCCATGGAAAGCCAATCGTCGCTCACAACATCCACCATGGTATCCTGGTACTTGGGACCGAGACCGAGTTGGATTTTGCCGGTAAGGAGGACGTTGTCGGTACCAGCCAACCGAGTTATGGCGCTGGCGCACTCCCCATTGCAACTGAAGCTTCCGGGGATACCGTACCACGTTCCTTGAGCGCGTTTGACTTTGTCGTTATCGCCCTCACCCCACTCAGAGACAGTGATAAGCGAAGCTGGAATCAAGCGAGGGTCGGATTCATTTACGAGAAGTCTATCTAATTTGACGTTCTCCCCAAGATCGACAACATCGCCGATTTTCTTCGACATGGGGTCTGCCAGGTCCGTATAGAGGTCGACGGCCAATGTGCTGCCATCGTCGCCTTGACCGGTTGCGGAACCCATCCGGTCCAGCAGCATCGACGCGTCGCCGTCTCCCAACATGACCATCGCCATCTTGCCGCCGACTGTCACAGTCATGGACGGAGCGACCATATCTGTACCCACGCCGACGATATTTCCGGTGAGCCGGTCGCTGTTGTCAGGATCCAGGAGAGAAGCCGCTTTGACTCCAGCCCCTCCGGACCCGTAACTCAAACCGTAATACATCGGCCCTTCGGCCATCGCCGAGGGCATGCCGCCGGTATAGGAGGCCATCGTCATGCCGCCGTCGGTCATCAGATGGATTTCGCAGGCTGGCCCGGTGGCGGGGCATTTGAACATCTGACTGGCGCGATGCGGGTCAGCGCTCATCACCGTCTTTTCTTCTCCCGGCATCAGCGACACCATCGTCATGGTGCCGTCGAGCATTGGGCCGCCTTCAAGCGCCAGCATCGCGGACGCGCTGGCCATACCGCCGGAAGACGTGGCGGAGAGTGAACCAAGCTTGTTTTCCACTGTGATCGTGCAGTCCTCGCCGCCCGCTGCGCACATGAATGTGACGGGCCCCTGAATATCCGACATTCCTGCAGCAAGATGGAGCGTTGCGCTGTCGCCGGAGCCCAGCATCGCGGCGACCTGAGTGGCGGCAATGCGCGGCATGGTGACAGTATGGACCACCGGTCCTGCCGGCATCTCGACTATCATCGCCGTGGCCATTCCACCGGTCGATGTCGCCGTCAGGCTGCCGAGGCTCGCCATGACTTCGATGGCGCACGCTTCTCCGCCGGCGGGGCATGAAAATTCGACATTGCCGCGGGTTGCCGTATCGCCGGCGCCAAGCGTCAGCATTCCAGCGGCAAGCGAGCCAGGATCGCCCTCCGGAAGCGGCAGCATATGAACCGTCGGCTCGGGGTCCACAGGCATTTCAACCATCATTGCCGTGGCCATTCCGCCGGTCGACGTCGCAGTCAGGCTGCCGAGACTGTTCATGACCTCGATGCCGCACGGGTCTCCGCCAGCGGGGCACGAAAACTCGACATTGCCGCGCGTTGTGGTATCGCCGGCACCAAGCATCAGCATTCCGGCGGCAAGCGAGCCGAGATCGCCTTCCGGAAGCGGCAGCATATGGACCGTCGGTTCAGGCTGCTGTTCAGGTGGAGCGGCAGGGGGCGAGCTGCTATCACTGCTGCAGCCCGCCGCAACAAGTGCGGCCAACACGACCGCGAAGGAGCTTCTTTGAAATGTCATTGATGGAGGACCCCCATAATGATTCGGTTGGGGAGCCTCCAGTGAGAGACCTCTTACAGGGCCTCTACTCTTAATAACGTGAAGAGGCCCCGTGAAGAGGCCCCGTGAAGTTCTGGCACTAGGCTATCACGAAAATCAAAACCTGACAAGCATAAAATCCCAAGCTCTGTTATAGCACAAATATTCAATGTTTTTCAATATGTTATAGACTTGACCTGAACATAACGGTAAGAGCGGCGCGACTTCCCGGGCACACCCTCAATATCGCTCCGGCAGCGTCCTTGGACTCCGCCCGCACAGCGCCGTAATGCGCAATCACCCGCACGCGCTCGCTATGGCCCCCGACGGAGAGAACCGCGATCCCGTAAATCCATTGACCGACTATCCATTTGTCTCATAAAATGGGCAATACCCGACTTTATTGATCGTAATACAAGACATATCATGAAAGCGCGCGCGATGGATGCGCTGCCCAGAGCAGCCAGACAGGCCCTTTCCAAGCTGGGGGAGGACATCACCGTCGCCCGCAAGAAACGCCGCATCTCCACGGTATCCATGGCGGAGCGCGCATTCATCAGCCGCGGCACCTTCTACAAGGTCGAACGCGGCGACCCATCGGTTTCCATCGGCATCTATGCAACCGTACTGGCCATACTGGGGCTTGCCGACCGTCTCGCCCAGGCGGCCGACCGGCGCGACGATACCCTCGGACTGGATATCGACGAGGACCGGCTGCCCAGGAAAATACAACCCCGCCGCCGCGCCCGCCCGCGGTCATGACCGACACCGTCGAGGTCTTCATCGACCATCACGGACAGACATGTCTCGTCGGCCGGTGCCGTTGCATCGCCGGGCGGCGCGGCCAAAGCTCGGTGTTCGAATATGCCGACTCATGGCGCGACCGGCCCAATGCATTTGCCCTGGATCCGGCGAACCTGCCTCTGGAACACCGGCAGACATACACCTCCTCCGGCAAGTCCGCGGTGCCTGGCGCGCTGCGCGACACCGCCCCGGACCGCTGGGGCCGACAGTTGATACGGCGCGCCTTTCGCAAAGCCGGAGAACAACATGCCTTGTCCGAGATCGACTATCTCCTCACCATCAACGACCAGACCAGGATCGGCGCGCTCAGATACCGCCGGGAAGGCGAACAGGCCTTCGACCACAATATCGGCTGCTATCGTGTGCCTCCCCTGATACGGCTGCCGGCGCTTGTCAATGCCGCCGATGCGGTGCAGTCGAACACCGAAACCGCCGAAGACCTGAAGCTCCTGCTGAACGAAGGCTCACCCCTCGGCGGCGCGCGCCCCAAATCCGCCGTCATCGACAATGCGGGTTGCCTGGCGATCGCCAAGTTTCCGAAGAACGATGACGATCGCAGCATTCCGCATGGGGAAGTGCTGGCGATGACACTCGCCGCCGCCGCCGGCATCAATGTCGCTCCGGCAACGTTGCTGGATGTGGCCGGTCGGCCGGTAGCCCTGATAACCCGTTTCGACCGCGCTCAGGACCGAAGAATCCCGTTTATCTCCGCCATGACCCTTCTCGGGCTCAATGACGGTGACGAAGCGACCTACACGGATATCGCCGAAGTCATCAGGATGTATTCGAGCGCGCCGACCCTGGACCTGCACGAGTTGTGGCGGCGGCTCGTCTTCAACGTGATGATCGGCAATCTCGACGACCATCTCCGCAATCACGGCTTCCTGTACGACCGGGACAACAAGTGGCGCCTGTCACCGGCCTATGATCTGAACCCTGTCCCGCTGGCCGAAAAGGCGCGGGAACTGACGATATGGATATCGGAAGAAGGGCCGGACGCCGACCTCGATCTTGCCCGCAAGGCCGCGCCATATTTCGCACTGGACGCGGCTCGCGCCAACGCCATCATCAACGAAGTCGCGGCAGCACTGGGACGATGGAGGGACATCGCGCGACGGCTGCGCATGAGCGCACCGGACCTCGCTCTCTACGCCACAGCGATCCACGATACGGCGTAAGCGAGCCTACCGAAATCGCCTGATATTGACGGCCCGTTTTTCGGATCAGCCTGCCTGCCGGAACCTGTTCGGGCCATCCCCAGTTTAATTCAGAAAGGAAGGGCGACGGCAAGCGCCGCCCTTCCGCTTTGCGTCCGACAGACGGGCTCAACTGGGGACGCAAAACACTCCGAACTATTGGGTCCGGTTCGCGCCGTAAGCGCCGATCACGTTGCCTACATCAACTGTACCGATGACCATCTTCCCGGAGTCACTGAAAGCCCAACGCCACCTATCGCTGCTGTCAGGCAACATCCCAGCCATCTGGGCCATACCCATGCCACTGGCCGCAACATCGGTGTTTCCGAGATAGATCGTAGGAATGCTGGCGCTTCTGATCATGCCTCCGATGGTCGCGTTGGTCGCCCCCCCAAAGTCCGCATCCAGCATGACAACACCTGTCCATGTGTCATTCATGTGATCTTCGTCACCGGCCATGAACCCGGCGGCTCCACCCGAATAGGACGCTGTTCCGCCCATAAGAGGATTTGAGAAGTTGTCTATATTGTCGGCCTGTCCTCCTGTGAATTGGGCAAACGCGCCCAGCTGGGCCCTGACCCCTCGTTGATCCATAACCGCGTCGTAATCGAGGGCCCACACACCGAAATGGGTCATCCCGTCGGAGAAAACATGTGCCATACCGGGGTGCATATTATCCCCACGCTTTATCATGCCGTCCTCCAGGCTGTACCCGGCAAACCCGTTGATCGCCGACAGGTCGGACATTCCATCACCAAACAGTGCGCCAAACGGCTTATTTTCATCCCCGACCATTCTGCCTCCAAAGTCCAACATGACATACGAGGCGCCTGTAGCATCCGTTCCCATTCCGAACATCGGCTGGCCATCATCGAATACACCATCGGAAATGCGCGCGTGGCCATCAGCGGTCTCCGCCGTGCTGTCTTTGATGGCGTCAGCGTAAGCCTCCTTCTTGGTCATCGGCGGCATCTTCGGGTTCGTCCAAGCCGAACGCGGTGGAAGCATCTCGTCATTAAGGAAATCGGACGTTCCAGCCGTCGGCGTGCTGACCGGCGGGTACATCGGCATCATCGCCACTGTCGCCATGCCGCCCGTGGATTTCGCCATGAGAACCCCGAGGTTCTCATACACCTCGATGTTGCAGTCCATGGGGCCGGTGCAGGCGAAAATGAAGCCGGCAACGGTCTCGCTATGGTTGGCTTCAACCATGATCATGCCCGCGCCGAGAGCGCCCGTATCGCTCGGCAGCATGACCTCATGAACCGGCGGTTCAGATTCGGGCTCGGGTTCCGGCTCCATCTGCGGTTCCGGGTCGGCCATGGTCATAGGGGGCGAGCTATCACTATCGCTGCAGCCCGCCGCAACAAGCGCGGCCATCAAAACCGCGAGAGAGCTTCTTGGAAGTGTCATTGATGGAGGACCCCCATAATGATTCGGTTGGGGAGCCTCCAGTGAGAGACCTCTTACGAGGCCTCTACTCTTAATACGTGAAGAGGCCCCGTGAAGAGGCCCCGTGAAGTTCTGGCCCTAGGCTATCATGAAATTCAAAACCTGACAAGCACAAAATCCATGTCCCTATTTCGGGATAAATATACCAATTTTTTCAATATGTTATGGACGCGCTCGGAATACACGCGCACAATCTCCCCAGGTCACGCCGGCGGCGTCCATGACTTCGCCCACACCGCGTCCCCGTCCGGGTCGAACGCCGCAAGACTTGCCGCCGCAGGCGTGTCCTTGTCCGGCGCCGGCGGCAGGGTGTAGCTCGCCGTCGCATGACTCGACGGATACAGCCAGCGCTTCACCGCGCGGTAACGCGCAATCAGCCGCACACGCTCCGCATCGCCCCCGGCAGAGGCCCCTGACGCCGCCGCCAGCCGTATCTGAATCTCATGCCGCGGCGAATGCGCGCCATAGGCAGCGGCGATACGATGCTCGCACGCCGCATGGGCCGCAACCAGATGCGACGCAGCCAGCCGCGCCTGTTCCGCCCGCTCATGCTCGGCGGCAATCGCCGCCCAGGAGGGCTTGGCGCCGGCCGCCGCATCCGCCTTCGCAATCCCTGCGCCATGCCCCGCCGCCTTCAGCGCCTCCGCATGATGCGGCGGGTTCCATCGCAGCGCGTCCCAGGCGCTGCGCGTGGTGATCACATCATGCCCGCCGGGCCGCGCCCACGGCATAAACCCGTGCGGCGGCTGCGGCGCCAGCGCCGCAGCCGCAGCCTGCACCCCCTCCCACGGCAGCACTTCCGGCACCGCTTTATTCATCACCCCTCCCCACCACTGACAACCAACCTCGCTTCATGGCGAATTGAACCCGATCACCTGATACAGATAGACGGTCTTGGCCTTCGCCCGCCAGCGAAACGACGAGTCTGTGACCCATTCCAGCCTCATGCTCGCGCCATCGGACCCCACCGCGCAATTGCGGTACTGCCCCGACCATTTCGGCGGCGTGCAGCCGGTGATCGACGCCGCACCGCCGTCGCTCGCCAGCATCAGCAACAGATCGTAATCGTCGATGTCCCACGACCCGATGGAAAAACTCACCCACGGGCCGGTGCCGCTGCTGCCCCATGACGGGTTCACTGTGCTGACTTCCGAACCGGACCACAGCACGCGCCCGAACACCGGCCCCGCCGCGCCCGCCGGACCCTGCGGCCCCTCAGGCCCGAAGCGCCCGACAATCTTCGGCACCGACCATGCGTCCGCCACCGCGTCGCCCACTGCCGGCGTACCGGCAATCCGCCGTTCCGCCCGCCACAAATGAGGCAGCGCCGCCGTCAATTGCGGCGCCGCGTCATACCATGCCTGCCCGCCCCTCGTTCCGGGCGAGTCATAACCCCATCCATTGCTCGGACGGCGGCCCGAGGAAAGGGCCGATCCCGCACTGCGCGTGAACACATATTCATATCCTGCCGCATCGGCGCCGTCGGCGCCGTCAGCCCCGGTCGCACCGGGCTGTCCGTCCGCACCGTCTGCTCCCCAACGCCCGACAATCACCGGTGCAGACCAATTGTCCGCAACCGCATCGCCCACTGCCGGTGCACCGGCAATTCGCCGTTCGCAGCGCCACAGACAAGGAAGGGCCGCAGTCAATAGCGGCGCCGCGTCATGCCATGCCTGCCCGCCCCGTGTTCCCGGCGAGTCATAACCCCATGCATCGTCCGGACGGCGGCCTGCGGAAAGGGTCGACTCCGCGCTGCGCGTGAACACATATTCATATCCTGCCGCATCGGCGCCATCGGCGCCGTCAGCCCCGGCCGCACCGGGCTTTCCGGCCGCGCCGTCCGGCCCCCAGCGCCCGACAATCACCGGCGCGGACCATGCGTCCGCCACCGCATCGCCCGCCTCCGGCGCCCCCGAAATCCGCCGCTCGCAGCGCCACAGATGCGGCCCGTTCGCGCTCAGCGCAGGTGCCGCATCGGTCCAGGCGAGGCCGCCCGCAGAACCGCCCTCATCATACCCCCAGTCATCGGACGGACGCTGCGCCGCCGGAACCGACGCCGCGCTGGTCACGGCAAAGATATATTCCCGCCCCGCACCGTCGGCGCCGACATAGCCGTCGCTCCCGTCCCGCCCGCGCAGGGCTTCGGGCACACGCCCATGCGAGTCATGCACCGGCGCCGACAGATCATCGCCGATCGCGTCGAGAAACGCGGTGCTTTCCTCCACGGCCGTAATGCGCACGCGGCTCTCGCTCAGCGGCTCCACCGCCGTAATCCGCACGCGCAAAGGCGGATCGTCGCTCGTATAGAGCCGCCAGACAATATCGCACGCCCCTGCACCTTCCGTTTCGGCATCGGGCGCGGAAGGCAGCAGCGCGGTCAGCGCCACCGCCCGCGGCGCATCCCCTGCCGCCGCCGCGGAGTGATGAAGCACGCCCTCCGCCGTTTCAAACAGGATCGACGCGCCTTGCGGCACTTCCACGGCGCGGTCGAGCACGGGCTGCGCCGCCGTGCCGCCGGCCACCCGCCCGGTTTCGCCGCCCGAAACCAGTGCGTGCGCCACCAGCACCACATCGCCGCGCGCCACTGCCAGCCCGTCGCGGCCCATTTCCCAGCTCAGCCGCCGCCTTTGCCAGCGCTGCCGCGCCGCCTGGATATTCGCTTCCTCCGCCGCCCGTTCCGGTGAAGTGATCCCCGGCACGACAAGCACCGACGACACTGCCGGCGCGGCGGCACCCGGCATCCGGCGCCGCACATCGCGCTGCTGCCAGTCCGCCGCCGGATCGACATAGCGAACCACGATTTCGTCGGCGATCTCGCCGCTCGCCCACGCCGATTCCATGCTGCCGGCGATCACCCGCGCCGGCGTGATCAACGCTGTCGCCGCGTCATCCGCATCTTCCCACACCACGCCCAGCCGCCCGGTCTGCCATGTGAGCGCCGCCCTCCCGCAGCGCGCGATCAGCGCTTCCACTTCCTCTGCCGTGCCGCCGCTCACCACATGGTCGCAGGTCAGGCCCCTGGCCGCGCACCACTCGAACCACGCCCCCAACATCGCGTCGTCGATCTGCGCTGCCGCCCGCCCGGAACCTGCAAGCAGGCGGCCCGCATCGTCGCGCCAGCCTCGCATCCATGCGCGCAGCACAGCCGCCGGGTTGCCAGACGCCGACCGCTCCGCCGTCCACGCGCCCTCCGACCAGACCGGCACGCGCTGCGCCACCAGCGCGCTGAGCGGCTCGATCCGCCCTTGCAACGCCGCCGACGCGGTGATGCGCACCGCATACAGCGTATCCGCGCCGCGGTTCATTGCGGTCGCCGGCTCGCGGTAGCTGCGCAACTGCACCCACTCTACGTCGTCATGAACACGGCTCGAGTCCGAGGGCGCCTCCTTGCGCGCCACCGTTACCGTCCATACACCGGCGCGCGGCATGTCGCGCGTGACCACCGAACGCAGCGGCTGCCCGCTCTCGCCGCGCAGCGTATGGGTGAACGACTCCTGCACGGCGCCGTCCGCATCGGCAATCGAGAGCCCTACCACCACACGATGCGCCGCCAGCGCGCCGCCGCTGCCAATGCGGAAGATCCGCGCCGCAAAATCCAGGGCTATGCGCGTGGTGCGCGCCGGTGTGGTGCGGGTGACGGCTATGGCCGCCTCGCCTTGCTCATCCCATTTCAGCGCGCCGGCCGCCGCCGTATCGACATGCGGGTCGACGAGCGTCACTGCGGTTCCCGGCGCCGCCGTCTCTGTTTCCGCCCCGTGATGCTCCGCCAGCGGCGTCGCACCGATCCGCACATCGGAAACCGCAATGTCGCCCACGCCGAAGGAATAGAGTTGCGACAGCACCTGCTCCGTATCGCCAAGGTCGCTGTCGCTCGGGTCGGGGTCCGTGAATTCGGTCCACGGGCGCGCCGCAAGGTCAGGGAATACGCGATGCGTTCCCAGCACGCAGATCATCGGCGCATAGGGGCGCGCGAGATTGACCCCGCCTGCCAGCGAATACAGCGTGCCCGCCTTCAGCGCCGCCCGCGGGTCCGGCGTGTCGGGCGCCGCCGGCGGAAACAGCGCTCCCGCTACCAGCGACCCGCCAACCGCGATCGCCGCCGACGCACCCGCCGCTGCCAGCCCACTCAAACCCAGCATTCCGGGAACTGCGCTTGCCGCCGCCAGCACGGCGATTGCCGCGAGCGTCTGCAGCGGGTTGCTGTCATCGCCGCCGGCTGCGGCTGTGCGCACCGTCAGCACCTGCCCCGGCGCCAGCGGCGTATCGGCCCAGTCCGCCGCTGCCAGCAGGCGTCCGTCCAGCGCCACCGCCAGCGCATGGGCCAGAATATTCGGCGGCGCCGGCAGTGCCGCTGCCAGCGCCGTTTCCACCGTCGCGCCCGGCGCCAGCGCCTGCGCGCGCGTATCGCGGCCCTCCGCCGTCAGCGGGTGCGGCCACAGGTCCACCATCGCCGTCATCGCAGCGCCGTTCATGGCGACCGCCAGCGATAGAACCCGCTTACCGTCAGCCCGCGCTGCGGCAGGCCGCGCAGCGCATGCAGCACGGTTCCCAGCCCCGCCATGCAATGCAGCACCTGCGGCGCGCCGTGAAGCACGCAATACACTCCCAGATGATGCCCCGCGGCGCGGCGCCCGCGCATCCGCATCAGCACGATATCCCCTTCCCGCACCTCCTGCGCCGCGACCGGCGCCGCGTGGGCCGCGGCAACCGCCGCAATTTGTGCGTCACGCGCGCGCAGCCCCGCCGCCCGCGGCGGCGGTGCCACTGCCAGATTAAACTGCTTGCGCGCCACTGCCGCCGCCAGATCGACGCAATCATGCTCGCCCTCGACATAGGCGCGCCCGACATAATACTGCGACCAGTGCGCCCGCGGCTGCACGCGCTGCAACCCCATCAGAACAGCCCCGGCGCGTGCGCCGGGTCATAGCGGCTGATCACCGCCGCCCGGCCGCGCAGGCTGGGCGGCCCCAGCACCGCCACCACCCGCGACCGGTTCACGCGCATGGCGTGGACGGCAAGCGTCACCTGCCATTCCACTTCCGCGCCTTCCGGCGCCGCCGGATCGACGCTGATCTGCATCAGCCGCACCGCGGCGCCGCTGCCGCCGCGCGCCGCTTCCACCCAGCGGGTTACGGCGCGCCCCACATTGTCGATCGCCAGTTCTGCCCGCGGCGGGCGGCCGTCCACATCGTCCGCCAGCCGCAGGTCGAAGCGCAGCGCCGCATGAACCTTGCCGTCAATCACGTGGTCCTGCGTGTCGTTCACGGCGCGCACCGGCTGCGCTGCATCGGGATGGGTAATCTCCACCGCCGAAATCAGCGCCCGGGCCGGCGACAGGGCCCGCGCCGCGCGGCGCCAGCGCGCCCCCGCCTTCGCCGGCGCAGGCGCTGCGGCCGCCCCCTCTGCGCGCGGCCGCATATCAGCCGGCAACGATTCCTCCGGCGGTGCAGCCGCCAGCGTCACTGTCAGCACATAATCGCGAACCGTAACGCCGTCCTCTGCCGTCACCCGAACCGTGACCACCATGTCCTCGCCGGCTGTCAACGGAACCACCGCACCGGGCAGGATCTCTATCGTTGCGCCGGTATCCGCGGCCGCGGCCGTCACCGTCACGGACTCCGTGCCATGCGCTGCCGATACGCTCAGGCTCGTCACTGCGGCGTCGAAACCGGCAATGAGTTCCTCTTCCCCCGCTTTCGCCGAGAGCGCCGACAATGCGGCATTCGTGGAAGGCGGCGGCCATGTCAGGGTCAGTGCCGCCGCATCCGCACTGGCGGCCATCATTGCCGCCACCGTGTCTGCGGGCGTCCCCGTCACCAATTCGGTCGCATTGCCGCGATACGGCTCGGTCTCATCCACGAGGCCGCGGAATTTCAGGCGGCCGGAGGCAAGCGGTGCGCCGTCCGCCCCCTGCGGAACAAGCTCTGCAACGAGGTTCTCGCGCACCGCCGCCGCCAATGGCGGCCCGTCATCAAGGCCGCTACCCGCCGCATCCGTCGACAGATAGAGATCAATCTGCGTATCACTGCTGTCACGCACTGCAAACCGGACCAGATACGCGCCGCCGATATCGGGATCGGCCAGCCAGTCTGCGGGAATTTCCGCCAGCGCGCCGCGCCACAACACACGCGCCGAATTGACACTGCCGGAACCCAGATCAGCCTTGACAACCGTCATTCCTCACCTTCCAGTTCACACGTGATTTCCCACCGCGCCGCCCCGGCGCGCACCGCGATCTGGCGGTATTCGATACCTCCGGCGCCGCCGGCCACCCGCGCCTTGCGGATGACGCCGTCATGCGGGTCCCGCCAGGAAAACGGACGATGCGCCCATTGCTGCGCCCATGTGCGAAAATCCCCCAGCCGCCCGCCCGGAACCTCTGCAACCACCCGCCGCACCAGCCGCGCCCGGGTGTAGATGCGCGCCTGCCGCAGCGCGCCGTCATCCCACTCGGTGCGTTCCACATCATTGGCGTTCGCGAACCGGTATCCCGCCGCCCGCACCACCGCACAGGCGGGCCATTTGCTCGTCGCCGCGCTCATGCCACCGCCGGACGCGCGCCGAAGCCGCGTTCGACAGCGCGCGCCACCGCACCGCCCTCGTCGATATCTTCGGTGACCACGGCAATCACCCAGCGCCGCCCGTCAAAGCGCGGTTCGCCCGCGCGCGCCGTCTGCGGCGCCCCCCGGTTCTCTATGACGATCTGCACCTCCGGTGCAGGACCTGCCCGCATATTGCGCGCATGGCGCGGGTCGGCGGCCGTCAGCACTTCCTCGCCGCGCCGCAGCACCGCCGGCACTTCATCAGCACGCAGCCCTGCGACACCGCCGCCATGAAAGCGCGGCGCCGCGGCAAACACTGCCGGCGGCAGCTGCCGCGCCGTCTCCGCTCCCGCGCCCACCACCCCGCCGCCATGGAATATCCTTGCCGCCGACCCGCCCTTGCCGCCGAACACGCCGCCAAGCGCACCGCCCAGCGCCGCTGCCAGCGGCCCCGTCACCGCCTCGCGCACCGCAAGGCGCGCGAGGTCCGCAAGGATCGAGTCGGCCAGCGCACGGAAATTGAGCGAACCGCTCACCGCGAGTCGCCCCAAAGCGTCCTCGGCGTCGGCAAATGCGCCGGCGAGCGCCTGCCCGGCGGTTCGCGCGACATGCTGCGCCTGCGACTCGATCCCCGCCGCAGCGGCGGCGAAACGCCCTTCCAGCGCGTCCGCCTGCGTCAGCCGACCGAGAAATCCGGCAAGCGCCGTGTCGGCTGCTCCAACACCAGCGCCGGCGCGGCGGAAACTCTCGCCCATGCGTGCGGTCTGCCGTTCCGCCGCCCCCGCAGCGCGCCCCAGTTCGGTCATGTCCCTGCCGGCGCCGCGCAGCGCCCGCGCCGCATCCCCCAGATCGGCGCGCACCCGCAGCGCCAGCGTCATTTCCCGGTCAGCCATGACCCTCCCCGCCTTCCTCTGCCGCCTCGTGGAACAGCAGCATTTGCCGCCATGTCAGACGCTCGGCGAGGTCGGCATGGCCGCGCCCGTGACCGGCGCGGACAAGCGCGTCGAACACTCGGACGAGCGGGAGTCGCGCGCCGCCAGCAATGCGGCGACGCGGCGGATAAAAAAAGCGCCGTTCGCGCTCCACATCGCATCCGAAACCGCCTGCCCATCGGCATCGCCGAGCCGCGCCAGCCACGCCGCCTCGCGCCCGCACGCCAGACCGATCAGCCGCAGCCACAACGCTGCATGACGCGCGAGAACTTCCTCTACTTCATCCGCTGCCGGCGCTGCCGCCGCATCTTCGGGAACCAGCGCCGCCAGCGCGGCGCTCAGCGGCCGCGCTATCACCTGCGCCTCCAGCCCTTCGCGAAACCGGAATTCGCGCACGACGAGCCGCACCACCGCGCCGCTGTCGGGATCGCGCACTTCCACCCTTGCATCGGGAAACAGCACCGCCAGTTCCGCCGCCGCAGCGCCCGCGTCGTTGGCGGCGCTCATGCCGGCGCGCCATCGATCAACAGCGCCGCCTTGCTCCCGCCAGGCTCCAGAATCTCGCAGACGAGATGGATCTGCTGCTCCGAATCGCGGCTTTTCAGCGCCAGTTCATCACCGGCGCTGATGATGCACAGCGGGGCATAATAGTGCCGTTCGGCCCCCAGATCGCTGTCTTCGATATAGCGCACTGCACACCGCGCCGTGCGCGGCGCGCCGGCGCGCGCCTGGCGCCGCTGCGGCGCCGCCGGTTTGTAGCTCACCAGAACCCTGGTATCGGCGCCGACCGCGCCCGCCGCAGCGATATGCAGGCGTCCATGCGCCGCATCCAGATCATAATCGCTGCCCGCGGTATAGACCGTCGCTCCCGCCGCATCGGTCACCGAAAACTCGCCCGGCTTGCCTGACACCGCCCCCACACCGGAAGGCCGGTCATCGGAAACCCCCAGCGCATACCAGCGCCCGGGTTGCACCGTCAGCGCCTCGCCGGTGACCGCCGCGCTCACCGCCGCCAGCGATTGCGGCTCCGGCGCGCCGACAAACAGCGCCAGATTGTCAAGGCTGATATCGCGCAGCACCAGGGCCAGCGTGCGCGTCTGCGACCGTGCCCGGTCCGCCAGAAGCGCCGCGACCGGCCCGTCGCCGCCAAACACCGTCAGGCGCTCGGTCGTCACCGACAGCACCGCCCCGGCCGTGTCGCCGGCATAGCGCTCTCCCGTGGTGGCGCCTTCTTCGTCCAGCAGGTCCAGAAACACTTCTCCCGAACCGATCAGCACATTGTTCCTGTGCACATCGCGGGCCGCCGTCATCGCCGCTCTCCCGTCATGGGCATTCCCCTCATTCGTTCAAGTCGCCTGGCGCGCAGGGTCGTTCACCCTTGCGCCTGCCCCTTGATCCGTTCTTCATTCCGTTCTTCATAATGCGCCGTCCGAAGCTCCAGCCGCGCCGTGTGGCACAGCACCCCGGCGAACAGGACCGGCCCGGCCTCCGCCAGCCGCGGACTGCCGCCATCCTCACCGGCGCGCGCCAGCAGCCGCCGCTGCTCGGCATTCCCTGTCTCGATGCGAAATCGCGCGATGATGCGGTCGATCAACGCATCGAACCTGCCTTCGCTGGCCGCCGACGCATCGGCATCGTCGCGCGCGCTGTCATTGAGTGCCATATATCCGCGCAGCATCCAGGTGGTGTGCACGCGCCACATCGCCCCGCCGCCGCCCACCGGCTCGTCGCTGCGCGCAGTGCGGCGCACAAACCACCCGCACAGCGCACCGCCCGCTTCCGGCCCTGCCTGATAAAAGCGGCGCAGGGCGCTCTCCCGCGCCGCATGTCGCTCATGGCCGTGAACCCGGCCGATCCCCGGAACGCCGCGCAGCGTGGCGGTGATCCACTCCCGCACGGCAGCGCTGTTGCTCATTGCGCTGCGACGCCGGCCAGCCGCGCCAGAATGCGGCGCCCCAGGCGCATGACCGCGGCCTCCCACGCTGTGTCAGTGCGCGGCGCGCGCCCGATGGCGACCGGCTTCATGACACGCCCGGGAACCGGCCTTTGTCCCAATGAAACCGGACGCGGGGTGCCGCGCAATTCCGCTTCCATCCGCGCGGTTTCGACGCGCAGCAGGTGCTCTGCCTGCTGCCAGATGCGCAGGCCGTTCACTGCGCCGCACCCCGCAGGCGGCGGCGCGGCGGGGCCGCCACCGCACCGGCCGGACGCGGCCGCTTTCCGCCGGCCGCTCCCGGACCCATCAACTCGCAATAGCGCTTGCGCCAGCGCGCCGCGAGCCTTCCATAGCGGTCCGAAAGCGCCTGACGGTCCGCCGCATCGGCCTGAATGGTCGAGTCGGTGTCTCCCGCATGACGCGCCGCAAGCTGGTCCAGCAGCAGCGCCGCCGCCAGCGCACACACCGCCTCCCGGTCCGCGGGCGGAATGGTATCCTCGGCATCGGTCAGCAGCACCCCGGCCACACCGCGGTCGACTGCATAGCGCAGCACCGCAAGGTCCAGAGCATCCGCCGCCTGCGCCTCGGACACCACGCCGGCATCGTCGCGCACCAGCGCGGCGATCAGCGCCCGATATTCCGCCCGCGCCACGGTTCCGCGCCCCGCTCAGGCCACCGCAGCCTTGTACAGGCCGCGATGGTCCAGCACATCGCCGCCATAGATATGGCGGATCTTCCAGGTGATCTTGTCATGCGTGAACAGGCTGCCGGCGGTCGGGCTGTCCTGCACGAACAGTTCCGGCTCATCATTGCCGTCCAGGAAGCCCACCTCGATGCATGGAATGTCCATCGGGTCCGCCGCCAGATACCAGTCATTGGCGTCGGTCCAGTACCAGACCGGCAGCACATCAAGCGCCAGTGACTGCACGAAGGTGCGGTCATTCTCGGTGCTGCGGCGGAACAGGTTGGCCGCAGCTTCCTCCAGATCGGGCGGCACCAGAAGCGACCGCGGACCGATGCCGAGGCGGTCGCCGGAGCCTTTCTCCGTCTGCTTCAGCATCGCCACCCGCGCCGCCGACAATGTCGTGGCTGACAGCGCCGCGGCGCCCAGATTCCCGTGCGACGCACGGAACAGCTTGACCGAGTCGTAATCCATCGCGGGGTTGTCGATCAGAAGGTCCAGCACGAACTTTGCCAGCGTCCGCTGCGCTGCGCGCGAAAGCTTGGACGGGATGCGCATCACTGCGCCGGCATCGTCGTTCTTGATCGTTTCCAGCGTCACCTCTTCAGTGCCGCCGCGCTTCTCCGGCTTGTAGGTGACTTCCTCGTCGCCCGGCGTGGTGAGCGCGGCATAGGCGGCGCTTTCCGCGACTTTCGGCAGGTCGCCATAGCCGCCCCAGCGCGCCCGCCGCTGCGTGCGGAAATCCGCCAGCGGCACCGCCGACGCAACGCGCCGCCACACATCGTAAACACTGCCCTGGCGGTAATCCGCCAGCATGCGGCGGGTGATTGCGTCGCCCAGCACTTCGCCCAGCGTGCCCGAGGCCAGCGCCTCGCGCATCAGCGCCGCGTCACAGGCGCGCACGCGCCCGGTCACCCGCGCATCCCCCGTTACCTGTACATAGGCTTCCTTGAGGCTGGTCATGGAGCGGTCGGCCGGGTCCAGCAGCGCATCGAACAGCGCTTTCACCTTTTCGTCGCGCCCTTCGGTCACACGCGCCGAACCGCCCAGCCCCGTGACCTGGCCGCCGGCGGCGGCGGCCGCCAGATAGGCGCGCTCCTCGGCAATCGCCCGCACCGCATCGCCGGGCGCAATATGCGCCGCTTCGGCAAACCGCGCCGACAGACGCTTGCGCGCCGCCTGCGGCAGCCCGGAAGCGGCAATTTCCGCCGTCGCCTCGGCACGCATTTCGGCCGCTGCGCTGCCGGACGCCGCCAGCGCCTCCGCATACAGCGCCAGCACCGCCGCACCATCGCTGCGGTCCAGCACCTTCGCCTGTTCCGGCAGGCGCGCCTCGATCAACGCCAGCATGGCGCTGCGCAAATCCATGTCCGTATCCTTTCCGTTATCGTCATGTTGGTTCCGCGGGTGTTTGCCGCGCGCTTCGATCAGTTCCAGCAGGGCGCCGCCGGCGCCCGCCTCTACGATCAGGTCCACCGACTCCACGCGCTCGATCCGCTCGGCGATGCGCACCGCCAGACCGCCCACTTGCGCCACCCGCGCACGCGCTTGCGCCACAATGGAAAAGCCCATCAGCCCGGCCATGCCGCGGCGCCACGCCTCGCGCAGCTTGCGCGCAATCGGCCCCTGCGGCTCCATCAACTGCAATTCGGCACGGATTTCGCCCGGCGCGCCGTCCCGCCCCTCGACAAACCGCGGCCTGGCAAGCCGGCCGATCAGATTGCGCACATCCTTGGCGCGGTCCGCCAGATGGTCCTCATCGGCGCGCACCAGCACGCGCGCGCCGTCAAACCGCGGCGCCGCCTCCCGCAGCACCGCATCGGGATAGAAATTGCCGTTGGCGCTCAGCCCGCCGCGAATGGCGCGGATCAACCATTGCCCGCCGCCCGGAGCCGCGGCGTCATCGGCAGTGTCGGCTGGCGCCACCAGCGCCGCATCCTCCCGCGCCGCCTGCTGCACTGCACGAAACGGCGTGCGCAGCGGTGCCGCGTTGCGCAGCACTGCACTGCCGGATTTCAGGGTGTAGTCATAGCGCGTAAGCGAGCCGGCGCTTTCCGCCACCATGCAGTGCGCATCGAGCGCCGCGACGCGGGGGCCGCCGCCGTCTTTGCCGGTCATACCGTCCAGCGCCTGCTGTACTGCCGCCAGCCGCCGGTCGAACCCGCTGCGCGGCGCCGTCACGCTGCCTCCCGGGCGACGCGGTGCTTCGCGCCGTCAACCGTCGCCACGCTCCAGTAGCTGCCCCGGTCGACCACCGCCAGGACCATTTCCGCCGGCGTTTCATACCCCTCCGCCTGGTCCGCCGCTGTTGGCATCAATTTCAGTGCCGCCGCCAGCCTCGCCGGCAGGGGATCAGGATCAACCAGACGCCGGCTTTCACCGCGCGCCGCACTTCGTCGCGTAGACATGGGTAAGCCTCCTTGCCGTTTTCGTTCCACGGCAAGCAAACCACACTCCCCCGCACCCCCCACAGCGGACCATGGTCCGCTCCGCCTGACTTTCGTCAGCAGGCTGCTATAATCGCGAACATCAAGGAACCCGCACCCTTCTTCTCCCGAAACCCACGCCCGGGATGCAGCCTGTCAACGGGAATAATGCAATGAGTGCGACAACGATGGAGGCTGCAAAGCCGCCGCGAATAGAACGCCTGAAAGTACGGAACTATCGCGCACTCCGGGACGTCGAACTGAAGGATTTGACCCCGCTTACCGTGCTACTCGGCCCCAATGGCAGCGGAAAATCCACAATATTCGATATTTTCGCGTTCCTTGCCGAATGTTTCGAAGGCGGTTTGCGTCGCGCCTGGGACAAGCGCGGAAGGGCACGAGAACTGAAATCACGCGGCGGCGAGGGCCCGGTCCTGATCGAAATCGCTTATCGCGAACAACCGAACACGCCCTTGATCACCTGGCATCTGGAAGTGGATGAAAGAAGCGGACGACCGGATGAGGTCCGGGAATGGCTCCGCTGGAAGCGGGAACGCTATGGATACCCCTTTCGATTTCTGGATTACAGGAGCGGCAACGGAGAGGTTGTCTCGGGCGAACTCCCGGACGCGCAGGATAAACGTATCAATGTTCCTCTGAGTTCACGCCACGCGCTTGCGGTCAACGCGCTGGGCCAGCTGGCGGAACATCCCCGCGTCGTCGCGCTCAGGAACTTCATCATGGGCTGGCATGTATCCTATCTTTCTTCCGAGGATGCGAGGGGCCTGCCCGAGGCGGGACCGCAGGAGCGCCTGAGCAAGACCGGAGATAACCTTGCCAACGTCATTCAGCATCTTTCCGAAGAACACCCCGAACGCCTGGCGTTCATTTTCAGGAAGATCAGGGACAGAATTCCCGGACTTCACGCCGTGACAGCAGATCCCATGCCGGACGGAAGGCTATTGCTGAAATTCAGGGACGGCCCGTTCTCCGAGCCGATCATGGCCCGTTTCGCATCGGACGGCACGCTCAAGATGCTTGCCTATCTGACCTTGCTGCACGATCCGGTTCCGCCTCCCTTTATCGGCGTTGAGGAACCGGAGAATTTCCTGCATCCTCGCCTGCTTCACGGGCTGGCGGAAGAATGCCGGGCGGCGGCGGCATCCGCTCAGATACTCGTGACCACCCATTCGCCATTCTTCCTCGATGCGCTGCGGCCGCCGGAAGTGCGGATATTGTGGCGTGACAAGTTCGGCTACACGCAATGTCATGCCCTCGCCAGGGACGCCAAGGTCAAGGCGTTCGTGGATGCGGGCGCGCAACTGGGCGACCTCTGGATGGAAGGGCATTTCGGAGTGGGAGACCCGCTGACCCGAGGTGGAATGCCGCTGCCGGACAGGGACGGGACCTGATATGCGCGACCGCCATATCGCGTTTCACGTGGAAGATGTTGCTACCGAAGCGTTCCTCGCCGCGTGGCTTTGTCAGTAAGTTCAGGTTGCAACGGTTGTACCGTCCCTGCCGCCTGAACGCCCGGAGCCGAAACGGTAGCTACACCGCCGACGCCCGGGGCATAATTTGCTCCACGATCTCGCGGCCCGACGCGATCTCCGCCCGGCGAAGCTCCCATGTCTTCTGCAAGTTCAGCCAGAGTTGCGGCGTCGTCCCGAAATACCGCGCCAACCGTAGCGCCGTATCCGCACTGACGCCTCGCTGGCCGTTCAGGATCATCGTCACCCGGTTTACCGGCACGCCGAGTGCTTTTGACAGCGCGTTGGCCGACATTCCCAGCGCATCCAATTCGTCGCGCAGTATCTCACCGGGATGCACAGGCTTCATGCCGTTTTTCGCGTTCATCGTAGATACCCTCAGTGATAATCGACAATCTCCACTTCGTGCGGCCCGTCAACGGTCCAGCGGACGCAGACGCGCCATTGCACGTTGATTCGTATGCTGTATTGACCGGCCCGGTCGCCCCGCAGGGCTTCCAGCCGATTGCTCGACAGCGCGGCAAGGTCGCCGAGCCTCTCTGCGTTGTCCAGCAGAACCAGTCGGCGCGTCGCCTGATCAGCAAAGCCCTGAAACGCCGGAACACGCTGTCCCTCGAAGAAGCGTCGCGTCCTCCGACTCCTGAAGCTTTGTATCATGCGCGCCAATATAATCGGCTTTACGGACAACGTAAAATACCTATTGCCAGCTGATCGAACTGCCGCAGCCTCCTTCAATCGGTTCGTTCCACCCTTGCAAATAGTACGAATGTAGACTATATCGCTGCTGAACAACATATGTGGCGTTCACCATGGCTGCGCGAGCACATCCCGCAACCACATTCAACCGGAAGGGCCTCTCCGGCCCGGCGCTGCGCGCATTCTTTCGCATCGCAGCACTCTGGAGCCTCTCGGTCGACGAACAGATGACCCTCCTCGGGCTGACGGCGCGATCGACGTATTTCAAATGGAAGAAGAACCCGAACACCGCACTGCCGAAGGATACGCTGGAGCGCATCTCCTACATTCTGGGCATCTACAAGGCGCTGCAGATTCTGCTCCCCGACAATCAGGCAGCCGATGAATGGGTGAAGCGTCCGAACGCGGCGCCGCTGTTCGCTGGTCGGTCGGCTCTCGACCGGATGCTTTCCGGCCAGGTGGCAGACCTCTTCGTCGTCCGGCAATATCTCGACGCACAACGGGGCGGCTGGGCATGACATTGCCGGCTGCCCGCATCACCTGGAAGCCGTGCTGGCGCATCATTCCCAGCCGTTTTCCTCCTGTTCCGTTGTTCGAGCGGGTTGCCGACCCGAATGATCTTGAAGCGGTCTTCGCGTTGGACGCGCTCACCAATCCCAGGCTGCGCGACGAGGCCGGCGATATCACCCTCGTCCCGCCGGAGGATCGCATCAGCGGCCCCGGAACCACCATCATCATGGCAGCTTTCACCCATTTGAACCCGAATGGCAGCCGGTTCTCGAACGGCGCCTACGGCGTCTTCTACGCGGCGAACGACCTCGCTACCGCCATTGCCGAGACCAGATATCATCGCGAACAGTTCCTGCGCGCCACAGCGCAGGCGCATTTGGAGCTGGACATGCGGGTCTACAATGTCGACCTCGACGGGGACCTGCACGACTTGCGCGGCCAGAAGACCGCACAGCCGCTGGTCTACAACAACGACAATTACGCCGCCGGTCAGCATCTGGGGAGAACGCTGCGCGAGGCCGGGTCGAACGGCATCGTCTATGACAGCGTCCGCCGGACATCAGGCGAATGCGCCGCCATATTCCGGCCTCGGCTCCTGTCCAACGCCCGCCAGGAACGCCATCTCTGCTACATATGGAACGGCCAGAAGATCGAAACCGTCTACGAGAAACGCGAAATCGGCAATGGCAGCCCGCCATGACGCAGCGCGCCCCATGAGTTTTCGCACCGCAGCAAAGCGCGTATACTCATCACCGCAAATGCGCGGCGCGGCACACCGGGAGGAGAGGCGGCATGGCCAAGGACAGCGGTGAACCAGACCCGGTAATTATCAAAAAGTACGCCAATCGGCGCCTCTACAACACTGCCCGGTCAGCCTATGTGACCCTCGACGACCTGTGCGCGATGGTCAAGGACGGCATCGACTTCGTCGTTCAGGATGCCCGTTCGGGCGAGGACCTCACCCGCAGCGTGCTCACACAGATCATTTTCGAGCAGGAAACCCGGGGCGCGAACCTCCTTCCCGTCCGCTTCCTGCGGCAGTTGATCGGCTATTATGACGACGGCCTGCGCGCGCTTGTGCCGTCCTATCTCGAAGTGGCGATGGACAATTTCTCCGGCCACCAGCAGCAGATGCGCCGCAACCTCGAAAGCGGTTTCGGCGAGTTGTTCCCGCTCCACACCATGAAGGAACTGGGCGAGCAGAACATGGCCATGTTCCAGCAGGCCCTGTCCATGTTCTCACCTTTTGCCCCGGGCAAGCCGCAAGACGCGCCCGGCAACGGCGCACGCCCCGCCGCTCCGGAGGCGGAAGCGAAAACATCGGAACTGGATGAAATGCGCGCCCAGCTTGCGCGCATGCAAGCGCAGCTTGACGCGCTCAGCCGTCAGGATTGAGCAGATCCGGGCGCTGCAGGGCCGGCTGATATGGCTGGGGGACCTGGATTCGAACCAGGACTGTTCGGGTCAGAGCCGAAAGTTCTACCGTTAAACTATCCCCCAACGCGGCCTCCCCTGCGACTTAGGAGACTGTGCCCCGCAAGTCAAGCCGCAACCTGTCCATGACCGCCGCCGGAACGGCGGCTGATCCGGCCACTTTCTTGCAAGTGGCCCGCGGCGGCCTGCGCCGCATTTTCGGCTTCGAGGACTTCCGCCCCGGACAGGCCGAAATTCTGGAAGCCGTGTTCGCCGGCGATGATGTGCTCGCCATCATGCCAACCGGCGGCGGCAAGTCCCTGTGTTACCAACTGCCCGCTATCGTGCGCGGCGGCCTCACCGTCGTCGTCTCGCCGCTCATCGCCCTTATGCGCGACCAAGTGAGCCAGTTGCAGGCCATGGGCGTTGCCGCCGGCTGCGTCAATTCCGCCAATCCACCGGGCGAAAACCGCCGCATCGGCGTCGCCGCCCGCGACGGCGCGCTGCGTCTGCTCTATGCCGCACCGGAGAAACTGCTGCAGGAGGGAACGGCAGAATTCCTGAAACGCTGCGGCACACGCCTGCTGGCCATCGACGAAGCCCATTGCGTGTCGCAATGGGGCCATGATTTCCGTCCCGAATACCTGCAATTGGACGCATTGCGGGAGGCGTTGGGCGGCGTGCAGATGCTGGCGCTCACCGCCACTGCCGACGCCGCCACGCGCAACGACATCGAACAGCGCCTGTTTACTGCCGCGCCGCGCCGTTTCGTACAGGGGTTCGACCGCCCCAATCTCCGCCTCGCCATGGCGGTGAAGCGCAGCGCCGAGCGGCAGGTGCTGGGTTTCGTCACCGCCCATAGCGGGGAAAGCGGCATTGTCTATTGCCGCACCCGCGCCCGCACGGAAGCCCTGTGCGCGGTGCTGCGCGCCGCCGGCCATCCTGCCGTCGCCTATCACGCCGGCATGACGAAGGAGAAGCGCGGCGCCGCTCAGGACCGCTTCCTGCGCGAGGACGGCGTGGTGGTGGTCGCCACCATCGCTTTCGGCATGGGCATCGACAAACCGGATGTGCGCTTTGTCTGCCATGCCGACATGCCCGACAGCATCGAGGCCTATTATCAGGAGATCGGCCGCGCCGGACGCGACGGCCTGCCCGCCGATACGCTCACTCTCTACGGCGTGCAGGACATGGCGCGCCGCCGCGCGCAGATTCAGGAAAGCGCGAGCGACGACCAGAAACGGATTGCCGGCCAGCGGCTCAATGCCTTGATCGCGCTGTGCGAGGCGCATCGCTGCCGCCGCAGCACCCTGCTCGCCTATTTCGGCGAAAAGGCCGAACCTTGCGGCAATTGCGACCTGTGCCTTGACGGTGTGGAATTGGTCGACGGCACCGAGGATGCGCGCAAGGCCATGAGCGCCATGGTCCGTACCGGCGAGCGCTTCGCCACGACGCATCTGATCGAAATCCTCCGCGGCGTTCCGAACTCCAGGGCTGCCGCGCGCGGGCATGACCGCCTGCCGACATTCGGCGTCGGCCGCAACCGCCCGGAACGCTATTGGCGCGCCCTGTTTCGCCAGCTCTACGCGGCAGGCTGCATCGAGATGGACATCGTCGCCTGGGGCCGCTGGCGCCTCACCCCGGCCGGATGGGCGGTGCTGCGCGGCGAGGCGAGTTTCGAAATGCGCGCGGATGTCGCCGAGACCTCCGGGCGCAGCCGCTCGCAGCGCACCCCCGCACCGACAGCGGACCCTGCAGACGCATCATTGCTGCAGGCGCTCAAGGACCGCCGCCGTGCCGTTGCCGAATCCCGGGGCGTGCCGGCCTATGTCGTGTTCCCGGACCGCACCCTGATCGAAATGGCCCGCGAAAAGCCTCGCAGCCGGGAGGCCCTGGCCACCCTCCACGGCATCGGCGAAGCCAAACTCGCCCGTTATGGCGAGACCTTCCTCACCGTCATCGCCCACCACGAAGCATCACCACCCGAAAGCCGCACCGATACATAACCGGAACGTGCTGTCGAGTGCCACCTTGTCCCGGATTCTGCATCAAAAACGCTACAGGACCGGCCAGGAGATCGCATCTGCCGCAGATGGAACAGCCAAGGTCTGGCGAGTCGCGAGCGGATTTTCTTGTGAACGTATTCGATATCGGGAATTATCGATGTACCCACCATCGGGAGACGGGCCGTGCAGCGCACCACAAGGACAACAGGTCACGTCAGCGAGTACATTCGCGCTCTGATACGGCGCGGCAAGGCGCGGGCGGAACACGAAGCGTTCGACCGCCTCAAGGCAGATGCCGCCGGTATTCCGGTTATCTGTACCGCGGGGCTTTTGCGCCGCAGGCGCTTGATGGCCACACCCGCGTAACGCCCCCATGAAACACCCGGAACCGGTGGTGACCGTGCGCGACCTCGCCCATACGCGCGCCGGCGACAAGGGCCATGCCGTGAATATCTCGGTGATTGCCTTCGACCAGGCCGGCTATGCGCGGCTTGAGCGCGAGCTCACCGAAGCGCGGGTTGCGGCCGCATTCGCCGCCATCGCTCACGGCCCCGTGCGGCGCTATGCACTGCCGGGCTTGCGCGCGTTCAACTTCATCATCGACCATCTCAAGGGCGGCGGCGTCACCCGTACCCTGTGCCACGACCTGCATGGCAAGAGCTTCAGCGGGCTGATGCTGGCTATTCCGCTGCCGGGCAACGTTCCCCCACCTTGAGTCGGCGTCACACCTGTGAATTGAGGCTGAAGGCGGGTTCGCGCTTTTCCCGCAGGCTGGCCAGCCCCTCCCGCGCGTCCGGGCCGGTAAAGGAGACGAACTCCAGCGCCAGGGAAGTGTCAAAATTCGGCCCCATCATGCGCAGCCAGTTGTTGAGCGCATATTTGGTGAAGCGCACCGCCGCCGGCGCCCCGCGCGCTAGTTTCGCGGCCACCGCCACTGCCGTTTCCTGCAGCTGGTCGTCATCGACGCACAACGACACCAGGCCGATGCGTTCCGCTTCCTCCCCTGACAGCGGCTCGCATAACAGGAGGTGATATTTCGCCTTCGCCATGCCGCACAGCAGCGGCCAGATCATCACCGCATGGTCGCCGGCGGCGACGCCCAGCCGGGTATGTCCGTCAATGATACGCGCATTGCGCGCAGCGATCGGAATATCGGCCAGAAGCCCGGCCGCAAGACCTGCGCCAACCGCCGGACCGTGCATCGCGCTGACCACCGGCTTTCCGCAATTGACAATGTTGTAAACAAGGTCGCGCGCCTCCCGCCATATGCGGGCCCGTGTCTCGAAATCATCGATCACACGGTCGATCATTTCGAAATCACCGCCTGCCGAAAATCCGTCATCGGCACCGCAAAGTATCGCTGCTGATATGTCGGGGTCGGCGTCGATATCCTTCCACACCCGGCTCAGTTCATCGTGCATCACCGCGTCGGCCGGGTTGAAGCGCCCCGCGCCGTCCATCGTCACGCGCAGCACGCGGCTCGCCGGCCGGTCAAACCGGAGCCGCTCATAGCCGGCATAGGCATCGCCCATTGTGTTCCTCCTGTTCACTTGCCGCGGCCACAATGCGCCGCCACCGCCGGCGCGCAAGGCCGAATGAGAAACCTGTTTTGAAACGTGCCGTCGCGGCGCCGGATCAGGCCGCCGGTATCACCGTCGCATCATCTGTGGGTCACGCATCCATCGCGGTGCGCAGGCGGGCGTCGAGGACGTCGAGGAACTGGCCTGTGGTCAGCCAAGGCTGTTCGGGGCCGATCAGCGCCGCGAGGTCCTTGGTCATGTCGCCTGCCTCCACGGCGTCCGTGCAGACGCGCTCCAGCGTCTCGGCGAAATGCTGCACTTCCGGGGCGGAGTCGAACCTGCCCCGATACCACAGGCCGCGCGTCCAGGCGAAAATCGACGCGATGGGGTTGGTCGATGTTTCCTTGCCGGCCTGATGCTGGCGGTAATGGCGGGTCACCGTGCCGTGCGCCGCCTCCGCCTCGACCACATCGCCGTCCGGCGTCAGCAGCACCGATGTCATGAGGCCCAGCGACCCGAAGCCCTGCGCGACGGTATCCGACTGCACATCGCCGTCATAATTCTTGCACGCCCAGACGAAACCGCCGTCCCATTTCAGCGCGCAGGCCACCATGTCATCGATCAGGCGATGCTCGTAAGTCAGCCCGGCGGCAGCGAAACGGTCCTTGAATTCGGCATCGAACACCTCCTGGAACAGGTCCTTGAAGCGCCCGTCATAGGCTTTCAGAATGGTGTTCTTGGTCGACATGTAGAGCGGCCAGCCGAGGCCGAGCGCATAATTCATGCAGGCGCGGGCAAAGCCCCGAATCGACTCGTCGAGATTGTACATGCCGAGCGCTATGCCGCCGGCGGGGAAGTCAAAAATCTCGAACTCCTGCGCCGTTCCACCGTCCGACGGCTCAAACCGCAGGGTCAGCTTTCCCGCCCCCGGCACCAGAAAGTCGGTCGCGCGGTATTGGTCGCCGAACGCATGACGCCCGATCACGATCGGTTTCGTCCAGCCGGGAACCAGACGCGGCACATTGCTGCACAGGATGGGCTGGCGAAACACCGTGCCGCCGAGGATGTTGCGAATGGTGCCGTTCGGCGACCGGAACATGCGCTTCAGGCCGAATTCCTCGACCCGCGCCTCGTCCGGCGTGATGGTCGCGCATTTCACGCCGACGCCATGACGGCGAATGGCGTGCGCGGCCTCCACGGTGATCGCGTCGTCGGTTTCGTTGCGTGACTCGATGCCGAGGTCATAGGTCTTCAGCTCAACATCGAGATAGGGAAGGATCAACCGGTCCTTGATGAAGCGCCAGATAATGCGCGTCATCTCGTCGCCTTCGAGTTCGACAATCGGGTTCGGAACGGTGATCCTGGTCATGAGCCATTCCCTTTGCGACGCGGCCTGTGAACCATAACAGCCGGCGGCATGGTTTCAAGGCGCAATGCGGCTTTCCACGGCGCGCCGCGCGACCTGTTCCGGCTCATCCCATACCTCATGGAGAGGCTGCGCGGGGATGCGCAGAAAGCCCTGAGCGGCCATGTGGTCGAACAGGCCGGTCAACGGACGCCAATAGACGCTGTCCAGCAGCATGACCGGCTTGTCGTGACGGCCGAGATAACGCCAGGAGAGCATTTCCACTACTTCGTCGAGTGTGCCGATGCCACCGGGCAGGGCTACAAATGCGTGGGCGAGGTCGAACATTCGCTTCTTGCGCGCGTGCATGTCGCGCGTGACGATCATTTCCGACAGGCCGGGATGCGCGATTTCGGCGCGCTCGAGAAAGGCTGGGATGACGCCGATGACGCGGCCGCCGGCGGCGAGCGCGGCGTCGGCGACAACTCCCATCAGACCCACCGAGCCGCCGCCGGTGACGATCGTCACCCCCGCCTGCGCGCATGCCTGCCCCAGGCGCCGGGCGGTGCCCGCGGGGTGGTGAGTCCGGCCGTGCGCCGAGCCGCAAAACACGCACAATGCCGACGTGGCCGGCGCTTCTTCTGTCCCGTTCATGGTGGCCCTGTCGAAAATTTCACCGCAAGGGGAAGATTTTACACCGCACCGAAACCATATTACTTTCGTATGCTGGGTTGCATCTTTGGGAGGAACGGGTGCGCAACCGGATTTTCGCTGCAGTATGTGCCATTGCGGTCGCCGCGATCGGCATCGGAGCCTATCTCTTCTACTTGTCCGATCCCGTGAGGTCGAGCATAGCCGCAGGGCCTGAGCGCGAACCTGCACGCCCCGCCGCACCGCCTCTGGACGCGGCCGACCTGTCCGGCACCGAGCCGATGCCCGGACCTGACGCTTCCGGCGATGCGATGAGGCCGTCGGGCGGCAGCCCGCCGCCCGCGAGCAGCGACGGCGAACCAGCGGGTACGGACGCTCCCGATATCCCGCCGGCGCTGCTTGCGTCCTCTGCCGATGCGGCCGCGCGAGGCCTGCGCCAGGCTGCAGATTCGGCCGACTCCGCAGCAGCAGCTTTGCCTTCGGACTCCCTGTCGCGCCCACCGGGAATCGCGGCCCGGGAGAGCGCTCCGGAGGGCGCCGATACGGCCGGGATTGCGCCGCTGGCGGCGCGGCCGGGCCACGCTGCAACCGGTCCGCAGGCTGTGTCGGAGGAGCTGTCCGCGCCGCAGCCTGCCGAAGCGGTGCGCCTCGCCGGTACACCGGACGCACCGGCTGCGCCGGGCGCAAGCCCTGCTCCGGCGCAGGTGACCCTCGCTGACGGTCCAGCGCCCGCTGCCGGGAATGCGAGCGGCCAGGACGCACCGCCGGTCAGCGCCGCCGACCATTCGGGCGATGCCGTGGCGGCCGGAGTTACCGCACCCGCCCCGGGTCTCTCGCCGCCGGCACTGTCCGACACGGCCCCGGCCGAATATTCCGCCGCTCCGCCGGCGCCGCCCGAAGCCGGCGCCAGCGGCCCGCCCGTGGAACTGCCCGGTACGGAGCAGCTTTCGCAATTCTCGTGGAATGGCGAATTATTGGCGCTCGCCCCGACGCCGCGAGCTGACGATGTGCCCGTTTCGGCGCCGGCGCGCGCTGACGCCGGTGCGCGATATCTGTTGACGCCCGCGCCCCTGGAGGCGGACTCCCAAGCGGAAGATACGCCCGGCGGCACGGAGTGAACCCGCGGCGGGTCGGCACCCCGCCGCCCGCACCCCGCCGGCACTTCTGATTCATGGCTGAGGAGCCCGCCCGCGGGCGCTTTCAACGCGATGTCGGCGCCGTGCGCGCGCTGCTGCCCTATTTGTGGCCGGCCGGCCGCTGGGACCTGCGCCGCCGCGTGGTGCTGGCGCTGATATTCCTCATCGGCGCAAAGATTGCTGTCGTGCAGGCGCCGCTCCTGCTCGGCGAAGTGGTAGACGCGCTGGACAGCAGCACCGGCGCCGGGGTCGCTATCGTGCCGCTGGCGCTCATCGCAGCCTTCGGCATAGCCCGCCTGCTTGCCGTCGCCCTTGGCGAACTGCGCGACGCCGTGTTCGCGCGGGTGGCGCAGCATGCCGTGCGCGAAACCGCCTTGCAGGTCTTCCGCCACCTGCATTCGCTGTCGCTGCGCTTTCATCTCGACCGGCGCACCGGCGGCCTCAGCCGGATCATCGAACGCGGAACCAAGGGCATAGAATTCCTGCTGTCCTTCACGCTGTTCAACATCCTGCCGACACTGATCGAGATCGGGCTGGTATGCGCCATCCTGCTGGTCCGTTATGACGCAGCGTTCGCGCTCATCACCTTTGTCACCGTGGTCGCCTATATCACCTTCACCCTTGTGGTGACGGAGTGGCGCATACGCTTCGTGCGCCGAATGAACGACTCCGATGAGCAGGCGAACAGCAAGGCCATCGACAGCCTGCTGAATTACGAAACGGTGAAATATTTCGGCGCCGAGGCGCATGAAGCGCGGCGTTTCAATGTCTCGCTTCGGCGCTACCAGAACGCCGCCGTGACCGCGAAAGTGTCACTGGCCCTGTTGAATATCGGGCAGGCGTTCGTCATTGCCGGCGGCATGACCGCGGTACTGCTGCTGGCGGCGCGCGGCATAGTGGACGGCAGCATGAAGCTCGGCGACCTTGTGGCGGTCAACGCCTTCATGCTCCAGCTCTACCAGCCGCTGGGGTTTCTCGGCTTCGTCTACCGCCAGATCAAGCAGTCTCTGGTGGATATGGAGCGGATGTTCGAATTGCTGGGGAAACGGCGCGAGATTGCCGACCGCAGCGATGCGGGCCCGCTTGCCGTCGGCCGCGGACAGATCGAGTTCGACGAGGTGAAGTTTTCCTACGAACCGGGCCGGGAAATCCTGCGCGGCATCAGCTTCACCGTTCCACCGGGGCGGACGGTGGCGATTGTCGGGCCTTCAGGTGCCGGAAAATCGACGCTCTCCCGCCTGTTGTTCCGGTTTTACGACGTCTCCTCTGGCGCCATACGCATTGACGGGCAGGATATTCGCAGCGTCACACAGGCCTCGCTGCGGGCGGCCATCGGGACGGTTCCGCAGGATACGGTGCTGTTCAACGACACACTGCACTACAACCTTGCCTATGCGCGCCGCGACTGCTCTGAAGCGGAGATCGAGGAGGCGGTGCGCTTGGCGCGGCTCGACCGCTTCATCGCCCGGCTGCCGCTGGGCCTGAAAAGCATGGTCGGCGAACGCGGCCTCAAACTTTCAGGCGGCGAAAAACAGCGCGTGGCCATCGCACGCATGTTGCTCAAGAACCCGCGCATCATGCTGTTCGACGAAGCCACATCGGCGCTGGACACGGCGACCGAAAAGGCCATCCAGGCGGAACTCGCGGATATCAGCCGCGGCCACACCACGCTTATCATCGCACACCGGCTTTCAACGGTCGTCGAGGCCGACGAGATACTGGTGCTGGATGCGGGGCGCATCGTCGAGCGCGGCAGTCATGCAGAGCTGCTGCTGGCGCGCGGCGCCTATGCACGCATGTGGGAGCGCCAGCAGGAGTCCGCGCTCATGGCGGAGCGGCTGGCGGCGCTCGAGGAGCCGCCGGTGCGCGCCCTCAATTGATCGCCAGGGAAGCGTCGAATTGTTCGCTTTCGAACCTGCGGAATAACGTGTTCATGGAGCGGACAAACTCTATCTGAAGACCGGCAAGGCCATGAAAGCGGGCGGGAATCTCGCCGTCCAGCGCTTCCGCCAGCATCTGGCCCTCATCCGCTGCCCGCTGCGCAAACTGCTCCAGAAACACCAGATAGTCGCGCATGGGTTCGAGTGCGGACGAGTCAGTCAACAGCGGCCCGTGGCCGGGAACAAGGCGCTCCCACTCCATGCCTGCAAGAGTGTCGAGATGGCCGAGCCATGTCGGAATGTCCGCATGAGGTACGGACGGCGCGCGCTGATTGAAGACCAGGTCGCCGGCGAACAGGGTTCCGGTCGTTTCGTCGAGCAGGATGATGTCGCCGGGCGTATGGCCGTGGGTGAGCGGCATCGCATGGACGGTTCGCCCGCCGAGATCGAACGACCGGGGCGACCGCAGCCATGATGACGGCCGTGTGATCCGGGTGCCGGACGTCCAGCGGTCGGCCAGCAATGTCTGCATGAATTGCAGCAGCGCCGGGCCGTCGCGTTCCAGCAATGCGTAGCCGGCCGGGTGCATCCATACACGCGCGTTGGCGCGCTTGAACGGCTGGATACCGAAGGAATGGTCGGGATGGTGGTGGGTGATGACGGCGTAGCGGATGGGCTTGTCGGTGACGCGGCGAATGGCGTCGATCATCTGTTCGGCGTAGAGGCGGGTGGGGCCGGCGTCGATCGCCAACACGCTCCGCGTACCGACAATGAACCCGGTATTGACGATATTGCCCCCGTTGCGGGCGAGATAGCCTTCCTGCGCGCCCCAGAACACATAGACGCCGGGGGCGATCTCTTCCGGGTTCAGGCGGTAGCTGTCGCCGCGCGCGAAGGTTTCAGCAGCGCACAGGCTGACGGCGAGCAGCGCCGCCAGATGCAGGATTGCGGTGCGGCCGATCAACGGAACGCCTCGAATTGCAGGCCCTTGCTGTCCCATGCGCTGATATGCAGGCCCTGGTCCAGGCCCGGCATGTCGATGGTGAAAATCGGGTCCGGCGCCATGGCGGCGGCGGTCACAAGTTCGAGAACCACGCCATGGTCGTCGAACACTTCGATGGTTTCGACGAAATAGGGCGGGATGACATCGCCCGCCGGTGTCATTGCGAAGCCCGTATCCATCGGATGAATGATGCGGAATTTGAGGCGGCTGGAACCGTCTTCGCGGTCGAACGAGCGCATGGCGATCTCGCCGACGCGGCTGGAAGGTCCGTCGCCTTCGAGCGGCGGCGGCGCCGAGCAGCCACCGGGAGTCAGCACATTGGCCCAGGTGGAGCCGACATGCCACACCCCCTCGCCGTCCAGCGCGGCGGCGCGAACGGGACCCGAGGTCTCAAGGCGAATCTTGAGGCCGACCGCCTCGATATTGCGGTGCGGGATCAGGCGCGCGACATGGCGGATCGGGTTGTTTTCAGCAATGACGACAACTTCCCGCACATCGATGAGCGCCGGCGACAGGGTGACCGCCAGCGGTACGTCAAAGGCGTTTTCGACATCGGCGGGCATGGCCAGGCCCACCATGTCGTCGAACACCAGCGCGTCACCGCCGAAGAATTCTTCCCGCACATCGTCCCAGGCAGGGGAGGCCAGCGGATCCGTGGGGACGCCGCCCGCCGGCGCCGCCATCAGCGCCACGCCGACTGCAATGAGCCAGTTTCGCATGGTTCGGACTCCTGTCTTCGAGATTTCGCGCGAGCGCCGCCGCTCGGTCGCTACGTCCTGCGGGATGCGACTGCCGCAATAATACTGCCGTCGGCGATCGCTTTCAATCGCTCGCACGAACCGGAAATGCTGTCAGGCGGGCACAGCCCCTTGCGCTGTCGCCCCCCAGAATAAGCAAAGGCTGCTCCGGGGAGCAGCCCTTGAGCCGACAGCACGCTGCCGGCGGGTACTGGGCAGTAATCTGACACCGTCCGTGTTGCAAATCAAGGCATCGTGCAAGCGGTAATTTCTGGCAGGCGAACACGCCCCGTGCCCGGCAAACGGAACAGCTATTGAAATCCAGTGCATTGCTGGCGGCATGATCGTGTGCAGCGACGTGTTTGAACCGGCAGTTCGGGGGCCGAAAGCGGCCGTTCACCCCGCTTGCGCGAGAATATGCCACCGATACGAAGCAAGCAGGATGCGCCTGCTCTCCGGAAAAACGGCTTGACAGCCCCGACGGGTTCATCAGGAGTGGGGTTATCGAAGCATCGGAACGCGCGATGACCGCAGCGGCGCATATATTGGGTGTAACGCAGGTGGCGTTTACGCCGGCCCACAAGATCATGGTTTATGCCTTCGGATGAACCGAGCCAGAGGGGGAAGCTTGTCATGAGAATACGAATTCTCGACCCGGGTGCCCTGACAGCGATTTCGCCTGCGGCTCTTGCCGCTTATGCGCGAGGCGAGGGGTGGGCGAAGGCGGAACCATATGGGGATCATGCCGACATTTACATCGGCGAAGACAAACCCGAGATCATCTTGCCGCGGAGCGACCGCCTTGCCGATTACGCGTCGGTCGTCTCCCGCCTCATCGCCGTCTTCTGTGAAGTGAATGAACAGGACGAACTCGCGGTCTATCGTGACCTGACAGGCGCCGACCGGGACGTCATACGGGTTCGCGCCACAGCGCCCGAACATGACGGCTCCGTCCCGATCAACGCGGGCGTCCGGATGGTCGCACAGGCCAGGGAGATGCTTCTGGCGGCTGCCTGCGCCACGACGAGACCACAGCCTGTATACCGCACGGGCGCCAATCGCGAAGCTGCGGAATACATGCAGCATGTAAGGCTGGGCCAGACCGAGCATGGGAGTTTTGTCATCACGATGCTGGCCCCGGTGCCGCCGGTGCTTCAGCCCATGCTGGACCCGTCCTGGACCGATTTCGGTGACGAACCCTATGAACGCCAGGTTACCCACCGTCTTGTCGAGGCGCTCGAAGCATCGCGCCGTGCCGCGGAGATTGCGCATTCGGGCGAGGGCTCGGAAGCATTTGAACGAGCGGTACAGGCGGGCGTGAGCGCTAACCTGTGCGACGCCGTCGCCAAACTCCTGGACGGAGCCGGCGGGTTGGAGGTCAGCGTAAGCTGGGCGAGGACCCGACCGACTCCCGAGACTCGCCGCCGCATCCGGTTTTCCGAAAGTGACGCCGGTGGCTTCAAGGAGGCCGCACGCACCTTCCTTGCCCGTGAACCCGAACCGGATGCGAAACTTTTCGGCACCGTGCACAAATTAACCCGGGGCGAACACGAGCCCGAGGGACAAGTCACCTTCAAGGTGGACATGGAGGGGAACACCCAGTCGGTCAGCGCCCTGCTCGACCAACACAACTATTCTGTAGCTATCCGCGCTCATGACGCGCGTAACCCGGTGATCGTCACCGGCGACCTCGAACGTATCGGGCAGCGCTGGCGCCTGATCAACGCTGCCATTCGCGAACTTGCAAGCGACGACGACGAATAGGCAGTCCCGGCGCCATGTCGGGTGCAGCGCCCGCGCCGGGGGAAGTAGGAGGCCCCCGGCGCGGTAACGGCGGCAGTTCTCGTTATTCGGCGGCGATTTCCGCCCGCGCCGCTTCGAACTGCTCTTCCTCTGTCGAACCGGCAAGGGCTGCGATCGAGCTTGCCCCGCCGGTCACGGTCTGGGTAACGGCGTCGAAATAGCCCGCGCCCACTTCGCGCTGGTGCCTGTGGGCGGTGTAACCCAGCGGCTCGGCCGCGAACTCCGCTTCCTGCAGTGCGACATAGGCGCTCATTGCGCCCTGGCGATAGCCGCGAGCCAGCTCGAACATGCCGTAATTGATGGCATGGAAGCCGGCGAGCGTGATGAACTGGTACCGGTATCCCATCTCTGCCAGGGAATCCTGGAATCTCGCAACCATTGCGTCGTCGAGCTTCGCCTTCCAGTTGAAGGAGGGCGAACAGTTATAGGCCAGCATCTTGCCGGGGAAGCGCTCGCGGATTGCCTCCGCGAATTCGCGGGCCTCGCCGAGGTCCGGCTTCGAGGTCTCGCACCAGATCAGATCCGCATAGGGCGCGTAGGCGATCCCGCGCGAGACCGCCTGGTCCATGCCGCATCTCACCTCGTAGAAACCCTCAACCGTGCGCGCACCGGTGACGAAGGGTGCGTCGTTCGGATCGATATCGCTGGTGAGCAGTTTCGCGGCAAGCGCGTCGGTGCGCGCGACCAGCAGGGTAGGCACGCCGCAGACATCGGCCGCCAGGCGCGCTGCGATCAGCTTCTGCACCGCTTCCCGGGTCGGAAGCACCACCTTGCCGCCCATATGGCCGCATTTCTTTGCCGACGAGAGCTGGTCCTCGAAATGTACGCCGGCCGCACCCGCGTCGATCATATCCTTCATGAGCTCGAACGCATTCAGCACGCCGCCGAAACCGGCTTCCGCATCCGCGAGGATGGGCAGGAACCAGTCGATCGAATTGTCGCCCTCGGCATGGTGGATCTGGTCGGCGCGAGCCAGCGCGCCATTGATTCGGCGAATGAGATCAGGAGCGCTGTCGGCGGGATAGAGGCTCTGGTCGGGATACATCTGCCCGGCATTGTTGGCGTCGGCCGCCACCTGCCATCCTGAAAGATAGATGGATTGCAGCCCCGCCTTCGCCATTTGCACCGCCTGATTGCCGGTGACAGCGCCGAGTGCGCGGACCCCGATCCCGGTCTGGAGAGCGGCCCACAATCGTTCCGCGCCCCGCCGCGCCAGTGTATGCTCGACCTGCACCGAGCCGCGCAGGCGTATAACGTCGGCGGCTGAATATCCGCGCCTTGTTCCCTGCCAGCGGGGATCGTCCCGCCAGTGCTGCTCAAGAGTGGTTGTCTCTTCGGTTAGGCTCATAGCTCGCCCCTATGTTGCAATGCAGCATTGCTATTGCGAAGGATCGCGCTTGTCCAGCCCCAAAATAGAAATATTCCTGTTTTTCAGTCCACAAAGCGCTTCGGAATAGCACTGATGAGAAAAACATAACCGCAACAAATTGATATCAGGGTCTTGTCTCCGGGGAGTTTTTCTGCATTGCAACATGATTCGGGTCACGTTCCGGCCTTCCTGCGACTCGCTCTGCCGGTTCTCCTGCGGCGTCCGCCCGCGCGTCCGGGAATCATGCAGCGCCGGTGCTCTGCCGCAGCCGGCCTGCCCTGAGCCTCACAATGGCCGATCGAGATTTCCCGCAGACCCTTGCCGGGGGCGGCGTCATTTGCTATCCGCCGGAGCCGAACAAGGGGCGGGAGAGAAATGGGATATCGGATCGCGGTGGCCGGCGCCACCGGCAATGTCGGGCGGGAAATCCTCGCCATTCTCGCCGAACGGGAATTCCCCGCCGACGAAGTGTTTGCACTGTCCTCCGACCGCTCCGCCGGGCGCGAAGTGTCGTTCGGCGAGGATCGCACGCTGACGGTGCGCCGCCTCGACGATTTTGATTTCGAAGGCATCGATCTCGGCCTGTTTTCTCCCGGGGCCGCCGTGTCGGATACCTACGCCCCCGTCGCCGCCGCCGCCGGATGCGTCGTCATCGACAACAGTTCGCGGTTCCGCATGGAGCCGGACGTGCCGCTGGTGGTGCCGGAAGTGAACCCCGAAGCGCTCGAGAGCTTTCGCCCCGGCAATATCATCGCCAACCCCAACTGCTCGACCATCCAGATGGTCGCGGCGCTGAAGCCGCTGCATGATCTCGCGCGCATCAAGCGCATTGTCGTCGCCACCTATCAGTCAGTTTCGGGGGCCGGCAAGGCGGCCATGGACGAACTGTTCGACCAGACGCGCAAAATCTATTTTCACGAGCATCATGAGCCGGCGGTTTTCCCGCGCCGCATCGCCTTCAACGCCATCCCGCATATCGACCGCTTTGTCGAAGGCGGGGCCACCGGCGAGGAGCGCAAGATGGTGCAGGAGACACAGAAAATCCTGGATCCGGAAATCCTGGTTTCCGCCACATGCGTGCGCGTGCCGGTGTTTGTCGGCCATGCTGAAGCGATAAATGTGGAGTTCGAAACACCCCTCCACCTTGAAGACGCACGCGATGCACTGGCCATCGCGCCGGGCGTCCAGTTGGTCGATGACCCGGGCGAAGAGCTTTACGCCACGCCCCTCGACTGCGTGGGCGAGTTCGACATCCTTGTCAGCCGCGTGCGTGAGGACCACACCGTGCCTTACGGCCTGAATCTGTGGGTGGTGGCAGACAATCTGCGCAAGGGTGCGGCGCTCAACGCAGTGCAAATCGCCGAAATGGTGGTACGCGAGCACATGTGAGGCGCGCCGCCGCTCAGTTTTCGATACGCAGCGCCGCGAGAAACGCCTCCTGCGGAATTTCCACATTGCCGATCTGGCGCATGCGCTTCTTGCCGCGCTTCTGCTTTTCCAGCAGCTTGCGCTTGCGGGTGGCGTCGCCGCCATAGCATTTGGCCGTCACATCCTTGCGCAGGGCGCTCACCGTCTCGCGGGCGATCACGCGCCCACCCACCGCCGCCTGTATGGCGACCTTGAACAACTGGCGCGGGATGAGCGTTTTCAGTTTTTCGCATAGCTGGCGGCCGCGCGACTCCGCCCGCGAGTAATGGCTCATGAATGCCAGGCTGTCCACCGTCTCGCCATTGACCAGGATCGCCACCTTGACCAGATTGCCGGTCTGGTAGCCGTCCAGTTCATAATCGAAACTCGCATAGCCGCTGCTGATCGACTTCAGGCGGTCATAGAAGTCGAACACCACTTCATTCAGCGGCAGGCGGTAGACCACCATCGCGCGCGCGCCGACATAGGTCAGTTCCACCTGTTCGCCGCGGCGGTCGGTGCACAGGCCGAGCACGCCGCCCAGATAGTCGCCGGGCACGAATATGGTGGCGCGAATCCACGGCTCCTCGATATGCGCGATATGCACCGGGTCGGGCAGGTCAGCCGGGTTGTGCAGTTCCAGCGCTGCGCTGGCAGTACTGTGCACCCGGTAGATGACGCTGGGCGCCGTCGTCACGAGGTCGAGGTCGAACTCCCGCTCCAGCCGCTCCTGCACGATCTCCAGATGCAGCAGGCCGAGAAAGCCGCAGCGAAAGCCGAGGCCCAGCGCCGCTGACGTCTCCGCATCATACTGGAAACTGGCGTCGTTCAGGCGCAGCTTGGCAAGGCTTTCGCGCAGCCGCTCATAGTCGGCCTTGTCGGCGGGGTAGAGTCCGCAGAACACCACCGGGATGCTGGGCCGGAAGCCCGGCAATGCGTCGGCGGCGGGGCGGCGGTCGTCGGTGATCGTATCGCCGACGCGCGTATCGGCCACGGTCTTGATGGCAGCAGTGATGAAGCCGACTTCCCCGGGCCCCAGCGCATCCACGGGCGTCGCCTTGGGCGTGAAGACGCCCACACGGTCGATCTGGTGCGCCGTGCCGGTCGCCATGAACCGGACCTTCCGGCCCTTGCGCAATTCCCCGTCCTGAACGCGGACCAGCACGATGACGCCAAGATAGGCGTCGTACCAGCTATCCACCAGCAGCGCCTTGAGCGGCGCGGTGCGGTCTCCGGCCGGCGGCGGCAGGCGTTCGACCAGCGCTTCCAGCACCGCATCGACGCCCTGTCCGGTCTTGGCCGAGATTTCCAGCGCATCATCGGCGTCCAGCCCCACCATGTCGGCGATCTGCGTGCGCACGCGGTCCGGCTCCGCCGCCGGCAGGTCGACCTTGTTCAGCGCGATGACGATTTCATGGTCCTGGTCGATGGCCTTGTAGACATTGGCCAGCGTTTGCGCCTCCACGCCCTGGCTGGCGTCCACCACCAGCAGCGAGCCTTCGCAGGCTGCAAGGCTGCGGCTCACTTCATAGGAAAAATCCACATGACCGGGCGTATCGATGAGATTCAACTGCCACACAGCGCCGTCGCCGGCACGATAGGCGAGACGCACAGTCTGCGCCTTGATGGTAATGCCGCGCTCGCGTTCGATATCCATGGAATCGAGCACTTGCGCCGACATTTCGCGCGCATCGAGGCCGCCGCAGCGTTCGATGAGCCGGTCGGCCAGCGTCGATTTCCCGTGATCGATATGAGCGATGATCGCGAAATTGCGAATATGCGTCGTCGTCATGCGGGAATGCCCGCCGCGGCGCCGATAGAAAAGTCATTCCCGTGATGCCGGTTTGCGCCGCGCACCAGAATGATGCGGCGGCGGCTGAAATCCAGCCGCCGCCCCTCTTGCGCCCAGCGGGCGCCGAGCGCGCGGTCGAACAGCGACGCCGCCGGCATCAGGCGCAGCACGAACGCGGCGCGCCGCCGGCCCGAGCGGTTCGCATTGGAACCATGAAGCAAATGAATGTCGTGCAGGGAAATCTGCCCCGCCCGCAACACCACATCATGCGCGCGGCTGTCGGCATCGGCCGCCGCCTCGGCCTCGAACGACAGCACCACATCGCGCCCGCCCACCACCCGGTGGGCCATCATCTGCCCCGCGCGGTGCGAGCCGTGGACCACACGCAGGCAGCCATTGTCGGGCGCGGCGTCGTCCAGCGCGATCCACACCGAGCAGGTGGCTGGCGGGTCGATCGGCCAGTACATCGCGTCCTGATGCCAAGGCGTCTCGCGGCCGCAGCGGGCGGGTTTTCCGAACACCGTCGTGCCCCACAGGACGAGGTCGGGGCCGACAAGCTGCGAAACCATATCCAGGATTTCGGGAATTGCCGCGAACCTCATCCATTCCGGCGCACCGCGCAGCGGCGTCTCCAGCGTGTCCTGCGCCCCGTCATGGACAAGATGCGGGCACACCATGGAATCGCTGGTATGGCCGGGATTGGCGGCGAGCAGCCGGTCCAGCGCTTCCCGCATGGCGGCGAGCAGCGGCGCCGGCACGGTATAGTCCGGCACGACCTGCCCGTCGCGCCGGTAGCGGGCGATGTCTGCGGCGCTCAGCATGGGCTGCGGGCGCCGCTCATCCAGCGCGGGCAGAAGGCGCCTTGCCGGCGGGATAGCTGCGCGCCATGCCCAGCGCCGGGTCCATATGCGCGCCATAGGGCGGGATGGGATAGCGCAGGCCGACGCGCGACAACCCTTCCAGCCCCTCGACGGCGCGCGCCAGTTCGTCGGGCGGCAGGGCAATGAGCAGTTCGTCATCGGCAACGCCGCCAAAGCGGCGTTCCGCATAACACGGAATGGAAATACTCGTCTCGCGCGTCGCCAGCGCCCGGCCCCAGGAATCGGAACAGGCAGTCTCGCCGGTGATGGTCATGTCATAGCGGCGGTAGCGTTTCCATTGCAGGCCGTTGACGATGAGGATCATCTGCGCCGGATTGGCGTAGATCAGGATGATATCCGGCGGGTCGAGACGCGCACTGCGCAGCGGCGACGCGCAGACGCCGTGATAACGCCCGGCAGGGACGCGCACCATCAGGTCCTGATGGGCTTTCGCGGCGGCGCGGTTTTCAAACCACACACCGTCCATCTGTTCGCCGGAGAGATAATCCTCGCCCGGTTCGTTGAGGCCGAAAATGCCGCCGCAATTGCTGTGGCCGCGCACATTGTCATGCACGATGCCGAGCGTGAAGCCGGCAAGGCGCGCCTGCGTCACCAACTGGCAGCCGGTGAAACGGAACCCGGGGGTCGGCGTGCGAATGCCGCGCACCGCCATCATCTCGTCCACATCCTCGAACAGTTTGAGGCCGACCGGCATGGTGCGGATCGCCAGCAGCACGCGCAGCTTTTCCGCCATTTCCTTCAGCCCTGCCGCCGAGATATCAGGCGTGTTTTCTGCCGCGTTGCGCGCCCCGTTTCCGTCCGACATGCTCTCTGCTCCTCATCTCGCTTTTCGGTGGCCGAAAACTAATATACAATCCTCCGCGACGCCATGTATTCCAGCGGCAAACGGGGGGAGCGACCCATGATGAGACTTCTGGCGGCGGCGCTTGTGGCCGTCATGACAGGCAGCAGCGCAGCCGGCATCGCCGGCGAGAATGAGCGCGACCCGCTCGGGTCCGGCATGTGGGCGGATATCGTGGAGATGGAACTGGGCGGCGGCCCGGTCGTCTATGACCGCGCACTGCATCTTGCCATGCCCGACACGGTGGAAGACCCGTTCAGCGTGCCGGTGATGATCAAGCTCACACGCGGGTTCGGCAAGGTCGCCGAGATCGCCCTGTTCGCCGAGAACAACCCGATCCAGACGGCAGTGCGAATCATTCCGCATCGCTATATCCAGGCAGTCGGATTCAATATCAGGCTGGAAGGCTCCGGCCCCGTACGCGCCGCAGCAATGGATGCGGACGGCGTCTGGCATGTGGTCAACAAGCGCGTCAGCGTGCTGGTCCCGGGCGGCTGTTCGGCGCTCAATCCCGGCGCGGCAAGCGCGCTGGGAGAAATCGCCGTGCGCCAGTTCGACCGCGCCGGCGGCGCCAGCCGCGTGAAACTCAAGATCAACCACCCGATGGATACCGGCCTCGCTGTCACCGAGGACGGCGCCGCAGTGCCCGCCTACTACATCAACCGCGTGGAACTGGCCGATGAAGACGGCGCCATCGCGACGCTCGCCACACACGCCGCACTGTCCAGCGACCCCGTGTTCCTCTTCGACCTCGTGGAAGGCAAGCGCACCGTCCGCGTGACGGCGGAAGACAGCGCCGGCCTGCGCTTCCAGAGCGGCGATCTCGACCCCACCACATAGCCGCCGGCGAACAGGCGTCAGCGAAAGGAATTGGTTTCATGCCACGTGCGTTTCTTGCCTTCATTCTCGCCCTCGCCCCCGCATGGGCGGTTGCCGCGTCCGACCAGGACCCGCTGCGCTCCCCCGTCTGGGCGGACATGGTCGAATCCGAACTGGCCGGCGGTCCGGTCGTCTATGACGACAAGGTGCGCCTTGTCATGCCGGACTGGGTGGAAGAAGCGCACAACGTGCCGGTTGTGGTGAGGACGCGCGGCGAGATGTTTTCCGAGATCGCGGTATTCGCGGAAAACAATCCCATCCAGGCCGCCGTGCGTATCTATCCCCACCGCCCGCTGCACGCAGTGGGGATGAACATTCGCCTCGAACAATCCACGCCGGTGCGCGTCGCCGCGCGCGATGACTCGGGCGTGTGGCATGTCGCGCATACCTTCGTTACCGTCAACAGCCCCGGCGGATGCTCCACCGTGCCCGAGGACATGGTCGCATCAATCGGCGATATTGCCCTCAAACAGTTCGACCGCGCCGGCGGCGCCAGCCGGCTGAAGGTGCAGATCACCCATCCCATGCACACCGGCTTTGCCACCGACGACGCCGGCGACATCATCGCCGCCTACCATATCGAGCGCGTCGCGCTGGAGGATGAAAATGGCCGTCTGGCGGACCTGGAGACCTGGGCCGCCCTGTCGCACGATCCCGTGTTTCATTTCGATCTGCCCGGCAAGCCGCAATCCGTGCACGTCGCCGCACGCGATACGGGCGGCCTCGCGTTTGAATTGATGAGCCCGGCGCCGTCCATGTAATCGGCGCCGCGTTCGCAAACCCCGGCATGACAGCGCTGCACTCACTTCCGGCGGCGCTGTTTCTGCTGACGGCGGCGCTGCTCGCGCCGCCCGCCTCAGCAACCGACTATGAATTGGCGCCGCAGGAAATCGCCCCCGGCGTCTACGTCATGTGGGGCGCGCAGGAAGAAGTGTCGCCCGGCAATGGCGCCAATATCGCCAATATCGGGTTCATAATCGGCGAGGACGCTGTGCTCGCCGTCGATACCGGACCCACCCGCCTGTTCGCCGAGCAGATGCTGCGCGTGATCCGGGCGCATACCGACCGCCCGCTGCGCTATGTCGTCGTCACCCATCATCATTTCGATCATGCGTTCGGTATTCCCGTCTTTCGTGACGCCGGCGCAGAGGTGGTCATGCACCGCGGCGCCGCGTCATGGCTGGCGCGGGAAGGCGAACAGATACTGCAAAACATCACCCGCCTGGCGGGCGCGGAATGGATGGCAGGTACGGATATCGGCGCTGCCGACCGCCTGATCGAGGCTGACATGGTGCTGGACCTCGGCGCGCGCCCGGTTGACATCATCGTCCGCGAGCGCGGCCATACGGCCGGCGATTTGATGATCATGGACCGCAACACCGGCACCCTGTTCGCCGGCGATCTGGTGTTCAACGGGCGCGTGCCTTCCCTGCCGCACGGCGACGCCACCATATGGCAGGCGTATCTGGCGGAAATGGCTTCATGGCCGTGGCGTCGGCTGGTCCCCGGCCATGGCCCGCTGATCACCGAGCCGGCGCCGCTTTTGGTTCTCGCCGACTATCTGGGTTTCGTGCGCGATCATGTGACATGCGCGTGGCAGCGCGGCGACAGCCGCGCCGAAGCGCTGCTTGTGGAACTGCCGGAACCCCACGCCAGCCTCGCCCTGGTGCAGCGCGAGTTCCAGCGTTCGGTGTTTCAGCTATGGCGCAAATTCGAGACCAGCGCGCCGGCGCCGCCCTGTCCCTGACCCCTGTCTGACACCCGGTACGCCGGTTTGGCGCCGGGCGGCGTTCCTTAGGTCAGTCCTTCGGTTCCCGTTGCGGGCACGCCGCCGGGTGCGCTTTCGGACGAGGGGCTTTCAGCCTGCGCCGCGGGTGCAGCAGCGGTTTCCTCCGCCGCAATCAGCGGCGCCTGCCCGGCATCAACGACGAACCAAAGGAAGCCTTCGCGGCGGATGCGGCCTTCTTTCCCCAGCGTCCACAGCGCCTTGCTCGCGGCGGTGGGGGTGATCTTGCGGCCATATTCCTGGGCGGCGCGGTCGCGCAGCACTGCCACCTTGGCTCCCTGTTCGCCATTCGCCACCAGCGCGCGATAGATTGCGTCCTTGGCGGTGATCCGGCCCCGGAAACGGCGCACCGGCCGCGGCGCTGCCGGGGCGCGGGGGGTGCTCAGCTTTCCTATTTCCTCCAGCGCCGTATTCAGCCTTGCAACCCTGTCTTCGGCTTCCTGCATGTCCTTCGCCAGCGCTGTCTTGCGTTCTTCCGCTTTCGCAAGCTCGCGTTTCATTTTCTCGACGATACTGTCCATATCCATGACCAGCCCTCCAGTTTTCCGCTAGTTAGGCAGCATTGCGCGCGTGGTCAAGTCTATATGCTGAGGAAATGTCGGAAAACGGAAACCTGTCTGGCCGCAGCGGCATGGAGTCATCGACACATCATTCATGTCGCATGCGGTTAATTCAGTGCCTGTCCGCCCTGTCCGCCATTGGCATTCTGGCGCGCGGATTCCGAACGCCGGAACAGCGCCGCGAAGTCGATCGGGTCCAGCATGAGAGGCGGAAAGCCGCCATCGCGTGTGCAGTCGGCAATGATGCGCCGCGCGAACGGAAAAAGGTACCGCGGGCATTCCACCATGATCAAGGGACGCAATTGCGGCGCCGCCACGCCGCTGACATGGAACATGCCGGCATAGGTCAGCTCGGCGATGAACGCCACATTCTCACCCCGTTCGGCGCGCACTTCCAGCTTCAGTTCGACTTCATGCGTTTCCTCGCCCATTTCCCGTCCATTGACCGTGACGGAAATATGTACCTTCGGCGGCTCCCCTCCGGCGGCGGCCTGTGCGGCGCCGGGGTTTTCAAAGGACAAGTCCTTGATGTACTGCGCGCGCACGGCAAATGTCACCTGGGCGGCGCCTTGCGGTTGCGGCGCCGCGCCCGTTTCGTCGCTCATGTCATTCCCCTTGAAGTCAGCGGGCGCTGGCTACCATGGATGGCGGCGGGAAACAACCTGCGTCCACCGCCCCGCGGCCGCGAGAAGCCAGGCGCTGCCGGCAGTGTTTCACGGGAAACATCGGTCATGAACCGACAATAGCGCCGTCGCGGCGCGTGATGACCAGCGTTGCGTCGCGCGGCGGCGTCACGCCGTCCGGCACAGCGTTCATGACAGGAAAATTGGTGACGCGCGGATCGCCATTACCGGGATGCTGGACATTGACGAACAACGTCCGCTGGTCCGGCGTGGAGGCAATGCCGGTGATCTCGTCGCCGGTAACCCCGGTGAGCAGGCGGCGCACCGCGCCGGTCGCCGTGTCGGCCACCAGAAGCTGATTGTTGAGACCGTCGCTCTGCCGCCCGTCCGTCTCGATGAACAACCGTCCGTCCGGATCGGCCCATAACCCGTCCGGAGCCGCGAATGATGCCTCGGTGCCGTGGGTTTCCTCGGCAATGAGAAAGATGTCCCAGTCGAACGACAACCCGGTCGCATCGCCGCGGTCGCGCCAGCGAACGATATGCCCGTGAAGATTGGGCGCACGCGGGTTGGCGTTGTCGGCCGCCCTGCGTTCGCTGTTGTTGGTCAGCGACATGTAGACATCGCCGCCCGGCGCCACCGCCGCCCATTCCGGCCGGTCCATGGGGGTCGCGCCCGCCGCATCGGCCGCCAGGCGGGCAAAGGTCACGATTTCGGCCTGGCTCGTGAAGCCGGCGCGGCGAACCGCCGGGTTGTCCGGGGCGAGCGGGAGCCACTCCCCGGTGAAATCCTCATGGAACCGCGCCGCATACAGAACGCCCCGGTCCAGCGGGCTTTCGCCGCGCGCCCGCAGGGCGGCGTGGTCGCCATCGGAAACGAACTTGTAGATATATTCGAAACGCTCGTCATCGCCCATATAGACGACGACACGATTGCCGGCGCCCACCGTGACCGCGGCGCCTTCATGCTTGAACCGCCCCAGCGCCGTGCGCTTGACCGGAACACGCGCCGGGTCGAACGGGTCGATCTCCACCACCCAGCCAAAGCGGTTTTCCTCGTTGACATGCCCCGGATGGCGCAGGTCGAACCGCGGATCGAAACGCTCCCAGCCATAACCGGAAGGCTGAAAACGGAAGCCATAACGCGCCTGGGCCGGGGTAGGGGCCTCCGGCGCGCCGGCGGCGCTGAAGTCATTGCCGGCATGATGGCCGAAATAGAAGTGGATATTTTCCTCGCAGGTAAGCCATGTGCGCCACGGCGTCTCGCCGTCAGCGCAATTGTTGATCATTCCTGCGGGGGCGGCGCCGCACGGCGTACGCAGAAACGCACTGTCGGCGGCGGGGCCGGAAAAGGCTATCGGCGTTCGCGCATGAATCCGCCGCGCATACCGGCTTGCCACGGGCTGCCACAAGCCGAATTCCTGCTCCTCGATCTCCACCACGGCGGCGCCAATCGCATGCTGCGCCGAGCGTACATCGTCCGGCGTCGCCGGCGCCGGTGTGCCGATAACGCGCATATTGGCGCCGAACTCGTGATTGACCGCCAGAAGGCCGCGGCGACTGCCGTTTTCGCCCAGCGGAAAGAACGTCATGCCGTCATGCCCGATGCCGATCTGCCGCGCCTGGTCGTCCGGCGCCGGCGGATGGCGAAACTGCGGCCCGCCGGGTGCCACCGGCTCCCCCCACGGGATTAGCACTGAATAATTGTAGTCCGGCGAAATCACCGGCACCGGTCCATGCCCGTCAGCCACCCGCACCGGCGCAAACCCGACCGCCGGCGCCGCCCCCGGCGCCCGCCCGAGGCCGAGAAACCCCACCGCCGCTGCAGCCCCCCCGACAAGCACCCGCCTGCGCGAAAGCCCCCGCCGCACAATCTCGCCAAACACCTTGCCACCCCGCCGGGGTATATCTGCCTTCCGGTACATGGAAACCTCATCGTCAACGCGGCACTCGGTCCAGTTTTGACCACCAGTTTTGGAAATAAATGATATATCAACAAGTTATATAGGAATGACTCCAAAAGAGATTTGTTTTTTCTCGATTACGCTGACAACGGCACCACCACTACCGTTCGATATCTTCGACGGGCTCTGGCTCACTAACCTCTACATGCAGGAAATACTTTTCGTACAGCATTGCGTCTCTGAGCCAATGATTATACGCACCTGATACGGCGCACATAAATCCGTAAGCGCCCTCACGCCACATGCTGCGCAGGACATATCGCTTGAAGAAATAAAATGGCAACATGAAATATACCTTGAATACGCTCTCGTAAAACGGTCTCCGGTCAAGATGCCGAATCCTTTGAGTCATGGTATGGCTTTGTTTACGCGAAAAACGGCTTATATCGCCGAAACTGTGATGCAGCAAAGCTCCTTTCAGACGCTCGACCTTGAGATTGTCCGGTATAACAAACTGGTCCCATGCTCCGTGCGCGGGCATACGAATTTTTCGCCGATCATAGAGTTTGGCGCAACGCCGAGACTTGGCTTTGCGCCACACACGCCCTGTGGGATCAACCATCACCAAGGGAAACGTGTAGATGTCTGCGGCAAGTTCCCCCGTCGCGAAGAGCGTACGAATTTCCTCGATCAACTCGCCGCTGAGAATCTCATCGGCATCGACATCGAGAAGCCAGTCATGTTGACAGGCTTCCTCTCCGAACCGCTTCTGACGCCCCCGGCCAAGCCAGGGTTGCTCAATCACCCGCGCACCCTCGTTCTCCGCAATGGCAACCGTTGCGTCAGAGGACCCGGAATCCACAACTACCACTTCACTGGCGACAGACATTGCGGCGCGAATGGTGCGCGCTATCCGGCGCTCTTCATTGAGTGTCCGAATGTAGCATGAAATGGGTGTCATGATCTGCTCCATACCAAATTTCGGCGCGCGTCACATTGGTCCGCATCATAACCGAATTGCGACTGCCAAATTGCTCCGGGAGAGGCTCCCCGAAATCCCCTGACGTTGCTCATTGATTTGGTAGGAGCGGATATCTGCGATTGACGGTTCCCGCCTGCCGCCAACACGCATGCGAAGTCAGGGCTCGGAAGGGAGCAGAAGGAGCCATTGCGAGGCCATGAAAGCGCTCCTTGCCACGCCGCACCCGGCTGCGTTGATACTTGAGGATGATGCGGCCGTCGCCGCTGACACGCCGTCGCTCCTCGAGTCTGTGAACTGGTGGCCGCGGGGTACGAGTCTCCTGAGACTCGAATCATCCTCCGGCAAGCGGCGATTATTCGGTCCCTGTGTCGGAACAACACCCTCTGGTCGCGGCCTGCACAAATTGTATGGTTGGCACGGCGGCGCCGCAGGCTATGTCATTGATCGGCGAGGTGCCGAAACTGTCCTGGCCGTATGCGAAATGTCGCGATTATCCATCGACCAGATCATGTTCGATTTACGCAAATCCCGGACTGCAAGGCACCTGAAGCCCCTCCAGATCGCCCCTGCCATTTGCAGATCAAACACGCTTCGCGGCCTGCCAGTGCTGGCACGCAGGCTCCGGGAGCGCCGAGCATGGCGCCACCGCCTTGAGATCCTCACCCTGCTCGCCACCAACCGCATCCAAAAACACGCGATCGCGTATCAGGAAACAATGTGAATTTCGCCAAACCGCGCAACAACAACGCCGGCCTCAAGGAAAACAACCGGGTTCATCATGCGGGTCTTGCCGCACGCAGTCGCGCAGACGTATGTGCCGATGATGCGGTTACGGCTGACGCGGACGCAACACTCATGCCGAAAAGGCTTGACGTCGCCGGGAGAAACGGCGATATTTCGCATTGCAGGCTTTGGGGCGCTTCGGTGCCTCATTGCCTTTTTTCATACTATGCCGTCTTGACGCTCCATCTGCGTCGCCGGTCTGTGATGTGAGCGAAACCCAGATATTGAAATCCGGGTTGCCCACACTGTCGCGCGTCATCTGATATCGCAACCCCGCAACGTGTTGCGCAAAATCCGCCAATTCCGCCCACGAAGGCACAGCCAGTATTCGGGGCGCGGATCGCTGGCGCACGACGGAGACGGAGCGAAAACGCAAAGTGGCAGCCACCGCGTGCTGCGGCCGTTTGCCCGGCTTGCGTCATTCGTGTTGTGTGACTATTGAACGTGGCGAGCGCGTTCACAGGATCCATTCGGGCAGGGAGGCCTTTTATGCGAGAATCCTCCCGCAGGAAGCCGCTGACTGCCCGTCGGCTGACAAAGGCCAGGATGGGGGAAGTCGTCATAATTGATGGTACACCTGACGAGATCGTGGCTGCCGTGCTGTGCGGCAATAGCGGCGCGCAGAGATACTGCGCGCGTCCGAGACGCTGATGTAAAGACGACTGACTGAGGGCGGTCAGATGGCATTTCGAAAGAAGAGAGCTCATCCTCAGACTGGAGCGATGGAGCGAGGCACCGTTCTGGACGTCGTTGAGTCCAGCGAGCCGGTGACTCGCCTGAAGCTGGAGGATGGCACATTGGTTCGTTTGAAGATTTCGGTGATCGAGATCATGCGGATGGACGAGCCGGGCGCTGACGGGAAGCCCGCCTACGAACTCAACGCGAACCTGACAGCGAATTTTGTCTCTCCGGAGGAACAATTGGATGACTGACCAAACCCTGGAGCAGGCGATCATGCGGCAAATCCGTGCGTTTGCGGAACTGCCGGACGGATGGCACTACGGCACCGGCACCGGTGCCGCCGGGATTGCGGTGGATACTGCGCTCGCTGTCAACACACTTCTCGTCGATTACGGAGCCCGTAACATCGAAGCCTTCCCCGGTATCGACGGCGATGTATTGGTCGCTGGCTACCGCAACAATGACATCCTGGAAATCCAGTGTCACAGTAATGGCAGGATGGACCTTGTCCATGAGATTCGTGATGAACCGGATCAGGACCGGGAATACGGCAACATCTCGATGAGCAAATTCGAAGCGCATCTGGGAGACTTGGCGTGGTTGCCGAAGAACTCATTCGTCTATTACACCCGGCCTATTTCAGCAAGGAGAGGGGACGCTTCCTCAGCCAGGCATTTCAGCCGTCGTCCAGCGGAAGGGGAATATCAGTATTTGAAACTGCCTGCGCTCGGACAACAAGCGGCTGCGAGTGCCGGCATATCACTCGTTTCTACCACAGTGTGGTTGACCATCCCCATGTATTCTGGCGAATACGTCATGGCACGCTCCCGGACGACTGCCGGCTCACCACCGAACCGTCATCGACCGGGGACTCCTGCCACCGGAATATTCATGGATTGGGAGGGAACCGGCGAAAGACAATCATGCGGAATTTGGTACTCACAGACTTCGAGATTTGCGACGGAGGAACCCATCGCCCCTTAACGAACAAGGATATTGAGCTATTCGGCGGTACATCGTGAGCGAATGTCCCCCTGCAGCATGCCGAATGCCAGCGCCGCCGCAAATCCCAATGACCTGGGCGCGGCGCCGATATGCTGCGTGCAGAAATTTCCCGGCCCGAACTTCTCGCACCCTATGCTGTAGGCGTCGCCAGCGTCGTTGTAGATGGCTACCAGCGCCCCGTCATGCAGCAGCGCAATCCGCCCCGCATGCTCCTCAATCAGCTTTGCTTCCATCTGTTTGAAGGCAGCAACGCTCCGCTCCATCTGTGCGTCCATTATTCCGCCCGTCCGGCCTGTTTGCAGCGTCGAGTTTTTTTACGGGCATATGCTCTGAATTGCAAGGAATGGCGGTAGCTCCCCGCACCCGGCGAATGACCGGACTTATGGGAACCTCTCGAAATCGCCCGAGGTTCCCGGTTGATGTGGTAGAATCTGCGTTGTTCCGGGGGAAGGCGAGTTCGATAGACAGGCTTCAAGAGCATTTTTCTTTCCTGCCGCGCGGCCGTTCCAGAATGCCGCGCCGGATCTCCGCAATGGTCAGAGAGGCAACACACAGGTCTTCATCGCGCTCCGCAGCCATCCAGTCGGGCAGGGATACCGCCGGCTTCGCCTTGACGATATTGCTGATGATGTTGGTATCGAGGAGATAACGCCCCAAATATCAACCCTGCGCTCTTCATCCCGCGGGCGCGTCAGGTCGAGATCGGCGCCGACCAGCGGCGAGCGGCGCAGCGCCGCGAGAATCCCGCCGGAGTTTGGCCATTCACCCGCAACCAGTGCTTTGGCTACACGCCGCATGCGATCTGCATCCGCCCTGCCCTCGGCCAGACAGCGCGCGAACGAGCGCAACTGCCTGGTGCTGTGCAGTACTGCTCGCGACCAGTCTCCGTCTTATGTCCAGCCATATATCCCGGATTTCCATCTCCGGCTCTGACCGCACTTCCTGCCATCGCTGGGAAGCCAACCAGTGCCGCTTGTTCCTCCACACCGCAGCCTGTTGGCTGCTCTGGCCACTGAGAAACGCGGCATCAAGGCGCGCGCCTTGGCGAACCGCCACATTCCACGCAATCCGCGCCACATTTTCCAGTGTCATGAATAATGCGGGGTCACAAAACGGGATTAAGCCGCATCTTGACGCGGTGGGTGTTGTTTGTCAGGCGTGGGTAATCGTGATAGTATGCACAAGTAACTTACGGGCTCTTTATTATGGAGCCTCTTTGTGTGCATTGAGCGCAGAGGCCTCTTGAGAGGTCTTTTCTTCGGAGGCTCCCCAACCGGATCACAGGGAGTCCTCCATCGATGACATTCTTCAGAAGTTCTCTCGCGGTTGCGACGGTCTCGCTTGTCGTGGCGGGCTGCGGCGGCGGTGGTTCGTCTTCCCCGTCCGGCGGCGGCGGTGGCGGCGGCGGTGGCCCGATGCCGGAGCCGGTCGATCTCGGCATGGTGACCTCCGGCTATGACACACCGGACGCGGGCCAGAGCGTCACGATCGCCGCCGGCGGCAGGTTCCTGTTCGGCGATATCGACTTTCATTGCGCCGCCGACGGTCCTGCCTGCATGCTGGAGGTGACGGTAGCCAATGACGGGGCAGTCTCCGCCACCTCGGAAGGCGGCGCGGTCACGGCGGAGAATTCCGAGGCCTATGCGATGCGGCTGGCGCAAGAAGAGAGGATGAGGCAAGCCAAACGGACCGGGATCGCCATGGCGCTGATGCGCGGCGCCGATGGCCCCGCGGGCATGGCCGATCTCAGATATGGCGAGGACGGCAAGGTCATGGCTGTCGGCCTCAAGACAATGGACGACCAGGCGGTTGTGGATGAAGACGCGGCGTTCACCATGTCGCAGGCCGCGCCTGCCATGATTGCGGGGTGGACGGGCGCGACCTACACGCGCGTCAATGAGGATGAGTCGGTGAGGGACACGGTTGTCGTCTACGCCAATGAGACGATGGGTGATGTGGAGGCCGGCTATGTCGCCTTCGGCTATTGGCTGGAGAGCACCATGGATGCGTCGGGCGGCATGACCTATGCCTTCAAGCCGCTCAGAACCAGCCGCGCCGTCACCCGCCCGAGCGATTTCCATCGGACGGTTGATGGCCTGGAGGGCAGAGCAACCTATAGCGGTCCGGCGACAGGCATATATGCCAGGAAGACCTTCAGCGAGCGCGGCGAAGCGACGGTTGTCGAGACCGACCAATTTACCGCCGACGCCATGCTGACGGCTGATTTCAGCATGACGGATCACATGTTCAAAGTAAAGGGAACCGTAAAGGATTTCCTGGACGGCCACGGAGATATGATCGATCCGGCATGGCTGCTGAGGCTCGACGGAATGTTCAAGGAGTATGGTTCGGAGCATCCCCTGAGCGGGATGCATCGCTCCACTTTCAGCGGTGCGGCCATGGGCGGCGGCGTTGCCGGCAAGTTCAATGGCAGGGTTCTCGGGACCGGGGAGCCGCACCCGCAGGCGGCGTTCCTGATCTTCGACGGTCATTTCGTGAATGGCCATGTGGGCGGAGCGGCCGGACTGTTCCTAGTGCCTCTGCACATGGCAGGGGGGTGAAACTGGCTCCTGAGGGTGAGTTTCCTTGACACAGGAAACGCTCACGATTATCGGCGCGGCGCTGGTGCTGGCAGGCTTGAACCTCTATCTGGCGCGGGGGGTGAACGAAGTACGGCGTGACATTGCGGATCTGCGCGAACGCATGGCCCGGCTGGAAGGATTGTTTCAGGAATTTACTAGGCGCGGCGGTCAGTCGGAGCGGCACGCACCTACCGCGAGTTGAGCCAGTCCGCGGCGGTGCATTTGCTGTCGGGTACCCTTGATGGGCGAGATATGGTTCGCCCAGCCTGACATCACCATCGACCCTCCGTTCGGAGGGCCTCTTTTTTGTGTGTGCTATGCTTCTTGGCTACGAAAGCCAGTCCGTGAAGGGACGATGATTGCGTTTACACTGCTCACCCTGGTTATGTGCGGCGGAGGCGTGTAGAGCGACAGCAGCGAGCGTCAGACGATTTCGTACCTCTTGGCCGTGCCGTTGGCATGGATACCGGCCACGAACGGAGGGGGAATCCTAGCCGCCAAGCGAGCGATACGGCGCCTACCCTTCACCAGCGACTCGGCGATGTCCGGTCCGGTTGCGTTCTTCATTCGAATCACGATGACCCGTGCCGAATGCCGCCGGATCGCCTCAAGCTCGGCGGCTCGATAGCGGATGTTCCTGTCTTTCGTGATTGCCGCCCAGCGCGTGCGTCCGACGAACGCGGTCCACTCCTCGTCCGGCGCGTCCGGCGCGAGGTAGTCGTCGTGCACCTCCACCGCCATCCCCTCCGATCGAAGCCGGTCCGCGATGATGTGCCTGCCGAGGCTGCGATCGAGGAAGAACGTTGGCTCAGGCGGCAGCCTGGAGCTCGCATCGGATCGCTTCTTCGATTTCCTCATGTTCGCGCTCATAGTCGTGCGCCAGATCACCGATGGATTCCCCTGCCTTGTAGCGTTCGGCGATGAGCTGGGTGGCGAGTCCGGTGCCGGCGATGACAGGGCGCCCGGCGGAGAGCCTGGGGTCGATAACGACCATCGAGGGTGTGTCGTCCATGGCGGCCCGGGTGAACGGGTAGAGCTTGATCGGGACGCCGGCGGGGTCGCGGTCGATCCGGCGAAGCGCCGCGCTGATGATCTCCCGCATGGCCGTTTGGCCTGCACGGCTGATAGTGATCAGTTGCCCGTATTGCTGGATGAACAGGTCCAGCCCATCGGTTTCCAGCTCGCGGCTGATGAGCGGATAGCGCTTGTCCATCGCGCCTTGAGCATGCGCTGCCAGGTATTGGATCGCACTTCGGATGCTCGGCATTTTCACTTCGTGCTTGCGCCGAATAGCAGCAAGAACATGCAGTTCCGTGAGATTGAGAAAGGAAAGCAGCGTCGGCACGTGCCCGGGCACCTCAATCACCGGCGCGGTGGTGCCACGACCCACCGACCAATAGCGAATGGTCGCCGGAGGCACAGCGAGATAGCGGGCAGCTTCCGGGATCGTGTAGGCGGGGAGATCCCGGGGATCGTCGGTTGATGTTCGAAACCTGGTCATCGGGCTCTCTCCCGGATTCGGATATGAGGGCCTGTCTCCGGCAATTTTGTGATCAAGATCACGCATGTCCACTATCGCACGAAAAACGATCTCATACCGAAAGAGTCTCCGGCATTCCGATGTGTGTCCAGGGCGATAGCCCGCATAGCGCCCAAGGACGCCTTATGTTGTCGTAAGTGGCGGAATGTGTTATGGTTTATGTTGTCAGGACTGGGGAATTGCGTGTTTGGCTTGGCGATGAAAAGCTGGACGCTGGACGATGTTCCGTGGCAGCAGTTCGACGCGGACAAGGTTGACAGGGAGCTGCTGGCTATGGTGAAAGCCGCCGCCATTGTCGAACATAATGGCGGCGATTACGAAACCTATCTCCATGGCGTATTCGCGGATGATGCGGCGTTTCACGCTGCCATATCGGAGTGGGCGGCGGAGGAAGTGCGCCATGGCAAGGCGCTGGCGCGCTGGGCGGAGATGGCCGATCCGGCGTTCGACTTCAGCGCCCGCTTCGCGCGGTTCACGGCCGGATACCGGCTGCCGTTGGACGCTGCCGCTTCGGTGCGCGGCTCGCGCAGCGGCGAACTGATCGCCCGCTGCGTGGTGGAGTCAGGCACATCGTCCTTCTACAGCGCGGTGAGCAGCGCAGCGCGGGAGCCGGTGCTGAAGGAAATATGCCGTCTGATCGCGGCTGATGAATTTCGCCATTACAAGCTTTTTCACGACACGCTTAAACGCTATCTGGCGCGCGACGGCATCGGGCGCTGGCGCCGCATATGGGTGGCGGCAGGGCGGGTCGGCGAGTTACGCGATGATGAACTGGCGTTCGCATTTCACTGCGCGAACGATTTGCCGCTGCCCTATAGCCGGCGGCGCAGCGCGCGCGCCTATGCGCGGCGGGCCTACCGCCTCTACAGGCGGGTGCATTTCGACCTGTGCCTGCGGATGATCATGAAAGCGGCGGGGATGAATCCGCGCGGCTTGCTGGCGCTGTGGGCCGGGCGGGCGGGGTGGCGCTGGGTGCGCTGGCGGGTCGGCGGGTTCAGCGCCGGGGCGGTGTGAACGGGGCCAGCAGCGGCGCGAATTCCTCGAGCACCGCGCCGTAGACGGCGCGTTTGAACGGCACCACGGTGGCGACGAGGTCCGCGGGGGCGAGCCACCGCCAAGTCGAGAATTCCGGCTTGTGGGCCGTCAGGTCGATATCCTCGTCGCGGCCAAGGAAGCGCATGGCGAACCATTTCTGCTCCTGACCGCGATAGCGGCCGCTCCATACCTTGCCCAAAAGCGAGGCGGGCAGGTCGTAGCGGTGCCAGACGGCGCTTTCGGCGATGATTTCGACGGCGGTTATGCCGGTTTCCTCAGCGAGTTCGCGCAGGGCGGCGGCGCGCGGCTGCTCCCCCGGGTCGATGCCTCCCTGCGGCATTTGCCATGCGAGCGTGGCGAAATCCACCCGCCGCCCGACAAACACCTCGCCGTCGCGATTCAGCAGCATGATGCCGACGCACGGCCGCCAGGGCAGGGCGTGCGAGATCATGGGATGGGGCGCGCCGCGGCAGGGCCGCAGGCGGGTTCAGGAGTTGCTGTTGTAGAGCGCCACGCCTTCCAGCAGGTCGAGCGCCCGCCGCAACTGATAGTCGATCAGGGTGTTGTCGGCGTCGTCCGCCGCGGCCTGCTGCGCGTCGTCGGGGGTTTCCTCGGCGTCAGCCCCGTTTTCCGATTCAGCGTCCAGGCTGCCGCGCAGGTCGGACTCGCGGCGGGACTCGCCGTTTTCCACCGCTTCGATGACAGTGCGCTGCACTTCGATGTCGGGTTCGATGCCGGTGGCCTGGATGGAACTGCCGGAGGGCGTGAAATAGCGCGCGATCGTGAGCCGCATGGCGCTCTTTCCGGCGAGGGGGAGCAGCCGCTGGACAGAGCCCTTGCCGAATGAGCGGGTGCCGAGAATCACCGCGCGTTCGTGGTCCTGCAGGGCGCCAGCGACAATTTCGGACGCCGATGCGGAGCCGCCATTGATCAGCACTACCATGGGCAAGCCGTCGATCAGGTCGCCGGCTTCGGCGTTGAAGCGCTGGGTGCTGTCGGTGCGGCGGCCGCGGGTGGAGACGATTTCCCCGTGTTCGAGAAAGGCGTCGCTGACAGCGACGGCCTGGTCGAGCAGGCCGCCGGGATTGTTGCGCAGGTCGAGCACGACGCCCTTCATGTCGTCGCCAAGCTCCTCGTGCAGGTCGTCAACGGCGTCATCAAGGCCGGGGCGCGTCTGTTCGTTGAAGGAGGTGATGCGGATGTAGCCGATATCGCCTTCCACCCGCCAGCGCACCGAGCGGATACGTATGACATCGCGGGTCAGGTTGACATCGAACGGAGCAGCGATGCCTTCACGCAGGACGGTGATGGTGACCTGCGACTTGACCGGTCCGCGCATGCGGTCCACGGCTTCCGAGAGCGAAAGGCCGTGGATCTGTTCGCCGTCGACGTGGCTGATGAAGTCGCCGGGCTGCATTCCCGCGCGGGCGGCGGGTGTGTCGTCGATGGGGGATATGACCTTGACGAGGCCGTTTTCCATGGTGACTTCGAGGCCGAGGCCGCCAAATTCGCCGCGGGTCTGCACCTGCATGTCCTGGAAGTCGCCGGGCGGCAGATAGCCGGAATGGGGGTCGAGCGCGGCGAGCATGCCCTTGATCGCCGCTTCGATGAGTTTCTCGTCGGTGACTTCCTCGACATATTCGGCGCGCACGCGCTCGAACACATCGCCGAACAGGTTGAGTTGCCGGTAGGTTTCCGAGTTGGCGGCGGCGTCTGCGCCGGCGAGTGCCTGGACCAACCACAGGGCGGCGCCGAGGCCGAGCAGCTTGCGGGTCATCCCCTTACCTCTCGATCGTCCGATAACAGCCATGGGATCGGGTCCACCGGCTGGCCGTCGCGGCGAACCTCCACATACAGAACAGCGCCGTTTTCCGCCTCTGCCGGCATTTCGCCCACCGGGTTGCCGGCTGCCACGCGGTCACCAACCTGTCCGTCGATCCGCCCGAAGCCCGACATCAGACTATGATAGCCATCGTCATGTTCGATGATCAAGAGTCGGCCGTAACTGCGGAACGGTCCGGCAAACACGATGCGCCCGCCGCCCGGGGCCACGACCTGCGCGCCGGGCGAGGTTTCTATGGCTATGCCCTGGCTGCGCCCACCGGCTTCGCCTGCCTCGCCGAAATTGCTGCGGACGGACCCTGCCGTGGGCCAGCGCGCGCCGCCGGGCGAAATTGCGGCGATGGCGGGCCCCTCCTGCGGTGCGTCGGTGGTATCGGGCGGCGGGGGCAGGGCGGCAAGCTCGGTTGGCGGCGGCGTGTCGGCGATCGCCGGCCCGGCGGCGGCGTCATCAGGGCCAAGCACCGCAGGTTCGCGCCGGGCGGCAATCGAGAGCGCGAGGGCGCTGGATTTGCGCAACAGCAGCCGCTGCAGACCGGCCTGTTCGCGCGTCAGCAGCGATTTTGCTTCGTTCAAACCGTCGAGGCGGGCGGCCTGCGCAGTCCGTGAGCGGGCGAGGCGGTCAATGTCCGCCTCGGCCTCGGCGGCGCGGTCGGCGAGTACGGGAACGAGATATTCGATTACAGAGGCATGGTGTGCGGCGACCGCCCGGTCTTCCGAGGGGGCGGAGGAGCTTTCCGGCGGCGCGCGCGCCAGCAGGGCCAGCGGCGCGAGCAGCGCGGCAAGCCGGCGGCGGTCGGCGCGGTAGGCGGCGCGGCGGCGTTCATGGTCGCGGTCCAGCGCCCGGAGTGCGGCGCCGGTGGTGTGCTGTTCGGCCTCATGGGCCTCGATGGCGGCGGCGATTTCGCGCCACTCGGTGCGAATGGTGCGCATTTCCGCCGCCAGGGCGCCGACAGGGTCGGGGAGGGCGAACGGCCGGGCGGCTTCCTGCGCGGCGGCGGAAACCGCCCACAGTGCGGCCGCCGCCGGCGCCAGGAGCCTAAGCCAGCGCAAGACGCGGCGCATGCTCCGCCGCCTTCATTCGCAGCGAGCGTCCGGTCATGGCCGCCGGCCGCGGCAGGCCCAGCAAGTCGAGCACGGTGGGGGCAACATCGGCCAGTCCGCCGTTTTCCAGGCGGTCGCCTGCGGCGCCGACGAGGATCAGCGGCGCCGGATTGGTGGTGTGGGCGGTGTGGGCGGCGCCGGTGTGCGGGTCACGCATCTGTTCGGCATTGCCGTGGTCGGCGGTGACGAGCAGCCGCGCTCCGGTTTCGGCAGCCGCAGCGGCGATGCGCCCGAGGCAGTGGTCCACCGTTTCCACCGCGGCGATGGCGGCATCGAGATCGCCAGTATGGCCCACCATGTCGGTATTGGCGAAGTTTACCACGATGAGGGAGGTGTCTCCGTCGGCAAGCGCGGCGACCACGCCGTCGGTGACGGCGGCGGCAGACATGGCCGGCGCCAGATTGTAGGTCGCCACTTTCGGCGACGCCACGAGGCGGCGGGTTTCGCCGGGGAACGGCTCTTCGCGGCCGCCATTGAGGAAGAATGTCACATGTGCGTATTTCTCGGTTTCCGCGGTGCGTAGCTGGCGCATTCCGGCGGCGGCGGTGACGGCGCCGAGCGTATCGGCGATTTGCGGCGGCGGGAAGAGCGTTTCCATCCGTCGGTCGAGCGCGGCGGAATAGGCGGTCATGCCGACGGCGCCGGCGAACGCGGCGATGCGGGGCCGCGGGAATGCCGTGAAATCCGGCTCCAGCAGGGCGCTCAATATCTGGCGGGCGCGGTCGGCACGGAAATTGGCCATGACCAGCGCATCGCCGTCGGCCATGCCGGCATAGCTGCCGAGCGCGGTCGGCGGCACGAACTCATCGCCGGTGTCTGTGCGGTAGGCATCGGCAATGGCTGCGGTGGAATCGGCGGCGCGGGCGCCTTCGGCGGACATCAACAAGGCCCAGGCGCGTGCGGTGCGGTCATGATTGCCGTCACGGTCCATGGCGAAATAGCGGCCGCACAGCGTCGCCATGGAGATCAGCGGGTTGCCGGCGATGTGGTTCTCGAAGGCGGCGAGCGCGGCGGCGGCCGAGCGGGGCGGTGTATCGCGCCCGTCAAGAAAGGCGTGTATGGCGACGCGCACGCCGGCGGCGGCCAGGGTTTCGGCCAGGGCGCGCATATGGTCCTGGTGGCTGTGCACGCCGCCGGCGGACAAGAGACCGAGCAGATGGCAGGTGCCGCCGCTGCCGCGCAGCCGCGCGGCGAGGCGGGCGAGCACAGACGAGGCGGCGAGGGCGCCGTCGGCGACCGCGCGGTCGATGCGCGGCAGGTCCTGGAGGATCACCCGTCCGGCGCCGATGGTCATGTGGCCGACTTCGGAATTGCCCATCTGGCCGGGCGGCAGGCCGACCGCGCCGGCGGCGGCATCGAGCTGTGCGCAGGGCCATTGCGCGGTGAGGCGGTCCCATACCGGGGTGCGGGCGCGAGCGATGGCGTTGTCGGGCCCCGGTGCCGCACAACCCCAGCCGTCGAGGATGCACAGGATGACGGGCGCCGTCATTGGACGGCGGGTTCCGGGAGCGGCACGGCCCACATTTTCTCGAGGTTGTAGAACTGGCGCACTTCGGGGCGGAAGATGTGGACGATGACGTCGCCCGCGTCTACGAGCACCCAGTCAGCCTTTGGCAGTCCTTCGATGGAGCGCGGTGGCATGCCGCGTTTCTTCAGCCGTTCGGCAAGATGTTGCGTGACGGCGGTGACATGGCGTTCGGAGCGGCCGCTGGCGATGATCATGAGGTCGGCGATGGAGGTCTTGCCGGCGAGGTCGATCACCTTGATGTCGCTGGCCTGGTCGTCTTCGAGCGAGCCGACCGCGATATGGCGGATCGTCTCCGCCCAGGGGGAGGGATTGCTTTCGCTGATCACTGGCTCCTCCGGCGCGGCAGTTTCCGCCGGCGCGGGGTGGGTCCGGCGCCACAATTCGCGCAGGCGGGTTGCGGATTCGGGATGCGGGCGGCCGCCAAGGAATGTCCATGCGGGCGGGGCGGCGCCGGCAAGGCCCGGCGGGCGCCGCCGATAGCGGGCAAAGCGCGCTGCCGCCCTGCCGCGCAGCGCCGCCGCAGACCAGGGAGGGCGGTCGAACACGGCAACGGGAATGGCGCGGAACAGGGCCGGCCAGCGGCGCCATTCCGGCATTTGCAGCATATTGTCGGCGCCGAGCAGCCAGACGAATCGTACATGCGGCCAGCGGCGGCGCAAGGCGCGCACCGTGTCGATAGTGTAGCGGGTGCCAAGAGCGTCCTCAATGGCTGAGGCGCGTATGCGGTGCCGCCCCGCCGCACGCCTTGCGGCTGCCAGCCTCTGTGCCAGCGGCGCCATGCCGTGCGCCGGCTTGAGCGGGTTCTGGGGCGAAACGAGCCACAGCACGATGTCCAGCCGCAATTCGCGCAGGGCGCGCAGGCTGACGGCGCGGTGGCCTTCATGCGCGGGATTGAAGGACCCGCCGAGAATGCCGATGCGGGGGGCGCGCCCGGCGCCGGCCAGAAGCTGCCGCAAGGCGCGGTCGGCGCGGCGCGGCGCGCGCGAACCTGGCGTCATCGCCGGCGCGGGGTCAGCTTGTGTTGTTGTTGGCCTTGTAAAGCGCGACCGCCTGGGCGAGTTCGTAATAGTCGTCGCATCCGAACAGGCAGATCATGTCGAGTTCGCGCAGATGGCCCTCCGCCATTTCGAGCTGGCCGGTTTCGAGATAGGCCTCGCCGATATAGTTGTGGGCTCCGGTGTGCGCAGGGTCTATGGACAGCGCCGTGCGGTAATGGCTGAAGGCGCGGGGGAAGTCCTGCAGCCGCCGATGCACATAGCCGAGCTGGTTGTGCGCTTCGGCGTCGCGCGGGTCCTTATCCAGCACCGCTTCGAACACGGTGATGGCGGTTTCGTAATCGCCGGCGTCGATTGCGTCATAGCCAGCCTGGATGTCGAGGGGTTCGCTTTCGGCTTCCGCGGCGGGGTCCGGCAGGGCGAAATCGGGGATTCCGCGATTGGCTGCTGCCGGCAGGGCGGTGAGCGCCGCCAGGGCCAGAACGAACAGGGGCGTTCGAGTCATCGCCTTGAGCTTTCGACTGTTGTTACTAGCGCTACTATACCCGCTTTGCCGGTCAAGACCAGCGGTGCTTGCCTCGTCTTCGTGCACGGGCATTTTCACTGGATATCCGGGGCGGGGGAGCGCATAATCGGAACGCCGTGAAGATGTTGCGAAACAGAATACGCGCGGGCGGGCGGCAATGCTGAAACAGGCCGGCCCGCATGGCGGCGGGCCGCGTGCCGCGGCAACGCTGCCGCTGGGGGTGGTGATTCGCCGCTCGCCGGGAGTGACGCGCTGGGCGCGCTGGGCGTGGAAGGCAGTGGCCGTGCTGCCCGGCGCCGGCGCCGCAGCCTGGCGCGAATTGCGGCGCGAAGGCGAGAGTGTGGAATATCACGCCGCGACGGTGCCGCTGGAGTTGTGGGCGTCGGATACCGAGGCGTACCGCACCAATCTGGCGGCGCGGACCCCCATGGTCTACGTGGTGATGCGGCCGCCCGCTCTGCCGGCGGACGGGCCGGCGATGGTGCTGGCCACGGCGTCGCCGTTCGAGGCGCAGGACTATATGGACAGCGGCGAAGAACTGGTCGAGCCAGTGCCGATGCCGGCCGGGCTGGCGGCCTTTGTAAGTGATTTTGTCGCGCGGCATCATGAGGAAGAGGCGTTCGTCAAGCGGCGGCGCGACCGCACCCGCGTGGACCTGACGGAAGACGGCAGGGGCGACCCGCGCATTCGCCAGATGTCGGATGTCTACCGGGCGCCGCGGCGCGCCGGGGGAAGACCGGAGCAGTGACGCGGCGCGGCGATTTCTGGAGCCGGCGCAAGGCGGCAGTGGCGGCGGAAGCGCGCGCCGAAGAGCAGGCGGCGCGCGGCGTTGCCGGCGAAGGCGCCGTTCAGGACACGGGAAAACCGCAAAAGTCCGACGGCGAAATTCTCGCGAAACTGAACCTGCCCGACCCGGACAGCCTGCGGCGCGGCGATGATTTCACCGCGTTCATGGCCGATGCGGTGCCGGAGCATTTGCGGCGGCGTGCGCTCAGGCGTCTCTGGGTGTCCGATCCGGTGCTCGCGAATCTCGACAATCTGGTCGAATATGGCGAGGACTACACGGACGGCGCGACCGTGGTGGAGGCGCTGCAGACCGCCTATGAAGTGGGCAAGGGGATGGTTGCGCGGCTGAATGCGGCCGTGCCTGCCCCGCCGGCGGCCGACCCGCCGGCGGCGATTGCGGAGATGCCGGCCCTTGCTGTGGAGTGTCAGGAGGCCGCGCCGTTACCGGCGCTGCAGCAGGAGCAGGAGACGCAGGCGGAGGAAGAATTGCCCGAGCCGACAGCGCTGCCGCCGGGGCGGCGGCGCATGCGCTTCACCTTTGCCGAACCGGCAGCGGAGGCGGCGGGATGAGCGAAGAAGCCGCGCCGACGGCGGAAGACAGGCTGCGCGCCGATCTCTATGACTTTCTCGGCGCGTTGCTGGCGGCGCCCCCGGATGCGGCGCTGCTGCGGAAGATCGCCGCATTGGAGGGCAATGACAGCGCGCTGGGGCGGGCGGTGCAGGCGCTCCGCGAAGCAGCGGCCGGAGCGACGCCGGAGGCGGTGGCGGACGAGTTTCACACGCTGTTTATCGGCGTCGGGCGGGGCGAGCTGGTGCCTTACGGCAGTTACTACATGACCGGGTTCCTGAATGAGAAACCGCTGGCGGCGCTGCGGGATTCCATGGCGCAACTGGCCATTCGCCGCGCCGCCGATGTGAACGATCCGGAAGACCATATCGCCAGCGTGCTGGAAATGATGGCGGCGCTGATTTCGGGGCGCCTTGGCGCGCCGGCGCCGGCAGTGCGGACACGGCAGTTTTTTGACGACCATGTGGCGCCGTGGGCGGGGCATTTCTTTTCTGATCTGGAATGCGCATTATGTGCGCGCTTCTATCAGCCGGTCGGCGCCGCCGGGCGGGCGTTCATGGAGATCGAAACCGAGGCGTTTCGGATGCAGGCCGAATAGACCGCGAATGATGAACCTACAAGGCAGGGAGGTGACACCCATGGACAGGGAAACCGACGGCAACGGCGCCAGCCGCCGCGACTTTCTGAAACAGGCCGCGCTGGCGGCGCCCGCGGCGGCGATTGCTGCAGCCGCTGGCGCAGCACCGGCCGCGGCAGGCGAGGTTGACGGCGAGGGGTTGCAGGAAACAACGCATGTCCGCGCCTATTACGACAGCGCACGTTTCTGAGGATATGTCGGAAGACACTCTCTGAGGAACATGCAATCGGGCGCCGGGCGGCGCGCGCAGGGAGAAACAGAATGCTGAGGAAGAAAACAAATCCGGTGGTGCGACGCGCGCGGCAGACGGTGCGTCCGAACGGTTTTGCCGAACGGACGGTGGACCGGCGCGCGTTTCTGCGCGGCTCCGGCCTTGCCATTGGCGGCCTGGCGGCGATCGGCGCCAGCGGCGGGCGGGTCACGCGCGCCGAGGCGGCGCCGGCGGTGATGGGGGAAGTCGAGACCAGGAAGTCCGTCTGTACCCATTGTTCGGTCGGCTGCACGGTCATCGCCGAGGTGAATAACGGCGTCTGGGTCGGCCAGGAGCCGGGTTGGGACAGCCCGTTCAATCTCGGCGCCCATTGCGCCAAGGGCGCGTCGGTGCGCGAGCACGCGCATGGCGAACGCCGCCTGAAATATCCCATGAAGAAGGAAGGCGGCGTGTGGAAGCGCCTGAGCTGGGAACAGGCGATCGACGAGATCGGCGACGGGATGATGCGCATCCGCGAGGAAAGCGGGCCGGACAGCGTGTATTGGCTGGGTTCAGCGAAATACAGCAATGAGCAGGCTTATCTGTTCCGCAAGTTCGCCGCCTATTGGGGATCCAACAATGTGGACCACCAGGCGCGCATCTGCCACTCCACCACGGTTGCAGGGGTTGCCAACACATGGGGCTATGGCGCCATGACCAACTCCTATAACGACATTCACAAGAGCCGCGCCATATTGCTGATCGGCGGCAACCCCGCCGAGGCGCATCCGGTGTCGCTGCTGCATGTGCTGCGGGCGAAGGAGCGCAACAACGCGCCGTTGATCGTCTGCGATCCGCGCTTCACCCGCACGGCCGCCCATGCCGATGAATATCTGCGCTTCCGCCCCGGCACGGATGTGGCGCTGGTCTGGGGGATTTTGTGGCACATCTTCAGCAACGGGTGGGAGGACAAGGAGTTCATCCGCACCCGCGTCTGGGGCATGGACCAGATTCGCGAGGAAGTGGCGCGCTGGACGCCGGAGGAAGTGGAGCGCGTGACCGGCGCGCCGGGCGCGCAGTTGCGGCGCATCGCGCGGACCATGGCGAACCACCGCCCGGGCACGGTGATCTGGTGCATGGGCGGTACCCAGCACACCAACGGCAACAACAACACCCGCGCCTACTGTGTCCTGCAGCTGGCGCTGGGCAATATGGGCGTGTCCGGCGGCGGCACCAATATCTTCCGCGGCCATGACAATGTTCAGGGCGCGACGGACCTTGGCGTCCTGTCGCACACGCTGCCCGGATATTACGGCCTTTCCGAGGGCGCCTGGGGGCATTGGGCGCGCGTGTGGGACGAGGATATCGATTGGCTGAAACGCCGTTTCACGACCGTTTCCGGCGCTGACGGAACGGAATCCAGCCTCATGAACCTGACCGGCATTCCGGTGTCGCGCTGGATCGACGGGGTGCTGGAAGACAAGGCCAATATGGACCAGCCCGACAATGTGCGGGCGATGGTGCTGTGGGGCCATGCGCCGAACTCGCAGACGCGCGGCAAGGAAATGAAGGCCGCAATGGAGAAGCTGGACATGCTGGTGGTGATCGATCCATATCCCACCGTATCGGCCATTCTTCATGACCGCACCGACGGCGTGTATCTGCTGCCCGCATCGACGCAGTTTGAAACGCGTGGTTCGGTCACGGCCTCCAACCGCTCGCTGCAATGGCGCGAGCGGGTGGTGGAGCCGCTGTTCGAGAGTCTCCCCGACCAGGTCATCATGGCGAAATTCGCCAGAAAGTTCGGCTGGGCAGACCGGTTCTTCCGCAATATCGCGATGGAGGGGCCGGACGAGCCGGTGGTCGAGGATGTGACGCGCGAATTCAACCGCGGCATGTGGACGATCGGCTATACCGGCCAGTCGCCGGAGCGGATCAAGCTCCATATGGCCAATCAGCACACGTTCGACCGCACGACGCTTCAGGCGATCGGCGGCCCGGCGGACGGCGACTATTACGGGATGCCCTGGCCGTCATGGGGCACGCCGGAAATGGGCCATCCGGGGACGCCCAATCTCTATGACATGTCGAAGCCGGTGGCGGAAGGCGGATTGACCTTCCGCGCCCGTTTCGGCGTCGAGCGCGACGGCGAGAACCTGCTGGCGGAAGGCGTATATTCCGAGGGTTCGGAAATTCAGGACGGGTATCCCGAGTTCACCATGCAGATGCTGATGGACCTGGGGTGGGACGGCGATCTCACGGCCGGGGAACGGGCGGTGATCGACGCTGTTGCCGGCCCTGCGACCAACTGGAAAACCGATCTTTCCGGCGGCATTCAGCGGGTCGCCATCAAGCATGGCTGCGCACCGTTCGGCAATGCCAAGGCGCGGGCGGTGGTGTGGACCTTCCCGGACCCGATACCGCTTCACCGCGAGCCGCTCTACACCCCGCGTCGCGACCTTGTGGCGGACTACCCGACCTATGACGACCGCAAGTTCTACCGCTTGCCCACCATGTACGCATCGATCCAGAAACAGGATTTCTCGGGCGAGTATCCGATCATCCTGACATCGGGGCGCCTCGTCGAATATGAGGGCGGCGGTGAGGAGTCGCGCTCCAATCCGTGGCTTGCAGAACTCCAGCAGGACATGTTCGTGGAGATCAATCCGCGCGACGCCAACAATCTCGGCGTGCGGAACGGCGCGCAAGTGTGGGTCGAGGGGCCGGAAGGTTCGCGGGTCAAGGTGATGGCCATGGTTACCGAACGGGTGGGCGCGGGCGTCGCGTTCATGCCGTTCCATTTCGGCGGCCACTACCAGGGCGAGGACCTGCGGCACAAATACCCGCCGGGGACTGACCCCTATGTGCTGGGCGAAAGCTGCAACACGGCGCAGACCTATGGCTATGACTCGGTGACGCAAATGCAGGAGACCAAAGCCACTCTCTGCAAGATTTACACGGCATAGGGAGAAAACAGATGGCGCGAGCAAAATTTCTGTGCGACGCCGAGCGTTGTATCGAATGCAACGCCTGCGTCACCGCGTGCAAGAATGAGCACGAAGTGCCGTGGGGGATCAATCGGCGCCGGGTGGTGACGATCAATGACGGCCAGCCGGGCGAACGCTCGATCTCGGTGGCCTGCATGCATTGTTCCGATGCGCCCTGCATGGCGGTGTGCCCGGTCGATTGCTTCTATCAGACCGAGGACGGGGTGGTCCTGCACTCCAAGGACCTGTGCATCGGCTGCGGCTATTGCTTCTATGCGTGCCCCTTCGGGGCGCCGCAGTTTCCGCAAGCGGGCAATTTCGGTTCCCGCGGCAAGATGGACAAATGCACATTCTGCGCCGGCGGCCCAGAAGAAACACATTCTTCCGCTGAATTCGCCAAATATGGCCGCAACCGGATTGCCGAAGGCAAACTGCCCATCTGCGCCGAGATGTGCGCGACCAAGGCGCTGCTGGCGGGCGACGGTGATGTCGTTTCAGGCATCTACCGCGAGCGCATAGTGGCGCGCGGCTTCGGCTCCGGTGCCTGGGGCTGGGGGACGGCCTATGACCAGAAAAGCGGCTGAGCGGTGAAAGGCGCGCGGTGCTTTCTCGCGGTTCTGGCCCTGTGGGTGCTGCTCCCGACAGGCGCAGATGCGCAGGAAAGCGCCGCTGACGGCAGCGAGGAAGCCGATGAATCGCGCGCCGAGACCGGCGGCGCGCAGACTCTGGAAGACATTCTCGCACGCCAGCGCGGCGAACCGGTCGACGACACCTTTCGCCGCAACGCCGTCGGTGACCCCAACGCCGCAGCGGCGATAGCAGCGCAATTGGGCGCGCTGGGCGGCGTCTCCGACGCGGAGGTCTATCGCGCCGTGCGTTACGGCAGCGCTGACATCACGGTGTCGGCACGCGGCCCCGCCGCCGACGTGCTGATTCAGGATGGCGGCATGCGCTGGCTGGAATTTCGCCGGGGGCCTCTCAGCAATTGGGGCGCGTGGTTGCTGGGCGGCACCATCGCCTTGCTGGCGCTGTTCCTGTTATGGCGCGGCAGAATCCGCCTGCACGGGGCAAAGACCGGCGAAACGCTGCTGCGGTTCAATGCCGTCGAGCGGTTCGGCCATTGGCTGCTCGCCGGGTCTTTCGTCCTGCTGGCGATAAGCGGGCTGATCGTGCTGTTCGGACGCACGGCGCTGATACCCCTGTTCGGCAAGGAGAGCTTCGCCGTCCTGGCGATGGCGTCGAAATGGGTCCACAACAATGTGAGCTGGGCCTTCATTCTGGCGCTGGTTCTGGTGTTCGTATCGTGGGTCGCGCACAATTTCCCCAACCGCGCCGATCTGGTGTGGCTGGCGAAAGGGGGCGGATTGTTCTCCCGCAACACGCATGTCCCGGCGCGCAAGTTTAATGCCGGCCAGAAGATCATTTTCTGGATTGTCATCGTGTTCGGCGCGTCGATTTCCGTATCGGGGCTGTCGCTGCTGTTTCCGTTTGAACTGCCGATGTTCGCCGCCACGTTCGAAAAGCTGAACATGCTCGGCATTCCGCAGGCGCTGGGGCTTGGTGAACTGCCGACTACGCTTGCCCCGCATGAGGAAATGCAGCTCGCGCAGGTGTGGCACGCCATCGTCGCGTTTGTGTTCATCGCCGTCATTCTCGCGCATATCTATCTCGGTACAGTGGGCATGGAAGGCGCGTTCGATGCGATGAAGTCAGGCCGCGTCGAGAAGCAATGGGCGAAGGAGCATCATTCGCTCTGGTACGAGGAAGTGACGGGCGAAAGCACCGAACTGCACGAACCGCATGGAAAGACAACCTCGTGAAAGCGATGATGGCGGCGTTTCTGGCGGTAATTGTCATCATGGCGGCGGCGGACCGGCTGCTGGACCACGCCGGTATGTCGACCATGGAAACCACGTCCGGCCCCGCCGTCCGCAACCACTGAGCACCGCTCCATGCTGAACACCGAGGCGGCGCGCGGCGCCGCGGACCTGATCTGGACTCACTGGCAGGACGGCACACGCATGGAGGCGCTGCCGGCGCCGCTGCGTCCCGAAACCCGAGCCGGCGGCTACGCCGTTCAAGCGCAGTTCGAAGTGCGCGAGACCATGCCGCTTGCCGGTTGGAAGATCGCGGCCAGCAGCGCCGCAGGGCAGGCGCATCTGGGCGTGGACGGCCCGCTCGCCGGCCGCCTGCTGGCGTCGCGGGTCCATGCTGACGGTGCGGTCATCGCGTTCGGCGGCAACCATATGGCAGTTGCCGAGGCCGAATTCGCCTTCCGCCTGGGCAGGCCCCTGGCGCCCCGCGCCGCGCCCTGGCATGTAGATGAAATTTTGGACGCCGTCGCCGCGCTGCATCCGGCAATAGAACTCCCGGATTCACGCTTCCGCGATTTCACCATTGCGGGTGCGGCGCAGTTGATCGCCGACAATGCCTGCGCGCATGAATTCGTTCTCGGCCCGCCGGCCCCCGATGCGTGGCGCGAGCAGGACCTGTCGCGGCATCCTGCGGCAATGCGCAATGCCGACGGGGCGGAACATACCGGCGGCGGCAGCGCGGTGCTCGGCGACCCGCGCGAGGCGCTGGCATGGCTGGTCAATGAAGTGACTTCGCTGGGGACCACCCTGGAGGCGGGCCAGGTGGTGACCACCGGCACCACGACCTTGCCGCTGCCGATTGCACGCGGCGACCGGCTCACGGCCGATCTGGGCGCATTGGGGACGGCGCGCCTGCGCCTTGCATAGCGCCGATACGCGGCGGCAGCCCGCTCAGTCCTCCGGCGGCCAGCCGGGATATTGCACATAGGTGACGCGGGCGAGCCAGCCGGTATCGATGAGCAGCACGATGCCGGTGATGGCGCGGGCGGCGTCGGAGCACAGGAAATGCACGCCGTCGGCGATTCCCGCGGGCTCCACCATGCACCCGAATGCGCTCGACGGGTCACGACAGCCGGCGTCGATACGCGGCGGCAACGCGGGCGAGGTCATGATCAAGGACCATCACACGGGCTGAATTTCGGAAAAATCCTAGAACAGCAGATCGGATTTGTACTGTTCGTCGAAGGTGCCAAGATAGGCCAAATTGTCGTCCAGCGTTATACGAACCTTGTATCTCGACGCGGCCTGTCTTAGCCGATAGGTGACCGGGCGGCTCGACACCATGAAGTCCTCCTGCCGGGCACCCGCAGTACGATCTCCAGACGACCACTCGATGGCCAAGTCGAACGGTCCCTGCATGCTTGCCTCAATGTCCGGGTAGAACCGGAACCGGGACTTGTCGCTCGACAGATCCGCCGTCTGCACGAACGTGCCGCGCTTCTCGAACATCCTTCGATGCCCTTCGTCGACATGGATCCTCCGCGGCCACCGGTTCTTTGCCTGGGGAGAAAGCAGGTTCAACAGGGTTTCCCGTTCCGCCGCCGACCGGCAGACAATGTGCCTCAATGTATCGAGCGCGAGTTCGTTCTCCACCACGACCTCCGAGTGCCGCGCATTCAGAATATCCGACCGTCCGGAGGACTCGCCGAGACGGCCCACACCGCTGTCGTGATACACGTCGCCAAAGGCGATGGATCTGAGGAACTCGGCCGTGTCGCCGACCTCCGTTCCATCAGCCAGTCGGCCCTTGGTGAAGGACACCCCCTCCTCGCCCAGCAGGCTTGCCGCGAACAGCAGATACACCGGCACCGGCATGTGCGCCCCTTATTCGATCCGGTCTCGGGGCCGAATCCCTTCGTTTGCGTATTGCGTGGGCGTTCGAGGGCGGAAGTAGAGCCGGACCAGGTTCCCGTGCGAAGCGGATAGTTGGTTCACATACTGGGGGCTTCCACTGTCCACCCGGATCAATTTTTTGCGCTCGGCCGCTGCCCGCGACAGCAGAACGCCGCTGTTCAAGATTTCCGCGGCGTTCTCGACGTGATCCGAACGGAACAGCCAACGCGACCAGAAGCGCCGATTGCGATCAAGCTTCAGGCGGGACGGCAACTGCTGCATGTATTCGAGGATCTCACCTGCATCAGATTTCTGCGCCATCGTCCAGCCTTGCGAACAGATCCATCGTCGCTGGCACTTCCGGCATCGGAGGCGGGACCACCAGGAGCCCTGCCGCGGGGTTTTTCCGCAGCCTGCTCGACGACTCTGACAACTTGACGGGTTTCACATACGGCAGTTCGGCGAATACCGGCAGTAGATAGGAGGTGAACCGGTGGTCGGGTGCGATACTTCCGTGCGTCAGGCCGAAGTCGCGCAACTGCTGCCAGAACCGCCGCAGATCAGCGGTGAGTATCCGCGTGGTCCCGCGGCCAGATGTAATCGTGATGGTTGGAGGATCGGCCGTCACAGTGGCCGTGAAAGGATTGCCTTTGGACAGCGTCGCGAAGTCGCACCGCTGACGCAGAGTATTAACAACATCCGGCCAGATCTCGTCGAACGGCAGCGCTGACGGCTCGGATCGCAGCCACTGCCTGATGCTGCGCACGTTCCTGTGTTCCGGAGGATCCGTCTTTGCGCCGGTCAGATAGATGAATATCGGCACGGACAGGGTTCCCAGATACCGCTCCATGAGCGGCTTCACCTGCGTCTCGAAATCGAGTTCGCCGTTTCCGCACCCAAGTTCCGGGAACGCAATCGACGTCATCCCCATCTCGGAACAACTGGCCCGCAACTTCTTGAGACCTGCCTCAATGTACTCCTCCCGCGACGGGCTGCGCCAGTGCTTCTTGGTCGGGAAGTTCAGTATCCACTTGTGCGGCGTCTTGTAGAGGAACAGATGGCCGATCCTGAGGTCACCCCTCTCGCAGTGGTTGCGGTACGCCTTGAACATCTCGGGGTAGATGCGCTTGAATTCGAGCGCGATGCCCTTGCCCATCACGCCGACGGTATTGACCGTGTTGACCAGGACTTTTGCGGGCGATTGGAACAGGTCGCCGGACAGGTACGTAATCATCCGACAATCAAAGCGCCGCCGGGCGAAGCAGGCCTGCTCGTTCCCCTCGCAGCCACCGCGGTTCGCCTTGTCTTATCGAACCCGTCGCGGTGCGGACAATCGTACGACGCCGCGCCTGTGTCCGCGAAGCACGGCCGCGTGCGCCGCCTCTGCATAAGCGGTGCGCCACGGCCATCACCTCGGCACCGAGTTTTGTCGTGCGGCCTTTCCTGCTTTCTTGTTGATCATGCGGTGAGTGGCGCGGGCGAGCACCATGTTCGTCGCTTGTGTCGACGAGCTTCGGATACGCGCACATCCTCCATAAGGGTTCCAGTGTACTGGCCGACCGATCCCGCGGCAAGGAATTCCGCCGTTTTGCATCGGGCCCTGAAGCCACGCGTCACAGCGGGTACCGCGTGCTACCGGCAACAATCCGACAGTTCTTGTGGCTGATCCATTGATAGACTATGTTGCAGATAACAATATATGTGGATCACATCATGGCTGCACAAGCACACTCGGCGATGGCAGTGGATCGCAAGGACCTGTCCGGCCCGGCGCTGCGCACGTTCTTTCGGATTGCGGAACTCTGGAGCCTTTCGACCGGGGAACAGATGATCCTTCTCGGCATGGCGGCCCGATCGACCTTCTTCAAATGGAAGAAGGATCCGAACGTCGTGCTCCCCAAGGATACGCTGGAGCGTATTTCCTACATCGTGGGCATTGCTACGTCTGGGATGGTAGGCAAATCGCGACCATCTATGAGAAGCGGGAATTCGACCGGAACGAATCGCGCTGATATCCCACCGCACCTCACTGGCTGGCAGGACGATGCCCGCGACGCCGAATACCGGGCTTTCCCGATATTTCGGATCAGCCCGGGCGACATAGGCGCCGACATGACCGAATTCGTCGGGAAGTGCGTGAGACTGCGCCTTACGCAGCGTGGCGGGGTGCTCATTCCTCCGGGGGCCAGCCGGGATATTGCACATAGGTGACGCGGGCGAGCCAGCCGGTATCGATCGGCAGCACGATGCCGGTGATGGCGCGGGCGGCGTCGGAGCACAGGAAAAACACGCCATCGGCGATTTCCGCCGGCTCCACCATGCGCCCGAAGGCGCTCTGTTCTTCCATTTTTGACGGATCGCGATAGCCGGCGTCGATGCGCGCCTGCATCTGCTCGGTGCGGACATAGCCGGGCATCACCGCATTTACGCGCACGCCGTCCGGCCCCAGATCGGCGGCGAGGATCGCCGTCAACTGGTCGATGGCCGCCTTGCCCGGCCCGTAGGCGTGCAGGGGGAAGGCGCGCGCCGCCGAAGTGGAGGAGATATTAACGATCGCGCCGCGACCGGCGGCCTGCATGGCGGGCGCGAACGCCTGACAGCACAAATAGGTGCCGCGATAATTCACCGCCCATATGCGGTCATGCTCGGCAAGATCCATGGTGGCGGTGCGGGTGGCGTTCTGCAGCAACCCCGCTGAATTGACCAGAATATCCACTGTCCCCAGTGCTTCGGCCAGCGCCTGTATCGAGTTCGCCTCTGCAACGTCCAGGGTTGCATAGCGCGCGGTCCCGCCCGATTCGGCGATTTCCGCTGCGACGCGCTCACCGTTCGCGCGGTTGATGTCGGCGATGACGACGGAATCACCGGCGTGCCCGAACCGGTGGGCACAGGCGCGCCCGATCCCGCTTGCCCCGCCGGTGACGACGACAATTCTTTGCCCGCTCATGTTGATCCCCCCTGCCAAGCTGCCCTGCCGCCATTATCGCTGCCTCGGCCTCCGCCGCAACGCCACGAAGCAACGCAAGCGCGGCCCGGCGACGGTAATGTCATTTTTCCATGAATCTTCTTTCCTGTCACTCAGGAACCATTTCTTTATTCAAGAAACCATAATCGCAAGCAGTTGACCATGCCATGTTTCATTGTCAGGGCTTCTGATTCTGTTCCCTATGACTAGCGCATTGCGTCGCGGTGAAGTAATGTCCGCACACCCGGAATTTACCGGCAAATACAAAGTGTCTTCAGGAGAAATCTGTATGAAGGGAGGTTCTCGTAATTTAGTTTTTGTTGTCCTCGGTTGATTTGTCGGTTTTGTGGGGATGAAGCACTCCGTGGGGTCACGGATCAGGTGAGGAAAACGGTTCCCGACAGCGGTTGGAGAGCCTGAAACGGTTCACAGGGCACATAGGCCCCCCGTGTTCGGCATTCTATTGAACCCTGTCGCAGCAGAGGGGCCGGTGGTTCGCCCGCAGCCAGGCAAGCCGACGCAGGTTGTACACCAGGTTCATCATGCCGATCTTGAAGCGTGCCCGGACCATGCCGATAGTCCTGACCCGCTTGCCGCCCATCGCTTCGTGTTGAGCAAAGACATGTTCGACGACCGCGCGCACCTTCGAACGCTTGCGGTTGGCTTCCTGGGAGCGCACAGGCAAGGGGCGGTTGCGATGCCCCTTGCGGTGAATGTGGCTGCGCCAGCTCCGTTCGGCCAGCAACGCCTCATGGTGGCGACTGCTGTAGGCACTGTCGGCCCAGACGGCGCCACTGGTATTCGTCTCATCAAGCACCTGTTCGAACATCTTGCTGTCGTGACACGCCGCATCGCTCGCCTCCCAGCGACGGACAAGACGATACGCACGGTCCACGCTGATGTGGTTCTTGTATCCGTAATGGGTTTCATTTCTCTTGCGCGTCCAGCGTGCGTCGGTGTCCTTGTGACGGCGCTTCTTCTGCGACCATTCGGACGGAACCTTCCCCGCCTTCACCTGTGCGTTCTCGTCGCGGCTGTTGCGTTGACGCGGCGCCTTCACAAAGCTCGCATCCACGATCTGTCCCCTGCGCGCCACATAGCCCTGGCCCTCGATCTGCGAGGACAGTTCCGAAAACAGGCTGTCAAACGCCTCCGCGAGTTTCAGGTTCTCCCGAAACCGCCAGATGGTCTTTGCATCGGGCACCGTATCCTCGGGATGCAGCCCCAGGAACCGGGCGAACGAATAGCGGTCGCGGATCTGGAACTCCGTCTGGTCGTCGCTCAGGTTGTACATTTGCTGCAAGACCAGAACCCGGAACATGAGAACCCGGTCGTATTCCCTGCGACCGGCATTGCTCTTGCGCGGCTTCGACAGTGCCGCGTCCAGCGCCGGGCGAAACCCTTCCCAGTTCACAGAACCGGACAGCTTCGCCAACGGATCGCCCAATCCGTCAAGCTTTGCGAACCGTTCTTCAAGATCGAAAAAACCCGGCAGGCCCATCAAATCCGCCTCCCGAGACAACAACCCGGATTATACCACATAAATGAGAAAAATGGGCGATTTTGAGAGCCTCCCTTATGAATATGTTGTGACAGAACGCCGTGGAACCTACGGCGTGTTCGCGGCTTGTCAAATTGTTTCCTTCCGAAGAGGAAGAAAAATGAAAGACAGCCCGCCCGATGCCGCCCCAGCCTCCGGTCGCGGCGACAGCCCCGGTCCGGTCATCGTCCTACCTCCCCGGCGCGGCAGCCGGCGGCCTTCATGGCGCCGGACTTGCGGGTATTCTGATGCGGTGCGGCCGGAACAGCCGCAGGGAACGGGAGGGCGTGCGGATTGCGTATCACGGCCGAAACGCTGTTGCGGGCCTATGCGGTGGGGGTGTTTCCCATGGGGGACAAGCGCGGCAATCCCACCATCTACTGGGTTCACCCGGAACAGCGCGGCATATTGCCGCTCGAGCGCTTTCACCTGCCGCGCTCGCTGGCGAAGACGGTGCGGCGCGGGGGCTATGACATTCGCATCGACAGGGATTTTGCCGGCGTGGTACGCGCCTGCGCCGAACCGGCGCCAGGGCGCGAGGACACATGGATCAACCGTCCGCTGGAACGGCTTTACAAAGACCTGTTCCGGCTGGGCCACGCGCATTCGGTGGAGTGCTGGCGCGGCGACAGCCTTGTCGGCGGGCTGTACGGGGTTACGCTGGGCGGCGCGTTTTTCGGCGAAAGCATGTTCAGCCGCGCCCGCGACGCCAGCAAGGTAGCGCTGGCGCACCTGGTCGCCCGGCTGGCCGCCGGCGGGTTTCAACTGCTTGATACACAGTTCCACACGGCGCATCTCGCGCAGTTCGGGGCGGTTGAAATCTCGCGCAACGCTTATTCCCGCCGCCTTGCGCTGGCATTGCAGGTGCGCGGCGACTTCTATTCGCTGTCGGAATCCGCCCCGCCTTCAGCGTGGCTGCCGCTTCTGGCCTCCGGCAGCACCACACAGTCGCGCACGATCACATCATAAACCGGGTGTTCCAGCGCCGACAGGCTGGGGCTCGACGCAAACATCCAGCCGCGGAACAGCGGCTGTATCGGCGTGTCATCGCGGCGTTGCTCGACAATCTCCAGCAGCGCCGCCGCATCGGGCGGAAATTCGGGCGGACGGCGATGGCAGGCGAAAACCTGAATCAGCAGCGTGCCGAACCGCGCCCGCTCCTCCAGCGGCAGTTCCACCATGGACACGCGCCCGGTGACCTTGTCGAGGGCTTCGAGGCGCGCTGCGCTCATCGAGTCCCAGCGGTCCGCAAAGGGGTCGTCGGCCGCTGCGGCGGCGGTGGCCAGCCCCGCCGCCAGAAGAATGGCTGCCCCTCTCATGCCCAGACCGGCGGACGCTTGACGCGCGCGCAGGTTCAATCCTTGAAGGGTTCTTCCAGGGACCGCACCAGTTCGAGCAGCACGGCGCGAATCTGCTGTTCGTCGCAGCCCATCAGCACGGCGTCTTCCAGCGCGTCCCGGCACATTTCGCGAATTTCGGTGATGTTCTCGTTGAGAACCTTGATCTTCTCGACGCAGGCGACCGGCGTGCCCTCGGGCGTGCGCCAGACGGGCGGCACTGCGGGCGGGTCCTTGCGCCCGCCGGACAAGGCGGTCATTGGCCCGGCCCTCCCGCGCTGCTGAAGACAAGCTGCGACATCAGGCTGATGATGTCGGGGGCCGCCTGGGCAAAGAGAATGTTGCCATCGGGCGGAATGGTATCGAGTTCGCCGCCCGGTTCAAGCGAGACGTAGGCGCCGCCCAGCAGTCCCTCGATACTGATCAGCGCCGCCGTGTCGGAGGTCAGTTCCACATCGTCCTGGATGGTCATCGTCACGCGCGCGAGGAAGGTTTCCGGGTTCAGCGCGAGGCGTGAGACGGTGCCCACCTTGATGCCGCTGATGCGCACATCGGCGCCTTCCGTCAGCCCGCCGACGGCGGAGAACTCGGCATGCACGGGATAGCCGGCGGCTGCGCCGACATCGGCACGGGAATAGGCAAAGAGGAAAAACCCGCCGGCAACGACCAGGACGACCGCGCCGATCAGCGTCTCGACAATGTTGCGTTTCATGCCGGCCTCCGCGCTGCTGCCACCATCACGGGAGTGCAGTGTGTCATGTCTACACTATCGGAAGTGGCAAGCGCGATTTCAACCCGTTATGCGTGCGGGTGCGCCTCAGCCGCGCGCCAGCACCGCGGAAATATCCATTCGGAAACCATGCCAGGCGGGAATAATCGCAGCGGCGATGCCGAGCGCCAGCGCTCCCGGCAACAGCCAGATTTCGCCTTCTGCCCAAGCCAGGCCCTCCAGCGGCGTCTGATATTCCCGCCACAGCCAGCCGCCGGCGATTTCCGCCGCCGCATGTCCGAGCACAAGACCCAATACGGCGCCGGCGCCCGCCAGCAAGGCGCCTTCAAGAAGTATCTGGCGCAGGATGGCGCCGCGCGCCGCCCCCAGCGCCCGCATCACCGCAATGTCGTAACGCCGCTGCGCCAGAGCCTGCGACAGGGCGGCGAAGATTCCGAGGCCCGCGCTGACGACCAATACCCACGCAAAGGCACGAAAGCCGTCAATTCCAAGGCCGATCATGCGCATGAGGCGCGCAAGCTCGAAACCGGGCAGGGCGGCCTGCATGGGGGTGTTCATATTGACCAGGCGAGGCAGGATGGCGGCGGCGATCGGATTGCGGAACTGAACCAGAAGCGCCGTGATTTCGCGGTCGGCATCGTCATGCGGCAGGAGCAGGCCGCCTGCCCCCGGCACGGCAGCGGTGTCTTGTTCATTTTCGTGATCATCATGGCCGGATTCGCCGGGAGCGTCGGCTGGGGCGTGGGGCTCGTGCACGGCCCACACGCTCTCCATGGAGGTGAGGATCAGGCGATCGAGCACCGTGCCGGTTTTCCGTAACACGCCGACCACGCGAAAGGGTGTTTCCTCATGCGCGGCGCCGCCTCCGGCCATGCCGTGCGAACCGACGAATTGCGCACCGACTTCAAGACCGGCGGCCTCCGCCGCAAGTGCGCCTGCGGTGGCTTCCAGAGGCGCCTGCCACAGGGCGCCCTGAGCCAGTTCCGCGTCGAACAGTTCGACAAAGGCATGTTCGGCGCCGACGATGCGCCAGCCGCGAAACGTGTCGCCTAGGCCGAGGGGAAACACCGCCCGCACCATGGGATTTACCGCGAGTTCGCGGGCGTCGCCGAGGCGGATATTGCCGGTCGGGATATCGACATGAAACACGCTGGAGAGGATCAGCTGCATGGGGCTGCCCTTGGCGCCCACCACCATGTCTATGCCGCGCGCGTCACGCTCCAGCGTGCTGCGCAACTGGTCGGCGAACAGCAGCAACAGCGCGATGGTGCCGACGCCGATCGCCAGCAGCGCCAGATTCAGCGCCGTTGTCAGCGGGCGCCGGCGCAGATAGGCAAGCGACAATGCGAGCGCGTTCATGCCGCGCGCGTCAGGTCGAGCCGCTGCGCGAAGAGGCCGCGCAGGCGGCGGTCATGACTCGCCACCACCAGCACAGCGCCGTGCACCGCCGCGCGGTCGCGCAACAGCGCAATGGCCTGCTCGGCATTGGCGTCGTCAAGGCTGGATGTGGGTTCATCGGCAAGCAGGATCGCCGGGCGGTTGATCAGGGCGCGGGCCAGCGCCACCCGCTGCGCCTGACCGCGGCTGAGCGTATGGGGGCGCGCCCGGAGCTTGTCGGCAAGGCCGAGCCCGGCAAGCATTTCCTCCACCCGCGCCGGCGCCGCATCCAGCCCCGCCAGCGACTGCGCCAGCATGAGATTCTGCTGCACCGTCAGCGCCTCAATAAGGTGGAGCTGCTGAAACACGATGCCGACATGGCGGCCGCGAAACCGGTCCAGCGCGGCGCCGGACAGCGAGGACAGTGCCGTACCGCCGATGCGCACTTCGCCGGCGGCGGCGCGCAGCAGGCCGGCCAGTATGTGAAGCAGGGTGGTCTTGCCGCAGCCCGAGGGGCCGGAGATCAGCCATTGCTCGCCCGGCTCGGCGGCCCATTTCTCGACCGAAACAACGACCTCGCCGCCATAGCCATGGCGAATGCCCCGTGCTTCCAGCATTGCGGTTTCTAGTCCGGCGTCCAGGCCTCGTAATCGCCGGTCGCGCGGTCCCGCTCCCTTCCGCTCAGCAGCGCTCCCGGCGGCCGCCACGCTGCGGGGGTGCCGGTGCGGTTCGGTTCATGCGGCTTCTGCCAGGGGCGCTTCAGGCTCGGCGCCTCGGCGGGGGACGCCTCCCGGGTATGGTTCAGCCACCCCTGCCAGTCCGGCGGCACTGCGGACGCCTCCACCTCGCCGGCATACACGACCCAGCGCCGTTCACGCCGCCCGCGCGGGGGCTTCCTCTCGCGGTAATATATGTTTCCGGCTTCGTCCGCGCCTACGCGCGCACCGCGAAACCATGTGAAGAGCCGCGTTACCGTGTCTGCGCCCATTTGCAAATCCCGCCCAAGCGATGCTGCGGCGCAATCCATAGCGCGAAATCACGGCGCACGTCCAGTTTCCGCCTCCATGCAGGCGAGAGCAATCACTTGTTGCGGGGATTTGACAAGCAAGCTCCGGGTTTCGCAGTCTTCGGGGCAGAATCACCGAAGACAGGAGGCTTTCATGCCCGACGCAACCGGCGCGGCCGACCTTGCCTCGTGCTATATTGATACATCCGCGCTCGACTGGACGCCGACGCGGTTTCCCGGCATTTCCGCCAAGGTGCTGATGCGTGACGACGAACGGGGGCTGCTCACGGCGCTGTTCAAATTCGAACCCGGCGCGCGCCTGCCCGACCATGTGCATGAGGACATCGAACAGACCTACATGCTGGAGGGCAGCCTGCAGGATGAGGAAGGCATGGCGCAGGCCGGGCAGTTTGTCTGGCGGCCGGCCGGCAGCCGCCATGACGCCTGGTCGCCCGACGGCGGAGTCGCGCTTTCCATTTTCCTGCGCCCCAACCGCTTCATCGGCGACGAAGCGGGCGGCGGCACCGCCTGAGCGCGGTCAGGACGCCGGCGGCGCGCCGCCGATACGCGGCTCCTCGCCCGCAAGGAGCCGCCGGATATTGGCGTGATGGCGGAGGATCACGATCACCGCCAGCAGCGTCGTCATCTGCATTTGTTGCGGCTCGCCCGGCAGCCAAGCGGGCAGCCAGCCGGCGAACTGGCCTTCCAGCATGGTCAGGAACGCCGCCGGCGCGGCCATCATCGCCAGAATGGCGGCGAGCGACGAATAGCGCCACACCGCGGCGGCCGCCAGCCATACCGCGCCGGCGGCCAGCCCCGCCGGCCAGCTCACCACGAACAACACCCCGAACAGCGTCGCCACGCCCTTGCCGCCGCGAAACATCAGCCAGGGCGGAAACATATGGCCGAGCACCACGGCCGTGCCTGCCACCGCCTGAAGATCAGGGCCGTAATAACCGGCCACGAACACGGCCGCCGCCCCCTTGCCGCCGTCCAGCAACAGGGTCAGCAGGGCCAGTCCCTTGCGACCGGTGCGCAGGACATTTGTCGCGCCGATATTGCCTGAGCCGACGCTGCGCAGGTCGGTGGTGCCGGCAAGGCGCGTGAGCAGCAGCCCGAACGGTATGGAACCGAGCAGAAAGGCGGCCATGCTGGCGGCGTAAAGCGGCCAAGTGTAGGAAAATCCGCCGAGCGGGTCGGGCATCACGCGGCCTCCGGGAACGGATAGACGGTTTCGCCGCCGACAATGGTGCGCACCGCGCGTCCCTGCACCGTATGGCGCTCATAGGGGGCGTTCTTCGATTTGGAGAGCAGGCGGGCGGGTTCAATCACCCATGGGCGGTCAGGGTCGATCACCGCGAGGTCTGCGGGTGCGCCGCGCATGAGGGCGCCCTGTTCCAGCCCCAGCAGGCGCGCTGGCGCGCAGGTCATTCTGGCGAGCAGCGACGCCATGTCCATATGTCCCTCATGCAGCAGCACCAATGACAGGGACAGCATGGTTTCCAGGCCCAATATGCCGAACTCGGCCTGGGCGAAGGTCGTGCGTTTCGAGTCCTGGTCGTGGGGCGCATGGTCGCTGACAATGGCGTCGATGGTGCCGTCCGCCAGCCCTTCGACAATCGCCAGCCGGTCGGCTTCGCTGCGCAGCGGCGGGCGCACCTTGGCAAAGGTGCGGTAGTCGGCCACCGCATTTTCGTTCAGGGTGAAATAATGCGGAGCGGTGGCGCATGTCACCGGCACGCCGCGCGCCTTTGCCCGCCGCACGGCGTCGACCGCGCCGGCGGTCGAAAGATGTGCCACATGGTAGCGTGCGCCGGCGGTCTCGGCGAGCAGCAGGTCCCGTTCCACGATGATCGCTTCGGCGACAGCAGGCATGCCGGCAAGGCCGAGCCGTGTGGCCAGTTCACCGTCGTTCATCACGCCGCCGGCGGTCAGCGAATGGTCTTCGGGGTGTTGCATGATCAAGGCGCCCACGGCAGCGCCGTAGGTCAGCGCGCGCATCATGATGCGGCTGTCCATGAGCGCGCGGTCGGCGTCCGAGAACCCCACTGCGCCGGCCTGTTTCAGGAGGCCGATTTCCGTGAGTTCACGTCCCTCGCGGCCGCGGGTGATTGCCGCGACGGGGTAGATCTTGACGAGGCTGGTCTCGCGCGCGCGGCGGGCGATGAATTCGATCAACGCGGTCTGGTCGATCGGCGGATCCGTATTGGGCATGCACGCGATGCTCGTCACCCCGCCTGCCGCGGCGGCGCGGCTGGCGCTCGCCAGCGTTTCCTTGTGCTCGGCGCCCGGCTCGCGCAGATGCGCCCGCATATCGACCAGCCCGGGGGCCAGGCAGTGACCTTCGCAATCCACCACGGTAATGCCGTCCGGCACGCCGTCGGCAAACAGGCACGGGCCGAGATCGGCAATCCGGCGTCCTTCGGTCAGCAGTGCGCCCTGGCTGTCCAGGCCGCTGGCCGGATCGACAAGGCGGGCATTGATATAGGCGGTGCGTCCCGGGGCGGGCATGGTCAGTCGACCGGAGCAGCAGCGCCGGAGAGCAGCGCCTCAAGGCACGCCATGCGCACGGCGACGCCAAGTTCCACCTGATCGAGAATGACGCTGCGTGTGACATTGTCGGCGATTTCGCTGTCGATCTCGACGCCGCGATTCATGGGTCCGGGGTGCATCACGAGGGCGTCGGGCCGGGCGCGTGCAAGCTTCGCCTCGTCGAGCCCCCAGAAATGAAAATACTCGCGCACCGAAGGCACATAGGTTCCCTGCATGCGCTCGCCCTGCAGGCGCAGCATCATCACCACGTCGCAGTCTTCAAGACCTGCGGCCATGTCGTGAAACACTTCGACGCCGAGGCGCGAGGCCGCCGCCGGCAGCAAGGTCGGCGGGGCGATCAGACGCACCCGCGCGCCGAGTGTGCTGAGAAGATAGATGTTGGACCGCGCCACGCGGCTGTGGCGAATATCGCCGCAGATGGCCACGCGCAGGCTGGCGATGCGGCCGACGCGCCGGCGCACGGTCAGGGCGTCCAGCAGCGCCTGGGTGGGGTGTTCATGGCTGCCGTCGCCGGCATTGATGACCGCGCACGCCACTTTCTCGCTCAACAGCTTGACCGCGCCGGAATCCGGATGCCGCACCGCCAGCGCGTCCGGGCGCATGGCGTTCAGCGTCATGGCGGTATCGATCAGCGTTTCGCCCTTCTTGATGGCGCTTGTCTGCGCCTGCATGTTGATGACGTCCGCGCCCAGCCGTTTCCCCGCCAGTTCAAAGGATGTGCGCGTGCGCGTGGATGTCTCGAAAAAGAGGTTGATGAGCGTGCGCCCGTGGAGAGCGGCGCTCTTGCGGCCTTCGCGATGCAGCGTCACATAGCGGTCGGCACGGTCGAGAAGCGTCGTGATCTCAGCCGCGCTCATGCCGGCAATGCCGAGCAGATGGCGGCGCGTGAAAGCGCGCGGGAGCGGAACGGCGGGGCTGATCATCAGGGGCATTCATACGCGCCGCGCCCGTGCCCCGGCAAGATCGGGTGGCCGGAACTAGGCGCGCGCCGCTGCCGCCTCCACGAGGCGAATTTGCGCAGGAACCGAAATATCGACAACCGAAGTCACTTCCAGCCGGCGGTCCTCCCATACGGGTTTTTCGGCATCGGGATTGCCGGCCTGCCATACGCGAATGGCAGAATCACGCTCGTTGAGCAGCCATTCGATCTGAGGTCGGAACAGACGCAGCATCCCGGTTATCCAGCGATTCGCGGGTTGATTCGCAGCGGTCTCGGATACCTCGAATCTGTCCAGCAAAGCGATCGTATCGGCGGCGGAATACCAACTTTCCTTGGTCACCCAACGGTTTACAGTGAAGAGTTGTTTGGCCTCGCCGCTGCGGTCCATCGAGATGCCAACAAGGTGGCAAATGGCCTTCCGCCCCATGGGGCGCTCGATTTCCGGGGGCAAGGCAGCCGGTGCTACTCCTTCAGGAATGCCGCGGGCGCGAATGAATGTATGAAAATGTCCGTATTCACCGCCGCGCAACTGCGTCGGGTGAGAATGAAAATAATATTGAGCGAAAGTTTTCCGGTCGCGAATGTCTCCCTCGGGATAGTGCATCCACTGTTCTGGACCGGATTTTGCCTTCATCACGGCAGTGACGGGAGTCGTATTGTCTTGGGCCAGCGCCTCCAGGCTTTCGTTTACGGCGCGGCCGGCGGCTGCCATCTTTGTTGCGCGGTGCGCTGGCACCGCCCATAGCGGCTTTCGCACCGGTGCTTCCTCGCGCCGAATGAGACGTTCCCTGAGCGCATCGATATCCATTTTTCAGCCTGTGCTTGACACCCTGATGCCTGTGCGGCATATAGGTAGCCATTCAAGTCACTGCAACAAGGGAGTATCGTTATGAGCAAAACTCGCAGCCGTCTGCTGACCTCGACCGTCCTTCCCCTCGCCGTCGTCGCCACCATGGGCGTCGTTGGCCCGACCTTCGCGGACGAAGGTGGTTGTTGCGCAGCTGCGGAAGAAGGCGAATAGGCTAGCGAGCCTCATTCCAGGCTGATACTCGTGGCTGCCGCGCTGTGGCGCGGCAGCCACTTCTACGTCTGGCCCGGTTCCGGGCCGTTACAATGCACGCGCCCGCCGCCCCTCCGCCGCTGAAAAGGCGATCTCCCGCGAGACCTGCGCCACGCGCAGGCGAAACGACGAAAACACCCCGTCCTTGCCCGCATTCTGCGCCTCGCCGTGAACCGGATGCGCGCGCCATGCGGTAACCGCCGCCTCATCGCGCCAGAATGACAGGGATACAAAACTGCCGGGCCGCGTCCGGCTCTCGAAGCGTTCCACGGAAAGGAACCCGTCAACCTCCCGCACCGATGCCGCCAGACGCTCCGCCCAGCCGAAATAGGCGTCTTCCCCGCCCGGCGCGACCGTGAACTCGAAAATCACCGCGATCATCCCCTGGATTCTCCCCGTTTCGTTTTGACCGGCCGCTGCGGGCGGCGCATAGTACGGCGCATGGCCATACTCAAAATCGCCCGCATGGGGCATCCGGTTCTCGAACAGCGCGCCACGCCGGTCGAGGACCCTACCCATTCCGATATACACCGCCTGATCGCGGATATGCGCGAAACCCTGGATGATATCGGCGGGGCCGGCCTCGCGGCGCCGCAGGTGCATGTGCCGCTGCGCGTTGTCATCTTCGAGATGCCGGGCGACCCGGAGGCGCCGGCCGATGAGCCGCCCGGCGATCCGGCAGGCGAACCGCCGCTGGCCGTGTTGATCAACCCCGTCATCGAACCTCTGGGCAGCGATATCGCGGTAGATTGGGAAGGATGTCTCTCCGTACCCGGCCTGCGCGGGGCTGTGCCGCGCCCGCGCCGTGTGCGGTATCACGCCGTCGGTCCCGACGGTGCGTTGATCGAACGCGCCGTTAACGGCTTCCACGCCCGGGTGGTGCAGCATGAATGCGACCATCTCGACGGGATTCTCTATCCCATGCGCATGACCGACATGAGTACGCTGCATTTCGTATCCGAAATTCGCCGCAACCGGCGCTGGATGGGGGATCCCGGCACTGATGCCGGCGGCTGAACGCACGGCGATCCTGGAGGCGGCAGCGGCGCGCGCCGCCGGTGATGGCTGGTCGTGGGCCTGCATCGAACATGCGGCGCAGGATTGCGGCTTCGACCGAAGCCTGGCGCGGCGCTGTTTCCCGAACGGGCTGCCTGAGGCCCTGGATGCGCTGGATGCGCTGTTCGACGCACGCGCGCTGGAGCGGTTCGCCCCCGGGGAGCTTGCCGGCCTGCCGGTGCGCGAACGCATTGCTGCGCTGGTTCGCGCCCGCCTGGAGGTGATGGCGTCCTGGCGCCCGGCGATTCGCCGCCTCGCAGTGCATAATGCACCGCCGCTGCGCGCCGCAGCCGCGCTGCGCCGGCTCGCGCGCACTGTCGACGCCATATGGCGCACCGCCGGCGACACCGCTACCGAATTCGACTGGTACACGAAACGGGCGCTGCTGGCGGGCGTCTATTCGGCCTCGCTGATGTGCTGGCTGGGAGACAACAGCGAGGATTTTGCCGTCACGGCCGCCTTTGTCGACCGGCGCATCGCCGACGCGCTGCGCCTGGGCAAGGCCGGCGCGGGCGTGACACGCGCTGCCGCGGTGCTCGGCCGGCCGCTGGAATGCATGCTGCGCGCCGTCGGAAGGACCCGCGCCCGGCGCGGTTTCAGCGGCGCCGAATAAGCCGCGTCACATGCCCCATCTTGCGGCCGGGGCGCGCTTCCGCCTTACCGTAAAGATGCAGCTTCGCCGCCCCGTCGGTCAGCCAGTGCCGCCATTCCGACGCGCTCCCGCCCAGCAGATTGCGCATTTCGGCGTCGGCCAGCCGGTCGGTTGCGCCCAGCGGCAGCCCGCACACCGCACGCACCGCCTGCTCGAACTGGCTGGTGACGCAGGCATCCAGCGTCCAATGGCCGGAATTATGCGGGCGCGGGGCGATCTCGTTCACCAGAACCCGCCCGTCGCGGGTCACGAACATTTCCACCGCCAGCAGGCCGACCAGCGCGAGCGCCTCAGCGATCCGCAGCGCTGCGCCGCGCGCCGTTGCGGCCATCTCCTCAGCGATGCGTGCGGGCGCGATGCTGGTGTCGAGAATGCCGTCAACATGCCGGTTTTCCACCACGTCATGGCAGGCGGTGCGGCCATCGGCGGTGCGCGCCAGGATGACGGAAATCTCGCAGGCGAAATCGACGCGTGCCTCGAGAATCCCCGGCGCCCCGCCCAGGATGCGCCAGGCGGCCGCCGGGTCGGTCGCCGGCGTCACTGCAACCTGCCCCTTGCCGTCATAGCCCAGCCGCGTTGTCTTGAGGATGCAGTCCGCGCCCAGATGCGCGTGCGCGGCGGCCAGACTTTCCGGCCCGTCCACGGGCGCCCAGGGAGTGGTGGGCACGCCCAGCGACGCCATCAGGCTCTTTTCGGCAATGCGGTCCTGCGCCGCCGCCAGGGCGCGCGCGCCAGGACGCACCGGGATCAGCGCCGCCAGCCGCTCCAGCGCATGCAGCGGCACATTCTCGAACTCCAGTGTGACCACATCCACTGCCGCGCCGAAGCGGTCCAGCGCCGCATCGTCCTGGTAATCGGCGATGGTCGCCGCCGCTGCGACATGAGTGGCCGGCGCGTCACGTTCCGGGCAGAAGACATGCGTGCGATAGCCGAGCCGCGCCGCCGCCATCGCCAGCATGCGACCCAACTGGCCGCCGCCGAGAACACCGATCACGGCGCCGGGCACGATGGGATCGGACGGGCTTTCGGACAAGGGGAATGGGGCGGCGGGTCAGCCGCCGTCATGCGGCGTTTCCGCCACTGCGTCGGTCTGCGCCGTGCGCCAGCGCGCCAGGGCTGCGGCGATCTCGGCATCCTCGAGAGCGAGGATGGAGGCCGCCATGAGCGCAGCATTTACCGCGCCGGCGCGTCCGATCGCCAATGTGCCGACGGGAACGCCCGCCGGCATCTGCACGATCGACAACAGGCTGTCGATCCCGTTCAGGCTGCGCGATTGCATGGGCACGCCGAGCACAGGCAGTAATGTGCCGGCGGCTGCCATTCCGGGCAGATGCGCCGCGCCGCCGGCGCCGGCGATGATGACTTTCAAGCCGCGCGCCTGCGCCTGTTGCGCATATTCATGCAGGCGGTCGGGGGTGCGATGGGCGGAGACGATGCGCACTTCCGCGGCCACGCCCAGCGCGGACAGCGTGTCGGCGGCGTGGCGCATCGTCTCCCAGTCGGACTGGGAGCCCATGATGACGCCAACCTGCGGCGCGGCGCTCATATTCGGTGTGTCGGATGTTCGCGGATTCAGGCGATGATGTCCGGTACCAGTGTGTTTTCGATGCGGCCCATCTGGTCCTTGATCTCGAGTTTTCGTTTCTTCAGTCTCAAAATTTGAATATCGTCGTAAATACCGCCGCTTGTCATTTCGTGAATCTGGCGGTCCAGTGCCGAATGTTCGAGGCGCAATCTTTCAAGATGCTCGACCATTGTTTCCTGATTCATTTGAGGCTTCAACCTTTCTTGATGTTGAGGAACCCTGTATTGCCGAAATTCTATCAGAAACCGCCTTCCGGGCAAAGACCGCCCGGCCCGGCAAATAACGAGGCGGCGGTGCAGCCCGTGTCCGCCGAGGATCGATTCTGGCGCTGGTCCGTGGCGCTCTACGGCGCGCCCGGAGTGGAGAGCGCCTGCCTCGAACTGCAGGAGTCGTGCGGGGCGAATGTGAACATCCTGCTGTTCTGCTGCTGGCTGGGCGCCACTGGCGGCGGGCGCCTGACCGGTACTGATCTACACCGCCTCGACGCCGCCACCGCCGCCTGGAACCGTGATGCGGTGGCACCGCTGCGGGCGGTACGGCGCGCCCTCAAATCCGCTCCTCCGGCCGCGGCGGCGGAGGCCGCCAGTGCGCTGCGGCAGCAAGTCAAGGCAGCGGAACTTGCCGCCGAGCGCATTACGCAGACGCTGCTGGTTCACCATCACAGAGAGAGTCCCGCTGCCGCCCGCGCGCCGGCGCAGCGGGCTGCCGATATCCGACACAATCTGCGCGCCTATTTGCGGTTTCTCGACACCCCGCCGGCGCTGTCGCGCGCCGGTGACGTGCTGGCCGCACGCGCCGCCGCCTGCCCCGAGGTGTGACGGGTGCGCCGCTGCGCACCCTTGTCCCAGCGGCGCACGCCGCCCGAGTCCAGGCCGAACAGGTCCAGCACCCGCCCCAATGTGTGATCCACCATTGCTTCGAGCGTTGGCGGACGCGCATAGAATGCCGGCACCGGCGGTGCGATCACCACGCCGAGTTCGGCGAGGCGGGTCATGTTGGCGAGATGGATCGCGTGGAGCGGCGTCTCGCGCACCATCAGAACCAGGCGTCGCTGTTCCTTCAGGGTCACATCGGCGGCGCGGGTAAGCAGATTGCTGCACAGCCCGGCGGCGATCTCCGACATTGACCGCACCGAGCAGGGGGCGACGATCATCCCCATCGTCCCGAACGAGCCGCTGGACGGCGCCGCCGCCAGATCGCCCACCGCGTGACAGACATCGGCCAGCGCCTTGACCTCAGCGATCTTGTGGTCGGTTTCGTGGGCGATGGTCACTTCGGCCGTCGCGCTGATGACAAGGTGGCTTTCCACCGGCAGGTCCCGGAGTATCTCGAGCAGCCGCACCCCATAGACGGCGCCGGACGCGCCGCTGATTCCGACCACAAGACGGGGCGCGGACATTCCGCCGTCAGCGTGTTGCATGTTTCGTCACTGCCGGGGCTGATACGCCATCCCCGCCCGCGGTACAAGCGGGAAACCCGCACGGGCTTGCCCCCGCGGGGTTTCCTGCGCACAATGCAGACCTTGCCGGCGCCGCCGCCGGCACGGTGTCCAACCCGGAACGGGAGGAAAGCATGGTCCACTGGGTCAGACTCATGGGTGTGTTCATTGTCGCGGGCGGCTTGTTCGCCGGTGCTGCGGCGTTTGCCGCCGACGAGCCGACACACATAATCAAATACCGCACTAACGTGATGCATTCCGTCGGCGCGAACATCAGCAACCTTGCCATGGTCGCCAAGGGCGAGATCAGCAGTCTGGCCAACGTCTCCGCAAATGCGCAGGCAATCCGCGACGGGCTTGGCGCCGCGGACGTGCTGTTTCCCGCCGGCACCGGCAAGGAAGCCGGCAAGACACGCGCGCTGGCGACGATCTGGGAGCGCGGGGACGAATTTTCCGCCGCGCTGAACGACTCGATCGCTGCTGCAGACGCGATGATCGCGGCTGCCGCGACCAACGATATCAGCCAGATTCGCAGCGCTCTCGGTGTGCTAGGCAAGACCTGCGGAGGATGCCACGACAATTTCCGCGAGAAGCAATAGACGCCGGCTTGCCGGCACTCTCGTTGCCTTTCTTCTGACGGGACTGCCGGCGGGCGCGCAAGCGCCGGTCGCCGGCGAGGAGCAGGACGCCGCGTCGCGCGGCGCGTACCTCATTCGCGCCGGCGGCTGCGTTGCCTGCCACACTGACGCGGCCGGCGGTCCGCCGCTGGCCGGCGGCGGCGCCGTCGAGTCGCCGTTCGGGGTGTTCTACGCACCCAATATCACGCCCCATGAGACGCACGGCTTGGGGGGCTGGAGCGAAGCGGACTTCGTACGCGCCATGCGTTGGGGACTCACCCCTGCAGGCGCCCCCTATTATCCGGCCTTCCCCTATCCCGCCTACAGCGCCCTCACGAGCGCCGATCTCGCTGATATGTGGGCCTATCTGCGGGCGCTGGAACCGGTGGACAAGGCGAACCGGCGGCATGAGCTGCAGGCGCCGTTCAATTTGCGGGCGGTGAATATGGGCTGGCGGTTCCTGTTCTTCGCACCCCGGCCCTGGACCCCCGACCCCGAGCGCAGCGCGCGCTGGAACCGCGGCGCCTATCTGTCACGCCATTTGCTGCATTGCGCAGAATGCCACACCGCGCGCAATCCGCTGGGCGGTTTCGTGCACGGACTCGACTATGCCGGCCACCGCCAAAATCCGGACGGCAGCAGCGTACCCAACATCACCCCCCATGAAACAGGCATAGCGGATTGGAGCGCCGGCGATATCGTGTGGCTACTGCAAACCGGCTTTACGCCTTCCGGCGATGATGTGCAGGACACCATGGCGGCGCTGGTGCGGCACGGCTCCAGCCACCTTGCCGCCGACGACCTGGCGGCGGTGGCGGACTATATTCTCAGTCTGCCGCCGATCGAGAATGCGGTGCGTCCGCGTCCCGAACCCTCTGCCGGGACATCTGAAGACGAGGATTACGACTTCGATTTCTGATCCCGGCCGATTTACGAAATCTGTCCGAATGCGGGCAGTTTTGCCTTGTTTCCGGCCGTAATCCGGCAGTATCGCGAATGTTTTGCGATCAATTCGGATTACACCCCTTGCCCCCTTGTCTTTCCCGGTCGCGCTGACGAGGTCTGGCGGCGCAGTCCTCTGCGGGCTGTGCGGAGAAATAAAGCAAGGGGCGAAACTCATGATTCACCCAAACACCACCGGTGCCGCCGGGCGCCGGACGGCCCTGATGGTTGCCGTGTTGGCAGGTATCGCGCCGGCGGCTGCCGCGCAGGCGCACCCGGCCGAAAGCTTCGCCAATCTGGTCGAGGCATTGTCGCCCGGCGTCGTGGCGATCACCGTGGAACGCGAGGGCGCCGCGGCCCAGCTGCCGCGCACGCCGCTCGAAAGATTTTTCGAACGGCGCTTCGGCAGGTCCGGCCCCGGCGCCGCACCGCGCGCCATGGCCAGCGGCTCGGGCTTCCTCATCGACGCGGACGGCGCCATCGTAACCAACAGCCACATCATCGCCGATGCGAAAAGCATTACCGTAACGCTGGCAACGGGCGAGGCCCTTGACGCGGCGCTCATCGGCGCCGACCCGAAAACCGACCTTGCACTGCTCAAGGTTGATGCCGGCGCCCCTCTGCCGGCGCTTGAATGGGGCGATTCCGATGCCCTGCGCGTCGGCGACTGGACGCTGGCGATCGGCAATCCGTTCGGCTTTGGCGGCACCGTCACCGCCGGAATCATCTCCGGGCGCGGACGCGACATCAATGCCGGACCGTATGACGACTTCCTGCAGACGGACGCGCCGATCAACCGCGGCAATTCGGGCGGCCCGCTATTCGATCTCGACGGCAAGGTAATCGGCGTCAATACCGCCATCGTGTCGCCCAATGGCGGCAGTGTCGGCATAGGCTTCGCCATTCCGGCGGCGCTGGCCACACCCATCATCGCGCAGTTGCGCGAGCACGGCCAGGCGGTGCGCGGATGGCTGGGAGTCAACATCCAGACGCTGAACGAGACGCTGAACGAGGCGCTGGGCCTCGACGAGGCTGCGGGCGCGCTGGTCGTGCGCGTGCACCCGCAAAGCCCCGCCGCCGCAGCCGGAATTCGCACCGGCGATGTCATCACGCGCTGGAACGGGCAGGAAGTGGAAGACCCGCGCCATCTCGCCCGCATGGTTTCGGCGACCCCCGGCAGCACGACGGTGGCCGTCACCGGATTCCGCGACGGCAAGCCCATGGCGTTCGAGGTCGCAGTGGCCCAGGACAGCAAGCCGGCGGCGGTGGCGCAGGCGCTCGAACCGCGGGCGGCGATGACCCTGGGCGTGCAGGTGGCGCCGGCCGCCGACGGCAACGGCCTCACCGTGGTGGCGGTGATGACGGGCGGGCCGGCGGACAAGGCCGCCATGCGGCCCGGCGATGTCATTCGCGAGGCCGGCTGGCGCCCGGTCACCGATGCCGCAGCGCTCAGGGCCGCCATTGCAGATGCGGTTGATGCCGGCAACCCGTCGCTGCTGCTGCTCGTCGAGCGCAACGGCAACCCCATGGTTCTCGCCGCACCGCTCGCCACCAGCTAAGGTGATATAGTCCCTGCGTCCGTAACGGACGCAGGCAAGCGGCGCGCCTTCGCGTGATGCAGGGTGCGCCGTCCTCTTGCGCCGGGGGCGAAGACACGAGGCGGCGCATATGGCGAACACCATGTCGCGCACCGACGCAGCCGCGGTGCGCGACGCACGAAAACTCGGGGCGCGCGAACTTCTCGCCTTTGTCGGCATGGCGCTCGGCATGTTCCTCGCCGTGCTCAACATTCAGATCGTCGGCAGTTCCTTTGACGAGATCCGCGCCGGGCTCGCCGCCAGCCCCGAGGAAGTGAGCTGGGTGCTGACATCGGCGCTGATCGCCGAAGTCATCATGATCCCCCTGTCGGGCTGGCTGTCGCGCCTGTTTTCCACGCGCGGCCTGTTCACCATGTGCTCGCTCGGCTTTGCCGCCGCCAGCGTCGGCTGCGCCAGCGCGTGGGACATTGAATCCATGATCGTGTTCCGCGCGCTCCAGGGATTTTGCGGCGGCGCCATCGCCCCCATGGTGCTGTCCACCATTTACGCTTCCTTCCCCGCCCGCTACCAGAATCTGCTCAGCGCCATCGTCTCGCTGCTGGGCACCGGCGCCGTCGCTCTCGGCCCCAGCCTGGGCGGATGGATCAGCGAATCGCTGTCATGGCCGTGGCTGTTCCTGTTCAACCTTCCCTTCGCGCTCGGCGCCACGCTGCTCGTCATCCTGTTCTATGACTTCGACCGCCCGGACTGGAGCCTCGCGCGCCGCATCGACCTGCCGGGAATTCTCCTGCTCGCCGTATTCTTCATGTCGCTGCTGATCGTCCTGGAACGCGGGCGGCGCGAAGACTGGTTCGATTCCTCCATGATTCTCACCCTCACCGGAATCACGGTAACGGCCGGAATTCTGCTGCTGTGGCGCGAACTCACGGCCACGCATCCGTTCATCGACCTGCGGATATTTCGCAACCGCAATTTTGTTATCGGCACCACCTATGTCGCCATATTCGGCGCCGGACTGTTCGTGCCGCTCTATCTGCTGCCGCTGTTTCTGGCGCGTGTCATCGGCCTCAACACGCTGCAAATCGGCACATGGCTGTTCGTGCTGGGGCTGTCGATGATGGTTGCCGGCTTCGCCATGCCGACCCTGGTCAAGTATTTCCGCCTCCGCACGATCGCGCTTGCCGGCTTTGCCATGCTCGGGCTGGGGACATGGCTGCAAGCGCATCTGCATGTCGACACCAGCTTCGAGAGCTTGTTGCTGCCGCAGATCATTCGCGGCGTGGCGACCCAGTTCTGTTTCCTCTCGATGGTGCGTCTGGCGCTGGGCCGCCTGCCGGTCGAGCAGGTGAAGGACGGCACCGCAATGTTTCAGCTCACCATGCGCCTGGGCGCGGCGGTGGCGGTGGCGATTGCCAATGCGTGGCTGGTGATCCGCGCGGATGTCCACTATCACCGGCTGCGCGAATGGACGGGCGAGGCATGGTATTCCAGCGGCGAGTTACTGGGCCTGTTCGGCGGGCGCCTGGGGCCGGTGCTCGGCAGCGGCGTGGACACCGATATTGCGAGCATTCAGATGATTGCCCGCATGGCTGCGCAGGAGGCCCAGATTCAGGCGTTCAACGAAGTGACGACCGTCGTCGCCATATGCCTCGCCCTGTCGCTGCTGGGCCTGCCGCTGATCCGCGGCGTGCGCGGCCACATACCGGAATAGCGCCCTCAGTTGCGGCTCTTGTCAACAAGGGCGTTTTCCGAAATCCACGGCATCATGGCGCGCAGGCGTGCGCCCACATCCTCGATCGGATGTTCCGCCGCCATGCGGCGCATCGCCTTGAAGCTGGGCTGGTTCGCGCGGCATTCGTTCATCCATTCGCTGGCAAAGCGGCCTGACTGGATGTCCGCAAGGACTTTTTTCATCGACCGCTTCACGTGATCATCGACGATCTTCGAGCCGCGGCTGTAATCCCCGTATTCTGCCGTGTTGGAGATCGAATACCGCATATTGGCGATGCCGCCCTCATAGATCAGATCGACGATCAGTTTCACTTCATGCAGACATTCGAAATACGCCATTTCCGGCGCGTAGCCGGCTTCCACCAGCGTTTCGAACCCGGCGGTGATCAGCGCAGTGAGACCGCCGCACAGCACCACCTGTTCGCCGAACAGGTCGGTTTCGCATTCTTCCTTGAAGGTGGTTTCGATGATGCCCGCGCGGCCGCCGCCAATGGCCGAGGCGTAGGACAGCCCGATTTCCAGCGCATTGCCGGAAGCGTTCTGCGCCACCGCCACGAGGCACGGCACGCCGCCGCCGCGCGCATATTCCGAGCGCACGGTATGGCCCGGCCCCTTCGGAGCGATCATGAATATATCAAGGTCGCTGCGCGGCTCGATCAGCCCGAAATGAATGTTGAGACCGTGGGCGAAGGCCAGCGCGGCGCCGTCTTTCATGTGCGGGGCGAGATGCCGGGTGTAGATATCCGCCTGCAATTCGTCGGGCGTGGCCATCATCATCACATCGGCCCATTGGGCCGCCGAGGCCACATCCATCACGGGGAAGCCCGCCGCTTCCGCCTTCGCTGCCGAGGCGGAGCCTTCGCGCAGCGCCACCGTGACATCGGCGACGCCGGAATCCCGCATATTGGCGGCGTGCGCGTGGCCCTGGCTGCCATAGCCGATCACCGCCACCTTACTTGCCTTGATCAGGTTCACGTCGGCGTCGCGGTCGTAATATACTCGCATGGATGGGTCTCCCTGGAACTTCGGTATCGTAGCTTATTGCAGTGCATCCGCCCCGCGGGCGATGGCGGCGGCGCCCGTGCGCGCCACCTCGACCAGGCCAAGCGGGCGCATCAGCGCGATGAAGGCGTCGATCTTGTCCGCCGCGCCCGTCAGTTCGAACACGAACGACTCAATCGAACTGTCCACGACGCGGGCGCGGAAAATATCCGCGATGCGCAGCGATTCCACGCGCGCCTCGCCGCGTCCGCGTACCTTCACCAGCGCCAGCTCGCGGCTCACATGCGGCCCCGCCATGGTCAGGTCGACGACGGTATGGACCGGCACCAGACGTCCCAACTGCGCCTTGATCTGCTCGATCACCATGGGTGTGCCGGAGGTAATCAGCGTGATGCGGGAAAGGCTCTCCTCGGCATCCACTTCCGTGACCGTCAGGCTTTCTATATTGTAACCGCGGCCTGAAAACAGGCCGACAACGCGCGCCAGCACGCCAAATTCATTATCGACGATGCAGGCGATGACATGTTTTTCGACCCTGTCGCTCACGGCGGTCCAGTGTGGTTGTCCAGAGGGTTGTGCGGAAAAATCGGTGCGGCATGGCGCGGCGGGCGCACCATAGACCATCATGAAAGATTGTAAACGCCTGTGTGCGCCGCACTGCGTCGGCGGGTCCGAAACTTCGCAAGGGGAAAGCGCTCAACATGACTATGCGAAAGCTGATCGCCGCAATCGCGATCGTGGCGGCGCTGGCGGCCGCCGGTCCCGCACCGGCGCAGGACGGTGCGGATTCCGTGCTGACGCGCCTCGCCGAAGCCCGCAACCGCACCACCCTGGAACTGCTCGGCAGCAACGATAGGGAAGCCGCACAGGCCGCGGCCGAGGAAGCCGCCGCCGCTAATGAAGCTGCGCTCGGCCCCGACCATGAACACACCGCCATGGCGTGGTTCAATCTCGCCGTCGTGCACCAGCGCCAGGGCCGTCTGGCGGCCGCGGCGGCGCTGCATGACCGCGCGCTGGCGACGCGCGAGATCCTGTTCGGCCCCGCCTCCGTGCCGGTTGCTGACAGCCTTGCGGCGCTGAGCCAGATCGCCCAGGCCGAATACCGCTATGGCGACGCCGCCAGACAGTTGGCGCGCACCGTCGAAATTCGCGATGCGCTGGGCGCGGAGGCGGAGATGGACGCAATTTTGGCGCATTTTCAGCTTTCTGGCCTCTACCGGCGGGCGCAGCGCTTCGCCGCTGCTGAAGCGCATCAGCAGCGGGTGCTGGAACGCCTGCAGCATCATGTCGGGCCGCAGCACCCCCTGGTCGCCGAAAGCCTCGACCAACTGGCCATGATTCACCATGAGGCGGAAAATCACGACGCGGCGGAACCGTATTACGCGCGGGCGCTGTCCATTCGCCAATCGCGTTTCGGCGCCGATGACGCGCGCACCGCGCGCAGTGTCTACAATCTTGCCCGACTGTTCACCGACAAGGGCGACTGGGAGCGCGCCCAGGCGCATTTCCTGCGCCTGCTGGAGATCAAGCGCGCCGCATTCGGCGCGGACCACCCCGAGTTTGCCGCCACTCTGCGTGATTTCGCCGCCATGCGCGTGCGCCAGGGCGACATCGCTGCCGCCGACCGGCGATTGAACGAGGCCATTGCCGTGCTCACGGAAGCCGCCGGGCCGGACGCCGCGGCGATTGCCGATGTGCTGTACGGTGTTGCCGCCGCGCATATTGCCGCCGGGCACCATGCCGCTGCCGACCCGCTGCTCCAGCGCGCCCTGGCAATATGGACGCGCGCTTTCACGCCCATGCACCCGAAAACCGCGCGCGCCATGTCCAGTCTCGCCGCCGTCAACGCTGCCGCCGGCGCCTGGGACATGGCGGCGGTGATGCAGGCGCGGGGGTTGTCCTTCCTCGAACTCACCCTTGGCGCGCTGCATGACGATACGGTGGCGGCCGTCATTGCGCTGGCGGAGATCCGCACCGGCGAAGGGCGCCTTGAGGAAGCGGCGGCGCTGTATGAGCGGGCGGCGGCGGCGCGCACCGCGCAGTTCGGTGCCGACCATCGCCTTGTGGCTGAAGTTCTTGTCCCCCACTCCCAGGTTCTCCGCCGCCTCGGCCGTGCGGAAGATGCTGACGCGGCGGCGGCGCGCGCCGAGGCTATTCTGGCCGACTGGGAGTGAACCCCGCCGAACGGCGCGCAAGGACCTCCGGCAGACGTGCGCGCGCCGGCGGCAGATCGCCCGCGCGACCAAGGAAATGTCCTGTCAGACGCAAACCCGCCTGCACAGCATCGGCATCCGCCGCGCCGGCGCCGGTCAGGAAGCCGGGCAGGGGCAGCAGCCGCTTCGCCCAGGGCGCACCGGCCGCGCCGGATACTGCCCGCCCAGTGCGCGGCGAGACCCAGCACAGATCCTCACGCGAGCCGGTTGCCGTGCAGGTCTCGAGATCGAGCGCGAAACCGATTTCCGACAACAGGCCGACCTCCCACATCACATAGGCGGCCTGCCATAGCGGCGGCGCATCACCTGCCTCCAGCGCTTCCAGCAGCGCTTCCAGACCGCGAAACAGACGCGGATACGGTGCGCGCTCGGGCAATAGCGACCGGCACAGCGCGCATGCGGCGGCCAGCGCCGCCAGCCGTCCGCCATCACCGAACAGCAGGGCGGTGGGCAGGTGCGCGGGTTCTGCGGTCAGCGTTCCCAGATGGTCGGCAAGGCGCGCGCGCCAGCGGCAGCGCAGCCGGTTGCCGGGCTGGAACAAGGCTTGCCGCCGCCCGCCGGCGCCGGGGGCCAGCCCGGCATGGCGTCCATGGGCCAGGGTGAGCAGATGCACGATAAGCGCTGATTCGCCGTGCCGCTGCGCCGACAGCACGATCGCGTCGTCCTGCCATTGCATGGCTGCGTCAGCGTATGGCGGAGGGGATGGGATTCGAACCCACGATACGGATTGTCCCCGTATAACGGTTTAGCAAACCGCCGCCTTCAGCCGCTCGGCCACCCCTCCCGCGCAAGATTTTTTACGCAGCGCCAATTCCCCTGTCAATCCGGTGCGCGACGGGGCGGCAGTCACGCTGCGGCCAGCACGGCAGCATTATCCACCCGCTCCAGCGGCTTCCAGTTGCGCGAGCGTACATAGTCGGGGCGCGGCGACTCGATGTCCGCGGGGCGGTTGGCCACCGTGTTGTAACAGAAATAGGCCTGCCAGCGGTCGCGCACCGAGAGGTTATGCCCCGACGCATGAAACAGGTTGCAATGAAACAGCGCCGCATCGCCGGGCGCACCCGTGATTGCGACCGGCGCCGCAGCACTGCCGGCGTCGCGCACCGTCTCCGGCGGCAGGGCCCAGAATCCATAAGCGGTGCTGGTGTCCCAGCGCGGCGTGACGCGCCCGCGGCGGTGGCTGCCCGGCAGAAAATACAGGCAGCCCGAAAAGGCGTCCGCTTCGTCAAGCATGATCATCAGCGTAACCATGTCCGGGCGGGCGATGCCGTCCAGATGCCACTGGCCGAAATCCTGATGCCACGGCCAGACCGTTCCTTCCACCGCGCATTTCATGTTGATCTTGGTGTGGTGCACATACAGCGCCTCGCTGTCCAGCACCTGCTGGGCGAGGCCCAGCGCGCGCGGCGTGCGCGCAAAGGCGCGGAATGGAGGTGAAGCGGTGGCGCCGTCTGCCTCATGCACACGAAACAGCGTGCGCGCCGGCCCGCCATCGCTTTCGCGCACCACGCATTCATGGTCGAGACCGCCGAGACGCGCGATTTCACGCCGCATCAGGGCCACTTCACCCTCGCCGACGAGACCGGGAAAGAGAAGGAACCCGTCTCTGTCGAACCGCTCTTTCTGTTCGGCGCTCAGCCGCATCGCCCGCTCCCCGTTTCCATCCGCTGCCGCGCCATAATAGCACCATGTTGTCGCCATGGCGCGCCGCTGTGATAGAATGCGCCGGGTGCGGTTTCCGCGCCCGCGGCGTCGTGCGGGAAGGTGACGGAGGGTGTTCATGACCGATCGGGTGACCGTTGTTCAGGGTGATATCGCGGCACTTGAGGTCGATGCGATCGTCAATGCCGCCAACGAGCGTCTCCGGGCCGGCGGCGGCGTGGACGGCGCGATCCGGCGCAAGGCGGGCTGGAAACTGAACGCGGCAACCATGAAAATCGGCCGCTGTCCCACCGGAGAGGCGGTGGTGACGGACGGGTTCGCCCTGCCGGCGCGGTGGGTGATCCATACTGCCGGCCCCGTATGGACCGACGGCGAACAGGGCGAGCCGGAACTGCTCGCCCGCTGCTACCGCAATTGCCTTGCCAAAGCGGGCGAACTGGGCGCCCGGCGCATCGCCTTCCCCATGATTTCCACCGGTGTGTTCGGTTTCCCCGCCGAGCAGGCAGCGGAGATTGCTGTACGCGAGGTCCGCGCCGCACTTGCCGCCGGCGCAGATTTCGACGAGATCATCCTGACGGCGTTCGGTGAAGAGGACCACGCCATCCTTTCCGCCGCCCTGTGACGGCGCCGCAGGCAAGGCGAGAGGCGGATATGACGGCGGACAGCAACCCGGACGCCCCGGTCTCGGTCTATATCACCGCGGCAAACCGCGCCGTGGCGCTGGCGCTGGCGCGCACTCTGGTGGAGGAGCGCCTGGCGGCGTGCGCGAATATCGTCGAAGGCATCAGTTCCGTCTATTGGTGGAACGACAAGGTGGAAATGGCCGCAGAAGCCGCGGTCATCCTGAAAACCCGCCAGGGCCGCGTGGCGGCGCTGATCGAACAGGCCAAGGCGCTGCACGACTATGAATGCCCGTGCATCGTGGTGCATCCCATCACCGACGGCCATCAACCGTTTCTTGACTGGATTGCCGCCGAAACCGCCGAATCCTGACAACCGGGCAGGGGCGGGGCGGTGATTGCCCGCGCCTTGTCCGGCGGCGATTCACAGCGTATCCTGTTACACGATACCGGCAGCCAATCCTGCGGCCCGCCAGGCCGCAAACCACTGAGGGAGTAGGATTTGATGAAGCGTTTTCCCCTGTGGCTCGCCCTGTGCGGGCTTGCTGTGGCCAGCCCCGCCGCACTCGCCGACACAACCGACGTGCGCTGGCAAGACCGCGTAGTTGTGGCGAAAAGCGGCGACCATTGCGCCGACGACCCCAATTGCATGAATCGCTATCACCCAGCGATCCCCATGGTCGCCCATGCCGACCCCGGCGCCTATATCGTTTTTGAAACGCGCGACGCGCTGGACAGCGACCTTGCGCTCGACTCGACGGCGGACGACCTCGCGGCGGTGGACCTCAACCTCGTCCATCCCATGACCGGCCCGGTGCACATCAACGGCGCCAAGCGCGGCGATGTCGTGGCCGTGACGCTGGTAGATATCGAACCTGACGAATTCGGCTATACGCTGATCGTTCCCGGTTTCGGCTTCCTGCGCGATCTTTACACCGAGCCCTATTTCGTCGGCTGGCGCACGGCGCGCGACGGCGCGACCTCCGACGCCATGCCGGGCGTTCGCATCCCCATGGCGGCGTTTCCCGGTTCCATTGGCGTGCTCCCCGGCGGGCCGGAAGTTGCCGCGTGGATGGCGCGTGAAGCCGCGCTCGGCGCCGCCGGCGGTATAGCCCTGCCGCCCCAGGCCACCGGCGCACAGCCCGCCGCCGTTTGCGGCGAAGGCGGAAGCCATGCCGACAGTTGCCTGCGCACCATCCCGCCGCGTGAAAACGGCGGCAATATGGATGTGCAGCAGATGCAGGTCGGAACGACGCTCCTGCTGCCCTGTTTCGTCGATGGCTGCGGCCTGTTCGTCGGCGATGTGCATTTCGCCCAGGGCGACGGCGAAGTTTCCGGCACCGCCATTGAAATCGGCGGCGTGGTCACCGTGCGCACCGAAATCCGCGCGGGCGAAGGCGCGAACATCACCGCCCCGCAATATGAAGGCGGCGCCGAGCTCAAGACCATCGCGCCGGCCGAGTTCTATGCCGCCGTCGGTTTCCCGCTCAAGGAAAGCGGAACCATTCCGCCGTTCCTGAGCTATATCGACGACGCTGAAATCGCCGGTCTCGAAAATCTCAACGAAGACCTGGGCCTCGCTGCCCGCAATGCGCTGATCGACCTGATCGACTACATCCAGCGCGAACACGGGCTGTCACGCGAACAGGCCTATATCTTGACCAGCGTCGCGGCCGACCTCGTGATCGGCCAGGTGGTTGATGTGCCGAACTATGCCGTGTCGGCCATCCTCGACCTGACGGTGCTGGAAGACTAGGAGAGCCGCAACCCTGCGGGCCGGACGCTTGCACGACCGCCGGCGCCTGCTCGCAGCCCTTGCCGCCGCCGGCGTGTGGCCCCTGTTGGCGGGCCACACGCCCTATCGGCAATGGGCGGTTTACCGCCGCAAGCATCTGCTTGTCGGCACATGCCGCGCCGATGCGCCCACCTATCCCCTGGGCAAGCGCATCGTGGCGGCGCTGGAAAGCGAATTGCCGGAAAGCCGCCCGCGCGTGACGCGGGCACGCGACCAGGAGCGGTTGGCGAGCCTGCTCACCACCGGGCAGATCGAAATCGTCCTGTTTTCCGCCGGCGACACGGTGCGCCTGCGCGACGGCGCGCCGCCATTTGACAGTCTTGGCCCGGCGGAACTGGCGGCGCTGTTCCGCTTTGGCGGCCATTGGCTGGTGTGCCGGGCCGACTTTCCGAACCGTCATGCATGGCTGGTGACCCGGGCGCTCACCGGCGTTGCGGCGGACTTCACCGACGCGGCGCCCGCAACCGACGCGCTGCTGCCGGCGCATGACGGCGCCCTGGCCTTCGCCGCCGGGGCGCCCGAGCCGCCCGCCGAGCCGCCGCCGCCGCTTATTCCGGGCGACCACACCCACCCATAAGGTGCCGCCGCTCAGGCGCGGCCATATTCATGGGCGTCGGGCGCCATCGGTTCATGATCGCGGATCGCCGACTCGAAAGCCCGCAGCCGCTTGTAGATCGACATCAGTTCGACAATCGTCGCCCAGGAATTGACCAGGAACTGGAATGACGACTCCACCCGGTCGAACGCCCGCAATATCTGTTGCAGCACGCCCAGCGTGATGACTCCCGCGACAATCGTCGGACCCATCATGATATAGGGCACGATCACCGCGAACTGGAGATAGGACCATTTTGCTATGTCGAAATATAAATAATGCTTGTAAAGGCGAAAATAATTCTTGCGCACATTGGAAAATAACTCTCCCACCGTTTCCGGGCGCGCGCGGTCTTCATGGTCCTCGCCATAGACCAGTTCCTTGCGATACGCCGCCTCCACTTTCTGGTTGTTGAATTCGAGACCGGGCAGCTTGATACCCACAACCGCCAGCAAGACCGTTCCCGCGGCCGCTGAAATGATCGCCAGATAAACCAGGGAATGATCCACCGGGCCGATCCACGGCAGTTCCGTCACATGCGCGCTCAGCGTCCACAGAAGCGGCAGAAACGCCACCAGCGTCATGACCGACCGCATGAAGGCGACGCCCAGTCCTTCGACGATGCGGGCGAAGCGCATCGTGTCCTCCTGAATGCGCTGCGCGGCGCCCTCGATATGCCGCACCTGCTCCCAATAGGACATGTAGTAGTCATTCATCGCCGTCCGCCAGCGAAACACATAATGACGGACAAAAAACTCAAGCAGGACCGCGACGGTGATATAGATTGCCGCAATTTCCGCAAAGGTGAGGCATTTGGCGAGAAATTCCTCGAATTCTACAGCCCCCGGCTGCGCCAGCGCTTCCTGAAGCGTGTCGTAAAAATCGCCGAACCATTCATTGATACGAACATCAAGCTGAACCTTGTACCAGGTGACCCCGAGGATGATGCCGCTGCCGAGCAGCGACCAGTGCATCCAGCGCTGATTGGCGAAAAATGACTTGAACATTCGTGTCTCCCGTGTTTCGGAGCGCGCGGCGCCTGCTCCGCATGTGGGCAGATATGCGCCCTGCGGCAATACCCGACGCCCGGGGCGGGTGGAGAGGAAAGGGCAGGGGGGCTGCCGAAGGGTCAGGGCCGGGCCGGCCTCCCCGCATGGGTGACGCGCAGCACCGCATGAGCGCAGACCAGCGCTGCCGGTCTGCCGGTCGTCTTGCAGCCGATTTCGGCTTCAAGGAGAATTCCCATCGCCCGCGCCAGGTCTTCCGCCGACCAGCGCCCCAACTGCGTCGTCATCGCTGCCCGGCGCTTGAAGAACACCGGCGGGCGCAGCGCGCCCAGCGCAGCCGCAGGGCCAGCACCGTCGGACATCCGCGCGCGCGCCCAATGCAGACGCTGGAAATGCCGCTGCAATGCGCCGATCACGCGCACCGGCGGCACGCCGTCGGCGGCGAGTTTGTCCAGCGCTTTCCCCGCGCGGGCGTGGTTTCCCAGCCCCACCGCGTCGGCAAGATCGTCCAGCGTTGCTTCGGCCGCGTCACCCACCGCCGCCAGCACGTCCTCTTCGTCGATAACCGCGCTGCCATGGGCGTAAAGGGTCAGTTTGTCGAGTTCGCCCACCGCCACCTTGCGGTCGCTTCCAAGGCGCGCCAGCAGTGCCTCGACCGCCGCCGGTGCGGCATTCATGCCATGCGCCGCCAGTCGCTCGCGAATGACGCCCCGCAGCGCCGCTTCGTCATCGTCATAGCACGCGACTGCGGCGCCGTTTGCCGCCTTTTCGAATATGACGCGCAGCGGCGCCCGCCGGTTGAGTTCGCCCGCTTCCACCACCACCAGCGAAGGACCGGGCGGGCGTTCCATCAAGGCCTCGCACGCCCCAGCCACCTCATTGCCGGCACCGCGCACACGCACGAGGCGGCGCCCCCCGGTCATGGACAGCGCCGCTGCCTCATCGACCAGCCGCGCCGTGTCGCCGGCGATCGCCTTCGGCGCCAGATCGGCAACGCGAAACGGGTCGTCCAGCGCGCCGGCCACGGCTTGTCCAAGCTGTTCGGCCCGCTCGCGCACCAGGCCGAGATTGGGGCCGTAAAGCAGCACCGCCGCGATATCCTCCCGGGGTGTTGCAAGAAACCGCCGCACCTCCCCGGTCTTGATGATCATGGCGCGGCCTTGCGATCGAAATAGAGGGCCAGCCGTGACACGATTGCGCGGCTGATATCCCGCGCTGCTTCATCTTTCGCGCTTTGTTCGGCAACAAGCGTGGAGTAATTCTCCCTTTCCACAATATTGTAGCTGGTCTCGGTGAATTCGTTGCCGGTCTTCAACACGCTGCCGTCTTCCTTCGCTCTCAAGGCATAGGAAGCGTTCATTCTGACAATGTAGCGCCTGATTTGCGTGTCCCGCTCGGTCACTTGCGCGTCGGAGGCGAAATCCACCTGCACGGACAATTCGTACAGCAGCCCCTCATGCAGCGATGCGGGGGCCAGATAGTCGAGCAGATGGTTGCGCAACTCGACGCCCAGGGGGCCGTCGATCGGTAGTATCTCGACCCCGGCCAGCGCACGCTGGATCCGTTCTCCCGCCGCGCCGCCATAGAGCGGGCGAAAGCCGCAACCCGTTGCGGCGACGGCCAGCGCCAGCGCCGCCAGGCCGAGTGCAGCGTCCCTACGCCACCACATTGACGATACGGTCGGGAACGACAATTACCCGCCGCACCGGCTTGCCGCCCACTGCCGCGGCCACGCGCGAGTCCGCCAGCGCCCGCGCCTCCAGCACACTGGCGTCGGCTCCCGCCGCCGCTTCCAGCGTCGCGCGTTTGCGCCCGTTCACCTGCACGGCGATGGTGATGGTTTCTTCCGCGACCAGCGCCGGGTCCGCTTCCGGCCACGGGCGTTGACACAGGAAGTCGTCATGCCCCAGCACGCGCCACAGCGTCTCTCCCAGATGCGGCGTCATGGGCCCGATCAACAACACCAGCGTCTCGAGCGCTTCGCGCCGCGCCGCGCCGCTGCCGCCGGCATGGGCCGCGATGGCGTTCGACAATTCGTGAATGCGCGCCACCGCCTTGTTCAGGCGGAAACGTTCCAGATCGTCGCTGACGCCGGCAATGGCGCGGTGCGCCGCACGCTGCAGCGCCAGCGACGCCGCATCATCTCCGGCATGGTCCGCCGCGCCCGGCGGCGGCAGCGATGCCGCCGCGTTAGTCACCAGGCGCCACAAGCGCTGCACATAGCGCCACGCGCCTTCTATTCCCGCTTCCGTCCATTCCAGGTCACGCGACGGCGGACTGTCGGACAGCATGAACAAACGCGCCGTATCCGCGCCATATCGGGCAATCATGTCTTCCGGATCGACCACATTGCGGTGCGACTTGCTCATTTTCCGCGAGCGCCCCACCGACACCGGCGTTCCCGTATCGCGCCGCCGTGCCACGCCGTCGGCCCCGCGTTCCACCTGCTCGGGATACAACCACGCCCCGTCGGCGTCGCGGTAGGTTTCGTGGCACACCATGCCCTGTGCGAGCAGGCCCGCAAACGGCTCTTCGAAGTCCACATGCCCGGTCTTGCCCAGGGCGCGCATGAAATAGCGGGAATAGAGCAGGTGCAGGATGGCGTGTTCTATGCCTCCCACATATTGGTCCACCGGCAGCCAGCGCCGCATCGCACCGGCTTCCAGCGGTACATCGGAGTCGGCGCAGGCGAAGCGCGCGAAATACCAGGACGAGTCAACAAATGTGTCGAATGTATCAGTGTCGCGCACCGCTTCCGCTCCGCATTCGGGGCACGGAACGCGCTTCCAAGCTTCATGCCGTGTCAGCGGATTGCCGGGAATATCGAAATGAACATCGTCGGGCAGCACCACCGGCAGGTCCGCCTTGGGAACCGGGACGATGCCGCAATCCGCGCAATGGATGACGGGGATCGGGCACCCCCAATAGCGCTGCCGCGAAACGATCCAGTCGCGCAGGCGGTAGCTGGTTCGCGCCTCGCCCTCGCCGCGCTCGGCAAGCCGCGCCGTCACGGCCCGCTTCGCCGGCTCGACTGACAGGCCGTCCAGAAAATCGGAATTGATGACGATGCCGTCATCGACAAAGGCTTCGCTGGTTATGCTGAAATCATCAGCCGCATCGTGCGGGCGTACCACCACGCGCACCGGCAGGTCGTATTTGCGTGCGAACTCCAGGTCGCGGTGATCGTGCGCAGGCACGCCGAAAAGCGCTCCTGTGCCATATTCCATGAGAACGAAATTCGCGACATAGACGGGCAGTGTCAGGCCTTCCACGAACGGGTGCAGGGCCTTCAAACCGGTGTCGTAGCCGCGCTTTTCCGCCGTTTCCAGCGCCGCTTCCGATGTGTCCGAGCGGTTGCATTCGGTGATGAATGCGGCCAGTGCTGGATCGCTTTCCGCACAGGCGGCCGCCAGCGGGTGGTGGGGCGACACGGCGCAGAAACTGGCGCCGAACAGCGTGTCCGGGCGCGTGGTGAAAACTTCCAGCCGGTCGCTGCGCCCGGCGAGGCGAAAGCGTATTGTCGCGCCGTGGGAGCGACCGATCCAGTTGGTTTGCATGGCCCGCACCGAATCCGGCCAGCGGTCCAGCTCCGCGAGGGATTCCAGCAGGTCATCGGCATAGTCGGTGATGCGGAACATCCATTGTGGCAGGCTGCGTTTTTCCACTACCGCGCCGGAGCGCCAGCCCTTGCCGTCGATGACCTGTTCATTGGCCAGCACCGTCTGGTCCACCGGGTCCCAGTTGACCCACGCTTCCGTCCGGTAGACCATGCCCTGTTCAAGCAGGTCGAGAAACATTGCCTGTTCGTGGCGGTAATAGTCCGGCGAGCAGGTGGCGAGCTCGCGGCGCCAGTCATAGGACAAGCCCATGGATTTGAGCTGGCGGCGCATGGTGGCGATATTGTCCCACGTCCATTCCGCCGGATGCACGCGTTCCGCCATCGCGGCATTCTCCGCCGGCATGCCGAACGCATCCCAACCCATGGGGTGCAGAACGTCGAAACCCCGCGCCCGCTTGTAGCGGGCGATCACATCGCCGATGGTGTAGACGCGCACATGCCCCATATGGATGCGGCCTGACGGGTAGGGGAACATCTCCAGCACATAGTATTTCGGCCGTGTGCCGTCGTTGGCGGCGTGAAAACACCCCTCGGCCTCCCACGCCGCCTGCCATTCGGCTTCCGCCTGCCCCGCCTCGTAACGCGCCATCAATCTCCACCTCCTGGTTGCGCATGGCCCGGTGCGGCGCCTCGTGCCGCCGCCCGCCCGACGCCGCCGGCACAGGCGGAACGCGCCGCCGCCGGAGTTATTTTCTTGGTGAAACGCCCCGCTTTTCCGGGGAGCGCCGCGCCGGAAACCGGCAGCGGCGCGTTATTCGGTGGCGGCGGCGCGAATGCGAAGCTGCCGCGCCCGCGTCAGAATCGTGTCTTCCAGGTCGCTGGATACCGTTTCGCCTATCGAGGCGTCGCGCCAGTTGCCTCCATTATCGGCGATCTGACGGAATACCGACACGCGCACGCCGTCGGCGCGCAAGGTGCGTCCCAGAATGAACGCTGACGCCTTGAAGCGCTCGCCCGGCGTTTCCGGCGGGGTGTACCAGTCCGTGATGATCACGCCGCCGAACGGGTCTGCCGAGGTCAGCGGCATGAACGACAGCGTGTCGAGCGAGGCGCGCCACAGATAGGCGTTTACGCCAATGCCTGCGCCGCCGCCGGCCGCCGCCGCACGCGCCGCGTCATAATCCGGCCCGCCGAACAGGACAATCCCGTCGCCCCCCAGCAGGCTTTCCTCGAGAAAATCGCCCCCGGGCCGGTTGGGGTACACGCCCCCTGGATGATCGGACGGATATTCGGCCCTGACGTCCATATTTTCGCTGCTGCCGCACGCCGTCAGGCCGAGGAACGCCACCAGCAAGGCCGCGAGCATGACCACCGGCCTGAGTTCGAACGCGCCCATCGCCACCCCTGTCGCCTCCTTCACGAATGCCGCACCGCGTACGGCAATATCACCGGAGCATAGCCCCCACCCCCCGCAAAGTCGAGAAGCCGTCCATTTCGATAGTTCGAGCAAGACGACTCACCCGCCGGCCCGGGTCACCACCTCGGCAAGGACCGTATGTCGAGCTACAATTGTTCCAGCAATTCCCGCCAACGCTCCCGATGCCGATGTTCGCTGCGCCGGTCAAGCTCCTCGCCGACGTCTTGCAGAAACCTGGCGCGTTCCGAGCCGCCAAACAAAGCGGATACAGAACGAACCAGTGTCTCTATATCGATACGATTTACATCGACACCTTGGCGCCACGCGGCAGCGATACGATTATCGATGGAGTTTCTGTCAATTTCCGCAATTCCCGGAGAAATAAACAAAATATCCTGTATTTCTTCTGAAGACTCCAGGATTTTATTCAGCGTATGGTCGATATGCTGAAGAGATATTGCCATATCCTTCACTTCCAATACCAGACGTAATTGTCCGTTCGTTGATTTATCATCTGCAAAACCGTAACACATGATGTCCCCTGCACGGTTTTTCGCAATGTCTGCTTCATTGATACCGTGAGATTCAACCTTACCGAAAAGAGAGAAAACGGCTCCTGCGGTTCGCAGCATGGATGTAGTAACAATCAGCGACCGAAACCCTCCGCTTGGTTCGGCCAGAAAGCGGCTGACAATTTGTGTTGTTTGCAGATTACTTACGCGCTCCGGCACCGGATAGACTATTTTCTGGCGGTCGCGGCGCCTTGCCACGCTTCGCAGCACCCGGCGCGTCCGTGCAATGATCTCTCCCCTATCTACGCCAGCAGAGTCTTCCAGAAACTCTGCCAGACGCCGCCACTCCGGGCGGTCGCTATTCCTGATGGTGCTATCGTCGGAAAGCAGAGATTCACGACGGAGCGGATTGTTTACGTACGGATCGACGCTCCTGCCGAGAACATTGTCAGTTCCTTGATTCCACGGCACTAGGACACTGCTGGCAATTGTTCTCGGCGCCGTATCCTCCGGGGTCCCGTCGCTGGTTAATCGCAATATGTCGCGGTTGGGGTTTGCAAGCTGCGCCAATAGTTGCGTAAGCAGGGCATATCGGACCGACGTCAATCGATGATTGACGAAATGATCGACTTCCTCATCTACACCCTGATAATCGGCCTCCCTGATCGTTTGCCACGTGGCGCCAAGCCATCGAGAAAATTCGTTTCGGGTCACGCTTGCCTACCGGTTCACCCATAATGATTCACGGCGCCGCGAGCGAACGGAATGGCAGAGCTTTTCAGGCGCGTCGATTCGCCGCCAGCCCGCGTATAGCCGGCCATAAAGACCGTTTCGATAGCCCGACAGCACAACGCGCCCGCGAACCTGGTTCAATACCTCCGCGAGCTCCTCATGTGCGCGGTCGCTCATCTCGAACGAATAAGCGGCAGAATCTCCGCGCGTTTCGTGAACATAGGGCGGATCCGCATAAAACACGGTATCGGGCGTGTCGTAACGGCAAATCACTTCCACTGCCGGCGCATTCTCGATTTGCACCCGTTGCAGCCTCTGCGCGATTTCCGGCAAGGCTTCGACCGCGCCCAGCCAGCGGGACACCGCTCCCGCCATCCCCGCGCGTGATGTCAGGACGCAATGGGCCCAGCGCCCCTCGCTGCTGGTCTGCGCCAGGCCCGTGCGTGTCTGGCGGGCGCGCACATAGAAGCGCCGCGCACGCTCGACTTCCGAAAGCCCGCACGCGGGCTCGCAAGCCAGAACAAGTTCCTCGCGCGAAAACGGCGTCAAGGATATTGCACGGACAAGTTCCTCCTGGTGGTCACGCAATACGCGGAAAAAATTGACCAGCTCGGAATCAAGATCGTTGTAGGTCTCGACCGGAACCGGGCGGCGATTTATGAGCACTGCCGCCGAACCGCCGAACACATCGCAGAAATGTGCGCATTCCTGGGGCAAATGCGGAAGAATGAAATCAAGGTGGGTGAATTTCCCGCCATACCAGCCAAAAGCGATCTTTCGCCGCCCGCGCCGCCGCGACGCAGCGATGCGCCTGCCGGAGCCGGACGGGTTCGGCAAGCCCAGGGGCAGGTTCGCCTGACTCATTGCTGCATGCCCTCCCGCTGCCGGGGTCATCGGAAAAACCTGGTCCGCATTGTCGCACGTCGGGTCAGTACTGCCACCGCAAATATGGCGTGAGTCATTGTGACGGGGCAGAAATTCGTGGTTCCGCGAGCTCCTCTCCCGGCAACGAAAGCGCCACATCCAACCTGACCGAAGATAACCTCCTGCCGTTCGATCTACCAGTCGTCCGCCGCAAAGTGTGATCGCCGATTTCGATTGCGGCCTGGTCCTGCTGAGGGAGGCGTGGCGCCGCCTCGGCCTGGCCGGGATGCCGGCCGGCTGCATGCGCGACTGGCGCAACCCGGAGCGGGTGGTCCACACGCTGCCAGCGATGCCGCATCTCCGCATCTTCGCAAATGCTAGCGGTAACGAGGATGCCGATAATTGTGACGCAACACATCAAGGTCGTTGCAGTCTTCGCAGCCGCACGCAATGGCCATCATGTGGGCACGGATCATGGCGGCACTATCATGCTGCGTGCGCTCTGCGCGTCTTCGTTCGACAACACACGACGCCATCCCGTCGGCGATGCCGAGCTTGCGTTCGATTTCGCGCAGTATCAGCGCGCCGCCGTTCGAAGACATGGCCCCGGCATCGAAGCGGAGGTGAAGCGAGCGGCCTTTCAAGGGTGACAAACCGGGGAGAAACGGCGTATGATGGGACATGGCAGGCGGGAATTTCCGGGCTGTCGGTGCGATGAGCAGGTTGCACACCTTTTCATATGCCATATCAATAGCTTGGTACACGCCCGCCACCTCATACAAATATTCAACGTGAACCATCCGGGACACGAACAGGATCGAACCGCTATGGTCCTGTGCTCGAGCGTCCTCACCGGGGGACCTTTCACAGGATGAGCCCGAAGTGCCTGGATCTGATACATGCAGGAGTGCGTGAAGCGCCGCAGTCTCCGCCGCGAAGGCGCTCTCGGTATCATGGCGGCGGTAGCACCGGCTCGTTCGGCAGAGACTCCGCTCCGGGGAGTTCAAAGCTGAATCCGCACTGTGAAGGGGAGTACGCCCATGGCTGACCTTTTCGGCAGAGGGGCAGCGGTTGAATCCTCCACGCGCCGCAAGGTCCACAACGGCTCTCCGACCAACGACCTTGTGCAAAGCGCGTTCGCCGACGGAAACGACCGCGTGTTCCCCCTGGCTCTCGGCCTCTATGTGAAGCCGGGCAGTATTGTCGCCGATGTCACCTACGGGAAAGGTGTTTTCTGGCGGAAAATCCCGAAGGACCGCTATCGGCTGCGCGCCACCGATGTACGCGACGGTGTTGATTGCCGCGACTTGCCGTACCATGACGGCGAGATCGACTGCGTGGTGCTGGATCCGCCCTACATGCACTCGCCCGGCGGAACGGCCCATACAGGACACAAGCCGTTTGAGGCGCACTATCGGAACAACGCGACGGGAAACCGGACCGGAAGCAAATTCCACGAAGCCGTTCTGGACCTTTACCGGGAAGCGGGCCGGGAGGCATGGCGCGTCTTGCGGGAACGCGGCGTCCTGATTGTCAAATGCCAGGATGAAGTCTGCGCCAACCGGCAACGCTTCACGCATGTCGAAATCATGAGCATGTATGATGAAATCGGCTACATCGCAGAGGATTTGTTCGTCGTGATGCGAAACAACAGGCCGGGGGTCAGCCGTGCCATACGGCAGGTTCACGCCCGGAAGAATCATTCCTACTTCCTCGTGTTCTGGAAGCGCACAAAGGGCAAGGCGCCGTGGGACCCGCCGCGATGAGCGGCGTTGATTTGTTTGCGGAGATCATCAAGGAGCACGCGCCGGAAGACATCTGGCGGGGTTCGCCGCTGGTCGGATACCGATTTCTGGGCAACACCAACCGGGGAGAAATCGGGGAAGAATTCATTCGGCGGTATTTACGCGAGCACGGCATAGTGACGGGAAACGGTAATCGCGCATCAAGGACCGATATTGGTATCAGAGACCATCGTTTCGAGATCAAGACAGCCTCACAGGGCGCTCGGGGAACCTTCCAGTTCAATCATGTCCGGCTGGACCGCTCATATCACTTTTTGCTGTGCCTGGGCGTCTGTCCGAGCGAAATCCGTTTCAACCTGTGGCGCAAGGGTGCGGTGGCGGAAGGCGAGGCCGGAACATTGGTCAGAATGGCGGAAGGGCAAGCGGTGACGTACAAGATCACGAAGAAGCTGGATGACCTGCTGCCGATCGAGCACCTGCCGGCTGTCCTGGCCGACACACCGGGCCTTCCCGTCGCGGGAAGGGACCTGTAACGGAGAGACGGTGGCCGGCACGGCGCGCGGTTCGGATCGCACAATGCACATCCAGTAGCCGGTTGGCGATGGCATAATTGCGGGAGATTCAACGGGCCGGGATGGAACGGGAGGCTGCTCTGGCATGATCGAGCCGATTGCGCGTATTCGTATTGAATTGCAGGATATCGAGCCGAAAATCTGGCGGCGCGTCGATGTGCCGCTCACCTCCACGCTTGCCGCACTGCATGATATCGTGCAGGTCGCGTTCCTGTGGGCGGATTCCCACTTGCACGAATTCATTATCGGCGACCGTACATACGGTGTACCGATGCCAGGCGACGGCATGTTCGAGCGCAAGGTCCTCAACGAGAAGGTCACTCGCCTGAAGACTCTCATTGACCGCGGTGTGGACAGGTTCCTTTATGTCTACGATTTCGGTGATGACTGGCGGCACGATATCATTATCGAGGAAGTCCGCGACGGAAAAGCGGAGATCGAATATCCGGCGTTTGTCGACGGCGCCGGGCGCTGTCCGCCGGAAGATGTCGGCGGGGCCTGGGGGTTCATGGAGTTTCTGGAAGTGGTGCGCGATCCCGCGCATGAGGAGCATGAGAGCTTGATCGGCTGGTACGGTGGACCTTTTGATACGGACGATATTGAGGAGCGGGTGGTGCGGATTCAGATGAGCTACCGCTCCGCCGCGCGCCGCGGGGGCCTGGCGAACCGTGGAAACCGCCGACGCCGCAAAAGCCGCAAGCGGGCAAAGTGACGCCGGATGGGAGTGTCCGGCGGCCTTGTCCGGGGCCGCGCGCAAGGCGCAGGCGCCCAGGCGGCGACGTGCGCTTGGAAATCCTCTAAATTATTGATAAGAAAGCGTATTTTCGACAAGGAATAGCGCGGGGATTTTGTGCTTGTCAGGTTTTGAATTTCATGATAGCCTAGGGTCAGAACTTCACGGGGCCTCTTCACGGGGCCTCTTCACGTATTAAGAGTAGAGGCCTCGTAAGAGGTCTCTCACTGGAGGCTCCCCAACCGAATCATTATGGGGGTCCTCCATCAATGACACTTCCAAGAAGCTCTCTCGCGGTTTTGATGGCCGCGCTTGTTGCGGCGGGCTGCAGCGATAGTGATAGCTCGCCCCCTATGACCATGGCCGACCCGGAACCGCCGATGGAGCCGGAACCCGAGCCCGAGCCCGAACCCGAACCTGAACCGCCGGTTCATGAGGTCATGCTGCCGGCAGATACCGGCGCTCTCGGCCCGGGCATGATCATGGTTGAAGCCAACCATAGCAAGACCGTTGAAGGAACCGGCTTCATTTTCGCCTGCACCGGCCCCATGGACTGCAACATCGAGGTGTATGAGAACCTCGGGGTTCTCATGGCGAAATCCACGGGCGGCATGGCGACAGTGGCGATGAAGCCGATGTACCCACCGGTCGACACCCCGACGGCTGCGGTGACTGATTTCCTCAATGACGAGATGCTTCCACCGCGTTCGGCTTGGGAAGAGAATAGCGAGGGATCCCCTGTGCCGCCGACGACCAAGAAGGCGGCTTATGCCAACGCCATAACTACGCGAGCCTTTGTTCGCGGCAATAATATGGCGGTCAACTCGGGAACCGGTGGCAACGGTCCGACCTTCGAAATGGCAAAGGACACGGCAGGCACCGATTACGTCACGCTGATGTTTGGAAGCCGTGGCAAAGTATATGGTGATGGAGTAGCCGATCTGTCGCCGATCAACGGGTTTGCAGGATACAGCGTCGGCGAGGACGGCACGATAGAGCGTGGAGAAAATAAGCACCCCGTTATGGCGTATGTTTTCTCCGACGGTACGACGCATTTCGGCATTTGGGCTCTCGATTATGACGTAGTTAACGATCAAATGGGGCTCAGGGCCGACTTGGGTGCGTTTGCCAAACCAGCAGCACCAGATGGCGAGAACTTCATGAATCCTCTCATGGGCGGAACCGCATCCTATTCCGGTGCCGCCGCTGGGTTCATGGCCGGTGACGAAGACCACATGAATGCAACGTGGACAGGTACTGTCATGCTGGATGCGGACTTCACACGTGTTCCTGGCAAGATGATGACAATCGGGGGTATGATCAGGAGCGGCAGTATTCCTACAATCTATCTTGGAAAGACCAATCTGACCGATGGTAAGGGCGTTGCCCAGATGGAAGGGATGCCAACGGTGTTCGGGGACTGGACTTGGGCGCTCGGCGGATCCAACGGCACGAGTGTTGCAGGCACGGTAGACGTACACAACGTGATCGGCGCTTACGGCGCAAACCGGACCCAGTAGTTCGGAGAGTTTTGCGTCCCCAGTTGAGCCCGTCTGTCGGACGCAAAGCGGAAGGGCGGCGCTTGCCGTCGCCCTTCCTTTATCGAGACGCCGCGCGTTGATCGGGCATCAGCCGCCGCTTGGCGCGTGATGCGCGCCGCACAGCGGAATTTTCGTGAAATTGTGTTTGCGGCGTCCTCGAAGCGGAAGGCGCCTCTCGTGCGCGCCGCGTTGACAGCCACCGGAGCACGCGCCACCATCGCAGCATGTCCCGGATCCTTCGGCTTATGGCGGCGCTGGCCGCCGTCTTTTTTGCGCCGCCGGCCGCGGCTGATGCGGAGGACCGGCGCGCTGCCGCCGACTACCACGCCTTGTTCGATATTCGTGAAATCACCGCGCCCGTCGTCATTCGCGCTGACGGCAGCGGGCGGTGCCGCGTTCTCGGTGTTGCGCACATCCTGTTCCGCGGCGACCGCGAGTTCACCACCGGACAGCCCATGGAGATCGTGCTGCGCTGCCGCGCCGGCGGCAGCGGCAATTCCGGTGCAGCCCTGTATGATCACACCGACCCGGCAGCCCCGACGCGCCTGATCGTGTGGCTGAACCGCTTCGAAGACCGCCTTGTCGTTGTCGATTGGGTGGCGCCCGCATTCTGACCCGCCTGACCTGCGCGCCGCGGTCATTCCCATGCTATGATGCCTTCCTGCGCGGTGGGCGGGAAAGGAAGGAAGAGCCATGCACGATCTGTTGATTCGAGGCGCCGAAATCCATGACGGCTCGGGCGGCCCGGCCCGGCGCGGCAATGTCGCCGTCATCGGCGGCCGCATTGCCGCTGTGGGCGCGGATGCCGGCCCGGCCCGCGAAACCGTGGATGCCGACGGTCTCGTGCTTGCCCCCGGCATCATCGACACCCACACGCATTATGACGCCCAGCTCACCTGGGACCCATGGGCGACTCCCTCGCCGACGCTTGGCGTCACCACCGTCGTCATCGGCAATTGCGGCTTCGCCATCGCGCCGTGCCGCCCGCCCCACCGCGACATCACCGTGCGCAATCTGTGCAATGTGGAAGGCATGTCGGTCGACGCGCTGCGCGCGGGCGTCCGTTGGAACTTCGAGACCATTCCCGAATATATGGATGCGCTGGAAACAAGCGGCCTGGGGCCCAATGTCGCTGCCTTTGTCGGCCATTCGGCGCTGCGAACATGGGTGATGGGCGATGACGCCACCACCCGCGCCGCCACGGAGGACGAAATCTCGGCCATGGCGGAGCTTGTGCGCGGCGGCATGGCGGCTGGCGCGGTCGGCTTCGCCACCTCAACCTTCGAAGGGCATAACGGCGCCGGCGGCGTGCCCATGCCGTCTCTGCTCGCCGAGGAAAGCGAGATCGCAGCGCTGGTTTCCGCCATGTCAGGCGGGGGGCGCGGCGTGTTCATGCTTACCCGCGGCAAGAACACCCGCATCGGGACGCTGGAATCCATCGCTGCCGAGGCCGGCTGTCCGGTGATCATCGCGGCGCTTCTGCACGACCATACCAACCCCGACGGCACATTCCGCGCGCTGGCGCGCATCGCCGAGGCAAACCGCAACGGCAACGAGCTTTACGGCCAGGTTTCCTGCTGCCCGCTGACGATGGAGTTCACGCTGCGCAATCCCTATCTCATGGAGGCGTATGTCGCCTGGCGCCCCGCCATGAAGGTGGGCGGAGATGCGCTGAAGCGCGTCTATGCCGACCCGGACTTCCGCGCCGCCATGAAAGCCGAACTGGACAACCCCAGCGGGCTGCGCGCCTTCAATGGCGACTGGTCGCGCATCCAGGTCGCCGAGGCGGCCAACGGCAATGCCGATATCCGCGCCTGCGAAGGCCGCAACATTGCCGAACTGGCGGCCGCTGACGGCGTCCATCCGCTCGACCGCTTTCTCGATATCGGGCTTGCCGACAATCTCGACACTGTTTTCACCTCGACGCTGCTCAATTCGGACGAAACTGCGGTGGCGCGCCTGATCACCGACCCGCACAGTACGGTGGCGCTGTCGGATGCAGGCGCGCATCTCACCTTTTTCTGTGATGCCGGGTTCGGCCCCCATCTCTACGGCCATTGGGTGCGCGACAAGGGCGCGCTGAGCCTGGAGGCGGCGGTGCACCGTCTGACGGGGCGGCAGGCAGACATCTTCCGCATTGCGGATCGCGGGCGGATTCGCGAGGGCGCATGGGCGGACCTCATGCTGTTCGACCCCGCCCGCATCGACCGGACGCCCAACCGCCGTATTCACGACCTGCCGGCCGGCGCCAGCCGGCTGACCTGCGGCGCGGTGGGTCTGCACGGAGTGTGGATCAACGGTGTGCGGGTGGTTGGCGAGGACGGCTTTCACGGGGCGGAGCGCCTGCCGGGGCAGTTGATTCGGGGCCATTGATCGCCTAGGCTGAACCCCCAGCGCCGACACCCAGGGAACACGGGCAGAGAGGACAGGAACCATGCTTGACGAAGCGCGAATCAACATCGCCGGCGGGCTGAATTTCGCCCTGCCCCGAATGGCGCGGGTACGCCAGAGTTTCGAGCGCCACTGCCTGGACGATGTGGCCGGCGCGGTCACCGCCGAGCTTGCCCGACCGGAAATCGCATCGCACATCACTTCCGGCGCGCGCATCGCCGTCGGTGTCGGCAGCCGTGGCGTCAACAATATCCAGCCCGCCGTGCGCGCGCTTGTTGCCGCCCTGAAGGAACGCGGCGCCAATCCGTTCATCTTCCCCGCCATGGGCAGCCATGGCGGCGCGACGGCCGAAGGCCAGCGCAATGTGCTTGCGGGCTATGGTATCACCGACAACCAGATTGGCGCCCCGGTCGAGGCCAGCATGGACACGGTAGTGGTGGCCGAAACCGAAGACAGAACGCCGCTCCATATGGACCGCCTCGCCAATGAGGCTGACGGCGTGGTGCTCATCAACCGCATCAAGCCGCATACCAGCTTCCGCGGGCCGATCGAAAGCGGCATCTGCAAGATGATCATCATCGGCATGGGCAAGATCAACGGCGCCTCGGCATTTCACGGCGGCTATGAGATGACCGATTTCGGCAAGTTCCTGCCGAGTGCTGCGCAAGCGGTGGTTGACAACAGCAAGTTCCTGTTCGGCGTCGGCCTGGTGGAAGATGCGTTCGACAACACCGCGCATGTCGAGGCAATTCCGGCAGAAAACCTCATCACCCGCGAAGCCGAACTGCAGACCCGCGCCAAGTCGCTGATGGCGCGCATTTTCATCGACGATATCGACGTGCTCATCATCGACGAGATCGGCAAGGAAATCAGCGGTGCCGGCGCTGACCCCAATGTTATCGGCAGCACCGGCCGGGCGCAGGAAGGTTTCGAACTGCCGCGTGTCAAAAAGGTCGTCATGCTCGACCTCACCGACGCCACCAAGGGCAATGCCGCCGGCGTGGGCAGCGCCGATGTCATTACCTCGCGCCTTTATCGGCGTATCGACTTCGGCGTCACTTACGCCAATATCGTCACCAGCACCTATCTTTCGGGCGGGGCCATTCCCATTCCCATGCGCACTGAGGGCGAGGCGGTGCGCCTGGCGGTCAAGACTCTCATCAATACGCCGCCGGAAAACGCTCGCATCGTGCGGATCAGAAATACGCTGACCCTGGGCGAAATCGGCGTGTCGGAAGCGTTGTTCGACGAAGTGCGCGACCATGCGCGCATGGAAATCATCAGCGAGCCGGGAGAAATCCAGCTCGACGCCCGCGCCGCCTGACGCACGCGACAGCGGCGGGTGACCGGCGGCGCGACTCCATGCCGCGGCCGCCGGTAGGCCCGCCCGGAGACACGTCATGACCGTGCTGCGCAGCGCGCTTGACACGCGGACGGCCGAGTTCCGGGAAAACGCCGCACACACACAGGGCCTCGCCACCGAGCTGCGGACGCAAATCAGCGCCGTCAAGCAGGGCGGGGGCGCCCGCGCCCGTGCGCGTCACACTGCGCGCGGCAAGCTTCTGCCGCGTGAGAGGGTGCGCCTGCTGCTCGATCCGGGGGCGCCGTTTCTCGAACTTTCCCAACTCGCCGCGCACGGGATGTATGACGATGCTGCGCCCGGCGCCGGGATCATCACGGGAATAGGCCGCGTCGAAAACCGCGAATGCGTCATCATCGCCAATGACGCCACGGTCAAGGGCGGAACCTATTTTCCCATGACGGTCAAGAAGCATCTCCGCGCCCAGGAGGTCGCGCGCGAAAACCACCTGCCATGCCTCTATCTGGTGGACTCGGGCGGCGCCTTCCTCCCCGCGCAGGATGAAGTCTTTCCCGACCGCGAGCATTTCGGGCGCATATTCTACAATCAGGCCACCATGTCCGCCGCCGGCATCCCGCAGGTTGCAGTGGTGATGGGGAGCTGCACCGCGGGCGGCGCCTATCTGCCCGCCATGTCGGACGAAGCGGTGATCGTGCAGGGGCAGGGCACCATCTTTCTCGGCGGACCGCCGCTGGTGCGCGCGGCGACCGGCGAGCGCGTCTCGGCCGAGGAACTCGGTGGCGCGGATGTCCATACGCGCGCCTCGGGCGTTGCCGACCATTTCGCCCGCGACGACGCGCACGCGCTGGCCACCGCCCGCCGCATCATCGCCAATCTGCCGCCGCCGCAAGCACCGCCCGGCACGGCGGAAGCGCCGCCCGAACCGCTCTACCCCGCCAGCGACCTTTACGGCCTCATTCCCGGCGACCTGCGGCGCCCGTTCGAAGTGCGCGAGGTGATCGCGCGGCTGGTGGACGGCAGCGTGTTCGACGAATTCAAGCAGCGTTACGGCACGACGCTGGTATGCGGCTTTGCACGCATACACGGTTTTCGCGTCGGCATTCTCGGCAATAACGGCATCCTGTTTTCGGAATCCGCGCTCAAGGCGGCCCATTTCATTGAACTGTGCTGCCAGCGCCGCACGCCGCTGATCTTCCTGCAGAATATTGCCGGTTTCATGGTCGGGCGGAAATATGAGGCCGGCGGCATCGCCAAGGACGGCGCGAAGATGGTCAATGCAGTCGCGTGCGCGCAGGTACCGAAGCTCACGGTGATCATCGGCGGTTCCTTCGGCGCCGGCAATTACGGCATGTGCGGGCGTGCGTTCGGCCCGCGCTTCCTGTGGATGTGGCCCAATGCGCGCATTTCGGTCATGGGCGGCGAGCAGGCGGCGATGGTGCTTGCGACGGTGCGCCGCGACGGAATGGAAGCGCGTGGCGAGACTTGGCCGGAAGCGGAGGAAGCCGCGTTCAAAAAACCCGTTCTGGAGCAGTATGAGCGTCAGGGCCACCCTTGGTATGCCAGCGCCCGCCTGTGGGATGACGGGGTGATTGACCCTGCCGACACGCGGCGCGTCCTCGCGCTCGGCCTGTCCGCCGCTCTCAACGCGCCGATCCCGGCCCCCCGCTTCGGCGTTTTCCGCATGTAGCAGTGCGCGCCTTACGGCTGTCCATGCTACCCCACTCGGCAAGTTCGGGACTATCGGCGAGTTTGAAGTCAATTTCCACGATCATCTCCTACGTAGATCGTATAGGAAACAATTTTTGTATCGTCTCCTATTGCTTCCACATACAGGGGAAAGCCAGATCCCGGAACCTGAGACATCGCCGATAGGCAGAAAATTCACCGACGTCCCCAGAACATTGGTGAATTTTGACAAGCGTATTTGTACGGATTTTTCGCTTGTTTTATCCATACTTATCTCTTGTTCCCGCGCATCATCATCGAAGATAATGTGATAGGTGAGATTGGCCAGGTTGATCTTCAGCCCAGTTTGCGCGCTCGTCAAAATCGTGCCCGAGTCTATGACTTCGCGGCCTGAAACCGAGACCGTCGCCCGATTTCGCGTGCGAAAATCATTCACCAGCGAAGAAGCTGCCATACTAGTCATCGTCCTCACCATGAAGAGCGCTCAAAATACCATGGGGATTACCCAATCCGCACTATGCCGGCTTGTCTCTGCGCAAGCAAATAGGGATGCAGAAGCAGGCGGGATCGCCCGGGCGCAAATGGCGCCCTTGATGGGCGTGATCCAGAAAAAGCCGGGCGCTGGCCGGCGTGTTGCCGTCAGCGTGGTGTGACATTTTCAACCAGGTGACAGGAGGCAATCCTGCTCAGCGTCAATCGCTGGGCAGTGTTGATCGAAGATGTGAAACGGGGAAAATCGTTACGATATAGGTAATGGGTATAGAAGATATTCATGGACATCGCCTTCCGGACCCGTAAGCTCGAAAAGACCTTCAACTCGGCGCAAGCCCTGCAGAAAACCTATGGGGTGCCGATGAGGAAGATCATCATGATGCGGATGGCTGTGCTCCGGGCTGCGCGTGACCTTGAACGGGTACCGACCACGCGGCCCGAACGGCGGCATCAGCTCAGAGGGGACCGGGACGAACAGTTCGCAGTCGATCTCATTCACCCACGGCGACTTGTTTTTGAACCCGGTCACCAACCGGTTCCGCGTAGGGCCGATGGGGGAATCGACACGCATCGAGTGACAGCGATCACAATCCTCGAAGTGGTCGACTATCATTGACGGAGGAAGGGGAGATGGCGACAGGGACCAACCAATTCAGCCCGGACTATGCGGTCCCGCCCGGATGGGTTCTCCAGGAACGCCTTGAGGTCGAGGGAATTTCGCATGCCGAATTCGCACGCCGCTGCGGGCGCTCCGCCAAGCTGATCAGCGAGATCATCTCGGGCAAGGCGCCGCTGGAACCGGGAACGGCGCTGCAGTTCGAAAAGGTACTCGGTGTCGATGCCGGCATTTGGCTCGGGATTGAGGCCAGCCATCGGCTTCACCGGGCTCGTGAGGCCGAGGCAAAAGATGCTTCTGCTTCGGCGGCGTGGGTCAAGGCGTTCCCCGTCAAGGACCTGGTAAAGCGAGGCTGCTTCCCGCGCCCGGAATCGGACATCGATGCGGTATCGAAATTGCTGGCTTTCTTTCGCGTGGGATCGGTCGATGCGTGGACCGCTCACTATGGTCGCGCCAGTGCTGCATACCGCCATTCTCCGAAATTCAGAAGCAGCGAAGTTGCATTGGCCACCTGGCTTCGGCTCGGCGAGATCGAGGCCGATCGTCAGGACTGCATGGAATACAACAGGAGTCGCTTCAGGCGTGCAGTGCGGATGATCCGCGGCCTGACGCGCGAGCCGATCGCGGATGCCCTGCAGCAGGCGCGGGTGCTGTGCAACGAAGCGGGCGTCGCGCTGGCGCTGGTGTCGCCTTTGCCGAAAACCGCGCTCAGCGGTGCGGCATGGTGGCTGTCTCCCGGGAAGGCTGTCATTCAACTGACCGGGCGGCACAAGTCCGATGACCATTTGTGGTTCAGCTTCTTCCATGAGGCGGCGCATATTCTGCTTCACGGCAAGAAGGGCATTTTCGTCGACGAAGCCAATGGAGACGACACCGGACAAGAGGCCGAGGCCAATGAGTGGGCGGCCAGCATGCTCGTCCCCAGGCGAGCCTGGGACCAATTCGCCGCTACTGGATCATACAGCGCGCAAGCCGTCAGGGCGTTTGCCGAGGACCAGGGCATTGCCGCCGGCATCGTCGTCGGCATGCTCCAGCACAAGGGGTTCATCCCCTGGACGCATCTGAACGGCCTCAAGGTCCGGTTGGACTGATAGCAAGCCTTGTTTGCGGAGGGGTTGGAAAGCCAGACTCCTGCATCACGACGTCAGATTTCCAGCCTGACTGTCACCGTGGAGGGCGACGCCTGCCTCTCGCGCCGCCCCGTGCAGACGCCGGTTCTTCTTCATCGCCACGGCACCAGGCAAGGAATACCGAGCAGTTGATGACCCACCATTTCACCACATGTGCCCCTCATGGACGGTTTCCATCAACTCTGCTACGGGCGCGCCCTTGAATTCTCGGCGGCGGCTTTCGATACGTGCGGCTGCGCGTTTCGCCTCGTCGCGGGAACTGGTCGCCGGCACAAGGCGGGCAACCGGCTTGCCATATCGTGTGATGGTCAGGCTCTCACCGCGCGCAACACGGTCAAGCAGCCTGGGCAGGCGTGTCTTGGCTTCATGAGCACCGATGCTATTCATGGTAACCCTCGTATCATCGCAGGCCATTCTCAGGCCCGATTATACATCCGATCTGAACAGGACAACCCGCCAGCGGACGCAGCATTGTCGCCTGTTATCGGCTGCAAATTCGTCACGTCGCTCTACATTTCGACGCGTCCGCACATCATGGCAGCACGCCAATCAACACGAGCGGTACCGCCGGCACGCCCCGTCCCTGCCGCAGCACGTTGAGGAGGTCGCGTTCGTAATATGGTACGCCGCTCGACATCTCCTTCTCCAATACTTTCATGGGCAGGATCTCGATGCCCACGTCAATAATATCAGAGACATAGAAGCTCAAATGTTTGACAAACAAATCATGTGCAACAAACGCATACTTGCCGAACTATACTTCAACCGCCACACGATCCTTTACAAAATCAGTCTGATTGTAGGACATGATAGGCTCACGTCTTGCGGCCTGGATAGCCTGTTTCTGTTCCGCCGGAGGGAGCTCATATATTGTGCGTAGTAATTTTTCATCATCAGTAACCCAAAAAGTGTTTCGGCGCTCGGTCCAACTCGCTTCCTCAAGACCCGACTTGAACGCTGCATTCATGTCAGTTGGGGAATACAGAATCCGCCCCGGCATCGTCTTCTCCTTCGAGATCTTCGTCTTGCAAGCAGCAGCGTCAACGCCCGAGATCACTTCCTGTACTTCCCGCCACAAGGCTGGCTTGTGAACAAGAAGATATTCCTCGCCGTTGAGGTGCGAATATTTCGCACCAATTCGCATCAGTGACCGCCCCTCGGCAAGCCAGGGTCATAAATTGGCTTCCCCATCGGACGAGTGCGCAGCGTTCCCGCGTCCAGCGCATCGAGCCGGGAGTGAGCGATATCAACATATTCTTGCACGATGTCACATCCATATCCGCGCCGGTTGTGCTTCAGCGCTGCGATCACCGTCGACCCGACACCCAGATAGGGATCAAAAACGCCGTCTCCCTCATCCGTCAACGACAACACCAGCCGTTCCACCAGTTCCACCGGAAATTGACATGGGTGAACTGTTTTCTCGGGATGGTTGCTCTTTACATTCGGGAATTCCCAAACGTCGCTCGGATTTTTCCCCTTGGGATTGCCCGATAACTTCCCGACGTTAGGTCCCTTGAAATGCTTCTTGTTCGGATATTTTGATGGAACCCTTATAGGATCAAGATTCCAGGTGTAATTTTCACCTTTTGTCCACCAATTTATTGTCTCATAACGTCCTGAGAGCCGATTTTTGCAATGAAGCCCGTGACCGAAATGCCAAATTATACGGTTCCGCAACTTGAGTCCCTGTGCCCGAAACAAGGGATAGAGAAGCGTATCCAAGGGCACGATTTCCCCGTTCTCCACATAGTTTCCGACTTGCCAGCAAATCGAACCTCGGTCATGCAGCAATCGCACACATTCCCCTATCACCCTCTCCTGTATCGTGAGATAAGCGTCAAGGCCCGATCGTTTCTCGTATGATTTCCCCAAGTTATATGGCGGCGACGTGACGATCAGTTTGAACATCGCATCGGGCAGGCGCTGCATGAACGGAATGTTGTCCGAGCAGACGACAACACCCCGTTCCCTCGTGCCGTATGGCAGCGACAATTGAACCGTCTTCTCCCTTGTGCGGAGGGCGCGATCGGTGTTGATTTTGTTATCCATCATCATATCCGTGCCAAGCGCCGCCAAGTGCGATGCTTGCTTTTATTCTCGACAGTCCGAAACTACCACATGCCCTGCGTGTGCGCAGTATTCCCGCTTACTGGCCAGAAGCAGTCAGCCCTCGATGCTTTCGAACATGCGAGGTTTTCCACTCAAGCATCGGCATGTTTTCAATGCACACTCGAATCTCCGGGGCGATATCCAGCAGTTCAGCGTCAATCTGACCACGATCCAGCACACCGTCGAGAAATGCCTGCTCATTCTCTGCGAGATCGAACAGGAAACCGAATCTTGCCCGGCAAAGCGCAACCGTTTCATCAACCCACGCAGCGATCTCTCCCTTGGCGACGAAATGGTCGCGCGGCAGGCACACCAAAAGTTTCCGGCGGAATTCGCGAGGATCACCCCTTATGGCCTCCACGGACACAGTGCGCCAGTCGCGCCGGCCACTGGCGCCGATGACCAGCACTGCGGTCTTGATCTGCTTCCAGTCCAGCGCGTCGACGGAAAGGATACGGCGAGCGTCGAACAGGTCGCGTGCTGCTTGCCGGTCGACGAGCGCGACAAGCTTGCCGGCAACAATTTCATGAAGGTCGAGGACGAGCACATTGCTTGCCTGCTGGTCGCCTATGGGAAGCGACTCCATGCGTGCTAAACCGAACAAGGGCTGTCGCGCCATGTAGTTTACGTCGATCACCAGGCTGGCGTTGCCGCCGATTGCCGAGGCATAGCGTGCAAGCCATTTGCCGCCGGCATGTTGATCCAGTCTGCGACGAACGCTGTATCCCCGCGAGGCGAGGAGGCGGTCGAGTGCGGCCTCAACGGTCGGCCGTTCGGCTTCCATCGCAGTCCGATCGAGCGCTCCGACGTAATTCAGGTCGATATCGACCGAAAGACGGTCGAGACCCAGGTGGAACAGGTTGAGCGCTGTTCCACCCTTGAGGACGAGGCGGTCTGACAGAACCCGGTCTCGTGCAATCTCCTGCAACAGGTCCAGCAGCCGCAGCACCTTCTCCAAAGTGCCGGGCTGGTGGCCGGTGTCATCGGCGAGGCGTTGCAGCGTCCGGGCAGATGGCGCTGCCATCTACAGCCCCTCGAAACGGCGTTCCATGATGTCGACGGGAAGAATGACGTTCCAGCCCTTGGCTGATTTCCCCTCGCCCGGTTTGGCGCCCAGCGCATATCGCGGTTGAGACGGCATCAACATGCGGAGTTCTTCGAACGCGGCATCCGGCACACCCAATCGCTCTTGTTCGCGCTCCAGCCAGAAACCCAGAGCGCCGGCGGCCGTGGCCTTTCCCAGCGCGCGCGTATACCCAACCAGCACCGACGCGTCGATCCGTACCACGAGATCCAGTGAGTTGAAATAATCCTCCATATCACCGGCCAGATCGTAGCGAACGAATAGATCCGCAATCGTCCGCTCGATCGTTGTCACGCTGACCGCCAGCCCCAGGCGGTCGATCTCCGTAACGCCGTCCGGTGGCGCGAAACCGCGCGGCGGCCTGACAAACCGGCAGGCGACGCCGGCAGCCTCGAACATACCAGTATCACCCTGCGCGATCACCTGCACCTCACCCCCTTCGGCGTAGGCGCAGCCGTGCAGTTCAAGGGCCGAGCGATAGGCAATCGTGCTGTCGCGGCGCAAGCGCGAGGCAGCCAGGAAGCGGTCAACCGACCATTGCGCCGCTTTGGCATGCTTGGGCACCGACGCGAAAACGCCCCGCGCGACACGCTTGATATTGCCTGCTCGAAGATGCTGGGTGAGCATCGCCGTGACGACCTTGTCGTGAGAGCGGCGACCGACAGCCGCAGCATACTCGGCGCGGCGGAAGACCGGATTGGCGCTGAAGAAAGGCGCAGAAATGAGCCGGGGCATGGCGGTTCACAAAAATCCAATGAAATTGGATAAAACCATATAATAGATATTGCTATACCCATCATGAAAGAACATCAAGTGCAAATGGGGCGCGTCCCGTGGCACAGGTCGTAGCGTCGGCGGCGCCCCTGTTGTTTGGTTTGCGCGCGAAAGCTGATACTAAGAAAAACCACAAAGAAGGCTGCTGCGCCGCCGTCGCAGGACGCCGCGCCCCAGCATACTTCATAACCGTTTCCGGAGCCGCTGTGAGCGCCGTCACTGCTACTGCCGAAAGTCGCCTTGCGCTACGCGACCTCATCGCCCGGAAATCGCTCGTCACCGGGCGCGAGATGACCCTGGTTTCGGGCGCCAGCAGCCGTTTCTATTTCGACATGAAGCAAACCACATTCGACCCGCAAGGTGCTCGACTGATTGCCGATCTCGTGCTCGACGCGCTCGATGAACCCTGGCCGTCCTTTCTCTCAGGTCTGGAAATGGGTGCGCTGCCCGTCGTGACCGCCGCCGTCATGCGCAGCGGCCAGATCGGCCGGCCCATTACCGGGTTCGGTGTCCGCAAGGCAGCAAAGGACTACGGCACCCGGCGCCGCGTCGAACGTGAACTGCCCCGCCACTGCCTTGTCGCAGTGGTGGAGGATGTCACCACTACCGGCGGCTCCGCCATGCAGGCGGTGCAGGCCATTCGCGATGCCGGCGGAACCGTCAAGCAGGTCATCACGCTGGTCGACCGGCTGCAAGGTGCAGGGCACGCCCTGGCGCAGGAAGGTCTGCGCCTCACCGCCCTCTTCGATGCCAACGATTTCGACCTCGGCGGAGCGCCTGTGTGAACCGCAGCCGATCTGCCCTGCTGGCGCTCGCACTGCTCGCCGCTCTTGTCGGCTGCCGTGAGGGCGACGAGGAACGCGCCCTTGCGGCCTATGATGCGGGAGACTTCGACAAGGCCGCCCGCCTGGCCGCAGCGCTCGCCTCGGAAAACAACCCGCGCGGCTATGAATTGCAGGCTTTGCTCGCAGCACAGGGCCTGGGCCGCGGCAGGGATTTCGCCGCCGCCGTCAGCCTCATCGACGCGGCCATCGCGCTCGACCCTTCCTACCGCGACAGCAGGGCCCGTATCGACACCCTTGTCGAAAGAACCGCACACCAGGCCGGCGACGCATTCGCGGCCGAAGACTGGGACCGTGCCCTGGCGCTGGCGCAGCCCCTCGCGGCATTCGGACATGAAACCGGCGCCTCCCTCACCCGGAAACTCGTCACCGGCGGCTATGTTGCCTTGCCCGGATCGGCAATGGCATGGCGTGACTTCTGGAACGATTGCGCGGGCAATACCCGGCGCAGCGACGCCGAACGCACCCGCCGCGCCTTCGCCGAACGCTGCCGCGGGAAGGAGGTGGTGTGGGACGGCACCATTGCCGGGCGGCGCAGTGACGCCCTGATCTTCGTCCGCATGGACCCGGGGCGCCCCCGCGCGCGCTACGATCTCACCTTGCAGTTGCACGAACGGCCGGAGGCCGCGCTGGCCGTCGCCGGGCGCAAGGTGCGCTTCCGCGGCGCCATAGAGGCGCGCGGCGGGCCGGCGCAGCCCGACCGCCTCATCGACGCCGAATTGCTCGGCACTGCACCACGCAGTGTCGAAGAAGAGAAACAGGCGCTGCAACGCGCCCGCGGCAAGGCCGCAGGCGCCTGCCGACGCCTTCTCTATGACCGCTTCCGCGGCGCTGATGCACCGGAATGGACGCGAACCTGGCGCGCGAGCCTGACCGAAGACGAGCGCCAACGCTTGCGCCTGTATATGTTTGTCGCCATAGAATCCCCGCCGGAAGCCTATATCCGCGATGCCGACGGCCATTGGAGCGCCCGCATCACGGGTCATGTTGCTGTGCAGGCGCCCAATGCGCAGATCAGTTCCACCAGCGAGTTCGTCGCCCTCTGCCGCCTCGACCCAGCGCCCGAAAACGCACCCAGCCGCACCCTCACCGGAAGCATGGCGTTCGAGCGGCTGGACCCGCCGCGCTTCACCTCATCCCGTTCCTGAATCCCTTTGCCGTCACCGGCCCGAGGAGTGCCGCCATGCGTATCGCCACCTGGAACATGAACTCAGTGCGTCTGCGCGGCGATGCCCTCAAACGCCTCGCGGAGGAATACGCCCCGGACATATTGTGCCTCCAGGAAACCAAGGTGGCGGACCCGCAATTCCCCCACGAAATGTTCGACGAACTCGGTTATCCCCACCGCATCATCTACGGACAGAAGACATGGCACGGGGTCGCCCTGGCAAGCCGCATGCCCCTCACCGAACCGCGGCGGCGCGACTGGTGGGGCAAGGCCGAGGCGCGCCATATCCATGCGCAGCTGCCCGGCGGCATCCTGCTGCACAATTTCTACATCCCGGCCGGCGGCGACATTCCGGACCCCGACGCAAACCCCAAATTCGCCCACAAGCTCGGCCTGCTTGAAGAACTCACATCGTGGTTCCGCGAACAACAATCCGCCGACCGCCAGATACTCGTCGGCGACCTCAACGTAGCGCCTCTGGAAACCGACGTCTGGTCCCACCGCCAATTGCTGAATGTCGTCAGCCACACGCCTGTCGAGGTGGCGGCACTGGAGCGCCTGCAGCAATCACGCGACTGGGTGGACGCGGTGCGCCACTTCATCCCGCCGGAACAGAAACTCTACAGTTGGTGGAGCTACCGGGCGCGCGACTGGTCGGCAAGTGACCGCGGTCGCCGCCTCGACCATATCTGGGTAACGCCGGATTTGCGCCCCTGCCTGAAGGGCGCGCAGGTGGTGCGCGCCGCGCGCGGCTGGCCGCAGCCCTCCGACCACGCGCCGGTCATCGTCGATCTCGATCCGTCCTGCTGAGTCGACGGCGCTAGGACGCAGCGTCCTTTTCCACCTTTACCCAGACAATTTTGCCGTCCTCGAACATGGCAACCTTGCCGCCATGCGCTGCGGCTCGGCGGCGGGCGGTTGCGGCCGCCCTCTTCATCGCCGCTTCAGCGCCGATCATGTCCGGGTCGCGGCGCCTCTTTGGCTTCTGGTTGTCCGGGTGCGAGGGTTTCACCGTCTTTCTCCTTCCTCAAGCAAGACCGGGGCAGTGCCGGTATTGTCGTACAGGGCCCATTCATCCACCAGGCCTCGATAAACATCCTGGAAGTTTTCCCATCCCGCATGGAACCGCCGGCGCACCACCGCTTCCGGTACATCATGCCCGCCTTCCGACACACGCTGCCGGACGCGGGCAATCGCCATGTTCGGCGTCGGCAGCCAGAGGAAAAACAATTTCACACGGTAGCCCCGTTGTCGCCAGAGGGGTATCCAGCGCGCATAGCCCCTCCCGCTCAGCGTCGTTTCGAAGGCGAAGCTCTCGCCTCGGGTGGTATATCCCCGGATTACCTCGATCATCAGCCGGCCCGCCCGGAATGCGACCACAGAGGGTTGAAACGGACTCAGGCCGGCGGCGATGGAATCCGCATTGACGAAGGCCGGGCAGTCCCCTTCATTGGGCAGAAACTCCGTCGCAAAGGTCGTTTTCCCCGCCCCGTTTGGTCCGGCAATGATCAGTATCTTCCTGCCGTCGGCCATTGCGCTGGTCATCGCCGATCTTCGTCCGTCCTGCCGAGCGCGAGCCGATAGCCGCCGCTGTCGGTAACCAGTATCTCCGGCGTCGCGGGATCGCATTCCATCTTCCGCCGCAAACGCCAGATATGCGTCTCCAGCGTGTGCGTCGTCACTGCCGGATTATATCCCCAGACGCCATCCAGCAGCGCCGCCCGCCCGACCCGACGCCCGCCCGCGCCGCACAGATGCCGCAGGATGGCGGCCTCCTTTTCCGTAAGCCTGATCCTCCGCCCTGTCCTCTCATCGGTCAGAAAATCTCCCGCAACGTGAAAACTGTACGGGCCGATGACAAATGCCGCCGCCGCAGTCTCCCCTTGCCGCAGCCGCGCAGCGATGCGCGCCAGCAGGACGCTCAGGCGAAGGGGCCGCTGGAGCAACTCATCCGCCTCCGTTTCCGGCGCCGGCCCCGCCTCGGCGAGCATGATGAGCGGCGCACCGACCCCCGCCGCCCGCAGCCGGCGGCACAGCGTGTTCCCGTCCATATCCGGCAGATGCGCATCCATCACCACAAGATCGACCGCGCCATGCTCGGCCGCCGTCAGTGCCTGCGCGCCGCCCGCCGCTTCCAGCGTGGCGCATGCCGTATCCAGAGCCAACTGCTCCGCCAGCGATTCTCGAAGCGCCGCATCCGCCGTTACAAGCAGAATACGCTTCTCGTCGCCATTCTCGCGCCGCAACACCGTCATGGCACGCTCCGCCGCCAGCCAGACATCCGCTTGCAGACTTGCATAACCCGGGGGATTCGGATATAACCCCTTGCGCGTGGCCGCAAGGCGGGGCGGTGATCCCCGTAAATCCCGGCAAATCCCACCTTGCGGCGCAATTGTACGCAATCGCATTCACTTGCGAGCCGCGCTGGCCGGTGCCGCTTGTGTTCTTGAAGCGGCGGCAGCGCAGGGTATATTGCGCACAGGTGAGCACTTGGTTCGGCCGCCGACAGCCGTTTGGACGGTGGGTCTCGTACCCACTTTTTGTTTATGGAGTCGCCCGTTTGGAGAGAGAGACCGGCAGCATTGTCGAAACGCTGATCGCACCCCCCATCGAGGCGATGGGTTACGCGGTGGTTCGCGTCCGGTTCTCCGGCAAGCGTCCGCCGGTGCTGCAAGTCATGGTCGAACGCGCCGACGACGCTCCCATGACAGTGGATGACTGCGCTGACATAAGCCGCGCCGTCTCGGCCGTGCTTGACGTAGCGGACCCCCTGGCCGGCCCCTACAGCCTCGAAATCAGTTCCCCGGGGATCGACCGCCCGCTTGTGCGCCCGCGCGACTATGACCGGTTCGCCGGCCACGAGGCGAAGCTCGAGACCGGCGAAGCCATAGACGGACGCAAGCGCTTCCGCGGACGCCTGATGGGATTTGAAGACACCGCGGTGCAAATCGATATCGGCGGCGCTGACGGCGTGGTCGCCATACCCTTCGCAGCGATCCGGTCCGCCAGGCTGGTCTTGACCGACGCGCTCATTGCCGCCGCCGGCGGCGCCGCAACAGGTGAAAGACAATGCTGAGCGACTCCGTACCGAGCCTGATGCGACCGGAGCTGTTGCAAGTGGCAGACGCAGTCGCTCGCGACAAGCTGATCGACCGCGAAATCGTCGTCGAGGCAATGGAACAGGCGCTCCAGACCGCCGCCCGCCGCAAATACGGCCAGGAACTCGATATCCGCGCCGTCATCGAGCGCCGCACTGGCGAAATCCGCCTCAGCCGTATCCGCCAGGTCGTCGAAGAGGTGGAAAACGACGCCGCGGAAATCGGCCTTGATGATGCCCGCGGCTTCGACGCCTCCCTCGAGGTCGGCGGCGAATTCACCCAGCCCCTGCCGCCCATCGACCCCACCGAACTCGGCCGCGTCGCCGCCCAGGCCGCCAAGCAGGTTATCGTCCAGCGCGTGCGAGACGCCGAACGCGACCGCCAGTTCGAGGAATTCAAGGACCGCGTCGGCGAAATCGTGAACGGCCTCGTCAAACGCCACGAATATGGCAACGTCATCGTCGATCTCGGGCGCGCCGAAGCCATACTGCGCCGCGACGAAGCGCTGCCGCGCGAAACCTTCTCCGACGGCGACCGCGTGCGCGCCCTCATCTCCGACGTCCGCCGCGAACCGCGCGGGCCGCAAATCTTCCTGTCGCGCGCCCGCCCCGAGTTCATGAAACGCCTGTTCACGCAGGAAGTGCCGGAAATCTACGACAACATCATCGAAATCAAGTCCGTCGCCCGGGATCCCGGAAGCCGTGCCAAGATCGCCGTCCTTTCCAACGACTCGAGCATCGACCCGGTGGGCGCGTGCGTCGGCATGAGAGGCAGCCGCGTCCAGGCTGTCGTCGGCGAACTGGGCGGTGAAAAGATCGACATCATCCAGTGGAATTCCGATCCCGCGACCTTTATCGTCAACGCCCTCGCACCTGCCGAAGTCACCAAGGTGGTCCTCGACGAGGATACCGAGCGAATCGAAGTCGTGGTGCCCGACGAACAACTCAGCCTCGCCATAGGCCGGCGCGGACAAAACGTCCGCCTCGCCTCCCAGCTCACGGGCTGGGATATCGACATCATGACCGAAGGACAGGAATCCGAACGCCGCTCCGATGAACTGCGAGTCGCCTCCGCCCTGTTCATGGAAGTGCTCAATGTCGATGACGTCATCGCCCACCTGCTTGTGACCGAAGGCTTCACCGAAGTGGAATCCGTCGCCTTCATCCCGGTCGAGGAACTCGCCGAGATCGAGGGTTTCGACGAAGACTTGGCAACGGAATTGCGCGCTCGGGCCCGCGACCACCTGGTCCGCCGCAACGAGGAACTGTCGCGCCAGCGCAGCGAACTCGGCGTCGATGACCGGATCGCCGAAATCACCGAACTCACCCCCGCCATGCAGGTGCGCCTCGGCGAAGCCGGCATCAAATCCCTCGACGACCTCGCTGACCTCGCGAGCGACGAGCTGATCGAAATGCTGGACGCCGACGCACCGGACCCGGAAGAAGCCGACGCAATTATCATGCGCGCACGCGCACACTGGTTCAGCGACGATCCCGTTCCGGCAGCTTCCGTCGCGGAAGACCCTGCAACCGAGGGCGAAGCCGCTGGTTGACGTAATGCCGACCCCCGCCAGCCGTGTCTCCGCCGTGCCGGCCCGCCCGCCGCGCGGTAACGGCCAGCGAATGTGCGCCGTGACACGCCGGGTGCTGGACAAATCCGCCATGATTCGTTTCGTTACCGCGCCGGACGGCGCGGTTGCGCCCGACATCGCACAGATCCTGCCCGGGCGGGGCATATGGGTCGGCGCCGACCGGGAGCTGGTGAATACCGCTTGCCGCCGTCGTATCCTGTCGCGTGGCGGACGCGTACCCGAAGACCTCGCCGGACAGTGCGAGGCCCTGTTGACAGCGCATGCGCTCGCCTTGCTCGGCCTTGGCCGCCGCGCTGGCCAGCTGGTGCTCGGCGCCCGGGCTGTCCGCGCCGCGCTGAAGGCCGGCGATGCCGCAGTGCTGGTGCAGGCGCGCGACGCCGCGCCGGGCGGCCGCGCAAAGCTGGAGCGGCTGCGCACCGCCGCCGCGCCGGACTGCGCGGCAGTGAACCTGTTCACCCGCGCCGAACTTGCGGCGGGTACCGGACGGGATGTAACACATATCGCAATGCAGCCGGGAGGACTGGCTGCACGATTCAGGGCCACGGCCGACCGGCTCGGCGGGTTCAGGAGCGCCCCGAACGGCGCGGGGCAAGGGAGCAGCGAGCAATATGAGTGAAAATGTGGAAACGGGCGAGCGCAAGACACTTGGCTTGTCCCGCCCTGGGCAGCTCGAACTCAGAAAAACCATAGAAGGCGGCCAGATCCGCCAGAGTTTTTCACGCGGCCGCTCCAAATCGGTGCAGGTCGAAAAGAAGAAAAAACGCACCTTCAAACGCGGCTCCACCGGACGCCTGACCGAAATCAAGGTTGCCAGCGAAGCCGGCCAGGGCGATAACCGCCGCAACAGCCGCCGCGGGTCGGGAACCCAGAAACTCACCGGCGAGGAACGCGCCGCCCGCGCCCGCGCGCTCGAAGACGCCAGGCTGGCCGAGGAAGAACAGCGGCGCGCGCTGGAAAACGAAAAACGCGCTGCTGAAGAAGCCCGCCGCGAGGCGGAACGCCTGGCTGCCGAAGCCGCCGCCCGCGCCGAGGAAGAAGCCCGCGCCAGGGCCGAAGCCGAAGCGCGCGCCAAGGCTGAAGCCGAAGAAAAACGCAAGCAGGCCGCGCTGGAGAAGAAGCGCGAACAGGAACAGGCTGCCGCCAAAAAACAGGAAGAAACAACCAAGGCAGCAGCGCCCCGCCGCAAGGCCGAAGGCGAAACCGAATCCCCGTCGCGGCGGCGCAAGGGACAGAGCCAGCGCCTGTCCATCGGTCGCCGCGGCGCCAAACGGCGCGGCGGCGGCAAACTCACCATGGTGCAGGCGCTCAACGAGGAAGAACGCCAGCGCAGCCTCGCATCCATGCGCCGCGCCAGGGAGCGCGAAAAACGCGCCATGAGCGGACGCGGCAAACCCGCGGAAGCCCACAAGGTCGTGCGCGAAGTCATCGTGCCCGAAGCCCTCACCGTCCAGGAACTCGCCGGACGTATGGCGGTGCGCGGCGCCGAAGTCGTCAAATCCCTCATGAAACTCGGCATCATGGTGACCATCAATCATGTCATCGACGCCGACACCGCCGAACTCGTGGTCGGGGAATTCGGACACCGCGTCAAACGCGTCAGCGATGCCGATGTCGAAGTCGGCCTCAGCGGACCCGAGGACGCACTGGAATCCCTCAAGCCGCGCCCGCCCGTGGTCACCGTCATGGGCCATGTCGACCACGGCAAGACTTCGTTGCTCGACGCCCTGCGCCACGCCAATGTCGCCGGCGGCGAAGCCGGCGGTATCACCCAGCATATCGGCGCCTACCAGGTCGAAACCGACGACGGACGCTCGATCACCTTCATCGACACGCCCGGGCACGCCGCCTTCACCGCCATGCGTCAGCGCGGCGCCAACATCACCGATATCGTCGTGCTGGTCGTCGCTGCCGACGACGGCGTAATGCCGCAAACCGCCGAAGCCATCCAGCACGCCCAGGCGGCCGGCGTTCCCATGATCGTCGCCATCAACAAGATCGATCGGCCTGACGCTGATCCCGACCGCGTGCGCCAGGAACTGCTGCAACACAATGTGATCGTCGAGGAACATGGCGGCGACGTACTGTCCGTGCCGGTCTCCGCAACCCAGGGCACCAATCTCGACCGCCTCGTCGAAACCATCCTCCTGCAAGCGGAAGTGATGGAACTCTCGGCCAATCCCGACCGCGCCGCCGAAGGCGTGGTCATCGAGGCGCGGCTCGACCGCGGACGCGGCGTCGTCGCAACCGTGCTCGTCACTCGCGGCACCGTCTCCATCGGCGACATCGTGGTCGCCGGCAGCAAATGGGGCCGCGCCCGCGCGTTGATCGACGATCGCGGCAACAATGTTGCCTCCGCCGGCCCCGCCAAGCCGGTGGAAATCCTCGGCCTGAGCGATACACCCGGCGCAGGGGATGAAATGGTGATCGCGCCCAACGAAGCGCGTGCGCGGGAAGTCACCGAATATCGCCGCAACCTCGCCCGCAACCAGGCCGTCGGCGGCGCTGCCCGCGGCTCGGTGGAGCAGATGTTCTCGCAAATCGCCAAGGGCGAGACGCAGGAACTGCCCTTGGTTGTAAAGGCCGATGTCCACGGTTCGCTGGAAGCCATCATCGCCAATATCACCGCCCTCACACGCAATGAGGAAGAAGTGGATGCGCGCGTGCTGCTGTCCGGCGTCGGCGGCATCAGCGAATCCGACGTAACCCTGGCGGCCGCGTCGAACGCGATTGTCATCGGCTTCAATGTTCGCGCCGACTCACCCGGACGCCAGCTCGCCAAGCGCCACGGCGTGGAAATCCGCTATTACCGCGTCATATACGAATTGCTGGACGACCTGCGCGCCATGCTTTCCGGCATGTTGGCGCCCACCGAGCGCGAGGAAACCCTCGGCAGCGCCCGCATCAAGGAAGTGTTCAACATTTCCAGGGTGGGCAAGATCGCAGGCTGCGAAATCATCGAAGGCACTGTGCGGCGCGGCGCGCGCATCCGCCTGCTGCGCGACAATGTCGTGGTCTATGAAGGCGCAATCAGCAGCCTCAGACGGCACAAGGACGAAGTGCGGGAAGTGCGGCAGGGGCTGGAATGCGGCATCGGACTGGAAAACTACCACGACGTAAAGCCCGGCGACCGCATCGAAGCCTATTTGATCGAACAGGTCGCGCGCGAGTTGAGCGCTTGAAGACACTCGCGAAACGCACCCGCGGCGGGCGCGCGGTTGGCCAGCGGCAATTGCGCGTCGGCGAAACCCTGCGCCATGCGCTGGCAGCCGTGCTGGCGCGCGGCGATCTGCGCGATCCGGCGCTGCGCGGCCAGTCCGTCACTGTGTCCGAAGTGCGCGTCAGCCCCGACCTGCGCACCGCCACCGCCTATGTCTGCCGCCTCGGCGGCGGCGACATTGCCCCGTTGCTGGAAGGGCTGGAACGCGCCGCCCCGCACATCCTGGCGCAAACCGGCGCCGCCCTGCGCCTGCGGCACACCCCGCGACTGCGTTTCGCCGCCGACCCGTCATTCGACCAGGCGGCGAGAATCGCCGCCCTGCTGGCTGCCGACGCGCCGCAATCCGGTGAACAAACCCGGTGAACAAACTCCGTGAACAAACCAGCGGACGCACCATGAAACGCGCCGGGCGCCGTCGCGGCCGCGTCGTCAACGGTTGGGTAATTCTCGACAAGCCCGCAGGCATCACGTCAACACGCGCCGTCGCGCGCCTGCGCAGCCTGTTCCAGGCCGCCAAGGCCGGCCATGCGGGCACCTTGGACCCCTTGGCCACCGGCGTGCTGCCGATCGCCCTCGGCGAAGCCACCAAGACCGTCCCCCACGTGGTGGAAGGCGCGAAAACCTACCGCTTCACCGTGCGCTGGGGGGAAGGCCGCAGCACCGACGACGCCGACGGCGCGGTCATCGAAACCAGCTCCGTCCGCCCTGACGCCGACGCTATACGGGAAAAACTTCCCCAATTCACGGGCGAGGTAATGCAGACGCCGCCCGTATTCTCGGCCGTGAAGATCAGCGGCAAACGCGCCTATGACATGGCACGGGAATGCGGCGATGTCCCCCTCGCCGCCCGCCTCGTGCGCATAGACAGCCTCGCGCTCGAATCATGCCCGGATGCGGACCACGCCCGGTTTTCCATGCAATGCGGCAAGGGCAGTTACGTCCGCGCGACGGTGCGCGACCTCGCGCACGCCCTCGGCAGTTGCGGCCATGTAACAGCGCTGCGCCGCACGCGCGTCGGACCGTTCTGTATCGACCACGCCGTGTCGCTCACGCAATTGGAAACCCTCGACGATCAAGGCCTCCAGGGCTGCCTCATGCCCGTGGCGCGCGGCCTCGCCAGCTTGCCGGAGTTGACCATCAATGCCGCCCAGGCCGATCGTCTCAAGCGCGGCCAGGCCGTGCCGCTGGTGCGCGCGCCTGTCACGCCGAATGGTGAGCCGATCGCTGACGGCGCATTATGGACCCAGTTCGCGGGCAAACCCGTCGCGCTGGCGGAGTTGCGGCACGGCGGCGTACACCCCGTGCGCGTATTCAATGACTGACCCCAGCCCCTGTGGCCGGTCGGCGCAGGTTTCGGAAGACAAAAGAGGACAAGATGTCGATAACTGCCGAACGCAAAACGGAATTGATGACGGAGTATGCCCGTACAGAGGGCGATACCGGCTCGCCGGAAGTGCAGGTCGCCGTGCTGAGCGAACGCATCACCAATCTGACCGAACATTTCAAGGTGCATCGCAAGGACAATCATTCCCGCCGCGGCCTCCTCAAGCTGGTGAGCCAGCGGCGGCGTCTGCTCGACTACATCCGCGGCCGCGACACCGCCCGTTATCAATCACTCATCGAACGACTCGGCCTGCGCCGCTAGCAGGCCGCCGGCGGGCGCTCCGGCCTGCCTCCCGCGCGGCACGCCCGTGCTCATTGCAGGTGCGGCAGCAAACCGGCTGGCCTGCACCGCAACAAATCGCGCCGTTCAATCCGAACGGGCAGCCGCCGATATCGGTGGCAGGCCGCAGCCGCACAGGGCGGCCGCGGCAGTTTGAAGGAAAAAACATCCGATGTTCGACATCCACCGCAAGGAACTGACATGGGGCGGCAGACCGCTGTCGCTCGAAACTGGCCGCCTGGCGCGGCAAGCCGATGGCGCCGTGCTCGTCACCTACGGCGAAACCACCGTGCTGTGCACCGCCGTTGCGCAGCGCGGACCCAAACCCGGCGTGGACTTCTTTCCGCTCACCGTGAACTATCAGGAAAAAAGCTATGCCGCCGGCAAGATTCCGGGCGGCTTCTTCAAGCGCGAAGGACGCCCCAGCGACAAGGAAACGCTGACCTCCCGCCTCATCGACCGCCCCGTCCGGCCACTTTTCGCCAACGGATTTCGCAACGAAACACAGATTATCTGCACCGTCCTCGCGCACGATCTGGACAACGACCCCGACATTCCGGCGATGATCGGCGCGTCAGCCGCCCTCACCATCTCCGGCATCCCCTTTCTTGGTCCCGTGGCCGGTGCCCGCGTCGGCTTTGTGGACGGCGCTTTTGTGCTCAACCCCACCCCCGGGGACCTTGAGAGCAGCGAGCTCGACCTCGTGGTGGCCGGCACCGCAAACGGCGTCCTGATGGTCGAATCCGAAGCGCAGGAACTCAGCGAACAGCAAATGCTGGAAGCCGTCATGTTCGGCCACCGCGAAATGCAGCCGGTCATCGACGCCATCGTCGGCCTCGCCGAACGATGCGCGAAAGAACCCTGGGAACTGCCTGCCGTACCGGAAGAAGCGGTTTCGGACGCCCTGAAAACCGCCGTCTCGGAACTCGCACAGGACAAGCTTCGGGCCGCCTACAGTGAAACCCACAAGCAGACCCGGGTCGAGGCCGTGGAGCGCGTCCGCAGCGAAGTAGAGGCCGCCATGGCCGAGCAGGACGCCGACGAATCCGCCGTCAAGGGCGAAATCAAGATGCTCGAAAAATCTGTCGTGCGCGGCGCCGTGCTCGAAACCGGATTGCGAATTGACGGACGCGATACCCGAACCGTGCGCCCCATCTCGGCGCAAGTCGGCGTGCTGCCCCTCGCCCACGGCTCCGCACTGTTCACCCGCGGCGAAACCCAGGCGCTGGTCGTCACGACACTCGGCACCGGCCAGGACGAACAGATCGTCGATGCGCTGGAAGGCGAATACCGCCAGCACTTCATGCTGCACTATAATTTCCCGCCCTATTCCGTCGGCGAAGCCAGCTTCCTGCGCGCGCCGGGGCGGCGGGAAATCGGCCACGGAAAACTCGCTTGGCGCGCCCTCAACCCGCTGATGCCCCAAAAGAATGACTTCCCCTACACTGTCCGGGTCGTCTCCGAGATCACGGAATCGAACGGCTCGTCATCCATGGCGACGGTATGCGGTGCGTCCCTGTCGATGATGGACGCCGGCGTGCCGCTGCGCCGGGCTGTCGCCGGCATCGCCATGGGTCTCATCAAGGAAGGCGACTCCTTCGTCGTGCTGTCCGACATTCTCGGCGACGAAGACCATCTCGGCGATATGGACTTCAAGGTGGCCGGCACCGAAAACGGTGTCACCTCCCTGCAGATGGATATCAAGATCACCGGAATCACCGAGGAGATCATGCAAACCGCGCTCGAACAGGCGCGGGAGGGGCGCCTTCATATCCTCGGCGAAATGGCTGCCGCCCTGTCGCACTCGCGCGATGATGTGAGCAAGAATGCGCCGCGCGTCACCACCATTACCGTGCCGCGCGATAAAATCCGCGAGATCATTGGCACCGGCGGCAAGGTCATCCGCGAGATCACCGAGGAAACCGGCACGCGGATCGACATCGACGATGACGGCACTGTCAAGGTCTCCGCCGTTTCCTCCGAAGCCAGCGAGGCCGCAATCAAATGGATCCGCGACATCGTGGCGGAACCGGAAGTGGGAGAAATCTACGACGGCAAAGTGGTCAAGGTTGTGGATTTCGGCGCCTTCGTGAATTTCATCGGCACGCGCGACGGCCTCGTGCATATCAGCGAGCTGGCACCCCGCCGCGTCAAGACCGTACGCGACGTGGTCACCGAAGGTGACAAGGTGAAAGTGAAAGTGCTCGCCGTCGACGAACGCGGCAAGGTCCGCCTCAGCATGAAGGCAGTAGATCAGGAAACCGGCGCCGACCTGTCCGAGGGCGAGAAGGCGGCAAGTTGATACGGCCACGATTTTCTGACGCCGCGCGCGCCGGCGGGGGGGCTGGTAATCCCGGCCACCCGCGCCATATATCAGCCTTGCGGCCCGCAGCAGTGCATCGCGGCGCGCCATGTTGCCACTTGGCGAAAGTAGATTGTGAATTGTCGTGAAAGCGCTCAATCCGATCGTCCTGTCGGGCCGGGAAGTCCTGCCGCTGGTTGAAGGCGGCAAGGGCATCTCGGTATCGAACGGCATCAGTTCGGGCGCGTGGGCCGCGTCGGACGGCGTCGGCACTTTCTCCGGCGTCAATGCCGACGCCCACGACGCCGATGGCGGGCTTATCCCCGTCGTCTATCGCGGCCGCACACGCCGCGAACGCCATGACGAACTCGTTGCCTACGCCATCAAGGGCGGCGTCACACAGGCCCGGATCGCTCACGAAACAGCCGGCGGCAAAGGCCGCATCCACATGAACGTGCTGTGGGAAATGGGCGGCGCCGTGCGCGTGCTCGAAGGCGTGCTCGAACAGGCCGGAGAGCTGGTCCATGGCGTCACCTGCGGCGCCGGAATGCCCTATCGGATCGCCGAAATCGCCACCCGGTTCAAGGTCTGGTACTACCCCATCGTTTCATCCGCGCGCGCTTTCCGGGCGCTGTGGAAGCGCGCCTACCACAAGTTTCCGGATCTGCTCGGCGGCATTGTCTATGAAGACCCGTGGCGCGCCGGCGGCCATAACGGCCTCTCCAACAGCGAAGACCCGGAAGCGCCCGAAGACCCGCTTCCCCGCGTCGTCGCACTCCGCCGCCTCATGAACGGCTTCAAACTTGATAACGTCCCCATCTTCATGGCCGGCGGCGTATGGTACCTGCGCGAGTGGGAGGACTGGATCGATAACCCCGATCTCGGCCCCATCGCCTTCCAATTCGGGACCCGACCGCTGTTGACCGTCGAAAGCCCCATCTCCGACGCCTGGAAAACCCGCCTGCGCTCGCTCATGGAAGGCGATATCAGCCTCAACCGCCATAGCCCGACAGGCTTCTGGTCGTCAGCGGTCAACAATGCCTTTCTGGGCGAACTCAAGGCGCGCGCCCGCCGCCAGGTCGCGTTCACTACCGAAATCGTCGGCGCCCATCAGGCGCCCTACAGTTTCGGTCCCCGCAAACGCACCGTCTATCTGACCGAAATCGACCGCGCCCAGGTGGATGTCTGGGCCGCCGGGGGCTACAGCTCCGCCTTGCGCACCCCCGACCGGACGCTCATCTTCGTCGAACCCGAAAAGGCGGCGGAAATTCATGCTGACCAGGTCGCCTGCATGGGATGCCTCAGCGCCTGCAATTTCAGCAACTGGTCGCAGGGCGAAGGACACTCCACGGGCCGCAAGGCCGACCCGCGCAGCTATTGCATCCAGAAGACCCTGCAGGAAATCAGCCATGGCGAAGACATCGACAACCAGTTGATGTTCGCCGGCCACAGCGCCTATCGTTTCGCCCTCGACCCCTTCTACGACAACGGCCACATTCCCACCGTGCGCGAACTGATCGAACGCCTGCAAACCGGGGACTAGCGCGCGCAATGACGACACTCCCGGTACAACCCGAATTCGACGCCGCCGCCCTGCTGCGAAGTCTCGGAATGCGCCCGACCCGCCAGAGAATTGCTCTCGCACGGCTCATCATGACCGGCGGCAACAGGCACCTGTCCGCCGAAACCCTCCACGCCGAAGCCCTCGCCGCCGGAACCCGCGTTTCCACCGCGACCGTGTACAACACGCTGCACCGCTTCGTCAGCGCCGGGCTCCTGCGTGAAATCGTCGTCGCGCCGGGCCGTGTCCGGTTCGATACCAACACCGCCCACCACCACCATTTCTATGACGAGGAAAGCGGCCGGCTGACAGATATCCCGGTCGACGCCATCGCCCTCGCCGAGCTGCCGGCACCGCCGCGCGGACGCCGCGTTGGTCGCGTCGATGTGATCGTGCGGCTGCATCCCGCCGACTCATGATGGAAGATGAGTTTTATATAATAATCATTCTAATCTGTTGACAGGCCCCGCTACCCTGCCCATATGACTCCCGCCCTAACCACTGGAGGATGTCATGGCGCTAGGCGGAACCAAGACCGAAGGAAATCTCAAGGCCGCGTTTGCCGGTGAATCACAGGCCAACCGGCGCTATCTGTTCTTCGCCCAGAAGGCGGACGTCGAAGGATACAACGATGTTGCAGCCGTCTTCCGTTCCACCGCGGAAGGCGAAACCGGACACGCATTCGGCCATCTTGAATATCTCGCCGAAACCGGCGACCCGGCCACCGGCGAGCCGATCGGCAATACTTCGGCCAACTTGCAGGCGGCAATCGCCGGCGAAACCCACGAATACACCGACATGTATCCGGGCATGGCCCGCACCGCCCGCGAAGAGGGATTCGACGAAATCGCCGACTGGTTCGAAACTCTCGCCAAAGCCGAGAAATCTCACGCCGGGCGCTTTCAGCGCGCGCTCGATACCCTCGACTGATCCCCTCGACAAACCCCGCGGCGTGTCCGCGGGGTTTCCCTGCACCCAACGCGCCCACAGGCGGCAGAAAGAGGCTGACACATGGCTGCCGAAGGCGGGCTGCGCGCCCCTCAGCGCGCGCCCCTTGACCACACCGACCCTGCATTTCACGACACAGATCAAATCGACGGCGAACTTCGGCGCGTGTTCGATGTCTGTCACGGCTGCCGCCGCTGTTTCAACCTGTGCGACAGTTTTCCCCGCCTGTTCGATCTCATCGACGAGTCGAAAACGGGCGAGCTTGACTCCGTGGACAGCGATGCGTTCGGCCCGGTGGTCGATGCCTGTACCCTGTGCGACATGTGCTTCATGGTCAGTTGCCCCTATGTGCCGCCGCACGAATTCAACATAGACTTTCCGCACCTGATGCTGCGCTATCGCTCCGCCGAGCGCGCCAGGAACGGCACTCCGTTCGCCGACCGCGAACTGGCGAAGACCGACCGCAATGGCAGGCTCGCCGGCGCTGTCGCGCCCCTCGCCAATTGGGCGACTGATACGAACAACCGCCTCACGCGGCCCTTGCTGGACAGATTCGCGGGCATTCATCCGGAAGCAGCGCTGCCGAAATTCCACGCCAGGACGTTCGTCAAACGCGCCCGGCAGGCGCCGCCGGTCAGCGCCGCCGCCCCCGCGCACGGACGCAAGGCAGCGCTCTACGCAACCTGTTTCGCAAATTTCAACAATCCGGACGTCGGCGCTGCCGCGCAGTCGGTGCTGCGCCGCAACGGCGTCGATACCGTCGCCGCCTATCCCGGCTGTTGCGGCATGCCGCAACTCGAACAGGGCGCGTTCGATGACGTAGCCGCCCGCGCGCAGCGCACCGCCGCCGCACTGGTTCCGCATATCGACGACGGGCGTGACATAGTGGCGCTCGTGCCAAGCTGCGCGCTGATGCTGAAGAAGGAATGGCCCCTCATCCTGCCCGACGACCCCAACGTCGCCCGCCTCGCCGCGCATACGCAGGACATCACCGAATATGTCGTGAATATCGCGGAATCCGAAGGTCTTGCGCCGGGACTCAAACCCCTGGAAGGCGGCATCGCCGTGCATATGGCGTGCCATGCGCGCGCGCAGAATATCGGCGCCAGGGCCGTGCAAATGTTGCGTCTGATACCCGACCATGACCTCGAAATCATCGAGCGCTGCTCCGGCCATGGCGGTTCCTGGGGCGTCAAGACCCGCTATTTCGAAACCGCGCTGAAGGTGGGCCGCCCCGCCGCCCGCAAGGCCCTCAATTCCGGCAAGGCGTTTCTCGTTTCCGAATGCCCGCTGGCCGGCGAGCATTTGCGTCAGGGAATGGAGCGCCTCTCCGACGCCCCCCTGACCATCGAACGCGCCCACCACCCCATCGAGCTGGTGGCACGCGCTTACGGAGATATCTGATGGCCGCACCGCTCCTCACCCGGGCAGACATCATGCCCATGGACGATTATGGCCGCGTCCGCCGCGACAAGCGCCGCGCCCTGTCCGCCCTGCGCCGCATTCGCCGCGTCGAACTCGGTCCCCATGCTTCGCTGAGCTTCGAAAACCGCGAGACCATGTGGATGCAGGTTCACGAAATGCTCTACGCTGAAAAGGGCGGCGAAGAGCAGATCGTCGAGGAACTGGCCGCTTACAATTCGTTGATCCCCAACGGATCCGAACTGGTGGCGACATTGATGTTCGAAATAGACAACCGGGAGCGGCGCGAACAATTCCTGGGAAAAGCCGGCGGCATTGAACGCGCCATCACCCTGCAGATTGGCAATTCGAGCGTCCCCGCCAAACCGGAGGAAGATGTCGAACGCACCACCGACTCCGGCAAGGCGTCGGCGGTGCATTTCCTCCACTTCCCTCTGGAGCACGCAATGGCCCACGCATTCCGGGACCCCTCCCAGGTGGTTGCCGTCGCCGTTTTGCACCCCATCTATGGGCATATGGCGGTGTTGAGTGCGGAGACCCGCGCCTCGCTCGCCGCCGATCTCGATTGACGATGCTGCCCCGCCGGCACGACAACAGAAAACCGAGGACATCATGATCAGGCAATTGCATCACAGCGCATATCGCTGCCGCGATTCCGAAGAAACTCGCGCGTTCTACGAAGACTTTCTGGGCTTGCCGCTCGCCAACGCGCTGGCCATCGGCGAGACCAAGACCGGGCGCAAGGCGCAAGTCCTCCACACCTTCTTCCGCCTTGATGACGGTTCGTTCATGGCCTTCTTCGAAGCGCCGGAAGAACCGTTCGAATTCAAGCCGCAACGCGACTTCGACCTGCACATCGCGCTCGAAGTCTCGCCGGAAGACCTCGAGACCATGTTCGCCAAGGGCAAGGCTGCGGGCATCGAAACCCGCGGCCCGTCCGATCACGGCGCCATCAAGTCAATCTATTTTCGCGATCCGAACGGCTATGTCGTTGAACTGTGCGCGAAGCAGCCTGGCCATGGCGCCGGCATGGGCTCGGCGGAAACCCCCGCCCATCAGATTCTGGAAACGTGGCAGAAAGCCAAGACTGCCGCCTGAGAGGCGCGTCACTCATGCGCGCCAATGCGGAAATCCTCCTGTTGGCGCGCGCTTTCCGGAAAGAAAAACCATTCGCGGGCAAACGACTCTCCGAGAACCGCGTTGTCCAACCGCACCGTGGTGCGGTAACCCTGCGGGTCGGTTACACGCCATTGCCGCAGCTTCAGAGGGTCTTCCTCGAACACCAGCGTCACCGACCCCGCACCGGACGCCTCAGGATCTTCCACAGTCAACGAAAGCAGCCCGCGGGAACGCCGAAGCGCCGTTAGCCGCACATCCTCAAACAGGCTGAGCCCTTCCGACAACAGGAAACGAAACGGCCCGGTCGCGATCGGAATATGGCTCACCTGATCAAGCGCCGCGTCGAAATAGATCAGCCATGTGCCGTCAGCGATGAGAAGAAGATCGTTGGGCGGCGAATACTCGATGCGGGCGCGCCCCGGCCGCCACAACCACATCACCCCCACATCGACGCTGCCATCCGCATTATATTGCGTGAAGTGCGAGCGTATGGTGGGCAGATTGTTGAGATAGTCCTCTATGGCCAGCACTGTCGGGTTGTCCGGGTCCTCCCACGGGGCTATTTCGTCTTGCGCCGCTGCCGGCGCAGCAGCAATGACAAGCAGCGCCCAGCAGCGCCGAATGAAATCTCTCATGATCCCCGTGTCCGATTGGCGAATGTCAGACGGGTTCTAGCCGTCATCGGAGGCTTCGGGCAACAGCACTTCGCGCTTGCCCACATGGTTGGCCTTGCCCACCATGCCTTCCGCCTCCATGCGCTCCACGATTTTCGCCGCCCGGTTATATCCGATCGAAAGATGACGCTGGATGAAACTGGTGGAAACCTTGCGCTCGCGCGCGACCAGCGCCACTGCCTGGTCGAACAATTCGTCGCCTGAATCCTGCATCCGCCCGCCCGCCGCCGGCTCGTCGTCACTCCCCTCGGTGATCGAATCCAGATAATCGGGCATGCCTTGACCGCGCAGGAAGTTTGCCACCTCTTCCACTTCCTCGTCCGATACAAACGGCCCGTGCACGCGCGCAACCTTGCCGCCCCCCGCCATGTAGAGCATATCGCCCATTCCCAGCAGTTGCTCCGCGCCGTGCTCGCCGAGAATCGTCCGGCTGTCGATACGGGACGTGACCTGAAAGCTGATCCGCGTCGGCAGATTGGCCTTGATGGTGCCGGTGATGACATCCACCGAAGGCCGCTGCGTGGCGATGATGAGATGAATGCCCGCCGCGCGCGCCTTTTGCGCCAGGCTCTGAATCGCCACCTCGATATCCTTGCCCGCCACCAGCATCAGGTCCGCCATTTCATCCACCACCACGACAATGAACGGAAGCGGGGTCATTTCGAGCGGCTGGCTTTCGTAGGTCGGGCGTCCCGTCTCCGCATCAAAGCCTGTTTGCACTGTGCGCGTCAGCATCTCCCCCCGCGCCAGGGCGTCGCGAACCCGTTTGTTGTAGCCCGCAATATTCCGCACATTCAGATTCGACATCAGCCGGTAGCGGGCGTTCATTTCCTTCACTGCCCACTTCAGCGCCACCACCGCCTTGGCCGGATCGATGACCACGGGATGAAGCAGATGGGGGATGTCGTCATACACCGACAATTCCAGCATCTTGGGGTCGATCATGATCATCCGGCACTCTTCCGGCGACAGCCGATAGAGCAGGGACAGAATCATGCAGTTAACCGCGACCGATTTACCGGAGCCGGTCGTGCCGGCGATCAGCAGATGCGGCATACGGCCCAGATCGGTCACCACGGGCGAACCGGATATATCCTTGCCAAGCACCAGCGGCAGAGCCGTACCGACACGCGAGTATTCCGGCGCGTTCAGCAATTCCCGCAGAAATACGATCTCGCGGCGCTCATTGGGCAGTTCGATGCCGATCGCGTTTCGCCCGGCAATAACGGCAACACGCGCCGACACCGCGCTCATCGAACGCGCAATGTCGTCCGCCAGCCCGACAACCCGGGCCGCGCGCGTCCCCGGCGCCGGCTCCAGTTCGTATCGTGTGACCACCGGGCCCTGGCGCGCGCGTAAAATCTGGCCGCGCACACCAAAATCGTTCAGCACACCTTCCAGCGCACGGGCGTTCTCGTCCAGGGTATCCTGGCTTGAGGTGACACTTTGGTCCGATTCCGGCTCGGCCAGCAGATCCAAAGGCGGCAAACAGAAACCGCCATTGTCTTCGTCGGCATACACCTCTCTCTCCGCGATCGGACGAGGGGCAGGTTCTGCCGGCGGTTTCGTGCGCTGGCCGGTATTTTCCGCCGGCCGGCGGGTCGCGGGACCCCCGCGGGCTGTCGCTGGCGAATCCAGTGGCGGTGGTTCGACGCGCCGTGCCGCTGCGCCAGTTTTTCGGCGGCCCGGCCGGGCCGCCGCCTGCGGCAGTGTGCCGCCGATGGACGCCCCCAATTGCTGCCATTCTGCGCGGCTGAGGCCGAGCGCCGCCAGCGCTGCTCCCGCCGTCAGCAGGGCCGCCGGCACTATCATCAAGGCGCCGGAAACCTCCAGCTCCGTCGCCATATGAGTTGCCCAAGCGCTTAGCAACGCGCCGACCAGCCCGCCCGCGCCGCTGTGAGTGGGCCATTGCGCAACCGGCAGGGTGAGCGCCAGACACGCGGGCATCAGCAGTAGAAACGCCAGGCAGCCGGCAAGCCGGATGCCAAAGCCGCTCAGGCTATGGTATCGCCATAGCCGCCACCCCCAAGTGAAAAACACCGCTGTGAAAAACACTGACGCGGCGCCGAATAACTGCACGCCCAGATCGGCGGCCCAGGCGCCCGGGCGGCCCAGCCAGTTGACCGGCGGGTTATGGGTTGCTGTGTTCCACGAAGGGTCTGCCGGATCGTAGGAGACGAGCGCGGCAAACGCCAGCAAGGCCAGAACAGCAATGGCAAGGCCCAACACCTCCAGGGAAATACGACGCAGGCGATCTCCCACGCCTTCGGGAAGAAGCGGCATTCCGCGCAACTTGCCGGATCGCGTCGTCACCTGAGGCCTCCTCGATACTGATTGGCCGCCGCGTTACAGGATTGCGGAAGCACGGGACAAGGCGGTCTCCGTCTCCGCCAGATCATGAACCAATGCCATACGTATATAGGGCGCGCCGGGGTTACGGCCTGTTTCACCGTTACCGCCCCGGCTCAGATACCCGCCCGGCATGACCTTGATTCCGGCCTCCGCCCACAGGCGCCGCGCCGCTGCTTCGCCGTCCCCGACATCAAGCCACAGATAGAAGCCGCCATCAGGCTGATAGAAACCATTGCGTCCGGCAAAATAGCGCGCTGCCATGGCAAATTTCTGCTGATACAGTCCGCGGCTTTCCATCACATGCGTTTCGTCCCGCCACAGCGCCGCCGCGACCGCCATCACCGGCAGGGGACTGGCGCCGCCGGAATAGCTGCGCAACCGCGCATAATCGGCCATCAAGTTCGCGTCGCCGGCGATGAATCCGGACCGCAGCCCAGGCACGTTGGAACGCTTCGACAGCGAATGAAAGGCGAGTATGCGGTCGAGATCGTCTTCCGTGCAACATGTTTCAAAAATGCCCGGAGGCGGGTCCCCGCAATAGACGTCGCTGTAACATGCGTCGATCGCCAGGAGGAAATCGTGCGCCCGCGCCAGCGCCGTCAGGCTGCGCAGATAGTCAAGCCCCGCCACAGTGCCCTGGGGATTGGAAGGCGTGCAGAGATATGCGAGCGCCGTGCGTCGCAGCACATCGTCCGGCAGCGCAGAGAAGTCCGGGAGAAATCCGGTGTCGGCCGCTGCCGGAACAAATACCGGCTCGGCGCCGGCAAGCACCGCGGCGCCGGCATAGACCTGATAAAACGGGTTCGGCACCAGCACCACCGGCTTTTCGCCCCCCACAGACTGCGGCACTGCAAGCAGGGCAACAGTAAACAGCGCTTCGCGCGTACCGCTGCAGGGCAGGATGTGACGCGCGGGGTCAATCAGCCCCGCCGGCAGCGAATAGCGGCGTGTCAGCCAGTTGGCGCATGCTGTACGCAGGTCTGTCGTGCCCACCGTGGGCGGATAGCGTCCCCAACTGGCAGCCTCGGCGGCCAGAACGCGCGTGACAAGATCAGGGCAGGGGTGGCCCGGCTCGCCGATCGACATGACAACCGGCGCCATGTCTGCAGGCGGCGCCACGTCATCAAGCAGTGCGGCAAGCCGTCGAAACGGATAATCGTTCAATGCCGCCAAGCGGTTGTTGATCATGGAGAGACATTCGCGACGGCAGGAGCAATATTGCCGCAAACTATGTGTCGGGCCGCCGTTACGCAAGCATCTGGCGGCGGCCCGCATTCGTTGCGTCAGATTCGCTGGGAACCCGTCCCGAATTCGGGATAGGCCTCCAGTCCCAGTTCCGACTGGTCGGCGCCCGCATCTTCCGCTTCGGCGTCCAGGCGTATGCCGATGGTTTCCCTGAGCACATACCAGGTAGCGAGGCTCAACGCGGAAACAAATGCACCAATGGAAACTATACCGATGACCTGGCTCACGAAATTGGCGTCGCCATTGGTGAGGGGCACGGCCAGCGTTCCCCAGATGCCGCACACCAGATGTACCGGGATTGCTCCCACCACATCGTCGATCCGCAACCGGTCGAGAACGGGAATCGCCAGAACGATCAAGGCGCCCCCGACACCGCCGATCAGGATGGCCGAAAGGAAGCTCGGGGCCAGCGGTTCGGCAGTGATGCTCACCAGCCCGCCAAGCGCACCGTTGAGCGCCATGGTCAGGTCAACCTTTCCGTAGACGATCTGGCTGCCGATCATGGCGACTACCACGCCGCCGGCGGCGGCAAGGTTGGTATTGGCGAAAATCTGCGCCATTGCCGCCGCGTCATCGCCGGTTCCCAGAGCCAGTTGCGACCCGCCATTGAAGCCGAACCAGCCCAGCCACAGGATGAACGTGCCGAGAGCGGCCAGCGGCAGCGACGAGCCGGGCATCGGCCGCACTTGGCCGTCGGGGCCGAACTTGCCTTTGCGCGCGTCGAGCACAATCGCGCCCGTCAGCGCCGCCCATCCGCCGGTGGAATGAACGATGGTGGAGCCGGCGAAATCGCTGAATCCCAATTCCGACAACCACCCGGCGCCCCACTGCCAGGCGCCCTGGATCGGATATATGACGGCCGTCAACACTGTAACGAAAATGAGGAATGGCCACAGCTTGATCCGCTCGGCCAGCGTCCCGGAAACAATGGACGCCGCAGTCGCGACAAATACCATCTGGAAGAACCAATCGGACGGCGCGGCATAGGCATCGCCGGCGGCATAAGCCGGTTCTGACGAATTGAACCAGCCGAGACTGCCGATCACGCCGCCATCCACTCCGTCATACATGAGGTTGTAACCGACCAGGAAATAGGTGAGGCCGGCGATGGAATAGAGGCCGATATTTTTCGTGCAAATGGCGGCAACGCTCTTGCCGCGAACCATCCCAGACTCGAGCATACAGAAGCCGGCGGCCATCCACATGACCAGTGCGCCGTTGAATAGGAATGAAAACGTATTGAAAATATAGGCGGTTTCCGCCGCATCCGCGGAAACACTTTCTGTGGCGCCTTCCTGCGCCGCGCCCATGCCGGCGCCCGCAAATGCGGCGATCATCAAGACCCCGCCGAAAAGCGCCAGCGTTTTGACGCGTAAGGTCATGCTGTCCTCCTGTCTGGCGGGCTGTGTCGATCGCGGCCCGCGGATCACTTTCAACCCCGGACGGCCCTCTGAGCCGCCCGAACAGGAGGATGGGAATCAAAAAGTGTGCCATTCCGCCGAACGGCGACACTGTGAGATTCGCCTGCGTATCAGATTATATTTTGATCAATTTCTTCCCATAAATGTTGTTTATGCATAAATTATTATCACCTCAATGCCTGCTCGATAGCGGCTCCCACCCGCAAAAGGCGCGCATCGTCACCCGCAGGCGCCATCGCCATCAATCCCGCCGGCGGCCCGCCAACGCAGGGAAGTGTCAGCGCGCAACAGGGCAGCACATTACCCAGCCTGGTATTGCGCAGCGCCAGCCCGTTGGCATGTGCATAAACGTTGCCGTCACTGCGCACTTCTTCGATTGGCGGCGGCACAACAGGGGTCGTAGGCGCCAACATGGCATCGAAACGCGCCATTTGCCGGTACAGCGCCGGAGTCAGACGCCGCACTGCAGCGCGCGCCGTTTCGACATCCGCAGCGCTCATGTGACGCCCCTGAAGAAAGCGCGCCAGAACGTTGGGGTCTATCGAGTCCGCATGGTCATCCACTTGGGAGCGCCATTGCACATAACCTTCGGCAGCGACAATGCCGCCATGCTGCTCAAGGCACGCATGGATTTCGGCGAATGCCGGCACTGCACCGCGTTCAATCGAAGCCCCGGCGGCTATAAGCTTGTCGAGAGTTGCTTCCACCGCTGCCGCAATTTCCGGCTCGACGGCGTCCCACACCACATCTTCCGCCACCAGAAACCGCAAGCCCGCAAGGTCCGCGCCCTCCAGGTGAATGTCGGGCCGCGCCGCCATGATGCAAAAAAGCGCGGCCGCATCCTCCACGCTCGTGCAAAGCGGTCCCACCGTGTCCAATGTCGGCGAAAGCGGCAGCACGCCTTCGACAGGCAGGGCGCCGAATGACGTCTTCAGACCGACCAAGCGGTTCCACGCTGCGGGAATGCGCACCGACCCCCCCGTATCGGAACCGATCCCCGCCGCGGCAAGGCCGTACGCCACCGAAGTAGCCGCTCCGCTCGAAGAGCCGCCGGGCACGCGCGGCACGTCGCGTAACGCCGCATTTGGTGGTGTGCCGGTGAACGGGTTGGCGCCGATACCGCCAAACGCAAACTGCACCGTATTGGTCTTCCCGAGACAGACAAGGCCCGCCCGCGTTGCCCGTTCCAGCACCAGTGCATCGCGGTCCGGCACGCGCCCCGCCAGCAATGGTGTCCCCATTTCGGTGGCTGTGCCGGCTGTGTCATATATGTCCTTCCACGAAATCGGCACACCGTCGAGGAGGCTCAGGCGGCGCCCTTCCGCAACGCGGTGCGCCGCCGCTTCAGCTTCCGCCTCGGCCCGGCCGCGCGTGGTTCTCAGATAAATCAGACCCGCGTCGGGGTGATCGGCGATGCGGGAGAAATAATGGGCGCACAATTCGCGCGGATCGATCTCCTGACGCGCAATCGCGTCCCCCTGCGCGACCGCGCTCATTGCGTGCCAAGCTGCAGCCATGACCTATCCCCGTTCCCCGATTTCCGGTGTTTCCCCGCCGCGCGGGCCATAGAAGATCACCCACGCGGCAAAATCGTCGGTGAATTCCTCGAACCGATGCTCTTCCCCGGCAGCGGCGAACAGCAGATCGCCCGTCTCGAACTGTGTTCGGCTGCCTTCGCGCACAAAAACGCCGGCGCCGGAAACGACGATATAGACCTCGTCCTGTTCGTGCGGCACCTGGGTGTCGCGGCCGCGCGGAGCGTAGAAACGGATGCTCAGCGAGCCGCGCTGCATAAGCTGTGCGGAGCGTGCGCCCGCTGGAATCGGTGCGCCGCGCGCCGCCGCCAGAGGCACCTTCACGGCGCACCCCCGGCCGCACGCCAGCGCAAGACCGGGGCACGAGCGGCGCGGGTCTCGTCGAAGCGGTGCCGGGGCGAGAAGCGAGGTGCTTCATGAAAATCCGCCGCCTCGCCCGAGCGCGCCTTGTCCGCCAGCGTGCGCATGACCGTGATGAAGGAGTCCAGCGTTGCCTTGCTCTCCGTCTCGGTCGGTTCCACCAGCATGGCCCCGTGCACCACGAGCGGAAAATAGATTGTCATAGGGTGCACGCCCTCGTCGATCAGCGCCTTGGCAATGTCGAGCGTGCTGGCGCCTGTGCCCTTGAGAAACCCGTCATCGAACAACGCTTCATGCATGCACGGGCCGGGATAAGGGGCGGTCAACGAGTCTTCCAGTCCTGCCAGCACATAGTTGGCGCTCAGCACGGCGTCTTCCGCCGCCTGCCGTATTCCGTTCCCACCCATGCTCATCATGTAGGTGAGCGCGCGGACGAAGGTGGCAAACTGGCCGTGAAAGCCGCGCAACCGGCCGATGCTTTCTTCCGCCTCTCCGGTGACATGCTCAACAAGCTCAAATCCCTGCGGTCCGCTCACCAGCCACGGCAGCGGCGCATGGGGCGCCAGCGCCTCCGTCATCACCACTGGACCGGCGCCCGGCCCACCGCCGCCATGGGGTGTCGAGAATGTCTTGTGCAGGTTGAGGTGCATCGCGTCGATGCCGAGATCAACCGGGCGGACGCGCCCGGCAATCGCGTTGAAATTGGCGCCGTCGCAATAGAACAGCGCCCCGGCCTCATGCACCGCCTCGGCGATGTCCGCAATATCACCCTCGAACAACCCGCAAGTGTTGGGATTTGTCAGCATGATTGCCGCGACGTCCGGTCCCAGCCGCGCTTCGAGCGCCAGGCGGTCTACCCGCCCCGCCGCGTTGGCGCCGATTTCGACCACCCGATAGCCGCAGGCTGTCGCGGTCGCCGGATTTGTGCCGTGCGCCGACTCCGGGACCAGCACCGTCGTGCGCGCGTCGCCGCACGCTTCCAGGCAAGCGCGAATTGCCATCATCCCGCACAATTCGCCTTGCGCTCCCGCCGCCGGCGGCAAGGCAACCGCAGGCATTCCGGTCAGGTGTTTCAACCAGTCCGCCAAAAGGTCCATCAAGCGCAGCGCGCCTTGCACTGTCGCCAGGGGCTGCAGCGGATGCAAATCCGCGAAACCGGACAGCCGCGCCGTCTTTTCGTTCAGCCGAGGATTGTGCTTCATTGTGCATGAACCCAGCGGATAGAGGCCGGTGTCGATGCTGAAATTGTTCCGCGACAGGCGTGTGTAGTGGCGCACCACCTGGGGTTCGGAAAGGTCCGGTAAACCGATCGTCTCACCGCGCTCCTGCCCGCCAAGCCGCGGCGAAACTGCCGGTGCGGCGGGCAGGTCCACGCCATGGCGGCCATTCCCGTGTTGCTCGAATATCAGCGGTTCTTCGATATCAAGCGCGCGATTCCCCGTGATCGTGTCGCGGGCCGTCATGTCAACGCCTCCTGTATGCCGTTGGCGAGGGCGTCGATATCGTCATCTGTGGTGAGTTCGGTGGCCGCAATCAACAGGAGCGAGGAAAGATCGCCGCGGTCCGGTATCAGGCGCGACACCGGCACGCCGCCGAGGATGCGTCGACTCGCCAGATCATCTGCCACCGCAGCGGCATTCCGTGTCAGGCGGACGGTAAATTCGTTGAAAAAACTGCCGTTCAGCACTGTAACACCGGGAACACTGCCCAGCCGTTCGGCAGTTTGTACGGCGCGGGCGTGGTTGAGGCGCGCCAGCGCGGTGAATCCGGCTTCGCCGAGCAGACTGAGGTGAATACTGAACGCCAGCGCGCACAACCCTGCATTGGTGCATATATTGCTTGTGGCCCGCCCGCGGCGAATATGTTGTTCGCGCGCGTTGAGCGTCAGCACCCAGCCGCGCCGTCCTTCCCGGTCCACCGTTTCGCCGGCCAGCCGCCCGGGCATCTGGCGGACAAAGCGATCGCGCGTCGCAAACAGACCGAGATACGGACCGCCGAAGGAGAGGCCATTGCCGAGCCCCTGACCCTCACCGACAACGATATCGGCGCCCCATGCGCCGGGCGGCTTCAGGGCGCCGAGCGAGACCGGCTCGCACACCACAGCTACCAGGAGCGCGCCCTCGCGCCGGCATGTTTCCGCCAGCGCCGAGAAATCGCGTATGGCGCCGAACATGTCCGGTTGCTGAACCACCACACACGCCGTATCGGCATCCACGGCGGCTTCCAGTGCTGCGGTACCGTGCGGTTCCGGCGTCGGCGCGAAAGGCTGGTTGCGGGTGATCGACAGGCGGGTGAAGCGCGCCAATGTCTCCACCGTGTCCACATAATGGGGGTGCAGGCCGCCGGAGAGAACAGCCTTGGCGCGCCGTGTTGCGCGCGCCGCCATCTGCACCGCTTCCGCGCAGGCGCTGGCGCCGTCATACATCGAGGCATTGGCCACCTCCATGCCGGTGATCAGCGCCACCTGCGTTTGAAACTCGAACAGCGCCTGCAGTGTCCCTTGGCTGATTTCCGGTTGGTAGGGTGTGTAGGCCGTAAGAAATTCTCCCCGTTGGATCAGTGCATCCACCGCGGCCGGCACATGGTGCCTGTAGGCGCCTGCGCCGAGAAAACTGGGCGCCGCCGACGCCGGAAGATTTTCCGCCGCCAGTGCGGTCAGCGTTCTTTCCACTGAAATTTCATCCGCGTGGCCCGGAAGGGCAAGCGGCGCTTCCAGGCGCGCCGCCGCTGGCACATCGCGGTAGAGATCGTCGATGGAGGCACAGCCGGAAGGACTGGCCGCGACGGCAGCAAGCATCGCCGCGCGGTCATCGTCGGTCAGCGGGAGATAACGCATGGCTTACCCCAGCGCTTCCACGAAGCGCTGATAGGCTTCTGAATCCATCAGCCCGTCAAGTTGCGCCGGGTCGCTCAGGCGAAGACGAATAAACCATCCCTCTTCGGTCGGCGCGCTGTTTACCAAGCCCGGATCATCGGCCAGCCGCGCGTTCACTTCGACCACTTCGCCGTCAACGGGGGCGTAAAGCTCGCTTGCCGCCTTCACCGATTCAATCACTGCCGCTTCGTCCCCCTGCGCCAACCTGCGGCCAACCTCTGGCAATTCGACAAATACAATGTCGCCGAGTTGCTCCTGCGCATAGTCGCTGATGCCGACAGTACCGGTATCGCCGTCCAGGACGATCCATTCGTGGTCATCGGTGAATTTGTGTCCGGTCATGATTGGACTCTCCTCTTGGCGACCGCGCCTGGCCCGACGAGCCGGCGGTGCGGAACGAACGGCAGCACAGTCACGCGGCACGGCACATGGTTGCCGCGAATTGTCAGAACCAGTTCGGTGCCCGGCGCACTGTCCGCGGCCGAGACATAGCCGGTGGCGATCGGCGCCTTGAGGGAGGGGGAAAATCCGCCGCTGCCGACGGTCCCCGTGAGATCGCCCTGCATGGTATGAATTGCCGCCCCCGGCCGCGCCGGCATCCGGCCTTCCGGACGCAGGCCCACACGCTTGCGCGCCGGGCCCTCGGCAAGCTCCCGCAAAACGCGCGCTGCGCCGGGAAAGTCGGCTGCTTGCCGGCGGCGGGCGGGAACCGTCCAGGTCAACCCGGCTTCCACCGGCGAGGTGGTTTCGTCGAGGTCTTGTCCGTAAAGGCACATCCCTGCTTCCAAACGCAGCACGTCGCGCGCTCCCAGCCCCGCCGGCTGCACCTCCGGGTGGGCAAGCAGCAGCCGCGCCGCATCGCATGCCCGATTGGCCGGAACTGAAATCTCGAAGCCGTCCTCGCCTGTGTAACCGGACCGGCTGACGGTGCAGGCGATCCCGTCGATTGCGAGTTGCGCGGCCGTCATGGGCCGCAGCGCGGCGGCGGCCGGACAAAGCGCTGCCAGGGCCGCTTCCGCGCGCGGCCCTTGCAGCGCCAGCAAACCGCGCTCTTCCATGGGTTCGAGACGCGCGTGCCCCGCCAGAGATTCCTTGATATGGCGGTAATCGAGGTCCTTGCGCGCCGCGTTGACAACCAGCCCCAACCGGTTGCCGCTGAGCGGCCGGGTGACGATGAGGTCGTCGATCACGCCGCCCTCGGCATTGAGCAGGAATGTGTACCTCATGCCGCCGGGTGCGAGCCCCACAATATTGCCGGGCACCAGCATTTCCAGCGCTGCGGCGGGGGTTTCGTCCCCGGAGAGCCACGCCTGGCCCATATGCGACACGTCGAACAGTGCGGCCGCGCGGCGGCATTGCCGATGCTCGGACAGGATGCCGTCGGGATATTGCAGCGGCATGTCATAACCGGCGAACGGAACCATGCGCGCGCCGAGTTCAAGATGCAGCGGGTGGAGCGGCGTTCGCCGCAGGCGGGCTCGTTCGCTGTCACTCATGGCTTCCTCGTGCAAGGTCGTGCGCCAACCCGTGACGCGCCCCCTCTGTCGAGGAACCTGAGAGTTTCACCCGCAGATATGCGGGCTTACACCTTCGGTGAGAAACCGCCGCAGACGGTTTCTGCTTTCCAGAGCCTGACCGGCCAAGCGGTCCTTTTGCCTGAGAGTTTCCGGGGCGGTTGCTCCTTCGGCGCCGGAACGAGCCGGTCTCTCCCGCGTGGCCTAGGGCGCATCATACCGCCGCCGCCCGTCACATACAAGTGCGCTACGCGGCCGGCAGAACACCGGACAGGACAACCTCCGGCCTTTGCATTACACTGTAGTATCCACACGGAGCGGGGAGGGCAGCATGACGCACGATCTGGTAATTCGCGGAGGCACCATCATTGACGGCACCGGTGCGGCGCCCACGACCGGCGATATCGCCATCGATGACGACCGCATTACCGCCATGGGTGACGTCCCGGCCTCCGGCGTTGAGGAAATCGACGCTGGCGACCATATCGTGACCCCCGGCTTCGTCGACCTGCATACGCATTTCGATGCCCAGATCGGGTGGGACCCCATGCTGACGCCGGTGTCCTGGCATGGGGTGACGACTGCGTTGATGGGGAATTGCGGCGTAACCTTTGCCCCATGCCGGTCGCAGGACCGCGAACTCCTCGCCGGCATGATGGAAACCGTCGAGGACATTCCCAAGGACGCCATTCTGGCGGGCCTGCCTTGGGACTGGGAGCATTACGGCCAATATCTCGACAGTCTGGAGACCATGAACCCGGCGATCAACGTCGCGGGACTGATCGGTCATTGTGCGCTCCGCTTCTACGTCATGGGCGAACGCGCCGTCGAAGAACAGGCGACAGACGAGGAACGCCGGCAGATGGCGCAAATCGCCGCCGGCGCCGTCCGCGCCGGCGCCGTCGGGTTTTCCACCTCGCGCATCCTGTTCCATCATTTGCCGGACGGCCGCCATGTGCCTGGCACACACGCTGACCACGGTGAGTTGGTGGAGATCGCCCACGCCGTCGGCGCGGAGGGCGGATTGATGCAGAACGTCACTAATCTGCGCGGTGATTTCGACGGCGAGATGGCGCTGCTGGAAAAACAGGCGCGCGCTTCCACCAGCCGCGTGCTGTTCAGCATGTCCGCCGGGCGCACGGGGTCATTCGGAAGCAGGGTTGCCGGCGCGGTACGCGCCATGCGCGAACAGGGGCTGGATGTCAGCGCCATTTCCATCCCGCGCGGTTCGGGATTCGTGATCGGCTTGCAGTGCTCGCTGCCATGGCGTTCGCCGCCATGGCAGCAATTGCGAAAAATGGCCTTTCAGGAACGCTTGCAGGCGGTTCGCGATCCCGCGACGCGGCAAGCTCTGATTGACGGCGCGCGGTCCGAGGATATGGCCGAATGGGGCGATATATGGCGGTTGACCGGTATGGACGGCATCATGTGGCTAGGCGACGGGAAATGCCCGAACTATGTGGGCGGGCGCGAGTCCAGCCTCCAGTCGCTGGCCGACGCGGCCGGTGAGCACCCGGCCGAAACATTCCTGCGCATGGCCGATGAGTCCGATGGGCGCGCCCTGTTCACGGTTCGCTTCTTCAATCACAATCTGGATTCGCTGCGCGAACTGCTGTCGCACGACTTTATCATGCCGGGCCTCGGCGACGCCGGCGCTCATGTCAGCCAGATCATGGATGCCGGATGGTCGACATTCGTGCTGTCGCACTGGGCGCGTGATGACGGGCTTTACACGCTGGAGGAAGCCGTGCGCCGCATCACCTCGGCGCCGGCGCGAATTCTTGGTCTCGCCGACCGGGGTACGCTGGAGCCGGGAAAACGCGCCGACGTCAACGTCGTCGATCTTGATCGACTCGGTGAGCAGATGCCGAAGATCGTCCACGATTTCCCCGGCGGTGCACCGCGCTTTGTTCAGCGCGCCGCGGGCTACCGCGCCACCATATGCAACGGCGCCGTGATCTTGCGCGGGGACGAGCATACCGGCGCGCGTCCCGGCCGCGTGCTTCGCCACTGACGCCGCGCCGGTGTTGCCGCGCCGCGTGTTCGCCGGAACGCTGCTGTTTACGGGCTTGTGTCTGGCGCCGGCCGCGGCGGCAAAACTTGTTCCGGTAGCGCGCGGCGCCGATGGCGTAACTCTGTTGGCGGCGTGCGCCGAAGCGCCCCACCGGGCGCTGATCGCCGATCATCCTGTTGTCGTGCCGGCGGCCCCCGCCGCGCGCCTGTTTCGCTATCGCATCGACGGTGCTCCGCCGGCGACCGGCTTTGTCGAGCCGACTGCGGACGGGGTCGTGCTGCGCTTCCCGAACCGCGCTTGGCTCAACGCTGACTTCCTGTCTGTCATCTTGCCCGGCGCGCGGCAGCGCTTTGCCTTTTCAGCGCGGCCGGAGGCCGTGGCGTGCGGAGGTGCGGCGCCGCGAGATGACAAGAGGGACCGGACCCGCAATTTGCAGAAGGCGCTTGCGGCGCACGGACTTGCGTCCGGCCGTACAGACGGAGTGTTTTCCGCTGAGACGGAAGCGGCTATCCGGGCGTATCAGGCATATTTCGGCTTGATGGTCGATGGCATCCCCAGCGCAGAACTCGGCGAGCACCTGACCAAATCGCGGCAGGACGCCGTGAACATTCCCCGTTTGCAAGGGTTGGCCGCACAGATCGTACACCACTGGCGTCCGCCGGCGTGGGCGCGCGGCGCTTGGGCGCTCACTGTGCCGTTGCGCCTTCGTCTTGATGAGACGGGCGCGGTCATTTCGGCGGATGCCGAGGTGGGTGACGGCGCGGCAGCACGCCGGGCTGCGGGCGCGGCCGTCGACGCGGCTTACGCTGCCGGTTCGCTGGCGGACAGCGCCGGCCTCCCCCGTGACCTGCTGGTGCAGGTGACACTGCCCGTACCGAAAGTGCATCGTCATTACGCCCGTATCCTGGCGCGCCGCCTTGCTCGCCAACGTGTATTCAGAGGCCTGCCGCCGGGCGCGCCGGGCGGGCGCGCCGGGGTTCTCCGGCTGCACATCGACGGTCCGGCGCGCTTGACGCGTGTGGAGGTGCTGGAAGCCGGCGCTCTGCGGCCGGCGCGCCTCGCTCTCATGCGTGAACGCCTTGCGCGCTTGCCGAGCATGCCGCCGCCGCCCGCCGGCGGCGGACCCAACCTGTTCATCGCCGATATCACCCTGTTTTCCCGTGCGCCCTATGTCTTGCCCGGTCGCGTCGCCTTCCCGGACTGGCCAGACGGGTAGATTTTCAGCCTTGCGGCTGTGCGCCGCGCAGGAAAAGCCACGCTCCGAAACTGAACACGATTGCCGAAGCGGAGATGATCGTCATGACCGTTCCCGGGAAGAAATTGGCATATCCGGCCATATCGACAAAAGTGAAATAGCCAATATCGGCGAGGCCGCCGACCAGTGCGGTAACCCAGATGGCCGTTGTGCTGCCGCGCCACATGAACACGGCGCCGATGATGGTGACAATCCCGAACCAGCCGATGTTCCAGCCATGCTGGTTCAGGATGCCGCCGACGGCGGCAGGATATTCCATGGCCAAAAGCGACGGTTCGACGGCGTCGGCTATGGCCTGGACAGCCGAGACGGTATCGCCGCCCACGATCATGATCCCTGCGAGGGCGTGCACGAGCCCCCAGACTACCCACAATATGGCAGCGGCCTTGAGAGCGCCTTGGCTGGCACTGGTCATCGTCGGTTCCCTTCTTGAAGGTTGTTCGGCGTCATCGGGACGGTGCCGAGGTTCCCTGGCGGCACGAGCAAAGGGGAATCGATACGGTCCCGGCACTCGGCTTGCAAGAAGGCGCAACATGCGTATAGTGCGCCGTTCTGGCGCTCACCGCTTTCGCCTTTCGGAAGCGGGGCGTGTGGTGCGCCTGCTTCCTGGAAGACGAAGGAAGGCCAGAGAGGAGCCGTTCATGCCGCTCTATGAGAGTGTGTTTATTGCGCGTCAGGATATTCCCGCGCAGGAAGTCGAGGCGCTGGCCGCGCGGTTCGCTGCCGTTATCGCCGATCAGGGCGGCGAGGTTGCGCGGCGCGAATATTGGGGTCTCAAGAACATGGCCTATCGCATCAAGAAGAATCGCAAGGGCCATTATACCATGTTTCACATTGACGCCCCCGCGGCGGCCTTGCAGGAAATGGAGCGCACCATGCGCATCAGCGAAGATATCCTTCGCTATATGTCGGTGCGCGTCGATGCGCTGCCCACGGAACCGTCGATCATGATGCAGACGCGCGCTGCGCGCGAGGACCGCCGGCGCGACGAGCGCCGCGCGCGCTCCCGAAGGCGGGATGACGGACGCGCCGCCGACGCGGCGCGGCAGACCGGGGCTGAAGCCCAGCCCGCCGCCCGACAGGACAGCACGCAGGAGGCGGCCCAGGCATGAGCAACGGACAGTCTCGTTCACGGCCTGCGACGCGGCGGCCCTTTTTCCGCCGCCGCAAGACCTGCCCCTTCTCCGGTCCCAACGCGCCGGCAATCGACTACAAGGATGTGAAGACCTTGCAGCGCTTCGTGTCCGAACGCGGCAAGATCGTGCCGACGCGTATCACCGCCGTGTCGGCACCCAAGCAGCGGCGTCTGGCGCAGGCTATCAAGCGCGCCCGCTTCCTGGCTCTCATGCCCTATATGGTGCGTTGAAGGCGGGGCCGGAAACCATGGAAATCATCCTGCTTGAACGGATCGAAAAGCTCGGCCAGATGGGTGATCTGGTGCGCGTCAAAGACGGCTATGCGCGCAACTACCTGCTGCCCGCCGGCAAGGCGTTGCGCGCCAATGACGCCAATCGGGCCCGGTTCGAGCGTGAACGCGCCCAGCTTGAGGTCAATAATCTTCAGCGCCGCGCCGAAGCGGAAGACATCGCAGGCCGCATGGCCGATCTGACGGTCGTCATGGTGCGTCAGGCCGGCGATGCCGGGCAGCTCTACGGCTCGGTAAACGCGCGCGACATTGCGGTTGCGGTGACTGAGGCAGGCTTTACGCTCGCGCGGAGGCAGGTTTCGCTCACCGGAGTTATCAAGTCGCTGGGCTTGCATCCCGCTACGGTGATTCTGCACCCTGAAGTATCGGTCGGGATAACGATCAATGTGGCGCGCTCGGAAGAGGAAGCGCGGTTGCAGGCGGCGGGAATCGATGTCACGGCGATGGACCGTGCCGACGATGACGAGGACTTCGCCGAAGACGAAACCGATAATGATGCCGACGACAGTCCCGGCCCCATGTTCGAGAGCGACGGCACTCCTCCGCCAGGTGACTGACGGCGCTGCTGCGGCGCGGCGGCCCTTGCGGCCTCACGGCGCTGGCCTATAGTACCGATGCCGATGCGGCGCCCGCGCCTGGTGCACGGCGCCGCAGCCGAAAAGGGAGGGCGCGTTGCTGCTTCACCGCGTGCTTGACCGTGTGATCGAATCGGGCGCTCTCGGCGTCATCGATCATCAGGGACGGCGGCGCGACTATGGGCGCATGGACGCCGGTGGCAAGGCGCTGGTCATTCGTCTTCGGGACGCACACACGGGGCGGCGCATCGCCTTGTCCGGCAGCCTGGGCCTCGCTGAAACCTATATGGACGGCACGCTCACGGTCGAGGAGGGGGGAGACCTCTACGACCTGCTCGACTTGCTTGCGGCAAATCTCAACCGCCGGCCTTATCCGCTCTGGCTGCGCGCACGCAACAGGTTCGACCGGGCGATACGCTTTTTGATGCAGCACAACCCTATAGGCCGGGCGCAGCGCAATGTCTCGCATCATTACGACCTTGATGACGGGCTTTACGACCTCTTCCTCGATTCGAACAAACAATATTCCTGTGCATATTTCGCCGAACCCGGAAGCAGCCTCGAAGCTGCCCAGCGCGCGAAGATGCGGCGTATCGCAGCCAAACTTCTGCTTGAGCCAGGCCAGTCGGTGCTTGACATCGGTTCCGGCTGGGGCGGGCTGGGGGTGTGGCTGGCGCGCGAATGGGGTGTCGAGGTGCACGGCGTCACCTTGTCCGAACATCAGCATCGCCTGTCCAACGAGCGGGCGCGGGCGGCCGGGCTGGGCGCGCGGGCGCGCTTCGACCTGATGGACTACCGAGCCAACCGCGCCGCCTATGACCGCGTGGTGTCGGTGGGCATGTTCGAGCATGTGGGCGCGGGGCATTACGGCGAGTTTTTCCGCTGCCTGCGCAAGCTGCTGAAGCCTGACGGGGTGGCGCTGCTGCACACCATCGGCCGCAGCGGCGGCCCCGGCGTGACCGATCCGTTCATTCGGAAATATATTTTCCCCGGCGGCTACATCCCGGCACTGTCCGAGATCATGCCGGCGGTGGAGCGGAGCGGGTTGGTGGTATGCGACCTGGAAGTACTGCGCCTCCACTATGCGGAAACGCTGCGTGCATGGCGGCGCCGTTTCCGCGACAACTGGAAGCGCGCCGCGGCGATCTATGACGAACGATTTTGCCGTATGTGGGAGTTTTATCTCGCGGGGTCGGAGGTGTCATTCCGGCATATGGGCATGGTGGTATTTCAGCTTCAACTGGCACGCAGGCAGGACGCCGCACCCCTGACGCGGGACTATATGGCCGCCGCCGGATGCGCGCGCGGCGAAGCGGCGGCGGAATAGCGGAATGACTGAAAAACTGCGCATTGCGGTGATCGGTGCCGGGGTTGTCGGAACATGCTGCGCCCTGCATTTGCGGGCAGACGGGCATGACGTCTTGATGTTCGACCCGCGCGACCCGGGCACGGCGACGTCGTTCGGCAATGCCGGCATCATCGCCAATGGCTCGATCACCCCGTATAGCTGGCCCGGTCTCTGGCGGCGTGTGCCGGCGATGCTGTTCGATCCGCTCAGCCCGTTGATCCTCCGCTGGCGTAACTTGCCGCGAGTCACGCCCTGGCTGCTGCGGTTTCTCGTGTTCGGGGAAGGGGAGTCGTATCGCCGCCTGACGGCGGATCTGGCGCCATTGGTGACGCGCGCCAGGGCGGCGCATGACCACCTGCTTGATGCCTATGGCGTGGAGCCGACCCTGGTCCGCTCGAACGGCTATATTCATGCGTATCGCAACCGTCGGCGGTTCGGGGAGATGGTCCTGCCGCGGCAGATCCTGACGGAATATCAGGTACGCACGGAAGTTCTGGAGCGCGATCGCCTGCGCGAGCTGGAGCCGGCACTGTCGTCTGAATTTCAGGTGGGCATGTTGATTTCAGGCGGCGGGTCGGTCACTGAGCCGGTGGCGCTGACCCGCGCCTACGCCGGAGCATTCGAAGCGCTCGGCGGAACGCATTTGCGCTCCCGCGTCACCGGTTTCGACATGACAGATGCAGGTCCGCGCGCGGTGCTGGCGGCCGGCGAGCGGCATGAGGTGGATCATGTGGTGCTGGCGGCCGGAGCATGGTCGAGGGATATGGCGCGCACGCTGGGCGCCCGGGTGCCGCTGGAAGCCAAGCGCGGTTATCATGTCAATGTCGACCCGCCGGACGGTCCGGGATTGACGCGCCCGGTGATGGTGGGCGACCACGACTATGTCCTGTGTCCGATGCGCGACGGATTGCGCGTCACGGCCGGGGTGGAGTTCGGAGGCCTTCGGCTGCCGCCGAATTACCGCCGCATCCGCCGCATATTGACGGATGCCCGACGCAGCTTGCCGGGGCTGGACGGCGCGGTACGGCGCGAATGGATGGGGTATCGACCGGCACTGCCCGACTCGAAGCCGATCATCGGCCCGTCACCCCGCTTCTCCAATGTGACCTTTGCCTTCGGGCACGGGCATCTGGGGCTGACTCTCGGCGCGTTGACCGGGCAGTTGGTGGCGGACATGGTGGCGGGGCGCGACTTGCCATTGTCTCTCGCGCCCTACCGCGCCGATCGGTTCTGACGGGGTTTCGTCAGGACACGCTGTCGGCTTCTTCCGTCGTCTGATAGCGCGCGATCAAGGGCAGTTGCGCAAGGCTGAACGCGATAGTCAGCGGCATGATTCCGAACAGCTTGAACTGAATCCAGACTTCGGTGGTCTGGGTGCGCCAGACGATTTCGTTCAACACCGCGAGCACGACGAAAAATACCGCCCAGCGCAGTGTGAGAATGCGCCAGCCGCGTTCGGCCATTTGCAGCACGCTGCCGAGCAGTTTCGGTAGCAGGCGAAGATTCATCGCCTGCCCGCCGAGGAGAATAGCGGCGAACAGCAGATTGACGATGGTCGGTTTCAGCTTGATGAAGGTTTCATCATCGAGCAGCAGGGTGAGGCCGCCGAAACCGAGCACGAATACGCCCGACACCAGCGGCATGACGGGAAGTTTTCGTTCCAGCCACCAGCTTGTGGGCACCGCGACAGCGGTGGCGGCCATGAACGCCGCGGTGGCGGGCATGATGCCGGCACGCCCATTGACGACGAAAAACACCACCAGCGGTCCGATTTCTACCGCGAATTTGAGCAGTTGCCGCATGGCTTCCTCATTCTTCCCGATCAACGCCGACAAGCGCGCGGGCGAAGGCCGGCGCTTCGAACGGACGTAGATCGTCCGCGCTTTCACCGACACCGACAGCATGGACGGGGAGTCCGAACGCTTCCGCAAGCGCTACCACGACGCCGCCGCGCGCGGTGCCGTCCAGTTTGGTTACGACCAGCCCCGTGACATCGGTGACATCGCGGAACACGGCTACCTGGCGGTGGGCGTTCTGGCCGATTGTGGCGTCGAGCACCAGCACCACATCATGCGGTGCGGTGGCGTCGCGTTTGCGGAGCACGCGGATGATTTTCGCCAGTTGCGCCATCAGGTCCGCCTTGTTTTGCAGGCGGCCTGCTGTATCGATGATAAGCATGTCGGCCGATTCGTCGATCGCGCGGGTGAGCGCGTCGAAGGCGAGACCGGCAGGGTCGCCGCCGGGGCGGCCGGTCACTACCGGTGCGCCGGTGCGCGCGCCCCACACCTGGAGTTGCTCCACAGCAGCGGCGCGAAATGTGTCGCAGGCAGCCAGCATCACCCGCAGGCCGTCATCGCGCCATTGCTTTGCGAGTTTGCCGATGGTGGTTGTCTTGCCCGTTCCGTTGACACCGACGACGAGCACGACATGGGGTTTGCGCGCCCGGTCCGGTGTCAGCGGCTGCGCGACGGGGGTGAGGATTTCGGCAATGTCGTCGGCGAGTACGCGGCGTACCTCGTCCACCGTCACTTCGCTGCCGAAGCGGCGGCGGCGCAGGGCGTCGGTCAGGCGGGCGGCCGTCGCGGCGCCGAGATCGGCGGCGATCAGCAGGTCTTCCAGTTCTTCGAGCGCTGCATCATCGAGTTTGCGGCGATTGAAAATACCGGCGATCCCGTCGCCGATGGATTTTGCGGTGCGGTTCAGCCCCGCCTTCAGGCGGTTCAGCCAGCCGCCTTTCCCGCTCCGCTTGCCGATCATGCGGCGAGCGCTTCGGCGTGCCACACCTCGCCGTCATGGCCGACCAGACGCACAGGAACGATGCGGCCCGGGCTTTGCTGCGGCGTGACGCGCGCGCGCACGAAATGTTCCGTATGGCCTTCCGACGGGGTTTCCATCAGCAGGGCGGCGCGGGCGCCGATTCGACGCGTCAGCAACTGCCGCCGCATGGCGGCGCCGGCGCTGCGCAATTCTGCAGCGCGCGTCTTGCGTTCCGGTCCAGGCACAGGGGGCATGCGCGCGGCCGGGGTTCCGGGGCGCTCCGAATAGGGGAAGACATGGGGAAAGGCGATCTCGCACTCGCGCAACAGGGCGAGGGTTTCCTCATGCATGGCCGGGCTTTCGGTCGGGAAGCCGGCGATAATGTCGGCGCCGATTATCATGTCGGGGCGGGCCGTGCGCAAGGCTGCGCACAGTGCAATGACAGCGTCGCGCCGGTGGCGGCGTTTCATGCGTTTCAGCACCATGTCGCTGCCGGACTGAACGCTGAGATGCACATGCGGCATGAGACGGGGTTCGTGAGCGAACAGTTCGCACAGCTCTGCGTCGATGTCGGCCGGGTCGAGCGATGACAGGCGCAGCCTTTGCAGTTCCGGCACTGCGGCGAGCAGGCGCCGGATCATGGCGGGGAAACCGGTGGGGGCAGGCAGGTCGGCGCCCCAGGAGGTGATGTTGACGCCGCACAGGACGATTTCACGCACGCCGGCGGCGGTGAGGGTGCGCACCTGCTCGACCAGTGAGCCGAGCGGTACGCTGCGGCTGTTGCCGCGCCCGAACGGGATGATGCAGAAAGTGCAGCGATGGTTGCAGCCGGTCTGTATCTGGAGGAACGCGCGCGAGCGGCTGCCGAAGCCGGAGATCAGATGTCCGGCGGTTTCGCGGACGGCCATGATGTCATCGACTGCGACGCGCGCCGCCGGCGGTGCCGAAAAGGCGCCGGGAGCGAGTTTCCGGTCATTGCCGATTACCTGGTCCACTTCCGGCATGGCGGCGTAGCGGTCGGGATGGATTTGTGCCGCGCAACCGGTGACAACGATTCTCGATGCCGGCCGCGCGCGGCGCGCGCGGCGGATGGCCTGCCGCGTCTGGCGTTCCGCTTCGGCGGTCACGGCGCAACTGTTGATGACGACGAGATCGCCGCAGCCCGCGGCGTGCATGCGCATCACTTCCGCTTCCCAGGCGTTGAGGCGGCAGCCGAAAGTGACGATCTCGGGGTTGCTCACGTGTTGATCACCCGAGAAGTTCAGCGCTGAGTTCGCCGTGAAAGCTGATGGCCGCCGGCCCGGTCATGAGCACGCGGTTGTCCGGCGTCCAGGCGATGGTGAGGGCGCCGCCGTCGAGCCGGATTTCAGCATTGCGGCCGCACAGGCCGCGCCGGTGCGCGGCCACCAGCGCCGCGCAGGCGCCGGTACCGCAGGCGCGGGTGATGCCGACACCGCGTTCCCACACGCGCACGCGAAGACTGCCGGGACCGGAGGCGCTGGCGATCTCGATGTTGGCGCGTTCAGGGAACAGCGGATGGGTTTCCAGCATCGGCCCCAGGGTTGGCAGATCAATAGTCTCGGCGTCGTCCACGAAGAACACAGCGTGGGGGTTGCCCATGCTGACCGCCGCGGCGTCGGACAGCGGACCAGCTTTCAGGTCGAGATGCAGCGTATCCGCGGGTCCGGCGAGGGGGATGGCGCGCCAGTCGAGACGCGGCGGGCCCATATCCACGGTGATGCGGTCATTGGCGCCATGCGCCTGCAGCGGCCCTGCGGCGGTGTCGAGAGTGGCGTCGCCGCGCCCGCTTTCGGCCATCAGCAGGGAGGCGGCGCAGCGCGCACCATTGCCGCAGGCACCGGCCTCGCTGCCGTCGGCGTTATGAACGCGCATGAAGGCATCCGCAGTCTCGGATGGTTCGAGGATGATGATCTGGTCGCAGCCGACTCCGGTGCGCCGGTCGGCGATGGCGCGCATTTGCGCCGTGCCAAACGGCGCCGGCGCCGCACGCGCGTCCAGCATCACGAAATCATTGCCGAGTCCGTGCATCTTGATGAAGGGTTGTGCCATGGCCTGCAGATATGGGTATCCGGCCGGCCCGCGCCAACAGGGTCGGGGCTGACGGGGTGTTCAGTGCGGCATGCGCGTCCGGCGCGCGGCGCGCGCCGTCTTGAGTAGCCAGAAAATGAGGCAGAACACGGCGGTGAGCACCAGCAGCGTGACGAGCGCGGCGATGTGCCGGCCGAGATCCGCGCCGAACACGGCGCCCTGGCGCAGCAGCGCTACACACAGGCTCTGCACCGCCTGCAAGGCGGCGCCCCCGGACAGCATGACGGCAATGAAGGTGGAACCCTGGAGGGAACTCAGCACCATTGCCTCGACGCCGCCCTGTTCGGCGCCGAGCGTGCGCCAGGCCCGCCAGTGATAGAGACAGAAGCCGACAATACCGATCAGCAGCGCCGCGCGGAAAATGATGTTGTCGAAACGCAGGCCGTGCACCACGAGCACGAACAACTGTTCGAACGGCTCATAGAAATACAGGAAAATGAGAAAGATGATGAAACAGAGGAACCCGACCAGGGTCCAGAACCATTGCCAGCCGTTCATCGCTCACTGAGCCTCCTGCGGACGCTCTGCTCCGCGGTTGTCCTGATATCTGATCGGGGTGAATGCAAGGGGCGCGCGCCGGATTGATGAATAGCCGATCGGCGGCCGGTTTCCAAGGAGGGCAGCGTTCATGGCAGCACGGGCGGCCTACGATTGCGCCATGGCGCCGCCTGTTCGTATGCGTGCGCGGCGCGCAGCAGGGCAGGGTCGGCGAAGCGGCGCCCCAGCAATTGCAGGCCGACCGGCAGCCCGTCTTTCGTGAAGCCGCAGGGAATGGAGACTGCCGGCAGTTCGGTAAGCGAGGCCAGCCGCGTGAAGCGCCCGAGCACGAAGGCGCCGTCCCATGTTTCGTCTTCATGTTCGAGCAGTCCGTTGGCGGCATAGACGGCGGGGATCGGCGCGCTGGGCATTGCCAGCAGGTGGTATTGCGCCATGAGGCCGTCCACGGCGCGGCGGACTTCCTCGCGCTGCCACCGGGCGCGCACGATATCCTGTGCGCTGTAGCGTGCGCCCGCCTCCATACGCTCGCGCACATCGGGGGCCATGTCGGCGCCGCGCTCGCCGATGCGCTCGGCGTGCAGTGTCCAGGCTTCCGACATGCAGATGATATTCCATGCCTGTCTTGCGGCCTTGACATCGAAGGGCACGGCGAAGGTTTCGATCTCGGCGCCGAGATCTTGCATCATGTCGAGCGCAGCCTTGACGGCCGCTTCGACTTCCGGGTGCAGGTCGTCGAAGAACCAGCGGTCGGGCAGGCCGATGCGCACGCTGTCCAGCCTGTCGGGCCAGGCCCCCGAGAATGAGAGGCGTGGCGCGCCCTGGGTTGAAGGGTCTTGTGGATCAGCGCCGGCTATGGCGTCCAGCACCAGCGCAGCGCTTTGCGCGGAGCGGGTGAGAGGGCCGCCATGATCGAACTCGCGGCACAGCGGGAAGATACCGTGTCGCGAGGCGAGTCCGTAGGTCTGTTTGAGGCCGACCACGCCGCAGACGGCGGCAGGGATGCGAATCGAGCCGCCGGTATCGCTGCCGAGGGCGGCGGCGGCGAGGCGGGCGGCCACGGCGCAGCCCGAGCCGCTGGATGAGCCGCCGCAACTGCGGTTGGTGTCCCACGGGTTCCGGGCAGTGCCTGCCCAGTCATTGGTTCCCGTCGCGCCAAAGGCAAATTCGTGCAGGTTCAGCATGCCGAGAATCACGGCGCCGGCCTGTTTGAGGCGGGCGGCAGCAGTCGAGTCACCGGCGCAGATTTCGCCGTCCCACGTGCCCGAGCCGCAGGTTCGTTTCATTCCGGCGACGGCGAACAGGTCCTTGAGGGCGACCGGCACGCCGTGCAGCGGTCCGCGGTGAAGGCCGTTCGCGAGTTCCCGTTCGGCGGTTTCGGCCGCTGCGAGCGCCTGGTCCGGGTAGACCGAGATATAGGCGTGCAGGCGGTCATTGAGGGTGTCGATGCGTTCGAGATACGCTTCCGTGACGGCAACGGGCGAGACGTCCCGTGCGGCGATCAGGCGCGCGAGATCGGGAATGTCGAGGTCTGTGAGATGGTCGGTCATGGCTGTTCGCAGTCTTGTTCCGTGCGGGTTTGTGTCATGCGCCCTGGGGAATGGCTGTAATGAGCAAGATGCCGTAGACGACGAAGAATACGGCGTCCTTGATGCCGGCGCCGATGTGGCGTTCGGCGTCGCGGGCCGCCAGCAGCGCGATCACCTCAAGGGCGCCGCCGATGAGCGCCAGCACGAGAAACGGCCATGGCGTTTCCCACCATGAGAGTGTTTCGGGGGCGGCGATTCCCTGCACGGCCTGCCAGATGACAAGCAGCAGCGGGGCGAGAGCAAGGCACGCATAGGCGACCAGGAACCGCAGCCGGGTGAGCTTTCGGTCGGTGATCCAGAAGGCGAAGAAGAACAGCAGGATTCCCGCCATGTCCACGACCATGGCGGAATAGACCTCCGGTTCCGGCGTCAGGGCGTTGAGGAAACCGAGCACGAGCAGGAAGGTGAAGCCGTCGCAGAACATCCACTCGCGCACCACGGCGGAGGCGGGCTTGACGGCCCATGCGCGGGTTGCCTTGTCGAACAGGAGCACGAGCGCGACAGCGATGGCGGCGGGGTAGAGCGCGCGCGCCACGAGGGCGTGCTGGGCGCTGTGGGACAGGTAGATCCAGCCGAGCAGCAAAAAGGCGAGGGCCAGTATGGCGAGGCCGCCGAGACGGGCGGCGGGCGGCGCCGGAACGGGTTGGTCGGCGGCAGATTCAGTTTCGCCGCGCGCGTGGGCGCGGGCGCGCGGCGAAACTGAATCTGCCGGCAGAATGCGGAAGAAGACAATCGCGGCGCAGGCGAGGAGGCCGATAACGCCGACGGCGATCATGACCAGGAAAAAGGCTTGCGAGCGGGTTCCGGCGCGCCACGCGCCGGCGGTTTCGGCCGCACTTTGGGGGTCCATGCCGAACGGGGCGAAGCGCCAGACCAGCAGGGCGGCGACGATGAGCGTCAGGATCAACGCGATAGCGTGGGCCGCCCAGCGTCCGGGATCGCCCGCAGGGGCAATTGCTGTGGCAGCGGCGGGAGCGCGGCGGCCGGCGCTTGCGAGCAGCGCTATGACAAACGCGGCGATGCCAATGACGGCGGCACCCGCCATGACCTGAAGAAAGTTCGCTGCCTGCGCGGTCATGGTCTCCAGCCTGCGGTCATCGGCCTGCGGCCATCGGCCCGCCGTGCCTGTCGAGATGATTTCGCGCCGCGGGGCCTGCACGGTCCATAGGTGGTATCAATGCAAATTATAGGTGCGTGATACCCGTATGTCGTGCAGGCGGCGGCCATGCGCCGGAGTGTGCTTATTTTCGCCATTTTGCCAAGGGTGCCCTGTACAAGTGGGATTTGCCGGGATTCGCCGGCATTTCCGCGACTTCCGGCCTGTGCGCCGCTATTGCGGGCGGCCGGGTCGCGGGGAAATTCATGCGATGAACAATATGCGAACATTGGGTCCTGTGCAAGTATTCTGGTAATGAATCGTCGATATAGTCATGCGAAATTTGCATGGCCGAAGCTTGACACCGGGGGTGCGGATTTTAACTTGCCATTGCCGGTCCATCGGGGGCCGGCAGGACAAAACACGAGGCGATACCGATGCCTGAGATAAAGGTGGATAATGGTGTGAATGTCGCGGCGCTCATCGGCGCTCGCGAAGTATTGGCGGACAATCCGGATGTCGGGAGGTTCGCGTGGCGCGCCACTTGTCAGTGGGAGAATGGTACCCACAGTCATTCCACGGTCGAGGGGTATTTCGGGTTTGGAGAGGAGCAGAAGCACCGTTCGGTGTTTCGTTTTGATGCGGACCACCCCGAGACATTTGCTGCGGAAGACAATGGCGCGACTCCGGTGGAATATGTGCTGGTGGGGTTGGCGAGCTGTCTGACGGCCGGCATCGCGGCAGTCGCACAGAATCGTGAGATCCAGTTGCGTTCGGTGAAGGCGACGCTGGAAGGCGCGATGGACATTCAGGGCATTCTGGGTGTCGACAGCGAGGTTCGCAACGGATTTGAGGGGATCAAGGTGACGTACAATATCGACGCCGATGCTTCGAAGGAGGATATCGAGGCTCTGGTGGCGCAATCGCAGAAGCGGTCTGCGGTCTACGATATTGTCACCAATCCGACCAATGTGACGGTTGAAGTGGACTGAGTTTCCGCCACCCGGAGTGTAACGGGAGTCAGACCGATCAAGACGGTCAGCGTCGTCATAATCGGCGCCGGTCATGCGGGGCTTGCGATGAGCCGCTGTCTGACCGCGCGCGCGATTGACCATGTTGTTCTCGAGCGCGGGCAGATCGCCAATTCCTGGCGAACCGAGCGTTGGGAGTCCCTGCGTCTCCTGACGCCCAATTGGCAGAGCCGCCTGCCCGGTTTCGGTTATGACGGCGACGACCCGGACGGTTTTCGGACCGTGCCTGAGGTGGTGGATTTCATCGACCGCTATGCGCGCGCAGTGGCGGCGCCGGTCGAGACGAATACGCGCGTCACTGCCGTGCGTCCGGGCGGCATCGGCTATCGCGTGGTGACAGACCGGGGTGACTGGCGCTGCCGCGCCGTGGTTCTGGCCAGCGGCGCGTGCAATGTGGCGCATGTGCCGCCGGTGGCGGCGGCGACGCCGCCGGGAGTGGAGAATTTCACGCCGTTGACATGGCGGACGCCGGAAAATCTGCCGGAAGGCGGCGTCCTTGTCGTGGGCGCGTCGGCAACCGGTATTCAGCTTGCGGATGCGATTCACAGCCCCACCCGGCCGGTCACGCTGGCGGTCGGCGAGCATGTTCGCATGCCGCGCGTGTATCGCGGGCGCGATATCCTGTGGTGGATGGACGCCGCCGGCGTTTTTGACGAGCGCTATGACGAGGTGGACGACATAAATCGGGCGCGGGGCGTGCCGTCACCCCAGCTTGTCGGCACGGACGAGCGGCGCACACTTGACCTGAATGTGCTGAGCAGCCGCGGCGTGCGGATGGTTGGCCGCCTCGCGGCAATTCGTGACGGCAAGGCGCTGTTTTCCGGCGGACTGCGGAACAACTGCAAACTGGCCGACCTGAAAATGAACCGGCTCCTGAACACGCTCGACGAATGGGCGGAAGAGACAGGATTCGAAGACACGGCGCAGTCGCGTAATCGTTTTGCGGCGACCGAAGTCACCGAGTCACCGCCCTTGACGCTGGACCTCGGCGGCGGTGAAATTCGCAGTATCATCTGGGCCACCGGGTTTCGCGCCGATTTTTCGTGGCTTGAGGTGCCGGTACTCGACCGCAAGGGGCGTATTCGCCACGATGGCGGCGTGACCGCCGCCGAGGGGCTGTATGTGATGGGATTGCAGTTCCTGCGGCGCCGCAAATCGGCGCTGATCGACGGCGCCGGCGACGATGCGCGGGATTTGAGCGCGCATCTGGCGGCGTGGCTGGGCGGCACGGTGGCCCGCGTTGCCTGAGTTTTTCATGGCGCCGGCCGAATAATCATGACCCGGGGGGCGCAACAGCACGCCGCGCCGTTGAGCGATATCGCTATCGCGCAGGCAGCGGCGCCGCGCCCGATCGGAGAAATCGCCGGGCGGCTGGGGCTGCCGGAGGCGTGTCTGGAACCCTATGGCCGGACGAAAGCGAAGGTCGATGTGGCCGGGGTCCCCGGCCTTGCAGAGCGCGCGGACGGCAGGCTGGTGCTGGTTACGGCGATCACCCCGACTCCGGCCGGGGAAGGCAAGACCACCACCACGGTGGGGCTTGGCGACGGACTGAACGCCATCGGCAAGCGCGCGGTCATCTGCTTGCGCGAGCCGAGCCTCGGCCCGTGTTTCGGCATGAAGGGCGGCGCCGCAGGGGGCGGCTTCGCCCAGGTCGTGCCGATGGAGGATATCAACCTTCATTTCACGGGGGATTTCCACGCCATCGGCGTTGCCAACAATCTGCTGGCGGCGCTGATCGACAATCATATCTATTGGGGCAATGCGCTGGGTCTGGACCCGCGCCGCATCAGTTGGCGGCGCGCGGTGGACATGAACGATCGCGCGCTGCGGCGGATCACCGCATCGCTGGGCGGCGTGGCAAACGGTTTCCCGCGCGAGGACGGGTTTGACATCACCGTCGCCAGCGAGGTGATGGCGATCCTGTGCCTGGCGCGCGATCTTGACGATCTGCAGGCGCGGCTCGGCAATATCATTGTCGGGACAACGCGCGCGCGGGAGCCCGTGCGGGCGCGCGAGCTGAGCGCGGCAGGACCCATGACGGCGCTGCTGCGGGATGCGCTGAAGCCCAATCTGGTCCAGACTCTGGAAGGCAATCCGGCATTTGTACATGGCGGGCCGTTTGCCAATATCGCCCATGGCTGCAATTCGGTGGCGGCAACGCGGGCGGCGCTGAAGCTGGCGGATTATGTAGTGACCGAGGCGGGGTTCGGCGCCGACCTCGGCGCGGAAAAGTTTTTCGACATCAAATGCCGCAAGGCCGGGCTGCGCCCGGACTGTGCTGTGATCGTGGCGACGGTGCGAGCGCTGAAGATGCATGGCGGCGTGGCCCGCGCCGATCTGCGGCGGGAGGATGTCGCGGCACTGGAGAGGGGCGCCGTCAATCTGGCGCGCCATGTCGAGAATGTGCGCCGCTTCGGCGTTCCGGTGGTCGTTGCGGTCAACCGCTTCTCGGCGGACACGCCGGCGGAGATGGCGGCGCTGCGTCAGTTCTGCGCGGAGATCGGCGTTACGGCAGTGCTTGCCGATCACTGGGCCGAGGGCGGTGCCGGCGCGTCCGACCTGGCGCAGGCGGTAGTGGACACGGTGGAGCGCGGCGAGGCGGATTTCCGTCCGCTCTATGACGATGAAATGCCGCTTTGGGACAAGGTGCGCACCGTGGCGCAGGAACTATACGGCGCCCAGGGCATTATTGCCGACAAACGGGTGCGCGACCGTTTCCGCGAGCTGCAGGAAGGCGGTTTCGGCCATTTCCCCGTCTGCATCGCCAAGACCCAGTACAGTTTCTCGACCGACCCGGATCTGAAAGGCGCCCCGGCCAATCATGTCGTCCCGATCCGGGAAGTGCGTCTGGCAGGCGGCGCCGAATTCCTGGTCGTGATCTGCGGCGACATCATGACCATGCCAGGCCTCCCCCGCCGCCCGGCGGCCAACGACATCCACGTCGACCCTGAGGGCCGTATAGCCGGCCTGTTCTGAGTTTCCTGGTGGGGTATAAGTCTCTTCGATATTCCGCCGAGGGTATGATGGGGCTGAACATCAAGAATGCCGAATTGACGAGCGACACCTTCACCGGTGCGATTACGGCCGCGCTGCGCAAGTTTTCTGAGGTCCGGACCGTCCGCAATCGAATATGACGACCGGTACTTGGTTCGCTGCTGATCGACAGTTCGTCCGTCCTCGGCGCTGCTTGACGCGGCACCGGAACGGAGCATCGGTCGAACTCGTCGCAGTGAACGGTCCTCGGAAAACAGCATGAGCGGTACGACGGAAGCCTTTGCGCGGGTGAAGATCGATGCCTTGCTGAAGGATGCGGGCTGGGATCTGACCGACGGGATGAGCGTGCTGTTCGAGCATGTGCTGGCCGACGGTACGCAGGCCGACTATGTGCTCTGTGACCGGCAGGGCCGACCGATGGCGGTGCTGGAAGCGAAGCGGGCGAGTATCGATCCCATCGCCGCGCAGGATCAAGGGCGGCACTACGCCGAGCAACTTGGCGTTCCGTTCGTCTTCCTGTCGAATGGCGAGGAGGTGCGGTTTCTCGACCGTGAAACCGGCGCCCATGCCCGCGAAATTGCGGGCTTCTATGCGCAGGACGACCTGGAACGGCGGCTTGCGGTGCGGCGGGTCCGCCGCGACCTGTCCGCGGTTCCGATAGACCGCAAGATCGTCGACCGCGACTACCAGATCGCGTGCGTCGAGACTCTGTCCACGGAGGTTTCGCGGGGACGGCGCAAACTGCTGGTCGAGATGGCGACGGGGACCGGCAAGACGCGCACCGCGGCGGCCTTCGTCAAGCGGCTGTTTGAGGCGGGGATCGTCACCCGCGTCCTGTTCCTGGTCGACCGCGTCGCGCTGGCGCGGCAGGCCGAGGACGCCTTCACCGACCATCTGCGGGACTACCCCTGCCATGTGCTGCGGCCCGGCCGCGGCTTCGACCGGGCCAGGCGGATCACCGTCGCGACCCTGCAGACCATGATCGCGGAGTACCGCACGCTCTCGCCGGGCTATTTCGATCTCGTGATCACCGACGAGTGCCATCGCTCCATCTACGGCAAGTGGAGCGGCGTGCTGCGGCATTTCGACGGCATCCAGCTTGGCCTCACGGCCACGCCCTGCACCGTAGACGCCGACATGCCGTCCGACCCCGAAGACGGGGAGTTCGTGCGCGACACGCTGCGCTTCTTCGAGGTCGATAAACCCACTTTCCGCTACACGCTGCATCAGGCAATCGCCGAAGGTCATCTCGTGCCATACCGCATCTACAAGGCGATGACGGTAAAGACTGCGGCCGATGGCGGGTTCGAGGTTCGGCGCGACGAGCTTAACTGGAGCGCAATGAGCGACAGGACGCGGGCGGAGTTCGAGGGCCTGTTCACCCGAATAATTCACGTTGAGGATTTATATGGGTTGGCGGGCGTGGACTAAGGTATTGAAACGGCGTATGAATAGGTATGCGAACTGCCCATAACGCCAACAACGCAGAAATCCCCGCCCGCCATGTCCGATCATACGCCGTTTCTCCCCGGTTTGTCACCTTTGAAAGGCCGCTCGCTTCACCTCCGGTTCGATGCCGGGGCCATGTCTTCGAACGGCGGTGCGCTGATACTGCGTGAAATCGAACGCAAGCTCGGCATCGCCAACTTGATGGCGTCGTGCGTTGTCGACCGAAGACGCGCAGAGCGCACCCGGCACGATTACGCCACCATGATCCGGGCCCGTATGATGGCCATTGCATGCGGCTACGAAGACTGCAACGACCTTGATGCGCTGCGTCACGACCCGGCTCTCAAGATCGCCTGCGAGCGCCTGCCTGAGGCGGAGATCGGCCTGCCATCGCAACCCACCCTGTCGCGGTTTGAGAACCTGCCCGATTGGCGCGCGCTGGTGCGCATGGGGCAGCGCTTCATCGACCTGTTCTGCGACAGCTACCGCACTGTGCCGAAACGCATCGTGCTGGACATCGACGACACAATCGACCGCACTTATGGCGCTCAACAACTGTCCTTGTTCAGCACCCATGCGGGCGGGCGGTGCCTGCAACCGATCCACATCTACGAAGCGCGGAGCGGCAAACCGGTTGCCTGTGTCCTGCGACCGGGCAAGCGGCCTTCCGGTGTCGAGGCGGCGCGTGTGCTGCGCTTTGTCATCCAACGCATTCGCACCCTGTGGCCACGAACAGAGATCATGGTGCGCGGCGATGGGCATTATGGGACGCCGGAGGTCATGGACCTGCTCGAACAGAGGAACTGCCCCTACATGTTCGGATTACCCGGCAATGCGCGCCTGCACGACATCGCCCGGCCCTGGGGTGAAGATACCGCTGTCCGCCGCGCCCGAAGCGGCGAGAAGACCCTGCGCCGCTGCTACCAGGCCAGCTATGCCGCCCAGAGCTGGTCAAGGCCGCGCCGCATCATCGCCCGCGTCGAGGCATCCATCAAGCACGGCGTGTGCACCCGCTTCATCGTCACCAATCTCACAGGCCGCGCCGCCTGGCTCTACAAGAAGGTCTATTGTGTCCGCGGGCGTATGGAGAACATGATCAAGGAGCACAAGCGTTACACCCAGTCCGACCGCACTTCATGCCATCGCTGGGAAGCCAACCAGTGCCGCCTGTTCCTCCACACTGCAGCCTACTGGCTGCTCTGGCAACTCAGAAGCGCGGCATCAAGGCGCTCGCGTTGGCGAACCGCCACATTCCATACAATCCGCACCACATTCCTGAAAATCGCGGTGCGGGTTCAGCAGCGGAAATCCCGTATCGCCCTCTCGATATCCCGGCATACGCCAAACCAGCCGATGCTCGCGATCATGCTCCAACGCATCGCCGCTCAAGGGCCTTGACAGGTGCGGCAAGTGCCGCAGATCAGCCCCAAACACCAACCCCCAACCAAGACAAATCAGCCACGCAAAACCCGTAACCCCGGGCGAAAAAACTCGCCTGTACGACAACTAATTCTACCGTCATGAATAATGCGGGTTGTATCCGTAATGGGTTTCATTTCTCTTGCGCGTCCAGCGTGCGTCGGTGTCCTTGTGACGGCGCTTCTTCTGCGACCATTCGGACGGAACCTTCCCCGCCTTCACCTGTGCGTTCTCGTCACGGCTGTTGCGCTGACGCGGCGCCTTTACGAAGCTCGCATCCACGATCTGTCCCCTGCGCGCCACATAGCCCTGGCCCTCAATCTGCGAAGACAGTTCCGAAAACAGGCTGTCAAACGCCTCGGCCAGTTTCAGGTTCTCCCGAAACCGCCAGATCGTCTTCGCATCAGGCACCTTGTCCTCGGGATGCAGTCCCAGGAACCGGGCGAACGAATAGCGGTCCCGGATCTGAAACTCGGTCTGGTCGTCGCTCAGGTTGTACATTTGCTGCAAGACCAGAACCCTGAACATGAGAACCCGGTCGTATTCCTTGCGACCGGCATTGCTCTTGCGCGGTTTCGACAGTGCCGCGTCAAGCGCCGGGCGAAACCCCTCCCAGTCCACAGCACCGGACAGCTTCATCAACGGATCACCCAATCCGTCAAGCTTGGCAAACCGCTCTTCAAGGTCGAAAAAACCCGGCATTCTCATCAAACCTGCCTCCCAGAACAACAAGGCAGATTATACCACATAAATGGAAAATCAGGGGATTTTGAGAGGCTCCCATCACAGCGATTGAGAACTCGTTGAGCAAGAATCTCATTGCCACAGGAAATGTCAATCCGAAACTGGTAGCGTCATTGGAAAAGCGCGGGATTGAATTTTATTAGTTCATGGACACAACGAATTGATGTGGAAATCGCAGTTGTTGATCGTTTAGCGCTTCGCAGAGGTGTATTTGGACGGTGGCGGTGTCCCTTGCAGCGTACCCGGCTGGGTTGGCCTCCCTTCGCCAGCAACACACTGTGCGCCGGGCTGTTTGCAGACGTGCATCGTGTCCTCAGGGAAGCGCCGCCATGGAAGCCGTTGTGGGGCCACCCATGGTGCATCGGGGCCGGGGGCCGTGCATCAGGGTGACAAGGCTTCGATGACGCGGCAATCGGCGACGCGGCCGCCCTGGCAGGATGCTCCGATGCGGCGGAGTTCTTCGGACAGGCGGTCGAGGTCGCGGATCTTGGCCTCGATTGTGGCCAGGTGCGTGCGGGCGATGCGGTCGACCTCGTTGCAATCGCGCTCACCGTCGCTCGACAGGCTGAGCAAGGTGCGGACCTGATCGATCGTGAAGCCCAATTCGCGGCAGCGGCGGATGAAACGCAGGCGGCGCCGGTCCTCGGTGCTGTAACACCGGTAATTGCCTGCCGTTCGTGCAGGGGCGGGCAACAGGCCGATCTTCTCATAATAACGCACTGTCACCACCTTGGTTTCCGCCGCTCGCGCCAGTGCGCCGATGGTGAGGTCAGCAATCTCATTCATGTCTTGACCCTATAGTTGCTATAGGCCCTATATTACCGGAAACCGCACCATCTGACGAGCATGTAATGAGCCTCCAGTGTTGCAGCCCGGGCGGCCACCAGGACGGATCTGAGGCGCGAAACGCGCGTTATCGACGCGTGCTGTGGGCTGCGCTCGCCATCAATGCGGTGATGTTTCTGGTGGAACTGACGGCCGGGCTTGCCGCCGGCTCAGTGTCGCTGCAGGCCGACGCCCTCGACTTCCTTGGCGATGCCGGAAATTACGGGATCAGCCTGTTCGTGCTCGGCATGTCGCTGCGGCACCGCGCCAGCGCGGCCCTCGCCAAGGGAGTGACCATGGGGTTGTTCGGGCTGTGGGTGATCGGCGCGACGCTGTGGCACGCTGTCAACGGAACACTGCCGCACGCTGCCACGATGGGCGCCGTCGGCCTCGCTGCGCTGGTCGCGAATGCCATCGTTTTCGTGCTTCTCTGGTCCTGGCGGGAGGGCGACAGCAACATGCGCTCGGTGTGGATCTGCTCACGCAACGATGTCCTCGGCAACATCGCCGTGGTGCTCGCGGCCCTCGGCGTGTTCGGTACCGCCACCGGCTGGCCGGACATCATTGTCGCCGCTGCGATGGGCCTGCTCGCACTGCAGGGGGCGTGGGTCGTCATCCGCCGCGCCTGTGTCGAGTTGAGCGAAGAGCGCCGCTCCGCGATTGCGGCGGAATGAGGCGTTGTTTCCTGTTCGGCCAAGCGCGCCCGGAGCCAGCGCAAGCCAGGGTCATTCGCAGAAGAAATAGGCGAGTTCGAAATAGTCGTCCTGCCGGATGATGCAAGTTGCGTCTTGCGGGAACGGGCGGTCGAGAACGATGAAGGCGCCGTGCGGCAGCTGATATTGGCACCGCATGGTCGTTCGGCGCAGCGAGAGTTTGGGCGTTCCGGCGGCGCTGGCGCCGGAATTGCGCCGGATCGCGGCATTCCAGCCACCGGTATCGGCGGTTCCGAAATCCGGGTTGGCGTAGGAAAAGTCATAGCCCATGCCTTCGGGGCATTCGAACTTCTGCGGCAGCGTGTCTTGCGAAAATGCCGGTGCCGCTGCGAGCATGAGCGCGGCGGCAAATCCCGCGAGGAGATTATTCATCCAGTTGTTCGACATCGGTCATGCGGTAATAGTAGCCTTGGCCGGCGTCGCGGATGATTTCGAATGTTCCTACGACGACAACCGCGTCCATCGAATAGTCGATGGGGTAATCACACAGCAATTCGACGAATCCTTCCGGTCCGGTGGGCAGGCAGAAGGGGCAATTGGGTGAGTTCTTGCTGAGTAGCTGGCGGCGCCCGTCGCCGCCGAGAGGCAGCAGGAAGCCGACCATCTTGATGGTGTCGCCGTCAAGGGCGAGGATTTCATCGTCATAGGATACCGCCAGCCCCGGATCGGCCGTGTCGGCGGCGGACACTGTGACCTGGGCGAGCAGGTCCCAGGGCAGGGCGCCGTCGATTTCGGGCAGCGGGTAGAGAGTATCCGGCTGCGTTTGCGCGGCGGCCGGCAGGGCCAGCAGGAGAAGGAGGCCGAGCGCGGCCCGGCCTCCTGTCTTGCGTATCATGGGTGCGGTCAGTAGGCCGCGATGGGGTTGCCCGGTGCGCCGGTGCCGCCCACCAGCTTGATCGGCGCCCAGGAGAACAGGAACTCGTGCACGCCGGCTTCCGACAGTCCGTCAAGATCGAGATTCTCGAAATTGTAGATGCCGCGGCGGACGATCAGATTGATGTGGCAATAGGCGAAGGATTCCGGCACGCCCTTTGCGAAATCATAAGGCTCGAGGCCCCACGTGTCGGAACCGACCATGGAAATCTTGCGCTCGGCGAGATAGTCGCAGACTTCCGGGCTGACGCCGGGTTCGCCGGAGCCGTGCTCGGCATTGTCGGCCGCGATCTGCTGCGGGGTCTTGGCGCCGGTGTGGTTTTCTTTCCAGAGGCTGTTCCAGCCGGTGCGGAACACGACCACATCGCCCTGGCCGGCATCGTCGACACCCTGGGCCGCCAGCGCCGCATTGTAGTCATCAAGGGTGATGGCATAGCCCTTCGGCAGCACATCCACGCCCTTGAGCGCGGCGACATCGATCAGGAGGCCGCGGGTGAAGAAGGACCCGACTTTCTCGGTGCCCATCTTCTTCAGGCCGCGCGGACTGGTGATATCGGCGAGCTTCACGCCATTGTAGAAATAGTGGTCGTCCGCCCATCCATCGACGCCGGTGATCTGGATCATCGGATGGCCGAGGCCGTCAAACTGGGTGCCGACCTGGCCGATTTCGGCGGTAACCAGCTCATCCATGAAGGTCTGGCCGAAATTTTCACCGGGCCAGCTCAGCGGACCGTGGGTCGGATTGCCGGGAATGCTGAGCGCAAAGGTGCGCCCGGGGACCAGCGGCATATTGTTGGAATAGGGCATGCCAAGGGTAATGACCTTGCCCTGCTTGACGAGGCCAGCAGCGGCGACGCGTTTTTCGGCCGTGATGTAATTGGTGCCGCCCGCTTCATCGTCGGCGCCGAATTCGCTCGGCCACCAGTCTTCGTCGACGGGGTTGTTGCCGGCAAGTGCGGCGCCAGAAGCGCCCACAGCCAACAGTGCTGCGGCAAATACCGCAAGAGTTTTCATCATTCTTTTTCTCCCTCCCAAGAGCTGCCCTGCTTGCGTGGCGCGGGGCGCTGGGAGGAATAGTGCCGTATATCCGGGAGGTCGTCCAGTCTTGCCGGTCAGACGCAGCCCTGCGTCACAGGGCCGGGCGGCGGTCTGCCCAGGGTCGGGCGCGCTCCAGTGCCGCCGCGGCTTGCAGCACGCTGGTCTCGTCGAACTTGCGGCCGACAATTTGCAGCCCGACGGGCAAGCCGTCAGGGGTGAAGCCGCAGGGCGTGGATGCCGCCGGGTTGTGGCTGAAATTGAACGGATAGGAAAACTCCGCCCAGCTCAGCCAGTCCCACTCATGCTGCGGCCAGTGTTCGGGGATCAGCCGGTCGGCCGGGAACGCCGCCACCGATACGGACGGTGTGAGCAGCAGGTCCCAGTTTTCGAAAAAGCGGTGGGTCGCGTCGATGATGGCGAGCTTGCGCCCGCGCCACGCCACATAGTCGTCCATGCTGTAGCCGTCGCCGCTGCGAATGCAGGCGATGAAGCCAGGGTCCATCATATTCTCGAAGCGCTCGACTTGCGGCATGTAGACCCGCATATGCGCCGCCCATAGCCGTCTGACGACTTCCGGCCCGTCGGCGGCGAATGGCGTCGGCACGGTTTCGACATGCGCGCCCAGTTCCTCGAACACTGCGGCGGCGGCGACGACGGCGGCGGCCACCTCCGGGTCGACACGGGCATGGCCGAGATCGGGGCTGAAGGCGATTTTTCTGCCGCTGAGGTCTGCGTCGAGCAGCGCAGGATAGTCTGCCGGAGGCGCTTCCAGGCTGGTAAAGTCGCGCGTATGGGGACCCGCCATGCATTTGAGCATGAGCGCGGCGTCGGCGACGGTTCTCGTCATGGGGCCGGCATGGCTTACCTGGTCGCTGTTGGCGACGGGCCAGTGCGGCACCCGCCCATAGGTTGGCTTGAAGCCGAAAATGCCGCAAAAATGCGAGGGCATGCGGATGGAACCGGCGCCGTCCGAGCCCTGGTGCAAGGGTCCGAAACCGGCGGCTGCAGCCGCACCGGCGCCGGCGGAGGATGCGCCGGCATTGTAGCCATGGCGCCACGGATTGTGGGTGATGCCGGTGAGCGGGCTCTGGCTCACGCCTTTCCAGCCGAATTCCGAGGTGGTGGTCTTGCCCAGAATGACAGCGCCGGCCGCGCGCAGGCGTTCGGTCAGCGGGGCGTCCACCGCGGCGACCGTGCCGCGCATGCTGTGCGAGCCGCGCTCCGTCGGCACCCCGGCGACGTCGCTCAGGTCCTTGATGGTAACCGGGACACCGTGGAGCGGCCCGATGGCGTCGCCGCGCATGAGGGCGTCTTCCGCGGCCTGTGCGGCCGCGCGCGCTGAATCGCCGGTGAGGGTGGCGAAAGCGTTGATCCGGGGTTCCAGCGTCTCCACCCGCCCCAGTACAGCGTCGACGACTTCAACCGGCGATATTGTCCTGTCGCGTATCGACCGGGCCATGTCGGTTGCCGGCATGTAGCATAAATCGGTCTGGTCCATACCCTCAGCTTTCCCGGGACTGGATGAATTCAAATCGGAATGATGCGTCCAGCAGTGTTCTCTTCCTTTTTTTTCGGAACTTTCAATGGTTCATGCAGTTTCATAAGCGGGCTCTTCCGCAATCGCCATGTTACCGGGTCGATGTTCCATCTCGGGTCCGCGGCCGGACGCGGGGGGCGCAGACCGCGAATGACGGCGCCTTCCTCCACTTCGAGCTTGCAATGCACGACATCGCCGTTAATTCTGGCGGTCTTGCTCACACGAACTTCGAATCCTTCGACCCGCCCGGTAACCCTTCCCTGTACTTCGACGCTATAGGCGCGGACCACGGCGCGCACGGTAGCGGATTTTTCGATGACCACCCGGGGCGCCTCGATTTGTCCGGCCAACCAGCCCCGGATATTGACCTGATAGGCTTTCAATGTGGTATGCGCATGCCCGGTCGGCTCGACGACGACGGTGCGGGCAAAGATTTCGCCGCGCACCTTGCCGCAGATTCGGAGGTCCACAAGCCCGTCGAGCCTTCCCGTCACCTTGCCCTCGGGGCCGATCACCGATTCCTCGCCCGCGGGTGGCGGCAGATAGGCTTTTCCCGAAGATTTTTTCTTCCAGGGCCACGGGATTCGCATTGCGCAAGCCAGATGCTGACCGCGTGTCGCGGGTAAGTTCGCCCCGCCTCAGGAAAAAGCGCGTCCGCCGAAGGTCCGTGCAATGCCGGGGGATGCCGGGCCGCTTGCCTTGGCGCTGGCAGCACCCTTGTCAGTCGCCGGCTTGTCCGCCGCGGGTTTGGCCGATTCGGCTTTTTCGGGAGCGGGATTTGCGGCGTCGGGTTTCGCAGTTTCCGGCTTTGCCGTTTCGGCCTCGTCCCTCTTTCCCTTGCTCAGGCGCCCGTCGATGGTCGCACCTTCCTCGATCGCCATGCGCTCATATCGGACATCGCCGGACATCTCACCCGTCGACGCCACGTGAAACAGGCTCGTACGGATTTCTCCTTCCACACGGCCGAGAATCCTGACGGTTTCCGCGGTAAGCGTGCCCTTGACATCTGCGCCCTGGCTGACTGTCAGGGTGCGGCTGTTGATGTCGCCGAGGACCACGCCGGAGACGACGATAGCGCCGTCGCTTTCCAGATTACCGGTAATCTTCAGGCCCTTGTTGATCACCGACTCCTCGGGGACGGGGTTTGCCGGCGGTGCCGGCGCGCGGGCTGCCGATACGGTGCTCTTGTCGGCAATGTCGCTCTTCCATCTGTCCTCGCGGGTCGCGGCCGGCGGGACGTCGGTAGGCGCGTTGTTCTCCCGATCTGTGAAGTTGCCGGGTTTGGAAAATGTTGGCACGGCGCAATCTCCTGGCTGGTGGGCGCTGGCTGACGGCACGCATGGTTGCTCATCGCCGTGCGTGCGGACAAGCTGCGCCCGCCACGTCTTGCCCGTGCGGGCGCGCCGGTCAATTTGCTGCAAGTCATCGGGAAACGCAATGCCCGCCTTCAGGCGCGGCGCTGCGCGGCAGAGCGCGTGAAATCAGCGCTTGCAAGCGCTATAAGGCTTGGGAAAGGGCCGCCGAAGGGCGCGGCCGCCACATTGCAGGAGAAGCATCATGGGCGATTTCCGCGTTGTCGGGACCAACCACACCAGCTTTACCGTATCCGATCTCGACCGGTCGGTAGGGTTTTTTACCGAGGCGCTGGGCTTCGCGCTGCTGCATCGCGGACCGCGCGACCCGGCGGTGATCGAAAAGGTTGTCGGCGTGCCGGGAGCGGATATCGAAGTCGCATATGTTCAGGCCCCCGGCGGGCATCGCCTGGAGCTGATTCAATACAAGGGGCCGGCGGACCGGGGGCAGGTGAAATCGCGCCCATGCGATTCCGGCTTTGCCCACATCGCGTTTGACGTCGACGATCTCGACGGGGTTCTGGCGGCTGCGGCGGCCTGGCAGGTCGCCCCCCTGAACCCGCCGCAGGATATGCTGACCGGTCCCAACAAGGGCGGCCGAGTGGTCTATACACGAGACCCGGACGGGGTGACGGTGGAGTTCATCCAGCGCCCTCGGGCATGAGCGGCCGCCTCGATGTCGTGGCGCTGACGCAGGACCTGATCCGCTGCCCCAGCGTAACGCCGGCCGACGCCGGCGCGCTCGATGTCCTGGGCGCCGCGCTGACACGGCTGGGTTTCGACTGCCACCACCTGCGTTTTGACGAGCCGGACAGCGCGCCGGTCGACAACCTCTACGCGCGGTGCGGCAGCGGTACGCCGAATTTCTGCTTCGCCGGCCATACCGATGTGGTGCCGCCGGGCGAGGCCGGGGACTGGTCCCACGGTCCGTTCGGCGCAGAGGTCGCGGACGGGGTGCTGTATGGGCGCGGCGCATCCGACATGAAAGGCGCGGTTGCCGCGTTTACTGCCGCGGCGGAAGGATTCCTTGCCGACAACACGGGATTTGCCGGCGCCATCAGCCTGCTGATCACCGGCGATGAGGAAGGCCCGGCCATCAACGGTACCCGCAAGGTGCTGGACTGGATGGCGCAACAGCGCGAGCGGATCGATGCCTGTCTGGTCGGTGAACCGACAAACCCGGAAATGCTGGGAGACATGGTGAAAATCGGACGCCGCGGCAGCCTCTCCTGCACACTGACGGTGGAAGGTGTGCAAGGGCATGTCGCCTATCCGCATCTCGCCGACAATCCCGCAGCGCGGCTGGTGCGCATGATGGCTGCGGCGCTCGACACATCATTCGACGACGGGACCCCCCATTTCCAGCCCACCAATCTGGAAATCACAAGCATCGATATCGGCAATCCGGCGAAGAACGTCATTCCGGCGCGGGCGCGCGCGGCGTTCAATGTCCGCTTCAACGACCGCCATACCGGCGCCGGCCTGCTGGACAATCTGCGGACCCTGTTCGACCGCGCCGGCGGCGAAGGCGCGCGCTACACGCTGGAGCACCACCTCAGCGGCGAAGCGTTTCTCACGCCTCCGGGGCCGCTGAGCCAGGCGGTCAGCGCAGCGGTGGCGGAGGTCACCGGCAAACCACCGGTGCTGAGCACCAGCGGCGGCACCTCGGATGCCCGGTTTATCAAGGATGTATGTCCTGTGGTGGAGTTCGGCCTGGTGGGGCGGACCATGCACAAGGTGGACGAATGCGTGGCGGTGGCCGATCTGCACCGGTTGACCGCAATCTACCGCGCAGTGCTGCAACATTATTTCGCTGCCGCTTCCGGGTAATGGGCCAGTTCAACCTCGTCGGTCATATCGGCGCTTCGCTGCAGGGCGCCGCGCGGCTGGCGGCCCGCGATGCGTCGGGCATGAAATATCTCGATTTGACCGTTGAAGGATTCTGGCGGTCATTTCTGGCGGCGCCCGTGTCGCTGCCGCTGTTTCTCGTCGATCGCTGGGCGTCGCGGGAGATTCTGGCGGCGGTGAAAACGGACGCGCAGCCGCCGTCCCCGACCGTCGATCTGATCGTGTTCGCATTGTCTTGGCCGCTGACGGCGGCGGTATTGGCGGGAGCGACATGGGCGCTCGGGCAAAGCCGGAGCTTCGCGGCGCTGGTCATAGCGCTGAACTGGCTGGCGGTCATCACATTCGGCCTCGTTTGCGCAGCCGAACTGGTAATTTTGCTCGCGCCGCGGTTTTTCAACCTGCTCCTGCTGGCGCTGTATGTGCTGGTACTGCTGCTGGAATTTCGTGTGGTGCGCATAGTGACGGGAGCGCCAGTCCTGCCGTCGCTGGCAATGGTGCTTGTGGTGGGCGTGTTCGCCAGCCTGCTGCCGTCGATCCTGATGCACCATATCTGGTGAACAAGCTTTCACGATGCGGCATTGCGTGCGGCGCGGCCGCGTACAGGAGACGCTGATGAGCGAGATTGCAACACCGCGCACGGGCGGCGAGATTCTGGTCGATGCCCTGCGCCTGCACGGTGTGGATACCGTCTTTTGCGTGCCCGGCGAGAGCTATCTCGCGGCGCTGGACGCGCTCTATGGCGCGCGCAACCGGATTCGGGTGATCACCTGCCGGCAGGAAGGCGGCGCAGCGTTCATGGCCGAAGCCTGGGGTAAGGCCACGGGAAAGCCCGGCGTGTGCTTCGTGACGCGCGGCCCCGGCGCGTGCAACGCCTCGATCGGCGTACATACGGCGCGCCAGGACTCGACGCCGATGGTGCTGTTTGTCGGCCAGGTCGATCGCGGCGCTGCCGACCGCGAGGGATTTCAGGAAATCGACTTTCGGCAGATGTTTCAGCCGCCAATCACCAAGCTCGCCACGCAGATTGACGCGGCGCACCGGATTCCGGAACGCATTCATCACGCCTTTCGCACCGCCGCCTCGGGTCGCCAGGGGCCGGTCGTCGTCGCGCTCCCCGAGGACATGCTGCGCGAAACGGCGTCCGTGGCGGACGGGCGGCGCTATGAAGCGGTGCGCCCCCACCCGGCGCCGCAGGCGATGACCGAACTGCGCGCTGCGCTGGCGCGCGCGCAGCGCCCGCTGGCTGTGATCGGCGGCTCCGGCTGGGACGCCGCCGCCTGCGCCGACATGCGCGCCTTTGCAGAAGCCAACGCCCTGCCGGTATGCGTGTCGTTCCGGCGGCAGGACCTGTTCGACAATACCCATCCGAATTATGTGGGCGATCTTTCCACATCCGCCGATGCGAAATTGGTAGCGCGCCTCGCCGAGGCGGATTTGCTGCTGGTTGTCGGCGCGCGTCTCGGCGAAATCACGACGCGCGGTTACAGCGCATTGGAGACGCCGGTGCCGCGCCAGGACTTCATTCATGTCTACCCCGAAGCGGAAGAACTGGGGCGGGTGTTTCAACCGGCGCTGTCGATTCACGCGGGGTCGGCCGCGTTCGCACGGGAGGCGCGGGCGCTGGCGCCGGTGGAAAGCACTCACCGCGCGGACTGGCTGGCGTCCGCGCGCGCCGATCATGAAGCGGCGCTTCGCCCGCGGCGCTTCGACGGTCCGGTCGACATGGCGGCCATTGTCGCCGCGGCGCAGGAGGCGCTGCCGGACGACACCATCGTCACGGTGGACGCCGGCAATTTTTCCGGCTGGCCGCAGCGTTTCTGGCGGTTTCGCGGCTGGCCCTCGGAACTCGGCCCCACGGCGGGCGCCATGGGCTACGGAATTCCCGCCGGCGTGGCCGCCAAGCTGGCGCATCCCGACCACTGCGTGGTGACGTTCGTCGGCGACGGCGGCTATATGATGACAGGCCAGGAACTCGCCACCGCCGTGCATCACGGCGCGGCGGTCATCATCATCGTGGTGAATAACGGCGCGTTCGGCACCATCCGCATGCATCAGGAGCGGGACTATCCAGACCGTCCGATCGCCACGGCGCTGAGCAATCCGGACTTTGCGGCGCTGGCCCGCGCCTGCGGCGCACACGGCGAAACGGTGGCGGCGACCGACGAGTTCGTGCCGGCGCTGGCGCGCGCGCGCGCATCCGGCAAGCCGGCGGTTATCGAGATTCGCCTCGATCTGGATATCATCACCACCCGCGCCACGCTGGCAGATATTCGCGCCGCCGGACTCGCCCGCGCGCAGGCATGACCCGGCCTTGATGACGCCAAGGACCGTGCCGTGACCATCGGCGCATACCGCACTGCCCTGGTCACCGGGGCAGGGGCGGGGATCGGCCGCGCCTGCGCCCGCGCGCTGGCGGCGCGCGGCATTTCTGTCACGGCGGCAGGGCGCAATGGCGAGCGCCTTGCGGCGCTGGCGGACGAAACAGGCTGCGCAGCGCTCACACTCGATGTACGCGACCGCGGCGCCGTCCACGCGGCCCTGGGGGCGCTGGATGTGGATGTTCTGGTCAATAGCGCCGGCGTCGGGCGCGGCATGGAGTCCTTTCTGGGTGCAACGCCCGAGGATATCGACGCCACGCTGGACACGAATGCGACGGCATTGGTGCATGTCACGCGCGCCGTGCTGCCCGGTATGCGGGAGCGGGGGCGCGGGCACGTCGTCAATATCGGCTCGGTTGCCGGACTCTATCCCTTGTTCACGGCGATTTACGGCGCATCAAAGGGCGCTGTGCATCTGTTTTCACAGAATCTGCGCATCGAACTGCTTGGTTCCGGCATCCGCGTGACGGAATTGTGCCCGGGGCGCGTGGAGACCGGGTTTTTCGCCGCTGCTATCGACGACCCGGCGGTGATCGAGCGCCTCAAGGGCGGCATGAAGCTGCTGGAGCCGGAAGATATCGCGGCGGCGGCGCTGTATGCGCTCGAGGCGCCGGCGCATGTGCATGTCGCGACGGTGGAATTGCTGGCGTCGGAGCAGGCGCCCGGCGGTATGAATGTCACATTGATGAAACGAGGCTCCCATGAAAATCACGGCGGTTGACGCCATTCCCTTGCGCTATCCGTTCAGCCATGGCGGCCCGCCGACGGGCTGGGGCGGCAGCGCCTGGACCGAAATGCGCACGCTGCTGGTTCGCGTCGAGACGGAAGACGGCGCGGTCGGCTGGGGCGAGGCGTTCGGATACAACGCCATTCCGGCCACGCAAAAGGCCCTGGAAACCATGGTAGCGCCGCTGGCGATCGGCCGCGACGCCGCCGATATCGCGCCGCTGATGAAGGATATCCAACTGGCGCTGCATATTTTCGGGCGTTACGGAATCACCATCTTCGCCCTGAGCGGGCTGGAAATCGCGCTGTGGGACCTTGCCGGAAAGGCCGCCGGACAGCCGCTGCACCGGCTTGTCGGAGGGCGCGCGCGCGCAGCCGTGCCGGCCTATGCCAGCCTGCTGAAAATTGGCGATGCGTCAGGCGTCGCAACGCAGGTGACGGCGGCGCTTGATGAAGGCTATGAGCGGATCAAACTGCACGAAAGCACTGTGGCGCCGGTGGCGGCGGCGCGCAAGGCCGCCGGCGAGGGCGTGCCGATCATGCTCGATGTCAACTGCGTCTGGAGCCCGCCCGAAGCGCGCCGCATGGCAGATGCGCTGGCAGACTGCAACTTGCACTGGCTGGAAGAACCGCTGTGGCCGCCGGAGAATTTCGAGGCGTTGGCGGACCTGCGAACGACGGCCGCAATGCCGGTGGCGGCAGGCGAGAATGCTTGCACCTCATGGCAGTTCGAAGCGATGATCGCGGCGGAAGCCGTGGATTACGCGCAGCCGAGCGTGACGAAGGTGGGAGGTATCGGCGAATTTCTCAGGATCGCCACCCTGGCCGAACACGCCAACATCCTGCTGGCGCCGCATTCTCCCTATTTCGGCCCGGGATTCCTTGCCACATTGCAAGTATTGGCGGCTCACCCGTCGATCGAGGCGATCGAGCGGTTTTATGTCACGCTGGACGCCGACCTTTATGGCGGCGCGCTGAACCCCCGCGACGGAACGATCGCCGTTCCCGACGGGCCGGGCCTGGGCCTCGAACCCGATGCCGGCTTCATCGAACGCTGGCGCGAGGGTTGAGACGCGGTTCAGGCCAGAATGGCCGACATGGCGTAAACGGCGATTGCGCCGAAGGCGAGCGTGCCGATCCATGTGATGATCAGACCGAAGTCCGCGCCGCCGTGATTGTCGGCCATGTTTCTACTCCTTTGTGACGCGCATGATGACATGATGAACCTGCGGCAGGGCCGCGCGGCTGCATAGCAGACGCGAAGCCCCGCCGCCAGCGAAAATACCCGCAATCATGAGGGTGAATCCGCGTGCGGCCCGTCTCATTCCCGTTCCGGCATGAGATGCGCAATGAACCAGTCTGCGGCGCGCGCCCGGGCTGCCGACAGGTGGCGGCCGTAAATGTCGTAATGGCGGCCCGGATACAGCACATAGTCGGCGGTCATGCGCGCCCGCACAATGTCATAGACCGCGCGCCCGTTGGCGGTGCGGTCGAACAGTTCCTCATCCTCCACATCAATGATGAGGGTTGGCGCCTGTATCCTCGCCGCTTCGTCAAGGGGGCGCCAGCCGACCATCTTGGCAAGGTCCGGCGTGCCGCGCAGGCCGGGTATCTCGTCAATGCCCTGCGGGACGGGATCAATGATCCCGCGCGCCTTTTCGGTCGCGCGCCGACGCCCGCGGTCCGGCGGCGTGCCGCTGGCGCCCATGAATCCGACCTGGGCGACCACGGCCGCAACGCGCGGCTCGCGCGCAGCAAAGGCAATGGCAAGACCGCCCGAATAACTGGTTCCCCAGACGCCGATGCGCGCCGCATCCACCTCCGGCTCGCCGACCAGAAAGGCAAAGGCATTGGTTATGTCGAGCAACTGGTCCTGCGGGTCCACGACTTCGCGGATGAGACGCACGCGGGCAGTGGCGACCCCGTCGGCGCCGGCGCGCGGCTGCGGTTCGGCAAGCACCAGCCGCGAGTCCGAGCCGCCCCAGCCGCGATAGTCGATGGTGAGGACAATGAACCCCGCCCGTGCGAAATGAGGCGCATAGGCGCGGTTCAGATGGCCGCGTTCCCCGCCCCAGCCATGGCTCATGAGAATGGCTGGCGCCGGTGCGGCAAGAACGGGCGGAAACCAGAGATCGCCCGCCAATCGCGTGCCTTCGCTCCAGATGGTGACGCCGCGGCGGCTCTGCGCATCGGCCGCACTCGCGGTGAGACACGCGACGAGACACATTGTGAGGAAAAAACGCATGGAACCCTCTCAGACATACTGCGCCCAGCATAGGAAAACCGCCGCCGCGCCAGTTCATCAAATACCTGTCAAACAAATCTGTTTCATCTATATATTTGAAAATACGTAGACTTTCCCCTTCGCACCCCCTGTGCAGCACCTGCCGGACAGCAATTTGTCAAACAAATTTCCGCATTGCCAGGGCGCCGGGAGCAGGAGTCAAAAGACACCTCCCGCACGATTCGGATTCCATGCGGAGCGTGCATTATCAAATACCCATCAAACAAATTTTTTCTTCATAACCCATTGAAAATAAGGCGCTTTCACGAAATAACCCCGACATTTTCAACGACTCGTGCATTTACTTGTCAAACAAATTCCCGGCTTCCGGCCCTGGCCCACCACGGCATGTACCGCATGATCTTGCGTCCGGCCGCCGGGTCGTGGGGAACGATCACGCCCTCATCAATCGCTTCGGCGATCAGCCTTGAGGCCCTTGCGCTGTTCCGGCTTTCGATTCCGAAGCGTTTTCGCACCGATATGTTGTTGACATATTCGCGGTTCACATATTTCAGGCAGGCGTGCAGATAGACGGCTCTCACACGGTCTTCGCGGTCCATCTTCAGCAGCGGACGCGGTGCGAACAGGACCACTCGCGTGTGGTCGCCTGACGCTTCGACCAGAGGCGCCGGCAATCCTGTCCCATCCGCTGCCGCGTTCCTCGCAAATGCCGATCCGGCGCATGAGCGAGGCGAGCGACTCGTTGCGCGAGCGCGGCGATGTATCCACGAAGCGAAGCGTGTCCACCAGCGGGAGGCCGGGATTGGTGACCTCGATGCGATCATCGAAGATTTCCACCATCGGACCGGCTCCGGTGATCGTGAAATCCTGATGGATCAGGGCGTTGGCGATCAGCTCCCGCACGGCCGGTTCGGGGAATGCCGGAACCGCCTGCCTCAGCGCTTCGCCGATGGTTTCATTGGCGGGAAGCAAGCCGTTGATGAATTGCATGGCTCCTGCGAACCCGGATGCATATCCCTTAACTTCCCTTCGTTCCCTCGCCGCCTCGGTGCGGCCGGTTCCCCGGTATTGAATGACTCGCAAGACCTTGCGCCGCAGGTTGCGAAAGTCTTCCAGGTCTCTTGCGAACAACAGCAAAGCCAGGTTCGTCACATTCCAGCGTCCGGCGGCGCATCTGTGGATCAGCCTGTCATTTGCCAGCCGGTCGAGAATGCCGCCGCGCATTTCGGGCAGCGGCATGTCGAGCATTTCAAAATAGACGGGGTAATCGACCAGTCTGAGAACTTCGTGATCGTGCACGCTCTCGACCGCGATGTGATCCTCAAACAGCGTCTGGTCGAAAACGCGCCACAGCGATCGTTCCTTTTCCGGAAAATGCTTCAGCGGCCGTTTATGGGAACCGATCCGAATGAATTCCTGGCCGCGAAACCGGACCGGCTGTCCCCGCGCCCGCTCGATTTCGAGCATGACGATGGGCCGACCCTCGACAGCCAGTTCGTGAAACCGGAAAGAAATCTTCGGTTCGAGCAGGTGCAACAGCCAGTTTTCCAGATCCTCATTGCCAACCTTTTTGGCGCCGGGCCGGAAAGTTGTACCGACCAGGTCATGCGTGTCGTCGGATACACCCCACAGGAGCCAGGCGGCTGCCTTGCCGGTCAGCGCCGCCGCGTTCGAGAGCGCCGAGATATATTCGCCGATGTCCGACGGATTCGCGGCATTGACCTTGAATTCGACCCACTCCGTCTCTCGCGGGAGTCTGCGAAGCTCCCTCACGACATCGGCCAGATATTCGGGTTGCCGGTCCATTGTCACGCTCCGGCCCTGCCGGGAGGATTATCCTGACCATGGTTGGCCGGCGCGGCGAAAACGGGCGGAAACCGGAGGCCGCCCGCCAATCTCGCGCCTTCGCTCCGGATGGTGACACTGCGGCGGTTCTGCGCGTCGGCCGCGCTCACCGCGAGACACACGAAGAGACGCATGGAACCCTCTTCAGACATGCGGCGCACAGCATAGGGCAAATCGACGCCGCCGCGACAATTCATCAAATACCCGTCAAACAAATTTTCTCCTCATAACTCATTGAAAAAACGAAATTTTTACGAAATATCCCGGGTATTTTCAAGGCTTCGCGCATTTACCTGTCAAACAAATTCCCGGCTCCCGGCCCATCCATGCGCGGACAGGCCATCATGTCGAAGCGGCTTCATCATCAAACATCCATCAAACAAATTTGTTCCCCATAACTCATTGAAAATAATTAGATTTCATAAAATAACCCGGGGTTTTTCAGGGATTCGTACATTTACTTGTCAAACAAATTCCCGGCCCGTCACACGTCCAGATTGGCCACGTTGAGCGCATTTTCCTGGATGAATGCGCGGCGCGGCTCCACCAGATCGCCCATCAGCGTGGAAAACAGGTCTTCGGCGTCATCGGCATGTTCAACGCCCACCTGCAACAGCGTTCGCGCTTCCGCATCAAGCGTGGTTTCCCATAGCTGGTCGGGGTTCATTTCGCCGAGACCCTTGTAGCGGAACACCGAAATGCCCTTGCGACCCAGCGCCAGCACGGCCTCGGCGAGGGCGATGGGGGAATTCAGCGGCCCGCTTGTCTGGTCCCTGGCTTCCAGTTCCGGAGGGTGGGAATAGAGTTCGCGCAGTTCGGCGGCGGCGGCATGCAGGCGCCGCGTTTCGGCGCTGCGCAGCAAGGCGGGGTCGAGGCGGCGGCGCGTGCGTTCCCCCCGCACCGCGCGGACAAAGACCATGGCGCCATGTTCGTCGATCTCGTGAGACCAGCCTTCCTCACCGGGCGCCGCCAGGGTGTTGAGCCGTTCGACAAGACGCGCGCCTGCGGCGTCGGCAGCGGCGCGGTCGTCTGCCAGCGCCGGGTCCAGCGCGCCGACCACAGCGGCTTGCTCGATCAGCGCGGGATCGTCGCGCCGCGCCAGCGCGAGGATTGCGGCTCCCTGCTCGCGCGCCCGCACCACCAGCGCGCGCAGATCGGCCCCGGCGCGCGCTTCCCGCGCCTCCGGCGGTCCGACCAGCAGGCGGGCGTTTCGCAGCCCCTCATCAATCAGATAGTCGTCCAGTTCGCGCTCGTCTTTCTTGTAGACTTCATTGCGCCCGCGCTGCACGCGAAACAGCGGCGGTTGGGCGATATACAGATAGCCGCGCTGGATCACTTCCTTCATATGGCGGTAAAAGAATGTAAGCAGCAGCGTGCGTATATGCGCGCCGTCCACATCGGCGTCGGTCATGATGATGATCCGGTGGTAGCGGATCTTGTCGATGTTGAAATCCTCATGCCCGATGCCGGCGCCGAGGGCGGCGATCAGTGTCCCCACTTCCGCCGATGACAGCATCTTGTCGAAGCGGGCGCGCTCGACATTGAGGATCTTGCCGCGCAATGGCAGCACCGCCTGATTGCTGCGGTTGCGCGCCTGCTTCGCCGAGCCGCCGGCAGAGTCGCCCTCGACAATGAACAGTTCGCTCTTCGCGGGGTCGCGCTCCTGGCAGTCCGCCAGCTTGCCGGGCAGGCTGGTCACGTCCAGCGCGCCCTTGCGGCGGGTGAGTTCCCGCGCCTTGCGCGCCGCCTCGCGCGCGGCCGCTGCCTCGACAACCTTGGCGACAATCGTCCGCGCCTCGTTCGGATGCTCCTCGAACCACTGGCCGAGACGTTCGTTCACCACGCCTTCAACCGCCGTGCGCACTTCCGAACTGACGAGTTTCTCCTTGGTTTGAGAGGAGAATTTCGGGTCCGGCACCTTTACCGACAGAACGCCGGTGAGGCCCTCGCGCATGTCCTCGCCGGCGAGTGTGACCTTTTCCTTCTTCTGCACGCCGCTGGCATTGGCCCAGGCGTTGATGGTGCGGGTGAGGGCGCCGCGAAAGCCGGCCAGATGGGTGCCGCCGTCGCTTTGCGGGATGTTGTTCGTGTAGCACAGGACGTTTTCGTGATAGCTGTCGTTCCATTGCAGCGCCGCTTCCACCAGCACGGCGCCGCGCTCTCCGGCGATGCGAATGGGCGGGGCATGCAGCGCATGCTTGTGGCGGTCGAGCCAGGCGACAAACGCCTCGATACCGCCGTCATAATGCATGGTGACGGCGCGCGGCTCGACGCCGCGGCGGTCTTCCAGCATGATGGCGACGCCGGAATTGAGAAATGCGAGTTCCCGCAGGCGATGCTCCAGCCGCGCGAATTCGAATTCCGTGCCGGTGAAGGTTTCCGGCGAGGGCCAGAAAGTGATTTCGGTGCCGGTGCGTCCGTTCCCGGCGCCGCTGGCGGCCAGGGGCGCTTCCGGCTCGCCGCCGCGAAAGCGCATGGCATGGCGCGCGCCGCCGCGCCATATGGTCAGGTCGAGCCGCTCAGACAGAGCGTTGACCACCGACACGCCGACCCCGTGCAGGCCGCCCGACACCTTGTAGGCGTTGTGGTCGAATTTGCCGCCGGCGTGAAGCTGGGTCATGATCACCTGCGCGGCGGACACGCCTTCCTCATCGTGGATTTCGGTAGGGATGCCGCGGCCATTGTCGGTGACAGTCACCGAGCCGTCGGCATTGAGCGCCACGGTGATGCGGTCGCAATAGCCGGCCAGTGCTTCGTCGATGGAGTTGTCCACCACCTCGAAGACCATATGGTGCAGGCCGGAGCCGTCATCGGTGTCGCCGATATACATGCCCGGCCGCTTGCGCACCGCTTCGAGGCCGCGCAAGACCTTGATTGATTCGGCGTCGTAGGCGCCGTCCATATCGTTCATGCTCACTCCATCGCCGCCAGCGGGCGCAGTTTCCCGTCGCCCACCGCAAAAAACCGGGCACGCCCGGCAAGCGCCTCGAATTGCGCGGCGTCGGCGCCGGTGAACCAGCACTGGCTGCCGAGCGCGAGGCTTGCTTCCAGAAGCGCATTGCGCCGCACCGGGTCGAGATGTGCCGCCACCTCGTCGAGCAGCAGCAGGGGCGCCGCACCGCGCCGCGCTGCATGAAGACGCGCGCAGGCGAGCACAATGGCGATCAGCAGCGCCTTCTGCTCGCCGGTGGAACATTGCGCCGCCGTCATGCTGCGGTCCAGGTCCCACACTGCGAGGTCGCTGCGGTGGGCGCCGAATGACGTAATCCCGCTGTCGCGGTCACGCGCGCGCGCATCCTGCAGCGCGGCGGCGAAACGCTGTTCCGCATCCAGCGCCGGCATGGTCTCCAGCCACCTGTCAAGTTCCCCTTCCACGGCCAGGGCGGCGCGCGGGAACGGGCCGTCGGCCATGCGCAGGGCTGCGGAAAGCTGCGCCACCACCGCGCCGCGGGTGGCAGCCACCGCTGCACCATGGGCCGCCATGGTTTCTTCCGCGGCGCTCAGCCATGCCGGCTCGGCGTCGTCCAGAAGCAGCCGCAGCCGCGCGCGCACCGCTTTCCCGTAGGCTGCGAGTTCATGCGCGTGGCGCGGTTCGAAGCTCGCCGCCAGGCGGTCGAGAAACTGCCGGCGATGGCCCGGCGCGTCGGTAAACAGGCGGTCCATGGCGGGGGTGAGCCAGACAACCGCAGCATGGTCGGCAAGCGCCGCCTGTCCGCGCACGGTCTTGCCGTCGATGCGGACCACGCGCCGGTCGCCCCCGCCGGGGTCGCTGCCGGTGCCGACGGCGATGCCGCCGGCGCCGGTCGCCGGCGTTTCCAGTTGCGCGGCGACGGCCCATGCGCCGCCATTGGCGGCGGTGCGGCAGCGCAGGTCATCAAGGCGCGCGCCGCGCAGCCCGCGCCCCGGGGCGAGCAGGGACAGGGCTTCCAGGAGGTTGGTCTTGCCGGCGCCGTTGGGGCCGCTGAGCACCACCGGCCCCTCCGCGAAAGCGTGGCTGAACGATGCATAATTGCGAAACCGGGTCAGCCGCAGCGCCCGCACCGCCATCGGCGCAGGCACGGGCGCAGGCTGCGCCGCGGCGGTTCTGTGCGGACGGGCCGGCGGCGGGGCGAGGCCGCCGCTCATACCCTCAACGGCATCAGCACATACAATGCCGAAGCATCGTCGCTGTCGCTGATCACCGCCGGCGCGGCAGGGTCGGAAACGGCGAAGCGCAGGCTTTCACCGTCAATCTGTTGGGTCATGTCCAGCACATAGCGCGCGTTGAAGCCAATATCGATGGCGGGGCCGTCATGGTCCACCGCGACTTCCTCGCTTGCCGACGCCTGGTTCACATTGTGCGCGCTCAACACCATCTTGCCGCTGTCTATGCTCAGCTTGACCGAGCGCGACTTGTCTTCCGAAACCGTGGATACCCTGTCCACCGCCGCCGCGAAATTCCGGCTGTGCACGGTGATGATGTTTTCGTTCCTGGCGGGTATCACTCTCTCATAGTCCGGGAATGTGCCGTCGACCAGTTTCGTGGTGAGGACGGTGCTGCCCACGGTGAAGCGAATACGGCCTTCCGCCATGTCGACCGCCACCTCGTCTTCGATATCGTCGAGCAGCTTGTGAAGTTCGTTCACCGCCTTGCGCGGAACAATGACGCCGGGCATTGATTCGGCGCCATCGGGAAGTTCGGTTTCGACGCGCGCCAGCCGGTGGCCGTCGGTCGCCACCGTCCGCAGTGCGCCCGGTGTCTCGACCGCATGGAAATAGACACCGTTGAGATAGTACCGGGTTTCTTCCGTCGAGATGGCGAAGCGTGTTTTTTCCATCAGGCGCCGCAGATTTCTGGCGGGAATAGTGAAGCGCGTGTCGAAATCTCCTTCGGCCATGGCCGGAAAGTCGTCCGCCGGAAGGCAGTTGAGAGAAAATGACGTGCTGCCCGAGCGCAGCGCCAGCTTTTCATTGCCGTCCTCGGCGGCGAGTTCGACCTGGGCGCCGTCCGGCAGCTTGCGCACGATGTCATAGAGCATAAGTGCCGGCACCGTCGTCCTGCCGTCCATGAGGATCGTCGACGAGCCGGAATCCACCACCGAGATATCCATGTCGGTCGCGGTGATGCGCAGCGCGCCGTCTTCCGCCGACAACAGCAGATTCGACAGGATGGGAATGGTGTTGCGCCGCTCCACAACGCTCTGCACATGTTGCAGCAGCCGCAGCAATTCGGCGCGTTCGACAGTCAACCGCATGATGCCAGACCCGTGACACGAAAAGTCGCAAAAATGATACATGATCATTACACCGATTGCGACAAGTCCCCTCACCGCTGTCTGATTCACGAAAGACTTGCAGATGCAGAACAATATCGGCTTGTTTCTCGCCAAGCGCGCCTATCTCAATCCGGCCCTTGAAGGGATCGTGGATGTCGCATCGGGGCGGCGCCTCAGCTACGGGCAGTGGAACGCGCAAACCAACCGTACTGCCCACGCTCTGACTGCGCTCGGGGTGCGCCCCGGCGACCGCGTGGGGCTGCTGGCGCTCAACTGCCCGGAATTTTTCGAAAGCTATTTCGCTCTGGCGAAGATCGGCGCTGTCGTGGTGCCCCTCAATGTGCGCCTCGTGGCTGGGGAGCTGGCCCCGATCCTCGCCGATTCCGGCGCCGAAATGCTGATCTACGGTGAGGAATTCCGGGGAATTGCTGCCGCCTTGCATGATCGCGCCGACAGCACCGGCGTGCGCCGCTGGATTCATATCGCCGCAGCCGACACCGACTTGTTCGCGCTTGATTATCACACTCTGCAGGCTGCCGAGTCCGACGCCGAGCCGCCCATCGGCGCCGCCGATTCAGACAATCTCTACATCATGTACACGTCCGGCACGACCGGGATGCCCAAGGGCGTCGTGCATTCGCATGAGAGCGCGGTATGGGCGTGCACATCATTGAATGTGACAGCCGACATGCGGCTGCGAGACCGCTATCTGGTCGCCTTGCCGGCCTATCATGTGGGGGCGCTGGCGCCGCTCACCGCCAATGTGCAGCGCGGCGTGACCAATGTGCTGATGCGGACTTTCGATGCCGCGCTGGCATGGCGGCTGATCGCCGAGGAGCGCATCAACAACATGATCGCAGTGCCCGCAATGCTGAATTTCATGGATCAGTCCCCCGCCGCCGCAGAGGCGGACATCCGCAGTCTGCGCTGGATCATGTGCGGCGCGGCGCCGGTGCCGGTAACAACGGTGGAGGCTTATGCGCGCCGCGGCATCAATGTTATCGAGGTTTACGGCATGACCGAATGCTGCGGCCCGGCCTGCGTGATCGACCCCGAAGACGGCCCGTTGCGGCCGGGTTCCACCGGCAAGCCGTTTTTTCATACCGAGGTGCGCATCGTCGATAGCGAGGGCCGCGACACTGCGCCCGGCGAAGCGGGGGAACTGGTGCTCCGCGCCCGCCATGTCATGAAAGAATATTGGCGTAATCCGGAAGCGACCGCGGCGGCGCTGCGGAATGGCTGGCTGCATACCGGCGATATCGCGACCAGGGATGCGGACGGCTTCGTAAGCATCGAGGACCGCCTGAAGGACATGATCATCTCCGGCGGCGAGAATATCTATCCGGCGGAGGTGGAGAATGCGATCCTGTCGCATCCCGGCGTGCGCGAAGTCGCGGTAATCGGCCAGCCCAGCGCCCGCTGGGGCGAGGTGCCGGCCGCCATTGTCGCGGCGCAGGACGACACGTTGACCGCCGGCGCCGTCATTGCGCACTGCATGGGCCGCCTTGCCCGCTTCAAGCTCCCCAAGGTAGTCGCTTTCGTCGACGAAGTCCCCCGCAACCCCTCAGGCAAGGCGCTGAAGCATATCCTGCGCCGCCGCTTCCCCGGCCCCGCCCCGGAATAATGTCTGCTACTTGCTGCCGCCGAAAGCGGCCACCATGTCAGTTCTCTTGAGGGTTCCCCCCATATGCTCGTGTTGCGAACCCGCAAATGTCCCGGTGACATGACCGTCCTCATATCCCTCATCGCCGATATTCGTGAAACCGTTTCCGAACACGCCGACCTTGTAGTCGATATCGCGGGTATCGAACCAGCGCTCCGATGACTCCGAGAAATCCTGGCTCTCAAAACGGTTTACAAACGCTCGCAAACAACACAGATTCCGCCTTATCAGGAAGCAAAATCAAGCGATTTCGATAGGGCTTCTGTACAAACTGGACATTCTGAGCAATAAGACTTGCCGCGAATAATGACAAGGAAGATATGTCCGGACCGACGAATGAGGCTTTGAAGTTTTTGGTGCAGGAGTGTCCAGCCCTGTCGTCCCGTACCCGGGAATTCGTCCGCCGGCGCCCCGGGGAGGCGCGTCTGGCGGTGGCGGTTGCTCTGGAAACAGCGGCCGCGCAGTACGCGGTGGAAGACAGCGTGCCAGGGAAGCTGCGCCCTTTCATCGTTGACCGAAACCGGGGCAAGGATATCCTCGGTGTTTCGGAGGCAGCAGCACGGCTCGAAGTATCACGCACCACGGTCTACGACTGGGTGGCACGGGGAACGCTCCTTGCCTGGAAATCGACGAAGCGCGGCCTGAGCATTCCGGCGGCGCAGGTCCTCGGCCCCGGCCGGGTAGTTCCCGGCCTTGCGAATGTCATGGAGGTCATCGGAGATCCCGAACTGGCCTGGATATTCCTCACTCGTGACTGGCCCTTCGAGGAAACGGTGGCACAGCCTCTCGAATTGCTGAAAGCCGGTCGTATGGAGGAGGTGCTGGGCGCGGCGCCCGGCTTCGGCGCCAGCTTCACGTGAGCGTCGGGAGCTATCCTCGGACCGGATCGAGCCATTGCTGCTGGCGGTCGGGCTTCCTGACAGCTACAGGGTCACGCCGGGCCGCTATCGTGCATCGCCTTTGGGAACAATCCCCGCGGATTCCCGGTTCTGCTCCCGGGACGCGGGCTACACTGTCCTCTACACCGCCCCGGATTTCACCACCGCCTTCATCGAGAGGTAATATCAAGGGCAACGACTATTATGACGCCGCGGACCTCCAGGAGGTGTGAGATGGCCGATAGCACGATCAAGCCGATCCGGACCGAAAAGGATTACGAGGCTGCACTTGCGCGGGTCGACGCACTGATGGACGCCGAGCCGGGTAGCGCCGAGTTCAACGAGCTCGACCTCCTGGCCGGCCTCGTCGAGCGCTATGAGAGCAAGCACGAGCCGATGGGTTATCCTGGCCTGGTGGCCGCGATCGAGTTCCGCATGGAACAGGGGGAGCTGACTCTCCGCGACCTGATCCCGTTCATCGGGAGCCGCGCCAAGGTTTCAGAGGTTCTCTCCGGCAAGCGCGCGATCACCATGCCCATGGCGCGCGCGCTCCACGAGCATCTCGGGATTCCTGCGGAAGTGTTGGGGCATTGTCTTCGTCAATGAAATGACCCTCCGAAATGCGGAAGGGAAACGGGAAGATCCGAGAGAGAGGCGGACGATTGGGCGGAAGAAGGCCTCATACCGAGGGCGGTCCGGGACGCGAGCGATGTGAAGGATCATCCGACGCCCACGGCTGTCATGAACCTGGCCAATGCGCTCGAGATTCATCCGGCGATTATCGCTGACGAACATGCAACTTTGGTACTGTGACAGCGGCGTGCTCCGCTTCCCGATAGAGGGTAAATGACGGGCGCTGTCGGTCACCGTGAGGCGCCGAATGCTCCGAGGAGCCGAGTGTGTGCGAAAATGCCACCGACTTCCTGGTGGTTGCTTCCATAGAATCTACCTTCGATCGAGCCGGACGGGCCTCGCGCCTGGAAGGCGTTGCGCGTCACCGCGATATTTTCCCAGTGGATGTCGGCCTTGCCACGGCCGCGGGCATCTTCGATACCGGTGAACGCGACATCAACATCCGGTCGGGTGAAATCGTCTATGTCGATCGCCGCATCGCCTTCGACACGCATCCGGTTTTGCATATCCATGCCGACCAGTGAGCCGTTCCAGACACCCCCGCCGATCCGGCCGGGGTTTGTGAGGGGCGAACCGCCGAAGGAGACTGCCACGGTGTCATTCACGATCGCGAACACGCTGTGATCCAGCCAACGGCCGTAAATGCCCGCATTATCGTCGCGCAGCATCCGGTCAACGAGCGCACTGACATCCAGCGGGCCGGAAGCGATTGCAGCGAAACTATCCACCCCGTCGAGCTTTTCGCCGCGCCGCCAGTTCCATGGCTCGATGAATTCACCGCGATGTATCCCGCGTTTTTCCGATCGGGCCTGTTCTTCCTCGTCCGCATAATCCTCCGAATAATCCGTGGCGGCGAGGGCCCAGCCATTCGCCACGAGCCATGCGTTCAGGTCCTCCCCACCGGAGAAACAGACCCCGACCACCCGCCCCCAGCGGTCCGTGCTGCTGCCTTCACAGGTCATGCCTGCGGCCCGCGGCACCAGCGCCTCGGTGGCTGCGGCGCCGCAAGCCCATGTCCGGCCCCACGTGCGACACTTCTGGTATCTCTCCGGCGCATCAATGCCGAACAGCCGATAAGGCGTTCCGTCGATCTCCACCGTGTCTCCATCGATTACCCGAACCTCGCCGGGAACCGGAGGTTGGTCCGGAATAGTAATCGGCGGCTCGACCGTAGTTTCGCTGGCAGGCGGCTCGGAAGGCGGGTGCGCCGCCGGGGAGTCGGAGCCACCGCCACTGCCGCAGGCGCTCAACAGGAGCAAGCCGGCTGCTGCAACTGCCGCATGTGCGTTCTTCATGCCTCAAATTCCCGAGTTCCGCCGGCACCACCTCGTGATAATCGGAAGGCATCAGCGGGCTGTTGCCGGATGCGCTATTCTAGCCGCCCGCCGGGCGGTTTGAAGGCTTTGTCCTGCAAGAGGGTAGGCCGGTTGCCGGGGGTGCGTCGGTCATGCACTGTGAATCCTTCTAAGGAAGGTCTGAACAAATGTGATTTTGGCGGGTATTCGTGTTGTCTGGCTGGTCTGCGAGCCGCCGGGGCCCCGTCGTCGGGGCGAAAACTTGTCGTGTTGCAATGAGACAGGGGTGTAAAGGTCGGCTCAACGGCTGACGCGACCGTCTTCCCGCCGGCGTCGCGGCGGCTGCGCACGGGTCGATCCCGTGTCACGCGGCGTAGCGCCCGGCGATCAGCAGATTGGAGAAGCCCAGCAGCACGGCGATGCGCTGCCTGTTCTTCGCCAGGCCCCGGTAGCGCACCTTCGCATAGCCGAAGTGGCGCTTCACATAGAGAAACGGATGCTCGACCTTCGCCCGCACCGAACCCTTGCGCCTCTCCGCCGCCTCCTGCGCTCCCGCCTTGTCCAACTGCCGGCGCTTGCCGCGCTTCATCGCGATCTGCCAGTCCACCACCACACCCCGGTTCTCTGCGCGCCGGCCCACCCCCTGGTAGCCCGCGTCACCCCACACACGCTCCTCGCCCCCGTGCAGCAGTGCGTGCGCCGTGGCCACGTCCGAGACATTCGCCGCCGTCGTCTCCAGGCTGTGCGCCAACCCCGACGCCGCGTCCACACCGATATGCGCCTTCATACCGAAATACCACTGATTGCCCTTCTTCGTCTGGTGCATCTCCGGATCCCGACTGCCGTCGCGGTTCTTCGTCGACGACGGCGCGGCAATCAGGCTCGCATCCACGATCGTCCCCGTCTTCAACCGGTGCCCCAGCGACGCCAGATGCGCGTTGATCTCATCGAACAGCGCCTCGCCCAGGCCGTGCCTCTCCAGCAGATGGCGGAAGTTCAGGATCGTCGTCTCGTCGGGCAGCGGACCTGACAGCCGCAGCCCGACAAAGCGCCGCACCGACTCCACCTCGTAAAGCAGGTCCTCCATCGCCGGATCGCTCAGGTTGTAGAACACCTGCACGCAGTGCACCCGCAGCATTGCCGCCAACGGATACGGCCGGCGCCCACGCCCCACCTTCGGATAGAACGGCTCGATGCGCGCCTCAAGCCGTTCCCAAGGGATCAGACCGTCCATCTTCTCCAGAAACACCTCGCGCCGTGTCCGGCGCTTCTTCGAAGCGTGCTCAAGCTCCGCAAAGGTCAACTGATCCATCACTCGCCCCACACCACCTGAACGATCTCACCCATCATAACAGAATCGACCGTCGACTTGTTCAGACCTTCCCTAACATATTGTATTTATGAAATATTTTTGACAAGGACATGCGCGCAGGTTTTGTGCTTGTCAGGTTTTGATTTTCATGATAGCCTAGGGTCAGAACTTCACGGGGCCTCTTCACGGGGCCTCTTCACGTATTAAGAGTAGAGGCCTCGTAAGAGGTCTCTCACTGGAGGCTCCCCAACCGAATCATTATGGGGGTCCTCCATCAATGACACTTCCAAGAAGCTCTCTCGCGGTTTTGATGGCCGCGCTTGTTGCGGCGGGCTGCAGCGATAGTGATAGCTCGCCCCCTATGACCATGGCCGACCCGGAACCGCCGATGGAGCCGGAACCCGAGCCCGAGCCCGAACCCGAACCTGAACCGCCGGTTCATGAGGTCATGCTGCCGGCAGATACCGGCGCTCTCGGCCCGGGCATGATCATGGTTGAAGCCAACCATAGCAAGACCGTTGAAGGAACCGGCTTCATTTTCGCCTGCACCGGCCCCATGGACTGCAACATCGAGGTGTATGAGAACCTCGGGGTTCTCATGGCGAAATCCACGGGCGGCATGGCGACAGTGGCGATGAAGCCGATGTACCCACCGGTCGACACGCCGATGACCCTGTCAGGCTTTGCCGGTCTCAATGATACGACAATGCCGTCGCGCGACATGTGGACGGACCCAAGCATGCCGCCGGTGACCAAGAAGAAGGCTTACACCACAGCCATCAATGCGGCTCGTATGGCGGGTCCTACGGTGGAAATGGGAACGGAAATGGGAACGGAAATGGGAACGGAAATGGGGCCGAGGTTGCGGGTTAGCCGCGGATTGGGCGTGCCTACCTTTTCTATGCCAACAGATGACAATGGGGATAAGTATGCTCAGTTAGTATTGGATGGCGCATCTGGCAAGCTGCTTGGTGGCGCAATGCCTGATCTGTCCCCGATCGGTATGTTCGAGGGCTACAGCGTGATGGGCAGCCTGGAGACGAAGACGGATACGCCGCGCGCACTGGCCGCTGAGGCGGAGGTTTTCTCCAGTGACTATGCGCATTTTGGACTTTGGGCCGCCGAACCCAGTGATTATCCCCGAAATGACAGGGTGAACGTCGGCGTGTTCGCGAACCTCGTAGGAATGCCGGCCGGCCGGGACGACTTTGAGGAGTTCGAGAATCCTGTTATGGGCGGAACTGCAACCTATTCCGGTGGTGCCGCGGGGTTCATGGCCGGTGACGATGACCACATGAACGGCACGTGGACAGGTACTGTCATGCTGAATGCGGATTTCATCCCGTTTGTGAAAAACGTGAGCACGCCGACGATAAGCGGCATGATCAGAAGCGCCAGCATTCCTACAATCCATCTTAGAAATTCCACCGCTAAGGCCTATGGCACGGGTGATGCCAGGATGGAAGGGGGACTGCCTGACACGAACGGTATGTGGAGCTGGGTTTTCGACAGCTCCGGGGCGAGTGTTGTCGGCACAGTTGATGTCAACAACGTCATCGGTGCTTACGGCGCAAACCGGAGCCAGTAGTTCGGAGAGTTTTGCGTCCCCAGTTGAGCCCGTCTGTCGGACGCAAAGCGGAAGGGCGGCGCCGGTCGTCGCCCTTCCTTTCCAGGACGCCGCCGCGCCACCCCGGCCCGGGCGGCGAAATCTTGTTTCCCCCGAAGCACCGTTCCGCCAATTCCCCATAATACGCACCGCCCGCTTGCCCAGGACGCGCACATCGTCCATGAATAGGCGGCCGGCAGCACGACCCGCATAAAATCCCTGCCGAGCGACGAAAGCGAGGCGAATGACACAAAACCGGCCGGAGCGCACCCCCAAGGTCATTTCCCTGAGCGAGGCGGCAGCGCTCGTCCCTGACGGCGCACGCATCGCCCTTGGCGGCTTCGCCGTCTACCAGCACCCCATGGCCTTTGTGCGCGAACTGATCCGGCAAAACCGGCGCCACCTCACCGTGGTCGGCGTCGTCAACGGCCCGGAAGTGGACATGCTCGCCGGCGCGGGCTGCCTCGCCTGCGTCGAAACCTCCTATGTCGGCTTGGAAAAATACGGCCTTGCCGGCAATTTCCGCCGCGCCGCAGAAGCCGGTACTCTCAAGGTCGTCGACTACCCCGAACTCATGTGCTGGGACAGGTTTCGCGCCAGTGAATCCAGCCTGACTTTTCTCCAGGCCAGCTTTCTCGGCGGCACCGGCATCGTCGCGCATAACCCGGACATCAAGCCTTTCTCCTGCCCGCTTACGGGCCGCAAATTATGGGCCGTGCCGCCGGCCGACCCGGAAATCGTGGTCATCCATGCCCTGGCCGCGGATATCTACGGCAATGTCCTCTTTCCTGAACGCCGCCTGCTGCCGCAAAGTCTCGACATCACGCTGGCGCGCTCATGCGACACCGTCATCGTCACCGCCGAGCGCCTCGTCGACAATGCGGAAATTCGCCGCAACGCGCATCTGAATGAAATCCCCTCCTATCGCGTCCGCCATGTTGTCGAGGCGCCCTGGGGCGCGCATCCCTGCCCCGTCCTCGGCTTTTCGTCCATCGACGACCGCGCCTTCCGTGAGTATGCCGACGCCGCACGCAGCGCAGAAACTTTCGCCGCGTGGCTCGCAGACAATGTCCATGGGCCCCCGACGCATCAGGCCTATCTCGACAGCATCGGCCTCGACCGGTTGCTGAGCCTGCAGACCACGCTGCCGGTACGCTGACCATGCCCGACGCAACGCTGCATGAACGACTCACGATCGCCCTCGCCGCCGACATCCAGGATGGCGAGGTCGGCTTCACCGGCCTGGCGACCGGCCGCGCCGCCGCCATCTACATCACCGGGATTCCCCTGGCCGCGATGGCGCTCGCCCAGCGCACCCACGCGCCCAACCTGACGATATTGCTCGCCGGCTGGTCGCATAATCCTGACCTGTCGCGGCTTCACGCCCTCCCCGACCTGGAATTCGACGAACGCCTGCGCGACCTGCCCTGCGAGGCGCAAAGCGTCGATTATCCGGGCCATTTCGCCCTCAAGCGCGGCGATATCAGTTTCGGCTTTTCCTCCGGCGTACAGATCGACCGCGAGGGAAATCTCAACGGCGTGTGCATCGGCGACCATGCCAGCCCCGCGGTGCGGCTCGTCGGCCCCATCCTGCACCCGGAGCACATGACCCTGTTCCGGCGTGAATATGTCATGATGCCGCGCCATGAAGCGCGCGCATTTGTGGACCGCGTGGACTATGTGTCAGGCGTCGGCTGGGCCGGCGGACAGGACGGGCGGAACGCCCTCGGCCTCGACAGCGGCGGCCCGGAACTGGTCTTCACGCCGAAATGCATCTTCGACTTCGACAAGGCCGCCGGACGCATGAAAGTGCGCTCGACCCACCCCGGCATAACGCCGGAAGACCTGCAGGCCAGCACCGGGTTCGACCTGGGACCGCTGAACGACACCCCTCGGACGCCCGACCCCGACCCGGAGATACTCACCATCCTCCGCAACGAGGTGGACCCGAGGCGAATCCTCATCCCGGAACTGGACTGACTGCCCTCCAGCGCCGGGCGGCTCACGCGGGCGGCGAAGCCGTCGTGGCGGTCAGGCCGCCATCGACAATGATCTCCGTACCCGTCACATATTTCGACTCGTCGCATGCCAGGAACAGCGCCGCATAGGCCACATCCCAAGCATCGCCCATTCGGCCCATCGGCGGCTGCCGGTGCCGCGCTGCCACCAGCGCTTCCGCATCGCCGCCGCCGCGCTCACGCGCCAGCCGGTGCGTCACCAGCGGCGTGTGCATCAGCCCCGGCGTCACCGTGTTCAGCCTGATGCCCTTCGCCGCATAGCTCACCGCCGTAACCCGCGTGAACTGGATCAGCCCTGCCTTGCTGGCCGCATAGGCCGCCAGATCATGGCCGATATGACGCAGCCCCGCGATTGACGCGATATTGACAACCACGCCCGAACCCTGCCGCTCCATCACCGGCAGCACATGCTTGCACGCCAGATAGACATAGCGCAGATTCGTGTCCATCTGCCGGTCCCATACGGCTTCGTCCATCTCCACCGGCCCGCCGGGCGCCGAACCGCCTACATTGTTCACCAGCACGTCGATCGCGCCATAGGCCTCCACACACGCTGCTGCCGCCGCTTTCACAGCCGCACTGTCGGTGACATCGGCCGTGTGCACGGCCACCGCGCCGCCTTCACCGCGAATATGCGCCGCCGTTTCTGCAGCCGCGCCGGCGTCCCGGTCCACGGCGAATATTCGTGCGCCTTCCCGCGCAAACAGCGCTGCTATGGCGCGGCCATTACCCCAGCCGGGCCCCACCGACCCCGCGCCCAGCACCAGCGCCGCACGGCCTTCAAGCCGCTTCATGCGGGTTGCTCCGTTGCCGCGTCGCACACGCGCACATCCGGGCGGCGGCCCATCGCCGCCGCCAGCATTTCCAGACGCCGCATTACCGCTTCCCCGATCATGGCCCGGTCTTCGGGCTGGTGGCGCAGCACCAGCTTTCGCCGTGAAAGCACCAGCGGAAACCGCCCGACCAGACCCGGCACACCACTCGACACCGTGTCTCCCAATCGCGCCGCAAGGCCGATGATATGCGCCCGCCGCGCCGCGGCCGCCCGCAGCAGTTGCGGCACTGCCTCCGCTTCGCCGCCTTCGCGCCCGTTATACCGCGCAAACACTGCGCGGGCGAGAAAACAGCGTTCTTCATGCCGTGCATGAAGCGCCGGTGCGTACAGCACCCCGGCGCTCGCCTGCTCGGCCCGGTAGTCGGGATGCGCCCGCCAGCCAATATCGCTGAGCAGACACGCGGCGCGCCGCAGGCGGGCGTCTCCCGCCGCTTCGCCGGGAAACAGCGCCTGTGTCCAGACGGCAAGTTCGTCACCCCATTGCGGAAATCGCGCATTGCGCGCGGCAAGGTCCTGGCACGCTGCCAGCAGCGGGTCCTGCGCGCGGCACGCTGCCGGCAGATGCTCATGCGCCAGGCCTTCGCGCAGCCCCTGCGCTGAAAACACTACATCGCGGGGCGTCGCGGCGCGCAGCAGCCGCTGGATCACCAACGCCGCCATGGGCAGCAAATCGAGCCGCCGCCGCGGCGCGCCACGCAATTCGGCCAGCGACTCGCGGCTTTGCCGCGTGACGAACCCCGCCAACTCCATCAGCGCGCGCCGTCGCACTCTGTAATAATGTATCACCCGCAGGGGATATTCCGTCCGCGCCATATGGATGCGCGCCAGCGCCCGCCAATTCCCGCCCACTGCATAAAGGTCCGAACCCGCGCAATTCCGCAGCCAGGGCACCTCGGCCAGTGCCGCATCGACCGCCTTCCGCGCGCGCGTGAACTCCCGCTTCGTCGCGCCTCCGAGATTCAACGGCCCCAGCGGAAGCGTGGCATGTTCCGCCGCCGCGCCGTCGGCAAGGCGCACCAGTTCCAGACTGCCGCCGCCGAGATCGCCCATCAGTCCGTCGGCATCCGGCATTCCGCTCAGGACTCCGGCAGCCGCCAGCGCTGCTTCCCGCTCGCCGGAAAGAACCCGTATCGAAAGACCCGTGCGCCGCGCCCCCTCCCGAACGAAATCGGCGCCGTCCGCAGCGTCGCGCACCGCCGCGGTCGCCACCGCATCCACCTGGCCGACATCCATCGAGTCGAGAAGCGCGGCGAACCGCTCCAGATTGTCCAGCGCCAGCGCCGCGCCCTCGGCGTGCAGACGGCCTGTGCGCTGCACGCCGCGCCCGATTCCGCACAGGATTTTCTCGTTGAACAGCGGCAGCGGCACGCGCCCCGACCCGTCGAACACAACCAGGCGAATCGAATTGGAGCCGATGTCGATTACACCGTGGCGCGCGGGCTGCGCCGGGGCGGCAGGCATCTCCGCCCCCGCTGCAATGGCTCAGAAAGTACCTCGATAGGCGCCGCCGTCCATCAGGAAATGCTGGCCGGTGACAAACCCCATCTGCGCGCTGCACAGGAATGCGCACGCATCCCCGAACTCCGCCGGCAGCCCGAAACGACCTGCCGGATTCGCCGCTGCCGCATTTGCGGCGAGCACCGCCTCATCCTCACCTGCCGCCTGCGCGCGAAACCGGATATTGCCGCGCAGCCTGTCCGTGTCGAACGGCCCCGGCAATAGGCAGTTGATGGTGACATTGTGCGCGACGACCTGGCGCGACAGGCCGGCGACAAACCCCGCCAGTCCGGTGCGCGCGCCGTTCGACATCCCCAGCTCGGGGATCGGGCTGCGCGTCGCCGCCGAGGTAATGTTCACGATGCGCCCGAACTTGCGCCGGATCATCTCGTCGACCGTCGCCTTGATAAGCTCGATCGGCGTCAGCATGTTCGCGGTCACGCCCTTGATCCAGTCCTCGCGCGACCATTCGCGAAAATCACCCGGTGGCGGCCCGCCGGCATTGTTCACCAGGATATCGGGATCAGGGCACGCCGCCAGCAATTGCTGCTGGCCCTCGGGCGTCGTCACATCGCACGCAACCGCCGTCACTGAAACCCCTGTTTCGGCACGGATCTCCGCCGCCGTCGCCTCCAGGACGTCTGCCGTCCGTGCGTTGACGACCAGATCGACGCCTTCCCGCGCCAGTGAAACAGCGCAGGCGCGCCCCAGCCCCTTGCTCGACGCGCATACGATCGCCTTGCGGCCCGACAATCCCAGATCCATCCTCAATCTCCCCGGTGTTCGCCTGCCTCGTCATCCGCAGGCGGCATGGCCGCGCACTATATCGCGAACGAGCGGAACGGTAACCGCCCGCCCTTGCTCCCACGCCGTGCGGTCGATCGCCGCCACAATGTCTCGCGCCGCTGAAAACGAACGCTCGATGCGGACGGCAAGATAGTCGACCACCCCGGCAGGCGCGGCAATCTGGCGGTCCGCAAACAGTTTCATCAACACACCCGCAAGCAGGCTGTCATCCGGCTCGGAAATTTCGACCGCCGGCAGGGCGTTGATTCGAGACCGCAGGTCCGGCAGCGCAAAGACAAGCTCCGCCGGCGCCGACGCCGCCGTCAACAACAGGCCGCCTTGCCGCGAGAACACCGCATTGTACAAATGAAACAGCGCGGCTTCGTCGGTGCCGGCCGCGACATCGTCCACCGCCGCAAAGCGCACATTCTCCGCCAGCGCCGCCGGCCCCTCCTCCGCCAGTGCTGCGGCCGCAATCACGCACGCGCCGCTGCGCGCCGCCCACACCGCTGCCAGATGGCTCTTGCCGCAACCCGGCGGACCATGCACCACCAACCCCGGCGACGGCCATGCCGGCCAGCCATTGACCCATGCCACTGCCTCCCGGTTGGCCTGGGCAACCAGGAAATCGCCGGCCTTCCGCGCTTCGTGAACAGCGAAGGGAAACGCCCGCTGGGTCCCGCCGACCGGCGTCACGACATGCCGTCCCGCCCGCGAAACATACGGCTTGAGCGGTACCGGTCGATGGCAAACTGCATCAGGACACCCACCACTGCCGCCGCTGGCATGGCAATCAGCACGCCCACAAACCCGAACAGCGCACCCCCCGCCATGAGCGCAAACACCACCCACACCGGATGCAGGCCGATACGCTCGCCCACCAGCTTCGGCGTGAGGAAATACCCTTCCACCGCCTGCCCGGCGATGAACACAACGCCCAGAACCGCCAGATAGGATGTCGCGCCAAACTGCAAATATCCGAACCCCAGAGACAGAAACAGCCCGACCAGCGAACCGACAAACGGAATGAAGGAAATGAGCCCGGAAACCAGCCCCACGATAATGCCGTAATTCAGCCCCGCCACATGCAGCGCCGCCGCATAGGCCGCCCCCAGGATCAGGCATACCACTGCCTGGCCGCGAACGAACCCGGCGAGCCGCTTGTCGATCTCCCGCATCTGCTCCCGGATCACCGGTGCATAATCGCGCGGCAGCAGACCGTCGACGCGGGCAACCAGCAGGTCCCAGTCGCGCAGCAGATACCACGCGACCACGGGCGTGATGATCAGCAGTCCGGCGAGATTCAGAAGCGCACCCCCGGACTCATAAAGCACCTTTGCCAGCGACGGCGCCCAGCGCGCGAATGCCCTCTGCGCTTCCGACAGGACAGCGTCAACCGCCTCCAGACGGTCCGCATCCAGATGATCCGAAACCCTGTCTGTCAGCTTGCCGAAACCGTCGCTGGCAGCCTGGAACACCCCCGGCAGAGCGCGCGCGAATCCGGCGATCTGATATTCGATCAGCGGCAGGAACAGCAGCATGCTGGCGCCCGCCAGCAACAGGAACGCCGCCAGAACCACGGTCGCCGCCAGCGCGCGCGGCAATTTGCGCGCCTGCAGCCAATCCACCGCGGGGTCGAGAAAATAGGCCAGCGCCATACCCGCGACAAACGGCAGCAGAACCGACCGCAGCAACACCAGCACGACCGTAAACGCCGCCAGCACCGCCAGCCAGAACAGAACCTTGCGCTGTGTACTCATGGGGTCACCGGACCGCCGCGCCCGGGAATTCGTGAAACTGCGCTCATTCGAACAGGAAGTCGTCCAGCGGCAAATCGTCGGGGGTGCTGCGCACGCCGATCGGCGCGCGCACCGCAGCCGGCGCCGGCACACCGTCCTGACTCCCCAGTTGCATGGCCCCGTCCGCATCGACCACAGCCGCAAAACCGCGCCGTTGCAGCGCCTCCTGTAGGCGTTCGACGCTGCCGCGGTAATGCAGCGTCAGCACCGCCTCCGAAATGCCGAGACGGTGAATTTCCAGCCATTCCAGCCGGCCCATGCCGGCAAGGCTGCGGCGCAGCGCCAGCCAGCTTTCAAGCCCGTCAAGCGCGACCGTGAGACCCACGCTCACGGCATCGCCCCTGTCGCGCAGATTGTCCGCAAGCCACTGGCTCTCAAGCTCGCGTGCGACCGAATCCGCCGCCCGCAGCCATACATCACCCTCCGCCTCCGCTTCGCCGGCGGCGATCCTGAGCGCTACCGGCACGCCCGACATGGCGCCATGAAGCCGCGCTTCCACCGTCAGTCCACCGCCGGGCTGCGGGCGCGCAACTGCTACCAGGGCACCCTCGGCGCCATGGCTGCGCGCCACCGCCGCCAGACGCGCCGCGTCGCCCGCCAGCGCTTCCTGCTGCGAAATGCCGGCAAGGCTCCCGGGTTCCACGCCCGGCGTGATCAGCCGCACCAGTTGATGCTGCCAATTCAGTGCTTCCCACGCCTCACGCCACGGATTGGCAGCCCACAGGCTGCTTCCGGGTGCATCCACCACCGGCACCACAAGCACCGGCGGGCTGCGCGTTTCTACCCACGGAATGGCCCCGATACGCATCACGCCGGCAACGCCGTCGCGGTCGAAATGCACCGTGAATTCGCCGATATAACGCTGCGCCGAGCGCCGTTCATTGGTAACCTCATAGCCCCGCACCAGGCGGTCCAGCACCTCGTCGCCGAACACCGGCAGATGCTCATGTTCCTCCGGCAGTGTCACCTTCCGCAACAGCGCGCCGAACGCCCGCGCAGCCGCCGAGCTGACAGCCTGTTCCTGCGCCGCCTGCGCGTTTTCCGCCTCCACATCCACCGTCACTCCGGCAACGGCGAACAGGTCATCCGCCGCCGCACCGCCCGAACCGAAGACAAGGAACGCGCCGACGGCGCTGATCACCCGGCATATCTTCATGATCCCCAACTCCGTTGCCGGCAGCATGTGCTGTGCATACTATCACCGTTCCGCGCCATGACGGGAACATAACGTCCGATCCATGCCCGGTCGTTCAGACGAAATTTCCGGTTATCGCCGCGCCGGTGTCGATATCGACGCCGGCGCCGATTTCGTGCAGCGTATCGCCCCCATCGCTGCGTCGACGGCGCAGCCGGGCGCCCGTCCCGATTTCGGCGGCTTCGGCGGTCTCTTTGACCTTGCCGCCGCAGGCTTCCGGGACCCGCTGCTGGTGGCTGCCACCGACGGCGTCGGTACCAAGCTGATGGTCGCCGCAGCCGCCGACCGCCATTGCGGGATCGGTATCGACCTCGTCGCCATGTGCGTGAACGACCTTGTCGTCCACGGCGCCCGGCCCCTTTTCTTCCTGGATTATTTCGCTGCCGGCGCACTGGCGTCCGAGATCGCAGTCGAAGTCGTCACCGGCATAGGCGAAGGCTGCCGCCAGGCCGGCTGCGCCCTGATCGGCGGTGAAACCGCCGAAATGCCGGGCCTCTACGACCGCGGCCATTATGACCTTGCAGGATTTGCCGTCGGCGCCGTGGAGCGCGGCGCCATGCTGCCGCGCCGCGACATCCATCCCGGGGACATCATCCTCGGACTGGCCTCGGACGGAGTCCACGCCAACGGATTTTCCCTGGTCCGGCAGTTGGTCGCCGAACGCGGCCTGTCATGGGACGCGCCGGCGCCCTTCGCCCCCGGCGCAACGCTCGCCGAAGCCTTCCTGATCCCCACCCGCATCTATGTGCCCGCAGTGCTGGCCGCATTGGCAACCGGAATCAAGGGCCTCGCCCACATCACCGGCGGCGGCCTGATCGAGAACGTGCCCCGCATCCTGCCGCCGACCCTCGGCGCCCGCCTCCATCGCTCTGCATGGCCGACCCCGCCCGTCTTCGACTGGCTCGCGGACGGCAGCGCCGTCGCCCCGGACGAAATGCTGCGCGTGTTCAATTGCGGCATCGGCATGACAGCAATCACCGCCCCCGAGGCCGCAGATGCCGCCGCTGCCGCCTTAACCGCTGCCGGCGAACGCGCCTGGCGCATCGGCGTTGTCACCGACCGACCGGGGATCATCATCAGCGACACACCGCCCCGCTAGATGCGCCGCCTCGCCATACTGATCTCCGGACGCGGCTCCAACATGCACGCGCTGGCCGCCGCCTGCCGCGCTCCAGGATTTCCCGCCCGGCCGGTTGTGATCCTCTCGGATCGCGCCGATGCACCGGGCCTGCAATACGCCCGCTGCGCCGGCCTTGATTGCGCCGTGGTCGAGCGCTCCGACTACGCCGACCGCGAGTCGTTCGACGCAGCGCTCGACGCGGCGATCGCTGCGCGCGGCGCCGACCTCGTGTGCCTCGCGGGCTTCATGCGCGTGCTCGGCGCCGCGTTCGTCAACCGCTGGCGCTGGCGGTTGATCAATATCCACCCTTCGCTGCTGCCCGCCTTCAAGGGCCTTGACACCCATGCCCGGGTGCTCGCCGCCGGCGAGCGCATGACCGGCTGCACCGTGCATTTCGTCACCCCGGTGCTCGATGACGGGCCGATCATTCTGCAGGCGCAGGTCCCTGTGCAGCCCGACGACACGCCGGAGAGCCTCGCCGCCCGCGTGCTCGTGCAGGAACATCGCATCTATCCCCTGGCCGTGCGCTGGATCGTCGAGGACCGTGTCCGCGTCACGCCGTCCGGTCGTGTCCTCATCTCCGGCGCGCCACCCCCTGAAATTCGAGCGCAAGGGGGGTGATTCTCTCGGCGCGGCAAGTGCGTAGAGCTGCGCTCCGGCAGGAGGAAATGGCCGCAAAAAATGTGGAATCAGGTTTACGTTTCGCGCGAAAACTTCGAGTCATTCGCGCCCCGACCAGCCTGCGGCAGGCACCGATACGCCCGCAATACCGGAGGTGCGCTGCCGGCGCCTTCATCCGTGTTTCACCAAAGAGTCTGTTACGCCAGAGAGGTGCGCGGAAAAGCTGAATTGCCGCTGTAACCTTGCGCCGGACGCCGGCATTGCCCGGTATACACACCCGGCGCGGGAGACCGGGCTGCCTTTGACACATACCCTCCGGCAGCGTAATCTCAGGGCCTACAGGCTAGGCTTGAAACAAGGGAGCTGAAAAATGACCAAGTTGTTGACCTCTACCCTTCTTCCGCTCGCTGTCGTTTGCGCGATGGGCGTCGCGACCCCGAGCTTTGCCGACAGCCACGAAGGCGAAGACGCAGCTGAGGACGGCGGCGAGTAAATCGCAAGCTGCCCTACGAGTGGCCGCCCCGTTTCAATACGGGGCGGCCATTTTTTATGCCCCCGGCGACTCTGGACCAGGTGCACCCCCGCTTGTATGGTGCGGCCAAATCAGCCCCTCACCGCCACGCCTGACCAGCAGGAGAACTCCACTCATGAGCCTTGCGCACCCCGTTTCGCGCCGCCGCGCGCTCACGGTTTTCGGCGCCGTTGCAGGCGTCGCGCTCGCGCCGCGCCTGGCGGCTGCCCACCACGCGCCGCTCCATGAATGGCGCGGGGAAGCGCTCGGCGCACCCGCCCGCATCCTGCTCGAACACCCCGACAAGGCACAGGCCGAGCGCCTCTTCGCCGCCTGCGCCCGCGAAATCACCCGCCTCGAAAAGGAATTCAGCCTGCACCGCGCCGACAGCGCTCTCAGCCGGCTCAACCGCACCGGACACATCGACTCCCCGAGTCTGGACATGGTGCGCCTGTTGACCGCGGCCCGCCGCTTCGGCGCCCTCACCGAAGGTGCATTCGATGTCACCGTCCAGCCCCTCTGGACGCTCTACGCCAACCACTTCAACCGCTTCCCCGCCGACCGCAAAGGCCCCTCCGAAGCCGCCATCGCCGAGGCGCGGGCGCGCGTGGACTACCGCGCCCTGAACGTCTCGCACACCCGCGTGGCGCTTGCCGGCGCCGGCCGCGCAGTGACGCTGAACGGTATTGCCCAAGGCTATATCACGGACCGTATCGCCGACATCCTGCGCGACGGCGGCATTGCCAGCGTACTTGTCGACCTTGGGGAAACCCGCGGCGTCGGACTGCACCCGGAAGGCCGCCCGTGGATGATCGGCCTTGCCGATCCCGACAACCCCGCCGCCTGGGGCACCGTCGTGGAACTCGCCGACCGCGCGCTTGCAACCTCCGGCGGCTACGGCACCCGCTTCAGCGCCGACTCGCGCCATCACCACCTGTTCTCTCCCGGCACCGGACGCAGCGCTAATCACCATCTTTCGGTGAGTGTCGTCGCCGACGACGCCATGACCGCCGACGCCCTTTCCACGGGCCTGTTCGTCGCGCCGGAGGAAATCGCCGGACGCATGGCGCGGGACATGCCCGAAATCACCGTCTATCTCACTGACGCGAACGGCCGGCAGCGCCGCCTCGCCGCGTGAGCAAATGAAATCCCGCCGCAGAAACGAGATGTTCTGCGGCGGCCGGCTGCGGGCGCACGCCTCAATCTCCCGCACAGCATTCACCGTTCCTTCCCGAGGTCTCGGAAACATGGCTCTCGCGAAACTGCTTGGCGCTATCGCCCTTGCGGCCCTGCTTGTCGAATTCGGCCCGGCTCACGCGGACTCGCACGCTGCCCCGGAAGCCGCCGCCGAGCCGACAACCGAGCCCGCCACAGAGTCGAACACAGAGTCGAGCACGCAGCCGGCTACGGAATCCGCCACCGAGCCAGTCATCGAACCCACGCTCGAAAATGCGCGCGCGTTCATGGGCGCCGGACGATTCGACCTCGCCCTCATCATCCTGCGCCATCTCGCGGCCAACCCGCCGCCCGACGCCGATTTCACTGATATCCACTTCCTTATCGGCCTCTCTGCCATTGCCGCCGCGCAGCTCGTTCCCGATGAGGAGCCGCGCAACGCGCTCCTCGATGAAGCGATCCAGGCGCTCCTTGCCATCCTTGCCGACCGCCCCGAACTCGTCCGCGTGCGGCTGGAACTCGCCCGCGCTTTCTTCCTCAAGGGCGAAGACCAGCTCTCCCGCCGCCATTTCGAACAGGTGCTGGCAGGCGACCCCGCCCCGCCCGTGGTCGCCAATATCAACCGCTTCCTCGCCGAAATCCGCGCCCGCAGACGCTGGACCTTCCGCGCCGGCGGCGCCATCGCGCCCGACACCAATATCGGCGCCGTGTCGGACTCTGAAATCATCTATATTTTTGGCCTGCCCTTCCAACGCTCCGCAGCCGACCTCGCAAGTTCCGGTCTCGGCGTCGTCGGCTGGGGCGGCGGCGAATATCAATATCCCCTGCACGACCGGCTGCGGCTGCGCGCCGGCGCCGACGCCTATCACCGCGAATATCCCGGCGGAAGGTTCGACCAAAGCCTAGCATCCGTCCATCTCGGGCCGCGCTGGCTGATCGCGCCCCGCACCGAAGGCAGCGTCCTCGCCACCGTCCAGCGCCAATGGTTCGGCGGCCCCCCCTATTCCGATACCGTCGGCGGGCGCGTCGAACTCGAGCATCAGCCCAACGGACCCTATCTCGTCGGTGGCAATATCGCCGTGCAAACGCGCACGTTCGCGGACTTCGACTATCTCGACGGACCGCTGTTTTCGGCAAGCGTGTTCGGCGTCTGGGCCGTAGCGCCGACCGTGCGCCTGGACGGCGCTGTCGGCTATCGCCGTGAACGCACCGAATCCGAACAGTACCGCAATGCGACACGCTGGCTGCGCGCTGATGCCTCGGTGGCCCTGCCGCTCGGATTCACCTTCGGCGTTGGCGGCGAATTGCACTGGTCACGATACCAGGGAGACTGGTCCTTCTTCACCCAGGGCAATCCGGACCGGGCAGACCGCCTGCGTATCGCCCGGGTCTCGTTGTTCAATCGGCGGCTGACCATATTCGGAATCAGCCCCCAGCTCGTTCTCGTGAACGAAGCCCGCCAGACCAACGCGCAACTCTACGACTACAAGCGCAACCGCGCCGAACTCCGCTTCCAGCGCCAGTTCTGAGTCCCGCGCCGGCGCTTGTACCAAAACCGCAGCGGCCGCTATAGTGCGCGCCTGTTGCAGGGCGCGCTGGCCGCGCCCGCAGTTTGAGGAGTATCCGGCGATGCAGCTCAGGGACCAGGGACTGTTCCACACCAAATGCTATATTGACGGCGACTGGGTGGATGCCGACTCAGGCGACACCATAGACGTCACCAATCCCGCAAACGGCGACTTGCTGGGAACCGTCCCCCGCATGGGCACTGACGAAACCCGCCGCGCCGTCGCGGCCGCCGACGCCGCATGGCCCGCATGGCGCGCACGCACCGGCAAGGAACGCGGCGTGCTGCTGCGCCGCTGGTACGACCTCATGCTGGAGAATGTCGACGATCTCGGGCTGATGATGACCCTGGAACAGGGCAAGCCCCTCGCCGAAGCCAAGGGCGAAATCCACTATGCCTCGTGGTTCGTCGAATGGTTCGCCGAGGAAGCCAAGCGCGCCTACGGGGAATTCATCCCCACCACCGTCGGCGACCGGCGCATCGTCGTCACCAAGGAACCCGTGGGAGTCGCGGCCGCCATCACGCCGTGGAACTTCCCGTCCGCCATGATCACCCGCAAGGCCGCGCCGGCGCTCGCGGCCGGCTGCCCCATCGTCATCAAGCCGGCGACCGCAACCCCGTTCTCGGCCCTCGCCCTCGCCGAACTGGCGGAACGCGCCGGGTTCCCGAAAGGCGTCATCAACATCATCACCGGCTCCGCCGGCGCCATTGGCGGTGAACTCACCGGCAACCCCACTGTGCGCAAGCTGTCCTTTACCGGCTCCACCGAAGTCGGCAAGGTGCTGATGGCGCAATGCGCCGGCACCATCAAGAAAATCTCTCTCGAACTCGGCGGCAACGCACCGCTGATCGTGTTCGACGATGCCGATCTCGACCAGGCCGTCGCCGGCGCCATGGCCTCCAAATACCGCAATACAGGCCAGACTTGCGTCTGCGCCAACCGCATCCTCGTGCAGGAGGGAATCCACGACCGGTTCGCCGAACGCTTCAGTGAGGCTGTCGCGGGGCTGGAGGTAGGCGACGGACGCAGCGACGTCCAGCAGGGGCCGCTGATCGACATGGCCGCTGTCGCCAAGGTGGAGGAACATATCTCCGACGCCGTGGAAAAGGGCGCGCAGGTCGCCCTCGGCGGCGAACGCCACCCGCTCGGCGGGCAGTTTTTCCAGCCCACCGTGCTCACCGACGTAACGCCCGAAATGAAAATCGCGCACGAGGAAACCTTCGGGCCGGTCGCGCCGCTCTTCCGCTTCAGCGACGAAGCCGAGGCGGTCGCCATGGCCAACGACACGCCCTTCGGCCTCGCCGCCTATTTCTTCAGCCGCGATGTCGGACGCTGCTGGCGCGTCGCCGAAGCGCTCGAATACGGAATGGTCGGCATCAACGAGGGCATACTCTCGACCGAAGTCGCCCCGTTCGGCGGCGTCAAGGAATCCGGCATCGGGCGCGAAGGCGCCCGCCAGGGCCTAGAGGAATTCCTCGAAACCAAATACATGCTCATGGGCGCCGTCGACAAATAACGGCAAGCCTGCGGCCCCGTGGCCGACTTCGACCTCATCGTCATCGGCGCCGGGTCGGGCGGCGTCGCCGCCGCCCGCCGCGCCGGCGCCTATGGCGCGCGCGTCGTGATCTGCGAGGACGTACGCGTCGGCGGCACCTGCGTCCTGCGCGGCTGCGTCCCCAAGAAGCTCCTTGTCTACGCCGCCCATGCCGCCGAGGAAATCCGCGACGCCGCAGGATATGGCTGGTCAATCCCCCGCAAATCCTTCGACTGGCCAACCCTGATCCGCAACAAGGACGCCGAACTCGACCGCCTCAACGGCATCTACGAATCCATGCTCGCCAATGCGCAGGTGACCGTGATGCGCGGGCGCGGGCGCGTTCTCGACCCGCACACCGTGGATGTCGGCGGCGAACCGCACCGCGCAGACCGCATTCTCATCGCCACGGGCGGCAGCGCAATCATGCCTCCCATCCCCGGTATCGAGCACGCCATCAACTCCGACCGCGCTCTCGATCTCGACAGCCTGCCTTCGCGCATCGTCATTGCCGGCGGCGGTTATATCGCCGTCGAATTTGCCGGAATCTTCAGCCGCCTCGGCGCCGAAGTCACCGTCGTCATTCGCGGCGACCATCTGCTGCGCGGCTTCGACCATGATTTGCGACTTCATCTCGAAGAGGAAATGCGCCGCGAGGGAATCGCCATCCGCGCCGGCCGCCGCATCACGCATATCCAGAAATCGGGAGATGCTCTGCAACTCGACCTGACCGATGGCGCCCGGTGCACTGCCGATGCCGCGCTGTTCGCCACCGGTCGCGCCCCCAACACCCGCAATATCGGTCTCGAGGAAGCCGGCGCCACCTTGCGCGCCAGCGGCGCCGTCATAGTCGATGGCGCCCTGCGCAGCACAGTGCCGTCCATCTACGCCATAGGCGACTGCACCGACCATCACAACCTCACGCCGGTCGCGATCGCCGAGGGCCGCGCCCTGGCCGAAACCTGGTTCAACAACAACCCCCAGGCCGTCGAATATGACAACATCGCAACGGCCGTTTTCAGCCAGCCGCCCATCGGGACTGTAGGGCTGACCGAAGAAGCAGCGCGGCGCGTCTGTGACAATGTGACGATCTACCGCTCAGCCTTCCGCCCCATGAAAAACACGCTGAGCGGCAATGCCGGGCGCGCCATGATGAAGCTGGTGGTGGACGCCGCAACCGACCGCGTGCTCGGCTGCCACATGATCGGCCCTGACTCCCCGGAAATCATCCAGGGCGTCGCCATCGCCGTGAAATGCGGCGCCACCAAGGCGCAGTTCGACGCCACCATGGCGATACACCCCACCGCGGCGGAAGAATTCGTCACCATGTATCAACCCGTGGCCGCTGCCGCCGAATAGCAGCGCCCCGGCAATTACAGCGACCGCAGGAACGCCAGCAGAGCGGCGCGGTCACCTGCCGGCATGGTGCGGAACGCCTCGCGCGCCGCCTCTGCCTCGCCCCCATGCCACAAAATGGCTTCGGCAAGCCCGCGCGCGCGCCCGTCATGCAGCAGGAACATGTGCCCGCTCACCGTTTCGGTGTACCCGATACCCCAGAGCGGCGGCGTCCGCCACTCGCGCCCCGTCGCCTCGCCTTCCGCCATATGGTCCGCCAGCCCCTCGCCCATATCGTGCAGCAGCAGGTCCGTATACGGCCATATCAACTGTCCACCCAAGCCTCGCACCGGCCAGTCGCGGCGGGTTGCATGTTTCGGTGTGTGGCATTCAACGCAGCCGGCGCCATAGAACAGCGACTTTCCGGCCAGCACCTTTTCGGCATCCACATCGCCGCGCGCCGGCGGCGCCAGATGCCGGCTGTAAAAGACGATCAGGTCCATGATATCGGCCGGCGCTTCGAAACCCTCCGCGTCGACACCGTGCGGCCCCTTGCGGCATGTTTCCTGCGCTGCGGTGCAATCGCCCCACGGCGCTGGCGCCAGCGGATTTGAAACTCCGATATCCGCGGCCATCGCCGCCGCTGCCTGGTCCGGTATCGTCGCCTGCCCCGCCTTCCAGCCGAAACGCCCCGGCACGACCCGCCCTTCTGCCGCGCTCCACACACGGTTGACCCGGCCTGAAATCCCGTCGCCGTCGCGGTCCTCGGCATCGGCGCGGCGCACAATATCGGCCTCGTCGATCGCTTCCAGCAAGCCCAGGCCGATCATCGGCGGCGCCACTCGCGGGCTTATCCGCAAATCGGCATCCGCCGGCCCATGTCCGAAATCGACGATGCTGTAGTCCGGCGCGCGTAGCAGAGCCTCTCCGCCATCCGCGAAGGCGACCCTCATCTCGCGATACGCAATCGTCATCCGGCCTTCTGCGCGATGTCCCGGCGCCGCGTGATCCTGCAATTGCCCGCCATAAACGGGATCGGGACCAAATGCCGCCCCGCCCGCCGCCAACCGCAGCAGCATGGATACCGCGCTGTCTTCCGGCCCGGAGGGCGGATGCCCCCGCCCGTCTTTCAGATGACAGCGCTGGCACGACCGCGCATTGTAGAGAGGCCCCAGCCCGTCCGCCGACGCCGTCGAGCCCGGTGCCGCAATCCACGCGCGCCGGAACAATCCGTTACCGACAAGAAAATCGGCCCGCTCCGCGAACGACAAGTTCGCAGACGGCATGGAAAACGCATTTTGGTCCAGCCGTTCGCGGTTGGTCGTCGTGCCGCCGGGCAGCGCCTCCCATTTCTCGGCAGCCGAAAAATCATTCGTCGGCGCCAGAATGGCGGCGCGTTCATCCGCCGCGGCGCCCGCCGTCGCGCACATCATCAGCATGCACAGCGACGGCACGCGCATCGGTAGGTCTGCTCCCCTTCGCTACTGAAATACCGGCTCCATACCTTCCAGACTGTCCGACCCCTCGAACGCAGCGGCGGCAAGGCCCAACGGCGCCGCTATCTGCTCCAGGGCTGCTGTCTGCGCCACCAGCGCATCTACCAGCGCCGCCAGCATGGCGTTGCCGTCGTCATTACCGGCTCCCAGCATCTGGTCATAGGCCATGGCGCCGACATCGGCAGTGGTCTTCACGGCCCCCGCCGCCGCCAGCGCACCTTCGATACGCGCGCGCACCGCCGCGTCAAGCGCCGCATCGCGCGCGCGCACCAATGCCGAAAGGCCGGCCCCCGAAACCACGCTGCCGTCGAGCCGCTCATAGCGCCCGGCATAGACATTGGCGATGCCCACGACATTGTAGAAATGCGAATTGTGCGTGTTGTCGGAAAAGCAGTCCTGTTCCTCTTCCGGGTCGTTCAGCAGCAATCCGAGACGAATGCGCTCGCCCGCCAACTCGCCATAGGAGAGGCTGCCCATACCCATGAGGATCGCCGCAAGGCCGTCCGCGTCCGACCCGCCGTCGAGCACGGCGCGCGCGGCGCCGCCGGCCCGCCAATCGGCCGCCATTTCTTCCAGATCAGCAACAAGAAGCCGCGCGGCCGCTGCCAGATATGCAGCGCGGCGGTCGCAATTGCCCCCCGTGCAGGCAGCACTGGCAGCATAATCGGTCCACGGCCGCTGCCCGGCCCCGGCTTCCGTACCGTTCAGGTCCTGGCCCCACAGCAGAAACTCGATAGCGTGATAGCCGCTCGCGACATTGGCTTCAATCGCGTCGATTTCATGCATCGCGGCGATCAGCGATTCATCGATCTCGCCCGCGTCGAGCGCCCGTCCCCCGACCTGCAGCGCCGGGTTCGCGATGATGTTGGCGGCCGCGAAGATATTCTCACCGCCGGCGGCGCCGTAACCGCCGGCATCCACATAGTCGATCAGCCCTTCATCGAGCGGCCACGCATTGACACGCCCTTCCCACGCATCGACCACCGCATTGCCGAAGCGGAACACCTCCGTTTGCGAATAGGGAACCCGCGCCGCTTTCCATGTGGCCTTCGCCGCCTCATGTCCTGCCGCGTCGGGGGCCGCGAGAAAATCGTCGATCGCTCCCGCCAACGCCTGCGCCGCAATCAGGGAATCCTCATAGGCGGCCTCGGCAATATCCGCGTAGCCGTTGATGACCCCGCGCGCCTCTGCCGCTGCACCCTGCGCCGCAGCCAGGCACATAACCACCGCCGCCATTCCCGCAACACCGGATTTCCAACTGTTCATTGCTGCCCCCACGCAATTTCGCTGCCGGCTCATGCGGCCGGCAAAATGATACTGCGATTCATTCGCATCCGGAAAAAATCACCACCACCGAAGCGCCCAATTGAACAGCCCGCTCATTGCCAGCACGACGAACAGCACCGCTGCGCCGTCCACGACCCACGGCCCGAAAGCGCCGAACAGGCGGCCGCTATGCGCATCCAGCAGCACCCGCTCCCACGGCAAGCCGTCGCCGCGCCAGGATTCCGTCACCTGCGCGGCGATGTCAGGCGGCGCCGCCGCGGGCTGCGGCCATGACACCTCGCCCAGCAAGACTTCGCGCCATTCTATCAGGTCCAGATCGCCGGCATAGGCGCGCCCTCCAGAAGCCCCCAGAACCAGCACCCCGTCAGCACCGGCAGCCAGCCCGCGCAAGGGGCCGGGCACGCCCGGCGGAAACACCTTTTCGACCAGTTCCCCGTCCGGCATGAACAGGTACACGGCTTCGGCGGTTGCCGCGGCAACCGCCGGTTCCTGCCACACCGCGCCCACCAGCGGCGCCGCATTGTCCGCCACCGGCGCACCGTCAAGATAAAGCCGGCCGGCAAGCCCCGATACCCACTGCTCCCCTGCCGCAAAGCTCACCGGCGCCGCGTCGCCGCCGATGTCATACCAGTCGAGCAGCCAGTCGCTGTCCACCATGCGACTGTCCAGGCGCAGCGCTTCGGTGTGGTTCAGAAGGATGCCGGTAACGACCAGCAGGAGCACGAACGCCGTTGCCGCGATGCCGATGCGGCGATGCCAGACCAGAAGCCCGCGCCGCAGGCCCCCGCGCCAACGGCGCTTCATCCGCGTGATATCACGGCAGTGTGCAGATACAGCGCCAGACGGGCCAGATTTGTCAGGGCCCGCACCGAAAGCGTCGCCCCGGAGATCCCGTCAATGCGGCGGTCCAGATTGTTGCCCCTGACCAGCCGCGCGCCGACAAACTGGTCGGTGAAAAAACTGTGGCGAACTTCCCAGCCCCGGCTTTCCCGATAGATCAGCACCCGGACCCTTTCAACCGCGCCGTTATCGACGGCGAGCCCCGTGGTGATAGGCTTTACTTTCCCGATTTCCTCGAGAATCCACGCTGTCCGGCCGCCATTGCGCCAATAGGCTATGCGCAGCGCGCCGAAACCATGCCCCAGAATATCCCGTATCGCGCCGCGATGCTCGCCTCGAATCCAGAACTTCTTCTGCATCGGCGCCGTTCCGCCGAACACGTCGGAGAGAAAAGCGTCCGGTGCGAGATAGACGTCCTCAATGCCCTCATCAATGGCATCTGCCGCCGCCGGTTCGGCGGCGGCAGATGCCAGCAAAATCAGAAGGAACAAACACCGGCGCATGTCGGTCAGAACTGGAAGCCGACACCCAGATTGAGGGTTCCCGTGTCGTCCTTGCCCTCCTGCTTCTGGATCGAATAGTCGAGCTTGAGAACCACATCTTCATGGAGCCATACATTGGTACCGAAATCGTACCACTCCAGTTCCGTATCGTCGCTATTGCCTGCCTGATTGTCGGTCATGCTGTAGCGTGCGAACAGGCCCATGTCGATCCCGCCGACATCAAACCGGACCGAAGGCTCGACAAACCAGCCCCATTGTTCATCAGCGCCCACGGCCGCCGGGCCGTGTGCGGCGGAACCGCCGTCAAGGTCCCAGCGTGCATACAAAGCCCGCAGCCCGAACATGCCGCGCGTGACGCCCACATGGCCTTCCATCAAGGTGGCCGAGATACCGGTGTCAGTGCCGTCCTTGTAGCCGTCCTGCGTCAGGTCGGTCTGATACTGGCCTGTCGCCCCCACTTCGACACCGGGCATCCCAGTCCAACGGATCCGTCCGGTAAATGCGGCATTCTTCGCCTCCGCATTGGCGACCTTCTGGCGACCGCCGCGAATCTTGTAGTCACTCTTCACCGCAAGACCGGAATGCGCCGACAAATCATAGGATAACCCTTGTCCGAGCCGTCCGGCGAGGCCAGCACCGGCTTCCCACCATGTTGTCGGGATGATGTTCGCTTCCACCTTGTTCCGCTCGACGCCGTAATAGGTTGGCGGTTCGTGGGTCTCGTTCAGGAAACCCACCGGAATAAGGAATACGCCGGCGCGCGCCGCCGCGTTATCGGCAAAATCATATTCAATGAACGCCTGCTCGACCTCCACCTCGCCGGGCTTGCCTTCGCCCGCCAGTGCGTGTTCGACCTCCAGCTCGCCGGCGAAGCGAATCCGGTCCGTGAAATCATGGCCGAGGAACACCACGAAACGATGGATGTCCACCTTGTCAGTCTTGCCGCCGTTGTAATGCACTTCACCGTAGCCGCCGAGCTGCGTGTTGTTCCACCAGCCGCCGCCGGCGCCGCCCTCGATCAGGGATGATTCGACGAGTTCGCCCGTCGCTTCAATCTTTTCGTCCGTTTCGGCGATCAGTTCCTCGGCTTGATCGATCTTGCCTTCCTGCTGATCGACCCGCCGCCGCAACTCGTCGATGGTCTGCTGCTGCTGCTGGATGATTTGCCACATTTCGTCGCGCGTCGGAGCCGTGTCCTGCGCCGCCGCCGGGAAAGCCAGCGCCAACACCGCAAGAGACACGCCCGCATAGCGGCCAATTGTGAACACCAAATGCCCTCCTCAATCCGTCTCCCGCCGGCGCGGCAGGCGCATATCGGCGGACACCATAACGCAAATGAGAACCATACTCATTGCAATTGCGAGTGAATTGCATTCGATATCCGCAATGTCAAGAAAGAATGCAACTCATTCGCAAAATATGGCCGCCCCTGCCTGCCGGGCTCCTCAGCAACAACAGGAAAGGGAAAAACAGGGCAGGCGCAGCCGCGCGCACCGGCGGCCGCGCCCTGGTGACTCGGCCGAGCCTACTCGGCCATGATCTGCTTCTTCGCTTCCGGCCACAGCCGGTCCATCTCACGGCGAATCGCCACACCGTCGATATCCAGATTCCTGGCCTGAAAGTCCTTCAGCACCTTCTCCAGAACATCCTCGTCCCCGGGCCGGTCAAAATCGGCAAGCACGACTTCCTTGGCATAGGCGTTCGCCGCATCGCCGGCAATGCCCAGATGATCGGCCGCCCACAGGCCAAGCAGCTTGTTGCGCCGCGCCATCGCCTTGAAGCGCAATTCCGCGTCATGCTCGAATTTCCGCTCCGCGTCGCGTTCGCGGCTGTCGAAAGTGGTCATGGCTGTCCTTTGCATATCGGAATGGCAAGCCAGCCTTGAGGCTGGCCCGCCGGCGGGCGGCACTATAGCATCGCCCCCGCTCGGCAACATGTCCCACCCATCCCCCGCGGACGCATGTGCACACTCATCATTTTGCGCCGGCCAGGCCATGCCTGGCCCGTGCTCATCGCCGCCAACCGCGATGAAATGCTCGACCGGCCGTGGCTCCCGCCCGGCCCTCACTGGCCCGACCGCGAAGGCGTCATCGCCGGCCAGGACCAGCTCGCCGGCGGCACATGGCTGGGCACGAATGCCGAAGGCGTCGCCGCCGGCATTCTCAACCGCCCCGGCGCGCTGGGGCCCGCTGAAGGCAAGCGCAGCCGCGGCGAACTGGTGCTCGAAGCGCTCGACCATGGCGACGCCGCCGACGCCGCCGACGCGCTTTCCCATCTCGACCCCCGCGCCTACCGGCCGTTCAATCTCGTGATCGCCGACAATCACGACGCGTTCTGGCTCAGGCTCGAGGCCGGCGCCGCAGCCGTCGTCCGCCGCACCATGCCGCCCGGCCTGTTAATCGTCACGTCATACGATCCCAACAACGACACCGCCTGCCCCCGCATCGCCCGGCATCTGCCGCGCTGGCGCGCCGCACCGCCGCCCCGGCCCGACCATGATGACTGGAGCACGTGGCAGGCGCTGCTCGCCGAAGACACCCCGGAAGGGGCGGCGCTCACCATCCGCCCCCGCGGCGGGTTCGGCACCGTGTCCAGCGCCCTGATCGCCCTGCCCGCAGCCGGGTGCGCCGCCGCAGAACCGCACTGGCTGTTCGCTGCCGGACCACCCAACCGGGCCAACTACCGCCCCCTGCCCCTTTGAGCGAAATATCTGTATGATAACCAGCAATAATTCCCGTCGGCGCCGAACCGGCGCCTGCCAGACCGTGCCACAACCATCATCAGGGGAAGGGGATCGAACATGCCAGGGATGCAATCGCTTTGCCGGGGGTGTCTCGCGGCCGTAACCGGCATTCTCGCCGCTACTGCCGTCCATGCCGGCGCCGAAAATGTGACATTTCCGGCCGACTACAAGACGACATTCACCTATTGGATGACCAGCGAGCGCTTCGACAACAATCAAGTGCGCTATTTGTGGGCCAATGACCTCGCCTTCGATGCTGCCGCAGCCGGCGGCGCCCTGCCCGACGGCGCACAGTTCATCATGGAAGTGTACGGCGCCAAGGTCGACGCTGATGGCGAGCCGATCCTCGACGCCGACGACCAACTCATGCCCGACGCGGTCAAGGTGCTCGCTGTCATGGAAAAAGGCGCCGGCTGGGGCGACGCCTATCCTGAGGAAGAACGCAACGGCGACTGGGAATATGCTTTCTTCGCCCCCGACGGCTCGCTCATGACCGAGGTCGACACCGCCGGCTGCCGTGCCTGCCACCTGCCCTTTGCCGAAGATGACTTCGTAATCTACCGCGAAGTGCTGAACGAGGTTGCTGCGCAGTAACACCCCTGGCCGCGCATTTGCCGGAAACGGCAGAAGCGGCTATATCTCCGTTCCGAAAGCGGCCTTTGTCCCCATTGCAAGGGCCGTTTTCGGCGTTTTCGCGCCAGTCGCCACCCCTCCCAGCGAAAGGGCCGCGCCATGTCTCGCCGCAGACAGATCTACGAAGGCAAGGCCAAGATACTCTTTGAAGGACCGGAGCCGGGAACGCTGGTCCAGTATTTCAAGGACGACGCAACCGCGTTCAACAACAAGAAACAGGGCACCATCACCGGCAAGGGCGTGCTCAACAACCGCATCAGCGAATTCCTCATGATGCGCCTCGGCGAAATCGGTATCCCCACCCATTTCGTCCGCCGCCTCAACATGCGCGAACAACTCATCAAGGAAGTGGAAATCATTCCGGTCGAGATCGTCGTCCGCAACGTCGCCGCCGGCTCGTTCTCCTCCCGCTTCAATATAGAGGAAGGCACCGCCCTGCCGCGCTCGATCGTCGAATATTATTACAAGTCCGACGAACTCAACGACCCCATGATCACCGAGGAACACATCACCGCCTTCGGCTGGGCAACGCCGCCGGAACTCGACGAAGTCCTGTCAATGACCTTGCGCATCAACGACTTCCTCGGCGGCATGTTCTTCGCGCTCGGCATCCGCCTTATCGACTTCAAGGTCGAATATGGCCGCCTGTGGGAAGGCGACGACATGCGCGTCGTCCTCGCGGACGAAATCAGCCCCGACAATTGCCGCCTGTGGGATATCAATACCAACGAAAAACTCGACAAGGACCGCTTCCGCCGCGATCTCGGCCGCGTCGAGGAGGGCTATCAGGAAGTTGCGCGAAGACTGGGCATCCTGCCCGAAAGCGGCCCGCGGGACTTGCAGGGCCCCGAAACAATCCAGTAGGCCGCCCCATGTTCACCGCCAGGGTGCACATAACCTTGAAACGCGGCGTCCTCGACCCCCAGGGAAGGGCAATCGAAACCGCACTCTCTCACTTGGGTTTCACAGGCGTCCGGAATGTCCGCCAGGGCAAGTTCATCGAACTTGTCATCGCCGAATACTCGCCCGAACGCGCTCGCGAACAGGTCGAGGCAATGTGCGCCCGCCTGCTCGCCAACCCCGTCATCGAAACCTGGCGGATCGAGATCGAACCGGCGCAAGAGGACGCCGGCGCGTAACCCTCCGCGCCGCGACTGTCAGGGATAAGCCGCCGCCGGGTCCGCGCAGCCGGGGAACCGCCCCAGCCATTGCGGCCCCTCGCGATACAGGCTCGTGTAATCGATCTTGCGGAACGCCCCGTGGCAGCGTCCGCAAGTGGCGACCAGACGGCAGAAGCCGTCCCGCGCCGCCGCGGCGTCCTCCGCTGCCAGCGCCGCCTCGAGCACCGGAAACGCCGCTTGCGCCTCGTCATAATGCCGCTGAAAGGCGTCACGCAGCGTCCATAGCCCGGGCAGCGCGCGCGTCGCCGACCCCCAGCCCAGATTGCTGCGCGGCGGCCACATCGCCTCGCTCTCGCCCAGCAATGAGCGCACGACCTCGAGATTCTCCCGAATGACCGCCCAATGCGCCGGATTGACCTCCGCGCCCGCAACCCCGAGCCGCGGCGAAACCTGATTCACCGCATCCAGCATCCTCGCCATCAGCGCCTGCCGGTTTTCCACAACTTTCACCATGTCGGGCGCCGCCCGGCCCTGCGCCCATGCCGGACCCCAGGACGCGCACATCGCAGCCAACAGAACAATCCCGAGACGAAGTTCAAACATTCTCTCTCATCCCTCCAACAACGCCCGCCCCCGCGTCACCCGCCATCGCCGTCGCTGAGATCGTCAGTATCGATCTGCCCGGTAATCCGCCGCCGGACATGCGACCACGAAACGCCGACCGCCATCACTACGGAAAGCGAAAGCAGAAACACATAGGTCAGCGGCTTCACCTCGTTGAGCGCAAGCAGGCCGAGATCGGCCATCAGCCAGATCAGCGCCCCGAGCAGCGCCGCCACCAGCGCCAAGCCGAACTTGCCGAGTGAGCGCCAGGTCGCGCGCAGATAAATGATATATGCGATCAACAGGGCAACCCCCACCACCGCCCGGACCGCATCCATCCGGAGCGCCGCCAGCGCAAACCCCGCTTCCGCATCCACTACCCAATGGTAGTAGGACAGGCCGGCAGGGTTGAAAGTGCCGAACACCAAGGCAAGCGCGACGGCCCACCGTTCGGCGAAGCTTCTCATCCCAAAGCTGCGCGCCATTCAGGGTGCTCCCGCTCGCCCGGCCCCCGGCCGCCCCGCAACACTGCCGCTCCTCACAGCAGAGGCGCGGCCGGATATAGCCATGGCGTATCGTTTCGGGCAGTTTGCCCTGAATAAGGGCTATTCGTCGCGTTGCGCGCGCTTGCGTGCCAGCTTGCGCGAACGGCGAATCGCTTCCGCCTTCTCCCGCGCCCGCTTCTCGCTCGGCTTCTCGAATGCGCGCCGCATCTTCATTTCCCTGAAAATTCCTTCACGCTGCATCTTCTTCTTCAGAGCACGCAGCGCCTGATCGACATTGTTGTCTCGAACCAGAACTTGCAAACGACAAGTGTCCTTCTGTTGTGCCGCATCGCGGCCTGATCTTTGCGAACCCTATAACACACACCCTTGAACGTGTGAAGTCAAAGCCGCTCCAGAACCACCGGCAGGCGGTCCGCCGGCTTCGGGATCGGAAGATCACGCCAGCGCACTTCGTAACCGGCCGGCAGCGCAACCCGATAACGCCGCAGGAACTGGAAGCAGAACGCCTTTACCTGCATCACGGCAAAATGCATCCCCAGGCACTTGTGGACGCCGCCGCCGAACGGCGACCACGCAAACCGGTGCTTCTGGTCCTCGGCCCGCTCCGGCGAGAAACGGTCCGGGTCGAACTTGCTCGGCTCTGTCCATATCTCCGGGTCCAGCGCCACCAGCGTCGGACTCACCGTCACCTTCGTCTCGCCGGGAATCTCGTACCCCGCGAACCGGAACGGGCGCAGTGCATAGCGTGGCAGCGCAAACACCGGCGGCTTCAGCCGCAGCGCTTCTTTCAGCACACGCTCGGTCAGCGGCAGCTCACTCATCCGCTCATACGGAACCCAAGTCTCGTCAATCGAGAATACTTCCTCGCGCGCCGCCTCCTGCCAGCGCGGGAAACTCGCCAGCGCCCACATCATGGTCGTCAGTGCGCTGGTGGTCGTATCGTGCGCCGCCATCAGGAGGAAATTCAAATGGTCCACAATCTCCTGCTCGGTCAGATACCGACCGTCATCTTCCTTGGCTTCGCACAACTGCGAAAACAGGTCGCCGCCGCCGTTCCGCCGCCGCACCGGAACCTGCTCGCGCAGATAGGCGAGCAGAAACTGTCGCGCACGCAGCCCCCGCCACATGGCATTGCCGGGAAACGGTGTACGCATGATCGCCACCGACGCTTGCAGTTCGGTGATGAACGCGCGGTTCAGCTTCGCCGCATCCGCTGTTTCCTCGCCCATGAAAACAACGGCGCCCATCTGCAGCGTGAGCTCCTTGATGGCGTCATAGAAGCGCATGGTCCGGTTCGCCGGCCAATTGCCCAGTGCAGCGTCGATCCCCTCATTCATCCGCTGCGTGTAGTCAGCCATCGGACGCGGCTTGAACGCATGCTGCATCAGGCGGCGATGGCGGCGGTGATCGTCAAAATCCCGCAGCATCAATCCGCCGGGAAACAGCTTCCCCAGAATCTCCCAGCCTCTTTCTGACGAAAAATTGCGCTCACGGTCCATCAGCACCAGTTCCAGCGCATCCGCGCCGGTCAGCATTACATTCCACGCCCCAAATGTCCGTGATTTGTAAACCGCCCCGAACTCTGCCCTGCGTCGCTGATGAAAACCCAACGGGTCACGAACGAGCGCTATCGTCGAACCTAGCACAGGCAACCCGCCATCACCCGGAATATGCGCCAGACGATCCCCGGTCCGAACCCCGTGTGCCGCGGAGCCGCCGGAACCCGTTACTGCCTCTTGCCCGATAGCCATAACGTCACCCTTTCCTGCCGCAATTCCGTGAAACATGCTTGCGCATCAAGGGGGGATTGATGCTATAGTTAAGTTGTTCACGATGGTCCATTTACCCGTCGCTTTTGACGCATGCAGATAACCGTCGAAGTTTGCGGCAAAATGCGACGCTTGTCGAATCGCCCGGCAGTAAGTGCGCAAGGTTCAGGCCACGCCGCCGATATGGAAGCATATTTACGGGAGGGACAACGTATGAAGATGTCGAAAACGACCCCGGCGCAACCTGCCCGCTTTGGCGGCGCCGCACCAAAGCGCGCCCTGTGCGCGGCTGCCATCGCTGTTTTCGCCGTCCCGCCCGCCGCGCACGCTGTCCCCATCGGTGACGGGGAGGGTGAAATCACCATCGACACAACCATATCCCACGGCGTCGCATACCGTGTCGGTGATCGCGACGAAAGCGTCCTCGGCATCAATTCCGACGACGGCGACCGCAATTACGACCGCGGCCTGATCAGCAATACCTCCAGAATCATCAGCGAAATCGATGTCGATGCCGGAGCAGTCGGCGCTTTCGCCCGCGTCCAGGGCTTCATCGACTTCGCCAACCGCGACGGCGAAGGCGATTACATGCCGCTCCCCGATGAATCGCGCCGCCTCGTAAGCGACGATGTCGAACTCCTCGACTTCTACCTCTCGGGCCAGTTCGACGCCGGCGAAATCCCCATCGACGCCCGCCTCGGTAATCAGGTGCTGAACTGGGGCGAAAGCACCTTCATCCAGGGCGGCATCAACGTCATCAACCCCTTCGACATCACAAAGCTGCGCAAACCGGGCGCCGAACTGCGCGAAGGACTGCAACCGGTTCCCATAGCCTCCGTGTCAGTCGCCGCCACCCCGGAAATTTCCGTCGAAGGCTTCTATCAATTCCGCTGGGCGGAAACCGAAATCGACCCCAGCGGCAGCTATTTCTCCACCAACGACTACGCGACCCCCGGCGGCAGCCGTGTTTTCATCTCCGACCCCAGACTGGGCCCCGTCTCGGACCAGGGCGGCAGCCTGCCCGTGCCGCCGCAACTGCTCGGCGCCATAAACGCCGATCTCGCCGGATTCCAGGTCCCCCACCCGGCCCAGCCCGGCGCGTTCGTCCCCGCACCGCAGCCGGCGCAGCCAGCGTTTGACCGCAACTATCTCTCAGTGCCCCGGCTGCCCGACCGCGACCCCGCCAATTCCGGCCAGGGCGGAATCGCCGTCCGCTATTTCTCCGAAGCTCTGAACGACACCGAGTTCGGCTTCTATTTCGTCAAGCATCACAGCCGCCTGCCCCTTCTCAGCGCCCGTTTCGGCACCGTTCAGGGCTATCAGGCCGGCCTCGCCGCCGCCGGCGCCGTGGCCGCAGCCACTTCCAAAACCGCCATGGCGATCGCCGCCGCCGTCACCGAACAGGTCGCGCCGGTCGTCGCCCCTCTGGTCGTGGAGGCCGCAACGCCCATGGTGAGGGCCGCCGTCCTGGAGGAGACAAAACGGGCAATCATCGGCGGGCTGCCGGCGGGAACGCCCGCAGCGCAGATCTCCGCCATCGTCGAACAAAAACTGCGCAGCCCCATGGTCCAGCAGCAAATGGCGACCGCCATCCAGACCGAAGTGAAAAACCAGGTTGCCGCCGAGGTGGGAAATCGGGTTCGCCCGATCGTAACCGAACAGCTCACCGGCCTGGCCTCGCTCCTCGCCATCGACCGCTACGGCAGGACAGCACGCTATTTCGTCGAATACCCCGAAGACCTGAAAATGTTCGGCTTCAGCTTCAACACCCTGCTCGGCGGCAGCGGATGGGCGCTGCAAGGGGAATATTCCTTCCACCCCGATACGCCCGTGCAAAGGGCCGAGGCCGACGTCATTGCCGAAGGCCTCGCGCCGCTCACCGACTATCTGGAAGCCGGCGCAACTGGCGTCAACCCCCTGGCCGCACGCCTCGGCACCTATCTGCCCGGCTACATTACCCGCGACGTAAGCCAGCTCCAGGCCACTGCCACCAGGTTCTTCGACCCCGTCCTCGGCGCCGACAGCCTGGTGTTCGTGACCGAAGCGGCACTGGCGCACGTCCACGATATGCCGAACCCGGACGACCTGCCGCTCAACACCCTCGGCAGCGGCGGCATACACGCCGACGAAACCGCGTTCGGATACCGCATGGCGGCACGGCTCGACTTCAACAACGCCATCGGCGCCGCCCGCCTTTCACCCTACGCCCAGTTCCAGCATGACGTAAGCGGCAGCGGCCCGGCGCCTGGATCGCCGTTTGTCGAAGGCCGCACCGTCCTCACGCTCGGCTTGGGTCTCAGCTATCTCGATAGCCTGCGCGCCGATGTCAGCTATACGCGCTATGCCGGCGACAACAACTACCTGAGCGGCCGGGACTTCATCGCGCTGTCCGCCGGCTATTCCTTCTGATCCTTCTGACGCTGTCATGACGGAGCTTGCCATGAAAGTTGCCAAGAAGATGCAAAGCTATATCGCGCGACCACTGACCGCGCTCTCAGTGCTGTGCGCGCTCGCCTCTCCCGCCGGCGCCGACCTGTCACCCGACCAGATCGCCCGTCTCGGCGCTGATCTGACCCCGTTCGGAGGCGAACGCGCCGGCAGTACTGACGGCACCATCCCTGAATGGACCGGCGGCATCACCACACCGCCCGAAGGGTATGTGCCCGGCGAACACCACCGCGACCCCTATCCCGATGACACGTCGCTCTTCACCATCAACGCCGGAAACGTGGACGCCTATCGCGATAGGCTCTCTGTCGGCCATCAACGCATGCTGGAGCTTTATCCCAGCTTCTATATGAATATCTATCCGACCCGGCGCAGCGCTTCCAACCCGCAGCGCATCTATGACGCCACCCGGACCATCGCCGCAAACGCGGAACTGGTGGACAACGGCAACGGCGTCGGCAATGCCGTTATCGGTATCCCCTTCCCCATACCCGACAACGCCCTCGAAGCGATATGGAACCACCTGCTGCGCTATCGCGGCGAAACCATCTCCTGCACCATAGGCCAGGCCGCGGTCACCCGCGGCGGCGCCTACAACATGGTCAAGTTCGGGCTGGAGGTCGAAATGCGCTACTCCCTCCCGGGCATGACCACGGAAGAACTCGGCAACACCATGATCCTGTTCAAGAACCGGGTTCTGGCACCGGCCCGCCTTGCCGGCGATATCCTGCTCGTGCACGAAACCATGAACCAGGTGCAGGAGCCGCGCAGGGCATGGACCTACAATCCCGGTCAGCGCCGCGTCCGCCGGGCGCCCAACGTCGCCTACGACAACCCCGGCACCACAACCGACGGCTTGCGCACCGCTGACCAGTTCGACATGTTCAACGGTGCCGTGGACCGCTATGACTGGGAACTGGTAGGCAAACGCGAGCTCTACGTCCCCTACAACTCCTACCGCGTGCACAGCGACAGCCTCACCTTTGACGACGTCCTGAGTCCGCTGTATGCAAACCCCGAGCACCTGCGCTACGAGCTGCATCGCGTGTGGGTCGTCGAAGCCACGCTGAAGGAAGGCGCCCGCCACATCTACAAGCGCCGCACCTTCTATATCGACGAGGACTCCTGGCAGATCATGCTCGCGGACAATTACGACAACCGCGATGAACTATGGCGCGTATCGGAAGCCCACGTAATCAATTACTACGAGCAACCCCTCATCTGGCCCACGCTGGAACTCCACATAGACCTCCAGGCGGGGCGCTACCTCGCCCTCGGCCTCGACAACGAATTCCCCATGTGCGTCTTCGACGTGGAGCACACGGCGCGCGACTTCACGCCCGCCGCACTGCGCCAGGAAGGTCGGCGCTGACCGCACGGGGAACACGGAAAACATCATCCCACCCGCTTTGACCGTGGCGCTGCGCGGCGGCTGGCTGCCGTTCGCGCTCGCCGCCTGGGCGGCGCTGTGCGCTGCCGCACCCATATCCGCCCAGACCCCCGCCGAAGAAGCCAGGCTCGCAGCAAGCTCCCTGCTCCTCGACGCCGCTGGCGCCGGTCCTGCTGTCATCGCCGTCGGTCAGCGCGGACATATCCTGCGTTCAACCGACGGCAGCAGATGGACTCAGGCCCGTACCCCCGTGCAGATACTGCTGACCGCCATTCACATGCACGACGCCCGAACCGGATGGGCCGTCGGGCATGACGCAGCCGTTCTCCGCACCCGGGATGGCGGCGAGAGCTGGAACCTCGTCCATTACGCGCCCGACATGGCGCTGCCCCTGCTCGACATCTGGTTTCGCGACGCGGAAACGGGCTTTGCCGTCGGCGCGTTCGGCATTTTCCTCGCCACCACCGACAGCGGCGATACCTGGACATGCAAGAATGGTTGCCTGTCCGAAGACCCGGACGCCGACGCAGCACCCCCGTTTCTCACCAGCATCGACAGCGACTTCGCCGACGACTTTCATCTCAACGCCATCGTCCCCGCCGGCGGCGGGCGCGTATTCCTCGCCGGCGAAGCCGGCGCGCTCTACCGCTCCGACAATGACGGAGAAACCTGGCGCGCCCTCGACTCACCCTATGGCGGCTCCTGGTTCGCCGGCCTCGCGCTGGACCGCAGCACCCTCCTGATTGCCGGCCTTCGCGGGCACTTGTTCCGCTCCGAAGACAGCGGCAACAGCTGGGCCGCCACGGAAACCGGAACCACCGCTACCCTCACCGACATCGTCAGCCTGCCGCAGCAGCAATTGCTGATCACCGGCCTTTCCGGCACTCTCCTGCTCAGCAGCGACGGTGGGCGCAGCGCCTCCCTGCACCCCCTGCCGTCGCGCGCCGGTATCGCCGCCGCACTGGCGGCGCCAAGCGGCGCCTTGCTGTTCGGGGAATTCGGCGCCGCGCCGATGCCCGCCCTCCGCTAGGCGCCCCCATGTCCGCCATCCCCGCATTCGTAGACCGCCTCGTCTTCGGCCGGCGAAGGCTCACTCTCGCCTTCTTCATCCTCGCCACCCTCGCCCTGGGATGGCAGGCCGCCAGCCTGCGCGTCGATGCCGGATTCACCAAACTGTTGCCTGTCAAGCACGAATATATGCAGACCTTCCTGCAATATCGTGACGATTTCGGCGGCGCGGATCGCGTCGCCGTTGCGGTAATTGCGCGCGACGGCAATATGTTCACACCGGAATTCTTCGCCCTTCTGCGCGATGTAACCGATGCCGTGTTCTTCCTGCCCGGCGTCGACCGCACGCAGGTTTTTTCCGTTCTCACACCCAATGTGCGTTTTCTCGAAGTCGTCGAGGACGGCATGATCAGCGGCGATGTCCTGCCGGCGGATTTCGCCCCCACGGAGACCGGCTTCGCACAGGTCCGTGAAAATATCATCAAGGCCGGCATTGTCGGGCGCCTCGTCGCCAACGACTTTTCCGGCGCCCTCGTCAGCGCCCGACTCCAGGAATTCAACCCCAATACCGGCGAAAAACTGGACTATATCGAGGTCGCCGACGCCCTTGAGGCCATCCGCCGCAATGCGAATGACCGCGCCGACATTCTCACCGACATGCACATCATCGGCTTCGCCAAGGTGGTCGGCGACATCGCTGCCGGCGCCGCGCGCGTCGTCCTGTTCTTCCTTGTCACCTTTGCCATCACCGCGCTGTTCGTCTTTTTTCACATGCGCTCATGGCGCCTTACCGCCATACCCCTCGCCGGCGCGTCGATAGCCATGGTGTGGCAGCTCGGCGCCCTCGCCAGCCTCGGCTACGGCATGGACCCCATGTCCATTCTCGTGCCGTTCCTCGTGTTCGCCATCGGCGTCAGCCACGGTGTGCAGATGGTGAGCGCCGTGCGCGCCGACATGATCGCCGGCGTCGCCCCGCTCGACGCCGCCCGCGCCAGCCTCCAGCGCCTGCTGCTGCCGGGCGCCGTCGCCCTCGCCTCCGATACCGTCGGCTTCGTCACCATCGCTCTCATCGAAGTCCCGGTCATTCAGGAAATCGCGGTCGCCGCCAGCCTCGGCGTCGCCGCCATCATATTGACCAACCTCGGTCTGCTGCCGGTGCTGCTCTCATGGGTGCATATCAATGACAGGCACCGCGAGGCCGCTCGCGCCCATGACCGCCGCCTCGAACCCCTCTGGGACCGCCTCGCGCTGGCGGCCCGCCGACGCCCCGCCCGGATCGTGATCGCCGCCGCCGCCATATTGATTGTCTTCGGCGCCTTCAACGCCCCGTCCGTGCGTATCGGCGACCAGCATCACGGCGTCCCCGAACTCAGGGAAACTGCAACCTACAATCTGGACACCGCAGCCATCGCTGAACGCTTCGAGATCGGCGTCGATGTGCTTACCGTAATCGCGGAAACCGCTTCCGAAGGCTGCATAGAATACGATGTCATGGAGGTGCTCGACCGCTTTGAATGGCGTATGAGCAATATCGAAGGCGTGCAATCGGTCGCCGCGCTCACGGGGGTTGTGCGCGTGCTCGCCTCCGGTCTGAAGGAAGGCAGCCTGAAATGGCGCGCCGTGCCGCGCGACCGTTGGGTGCTGGCGCAAACCGGAACCTACGTCCCGACCTCCAGCGGCCTCCTCAATGCGGATTGCAGCGTCATGCCGGTCCGCATCTACACTACCGACCACAAGGCGGAAACGATCGAGCGCATCACCGCCGCCGTCAAGGCGTTCAACACCGAGCATCCACAGGCGGGCATCATCTTTCGCCTCGCCGCCGGCAATGTCGGCGTCATGGCCGCAACCAATGAGGAAGTCGCCGCCGCGCAATTCCCCATCCTCGGCTATGTCTATGCGGCCGTGATCGCCCTTTGCCTGCTTTTCTTCCGTTCCTTTGCCGCCACTGCCTGCATCGTCATCCCCCTCGCCGGCGTCTCGCTGCTCGCCTACGCACTCATGGCCGCACTGGAAATCGGCCTGAAAATCTCCACCCTGCCGGTGGTCGCCCTCGGCATCGGTATCGGCGTCGATTACGGCATCTACATCTACGGACGCCTCCGGATCCATATGGCCGCAGGCCTGGACTTCGCCTCCGCCTACCGGCGAACCCTGACCACCGCCGGCGCCGGGGTCACGCTCACCGGCCTCACCCTGGCGGCCGGCGTCGCCACCTGGATAGCCGCTCCCCTCAAACTCCAGGCAGACATGGGCATCGTCCTCACTTTCATGTTCCTCGTGAACATGATCGGCGCCATCGTCCTCCTCCCGGCCCTCGGCGCATGGCTCATAGGCCGCCGCCCGCCTGAAGACTGAAAGCTTACCAGCGCAGGGACCCCCTGACCCCCACGCCATAGCTGCTGCTTTCTATGCCGACATCAAATGCCGGGAGAAAGCGATAATTCACCCCGAACCGGGTGTTTCCGATACTCCCGCCCTCGCCCCCGACCAGGAGTTCGGTCCACGGCGTCAGCACGCCGCCCCCTGACGCGAAGCCGTAACCCAGCCGGGCGCTCGTGCGCACTTCATCTGGAGCATCATCGGCAAAGGCCGTGATTCCCTCCTCCCACATCCTGCTTTGCAGCGAGCCTTGCACCGATCTCACATCCAGCATCAGACCCTGCCCGCCGCCGCGGCCGAACCCGAGCGAACCGCTGAAGCCGCGCTCCACGATTTCGCCCTCCGACAGCACCAGCCGGACGCCGCCATCCACCGACACGCGACCGGCCCTGACCGCAAGGCCCGCCCCGAGCTCCTCACCCAGGCTCGTCGCGATGTCGCCTCCGTCACTGCGAACACCGAGCTCCAGTGACGGGGCCACGCGCACGCCCGATGCCATCACCCCGTCCCAGCGGCCCTGCACAGAAGCGCGAAGCCGATGCGCCGCAATAGTGTCGCTCACCAGTCCATCATTGCCGGAGATGTCCACCGACACCGCCATCCCCACGCCCCGGACTTCAACCGTGAGGCCGTCCCTGTCGAACACAGGGCCGCTGACCGATGCCGACAGCGTTTTCAGTTCCGTATCGGTGGCGTGGCGCCCGAGCCTGCCACGGCCGTCCTCATCCGGGTCCCGCACCTCCACCGTGCCGCTGCCCCAGCCCGCACTCGTCCACAGGCGCACAGGTCCGGGCGTCCATGCAACCCACGGATGAACGCTGTTCATCCGGCTGCTGTATCCGAACGCATAGTCTTGCGCCTGTCCTTCGAACGAACCCGACGACAGCGAGAGCAGCAAACCCGTCCGCACTGCTTCGTTGACAGCCCCGTCGATCCCCAACTGCGCGCCGTTCACCGTGCCGTCCCACCCGTCGCCTGACAGGCCGGTCGATGTGCCCCGCACCCAGAAGCCCGAAATATTGCGCGCATCGGTTTCTTCAGCGAACGGTATCGTAAGGGACATACCGCTCAGAAGAGCGTCCGTCGACGATGCCGCGCCTGCCTGTTCATACTCGCCGATCGGGTTCCATGACTCGTCCCCGCCAGCTTTCCCCCATGCGCCTTGTCCCGATCCTGCAGGAAATCCCGGCTTCTCCCCCGGCCGCGCGGGGTACCCGGGCGTACTGAACCGGTTTGCCGTCTCCTCCATCCGCTCGTCGATCGCCGATGCAACATTGTCGGCAATCGTCAGGGCGTGGCGCGCTTCCATCTCCCGCGTCATGGCCAGCACCGCACGAGGCAGCGTTGTTCTCCGCATCACCGCTTCCGGCGCCGCGAGATTGCCATTGCCTGCCGCATCATGGGCAACATCGGCCAGTACCGTGACGGACACTTCTGTTGCGTCCGGTGTAATGACCGCCCGGTAGACCCGCGTCTGACCTGCAGGGACAGCCTCCGGCACGCCCGCCATACCGCCGGTGACGAAAATGTCCCCGGCTTCATCGAAGCCCCGTACATCCTCGCTGAAAGTGATCACCACCTCGAAAGGATCGTTCACCAGTTCAGGCGCATCGCTGGTCACAGTCACCGTCGGCGGCACCCCGTCCACCGCCACCGCAAGCGGCTCCGCTGCCTGGTTGCCATGCCCGGCATCACTCTGTGCCGCATCCGCCGGCACTTCGATGGTCACCGTGCCGGTAATGCCGGCATCCGGTGTTATCGTCGCCGTCCAGTCCGCGTCGCTGCCGTCGAACGCCGTTACCGAACCATGGCGTATCTCCAGATCATCCTGAGTGAACCCGGTGACAGGCCTGTGGAACGTTATGGTGATATCGAACGGACCGCTGAGCGGCGGGGTGAAACCCTCGGCCAGCGACAGGGTCACGGGCAGCGTGGTGTCCACGGAACTCACCACCGCCGAAGCCGCCGCACCGTCATAGCTGCCGCCCGACGCCGTGTGCGCGAATGTTGCTGTCTCCGACGCCATGTTGGCGTCCTGCGCCGCCCTGACCGTCACCACCTTCGGCTGGTCCCATTTTTCGGCGGCAAATACCAGCACGTCCTCGCTGTCATTGTCAGGCGTTGTGACCGTCAGACCGTGCGCCTCACCGGAAATGCGTACCGTCACCGCCGCATCCGGCTGGCTTGACAGCTTCACATTCCAGCTTGCCGTCGAACCCTCTTCCACCGAAACCTCCGCCGGCGCGACCACCAGCCCCTTCATGTCGTCATCCGTGATTTCAAGCGTTGCACCGTTGACCGCCACGCCCGAAAGCGTGCCGTCCACGCTCACGGATTCGCTCGATCCTTCGTCTACATCGTCCGGCACCGGCGTGATCTCGAACACCCCCTCCGCCGCCGCGCCGCCCTCGGGAATCGTGATCGTGAAGTCACTGACCGCGGCGTAATCCTCGCCTTCCGTGGCTGAACCACCCGGCGCACCCACCATCACCGCCACATCCTGCGCAGTCGCAAACCGCGTGCTGCCGGCGATCGCCGCCGTCACCGTGATCCTCTGGGCTGAAGCCGTATCCTCCGCCACGCTGTCCGGGCTCAGGCTCAGACGTATCTCCGCCGCCTCGTCGTCGTCCGTCACCGTCACCGTCACATCGCCCGCCGACACGCCGTCATAGCCGCCGCCCGACGCCGTGTGGCTGATCGCCGTCATGCGCTCGTTGTTCTCGTTGTCGTAACTGTCATTGACGCCCGTGACCGTCACCGCCTGCGCCGTTTCCCAATCGTCCGCAGTGAACGTCAGCACCGCCGTCTTTCCGGCCACACCCCCGGACTTGTGCACCTTCGCCGCCGTGTTGTCGCCGGAGGTCACCATCACCGTCACATCAGCCGCCGGCGCGGCTGTCAGGGCAACCATGTAGGTCGCTGTGCCGCCGTTCTCCTGGACCTCCACCTCGCTCGGCGAGACGGTTACGCCGCTGATGTCATCGTCCTTCAGATTGATTTCGGTTCCGCGCACCGTCGTACCTGTCAGCATTCCCGAGATGCTGATCGTCTCCCCGAGGCCCTCGTCGCTCGAGTCGTCCACCGGCGTAAGCGTGAACATGGTGGAACCCGACAATTCATCCGCCGGAATCTCCAGCAGCACATCGGCAACCTTCTCATAATCTTCCCCTTCCACGGCCGGGTCGCCGCTCGCCCCCACCTGCACCGTGACTGTGCGCGCTTCATCAACCGCCTCACCGGCAATCACTGCCGTCACTGTGATCACCTTCGGCCCGCCGCCTTCACTGACCGCATCCGGGCTGACGGTCAGATCGATCGGGTCGGTGATACCGCCAGGATTGCTTTCCAGCACCGTCACGGCCACCGAGTCAGCCGCGATACCCTGATAATCTCCGCCGAAGACGGTATGGGAAATCGTGGCGGACACATGATTATTGTCATGCGCATCCTCTGCTCCCGTGACAGTCACCGTCTGCGCCGCGCTCCAGTCCCCGGCGGTGAAGGTGAGGCTTTGGGGAGACACTGTCGCTGCATCCGTATTGTTGCTCGACGCTGCGACCGTCACAGCGGCAGTCGGCGCGCTCGTCAGAACCACCGTGTATGTACCCGTACCGCCGTCCTCCCTCACTTCCAGTTCGTTCGATGAGATCGTCACACCGCGCGTATCGTTATCGGTGATGGTGAACACCGCGCCGCCATTTTGTTCCAGCCCCGCCGCCGCGCCGTTGATCAGCACCGTCTCATCGCCCTCGGCGAGTGAGTCTTCCGCCGGATCGATGCTGAACTTCACACTCCCCGTCGTCGAACCCGCCGCAATCGTGATCGAACCCGGCGCCACATCCGCATAGTCCACCCCCTTCACCGCAGTGCCCGCCAGCGTCAGCGTGATGGTCTTAGCCGTTGCGAATGCGCTGCCGTCAAGCGCCGCGGTCACGGTAAGCTCGGTGGAACCCGCAGCCTCGGTCGCAGAGGCGGGCGAGACCGACAGGCCGAAACCATCGCTTGCTGTGTCATTGTCGGTGATGATGAACTCAGCGCTGTCATTCTGCTCCAGCCCCGCCGCCGTGCCGTTGATCACCACCGACTCATCGCCCTCGGCGAGCGCGTCTTCCGCAGGATCGATGCTGAACTTCACACTCCCCGTCGTCGAACCCGCCGCAATCGTGATCGAACCCGGAGCCACATCCGCATAGTCCACCCCCTTCACTGCCGTGCCCGCCAGCGTCAGCGCGATCGTCTTCGCAGTCGTGAATGCGCTGCCGTCAAGCGCCGCGGTCACGGTAAGTTCGGTGGACCCGGCAGCCTCGGTCGCGGAGCTGGGTGACACAGACAGACTGAAACCGTCACTCGCCGTGTCATTGTCCATGATCGTGAACGTCGCACCCGAATTCTGTTCCAGCCCCGCCGCCGCGCCGTTGATCACCACCGTCTCGTCGCCCTCGGCGAGCGCGTCTTCCGTCGGATCCACGCTGAACTTCACCGCTCCGCTGGTCGAACCCGCCGCAATGGTGATCGAACCCGGCGCCACATCTGTATAGTCCACCCCCTTCACCGCCGTCCCCGCCAGCGCCAGCGTGATGGTCGTCGCCGTCGTGAAGGCGCTGCCGTCAAGCGTGGCGGTCACGGTAAGCTCGGTGGATCCCGCAGCCTCGGTCGCGGAGGCAGGTGAGACCGACAGGCTGAAACCGTCGCTCGCTATGTCATTGTCGGTGATGGTGAACGCCGCACCGGAATTTTGCTCCAGCCCTGCCGCCGTGCCGTTGATCAGCACCGTCTCATCGCCCTCGGCGAGCACGTCTTCCGTCGGATCCACGCTGAACTTCACCTCTCCGCTGATCGAACCCGCCGCAATCATGATCGAGCCCGGAGTCACATCCGCATAGTCCGTCCCCTTCACTGCCGTACCCGCCAGCGCCAGTGCGATCGTCTTCGCCGTCGTGAAGGAACCGCCGTCAAGAGTGGCGGTGACGGTAAGCTCGGTGGAACCGGCAGCCTCGGTCGCAGAGCCCGGCGAGACCGAAAGGCCGAAACCGTCGCTCGCTATATCGTTGTCGGTGATCGTGAATGTCGCGCCGTCATTCTGCGCGAGCCCCGCCGCGGCGCCGTTGATCACCACCGTCTCATCGCCTTCGGCGAGCGTGTCTTCCGTCGGATCAATGCTGAACTTGACCGAGGCGGAAGTCCGGCCTTCCGCAATGGTGATCGAACCCGGAGTAACGTCGGCGTAATCCGTCCCCTTCACCGCCGTGCCCGCCAGCGCCAGCGTGATCGTCTTCGCTGCCGGAAACGCCGCACCGTCAAGCGTCGCGGTCACCGTCAGTTCAGTGGAACCGGCGGCCTCGGTTGCAGAGCCCGGCGAGACCGACAGGCCGAAGCCGTCGCTGACAGTCTCGTCATCCGTGATCGTGAACTCCGCACCGTCATTCTGCTCCAGCCCTGCCGCCGTGCCGTTGATCACCACCATTTCGTCGCCCTCGCCCAGGGCATCATCGGTCGGATCAATGCTGAACGTCACACTCCCCGTCTTCGAACCCGCCGCAATGGTGATCGAACCCGGCGTCACATCCGCATAGTCGGTCCCCTTCACCGCCGTGCCCGCCAGCGCCAGCGTGATCGTCTTCGCCGTCGTGAAGGCAGCGTCGTCAAGCGTTGCCGTTACCGTCACTTCGGTGGCGTCCGCCTTCTCTCCCGCAGTGGTCGGCGACACGGACAAGCTGAAACCATCGCTCGCCGTATCATTGTCGGTGATTGTGAATGTCGCAGCCGAATTCTGCGTGAGGCCGCTGGATGTGCCGTTGATCAGCACCGTCTCATCACCCTCGGCGATCGTGTCTTCCGAAGGATCAATGCTGAACTTCACCTGCCCGCTGGTCGAACCCGCCGCGACCGTGATCGAACCCGGCGCCACATCCGCGTAATCCGTCCCCTTCACCGCCGTGCCCGCCAGCGCCAGCGTGATCGTCTTCGCCTCCGGAAAAGCGTCTTCGTCAAGCGTCGCAGTGACGGTGAGTGCGGTGGACCCGGCAGCCTCGGTCGCGGAGCCAGGCGAGATCGACAGGCCGAAACCGTCGCTGACAGTCTCGTCATCCGTGATCGTGAATGTCGCGCCCGAATTCTGCGTGAGGCCGGTGGCCGTGCCGTTGATCAGCACCGTCTCATCACCCTCGGCCAGAACATCATCGGTAGGATCGATGCTGAACTTGATCAAGCCGGAGGCCTGGCCGGCCGCAATGGTAATCGAACCTGGCGCTACATCCGCATAGTCCTTTCCCTTCACCGCCGTGCCCGCCAGCGCCAGCGTGATCGTCTTCGCGGTCGTGAAGGCAGCATCGTCAAGCGTCGCCGTAACCGTAACTTCCGTTGCGCCCGCCTTCTCCCCGGCGCTGCCCGGCGACACGGTCAGGCGGAAACCGTCACTCGCCGTATCATTGTCCGTGATGGTTAACTCCGCATCGGAATTCTGCGTAAGGCCGGCGGACGTACCGTCGATCAGCACCGTCTCATCGCCCTCAGCAATCGTATCTTCTGTCGGATCGATGCTGAACTTGACCGAGGCCGAAGTCTGGCCTGCCCCAATCGTGATCGAACCGGGAGTCACATCCGCATAGTCCGTCCCCTTCACTGCCGTACCCGCCAGCGCCAGGGTAATCGTCTTCGCCTCGGGAAAAGCGTCTTCGTCAAGCGTCGCAGTCACGGTCAGTTCGGTGGAACCTGCTGCCTCGGTCACGGAACCCGGAGACACAGACAGGCTGAAACCGTCGCTGACAGTCTCATCATCCGTGATCGTGAACGTCGCGCTCGAATTTTGCGTAAGGCCCACCGCAGTGCCGTTGATCACCACCGTCTCGTCGCCCTCGCCCAGAGCATCATCGGTGGGATCAATGCTGAACTTCACCTGTCCGCTGCTCGAACCCGCCGCAATGGTGATCGAACCCGGCGTCACATCCGCATAGTCGGTCCCCTTCACCGCCGTGCCCGCCAGCGCCAAGGTGATCGTCTTCGCCGTCGTGAAGGCCGCGTCGTCAAGCGTCGCCGTAACCGTCACTTCGGTTGCACCCGCCTTTTCCGCCGCGGTAGCCGGCGACACCGACAGGCTGAAACCATCGCTCGCCGTGTCGTCGTCCGTGATCGTGAAGGTGGCGCTCTCGTTCTCCTCCAGCCCCGCCGCCGTGCCATTGATCACCACCGTCTCATCGCCCTCGCCCAGAATGTCGTCGGTGGAATCAATGTTGAATTTCACACTCCCCTTTGTTGCGCCCGCAGCGATGGTGATAGAACCGGGAGTAACATCGGCATAGTCAACGCCCTTGGTGGCCGTGCCGCCGAGCGTGAGCGAAACAGTTTTCGCGCCGGGAAAGGCGCTGCCGTCAAGCGTTGCAGTTACTGTCACTTCCGTCGCATCCGCTGTTTCCGCGGCCGAGGACGGCGAGACCGACAGGCTGAAACCGTCGCTGACAGTCTCGTCATCCGTGATCGTGAACGTCGCACCGTCATTCTGATCCAGCCCCGCCGCCGTGCCGTTGATCACCACCGTCTCGTCGCCCTCGCCCAGAGCATCGTCGGTCGGATCAATGCTGAACGTTACACTTCCTGTCTTCGAACCCGCCGCAATGGTGATCGAACCCGGCGTCACATCCGCATAGTCGGTCCCCTTCACCGCCGTGCCCGCCAGCGTCAGCGTGATCGTCTTCGCCGTCGTGAAGGCAGCATCGTCAAGCGTCGCCGTAACCGTCACTTCGGTTGCGGCAGCCTTCTCCCCCGCAGTGGTCGGCGACACGCTCAGGCTGAAACCGTCGCTCGCCGTGTCATTGTCCGTGATCGTGAACTCCGCAGCTGAATTCTGCGTGAGACCGCTGGCCATGCCATTGATGAGCACCGTTTCATTGCCCTCGGCAATCATGTCTTCGGAAGGATCAATGCTGAACTTGACTGAGGCGGAAGTCTGGCCTGCCGCAATGGTGATCGAACCCGGCGTCACATCCGCATAGTCCGTCCCCTTCACCGCCGTGCCTGCCAGCGCCAGCGTGATTGTCTTCGCCGCCGGAAAGGCGTCTTCGTCAAGCGTCGCTGTCACGGTCAGTTCGGTAGAGCCGGCGTCCTCCGTCGCAGAGCCGGGAGAGACCGACAGGCCGAAGCCGTCGCTGACCGTCTCGTCATCCGTGATGGTGAACTCGGCGCCGTCATTCTGATCCAACCCCGCCGCCGTGCCGTTGATCACCACCGTCTCGTCGCCCTCGCCCAGCGCGTCATCGATCGGATCAATGCTGAACTTTACACTCCCCGCCTTAGAACCCGCCGCAATGGTGATCGAACCCGGCGCCACATCCGCATAGTCCGTCCCCTTCACCGCCGTGCCCGCCAGCGCCAGCGTAATCGTCTTCGCCGTCGTGAAGGCAGCATCGTCAAGCGTCGCCGTAACCGTCACTTCCGTCGCGTCCGCCTTCTCCCCGGCCGTAGCCGGCGACACGGTCAGGCTGAAACCGTCACTCGCCGTGTCATTGTCCGTGATGGTGAAGGTCGCACCCGAATTCTGCGTGAGGCCGCTGGCCGTGCCATTGATGAGCACCGTTTCATTGCCCTCGGCGATCGTGTCTTCCGAAGGATCAATGCTGAACTTCGCCTCTCCGCTGGTCGAACCCGCCGCAATCGTGATCGAACCCGGAGTAGCGTCGGCGTAGTCCGTCCCCTTCACTGCCGTGCCTGCCAGAGCCAGCGTGATCGTCTTGGCCTCGGGAAAAGCGTCTTCGTCAAGCGTCGCGGTCACGGTCAGTTCGGTGGAACCGGCAGCCTCGGTCGCGGAACCCGGCAAGACCGACAGGCTGAAGCCGTCACTGATTGTCTCGTCATCCGTGATCGTGAACTCGGCGCCGTCATTCTGCTCCAGCCCCGCCGCGGTGCCGTTGATCAGCACCGTCTCATCGCCCTCGGCCAGAGCGTCATCGGTCGGATCGATGCTGAACGTCACACTCCCCGTCTTCGAACCCGCCGCAATCGTGATCGAACCCGGCGCCACATCCGCATAGTCCGTCCCCTTCACCGCTGTACCGGCCAGCGCCAGCGTGATCGTCTTCGCTGTCGTGAAGGCAGCGTCGTCAAGCGCCGCCGTGACCGTCACTTCCGTTGCGCCTGCCTTCTCCCCGGCATTGCCCGGCGATACGGTCAGGCTGAAACCGTCACTGGCCGTGTCATTGTCCGTGATGGTGAACTCCGCACCCGAATTCTGCGTGAGGCCCGCTGACGTGCCGTCGATAAGCACCGTCTCATTGCCTTCAGCGATCGTGTCTTCGAAAGGATCAATGCTGAACTTGACCGAGGCCGAGGTCTGGCCCGCCGGGATCGTGATCGAACCCGGCGTCACATCCGCATAGTCCGTCCCCTTCACCGCCGTGCCCGCCAGCGCCAGCGTGATTGTCTTCGCCGCCGGGAAAGCGTCTTCGTCAAGCGTGGCAGTCACGGTCAATTCGGTGGAACCTGCTGCCTCGGTCGCGGAGCCGGGAGAGACCGACAGGCCGAAGCCGTCGCTGACCGTCTCGTCATCCGTGATCGTGAACTCCGCACCGTCATTCTGTTCCAGCCCCGCCGCCGTGCCGTTGATCACCACCGTCTCGTCGCCCTCGCCCAGAGCGTCATCGGTAGGATCAATGCTGAACGTTACACTCCCCGTCTTCGAACCCGCCGCAATGGTGATCGAACCCGGCGCCACATCCGCATAGTCCTCACCCTTCATCGCCGTGCCCGCCAGAGCCAGCGTGATCGTCTTCGCTGTCGTGAAGGCAGCGTCGTCAAGCGCCGCCGTAACCGTCACTTCCGTTGCGTCCGCCTTTTCCCCGGCAGTGCTCGGCGATACCGACAAGCTGAAACCATCGCTCGCCGTATCATTGTCCGCGATTGTGAATGTCGCAGCCGAATTCTGCGTGAGGCCGCTGGCTGTGCCATTGATCAGCACTGTCTCATCGCCCTCGGCTATCGTGTCTTCCGTCGGATCAATGCTGAACTTGACCGAGGCGGAAGTCTGGCCTTCCGCAATGGTGATCGAACCCGGAGTCACATCCGCATAGTCCGTCCCCTTCACTGCCGTACCTGCCAGCGCCAGGGTGATCGTCTTCGCCTCCGGAAAAGCGTCTTCGTCAAGCGTCGCAGTCACGGTCAGTTCGGTGGAACCGGCTGCCTCGGTCGCAGAGCCGGGAGAAACCGACAGGCTGAAACCGTCGCTGACAGTCTCGTCGTCCGTGATGGTGAACTCGGCGCCGTCATTCTGTTCCAGCCCCGCCGCGGTGCCGTTGATCAGCACCGTCTCGTCGCCCTCGCCCAGCGCGTCATCGGTGGGATCAATGCTGAACTTCACACTCCCCGTCTTGGAACCCGCCGCAATGGTGATCGAACCCGGCGCCACATCCCCATAGTCCGTCCCCTTCACCGCCGTGCCCGCCAGTGCCAGCGTGATCGTCTTCGCCGTCGTGAAAGCCGCGTCATCAAGCGTCGCCGTTACCGTCACTTCGGTTGCGGCAGCCTTCTCCCCGGCAGTAGCCGGCGAGACGGTCAGGCTGAAACCGTCGCTTGCCGTGTCATTGTCCGTGATTGTGAACTCCGCACCCGAATTCTGCGTGAGGCCGCTGGCCGTGCCATTGATCAGCACCGTCTCATCGCCTTCGGCGATCGTGTCTTCCGAAGGATCGATACGGAATTTCACCTCTCCGCTGGTCGAGCCCGCCGCAATGATGATCGAACCCGGAGTCACATCCGCATAGTCCGTCCCCTTCACCGCCGTGCCCGCCAGAGCCAGCGTGATCGTCTTAGCTACCGGAAAAGCGTCTTCGTCAAGCGTCGCCGTAACCGTCAATTCAGTGGAACCCGCTGCCTCGGTCACGGAACCCGTAGACACAGACAGGCTGAAACCGTCGCTGACAGTCTCGTCATCCGTGATCGTGAACTCCGCACCGTCATTCTGTTCCAGCCCCGCCGCCGTGCCGTTGATCAGCACCGTCTCATCGCCCTCGGCCAGAGCATCATCAGTCGGATCGATGCTGAACGTCACACTCCCCGTCGTCGAACCCGCCGCAATCGTGATCGAACCCGGCGCCACATCCGCATAGTCCGTCCCCTTCACCGCCGTGCCCGCCAGCGCCAGCGTGATCGTCTTCGCCGTCGTGAGGGCAGCATCGTCGAGCGTCGCCGTTACCGTCACTTCGGTTGCATCCGCCTTTTCCGCCGCGGTAGCCGGCGACACCGACAGGCTGAAACCATCGCTCGCCGTGTCGTCGTCCGTGAGTGTCAACGTCTCGTCGTCCGGGTCCGATACCCCGTTGCCGCCCGATGCAGCGGCCGACACGGTCACCGTCTTGTCTCCGGCGGCCACATTGTTGTCATTGCCGGTGATCGTCACCGTCCCGGTGCTGGATGTCTCCCCCGTCGCAATGGTCAGCGTCGTGTTCTCGCTCAGGGTGAAATCCGCCGCGACCGCCGGCGAGACCGCCGCCGCCGATACCGTCAGCGTCACCGCCTCGCTCGACGCGACGCTCAGTGTCGCCGATACGGTCGTGGAGCCGCCATTCTCCGAAATCGACTCCGGGTCCAGCTTGAGCGTCGCCGTCTGGCTCTCATTGTCCTGTACTTGGACCTCGGCGCTGTTCTTGGTGTCGTGGCGTGTGTATCCCGTGCCGTCGGCCAGCGTGCAGGTGATCTTGCCGTCGGGCTCGTCCACCTCGTCATCGTCAGTCGCCACGGTAAAGGTCTTGGTCGTGTCCCCGTCGGAAATCGTGCGCGCAGACGCTGCCACGACGATCGGGTCAGCAGCCGCGAAGTCGCCCGAGTCAACACAGGAAAGGGCAATGACGCGGTCAACATTCAGCGATGGGGAAATCGTGAGGGTGAAGGAGGCGGCCGTGCCCTCTGTCACCGCGCCGTCCCCGGCAATGCTGACAACCGGCTTGCCGATTCCGAGAGCAAAGGTGACGTCGCCGCTTTTGGCCGGTTCGCCGCTGTCTGTGGCCGTGGCCTTGATGGAGATGCTCGTCGGGGCGTCGTCCGGCGGCGTCCCGCTGAACTTTCGCGTGGCGGTATCGAAACTCAGCCAGTCGGGGAGGGGGTCGCCGGCACTGTCGGTTGCGGCATAGGTGAGACTGTCACTGCCATAGGTATCGTCGTCGGTGAAGGCCGGCAGCGTCCAGTCAAGGGTCTTGCCGACGGTTGCCGTCGGGGCAGGGTCGATGGTCGGCGGCTGCGGCGCGCGGTTCAGCGAAACCGATTCCTCCGCCCAGCTGCTGCTCTTGTTCGCGTTGTTCACGGCGCGCACACGCACGTTGTAGTTGCGGCCATTGACCAGCTGGTCCAGCGTAGCCGTCACGCCCGTGCCACTGTGCCCGGCGTCCGTCCAGTTGTTTTCCGCGGCCAGCTTGTACGCAACGTCGTACCCCGTAAGCGCACCCCCGCCATTATCGGTGGGCACCGTCCAGCTCGCTCCGATCTGGCCGTCGCCGGCAGTGAGGGTGAGGTCGGTCGGCAGCCCGGGGTTCGTTGCCACGACCGTGAGGTTGAAGTCTGCTACCGAGGAGAAGGGCGGCGTCCCGTTATCCGTGACCGTGATGCGGATGGTGCTGGTCCCGATATCCTCCCGCGCCGGTTCCCCGGAAAAGGTGCGGGAGGATGCATCGAAGCTGAGCCAGTCCGGTAGGGCGCCGCCGCCGGCCAGCCTCACCGCATAGGTCAGCGTCTGCCCCGCATCCGGGTCCGTCACCTCGTCGAAGCTGTAGGAGAAGCTCTCGCCCACCGTGACCGTCTGATCCGTAACTGCTGCTTCTCCCGGCGCAGCATTGACGTCGGTGACCTTCACGGCAATCGAGTCGGTTCGCGAATAGCTCGGATCCCCCGAGCTCCATGTATGGACCAGGGTCGCATCCTCGTCATCGCCATCCTCGTCCAGCGGCGCATGCACCGTCACCGTCTGTGTCTGGTTCCAGTTCTGCGCACTGAACGCCAGCTTGGCGGCATTGCCATGGCTCGCGGTGGACACGGCAACCCCGTTCCCCTCCACCGTAATGTCCACCTCGACCGTGGATGTCGGCGCCGCACCGAGCTTGATGCCATAGGTCCTCGTCGTGCCCTCCGCCAGCGTGATCAGCGCCGGTACATCCTCGAACACGACCTCCGGCTGATCGTTGTCGTTGACGATGAACAGGTAATGAACTTCACGAATGCCGCCCACTTCATGGAAATAGACATCGACCCTGCCATCCGTGGCGTTGTCGTCTTCGACTGCGGTGAGCGTAAAGGACTGCGAGTTGTCAGTATCCTCGTCCGTAAAGGTGAAAATCGGATTGCCTCCCGCATCCGTACTGCCGGTGTCGACCTCAATCGTTCCTGTATCCTTGAGGTCGACATAGGTGACCCTTACAGTCCCGGTCCCGGCCCAGTTGAACGACTGGGTCTGGCTATCGCCCTCATTCATTTCGTTGCCGTCAACCTCGATCAGGCCCGGAACATTGAAGTCCGGCTCGCCGGCAATCCTGTCCTGAATGTCGTACTGGTCCTTCCGCAGCACACCATCGTAATTTGCGCCGGATGCCTCGGCGTCCATGAACCCGTAGTCGGTCTGGTCGTTGAGGTCCGCGACATGCGTGTAGTGGACTTCTTGCGGGATATCCCATTTCCCGTCACTGCCCTCGGGAGCGAAGGTAAGAGTCACACTGTCCAGAACGGCATTCCCGCTCGAGTCGTGAAATTTGGTCCACGGCCAGGTGGACGAGACGGTGACCGTCACATTGCCCGAGGGATTGGAGGCCAGGCGATAGGTGTGCTTGCTCGACTGGCCTTCTACCTCATGGCCTATTCCGTCGGAACCCAGGAAACTGCCGCCGATCTCAATCGCCTGCTCCGCCGTGTCGTTGCTGTAGAGTGCAAGCGAGCGCGTCGTGGCATCGTAATCGCCGCCGCTCGCGGTGTGCAGGATTGTCACCATCTCGTCATACACATTGGTGTCGACTGCGGCCGCGGCCGCCACATGCTGCGGCGTGCTCCAGTTCTCCGGCGTAAAGGTCAGCTTGTCCTCGGTCCCGTGCGACGTGGTCGATACGGTCAGGCCCTGGCTCGCGTCCTCGCCGGTCAGGGTGACCACCACCTCCTCCGTGGGCTGCGTGGCGAGCGAAACCGTCCACGCTTCCGCGTCTTCACTCCCCTCCTGCACGGTGACCATATCGTCAGGCACCAGTAAAATGCCGCGCACGTCGTTATCGACGACGATCACGGCATCGGAATCGTCCGTGGCGTGAGGCGTGTATCCCGTGCCTTCGACCACCGTACAGGTAACCGTTCCGTCATCCTCATCCACCAGGTCGTTTTCGGTCGGCACCGTGAACATCCTGGTCGTTGCGCCGGCAGTAATGGTGCGGTTGCCCTCCGCAATGTCGATCGGATCATCCCGGGCAAAATCGCCGGAATCGGTGCAGGTAAGGCCGATTACCAGGTCCGTGGCCGGCGTCGCCGACGCACTCAGGGTGAAGGACGCCGACAGGCCCTCGGTCACAGCGGAACCGCCTTCAATGCTGACTGCGATGGAGTTCTGGGCAAGAGCCGCAGACGGGAAGGCGCAGACGTGAAGTACCGCCAGCAGCAGAAGCGCCGCGACGGCTGACCACAGGCATGTGCGAAGCCGGCGGTCCGTGTTCACCCGCAGGGTGACAGGACCGCCCGCGCCAGCCCCCTCAGGCTGCGATACGGAACGCGACCCTCTCATGGCTCTCCGCCGGGACGTCGCGGACGTCCAAACGAGTTAAACCGAGCTCACGGCAAAGGGGCGCGCGACCGGCAGCTACCAGTTTCCCGCCTCGATAACGGGTTCTATGGCCTGAAGTGAAGGCCGGCAGCACTGGAGCCCGTCGCCGGCTCGCTGCCCGATACCGGCGCCTGACTGCGCGGTAATCACATTCACCGCGAAGTCAGCGCAGCATATATCACTATTGAAATAAAAGCGCCAGCGAATTCCGCCAGAGGGCAACTGCCGCTGGCTTCAGGGGTGTCATGCCGCAGCCCGGATGGCGCTGCCGTCGCATCTTTCCGGTTCCGACCCGCTCAGGTGGCGGCGACCGGTTTGAAGCCTTTCATTACCGTCGCCGGCGTCACCCGCCACAGGCATTCCGCCACCAGACCCGCACCCTCAAGCGCCGACAACTCATCCTCCAGCGGGAAATAGAAATCCTCCGACGCCCATTCCCTGAAATGCTCCCACGCCCGCTCCTCCGCAATGCCGGACGCCATGAGATGGGCTGCCCAGCACTCGTGATCCGCCCGGCGCGCACCGGGTTCCGCCGGCATCGTGACATCGGCGTTCACAAACACGCCGCCCGCGCGCAGCGACCCGTGGATTGCGCAATAGAGCACCCGCTTCTGGTCCATGGACGGCACATGGTGCAGCGCAAGCGACGCGACCACGGCGTCGCATTCCGGCAGCGCATCGTGAAATGACTGGACCACGAACCGGGCGCGTGCCCCGTAGGGCGCAAGCCGCTGCCGGGCCCGGTCGAGCATGTCCGAATCCTCGTCGATCAGGGTGACGCTGCACTGCTCGCAACGCGCCAGCACCGCCTGCGACAGGGCTCCGGTGCCCGCCCCCAGATCAAGCACATGCCCCGGATTGGTCTCCGCAACCGTATGCGCGGTCAAAGCCAGCATCTCGTCGTAATCGGGCAGGAACGTGCGGATGATCTCGTCATAGGCGTCGACCGCGATGCGCAAATGACTGCTGACCGAATGGCTCATGACTTCATTTTCCGGCGTTTCTCACGCAGCCCTCCGCATCGAACTTTCCGCCATCGCCATCCGTCCGGCGGAAGCCCCTAGCAGTCGGCGCCGGGAAAGCCCGCCTCGATCCACGGAATGCCGTCCATATGCGCCGGCGGATTGACACACTCCGCCTCGTAATACCGCACATTCTCCACCGTTATGCGTCCCAGCCCCCGGTCCCAGCGGGTAATCCCGATCGCATTCGCCTGGATACCTTGATGACCATCCGCCAGCGCCATCTTCACCGGCCCCGAAGGACTGTCCCACTCAAGACCGGTAAAGGCCGCAATCACCTGCTCCTGGTCAGGGAAATCGCCCGCGCGCTCGGCCGCCAGGTCATACGCCTTCTTCAAACCGAGCAACGCCATCGTGAACTTGTATACGGGGTGACTCGCCGGCGCGCCGTAACGCTCCGCAAATCCCTGCCGCAGCCAGTCATTGAGAACGCTGTCCGGCGCAAAATCGCCATGCGGCCCGCGCGCGCCGATCACCGTGCCGTCAGGCAGCCGGTTGCCGATGCGCGGCAGAATATGCTCACCCGCGCTCAACACCACCTTCGAGCGCTGAAACAATCCCCGGCCCGCACCCTGATTGATCAGCGCCTCGAGGTCAGCGCCCCAGAAACTCGTGTGGATGATGTCCGGCCGGCGCACCAGCAAGGTCGAGATCTCCGCTCCGAACTGACCCGCAAACAGCTTTGGAAACTGCGCATCGACAACCTCCATGTCACTGTTGAGCGTCTTCATCGAAGCGACAAAATCACTCCACGAATCCTGCCCCCACGCATAATTCTGGTTCAGCCCGGCAATCGTGTCGAGGTCCGGGTACATCTCCGTGAGATACCGCGCCGCCGCCACATTATCCATCACCGCATGGGGGCCGGTGCGAAACACATAATGATAACTCGCTTCCTCGAATACGCGCGGCGTGCCGCAATCCACCAGCACCGTAAGCGTCTTCAACTCTTCCGCCGTCTGCGGAATGGCAAGGCAGTCGCCGCTGGAGATATACCCCATCACCACATCGACGCCGCGCCGCTGCACAAGATTGCGCAACTCGGCAACCTGCTTCACCGCGCCACCGGCCTCATCCACATAAATCGGCACGATTTTCGCGCCAGCCAGCCCCGCACCCTCAAACGGCGCCGGAACCGTGCCCGCATTGATCGCGTCAATCGTATATTCCGCGCCGTTCCTCGCCGGAATGCCGAAATGCGCCGCCGCAGGGCCCGACAGAAAACTCACAATGGCAACCGTCACCTCCCGCTGCGCCGCCAACACCCCGCCGGAGGCCAACGCCAGCAACGCGCCAATCAGAACTCCGCAGATCATTCTCGCGGCAAACATCATGAATCCCCCAGGGTCGCCAATGACCGACAAATACTCAGGCCGCCAGAAATACCGGGTTTCCCGCCACTCTATCAAGAACACCTCGCGGCCGCTGCCGGGAAAAAGCGCGAAAGCCCTTGTATGAGGCATAATGTTCTGTTATTGTTCGGAAAATTCCCACCCGGCATCCGCCCCCGAATGAGGCCCCCATGTGGCAAATCCCGGCATATCCCGGCAAATCCCACTTTGTACGGCCGCACCGCCACAAACTCGCCACTTTCGTTTTGAAGCCGCGCCCGGAATACGCTAGACAGTGCCGCCGGATGGGGCGTAGCCAAGCGGTAAGGCAACGGGTTTTGATCCCGTGATCCCTGGTTCGAATCCAGGCGCCCCAGCCAGCCCGTTCGTGCCGCCGTCAATCCGTGATGCGGTGAAGACGCTGATTCGAAGGCAGCACCGCCAGCATCTCGGCAACACCCCGGCGGTCGCGCGGGTGCCGCCAGCCCGGCGCAATGTCCGCCAGCGGACGCAGCACAAACCCCCGCTCCGCAAGCCGCGGGTGCGGCACCGTCAGCCCCGGCTCGTCTATTACCGCAGCGCCCCGCGCCAGAAGGTCAAGATCAAGCCGCCGCGCCGCCCAGCGCTCCGCGCGCTCACGCCCGAAACGGCGCTCGATCGCAAGCAGCAGAGCAAGCACATCCCGCGCCGGACGGCTCGAACGAAACAACGCCACACCATTGACAAACCATGGCTGGTCGGACTCCGGCACCGGCGCACTGGAATACCACGGAGAAACCTTCACGCACCCGCCCAGCACCTCCTCCAGCGCCGCCAGCGCGCGCCGGCACGTCTCCACCGGAGGCGCTCCGTCCGCCGCCGGCAAATTCGCCCCGAGACCGACAAACACATCGGCCAGACCACCTGTCTGGTTCATTCCAGCCACACTTGATAAAGTTTAAACAATCCCCAAATCTCGCTCCGGAGTTCGGTTGACGCACCCGTGGCGGACCGTCGAACCCGTTACAGGACAAGGACGTAAATCTGTGGTTTTTCACCCCGACGAACGACTGGCCGTGTTTATCGACGGCACAAATACCTACCACGCAGCGCGCTCGCTGGAATTCGATATCGACTACAAGCGCCTGCACCAGTACTTTTCCCGGCAGGCCCGCCTCGTCAGGGCCTTCTATTACACCGCAATGCTGGGAGACCAGGAATACTCGCCCATCCGACCGCTGATCGACTGGCTCGACTACAACGGCTACACCATGGTCACCAAGCCGACCAAGGAATTCACGGACTCCCAGGGTCAGCGCAAGATCAAGGGCAATATGGACATCGAACTCGCCATCGATGTCATGGACATGGCCGCCCATGTGGACCACATCGTCCTCATGTCCGGCGACGGCGACTTCCGCCGCCTCATCGAAGCCGTGCAGCGCAAGGGCGTTCGTTGCTCCGTCATCTCGACCGTCCGCTCCCGGCCGCCCATGATCGCCGACGAACTGCGCCGCCAGGCCGACAACTTCATCGAATTGATGGAACTGCAGGAAGACATCATGCGGCCCCCGCAAGCGCACGCCCCCGGCCGCGAAACCAGCTACTCGTCCACCCCTGAACGCGGTGAATATTACGAACGCGAGCGCGACGACGACTACCGCTGATGCCGGCTGCCGAACCGCCGCCTGATTGCAGCCTCTGCTCCAGGCTCGCGGCGTTTCGGTACGCCAATACCGCCGCCTTCCCGCACCACCACAACCGCCCCGTGGCCTCGCTCGGCTCCGCCGCCGCGCGCTTGCTCATCGTCGGCCTTGCGCCGGGCCTGCACGGCGGAAACCGCACCGGACGCCCTTTCACCGGCGACGCGGCAGGCGCATTCCTGTTCGCCGCCTTGCAACGATGCGGCCTCGCGCAAACCGCCGGCGAATACCCCGAACCCTCCGCGTGCCGCATTACCAACGCCGTCCGTTGCGCACCGCCGCAAAACCGCCCCGCAAGCACCGAATTGCGCGCCTGCCGCCCGTTCCTCGACGCGGAAATCACCGGCATGGCAAACCTCCGCGCCATTCTCGCCCTCGGGCGAACAGCGCACGACGCCGTGCTTGCAGCCCTCGGAATAAGGCGCGCCGCCCACCCGTTTCGCCACGGCGCCGCCCACCGGCTTGACCAGTGCCGCACCCTGTTTGATAGCTACCACTGTTCGCGCTACAATGTGAACACGCGCCGCCTGACCCCGCCCATGTTCGAGGCAGTCCTGGCGCGTGTCCGGCGTGAAATCGAGACGCCGCCCACCAGCCCCCGTACAACGCGGAAACCCGCGCTCGGCGCCGCCGCGGGAGGAGAAAACCATGACCGTCAATCATGAAAAACTCGCGGCGCTGACCGAAGCCATCTTCAGCAATGCCGGCAGCAGCGAGGAAGAAGCGGAAATCATCGCTCGCCACCTCGTCGGTGCCAATCTCGCAGGTCATGACAGCCACGGCGTCATCCGCGCCCCCGCCTATGTGAACTGGGTGGAACGCGGCACGCTTGTGCCCAACCAGTCCATCACCACCGTGTTCGAAAACGACAGCGTGGCAATCGTCGACGGCAATTTCGGCTTCGGTCAGGTGCTCGGTGAACAGGCCGTGGCTCTCGGAATCGAAAAATGCGCCCGCGCCGGCCTGGCCATGGTCGGCCTGCGCAATTCCGGCCATGTCGGACGCGTCGGCGACTGGGCAATCCAGGCCGCCGAAGCCGGCCTCCTGTCGCTCCACTTCGTCAACACCTCCGGCGGCGGCATCCTCGTCGCACCATGGGGCGGAACCGATCGCAGACTGTCCGCCAACCCCATCGCCGCCGGCATCCCCGTCCCGGGACGCCCGCCCATCATCGCCGACATGTCCACCTGCGTCGTCGCCGAAGGCAAGATCCGCGTCGCCCGCAACAAGGGTGTCGCGGTGCCGGAAAACGCCATCGTCGACAGCGCCGGCCAACCCACCACCGACCCCGAACTCTTCTACGCCGACCCGCCGGGCGCCATCCTCACCATCGCCGCGCACAAGGGCTACGTCATGTCCGTGCTGATCGAGGCTCTCGCCGGCGCCCTCACCGGCGGCGGCTCCAGTCACCCCGACAACCCCACCGCAAACCGCGTCTGCAACGGCATGCTGTCACTCTTCATCGACCCCGACACGATCGCCGGAGAAGCCTTCCGGCACGACATCGAACGCCTGATAGACTGGGTGAAAGCGTCGCCCAGAGTGCCGGGTGTCGACGCAATCCTCATGCCGGGAGAACCCGAAGAGAACACTCGCGCCGAGCGCCTTGCGAATGGCATCCCCCTCGACGCTGCCACCATGGCGCAGCTCTCCGCCGCCGCCCGCCAGGTCGGCCTGCCGGAACACCGCATCGCCCGCCTCGCCGACATCAAACCGGATACCGCCTGATGCCCGTCAACGCCGCGCCGCTGCGCACCCTGGTCGCCGATATCTTCACCGCCGCCGGCTGCGGGGCCGCGGAAGCCGCACGCATTGCCCATTACCTGGTGACCGCAAACCTCACCGGACACCCCAGCCATGGGGTCATCCGCGTGTCACGCTATCTTGACTGGATGAAATCCGGCTGGGTCTACCCGGGCCGGTCTATCGAGGTGGTTCACGAAGCGTCGAATTTCGCCATCGTGGACGGACAGTTCGGGTTCGGCCAGACAGTCGCCGAACAGGCCGTCGATCTCGGGATCGAAAAAGCCCGCAACCACGCCGTGTCCGTCATCGGACTGCGCAATTCCAGCCATCTCGGACGCATTGGTGACTGGCCGGAGCGCGCCGCCGCCGCCGGCACGGTCTCGGTGCATTTCGTCAATACCTCCGGCGTCGGCACACTTGTCGCCCCGTTCGGCGGTATCGACCGGCGCATGTCAACCAACCCGTTTGCCGTCGGCGTGCCCAATGGCGACGAACCCGTCATCCTTGATTTCGCCACCTCCATCGTCGCCGAAGGCAAGGTGATGGTGGCCGTCAATGGCGGCAAACCCCTCCCCGAAGGCGCGTTGATCGACGCCGAGGGGAACCTCACCACCGACCCCGAGGCCATCTACGGCCCCATAACCGACAAGAGCAGACTCAGCTCGCGCGGAGGCGGGGGCGCCATCCGCGCCATGGGAGACCACAAGGGATCGGGCCTCTCCATGATCTGCGAGCTGCTTGCCGGCGCCCTCGGCAGCGGCGGCTGCGCCCGTCCTGGCGTAAAGATTCTGGCGAACAATATGTTGTCCATCTACATGAACGCGGCAGCCATGGACACCGGAGGCTTTGCCGCCGAAATCTCCGAATTCATCGCCTGGGCCAGAAGCGCCCGCCCCATCGACCCCGCCGTGCCCGTCCTGACGCCGGGCGACCCCGAGCGCGCCGCGCGCAGGACCCGCGAGGCCGACGGCATCCCGCTGGAAGCTGAGACCATGCGCACCCTGCTGCGCATCGCCGACGACTACCAGGTTCGCCCGCCGGAAGGCCTGCAATAGGCAAGGCCGGGTCACGGCACGACACCCCGCCATGCCCGTGCTAAAGTCCTGCAGCCCACCGACCTCGCACTGAAGTTGAAGGAAATCACCATGTCACGCACCGGTCTCGACCGTCGGCAGTTCACCCTTGGCGCCGGCGCAGCTGCTGCCATCACCGGTTTCCCGGCAATCGTGCGGGGCCGGAATGCGCCCATCAAGCTCGGCATGCCTACCATCCTGTCGGGCCGCGTCGCACAGGTCGGCATCTCGACCAGCAATGCAGCGCGCATGTCCATCGAGGCGTTCAACGCCGCCGGCGGTCTCGACGGACGGCCCGTGGAACTGCTGTTGCGCGACAGCAAGGCCAAACCGGACGAGGCGGCGCGCATCACCCGCGACCTCGTCAACAGCGAAGGCGTCGACGTGATCTTCAACGCCGAGGCCTCGAGCGCCAGCTTCGCCGTCCAGGAAGTGGTCCGCGAAACGGGAACCCTGTGCCTCCACGTAACCTCTGAAACCTCGTCGCTGACCGCCGACCCGGCAATCCGCAGCACCAACGCTTTCCGCTTCGCCCGCCAGGGCATTCACGATGCCGTCGGCAGCGCTCAATATGCCGCCGAAATCGCCGCCCGCGACGGCCTCAAGCGGTGGATGTCGGTATCTCCCGACTACGCCTACGGTCGCGACAATACCGACCTGTTCTTCCGCCTGCTCAACGACCTCACCGGCGATATCGACGTCGTCGGCGCAGGCTGGCCCAAACTTTTCCAACCCGACTACACCGAAGTCATCACCCAGATCTTGCAGCGCCGCCCCGATGCCGTCTACAGCGCACTCTGGGGCGGCGATCTCGTGTCGTTCATCGACCAGGCCGCAATCTACGGCATGTTCGAGGACATCGCGTTCTTCACCATCAATCTCGCCGACTACACCACCATGAGCGCGCTGCGAAACCTGCCCGAAGGTCTGCATTCCGGCACTCGCTATATCGCCGGCTTCCCGGATACCGAAGCCAACCGCGCGTTCGACGCCGCCTATGTTGCACGCTTCGAGGACCACCCCACAAACTGGTCATGGGAAGCAAAGGCCGCCATCGACTTTCTGCTCTCGGCCATGCGCGAAGCCGGCGCTCCCGGAGGCGCCCCCGTCGCCGACAAATTGCGCGGCAAGACCATGCCCCAGCCCGTCGGAGTCGGCCCGGGCAATAGCGTCACCATCCGCGCCGCCGACCACACCCTCATCAACTACGCTATCGGCTGGGGCACCACCATTCCCGAGGCGCCCTTCGTCACCGGCATTCGCGCCGCAAACTGGAGCGACGTACTCGCCTACGAAACCGAGTGGAAACGCGAACTCGGCTACATTTGAAATACCGCGCTTGGCCGGCACAGATACAGCGTCGGCCAGGCGCCCACATCCACCCGCCCGCGCAGCGCCAGCCCATGCCGGCGGAATGCGTTCAACACGAAAGGCGCCTGCTCGCGCAGCACACCGGACACGACCGCCACGCCCCCCGGCATCAGGCACGCGCGCATCGCCGGCGCCATGGCAATCAACGGCCGCGCCAGAATATTGGCTGCTATCAGGTCAAAGCGTTCGCCGCGCCGAAGCGCACTGAAACCCTCTCCCCGGCGGCATGTCACCAGCCCCTCAAGCCGGTTGCGGTGCACATTTTCCCGCGCCGCCGCAACTGCCATGGCATCATTGTCCACCGCGATAGCGCGGCGATGCCACAGGCGCGCCATGGCTAGCGCCAGCACACCGCTGCCGCACCCCATGTCCAGCGGCCGCACGAACCGCCGCATACGCGCCAGGCGATCCAGCACCAGCAGGCAGCCGCGCGTGGTTTCATGGTGACCCGTGCCGAACGCGGGACCCGCCTCGATATGCAGTTCATGAAGCCGCGAACCCCGCGCATGATGCGCACCCCTCACGCGAAACCGCCCAGCCCGAACCGGCGGCAGCGCTGCCAGCCCGGCCGCCACCCAGTCCCGGTCAGGAAGCGCATCCCACGCAAGGGCGGGCGGCGCCAGACCGACCGCTGCAGCCGCCGCCGATACCAGCGCAAGCACTTCCGAGCGCTCTGCCTGCGCCCCGTACACTCCCTCAAGGTGGCATGACTTATTCGCCTCGATCGTCACAGACAACGCATCGGCGCCCCGGAATGCAGCCTCGAAGGCCGGGAGATGAACCAGAGGCACCCGCACCGAGGCAACCCGCGTTTCCCTTGTGTCGCCCTGCCGCATTGCATGTGCCCCCCGGTCAATGTGACAATACCCGGCGCCCCCGGGGCGAATGAGTTTCCATGCAGGAGAATATCGCATGAATCAGGCGCGCCATGTGATCGTGGTCGGACGGGTCCACGAATCCGGCATCCAACGGCTGCAGGAAACGCCCGGCATGACCGTCACCGTGATCTCCCAGGAACCCGACACGGTAGCCGAACATGTGCCCCAGGCCGACGCCGTGATCGTGCGCACCGCGCGTATCGACCGCGCGTTGATTGCCCGCGCCAATCGGCTGCAAATCGTTGCCCGCCACGGTGTCGGTTTTGATTCCGTGGACGTTGCCGCGCTCACCGAGCGCCGTATCCCGCTCACCGTCGTCGGCGACGCGAACGCGCGCACCGTCGCCGAGCATACCCTCTATCTCATGCTCGCCACAGCCAAGCGCGGGCTTCAGTTCGACCGGCTGGTTCGTGCCGGAGCATGGCAGGGTGACGGCAGCCTGACCGGCCATGACCTGTTTACCAAGACCGTCATCATCGCCGGCCTCGGCCGTGTTGGCCGGCTGGTCGCCGGCCTGTGCAATGCATTCGGAATGCGCGTCCGCGTCTACGACCCGTGGGTCTCCGCCGCCGATATCACCGCCATCGGGGCCGAACCCCTGACCCGCTTGGCCGACGGGTTGGCAGACGCCGACTACCTCACCCTCCACGCACCCCTTACTGACGAAACCGCGCACATGGTCGACAAGGCCGCACTGGCCGCACTGCCCCGCCACGCGATTGTCGTCAATGCCTCCCGAGGTGGCTTGGTCGACGAAGCAGCGCTCATTGCCGCCCTGCGCAGCGGCGAGATCGCCGGCGCAGGGATCGATGTCTTCGAACAGGAACCGACACCGCCGGACAACCCCCTGTTCGGCCTGGACAATGTGATTCTCAGTCCGCACCAGGCAGGCCTCACCGAAGAATGCGCCGAACGCATGTCATTACGCTGCGCCGAAAATGTGCTCGGCTTCTTTTCCGGCGCGCTCGACCGCAACGTAGTGATCAATCCTGAAGTGCTGACCGGGTCTTGATGGCTCTCTTGCCCCGGGCTGCACCTTCACGCCTTGACTGCGCCAACCATGTAATTGACCGAAAGATCGTCAGTCGCCGCCCAGCGGCGGGAAAGCGGACGCCACGCAAATCCCGATGTGTCGGTAACGCGCAGCCCGTTATCCGTAAGCCTCGCGATCAATTCACTCGGACGAATGAATTTCGCCCAGCGATGGGTGCCCCGGGGAAGCCACCGCAGCACATATTCCGCACCCACGACCGCCAGCGCGAACGACCGCGCTGTGCGATTCAGCGTCGCCGCCACGAACACTCCGCCGGGACGCACCCGCGCCGCCGCTTCCGCAAGGAACAAGTGAAGATTTTGAACGTGCTCGACCACTTCCAGCGCCAGAACTATGTCGAACGGCGGAGCATCAAGCGCCTCCACCGCACCGACGCGATAGTCGATCGGCAGCCCGGAGAGCGCCGCATGGACGCGCGCTGCGTCAATTGCCCGCTCCGCGGCATCAACTCCCGTCACCCGGGCGCCCAGCCGCGCCATGGGTTCGGCCACCAGCCCCGCGCCGCAACCGATATCGAGAAGGCGCAGTCCCTCCAGCGGCGAAAAACTTTCAGTGTCAAACCCGAAATGTCCCTGCAGCATCTGCCGGATAACTCCGATCCGCACAGGGTTGAAAGCGTGCAAGGGCGCCATCGGACCCGTTTCGTCCCACCACTTCGCGGCATCGCGGTTGAAGCGCGATATTTCGGCCGGATCTGCTGTCTGCGGCCCACTATCGGATGTCGTCATCAGTCAGGGCCTGTCGTGCGTCTCGCTGGCTTGTCGCGGTAGCGACCCGGTACTTATATCACCACACACCAGACATCGGCACAGGAAAGGCGGGGCGGCCAATGGCGCGCATCGTGCAAAAGTTCGGCGGCACTTCGGTGGGCGATATTGCCCGCATCCGCAACGCGGCCGCGCGCGCCGCGGCAGCCGTTCGCGACGGCAACGAAGTCGCCGTGGTCGTTTCGGCAATGGCCGGCGATACCGACCGACTCGACCAATTGACCCGCGACATGGCCCGCCTGCACGACGCGCGCGAATATGACGTGGTGGTCGCCAGCGGTGAACAGGCCAGCGCCGGACTGATGGCTCTGGCGATCCAGGACCTCGGTGTGCCGGCGCGCTCCTGGCTGGCATGGCAATTGCCCATCCATACCGACGATGTGCATGGCAGGGCACGCATCCTGGACATCGACGTGAACGAAATCAGCAACCGGATGACGCACGGTGAAGTCGCCGTGGTCGCAGGATTCCAGGGACTCAGCCCGCGCCGGCGTATTACAACGCTCGGCCGCGGAGGCTCCGACGCCTCCGCGGTGGCCCTGGCAGCTGCCCTCGCCGCGTGCCGCTGCGACATCTATACCGACGTCGAAGGCGTCTATACCGGCGACCCGCGTATCATTGCCAAGGCGCGCAAGCTTGATAGGATAACTTACGAAGAAATGCTTGAAATGGCTTCCCTCGGCGCCAAGGTCCTCCAGACCCGCGCCGTCGAGATAGCCATGCGCCACCGTGTCACCCTGCGCGTCTTGTCAAGCTTTACCGACGGCAGCGGCACTACGCTGGTCGATGAGGACGAAATCGTGGAACAGGACATCGTCAGCAGCATCGCATATTCCCGCGATGAAGCCAAAATAACCCTCGCGCATATCGCCGACAGCCCGGGAATCGCGGCCAGCATCTTCGGCCCTCTCGCTGATGCCGGCGTAAACGTCGATATGATCGTGCAAAGTTCCTCCCACGACGGCCAATGGGCGGATATTACCTTTACCCTCGACAAAGCCGATATGGACCGGGCCATCGACACGCTGTCAGCCGCGCGCCAAACGCTCGGATATGAAAGCCTGCTCAGCGACTCTAACGTCGTGAAAATCTCCGTCATCGGCGTCGGCATGAGAAGCCACGCGGGCGTCGCCCAGCGTATGTTCCGGACCTTGTCCGAGAAAGCCATCAATATCCAGGCGATCTCCACATCCGAAATCAAGGTCAGCGTCCTGATCGCCGAGGAATATGCGGAGCTGGCCTTGCGCGCGCTGCACGCGGCCTACGGCCTCGATGACGAATAACGGCGCCGCCGACCGCCTGGCGGCTGGCTATGCCCGCCTTGACCGCAAATGGGCCGCCGGCTGCGCGCTCCTCGGCAGTCGCTATGCGATCATGGCAGGCGCAATGTCATGGGTGTCCGAACGCGCCTTTGTGTCCGCCGTGTCAAACGCCGGCGGCTTCGGCGTCATCGCGTGCGGCGGAATGGGACCGGACCTCCTGAACGCGGAAATCGCCGCAACGCGCGAACGCACCGCTGCCCCGTTCGGTGTCAATCTCATCACCATGCACCCGGAACTCGATGCGCTTATTGACGTCTGCGGCAGCCATGAAGTGAGCCATGTCGTACTCGCCGGTGGCCTGCCCCGGGCCGCAGCCATCCGACGCATCAAGGATTTCGGCGCGCGTGTGATCTGCTTTGCACCGGCGCTGGCCCTGGCGCGAAAACTCGTACGCATGGGCGTGGACGCCCTGATCATCGAAGGAATGGAAGCCGGCGGCCATATCGGCCCCGTGTCCACCAATGTGCTGGCGCAGGAAATCCTGCCGGAAATCTCTGACGTCCCGATCCTGGTCGCGGGCGGCCTCGGCCGCGGCGAAGCCATCGCCGCCTATCTCGAACTCGGCGCCGCAGGTTGCCAACTGGGTACCCGCTTCGTCTGCGCCCGTGAATCCATAGCGCACCCGGCCTTCAAGAAAGCCATCATGCGCGCCCACGCGCGCGATGCCCAGACCTCAGTGCAACTCGACCCCCGCTTCCCCGTGATCCCCGTGCGCGCCCTCGCCAACAAGGGGGCGCGCAGGTTCATCGACTTTCAGCGCGAGATCGTTGCACGCTACAATTCCGGCGAATTGCCCCTCGGGGAAGCTCAGCTCGAAATCGAAAAATTCTGGGTCGGCGCCCTCAAGCGCGCCGTCATCGACGGTGACGTCGATAACGGCTCCATGATGGCCGGCCAGAGCGTCGGCATGGTACGGCAGGAGGAAACCTGCGCCGAGATCATCGCCGTTCTGGTCGAACAAGCGGCCGCCGCGCTGGCGCTTCGCTCGGACGCATGAAGGAAACCACACCCCTCAGCGCACCCCGGCGCTTGTTGCGCCGCTTGCGCGACATGATGGCCAGCCATGGCAGCGCTCAGACCAGATTGAATCAGGTCGTGAGCCTCATCGCCACCGACATGGTGGCCGAAGTCTGCTCTTGCTATCTGTTGCGCGCCGGCGATGTAATGGAACTGTTCGCCACCAAGGGCCTCAATCCCGACGCCGTGCACAAGACCCGCATGGCCCTGAATGAAGGGCTGGTGGGCCACATAGCCACAACCGCGCGACCGCTCAATCTTGCCGACGCGCAGTCGCATCCCTCCTTCGCCTACCGACCGGAAACCGGCGAGGAAATCTACAGCTCGCTGATGGGCGTCCCGATTCTGCGCGACGACCGCGTCATCGGCGTACTCGTGGTCCAGAACCGCGTCCCGCGCCGCTATGGCGACGAGGAACGGGAGGTGCTTCAGGTCGTCGCCATGGTGGTCGCCGAACTCGTCGCCGGCGGCGAACTCGTCGACCCTGCCGAGTGGCTGGCGCCGGAAGGAAGCGCCAGCGGCGCCGACATCATCGAAGGACAACCGCTCGCCGGCGGATTGGCATGGGGCCGCGTCGCCATCGTTCGCAGCCGACCGTCAATTGCGCGCCTCGTCGCCGACGACCCCGCCACCGAACGGAAACGCCTCACAAACGCCGTCAGTGAATTGCGCACCGGTCTCGACCGGCTGGTGGAACAGTCTGGTAGCGCTGGCGCCGAACCTCGCGACGTGCTCGAGACTTTCCGCATGTTCGCCGCCGACTCCGGCTGGGTGCAGCGCATCGCCGAGGCAATTGACTCCGGCCTCAGCGCCGAAGCGGCGGTGGTACGCGTGCAGGAGCAAACGCGCTTGCGCATGAGCCAGGCAGCCAACCCCTATTTGCGCGAGCGCCTCAACGACATAAATGAACTTGGCGACCGCCTGATTGACCACCTCGTCGGCCGGGATGCGCCTGTCTCCGACGAAGGCCAGAGCGATCTCGTGATCGTCGCGCGCACCCTCGGCGCCGCGCAACTGCTTGAATATGACCGCAAACGCCTCCGCGCCGTGGTGCTCGAAGAAGGATCGCCGACCGCCCATGTCGCAATCATCGCCCGCTCGCTGGAAATTCCCATGGTGGGGCAAGTGCGCGAAGCACCTCGCCGTCTCAGCAGTGGCGAGCTCATCGCCGTCGATGGCGGCACCGGGCGCGTCACCGTCCGCCCCGAAGAATCCGAAATCGCCGCACTACGGCGCCGGACCGCCGAGCGCGCAAGGCAGCGCTCGCTCTACCGCGCCTTTCGCGACCAGCCGGCGCGCACCAGGGACGGCATCGATGTAGGCCTCTATATCAATGTCGATCTGTTGATGGACGCCGCCCGCCTGGATTCCCTGGGCGCCGCTGGTATCGGACTCTGCCGGACGGAACTGTTGTTCATGACAGCGCCGAAATTCCCCGGCATCGAAGAACAGGCCGCTCTCTATCGCAGCGTCCTGGTCCAGGCCGGCGAACGACCAGTCGTGTTCCGTACCCTCGACATTCGCAGCGACAAGCGCCTGCCCGAAGTGTCCGTCGCAGCGAGAAAATCCCCGTCCCGGAACGGCCGCATCGCCCGTGTGAAAATGAATCGCCCTGCCATGCTGCGCCGGCAAATCCAGGCTTTGTTGCGCGCAGCCGCCGGTGGCGAATTGCGAATCATGTTTCCGATGGTGGCAACCGTGGACGAATTTGTCCGCGCCCGCACCCTCCTCGAACGCGAGCAAGAGCGCGCGCGCAAGCGCGGCGAACCTCGCCCGGAAAAGCTGGTTGTGGGGTCAATGATCGAAGTCCCTGCCCTCATGTGGCAGCTTCCCGCCCTGCTTGAGAAAGTCGAGTTTCTGTCCTTGGGCAGCAACGACTTGATTCAGTTTCTATTTGCCAGCGACAGAGGAAATTCGACAACTTCTTACCGTTACGGACTGCTATCACCGCCCGCACTCTCCCTGATCCGTGACCTCGTCGATAAATGTGATAAAGCGCGTGTTCCCTTGTCCGTTTGCGGCGAGGCCGCGGGCAGCGCCCTTGAGGCAATGACGTTGATCGGCGCCGGCGTGCGGAAACTGTCAATGTCACCGGGTCGTATCGGACCGATCAAGGCCATGTGCCGCAGTCTCGACACGCGCCATTTGCGAACTATGCTTGACGATCTTTGCGAATCATCGGTCGGAGATGTACACGCCCGCCTGCATGCATTCGCTCTAGACCACAAGGTAGTATTGCAATAACCTCTACCAATTCCTGCGCAAACGGCGTATAATGGATTGATAGTGTGACCGCTAGGCGTAGCGTTGTGTGTGTGCGAGGTCCCAACCCACAATATCTTGTATGGTGAACAGCCGTGCACTGGAGCAGCTAAATGCGCTATGATAGGCGGCACGATCGGAAATAGATGATGGCGCACGCTGGGGACAATTCGATGGCGCAGTCGGATCCGACCGAGTCGGTGGACAACTACGAACCCGAATATTTCCGGGAGGAACGCCCCGAACCCTATGTCGGCGTCGGCGCCAGCCTCCAACAGGCGCGCCTTTTGGCCGGCGAAGACCTCCAGCACGTAGCTAATGTGCTGCGAATCAGGCGCGCCCATCTCGAAGCAATCGAAAAGGGCCTCTTCGACCAACTCCCGGCCAAAGTCTATGCTGTGGCGTTCATCCGCAGCTATTCGGACCACCTGAATCTTGACTCCGACTGGGTGGTGGATCGCTTTCGGGAAGAAATCGATCCGCAGGTCGAAGACCAGGATGTCGATTTCAAGGATGCGTCGCCGCAACTCTGGCGCCCGGGTTTGATTGTATTGGGCGCAGCGGGCGCACTGGCTGCAATCGCCTATGGCGGCTGGGCTTTCTTCCTGAACCGGGGCGATCCCGCCCCCCAGGTTGTCGAGGAGGTACCCGACCATCTGCTTGGCGCCGCGGTCCCGCAAAGAATTGCAGCGCAACCCGAGGACAGCGTCGAACCGGATGTATCGCAGGAAGTACCTCGCAGGCTGGCAATTTCCGATACTGCCGCCGCAGCGTCGACTGCAAACTCCGCCGCCGCGCTCGCCGCACCCGCGTCTCCCACCGACACGGCCAATGCGCCGCCGGCAGCATCAACCAGCGCCCCGACCACCGAAGAACCCGCGGCAGGAACAACACCCGGGATCATCGAAACAGCAGCATTGGCACCGGCGCCGCCGGCAGAAACAGCCGCTGACACTGCCGAAGAAGCGCCGGCAAATGCTGCGCCGCCTGCCCGGCAGGGCAGCCGCGTCGTGCTCCGTGCCCGCACCGACACGTGGGTGCGTGTCCGCAATCCGACCAACGATGAAACCTTGTACGTGCAGACAATGCGGAAAGGGGACATCTACAACGTGCCAAATATTCCCGGACTGGTGCTCCGTACTGGTAATGCCGGTGGCTTGGAAATCGTGGTTGACGGCGAACCCTTGGACACCGCCCTCGGCAGGATGGGCCAGGTGCGCAATCTGCCGCTGGACCCGGAAGCCCTGCTCGTTACCGCGCAGTGAACCTGCGCCCCTACCGCGATATCATCCGCCGCCCGTCACGGCGCATTCACGTCGGCGGCGTCCCCATCGGCGGCGGCGCGCCGATCACCGTACAGTCCATGACCAACACGCCGACCGCCGATGTGAAAGCCACCACGGCCCAGGTGCACGCGCTTGAGGAAGCCGGCGCCGATATCGTCCGCGTGTCGTGTCCCGATGCCGATGCGACGGCGGCGCTTTCCGCCATCGTGCGCACCGCCCGCGTTCCCATCGTGGCCGACATTCATTTTCACTATCGCCGCGCCATCGAAGCCGCGCAGGCCGGCGCCGCATGCCTCAGGATCAATCCCGGAAACATCGGTTCGGCGGACCGCGTGCGCGAGGTGGTGCAGGCAGCAAGAGACCATGGCTGCGCCATGCGCATCGGCGTCAACGCCGGCTCGCTCGAACGCGATATTCTCGACCGCTTCGGCGAACCCTGCCCGGAAGCACTGGTCGAAAGCGCGTTGAACCATGCCAGAATTCTGCAAGACCACGACTTTCATGAATTCAAGATCAGCGTCAAGGCATCGGATGTCTTCCTCGCCGTCGCCGCTTACCAGCAACTCGCGGAAATGTGCGACTACCCCCTGCATGTCGGAATAACCGAAGCCGGCGGATTGAGAGGCGGCACTGTCAAATCCTCCGTCGGTCTTGGCATGCTGCTCTGGTCCGGCATCGGCGACACGATTCGCGTATCGCTGTCCGCCGACCCGGTTGAAGAAGTCCGCGTCGGTTACGAACTCCTCAAGACCCTGCATTTGCGTCGGCGCGGCGTCGCTGTCGTGGCCTGCCCGTCTTGCGCCCGCCAGCAATTCCCGGTGATCGAGACGGTGGCGACATTGGAAGAGCGCCTGACTCACATCACCACGCCGATCACCCTTTCCATCATCGGGTGCGTCGTCAACGGTCCGGGGGAGGCACGCGAAACCGACATCGGCCTCACTGGGGGCGGCCGCGGCGTTCATCAAATCTATCTGAACGGCGTCACGGACCACCGCATCCGCGATGAAGGACTGATTGACCATGTGGTGCAGCTTGTCGAGGACAAGGCAGTCGAGATCGAAGCGTCCCGACAATCAGCCATAACCTCCTGACACCATGAGCTTCAATGACAAGCTGGCGCGCATTGTCGCGCGGCACGCTGAACTCGTAAACCGCCTGGGCGACAGCGCCTTGTCGAACGACACCCGCATTACCCTGTCGCGCGAATACGCGCAACTGACCCCTGTCATCGAGCGTATCGGAGAGCGCGCCGGCCTCATGGCTGAAATCGCTGACCTCGAAGCCATGCTTGCCGATCCTGCCACCGACGAGGAAATGCGCGATCTGGCCGAAAGCGAACTCTCTGACTGCCGGGCGCGGCAACCGGATATCGAACGCGCCGTGCGCATCTCCTTGCTGCCGCACGATGAAGCCGACGACAGGGACGTCATCCTTGAAATCCGCCCCGGTACAGGCGGCGAGGAAGCGGCGTTGTTCGCCGCCGATCTCCATCGCATGTATCTGCGGTTCGCCGAACGCCAAGGATGGCGTTTTGAACCGCTCGCGCTTTCCGAAACCGGCATGGGCGGTATCAAGGAAGCAAGCGCCGCCATCAAGGGCGCCGGTGTGTTTTCGCGCCTCAAATTCGAATCCGGGGTCCATCGCGTGCAGCGCGTGCCGAAAACCGAAGCCTCGGGACGCATTCACACCTCCGCCGCAACGGTTGCAGTCCTGCCGGAGGCCGAGGAAGTCGATATCCAGATCTACGAAAAGGACCTGCGGATAGACGTGTTTCGCGCTTCCGGACCGGGCGGACAATCCGTCAATACCACCGACAGCGCCGTCCGCCTGACGCATCTGCCAACCGGGATCGTCGTATCGCAACAGGACGAGAAGTCGCAGCACAAGAACCGCGCAATGGCGATGCGCATCATGCGCGCGCGCCTTTATGAGCGTGAACGCGCCACGCGAGAGGCCGCCCGCGCCGCCGATCGAAAGGCCCAGGTCGGCAGCGGCGATCGTTCCGAACGAATTCGCACATACAATTTCCCCCAGGGCAGGATCACCGACCACCGGATCAACAAGAGCCTGTTCGACATGGAAGCCATGATGGACGGCGCCATTCTCGATGACTTCGTGGAAGCGCTTACGGCTGATGCGCAAGCGGCGGCGCTCGCTGCATTGGAGTGATCGTCCCGCCCGTAACCATCTCCGCCTTGCTGCGCGCCGCAACGCTGCATCTGCTGGCAAACGGCGTCGACCATGAGCGATTGACGGCACGGCTCCTGCTTCATCACACCACTGGAATATCACCGCAACGGCAAATCGCCGGAAGCGATACCTTGATCGAAGGCGAGCGGGTCGCACACTTCACGAAAGCCGTGCGGCGGCGAGCCGCGCGCGAGCCGCTGGCCTACATCACCGGACGGCGTGAATTCTGGAGCCTCGATCTGGAAGTCACGCCGGACGTTCTCATCCCGCGTCCGGACAGCGAGACAGTGGTTGAAGCTGCGTTGTCGCGGGCGCTACCCGACCCCCAGCGCGTGCTTGACCTCGGCGTCGGGTCCGGCTGTTTGCTGTTCGCCTTGCTCAGCGAATGGCGTACGGCATACGGAGTGGGGATCGACTGCAGCATGGCTGCCTTGCGCGTTGCGGCGCAGAATGCCCACCGGCTTGCTTTGGCCGACCGCTGCGCCTTCGTCGCGAGCGACTGGGCGACCGCGATCCTCGGCGTGTTCGATATTGTGATCTGCAACCCACCCTATGTCGCCGGCACAGCTATTGACGGTCTGCAGCCCGAAATCGCCTATGAGCCGCGTCTGGCGCTTGACGGCGGCGTCGACGGGTTACTTTGCTACCGGCAGATAGTCGGACAGTTGCCGCGCTTGTTGACGCCGCATGGGCTGGTCACACTGGAAATCGGCGCCGGCCAGCATGACGCTGTCGCCGACCTGATGCGCCGCGCCGGTCTGCACTCCATCCGTGAGCATCGCGACCTTTCGGGAACGGTGCGCTGTCTGTCGGGGAGGAGGAGGCCTTGAGCGGGGCGGATCACGCCTTGGCCAGCGCATCGGCCGCCGCATGAAACGGCAGTAGCACGCATTCATGGCGGCTTTTGTACGCCGAGACAGGCCAAAAATGTGCCAGCGTCTCCCACGGGGTTTGCGGTTGCGTGGAGTCTCCCGCCAACAGCGCGCGCGCCGCTGCGCAGCCGCTTTCCAATGCCGCTGAATCGCGGCCCGGCAGAACCTCACCGATGACTGCCGCGGCTGCGCGGCACAAGGCGCATCCTCGCACCGTGTGCGCGACCGCGGTAATCCGAGCGCCGTCAAACGTCAGATCGATAGTAACGCGGTCGCCGCACAACGGGTTGCTCACCGTTGCCGTCGCTGAGGGCGCGGCAAGCCGGCCGGCATGGGCTTCATTGCGCGCCAGAGCCAGTATCGCTTCGTGATAGAGCCGGTCCTGCACAACGCGCCCTAACCGAGCTGCCGGATGGCGTCATCGAGTCCGTCGAGCAGCGCATCCACGTCCGACTCGTCATTATACCATGCCAGACTGGCGCGGGTCGTGCCAGCCAGGTCGAGATGGTCCATCAGGGGCTGCGCGCAGTGATGGCCGCCGCGCACCGCGACGCCGTGATGGTCGAGAATGGTGCAAATATCGTGCGGATGCACGCCCTCCACATCGAATGACACGACCGGAGCGCGTGCGTCAGCATCGCGCGGGCCGAGCACCCGAACCCGCTGTCTGCGAGCCAGTCCGGCAAGCAGCCTTTCGACGAGGGACGTGACATGTGCGACAGCCGGCGCATGGTCCAGCGCGCTGACCCACTCCGCGGCAGCGCCCATGCCGACCGCCTGCGCGATTGGCGGTGTGCCGGCCTCGAACTTGTGCGGCGGCTCGGCATAGGTTGTTTCCGCCAGGGTCACTTCCCGGATCATCTCGCCGCCGCCCATGAACGGGGGCATCTCCTCCAGCAGGGAACGCCGCGCCCACAGCACGCCCACCCCGTTGGGGCCGAACATCTTGTGGCCGGAAAATGCGTAGAAGTCCACGCCCATTCGCGATACGTCCACGGGACCGTGCGACACCGCCTGAGCACCGTCGAGGAGAACGCGCGCGCCGCAGCGCCGCGCCGCGGCTACGACCGCCGCCACATCGCACATTGCCCCGGTCACGTTCGAGACGTGCGCCAGGGCAATCAACCGCGTCCGGTCGCTGGTCAACACTTCGAGCGCAGCGGTATCGATCTGCTCGTCAGGGGTCACGGGCAGAACTTTCAACACCACGCCGGTACGTGCGCGCAGCATTTGCCAGGGCACAATGTTGGAGTGATGTTCCAGCAAGGAAATCACGATCTCGTCACCCGGACGCAAGGCTGCGCCAAAACTGTGGGCGACGAGATTGATTGCCGCCGTGGCGCCGCCGGTGAAAATCACTTCTGAGGCGTCTTGGGCGCCGATATAGCGGGCGAGCCGCTGTCGCGCCCTTTCCAGCGCGTCGGTTGCTTCTTCGGCGAGGCGATGCACGCCGCGCAGCACATTTGCGCGCGATGTGGTTTCGTGCGATTCGATCGCATCCAGCACCGCGCGCGGCATGTGGCTGGTAGCGCCGTTGTCGAGATAATGCAGCGGTGCGCCGTTTATCTTTCTGCCCAAAATGGAGAATTCGGACCGCACCGCTTGGATGTCGAACGCCATTTTCACGCTTCTCTGGCGCGGCGCCATGCGGTGAGTGTTTCGGCGTTGTCGATATCCAGCAGAACGCCGCCGCCGGATACTGCCACTTCGCACACCCATTCGGCGTTTTCACCAATGAGGTGGCGTGCTCCGACATCGCCGGAAACCACTGTCATTTGCGCAAGGAACTGCGCTCCCCAAAGCACCGGATTACCGCGTTTTCCACGGTGGGTCGGAACGACGATCGCCCGGCCTTCGACAGGATCGAAGGCGGCGATCATCCGGTCAAGGTCGGCGCTGCGGACTTCGGGCATGTCACCCAGGCAGACGAGAACGCCGTCATGATCGCTGCCCAGCGCCGCGAGGCCGCAGCGCAGGCTGGTGCTCAGCCCGTTCGCGTAATCCGCATTGTGCGCGAAACCGACGTCCAATCCTTCGAGAGCGCCGCGCACCCGCGCTGCCTCGTGACCTGTGACCACCAGCGGCCGCGCAGCCTGCGACGCCAGCAGGACCTCCGCAATCCGGCGCACCATCGGCACTCCGTCGATATCGACGAGCAATTTGTTGACCGCGCCCATGCGGCGCGACTGCCCGGCCGCCAGCAGCAGTGCCGCGATGCGCGGCATTCGCGGAGGCGGCGCGGTTTCACGGTCGCGTGGCTGCGGGCGCGCGGAGATTTCCTTCAGCAGCCCGCCCGCCCCCATGCGCATGATGTCTTCGCGGCGCACTTCGAGGTTAGCTGCCAGGCGTTCGAGCACCCAGTCGAATCCGTTGAGCTTGGGTGACCGCGCGCAGCCGGGCATTCCGATCACGGGCACCCGCCCGGCGGGAGTTTCGACGGTGCCGAGCAGCAGAAGATTGCCGGGATCTACCGGCATGCCGAAATGCTCGACCCTCCCGCCGGCGCGCTCGATGGCCGTCGGCACTACATCGCGGCGGTCTACTACCGCGGAGGCGCCGCTGACCAGCACAAGGTCGGCACCGCCGGCAATGCTTTCCCTCAGGGCGGCAGCGATCGCCGTTTCATCATGTTCCACCCGGTGTTCATCGCGGAGGGAGCCGCCGAGCCGGGCCAGCCTGTCGCGCACCGTGCGCGCGGTGTTGTCGAGCACGGAATCACGGGTTCCCGGCAAGCGGGATATGACAAGGCCCGCGTTCTTTGCCGTAAAGGGCGCAAGGCGAAACAGCGGCCCGCCGCTGCGTGCAATAGCTTCTGCCTCGGCGACAATGCGCGACGGCGCGGCAAACGGGATGATCTTGACAGTGGCGAGCATCTGGCGCGGCTCAACCGCGGCAAAGGGCGGCAATGTCGCGATGGTCACAGATTCATCAAGCCGGTTGATCGCCTCGATCCGCTCGTGATCGACCAGCAATACACCGGCGCCTGCTGCATACAGGTTGCAGCGCCCGGTAAACGATGCAGCCGCCTCGGCCCCTGATCCCCGCGCCGCCCGGGCGATGCGCGCTGCGGCTTCGTCTTCGGGCGTGTCATCGGATTCGAGCTGCGCGGCAACCACCGTCACCACGTCACCCACGGTGAGAGCTTCTATGTCGGCTGCGCTCAGCACGCGCCCTTTCTTGAACACGCCGTTGGGTGTGCGGATGCTGTGGGCGAGGATGGCTCCTTCGGCCCGGTCGGTGGGAAGGCGGCCGAAAATCATGCGGCGGTTCGTGCTTGACGGGGCGGCATACGGCGGGTCTCGATGATCTGGGCAAGAATGGCCACGGCAATCTCGGCCGGTGCGCGGGCGCCGATACCCAAGCCGATGGGTCCGTAAATGCGCGCTGATGCGGCATCGTCGAAACCGGCGCGTGCCAGCCGCCGCAAGCGCGCCGCGTGGGTGCGAGTGCTGCCGAGTGCACCGATATAGAAGGCGTCCGAGCGCAGGGCGTATTCCAGTGCCGGGTCATCGAGCTTTGGATCGTGGGTCAGGGTCGCAACCGCGGACTGTGCGTCGAGAGCGGCGGCTTCCAGCGCTTCGTCGGGCCAGTCCGAAGACACATGAACGCCCGGAAAGCGTTCGGCAGTCGCAAAGGCGCCGCGCGGATCGATAACGCTCACGTCGTAGCCCGCCGCCACGGCCATCGGCGCCAGCGCCTGCGCGATGTGCACTGCGCCGACGATGAACAGACGCCAGGGCGGGTTGTGGACATGGATGAACACGGCACCGCTTTCCAGTTCGACGGTACGGCTGGCATCCTCGGCAAGCGCGCTGCGGGCCGCTGCAGCGATATCCGTCGGCGCACCGCTGGATGAATCCGGCGCGACGAGCCATTGTGCGCCGTCCGCGAGGCGGGTTGCCAGCGCTGCGGGGCGGCGGGCGGCGCGTGCGGCGTTCAGCGCCTCCAGCGTGCTTCGCTGCATTGATCAGTCCACCCGTTCGACAAACACTGCGACCTTGCCGCCGCAGGCCAGCCCGACCTCCCACGCCTGTTCGTTGCTGACTCCGAATTCGAGTCGGCGCGGCGCCCCGCCGGCGATGACTTCCAGTGCCTCGCGCACGACGGCGCCTTCGATGCAGCCGCCGGAGACAGAACCCTGCATGGCACCGGAGGCATCTACCACCAACTGGCTGCCGGCGGGGCGCGGGCTGGAACCCCAGGTCGAAACCACTGTCGCCAGGGCAACCTCCCGGCCGTCCGTGCGCCATTTCGCTGCGGTTTTCAGAATATCCTCGCGCCCTTCATGCGACTCCATTGCTGCCTCCCCTGTCACGGGCGTCAACCCAGCGAACCGCGCGCGTCACCCAAGGCGGATGCCAGCGCGGACAGGCTTGAGAGATTGTGCACCGGACAGTGTAAATCAACATGCGGCAGAATTGCGCGCACACCGCCGGCTTTCGGTTCGAATCCGGCATAGCGCAGCAGCGGGTTCAGCCAGATCAGCTTGCGGCATGACCGGTGCAGCCGGTCGGTCGCCGCGGCCAGTCCGGCGCCACCGCCGCGGTCGAGTCCGTCGCTGATAAGGAGTACCAGCGCGCCCTGCCCCAGAACACGGCGCGACCAGAGGCAGTTGAACGCATCCAGTGCAGCGCCGATGCGCGTCCCGCCGGACCAGTCATCCACTGCCGCCACCACGGAATCGAGCGCTTCGTCGACATCGCGTTGGCGCAAATGGCGGGTGATATTGGTCAGCCTCGTGCCGAACACGAATGTCTGCACGCGCCCCCGGTCGCGTGTCAGCGCATGAACGAAATGCAGGAATATGCGCGAGTACCGGCCCATGGAGCCGGAAATATCGCACAGAACAACCAGCGGCGGGGGTTGCAGGATGCGGCGGCGGCGGGCCAGCGGGATAAGGGCGCCGCCATGGCGCAATGCCGTGCGCAGTGTGCGGCGCGGATCGACGCGTCCGCCCGCATGGCCGACGCGCCAGCGGCGCGTGGGCACCGGCGCGATGCGGCGCGCCACCTGCTTGACAGCCTGTTTGGCAAGCGCGAATTCGGCGCTGCTCATGCGTTCGAAATCGCGTTTTTGCAACACTTCGCGCGGTGACGCGGTGAGCGCCGCGTCCAGGACCGGTTCACCGCCGGGCGTTTCGGTGTCGGTGGCCGCCGTGCGCATGGCCTCGTCGACGCGGCGTGCGCCGGGCGCCGCTGCCTGTTCGACCGCGTCGAGGGCGGGGATTGTCGCGCCGTCCAGCCGTTCCAGAAGGTCCGGCATGTTCCAGAAGGCATGAAAGGCCTGGTCGAACACGGGCTTCTGGTCGCGCCGGCTGACCAGATTGGCATGCAGGGTCCAATAGAAATCGTCGCGCCGGCGTATGCCGGCGCAGGCAACTGCCTGCACGGTGTTGAGCGTGCTGCCGGGACCGACCGGCAATCCGGCCGCGCGCAGCACGCGGCAGAAATGCGCGATATTGGCGGCAAGGCGGTGCTCCGTCACGGCTGTTCCTGCGCCGGTTCCGCGGAGGGCGCAAAGGCCGCCATTTCCAGATACCGGCTCACGCCGACGGCGCCGGCAAAGATGAGTGTCAGCACAACAAACACGGCAATCGCCCGCCGCGACCGCCGCCGGGCCGCATCGGGCGAAAATTGTCGATTCACCTCACTCATTGCCCGTGTACTGCGCGCAGGGTCAGCGGGCGGCGCGGCCGCCGTCTACGCTGTAGGTGGAGCCGGTGCAGTGGCTGCTTTCGTCGCTCGCGAGGAACAGCATCATCCGGGCGATTTCTTCCGGCTGGGCGTAGCGGCCCTGGGGCGATGCTTCACGGTAGGATTGGCGGAAACCCTCCGGATCGTCCGGGGAGATCATCGCCTCCAAGGATCGCATCATGCGCGTTTCCACCGGAGACGGGTGTACAGTGTTGACGCGGATTCCGTCCGCCGCGCCTTCCAGCGCTGCCGTGCGCATGAGGCCGGTGACCCCGTGCTTGGAGGCAACATAGGCCAGCATACCGTTGCGGCCGCGCAGCCCGGCGATCGAGGATGTGATGACGATGCTGCCGCCGCCGCGCGCCTTCAGCGCCGGCATGGCATATTTCAGACCGAGGAACACGCCGCGCAAATTGACCGCTATCACGCGGTCGAATGCGTCAATGCCGTAATCCGGGACGGGCGCAACCTCGCCTTCTATGCCGGCATTGAGAATGGCGATATCGAGGCCGCCAAATCTCTCGCAGGTCGCGGAGATTGCCGCCTCCATGTCTTCCGGTCGGGAGACGTCACCGGTGATTTCGAGGGCGTCTGCCAGGTTGGAATTGCAGGGATCGCGGTCCATGAGGCCCAGTTTCGCGCCTTCGGCGGCGAACAGGCGCGCGCAGGCGGCGCCGATGCCGCCCGCCGCGCCGGTGATCAGTGCAACCTTGCCGTTCAGCCGGTCCATGATCAGTCTGCCAGACGAAAGGCGCCGTAGCGGTTGCCGCAGGGCGGGCCGTCAGTGGCGTAGAGAATACGATTGGTGAGATCGAGAATGGCAGAGGTCACGGTGGTCATGCGATTGGGCTCCGGGTCAGCCGCATCGGGGTGGGCGCAAATCGATCTGGGCTGCGAAAAGTGATCGGTGAACAGGTTCTGCATCATGGATATATCGACCGGACGGTTGGCCTGGCGGATCAGGCGTTTCAGGCGCCGCGCCCGGAACAGCGTGCTGGCGCTGTTGCGTTCCATGGTCGACACCACATCCAGCGCTTCGAAGTGATTGGCGTGGGTGATCAGGCCGTCTTCGGGATAGAGTGTTGCTGCGCGCTCCGGCGCCGCTTCGACATCCAGCGCTTCGCCGTCCGCATGGCCCACGAGCATGTTGACCGAACAGACGCGCGGGCTGCCAACAATGACTTTCAGGGCATCGGCGAAGGTGCCGGAGGTAAGGATTTCGCGCACGCGGACATGAAACGGCTTGCGCTCGGGGTCGTTTCCTTCGCGATCGGTGGTGAGACCGTTGCAGCACAGGCCGATGCCCGCCTCATTGAGGCCGATCATCCCGCCGACAATGCCGGCCTGGGTGATGCACAGGAAATCGGGCGAGGCACCGCCGCGTACGCGGAGGATGGCGATACGCCCGACAAGGCGACGCAGCCAGTCCCAGTTCTGGCCCATGAGCATGGCGCCGTTGCGCGTGATTTCCGGCAGGGCGGCGAAGGCGGTGCAGCCGAACGCGGCCTCGCGCGCAAACAGCGAATAGCTCAATTCCCAGCGGGCATTCAGCAGGCCGACGGCGGCGATATCGAGCGCGGCGCCGTCGGAAACACCGCGCATTTCGGCGGCGTATTCGGGGTTTATGGCGGCGATGCGTTCCGCCCACCGCCCCCCTTCGGCGAGCGCGGCACTGCGTTCTATGCCGCCGGACTCGAACCGTGCGAGATAGGTATTGACATTGGCGCGAATCGCATCGGCGAGCGCGCGTCCATGCTGCTGCCCGCGCGCCGACGCGTCGCCGGTCAGTTCGATCAAAACCGGCCCGTCGCTCGTCCTGTCGCTCATTCTGCTGCCGCCTCCCCCGGCGCCGCCGCGCCGGCGTCGATCTCGGCCAGAAGGCCGGCGGCGCGGCTGCCGCGTATCTTCTCGATATCGTCCTGATATTTGAGCAGCACGCCCAGGGTTTCGTCAATGGTTGCCGCGTCCAGCTCTGTGCGGTCGAGCCGCCGCAGCGCATGCGCCCAGTCTATGGTTTCCGCAATTCCCGGATTCTTGAACAAGTCTTCGCCGCGCAGTTTCTGCACGAACGCCACCACCTGGCCTGCAAGGAGGTCGTCCACGCCCGGCGCGCGCACGGCGAGAATGCGTTTTTCGCGTGCGGCGTCAGGGTAGTCGATCCAGTGGTACAGGCAGCGGCGCTTGATGGCGTCGTGGATTTCCCGCGTGCGGTTGGAGGTAATCACCACGACCGGCGGTTCCTGCGCACGGACCGGGCCGATTTCCGGGATTGTCACCTGAAAGTCGGCCAGCACTTCGAGCAGATAGGCTTCGAAGGGCGCGTCGGCGCGGTCGAGTTCGTCGATCAGAAGGACCGGCGCGCCGCCGGCGCCGGTTTCCAGCGCCTGGAGGATCGGTCGGGCGATAAGGAACCGGCGGTCGAACACATCGGCTACGAGGCGGCTGCGGTCGGCGGCGCCCGCTGCCCGCGCCGCCTGGATTTCGATCATCTGCGCCGCATAGTTCCACTCATAGACGGCGGCGGCGGCGTCCAGCCCTTCATAGCATTGCAGGCGCACGAGGCGGCGGCCGAGGCGGTCAGCCAGAACGCGCGCGACTTCGGTCTTGCCGACGCCGGCTTCGCCTTCGAGAAACAGCGGCCGCCGCATGGCGAGCGCCAGGAAGACGCTGACCGCAAGGCTGCGTTCGCCGACATAATTGCCGGCGGCGAGCAGTGTCAGCGTGTCATCAACAGTCGCCGGCGGCGTTGTCAAGCGCAGCCCGCAACGGCGCGCCGCGCCATCACGCCGACAAGATGCACCCGATATTCGGCGCTGGCGTGAATATCGCTGTTGAGGCCGTCCGCCGACACCGCGATACCGGCCAGCGCTTCCGGCGAAAAGTTGTCCGCCAGCGCCGCTTCCATGTCGTGAGCACGAAATACGCAGGGGGCGGCGCCGGTAACGGCGATGCGAACCCCGCCGGAGACCCGCGCTGCCATGACGCCGACAATGGCGTAACGTGATGCCGGATTGGGGAATTTGGCGTAGCACGCCGCCTCGGGAACGGGGAAGGACACGCCGGTCACCAGCTCTCCGGGTTCGAGTGCGGTTTCGAACATGCCGGTGAAGAACTCACCGCCGGCAATCTCGCGGCGGTCGGTGCGCACGGTGGCATCGAGGGCGACCACGGCTGCGGGGTAGTCGGCGGCGGGGTCGTTATTGGCGATGGAGCCGCCGATTGTGCCCCGGTTGCGCACATGGGGGTCGCCGATCTCCCCGGCCAGTGCGGCCAGTGCGGGAATGGCGTCGCCGACGACCGCGCTGGCGGCGACGGCGGCGTGGGTCGCCAGCGCTCCCACGACCACCGTGGCGCCGTCGCCGGAGATGCCGCGGAGGTCATCCAGACCGGCGAGGTCGATGAGATCGCCGGGGCTGGCGAGACGCTGTTTCATGGTCGGCAGCAGCGTGTGGCCGCCGGCCAGATATTGCGGGTCTTCGGCGGCCTGATAGCGCTCGCGGGCGTCCGCCAGCGAGGTCGCGCGATGGTAGGTGAAGTCATACATGCGGAGCCTCCTTCGAGCGGCTAGGCGGCACGGGCGTCGCGGATCGCGCGCCACACGGTTTCCGGCGTCGCCGGCATGTCGATATGGGTGATGCCGAGGTCCTTGAGCGCATCGCAGATGGCGTTGATCACCGCCGGCGGGGCGCCGATGGCCCCGGCTTCTCCGCAGCCTCGCACGCCCAGGGGGTTGGTGGGGCTGAGGGTCTCGTTGGTGATGACATCGAAGCTCGGCGCGTTGTCGGCCTTGGGCATGCAATAGTCCATGTAGGACCCGGTGATGAGCTGGCCCGAGTCGGGATCGTAGCGGGCGCCTTCATGGAGCGCCTGTCCGATGCCCTGCACCAGCCCGCCATGCACCTGGCCTTCGACAACATTGGGGTTGATCAGGACGCCGAAATCATCCACGCAGGTGAAGCGTTCTATGGACACCACCCCGGTGTCGGGGTCGACTTCCACTTCGCAGGCGTAGCAGCCGCTGGGAAAGGTGAAGTTGGGCGGGTCGAAATAGGCGGTTTCCTCCAGCCCCGGCTCCAGTTCCTCAAGCGGATAATTGTGCGGGACGTAGGCGGCGCCGGCGACTTCGGCAAAAGCCAGTTGACGGTCAGTGCCGGAAACCCTGAACGCGCCGTCGGCAAATTCGATATCGTCGGCGGCGGCTTCGAGAATATGCGCGGCGATCTTCTGCCCCTTGGCGATCACCTTGTCCATGGCCTGGACCAGCGCCGTACCGCCGACCGGCAGCGAGCGCGAGCCATAGGTGCCCATGCCGAAGGGGATCTTGTCGGTGTCGCCGTGGACCACTTCGATGGCGTCGAGACCGATGCCCAGCCGGTCCGCGGCCAGTTGCGCGAAAGTTGTTTCGTGGCCCTGGCCGTGGGCGTGGGTGCCGGTGATGATGCTTACCGAGCCGCTGGGATTGACGCGCAGGGTGGCCATTTCATAGAGGCCGGCGCGGGCGCCGAGGGCGCCGGCAACGGCGGACGGCGCAGCGCCGCACGCCTCGATATAGGATGACAGGCCGAGGCCGCGCAGCTTGCCGCGCGCCTCCGAGGCGGCACGGCGCGCGGCAAAGCCGGGAGCATCCGCCCGCGCCATGCAGTCCTCCATGTTCTTTGCGTAATCGCCGTCGTCATAGACCATGGCAACGGGGGTCTGATAGGGCTGGGACGAGCGCGGAATGAAGTTCCGGCGGCGGATTTCCGCCGGCTCAAGGCCGGTTTCGCGCGCTGCCACATCGACTATGCGCTCGATCAGATAGCAGGCTTCGGGCCGCCCGGCGCCGCGATAGGCGTCCACCGGCACGGTGTGGGTGAACACGCCGCGCACCTCGCAATAGACGGCCGGGGTGGTGTAGGTGCCGGCGAGCAGCGGCGCATAGAAATAGGTGGGGATGGCGGTGGAGAAGGTGGAGAGATAGGCGCCCAGATTGGCGGTTGTCGAGACCTTGAGGGCGAGAAACCGGCCGTCCTTGTCGAGGGCGAGGCTGGTGCGGGTGACGTGGTCGCGGCCCTGCGCGTCGGACAGGAACGCCTCGCTGCGGTCGGCGGTCCATTTGACCGGCCGGCGCACCTTGCCGGCGGCCCAGGTGACCAGCGCTTCTTCGGCGTAATGATAGATTTTGGAGCCGAAACCGCCGCCGACATCGGGCGACACGACGCGGACTTTCGTTTCCGGCAGGCCGAGCACGGCCGTGCACATCAAGAGGCGAATGACATGCGGATTCTGGCTGGTAGTGTAGAGGGTCCAGCGGTCGTCATGCGCGTCATATTCGCCGATTGCGGCGCGCGGTTCGATGGCGTTGGGCGCGAGCCTTTGATTGACGAAATCGAGCGAAACGACTTTCGCGGCCTTGCCGAGCGCGTCTTCGACGGTGTCCCTGTCGCCGAATTCCCAGTCATAGCAGGTATTGTTTGCGACCGCGTCGTGCACTTGCGGCTGGCCGTCGTCGGCGGCTGACGCCGTGTCGGTGACGGACGGCAGCACGTCATAGTCGACGACGACCTGCTCCGCTGCGTCGCGGGCCTGGGTGCGGGTTTCGGCGATGACCATGGCCACCGGATCGCCGACATGGCGCACCTTGCCGGTCGCCAGCACCGGGTGGGGCGGTTCCGCCATATCGGAACCGTCCTTGTTCCTGATCAGCCAGCCGCATGGCAGGCCGCCCATATCGCCGAGATCGGCAGCGGTATGGACGGCGATGACGCCGGGGCTGGCCAGCGCGGCGGCGGTGTCGATGGCGCCCAGCGCCGCGTGCGCGTGCGGCGAGCGCACAAGCACGGCGTGAGCCTGGCCGGGGCGGTTGATGTCATCGACATAGCGGCCATTGCCGGTGAGGAAACGCCGGTCTTCCTTGCGCGCCACGCGGGCGCCGATTCCGCTGTCGCTCATGGTTCAGCCTCCCATTGCGCGGGCGCCGGCGACCACGGCCTTCACGATATTGTGATAGCCGGTACATCGGCACAGGTTGCCTTCGAGTTCGCGGCGCACGGTTGCTTCGTCGGGGTCGGGGTTGCGGTTGGCGATCTCGACTGCGGCCATGACCATGCCCGGGGTACAGAAGCCGCATTGCAGCCCGTGATTGTCGCGAAACGCCTCCTGCATGGGGTGCAGCGTGTTGCCGTCGGCGAGGCCCTCGATGGTCACCACGGCGGCGCCTTCCGCCTGCGCCGCCAGCATGGTGCAGGATTTTACGGCTGTGCCGTCCACGTGGACCACGCATGCTCCGCACTGGCTGGTATCGCAGCCGACATGAGTGCCGGTCAGCCCGAGAGGTTCGCGCAGATATTGCACGAGCAGGGTGCGCGATTCGACCTCGGCCGACCGTGCCTTGCCGTTCACGGTCATGGATATGGTCATTGTCATGGGGCGTTCTCCCGGTTCGTCCGCCGGCCGCGGCGCATTACCCGCTGATAGTGAAAAGCGGGCGCACCGCGGTCAAGGGCGGGCGGCGCATTGTTGCCGTCACTTTACCACAATGTTCCAGGACCGCTGTGTGCAAAGTGGGATTTACCGGGATTCTCGGGGTTTTGTCGCGAATGGTGGGCGAATTGCGGCGAAGTTGTGAGCAGCGGCGCGCGGTGTTCGGCATGGCGTCAGGCTTTCGGGACGGTCTGGGAACCGAGTGAAACAATAGCAGAACACAGAGGGTTATACAAGTCTCGCGACGGTGAAGTGCAAGAACTGAGTGCGGGCGAGGCCTGCCACGGCCCTCGCGCTCGCGTCTTTTGCAACTAATACCAACGGCCATTGAAAGTGACTCAAAGTGTGGCCCATTTTCGGGTTGCAATTGAGGTGATTTTGTCGGGTTGTTTGGTGAGCCAATTCGACGCCTCACAAGCGGCGTCGATCACATGTTCGACACCCTGGAAGATACGGCTGGAGAGGCGCGACTTCCGCAAATACTGCCAGATGTTCTCAACCGGGTTCAGTTCCGGTGAATAAGGGGAACCTCTCAAAATCGCCTGATTTTGCTTCTTGATACCAGAAATCATAATAGCTGACCGTTTTAATTTTGGTTGTGCTGGCGTATAATGTGGTTGGGTTACATTCCTCTACCGCATATAGGGTTTTGTGATGACTGTTCAGCTGTGCACGGATTACGATGGGGACAGTGTTCGGAATGCGTGGCTGTTTGGTGCGGTCTGTCCGGCCCGTGGATGCGGCGCGGCCGTCGTCATGCCGAAGGCGAATACAGCGGCAATGCAGGTGTACCTTGAGGAAATCGCGCGGACGGTGGAACCCGGCAGCCATGCCGTGGTCCTGTTGGACGGCGCCGCCCGGCACACGACCGGGGCGTTGCAGATACCGGCCAATGTGAGCTTCCTGCTTTTGCCTCCTTAGGGAAGCTCTCGTAATCGGGTTTGGTGTGTGCACCGATAGATTTGATGCAGTTATCGGGGCAGCGCGTAGCGACAGACCTGTGACGATTTTCCGTGTAGCAACAATTGCCCTGCCGCCGGGACTGCCGGTTTGCCGGCGCCGTTATCGTCGGTCGAGGAAAGCACGCAGCGGGCCTCCCGCGCGCCATTGCCGGCGGCCTAGCGGAACAGGTGCAGGCGGCGTTTGGGCGAGGTTGTGTCTGCGGCGGGTTCGGCGTCGTCGGCGGGTTGTTCGAGTTCGCCGACGCGCTGGCAGAAGGCGCGGAAGAAATCATCGGCGAGGCGGCGCGCCACGCCGTCGATCAGCCGCGAGCCGATTTGCGCCAGCTTGCCGCCGACCTGGACATCGGCCTTGTAGGTAAGGAGCGTGGCGCCGTCATCAGTTTCCGCGAGTTGCATGGCGGCGCCCCCCTTGGCAAATCCGGCGGCGCCGCCGGCGCCCTGGCCGTCGATGCGGCAGCTATTGGGCGGGTCAAGCTCGCTGAGAGTAACATCGCCCTTGAAGCGTGCGCTCACGGGGCCGATTTTCACCGCCACGACTGCGGTGAATTCCGTATCGGAGCGTTTTTCGAGGCTTTTGACGCCCGGGATGCAGGCTTCCAGCACCTCCGGGTCGAGCAGCGCCTCCCAAATTTCGGCGCGGGCGGCGCGGATGGTGTATTCGCCCGTGAACTCCATGGCGGTTCGCCTCCGGGTGGCTGCCGGCAGCATGGCATCGCGGCCGCAGGCGGGCAACAAAAGGGCCGGGCGAGGCCCGGCCCTGTGCGGGTTTCGCCCCTGGCGTCAGGGTCAGCCGCCTTCCGAGATCATATAGGCGATCACATCGACGATATCTTCCTCTTTCCGCAGGCCCGGGAACGCCATTTTTGTGCCGCGAACCACGTCGCGCGGGCTGGTGAGCCAGGCAGTCATGGTTTCCTGATCCCAGACCAGGCCTGCTTCGAGGAACTTCTTGGAATATCTGAAGCCTTCCACCTGCCCGGCCGGCTTGCCGATGGTGCCGAACAGGTTCGGCCCGATCTTGTTCTTGCCGCCTTCTTCGAGTGTGTGGCAAGCCTTGCATTTTTTCCAGACCTTCGCGCCGTTGTCGAGGTCCTGCGCGGCGGCAGGCAGCGCGGAGACCGCAAGAAAGGCGCCGAACATGGCGGCGATGGTCAATTTGCTTTTCGGCACGGGTTTCTATCCTCGCAAACAGTGTGACGGTGGGGGTGCTCTCTCTCGGCGGCGCTGCGGCGCGAGCGCCGAAACGAGGGCGCACAGACGAGGAGACGAGCAGGTGCGGGGAAAATAACGAACGACCGCCCCGCAATCAAGCCGGCGCACGCGCTCGCATCGGACAGGAGGCCGGATGTATTTTCGGCAGCGCCGTCATGCGCTTCACATGCTTCCGACTCTCAGGCGCGATGGCAGGTAGTCCAGGCAAGGCGCGCGAACCCGTTTCCTTGCTGCCCTGTTTTTCGGGATCGGCTATATTGGCCGCGGCAATCTGCGGCGCAGCATTCCCTGTGCTTCCTGGCGCGTCGGACCGGGGCGACATATCAGCATGACTTCGAACATCCACTTTTTCGACAGCCCGATCCTGAATTCCCCCTACAAATGTCCGGCGCACCACTGGGCGCTGGATGACAGCGGCCAACCCACGAATCGCATTCTCGACCAGCGCCGCCAGGTCTCGTTCATCTCGCCGATCCCGAAGCCGAAGAAGCGCAAGGGCGCTCAGCAGGCACTTGTCCTCGACGAGGAAGCGCGGCGGGTCGGGACGGAAGACCAGCAATATGAACGGATGCAAGTGATCAACGGCGTCCGCAATGCAGTGGACCACTGGCGCACGCTGCCCCGGGACCAATGGCGCGTTACGCCGGAGACGGCGCGGCTGCTTCGCCATTGGCGCCACCACCGGTTCAACCACTACCGCCCGTTCTTCTGCCAGGTGGAGGCGGTGGAAACGGTGATCTGGCTGACCGAGGCGGCGCCGGCATCGGGCAGCGCCGGGCGAGGCTTTGTCGAGTATCTGGACAAGGTGAATGAACAGGCGAATCCGGGCCTCGCCAGACTGGCGCTGAAGCTTGCCACCGGCGCCGGCAAGACCACTGTCATGGCGATGCTGATTGCGTGGCAGACGATCAACGCCATCCGCCACCCCCGCAGCCGCCGCTTCACCCGCGGCTTCCTGGTGGTAACGCCCGGCATCACCATCAAGGACCGGCTTCGCGTGCTTCAGCCCAATGACCCGGACAGCTATTACCGGAGCCGCGAACTTGTTCCCGCCGACATGCTGGGCGATCTCGACCGGGCAAGGATTGTCATCACCAACTTCCACGCTTTCAAGCGCCGCGAGACAATGGAGGTATCGAAGGGCGGGCGCAGGCTTCTCCAGGGCCGCGGCCCGGAGCTTCGTTCCACTGAAACCGAAGGCCAGATGCTCAAGCGAGTCATGCCTGAACTCATGGGCATGAAGAACGTGCTCGCACTCAACGACGAAGCGCATCATTGCTACCGTGAAAACCCCGGCGACGACGATGAAGGCAATCTCAAGGGCGACGACCGGAAGGAGGCCGCGAAGAATCGCGAGGCGGCGCGGCTGTGGATTTCAGGGCTGGAGGCGGTAGGAGAACAACTTGGCCTTGCCCGTGTGATCGACCTGTCGGCGACACCGTTTTTCCTGCGCGGTTCAGGCTATGCGGAGGGCACGCTGTTTCCGTGGGTGATGAGCAACTTCTCGTTGATGGACGCGATCGAGTGCGGCATCGTCAAGCTTCCCCGCGTGCCGGTTGCCGATAATGTGCCCCGCGGCGACATGCCGATATTTCGCACGCTGTGGGAACATATCCGCAAGGACATGCCGAAGAAGGGCCTCAGCAAGGCTTCCGGCCTCGACCCGCTCAAGATTCCGGCAACCTTGCAGACCGCGCTCGAAGCGCTTTACGGCCATTATGAAAAGACCTTCCGGTTGTGGCGCGAGGCGGGCATCGAGGTTCCGCCCTGCTTCATCGTGGTCTGCAACAACACCGCGACCTCGAAGCTGATCTACGACTACATTTCCGGCTTTCACCGCAAGAACCCGGACGACTCCACGACACTGGAGAACGGACGCCTCGAACTGTTCCGGAATTTCGATGAGGACGGTTCTCCCCTGGCGCGCCCGCGGACGCTTCTGATCGACAGTGAGCAGCTTGAATCGGGAGAGGCGCTGGACAGGAATTTCCGCACCATGGCGGCGGACGAGATTGCGCGTTTTCGCCGCGAGCGGGTCCAACGCACGGGCGATGTTCGCGCCGGCGACAGCATCTCCGATCAGGACCTTCTGCGCGAGGTCATGAACACCGTCGGCAAGCCCGGGCAATTGGGCGGGACGATCCGCTGCGTCGTCTCGGTCTCGATGCTGACGGAGGGATGGGATGCCAACACGGTCACCCATGTGCTCGGCGTGCGTGCGTTCGGCACCCAGCTTCTGTGCGAGCAGGCGGTGGGCCGGGCGCTGCGCCGGCAGTCCTACGAGCTGAACGACGAGGGCGTGTTGCCCGTGGAATATGCCGATGTGCTCGGCATTCCCTTCGATTTCACGGCGAGCCCGGTGGTTGCGCCGCCGCAACGGCCTCGCAAGACGGTGCAAGTCGCAGCGGTTTCCCCGGAGCGCAATGCCTGCGAGATCCGCTTTCCCCGCGTCACCGGCTACCGTATCGAGTTGCCGGAAGAAACGTTGCAGGCCCGATTTGACGACGACTCGACCCTGGAGCTGACACCCGAACTCGTCGGTCCTTCGGTCACCCATAATGAAGGCATTATCGGCGAGGGTGTGGACCTCAATCTGCGGCATACCGGTGATCGCCGCCTCCAGACCGTCCTTTTTCACCTCACCCAGCGGCTGCTGGAAACGAAATGGAGGGATAAGGGAGAGCAGCCCAAGCTGCACTTGTTCGGGCAACTCAAGCGGATTTCGCGTTACTGGCTGGAGAACCATCTCGTCTGCAAGGGCGGCACCTACCCGGCGCAGCTCATGTATCCGTCGCTTCAGGACATGGCGTGCGAACGCATCATGCAGGGTATCGCCGCCCGGCACGCGGATGACCGCGCGGTCAAGGCCGTGCTTGACCCCTATAATCCGGTCGGTTCGACAGCCCATGTAAGTTTTGCGACATCGAAGCACACGCTATGGAAGACCGACGCACGCCGCTGCCATGTCAATTTTGCGGTCTGTGACAGCGAATGGGAAGCGGAGTTCTGCCGCGTTGCCGAGGCGCATCCCCGCATCCGCACCTGGGTCAAGAACCACGGTCTCGGGTTCGAGATACCGTATCTCAGCGGCGCCGAGCCGCGCAGGTACCTCCCCGATTTCATTGTGCTGGTGGATGACGGGCGGGGCGAGGATGATCTGCTGCATCTCATCGTCGAGATCAAGGGGTATCGCAGGGAGGATGCGAAGGACAAGAAATCGACGATGGACCGCCAGTGGGTGCCGGGGGTGAACGCGCTGCGCAACCATGGCCGATGGGCATTCGCCGAGTGCAGGGATGTCTACGCCATGGAGAGTGAACTGGCGCGAATAGTGGAAGAGAAGTGCGACGACGCGGACGAGCAGTCCCGTGCGGAGTCTGAAATTCATGCCGCAAACTGGCTGGCCCGAGCCGGCGGCAGCGCTCCCGACCTCGATGACATACCGAGGCGGCGAAGCGATCCCGCTGGATGATCATTGTGGCGAGGGGAGGTTCGAGGAACCTGTCCGCGGCCTGTTTCCCGCAAGTGCTTCCGCATGAAAACAACGCGGTATTTCGAGGAACAGGGGCGGCGGAAACGGCCCTATGTCGACCCGGACCGATGCGCGGAAATCGTTGCGGCGCCTCTTCGTCGGGAAGTACAGCCGAACGGGCGCGTGCGTTATTGGGGTGAGGCCGTGCTTGCCGGCGACCCTACGCCGCGCGTTCTTCGCGTGGTAACCTTGGTCGATGGAAAGACGATTCACAACGCCTTCTTCGATCGCGGATTCAGAAGGAAGCAGGAATGAAACTCCGGTACTATCCCGATACAGACAGCCTGTACGTCGAGTTCAAGGCCGGCCCCGGGGTGGAGGTGCGCGAGATTTCGGACGGGTTGAATGTCGATCTGGACGCTGATGGCGAAGTGGTCGGTTTCGACATCGACCGGGCTTCACGGCGCCTCGATCTCTCGATACTGGAGACCGAGGCGCTGCCCCTGCGTTCCACCAAGGCCGCCTGAACCATGGCGCGCGGCAAGAAGGGCAAGCCCAGGTCTGTTGCGAGCCTGACTCACGGGGAGGCGTCGCGGCGCAATATCCCGACGGCGGAATACCACTCTGTCATGACGGAGGAGGACAAGTCGCCGATCCAGGTCGCCTATGACCGGCGCAACCGGGACCTCGACCCGCAGCTTGTCTGGCGTGGCAAGGACCAGCAGGACGCGTCGGAGTTTTCCATCCAGGCACCGCCTCTCTACATCCAGGAGAAGGTGCATCCCAAGGTTCTGATCGATGACCTGATGCGGCAGTCGAAGCGGCGGCGCGATGAGGCGTCCGCCGCTGCGCCCGACCTCTTTGCCGACTTCAACGGCCTGCCGAACAGCGCGGCGAAGACCGAGTTCTACCGCCACGATGCCAACTGGTCGAACCGGATGATCCTGGGCGACAGCCTGCAGGTCATGGCATCGCTTGCCGAGCGTGAGGGGCTGCGCGGCAAGGTGCAGTGCATCTATATCGACCCGCCCTATGGTATCAAGTTCAACTCCAACTTCCAGTGGTCCACCACCAGCCGCGATGTAAAGGACGGCAAGGCCGAACACATCACCCGCGAACCGGAGCAGGTAAAGGCTTTCCGCGACACCTGGCGCGACGGCATCCACTCCTATCTGAGCTACCTGCGCGACCGGCTGACCGTCGCACGCGACTTGTTGACGGAAAGCGGCTCGATCTTCGTGCAGATCGGCGATGAGAATGTGCATCGCGTGCGGGCGGTGATGGATGAGGTGTTTGGCCCAGAAACCTACGTCGTATCGATTCCTTTCATGAAAAAGGGGAATCAAAAAAGTAACTATATGGATCCCATTAATGATTTTCTCTTGTGGTATTCGAGAACGCCTCGACGGGACTACGGACCTAAGTTTCGCCAAATATTCCAAGTAAAGGAGGATATTAGGATGGAGTGGCCCGACAATCTTACGAGCGGTGGAGTCAGGGCAAACCAGAGCCTTCCGTTCACGCATCACGGCGTAAAATTCGCACCAAAATCCGGGAATTGTTGGAAGACAACTGTCCGAACGAGTGACGGATCGACACCCGGAATGACGAGGTTGGGCAATGCAGACAGAGTAATTGTTGGCAAACGCACATTTACCTACAAGAAGATGTATTCAGATTTTCCTTATGTAGCGCTGACCAACTGGTGGGGCGGGCTAGGTGGAGTCAATGACCCGCAATTTGTCGTTGAAACAAACAATGAAGTTATCCAACGTTGCATCCTAATGACCACCGACCCGGGCGATCTCGTGCTCGACCCGACCTGCGGGTCCGGTACTACTGCGTACGTGGCCGAGCAGTGGGGACGCCGCTGGATCACGGTTGACACCTCCCGTGTCGCGCTCGCACTGGCCCGTGCGCGCGTCATGGGCGCGCGCTACCCTTGGTATCTGCTCAGCGACAGCCCGGAAGGACAGCGCAAGGAAGCCGAACTCACTCAAAGCCCCCCCCCCCCCCCCCCGAGGCACCGACCGTCGGCGACATCCGCCAAGGCTTTGTCTACCAGCGGGTGCCGCACATCACGTTGGGTTCGATTGCCAACAACGCCGAGATCGATGTCATTCACGAGCAATACCAGCCGGCGGTGGAGGAGGCGCTGGCCGATCTGAACATGGCGCTCAAAGGTCACACCGTACCCTTCCTCGTGGAGACCGGCGCTCGGAAAGGGACGCAGATCGACTTCACGGCCTCCGGCATCATCACCATGCCCTCGGGCAAGGAAGCACCGGCAGGTGGTTTCATGGAGTGGGAAGTTCCGCGCGCGACGCCTGCCGATTGGCCAGACTCTGCTGCAGCGGCGCTTGAAGGCTTCTGGCAGGCTCGCATCGCGCGGCAGAAGGAAATCGACGCCTCTATCGCCGCCAAGGCGGATCAGGAATATCTCTACGACAAGCCCTATGAGGACAAGTCGCGCGTTCGCGTTGCCGGCCCCTTCACCGTTGAAAGCCTCAGCCCCCACCGGATGCTAGCGGTGGACGAGAATGACGAGTTGTTCTCCACGCTTGCCGACCAGAAGCTGGGCTATGGCGAGGCACCGAACTTTGCCGACATGATCCTCGAAAATCTGAAGACAGCGGGCGTGCAGCAGGCGCACAAGGAGAACCGCATCGCCTTCGCGTCGCTTACCCCGTGGCCCGGCCTTTATGTCTGCGCGGAGGGCCGCTATGTCGAGGGAGGCGGCGAAACCGGCGCCACACGGTGCGCCAGCATCTTTATCGGCCCGGAATTCGGCACCGTATCGCGTCCCGACCTCTCGGCCGCCGCACGCGAAGCCGCCGAAGCCGGATTCGATGTGCTGATCGCCTGCGCCTTCAGCTATGACGCGCACGCAAGCGAATTCGAACGGCTGGGCCGCATCCCCGTTCTCAAGGCGCGCATGAACGCCGACCTGCACATGGCCGCCGACCTGAAGAACACCGGCAAGGGCAATCTGTTCGTCATTTTCGGCGAGCCCGATATCGACATACTGGACGATGACGACGACACCATCCGCGTACGGATCAACGGCGTGGATGTCTTCCACCCCAACAGCGGCGAGGTGCGCAGCGACGGCCCGGACGGCATCGCCTGCTGGTTCGTCGATACCGACTATAATGAGGAGAGCTTCTTCGTCCGCCACGCCTATTTTCTCGGCGCGAACGACCCGTACAAGGCACTGAAAACCACGCTGAAGGCCGAGATCGACGCCGACGCCTGGGCCACCCTCAACAGCGACATCTCAAGGCCCTTCCCGAGACCGGCCTCGGGCCGCATTGCCGTCAAGGTCATCAACCATCTCGGCGACGAGGCGATGAAGGTATTCCGGGTGTGACGCGCAGCGTCCAATGGCAGGGTCAACACCCTGCCTGATGCGGAGTAACTGAAAGCCCGGCCGAGATTGCATCCCGGCGGCGATGACACAGCTTCCAGGATGTGGACTCAATTTTGCATGTGCGACGTATGGGAGCATGAAGCGTGTGGCTGCGAGGGTGACGGCGGACAAGAAGCTGTGGGCGCACGGGGCGTAGCGCACGGCGCCGTTCACACGGGCGACCACGGATTGATGACGTCGATATCTATGCCCTCGAAGTGTTGAACGTTACGCGTCGCAACGGCCATACCGCGCGAACGGGCGATTGCCGCGATCTGGCAATCCATCGGCCCGACGACACGCCCGGCCGCTCGCTGCGTAGCAGCTATGTCCGCCCAAGCTGCAGAAGCCTTGCTGTCGAACGGGAGAATCCGGTCGTGAAAATCCTCTCGCAGGATCGCCTCGACGGCCGAGGCAAGCGCGTTCCGGCGCCGGCCTGGGGACAAAATAGCCACGCCGTAGCGAAGCTCCGCTTCACTGATTGCCGAGAAATACAGGTCTGCCCCTCGGCGGGCCCCGACCCACGTTTCGACGGCGAGGTCCGGCGTCGGGCGCAACAGTTCCGACACGACATTGGTATCCAGCAGAAACACCGACCGTCCTCAATCGAAGGTTGGCGGCTCGCACATCGGCCCGCGCGGCGGCAGTTCCAGGTCCACGCCCCCGAGGGGTGCGATGCGGGCTCGTATCGCAGCCGCGAGATTCTCGGGCGGTCCCTTCCGTTGCACAGCCGCGCGCAAGATCAGCCGCGCTTCTTCTTCCATGGAACGGTGGTGTTCCGCAGCGCGTATCCGCAGACGCGTCTTTACGTCCTCGTCGAGATTGCGGATCGTGATGCTTGCCACGGCATTGCCTCCTCAGTTCGACCGAGGATTCAACCTATGCATCGATTGCGATGCAATCAAGCACACGCTTCGCCCCGATCGCGGCGCCAATTTGCTGCCCGGAATGCGCGGTCTACCCGGAGCACTTCCTGAATGACGCTCAGACCGAGCGCCGGCGGCAGGGCAATCTGTTGGTCATTTTCGGCGAGCCGGATATCGACATGCTGGACGATGACGACGACACCATCCGCGTGCGGACCAACGGTGTCGATGTCCTCCATCCGCCCGCGGACTTGACCTCTGATTGGTTTTCCATCAGACCCCGGTCAGACCCCTATTAGACCCCTGTCAGACCCCAAAATTCGCCTTTCAGTCTTGTCTCCGCTTCCACCGGGACGCGGGACCTTCCCCTGAGGGAAGCGCCTGGCTGCGGTCTCGCAATCCCGCCAGCGCCCTTCTGACCTGGCGCAGCGTCGTGCCCGGTGGCAACTGCGCGTGGATTTCCCGCAATGACAGGCCGTCATCCGCCCGGTCCAGCAAGTCGAGGATTGCTCGCTGACGCTCGTTCAGACTTGTGACGTTCACCGACCCGGCGAGGCGGTCGAGGGTTGTCATAGTTTTCCACCCGGCTCCACGATCGGTTCGGGCAGGCTCCCCGCGATGCGGGCGGTCGCGACGCCGATACCCGATGCCATAGCTGCTGACCGCTCCATGTTTGGTTGCTCACCTCAATCGAGACCCGAAAGCGGGCCATGGTTCGAGTCAGCTTCAATAACCACCGGTTTGATCTCGACGCAGAAGCGCTTCCGCGCGGTCGGGTGGGGGTACGCGGCCTCCGTGGCGGCAATGCCATTGTCGACCATCGTTGGTCAAGGAAAGCTCACGCCGGAAAGGCCGGCCATGCCTCCTCAGTTCGTTCGAGGGTTCAACCTATGCATCGATTGCGACGCGATCAAACGTACTCTTCACCCCGATCATGCCTTCAGTTTGCTCCCCGGAACGCAAGAGTCTACCTGGAGCACTTCCTGAACGACAATCAGACCGAGCACCTGCGCAACGGCAAGATGCGGTTCGTTACAGCGCCACCGTCTGGCCCCGCTCAATATCGGTTTTGTCGGGCATTCGGACAGGATTCGCGTTACCGGAGCAACGCGAGGAAAGCGATCAAGCGACTGCTGCCAGTCATCCCGAGTGGCCTGCCAAGCCCGGGAAACCGTGCTGCCGGGTGCGATCCTTGACTTTGAAACCCGGTTGTCGAGGTATTGATGGCCAACTACGCTGACGCCGGTATTGTCGAGACTCGAGCTGCTGTCCGAGGTGTGACGGCGTTTCGGTTTCAAGGCAGCGTCATTGGCACCCCTGAAAATTGCCAGCCGACTGGTGGAAAGCGGCGAGGTCGCCGGCGCATCCGCTGTGCAGGGAATCAAGAGGCAAAATATGAAACGAAACCAAACCGCCAACTACATTGTATTTGCCGCTCTGATGATATCGACCGCCTTTGGCTTTCAGGCCCTGTGGGGGGTATTGTTCCTTTTCTGGATCATCTCGAGCATGGCAACCGGGCAAGCCTTTTTGCTCACGGAAGTTTTGCGTGCCACAGATCCGATCCTCTTCTGGCTCATTCAGGTGGCCTGGCTTGTGCTGGGTGTTTTGATGATCGCCGGGGACTTCTTCCCGGCCTTGGCCGGATAGACGATCGCGATGACCAACATGCTCCACCTTCTGCCTGTTGAAGCCTACACTTCACAGGAATGGTACGACCGCGAACAGCGCGAGATTTTCTCCAGAACATGGCGCTATGCCGGGTTCATGGAGGACATCAGCGAACCGGGCCAGTACATCACCGTGCAAGCCGGGCTGAACAACATCTTCATCATCATGGGCCGAGACCGGCGACTGAGGGCATTTCACAATATCTGCCGCCACCGCGGCACGCAGTTGATCCGCGCCGTCGGCAAGACCCGGAAAGCGCTGACCTGCCCCTATCACGACTGGACTTATGATCTCGAGGGCAACCTGATCTCCGTGCCCGAAGAGCGGGAAGAGTTCGGTCAGATCGATAAATCCTGCCTCGGATTGAAGCCTGCGAAGGTCGATATCTGGAAGTCGATGCTTTTCGTCCATCCCGACCCGAATGCACCCTCCATCGCCGAGTGGTTCAGCCCGGTCGAACCGCATATCGGCCCCCATGTCCCGGAAGAAATGGCGGAATATGCGGCGCTGAACCGGAGTTATGAGATCAAGGCCAACTGGAAGGTGGTCGTCGAGAATTACATCGACGTCTATCACCTCAGCCATCTCCATTCAAGCACCCTCCGAATGTATGACCACAAGGCGGCCAGGTATCACTGGGAAGGGCCGCATTACGTGTTTTGGGAACCGCCAGTTGAGGATTTCGCCAAGGACCAGGATCGCAAGCTGATCGCGCCGCGCGTGATCCCCGAGGATATGAATGGCGCATGGGTGCCGATGCTCTGGCCGGGCATCGGGCTGGCCGGGTTCGAGGATGGCTGGAACGTGTTCATCGTCGAGCCCCTGGGGCCGGAATTGACGCGAGTTCTGAACAGGGGGCGAGTGTCGAATTCATCTGGTTGGAAGTTCGCATCCCAGTCCGTCAAGTCGTCGATGTTCTGGACCAGGTTCCGCCTTTCCGGAAAATACGAGAACCATGACGCCATGGGCAGTGACGACCCCATGGCCAGTGGCGACTTCACCGCGGAGGATGTCCATGTCTGTGAACAGCAACAGAAATCGCTGAAGTCACCCTACTTCGAGACCGGCCCTGCCGCGATTGGCGAAAGCACTGTGACCGAGCACCAGAAGGTCGTGCTGGAATGGTTGGGAGAGGGCAAATGACGCGCGAATTTCATCCCCTCACCGTTCTCGATACTCGCGAAGAGATTGGCGGCATGGCCAAGACGGTCATATTCGAGGTGCCTGAAAATTTGCGCAAGGCTTTCCACTGGCGTCCCGGTCAGCACCTGTCCGTCCGCTTCATGGTGAATGGCGAAGAGGAGCGGCGCAGCTATTCGATCTCTTCTTCGCCCTTTACCGGTGAGCCGCTGCGGATTACCGTGAAGCGGGTCAAGGATGGCCGAGTGAGCAACCATATCAACGACACCATTCATAAGGGCGACGTGATCGATGTCATGCCACCCTTCGGCGGGTTCTGCCTCGACCCCGGAGCAACCGCCCGACGCACGCATTATTTCTTCGGCGCAGGCTCCGGTATCACGCCGCTCTACGCCATGCTCGCCTCGGTCATGGAGGCAGAGCCCCATTCCTTCGCCCATCTGGCTTATGGCAACGACAACGAGAAAAGCATCCTGCTGAAAGATGATCTGAACGCGGTCCGGGAAGCGAATGCGGATCACATGTCGATCCATCATGTCTTTTCCAAACCACGGTGGTGGTCGCCAACAGATTATTGGCGCTCGGGTCGCATAGACAAGGATGCCGTTGAAGCGTTGATCACCGAAAATCCGCCTTATGCACAGGACGCGCAGTATTACGTCTGTGGACCCGGTGGGATGAACAAGGCCGTCAAAACAGCGCTCATGGGCCTCGACGTACCCGCCGGCCGCATCCACATGGAAAGCTATGGCGGCGCAGCGGAATTGGAGACCAGCGTCGAAGGCGTTGCAGCGAAGGCTCAAATCACGCTGGCCGGGCAAACCCATGGCGTTGACATCGCCCAGTGCCAAACCGTTCTGGAAGCAACGAGGGCTGCCGGGCTGAATCCGCCCTTCTCCTGCCAATCCGGCTTCTGCGGCGCTTGTCGCGGCAAACTGACCAACGGCGACGTTCACATGCGCGCCCGCATGGCGCTGGCGGACAAGGACATCGACAACGGCGCCATACTGACCTGTCAGGCACTGCCCATGACAGGCAGCCTTTCAGTCAGCTATGACTGAACCGTTCAACCGCGATCACGTCCCCTTTGCCCCGTCCGCAATGGCGCGTTGCATGTCCTCAAGCGTCACCCGCGGCCCTTCGTGCCGAAGGACTCCGAATAGCCGCGACAGGGGGCGAACAGGGATCAAGCGCACTTCGTTGTTGTCGAATATGACGTAGCGCGGGCGATCCCCGGGCTCGACCCCGAGCGCTTCCCGGACGACCTTGGGCAAGGTCGTCTGGCCTTTCGACGTTATCGCGGATTCAACCATTCCCTTCTCCAATTGTCCTTGCATTTCGGATTGATGCCTTGTTTCCGGCAAAATCGCAAGGATTACAAGGTCGCTCGACGTTCAACTCCGGCGCCGGAACGAAGGGCTGGCCGATGCTGTCGCCGATGCGTGCAGCCGAAGCCCTATAGCGGCACCAAGAGCGAGGTGGGCGTATCTGCAGCGCGACAATCAACTGGCGCGGAGCGTAGGGAGGGCTTAGCCCGACCGGAGTTTCGCGCCGACTGTTCGCAAAATTCCCTTGTCTTCAGGCGGGTTCGGTCGGCTGGGCGAATGCTTGCGCTTTTCCCAACGTGGGGCGCGCAGCGTTGCGCAGGCGTCATATCACCGATCGCCAGAAGAGGCTGTTCATGACCCTGAAGAAGACCAGCACGATCAAGGTAGCAGCGGCGAAGGCTGGCTTCAACCGGGCCACCGGTTACCGGCTTGCCGCGGGGCCGTCGCAGCCCGGCTCGCGGGCCGTCTCGATGAAGCGGTCACGTCGGGATTTCACCTCTTCATCCGTCAAAATCCAACTCCGGCTCATCGACAGTCGGTTCTTCGATAACAAGGGGTGGGTTGCCGAGTTGCCCACTCTTGCCGATCAAAAGGTTGTCGAAGGTGTTGAGCACGTCCACTCTGGCCGCCAAAGCTGAGGCAACATGGACAGCATCCTTCGGAGAAACGCCTTGATCCCATACCAGTTCGCGGGCCGCCTCGGCCAGCCGCCGGGTAAGCATCATCGTTCGAATGGCCGGGCGGTTGAAGAGCGACTCGACCGCAGCGCGCCGCTCTCCGGGCAGCGCGTCCCTGGGGCGCAGCCGCAGAACTTCGGTAAGGGTGAATACGCTTGTCACGATCTCAATCCTGCCGCGCTCGGCCAGGGAAAGAACCGCATCGCACCTGTCGACCCGCCCCTCTTCCCCTTGCAGCCAAGCCAGAAAGCAGGCCGAATCCCAATATCGCCGCGTGGCCATCAGTCGGCGGCGAGTATTCCGCGATACTCCCTTATCGGGGTTTCGTCCCAGGGGAACGGTTTGACCTCATCTGCCCGGATACTGGTCGGCAATCCTTCCCGGTCGTACTGGACCATCCCGTGCGCAGCCACACGCTGGCGCCACATGGTCCGCATGGCTTCGGCCTGTTCATCGGGAACGATGCACCGCACGGCCATGTTCCAGATCGGCTCTGAAATCGTGAAGCGAAGACGCCCGCGTGCGCTGAGCGTGTCGAGGATGCCCTCTACGGTACCATATTCGGCAATCTGACTGGGATGCCGCCCGGTTTCTCCGTGTCTTTCGGCCAGGATGTCGCACCGGTCTTCACCCGTCAGGAGTCTTGTTACCGGAGCGACGCGAGGGAAGCGGTCAAGCGTCCGCCTCAGCCGTTCAGAGGGGCGCTGCACGGCGCCTCGAATGAGATTCGCAGATTTGATATCCGTCGTTGCAGGTATGTCCGCTCGTATGAGCAAACTGCCTTCCGAAACCGAGATTTCCCACTGAACGGCTTTCGAGTCACCGCATGCCTCCTCGGAGACTTCGCTGAGCAGGTTGGCGAAAGCCGATACCGCGCGCCCGAAGTCGCGGTAGGGAACCTTGTCCGGACCAAGTTCCAATGTCAGGTCGGACGGGATATCGTCAATGGCAGCCATGACCACGGCCTCCTTGGCAGAGGCAGAAGCTACCCCACAGAGGAGTCCCGGTAAAGCAGGCGACTGCCAACGGCACTCCGCAGCGCGATCGCGCCGCAGGCCGGGCAGCACCCGCCAAAAAAGCGGCGGCAGTTTCCTGCCGCCGCCCATTTGCTTCCGGGGTTTTCACCCCTGTGCCGGTACCTGTCGGTCCGGCATACTCAGAACAGCGTATCGAGCCGCAGGAATATGCCGTGGCTGACCGGCTGATCGGCGCTTTCCCGACGCTCGAGCGCCAGGTTCATGTACAGCGGGCCCTCAAGCCCGACGCCAAGGCGCAGATTGCGGGTGGAGGTCTCGTCAAGCGAGAACTCCGTCCATGGCCGGAGCACATGCTGGCTGCTGATCCCCGCGCCCCAGGAGACACGACCGTCGAGGCGCAGTGCCGGCTCGGTTTCGGCGAGGTAGGCCGGACGGGCATGATGGCTGAATCCGCCCATGAGGCCCTGTTCGCCGGACAAACCGGTGGGAGCCGTGCCCCAGCCGGGTGACAGCATCACCCCGAGGCCCGACCCGTCGGCACGCGGCTGCAGCGCCAGGATCGCCCGCACGCCCTGCTCGCCGATGCCCGTAAGCGCCGCGTCGGCATCGTACCAGCGGCCCTGGAGACCGGTCTCGTAGCGACCCCGGACATGGCGCGTCGAAGCCATTTACCGCGAGGAATTCGACGGCAGCGCTTGCTGAACAGGAGAAGGGGCCAACACGCCCCCCGTGACACTGTCGACGAAATGCGCGGCGCAGCGATTATGCCATGCGGCGGTGCTGCCGCGTCCGTGGAACCCGACATGGCCGCCGCCGGCGCTCAGCAGCACCTTGCAGGCCGCGGCATCGCGGCAGGCGGCGCTGCGATAGGGCGCCGCCGGAATCCACGGGTCGTCCTCCGCATGGACAAGCAGTGTCGGCGTGGTGATGCGGTCCAGAAACCCCAGCGCCGAGCAGCGCGCGTAATAGTCATCGGCATCGGCAAAGCCGTTGCACGGCGCCACATAGACATCGTCGAACCCGCGGATGGTGCGCGCTGCTGCAACGGCCGCGCGCGCGGCGGGATCGAGGTCGATGGCGGGCGTCAGTGTTTCCTCCTTCATCCGCGCCAGAAGCCAGCGGTGGTAGAGAATATTGCGCGGGCGCGCGAATTGACGCCAGGTCGCCGCGAGGTCGATGGGCGCGGAAACGGAGACGGCAGCGCAAATGCTCTCCGCAAGGCCGGGTTCGCCGAGATATTTCAGCATCATGTTGGCGCCGAGCGAATAGCCCATAAGGACGATTCCGGCCGCTGTGAGGTGTTCGGGCAGGCTCGCGATCACACGCCGCAGGTCCGCTGTGCGGCCGGCATGGTAGCGCTCGCGGCACGCGCCGCGCGAGGGCCCTGCGCCGCGCAGGTTCAGCAGCAATACGGCATGGCCGTGATCCAGGAAAAAAGCGGCGCCGGCGCGCATATAGGCGCTGTCCTCGCATCCCGTGAGCCCGTGGATCAGGAGCATGAGAGGCCAGGCGCGCGGCGCCGGGGGGTGTTGCAGCCGCCCGAGCAGCGAGTCGCCCGAAGCATCGTTCATGGGAAAGGTGAGCACCTCGCCGCCGCCGCCCGGCGGCGGCGGGCGCAGCACATTGCGCAGGGTCTGCAGGTCGCCGCCCCACCAGGGCGCGCGCGGCGCGAACGCGGGAAACGTGTTCATGAACCGGCGGCGCATTCGGCCAGCACCCATTCGGCAACCTGCGCATGGGTGGCGAACCATACACTACCGCGGTCGCGCGCATGGCGGATCAGTGCCTCGACAATCCAGATACGCGAGCGATAACCGATGATATGTGGGTGAAAGGTAAGCTGGCACAACCCGCGCTCTTCCCACGCGCCGTCGAATTCGCGGCGGAAAATGTCAAACACATCCGCCGGCGGCGTATAGGGCCGCAAGCCCTGATGCCGGTGCATCATGAAATAGACCGCATCATCGCGGACCCATTCCACGGGCACTTCCACAATGCCGGTGGGGCGGCCCGCCGCAAGCAGTTCGTAACAATCCTCGTCGGCCATCAGCGATGAGTCGTAGGTCAGGCCCATTTCCTCGGCGATGGCGAGCGTGTGGGGGCTGAAATCCCATGACGGCGTGCGCATTCCCGCCGGGCACGCACCGGTGATGTCTTCCAGCACTTCAGCGGCGCGCAGCAACAGGCCCCGCTCCGCCTGTTCGGGCAGCACCGAGTTGAGTTCGTGAATCCAGCCATGCAAGCCGATCTCATGGCCCTCGGCGACGATGCGGCGCTGTTCATCGGGGTAGAGTTGGGCTATCACCGCCGGCACGAAGAATGAGGCGGGAACCTCGTGACGGGCCAGCAGGTCAAGAATGCGCGGTACGCCGACGCGGTGGCCGTATTGCCCCCAGGACAGGCGCCCGATGGAGTCGCCGCCATCACGCAGTTCGTTGCTTTCATGGTCGGAATCGAACGACAGGGCGACGGCGCAGCGGGCGCCGCCGGGCCAGCGCCGCGGGCGCAGCTTCCGTCCGGCGCGCACCTGCCCGACGCGGCGGCGCCACTCTGCGTCAGGCCAGGCCCAGGGCGGCGAGGCCGGGCCTTGCGGGCCGTCCTGCGGCGCCTGCAGCGCCCGCTCGTGTCCGGACAGAAAATTGCTGCCCGGCTCCACATCCTTTCCGCAGCCGCACGGACAAGGCATGGCGCATTCTCCCTTCCCGGGGGCGTCTGCCGCCATGGTGCCACGGGGAATTCCGCTTTGCCAAATTTCCCCGGATCATGCTAAGGCTGCCTGCGGGCGCGTCTTCCGTCCGGGGTTTCGACCAGGCGGCGGAACGGTGCGAAATCCCGGCGGAGGAAACGGACGAGGCGCACATGTCGATTGCGGTGGGACTGGGGCTGGCGGAGTTTCCGTTCAGCAGCGCGGCGGCCTATTGGCGGTGGGTTGCACAGTGCGAAGACGGCGGCGTGGATTCGCTGTGGCAGACCGACCGTCTGATCTCCCGCCAGCCGGTTCTCGAGTGCATGAGCGCGATGGCGGCGCTTGCCGGCGCAACGCAGCGGCTGAAATTCGGCATGAACGTGGCCTCGGTCGCCCTGCGCGACCCGGTATTGCTGGCTAGGCAGTGCGCGACCATCGACATGCTGAGTGGCGGGCGCCTGCTGCCTGCGTTCGGCATAGGCTCGGTGCTCGGGGCGGACTGGCAGGCCACCGGACGCAATACGCGGGGACGCGGCAAACGCACCAATGAGGGGCTGGAGATCATCCGCCGGCTGTGGTCCGGCGACGCGGTCGATTTCGACGGGGAATTTCATCAATTGCGCGGGGCGACGATCTCACCGCTGCCGGTGCAGAAACACCTGCCGCTGTGGCTCGGCGGCTCGAGCGATGCGGCGATACGGCGCACCGCACGTTTCGGCACGGGCTGGCAGGGAGCATTCGAAACGCCGGAGGAAATGGCGGTCATCGTTACAAAGATCCGCCGCGCCGCAGCAGCGGCCGGGCGGCGAATTCCCGAGGATCATTACGGCGCCGCTTTCGCGTTCCGCTATGGCTCGTGGGATGACGAGCCGGTAGTGCGCAGCGCCCGGGCTACTCGCGAGCGTCTGGGGCGCGATCCGGCGCGTATCTTCGTGTGCGGCGGCACCGCCGGGATCATGGGCCGGATCGAGGAATATGTTGCTGCCGGCGTGTCCAAGTTCATCCTGCGTCCGATCGGCGCCGGTGATGCCGACATGGCGGCGCAAACCCGGATGCTGATCGCCGAGGTGCTTCCGGCGGTCGCCGCCCTCAACCGGCGCGCGGCGTGAGGGGCGTATGCGCCAGCGCGGGACGTGGTATAAACACAGTCTATGTCGTTGCAATTCATGGTCCTTGCGTGTCGCCCTGATATCGGGGTGCTGCCGTGAACAAGGAGGGTTGTTCCGTGTCTGAATTCCCTTCGCCGGGTGCAGCCGTGCGTGCCGCCGCGGCGCTCATGCTGCTGGTTCTCGCCGCCTGCAGCAGCGATGAGGAAGTCTATGTCGAGCGCCCGGTGGAAGACCTGTACAACGAAGCCATGGACCTGATGTCCGGCGGTGACTACCGGCCCGCCGCCGCGGCCTTCGAGGAAGTGGAGCGCCAGCATCCCTATTCCGTGTGGGCGACGCGCGCGCAGGTCATGGCGGCCTACGCGCACTACCGCAACAACGACTATGACGCCGCCGTGGGAGCCGCCGAACGCTTCATCCAACTGCATCCCGGCAATGCCGACGCGCCCTATGCGCATTATCTCGTGGGCCTCAGCTATTACGAGCAGATCAGCGATGTCGGCCGCGACCAGCGCATGACGGAACTCGCCCGCGATTCGTTCGAGGAGCTGCAGCGCCGCTATCCTGATACCCGCTATTCCCGCGATGTCGCGCTCAAACTTTCGCTGGTGCGCGACCATCTTGCCGGCAAGGAGATGGAAGTCGGGCGCACCTATCAGGATTTGCGGTTCTACCTCGCCGCCATCAATCGGTTCCGCAATGTGGTGGCCGACTATCAGACGACATCGCATGTGCCGGAAGCGCTGCTGCGCCTGACGGAATGCTATCTGGCGCTGGGGGTGCAGAGCGAAGCGCGCTCGGCGGCGGCGGTTCTCGGTCACAATTTCCCGGGCAGCGTGTGGTACCGCGACGCCTATGCGCTGTTGCAGGGCGGCGGCATTGCCCCCCTGCCGGACGATGAAGACGGGTCGTGGTTCGGCTGGCTGTTCTAGCGCGCTCCCGAGCCGGCGGGGTGGTTTTCCGGCGATTTTCCTGAGCCGCCGCGATGCTGCGCCGGCTGTCGATTCGCGATCTTGTCGTGATCGAGGCGATCGACCTCGAATTCGGCCCCGGACTGTGCGCGCTGACCGGCGAAACCGGCGCCGGCAAGTCGATCCTGATTGACGGTCTCGGCCTGGCGCTGGGCCGCCGGGGGGGCGCCGATCTTGTGCGCAAGGGCGCGCGGCAGGCTGTCGTCACCGCCGTCTTCGCGGTTGTCCGGGGCAGCACCGCCGCCGAGTGGCTGAACGGCCGCGGCCTCGAAGACCCGGATATCGAAGGCGAGGTCATACTGCGCCGCCATGTCGGCGCCGACGGGCGCAGCCGCGCCTACATCAACGACCGCCCGGCCACAGTGACGGCGCTGGCCGAACTCGGCCGCCATCTGCTCGAACTCTACGGCCAGAATGACAGGCTCGGCCTGCTCGATGTGTCGCGCCACCGCGGCGCGCTGGACCGCTTCGGCGCGCTTGCCGAGCAGGCGGCACAAGTGGCGGACGCCCATGCCCGCCTTGCCGCTACCGGGCAGCAACTGGCCGAGGCGGAGGCCGCATTGGCCGCCGACGCGGCAGAGCGCGGCCTGCTGGAGGGCCAGTCGGAAGACCTGACCCGGCTGGCGCCGCGGCCCGGCGAGGAGGCGAAGCTGCACGCGGAGCGCAAGGCGCTGATGGCGGGGGAGCGGGTGGCGTCGGCGCTGGCCGCGGCCGGGGCGGCGCTGGCAAGCGAGCCGGGGCCGGAGCGGATGCTGGGTGAAGCGGCGCGGACGCTGCGCGACGCCGCGCCCCGCGCCGGCGGACGCCTCGACGAGCTGGCAGCGGCATTCGACCGGGCGCTGATCGAAACCACGGAGGCGAGCGCCGCTCTCGACGCCGCGGCCGCCGCTCCTGACTTCGACGCTGCGCATCTGGAGGCGGTGGAGGCGCGCTTGTTCACATTGCGGGCGGCGGCGCGCAAATTCCGCGTGGCGGCGGACGACCTGCCCGCGCTGGCCGATGATATCGCGGCGCGGCTGGCCGCAATCGAGGACAGTGAACACGGACTTGCGCCCTTGCGCGCCGCTTCCGCCGCCGCCCGCGCCGCCTGGGACGAGGCAGCGGCACGGTTGAGCGCCGGGCGGCGCGCGGCGGCGACTGCACTGGCTGCCGATCTGGCGAAGGAATTCGCCGCCCTGAAGCTGGATAATGCGCGCTTCTCGGTCGATCTGACCCCATTAGCGGAAGGCGCGGGCGGCGCTCACGGCGCAGAGCGCGTGACATTTCGTGCGGCCACCAATGCCGGGGCGGCCGCCGGCGCGCTGCATCACGTGGCGTCGGGGGGCGAATTGTCGCGCTTCATGCTGGCGCTGTGCGCCGTGCTCGCGGACCGGCAGGCAACACCGAGCATGATCTTCGACGAAATCGACGCCGGTGTAGGCGGCGCAGTGGCGCATGCCTGCGGCGTGCGGCTCGCCCGGCTGGCGCGCAACGCCCAGGTGCTGGTGGTGACGCATCATCCGCAGGTTGCCGCGCTGGCGGCGCATCATTACCGCATTGCCAAGTCCGTGCAGTGCGGGACAACGCGAACCACCGCCGAACCGTTGCCGCCGGGCGCCCGCCGCGAGGAAATCGCCCGCATGTTGTCCGGCGCGGAAATCACCGAGGAGGCCCGCGCCGCTGCCGACAGCCTGCTGGCGGCGGTGAGCGCGCCGACATGCGGTCGCGAGACTTCCGGCGCCTGGCAGCGAGCGACACCGTGAGCGGCGCTGCCGACATGCCGCCTGAAAGCCTGGACGCGGCGCAGGCGGACGCTGAACTCGCCCGCCTGGCGCATGACATTGCGCGTCATGACCGGCTCTATCACACCGACGCGGCGCCGGAAATCAGCGATGCCGAATATGACGCGCTGCGCCGCCGCAATGCCGCGCTGGAAGCGCGCTTTCCCCAACTCAAACGCGCGGACAGCCCTTCGGAGCAGGTGGGCGCGCCGCCTGCGGGAGGCTTTCGCAAGGTCCGCCACACGGCGCCGATGCTCTCTCTCGCCAATGCCTTTGACGCTGCCGATGTGCACGAGTTCGCGGCGCGCGTGCGCCGGTTTCTCGACCTTGCGCCGGAAGAACCGGTGGTGCTGGCGGCGGAGCCGAAAATCGACGGTCTTTCCGCTTCGCTGCGCTATGAGGCAGGCGTTCTGACAGCCGGCGTCACGCGCGGCGACGGCATGGAGGGCGAAGACGTCACCGCCAATGTGCGCACAGTGGCGGATATTCCGCACCGGCTGGACGGCGCCGCGCCGCCGGCCGTGCTGGAAGTACGCGGCGAGGTCTATATGACCAAGTCGGAGTTCTCGGCGCTCAATGCGGCGCGCGCGGCAGAGGGCGAGCCTCCCTACGCCAACCCGCGCAATGCTGCGGCGGGAAGCCTGCGGCAGATTGATGCGGCCGTGACGGCGGCGCGGAAATTGCGCTTCTTCGCTTATGCCTGGGGCGAGTCATCGGCGCCCCTCGGCGCGACAATGGCCGAGGCGCGGGCGTTCCTGGAGGAATGCGGCTTCGTGCTCAATCATCCGGTGGCATTCAGCGCCGACCTCGACGAACTGATCGCCTGGCACGCGGATATCGAAGCGAGCCGGGCGGCGTTCGACTTCGATCTGGACGGTGTTGTGTACAAGGTGAACCGGCTGGACTGGCAGGGGCGGCTGGGCGCCGTCAGCCGCAGCCCGCGCTGGGCGCTGGCCCACAAGTTCAAGGCCGAGCAGGCGATGACCCGGCTGGAAAGGATCACCATCCAGGTGGGGCGTACCGGCGCATTGACCCCGGTCGCGCAGTTGACGCCGGTCACCGTCGGGGGCGTCGTGGTTTCACGCGCGACGCTGCATAACGAAGACGAGATCGCCCGCAAGGATGCACGCGAGGGCGACATGGTGGTGGTGCAGCGCGCCGGCGATGTCATTCCGCAAATCGTCTCAGTGGATGTGTCGCAGCGGCCCGCGGATGCCGTTCCCTTTGTCGTCCCCGAAACCTGCCCGGTATGCAGTGCGCGCGCGGTCCGCGAGCCGGGAGAAGCCGTGCGCCGCTGCACCGGCGGGCTGATCTGCGAAGCACAGGCGGTGGAGCGCCTGCGGCATTTCGTCAGCCGCGACGCTTTCGATATTGAAGGGCTGGGAACGAAACAGATCGAGGCGTTCTGGCGCGACGCGCTGGTGCGGGAGCCGGCCGACCTGTTCCGCCTCGACGTCCGTGCGGAAGAACTGGCGGAACGCGAAGGGTGGGGGGAAACCTCCGTGCGCAATCTGCTGGCCGCCGTCGAGGCGCGGCGCCGCATCCCGTTGGAGCGGTTCATCTACGCCCTTGGCATTCGCCAGATCGGACAAGCCACGGCTCGGCTGCTGGCGCAAAGCTATGGCAGTCTCGACGCATTGCGCGCCGCCGCGGAGGCGGCGGATGGTGCAGACAGCGAAGCCAGCGGCAGCCTGGTCGCGATTGACGGCATCGGGCCGAAGGTGGCGGCGGATATTGTCGGGTTCTTTGCCGAGACGCGCAATCAGGCAGTGGTTGCAAGGCTGGCGGACGAAGTGACGGTGGAGGCGCCGGAACGCGCGGCGGCAGACGCGCCCCTGGCAGGCAAGGTGGTGGTCTTCACCGGCAAGCTGACAACGATGAGCCGCGCTGAAGCCAAGGCGATGGCGCAAGCGGCAGGCGCGCGCGTCTCGGGCACGGTGTCCGGCCAGACCGACTATGTGGTCGCCGGCGCCGATGCCGGTTCAAAACTGGCAAAAGCCGAGGCGATGGGCGTCTCCATACTGAGCGAAGCCGACTGGCGCACCCTGTCCGCGGACGGGTGATAGGGGCGCTGACCAGAATGTTCGTGTCACAGACGATCCGCACGTGCGGCTGTCACCTCCTCGTCTATTGCATCGAGAAGTTCCTCCCTGTCGAAGACCGCATTCCGGTCCTTGACCTGGCCGACGGTGAGATCGAAAACCCGACGCCGCACGGCGTCGTTGACGAACCGGGAGAGATCGCCCTTCTTGCCGCCCGCGCGTCCGAGAAAGGCGCGGACCGCTCGGTCCGTTTCTTCGGGAATGGACAGGTTCCATCGGGGCATTGAAGGTTCTCCGCACATAGACACGTATGCGCCTGACTTATCCGCCGAGGGCGGGGCGCGTCAACTTCCGGCGCGGCGCCCAGCATCATCTGCCGACGCCGGTTCAAAGCTGTCAAAAGCCGAGGCGACGGGCGTCTCCGTATTGAACGAAGCCGACTGGCGCGCCCTGTCCGCGGGCGGGTAATACCGAATGCTGTTGGTGTCCGACTCATCCGGCTGCTCGGCTATCGCGCCGAAGACGGCGCTGTCCGCAAGCGAAAAACCGTCATAATCAATGATCGCTGGTATCCGCCGCGCCGTTGCCGTTCAGCTTCTCCAGGAACTGGATGCGCCCACCGTCGCCCCGCTTCCGGCCGGACCCTCCTCTCGGCGGTGCGAAGCATGAGACCTCATGCGAGCGCTGAACCCGGCATCCCGGTGGGATGGAGGTGGTACCGGAGCATAACCGCTGGCCTCGAGCGGCGCGCTCCAATGGCATGCCGGGCGATGACGTCCTTGATCACCTGTGAACCACAGGTTACAGTTACTTCGTGCTCGAAGTCGTCCAAAGCACCACCTTCAAGCGTTGGATCCGCGGCTTGCGCGACAGGGGAGCGGTTGCCCGGATCAATGCCCGGCTGCGGAGCCTGTCGCTCGGCCATGCCGGCAACATCAGGGCAGTGGGCGGTTGGCGCGGGACTGGAGGCAGGGATGAGCGAGACATTCACCCGGTGGGATGCTGCGGAACACCTGCGGACGCCGGAGGACGCACGGCTCTATCTGGAGGCCTGCGCGGAGGAGGACCCGGGTGACGGCAGCCTGATCCGCGCCGCGCTGAACGACATTGCCCGGTCGGGGAACATGAGCCGGCTGGCGCGCGAGACGGGAATGAGCCGCGAGGGCCTCTACAAGGCATTGTCGGAGAATGGCAATCCCAGCTTCGCCACGGTGATGCGGATCGCCCGGGCGTTGGGCATGCAGGTGCGGATTACCGCATGAGGTGCATCGCAGGAAATGGCTCCGGCAAGCCATGACCGGCGGCTGAATACGATCGGCGGCGCCATGGACCTTCCGCTCGTCGATCCGCGGGCATCGCGAGGGCCGTGACCGGCGCGTCCGGAAAATTTTGCGGTACGCCTGTCTTCCCTGTGCTGCGTGGAGAGGCTCAAATCCGCCCGGGAATGCAGTGTGGACATCGCGGTGTGCGACCGCAGGGTTGCCGTCACGCTCGGAAAATCCGGCGGGGCCACCGACCGATGACACGGACCGCTCATTCCCGGCGCGGTGGCACACCGCCATATTCGTTGACCGGGTTCCGGTAGATCGAGTGATAGTGCCCGGTATCCTCGCCGGCTCCCTCGGCCGAGAATTCGATCAGCAGCCGCGGGCCCTGAATGCGGTAGTAGACATCTCCGCTACCGTCGGGCCGGCCGTGCCACGCAAATCGGGTCTGCTCCATATCCGCAGCGACTTCCGACAGACGCACCGCGGCAAACGCCTCCGGCATCAGCCCGATCCAGCGACCGACGAGACCCGCCAGCAACGCCTGCTGCTCCCTTGTCCAGCCACCCGCTGCCGACCCTTCAACCGGCGGCATCACCCCGTCGCGCCCCGCACCGGCGTATACGTCCGAGGGACGCGCATTCATCAGAGCCGCCGCCCTCTGCGCCGGATCCAGCGCCGCCATCAGTTCCACCCCGCCGTCCAATTCCCCCTTCATCGGCTCATAGGCCATCCCGCCATCCTCGTACCGTGCAGGCTCCACCCCCAGGAACATCGGCGAGAGAAACATCCGGTCTCCGTCGAGGGTCGCGTTCACCGCCAGGTGGTGGCCGCCGAATTGCCACGCCCAGCGGCCATCCGTCGACGGCGTCCCGAAGATAGCGAACCAGTAATTGTCTTCTGCTATTCCGGACAATGCGGCCATGAACGACGCCGCCAGCATCGCCTCCGCGCGCACGATCTGACGCACCCGGGCGTATCCCTCCGCGCTCAGGGCAACCCGCAGGAATCCGAACACCGCTGCTTGCCGGGCGGCATCCAGATCGCCCATTCGGATGCCGGGCCGTTCGATCCCGAGGCCGACAAGCCGGGAGAGAGAGGTTCCGGCCGGCAGGTTCGACCATTGTCGGCGCTCCGGGGCGTGGAGGTCGTACAGCACCGCCCTTCGATCGGGTGCATCGAGTTCGGCAAGCAGTGTCTCCGCGGTCGCGGCGATCCCGGCGGGGCTTTCCGCTGCGGCAGTACGGCTCCCGGCCGCGGCAAGGACAAGTACGGCGAGGATCGCCGGAACGGGACGCAATCTCATGGAAACATCCTCCTTGCGGCCGTCGAGGACGGAGGTTGGCGCGCCGTCAGCCGCCCCTACGGGACCAGCCCGTCCATCTTCTCCGGAAACACGTCGCGCTGGGCCCGGTGCTTCTTCGAAGCGTGCTCAGGCTCCGCAGAGGTCAATTGTTCCATCACCTGACCGCCAGTACCTGAACAATCTCGCCAAATCATAACAGAATCGAATGTCGACTTGTTCGGATCTTCCAAAGAGGTCTGAGCAGGCATCATGGCTTGGTATGCCATGGGACAGGGTCATGAAGCGGCGCAGGAAAGGCTCTTTGGCGCGTCCGAAGCGCGCCATGTCGGCGCATCCCTCGCCGCCCGAGAGGACGCACAACAGGCCGATCATGAGCATTTCGTGGAAGTTGTGGCGTGTGGCGTTGGACCGTCGCGGATCTGTAGCCCTTTCGAATATATCAGCAAGTTCTTCCATGACCCATCTCCGTGTCCGGCATGCGGAACGAAATATGAATCATTAGCACAAACAAAAAATGCAAAAATCCAAAAGCGAATCCCCTGGTAAACCCGTGTTGACGCAGAGCCCGGCCCGGAACGGCCCGGAAGCCTGCCCGGAACCGGGTTCTCCCCGCTGTGGGGCCGACAGGACGCAGGGCCGCGCCCGGTAACTGAGGCGGCCATGGTCCGGCGCATTACCCGCGGTCCCGCAGGCTCCGCGCCGTCGCGTGATTGTGTCCTGCGCGCCGAATCTCGCGGCGGGGAGTTGCGGTGACCGATGAGGTGAGCGGAGGAGACGGGGCTTCGATGACAGGAAGCCAGCCAACTCAAGCCATGTGACTTGGGTATACAATTCCCCTACATTGAGTGCGAATTGCCACCATGCCATTCACCCACGGCATACGGCATCCTGCCGGATTCTCACAGGGGAGGCCCTTGTCATGACCACATTGAGGAACGCGGCAATGCTGATGGCGGCCTGCCTGGCCTTGTCCGCATGCGCGAGCGATGAGACGACCACGTCGGAGGCTCCGGAGACCCCGCTCGACATTGCGAAAGCCGACTATGAAAGGATTACGGCAGCTTCGGACTTCCAGCGCATGTCCGACATTCTGGTCTATCCTGCCGGTGAAGCAGCCCCGGTGCGCACGCGGATGACCTGTCAGGCAGACGAATGCGTCACTGACGCCGCCGCCCTGTTCCTGACCTCGGACCTGAGCCTTGAGGGAGTGGAAGTGACAATCCTTTCGGATGCCGGCGGTGTTCGCAAGGTACAGGAGCTGATCAGCGATGAGATCGGCGATACTCATGTCCTGGGCGGCTGGATGAGCCACAGCCTGTTCGCCTCGCAGGCTGACCTGTACGCCGCTGAGGGCAGCGTCAGGCAGGGAATGGTCAGGGTACTGAATTATTCGCAAGGCGACACCGCCGCGGGAACGCCGACCGTGCCGATGAGCGGTGCGCGCTGGTCGGGTTTCGTCGTGGGGCGTGATATCGCCGCATGGGGTGCCCCGGCGCAGCGGGCCGACCTGTCAGCAGTTGTCGAAGGGGCGGCGGACATTTCCGTTCATGTCGTTGAAGGAGAGCTGCTCGCAGATGTCAGTTTCACCGGTCTCGCCAGCACCTATGGCGAATATGACGACATGGCGTGGAGCGGCCTGATGGTCACGGCAGACGGCTTTTCGCAGGGAGCAGACGACGACAGGATATCCGGCCAGTTCTACGGACCGGAACATCAGGAAGTCGCCGGCATATTCGAACGCTCACACATCGCCGGCGCATTTGGCGGGCTTCGGCGCTGACCCGGGCGCGGGATTGCCGGGGGGCGGCTTTCGCTGCTATTTTGCCGCCGGTCACAGCACGACAGGGAGGGCCGAACCATGGCCATCGACACACTTGATCATTGCGCCATCCGCACCAACGATCTAGAAGGCACCAAGGATTTTTTCGTTGACGTAGTGGGCCTCACCGTCGGCGCCCGGCCGCCCGTGAAATTCCCGGGATACTGGCTCTATTCCGGCGATACCGCCGTCGTCCACCTGTTCGGCGGCAGCGACGATGCGGGCGACGAGGACGAACTCACCACATATCTGGGCGAGAAGGACCCCGCCGACCTGCATGGCAGCGGCGCCGTCGATCATCTCGCCTTTCGCGCCAGCGGCCTCACCGCCATGCGCGAACGCCTCGACAAGGCCGGCTCCACCTATTTCGAGCGAACCCTGCCGCAGTTCGATCTGCACCAATTGTTCGTCAAGGACCCCAACGGCGTCACGCTGGAGCTCAACTACACCGCCGAGGAAGCGGCGGCAGCGCTGCCCCAGGCCGCCGAATAGGCCTGCCGAAGCGGCCGCCCTTACGCGCCGAAGCGGGCCTTCGCCTCGGCGCGGCGCGCATGCAGAATGGGTTCGGTGTAGCCGTTGGGCTGCGCCCGCCCCTCGAACACAAGGTCGCACGCGGCTTGGAACGCGACGCTCTCCGCGAATGCCGGCGCCATCGGCCGATAGGCGGGGTCGCCGGCATTCTGCCCGTCTACCACGCCTGCCATGCGCTCCATTGTTTCCCTCACCTGGCCTTCGGTGCATATGCCATGGCGCAGCCAGTTGGCGATATGCTGGCTGGAAATGCGCAGGGTGGCGCGGTCTTCCATCAGCCCGATATCGTTGATATCCGGCACTTTCGAGCAGCCCACGCCCTGGTCCACCCAGCGCACCACATAACCCAGTATGCCCTGCGCATTGTTGTCGAGTTCCTGCTGAATGTCCGTCGGCGTCCAGTTCGGGCGCTCCGTCACCGGAATTGACAGGATATCGTCCAGACTGGCGCGCTCCCGCGATGCCAGCTCGTCCTGCCGCGCCGCCACATCCACCCGGTGATAATGAATCGCGTGCAGCGTGGCGGCGGTCGGCGACGGCACCCAGGCGGTGCTCGCGCCGGCTTGCGGGTGGCCGACCTTGTCGCGCAGCATCGCCGCCATCAGGTCCGGCATGGCCCACATGCCCTTGCCGATCTGCGCCCGCCCCTTGAGACCACAGGCAAGGCCGACATCGACATTCCAGTTTTCATAAGCGGTTATCCATGACGCAGCCTTCATGTCGCCCTTGCGAATCATGGCGCCGGCTTCCATGGAAGTGTGAATCTCGTCCCCCGTGCGGTCCAGGAACCCGGTATTGATGAACGCCACGCGGTCGGCGACAGCGCGGATGCACTCGGGCAGATTGACGGTGGTGCGCCGTTCCTCGTCCATGATGCCCACCTTGAGCGTGAAACGCTCCATGCCCAGCGCATCCTCTATGCGCGCGAACAGCGTGTCGGTAAAGGCAGCCTCCTCCGGGCCGTGCATTTTCGGCTTGACAATATAAACCGAACCGGCGCGGCTGTTGCGCAGCGCGCCGCCGCCGCGCAGGTCGTGCAGCGCAATCAGCGACGTGATGACACCGTCAAGAATGCCTTCCGGCGCTTCCTCTCCATGTTCATCGAGCACAGCGCCGTTGGTCATCAGATGGCCGACATTGCGCACCAGCAGCAGGCTGCGCCCCGGCAGGGTGAGCGATCCGCCGTCGGGGGCGGTCCATGTGCGGTCGGGGTTGAGCCGGCGGTCGATGCGGGCGCCCCCCTTGTCGAATTGCGTCGACAGGTCGCCCTTCATGATCCCCAGCCAGTTGCGATAGACCGCGACCTTGTCCTCGGCATCGACGGCAGCCACGGAATCCTCGCAATCCATGATTGTCGTCACCGCCGCTTCCAGCACCACATCCTTGACGCCCGCAGCGTCTTCGCCGCCCACATCGTCCGTCCGGTCGATCTGAATCTCGATGTGCAGGCCGTTATTGACCAACAGGACAGCCGACGGGCTTTCGGGCGCGCCGAGATAGCCGGCAAACTGGCCGGAGTCGGCAAGACCGGCATGGCCGCCGTCCGCTTGCGCGACCGTCAGGACGCCGTCGACAACCGCATAGGCAGCGGCAGCTGCATGAGCGCCACCGGCCAGCGGAACGGTCTCGTCCAGAAATTCGCGCACCCACGTGATGACCCGCGCGCCGCGCACCGGGTTGTAACCGGGGCCGCGCATCGCGCCATCCTCTTCGGAAATGACGTCGGTGCCGTAAAGCGCGTCATAAAGACTGCCCCAGCGCGCATTGGCAGCGTTCAGCGCATAACGCGCATTCATCACCGGCACTACCAGTTGCGGGCCGGACAGGGTAGAAATTTCAGGATCGACATTTGCCGTGCGCGCCGCAAAGGCAGGGCCTTCGGGCACCAGATAGCCGATATCTTCCAGAAACGCCTTGTAGGCGGCCGGGTCGAGCGGGCGCTCGCGCTGCGCCGCGTGCCAGGCGTCGATCTGTTCCTGCAGCGAATCCCGCCGCGCCAGCAAATCCCGGTTCACGGGCGCGAGATCATGGATGATGGCATCCAGAGCGGACCAGAACGCCTCACCGGCAACACCGCTTCCCGGAAGCGCCTCCCCGTTGATGAAATCGTAAAGCGCTCGCGCCACCCGCAGCCGGCCGGCCTGGCAGTATTCGGACATTGCCGCCCCCTTGTCGATCCAGTGCCGACAAGCTTCCCCTTCCGACAGCGCAGTGTCAATCACATCTCCGGCGCATCTCCTGGCACAGGACATCGGATTTGCCCGCAAATGTGAAGGATAACAGCCGGAGGGTTTTTGGCGCGCAGGCCTCCCATGGCATAGTCTGGCGCCGCCGCACCTTGCGGCGCACCATGCGGGAGGAGATGCGGACATGAGCGAACAGGGCGCGCCGCGCGCGCTGGTCATCGGCGGTTCGGTCGGCGGGCTGATGGCCGCCCTCGCGCTGCGCCGCATCGGCTGGCGGGTGGAGGTCTATGAACGCTCGGCAGAGGAACTCTCCAGCCGCGGTGCCGGCATCCTCACCCATCCCGAACTGCTCGCCGCACTCGACCGCTGCGGAGTCGGCAGCCAGGATGTCGGGGTGCCCATCGCCGGGCGCATCACCCTGAATCTCGACGGCAGCATCGCCGGGAGTCACGACCTGGCGCAAATCACTTCCTCATGGGATGTACTCTACCGGCGCATGCTGAGCGGCCTTCCCGCAGACGCCTATCATGCGGGGCGCCCGCTGACCGGTGTGGAGACCGACGCCGACGGCGCCACCGCGCTGCTGGCAGACGGCACGCGCGAGCGCGGCGACCTGCTGGTGGGCTGCGACGGCGTGCGCTCCACGGTGCGCCGGCGTATGGCGCCGGAAACGCAGGCGCGCTACGCCGGCTATGTCGCCTGGCGCGGCATGGTGCGGGAAAGCGCGGCCAGTGCAGAGACCCGCGCCGCACTCGCCGGCCGGCTCTCCTTTTGCCTGCCGCCGGGCGAACAGTTCCTGTCCTATCCTATCGCCGGCGAAGGCGGCGAGCTCGTGCCCGGCGACCGGCGGCTCAACTGGGTCTGGTATCGACAAGCGGTAAGCGACAAGGAGTTCGCGACCTTGTTCACCGACCCGGAAGGCGGGCGGCACGATGTGTCCATGCCGCCGAACCGCATGCACCCCGAGGTGGTGGGCGCCATGCGGGCCGATGCGCAGGCAGGCCTGCCCCCGCCCTATCGCGAGCTGGTGATGCTCACCGCAAAACCCTTTCTCCAGGCGATCTACGATCTCACTTCCGACGAAATTGTCTTCGGGCGGGTGGCAGTGATGGGCGATGCCGCTTTCGTCGCGCGGCCGCATACGGGATTTGGGGTCACCAAGGCGGCGGGCGACGCGATGGCGCTGGCAGACGCGCTTGCCGCCGCGAGCGGCGACATCGACGCCGGCCTCGCCGCCTGGCGCGCGCAGCGCCTGCCTTTCGGCAAGGCCATGGTCGCGCGCGGACGCCTGCTGGGCCGCATGCTCGACATGGACCGGTCAGGGCAGACCATCGACCCATTCGGCGAAACGCGGCATGTCTCCGCGTCGGTCATGATAGAGACCGGCATCTCCGACACCATGCGCGCCGCGGGCGCAAAACCCGCGGCCGCAACCACGAGGAAATCGCCATGAAGGAAACGGTGGGGCTGATCGGTACGGGCAATATGGGTGCGCCGATCGCGCGGCGACTGCTCGATGCGGGCCATGACGTGCTCGTCTACAACCGCACACCGGAACGGGCGGACGCCCTCATTGCCGCCGGCGCGCGGCGCGCCGCAACCCCGGCCGAAGCCGCCCCGGTCGGCGGCATTGTGCTCTCCATTGTCGCCGACGACCACGCGCTCGACAGCATATGCAGCGGCGATGACGGTATTCTTTCCCGGCTCGGCGGCGGCGTGCATGTCTCCATGAGCACGATCGGCGCAGCCACCGCGCGCACCATGGAGAAACGGCATGCCGACGCTGGCGGAGTCTATCTCTGTGCGCCAGTGTTCGGGCGACCGCCAGTCGCCGCCGCCGGCAAATTGTGGATAGCATTGTCCGGGCCCGAGGCGGCGAAAGCGCGGGTTGCGCCCGTGCTCGCCGCTTTTACCGCCGGCATCAAGGATTTCGGCAGCGCCCCGGGGGCCGCCAATGTGGCAAAACTGGCTAATAATTTCCTCATCGGATCAGCCATCGAATCCATGGCGGAGGCCTGCGCGCTGGTGGAAAAGAACGGCGTTGACCGGTCGGCGTTCATCGACCTCATCACCAGCGCGCTGTTCGATTGCCCGGTCTATCGCGGCTATGGCAATGCGGTTGCCGAGCGGCGCTTCGAACCGGCGGGCTTTCGCCTCGTGCTGGGCCTCAAGGATATCGACCTTGTGCTCGCCGCCGCCGCGGCGCGCCATGTGCCAATGCCGGCCGCCAGCCTTGTGCGCGACCGCCTGCTGTCGGCACTCGCCGCCGGACGCAGCGAACAGGACTGGGCCGCCCTGGACGCTGCCGTGTCCGCCGCCGCCGGTCTCCCCGTTCAGCCGCCCAGCAATTCCTGAAACAGCGCCAGCGCCGCGTCCGCAAAGACGAACATGTTGACGGTGCGGTCAGCGGCGCGGGTCTCCAGCGTCACCACACGCTGCGCCGCCCCCGCCACGGCGAGGCAGCTATGCCCCGGGGCATCGCCGTAACGGTTGCCGGCAGGACCGGCCGCGCCGGTTTCGGCAAGTCCCCAGTCGGCGCCGACATGCGAGCGCACCTGTTCCGCCAGCCATGCCGCGTAAGGCTCCGATGAAGACCGCATTCCGTCCGGGATAACACCGGGCGGCGGCAGGAATGCCTTGCGCGCCGCCACTGTGTAGACCACCGCGCCGCCGAGAAAATAGGCCGACGCACCGGGCACGGCGAGCAACGCCGCCGCAACCAGTCCGCCGGCCGAGGATTCAGCCACGGCGACAGTCTGCCCGCGCGCTTTCAATACCGCTCCCACTGCGGCCGCACGCGCCGCAATATCGTCCCAGCCGCTCATGTCACCTGTCTTTCAATCCCATTGCCCCTGTTCCGGCGCGCACCTTACGCCTGGATATATTCCCGCAGGCGGGTGGCTTCCTCCTCCACCGACTCGATCCGGATCTTCACCACATCGCCGATGCTGACAATGCCCGCCAGCCGTCCTTCCTCCAGTACCGGCAAGTGACGAATGCGCCGCTCCGTCATCAGGTTCATCACTTCATCGACGGTGGTTTCCGGCGTGCAGGAAATGACCTTCTCCGTCATATGCTCCCGCACCAGCGTCTCCGGGCTTCGGGCGCCTTGCTCGGCAACGGCGTGAATGATGTCGCGCTCGGAAATGACTCCGACCACCTCGCCGTCGTCACACACGACTGCAGCGCCGATGCGCCGCCTGGTGAGAAGCGCGGCGAGATCGCCGATGGATTCCTCGGGGCCGACGGTGAGAACCAGCGACCCCTTGTGATTGAGAATGTCACGCACATACATGCCGCTTGCCCTCCCTGTTATCGCGTCGGAACAGCAGGGGGAACATAACAAATTTATGACATTGCGGCCATGCGGAAGGCTGTTCGATTCGCCTATTCCGCCGCCTGGCGGACGCGGCCGGGAAGCGCACCGCGAAAGACATAGGTCAGCGTTTCCACAACCTGCTCCGGTGAGCGGCACACCGCCAGCGACGCCGCATCCACCTCCTTCAATGCATGATCCAGCGACCGGTCATGCTGCGTCACCAGCGCCTTGCCCAGTGCGGACGCCATGCCGGCATCGAACGCGGCGTTCCATTGCCGGTACTTGTCGCCGAACCGGACCACGACAATATCCGCCTCGCCAATCAAGGTGCGCGTGCGGATAGCGTTCATCGACGCCCCCTTGCGATCATGCCAGAACGCGTCGCCCTCAGCGCCCAGAATCACGACCCCGCAATCGTCGGAGTCAGCATGTACGCAGTTCGGCGTGTCAAGCCGCACCGGCAGTCCTGCCGCCGCAACTCCGGCCGCGATACGCTCGCGCCAGTCCGTGTGAATCTCGCCCGACAGGTATACTCGCCACATCCGCTCGCCCATCAATCCTTCTCCGCTGTTTGCCGCAGCGCCGGGTACACCGCCCGGACACTGCATGGAATGCTGTAATAGATGTGGCTGTGCATCCGCCATGTCCACCCCCGCAGGCGCATCTGTACACGCCGGACCCGGACCCGGGAAACAGACCCTTGCAAAATCCATAACACTCTGTTTATTATGTGTGTATCATGGATTTTTGACAGTGCTTGGAATGGCGGACGGGATGCTGCAAATGCCGGCAAATCCCACTTTGTGCGATAATCTCCTGCGCCGCTGCACCCACGCGGGCGGCGGGTCATTGTCTCGGCGGCGCCGGTGCGGGTAATATTGTCCGGCCCCCGCATCGCGGGCGGCAGGAGAAGCCAATACCGCGCCATCGTTTCTCGCGTTTCTCGCGGTTCTGCGCCCCGGTCTTTATGATGCGGCGGCTGCCGTGCCGCCGATGGTGCGGAACTCAGGCATGAAGGGAGCTCATGAACGCAATTCAGTATGAAGCGCCGCACACGGTCGACGAGGCGGTGGCGCTGCTTGCCAGTGCAAATGGCAGCGGCCGCGTGCTGGCCGGAGGAACCGATCTGCTGGTCCAGATGCACGCGGGAACCGTGCGCCCCGGCCTGATCGTGGATGTCAAGCATATCGCGGAGATGTGCGACATCGGCGAACAGGACGGCGCGTTCCGCATCGGCGCCGCCGTCTCCGGCGCCGAAATGGGAGAACATGCGGCGCTCAAGGCAGCATGGCCCGGTGTCGTGGAAGCCACCGAACTGATCGGTTCAACGCAAATCCAGGGGCGGGCAACGCCCGGCGGCAATCTGTGCAACGCCTCGCCCGCCGCAGACAGCGTGCCGGCGCTTGTCGCCGCCGGCGCCGTGTGCACCGTCGCCGGCCCCGATGGACGCCGCGACCTGGCAGCGGAGGATGTCTGCACAGGTCCCGGCCAGACGGCGCTGCAGCGCGGCGAAATCGTCGTCGATTTCCGCCTCCCGGCAGCGGGGTCAGGAACCGGCGACGCCTATTTGCGCATGATCCCGCGCACCGAAATGGACATCGCCATCGTCGGCGCCGGCACCTGCCTGGCCGTTGACACCGACGGCGTCATCACTGCCGCCCGGGTGGCTCTCGGCGCCGTCGCGCCAACTGTACGCCTGGTATCGGATGCCGGTCTTGTCGGCACCACGCTGGGGGACGACGCTCTCGCGGCGCTCGACGCCGCTGCCCGCGCAACATGCTCACCCATCGACGACAAGCGCGGCACCGTCAGCTATCGCATCAAGGTCGCCGGCGTTCTGGCGCGCCGGGCGGCAGGCATCGCCTACGAACGAGCAAGGAGCAACTAATGGCGCGGCATCACATCACGACCAGTGTCAATGGCGAGCCGGTCGAGTTCCTGTGCGATACATCGCAGACACTGCTCGACGTATTACGCGACGAACAGCACCTCAACGGCACCAAGGAAGGGTGCGCGTCCGGCGATTGCGGCGCCTGCAGCGTGATGCTCGACGGACGCCTTGTCTGCGCCTGCCTCGCACTCGGGGTGGAGGCTCAGGGACGGGAAATCGAAACCATCGAGGGAATGGCCGACGGCGACACCCTGCACCCCGTGCAACGCGCTTTCCTCGAGGAAGCAGCCTTGCAATGCGGGTTCTGCACCCCCGGTTTCCTGGTCGCCGCCAAGGCCCTGCTCGACCGCGACACAAACCCGAGCGAAACCGAAATCCGCTACTGGCTGGCCGGCAATCTGTGCCGCTGCACGGGCTATGACAAGATTGTCCGCGCCGTTCAGAGCGCCGCTGCTGAAATGAGAGGAGCCTGACCATGAAAAACGGCAATTCGGGATATCGTGTGGTCGGCACCCGGCCGATTCGCCCGGACGGCGTCGACAAAGTCACCGGCCGCGCCAAATTCGGCGCCGATCTCAATCTCCCCGGCATGTTGCACGGCCGCACCGTGCGCAGCCCCCACGCCCACGCCCGCATCATCTCCATCGACACCTCGCGGGCCGAAGCCCTGCCTGGCGTCAAGGCCGTCGTCACGGGCGCGGATTTCCCGGCGCTCGACCAGGCCGAGTTCTTCTCGGGGCGCGAGGCACAGGTCAACTTCGTCGACATGTCCAAAAACGTCATGGCACGCGACAAGGTGCTCTATGACGGGCATATCGTCGCCTCGGTCGCCGCGACCAGCGCCGCAGTCGCAGCACAGGCGGCCGACCTCATTGAGGTCGAATATGAAGTGCTGCCCCACGTCATCGACGTGGTGGAGGCCATGGCCGACGACGCACCCATCCTCCATGACGACCTGTTCACCGATGGCGTGTCCCCGAAACCGGACAAGCCCTCCAATGTCGCCAAGCGCATGCAGTTCACACTCGGCGATGTCGAAAAAGGCTTTGCCGACGCCGATGTCGTCATCGAGCGCTCTTTCACCACCAAGCCGGTGCATCAAGGCTATATCGAACCGCACGCCGTCGTCGCCGAATATTCGGAAGACGGTCAGATTCATATCTGGTGCTCCAGTCAGGGCCAGTTCATGGTGCGCAACTACACCGCGAACGTGCTCGGCATCGAAGCAGCGCAAATTCGCGTCTCCCCGGCTGAAATCGGCGGCGGCTTCGGCGGCAAGACCCTGATCTATCTCGAACCGGTCGCCGTGCTGCTGTCGAAGAAGTCCGGTCGCGCCGTGCGCATGACCATGACCCGCGAAGAAGTGTTCCGCGCCAGCGGCCCCACTTCGGGCGCAGCGACCTGGATCAAGATGGGCGTCACCAGGGACGGCCGGATCACCGCCGGGCAAGCGGACCTGAAATACCAGGCAGGCGCCTTCCCCGGTTCCCCCATCGGCCCAGGCTGCATGACCGCTTTTGCTCCCTACGATCTGGAGAATGTGCTCGTCATCGGCTTCGATGTCGTGACCAACCGTCCGAAAGTGGCCGCCTATCGCGCCCCCGGCGCGCCGATCTCCGAATTCGGCGTCGAAAGCGTGATCGACGAACTCGCGCGAGAAATCGGCATGGACCCGATCGAACTGCGCAAGAAAAACGCCGCAAAGGAAGGCACCCAAGCCGCCTACGGCCCCAAATTCGGCCCCATCGGCTATGTTGAAACGCTGGAGGCGGCGAAAAATCACCCCCATTACCAGGCCAAACTCGACAAGGCCGAATCCGGCCCGAAACGCGGGCGGGGCTTCGCCACCGGCTTCTGGTTCAATATCGGCGGGGAATCCAGCGCGCAGGTCCTGATCAACGAAGACGGCTCGGCAACCGTCGCCACCGGCAATCCCGATATCGGCGGCAGCCGCGCCTCCATGGCGATCATGGCCGCCGAAGTGCTGGGAATCGACGTGTCCAAGGTCCGGCCCATCGTCGCCGACACCAGTTCCATCGGCTACAGCTTCCTCACCGGCGGCAGCCGGGTGACCTTCGCCAGTGGCATGGCAGTGGTCGAGGCGGCCAAGCAGGTGGTCGACGAAATGCGCAGCCGTGCCGCCAAGATCTGGGATATCCCGGTAGACGCGGTGGTGTGGGACAATGGATCTGCGCGTCCCGCGGGCAGCAATGCCGGCGACTTCGAACCCATGTCCCTGGCGGAAATCGCCGGCCAGTGCGCAGCGACCGGCGGCCCCATCAACGGCCATGCGCAATTCACCGCGCGCGGCGCCGGCCCCGGTTTCGGCGCGCATATCTGCGATGTCGAAGTCGATGAGGAAACCGGCGCCGTTACCATCCTGCGCTACACTGCGGTGCAGGATGTCGGCACGGCCGTGCATCCTTCCTACGTCGAAGGCCAGTTGCAGGGCGGCGTCGCCCAGGGCATTGGCTGGGCCCTCAACGAGGAATATATCTACGACGACCAGGGACGGATGGAAAATCCGGGGTTCCTCGACTACCGCATGCCGGTCGCGTCCGACCTGCCGATGATCGACACAGTGCTGGTGGAGGTGCCCAATCCTCGCCATCCCTACGGTGTGCGCGGAGTCGGCGAAGTGCCGATCATTCCGCCCATGGCAGCGGTTGCCAACGCCATTCAGGACGCGCTGGGGCTGCGTATGACTGACCTGCCCATGTCGCCGCCGCGCATCGTGGCAGCGCTGGAAAGTAACGGCCAGGGCGCCTGAACCCATGCCGCGAGTCGTCTTGCCGCTGAGCGTCGCCCAGCAATACGCCGGCGGCAAAGCGGAAATTGAAGTGGAGGGAGAGACCGTGCGCGACCTCGTGCGCGGTCTCGACTCCCGCTTCCCCGGCATGGCCGCAATGATCCGGGAAGGCATGGCAATCGCCATTGACGGCGAAATTCTGCAGGACGCCATGCTGGAGGCTGTCGCGCCCGACAGCGAAGTCTATCTGCTCCCCAAGATCGGCGGAGGACTATGATGGTCAGCCAGGAAGATGTCTCCCATTACCACGAACGCGGATATTTGGTCGTGCACGACCTGCTCGGCCCGGAACTGCTCGCCGAATTGCGGCGCGTCACCGAGGAAGTAACGGCAGGCGCACGCGGCCTCACCGCACACAGCGAATTCCTTGATCTCGAAGACAGCCACCACCCCGACCGCCCGCGCGTGCGGCGCATCAAGAAACCCTATCTCGCACACCCCTTCTATCGTGAACTCGCCGCGCATCCGCGCATCACCGATATCCTTGCCCTGCTGATCGGCGAGGACATCCGCATGCGCCCGGGCGGCAAGGTCAACATGAAGGCCGCCGGCTATGGCGCACCCGTGGAATGGCACCAGGACTGGGCGTTCTACCCCCATACCAATGATGATGTGCTTGCCGTCGGCATCCTGCTGGACGACATGACGCCCGAAAACGGCCCGCTCCTCATGTTGCCGGAAACACATAAGGGACCGGTTTACGACCACCATGCCGAGGGCGCGTTTTGCGGCGCGATCGATCCCGACACGGTCGATATCGACTTTGCGAACGCAGTCCCCGTGACCGCGGCTGCCGGATCGATCTCCATCCACCATGCACGCCTTATTCACGGCTCCCAACTCAATCATTCAACGGCGCCGCGCCGCCTGCTGCTGTTCGAGTATGCCGCAGCTGACGCCTGGCCGCTGGCCGGCACGGAATCTGTCGATGATTTCGAGGGTTTCTGCTCCCGCGTCGTGCGCGGCCGCCCCAGCCTCGCCCCGCGCCTCGCCGATGTCCCGGTCCGCATGCCCTTCCCCAAGGCCGTTCACCAAGGCTCCATCTACGAAAACCAGCGCACCCTGCAACACAACTATTTCAACCACACCCCAAAACCCCTCGCCGCCGAGTGACACTGCGCCCCCACGGATGATCAAGTGATGACGACTGATATTGTTCCTGCCGAACCCCGGCATGATGATAACCGTCGCCCGGACACCGACGACGGCATTGAGGGCCTGGAGCGCAATGATGCGTCTTGGGGGGATTACCCGATTGATGAACTGTTGATCCGCAATGAAACACGAACTATCGACAGTGTTGTTCGAAGAATTAAACAAGAGAACTACGTTTTGAATCCTGATTTTCAGCGAGATTTCATTTGGTCTCAAGATAAGCAGAGCAAGTTGATAGAGTCTGTTATCATGAGGGTGCCTTTACCTGTGTTCTATATGGCGGAAAATGACGAAGGGAAAATGGTAGTTGTAGACGGGTTACAGCGTTTGTCAACATTCAGGTCTTTCCTGGGAGATGAACTGAAGTTGAGTCTCCCGAAAAGAGAGGAATTGCATAACAAGAGATTCTCTGATATTTCTCCCAAATTTCAGAATAGAATCGAAGATTCCAATTTGATATTCTATATTATTGATTCAAAGGTGCCGGAACAGGCCCGTATGGACATCTTCGAGAGAGTCAATGGCGGCGTGCCCCTGACAAGGCAGCAAATGCGCAACCGTCACGCATTTCGAAAACACACACCCGGACAAACCTACCGGAATGTGCTGAATGCTGCGTTGTGGGACGTCATGTCCACAGGATTATCGCACTATGGGGAGGACCACGTAATTGGTCGCGCCAACCGCTTCCTCGAACGAATACATAATTTGCTCGACGATAAGGACTTCAAAACGGCAATCACATATAGCACAAACAGTACGAGCGCCGTGAAGTGCCGCTTCGAAATGGCTCAGGGAGTGTTTGAGGAGGTTCTGGGTGCTTACGCAGATTGATTTGCGAAATTTCAAGTGTTTTGAAGCACTGAAACTCCCTCTCTCCCCGCTGACACTATTGTCCGGTACCAACGCCTCCGGCAAATCGTCCATTCTCCAAGCATTCGTGCTAATGCATCAGACCATGCGTGAACACGAGTGGTCATCGCGCTTGATGCTCAACGGTTCTGCGCTTCGGCTTGGCACCGTCGCCGACGTCACAGACCAGCTTCATGGTCGAATTGGCCAGCGCCACGGGCATAGAGCATGGGGAATCAGTCTGGCTGACGGTGATGATTCCCGTTACGAGTGGCAGTTCATCGGCGCTACCGAGGACATGTCGATGGCGTTGGATTTCGTGCGCGGCGATTCAGATCACGGCGAGTGGGAGAAAGACGGGCAGCACCGTTTTCGATATTTGCTGCCGCATGAACTGTACTCATCACCGGCAGTTGCGTCGCTCTCCGACAGATTGCGAGACTTGGCCTATCTCACGGCAGAACGTCTTGGCCCCAGGGAATTTTATTCTCTCGAGGACCCCCAGCTTACACCTGTCGTCGGCTCGCGCGGAGAGCATGCCATTAGTATTCTTCATACGAGCCGCGACGAGCTTGTTCTCAACAGGTTGGTGAAGGATGGTACACCTCCGACGCTGATCAGACAAACCGAAGCTCACATGAGGGTGTTATTCCCGCACTGCGAAATTTCCGTAGAAGAAATCCCGGGCGCGAACGCTGTAAAACTGGGACTGAGAACTTCGAGAAGCGTTGATTCCCATCGCCCGCTGCATACCGGTTTCGGTCTGACACAGGTATTGCCGATCGTAGTGGCCGCATTGTCGCGAAAGGAAGATGGCCTGCTGCTGGTGGAGAATCCCGAAATACATCTCCATCCTGCTGGTCAGGCCGCGATGGGCGAATTTCTGACCTGGGTCGCTACGGCCGGCGTGCAAGTAATTCTCGAAACCCACAGCGATCATGTTCTAAATGGCGTCAGACGCGCGGTGAGGGACGAAATTGTACCCCCGGAGGATGTGGCGCTTTACTTTATACGCTCCAGGTACGAGAGCGAACGCAACGATACTCCGCAGATCGAACGGCCAATGCTTGATGTGAACGGAAATATCGATAATTGGCCCGAAGGTTTTTTCGATCAATTCGAGAGAGATATCAATTATTTTGCCGGATGGAGCTAAACTGTGGATCTGTTGCTTAATGATTTATCCATAGACGGACAGTTCAATAATCTGTCAGCATTTCGCCAGGCTATTGCGGGATTGATGCGGTTGAGAAGAGTTGCACGCGACTTCGGACGGGAAATTCATTGTCACGGACCCTTCAGGAGTGTAGCGCCAGTTACCGGAATGAATTTACCGCAGACCCTTGACCGATTGCCTCACAGCGAGCGCCAGGCCCTAGCCGCATGGTGGACCAAAATTGGCCCTTTCTGGGATGACCTGCGGCAACACGACGGGGACGATTATCTCGATCATGACGGCGTCGTCGTTACGGATACGGGTATCGGCGAAGCTGCGTTCCGCATGCTGAACGGAACCGAGTGCGGCGTCATCAACGCGAGGCCGTCGTCCTGGGATTTTTCTCCAATCCGCGTCTCCTGGGTGCGATCTGCCGAAACCTTGCTGGACCGGTCGGTGAATGTCGACAATTGGAGAACGGCTGAAGCTCTGCGACAGGTCCTGGAGAAATCGGAGCAGCCTATTCGTTCATGGAACGCATTGAAGGCGAGAGCGGAAGGGCGGTGTTCGAACCTCACCTTTGCCGACGGATGTTTCGCATCGATATATGGACAGCCATTCGCATTAAGCACGGCTACGCGCGTGTACGCCCTGCTGGATATACTGGACCGGTTTGCCGGTTCTTTTGATGAAGCGGGAGAACGAACAAGCGAGGGGCAGCATATCTATCAGACTCATTTTACCGGCGATAACGCGCTGTTTACCGATGCATCAGAAACGGAGAAGCGGCGTTTTCGAAGAAGGATGACATTTCGACATCCGGAAAGAGCTGATGAAACGCTGTTCTGTCCGTGGCATGGGAAGGAACGGCATTCCGTGTTCAGGATACATTTTTCCTGGCCGATCAGGCCTGATGGACGCGTTTATGTCATGTATGTTGGGCCGAAACTCACCAAGCGGTGAGCATCGGCGCTTGTGCGTGGCGCGATAGAGTGGGAGTCCGGAATTGGACAAATTTGTGCATGAGACCTTCGATCAGCGCGTCGTCTTCGGCGCCGGAACGGTGGTGCAGGTTGCAGAGGAAATTGAGCGTCTTGGCGCCGGGCATGTGCTGCTCACCACGAGCCGCGCCAATCGCGTGGCTGCAGCGAGGATCGCGGATGCGCTGGCGCCGCGCGCGGTATCGGTAATCGACGACGCGCGCGAGCATGTGCCGTTCGAACAGGCGGAGACAGCACGTCAAACCGCGCGCAGCCTGAATGCCGACGCCGTGATTGCCATTGGCGGCGGCACCCCCATCGGCCTCGCCAAGGCGGTGGCGTTGACCGAGAATATCCCCCTGCTTGCCGTGCCGACAACCTATTCGGGTTCGGAAATGACCGGGATTGTCGGCATCACCCGTGACGGCGTGAAGAAAACCGTCGGTGGTCCGTTTGTGCGCCCACGGACGGTGATCTACGACCCCGAACTTGGCTACGGCCTGCCGCCGCGCGCCACTGCGGCCAGCGGCATGAATGCCATCGCCCACGGCATCGAAGCGCTCTATACCGCCCGCGCCACGCCGCTGTCCGACCTGCTCGCGGAAGCGGGTCTGGCAGCCCTTGCCGCCGGTATTCCCGCAGCGGCGAAGGAACCGGCCAACGTTGCGGCACGAAAACAGGCGCTTTATGGCGCTTGGCTCGCTGGCGCAGCGTTGGGATCGGCCGGTATCGCGCTGCATCACCGGCTGTGCCATGTGCTCGGCGGCAGTTGCGGCCTCGGCCACGGCGAAACGAATGCGGTCATCATCGCTCATGCCGTGCACTACAATGCCGGCGCCGCGGTTGCCGCGATCGCTCGCGCGGCGCGCGCCATGGGAGCGGCAAATGGCGGCTCGGACGCCGAGGCCGCGGCGAAAGCGGCACCGTTCCTGTTCGATTTCACCGCCCGCCTCGACATGCCTGCCAGCCTGGCCGCCATGGGGCTTGCAGAAAGCGCCCTGGACGATACCGCAGCGCTGGCCGCAGAGCATATCGGCAACGATAATCCGCGCGCCGTCTCGCCCGAGTCTCTCCGCGCGCTGCTTGATGACGCATGGCACGGCCGCCGCCCCGGCGCCGCTTGACGAAAAGGACTCATCCATGAACAACACTGCGACCCACACAAACGACATGGCCGCCCTGCGGGCGCTTGATACGCCGTCCGTGTGCAACGCCATAGAACTTGTTGCGCCGGAACGGCGCGCCTACGGCTTCACCACCCGGACCCTGCAATGCGTTCGGCCCGAACTCGGAGCCATGGTCGGCTATGCACGCACCGTGACCATTCGCGCCAAGCGCCCTTCAGCGGCAGAACCGGAAAAAATACGCGAAACGAGGTTCGGCTATCTGGATTATCTCGCATCCGGTCCGGGACCGACGATCAGCGTGGTGCAGGACCTTGACGACGGTGAAGCCGGTTTCGGGTCATTCTGGGGCGAGGTGAATACCAATATTCACAAGGCGCTTGGCTGCCTCGGGACGATCACCAATGGCAGTGCGCGCGATCTCGACATGCTGGCGGACGATTTCCAGATTCTGGCGGGCGTCATAGCGCCGAGCCACGGGTTTGTTCATGTGGTGGATTATGACTGCCCGGTGAGCATTGCGGGGATGGTTGTGGAATCCGGCGATCTCATACACGCCGACCGTCACGGGGCGGTGGTGGTCCCGGCGGGCACGGCACGCGCCGTGGTAGACGCCGCTGCGTTGATCGCGCGGCGGGAGGCGGTGATGATCGAGGCGGCGCAGGCCCCGGGTGCCACGGCCGAGACGATCAAGGCAGCGATGATCGCATCGGCGAAAGTAAACTGAGCCGGAAAAATCCTGTTTCCCGACGGGTTATCGATCTTCCCGAACCATGGTCGGCAATGCACCGCGGATCAGGCCCATTCCGGCATCAATATGGAAGAGATGACCGGTGATGTTGGGCGCCCCTTCCAGTAGCCAGACGATGTTGCGCGCGATATCTTCCGGTTGGTTCACAGCTCGCAGCGGCGTTGTGTTTTCCAGCGATTCCTTGACAAAGGTGTAGTTGGCATCGCCCATGCCGTTGCGCAGCCAGTCCCCCGCGATGAACCCGGGATTGACGGTATTGACGGTGATTTCCGGACCGAGCACACGCGCCAGGGAAACCGTGAGCATGTTGAGCGCCGCCTTGGAACCGACATAGGCGAGGGATGAGCCGACGCCGTAGGACCCGGCAACCGATGACACATTGACGACGGCGCCCCGCCCTCCTTCCTTCATGGCCGGCGCGCAGGCGCGGATCATCTGAAACGGGCCAACGGTATTGACGGCGTAAACGCGCTGAAAGTCGGCCGCGCTAAGTCCTTCCAGATCGTCATGCGCACGGAACACTGTGGTGCCGGCATTATTGACCAGGCCGTCTATGCGGCCCCAGCGATCAAGGGTTTCGCGGGCAATACGGCGGCAGTCGGCGTCGTCGGACACATCGCCCTGCACGACGAGCACTTCACCGCCCAGGGTGCGGCATTGGTCGGCGACACCTTCCGCCTGCGCCTGTGACCGGGAGAAGTTGATGACGATGCGGGCGCCGCGCTCGGCCAGAAGCCTCGCCGTTGCGGCGCCCACTCCCCGGGTTGAGCCGGTAACGATTACCGCAGCCTTGTAGAGATCGATCATGCGTCTTCCCTTCAGAGGACGAGGCCGGTATCCGGGTCGATCAGATGGAGGCGTCGGGTTTCGAGCGAAAGCAGAAACGGTCGATTTGGCTCCGGCATGGAATCGGGCGAGACGCGGGCGCATATCTCGGCATCCTCATGCGCGAAATAGACCATGGTTTCGATCCCGAGCGGCTCCACGACATCAGGCGTGACCTTGCACAATACCCGGCCGTCTTCCTTTTCACCCCGGGATTCACGGATATGTTCCGGGCGAAAACCAGCTACCAGAGAGCGCCCGGCACGCGCGGCGTAGTGCTGCTGTGACTCGCTGTCGAGCGGAATTTCGACAAAGCCCGGAATGACGACTTTGCGAGCGCCTTCGGTCAGCCGGCAGTGCAGGAAGTTCATCGCCGGCGAGCCGATGAAGCCGGCAACGAAGCGGGTGCGCGGTCGGTGGTACAATTCGCCGGGGGGGCCGATCTGCTCGATCACGCCGTCGCGCATGACAACGACGCGGTCGGCAAGCGTCATCGCTTCCACCTGATCGTGGGTAACGTAGATGGTGGTGGTGCGCAGACGCTGATGCAGGCGTTTGATTTCCGTGCGCATCTGGCCGCGCAGCTTGGCGTCGAGGTTCGACAGCGGCTCGTCGAACAGAAAGACTTTGGGGTTACGGACGATGGCGCGGCCCATTGCGACGCGCTGGCGCTGGCCGCCGGAGAGCTGGCGCGGCCGGCGCTGCAGCAGTTCGGTGATACCCAGTATGTCGGCCGCGGCGGTGACGCGGCGCTCAATCTCCGAACGCGGATATTTCCGCAAGCGCAGGCCGAAGGACATGTTTTGCGCCACGGTCATATGCGGATAGAGCGCATAGTTCTGAAACACCATGGCAATGTCGCGATTTTTTGGCGGCACGTCATTGACGAGTTCGCCGCCGATGCGGATGTCGCCCGAGGTTATATCCTCAAGACCGGCGATCATGCGCAGGGTGGTGCTTTTGCCGCAGCCGGAGGGGCCGACCAGCACAACCAGTTCGTTATCCTCGATATCGAGGTCGATACCGCGCACCGCCTCGGTGCGGTCGAACGTCTTGTGCAGTGCGCGCAGGGATACGTCGGCCATTGCTCAGCCTTTCGTTGCGCCAGATGTCAGGCCGGCAATGTAGTAGTCCATCAGGAATGCATAGATGATGACCGGCGGCGCCGCGGCCATGAGGGCACCGGCCATGAGGCCGCCCCAGTGAAATACGTCGCCCTTGATCAAGGTGGTGACGGTACCGACGGTGAGCACCATCTGGTCGTCGGAATAGATATAGGCGAGCGGATAGATGAACGAAGCCCAGGAGACGGTGAAGGCGAAGATCATCGCCGCGATCAGCCCAGGCAGGGCCACGGGGATGAATACCTTGAGCAGCATCTGGATGTGGTTGGCGCCGTCGATCAGTGCGGCTTCGTCGAGCTCACGCGGGATCGAGGAGAAATAGCCGATCATGATCCAGGTGCAGAACGGCACGGTGATGGTGGGATAGACCAGCACCAGCGCCCAATAGGAGTCGAGCAGGCCGAGCCCGCCGACGATCTTGAACAGCGGCACGAACAGCAGGGTGTCGGGCACCAGATAGGTCAGGAACACCCCGGTTGCGAGAACGCCGGCGCCCCAGAATCGCAACCGCGACAGGCCGTAGGCGGCGAGGACGCTGATCACCATGGTGATTGACACCACGCACAGCGTGACGATGGCTGTATTGAGAAAATAGGTGGGGAAAGCCGTGTCGGTAAGCAGGCCGGCGTAATGCTCGGTCGTCACGCCCTTTTCGATGATCCAGGGATTGGTATCGAGCGCTGCGATTTCCTCGTTGGTCTTGAACGAGGTGATGAGCATGTAATAGGGCGGGAAGAGGAAGAACACGACGAAGGCGCCGAGGGCACAATAGGCGGCGACCAGCGCCCAGCGACGTTCTCTGCGTTGGCTGGCGCGACGGCCGAAAATACCGCTGGCGCCGGCGGCTGCAACATTTGCCATGGCTTACAACTCCATCGCGCGTTTGCGGACGTTGCGCAGGATGACGAAAGCAAGCACCGCGAGCACCGGGAACATGAACAGCGAGACGGCGGCGCCCAGCGGGATATTGCCCGACTCGAGGCCATAGCGCATGGCATAGGTCGCGAACAGATGGGTTTTGCCGAGCGGATTGCCCTGGGTGAGCACACGGACTATGTCGAAATTGGCGAGTGTGACGATGATCGAGAACAGCACCGTGATGGCGATGATATTGCGCATCATGGGCATGGTGATGTGGATCATCTTCTGCCAGGCATTGGCGCCGTCGATGGAGGCTGCCTCGTAGAGTTCCTCGGGGATGGATTTGAGCGCGGCGAGGTACATGATGAGGAAGAACGGCGCGCCGAACCAGATATTGACCAGGATGACGGCGAACCGCGCCCAGAAGACTTCGCTGAGCCACGCGATTTCCGTCAGGCCGAGCTTGGCGAACAGCCAGTTTATCGAGCTGTAGGTCGGTTCGAACAGCCACCACCAGCCGAGGGTGGAGAGCGCCGGCGGGATTACCCACGGGATGAGCATCATGCCGCGCCATTTGCGCTGTCCCTTGGTGGGTATGGCGTTGACGGCGTGGGCGGCAATGAAGCCGATCAGGGCCTTGCCGATGACGGCAACCAGCGCGAACATGATCGACTGGTACACCACGTCCTGGAACGATTCCCGGCGCAGCAGGAATTCGAAGTTGCGCAGCCCGACAAACGCGGTTTCGGCCTTGTTCAGCATCGACAGATACATGGCGTAGACGCCGGGATAGGCGACGAGGCCGACAATGACCGCCAGGAGGGGTACGACCATGAGCACGCCGATGGTCGATTTGCGGCGGAGAAAGCGCTTCAGGCTCCCCGGTGGCCGCGAGGCAGCCGCAGGTGCGGAAATGTCGATCGCCGGCGCGCTGGCCATGATCGCCTCCGTTGCCGATGCTAGAAGAACATTATCGCTTCAAGTTCGTTGCCTGCCCAGTCGATAGCATCATCGAAGGACTGACCGCCCTGGGTCGCGCGGGCGACGAGATTGCCGAATACGCCTTGTGTGAAGATTTGCGCGCCATATTCCGGCGGGGCGGGATAGCCGGCGACATTTTGCACTTCATCGCCGCGAATGGGGTAGTTGAACAGGACACCGTCGGGTGGTGTTGCGGATTCCCACACATCGGAGTCGCGATAGGCGGCAATCAGCGGCAGATCGAAGCCCTGGGACGCACGCAGCATGCGTTCGACGACATCGCGTTGCATGACGTGAAGGAACAGGTCCTTGGCTGCCGGTATGTTTTGCGAGAACTGCCATACGCCCCAGAAGAAGGGTGAGCCGCCGCGGAAGCGTCCGGCGGGGCCTCGCGGCGCGTCGTGGTGCCAGAAGTGCCGTCCTGCCGCGGGATTATCGCGGCTTGCCACCGCCCAGGCGCTGGGCGGGTTGAAGATGGCGCTGCCCTGGCCGGAGATCATCCAGCGATTGTTGCCGGCGTCGTCCCACGCGAAGACGCCTTCAGGCATGAAACGGCTGAGGCGCGACAGATAGTCCAGGGCAGTGCGGGTTGCGTCGGAATCCACGGCGATATCGCCGTCGGCATTGACCAGTTCGGCGCCAAAGGCGCGAAACACCTGCCCGATCCATTGGGTGCCGTCAGGGGTGGGCGCGATCGGTGCGCCGAAGGAGTGCCCGGCGGCGTGCAGTTTTTCTGCGGCCGCGAGAAAAGCGTCATAGGTCCAGCTTTCCACCAGGGCAGGGTCGCGTTGTCCGTTGGCGGGAAAGATCGCCGCGAGATCGACGCCGGCGTGATCACGAAAATAGTCGAGGCGGGAGACTTGCGCGTAGGTCAGCGAGCCGGTGGGGGCCGGCGTGGCGCGCCAGACGCCGTCGATTTGCGCCAGATAGCTGGCCGACGAGACCAGCGGGCCGTGGCGCGACTGGATTTCCGCCACCACATCGTCGAGAGGTTCCAGCGAGGCGCTGAAAATGGATGGCATCCACACAGGCACGCAATAGATGTCATGGCCGGTGCGGGCGCGCGATTCCGCCTGCGCGGTGAGCAGCAGCTTGTTGCCTATGGAGGTGATGAAATCGATACTGACTTCGACATTGTTCGCTTCACCCCATTCCGTGCAGATTTTGCGCATCACGTCGTTGGCGCCGGGAACCCAGTGATCCCACAGGCCGATGGACAGTGACCCGGCGGAATGGGCGCTTCGTACCCAGGGCGCGGCGCCGGCCACAGCGCCGGCCGCGGCCGCGGTCTTGAGAAAGCGGCGGCGAGTCGGTTGCGTCCTCTTCTCGGTCATGGCGGTTCTCCCCTTGCTGCGAGCATAGCGTTCCGGCAGCGCCTTGCACAGGCGGCGGCTAAAACAGTTCGTCCGGCACAGCCATGACCGGGTCGCGTGCGGTCATGACCGGCCCGGCCAGCGCTGCTGCCGGCGCAAGATGCTGGCTGGCGTAAAATCGCGCCGTGGCGATTTTCGCGTCATAGAAGGCGGCGTTACCAGCGCCGGCGCGGAGCCGCATTTGCGCCTTGAGCGCGGCCTTGCCGAGCATCCAGCCGCCGGCGATGGCGCCCATCATGCCGGCATAAGAGGTTGCGCCGGCGGCGGCGGCGACCGGATCGCGGCGCCATGCCTTGCGAATCCAGTCCGTGGTTTCGGCGAGCGCGTCCACTGCCGGCATTAGCGCGCCGGCAATATCGGTCAGGGATGCTTCTGCCAGCGCGTGTGCGGTTTCACGCATATCGGCGACGAGTGCGGCGGCGGCTGCGCCTTCGTCCTGTTGCAGCTTGCGGCGCACGAGGTCGAGCGCCTGAATACCGTTTGTACCCTCATAGATCATGGTGATGCGGGCATCGCGCAGGTGCTGGGCGGCGCCGGTTTCCTCGATATAGCCCATGCCGCCATGCACCTGGACGCCGGTGGAGGCAACGGCAAAGCCCTGGTCGGTGCACCAGGCCTTGGCGACCGGGATCATGAGGTCGACATAGCCCGCGGCTGCCTGGTCACCGGCGCGGCGGGCATGGTCCAGCGCCGCGCCTATGGAATAGCAGAGGGCGCGCATGGCCTGGATTTGCGCGCGCATGTCCATGAGCATGCGGCGTACGTCCGGGTGCTTGACGATGGTGATGGGGCCGCCCGACGGGTTGTCGACGGCTGTACCCTGAACGCGCTGCCGTGCCCAGTCGAGGGCCGCCTGCCAGGCGCGTTCGGCAATGGCGAGGCCCTGGATGGCAACATTGAGACGGGCGCTGTTCATCATGGTAAACATGCAGTGCATGCCGCGTTGTTCGCCGCCGAGAAGGTAGCCGACGGCTCCGGCGTCATCGCCATAGCTCATCACGGCGGTGGGGCTGGCGGTGTGGCCCATCTTGTGTTCGAGCGACACGACGCGCAGGTCGTTGCGCGGTCCCGGGGCGCCATCGTCGTTCACCAGGAATTTGGGGACTACGAACAGCGAGATTCCGCGGGTGCCGGCGGGCGCGCCGGCGGTACGGGCAAGCACCAGATGCACCACGTTCTCGCTCATGTCGTGGTCGGCATGGGTGATGAAGATCTTGGTGCCGGTGATCCTGTAGGCGCCGTTGTCGCCGCGCACGGCGCGGGTCTTGAGGGCGCCGACATCGGAGCCGGCGCCGGGTTCCGTGAGGTTCATGGTGCCCGACCATTCGCCGGTCACGAGTTTGGGCAGGTAGGTTGCCTTCATGGCGGCGTCGCCATGGGTTTCGATGGCCTCGACGGCGCCCTGGGTAAGCATGAGACCGTCGGCGAAGGACATGTTCGCCGCCTGCCACATTTCACTGAGCGCGCCGGAAAGCGTATGGCCGAGGCTCATGCCGCCATGGGCGGGATCGGCATTCACGGCGCCCCAGCCGGCGTCGATCCATTTTGCATAGGCTTCACGGCAGCCGTCCGGCATGCGCACGACGCCGTTGATGAGGCGTGCGCCCTGTTCGTCGCCGCTCTTGTTCAGCGGCGCCAGCACTTCGCCGGCGAAGCGACCGGCTTCATCGAGCACCTGGGCGACAAAGTCGCCGCTCAAGGAATCGAGGCCGTCGAGGGCGGCGAGGCCCTGGAGACCGACCATATCCTCGAGAACGAAGCGCATGTCGTCTATGGGCGCGGTGTAGCCTGTCGCCATGGGCGGTGCTCCTGTCAGATGACCTTGCCGGGGTTCATGATTCCGTGCGGGTCAAGAGCCTGCTTGACTTGCCGCATCAGCGCGACTTCGACGGGGGAACGGTATTTGACCAGCGCGTCGCGCTTGAGTTGTCCGACGCCGTGCTCGGCGGAGAAGCTGCCGTCCATTGCCATGGCGAGGTCGTGAATCACGTCGTTCAGGCGTTCCCATTGGGCGAGGTAGGCGTCGCGTTCCATGTCTGCCGGCTGGGTCACGTTGTAGTGGATGTTGCCGTCGCCCAAATGGCCGAACGCGACGGGCCGGGCGCCGGGAATCGCGGCTTCGACGGCGGCGTCGGCGCGGTCGAGAAACTCGGGCACGCGGCTCACAGGTACGGAGATATCGTGCTTGATGCTGCCGCCTTGGAATTTCTGCGCCTCGGAGGCATGTTCGCGCAGCGCCCAGAGATTGCGCGCCTGCGCTTCGCTGGCAGCAACCACGCCGTCGAGGACCAATTCCCGCTCCAAGGCGCGTTCGAGCAGGTTTTCCATGGTGGCGGAGAGGGGCGCATCCGCTGCGGCCGACGACAATTCGATCAACACGAACCAGTCGTGGCGCCCGGGGAGGGGGTCTTGCACGCCGGGCATGTTGGCGGTCACGAAGTCGACACAGCGGCGGGATTCGAATTCGAATGCGGTGATGGTATCGCCGGTGATTTCGCGTGCCAGCATGAGCAGTTCGAGCGCGGTTTTCGGGTCGGGCACAGCGACCCATGCGGTGGCGTTGGCGCGCGGGTGCGGCTCCAGTTTCAGCACAGCGGCGGTGATGATGCCGAGGGTTCCTTCTGCGCCGATGAAGAGCTGCTTGAGGTCATAGCCGGTATTGTCCTTGCGTAGCGCGCGCAGGCCGTCCCACAGGGAGCCGTCGGGCAGCACGACTTCCAGCCCGAGCACCTGGGCGCGCGCCATGCCGTGGCGCAGCACGTTGGTGCCGCCGGCATTGGTGGAGATATTGCCGCCGATCTCGCAACTTCCTTCGGCAGCGAGGCTGAGGGGCAGCATGCGGTCAGCGTCGGCAGCGGCGGCCTGCAGGTCGGCGAGTATGCAGCCGGCCTCGGCAGTGAGGGTGTAGTTGGCGGCGTCGAGTGCGCGGATGCGGTTCAGGCGCGAAAGGTTGATGATGATTTCGCGGCCGTGCGGGTGGGGCACGGAGGCGCCGCACATGGAGGTGTTGCCGCCCTGGGGCACCATGGCGATGCGCCGTACGGCGCAATGACGGACGACATTGACGACTTCCGCGGTGGTTGCGGGGCGCACCATGAGCGCGGCGCGGCCGTGATATTTGCCCCGTTCATCGACGAGGTGCGGTGCGAGCTGGTCCGGGTCGCTGACCAGTCCGGCGGCCCCGACGATTGTGCGCAGGGACGCGGCGAGATCAGACGAGGGGGCGGCGCCGGTCATGCGGGAAGGATGTAACCGAGCGGGGGGCGGCGGGCAAGCCTGCGGGCAGGACGAACGGGTATCGGTTATGGCGGTGTTGCCACAAAACTGCCGCAATTGTGACGGGCGAATTTTCGTGCGAAGTGGGATATGCCGGGATTTGGCGGGCTTTGCCGCATCAATGGCAGTAGATCAAGGCATAACCGCGGGAATTACGGCAAATTCAAGGCGGAATTTCAACAGTATGGCCGCTACCGATATTGGTGAGGAAGTTTCTGAACGATACCAGAACAATGCGGCATGGGCAAGGCCCGCAGCGGGTTTCCGGCGGTCATGACACCGGCAGTGCGATGGCGCAGGGCAGTTCATGGCGCTTGATAATGTCGCAAGCCTCGCGCGCCTCGCTTTCGGAGAGTCCTGTCTGGCGGGCGCGGTAGAGGCGGCCTTCGGCGGCATTGAAGGTTTCGATGCGCCGGCCGGCGCGCTGCAGCAGGAACGGGACGACGCTTTCCGCCCGTTCCAGCGCGGCTTCGGCGTTGGTATAGCGCAAATAGGCGCCGACCTGGATGGACCATTCGCCGCTCGACAGGGTACGAGCGACAGCCTGGCGAATACGTGCTTCCGGGAGCCGCCGCAGCACGGTTCGCGCCGCCACGACCTCCGGTTTGGGCTGCGGGCGTTGAACGGTGGTCAGCGCTTTGCGGATCCAGCCAATATTGTCAAAGCTGTGGTCGAGCAATGTTTTCATGCGCGCGTTCCGCCCCTTCGATGACGTACCGCCCATCAGGATTGCAATGAGGTGGGTGCCGCCGCGGCGCGCGGAGGCGGCAAGGTTATAGCCGGAGGCCCGGATATAGCCGGTCTTGATACCGTCCATGCCGCGGTAGGAGCCGAGCATGCGGTTGGTGTTGCGGTATTTGTTGCCGCGATAGCTCACGACGCGGTTGGCGAAGAAATGGGTGTGGTGCGGGAAGCGCTGATAGATGGCCAGTGACAGGGTCGCCATGTCGCGGGCGGTGGTGCGCTGCTCGCGGTTGGGCAGGCCGGATGCGTTGCGGAAGGTGGTGCGGCTCATGCCAAGCGCGCGCGCCCGCTTGGTCATGAGGCGCGCGAAGTTTTCTTCGGTGCCGGAGAAATATTCGGCAATCACGGCGGCGACATCGTTGGCGGATTTGGCGGCAAGGGTGCGGATGGCGTCGCGCAGCCTGATGGTCTGGCCTGGCTTGAGGCCCAGTTTGGAAGGCGGGCGGGACGCGGCCTCGCGGGAAACGGGGAGTTGTGTATTGAGGGAGATGACGCCGTGGTCGAGGGATTCGAACACCAGATAGAGCGTCATCATCTTGGTCAGGGACGCCGGATAGTTCAGCACATCAGCGTTTTCGCTGTGAAGCACGAAACCGCTGCGTGCATCGACGACATAGGCGGCATAACCGGCCCAGGCCGGGCGGGGCGCCGCGGCGAGAGCGAACAGGACGGCGGCCATCAGCAACAGCGGCAGGCGGCGGTTACAGCAGGTCATGAGCATCATGAGTTCCACCCCCCGGGAGCGTCGGGCAACGCCATAATGCCGCCTCAATACAGGATTTTCACGCGATTTCAACAGCAAGGAGAATTTTATTGATTTTTTTCATGATGCAGTGAGGTGGCGAAGGTATTCTCATGCGCTGCAAAAATTTTGTGCTGCGCCGCAGCAGAATTCTTGACAAGGAGTTCCTGGGGACCGATATTCGCCATGTTGCAGTGCACAATAATGTGCCGCGAAGACGGATCAGCGGTACGGAAAGGCGGTGATTGATGAGCGAAACCACGGCGACGAACGACAGCACCGGCGCCGGCGGACCGCGCCGCCCCGGACGGCGGAAGGCGGCGGCCCCCTCGGTCCGGCGCGAGGCCGCAGCGCAGACGTGCGACGGCAGCAAAGAGCATTCTTTCAGCAAGGAACGCAAGGAGTCCATGATGGACGTGTTTCAGACTTGGGGTGATATGAACGGCGCCGGCAAGAAGGCGTTCGAGGCGTGGATCGCCAGCGGCAGGATTGCCGTCGACGGCTGGACGGCGATCGGCGGCAAGGTGGTCGGCGCTGTTGCGGCGTCGGTCGAGGGCAGCGTTGCGGCGTCGGAGAAGGCGCTGGAATGCAAGGACCTGACGGAGCTGGCCGATTTGCAGGTGCAGACGGTGCAGCGTCAGTACGATATCTGGCTCAAGGAAGGTCGGGCGGTTTCGGACCTGACGCTGAAGACGGCGACGGACGCGATGGCGCCGCTGACCGAACAGGTCAGCACGGCCTTTGCCGGGTGGACGAAACCCGCAGCGTAAGCGCGCCCCTCCCTCCCAGGCACACTCTCGCTCCCAACGGCCCGGCGCGCAGCGCACCGGGCCGTTTGAGGTTGCGGCGGGGAATATCGCGCCCCGCGCAACAACGCCGATTCTGAGACGCGTTCTTGCGCCGTAGAGGCCCGGAAGCGGCGGCGGGCTGGGAAGGATTGGAGTGAGACGTTATTCCGCGCCGGCGGCGATACAACTCGTGCAGGTGCCCTCCACCTCGAAGACGCGCCGTGTTGCGCGGAATCCGATACGGGCGGCGTCCCTGGAGATCAGGCACTCAAGCCGCTGATCTTCCAATTCGGCCGATGCCCCGCAATTGCTGCATATGAAGAACAGGCAATCGTGCCGGCGTTCCGGATGGGCGCAGGGGACGTAGGCGTTCAGGCTTTCGATCTTCGATACGAGACCCTGTGACATCAGGAACTTGAGCGCCCGGTAGACGGTGGGCGGCCCGACGGGGCGGGAAGCGGCACGCTTCAGCGCCTCGATCAGTTCATAGGCGCCTGTCGGGTGCCCGCTCCTTTCCCAGAGCAACTCCAGTATCTGGCGCCGCGGTTTTGTGAGTTGTGCGCCGCGGGCGCTGCAGAGGAACACGGCCAGCGCGACCCGCTCGGCCGGTGCGTGCTGTCCGTGGCAGTTGGGGTCGGCGCAAGGCTGGGGCTGGATCGACGAAACCGCCATGACCTTATCCCCTCTTGTGTATCCCCAAGGATACGTTATAACGTTGCATTCTTGCCCTTGGGCCGCTCCGGTATCGCGACGGCCGCGGCGAACATCGATCGGGAGTATGTACCATGACTGACAAGACTAATGTCGACGGCCCCGTTGAACAACGTGCGGGAACGGGGTCTGATCCAGAGCAGGGTGGCGAGGAGCTGACGTCACAGTCGCGCCGTACCTTCATCAAGACCGCGACAGTCACCGCGGGCGCTGCAGCAGTCGGAGCCCTGGGGGGCGGGGTGATGCACGAGCTTGACCTCGTCAAGCCCGCCCATGCCGCTGAAGGCGGTATCGACGGCACGCCGATGGCCGAAAAATGGTGGCCGTCCCGCTGGGGCGAGGGCGACCAGACCGGTTCCACCAACCACATGACTCCCGAAGTAGCGCTGGACGCCGTGAGTCTGATCAAGAAGGGCAAGGTTTACAGCCTGGGCCGGGTCTACGAATACGGTATGCCCTTGTTCGGTCAACGGGTATTTGCCCTGCGCATCCCGGGCGCACCGACCGGCGGCGCGTTCGGCAAGAACCAGATCATCTGGCACGACGAGATTCTGACTACGGAAATCGGCCAGGTCGGCACACAGTTCGACGGGCTCGCCCATATTGGCGCGCGGACAGGCACGGCCGGTGATCTGTCCCAGGAGGTGTTCTACAACGGGTTCACCACGACGGACCTGCATAACAACGACAGCGAGATGGGCTCCACGGCCGGCGCCTACGGACTGCAGGCGCTCGGCATGGAACATGTCAAGCCGTTCTTCTGCCGCGGGATCATGTTCGACGTTATGGGCCTGAAGGGGCGCATGCTGGACAAGGGCGAAGAGATCACCGTCAGCGACCTGCAAGCGTGCCTGGAACGCCAGGGCATGAGCGAGGACGACATCACTGAAGGCAGCGCGGTGATGTGGCGCACGGGTTGGGGCGAAAACCTGTGGATGAAGGACAACGCCCGGTTCAACTCCGGTGAACCCGGAATCGGCGTGGGCGCGGCAGAGTGGCTGGCAGCCAAGGGTATTTCTGTGGGCGCCGCCGATGTCTGGGCCATTGAGTGCGTGCCGAACCCGGATCCGAACCTGGCATTCCCGGTGCACCAGATCTTCATCACCAGGAACGGCATCCACATCCTGGAGAATATCCGCCTCGATCACCTGGCTGCCGACGGCGTTTACAAATTCGCCTTCATTTTCTCGACACTGCCGATCAAGGGCGCCACGGGTTCACCGGGCAATCCGATCGCAGTCGTCTAGCCCGCATCATCTACGCGGGGCCTCACATCGAGGCTGCGGACGGGGCCGGAAGATCACACGGAAAAGTGCGGTCTTCCGGTCGTCATCCGCAAGATTCCGGTCGTCATCCGCAAGATAATGCGGACCGGCGATTTCGATGGCCGGCTGCATGGGGGAGCAGCGTGACCCGGCGCGTCACGAATCGACCAGGCATCATCCCCGGGAGCGGTGGCCCGTCGCGGAGAGCAGGTCCCGTTCAAGGCCCGCCGGTGTCGTCCGGAACGCCTCAAGCGGTGCGGGCCAGGCCGGCGAGGAAGTCCCTGTCGAAACGATAGGCGAACAAAAGCCCGTCCGCATCACCGCCCAGCAGACAGTCGCCGTCCGGGGACCATGCGAGCTCGACGACCGGACTGCCCGGAGCGATCGAGAGGCTGTATCTCTGCGGCCTCGCAGCAAGACTTACCAGTTCGAGACCGCCGTCCCTGTAGCCGGCGGCGACCAGGGCAAGGCGCGGGTTGGCGCACACCTTGCCGACCAGGTGCTCACTGTATCGTCCCAGCATTCGCGGGGCTGCCGGCGGCAGATGGCCGTCCGCGAACGGCCAGCCGCTCACGGTGTCCGCCCCCGAGGCCAGCAGCCAGGCGCCGTCCGCGCTCCAGCTGATGGCTTTGATCTTGTTTATGCATGGGCCGAGACTGGCGTCCTTCCCGGAAACGAGATCCCAGGCGTGCAGGGTCTTTTCCTGGGTGGCCGTGACCACAAACCTTTCGTTCGCGCTCCAGCGGAGGTCGAGATGCGATCCCCGGTGATACAGGATCTGCGGCTCACCGCATTGCCCGTCCAGCGTCCAGAGGCTTACCCCGTTATAGTGAGAAGCGGCCAGACGCCGGCCGCCACTGTCAAAATCCAGCCCCGCGACGGTGCTTGGATGGCTTCCCAGTTCGGCGATCGTCCGCCCCGTGATATCCAGAAGCCGAACCTGTGGACCGTCGGAGATTGCCCGCAGGCCGCGCGGATGCACAGCGAGCTGATCGGGCCAGGAACGTGAGAGCCGCGCCAGTTCCTGCGGCCCGTCCACAGCGCTGACCTCGTACACGGCTCCGTCATCGGCGCCGCACAGGAACCCCGACTTCCGGCAATCGGGGACCAGCGCCAGAACGGCGCCTTGGGTCAGCGACCACGCCGAAAGGGATGGTTCCCGATCGAGAAGGTCGAGAATGCGAACACACCCGTCCCCGCCTGCGAATGCGGCATATTGCCCGCCGCGCTCGACACAAACACCGGTCAGCGGCGCGTCGACCGCCCAACGGTCCAGCCTGTAACGGTTCTTCAACGCCTGTTGCGCCTGTCCTACCGTGCCGACTGTTTCAGGCGGGCGGGCTCGGCCTCCCCCCGTGCGCCGAGCATTCTCATTGCACCCGGCAATTACGCAATCCTTGTTCCAATGCCTCTTCGTCCAGGTTACGGCCGATGAAAACCAACCGGTTGGAGCGGTGCTGGTCGCCCCATGGGTCACCGGGCTGGGCGTCGAACAGCATATGTACACCCTGGAACACGAACCGCCGGTCTTCGCCCTTGAGCGCCACGATTCCTTTCATTCGGAAGATATCGGGACCCCGGGTTTGCAGCAGCCGGCTCATCCAGCTGTTGAGGGCGGACTGTTCGATCTCACCATCAAGTTCGAGCGCAACCGAATAGACGGTGTCGTCGTGCGTGTGTTCCGGGTTGAAAACATGCTCCGCGGCCATATTCATCCCGATGCCGTCGGCATCGAGGAATCCGGCATCGAACTCCTCCGGCAGGTGCTCGATAAACAGGGCGTAGAGGCCCGGCCGGTCGACTTCAAGCGTGTATTCATAGTGATCCGCTCCCGTGAGCGTCAGCGTCGAGAGCGCTTTGTGCGGCGAGATTGCGGCACCCGGTTGCAGCATCTCACCGGGTGTGGAGAAGCGGGTGAAGATTCGTTCCGCCATTTCCTTCAGGGCTTCAGGTGTCGCCGCATCAATGGGCTCGAGCACTGCCGACATGGTCGGATCAGGACCATTCTGAAGCCTGAACACGGCCGTGCTGTCGAGGTGCAGCACCCCGCCCCACTCGAAAGGATATTCCGGTTCGAGGAAGCCCGGCTTCAGGTCCAGCGCGCGGTCAAGATCGAAGCCGCCGACATCGAGCACCTGCTCCATGGGCGCGTCGGCCATCCGCACCCGCTCTATCCGAGCCATGGCATTCATCGACCTGAGGCGGCGTTCAAGCGCGTCAACCGCCTCATCGTCAACGAGGTCGATCTTGTTGATCAGGAGCACATCGGCGAAGGCAATCTGCGCCATGGCTTCCTCGCTGTCATCCAGATGCAGCTCGGCATGTTTCGCATCGACCAGGGTGATAACCCCGTCAAGATCGAAGGATTCCCGGGTATCGTCGTCGACGAAGAAGGTTTGCGCCACCGGTCCCGGGTCGGCCAGGCCGGTGGTTTCCACCAATATCCGGTCGAACTTGTCGCGCCGTTTGACCAGGTTGCCGAGGATCCGAATCAAGTCGCCTCGTACGGTGCAGCAGATGCAGCCGTTGTTCATCTCGAAGATTTCTTCGTCGGCGTTGATTACCAGGTCCTGATCTACCCCGATCTCACCGAATTCGTTTTCGATAACGGCGATACGCTGACCATGGTTTTCGGTCAGGATGCGGTTGATCAGGGTGGTCTTGCCGCTGCCGAGAAACCCGGTCAGCACGGTTACGGGGATGTTCTGGGCCATCTCGGGATCCTGCCAGTTATAAAGTAACACCTTAACGCAAGGCTCGGCGGAATTCCAATATCTTCCGGTGCGCCATTCGACATGATCGGCACCTGTTTCCGCCTGTCGGTGAACCGAACCGAGACCTGCGCAATCGCGATCATCATGTCCCGCGGCGGCCTGATCGGGACGGACGCCGAGCATTGAGCACCTGACCTGAAAAACCATAGATTACGGGAAACTCTCATGATTGATTTCGCCCGCCTTGATTCCACTCTCAACCCGACCGACGTCTACGAGGCACGCCGGCGCATCGGAGGCGCATACGTGCATCGCCTCCCCGCCGACCACCCATTCCTGTTTCCACCGCGTCGACATGCCGGAGCGCAGCGAACTCCCGGCGGCGCGCAGCACGGGCGGGCTGGATGAGGCCGACGACGAAATTCGTGCCTTCGATGTGATCTCACGCGCGATCGATTCCGACCGCGCGATCTTTGTCGGTTCGGGTGCGGTGCACGCACGCATGACGAAACAGCCGCCACGCATGCGCGCCGGCGATGTATCGAACGGGGTACCGAAGCCGTAGCGGCTTCCAGCGATTGCCCTGCTATGATATCTTCAGCCCATACGGGTGGTGGCGGATACGCGATGAAGACGACACTTGATCTGAACGATCAGGTTCTGCGGAAAGCCAAGGGGCGAGCCGCTCGCGAAGGAATCACGCTCACCCGGTTCGTAGAAGACGCCCTGCGGGTGCGTCTGGCAGGCACGCAGAAGCACAAGGCTCCTTTCCGGCTGCGGCTGAAGACCGTGACAGGAGACAGCCCGCCCAAGGTCGATTTCTGCGACCGGGACGCGCTCTACCGCATCATGGACGACGATCGCAGGTGACACCAACATTCTCATATACGCGCATCGGGGCGAGACCGACCTGCACAGAGCGGCCGCAGCGCGGGTCGCTGCGTTGGCCGAAGGCGTCGATCGGTGGGCGCTCCCGGTGTTCTGCATCACCGAGTTCCTGCGGGTGGTAACGCACGCGCGCGTGTTCAGCCCGCCGTCCACGGTCACACAAGCGACGGGATTCGTCGAGGTGCTCGCCGCCGCACCCACGCGCGAGGTCGTGCGGCCGGGCGCCGATTTTCTCGAACGGCTGCTTGCGACGGTGCGGAAAGCGGGCGCCCGAGGTAACCTTATGTTCGATGCGCAGATCGTGGCGCTGTGCCGTGAGCACGGCATTGACAGCATTCTCACGAACGACCGCGATTTTGAACGCTTTGAAACGCCACGGGCGCTTCGACTGGAAGAAAACCAGCTAAAGCGGTATTGACGGGTCCATGGCCGCTCGGGCCTGCCGGGCCGCCCGGGCTTCGCTGAGCCGCTGGAATTGCGGCAAATCGATACGCAGGCTGTCCTCGACCGCAGCGCGGTCGAGATTGGAAGTGATGAACAGGAACCGGGAACGATCGACCTCGACCTCCGGCAATCGCTGCGGCGGCTGATAGACATGCTGGACGCCGTTGATGATGACCGGTCCGTCAATGCCCTTGACCTTTATCGCACCCTTCGTCCGGTACATGATGTCTCCGTTCGACTGCGTACCGGCATTGAGCCAGCCATGCAGGGCGTTCCACTCGATCGCGTGCGGGAGTTCGATCGCAAACCCGTACAGGCCGTTCTCGAGCAGGTCGCTGCCGCCATAGTGCGGCGCCCCCAGCCACCTGCCCAGATCGCCATCCACCAAGCGTGTCTCCAGGCCTGCTCCGATCAATGCCTCCGCCAAGCGAGGCCGATCGAACGGTACCAGATCGGCAACAGGGTTCAGGGCCTTCACCCCGGCGCAGGTTGTCGGCGCGGCGAGCGCTTCCGGGTCGAGTATGATGCGGTCGGCAACCGCAAGCTGCTTCCTGCCATAGTGCGAAACCGCCAGCGAAGCCGGGGTTTCGCCGCCCGCCATGATTGCGACGACGCTGTCGAGGCGAAAGTAGTCGGTAACCAGGGCGTTGTTCAGCAGGGTTTGCATAATCGGAGCCGGATCGGTGTCGGCAAGGGTTTCGATCACCACCTGGTCGAACGCGATTTCACCCTGTGCGCGCCGCGCAAAAAGCTGCCGCAGGCTGCTGACCAGCCCCGAGCGCGTGATGCAGCACAAACAGCCGATCGCATGGGGCACCATCTGTCCGATAACGCGGTCCGTCGCGGCAGCAGCGAACACCGGGCCTTCGACTTCATTGGTTATCACTGCCCAGCGGGTGCCGCCTCGTTCGAGCAAGCGTTCGATCATCCCGGTTTTCGCGCGGGCATTGACCCCGCAGACCACGAGTACGGGCACCTTTGCCAAGGCAGTTTCTGGGATAAAACTCAGCATCGACTGTTCCGGTGTTCAAGGCAGCGTTCGGACGCCAGGCCAGCGCTCGTTCCGATGCGGCCCGTGCACACATCCTTCTGACAAGCGAGCCAACGACAAAACAATATAACATATGGCGCTGTGCGGCAAGGTCATCCGGCCGCCTGCCCGGAAGCGTTGGCGCGCGAGTATCGGGTGCACAGGCGCTGCCGCTTGCATGGCGCCGGATCGTGCCGGACCGCCGGCACGGGTCAGGTAATTTCTGCTCGCTACGGATCAGCGCCATTCTCAAAACGCGCCCGCCCGGAGGCCTCGAATGTCGGAGAGGTTGCACATCGTTCAGAATGTAATATTATATCATCCAGCATGTGACGGAATATGCGGCCTTCGGAATCGGTGCCCGGTGCGGGCGTGAACCAGCGAGGCAAAAACATGCTGATGAAAGTGCTCGCCTTCGTGCGGCAGTTCCGCACGCCGACGGCCTTGCATGAACTGCTTGGCCGATTGCGCGACATCATTCCGCATCCTGCGCCGTCAACCCTGTGCTGTACCCCGGCAGCGTTGATCGCGTGCAGCGGACTGCAGTGCCGCCGAGCCTGCGAGGTCACGGTATGAGCCACCGCCGAAGCAGGGCCGGCGGACTCCTTCTTGTCGGAGTTGGCCCGCGGCTCACCGGGGCGGCGATAATCGTCACCTCGCTGTGGGCGATGTTTTTCTGGGCGACATCCACCCCAGGGGGCCTATGACTTACGCCTTGGCATTCGAGAAGCTGACGCTCGGCTATGACCGGCACCCCGCGGTCCATCAACTCGATGGCGAAGTCGCCGACGGTAGCTTGACCGCGGTCATAGGACCCAACGGCGCGGGAAAATCGACACTGCTGAAAGGGGTGACGGGCACCCTGCGCCCCTTCGCGGGAGAGGTCCGCTTCGGAACCTGCACGCGCAACGATATCGCATATCTGCCGCAGCAATCTGACATCGACCGCTCGTTTCCGCTCACCGTTGTCGATCTGGTATCGATGGGACTTTGGGCGGAGATCAACGGCTTTTTCGGCGTGCGTGCTGCGCATCGCACGCGTATCGACGAAGCCATTTCCGCTGTGGGACTCACGGATTTCGAGGCCCGACCCATCGGCTCATTGTCGGTCGGGCAGTTTCAACGCGCCCTCTTTGCGCGGCTTCTGCTTCAGGATGCGCGGCTGGTGTTGCTGGACGAACCCTTTACCGGCATTGATCCCAAGACAATGCTTGATCTCCTGGGTGTGGTGCAGCGGTGGCACGGAGAGGGGCGCACGGTGATCGCCGTTCTGCATGATGCAGAGGCTGTGCGGGCCTATTTCCCCGAGACGCTGATACTGGCGCGCGACCTCGTGGCTCACGGACCCACGGCGAAGGTGCTGACGGCCGCGAACCAGTTCCGCGCCCGCCAGATGTGTGAGGCCGGTATCGGCTTGCACCACGACCGGGGGAGACTCGCGTCCTGATTTTGGAACTCCTGATACAGCCGTTCGCCGAGTTCGGCTTCATGCGCCGGGCCTTGATGGGCTGTATAGCGATTTCGCTGGGCGCTACGCCGGTGGGAGTCTTCCTGTTGCTGCGCCGCATGAGCCTGACCGGCGATGCCATGGCCCATGCAATCCTGCCGGGCGCAGCGGTGGGATTTGTGGTTGCCGGGCTCTCGGTCGGCGCCATGACGATAGGCGGCCTGGTCGCCGGCATTGCCGTGGCGCTGCTTTCAGGCTTCGTCACCCGCGTCACGGCGCTGCGCGAGGATGCCAGCCTCGCAGCCTTCTATCTGATATCACTGGCGCTTGGCGTGCTGATCGTGTCCACCCGCGGCAGCAATGTGGACCTCATGCATGTGCTGTTCGGCACCGTGCTCGCGCTCAACGATGCCGCGCTGATCCTGCTGTGCACCATCACGACCATTACGCTGATTGCGCTCGCGTTCATTTTCCGCCCGCTGGTTCTCGAATGCGCGGACCCGCAGTTCCTGCGCACGGTGAGCAGGCTGAGCGCGGTGACTCATTTCACCTTTCTCGCGCTGGTGGTCCTGAATCTTGTCGGCGGCTTTCATGCACTTGGCACGCTGATGGCTGTCGGCATCATGATCCTTCCGGCCGCAGCCGCACGATTCTGGGCGGAGAGTATCGGTGGGCTGATCGTCGCCGCGGTCACCATCGCCATTGCCGCGAGCATCGGCGGCCTGCTCATTTCCTATCATTTCGGATTGCCCTCGGGGCCGGCAATTATCCTCGTGGCAGGTGTCGTCTACGGGATATCGCTGACCTTCGGGCCCATTGGCAGCATGGCTGCCACAGTCTTTCGCCGCGCCAGTGCCTGACAAGGAAACCGCAATGCCCAACCGCAGAAATCTGCTGATATCCGTAACCGCCTTCATCGGTCTTTCGTTAGCCGCGCCGATGGCGGCATGGTCAACTGACGCCCCTGTCCCGGTAGTCGCCACATTCACGATATTGGGAGATATGGTCGAACGCATCGGCGGTGAGCGGGTTGCTGTCACAACGCTGGTCGGGGCCAATGGCGATGCCCATGTCTATCAACCCATCCCGGTCGATGCGCGCGCCGTGAGCCAGGCGGACATTCTGGTGTTCAATGGCCTTGCATTCGAAGGCTGGCTGGATCGTCTGGTCGAAGCGTCGAGCTTTGACGGGGTTCGCGTGGTCGCAACTGACGGCGTGCAGCCAAGCAGGTTAGGCGACGCCTTCGACCCGCATGCCTGGCAAAACCTGGCCAACGCGGTGATCTATGTCGACAATATCACGGCGGCGCTGTCCAGGGCCGACCCTGCCAACGCATCGACCTACTACTTGAACCGCGCGGCCTATGTGGCGGAAATCGAGGCGCTGGATGCCGAGATTCGGAAAGTTGTCGCAGCGTTGCCCGAGGACCGGCGCACCGTGGTCACCGCCCATGACGCCTTCGGGTATTTTTCCGATACCTACGGCTTGAGCTTCGTCGCCCCCCAAGGCCTAAGCACCGAAAGCGAGCCCTCCGCCGCGGATGTGGCCGCCCTGATCCGGCAGATTCGCGAAGAGGGGATCAAGGCGGTCTTTGTCGAGTCGCTCACCGACCAGCGCCTGCTCCAGCAGATCGCAGATGAAACCGGAGCGGCCATCGGGGGGACGCTTTACTCCGACGCGCTATCGGAGCCGGACGGGCCTGCGTCCACCTTTCTCGACATGATGCGCTACAATGTTGCGACGCTCGCGGGGGCGCTGTCGTCCTGACCGTTCTGCGGACGTGCCGCGTGCCGCCGAGCCGAAGATTTCAAGACGCGCCACCCCGTAGCGTCGGCAGATCTCGGCCAGTTGTTCCCTCTTATCGGCGATGGCAGTGTGTATGTCCGAGGTTCCTGTGTTGACGGCAACCAGATTCCCTCTCCGAAGTCAACGCAACGGCGCCGCGGCCTACCCAATTTACCATACGGTCCCGCAGCGTTACCGCCCCCGCAGCGGTCAGTTTCCCCCGCGCCTGATACCAGAAGTCATAATAGCTAACCGTTTTAGGTTTGGTTGTGCTGGCGTATAATACCAGAGGTCATTGATGGTGACAGTTTTTCGCTTGCAGACGGCGCAGTTTTCGGCGCGATAGCCGAGCAACCGGATGAGTCGACACCAACAGCACTCGGTATGAGCGCTTTTCGGATCCAACACCAGCCCAAGCTGGGCAGTGCAACGGCGAAGCGTTCAGATACCTGGTTTTCCTGCCCTCACTCCGCCGTTCCGACGGAATCAGCACCGCCCCGGCGGGCGGCGTCCAGCAGGCGAGGGCGGTTACTCAGATAATCGCGACCCGATTCCTGCTGCCGTTTCCTTAAGTCCCGGAACATCTTCTTCACGTCGTAGTTGAACCGGGCGGCGTACTCGTCCCGGATGGCCCAAACCTCGGCAATAATGGGGTCAGCCTTCATCCGAAGCCTCCATGAGTTCATTGGGTGTGCAGATTGCCGGTGGATCGTAACCTGCCTCCCTGCATGCTTGTTCTATCTTGGCCCGGGCGGCGACATTGGCGATATGTCGGAAATTCCAGGTGACCAGATAGTCGATGCCGTTGATTGCGGCAATCGCAATATGTGCCGCATCCGCCGCCGCCCGCTTGGGCACCACACCGGTATCGATCAGCATCTGGGCAAACAGATCCACCTCATCGCCGATACTGAGAAGGGGGACCGGGTCCAGCGCATCAAGACGAGCCTGAGCGGCATCCGGATCGCCCGCTGCAGCCTCCGTGATCACGAGTTCGGAAGCGACCAGATGGAACTTGTCAATCGCGTCGAGCCACCATTCCCGGGTCAATTCCTGATACGCTGCGATAACGAGATCACGCGACGGTCGCGCGGTGAGATAGCTAATCACTGACGTTTCCAGATAAACGGTTGGCTTCATCGTACCGCCTTCAGGTATCGATCCCGGCATCCGGCCTGCCCGCATCCAACGCGTTCATCCAGGCAAGGCAAAGATCGCGGGAGCGGGAGCGGCCCATGCTTTCTCCTCACCTCGCTCAACGCCGGGGAATATCGAGTAGATGTAGCGGATATCGTCGCGGTCTGTGACACTGTTAAGGAAGGTCTGAACAAAGGTGGTTATGGCGGGTATTCGTGTTGTCCGGCTGGTCTGCGAGCCGCCGGGGCCCGTCGTCGGGGCGAAAAATTGTCGTGTTGCAATGAGACAGGGGTGTAAAGGCTGGCTCGACGGTTGACCCGACCGTCAGCCCGCCGGCGTTGCGGCGGCTGCGCACGGGTCGATCCCGCGTCAGGTGGCGTAGCGCCCGGCGATCAGCAGGTTGGTGAAGCCCAGCAGCACGGCGATGCGCTGCCTGTTCTTCGCCAGGCCCCGGTAGCGCACCTTCGCATAGCCGAAGTGGCGCTTCACATAGAGAAACGGATGCTCAACCTTCGCCCGCACCGAACCCTTGCGCCTCGCCGCCTCCTGCGCTCCCGCCTTGTCCAACTGCCGGCGCTTGCCGCGCTTCATCGCGATCTGCCAGTCCACCACCACACCCCGGTTCTCTGCGCGCCGGCCCACCCCCTGGTAGCCCGCGTCACCCCACACACGCTCCTCGCCCCCGTGCAGCAGTGCGTGCGCCGTGGCCACGTCCGAGACATTCGCCGCCGTCGTCTCCAGGCTGTGCGCCAACCCCGACGCCGCGTCCACACCGATATGCGCCTTCATACCGAAATACCACTGATTGCCCTTCTTCGTCTGGTGCATCTCCGGATCCCGACTGCCGTCGCGGTTCTTCGTCGACGACGGCGCGGCAATCAGGCTCGCATCCACGATCGTCCCCGTCTTCAACCGGTGCCCCAGCGACGCCAGATGCGCGTTGATCTCATCGAACAGCGCCTCGCCCAGGCCGTGCCTCTCCAGCAGATGGCGGAAGTTCAGGATCGTCGTCTCGTCGGGCAGCGGACCTGACAGCCGCAGCCCGACAAAGCGCCGCACCGACTCCACCTCGTAAAGCAGGTCCTCCATCGCCGGATCGCTCAGGTTGTAGAACACCTGCACGCAGTGCACCCGCAGCATTGCCGCCAACGGATACGGCCGGCGCCCGCGCCCCGCCTTCGGGTAGAACGGCTCGATGCGCGCCTCCAGCCGTTCCCACGGGATCAGACCGTCCATCTTCTCCAGAAACACCTCGCGCCGTGTCCGGCGCTTCTTCGAAGCGTGCTCAAGCTCGGCAAAGGTCAACTGTTCCATCACTCAACCGCCAGCACCTGAACAATCTCACCCACCATAACAGAATCGAATGTCGACTTGTTCAGGCCTTCCCTGGCGTCATAAATAATGCGGGTCCGATACCTGCAAAGGAGCCTTTTGCCCGACGGTTCGCCGGCGAAGGGCGGGCTGCCTTTCCTTTGGTGTTGAAATTTTCGTGATTCATCATCAACGAACCGGTTTGTCGTTCACGATGTCGCCGATCAAGCGCGGCAACTATCCCCGTTGCTTTGCGCCTTGCGGGCGCCGGGCCCCCGGGGATCCGGGAGCCCGGTCAGCCACTGAGTGCTGCGGCGAGCCTAGAACCGATGGTTGAATGCGAGGAAGAGATGCCGGTCGTTGCGCCCGGCGTCCTCGGCATTGCCGGCCCAGACCTGCAGAGCGCTGCCGGAGAAGCCGCCGGCAACCGTTCCCGGTGTCAGATCAAGACGCAGGCCGAGGCGTTGACGGCTGGCGCCGGACCCGCTCTGCGACATCTCCGCAAAGGGCGTCCACAACAATGCCTGCCGCCACAAACCGGCATCGGACAGCGCCGTACCTGGTCGCAGCAAGCCCCGCATACCGTAGCCGACGGTGAAATGGGTCCATTGCCCGGCATCACCGTCGGGCATCGCTGCGCCCTGGCCGGGGCTTCGGTTGGCGGCCCACAGCGAGTCCGCGCCGCCATGCGCCTGCCCCCAGGTCGGCGAGAGTGACAGCGACAAGCCTTGTCCCCTCAAACCCGGATCGACACGGAGCGAGAAGCCCGCGCCCCATTCCTCCAGGCCTTCCGCCTCATGCGAAAGCAATGTGCGCACCCGCGCTTCGGCGCTTACGCCCTCCGGATTGTGGTAGGCGAGCGCCCCTCCGGCTTCGATTCCGGCGCCTGTTTCGGCATCGCCGCTGTCTACCCGGACACCGACTTCCGCGAGCGCTTCGAAGGTTCCGGGGCTGTCGGGCAACTGCCATGACAGGCCCGATTCCAGGGCGAGGCGCCAGCGGCTAGCCGCGGCAGACACTGACGGCAGGCCCGGACCGTCGCCGGACTCGATCCGTGTCCACATGGCGTCGGTCTTGAGCGCGAGATTGACCGTCTCCCTCTGTGCAGCGGACCAGCGCGCGCCGGCGGCCATCATGCTGGAGTCGAGATCAGCGTCGTGATCAGGACCGCCTTGCGGCGTGAGCGTCATATCGCCGCGGCCGATGCCGACGAGGCTCCACAGGCTCAACTGCTCGTGCAGCTTCAGATGCACATAGGGCATCAAGCCGGTCACCGACGCCGACAGGGCATTCGAGCGCGCGTCCCCGCTGCCGGAGAGGTCGAGATCGCCGGTCGAATAGGCCACGGCGAGCCCGGTCAACCATTGGTCGCCCCATGTTTCCAGTCCCACATGGGTGGAGAACACATCCCCGTCGGTGCGGACGCCGTCGGCCGCGTCGTTGGAGACGGTGGACATGTTCAGGCGGCCCCATCCGGTCCATGCGCTGCCCCATGACCCCCCATCGGCGAATCCGGCGGAGTCGCCGGAAGCGCCCAGGGTCCATTCGAACCCGTTGCCGGCGAGAAACGCCAACAACGAATCTGCACCGCCCGGCATGGGGCCTTCATGTGCGGAAAGCCCTCGCTCCCAGCGGTCCCATTCGCCGGTATAAGCGGACTGCCATTGGCCGTTGTGGAGGCCGGTCGCGGCGTATGCCGGGAGACCGGATTCCGGGTGCTGCGGCGCCGTTCCGTTCAAAGCCGATACAGGGTCACTGCCGGGCTGTCCGGGCACGCTCCGGGCGTGCCCCGGCGCGGCACTGCTGCGCGCGAAGCGGCTCTCCACCGCATCGACTGCCGCCGAGCCGGCAAGCCGGGCAAATGTCGCCAGCCCGAAGCGCAGCGTCTGTGCATCGACCACCTCCCTGGGTTCGAGGGTGGCGGCAGTCGCGGCGGCGGACCAGTCGCCCTTTCCGACGCTGTTCCCTGCGCGCACCTGCACGTCATACCGGGTGGCGGCGCCCAGCCCGGTGATCATGTGGCTGGTGTCGGTTCCGGTGTGCACGCTCTCGTTCCAGTCGCCGGTGCCGGCCAGGGCAAACCGGACGTCATAGTCGTCGATGGGCGCGCCGCCGTCTTCGGGCGCGTTCCATGCCACACCGATCTCCTCGTCACCGGGCGTCAGGGAAAGCGCGGTTGGTATACCAGGTTCGACAGGTTCCGGACCATGCGGCGTTGCCGATGCTTCGCTCGAATGAGGAAACACAAGATCCAGCGCCTCGGGGCGGATCTGGAACGTGTAGAGCGTGTCGTTGGCCAAGTCCTCGACCAGATATTCGCGGGTTGCCCCAGTGCTGCCGGTCATGGACATCCATGAGCCGTAGTCTTCCGAACCGGCCTTCTGGCGGTACTGCCAAGCGATGACGGCGCTGTGATCCGGGCCTGTCCAAGCCAGGATTACCTGCGTGTCACCGGCTGTTGCCGTGAATCCTGTGGGCGCGGGGAGAGGCTCGCTTTCCGGTTCGTGCGGCGTTGCAGACGCATCCTCCGACGGTACAGGTAGCCAGCCCTCCGCCACGGGGCGGATCTGGAACGTATAGAGCGTGTCGTTGGTCAAGCCCTCCACCACATATTCACGGGTGGCGCCGGTGCTGCCGGTCATCGACATCCAGGAGCCGTAGTCTTCCGCGCCGGCCTTCTGGCGGTACTCCCAGGCAGTGATGGCGCTGTGTTCGGGCCCGGTCCACGCCAGTGTTGCCTGCGTGTCACCTGCCGCTGCCGTAAACCCTGTCGGCGCGGGCAGAGGATCAGGTACCCGCGGAGTTGCTGACACTTCCTTGGATGGCACAAGCTGCCAGCCTTCCGCTATAGGGCGGATCTGGAACGTATAGAGCGTATCGTTGGTCAGGCCCTTGACCACATATTCGCGGGTGGTGCGGCCGCTTCCGGTCATTCTTGTCCAGTTGCCGTAGGCTCCCGCGCCTTCCTTCTGGCGGTATTCCCAGGCATGGATAGCGCTGTGTTCCTCAGCCACCCATGCCAGTGTCACCTGGGCATCACCCCCTGTCGCAGTAACTTCCGTGGGGAGCGAAGGGTGTCCCACGTCGACCACCAAGGCGTGCCACTCCGACTCCCAGTAGCGCTGGCCTCCGAAGTTCGCATATGCCTGCACGGCGATGCGCATGAACACCTTGTATTGTTCGAGTTCCAGACCCTCGAACCGATATTCCCTCTTGTTGCGGTTTTCGCCGATCGAGACCGTATCGATCAGGCTGGACGGCGGCTCCGCAAGATCAATGTCCTCCGTGATGGCGAATTCCCAGTATGCCTGCCAGTGGTTCCCGGAGGTATCCTGCGTCCAGAAGAGACTCGCCGTATCGTAGCCGGACACCGCCCGGATATTCGACAAGGGCAGCGGATTGGTCCACCCCCGCGCAAATTCTTCGGAGTAAGGGCCGCATAGCTGACTCTCGCACTGCCGAACACTTATCTCGTAAACATTCCCGGGTCCGAACTTGCCGGTCGTTGCACTCCACCGGCCGTTCGACACCTCCGGCGTCTCAGGGAAGTCGCCGTCATGCAAATCGGTGCGGTCGTGGAATCTCCAGCGGTACTGATGGCGGGTCAAGGCGTCATTTTCGGGAGCATCCCACTCCACGTCCATTTTCTCCGCCGGGTCGCTCACGGCGGCCCACGCCTCGAGGTTCGTCGGTTCCGCAATTTGCGCCGAACCGGGCGCGGCGGCGAGCAGCACCGGCAGCAGCGCGAGAGGGGCGACACCCCATCGGCGCGGCCAGAATCCGCCCTTGATATGTCTCGTTGTATATTGAGCCCGTAACATTTTCGTCCGTTTCCTTCTTTGGTTGTTTTCGCTGTGCGGTGTGCGCTGCCAGCGCACACCGTGACGGCCGCAAGACTACCACACCGGAGCAGCGGACGGACATCACGGCAGGACTGGCCATTTCGTTCCGGATGCCGCAGTGTTTCCGTGACGGCGGCACTGCGAGGTCCTGATTTGCGCGCGGTTGCGCGGCTCCCGGCCCGGGAGAAAGCGAGAAGAATGTCCGGTCGTCCGGTCAGGGGGCGGACAGTATTCTCGGCCTGCCCGAGGCTGCCGATTTGATTGAGCGCATTTGCACCACCTGGCCGGCCGCCAGAGCAGCGCCACAAGAGAAGGGAAGATCATGACACTCTGCTTCGCACCCGATACCTGCACCGTCCGCCCGGCGCGGCGAACGGTATTGGCGCGCTGACAGGGAGAGCCGGTCAATGGTGACTTCGCTGGGGCAGGTGCTGCCCGTTGCAGCGGCCCGCTACGGCCGCAAGACCGCACTGATCGCGGAAAAGCGCCACGAATACGCTGAAATACACCCCGATTGTAAGCGGTATGTTTGCGATTTGATGACGGGAACGGAGACATATGCCAAGGTGAAGCACCCTCAGAATTACCAAGCGTGCCGTCGATGCCCTCAGCGTGAATGCTGGTGACAGCACCTTCTGGGACCGCGACCTCGCAAGCTTCGGCGTGCGTGTTCACGCCACCGGGCGCAAGGTCTATGTGGTTCAGTCCAGGGGACCGCGCGGCCTGAAGCGCGTCATACCGGAGGCCATTGAAGCTGACTCAAACGATGGCGCACTTTGGGGCTGCGATTGAGGTGAGCAACCAAACATGAAACGGTCAGCAACAATGGCATCTGGTATAACTCCGAAAGCTCAAACACGCTGCCTGGAACGATAATTTCCTGCTCGGCATGATCTGCGCCACAACAAGACACGCATAAAACCAAAGGCGATTGCCTTGGCCGGACATGCTTCGACGCTCGCGCCGCAACCCTTCATGGTGTAGGCTTCCCGTGTGTCTCGGGCGAGAACATTCACGCGCGATATGGAAGACGGGAACACAGAAGAACGCGCTCAAGGCGGCGGGCTCCCGGCTTTCGGGATGGGAACGAAGCATCGAGTCTCCCCGCCGGAAGATCTCCCGGCACGCTTGCTCGTGTATCTTCGGCATCGTCTGGGAAACGACCGGCTCGACTATGCCGTTCCTCCGGTCGTGATGGAGGGCGGGACCGACAAGTGCATTCACTATTTCCGCCTCGGCGGCGCCCCTCCGGAGTTGAGTCAGATGCTGGTGCTTCGGCTGAGCCTCGCGGTCTACGGCACAGCCTGGGCGGTCCGGGAACGCCTGTGTCACGACGCCGTGGTCCGCGCCGGCTTTCCAGCTCCCCCCATTCGCCTCCTCTGCACCGACACCTCCATTCTGGGCGGGGCGTTCATGATTATGGACTTCATGCCCGGACGCTTGCAGTTGCAGTCTGTCTCCCCCGAAGCCATGCCCTCCATGATTGCCGGGATCCAGGCCGCCCTGCATCGCATCGATCCCTCGCCGCTCATGGAATCGCATCGCCTGCCGGGGCCCGCGAGCCCGGGATGCCGGTTCCGGATCATCGATGGCCTGGCCGATCTGAAGATGTCAGCGAACCGGTATCCTCGGCTGTTTCCACCGGTGATCGACTGGCTGACGACGCATTTCCCCGGCGAGCCCCGGCGGCTCTCGCTCTGCCACGGCGACCTGCACCCGCTCAACATTCTCGTCCGGAACGGCCGGGTGACCGGCGTAGTCGACTGGACCGATGCGGCTGTCGCAGATCCGATGTTCGATGTCGCCGGGACCAGCCTGTTCGTCGTTGTGGCAGCCAGTTGCCTGCCGAGCTGGCCGAATCCGTACCGGATGATGGAGGCGTATCTCGGCTGCTACGCCGGCGAGTTACCGGTGGATTCCGACCGGTTGGATTACTATCGCGTGTACTGGTCGGTTGTGCGTCTCTCAATGGCGGTAACGGGCAGGGGGTTCTGGAGCGACCCGCGAATTGCCGGCAGCCTCCTCACCACTCTCGGTCAACTGACCGGCATCCCCCTGTCCGGCGCCCTGGAGCCGGAGTCCTCCCAGGCGTGACGGCACCGCCGCGCCAATCACCAGTACAGCCGGTATCCGTCGCGCCCAGGCAATGCGTGCCCCTGCAAGGTCACCCGCATGTCGTCGGATTGCGCGGGTTCGACAGCCGGCGCGATCTGATGCAGCACCATCCCCGAATGGCATATCAGCTCGCCCTCCCGGTACGGGACGTATTCCGGGGCGAAATCGCGGGCGTATCGGTCCAGGTTCGGGCGTCCCGCCGCATCCCACTCGGGCTTGGTCAGATTCCAGATGCGCAGCCCTGCCCCCGCATGCGGCATACGGATGGCGAGCGTGTAGGAGACAGGGGAGGAGAAATCCATCTCCTGGTCGTCCGACCAGTCGATACTCATGAACTGCAGATCGAAATGGACCTTGGCGAGCGGGAGTTTGAATGCTTCGTGAGCCAGAAACACATGAAATCCCGGTCGGGCCGCCTGCGGCTCGAATGTGGTTCTCGCTTGCAGACAATCGCCGAGCACCTGCAGAAGCCGTTCGTAAAGCCAGCCGAAATCGGTTTCCAGCACGGAATTGAACGCTGCCGCCTTCCTGGCATATGCGCCGGGTCCGGCAGCGCCATCCAGATAACTCGCCGCGCCGAGCGTATAGAAAGGCAGCCCCGGATATCGGCTGATCCAGTCTGGCCGGTGCGACTGCACCAGCTCCAGTATCCGGGCGCATTCGTTTGCATCCAGCATGGGAATACGTGTGATCATGGTCTGGTCGCCGAGAAGAGGGGGTCGGGTCCACCTTGGTGTTCGCCGGGGCGAGTTTCGGCGTCGCCGGTCCGGCGGCAAACCTGCGGGAGAACAGGATTATTATGACAAATGCCGGTCTTCCCGAACACCCACCCGCCGCGCGAATCGTCATTTCCTCCGTCGTTCGCGGGCGGCCTCGTCGGTCGGGGAAGAGTCGTCCAGGCGAAGGAGTGTGTTAGTCAATATCCATGAGGCCACGGATGTGAAGAGCGGGTGCAATGGTCCGTCCGAGGCCGGGCTTGCGAAGAAAAGCACCGGCTCCACCCGTATGGGCGACGGTCCGGGTCCGTGCAGGCGGCGGCTGATCTTGCCTGCAACACGCAAGGCGATGGTCTCCGTTCGATAGCAGATGGGAGGCGCCCCGTATGGGAGCCGCATCGTGCGCTCCTCACCGGGGGTAAGCCATTGCCCTCCCTCGTCGGCGATGATCCACCACCGCCCGATGGCCGCCTCCGGGACAGGCATGTTCCGGTCGGTCTTGCGAAGCTCGATGCGGACGATGTCCATGGCGGTGCGCGCCCGCCGGTCCCGGATTTCCATCGGCAGCACGGTCAGGTCTTCAGTGCTCTCCTGCAACGGCCCGGCCGGCTTGCTCGGGCCGCCATATCTCCACCAGTTGAGTGCACGCACGGCCACGTGCAGGGAGCTGAACAGCCGCGGAGAACGATCGTCCGGTATCCCGGGTTCCTCCTTCGTCGCCCCCCGTTCCTTCCAGTGCCGGGCGAGCATCCATCGGTCCGTTCTTCTCTCGCGGATGCTCCAGAAGCGCGTATGGTTCCGGTCCCTCATCGGGGCTCCACTGGCGATTGGGGAGGGAGTTTTTCTGCAGCTCGTCTATATGAAGACACGCAGGGGGTTGAGGGCGGCCTCCGCGCAGGGTTTCTCGAGCAACCCCATTGCGACCGGCACATCGAACAGTCGCCCCGGAGCGAACCGCGCCCAGAAGTGCCGCAACCCCGGAACGATGGTCTTCGCCACGGGCATCCCGATATCCGGTCGGGTCTGGTCGAGCACCAGGAACTCCATCCCCTTGCCTTCCACCAGCGCCCGGCACAGTTCCACATCTTCCTTCACATCGTCCGTTTCCGGCACATGGTAGTCGGATCTACCACGCGGCCTCGTGCTGCCGTCCGGCGCCAGCCACGGTTGATCCGCAAGCTTCACATGCTGCCACCACCACAGGGCTTCAGGATCGCTAGCACGATATCCGGGACCGTCGTCCTTCACATTCTCGACCATGATGAAACACTGATTCAACTCGCAGACGGCGCGAAAGGCAGCGATCTTCGGGTCGGTGTGGGCCCCGGCCGAATAAAGAATGTCTTCGGCCTCCTTGTCGGTACGCCGCGAGACAGCGACGAAGGCCGGGATGCCGAGATCGTTGGTCACGTCCAGAACCCACAACTCCCTGTTGGCACGCCGGTAGTAGTCCTGCGCGCCGGCAAGATACGGGTCATCGAAGCTGTCCAGGTCGACAGCGGGAAGGCGCAGCCGGTTGTACCACCAGCAGGCAAAGGCGTCGCGCTCGACCAGTTCGAAGAAGCCCTGCAGGATCGCCTCTTCCAGCGTGTTGCCGGCGGCGCAGCCATTCGAATCCGGAAGGCAATACCACCCTTCCTCGATCAACGGCTTGGAGAAGTAGAGCATTGCCGTCGGCAGATAGCGGTGCCGGCCATGCGTCAGGGACCACACCGGCGTCCAGTCTATCGCGGCCTCGGGATCGAAACGCAACGGCACATTGTGGAACTTTGATCGGCGCCTGTTGAGCATCTCCGCGTTGTCATATTGCCAGTCGCTGAACTGCATGACATCGTTCGGATGGAGCGCTTCATCCTCGGCAAAATCCGAGAACCGCGCCCGCCGGCGGATCTCATCCCCGTGAAAGACGCCGCTGTATCGCTCAATTGCCTCGCACAGCGCACTCGCCTCGGACTGTTCCACTGTGCTCCCCTTGCCCGAGCTCTTGCTCCGAATGCTTTTGCGCATGGAGTACATGCTGTAGTTCTTCAGCGCCAGGTTGCTGCCAGCCCAATAGACATGCAGCCATCCATCCTGCGCATCCGATATGCGCCGTAGCTCCGTCACCACGCCGCTGATCGGGCTCACAAGATGGCGGTACCGGCGCAGTGTCTCCTCTGGCGGAACCGAGCGCAGCCCGCCACTGTTGTGAACCGGCTTCGGGCTGGGCCGCAACACTACAGGAGTGGGCGCACGGTCCGGCCGATGGAGCGCCTCGTCCCCGCATTCCGCACATTGTGGACGGCGCATGACCGGGTGATGCTCGCCCGTCAGATGGAATATCTCCAGCGACAGTGCGTGGTCATGCAGCAAAGCCGATTGCCCCAGAACAATCCACTTGGCGATCTCGGTTGCCGCCAGCCCGCGGATTGCGTCCGCAAAAGGCTCTGCCGACGCGCGCGGCAGCACCGCCGCCGCGTCGCCAGCCACGCCCCGCAGATAATTCTCCACCTCGCGGTTGCCGCCGAGCCGATGCGCCAGACACGCCCAGCACGCCCCCCCCTCGCCGGGTTGAAACACCGGTCCGAACAGCGGCCACACACCGTCCGGCTTGACCAGAAGCCACGGCATCCCCGAAGACCGGTGACGCCGGTTGGCCTCCTCATGATCCGCCGCCAGATAATCATCGGTCACCCGCGCCGCCAGGGTCGGGTCGCCGTCGCCCACCTGTACCCCGCAGGCGGCCAGCCGTTCCGCCAGCCGCCCATCATCTCCGCTCAACGACACCTGCGACGCCTCCAGACGCTGCTCTGCCCAGCAAGGCGATGCCCCGTGTGCCGACCAGAACGCTGCCCGGGCGCGGTTCATCGAGAACGCGCCTGACACCACGTGGCCCTTGGTCGCCAGGGACACCAGGGCGGTCTGCACCTCGACCAGAGAATGGCGGTCGGAAAGGGCCGCGGCCACCTCCCGGCGTGTGCGGGTCCCGTCGAGAAGGGGCAGCAGGTCCAGATAGCGCTGCCCGTACAGCGCCGCGCAGTAGGTCTCGGAAACCAGCAAGCCGGTTTCGTGATCAACCGGGCGAAACTCCAGATGCGGAGCCAGCACCGGAACCTCGACAAGACCACGGTCACCGGGCGTGACCCACTGCATGGACGAACCGGGAAACATCCGCCCGGCACCGCTCAGACCTGCATCCGAATTCATTCCGCATGGCTCCTCATGATCGCATGCCGGGCAGGAAAATATCCCTGACGGAACGCGTGCGGCGACGTTCTGCCAGTGTGTTCCGATGAGGTTGATATAGCCGGATCCTGCTCAACAACTCTCTGCGGTGCAGCGGGTGGTGGCGTAGCGAATGCACTCACCCCATGGAAGAGCCGTGATCGGCCGCCGGAACGAGACCCATGGTCTTGCGATCAAAGGAAGGGCGGGAATGCCTGCGCAGGTTGCAGCCACGCCCAGGAATTATCAAGCAAGAAGGGCGGCGTGGCCGGCACCGTGCCGGATGACCGGCCATTCGCCCACTCATACGTGTTCCCCAAGGGAAAACCGCCTCAACCTGTGGATCCGCCAGTGGATCCGCCAGTGGATCCGCCAGTGGATCCGATTGTGCCTTCCGGGATCTCGCTGATCACCGTGGCAGGATCGGCAAATCCGTGTGCCTAACCGGGCCTGCCCTCGGGATTTTCCGAGTCCGGTGTGATTCACGTGCTGCTAGCACCGTAACTACAGTAAATATTATCGTCCTTGCCGCCGGCGGCCACATTGAGGCTTTCATCGCTGAGGGCGGCATTCGGATCAGGAGGAAAGACGACATGGTGAGTCGTCTCGGTATCCATGAGGACCTGGATCTCGACATCGGCCGGAACATTCATCCCTCTCTCGAGGAGCACACCACGGGGGTCCGAGACCATCCGGGCCCGCAGGGCCTCGTTCTCGTAGAAATCCCTCGCCAAACTTTCGAACCTGTCGAGGCTGGCGCGGCTTCCGTCGGTAAATATGAAGGGGGAAATGTTCATTATTACTGCTCCTCTTGCTACCGGCATTCAACGCTGTTGCAGCTTGCGGCCTCACTCGCTTCTCCCCATTCCGCAGGCTGCAGGGGACGGCTGGTGTACGTTTCAGGGAGCCAGTTTCCGTGCGGCAGCCAGTTGTTCAACCCTGTTGTTCCGGTATTTTTCGGATTGTCGCCCTGATCCGTCACGAACGCGGCCGACCACCGAGAATGAAATCGCCGACGGATCCCTCGACCACCGGATCAAGACCGGTGGCCCGGGCGAACAACGCCGAGTTGGCCGAGCCGATTCCGCAAGGCGAGAGACCCAGCTCCGTCGCCGCAAGATACAGCGTCTGGTACAGCACTCCGGTATTGCGCAGGATGATCCCGTAGGAAATCGACCTGTATTTCCACATCACCCGCGCGAAGCGGGCACTCAGTATCAGCACGACCTGGGGGTCGGCGAGGTTCGCGGTCGCTACCTTCGCATCCGCGAATATCCTGTCCACTTCGGGGGTACGGCCCGAGAGCCGCACCAACTCGTGGATCGCGGCATCATAGTGGTACAAACCTGGGTCAAGACCGTCGCAACGGTCGACCACGGGATAGATTTCCAGCTCGTAGCTTGCACCACCGTTCGGATAGGGACGGTCTGAACAAATGTGGTTTTGGCGGGTATTCGTGTTGTCCGGCTGGTCTGCGAGCCGCCGGGGGCCGTCTTCGGGGCGAAAACTTGTCGTGTTGCAATGAGACAGGGGTGTAGAGGCCGACCCGACCGTCACCCCGCCGGCGTTGCGGCGGCTGCGCACGGGTCGATCCCGTGTCACGCGGCGTAGCGCCCGGCGATCAGCAGGTTGGAGAAGCCCAGCAGCACGGCGATGCGCTGCCTGTTCTTCGCCAGGCCCCGGTAGCGCACCTTCGCATAGCCGAAGTGGCGCTTCACATAGAGAAACGGATGCTCGACCTTCGCCCGCACCGAACCCTTGCGCCTCTCCGCCGCCTCCTGCGCTCCCGCCTTGTCCAACTGCCGGCGCTTGCCGCGCTTCATCGCGATCTGCCAGTCCACCACCACACCCCGGTTCTCTGCGCGCCGGCCCACCCCCTGGTAGCCCGCGTCACCCCACACACGCTCCTCGCCCCCGTGCAGCAGTGCGTGCGCCGTGGCCACCTCCGAGACATTCGCCGCCGTCGTCTCCAGGCTGTGCGCCAACCCCGACGCCGCGGCGGTCAGGCTCGCATCCACGATCGTCCCCGTCTTCAACCGGTGCCCCAGCGACGCCAGATGCGCGTTGATCTCATCGAACAGCGCCTCGCCCAGGCCGTGCCTCTCCAGCAGATGGCGGAAGTTCAGGATCGTCGTCTCGTCGGGCAGCGGACCTGACAGCCGCAGCCCGACAAAGCGCCGCACCGACTCCACCTCGTAAAGCAGGTCCTCCATCGCCGGATCGCTCAGGTTGTAGAACACCTGCACGCAGTGCACCCGCAGCATTGCCGCCAACGGATACGGCCGGCGCCCGCGCCCCGCCTTCGGGTAGAACGGCTCGATGCGCGCCTCAAGCCGTTCCCAAGGGATCAGACCGTCCATCTTCTCCAGAAACACCTCGCGCCGCGTCCGGCGCTTCTTCGAAGCGTGCTCAAGCTCCGCAAAGGTCAACTGTTCCATCACCCGCCCCACACCACCTGAACGATCTCACACACCATAACAGAATCGACCGTCGACTTGTTCAGACCTTCCCTGACTCGATCGGCAGAGGCGGCTTCTGTCACCCAGGCCATCGCTGCGTCCGCCGGGGATCGCGGCGGAAGATCGAACAGGTCGCCCTGGCGAGCCGCCGACCCGTCAGGTACGCCGTCCCCGCCAATAGACGAACTCGTTCACCATCCTCGCCGGGACCAGCGGTTGCTCGCCGGTCGTCGACGGCGTGGGAAGATGGAGTTCGAGTTGTGTGTGCGCCATCGGGACAAGTCCGGGACCGGTCGTTCACCGTGCCCTGTCGTTACCTGGCTCAATGAGGCCAAGCTGCTGCCAACCCTGTGCACACGCGTTCGCGTTATCCGGTTTGTATTGTAGCTACCACGACGCTATGTTGGACAGATGACGACCGTCGGTATCCGCACCCTGAAGAACCGCCTCAGCGAATACCTGCGCGTCGCGCAGTCGGGCGAGCGCGTCATCGTCACCAACCGGGGGGCGCCGGTGGCCGACCTCGTTCCCCATGCACCTCTCGGTCTCGACCGGGAAGACGAATTGCTACGGCTGGCACGGGCCGGAGAGGTGCGGCTTGGCACCCCGAACAGCGTTCCCCGATACGAACGACCGGGCCGCGGGCATCAGTTGCCGCATGAAGAGGCAATGGCGATCCTGAACGCGGTTCGCGGCAACTAGTGACGCTCTATGCCGAAAGCAGTGCCGTGGTTTCCTGGCTGCTGGGCGAGCCGCCGGGTGACACGGCGTGCCAGTTGCTGGCGGAAGCGTCCGAGGTGTTCACTTCTGAGTTGACCTTGCTCGAGTGCGACCGCGCCATTCGTTGGGCAGTAGCGATCGAGCGGTTGCGTCCGATGGATGCCGAGGCGGCGCGAGTACGGCTGGCGGCGGGTGGCGCGCCGTGGCACGTGTTCCGGGCTGGAACCGGCATCGTGGATCGAGCGCGCCGCCAATTTCCCCGTGAGCCAGTGCGCGCACTCGACGCGCTGCACCTCGCGACGGCTCCCAGGATCAGAGAATTTCGTTCAGGCCTGCGCATACTTTCCCTGGACCATCGCATCCGGGAGAACGCCATTGCACTGGGCCTTGAGGTGCTCCCCGCCGAACAAGCAGGTGCGCTATCGTGACCGCAATTGCCATTGAGACCTCCAACGCGGCCGAAGGTGGATGCTATGGTTGCCAGTCAACATCGCACGTAATGCACGGTAAATTCTGTGAAAATCATGGGATTGCTGCTAATCAGACCGGAATTTCGATCACATGTCGGTCTCGGTGGTTGCGTGCCCCCGCAACCAAACAACCCCCTGAAAACATTTGTGTTTTCCGGGGGGTTTCTTTTATACCTGATAGCCCAGTTTGCCGGCCTGGCAAACTATTGGCAAACACTTGGAGTCGAAGCCCTGCGCAGTCGGGCGTGCACGCAGCGGTAGGGATTCAGGTGCAATGCCCACATCGTGGCCGAAGCGTGCGCCGTCGCCGAAGACAGCAGCGTGGGCACGACCTCTGGCAATGCGCTTGCACCACGGCCTGCGGGACCGCCTGCACCGCCCGCCACTCATTCGCTGCGGTAGCTCCCCACCGCCGCAGACGCCGGCCGCGAAGCTGCTCCGACGGCCTGATGGCCGGTAGGGTAGCGGGTCAGTTTGAAATTTCCCGTTTGCGATAAGTCGCAGGGCGCTTCGGAGTCGGCGCGGCTTCGTCGATCAGCTTCACAATGTCGTCAAGATCGAACAGCTGCTCTGTCACGCCGGCCGCCATTGCCGGACTGATGCCCTTTAGGCTCTTGTGCTGGCGACAGAAGTTGTAATGCATAAAGTGCAGCGCGACGCTGCGCGCGTGATTTTCGATCTTCCGTGAAAAGGCATTCGTCAACCGCGTGAAGCGCCGCATAGACATCCGCATGGTCAGATTGTTGCGCTCAACATAGCTAGTCGAAATGTGTGCGGGGTCGGGGCCGCCCTCGATGTCGCGCTTGATGAACCCCGTGCATTCCGCCGGCGAGTATTTGCGTTCCTGACCCTCGCCGCCAGTGGGACCGCCATACAGCTTGATGAGCATGGCATAGTCCACGTCGGCGCCGAACGCTCCTTCAACCGCTTCCAGATACGCCTTGTGCTCATCCGACGTAAGCTGAACGCGATTTGCCAAGCGTGCCCGCAGATCATCCATGAGTTCATAGGTGAATTTCCCGATTGCACAAAAATCACTTTGCTGCGAAAATGCCCCCGGCCACTGGGCGGGCTGATCACCCCAAACCCAGCGGCCGGAGGCTGGTCATGTTGTCATGTCCCACCTCCCGGCACGGCTCCACGGCCTTGCGCCACGCGCTACGGTCCAGCGCTGTGTTCCGCCGACTGATCAAGTCGACGCTCCAAATCCGTGACAAGATGAAGCGGCGATTCCTCCACGGGAAGCGCCGCTTCATCCTTGTCGCCACCCTGTGGCAGGGGCCTGTCCGCAAACCACCAACCGACGCTGTGGTGGCTCTTGAACTCGCCATTGGCGTTCGAGAGCCTCGCAGACAACGTTGAAGCGGGTTTCTTGCCACCAACCTCAATACCCTGCGCTTGGACAGCGTTCAAAAGATCGCGGATCATTACGGGCTTGCCGCGCTCGTTAAGTATAGTGCGTACCACTTGCACCGTCTTTTGCATGGTCAGCGAAAGCTCGCGCATTTTGGCGCCAGTTGACATTATGGGCGCGCGCTCAACCATACTCTCTGCGATCTCAATGATCTGCAACAACTTGGCCCTCTTGCGCTCCAAATCATCCAATTGGCGCCGAGCGAGCGCAATAATTTCGTCCATGCCCCCCTGTGCGTGCGGTTCGAGCGGGATAATACGGCGCAGCGTGGCGCCATGCAAGATCAGCGTGGCGCCATGCAAGATCCACGTGGCGGTTACTGCCGCGCCATGTGGCAATAACTGGCGTTTATGCTTGACGGCCAGCTGTCGCATCGGGCACACTTCCCTTGGCCACGTTACACGGACCCGCTCTGTCGGGCCGCCCGCTGAATACAACAGCCTTTGACCCGACACTGGGTAGCTCCCCGCGCCAGGCGAACAGGTGGGGCTTCACGTTATCCGTGCGACGTTGCAACGGCGCCGCACCCGCTGCGGCCGGGGCATTCATCACAGGGGACATCACGATGATCCGATTGATGGCAGCCTTCGCGGCTGCATTTGCGCTCACTGCATGCGGAGGCGGAGGCGGTGGCGGCGGAGGTAACCAACCGTTTGAGAACACCAACGCTATCGTCGACGCAATAGGCGGCACACCGATCACATTGACGCACGCGGAGATTGCATCTGGCCTGCACTCCCAGGGGAATCGCTTTTGAAATTTTGCGTTTTTTTGTTTGTATTTTTGATTCATATTCTGTTTTCGATGCCCGGCACGGAGACAGACTATGGAAGAATTTGCTCATATATTTGAATCTGTTACTGACCCGCGGCGGTCCAACGCCACACGCCACAACTTTCACGAAATGCTCATGATCGGCCTGCTATGCGTGCTCTCGGGCGGTGAGGGATGCGCCGACATGGCACGCTTCGGACGCGCCAAGAAGCCGTTTTTGCGCCAGTTCATGACGCTTTCCCATGGCATACCAAGCCACGACGCCTTCTCCGACCTCTTCAACGCACTCGATCCTCAAGGCCTGACAGAGGTATTGCAGGGCCTTGTCAAGGACTGGGCCGAATGCCTCGACGACACCGTCATTGCCATAGACGGCAAGCAACTGCGGCGCTCATTCGACAATGCCGCCAAGCGTTCGGGACTGCATCTCGTGCACGCCTTTGGCGCTCAAAGCCGTCTCGTGCTGGGGCAAGTGGCGGTCGATGGCAAATCCAATGAGATCACGGCATTGCCCAGGCTGCTCGACATGTTACGCCTCAAGGGCCGGACCGTGACCGCCGATGCGATGCATACACAACGCCGCACCGCAGAGCGTGTAACAGCCGGCGGCGGCGACTATGTACTGGCGCTGAAACGCAATCAGGACACCCTGCACGGTGATGTCACATTGTTTCTCGACAGCCCGGAAGGTGCGGAAAAGATTCAATCTTATGAGCATGTCAGCAAGGATCACGGACGCCTTGAGACACGCCTTGCGGAGGTCTCGCACGAGATTGACTGGCTGCAGGAGGCACATGACTGGCCGGGTCTCCAGGCCATCGGCAAGGTAACGGCAACGCGCGAAAGCAAGGGCAAACAAAATACCGAGGCGCGCTATTATGTGATGAGCGCAAAGCTCTCACCGGAGGCATTTTTGCGCGCAGTGCGGGCGCACTGGTCGATAGAGAACAGTTTGCATTGGGTTCTGGACGTGTCGATGAATGAGGACCAGCAACGCAACCGCAAGGGACATGGTCCGCAGAACCTGGCGCTCATGCGGCGCCTGGCGCTCAACATCGCCCGTCATGAACCCACCAAGGATGCCATGCGCGGAAAGCTCAAACGCGCAGCCTGGGACGACAATTTCCTCATCGACCTGATCCGCGCTGCTACAAAACACCCCTGATTTCAAAAGCGATTGCCCTGCCTGCACTCCCGCGTTGCTGCGGCGAACTCACTTCTCGTAACTGATATTTTCGACGTTGACGGTTATCGGTACGCGGTAACCACGTGCTCCGGCCGGGTGTGCAATGTTGACGGGACAGATCTTTACATCTCAGATTTTGATATCGATGCGGTCACGTTCGAGTCCATCTTGACCAAGAACGACGTTCACATCCGACAAAGTACTGGCAGTGATACCGTAAATGGGGTGCGCGTCGAGTACTCAGCGCTGGGCGGCTGGACCGATCACGGCGTCTTCTCCGTTTCTGAGTATAGCAGCGACTCTTTGCGCTTGGTGTATGGGAGCGCAATCGGATTCTCGGCCGGAAGCCTCCCGACTTCAGGCTCGGCAAATTGGCGAGGACTCATGGTCGGCGCAGATATTGCGCGCGGGGAAGGCCATTTGGGCAACGCCACGTTGACCGTCGACTTTGCGAACTCAAACATCGACGTAGCATTCAGTAACGTCCGCGATGTCGAAACTGGCACCGCACGATCTGACTTCATTTTTAACGACGTGCCAATGAGGGCTGGCGGCTTCGCCTCAAATGTGGGCGGTCGAATTGAAGGAGCGTTCTACGGTTTAGATCACGCCGAGGTTGGCGGAATTTTCGAGGCTCGCAACACCGTCGGAGCGTTTGGCGCCAAGCGGCAGTAAGGTACTGCGTGGCCGAGGAGACTTATACCAGAGGTCATTGATGGTGACAGTTTTTCGTTTGCAGACGGCGCAGTTTTCGGCGCGATAGCCGAGCAGCCGGATGAGTCGACACCAACAGCACTCGGTATTAGCTTGGCGGTATGGCAACCGTCCCTTGGACAGATGACGAAAACGATCTCATCGTCGCGGACTATTTCGCGATGCTTGCCGCCGATCTCGCCGGACGTCGCTACATCAAGGCCGAGCACAACCGGCGCCTGCGGACCCGCATCGACCGCAGCCGCCCATCCATCGAATTCAAGCACCGGAACATCAGCGCCGTGTTGAAAGGGCTCGGCGAGAGCTGGATCCCCGGCTACCTGCCCGCGTTCAACGTCCAGATGTCTCTCGCCTACGCCGTCGACCGCTGGCTGCACCGGCACCCAGAGTTCCAAACGCCCGCGCCGCACGCAGAGCAGACAGCCGACACTCCGGAGACGGCGCGGCTCGCTATCGCGTTGCCGCCCACGCTCAGGAACTACCCTGCGCCTGACGAATTTGAACAGATGCAGGCGATCGCGCGCAAATTCGACGTCGCCGCGCAGGCCGAGCGCAACCGGGCGCTCGGCCGAGCCGGCGAAGAGCGCGTGCTCGCCCACGAAAAGGCCTTCCTCGCCGGCGCCGGCCGCGCCGACCTGGCAGAGCGCGTGAGATGGGTATCGGAGGAAGACGGCGACGGGGCGGGATACGATATCGAGAGTTACTCCCCCGAGGGCCGGGCTCGACTGATCGAGGTGAAGACCACCAACGGCTGGGAGCGCACGCCTTTCCACATCACCCGGAACGAACTCGACGTCGCGGAGAAGCGGCCCGCCGAATGGCGTCTCCTGCGGCTGTGGAATTTCGCTCGCGATCCCAGAGCATTCGAATTGCGGCCGCCCCTCGACGCACACGTGACCCTCATTGCGAGCGGCTTCGAGGCCCGATTCCGTTGAACGTCGCGCCGTAATGGCGAGCCAGCAGCGCCCAGCGGCCGCAGATCAGAGCTTGTTCGTGTTCCCGTCGCCGCTCGACCCGTCGCGGCCACCTGGCGATCTTCTTCGGTTCCGGTATCGGTATCGGATCCGGAGGAGGGCGGGCATCGCGGACGGACGTGCGCCTTCATGATCTCCGCCACTCCCATGCCGGCCGCGCGGCAGTGATCGGCCTGCCGGTGCCGGTGATCTCGCGGTTGCCCGGCCATACCAGTGCGCGCATGACGCTGCGTCACGCCCATCTCCGGCGACAGCCCAGAACATGGTAGAGAACCGCGGCCTTGAGTCCAGCGGCGACGTAGGGTTTCGGGCGGTCGATGCAATCATCCGGCGTGCCTACGACCGCGAGTGCGGCGACTACATCGTCGTCCATCGCATCGACCGCCCGGTCGAACTGGTTCTCGGCAAACGCGGCCTTGAACTCGGCTTGCAGGGATTGCATGCAGGCAATGTCGAGGTCAGCGAATTCGAAGCGGATCGTAAGCCTCCGCTGGGACCGTCTACCGGGATTAGCGTGGTTGGGGGAGGCTGTGCGATCGGGAGTGGGCATCATGAGGTGTCCACCATGGACCAAGTGGGCACAATCGTAGATGTTGGATGCAAATGAGAAGTCGGAGTAGTTGTCGGCAAGGCCGGGGTTCCCGCCGCCGCCGGAGCGAGGTGGAGAAGCGGCGGATCGTTGCGGAGAGCTACCAGCCGGTGGTTTCGGTGGCGGTGCGTCGCAACGAGGTAAACGCCAGCCTGTTCCTGGTCTGCGACCGTCTCTCGTCCTACAAGACGATGGAGCACGAAATCGGCGGCGCGGTAATCCTGTGCTGGTGCTGGGCACACCAGCACCGCGACTTCATCCACGGTGCGGCCGGTCAGGCAGAGCTGGCGCACTGGTGCCAGAAGTGGATCGAACGGATCACGTCGATCTACAAGCTGAACGAAGCCAGGATGGAGCATTACGACCCCGCTCTCGAGCGCCAGACGGCGGCGTTCGCGCAAGCCCAGCGCGCGTTGGAAGTGGAGGTCGAGCGCCTGTTCACGGACGCCGAGCAGGAACTTGCCATCTTGTCGGCCGGGGCGCGTGAGACCAAGGCGCTGCGCTCTCTGCTCAACCATCGCAGCGGGCTGAGCGTCTTCGTCGACAAGCCCCAGGTGCCGATGGACAATAATGCCGCAGAAAGGGCGCTTAGAGGCCCGGTCATCGGAAGACGGCTTTCGTTCGGCTCCGATGGGCGTGCGGATTCCGGCGCACTTGACGGAGGTTCTGGCGACATTTGACGGTGGTATCACGCCTCTGCGCTGTCTCTCCCGGGACTGGTGCCGGGGTTGTTGTGCTCTCCTCCGTGACGATGGGGGCTGGCCGGCGGCCAGCCCGATGCGAGCGTAAGCGAGCCGTGGCTGCAATGCAAAGCCGGTTGGGCGCGGCGGCAAGCTTCTCCATTCAGCCTGCCGCCGCGCGCCTCGGCGGTTGTACCCGGGTTGGCGCCGCAGGCGCCCATGGATCCGGCCGCCAGGCCGGGCCCGCTCATTTGTCGTTTCCGCCGTCGAGCGGCGGCGGCCTGTTGCGCTTGCGCAGGGACTCGCCCTTGAGGTCGATGCGATAGGCGTTGTGGACGATGCGATCGAGTACGGCGTCGGCGATCGTGGGCTCTCCGATCACCTCATACCAACTGCCATTGAAAGTGACTCAAAGTGTGGCCCATTTTCGTGTTGCGATTGAGGTGATTTTGTCGGGTTGTTTGGTGAGCCAAGGGTGCCGCGGTCGCGCGCTTACATGCGAAAAGCCCAACTGATGCAAAAGCCGAGACACCGAGCGAACATGATAGGTCACCCCAAAGCGCTGTTCGATCACTGCCTGCAAATCACAGGCGCGCCAGCGCACGACACCATCACTCGCCGGATCCGGACCCGCATGTACAATCTCTATCAGGTCAACCATCTGGTCTGCGGAAAGCCTCGGCGTCGCGCCCGGACGCGGGCGGTCACTCAACCCCGCCGGCCCTTCGGCATTGAAGCGATACCCCCAGTCGCGCAGGGTCTGCGCCTGCATCCCGCCAACACGCGCCGCGTCACCGCGAGAGGCGCTGCCGTAAATCGCTGCAATCGCCGCGAGGCGGCGCATCTGGCGGGCATCACGGCACCGCAACATTGCCGCCCGAACTCTGTCCCCATCATAATCCGTGCGCAGCTGAACAATCATCACAAAACCCTATATACGGTAGAGGAATGTAACCCAACCACATTATACGCCAGCGCAACCAAAATTAAAACGGTCAGCTATTATGACTTCTGGTATTACTTCTCCCAGCGCGTCGTGGCTGCCTTCTGCGCAATCTCCCGGCGGCGTTCGGGTGGCAGCGCCGCGGCGCGCGCCGGCCCACCTTTCACACCGCCCTTGCGTCCGCGCTCCGTGAGTGCGTCGGCCACGCGCTCTGTCTCACTGGCTTCGCCGGTCGCCAAGTCGACGATCAGCTTAGCGAGCTGGTTTGTGTCGCGGGGGCGTCTTGGTGTACCCATGCTTGACTTATCGCACAGGCCAGCCCCGAAACCAACAGGGCGAACAGAGAACATTTCAAACTAGCCCACTACCGCCGGTAGAACTTTCATGCCCGATCCGGTAGGCTGTGCTAGCATGACCTTTGCCCTATCTTCGCGTCTGACGCCGTGATGAGCGGTCTCGACCTCTACACGATGGGCCGCCTGCTCGGCCATGCCGATACCGGCTCCACCGAACGCGATGCCCATCTCGCCGACGAACATGTCCGCGCGGCCGCCGGACGCATCTCCGGCATCGTCAATGACGCCGTGACCGGAAGCGGGAGGGGTCGTGAGCGATCAGGTGCAGCAAGCACCGCATCTGGCTCACCGTGAAGGCCATCGCCGCCGCGAAGCGGACGGCGAAGGAATACACCCTGTGGGACAACCTTCTGGCGCATTTCGGGGTCCGGATGCGGCCGTCCGGCGTCCGGTTTTGCATCGTCCAGACCCGCGTACGGGGACGCATGCGCAAGATCACCCTCGGGTACTTCCCCGAACTGTCACTCAACGCGGCACGCCGGGAGGGCGCGTTCGTCCTCGCCCGCCTGTGGGGCGGCGAAGCGGTCGCGGCACCGCGCTAGACGAAGGCACCGCCCTTCCGCGTCTTCGCTGCCGCTACTGCGAGCGCAGACGAGCCCGGCGGCGCCTACCATGCGATCGCCTGCATCCGGCGCAAGGCACACCTGTCTAGCGGACGCTCAACCCGATCCTGATTTCGCGAACGTCCCGGATGCGCGCCTTCGTGCGCGGCCGTTTCTGGCACCAAAAAGAGGAGAGGTTGGCCAGAAGCGGGGCGGCGGACGGCGTCCCGGAGGGAGGCGCCGCCGCCGTTCCCCATCACCGGCATGACGGAGACGGCACGATGAGCGCAGCGATAGCGATCCCCAGCAATACGGCGAACACGTTCCTGGTCCACTTCTTCGGCAGCGGCCTGACCGACGAGCGGTACGCCGTCGAGCGGTTCAAGGCGTTCGCGGATGGAGATATTCGCCCCTGGTCCGGCAACGAGACAGCGAAGAAGGGCCGCCGCAAGGCGAAGCGTGTCACCGCCACGCTGAAGGCGGTAAAGGAAATGCGCCCCGCCTGCACCGAGATCATTATCTGCACCGGGCTTCGCACCCGCGGCGGCATCCAGGTCTGGGGGAGCGTCGCGGCCGGCATCCTGTGCGACCGCAAGCAACGAGGCTGAACGGCTTTCTCCTGGAGTATCCGGCCGGCTTGCGCTGGCCGGGCGTCCTCCATCCAGACACCGATTTCGACAGGAGAAACACCGATGGGATACCGAGATCCGGAGACTCGGAAACAGTTCGACCGCGAGCGAACCGCGCGGAGAACCGCGGAACGAGCCGCACGGGGCGAGTGTATCCGGTGCGGCAAGCGCCCTCCCGCGACGCACCGAACCATTTGCCAGCCATGCACGGACAGGCGCAACCGTGCGAGCCGCGCTCGCGATGCCCGCCTCCGAGCGGAAGGCAAACCACGCCGCGATCCCGAGCGCGCCCGAGCTTACGAACGCGAGCGTTCGCGGCAAGTTACCGAAACCCGGCGTGCGGCCGGATTGTGTGTGAGATGCGGCCAGCCGGCCGTGCCCGAACGAAGCGCATGCGAGCAGTGTCTTGATAAGCGCCGTGCAGCGGACCGGGCGCGCTACCGGGCCGCCAAGGCGGCAGGGAAACTCTACGGCGGGCGCGACCCTGCGGGCAAGCGAAAAGCTGCTCGTGTCGCAAGTCGCAAGCGTCAGAAGGCCTGCCTCAACGCCGGCAAGTGCACCCGGTGCGGCCGCCGTCCGCCGCTCGAAGGAGGCTCGACCTGCGAGCCGTGCCGGATCGCAAAACGGCAGCTTGAACGCGAGATCTACGCCGCAAGGCGTGCAGCGGGGCAGTGCGTCCGCTGCGGTGGCCCGACCACGGACGGCGGTTCGAGATGTGCGCCCTGCGCCGTGATCGAGACCGAACGCAGGGGCCGGGAACGCCGCAATGCCCGAAGTCGGCAACTCTACTGGCGCCGGCGCGCCCGCTCGGAGTGTACGGCCTGCGGAGCGCCGTCGCAGGGTGCTGCGCGGTGTGTCCCGTGTGCCGAGAAGTCTTACCACGGCTCTGCATACTTCAAGGGCATCCCGGTGTGGGATCCGGGCTTCACCGTTATCGAACTCGCCACCGGCAAGACGCTGGGCAGTTTCGACAGCGAAGCCGAGGTCGCTGCCGCGCTGGTTTTCGCCAGGCTCTCCTTCGACCAGGTCGAGGTGATCTCCGACGCGAATCCCGTCATGCAGTACGCGGGCTGGTCCTGACACGCCGCGTTCGCGGTGAAGGGTCGAGAGCAAGAGGACAGTGCGCACCGGGCAAGCGCCCGGCGGAGTAGAGGAAGAAGGGCTTTCTCGACGCCGGGCGCCGCCCCGACAAGGAGACCCGGCAATGTTCGACATATCTTCCGACTACGACCCCATCGCCCCGGCGAGCAACGCCTTGCTGGCTGAACTCGGGCTGGATGTCAGCGCGGTGAGAGACACCCTCGCCGACGACCTTGCCCATCGCTGCCCCGATCATGAGGTCCCGGCAAACGGGAGGTAGAGCGAAGCGAGAGAAGGGTGAGCGGAAAGGGATCGGGAGCGAGAGATTCCCGGTCCCGCCGTTCGTCATCGCCATCATCGAGACACGAGGAGAACCGCAATGGCTTTCGGAATGAACAGGGTCGAACTGATCGGGCGTCTCGGCGCCGACGTCACCATCAACCACCTTGCATCGGGCGGGCGCGTTGCCAACCTGAGCATCGCTACCGACGAGAGCTATATCGACCGGAACGCCGGCGGCGAGCGGATCGACAAGACCGAGTGGCACCGGGTGGTGACTTTCCAGCCCGGCCTCATCGACATGCTGGAGCGCCACGCGAGAAAGGGCCGGCTGATCCATGCCGAGGGCAAGCTCCAGACCCGGCGGTGGAAGAAGGATGACGAGGACTCCGACCGCTTCTCGACCGAGATCCTGGTCGTGCCCGGTCACCGGCTGCAATTCCTCGACAAGCCTGACAATGTCAACAGCAGCGCTGCGGCAGCGGCGACCGAGGCGCACACTGCACCGCTCACCGACAACGCGGACGTGTCCGAGATTCCATTCTGAGCGAACCTGCACCCTTTCACACTTCGAGGGTTGATCCCGTGCCGATATCCGGCGTGGGGTCGGCCCTCTTTCCATGTAGCACAGCACAGCACGGAGTCGCCGCCGCTCTGTTCGGACGAGACACCGGACAGCGGGAATTGACAGCCGTATGACGGTCAGCGATTTCGACGGGAAATCGCCGACCGACTGAAACAACCTGCTACCTGAAACACGACCCCATACCGAGACACAAAACTGTCCTGCTGGCCCTTCCAGCGTGGCATGCGACGACAAAACGCGCAACCAAGGGTCCTACGCTTCGCTACGGCCGGGGCAAAGGGCCGCAAAGGAGGATCCGCGCCGAATAAAATTTCTCAAACGCTCCGACATTCAGCAACAGCCGGTCACCCCTTCACGCGCCATGCCTGTCGACATGCCGTGCCAGCGAAATTTTTCCCGACACGAATCCTGCGGCCCTAAGCCCCGGTGCGCCTTTCGTCCTCGCATCCCACGAAGGCTCCATCGCGCAACAACGCGCAATTCAAACAGGGAGACCTTCCCATGAACTCCGAACGCACTGCTTCCGCAGCCGCAATCGCACTCGAAGCCGCTCAGCTCTTCGGCGCAACGCCCGCCAAGGGCGAACCAGACAACCGCATCATCTGGGACAAGGAGGACGCCATCGCCGGCATCCACGACGCCATAGGCATCCTCCTCAAGGCACTCGCGCCCGACGGAACCCAACTCGCAGACGAACGCCACAGCATCCTGTGGGCCATGACAAACCTCTTCCATGCACAGATGCAGCGCATCGACCGCGACATCGACAGGTTCACACCGCGCATCAAGGAACTGCAGAGCGCCCAGGACGGTACCGAGGTCAAGGCCGTCGAACTCGAGCAACTCACAGAGCATGTGAAGAACCTCAACGGGCGCAGCGACGCCTTCGCTGCCGTCCGCAACCACATCGCCGATACCTTCTACCTGACAGAGACCGGGCAGGTCTGGCGCCCCCGTGCCGGCTCGCACACAAGCCGCGGCAAGACACTCACCGCCGCCGCCATCGACGCCCGAGACTTCCTCCGCGCACGCAAGGAACGCGACATCGAGGAACACCTCCCCGACGGCACACTGATTGCCGTCGCAGGCGGCAAGGAAGCCGACGATGCACAAGCCATCTGGCGCACACTTGACCGCACTCGCAAGAAGTACCCGGACATGGTGCTGGTACACGGCGGCGCCCCGGGCGTGGAGCGTATCGCCGGCATGTGGGCCGACACACGCGGCGTGCGCCAGATCATCTGCCGCCCCGACTGGAAGAAGCACGGCAAGGCCGCGCCCTTCCGGCGCAACGAACAACTCATCGACACGATGCCGAAGGGCCTCATCGCCTTCCCCGGAAACGGCATCACGCAGAACCTCGCCGACCGCGCCCGCCGGCACGGCATACCTGTTCACAATGTCGCAGCCTGAGCAGCGCAACCCGAAGGCCGGTCCCCGACAAGGGGATCGGCCTTTCTTCACGAGGCCGTCGCAGCACAACTGTCGCGTTGCACCGCGCGGCCATTCATTGCTCCAGACACGATCCGCTGCAGCGGCACGAGCAGTGCTGCACGGGCAAACCGCACTGCCTGCCGCACCGCGTCTGGCAGAGGCGTCTGCACTACCGCAGGCAGTGCGGCCTGCACCATGCCCTGCGGAACCGCTTGCACCGACCGCCACTCATTCGCCGTGGTGGCTTCCCACCGCCGGAGACACAGCGGCGATTTCCCATCCATTGCGGACAGCCGAGATGCGGCATAGACGGCCTGTAGGCCGTTAAGGTTTTCACACCTGCCGCACCGGTGGTGCCGAGTGCGCCAGGCATATCTTCGCTTGCGTTCGGCTGCGCCGGAGTTCGCGCAGGGCGCCAGAAACCTCTTGGAAAAGTGCGTGTTTCGTTTGCGCGCTCTGCGTGTTACGGCGTGTTACATTACAATATTTCAATAGCTTGCATGCATAGCGCCTGCGGGAGAGGCGCCGACCGCCGTCGCACCGCCGTCGGCCCGCGGGCGCAATGCCGGCACGGAGATTACGGGAGTTTCCAGGGTAATTCGACCTGTCTGCGCAGACCCTGCCGCGGATGCGCGGGGATGCGGAGCATACAATGAGCATACGGCGCGTCGCCGGCGTGTGCCGAGAGCATACATCGGCGCCACGGATGCGCTGGATGGCGATTGCCGACGGCATGGGTGGTCCCCCGGCGCAGAGCGCACGGTCGGGTTTCCTGCCTTCACAATCTCGCCGAACTTCGCCCGGTAGGTCCCGTTTCCTGTCGGATTTGCTGTCGGAAACGACCGCAGGAAGGGCCGTTTCCTATAGACCGAGGTCGATTTCGCGCGACTTGTGCTGCGGTTCCGGATGCTTTTCCCAGTCGGAAGTCGCGCCGGGCGCGCGCGCGAGGCCATCCCCCCGCCCGGTTTCGCGGTCCTTTCCGCCAGAATCCAGACCGCTTCGCGTCCGTCCGGCGTTCCGTTCCGAAGCCTCTCGGTCCTGCATCCGCCCGATTTCGTGGCGCGGTCCATGCGTGCGCCCGAGATCCCGGCGCGCCTCGCGCTCACTTCCGGGCTCTCGATCCATCGCGTCACGGGCAGGTCTCGCAAGATTGCCGTTGCGGTCGTGACCCGGTTCACGGCCGAACACGGCTTCATGGGCCGCCTGTTTCGCCGTCGCGTCGAGCGCTGCGACACGCTCGCCTGTTGCCCGTTCGAGCTGGTCGGCGAGCTTCCAGGCATCGTCGGTAACCAGTTCAGCCGTATCCCGTGCCCGGCTGATCGCAACATAGAACGCGCGTTGGTCGGTCAGCTTCGGGTTCCCTGTGGGCATCGCAGCGAGAATCCGGTCCACTGTACGGCCCTGGAACGAATGAACCGTCGCCGCGAACGCATGGTCGATATGCCGAAGCCGAGGATCCTGTTGGCCGAATTGCTTGACCGAACCATCTTCGAGACGGAAGCAAACGCCGTCCCGGTCGATCGCGTCTACCCTTGCCGTTTCCCCATTCACCAGTCCTGAACCCGGATCGTTGCGTGTAAACCGCACCCGGTCCCCGACGCGAAGCTCAATGCCCTCGCTTCTGTAGACTTCCACGCCGCCCTTCGCCGCAGCGAGGCGCTCCGGCTGCCACAGCACCGTGTTGCCCCTGCCATCCTCCAGGCGCACATTGCCCCAGCGCCGGTTGACGCCCGCGACCGTCCGTCCGTCGCCTTTATCGACCCCGAGCCGCTTGTAGGAGCGGGTGAAGATCACCGTGTCGCCGACAGTGTAGTTCGAGGCGCGCGCCATTTCGGCGCGGGTGAGACCGCGCGCAACCAGTTTCTCGCCCTGTATCGCCGGTCCCGATATCGCGCCTTCGGCAACCAGTTCCGCGCGGATGGTGGCGTTGATCTCGTCGCGCAAGGCCCGCGTCGGTGCGATCACCCCGGTGCTTTCCCGTTGTTCGCGTGGCAGGCTCAGCCAGCGCTGCGCGGTCTCGACCCCGAGATCGGCGCGGTCCACCTGCCGGATATTGTCGCCGAGCCTCGCGAACGCGGTCTTTACGTTGCCCGTGAGGCTCGCCCTGACCGCCGCCCTCAGTTCGGCATCGCGCTGGCGGAGGATGTCGTCCATCACCACCGTCTGCATCCCGGCGGCCCTCAACTGTGCAAAGGGCTTACCGGCCTCGACCGCGCCCAGTTGCTTCGCGTCGCCGACCAGCACCGCCCGCGGCAGGCGCAACGCCGTCGCGATCCGCAACAGGTTCCGCATCTGCTCGCTCGACGCGAGCGAGGATTCATCGACAACAAGGATCGTCTTCGCATGAACCGCACGGAGCCTGCGCAGCCCCTCAGCCGTGCCACGGCCCTGCGCAATGCCGTCATGGCGCGCGAGAAACTTCTGCAAGGTCTCCGACGAAATCCCCGATTCCGTCTCGAGGGTCCGCGCTGCCGAAGCCGACGGCGCAAGGCCGACGGCGTTGTAGCCCCGGCTGCCGGCAAGAACGCGCAGGCGTTTCAGCATCGTCGTCTTGCCGGTGCCGGCGTAACCCTGCACGCCGACCACCCGGTCGGTCGATGCGAGCACCATCTCGACCGCTTCCTTCTGGCCTTCGTTGAGGCGGCCCCGGTGCAGTTTCGTCTCCGCCACCCAGCGGCGCATGACCGTCTTCTCCGCCCCCTGGCCCGCACGCATCAGGGCGATGGTCTCGGACTCGCGCGCCAGCGCCGCATCCGTCGTCCAGTGCCTGCCATGGTCGAGACCCCGTGCGGCATGAAGACCGTCATCGCGTTCGAGCGCCGCGATCGCGCGTTCGGTGGCATCCACGGTGATCGCGCCCGGCTCGCCGGCAAGCGTCGCCGCCAGCAGGGCGTTGTGGCCGAACACCGCTTCCCGTTCGCTCAGGTGGTCCACTGCCCACAAAACCGCAACCCTCGCGGCATTGTCCGGGCTGGAAACTGCGCCGGGCGACATATTTTGGCCCCGCTGGCGGGCGGCCTCGCGGACCGTCGCCGCCGAAAATCCCAATTCCGTCACCTGGCGCTGCCAACTGCGGCCGAGCTCCCCGCGGTCGATATCGCGCTTCGCGGCCCGTGTCATCAGCGCCGCGCGCGCCGCCAGATGCGGGTTGTCCTTCGACTCGCCCATGCCGCGTTCGGCCATTGCCGCCTCGATCTCGGCCCGGCGGGACGAAAAGGCCTCGATGACTTCGCGTCCAACGCCTGCGATCTCGAACCGTCCGTCGGCGTGCGTCTTCTCGATCCCGTAGCCCAGCCCCCGGAGGCCCTGCGCCAGTTCCGCCCGGTAGATCGCGCCGATCGCCATCTTGCCCGAAAACAGGCCGTCATCGACCATCGTGCGCCACTTGCCGTCGCCGCCCTGGACCATGTTGGCGATAACCGCGTGTGTATGAAGCTGTGGGTCGAGATTGCGGGACGTGTCGTGCCGGAAGCAGGCGGCGACCATCTTCTGGTCCCCCGTCCGCACCATCGCCCCCGTCGCGGCATCGCGCATCCGCGTCTCGACGGCGTTCTTCTCGATCCAGCCGAGCGTGGTGCTCACCGCCTTGTCATGCGCCTCGACGATACGCGCATCGCCGCCCACCATCGCCATCAGGGATACCGACTTCGGGGCGGACAGGGTCACATCGCGGCCCGGGCGGTGCGAGATGCTGCCGTCAGGCCCCTTGCGTCCGAGCCGGCGCCCGTCCGGCACCTCGCCTTCGAGCACTTTCCGGAATGCCTCCGGCGCAACCGGACCGGAGAGACCCAGCGCTTCGGCGCCCCGTCCCGCCCAGGCGCTCGCCTCGCGGTGTGCCGCATCGTCGCGCGCGTAGTAGCCGTCCTTCTCGAAATACCCCACGCCCTGCGACGACGACGCGATCTTCCCGATCGACGCTACCATGGCCGGCACCAGTCTCCGACGAACAGCCTGTTCGGTGAATGTCCCCTGTCCATGCCTTCCCCATACCGGTTTCTCCGATACGGAACAAGTCACGAACATCATGCTTCACGAGTCAGACGCCGGGCATGGCGATCGTCGTTGGTGCGGGAGTTCCAGCGTGGTCGGCCACTTACAAGCCAAGTTCACGCACAAGGGTCTCAACGCTTATTTCGTGATGTCGGGCAACACTCTTCAGGATGCTGGATAAGGTCTTCACACCGATCGGTTTGTGCAAGGGAATAACTTCGTGATGTTCGCCGTTGACATGCGTTGTCATTCGCACGTGAGAACCGCGCTGCCGTACCGCTTTGTAACCAAGACGTTGAAGCGCCGCCCGGAGGGTCGGACCATCGACATTACGAGGCAGTTTCACGCCGCGAGGATCTCGTCGCGCACGAAGTGCAAGCGAATCAACTTGGGCCTCGGCATGGTATCGTCGAAGTAGCAGTCGACAGCTTCCCTGACGTTGCAGCGGAGCTCTTCGAGCGAGTAGCCCTGAGTGTGAATGCCATAGCCTAATGCGCTGGCTGAATAGCCGCCGTCGATCTCGTCCTCGGTAACTTCGAAAATGATCTCGGTCATGACGTTGCTTCCCGTTTCGCACTTGTGCCCGCCATCTTCACCAGCGTGCTATCCGTTTTCCTGTCCAGCACGTTTGCTTCTGTCAGGCGTCCCTTCCCCGGCCATCATATCGATAAGGTCGGCGGAGGCTTGTACCAGCATTCTCTGCGTGCGACCAGTCAGGTCCAGACTAGGAAAGTTTCCCAACTATTCCGGCGCCTCGCCAGGAGGAGCCAACGGGGGCCCGGTAACTCCCTTCAAATTTGGGAGTGGTCAGGGTCGGCAGTCTCGCTTTCGCTCTCGCCCTTCAGATTCCCGCCGATGCTTCCAGTGATGCGCGAGGCGGCGTTCCGGATGGAGTCACGGGCGAGGTGGGCGTAGCGCGCGGTGGTCTGCACCTGGGTGTGACCGAGCAGTTTCCCGATCATGGTCAGGCTTTCGCCGAGCGCCAGTGCCCGCGACGCGAAGGAATGGCGCAGATCGTGGATGCGAACATCTTCGAGCTCGGCCCGTTTGCGGATACGTCGCCAAGGACGTTGAAGGTCGGTAAGATGGGTCCCTGGGAGCTTGCCCGCGATCACCCACGGGTTACCGTCCTCGCGCGGGATCGCATCGAGCACCGCCCGAGCCTCCGGCCCCAGCGGCACCGCGCGGCCTCCCGTCTTGGCATCGGGAAGCTCGATGCAGTCCGCCTTCACATGCTCCCAGCGCAGGTCGCGGATCTCCGACATCCGGCAGCCCGTGAGCAGCAGCAGACGGAACGCTGCTACCGCCGATGGCATCTCGTCCTCCACTTCCCGCAGGACCGCGCCGAGCCGTGCCGTCTCCTCCTCCGACAGAAACCGCTCGCGTTGGTGCTCCTTGTAGCGCTTCACATGCCGGCACGGGTTGGTGCCGTCCGGGCGCCAGCCCCAGACCTCGGCCAAGGAGAACATCTTCGACAGCACGCCCAGCGTCCGGTTCGCCTGATAGGGCTTGTCACGCATGCCGTGATGCAGCGCCGCGATGTCCTTGCGCGCGATCCCGGACACCGACAGGTCTCCGACCACGGGATCGATGAACAGTCTTACCGAGCGGTGATATTCCTGTTGCGTGCTCGGCTTGCAATGGTCCGGGACATATTCCTTGAGGAACCGTCGGCCGAGATCGGCCATGGTCGGCTCCGCTTCCTTGCGTGCGGCATCGCTCCGGGGATCGATACCCTTCCTCGCAGCCGCAAGAATCTCCAGGGCCTGTCCGCGCGCCTCGTCCGGCGTCATCGGTCCGTGAGCGCCGACAGTGAACCAGCGCAGCTTGCCATCGACACGGGTCTGCACGACATAGGACTTGCGCCCCGACTTGCGGACCCGGAGGCCGAAGCCGGTCAGTTCCCCGTCCCAGTAGACGGCATCGGCGCCATTGGCCTTGACGGCATCGACGGAGCGTTTGGTGAGGCGGGGGATGCGGTTTGTCATGACAGGTTTCAGCGTTGACAGGATTGACCCCTTATGGCACCATGGCAAACTATTGGCAAACATTTTCATTCGAAACGGGGCGTATCGGAGCGCAAGTCTTTCATAGGGAGGACGATACAACAGACTGTAAATAAATGATTTATCGAATTACAGCGCAATCCAGCGCAGTTCTGTCATGTGATAGTATCGAAACTCATAACCTGAAGGTCGCAGGTTCAAATCCTGCCCCCGCAACCATTTCAGTCTGTTGAAGATATTAGCCTTTTTAAGCGAGTTTCTCGTGAAGTCGCTCTTCGCTTCAACAATGATCCAACACCATAACAACACCATTCTGGTCGCCGGAACCACAGTATTCTGAGCGCAGAAAATGCCGGGCTTGGGGAAGCGCCACAGATATCGCGCAAAGCGCTCGCTGCATCGTAAGCGAGACCCACGCGGCGCTCTGTTTGCCGTCATATGAGCATCCCGCCCGGCGCGTTCGTTCGTCTGAAGAAGGACCCGCTTCGGGCCGGTATCCTGCAGGGGGGTGAGAGGCGCGCCGCAGGCGCGCAGATGGTAGCCGTGACGTTCGCGGACGGGCAGACCAAATGGCTGCCGCTCTCCGCATTGGAACCCGTACCCCAGGCACCCGAAAGCCTCGAAAATCGCTTCGAGAACGGCCGGTTCGTCGAACCCGATTGGCTGCGCCAAACCCTCGCTCGGCTGCGAGTGACCGGCAGGCTCAGCGATGTGGTCTACAGCATGGAGGCGACCGAAACCGACTTCTACGCCTATCAGTTCAAGCCCGTCATCAAGCTGATGAATTCGCCGACGGAGGCCTTGCTGATCGCCGACGAGGTCGGCCTCGGCAAGACCATCGAGGCGGGTCTCATCTGGACAGAGCTACGCGGCCGGCTCGGCTGCGAGCGCCTGCTGGTCGTATGCCCGAAGACATTGTGCCAGAAATGGGAGGACGAGCTTTCCCGGCGTTTTGGTGTCGAGGCTCGGATCGCGGATGCCGGAATGGTCCTCGCGGCATTGAAGCGTTCGCGCGAGACCGAACGAGGCTACGCCCTGATTTGCAGCATGCAGGGACTGCGTCCGCCCAGCGGATGGGATGAACATGAAACTGAAAGTGAAAGCAGAACCGGCTCCGCCCGGCGCGAACTGGCGCGGTTTCTCGACGAAGTAGGTGACGACGAGCCGCTGATCGATCTTCTCGTGGTCGATGAAGCGCATCATATGCGCAATCCCAAGACATTGCTGAACCAATTCGGCCAGTTGGCTAACGCCGCGGCAAGCCACCGCTTGTTCCTGTCGGCAACCCCGATCCATCTGCGCAACCGCGACCTGCACTCGCTGCTGACGATGGTTGACCCCGATACCTTTGAGTTCGACACGACGCTCAACGAACTGATCGCGGCGAATGCGCCTATAGTCGCTGCTCGTGACATGTTGCTGCGCGCCGGCCCGGTAGCCCGGATTCGCGAGCGGCTGGAAGAAGCACAGAACCACGAAATCCTGCGAGAAAGCAGGGCTCTGTCTCTGATTCAACAAGAGTTGTCGGGAACGAATTCGGGTCCGTCCTGGCGATCCGAAATGGCGGCGCGTCTGGAACGGGTCAATCAGTTGGCTAACTATGTGACACGTACCCGGCGTCGGGACGTGCAGGCGTTCCGCGTCGTTCGCGAACCCAAGGCGTCCGTTCTGGAGATGTTGCCTGACGAGAGACGCTTTTACGATGAGATTTCCGGGGTTGTCCGCAACTATGCCTTGATGCGGGATGCGAATGCGCCCTTTCTGCTTTCCATGCCGCAACGGCTTCTGACGTCAAGCTTCGCCGCGGCCTCAGGATATTGGTCCCGTATGGGGGATGCCCTGGACGAGGAAATCGAGGAGGACGACCAGGACCTTCAGGACCGTTCGGTCGACGGGCGTCCGCTCGTTGCACAAATCGCGGAGCGCGCGCGCGCCCTCGATATGACGGCCCGTCTTTGCGAAATCGACACCAAATTTGATCTCCTGATCCGCGAACTGCGGCAGTTCTGGGAAATCGAAGCTGACGCGAAAATCATCGTGTTTTCCAGCTTCAAACCAACCTTGCACTATCTCGAGAGGCGGCTTCGCGAGAAGGGAATTGGAACAGAGTTGCTGCACGGCAGCGTCACGCGGCCGCGTGCGGAAATTCTCGCGCGGTTCGAAACCGCTGAGGATGTCCGTGTCCTTCTCTCCTCGGAAGTCGGTAGCGAGGGTGTCGACCTTCAGTTCAGCTCCGTTGTCGTGAACTACGACCTGCCATGGAATCCGATGCGCCTTGAACAGCGTATCGGCCGTGTGGACCGGTTGGGTCAGAAGCAGGACAAGGTGACCGTCCTGAACCTGATCTATGACCAGACGATCGACAAGCGCATCTACGAGCGGCTTTACGAGCGGCTCCGGATCGGGCAGCGGGCATTGGGGGAAATGGAGGCAATCCTGGGTAAGCCGATCCGCGAAATGACGATGAAGCTGATTGATCCCACGCTTACTGACAAGCAGAAGGAAGAAGTGATCGACCAGACGGCCCGGGCGCTGGAGAACAAGAGGCGGGAGGAGGACCAGCTTGAGGCCGAGGCGGGTTCCCTGGTGCAGCACGGCGACTACATTCTCGAACGCATCACGGAGAGCCGAGACCGGAATCGTTGGCTCAGTAAAGACGATATCCTGATCTATGTGCGGGACCGTGTGCGGAAAGACTTTCCGGGGAGTATCATCGAAACGAGCCCTGCCGGGTCGGACACTTATCGCATCATGCTGTCCCCCGAATGTGCCGCGGAATTGCGGGCGTTCCTTGTCCGCCATCGCCTCAAGGGCCAAACTCGTCTGCTGAGCGGCGAGCCGCAGCAGCGATACCGCTTCACCTCGTCGGTGGTCCGACAGGGCAGCAGGGTCGAACACATCTCGCAATTGCATCCGTTGGTCCGGTTTGCTGCCGAGCGAGACCTCAAGGACGACACTGCCCGCGATGCGCAGGCTGTGGCGGCGAAGATGGTTGTGGACATGTTGCCTGCGGGATGCGTGCCGGGCCTCTATGTGCTTGGTGCCCGTCGCTGGTCCAGCGGCAGTGATGCGGCCGGTACGATGGCGAAAGCCTTGATCGGATACGCGGGAGCCGATGTCGCAACAGGCGAGCTGATGAGAGCCGAACTCGCTGAGCAGGTGATGGTTGGTGCCGCGGAACACGCCCGCCCCATGCTGAACGCCGCCATGCACCCGCGGCTGGAAGACGCATGCAGAGCACTCAGGAATGTGGTTCAGCCCGCCCTCGACCGGCGGTACGGAGAATTTCTGAAGCAGGCCGAAGCGGAGATCGAGGACCGTATCTCTATCCGGCGTCGATCTCTGTTTCGGCATTTTGAAAACAGGATCGACATGCTGCGCGAACAACAGAGAAACCTGCGCGAAAAAGCGGCGGAAGCGGAAGACAAGGGAGACAACAGAAGAGCCGCCAATCTGAAAAATCTTTCCGCTGCGCAGGGAGAGAGAATTGAAAAGCTGCGTCAGGCCAGGGATTTGCGAGAAAGCGAGATGAATGAGCAGCGCGCGATGATACCGGAAGAATCCGATATCGGCTGCCTGTTCCTGCAAGTAGACGCCAAGCCGCCGAACGGGGAGATAAGCCCGTGAAACAGGATCGAGCAAGGCGCTCGCGTGGGAACGCGACGCTGGGGGATGCGCTTTCATCACTAACGAAAGATCGACTGCGTCGGCTGCGAGATGCTTTGGAGAAGCAAGCCCGAGCGACCGTCGCAAGGGAGGCTCTCGTAATTTGATTTTTTGTTTTCCTTGGTTGATTTGTCGGTTTTGTGGGGATGAAAGAGTCCGTGGAACTACGGATCAGGTGGGGAAAACGGTTCCCGACAGCGGTTGGAGAGCCTGAAACGGTTCACAGGGCACATAGGCCCCCCGTGTTCGGCATTCTATTGAACCCTGTCGCAGCAGAGGGGCCGGTGGTTCGCCCGCAGCCAGACAAGCCGGCGCAGGTTGTACACCAGGTTCATCATGCCGATCTTGAAGCGTGCCCGGACCATGCCGATAGTCCTGACCCGCTTGCCGCCCATCGCTTCGTGTTGAGCAAAGACATGTTCGACGACCGCACGCACCTTCGAACGCTTGCGGTTGGCTTCCTGGGAGCGCACAGGCAAGGGGCGGTTGCGATGCCCCTTGCGGTGAATGTGGCTGCGCCAGCCTCGTTCGGCCAGCAACCGCCTCATGGTGGCGACTGCTGTAGGCACTGTCGGCCCAGACGGCGCCACTGGTATTCGTCTCATCAAGCACCTGTTCGAACATCTTGCTGTCGTGACACGCCGCATCGCTCGCCTCCCAGCGACGGACAAGACGATACGCACGGTCCACGCTGATGTGGTTCTTGTATCCGTAATGGGTTTCATTTCTCTTGCGCGTCCAGCGTGCGTCGGTGTCCTTGTGACGGCGCTTCTTCTGCGACCATTCGGACGGAACCTTCCCCGCCTTCACCTGTGCGTTCTCGTCGCGGCTGTTGCGTTGACGCGGCGCCTTCACAAAGCTCGCATCCACGATCTGTCCCCTGCGCGCCACATAGCCCTGGCCCTCAATCTGCGAGGACAGTTCCGAAAACAGGCTGTCAAACGCCTCCGCGAGTTTCAGGTTCTCCCGAAACCGCCAGATGGTCTTTGCATCGGGCACCGTATCCTCGGGATGCAGCCCCAGGAACCGGGCGAACGAATAGCGGTCCCGGATCTGGAACTCCGTCTGGTCGTCGCTCAGGTTGTACATTTGCTGCAAGACCAGAACCCGGAACATGAGAACCCGGTCGTATTCCCTGCGACCGGCATTGCTCTTGCGCGGCTTCGACAGTGCCGCGTCCAGCGCCGGGCGAAACCCTTCCCAGTTCACAGAACCGGACAGCTTCGCCAACGGATCGCCCAATCCGTCAAGCTTTGCGAACCGTTCTTCAAGATCGAAAAAACCCGGCAGGCCCATCAAATCCGCCTCCCGAGACAACAACCCGGACTATACCACATAAATGAGAAAAGTGGGCGATTTTGAGAACCTCCCTATACGCAGAAAATTCTATTATTGAAGGAATCCATTAGTGACATTATATCACTATCGGTGAGTAAGGTGGTTCCTTTTGCCGCGGTCGAACTGTTGGGTTACTGGCTAGGAGGAGGCACCGTATCCGAACTCGGCGAGTTGCTCGGCGTGACACGTGAGCATGCCCAGCGAAATGCCCTCAACGCATATCGGCACCAACATCGCGACATGATCCTCGCGAAGCGCGGGTCAGGATTTCGTATGACGGGAGACGAGTTTGATCTTCGCTATGCCCCGCACACGGTCTCAGGGCTCCTCGACCAGTTGCGCGGCCTCGCGGCTGAATCCGCCGGTCTTGGCCAGAGATGGTTGCTGGACTCGCACTTTGTCTCCACATTTACCCTGATCGAATCGGGCGCCAAGGCCGTCCCCATGCAAGCTCTACTAGCAGCATGCGTTCACAAGCGATGCGTCGATATCGATTACGTCAGCAGACGGAGACTGTCCCGTATCAGATTCTCTCCCCATGCCCCCGTGGCGTGTGCCATGCGGCCCCACTTTCGGGGCTTCGCTGTCGGAGAAAAATATGAGCGCTATTCCGATATAGTCCCCGGTCGAATCCGAGCAGTGCACAGTGTCGACAAGCACGAGTACGTCGATGCGGCACAAGACTCCGACTGGCATACCTGTGTCGATTTGGTGTTCGCGGTAAATGCGGGTCTTCCGGAGCCGCTCAGGAATTCCGTAATCGAGGAAAACGATGGCTCGGATCACCTGGAAGTGAAAAACGTCCGCCGCGCAGTGGAAATATATGTCTGCCGCGAAATCGTGTGGCGCTACGTCCAGGACGGGTTTGTCCTTGCTTGGCGCCTTGCTCATAGGTCGCCAAGCCGCCCCGTTCTCAAAGCAGGGTCGCGCCTCCCGGCCACGGTTTGAAGACATTGGCAAAGGCGGGCGGGGTGGGGTAAAAACGGGCAAGAATGCGTGCCGCTGGGGCGGCGGCGTTGAACGGGACCCCCTAATGTTTGGCTTCAGCCTCCCGAAACTGCTGTTCACTATCCTGATCATCGCCATCGTCTGGTACGGATTCAAGATGATCGGGCGGCTCGACGAGCGGCGCAAGGAAGCGGCGCCGTCGCGGCGCGCACCCGCGCAACGCAAGGCCGCAACTCAGGAGGACAGCGCACAGGACTTGGTAGCGTGCGCCCGTTGCGGCACATTCGTCACGCCCGAAAACCCGCGCTCCTGCGGGCGCGCCGATTGCCCCGCAAACCAGATCGCGCAAACCGCACCGCCTTGGCATGGACAAAGAAGGTCGGCACGCACCGCGCGAACGATACCCCGGGTACCGCCTCCTGCGGCTCGTCAGCGACCCGCTTCGCCAAAGAAAACAGCCCAAGCCGCGCCACGGACACCGCAGATACCCGAGGCTGCCCCGAAACCTCAAAAACCGGTATTCCGGTACTGGGATTTCCCGAGCGAAGCGGCTGTGCGTGAGCCGCCGCCCGCCTTTATTTCCGATGCGGAAAGATTGCATCTCGAAGAATTGCTCCGGGCTGGTGTGGAACTCTCGACCCCCGTCGGCGAAGAGTTATTCGTCGTCCTCGGCCTCGATTTCGGCACCAGTTCCACCAAGATGATCGTTCGGCTGCCCTACGAGGCGGGTGAACCGACGATCGCCATTCCTGCGCCCACGCCATGTCTCAGCGGCGGGAATCCGTACCTCTGGAGAACCCTGCTATGGGTGCAGGAGGATGGGGCGTTCTACCCGTGGCCGGAACCCCGAGCGAACGTGCTCGATGCCCTGAAACAAGGATTGATTCACGGGGCGGCAAACCGGTGGTTTCCACTTCGCGGGCCGCTGTGGCGGCGAACCGGGCCGAGGCAGCCGTCGCCTATCTTGCCTTTGTAATCCGCTATGCGAAGGGCTGGCTTTGTCGCAACCGGCCGCATCTCTTTCGCCGTCGCAAACCTGTATGGTTAGTCAACCTCGGCATGCCCGCGGCAAGCTATGACGACCCGAGACTCACTGAACCCTACCGGCGCATTGGCGCTGCCGCACTGCGGCTCGCCGGCTCCGACAGGCCCGTCACTGTCGAGACCGTGCGACTGTCTCTCGACGATCCGGACGTCAAGGAAGCGGGATCATCGGAGGAAGCGGCCAGTAATTTGGGCGTGGCCGTGATTCCTGAGACCGCGGCAGAGGTGACGGGTTTCGCCAAATCCAGCCGCGGCGCTCCGGGCCTTTATCTCCTGGTCGATGTCGGAGCCCTGACCCTCGATGCCTGCATGTTTCGGCTCAACCAGCGTGAGGGCGACCTCTATGCTTTCATGGAAGCTCAGGTGCGGCCCCTCGGCGTGGATTCGTTCCACTGGTTCCTGGGTGAGGGAAAAACGGAACCTGAGTTCGTGTCTCAGTGCGAACGCACGCTCCGAACTGTCGTCTGGAATACGAAGAAAGATCGTGACCGCAACGCCGAATGCTGGAGACCGGGATACGATGTTCCCGTCTTTCTTGCTGGCGGCGGAGCAGCAAATCACCTGCATAGGAAAACTGTCGGGGCACTCGGGCCATGGCTGAAGGAACACACTCCCAACGATGGGGTCCGCCTGGTCGAGTTACCGGTGCCCCGTACGCTCGAACTCCCTGAGACGCTCACGGATTTCGGCCGCATGGTCGTTGCCTGGGGTCTCAGTTATCCGCCCACGGAGATTGGAGAGATCCGGGCGATGCGCGACATCGAGGATATTCCGCGTCCCTCCGTTACGGATCGGAGCGGTCGGTTTATCTCCAAGGACCAGGTCTGACCACTCATCAGGTGCGTTGAGTCGACCACGAAGGTCCGGATGCACGCCGTTCAGCGGGGCCGCCTTGGCCACTCGGTTGCCCGAGCAGGTGGCCTCGATCCCGGCACGAACTGGTGATGCGCACTGCCATGATGCCGCCCGCCATCCTGTCCTGTGGTTGAACGCGAACGCCGGAGACGATAGCCGAAAATGTAGCAGAACGGCGTAGCGGCGTCCGCGGACGGGTTCGAGATCGCCATGTGCGGGCGAAGATCGGCCTTCGCACTTTCAGCCGGCGGCAGGGACCTTCCCTTCACCCTGTCTCCGGGCTGCGGCCGGCGGGGCGGGCACCTCACAACGTGTGTCGGAATTTTCTAAAATAGGGGATTTTATTCATATTTGAAAACTGACAATGGTTGCTGTTCTACGGTAAGATATATTGCTTTACAGTAGCTTCGGGTCAGTGCAATTACCTGATCTGGTGTCGTAACCGTTTACGAAAATCTCCGATACGCATCAAGGCGCTACGGAAATGATGCCGGACCGCGCCCCCGATTTTACGACTGCGGCAAGGCGACGGATGGCCTCAGACTGCGCGTAAACCACCTGAAGAGCATCCTCAATGCGAAATCCCTGCGAGCCAGGAGGCTGGTCACGATGATAACCGCCTTGACGCTGCGCCGTGATATCCTGACCTGCCGCCGGCTCGAAAACCCCTTCCGGGAGTGGACACGCCGCAACGTCATGACCGCCATCCCGACCGGCCACAGGCAGAAGTGCCGGAGACCCGTTTCATGGCGCGGCAGAAGCAGGATATAGGCAAGCGCACGTCCGAGATGCATGTGCGCGATGGCGACCAGGTCATCCATGACCTTCTTGAACGCGGGGCTGAACTGGTCCTCCGGCTCTGCCGCGAGGAGATCGCACCCTGCTTCCTCGAACATGTCGCGGGGCAGCCAGCATTCCCCACGCTTCCGGTCTTCCCATATGTCTTGCAGGATGTTCGTCATCTGCAGACCCTGTCCGAAAGAGACTGCAAGCTCCATCATTGCCCGTCGTTGAGGTTCGATTTCACTCGAGTAGGCGCAGAAGAGTTCCGTTATCATCTCACCCACAACGCCGGCGACGAAGTAGCAGTAGCGGTCGAGAGCGCGGAGGTCCTTCAGCCCGCCCGGATCTTGATGCTGGCGGAACTCGGACATTCCCCGCGACATGATACCCACGCATCGCGCCACGATATCGCGCTGTGAGGCGGTAAACCGGCTGTTGATGCGCATGACCCGCGGCGTATCCACAACAAGGGCACGTTCCGCGGCAGGCGCTTTGACGGACAGTCGCGGCCCGACATAGTCGGAAAACTGCTCACTCTCGTCGCTGCCGCTCATGATGCGAAGGAGCCATGCGAGGTTGTCGCGCTTGGCCTCGAGAGAGAGTTCCGGATCGTCCTCCAGTGTATCCGCAATGCGGCATAGCAGGTAGGCATTGCTGATCACATCCCGCAACTTCGGAGGCAATTCGGGGATCACCAGGGCGAATGTGCGAGACACTTCATGAAGCATGGCGGCCTGCCACGCGAGATCGGAGGCCTCGTCCATATGGTCATTTGTTCGTTGTGTCATCGCTGGCATCCGGACTCCGAAGCAATACACCATAACGACGCAGCGGCGGTCACCGTTTCGGGTGCTGTTTCTCCATCACTCATCACCGTGCAATTCGTAAACTGTGTTTCAAGTGATTGCCGGCGATGGCGCGCTCCTTCATGGCGTTCATCGCTACCAGCAAGGGAACACCCACCGCATCTACCATACCACACCATTGACAACTGCACATAAGAATGTCTTACCCGTACACTCTATCCTGACGGACGCACTTTTTTCCGGCGAGTCTGGGTTCGGGACTTCGAGGAGCGCCTTTACGTAACAGGGCAACTCCAATCGGCGATTTGTCACTGACCGGAACAAATGTCCGGGGCAAGCGCTACACCCTTCCCCCTGGCACATGAATCATGATGTGACGTTGCCCCTGACGCCGAACGAGCCCAGCTTTTGAGGATATTGGGGTCTTGGGCCACATGACCTGCCTGCCGCGACCGCCACTTTCGAGCGCAGGTCTGATGTTGGCGGACGGGGCGGAGACTTCTATAGTAGCGCTCGTCTGTACCAAACAGGGAGTCTTCGGGCAGTGATCAGCTTCGAACAAGCCTGCAGTGACACTGAAGGAGCCGCCGAGGCCGCACAGAAATCGGCCGGTAGTGTGGTCTCACAAGCCCGTGCGTTGGCGAAAGCTGCCCGAACCGGCAATATTGCAGATATAAGGCGCTGCCAGGGGAGGTTGAATGAAGCCCTGACAGCGCTCCGGCAGGAGGTTTCGAATGCCGTTTCCTGTTGGCCGTTCTCCGACGAGGAAGAACAGGAGTTGTTTGGCGCTCAGTACGCAGATACCCTCAAGGCTGCAGCCGCTGCACAGGGCTTGAATATCTACGAGCGGGACGGGTTCTTGATTTCGTACCCGTCAGTTGTGCGGATAATCCCGGGCGAACGCGCAGTCAGAGTGGACAAAAAGAAGGTATCCACCGTAAGGCCATCCTATCTTGTCGATCTCCTTCTGGCAAATCAGAAGAAATCCAGCGGTTTTTCCTCGCAAAGATTTCTGGAATCCCTGTATGCCGTTTATACGGACGTTACCGAGGCATCATCTTCCGACCTTTTGTCCGCCAACGGACGCGTTGTACCTCTGGCCAGAATCTATAAGTTGATGACGGCTTTGCCCGGCAGCGCCCGCGATTACGGTCGAAGCGATTTTGCCCGCGACCTGTACATTCTTGATTCCGACGGGCCGCGCCATACGAGGAATGGCGCGGCGGTGTCATTCCCGTCTTCAACAGGTGCCCGCAAGCGCTCGAGTGACCTCTTTTCCTTCATCGGGCCAAATGGCGACAGCGCCGAATATTACGGAATCCGATTCAGCAAGGGCGACGGATGACCAACGCCATCCCGGTAGCCGCCTGGCTGCACCATATCGACCGCGAATATCTGTCCACGTTCATCAAGAATGGCGGCGCTGCGGTAAAACTCGCGGTTGCCGCCGAGGAACAGCAACCGGCGCTGGTCGATGGATTGAAGGCTCTTTGCAAGGAACGGAACCACCTCTTCGTGGCCCTGGACGCGATAACCAGCCGCGTCCATATGCCGCAGGACATCTTTTTCGGACTGGCGTCGCAGTTCGACTGGCGGCTGCTCGCGCGCCGAGTGATCTTGCAGCTTCTCTCGGAGAAGGCCTATCGCGTCGACGGCATCGAGCCGGACAGCACGATCAACATCATCGACGCTGTGGCCGAGGCTAACGGCCTCGAACCGCAGTCCGTTCTGTTTGAACTGCGACCGGCCCTGGAGCGCGAGGTCACCAGGAACGGGGACATGGCCAAGGCTTTCCGGGTGGCCATGATGCAACTCTGCCTTTTGGAGAGGGAGAATGCAGGGCCGGAAGACTACCGCGGTCAGCCGTTGCTCGACTGGCTCAAGGGCGTCAACACCAGGATCGGCAGCGTCAAACCGTTCGATATCCATACGCCCATCAATCGTACGACGGCCCGGTACTTCATCGAGTCGGCGCTCTATTGGGTGAGGCGGTCGGGATATTCGGGCACGGTGATTCTTCTGGATAATACCCGCGTTACTGTGTCTCGTAACCCGCGGGACGGGGTGCGCTACTATACCCGCGCGATGACCATGGATCACTATGAGTTGCTGCGAGAGTTTATCGACGAGGTGGATCGGTTGTCCGGTGCGTTGCTGGTTGCGATGACCGATCAAGCATTCGTTGATGAGCAATCCGAGAGAGGCTGGGCAATCTACCCTGCACTCCGAACCAGAGTGATGGACGATGTTCGGGACCGGCACCTTGCCAATCCGGTGGCGGCTCTGGTGCGGCTTTTGTAAAAGGCGGATCCTATGGACGGAAAACTCGAAGCCCGGCTCGCCGTGGAAGCCTTGCGCAACGGCGTGCCGAACAGGCAGGCCGTGCGGGAACTGGGCTGCAACCAACCGCGGGCCGAAGAGCGGTTTATCCGAATGCTCGATGAGGCGGCGAGTAGCCATGACCGGTCTGCACACCATCATGGAATGCTTGTTTCCGGGGATTTCGGCTCGGGCAAGTCGCATCTTCTGGCGCACCTCGAACACCTCGCGCATTCTCGCAATTTCCTCTGCAGCAGGGTTGCGATCAGCAAGGAAACGCCCCTCTACGATCTGGGGAAGGTGTTCACCTCGGCCATGGAAAACGGCCGGATACCCGACCGGCGCGGGCGATTCATTGAAGAGCTTGCACTTTCCATGACGCCGGATTCGGAGAAGTACGCAGGTTTTGCCCAGTGGGCCGATACTGCCGCCTCGAACGGCCTTCTGAGCAGGATATTCCCTGCAAGCCGGGTTGTACATGAACGATCGGAAGATCTGGATCTGATCAGCGAGATCGAGTCTTTCTGGGCGGGCGACCGCATACAGTTGCCCAGGGTTCGCAACGGGCTGAGGCAAATCGGCCAGGCGCGAAATTACAAGTTCCGTGCACCGAGGGCGGCCGACCTTCCGCCGGAGCGGTTGCGGTTCGCCGTCGAATTGATCAAGAGCGCCGGATATCGGGGCTGGGTCGTACTTCTTGACGAAATCGAACTGGTCGGCTCCTATTCGATATTGCAGCGAGGCCGCTCCTACGCCGAATTGGCGCGGTGGATGGGCGTGGCAGAGGGAGAAAATTATCCCGGCCTCGTTGTGGTCGGCGCGGTAACCGAGGATTTTGCCTCCGCGATCATCAGCCCCGATGGCCAAAAGAAGGATGGAGACTACGTTCGGCCGAGGCTGGAGCAGAGCACAAGATACCGCAATATCGGTGCCCGCGCCGAGAGGGGTATGCGCCTTCTCGAGCAGGACAGTCTGGCTCTGGAGCCGCTCAGCGACGAAGACGTAAGGGCAACCGTGGAAACGCTGCGCAGCCTGTACCGCAAAGCGTATGGGTGGGAGCCTCCGGCCCAGGAAGCGTCAGCGGGGGGAGCGGGGTTTCAAGGGCGGATGCGCTACAAGGTCCGCGCCGCCATCAACGAATGGGATCTGTGCCGACTGTATCCGAACCACCAGCCCGATACCGAGATCGAGGGTTTTACCACTCTGTATGAACGGAACACGGACCTTGAGGACGAATCCGGGGACGAATCCGAATAAGGTCCCTGCCATACGATTCCTGATGGAAATTTCGCGTGCCCGCCCTTGACCGCACGAGAAGGGGCGGGGAAGGCAGCGTGATCGGGTGGCTGCGGTTTGTCACGGCACAGGACGGCCGCGGAATGCATGCCGGGTTGTTGGAGACCTCGGCGTGGGGTGAACCTCTGGGCTTCAGCTTCGTCCAGGGAGACCCGCGGCGATATGGGGATGAAGCCGGATTGCCTTTTCTGGCGGAAGCCTTGCTCCGGTCGTGTACCGCCGCACCCATATTGCTGATTGGTCTGGCGGAGGAAGCGCCTCCCACACAGTTCAACGCCCTGAACCTTGAAACGCCCTTTTGCTGTGTTGTTCGGGAATCTCTCCGGCCGTTATGGGTGAACGGGCCCCCGGGGCCGCAATCCGCCGCGAACGAAGCTCTGGGCCGGATCATGCAATGGAAAGACCCGCTCGGGCCAATGGAGAGAGCTGCCGGAGCTTTGGCCGTAGCATCTGCCGACGCTCGACTCCGGTCATTGTCGGAAATCAGCGGGCTGAACGCGGTGTTTTCCTTGCCGCCTCGCATCGACAATGCGGGAAGAAGGACAGGTAACGACGCCGTATCCCTGAATGCCGCATCGGTAGCCCATGAGCAAGCCCCGGCAGAATTCGACTTGACTGCGCGGCTGTGGGAGGCGCTGGCGGCGCCCCCGACCAACCGGGCCTCGGACGGGGCCGACACACCGCTGGAATGGCCTGCCGAACTCATGCCGTTCCAGCGTGACGGTGTTCACGCCCTGATCAAGATGGACCGGTTGCTGCTGTCGGATGACATGGGCCTCGGCAAGACGGTGCAGGTCGCCGCGGCTCTGCGGATACTCGGAGTGCGGGGAGCGATCGGTTCCTGTCTTGTGGTGGCCCCGGCCGGCCTGCTCGATCAGTGGCGCCGGGAGCTAGGGCGGTGGGCGCCGGAACTCAGTGCGATCATTGTCCGAGGCGGAGCGGGTGATCGAAGCTGGCAGTGGAAGGCACGGAAAGACATTACCTTGGTCAGCTACGATGTTCTGCGACAGGATGCGGGATATCTGCCAAGTCTCCGAACTGCCGGAAGCGCATGGGACGTGGTCGTGCTTGATGAAGCTCAGAGAGTCAAGAACCGGAACGACACGAGCGAAGCTGTCAAAAAACTCCCGAGATTGCGGTCATGGGCGTTGACCGGCACCCCCATCGAGAATGATGAGGACGAACTGGCGTCCATCATGGAGTTCGTTGATCATCACGATGGAACGCCGCGAAGATATTATCGCCCAGGCGGGCTGTTGCGGCAGCGGCATCGTGAATTGCAGCTTCGGCGCAAGAAGGGTGATGTGCTGCACGATCTTCCGCCCAAACTGGAGACGAGATTGACGATTCCGCTGCACCGGAAGCAGCGGGAAAGCTACGACAAGGCCGAACATGAGGGGATCGTCTATCTGAAATCTCTCGGGGCGGAAGTCCGCGTCCGGCATATCCTGGAACTCATCACCCGTCTGAAGCAGATCTGCAATGCCGACCCCATGACGGGAGCATCGAGCAAGCTGGACGATATCAGGGACAGGCTGCAGGTATTGGCGGATCAGGGTCACAAGGCGCTGATTTTTTCTCAGTATACAAGCGATACCTCGGGCGTCGTCGCCGCCGCCAACCACCTTCGGGCATTCAAGCCGCTTGTCCTGACCGGCGGCATAGCACCGGACAAGCGCTCGGAACTCATCGGTCAATTCAGGGCCGGAAATACCCACAAGGCGCTAATCATCTCGTTGCGCGCGGGCGGCATCGGCCTGAACTTGCAGGAAGCATCCTACGTGTTTCATCTCGACCGGTGGTGGAACCCGGCCGTGGAGCGCCAGGCCGAAGACCGGAGTCACCGTATGGGCCAGACTGTCAAGGTGAACATGATCAAATACACCTGCGAGAATACGATCGAGGAGCGCATCGATCACATCCTGCGGCGAAAACAGGAGCTGTTCGATCAACTGGTCGACGATGTTTCGCTGGACCTCTCGACACGAATGAACCGCGCGGAACTTCTGGAACTGTTCGGCCTGGAATAGTCGAAAGCGCTCGCCCGCTGAATCCGGGCACGGCCGGCCACAAGGCCTCGTCGAAATCTCGATACGGTCAGGCGGCGGCGAACCTGCGGACCTGGATCGGCTTCCGGTTATGCTGCGCGTGCCAGAGGTCGTACTGCATCTGCTGCGTCAGCCAGCTCTCCGGACTGCCGCCAAATGCTTCCGACAACCGGATCGCCATCTCCGGCGATATGCCGAGGCGCCCATTGAGCAGCATTGACAGCGTGTTCCGCGACACGGCAAGCCCTTTTGCAGCCTCGGTAACCGTCAACCCCAGCGGCTCAAGGCACTGACGCCGGATAAATGCACCAGGATGCGGTGGATCGAACATGAGCATGAGCATTGCCTCTTCAATGGTAATCCAGATAGTCGACATCAGCGGCGTGCACGCCCTCAAATCGGAAAATGATCCGCCAGTTGGCGCGGACCGGCACCGCCCAGAACCCGTCATAGCTGCCTCTGAGGCGGTGCAGCCGGAAGCCGGGCAGATCCATATCGTCCGGGGTCGCAGACGCATTGAGGCGCACCGGAATGTCTCACACCCTCTTGCGGTGTTCCGGATGGATGCGCCGATAGTCGCCACGCTCCATGAAGCGCCGGAGCGCCCGGCTCCTGAAGCTTCGTATCATGTCCAACTGTAATGCGTATTATGGCGATTGTCAATTACGTTCCTGGCATCAAATGTCATCCCTCGGCGCCAAGCCAGTGCTGCGCTGTGGTTCCGCCGCGTCCGAACTGGGGTCACGCATCACACAAGTCCTCTACAAGTGCAGTGAGCTCCTCTCTGTGCACACTCCTGTCCAACCGAGAGTACGGCAGCCGGATTGACTGGCCAATGCTCCAAACCTACGCTGGCTATGAAGGCGACCTATTAAAGGGAGGCTCTCAAAATCGCCTACTTTTCTCATTTATGTTGTATAATCCGGGTTGTTGTCTCGGGAGGCGGATTTGATGGGCCTGCCGGGTTTTTTCGATCTTGAAGAACGGTTCGCCAAGCTTGACGGATTGGGCGATCCGTTGGCGAAGCTGTCCGGTTCTGTGAACTGGGAAGGGTTTCGCCCGGCGCTGGACGCGGCACTGTCGAAGCCGCGCAAGAGCAATGCCGGTCGCAGGGAATACGACCGGGTTCTCATGTTCCGGGTTCTGGTCTTGCAGCAAATGTACAACCTGAGCGACGACCAGACGGAGTTCCAGATCCGGGACCGCTATTCGTTCGCCCGGTTCCTGGGGCTGCATCCCGAGGATACGGTGCCCGATGCAAAGACCATCTGGCGGTTTCGGGAGAACCTGAAACTCGCGGAGGCGTTTGACAGCCTGTTTTCGGAACTGTCCTCGCAGATTGAGGGCCAGGGCTATGTGGCGCGCAGGGGACAGATCGTGGATGCGAGCTTTGTGAAGGCGCCGCGTCAACGCAACAGCCGCGACGAGAACGCACAGGTGAAGGCGGGGAAGGTTCCGTCCGAATGGTCGCAGAAGAAGCGCCGTCACAAGGACACCGACGCACGCTGGACGCGCAAGAGAAATGAAACCCATTACGGATACAAGAACCACATCAGCGTGGACCGTGCGTATCGTCTTGTCCGTCGCTGGGAGGCGAGCGATGCGGCGTGTCACGACAGCAAGATGTTCGAACAGGTGCTTGATGAGACGAATACCAGTGGCGCCGTCTGGGCCGACAGTGCCTACAGCAGTCGCCACCATGAGGCGGTTGCTGGCCGAACGAGGCTGGCGCAGCCACATTCACCGCAAGGGGCATCGCAACCGCCCCTTGCCTGTGCGCTCCCAGGAAGCCAACCGCAAGCGTTCGAAGGTGCGTGCGGTCGTCGAACATGTCTTTGCTCAACACGAAGCGATGGGCGGCAAGCGGGTCAGGACTATCGGCATGGTCCGGGCACGCTTCAAGATCGGCATGATGAACCTGGTGTACAACCTGCGCCGGCTTGTCTGGCTGCGGGCGAACCACCGGCCCCTCTGCTGCGACAGGGTTCAATAGAATGCCGAACACGGGGGGCCTATGTGCCCTGTGAACCGTTTCAGGCTCTCCAACCGCTGTCGGGAACCGTTTTCCCCACCTGATCCGTAGTTCCACGGACTCTTTCATCCCCACAAAACCGACAAATCAACCAAGGAAAACAAAAAATCAAATTACGAGAGCCTCCCATTGGCAGATTATGCAAACAAAATAGGGCGAAATAGAAACCTTGGTGGAGTCGGCAAATAAAAAGATCAGACGTTCCATGGACGCAGCAGTGAAAAGCATAATCATGGATGCTGCGAAAGAATTGGACAAATGCAATCAATGAGAATCCGATCGTCAAGAAACGGGTTTCTTATACGGTTGAGTGCATCCAACACCTTCTATTGGCGCAGTGGGATCAGAAGCAGCGGGCCACTCGAATGAAAGTCGAGTTGTTTGTGAAGGACTTGACCTGGGAGACACTGAACAATCATCAGGTCCGAGAGAAGATTAAGAAGGCTTATCCAGAGCTTTCTGAAACAGGGTTGTACAAAAGCCGGCATGCGTGGACGCCCGAGCACTCAGACGCATAAAGGAATCTCTCGTAATCGGTTTGTGCGCGGCGGTGGATTTGTTGAAGTTTTCCAGGCAAAGAGGTCCGGGGAGATAGGGCGCAAGCAAGCATAACATGCTTTCGGACTATGGTTGGAGAACCGGAAACGGGCCGCAGAAGGTAAGACCTTCGTGCTGGGCAGTCATAGCAAAGACGGTCCCGAAAATTGACTGTCCGCACCCGCGCGACCAAACTCCTGCTCTACGATCAACTCTCCGATCTTCCGGGGCCGCCTCAGCCCGGAGGTAGGTGACAACTCCCGTAGGTCACGTATATGTTCGAGCGATGCGGCCCGCATTGGCGGCTTCCCTGGACGACCCTCGCTGGTGATGCGCGGCAAACCGCCCGAGCGGCGAAAGGAGAGAGGCTGAAGTGAGCGGAGTTCTTGACGACGGCGCGCTGGACGTCATCTTTCGTGATGCGCGCACGCATAATGAATGGCTCGACAAGCCGGTCACCGATGATGACCTGCGCGCCATTTTCGATGTGATGAAATTCGGGCCGACGACGGCGAACTCCTCGCCCGCGCGGTTTGTCTTTTTGCGCAGTGCGGAATCGCGGGAGAAGGTCGCGCCGCATCTGTCGGACGGAAACCGGCGCAAGACCATGACCGCGCCCATGTGCGTCATCATCGCGCATGATCTCGAATTCTACGAACATCTTGGCAAGCTGTTCCCGCACGACCTTACCGCGCGCTCGTGGTTCGCCGGCAAGGATGCGCATGTGCGTACCACCGCGCTGCGCAACGGCTCGTTGCAGGGCGCCTATTTCATCATCGCCGCGCGGGCGCTCGGCTTCGACTGCGGGCCGATGTCGGGGTTTGACAATGCGGGGGTCGACGAAGCGTTCTTCTCTGGTACCGGCTGGCGGTCGAACTTCCTGTGCAATTTCGGTCATGGCGACGACACGAAACTGTTTCCGCGCAATCCGCGCTTCACATTCGACGAAGCCTGTCGAATCGCCTGATCCGGCCTCACAAACTGCCGGCGGGGGACGGCGGCATCAGCTTTGTGCCCGCGGCGCTGTCGCTCAACAGCGGATAGCGCCGCGGCGCGAATAGCTGATAATGCCACCACTCATTGCGGTAGAAATCCCACCCTGCCTCGGTCATCAGGCCCAGCAGCAGCAGACGGTTGCGCCGCGCCGCGCTGCCGATATCGGCGGCGCCATGATGGGCGCGCGGGGTGAAGTCATCGAAACCCGTCCCCATGTCCAGCGCCTGTCCGGCGCCGTCGATGAGCGTGAGATCGACCGCGGCGCCGCGCGAATGCGGCGAACCGCGCCGCGGGTCCGCCAGAAACTCCGGGTCGGGTGTGTGACGCCACAATACCCACTGCGCTTCCGTCGGACGGTAGGCGTCGAAAATGCGCAGGCGCAGGCCGAGCGCAGCGGCGGCGGCTACGGCGCGCGTCAGCGCCTCTGCCGCTTGCGGATGCAGGAAACACGCCGCGCGGCCATAAATCGGCGCGCCGGTGATATTGTCCGGTCCGGCATAGGCCAGCGCAAGTTCCACATTGTGCGACTGCGGAGTGACGGGAGCGAGAAGCATGGCCGGCAAGTGTGACGGAAAATCCGGCTTCGCGAAAGTCCTGGCGCTCGACTCGACGATGGCGGCATGTTCTGTCGCCCTGTGGGCCGAAGGCGCGATTGTCGCACAGAGGCGCGAATTGCGCCGCCGCGGCCACGCCGAAGCGCTGATGCCCATGGTTGAGGCGGTGCTGGCGGAAGCCGGGCAGGAGTGCCTCCAACTCGACGCGGTCGCGGTGACTCGCGGGCCGGGCGCGTACACCGGCATTCGCATCGGCCTTGCAGCAGCGCGCGGATTGGCGCTGACCATCGGCTGTCCGGTGATCGGACTTACAACGCTCGAAGTGCTGGCCGGTTCCGCGCCGGCGGAGGCGCCGGTCGTTCTTGCCGTGATCGAGGCGCGGCGGGATCAGGTCTATGCGCAGCGCTTCCCGTCCGGCCCGCCGCCAGCGGCGCTGCGCATCGCCGCGGCAGCCGCATTGGTGCGGGATACAGCAAATCCCTGCATCGCCGGGGACGCTGCCGGAAGGGTGGTGGAATTGATCGGCACCGGCGCCGTTGCGGTCGGCGACGGCCAGCCCGACGCTGCCGTCGCGGCGCGCCTTGCGCAGGCCCGGCAGGCGCCTTCGCGCCCGCCTGCACCATTATATTTGCGCGCTCCTGACGCGCGGCTGCCCGGTTCCGTCGCCCCGGAGTCTGGTGCCGGCGGCAGGAATTGAACCCGCAACCTACCGCTTACAAGGCGGTTGCTCTACCGATTGAGCTACGCCGGCGCGCTGCCGCCTGCCGTCAGGGCATAAAGTGCAATGGCGCAGGCATTGGACACATTGAGACTATCAATTGCACCGGGCAGGGGCAAGGCTACGCATTCATCGCATGCCTCGCGCGTGAGGCGGCGCAGCCCGGTGCCTTCCGCGCCGAGCACCAGGGCGCATTGCCGCGGCAGCCGCGCCTGCGGCAGTGCGCGCGGCGCCTGGGCGTCCAGGCCCGTGAGCCACCATCCCGCTTGCGCAAGGCGCGCCAGAACGCGGGCGAGATTGCCCACACGCAGCAATGGTACCGCGTCCAGCCCGCCGGCGGCTGCCTTCGCCAGCGCGCCGCTTTCCGGCGGCGACCGGCGCCGCGTGGTAATGACTGCCGCCGCGCCGAACGCCGCCGCGGAACGCAGAATCGCTCCCACATTATGCGGGTCCGTGATCTGGTCGAGGACCACCAGCGGCGCCGTGCCGGCACTATCAAGCACTTCGGACAGCGTGGGCGGTGTCAGCGGTACCGCAAGCGCGGCGCAGCCCTGATGCACGGCGCCGGCGGGGAGTGCTGCCGACAGGCTGGCATTGGAGGCTTCTTCCGCACCGGCGGGAAGCGCCGGCAGGCGTCGGCGGGCCTCCGCTGTCACCAGAACACGGTGCAGCCGCCGTCGCGGATTGGCCAGCGCGCCGCGCAGCGGATGCACGCCATACAGCCAGTAATCGCCGCCGGCACTTTCCGGCACCGCTGCGGCAGGCGCGTCGTCCGGCGGGTCCTTGCGCGCACCTCCGTCGATTTTGCGCGACCTCGGCGGCGGCCGCTTGCGAAATGCCATGGCAAACCCTATTTCCCTTGCGGCCCCGCCGCCGTGCCGGCGCGCCGGATGGCGGACAGATTGTTGACATCGGGGCGCCGATGTCGATAGTCCGCTGGCGTGCGCCTGCAGGCCGCGGTGCACCGGAGGGGTGGCCGAGTGGTTAAAGGCAGCAGACTGTAAATCTGCCGACGGATGTCTACGTAGGTTCGAATCCTACCCCCTCCACCATGACGCCGCACACCGGTGTCCGAGAAACAGCAAAGCAGCGGCCGCACCAGGCCGTAATCGAGCGGGTGTAGCTCAATGGCAGAGCCCCAGCCTTCCAAGCTGGTTACGTGGGTTCGATTCCCATCACCCGCTCCAACCCGTGAGCATGGTTGGGAAAATGGCGAAAGAGAAGTTTGAGCGTAACAAGCCTCACGCGAATGTTGGAACGATTGGCCATGTTGATCATGGCAAGACGACGCTTACAGCGGCGATCACGAAGATATTGGCGGAACGCGGCGGCGCTGAATTTACGGCGTATGACGAGATCGACAAGGCGCCTGAGGAGAAGGCGCGTGGTATCACCATTGCGACGGCCCATGTCGAGTATGAGACGCCGGATCGCCACTATGCGCATGTGGATTGTCCCGGTCATGCGGACTATGTGAAGAACATGATCACGGGTGCTGCGCAGATGGACGGGGCGATCCTTGTTGTTTCTGCAGCGGACGGTCCGATGCCGCAGACGCGCGAGCACATCCTGCTTGCGCGCCAGGTTGGCGTTCCTGCGATTGTTGTCTATCTGAACAAGGTTGATCAGGTTGACGACCCTGAGCTTCTTGAGCTTGTCGAGCTTGAGGTGCGCGAGCTTCTGTCGGACTATGATTTTCCTGGTGATGACATCCCGATAGTTTCGGGTTCGGCGCTTCAGGCGCTTGAGGGTGTATCGGGCGAAACGGCGGTTGGCTCGATAGATGCGTTGATGTCTGCGGTTGATTCCTACATTCCGACGCCTGCGCGTGCGAAGGACAAGCCGTTTCTGATGCCGATTGAGGATGTATTTTCGATCTCGGGCCGGGGTACGGTTGTTACGGGGCGCGTTGAGCGGGGGATTGTGAAGGTTGGCGATGAGGTTGAGATAGTTGGCCTGAAGGAGACGGCGAAGACGGTGTGCACCGGGGTTGAGATGTTTCGGAAGCTTCTTGACCAGGGCGAGGCTGGCGACAATATCGGCGCGCTTCTCCGTGGTACGAAGCGCACGGATGTTGAGCGTGGCCAGGTTCTGGCGGCGCCTGGTTCGATTACGCCGCACACGCGTTTCAAGGCCGAGGCGTACATTCTGACGAAGGATGAGGGTGGTCGTCACACGCCGTTTTTCACGAATTACCGTCCTCAGTTTTACTTTCGCACGACGGATGTTACGGGTACGGTCGAGTTGCCTGAGGGCACGGAGATGGTGATGCCCGGCGACAACATCGCGATGAACATCTCGTTGATCGCGCCTATTGCGATGGACCAGGGACTTCGCTTTGCGATCCGCGAGGGCGGTCGCACGGTCGGCGCCGGCGTCGTCGCCGAAATCGTCGAGTAATCCCGGCAAATCCCGGTAGCCGGACACACACGGACCAGTTCATCACGAGGCGCCCGCCGGACACAGGAGTGTAGCTCAATTGGTAGAGCACCGGTCTCCAAAACCGGGGGCTGGGGGTTCGAGTCCCTCCACTCCTGCCATTTTCCGCGCTGCCGGCCCGCCCGGCGCGCGGCGCCCGTCCGGGGGCTTGCGCCACAACACCGTTCACAACACCATTCGGATCATCATTCAGGGCAACACCATGGCAAAACCGTCTCCTGCCGAGTTCGTGCGTCAGGTGCGCCAGGAAATCTCGCGCGTAACCTGGCCGACGCGCAAGGAAGTCGTCATCACCACCATCATGGTGTTTATCATGGTGTTTCTGCTGGCGATTTTCTTCCTGTTCGTCGATTGGGTGATACGGCTCGGCGTGACCTCGATTCTCGGCCTGGGGGGCTGAGAATGCCCGCCGCAGGCCAGCCGCGCTGGTACATCATCCACACCTATTCCGGTTTCGAGAAACGGGTCGCGCAGTCGATCAAGGACCAGGCGATCCGCAAGAACATGTCACCGCTGTTCGAGCAGGTGCTGGTGCCCACCGAGGAAGTGGTGGAAATGCGCCGCGGCCGCAAAGTGTCCAGCGAGCGCAAATTCCTGCCCGGCTATGTGCTGGTCCGCATGGTCATGAACGACGAAACATGGCATCTGGTGAAAACCACGCCCAAGGTCACGGGGTTGCTGGGGTCCGGCGGCAAGCCGAGCCCTATCCCCGATGTCGAGGCGGAACGCATCCTGCGTCAGGTCAAGGAAGGCACCGAACGCCCGAAACCCTCCATCACATTCGATATCGGTGAGATGGTGCGGGTGTGCGACGGACCGTTCACCTCGTTCAACGGCATGGTGCAGGACATCGACGAGGACAAGGCGCGGCTGAAAGTCGCCGTGTCGATCTTCGGGCGCGCCACGCCCGTCGAACTCGAATACGCCCAGGTCGAAAAACTCTGAACACGGACCGGGCAGTCTGAACGGGCGCGGAAGGCGCGCCACCGCCGCACCGCGCCGCCCCAGGGAAAGGGATACGAGATGGCAAAGAAAATCACCGGCTATATCAAGCTGCAAGTGCCCGCAGGCGAAGCCCGCCCGGCGCCGCCCGTCGGCCCCGTGCTGGGCCAGCGCGGGCTGAACATCATGGAGTTCTGCAAGACCTTCAACGCGGCCACGCAGAAGATGGAGCAGGGGATGCCCATCCCCACCGTCATCACCGTCTATGCCGACCGCAGCTTCAGCTTCGAAACCAAATCTCCGCCGGCGAGCTATCTGCTCAAGCGCGCCGCCGGGCTGGAAAAGGGCAATGGTCAGGCCGGCCGTACCGATGCCGTAGGCAAGGTGAAGATGGAAGATCTGCGCGAGATCGCCGAATTGAAGGCGAAAGACCTCAATTGCCACGATGTGGAGGCGGCCTGCCGCATGTTGGCGGGGTCCGCGCGTTCCATGGGCCTCGAAGTGGTGGAGGGCTGAACCATGGCGCGCCGCGACAGCAAACGCATGACCCCGCTGCGCAAGTCGGTGGACCGCGAAAAGCTTTACCCGCTTGACGACGCGCTCGACATGGTGCGCACGAATGCAACGGCAAAATTTGACGAAACGATCGAAATCGCCCTCAATCTGGGCGTCGATCCGCGCCATGCCGACCAGATGGTGCGCGGCATGGTGAGCCTGCCGCACGGCACCGGCAAGACCGCGCGCGTCGCCGTGTTCGCACGCGACGCCAAGGCCGAGGAAGCGCAGGCTGCCGGTGCCGACATCGTCGGCGCCGAAGACCTGGCGGAACGGATCCAGGGCGGCGAAATCAATTTTGACCGGTGCATAGCCGTCCCCGACATGATGCGCGTTGTCGGACGCCTGGGCCGAATTCTCGGCCCGCGCGGCCTCATGCCCAATCCCAAACTGGGAACCGTGACCAACGACCTCGCGGAAGCCATCAAGGCGGCAAAGGGCGGCCAGGTCGAGTTTCGCGTGGAACGCGCCGGATTGATTCACGCCGGAGTCGGCAAGGCGAGCTTTTCGCCGCAGGCCCTGCGCGAGAATGTGGAGGCTTTTGTCGCCGCCATCAACCGGGCGAAACCGAGCGGCGCGCGCGGGGTGTATCTGCAGCGCGCAGCGCTGAGTTCGACCATGGGAACCGGCGTGAAGCTGGAAACCGAAGCATTGACCCAACTGTAACGGCGGAGTATTGTCCGCTTTCTCATCTGTCCAAGACAGCAGGCGCCCCATGCGGGCTTGATCGGCGCAAGCCACCTGCCGAGACGGAGGAACGCTGCGGCTCGCCGCGGCCCGCTCTTCCAGGACAGCATCTGAAGCAAGCCCGGCGCGCTGCGGCGCACGGGTGCAACATGCGTGGAGTGCGGCCGTGGATCGAGCCACCAAGGAACGGCTGATCGAATCGCTGAATGCGACGTTCAACCAGGCGAATGTTGTCGTGGTGACGCATTATCTGGGCATCAGCGCGAGCGAAGCCACCGATCTGCGCCGGCAAATGCGCACCGGCGGCGCGCTTTTCCGGGTGACCAAGAACAGCCTTGCCCGGCGCGCCCTCGACGGAACGGACTATGGCCATATGGCGGACCTGTTCACTGGTCCCACCGCGATTGCCTGGTCCGAAGACCCGGTGGCGGCAGCCAGGGCTGCCGTCGATTTCGCGAAGCAGAACACCCATATGATCATCCTCGGCGGCGGCCTGCGTGGCACGCCGCTGGATGAAGCTGCGGTGCGCAGTCTTGCCAGCCTGCCGTCGCTGGACGAGTTGCGCGCGCAGCTGGTCGGCATGATCAACACGCCGGCGACCCGCATTGCCGGCGTGTTGCAAGCGCCGGCAGGCCAGATGGCACGCGTCCTCAACGCCTGGGCCGAGGCCGCCGCCTGAGCGCCGGCCATCACGACAACACAACACACAGGAGTCATCACAATCATGGCCGATCTTGCGAAAATCGCCGAGGATCTGTCGCAGCTCACCGTTCTCGAAGCGGCCGAACTCTCGAAGATGCTCGAGGAGAAATGGGGCGTGTCCGCGGCAGCGCCGGTCGCCGTGGCGGCAGCACCGGGCGCGGCTGCAGCCGAGGCCGAAGTCGAGGAACAAACCGAGTTCGACGTAATGCTGGTTTCCTTCGGACAAAAGAAAATCAACGTCATCAAGGAAGTCCGGCAGATCACCGGTCTCGGCCTCAAGGAGGCAAAGGACCTGGTCGAATCGGCGCCCAAGCCGATCAAGGAAGCCATCGCCAAGGACGAAGCCGAAGCGCTGAAAAAGAAGCTGGAGGATGCCGGCGCCACTGTCGAACTGAAATAACGGGCGATACAGGCAGGATCGACGAACGCAAGAGCAGGGCGGCACGCGAATTACGATTCTTTGCTTGACAAATTGCGCTGCGCATATGACTCTTTGCGTGGGCTGGAGGAATCGGCGGCGCTGACTTCAGAACGTACAATTTGGCGGCAGTGGTCAGGGAACCGCGTTGGCGGCGCTCCTTAGAGCGGGAGCGGCGAACTGGCGCGGCTCTTTTGCACTGAAAATCATGCCGCACAACGCTGCCGCCCGGGCAACCGCGCCATGGCCGGCGCGGGCTGCACGCCGCCGTGTCAACCCGGCCGCACAACCCGAATGTGAGGAGACCGCATGACTCTGTCATTTACCGGACGCAAGCGCATTCGCAAATCTTTCGGACGCATCTCGGCCGCGGCGCCCATGCCGAACCTGATCGAGATTCAGAAACGGTCCTACGACGCCTTCCTGCAAGCCGATATCGCTCCTGAAAAACGCCGCGACGCCGGCCTGCAAGCCGCCTTCACCTCTGTCTTCCCCATCAACGACGCTTCCGGGCAGGCCCAGATGCGCTTTGAGCGCTACGCGCTCGACCGCCCCATCTACGATGTGGATGAATGCCAGCAGCGCGGCATGACCTATGCGGCGCCGCTGCGCGTTACCCTCAGCCTCGAAGTTCGCGACATCGACGACGAAACCGGCGGTCGCACGGTTCGCAATATCAAGGAACAGGACGTCTTCATGGGCGACATGCCGCTCATGACCGACAAGGGCACCTTCGTCATCAACGGCACCGAGCGCGTGATCGTCAGCCAGATGCACCGCTCCCCCGGTGTGTTTTTCGACCATGACAAGGGCAAGACCCACTCTTCCGGCAAATATCTCTATGCCGCCCGCGTCATCCCCTATCGCGGTTCATGGCTCGATTTCGAGTTCGACGCCAAGGACCTCGTGCATGTGCGCATCGACCGCAAACGCAAGCTGCCGGTGACCACCCTGCTGCGCGCCTGCGGCCTCGAAACCGAGGACATCCTGCGCGAATTCCACGAAACCATCACCTATGAGCGCGGCGAGAACGGATGGAGCGCGGCGCTGGACCTGGAAAGCCAGAAAGGCGGCAAGCTGACAAGTGATGTCGTCAATGCCGAGACCGGCGAAGTCGTGGCGGAAAAAGGCCGGCGCGTCACCACCCGTCTCATCAACCGTCTGGCGAAGTTGGGAGTCGAGCGCGGGCAGGTTGACAGGGGCACCATCGAGGAAAGCTTTGCTGCCGCGGATATCGTCAGTCCCGCCGATGGCGTTGTGCTGGCGGAAGCGGGCGACCCCATCACCGCGCCCGTTTTGGCCGCGATAGAGGATGGCGGTATTGTCAGCCTGCCGGTTCTGGCGATCGGTCCCGCAGCAGGCCCCTATATTCGCAACACCTTGGCGATCGATAAGAACCGCTCGCGCGAAGATGCGTTGACTGAAATATACCGCGTCATGCGGCCCGGCGAGCCGTCGACGGCGGAAAGCTCCGAACGCGCATTTTACGACCTGTTCTTCAGCCGCGCGAAGCTGAAGAAGGCCAGCGTCGATGTGTGGGGTGCGCCGGACGCTGAAGCCGAGCCGCTGGGCGCACTGGACCGCGCCGCGGTCGACGGCGACCGGCGCGCTGAAGGTACGGTCAGCCGGGTATGGATTCTCGACTCCGTGCCCGGATTCCATCTGCTGGTCGTTTCCTGCGCCGTGGACTGGCTGGGGCCGAGCATGGCATGGGCCCGCGCCGAGGATGTCGAGATCCAGCGCTCGGAACGCTACGACCTCTCTACCGTCGGGCGCTTCAAGCTCAACAAGCGCCTGAGTCTCGACGCCGGCGACGACCTGCGCGAACTGCGGCGCAATGACATCCTCGCGGTCGTGCGGACGCTGGTTGATCTCAAGGATGGCAAGGGCGAAATCGACGATATCGACCATCTCGGCAATCGCCGCGTGCGGTCGGTCGGGGAATTGATCGAGAACCACTACCGCGTCGGTCTGTTGCGCCTGCAGCGGGCGCTGCGCGAACGCATGGGCGCCGTTCCCGATATCGACTCCGCGATGCCCCAGGAACTTGTCAACGCCAAGCCCGCGGCCGCGGCTGTGCGCGAATTCTTCGGCTCCTCGCAGCTCAGCCAGTTCATGGACCAGACCAATCCGCTGTCGGAAATCACCCACAAGCGCCGCTTGTCGGCGCTGGGTCCCGGCGGCCTCACGCGCGAGCGGGCGGGGTTCGAGGTGCGCGACGTGCACCCCACCCATTATGGCCGCATCTGTCCGGTGGAAACCCCGGAAGGGCCCAATATCGGGCTGATCAACAGTCTCGCCACCTACGCGCATGTGAATGAATTCGGCTTCATCCAGAGTCCCTACCGCAAGGTGACGGACGGCCGGGTTTCCAGCGAGGTGCATTATCTGGAGGCCACCGAAGAAGCCAACTACACCATTGCCCAGGCAAACGCGCCGCTGACCGACGAGGGACGCTTCCGCCGCGACCTTGTCAGTTGCCGCGTCAAGGGCGATTTCGTCATGACGACGCCGAACCGCGTCGATTATATCGACGTGTCGCCGAAACAGCTTGTGTCGGTTGCCGCAGCGCTGATTCCGTTCCTGGAAAATGACGACGCCAACCGCGCCTTGATGGGGTCGAACATGCAGCGGCAGGCTGTGCCCCTGCTGCGCGCCCAGGCACCGCTTGTCGGCACCGGCATGGAGGAGGTGGTCGCGCGGGATTCCGGCGCCACCGTCGTTGCCCGCCGGGCCGGCGTGATCGACCAGGTGGACGCACAGCGCATCGTCGTCCGCGTGACCGGCGACGATGAGCACGGCTCCGCAGGCGTCGATATATACAATCTGCGCAAGTTCCAGCGCTCCAACCAGGATACCTGCATCAATCACCGCCCCGTGGTCGAGGTCGGCAACTTGGTGGCGGCCGGCGATGTCATTGCCGACGGCCCGTCCACCGATCTCGGCGAACTGGCGCTGGGACGCAACGTTCTCGTCGCCTTCATGCCGTGGAACGGCTATAATTTCGAGGACTCGATACTGATCTCCGAGCGCATCGTCAGCGACGATGTGTTTACCTCGATCCATATCGAGGAATTCGAGGTGATGGCGCGCGATACCAAGCTCGGCCCGGAGGAGATCACCCGCGACATCCCCAATATCGGTGAGGAAACTCTCGGCCATCTGGACGAGGCCGGCATCGTCTATGTCGGCGCGGAAGTGGCGCCCAACGACATCCTCGTCGGCAAGATCACGCCGAAGGGCGAGTCGCCCATGACGCCCGAGGAAAAACTCCTGCGGGCGATTTTCGGCGAAAAGGCCTCCGACGTACGCGACAGTTCCCTGCGTCTGCCGCCCGGTTTTTCCGGCACGGTGGTGGAGGTGCGTGTGTTCTCCCGCCGCGGCGTCGACAAGGACGAGCGCGCGCTCGCTATCGAGCGCGCCGAGATCGACCGCCTGGCGAAGGACCGCGACGACGAGCGCCAGATCATCGAACGCAATGTCTATGACCGCCTGCGCGCATTGCTTGCGGGGCGCGAAATTGCGGCGGGACCCGACGGCGCCGAAGCCGGCACCGTGATCACCGAGAAGCTGCTGGCCCCCTTCAGCAGGGGCCAGTGGTGGCAGTTCGCTGTGAAGGACGATGCTGTCATGGACCGCATCGAGAATCTCAAGCGCGAGTTCGACGACACTATCGGCGGCCTCACCGAACGCTTCGAGGAAAAGGTGGAAAAGGTCCAGGCAGGCGATGAGCTGATGCCCGGCGTCCTCAAGATGGTCAAGGTGTTCGTCGCTGTGAAGCGCAAGCTGCAGCCGGGCGACAAGATGGCCGGGCGCCACGGCAACAAGGGCGTGATCTCGCGCATCGTACCCGTCGAGGACATGCCGTGGCTGGAGGACGGTACACCGGTGGATATCGTCCTCAATCCCCTCGGCGTACCGTCGCGCATGAATGTCGGGCAGATTCTCGAAACCCATCTCGGATGGGCAACCCATGCGCTGGGCCGCGAGGTCGGCGAAATGCTCAATGCCGCGACCGGCCCCGGTGCGCTGCGCCACCGCCTGGGTGAGTATTACGGCGAGAACGTCACCGCGTCGGCGCTGGCCCAGCTGTCCGACGACGAAGTGACCGTGTTGGCGGAGCATGTACGCGACGGTGTGCCCGTGGCCACGCCCGTATTCGACGGCGCTCACGAGGCGGACATCGTGGATATGCTTGATGCCGCCGGGCTGGATACTTCCGGGCAGGTGACGCTGATCGACGGACGCACCGGCGAGCCTTTCGACCGCCGGGTGACCGTCGGCTACATCTACATGCTGAAGCTGCATCATCTTGTGGATGACAAGATTCACGCCCGGTCCATCGGCCCCTACAGCCTGGTGACCCAGCAGCCGCTGGGCGGCAAGGCGCAATTCGGCGGCCAGCGCTTCGGCGAGATGGAAGTATGGGCGCTGCAGGCGTACGGCGCCGCCTACACCTTGCAGGAAATGCTGACGGTCAAGTCCGACGACGTATCAGGCCGCACCAAGGCCTATGAATCGATCGTTCGCGGCGACGACGCGTTTGAGGCCGGCATACCGGAATCCTTCAACGTCCTGGTCAAGGAATTGCAGTCGCTCGGGCTCGACGTGGACCTGGTCGAGCGAAAGTAGCGCAAACGCCGGTGCACCGCCGCCGGCACGGGAGAAACGAAATGAACGATGTGGCGAACATGTACGCGCCGGTGTCGAGCGCGCAGCGGTTCGACGAGATTCGTATTTCGATCGCGAGTCCCGAAAAAATCCGCTCGTGGTCGTACGGCGAAGTCAAGAAGCCCGAAACCATCAATTACCGGACTTTCAAACCCGAACGCGACGGGTTGTTCTGCGCCAAGATTTTCGGCCCCATCCGCGACTATGAATGCCTGTGCGGCAAATACAAGCGCATGAAGCATCGCGGCATCGTGTGCGAGAAATGCGGCGTCGAGGTGATCCAGTCCCGCGTGCGCCGCGAGCGCATGGGCCATATCGAACTTGCCTCGCCCGTCGCCCATATCTGGTTTCTCAAGTCCCTGCCGTCGCGCATCGGCACCCTGCTCGACATGACCCTCAAGGAAATCGAGCGCATCCTCTATTTCGAAAACTATGTGGTGGTTGAGCCGGGCCTCACCGAACTCGAAAAGAACCAGCTTCTCTCCGAGGAGGAGTATTTCGAGGCGTTGGATGAATATGGCGATGACTTCCGCGCCAGCATCGGCGCCGAGGCCATCCGCGACATGCTGGCCGATATCGAACTCGACTATGAGCGCGACCTCATGGAAGAGGCCCTGCACGAGACCAACTCCGAAGCCAAGCGCAAGAAGCTGGTCAAGCGCCTCAAGCTCATCAAGGCGTTCATCGACTCCGGCAACCGGCCGGAATGGATGATCCTCGAAGTCGTTCCCGTCATCCCGCCGGAACTGCGGCCGCTGGTGCCGCTCGACGGCGGCCGCTTCGCCACCTCCGACCTCAACGACCTGTACCGCCGCGTCATCAACCGCAACAACCGCCTCAAGCGCCTGCTGGAACTGCGGGCGCCGGATATCATCGTGCGCAATGAAAAGCGCATGCTGCAGGAATCCGTGGACGCGCTGTTCGACAATGGCCGCCGTGGGCGTGTCATCCACGGCGCCAACAAGCGGCCGCTGAAATCACTGGCTGACATGCTGAAAGGCAAGCAGGGCCGTTTCCGCCAGAACCTGCTCGGCAAGCGCTGCGACTATTCGGGCCGTTCCGTCATCGTCGTCGGCCCCGAACTCAAGCTGCATGAATGCGGCCTGCCCAAGAAGATGGCGCTCGAACTGTTCAAGCCCTTCATCTACGCCAAGCTGGAACTCTACGGCATGGCCACCACCATCAAGGCTGCCAAGCGCCTGGTGGAAAAGGAACGCCCCGAAGTATGGGACATTCTGGAAGAGGTCATCCGCGAGCATCCCGTGCTGCTCAACCGGGCGCCGACCCTGCACCGGCTGGGCATCCAGGCCTTCGAACCGAAACTCATCGAAGGCAAGGCGATCCAGCTTCACCCGCTGGTCTGCGCCGCCTTCAATGCCGATTTCGACGGCGACCAGATGGCGGTCCATGTGCCCCTGTCGCTGGAAGCACAGCTCGAAGCGCGCGTGCTGATGATGTCCACCAACAACATCCTGAGCCCCGCCAACGGCAAGCCGATCATCGTCCCCACTCAGGATATCGTGCTCGGACTCTACTATCAGACCCTCCAGCGTGACGGCGTGCCGGGGGAGGACATGGTCTTCGCCGATGTGGGAGAGATCGAACACGCGCTGCATTCCGGTGCGCTGCACCTGCACGCCCGCATCAAGGCGCGCTTCGATGGCGTGGACGAGGCCGGCGAGCCGAAAACCTCCATCGTCGTGACGACGCCGGGCCGTATGCTGCTGGCGAAAATTCTGCCCCGCCATCCGCGCATCGGTTTCAGCCTCATCAACCGCCTGCTGACCAAGAAGGAAATCAGCCAGGTGATCGACGAGGTCTATCGCCATTGCGGGCAGAAGGAGACCGTCCTGTTCGCCGACCGCGTCATGAAGCTGGGCTTCGGCCAGGCGTGCCGTGCTGGCATCTCCTTCGGCAAGGATGACATGGTGGTGCCCGGCTCCAAGCGGGGAATGGTCGAGGAGACTCGCGCGCAGGTGAAGGAATTCGAGCGTCAATACGCCGAGGGCCTCATCACCCAGGGCGAGAAATACAACAAGGTCATCGATGTCTGGTCGCAGTGCACCGACCAGGTCGCAGCCGACATGATGCGCGCCATCGACGTGTCCAATGCCGCTGCCGACCAGCGCGATGTCAACTCGATCTACATGATGGCGCATTCCGGCGCGCGCGGTTCTGCCGCGCAGATGAAGCAGCTTGCCGGCATGCGCGGCCTGATGGCCAAGCCGTCGGGGGAGATCATCGAAACGCCCATCATCGCCAACTTCAAGGAAGGGCTCACCGTGCTCGAATATTTCAATTCGACGCACGGCGCCCGCAAGGGCCTTGCCGACACTGCTCTCAAGACCGCCAATTCAGGCTATCTCACCCGCCGCCTTGTCGACGTCGCCCAGGATGTCATCATCACCGAGAATGATTGCGGCACCGATGCCGGCCTCACCGTGAAGCCGGTGGTGGACGGCGGTGACATCGTCGAGCCGCTGGCTGAGCGGATCCTTGGCCGCTGCGCTGCCGAGGATGTGACCAGCCCTGTCGACAATGCCGTCGTTGTCCGCGCCGGTGAACTCATCGACGAGGAAATGGTCGCGCAGATCGAGGCGCTGGACATTACCGAGATGAAGATTCGCTCGGTTCTGACCTGCAAGACCGAGCAGGGCGTGTGCGCCCGCTGTTATGGCCGCGACCTTGCGCGCGGTACCATGGTGAATATCGGCGAGGCAGTGGGCGTGATCGCGGCCCAGTCGATCGGCGAGCCGGGCACCCAGTTGACGATGCGCACCTTCCACATCGGCGGCGCCGTGTCGCAAACGGCGGAGCAGTCCAGCGTCGCGGCCGCAATAGACGGCGTCCTCGCCATCACGCCCTATCAGGTGCTGCAGCGCCGCCGCGACGGCGAATATCTGTTGACCAGCCGCAATTGCGAATTCGTGCAGTATGACGAGCACGGGCGCGAGCGTGCGCGCAACCGGGTGCCCTATGGCGCGCGCCTGTTCGTCACCGGCCGGGGCGGCGCCGACATCCCCATCAAGAAAGGTGAGAAGCTCGCCGAATGGGACCCGCATACCAGCCCCGTCATCAGCAATTTCGACGGTCGTGTGCGGTTTGATGACCTCATTGACGGCACCACCATGCGCGAGGAAATCGACGAGATCACCGGCATTCCGAGCCGCCATGTCGTCGAATGGAAGCGTACCGGCAGGGGTGCGGACTATCTTCCGCGCATCACACTGATGGACGAACGCGACGAACCGCTGCAATTGCTGCGCCTTATCGATCCGAAGCCCGAGACCGCCCCTCGTGAAGGGCGCGTGCAGTTCCGCAATGTGGCCACCCGCCGCGACATAGACGAGGCGACCAGCGAGCCGTTCGTGCGCGTCATCGAATCAATCCCTGTCGGCAGCGCAGACACACCCCGTCCGCATATCGTGCTGGTGGACGACATGGGTGAGCCGATCAAACTGCAGGAAGAAGTCCTGGCCGAGATTGAACTGCCCGAAAATGCCGTTCTCCGCGTCGCTGATGACGACCGGGTCGCCGAAGGCGATGTTCTCGCGCATGTCCCCTCCGACGTTCATGACATGACCGATCAGAAGCCTGTCACTGCCCCTCGCGAAGGGCGCGTGCAGTTCCGCAATGTGGCCACCCGCGACGACGTGGACGAGCTGACCGGCGAGTCCATGGTGCGTGTCATCGAATCAACCCCTGTCGGTGGGGCGGATACACCCCGTCCGCATATCGTGCTGGTGAACGACGAGGGCGAGCCGATCAAACTGCAGGAGGAAGTCTTGGCCGAGATTGAACTGCCCGAAAATGCCGTTCTCCGCGTCGCTGATGGCGACCGGATCGCCGAAGGCGATGTTCTCGCGCTTGTCCCTTCTGACGTTCATGTCGTGAAGGAGAGCATCATTTTCGAACTGCCGGTCAGCGCCATCCTCAGCATCGACAGGGGTGATGAAGTTCAGCGCGGCGATGTCATGGCGCGCATCCCCCTGGAAGTGTCGAAAGCGCGCGACATCACCGGCGGTCTGCCGCGTGTGGGAGAACTCTTCGAGGCGCGGCGCCCCAAGGAACCGGCATTTATCAGCAACATCGAGGGCCGCGTCGAATTCGGCAAGGACTACAAGGGCAAGAAACGCCTGATCGTCAAACCCTTGCACGACGACAATTCTCCCGACGAAATGGCCGAGGAAGACGTGCATTTCGTCCCCAAGGGCCAGCACATCCGGGTTCAGGAAGGCAGTCATGTGAAGCCGGGTGACCCGCTCGTGGATGGCAGCACGGTGCCGCACGACATCCTGCGCGTGTTGGGTGTGGAGGCGCTCGCCGAATATCTGATTAACGAGATTCAGGACGTTTACCGCCTGCAAGGCGTCAAGATCAACGACAAGCACATTGAGGTCGTCACCCGCCAGATGCTGCAAAAGGTGGAGATCACCGATCCCGGCGGCACCGATTTCCTGATCGGCGAAACGGTCGACAAGACCCTGTTCCGCCACGAAAACGCGAAGGCGGAAGCGGAGGGCAAGGAGCCGGCGCTGGTAACGCCCGTGCTGCTTGGCATCACCAAGGCGAGTTTGCAGACCACGTCATTCATTTCCGCCGCTTCGTTCCAGGAGACGACGCGGGTGCTGACCGAGGCCGCGGTGACGGCGCGCACCGACCAGCTCAACGGACTGAAGGAAAATGTGATCGTTGGGCGCCTGATTCCCGCCGGCACCGGGCGTTTCATCAACGAGCAGAAGCGTGTCGCGTCCGAAGAGGACCGCCTGGTTCTGGAAGAACGCAGCGCGCGCGCGAAGGAACGCGAGGAACAGGAGCGCCAGCGCCGGGCGCACGAGCAGGAGGCGCGGCTGCTCGAGAACATCGAGGCCGGCGCCGCCTGAGTTCGTCCGGCGGCGCCCGCCCGCCGCCGAACCGGCCCGGCAGACTTGCGCGAGGAATTCCCCGTCGCGGAATCTTCTTGACGCGGGGCGGGGGCGGGCGTAAGGTGCGCGGCTCATTGGGGGGCAGGCGGCAGATGTCCCGTCTGAACGCTGCCTCCGGCGGCGGCCGTAACGGCCGCCTTCGTGCACTGAAGTTTCGGGACACCCGCATATGCGGGAAGGGCACCGCAGGGGCCGCAGCCGGCTCCATGCGGCGTCAGGTTTTGTCTTGTCGGCGCGGGTGCCGGCGCAACCACGGTCTGGGGACGGGAGCAGTTCTGATGCCGACCATCAATCAATTGGTTCGCAAGGGCCGCCAGCGCCCGGTCGAGCGCAACAAGGTGCCGGCGCTCGAATCCTGCCCGCAGAAGCGCGGCGTGTGCACGCGCGTCTACACTACGACGCCGAAGAAACCCAACTCTGCCCTGCGCAAGGTGGCGCGTGTGCGGCTCACCAACGGGTTTGAGGTCATCAGCTATATTCCCGGCGAAGGGCATCAACTGGCCGAGCATTCCGTGGTTCTCATCCGCGGCGGCCGGGTCAAGGACCTGCCGGGTGTGCGTTATCATGTCATCCGCGGCAAGCTGGATACGCAGGGCGTCGAGGACCGCCGGCAGCGGCGGTCGAAATACGGCGCCAAGCGCCCGCGCTAGGGGAGGGTTGGCCGATGTCCCGCCGCCGCGCAGCCGAAAAACGCGAAGTCCTGGGCGACGCCCGCTTTGGCGACGTCGTGCTCAACAAATTCATGAACAACCTGATGATGGCCGGCAAGAAATCCGTCGCCGAGCGCATCGTCTACGGGGCGTTCGACCGCATGTCCCAGCGCGGCGGCGGCGACCCCCTGCAACTGTTTCACAATGCGCTGGAAAATGTGAAGCCCAATATCGAAGTGAAATCCCGCCGTGTCGGCGGCGCCACCTATCAGGTGCCGATGGAGGTGAAGGCCGACCGCCGGCAGGCGCTGGCCATTCGCTGGCTCATCGATTCGGCGCGCCGGCGGGCCGAAAAAACCATGGTGGACCGCCTTTCCAACGAACTCATGGATGCCGCCGCCAATCGCGGCGCCGCCGTCAAGAAGCGCGAGGATACGCACCGCATGGCGGAAGCCAACAAGGCGTTCTCGCACTATCGCTGGTAGTGCGGAAAACCCCCGCGGACGGATCCTGAATACCATGGCGCGCAATACCGAACTCGGTCGCTATCGCAATATCGGCATCATGGCGCATATTGATGCCGGCAAGACGACCACAACAGAACGGATCCTGTTCTACACCGGGCGCTCGCACCGCATGGGCGAAGTGCATGACGGCGCCGCCACCATGGACTGGATGGACCAGGAACAAGAGCGCGGTATCACCATCACATCCGCCGCCACCACCTGCTTCTGGCACGACCATCGCATCAACATCATCGACACGCCGGGCCATGTCGATTTCACCATTGAGGTCGAGCGGTCGCTGCGTGTGCTTGACGGTGCAGTGTGTGTCTTCGACAGCGTGGCCGGCGTCGAGCCGCAGTCGGAAACCGTATGGCGGCAGGCCGACCGCTATGGCGTGCCGCGCATCTGTTTCGTCAACAAGATGGACCGTATCGGCGCCGATTTCGATCGCTGCGTGGAGATGATCAAGGAACGCCTGGGCGCAACGCCGCTGGTGCTGCAATTGCCGGTAGGCGCCGAGGCGCGCTATGCCGGCGTGGTCGATCTCATCGCCATGAACGCTATCCTCTGGAAGGACGAAACCCTGGGGGCGGAGTTCGTCACCGCCGAAATCCCGCCGGCGATGCAGGAGGCAGCGCAGGCCGCCCGCGAAGCAGTGGTGCTTGCCGCCGTCGAGCATGACGACGACGCGCTGGAAGCCTATTTCGACGGTACCGAGCCGGACGCCGATACGCTCCGCCGGTGTATTCGCAAGGGCACGCTGGCCGGCGCCTTCGTGCCCGTCCTCAACGGCTCGGCATTCAAGAACAAGGGCGTCCAGCCGCTGCTCGACGCGGTGGTGTCATATCTGCCGGCACCCAGTGACATTGCGGCGATCGAGGGCGTCAAGCCGGACAGCGACGAGACGCTGAGCCGCGCCAGCACCGACGACGAACCGCTGGCAGCGCTCGCCTTCAAGATCATGAACGACAAATATGTCGGCTCCCTCACCTTTGTGCGCATCTACTCCGGTGTCCTGGAAAGCGGCGCCTCGGTGTACAACCCGCTCAAGCGGCGCCGCGAGCGCGTGGGCCGCATGCTTGCCATGCATGCCAATCACCGCGAAGACATCAAGGAAGCCCGGGCCGGCGACATTGTGGCGCTGTGCGGGCTGAAGAACACCACCACCGGCGACACGCTGTGCGCCGCCGATCGTCCCGTGGTGCTGGAAAAGATGGCGTTTCCGGAACCGGTCATCGAAGTCGCTGTCGAGCCGAAAACCAAGGCTGATCAGGAAAAGATCGCAACGGCGCTCGGCCGCCTCGCCATGGAGGACCCGTCCTTCAAGGTATCCGTGGACAATGAGAGCGGCCAGACCATCATCAAGGGCATGGGCGAGCTGCATCTCGATATCATCGTGGACCGGATGAAACGCGAATTTCAGGTGGCGGCCAATGTCGGCGCCCCGCAGGTCGCCTATCGCGAAACCATCAGCCGTCCCGCCGAGATCGACTACACCCACAAGAAACAGACCGGCGGGTCAGGCCAGTTTGCGCGCCTGAAGCTGCGCCTTGCCCCCGGCGAAGCCGGCAGCGGACTCGAATTCGAAAGCATCGTGGTCGGCGGCAATGTTCCGCGTGAATATGTACCCGGTGTCGAGAAGGGTCTTCGCGGCGCCATGGAATCCGGCGTCGTCGCCGGCTATCCGGTGATCGATGTGAAGGCGACCCTGGTGGACGGCGCGCATCATGAGGTCGACTCCAGCGTCATGGCGTTTGAGATCGCCGCCCGCGCGGCCATGCGCGACGCCATGACCGATGCCGGACCGCAATTGCTGGAGCCCGTCATGCGCGTGGAAGTACTGACGCCGGAAAATTTCATGGGAGATGTCATCGGCGACCTGAACAGCCGCCGCGGGCATATCCAGGGAATGGAAGCTCACGGCCTGGCCATGATGGTCACCGCCATGGTGCCGCTGGCAACCATGTTCGGTTATGTCAACACCTTGCGCTCCATCACGCAGGGGCGCGCGCAATACAGCATGTTCTTCGATCATTACGACCCGGTGCCGCGCATGGTCCGCGAGGACGTCCGCGCCAGCCTCGCATGATCGAGGAACCGTTTTCGACACCGTTTTCGACAATGCCGGCGCCCGCACAGGCCGGGCAAACGGAGTAGAGCAATGGCGAAAGAGAAGTTTGAGCGTAACAAGCCTCACGCGAATGTTGGAACGATTGGCCATGTTGATCATGGCAAGACGACGCTTACAGCGGCGATCACGAAGATATTGGCGGAACGCGGCGGCGCTGAATTTACGGCGTATGACGAGATCGACAAGGCGCCTGAGGAGAAGGCGCGTGGTATCACCATTGCGACGGCCCATGTCGAGTATGAGACGCCGGATCGCCACTATGCGCATGTGGATTGTCCCGGTCATGCGGACTATGTGAAGAACATGATCACGGGTGCTGCGCAGATGGACGGGGCGATCCTTGTTGTTTCTGCAGCGGACGGTCCGATGCCGCAGACGCGCGAGCACATCCTGCTTGCGCGCCAGGTTGGCGTTCCTGCGATTGTTGTCTATCTGAACAAGGTTGATCAGGTTGACGACCCTGAGCTTCTTGAGCTTGTCGAGCTTGAGGTGCGCGAGCTTCTGTCGGACTATGATTTTCCTGGTGATGACATCCCGATAGTTTCGGGTTCGGCGCTTCAGGCGCTTGAGGGTGTATCGGGCGAAACGGCGGTTGGCTCGATAGATGCGTTGATGTCTGCGGTTGATTCCTACATTCCGACGCCTGCGCGTGCGAAGGACAAGCCGTTTCTGATGCCGATTGAGGATGTATTTTCGATCTCGGGCCGGGGTACGGTTGTTACGGGGCGCGTTGAGCGGGGGATTGTGAAGGTTGGCGATGAGGTTGAGATAGTTGGCCTGAAGGAGACGGCGAAGACGGTGTGCACCGGGGTTGAGATGTTTCGGAAGCTTCTTGACCAGGGCGAGGCTGGCGACAATATCGGCGCGCTTCTCCGTGGTACGAAGCGCACGGATGTTGAGCGTGGCCAGGTTCTGGCGGCGCCTGGTTCGATTACGCCGCACACGCGTTTCAAGGCCGAGGCGTACATTCTGACGAAGGATGAGGGTGGTCGTCACACGCCGTTTTTCACGAATTACCGTCCTCAGTTTTACTTTCGCACGACGGATGTTACGGGTACGGTCGAGTTGCCTGAGGGCACGGAGATGGTGATGCCCGGCGACAACATCGCGATGAACATCTCGTTGATCGCGCCTATTGCGATGGACCAGGGACTTCGCTTTGCGATCCGCGAGGGCGGTCGCACGGTCGGCGCCGGCGTCGTCGCCGAAATCGTCGAATAGCGGGATGCCGGGGCGCGTTCCTGCGCGCCGCTTTGACGACGGGAGTTGACGATGGAAAGCCAGAATATCCGTATCCGCCTCAAGGCTTACGACCATGGGGTTCTCGATCAATCGACGCTGGAAATCGTCAACACCGCGCGGCGCACCGGCGCCGATGTGCGCGGCCCGATTCCGCTGCCGACGCATATCGACCGCTTCACCGTGCTGCGCTCGCCGCATATCGACAAGAAATCACGCGAGCAGTTTGAAATCCGCACGCACAAGCGGCTGCTGGATATCGTCGACCCCACCCCGCAAACCGTCGATGCGCTGATGAAGCTCGACCTTGCGGCCGGCGTCGATGTCGAGATCAAGCTCTAGCCGGAGCCCGTCATGAGAACCGGATTGATCGCGGAAAAACTGGGAATGACGCGCGTCTATCTCGAAGACGGGCGCCATTTGCCGGTCACCGTGCTGAAAGTCGAAAACTGCCAGGTCGTGGCGCAAAAAACCGCCGAGCGCGATGGTTACACCGCATTGCAGATCGGCGTCGGCACGGCCAGGGCGCGAAAAGTCTCGAAGGCCATGCGCGGCCATTTCGCCAGGGCGCAGGTGGAGCCGAAGCGGCGGCTCGCCGAGTTTCGCGTCAGCCCCGATTGCCTGATCGATGTCGGACGCAGCCTCACCGCAGACCATTTCGTGCGCGGCCAGTTTGTGGATGTCAGCGGGACTTCCATCGGCAAGGGTTTTGCCGGCGCCATGAAACGCCACAATTTCGGCGGCTTGCGCGCCAGCCACGGCGTGTCGATTTCACACCGCAGCCACGGCTCCACCGGCCAGTGCCAGGAACCCGGGCGGGTGTTCAAGGGCAAGAAGATGGCCGGTCATCTGGGGGCGGCGAAGGTCACCGAGCAAAACCTCTATGTGGTGGGCAGCGACGCCGATCGCGGTCTGATCATGGTCATGGGCGGGGTGCCGGGGCCGAAGGGCGGCCTGTTGCGCGTTACCGACGCCAAAAAGAAATCCCTGCCCGGCGGTGCCCCGCTTCCCGGCGCTGTGGCGGAGGCCTGAACGCCATGCAATGCGATGTGATGACTCTTGATAACGCCGCCGCGGGCCAGATCGACCTAGCGGATACGGTCTTCGGCGTGCCGGTGCGGCGCGATCTGCTCAAGCGCATGGTGGTATGGCAGCTCGCGCGCCGCCGTGCCGTCGGACGCAAGGTGCAGGGGCGGTCCGATGTCGCCGGCACTGGCGCCAAGCCCTACAAGCAAAAGGGAACCGGACGCGCGCGCCAGGGCAGCCGGAAGGTCTCGCAATTCCGCAGCGGCGGCCGTGCCTTCGGACCACAGCCGCGCGACTTCGCCATCGCCCTGCCGCGCAAGGTCCGCAAACTGGCCCTGAAATGCGCACTTTCCGCCAAGCAGGCCGAAGGCAAGCTGGTGGTGCTGGACGCGGCGCGGCTCGCCGAGCCGAAGACAAAACTTCTCGCGGCGCGTGTCGCGGCGTTCGGGTGGCGGTCGGCGCTGATCGTGGACGGCGCCGAAATCGACGCCAATTTTCGCCGCGCCGCCGCCAACATCGTCGGCATCGACCTGCTGCCGGATATCGGCGCCAATGTGTACGACATCCTGCGCCGCGACGTGCTGGTGCTCACCCGCGCCGGTGTGGAAGCCTTGGAGGCGCGCCTGTCATGAATACCGAACGCGCTTACGACATCATTCGCGGCCCCATCATCACCGAAAAGACCACGGCGCTCAGCGAACATAACCAATACGCGTTTCGCGTCGCGCGCGACGCCACCAAGCCTGAAATCCGACAGGCGATCGAAACCCTGTTCAGTGTCAAGGTTGCCGGCGTCAACACGCTGATTGCGAAAGGCAAGACCAAGCGGTTTCGCGGTCGATTGGGGCGCCGCTCCGATGTGAAAAAGGCCGTGGTCACTCTCGCCGCCGGCCAGAGCCTCGACTACATGGCCGGTATCTAGGAGGCGCGCTGATGGCTCTCAAGACATATCGCCCCACCACGCCGTCGCGGCGCGGCCTCGTCCTCGTGGATCGCAGCGAGCTGCACAAGGGGGCGCCGGTCAAGCGGCTGGTGAAAGGCAAGGCAAGCAGCGGCGGACGCAACAACCAGGGGCGCATGACCGCGCGCCACCGCGGCGGCGGCCACAAGCGGCGCTACCGGGTGATAGACTTCAAGCGCCGCAAGTTCGGCGCTCCGGCAACCGTCGAGCGTCTGGAATACGACCCCAACCGCTCCGCCTTCATCGCGCTGCTGACCTATGAGGACGGGGAACAGGCTTACATCATCGCACCGCAGCGCTTGCGCGCCGGCGACCAGGTGATTGCCGACGAACGTGCGGATATCAAGCCCGGCAACGCCATGCCCATGCGGAACATGCCGGTGGGCACCATCATCCACAATATCGAGATGAAGCCGGGCAAGGGCGGACAGATCGCGCGGGCCGCCGGCAATTACGCCCAGCTCGTCGGCAAGGATGCGGGCTATGCCCTGCTGCGCCTGTCGTCCGGCGAGCAGCGCATGGTGCGCGCTGAATGCATGGCCACCGTCGGTGCCGTGTCCAATCCCGACAATCAGAACATCAAGCTCGGCAAGGCAGGCCGTAACCGCTGGCGCGGACGGCGCCCGAAAGTGCGCGGCGTGGCAATGAATCCGGTTGATCATCCCCATGGCGGCGGCGAAGGAAAAAGCTCCGGCGGCCGCCACCCCGTAACCCCGTGGGGTGTGCCGACCAAGGGCAAGCGCACCCGGCGAACCAGGAACAGCAACCGGCTGATTTTGCGCAGCCGCCATCGGGCCAAAAAGCGGCGCTAGGGAGGCAGGCATGGCGCGATCAATCCGAAAGGGGCCGTTCGTCGACGGCTATCTGTTGAAAAAGGCCGAGGCCGTCCACCTTGCCGGGCGCAAGGAGGTCATACGCACCTGGTCGCGGCGCTCCACCATCCTGCCGCAGTTTGTCGGCCTCACCTTCGGTGTTCATAACGGGCACAAGTTCATCCCCGTGCTGGTCACCGAAAACATGGTTGGCCACAAATTCGGCGAGTTCGCGCCCACCCGCACCTATTACGGACATGCGGGCGACAAGAAGGCGCGGAGGGCCTGAACAGATGGGCAAGCCAAACCGCGAACGCCGCCTCCCTGAGCAGGAAGCGATGGCCATGGCCAAGGTGATGCGCACCAGCCCGCGCAAACTCAACCTTGTGGCCCAGTCCATTCGCGGCCTGCAATGCGACGCGGCATTGAGTGCCTTGGCATTTTCCCGCCGCCGCATCGCCGGCGAAGTGCGCAAGGTGCTGCAATCGGCGGTCGCCAATGCCGAAAACAATCACGGCCTCGACATCGACAAACTGTATGTTGCGGAAGCTTATGTCGGCAAGGCGATTACCATGCGCCGCTGGCGCCCCCGTGCGCGCGGGCGCATGGGGCGCATCGCCAAGCCGTTCAGTCGGTTGACCGTGGTGGTGCGCGACCGCACCTCCGACGAGGGAGAGTGATCATGGGCCAGAAGGTCAACCCCGTCGGGCTCCGGCTCGGCATCAACCGCACCTGGGACTCGCGCTGGTATGCCGATGCCACCTATGGCAGCCTGCTGCACGAGGATTTGCGCATCCGCGGCTATCTGCGCAAGCGCCTGAGCCAGGCCGGCGTCTCGCGCATCGTCATCGAACGCCCGGCCCGGAAGGCCCGGGTAACCATCCATACCGCTCGCCCGGGCGTCGTCATCGGCAAGAAGGGCGCCGATATCGAACGCCTGCGCAGGGACGTGGCGAAGCTCACCGAGAGCGAGGTGCACATCAATATCGTCGAAATCCGCAAACCGGAGATCGACGCCCAGTTGGTGGCAGAAAATATCGCCCAGCAACTGGAACGGCGTGTCGCCTTTCGCCGCGCCATGAAGCGCGCCGTGCAGTCCGCCATGCGGCTCGGCGCCCTCGGTATTCGCATCAATTGCGGCGGCCGTCTCGGCGGGGCGGAAATTGCGCGCACCGAGTGGTATCGCGAGGGCCGCGTACCACTGCACACATTGCGCGCCGATATCGACTACGGAATCAAACAGGCGCAGACCGCCTACGGCACCTGTGGCGTCAAGGTGTGGGTGTTCAAGGGCGAGATCATGGAGCATGACCCGATGGCGCAGGACCGCCGCCGGGGTGAGTTCCAGGGCGCGCGGGCGTAGGGAGCAAAGGTCGTGCAAAGTCCGAAACGCACCAAATACCGCAAGGCGCACAAGGGCCGCATCCACGGCCTCGCTAAAGGCGGCACCACCCTCAATTTCGGCGCCTACGGCCTCAAATCCACCCAGCCGGCGCGCGTCACGGCGCGCCAGATCGAAGCCGCGCGGCGCGCCATTACGCGCCATATCAAGCGCGCCGGGCGCATGTGGATCCGTATCTTCCCCGACGTTCCGGTGAGCAAGAAGCCCACCGAAGTGCGCATGGGCAAGGGCAAGGGCGCGCCGGAATACTGGATGTGCCGCGTAAAGCCCGGGCGCATCGTCTTCGAACTTGACGGCGTGCCTGCCGATCTCGCGCGCACAGCGTTCGAGCGCGGCGCCGCCAAGCTGCCCATGGCGACGCGCTTTGTCGCCCGCATTGGTGACGAGGGCTGAGCCGTGAAAGCCCGGGAATTGCGCGAGCGCGACGACGCGGCGCTGAAAACCCGGTTGCTGGACCTGAAAAAGGAACAGTTCAACCTGCGGTTTCAGCGCGCCACCGGACAGCTCGAAAACACTGCGCGAGTCCGTGAAGTCCGCCGCGACATCGCACGCATCCGCACCGTTCTCGGCGAACGCGCTGACGCAACCCCGACAACAGGCGAGTAATCCCCATGCCCAAACGCGTTCTGCTGGGAACCGTCATCAGCGACAAGGCCGACAAGACCGTCGTTGTCCGGGTCGAACGGCGCTTCCGCCATCCGGTCTACAAGAAATTCATTCGCCGGTCGAAGCGCTACGCCGCGCACGACCCCGAAAATGCCTGCAAGGTGGGCGATTCCGTGCGCATTCGTGAATGCCGCCCGATCTCCCGGCGGAAACGCTGGGAGATCGTGGCAGACAGCGTCTGAAGCCGCGCTGGTTATTCCGTGAGGAGGCGCACATGATTCAAATGCAGACAAACCTGGATGTCGCCGATAATTCCGGGGCCCGGCGCGTCCAGTGTATCAAGGTGCTTGGCGGCGCCGGGCGGCGCACCGCATCGGTGGGCGATGTCATAGTCGTGTCGGTGAAGGAAGCAATCCCGCGCGGGCGCGTCAAGAAAGGCGAAATCCATCACGCGGTGATCGTGCGCACGGCGAAGGAAATCCGCCGCCCCGACGGCGGCGCCATACGTTTCGACAACAACGCCGCCGTGCTCATCAACCGGCAGGGAGAACCGATCGGAACCCGCATTTTCGGCCCCGTCACCCGTGAACTCCGGGCGCGGCGCTACATGCGCATCGTGTCCTTGGCCCCCGAAGTGTTGTGAGGACCCGTCAATGGCGGAAAAATACAAGGTTCGCAAGGGCGACAACGTCGTGGTTCTCACCGGCCGCGAACGCGGCAAGACCGGTGAAGTCCTCCGCATTCTTCGCAAGGAGCGGCGCCTGGTCGTGCAAGGCGTGAATCTGGTGAAACGCCACACCCGCCCCAGCCCCGTGTCGCCGGGCGGTATCATGCAAAAGGAAGCGCCGCTCGCCGTCTCCAACGTCGCATTGATCGACCCCAAGGACGGCCGCCCGACGCGCGTCGGTTACCGGCGCCTCGAAGACGGCCGCAAGGTGCGCTACGCCAAGCGCTCCGGCGAAGTCATCGATCGTTGAGGAGCTCGCCATGGCCCGTTTGCACGACCATTACAAGACCACTGTCAAGCCCGCACTGATACAGCAGTTCGGCTATGACAACGCCATGCGCACACCGCGCCTCTCCAAGATCGTGATCAATATGGGCGCCGGCGAGGCGGCTCGCGACAGCAAGCTGATCCAGGGCGCGGTGGAAGACCTGACTGCTATCGCCGGCCAGAAACCGGTCGTCACGCGGGCAAAGCGGTCGATCGCCAATTTCAAGCTGCGCGAGGGCATGACGGTCGGATGCAAGGTGACGCTGCGCCGTGAGCGGATGTACGAGTTTCTCGACCGACTGATCAACATCGCCCTGCCGCGGGTGCGGGACTTCCACGGCGTGTCTCCCAAAAGCTTTGACGGCCGCGGCAATTACGCTCTGGGGCTCAAGGAACAGATCGTATTTCCTGAAATTGACTATGACAGCATCGATACGGTGCGCGGACTGGATATTGTCATCGCAACCACAGCGGAGACCGACGACGAGGCGCGCGCGCTGCTGAAGGGCTTCAACATGCCCTTCACGGCGTGACGGCGCACGGTGCGGCAGAAGGAGAACGGCGAATGGCGAAGCGAAGTGCGGTGGAACGGGACCTCAAGCGCCGGCGTCTGGTCGCTCGGTACAAGGCGAAGCGGGAAGAGTTGAAAGCACGCGCCAACGATGAAACCGTGCCCATGGAAGAGCGTTTTGCCGCACGATTGAAACTGGCCGCGCTGCCGCGTAATGGCGCTGCCAGCCGCGTGCGCAACCGCTGCATGGTCAGCGGCCGCCCCCGCGGCTATTACCGCAAGCTCAAGATGTCCCGCATCGCCCTTCGCGAACTGGCGTCCGACGGCCAGATCCCGGGAATGGTAAAGTCGAGCTGGTAGGGAGAGCGCGTCATGACAATGAGCGACCCGCTCGGCGATATGCTCACCCGCATCCGCAACGGCCAGCGCGTCCACAAGCGGGTGGTGCGGTGCCCCGCTTCCCGCCTGCACGCCAATGTACTGGAGGTGCTCGCAAGCGAAGGCTATATCCGCGGCTACCGGCGCCTTGACGACAAACCGCAGCGGACGTTTCTCGAGATCGAATTGAAATATCACGACGGCGGCCCGGTCATTCGCGAAATCGCCCGCGTCTCGCGACCCGGCAGGCGCGTCTATTCGTCGATCAAGGACCTGCCGCGCGTCTATAACGGCCTCGGTATCTCAATTCTTTCAACCCCGCGCGGCGTCATGTCGGACGCTCAGGCGCGTGCTGCCAATGTCGGCGGCGAAGTGCTCTGCCGGGTGTTCTAGGGAGGCGTCATGTCGCGTATCGGCAAACATCCGGTCGCCGTCCCGGGCGGCGTCGAGGTCGCCATCGCCGGCCAGACCGTCACCGTCACCGGCAAGCGCGGCACCCTCAGCCATACCCTGCCCGACGCCGTGAGCGTCAGCAGCGTCGAGGCAGGTGTGCGCGTGGACCCGCGCGGCGAAGACCGCCGCTCCCGCTCCATGTGGGGGCTATCGCGAACTCTGGTCCAGAACATGATCACCGGCGTGTCCGAAGGCTATACCCGCCGGCTTGAAATTCGCGGCGTCGGTTATCGCGCTGCCGTTGCCGACGGACTGCTGAGCCTGCAACTCGGCTACAGTCACGAAATCAAGCTCGCTGTGCCTGACGACGTCGAGATCACCTGCGAACGCCCCACCGCCATCGCCGTAACCGGGTCCGACAAGCAGCGTGTCGGACAGATCGCCGCCGAGATCAGGGCCCTGCGCAAGCCCGAACCCTACAAGGGCAAGGGCATTCGCTACGAAAACGAATATGTGCGCCAGAAGGTCGGCAAGAAGAAGGAATAGAGGCGAGAATGAACAAGGCCAAACTGTTGGCGGCGCGGCGCAGGCGTCGCAACCGCCTCAATCTCCGGCGCCGCGCCGGCGGCCGGCCGCGCCTTTCGGTGTACCGCTCCGGCAAGCATATCTATGCCCAGGTCATCCGCGACGATGAGGGACGCACGGTGGCAGCTGCCTCGACGCTGGAACAGACCTTGCGCGAAAGCCTGAAGACCGGCGCCGACATTGAGGCGGCCAAAGCGGTCGGCCGACTGGTCGCCGAACGCGCCCGCGGCGCCGGCGTCGATACCGTGGTGTTCGACCGCGGCGCCTATATCTATCATGGCCGGGTGCGCGCGCTGGCGGAAGCCGCGCGCGAAGCCGGCCTGGCATTCTGACCCCGGCATTCCAAGCGGCGGAGAACAGGACATGGCGCGAGACGACAAGAGGCGGGGACGCCGCCGCGATGGACAGCGAGACAGGCAAAAGGACGATGCCGACAGTGATCTGTTCGATAAGCTGGTAGGCATCAACCGCGTCGCCAAGGTGGTGAAGGGCGGGCGCCGCTTCGGATTCGCCGCCCTCGTAGTCGTTGGCGATGGTCGCGGGCGTGTCGGCTATGGCGCCGGCAAGGCGCGCGAAGTCCCCGAAGCCATCCGCAAGGCGACCGAACGCGCCAAGCGCGGCTTGATCCGCGTGCCGCTGCGCGACGGACGAACCCTGCATCACGATGTGAAGGGGCGCTACGGCGCCGGCCGCGTCGTGTTGCGCGCCGCGCCCGCGGGAACCGGAATTATCGCCGGCGGCCCCATGCGCGCAGTGTTCGAAACTCTTGGGGTCCAGGACGTCGTCACGAAATCCGTGGGCTCGTCCAACCCGCACAACATGGTGCGCGCGACGTTCGATGCCCTGTCGCAGATCCAGTCGCCGCGCGCGGTCGCCTCGAAACGGGGCAAGAGTGTGAGCCAGGTGATCGGGCGCCGCCGTGACTTGGCGCAAGCCCCGGGCCGGACGGAAGCGCAATGAGCGGTACGGCGGATACCGGCAAGACCCTGACCGTTACCCAGGTCGGCAGCCCCATCGGACGCCGCCGCGACCAGCGGCAGACGCTGGTCGGCCTCGGTCTCAACCGCATGCACCGCACCCGCACGCTGGAGGATACGCCGGCGGTGCGCGGAATGATCGCCAAGGTCCGGCATCTCGTGCGCGTGGAAAGCCCCGCCGGAGAGGAAAAGGCCGGAGAGGAACAGGAATGAATCTCAACGAACTCGCCGACAATCCCGGTGCCGTGCGCCCGCGCATCCGCCGCGGGCGCGGCATCGGCAGTGGCAAGGGCAGCACCGCGGGACGCGGCAACAAGGGGCAGAAGTCGCGCAGCGGAGTCTCCCTCAAGGGTTTCGAAGGCGGACAGATGCCGCTCTATCGGCGCTTGCCGAAACACGGTTTCACCAATATCTTTCGCAAGCGCTTCGTTGCGGTGAATGTCGGCCGCCTCCAGCAGGCGGTGGATGCCGGCAAACTGGACCCGGCGCAGCCGGTTACCGCGGCAGCCCTGAAAGCGGCCGGCGTAATAACGCATATCCGTGACGGTGTGCGCCTGCTTGGCCGCGGCGAATTGACCACAGCTCTGACCATCGAGACCGCCGGCGCATCGAAAAGCGCAGTGGCAGCAGTGGAAAAAGCGGGCGGGAGTGTCTCCACACCCTCCGCCGACACCGGCGAGTAAACGCAAACAAGGGCGCATCAAGGCGAGTGATCCGCAACCGCACGCCGCACACCGGAACACCGCCCAGCCGATGAGGGAATGAATGGCCTCTGCCGCCGAACAGTTAGCCGCTCAATTCAATTTCGCCGCGCTGGGCAAGGCGACGGAACTGAAAAAACGCCTGTGGTTCACCCTCGGCGCATTGGTCATCTATCGCCTCGGCACCTACATCCCGATCCCGGGAATCGACCCCAGCGTGCTGTCCGACATTGTGCAGCAGCAATCCGGTGGCATCCTCGGGATTTTCAACGTCTTCGCCGGTGGCGCGCTGGGGCGTATGACCATCTTCGCCCTCAACATCATGCCCTATATCTCGGCGTCCATCATGATCCAGTTGCTCACCACCGTGTCCCCCACGCTGGAAGCATGGAAAAAGGAAGGACCATCGGGACGCCAGAAAATCACCCAGTACACGCGCTACGGCACCGTCGCGCTCGCTGCCGTCCAGGCCTACGGAATCTCCTCCGGCCTTGAAGGCATGACCGGCTCCAACAATGTCGGCGCCGTCATTGATCCCGGCCTCCTGTTCCGCTTCACCACCGTCGTCACCCTCACCGGCGGCACCATTTTCCTCATGTGGCTCGGCGAACAGATCACGGCGCGCGGGGTCGGCAACGGTATTTCTCTCATCATCATGGCCGGGATCGTTGCCGAACTGCCGGGCGCCCTGGTCAGCACGCTGGAACTCGGGCGCACCGGCGCGCTGTCCGCCCTGTTCATCCTCTTCCTGATGGTGATGGCGGTTCTCGTCATCATGTTCATCATCTTCATCGAGCGCGCCCAGCGCCGCCTGCTGGTGCAATATCCGAAGCGGCAGGTCGGTAACCGCATGTTCGGCGGTGAAAGCTCCCACCTGCCTCTCAAGATCAACACCGCCGGTGTCATCCCGCCGATTTTCGCCAGCGCCCTCCTGTTGCTGCCGGTCACGGCGCTCAGCTTCTCCGGGGGTGACGGTACCGGGTGGCTAGCTGACGTCAACGCCTATCTCGGACGCGGCCAGCCCCTCTATATGGGGCTCTATATCGGCATGATCTCCTTCTTCGCCTTCTTCTACACCGCTGTTGTGTTCAATCCGGAAGACACGGCGGAAAACCTGCGCAAGAACGGCGGTTTCATCCTCGGAATCCGCCCCGGGGCCAACACGGCGAAATATATCGATTATGTGATGACCCGCCTCACCACCGTCGGCGCCATCTATCTCTCCGCCGTGTGCGTGTTGCCCGAGCTGCTGATTTCACAATATGCCGTCCCGTTCTATTTCGGCGGCACCAGCTTGCTCATCGTGGTAAATGTCACGATGGACTTTGTCGGTCAGGTGCAATCGCACCTGCTCGCACACCAATATGAAGGATTGTTGCGCAAGACCCGCCTGCGCGGCCGACGACGATGAGGCTGATTCTCTTCGGACCGCCGGGGTCGGGCAAGGGCACCCAGGCCGAACGCCTGCGCGACCGCTTCTCCCTATGCCATCTATCGACCGGCGATATGTTGCGCGCTGCCGTCGCCCAGGGCACCGAGATCGGCAAACAGGCGCAGGCGATCATGGCCGCCGGTGAACTGGTGCCCGACGATGTGGTCATCGGGATCGTGGCCGAGCGCCTCGCCCAGCCTGATACCGCGCCGGGATTCATCCTCGACGGCTTTCCGCGCACCATCGCGCAGGCTGAGGCGCTGGACCGCGTGCTGGACTCCGCAGGCATCGCCCTCGACCGCGTCCTCGCGCTGGATGTGGATGCTGCCGCGCTGACCGCGCGCATCGCCGGCCGCTTCTCATGCGCTGCTTGCGCCGCCGGGTATCATGACCGCTTCAAGCCCACCGCCGTGGATGGCAAGTGCGACCGCTGCGACAGCCGTGATTTCGTGCGCCGCAAGGACGACCGCGCCGAAACCGTGCGCGAGCGGCTTGCCGCCTACGAGGCCGAAACTGCGCCATTGCTGCCCTATTACGAAGCGAAAGGCCTGCTCTCTGTAATTGACGGCATGGCGGACATGAATACCGTATCGGACCTCATTGCAGCGGCCTTGACCTCTTCTGACGATCCGCGAGGCTGACCCTCCCGGCAAGACATAAACCGCGGCCGCGTCAATAACCGGGGCCGAAAATCAGGACTGCCCGTTCCCCGGCGCTTGACGCGGCCGGGGGCGAGCCTGTACTTTCCTGTCCGCATCGCGCGCGGGCCTTTGGCCTGCGCAGTATGAACCAATGGAGTGTGAGCGTGGCGCGTATCGCCGGTGTCAACATACCGAACAACAAGCGGGTCCATATCGCCCTGACATACATCTTCGGCATCGGCCGCACCAAGGCCCGCCAGATCTGTGAAACAGCAGGTCTGCCGGAAAGCCGAAGGGTCAATGATATGACCGAGGACGAACTGGCCCGCGTGCGCGAAACCATCGATAACAACTACCGTGTGGAAGGCGACCTCCGGCGCGACGTCGCCATGAATATCAAGCGGCTCATGGACCTCGGCTGCTATCGCGGCCTGCGTCACCGCCGCGGCCTGCCCGTGAGAGGGCAGCGCACCCATACCAATGCCCGCACACGAAAAGGCAAGGCGCGTCCCGTCGCCAGCAAGAAGAAAGCCTGATCGCTACACGAGCGTAGGGCCGGTTCGCGGCGCCCCGGGGCGCCGCTTCCATGCACAAAGGTTCAAATCATGGCCAGAGATACGGGCGGGCGCGTCAGGCGCCGCGAACGAAAGAACATCATTTCGGGCGTCGCCCACGTAAACGCCACATTCAATAACACCCTGATCACCATCACCGACGTCCAGGGCAACGCCATCGCATGGTCCTCCGCCGGTTCCCAGGGGTTCAAGGGTTCCCGCAAATCCACCCCCTATGCGGCGCAGATGGCTGCTGAGGAAGCAGGCCGCAAGGCTGCCGAACACGGCATGAAGACCCTTGAGGTAGAAGTCAAGGGACCGGGGTCGGGACGGGAATCCGCGCTGCGCGCCCTGCAAGCCGCAGGCTTCACCATCACCGCCATTCGCGATGTGACTCCGATACCGCATAATGGTTGTCGCCCGCCTAAACGACGGCGGGTTTGACCGGCAGGCGCGCAAGGTCGGCGCGCCGAACGCAAATTCCCAAGGCAACCACCCAGGTGCGCCTTCCCAACAGGGAGTAAGAGTGCTGGAAAAAAACTGGCAAGCGCTGATCAAGCCTGAGAAACTCAGAGTCGAATCGAGTGACCCCGTCCACCACCGCGCAACCATCGTCGCGGAACCGTTGGAACGCGGCTTCGGTCTGACGCTGGGCAACGCTCTGCGGCGTGTCCTCCTCTCCAGCCTGCGCGGCGCCGCGATCACCTCGCTGAAGATCAACAACGTGCTGCACGAATTCTCGTCCATCCAGGGCGTGCGCGAGGATGTGACCGAAATCGTCCTCAATATCAAGGCTGTAGCCCTGCGCATGCACGGCGATGGTCCGAAACGCGTCACGCTCAAGGCCAAGGGACCGCGCAGCATTACCGCCGCACAGATCAAGACCGGCCACGATATCGAAATCCTGTCCCCCCGCGCAACGATCTGCACCTTGGGCGAAGGTGCTGACATCGATCTCGAAATGACCGTTGAAAGCGGCAAGGGTTACGTACCGGCAGAGCAGAACCGACCCACCGACGCCCCCATCGGCCTGATCCCCGTGGACGCACTCTACAGCCCGGTCCGAAAAGTGACTTATCACGTGGAGGACACCCGTGTCGGACAGGTGACAGACTACGACAAACTGTCCATTGAGATCGAAACCGACGGCACACTGACCCCGGAAGAAGCGTTGGCGCGCGCCGCTCGCATCGTCATCGATCAACTCGGCGTGTTCATCAATTTCGAGGAGCCGGAACGCGGCGTCGACGCCGAAGATGTACTGCGGTCCGATTACAACCCCAATCTTCTGCGCAAGGTCGAGGAACTCGAACTCTCCGTCCGCTCGGCCAACTGCCTGAAGAACGACAACATCGTCTATATCGGTGACCTCGTCCAGAAAACCGAGACCGAAATGCTGCGCACCCCCAATTTCGGTCGCAAATCGTTGAACGAAATCAAGGAAGTCCTGACGCCCATGGGCCTGCATCTCGGTATGCAGGTGACCGACTGGCCGCCGGACAACATCGAGGAAATGGCAAAGCGGGCCGAAGACACCTATTGATCCTCAAGCCCGATATCGCCGAGAGTCCCAAGGAGGCGGCCCCATGCGCCATCGAATGCGCGGACGCAAGCTCAACCGCACCTCAAGCCATCGCAAGGCCATGTTCTCCAACATGGCCATGGCTCTGCTGAAGCACGAGCAAATCCGTACCACACTCCCCAAGGCGAAAGACCTTCGCCCCATCGTCGATCGCCTCATCACGCTCGGCAAGCGCGGCGGCCTGCACGCCCGCCGTCAGGCGCTCGCCCGCCTCGGCGGCGACACCGGACTGGTCGAAAAACTCTTCACTACCCTCAGCGAACGCTATGCCGAGCGCGCCGGCGGCTATACCCGTGTCATGCACGCCGGTTTCCGCTACGGTGACTCGGCGCCCATGGCTGTTATCGAACTCGTGGATCGCGACCCGGACGCCAGGGGTCAGGACTCCGGACCCGTTTCGGAACGCGAGCCCGAAACCGAAGAAAGCGCCGTGGCGTAAGTTCGTAATGCGTATAGGAGACCGCCTGAAGGCAGCCATCGGGCTGCCTTTTGCGTCTGTAAACAGGCCGCGCCGGGCGCCTGCGTCTCTCCGGCGCCGGCTGGTGCGTCTCGCATCCTGGTCGGCTGTCATCATATGGGCCGCGGCGGCGCAGGCAGATAACCGCGTCGTGCCGCGCTCCGCCGACCAATTGCAATTGTCCTTCGCCCCGCTGGTCGAGGAGGCTGCGCCGGCGGTGGTCAATATCTATACCCGCCGCGTCGCCGCGCGCCGTACCAACCCGTTCCTCGACGACCCGTTCTTTCAGCGCTTTTTCGGACGCATGTTTTCTGACATGCCGCGCCGGCGGGTCGAAAACTCCCTCGGCTCCGGCGTCATCATTTCCGCAGACGGAATTATCGTCACCAACCACCACGTGATCGAAAACAGCGACGAAATCATCGTTGCACTGCCGGACCGACGCGAATTCGAAGCCGAAATCGTCGGCGCCGACGAATCCAGCGATCTAGCCGTCCTGCGCATCGAAACCGACGACGAAAATCTCCCCACGCTGGAACTCGGCGACTCCGATACCGTGCAGGTCGGTGACCTCGTACTCGCCATCGGCAATCCGTTCGGCGTCGGCCAGACCGTCACCAGCGGTATCATCTCCGCCGATGTGCGGACCGGACTCAGCGGCGGCGCCTTCATTCAGACCGATGCCGCAATCAATCCCGGGAATTCCGGCGGCGCCCTGATCACCCTCGATGGAAGACTGATCGGCATCAACAAGGCAATCCTGTCTCGCGGCGGCGGTTCCGTCGGCATTGGCTTCGCCATCCCCGCAAACCTCGTCAGAATTGTCGTCGAAGGCATGATGGCACGCGGCCGCATCGTCCGTCCCTGGATCGGCGTCGATGTGCAGGCCGTGACGGCCGAACTGGCCCGCAGCCTCGACCTCGAACGCCCTGTGGGCGTTCTCGTCAACCAGATCCACCCCTCCAGCCCCCTCGACCTCCGCATCGGTGACATCATCCTCGCCGTGGACGGGCACGAAGTCTTCGACCCGGACAGCTTCCATTTCCGTATATCCACGCGGCGTTTGGGAGAAACGGTCCGCCTGACCGTGCGCGGCAACCGGTCGGGAACGCGCAACATCGCGCTTCGTCTGGCCGCCCCGCCGGAAATACCCCGGCGCGATACCCGCCGCCTGGAGGGCAATCACCCCCTAACCGGTGTCACCGTTGCCAACCTGTCGCCGGCTTTGACAACCGAACTGAACCTCGATCCGCTACTGAGCGGCGTGGTGGTCCTCCGCGTCGAACGCGGCCCAGCCTCGCGCCTCGGCCTCCGCCCCGGGGATATCGTAGCCGAGATCGCCGAGCACGACATTGAATCCACCCGCCAACTCGCCCGCATTCTCCGACAAGACCGGCGCGAATGGCAGATCGGCGTGCGCCGCGGCGGCAGAATCCTGCGTGTAATGGCGCGAGGGCGATGACAGCGCCTGGGCGCAGGCAGCCAATCCGCAGTACCACCCGCCGCCCATGACCGGGCTGTTCGCGGCGGCAGGACTCGAAACCTCGGCACCGCATCCGCTCGCCGACCGCCTCCGACCCGGCCGCTTGGCTGATATTCTCGGGCAGGATCACCTGCTCGCCGACGATATGCCCATCGGCCGCATGGTAGCTGCCGGACGGCTGGCCTCCACCATCCTCTGGGGACCGCCGGGTTGCGGGAAGACCACCATCGCACGTGTGCTGGCCGAGGCGGGCGACCTGGACTTCGAACTCCTGTCCGCAGTTTTCTCCGGGGTAGCCGAACTGCGCAAACTGTTTGCCCGCGCCGCCGAGCGCCGCGCCGCAGGACGCGGAACACTCCTGTTCGTCGATGAAATTCACCGCTTCAACCGCGCCCAGCAAGACGCCTTTCTGCCCGTGGTGGAAGATGGAACCGTGGTGCTGATCGGCGCCACCACTGAAAATCCCTCGTTCGAGCTCAATGCCGCCCTGCTGTCCCGGTGCCAGATACTCGTTCTTAACCGCCTTGATGCCGGCGCCCTGAACGCCCTGCTCGAACGCGCAGAACACACTGAAGGCGCCCCGGTGCCGCTGGACGCCGACGCTCGCCAGGCCCTTATCGCCATGGCCGACGGCGACGGCCGCTATCTGCTCAATCTCGTCGAAATGCTGGCGCCAATGGCTGGCCGGAAGCTCGATACCGCCGCACTCATTGCCGCCGTCCAGCAGCGCGCGCCGGTTTATGACAAGGCGCAGGAAGGTCACTACAACCTGATCAGCGCCCTGCACAAGAGCTTGCGCAGCTCGGATGCCGACGCCGCGCTCTACTGGCTCGCGCGAATGCTGGCAGGGGGCGAAGATCCGCTCTATATCGCCCGCCGTCTGATCCGTTTCGCTTCCGAGGATATCGGCCTCGCTGATCCCCAGGCACTGACCCAGGCAGTCGCCGCGAAGGATGCCTACCACTTCGTCGGCTCGCCGGAAGGCGAACTGGCGATCGCGCAGGCCGTCATCTATCTCGCCACCGCGCCCAAGTCGAACGCTGCATACAAGGCGCTTGCCGCAGCCTCCGCCGCGGCCCGCGAAACCGGCTCCCTCATGCCCCCCAAACACGTGCTCAACGCGCCGACGGCGCTTATGCGGTCGCTCGGTTACGGAGAAGGCTATGCCTACGACCACGAGGCCGAAAACGCCTTCTCCGGCCAGAACTGTTTCCCCGACACCATGCCCCGGCGGGAGTTCTACGTACCGAATGAGCGCGGCTTCGAACGCGAAATCATCAAGCGGCTAGACTATTGGCGCAAACTTCGCGCCGCGAGGTCGTGACGCTGCTGCTCGCAATCGCCGCCGGCGGCGCGCTGGGCGCGGTGGGCCGCTATCTGGTCGTCAATGCCGCTGCCCATTGGTTCGGTGCCGTCTTTCCATGGGGAACGCTGGCCGTCAATATCATCGGCTCGTTCGCCATGGGCCTGCTCGTCGGCGTCACGGCGCTCGCCTGGACGCCGCCGCCCGCCCTGCGCGCCGCGCTCGCCGTGGGTGTCCTCGGCGCATTTACTACCTTCTCCGCTTTCGCGCTCGACGTGGTGACACTCGCTGAGCGTGGTAACTGGCTTGCCGTCGGCGCCTATATCGCATCGTCCGTCACCCTGTCCGTACTGGGATTGGCGGCCGGTTTGGTCGCTGCCCGGAAGGTACTGGAATGGGTCCCGACCTGAAGTCGGGCGACGCCGTCCGTATTGCTGACCACGGTGCGCGCCTCGACCGCTGGTTTGCACGCCACTTCCCGCAGGTTGGACGCAACCGCCTGTTCCGCTTGCTGCGCACCGGGCAGATTCGCGTCGACGGAAAACGCGCCAGGGTCGACACCCGGCTGGAGGCCGGACAGATGCTGCGTATTCCGCCGCAAGTGCGAAGCAGCGTCCCGCCATCCGGGCCGCGCCCCCCGTCGCAACAGGAAGCGGAAGCCCTCCGCGCCCGCGTCCTGTTTCTCGACGATGACATTATTGCAATCGACAAGCCCGCCGGCCTTGCGGCGCAGGGCGGTGCCGGCCAGCGCCGGCATGTCGATGGACTGGCCGCGGCCTTGCAGTTCGATGCCGACGCCCCGCCGCGCCTCGTCCACCGCCTCGACAAGGAAACAAGCGGTGTCCTGGTGCTGGCCCGCCACGCAACGGCGGCGCGCTGGCTCGCCGGACTGTTTCGCACCGGCAAGGTGGAGAAATGCTATTGGGCGGTGGTCGCAGGCGCGCCGCGCCCACCGCAGGGCAGGATCGACACTCCCCTCCACCAGCGTGCCGCAACGACCCGCTACCGCACGCTTGACCATGCCGGCGGCAAGGCCGCATGGCTGGAACTGACGCCATTGACTGGACGCACCCACCAATTGCGCATTCATTGTGCCGGCCTCGGTGCGCCCATACTCGGCGATACGAAATACGGCCGCCATGCCGCAGGCGAAACCCCCTTGAGGTCGAAAAACCTTCACCTGCACGCGCGCATCCTGCGCATCCCCGGACGGCCTGTCATCGAAGCGCCACTGCCCGCCCATTTTCGCGATACGTTCTCCGGCCTCGGCTTCACCGTGGGACAAGGCCGGACGTGAAACGGTTTTTTTCGCGAGTCGCTGTCATCCCGCGCGCAGACGGCCAAGGCATCACCTTGGATGACCGGCCATTGCGAACCCCGGGGCGTGTCCCCGTGGTGCTCCCGGCGGAGGCGCTGGCCTGCGCCATCGCCGACGAATGGCGCACCCAGGACCGGACCATCAAGCTCGGTACCATGCCGCTAACGCGCCTCGCCTACCACGCGCTCGACACCGTGGCGCCCGAACAGGCCGCCGTGGCCGCCGCTATCGCCGCCTATGCCGCATCCGATTTGCTGTGCTATCGCGCTGCCGAGCCGCCCGCTCTCGTGGAACGCCAGACAGCCCACTGGCAGCCCGTAATGGACTGGGCCGCTGCGCACTACGGCGCCGTTCTCGTCGCCACCACCGGCATCCTCCCCGTGCCGCAAGACAAGTCGGCGCTGGCCGTCTTGAGCAGCGCCGTCGCAAGCGCCGATCCCATGACGCTCGCCGCGTTGCGCAGTATCGTCACCGCTACCGGATCCCTCCTGCTGGCACTGGCCCTCCACCAGCGCCGTCTGAGTGCCGAAGAGGTGGTGGCCGCCAGCCAGCTCGACGAAGCCTTCCAGGCTGAACGCTGGGGTGAAGACCACGAAGCCGCACAACGCCGCGCCGCGCTCGCCGCCGACATCAAGGCGGCCGCACACTTCCTACATCTCCTCGCCTGACGGCTGCACACAAAATTAGCCCATTCCTGCATCACGGCGCTGGAAAAACCCTCGATATTCTGCTATTGTTCTGCATCAGTAACCGAGTTGGTCATCATGCTTGTCATATCGGCATCGCCTTGAATCCGCGGACAAATCCCGGCGAATCCCGGCAAATCCCACTTTATTCACACGCACCGGCTATCCCCCCTGCCTCCCGGTGCTGGCGCAATATCGTGCTGAATGCTATGTCGCCCCTGTAGGGGGCCGGACAGGGAAGCGCCATGGACGCAATTCTGCACGAACTCGACCAGCGTCGCGCCGCCGCCCGCGCCGGGGGCGGCGAACGCCGCATCAAGGCCCAGCACGCCAAGGGCAAGTTGACGGCGCGTGAACGCCTTGAACTGCTGCTGGACCCCGGTTCGTTCGAAGAATTCGACATGTTCGTCGAACATCGCTCCACCGACTTCGGCATGGCGGAACAACGCGTACCCGGCGACGGCGTCGTCACCGGCCATGGCGCCATCAATGGCCGGCGGACTCTCGTCTTCAGTCAGGATTTCACCGTATTCGGCGGCTCGCTCAGCGAGGCCCATGCGGAAAAGATCTGCAAGGTGATGGACCACGCCACGAAACTCGGCCTGCCCGTCATCGGCCTCAACGACTCCGGCGGCGCCCGCATCCAGGAAGGCGTCGCATCCCTCGGCGGATATGCGGAAGTCTTTCAGCGCAACGTACTCGCGTCCGGTGTGGTTCCCCAACTGAGCCTCATCATGGGCCCATGCGCCGGCGGTGCAGTCTATTCTCCCGCCATGACCGACTTCATCTTCATGGTCCGTGACTCCTCCTACATGTTCGTCACCGGCCCGGATGTCGTCAAAACCGTAACCCATGAAACCGTCACCGCCGAAGACCTGGGAGGGGCCGCAACGCACACTACCAGGTCCGGCGTCGCCGACCTCGCGTTCGACAACGATATCGAAGCGCTTGCCGGCCTTCGCCGCTTCTTCGACTTTCTGCCGCTGAATAATCGCCAGTCCGCCCCCGTCCTCCCCACCGATGACCCGCGTGACCGGCCGGAGCCATCCCTCAATTCGCTGGTGCCCGAAAATCCCAATCAACCCTATGACATCCGCGAACTGATCGAAAAAGTTGCTGACGAAGGCGATTTTTTCGAACTGCAACCGGCCTGGGCCGCTAACATCGTCATCGGGTTTGCCCGTCTTGAAGGCCATACCGTTGGCATTGTCGCCAACCAGCCCATGGTTCTCGCCGGGTGCCTGGATATCAATTCCGCCCGCAAGGCCGGGCGCTTTGTTCGTTTCTGCGATTGTTTCAGCATCCCCATCATTACTTTCGTCGATGTGCCGGGATTCCTGCCCGGCACCGACCAGGAATATGGCGGGATCATCAGCCACGGCGCCAAGCTGCTGTTCGCCTATGCCGAAGCCACCGTGCCCAAGATCACCGTTATCACGCGCAAGGCCTATGGCGGCGCCTACGACGTGATGAGTTCCAAACACCTGCGCGGCGATATCAATTACGCATGGCCCAGCGCCGAAATCGCCGTCATGGGACCCAAGGGCGCCGTCGAAATCATTTTTCGCGGCGCTCTCGACGACCCTGAAGCCGTGGAGCGCAAGACCCAGGACTATCGCGACAAATTCGCCAATCCGTTCATCGCCGCAAGCCGCGGCTATATTGACGATGTAATCGTGCCGCAAAATACGCGCCGGCGGATTTGCCACGCGCTGGCGCTGCTACGCAGCAAGAAACTCCGGAACCCGTGGAAAAAGCATGACAACATCCCGCTGTGACCATGGGCTGTTTGCCCGGGTGCTGGTCGCAAACCGGGGAGAGATCGCCTGCCGGATCATGCGTACCGCGCGTCGTCTGGGCATCGAAACGGTGGCTGTCTATTCCGAAGCTGACAAGGGTATGCCCCACGTCCATATGGCCGACACTGCCGTCGCCATCGGGCCGGCCCCTTCTGCCAGCAGCTATCTCGTAGCGGAACGCATCATCGCCGCCGCGCGCGAAACTGGCGCCGAGGCCGTGCACCCGGGGTTCGGGTTCCTCGCGGAGAATTCCCGGTTCGCCAGCGCACTGGAAGCGGCCGGCATAGCCTTTATCGGCCCGGGACCGGAAGCCATCGCCGCAATGGGCGACAAGATCGAGTCAAAAAGACTCGCTGCGAAAGCCGGCGTCAACACCATCCCCGGCCATCCCGACCCCGTGGACTCGATAGCTGAAGCCGCCGCCATCGCGGAGAGGATTGGCTACCCCGTTATGATCAAGGCGTCGGCAGGCGGGGGCGGCAAGGGAATGCGCGTCGCCCAACATCCGGACGAAATCGGACCGGGATTCGAATCCGCCCGCAACGAAGCGCGCGCCGCCTTCGGCGACGACCGCATGCTGATCGAAAAATTCATCGTCGAACCCCGCCACATTGAAATCCAGATTCTCGCCGATGCGCACGGGAACATCATTCATCTCGGCGAACGGGAATGTTCCATACAACGCCGCCACCAAAAGGTGATCGAGGAATCACCAAGCCCGTTCGTTACTCGCGAAATGCGCGCCGCCATGGGCGCTCAGGCGGTCGCGCTGGCGCGCGCCGTCAACTACCGTTCCGCGGGAACGGTCGAGTTCGTGGCCGGCGCCGACCGCAGCTTCTATTTCCTTGAAATGAACGCCCGCTTGCAAGTCGAACACCCGGTAACCGAATTGGTCACCGGTCTCGACCTCGTGGAACAGATGTTTCGCATCGCCGCCGGCGAACCGCTGGCTCTGCGCCAGGATCAAGCAGCGATGAACGGCTGGGCGATCGAGGCGCGCGTCTATGCCGAAGACCCCGCGCGCGGGTTTCTCCCGTCGATCGGACGCCTGCGGCGGTATCGCGAACCGCCCGCCGCCGCCGGCCTGCGGATAGACTCCGGCGTCGTCGAAGGCAGCGACGTGTCCATGCATTACGACCCCATGATCGCCAAGACCGTTGCTCACGGCGCCGACCGCGACACCGCGGCAGAACGCCTCGCCGCCGCGTTGGACAGCTTCGAAATCGACGGAGTTCGCAACAATCTGCCATTTCTCCGCGCAGTTCTCGATCACCCGCGGTTTCGCGCCGGCAGGCTGACAACAGGCTTCATTGCCGAGGAATATGGCGACACCTACGACGCGGCCAAGGCCGCCGAGGCGCTGGCGCCCGTCCTCGCGCCGGTTGCTGCCATCGCACACCGCCGTCTCGCAGAGCGCGCTGCCAAAATCGGTAATGGCTCCGCCCTGGACCCGTCCCTGGTCGTGCAAATCGGCTCGTGCGACCGGCCGCTGTCCCTGAACCCGTCCAAGGACGGCTACGAAATCGTGCTGGAAGACGACTCCGCTATCGCGTGCAGCACCGACTGGCAGCCCGGCCGGTCGCTGTTCCACGGCACCATCAATGGCCGCAGCCTGACCGTCCAGATAGTGCGGGACGGACATGAGGGTTGGCGCCTGACCTATGGCGGTGCATCGGTGCATGTGCTGGTGCGTACCGCCCGGGCTGCTGCGCTGGCCGCCCGTATGCCGCGTAAACTCCCGCCCGACCTGTCACGCTTCCTGCTTTCACCCATGCCGGGCCTGATCGTGTCGCTTGCCGTGGAACCCGGTCAGCATGTGAAGGCCGGCGAGCCCCTGTGCATCGTCGATGCAATGAAAATGGAAAATGTCCTCCGCGCCGAACGCGACGCGGTAGTTGATGAAATCAAGGTGACGCCCGGAGACCCCGTACAGGTCGAACAGACCATCATGACTTTCGCGTGAGCACTCTATTTTGAAAGGGAAACCGACAATCATGCCAGGCAGTGCCGAAAAACGCCGTGCGCTACGCGCCCGCCTCCAGACCGATGGCCTGATTACGGCGCCCGGCGTGTTCGATATGATTTCGGCGCGCTTCGCCGACTCCTTCGGGTTTGATGCCCTCTACATGACCGGTTACGGCATATCCGCATCCTATCTCGGTTTGCCGGACGCCGGATTCGCCACCTTGACCGATATGGCGTCATGCGTACAGCGTATTGCTGAAGGCACGAATGCGCCCCTGATCGCTGACGCTGATACCGGTTATGGCGGCCTGCTCAATGTCGCCCACACCGTCCGCTGCTACGAAGCCGCCGGCGCCGCCGCGATTCAGATCGAGGACCAGGAATTCCCGAAAAAATGCGGCCATACACTCGGCCGGCGCGTGGTTCCCGCAACCGATATGGCTGCCCGCATCCGCGTTGCCGTCGATACCCGCCGTGACGAAAACATGCTGATCATTGCTCGCACCGATGCACGCACCGAACACGGCCTTGACGCCGCCATGGACCGGGCGGCCGCATATGCGGAAGCAGGGGCTGACATCCTGTTTGTGGAATCGCCGGAAACCGAAGAGGAAATGGCCCGCATCTGCGCCGGCCTCGATAAGCCGCTGCTGGCCAATCTGGTCGATGGCGGCCGCACCCCCCTGTTGCCGCGAGAGCGGCTCGAGTCTCTCGGCTATAGGCTGGCAATCTTCCCGGCAACCGCTTTTCTCGCAGCGGGCGCAGCCTTCGATGCTGTTTACGGCTCCCTCAAACAGGAGGGATCGAGCGCTGAACTCAATATCCCGCTTCATGATTTTCAGGCATTCAATCGAATGATGGGTTTTCAACAGGTATGGGACTTCGACAAGAAATGGAGCGAAGCATGACTGCTGCCACGGAAATCACACTTTCCACGGACAAGATCATCGCTCGAAAGGAAGGGTCTGTCGGCTGGGTCATCTTCAACAATCCGGCGCGGCGAAACGCGCTGTCGCTTGCCATGTGGCGCGGCCTTGTCGAGGCGGTGGACGACTACGCGCGCGATGACGAAGTGCGGGTGGCAATCATGACCGGGGCCGGCGGCAAGGCCTTCGTATCCGGGGCCGACATTTCGGAATTTGAAAAACACCGCGCCTCCGCCGAGGCAGAGGAGGAATATAATCGCATCTCGGCGGCCGCGCATGAGGCCATGAGCCGCTTCGACAAGCCGTTGATCGCCATGATCCACGGCTTCTGCATCGGCGGCGGCCTGTCCGTGGCGCTGCAAGCGGATATGCGCATCGCCAGTTCGGATTCCCGGTTCGCCGTCCCCGCAGCGCGGCTCGGCCTGGGTTACGGCTTTGGCGGCATGCGTACCTTGACGGCGTTGGTCGGTCCCGCCAATGCGAAGGAAATCATGTTCACGGCCCGCCGCTACGATGCCGCCGAGGCTCTGCGGATCGGCCTTGTCAACCAGGTCGTCGACGGCGAGTGCCTGGAGTCAACAGTCCGCGACTATGCCGCCATGATCTCCCGCAACGCCCCCATGACAGTCCGCACCGCCAAGACAACCATCGGCGAAGTCCTGAAAGACCCCGCCGACCGCAACCTCGCCCGCATCGAAACCATGATCCGCGCCTGCTTCGACAGCGCCGACTACGCCGAAGGCCGCCGCGCCTTCATGGAAAAACGCCCCCCCAAATTCCAAGACCGATGATTCCCCCGAATGATATAGTCAGGACAACGATCGACGATGATCATTTCCCCCTTTTCTCGTTAGAGGGGATCCACCACTCTATCGGATCCGTACCATTCCATGGACTATCTGATTTCGGGTCTATGTCAATTTGTTCCAACAACTTCATCAACGCTATGTTCTTGACCCTATTACCAATTGCCGTATTGCATCGAAGGCCGTCCAGTTGCGGCACGGGAACACCCACGCCTTTACTTTCCTCGAATAGCAAGGACGGAGCGGCCTCAACCATAGCCTGCGGATCATCTCGCCTGCGATCCCGTCGTACCATCGCGCTTACAACGGCCAACATCACCTGCGTGGCGTTTTTTTCTCGTTGCCACGGGAGGTTCCCGATACGCCACGCCCGGGGACGCTCGGATGCTCGCAGGACCTCCCCGGACTCGAGTATCAATATCTCATCTGCCGCGTCCGCTGCATCGCGATTTGGTTGGGTAACCTGTCGGGAAGCAGATGCGTCCTCTGTAACTCCACCTTCCGCCGCCCGGTTCAATGTGGCCTGCAAGCGATCACGCAAAGCGTCACTAAACGCATGCTGCGCTGCAACTCTCACCCGTTCAACCGTGGTCGGCGTTCTGCGTCCTAACCCAATTGCTTGAACCAGATATCGTGCAAAATCTTCATCCACATTCTTCAGCGTTCGCTCAATCCATTGACGCACTTGTGTTCGTGCGGTGGTTGCCAACGCCCGCTCGCTCAGAGCATCAACGTCGTATCGACCGGCATATACGCTATAAAGCCAGTCAAGTTCCGTGTCGGTCGGCTTGAGAACGTTGTGAATGAGAAAAGGCTTGTCAGCAAGTTTATGGGCGGTAGTGTTCCCATCATCCGCAGCATACCAATAATACATGATACCATTTGTGTGAATAGCGAGCTGAGCACTGGGCGTCGCCATAAAATATCGCGCAAGTTGAACGGAAGATTTATCTTGGAGAGTAACATTTGTAGATTTCGCCTCTACGAGAATAACAGGTTCATCATCACGCATTATTGCATAATCTATTTTCTCCCCTCTTCCACCCGGAACATCCGCAAAATATTCCAACCTTACGGCCCTTGGGTTGCGTACGTCATATCCCAATAATTCAATATACGGATTAATGAGACTTATTTTTGTTTGCTCTTCACTCGTACACAGCTGTGCTATATTTTCGGCATGTTGTGCGTAACCCTGCAGCTTGGATTTTATGTCTGTTAATTCCATGGTGATCTCCTACGCAAAATGGGACTGGCAATGTTCGTCAGGCTGAAGCCTGCGCGAGAAACGGGACGACGCGCGCCGACAGGGAACATAACAAGCGCTGCCGAAATTACCAGCCAATGCGCTATTACATCGCACTGCGTGCTTTCAGGGCGGTGGTCAGTGTGCCGTCGTCGAGATAGTCAAGTTCGCCGCCTATGGGCACGCCGTGGGCGGGGCGGGAAACAGTCACTCGGCAATCGGCAAGACGATCAAGCAGGTAATGCGCTGTCGTCTGGCCGTCCACCGTGGCGCCGAGCGCCAGAACAACTTCCTCGATTTCATTGCCCCCCGCGCGCGCAACCAATTGCGAAATGGAGAGATCCTCCGGTCCTACTCCGTCAAGCGGCGACAATATGCCGCCCAGAATATGATAACGCCCGCGAAATGCCCCCGCCCGCTCCAGCGCCCATAGATCGGCCACACCCTCTACCACGCACAGCGTGTGGTCATCCCGGCCCGGGTCGGCGCAAATTTCACACGGGTCGCACGTGTCGAGATTACCGCACACTGGACAGGGGCGAACCGAGCGCTCCGCATCCGTGAGCGCCAACACAAGGGGCGTCAGCATCGTTTCACGCTGTTGTAACATGGTGAGCGCAGCGCGGCGCGCGGACCGGGGACCGAAACCGGGCAGTTTCGCGAGCGCCCGGATCAAGCGCTCGATCTCGATGCCGGCCATGAGAAGTTACGACGCCCCTTGACCGAAGGGAAAGCTGAATTGACTTGTCGTGTTTGCCATGACTTTCTTCTGGTGGGCATCCGATTTCTCGTGCGCTGCGCGGCAAGCAGCGGTGATCAGGTCCTCAAGCACGCCAACATCATTCCGATCCACCACCGAAGGGTCGATACGCACCTTCTTGACGCGCCCCGTGCCGCTGACGACCACCTGCACCAAGCCACCGCCTGCTTCGGCCACAAGTTCTGTTTTCTCCATCGACGCCTGTACATCGGCAATTCGGCTCTGCATCTCGTGCAAGCGTTTCGTGAGGTTGTCATACGGGTTCATTGTCCATCTGTCTCCTGTGTCCGGGTGGCTTTGCCCGCAGGCCGTACCTCGCGGATCGTCGCTCCCGGAAAGGCTTCCAGAACCCGGCTTACCAGCGGGTCTTTCGCAGCCTCTGCGATAGTGGCCGCTGCCTGCGCGTCGGCCTGCTCTCGAAGCGTCGGTGCGCCTTCGCGGTCCGACAAGAGCACTTTCCACGGTATGGCGGTCCACTGTTCAAGGCAGCGGGCGATACGCGCTGCCGCGTCGGGCGGCGCATGCGGCCCCGGGCGAAGCTCAATGAGACCGGGTTCGAAACGGACGAGACGGGCATCCCGCGAAAGCCAGCCATGCAGGATTGCTTCGCGGCGGTCTTCAAACAGGGCCACAACTTTGTCAAAGGTCTCCGGCGGCGCCGTTCGACTGGACGCCTTGGGCGGATCCCGCCCGGTAGATCGGGCAGGCGTGGTCGGCGCCGGCGTGTTGCCGCCTTCGATCCCGCGGATGAGCGCAGCGGGGGAGGGAAGGGCTGCGGCATGCGCTACGCGCACCAACACCATCTCCGCGGCTTGCAGGGGGACGGGTGCAAGTTGTGTTTCCCCCAATCCCTTGAGCAGGATTTGCCAAGTACGGGTCAGTTCGGCGACCGCAGTCTTCTCGGCGAGGCTGCGCCCGCGTACACGCTCGGCCTCCGGCAGATCAAGGTCCGTGGCGGCGTCCGGGGCGAGTTTGAGCCGGGTCAGCCAATGTGTGATCGAGAGAATATCCTCCAGAATCACGGCAGGGTCTGCACCGGCGGCATAAAGGGTCGAGAGTCCCTCAAGGGCAAGAGCGAGATTGCCTTCCAGTATGGCTTCGAGCAAATCGAAAACACGCTCGCGATCGGCGAGGCCCAGCATGTCACGGACCGCCCTGGCGGTAACTTCCGCTCCCGCTGCCTCGCCGATCGCCTGGTCGAGCAAGGACAGCCCATCGCGGACTGAGCCGTCCGCCGCGCGGGCGATCAGTGCCAGCGCTTCCGTGGCCACGCTTGCGTCTTCGCGCTTGGCAATGATGTCCAGATGCTCGGCGAGGCGGCCGGCCTCCACTCGCCGCAGGTCGAAACGCTGGCAGCGCGACAGTACCGTCACCGGAATCTTGCGTACTTCTGTGGTGGCGAACACGAATTTGACATGCGCCGGCGGCTCTTCGAGCGTTTTCAGCAAGGCGTTGAAGGCAGCGGTCGAGAGCATGTGCACTTCGTCGATGATGTAAACCTTGAAGCGTGCACTTGCCGGGGCATAGCGCACACTTTCAATGATCTCACGCACATCGTCGACGCCGGTCCGGCTGGCGGCATCCATTTCCAGTACATCGACATGCCGGTCGTCGGAGATGGCGGTGCAGTGGTTGCATTGGCCGCAGGGGTCGGCGGTCGGTGCGGTGTTCGAGCTGTCGCCGCCCACACAGTTCAGTGCCCGGGCGATGATCCGGGCAGTTGTTGTCTTGCCGATACCGCGCACGCCCGTGAGCAGCCACGCATGCGCAAGGCGATTGGCTTTGAAGGCGTTGATGAGGGTGCGCACCAGCACCTCCTGCCCGATCAGATCGGAAAGGCGGGCGGGGCGGTATTTGCGCGCCAGTACGCGGTAGGGATTCAAACCGCTGTTGGTTTTTTCGCTCATGCGGTAGCCTTGGAAACGCGGCGCGTGGCAAAGGCTTGCGCGGCGAAGCAACAAGGCGGAAGGTGGCGGCGACCCGGACCGAAACTCGTTACGGCTGCTTCCTTCCGGACCTGACCGGGTTGGCGAGGGGCCCGTCCGCCGCCAGCCTCCCACGCCACTATTGACCAAGAGAGGCGAGAGAGCAAGCGTTGCTCCGTAGCCGCCCGCTGCAAGGTTTGATCATGGCATCTCCCAACCCCTATAGCGGCATGCCGTTCAGCCGCGACGATGCGTTGCGCCGCGACAATGCCGCCGTTATGCGCCTGCGAAACGATCCGAACAGTCGGGTGCTCGTGATGTGGCGGGACCGACACCATATCCGCCGTGTCGACGGGCGCGAGACGCCGGCGCCCGTCTGGCACCGCGGGGAGACGGCAGGTCGATTGCTGCACAAAGCCGACATCTGGGCCTTGCTGGGCGTGTCGCCCGACGGCGGCGCGCATTTCGTTGTCGATGTATCGGTACTCGACGCTCCCGACGGCGACGAAGCATTGCGTGGGGGTGAATTCGTTGATTTGCGCGCGATCGGACCGCTCCTGTCGCGTGACGATGGCGCCGTGATGGCCTATGCCCGCGGCCTTGTTTACTGGCAGCGGAGGCACCGGTTTTGCGGAGTCTGCGGCAATCCCTGTGTCAATGAATCGAGCGGGCATGTGCGGCGCTGTTCCGACCCCGATTGCAACACCCCGCACTTCCCTCGCACCGATCCGGCGGTGATCGTGCTCGTTACGCATGGGGACGACTGCTTGCTCGGGCGTCAGAGAATCTGGCCTCCCGGCATGCATTCCACGCTTGCCGGCTTTGTCGAGCCGGGGGAGAGCCTCGAGGAGGCGGTTATTCGCGAAGTGCATGAGGAAGCGGGCGTCGTGCTGCGCGAGCCGGTCTACCAATCGTCCCAGCCCTGGCCGTTTCCTGCGTCGTTGATGCTTGGCTTTCGGGCGGAAGCGGAAAGCCGCACCTTGGCCGTCGATGAGCAGGAGTTGGACGATGCGGCCTGGTATTCCCGCGCGTTCTTGCGCGAATCGCCCGAAAACACGCAGTTTCGGCTGCCGCGTCGGGACTCGATCGCCCGGCGCCTCATTGAGGACTGGCTTGCGGAAACCGGCGGGTGAGGTCACGCCAGATACCGTGCCCGCAAATGGTCGATATAGGCGCCGAGGTCCAGTCCTCGCCCGGTAGCACGCTTAAGCAGGGTCGCCATGTCGGACGAACTGGCGTGCTCGTGAACATTGGTCTTGAGCCAGGTCATGACGGGAGTGAAGTCGCCGGCGGCGATGCCAGGTTCTACGCAGGAATTGGCAGCCCGGGCGGCGGAATATAATTGCGCCGCCATGATGGCGCCCAGCGTGTATGTTGGAAAATAACCGAACGCGCCTTCCATCCAGTGTATGTCCTGCAGGCAGCCGTCGCGATCGGTTTCCGGCGTCATATCCAGAAGATGCCGCATTCCGTCACGCCAGGCGCCGGGCAGGTCGCCAACCGCAAGCGCGCCCGAGAGAAGGTCCTGTTCAAGCTGTGTCCGCAGGAGAATATGTACGGGATAGGTGGCTTCGTCGGCATCGACCCGTATCGGGCTGCGCGCAACCTGTATCGAGGCTTGACGCAGGGTGTCCGCGTTCCACGCGGCGCTGGCGCCATTGAACGCTTGCTGTATGAGAGGCGCGGCGAAAATGAAGAAGCCTCGGCTGCGGCCGATTTGTGTTTCGATCAACAGGGACTGGCTTTCGTGTACCGCCATGCCCAGCGCTTCGCCGACGGGTTGATGGCGCCACCGGCGCGGCAGATTATGCTCATAGAGCGCGTGCCCTGTCTCGTGAAGCGCCGCCATCAGTGCGGAACTGAAATCAGCTTCGTCGTAGCGTGTTGTCACCCGCAGATCGTCGGGGGTGCCGCCGGAAAAGGGATGCGCGCTTGAGTCCAGTCGGCCATGATCGAAGGGAAACCCCACGGCGCGCATGAGAGTCCTGGCCAGCTTGCGCTGGGCGGCGATAGGGAAGGGGCCGGTCGGCTGCTGGCGCGGAGGCAGGCTTGCCTGGTGGCTCAAGGCGTTGTCGATAAAGTCAGGCAGAAATGTCGCCAGCGTCTCGAAAACCGGGGCGAAATGAGACACGCGCAGCCCGGGCTGATACTGGTCCAGCATGGCGTCATAGGGTTCGCAACCGAAGGCCGCGCCTTTGGCCTCAGCGATCTCCCGAGTCAGTTTCAGGACGATTTCGAGCAGCGGCGCCAGGGAGGGAAAATCATCGGCCGGCCGGGCCTCCCGCCACGCCATTTCACAGGCGAGGCCGGCGCGGGCGGCGGCGGCATCCAGTTCTGCCGGCACGGCTGCGGCGTGGCGCCAGCGGCGGCGCATGGCCGCCAGATTGCGGCGTTGCCAGGAATCGAGACCTGATGCGTCGGCTTCCGCTGCGTCCAGCCAGTCCGCAACGCAAGTTTCGGTCATCAGTTCGTGGCGGATCAAGCCGAGTTCGGTAATCTGCTCGGAGCGTGCCGCCGCTCCGCCGCGCGGCATGAATGTAGCTCGGTCCCAACTCAGCACACTGTTGGCTTCTTCAAGCAGGGATACACGGCGAAAGCGCGCTTCGAGCTTGGCGTAGGGATTATCGGGCATTCCGGTTTTCCAGCGCGACGACAAGCAGGCAGATGAACAATCCGACGGCGACGGTCTGGTGTGCGACGCCGATGGTGACTTGCGGCCACAGGCTGCCGCCAGAGAATATGTGCAAGACAACGATACCGAGGAGAACCTGCGCGGCGGCAGCGGCCAGGGCCAATGCAGCAGCGCGCGCCGCTATTCCCTGCGCCTGACGCAATTGCCACCATGCGGCAACGGTCAACAGGACGGCCGCGGCGGCGATCAGGCGATGTGCGAAGTGCAACTGCGCCAGCGGATCTTCCGCCGGGGGCAGAAGAGTGCCGTCGCACAAGGGCCAGTTCGGACAGGCGAGCGTGGCGCCGGCTTTGGCTGTCATGGCGCCGCTCGCCGCGGCGGCGGCAGTGGCCAGTGCGGCCGCAAGGGGGAGAATGGCGATGCGTCCGATCCCGCCGCTTGTGCGTGCGCGGACTCCGATCAGCAATGCCAGCAGCAGAAGCGCTGCGGCGAGGTGTGCTGCCACGGACCAGGGGCTGTTGCGGTCCAGCACGGTGAAGCCGCCAAGGCCCGCCTGCGCGAGCAAGACCAGAAACGCGATGACGCAAAGGCGGTAGGTGGTCGGTGCTTCCACACGCCGTCGCCAGGCAAATACGAGCAAGGCGAGTATTGCCGGCCCGACCAGTGCAGCGGCATTGAAGCGATGGGTCCATTCCGCCATGACCTGGCCGAATGTGTAATCCACGCCGGAGAGTGCAGCGAGGCTGGACGGGGCGGGGAACCACAATCCGTAGCACAGGGGCCAGTCCGGGCACGCGAGACCGGAACCGGTCAGTCGTACAACGGCGCCGAGAGCGATCTGCACGACTACCAGGGCGGCGGAGACCGTCGCGAGTCCGCGGATTCCGGTCATCGTGCAGCCCGTCTCGCGTGGCGTCGGAACAACAGCGTTATGACCAGCAATGCGGTGGCGAGGCCGAACCACGTCAGGGCATACTGTAAATGGTCGTTTCGCAGATGGAGAACGGCGCCGCCGGGAGTGGGGTAGCGTCCGGGTGCTTCGGGCGCGACGGCCTGAACGTAATATGCTTGTGGCGGCAGGCTTGCGGCGCGGGCCATGGCCGGCGCATCGATCCAGTACCAGATGTTTTCAGTGGCGTGGTTATCTGGCCGGAAGGGATTGCCGGCGATGGGGGCCCGCAACAGACCTTCCAGAAGAACCTTGCCTGTCGGTCGTTCGGCTGAGTCGGCGTCCGGCGTCCAGCCGCGGTCCACCAGGAGCGTGCGGCCGTCATCGAGGTCCATCGGGGTCACCAGGCGAATTCCGACACGGCCGGCGTGGGTTTGCGCGACGACAGCCATTTCGGATTCGTGGCGGAACGTGCCGGAAAGCGCTACACGCGTAAATTCCCAGTTGTCGTATTGGTCCGAGTCAAGCGCGGGCGGCACGGGGATGACGGGAGCCGCGCGGCGCGCCTCGATGGTCTCGATCAGCGCCGTTTTCCATTCCAGGCGTTGCATCTGCCAGATGCCGAGCCCGACCAGCACCAGAATGGCCGGCCAGGCCAGCCATATCGTGTGCTTCATTCGCCGCTCATTGCGGACTGGCGCTGCGCGCCTTGAAGCGCTTGTAGAGGACGGGGACGAGCGAGAGAACCGCCAGGCCGATGAGGCCGGCGATCATTTCCGGCGTCAATACGGAGCCGACCGAGAAGGATTCACCGGAGTCGAACACGCTGCCGAGGCCGGCGCCGGCAAGGCAGAAAACGAAGGTGCCGGGGATAATGCCAACGGCGGTGCCAAGCACGAAGGTGCGGAGCGGGATGCCGAGAATTGCGGGCACGAGGTTGACGAGCCAGAAAGGGAACAGCGGCACCAGGCGCAGAACCAGAAGATAACTCAGAGCGTTATCGCGAAACCCCTCTTCAAGGCGGGCCATCCAGGGGCCGGCGCGTGAGCGCAGGGCATCGCCCAGAGCGGTCTTGGCGATAAGGAAGATTGTCGTGGCACCGATGGTTGCGGCGATGACGACATAAACTGTGCCCAGTATGGCTCCGAACATGAAGCCGCCTGCCAGCGTCATGAAAATGGCGCCGGGAAGGGACATGGCAACGGCCACGGCGTAGATCGCGACATAGCCGAGGCTGACGAAGACGCTGTAATTCTCAACCCAATTCAGAAGCAGGGCCCGGTTCTCGCGCAGGGATTCGAAGCGCAGATACTCATGCAGGCCAAGGGCGTAGGCAACGACAATGGCGGCAGCAAGAACTGCCAGCGGCAGCAGGCGCTTCCACAGCGCCCGAGGCGCGGCCTCGGTGTCGGACATGCTCGGCCTCCGTCGCTTTGTCAGGGGTTGCCGATATCAGGCGCAGCAGTTCTGCCTGCGTTCATCAGTGGCTCAATGTGGGAAGCATAGCGTCGTTCAGTGCCCAATCATATTCGTAATCGACGATTCTCGGAGCTTCAGCCAGCAAGGCGGCAAGCTCGGGGGCGGCGAAACTTGCAAGGTGAGCGCGGAGTTCGTCGTCATTGCGGCCGAAATCCTCGCTATACCAATCAAAAATGCTGGACAACATGATGCCTCTGCGAACGGGCATGACGCCGCGCGGGTGATTGATGAAGGCGCGCGCTGCCTTGTCGAGTTGAGCGTCGAGGCTGGCCGGGGTGTAAGCGGACGCGGCGAGTTGCGGGCAGCCGACGGCGGCGCAATTCAGAACGTAGTGCAGTCTCGCATCCTGCCAGATCGGCCGCAGGATGCGGTGTTCGATATCGTCGAGGCTGATTTCCTCGCCTTCGACGGTAATGAGCTTGGCGCCCCAGGGGCCGTTGCTGAACCATCCGGGAGAGATGTCGATATCGCGGATCGTGGTCACCGGATAATGATCGAGCACGACGCGGACGGTGAGAGCGTTGTAGAGGTTGATCCACAAGGCTTCCTGTTCGGGTCGATCGAGGCGGCTGACCGATTGCCGGACCAGACTGTCGATATAGGCGTCAAGTTCGGCGCGTTCGGCGGCGCCGACGCTGCCATAGGCAAAGCGGTTCACGCCGTCCGCGCCGGCGCTTACGAACTGTTCGAGCAGGCGGTTCCAGGCGCTGTGGTCGACGGTCGCGGTCGAATGTTCGTCATGCGCCGCCCAGCGCGCCCAGAGTTCAGCTTCCGGCGCCGAGTGTGCGGCAAGGGGCAGGAACACGAGGACGAACGCGAGCACCGGCCGGAACAGCCGGCCCTTCATGCTGTCGGTTCGGGAATCGCGGAGTGTCATGTTCGCCATGGGGGTTGGGGGTTTTTGGCACGCAAACCGGGATTTGCCGGGATTCGCGGGGATCAGCCGAATTCCGTCTAACTTCGGCGCCGGGGAGTTGTTGACGGTCAAGGAACAATATACGAACTGTCCTGCCCGCGCAAGGGCATGACCGTGCCGGTCAGGCGGCGGCGCGCAGAGCGTCGGGGGCGCCGTCCATTTCCAGCGCTTTCAGCGTCGGCAGGCAGTGAGCGGCGAAAGTGTTCATGTTCTCGTGCGTCAGTTCATGGGGCATTCCGCCATAGGAGAAGGCGCACAGGAACGCCGCGCAGCCGGTGAGGTCCTGATATTCCCGCATCCGGTCGAGCACCTGGGCAGGCGTGCCGTAGACTTGGAGGTCGGCCAGGAAGTTGGCGAATTTGTCGACGCCGTGCTTCTTGATGTTGCGGGCGAGGCCGCCGTAATACTCGTAACCCGTGATGTCGGCGAGGCCCTCATTCTGGAACTCGTAGTGTTCCACGGCGGAATGTGCGTAGGCGCGAATGTATTTCCGGCGCATTTCGTCGGCGACCGACGGGTCCTCGCTAACCGCGGTGAAACAGGCGATGAGGGGCGGCGGCGCTTCGGCGCCATTGTGAAATTCGCGGTAGAATTCGCGATACATGGCGAGTTCTTCGAGCGTCTTGTCCCATGGTTTCTGGGCGATGATCATGACGCCGATGCCGAGCCTGGCCATGATGCGCGCCGACTCGGGGCTGACTGCAGAAGCGTAGGTGCGGCCCTTGAAGGTCTTGAAGGGGAAGGGCCGGATCTGCTTGCGCGGCTGCTTGTAGAGGGCGCCGTCATATTCGATGTAGCCGGTTTCGAGCGCTTCCAGGATCGCTTCGGAATATTCGACAAAGCGTTGGCGGCTTTCACCCATATTGCGCCGGAAGCCGTGGAATTCGATGCGCCCGAGGCCGCGCCCGACTCCCAGGATCACACGCCCGTTCGAGAGGTGGTCGAGCACCGCAACTTCCTCGGCGAGGCGCACGGGGTCATGCCAGGGCAGCACCATGACCATCGAGCCGAGTTTGACCCGCTCGGTGCGCGCCGCCATCCAGGTAAGGAACTGGGCGACGTTGGGGCACATGGTGTAGTTGTCGAAATGGTGTTCGGCGGTCCAGATACTGTCGAAGCCCATTCCCTCGGCCCTGTCCGCGAGTCCCGCTTCGTGGCGGTAAACTGCGCGATCGGTCATGCCGGGAATCCGGTTCTGGAAGAAAACGCTCATTCCGATATGCATGATTTTACCTTCGTTGTCTGGCGCGGCCTCGCCCAGCCTTATCCCCCGACCGGGCGGCCCTGGACGGGATAGACCGGGTCGAGGAAGCCGTGGGTCGACGGATAGCCGGGCGGCACATGCGAGTCGATCAGCGCTTCATCCTCCGCTGTCCATTCGTGGTCGGACACGCCGAGATAGTCCGTCATCTGGGGCAGGGTGCGAGGGCCGACAATGGCTGCCGTAACGAGCGGGTTGGCGAGCACCCAATTGACCGCGAATTGCACCGGCGACATGCCGCGCGCCCGGGCATGCGCCACGACCTTCTGGGCGATTTCCAGGCTTTCCGGACGGAACTCGGTCTGCATCATGCGGCGGTCCTTGCGGGCGGCGCGGCTGCCTTCCGGCGGCGCGGCGCCGGGAGTGTACTTGCCGCTGAGAACACCGCGCGCGGCGGGGCTGTAGGGCACGACCCCGAGGCCGTAATGGGCGCAGGCCGGCAACACTTCGGTTTCCGGCTGGCGGTTCATCGCGTTGTAGTAGGGCTGGCTGGCGACCGGCTTGTCCACGCCCAATTCGGCGCACAGGCGCATGACCTCGGCGTGCCGCCAGGCCTTGAAGTTGGACAGGGCGAAATAGCGGATTTTCCCGGCGCGAATGGCGTCACCGACGGCCGCCACCGATTCCTCAAGGGCGGTATTCGGGTCTTCGCGGTGCCAATAGTAAATGTCGATATGGTCGACGCCGAGCCGCTGCAAGCTGGCATCCAGCGCTTCGCTGATCCAACGCCGCGAGAGGCCGGCGCGGTTCGGCTCGTCGGGGTCGAACGGTCCGCCGACCTTGGTGGCGAGAATCCAGTCATTGCGCTTGTCGGCGATCAGGCGCCCGACGACTTCTTCCGACAGTCCGCGATGATAGACATCGGCAGTGTCGATGAAGTTTATGCCGCCGTCGAAGGCGGTATCGACGATGCGTTTGGCGTCGCTTTCGGAGGTTTCGACGCCGAACATCATGGTGCCGAGGCACAGGCGGGACACACTGAGGCCGCTGCGGCCGAGTTTCTTGCGCTGCATGGTGTCTTGCTCCCTGTTACGCCAGAAAGGCGCGGACTTCGGCAACGAACTGGTCCAGCCGGTCATGATGCGCCCAATGGCCCGCGCCTTCAATGTCGAGGCAGCGGACATTGCGGAAATGGGCGTCGCGACCGTCTTCTCTCGGGTCTCCGGCCCAGCTTTCGGTGCCGCGCACCAGCAGCACGGGGCAAGTGATGTTTCCCCAGATATCGTACAGTTGTTCGGGGGCCAGGCCGGTGGCGGCAAATAGCCGGACATAGTTGTCGAACTTCCAACTGTAGGTGCCGTCCTCGTTCTGGTTGATGCCGTGCACCGTCAGGTGGCGCGCTTGCTGCGGCGACAGATGGGGGTTTTCCTCGTGCATCCGCCGGAACGCGTCTTCGAGCGTGGGGTAGCGCCGCGGCAGGCGCCCCGACAGGCCGCGCACCTGGTCGATCCAGTCGACAAGGCGCTGCGCAACGGGTTTGGCGAGATGCTCGGCAAGCCACGCCGGCGGCGGCCCGAGTCCTTCCACTGCGACGACGCGCCGCACGCGGTCGGGATACAACCCGGCATAGCGCAGGCTGATCATGCCGCCGAGCGAATGGCTGACGATATTCACCGGGCGGTCGATGGTCTGGTGGATAAGCTGCGCGATGTCATAGACATAATCGGACATGCGGTATGTACCGCCGATCATCCATTGCGAATCGCCGTGCCCGCGCAGGTCGGGGGCGATGATGTGGTAGTCGGCGCGCAGGGCCTGGGCCACCCAGTCCCAGTTTCGGCAATGGTCGCGCCCGCCATGGACAAGCAGCAGCGGCGGCGCCTGCTCATTTCCCCAATCGACATAATGCAGGCGCAGGCGCTGCGAGAAATAGCTGTGCGAGGTCGGGCCGTGCGGAGTGTCGGACATGGCGCAGGGCGGCGGCGGGCGGGTCAGGCGAGCGTGATGTCGGCGCGCATGGCAAGGGCGCCGTCAAACATGGCCCAGGCGGTAATGCCGGCCTCGGTGGGGGCGGCTTCGAGTAACAGGGGGCTTCCTGCATAGACGGGGCGCACCGCGCGGAACTGCACGCCGGCCAAGGCAGTGTCGGGCACTGACCGGGCGACGAGATCAAGCAGCAGGGTCGCGGTAAGCGGCCCGTGCACGATCAGCGCTTCATAGCCTTCCTCGCCGGTGACGTAAGGGTGGTCGTAATGAATGCGGTGGCCGTTGAAGGTCAGTCCCGAATAGCGGAACAGCATGACTTCATCAGGAACCAGTTCACGCCGCCATTTCGCGTCCATGGGCGCTGGTTCGGTACGCGGCGGTGCGTCGCCGGGGCCGGCGGGCGGGCGATAGACGATGTTGTGCCATTCCTCGAGCGCCAATCCGTCAGCGCCGGAATAGGCGTGATGAACGGTGACGAAAGCGAGCGGCCCCTGGCGGCCCTGCTTCTCGGTCACGGACATGATTTCGCTGTCGCGCCGCGCGCGTTCGCCGACCCTGAGCGGGCGGTGAAAGGCGAGTCGGTTGCTGGCCCACATGCGGCGCGGCAGCGCGATGGGAGGCAGGAAATCGCCGCGTTTTTCATGTCCGTCGGTTGCGAGGGCGGACTGGCGCGGCAGATCGGCGAAGAACAGCCAGTGCCATCCTGGCGGCAGGGCGGCGCCTTCCGCCGGCGCGGACTCGTGGTCCAGCGTTGCCGCCATGCCGGCGCTCTGGAAAGGGGCAATCAGGTCGTCGGTACCGCGGGTGCGGCCGATCCAGTCGGTTACGGCGTTTGTCATGCTGCGAATTCCGCTCTTATGGCCTGGGAGTGCTCCCCGAGTTTCGGGGCCGGCCCGTAATGCGGCTCTTCGCCGCTTCGGATGACCGGCGGCGCCACGACCGTTGCCGGGCCGGAAGGCGCGTCATAGGTGATGGTGCGCAGCTGCGGGTGCTGCGCGAAATCGGCGATTTCATTCAGCGCGCCGCAGGCGATGCGGGCCTGGCGCAAGCGGGCCATCAGTTCCTCTCGCGGCCAGCGCGCGAAGCAGGTGCGGATGATTTCCTCCAGCGCGTCGCGGTGTTCGACGCGTTTCACCGGGTCGTTGAAACGGGGGTCGTCGGCGAGGTCCGCCTGTTCGAGCACATCGGCGCAGAGGAGGCGCCATTCACGCTCGTTCTGGATGGAGATGAGCACCTGTTTCCCGTCGCCGGCGGCGTAAGCGCCGTAAGGCGCGACAGAAGGGTGCCGGAGACCGGAACGCGGCGGCGCCGCGCCGGCGTGGGTCTGATAGAGCCAGGGCACGGTCATCCAGTCGGCCATGCCGCCGAACAGGGAGACCTTGATGCCTGACCCGATGCCGGTGCGTTCGCGTCGGTAGAGTGCCTGGCCGATGCCGTTGAGCGCGTTGAGGCCGGCGGCGATGTCGCAGACCGAGACGCCGACACGCCCAGGCGCTTCCGGGGTGCCGGTGACCATGCACAGCCCGGTTTCGGCTTGCACCAGCAGGTCATAGGCCTTCATGTCGCGATAGGGGCCGTCTTCGCCATAGCCGGAAATATCGCAGGTGACCAGGCGCGGATTAGCCTCGCGCATGGCGGCGCTGCCGATACCGGCGCGGTCGGCGGCGCCGGGCGCGAGGTTCTGGATATAGACGTCGGCGCGGCTGATGATACGGCGCAGCAGCGCGGCGTCATCAGCCTGCTTGATATTGAGGGTGAGGGATTCCTTGCCGCGGTTGAGCCACACGAAATAGGCGCTGTCGCCATTGACGACGCGGTCGTAATAGCGGGCGAAGTCGCCTTCAGGCCGCTCTATCTTGATGACACGCGCGCCGGCATCGGCGAGGCGCGATGAACAGAGCGGCGCCGCCACGGCCTGTTCGACGGCGACCACGAGAAGGCCGGAGAAAGGCAGGGCGGGTTCAGGGGTTGCGGGCATGGTGCGGTTTCCCGGCGTCCGGGGGCGGTATCAGTAGGAGCGGGGCATGCCGAGCACATGCTGGCCGATATAGCCGAGAATGAGATTGGTGGAGATGGGTGCAATCTGATAGAGGCGGCATTCCCGCCATTTGCGTTCGATATCGTACTCCTCGGCGAAAGCGAAGCCGCCATGGGTTTGCATGCAGGCTTCACCGGCGGCCCATGCGGCTTCCGAGGCGAGCAGTTTCGCCATATTGGCTTCCGGTCCGCAGGGGCGACCGGCATCGAACAGGGCGGCCGCCTTGCGCGCCATCAGCTCGGCGGCTTCGGTGGCGGCATGAGCGCGTGCGATGGGGAACTGGATGCCCTGATTGCGTCCGATGGGAGCGCCGAACACGCTGCGCTCGCCCGCATAGGCGCAGGCCTTGTCGATGAAATACCGGGCGTCGCCGAGGGATTCATGGGCGATCAGGATGCGCTCGGCGTTCATGCCGTCGAGAATGTAGGAGAAGCCTTCTCCTTCCTCGCCGATCAGTGTATCGGCGGGGATTTTTAGGTCGTCAAAGAAGATTTCCGTGGTCGCATGGTTGATCATGGTGCGGATCGGACGGATCGAGAGTTCCTTTTCCGACGCACCCCGCATATCGACCAGAAACACGGATAGGCCGCGGCGGCGGGAGGTGGCCTGTTCCACCGGAGTGGTGCGCGCGAGCAGCAGCATGAGGTCGGAATATTCGGCGCGGCTGGTCCATACCTTCTGGCCGTTGACGCGATAGCCGTTGCCATGCGGAACTGCGGTGGTCTTGAGGCGTGTGGTGTCGGAACCGGTTCCCGGTTCGGTGACGGCGAAGGCTTGCAAGCGCAGGGCGCCCGAGGCGATTTCGGGCAGGTAGCGCTGTTTCTGGTCTTCCGAACCGTGCCGCAGCACGGTGCCCATGGTGTACATCTGGGCGTGGCAGGCGGCGCCGTTGCAGCCGGCGCGATGGATTTCCTCCAATATTGCGCCGCCGGCGGCGATGGGCAGGCTGCTGCCGCCATAATGTTCCGGGATCAGCGCGGCGAGATAGCCGGCGTCGGTGAGCGCCTTGACGAACTCGGCGGGGTAGGCGCGTTCGCGGTCGAGCGCCTGCCAGTAGGGGCCGGGATAGTCGGCGCACAGCGCGCGCACGCCTTCGCGGATGTCGGCGAAGGTTTCGTCAAGCGGCAGCGCGGGGCCGGCGGGCGCGGCATTCAAGGGCGTGTCATGCATGGCCGCCAGATATAGACGCCGGCTTCGCCGGTCTCAAGTCGCCTTGATTTTGCCGTAATTGCACCGACAACGGCGAACAAGTGGGATTTGCCGCGCCGGTGCTTGGTGACAGGTTTCGAACCATAGCAGAACATGGGGCAGATGTCCAGTGCCGCATGGCGGCGCGTTTCTGTCGCAGCGCGTCGTCCCGCCATGTTCTATAGTTCGCGCATGAGTGTGCGGCGGGCAGGGCAGATTCGGGAATTTGTGGCGCAGGCGCCGGCGCTTGTCTCCGGCGCGCGTGAGGCGGTCTGGTGCGGCGGCGGCGGACCGCCGCAGCGGTTGACGCCCGCGGGGGCGGCGGCGCTGGCGCGCGCCGGTCCGCCGCCGCTGCTCTGTCACTTGCCGGCGACGGCGCAGCGTCTCGGCGGGGCGTCGTTTGCCGCTCTTGATGTGTTGGAACTGTTTGCGTTTGTGCGTCCGGCGCAGTTTTGCGTGCCGACCCCGCGGGGTCTTGCGACGGCAGTCGGGCTGGCGGAGCCCGATACTCTCGAAGACCAGGCCGAGAGTCTGTGTGAGAGCGCGCTGGAGCTGCTGGCGTTGCTGGGGCGCAGCGATTACCCCGACCGCGCGGCGGCGGCTGCGGCGGCGCGGGCGATGGCGCGGCAGGGCTGGAGTTGGGGCGCGGCTGTGACGCTGGCGCTCGGTACGCCGCCGCGGCGGCGGTTCGATGTGATCGGCGCCCTGCCCGAATGGAGCGACGGCCCTCCGCCTGCGCCGCCGGGCCATTTGCCGGTGGCGCCAGCCGAGGCGCGCTCGCGGCTGGCAGCGCTGCTGGGTCCCGGCGCCGAAGCACGGCCGCAGCAGGCGGACTACGCCTCGGCTGCCAGCGCCGCCTTTGCGGCACGCGAGAAGAAGGACAATCCGCATATCGTGCTGGCGGAGGCGGGCACCGGAGTCGGCAAGACGCTCGGCTATATCGCCCCGGCCAGTGTCTGGGTTGAGAAAAACGACGCCCCAGTCTGGATTTCCACCTATACGAAGAATCTTCAAAGACAGATTGACCGCGAACTCGACCGGCTTTATCCCGACGCGGAGGAAAAGCGGCGCCGCGTTGTTGTCCGCAAGGGCAGGGAAAACTATCTGTGCCTGCTCAATTTTGCGGATGCGGGATCGCGCCATGGCATGCGGGTGCTGCCCGGTATTGGCGGCCCCGGAGTCGGCCACGGGCTGATCGCACGCTGGGTCGCGCATACGCGCGACGGCGATATGGTGGGCGGTGATTTTCCCGGCTGGCTGGCGGACCTTGCCGGGCGCCAGCGCACCGGCGCGCTCACCGACCGGCGCGGCGAGTGTGTTCATTCCGCGTGTACGCACTGGCGCAAATGTTTCATCGAGCAGGCGGCGCGGCGGGCGCGCCAGGCCGATCTGGTGATTGCCAATCACGCGCTGGTTCTCAGTCTTGCGGTTTCCGGCGACGGCGATCCGGCGCGTCCGCGGCGGCTTGTGTTCGACGAGGGGCATCATCTGTTCGACGCTGCCGACAGCGCATTTTCGCTTCATTTGTCGGGGTTGGAGGCGCGTGAACTGCGGCGCTGGCTGCGCGGGGCGGAGATGGCGCAGGCGCGCGCCCGCGGTCTGCGCAGCCGCGTTGGCGATCTGGTAGCCGAGGATGATCAGGGAGCGGAAGCGCTCGCCGCTGTGCTGGCTGCGGCGCAGGCCCTGCCCGGCGAGGAGTGGCTGGGCCGTGTTGCCGGCAAGGACGCGGGGCGCGGCCCGTGCGAGGTGTTTCTTGCCTGCGTGCATCGGCAGGTATCGGCGCGCGCCACGGATTCCGCGCTCGGTTTCGGTCTGGAAACGGATGTCCGCCCGCCGGTGGAGGGGCTGCCGGGGGCGGCGGAACGGCTGGACGAGGCGCTGAAAGCGCTGTCCGAACCCATGGCGGCGCTTGAGGCGGTGCTTGAAAAGCGGCTGGATGAGGACGGGGCGCATATGGACAAGCCGCTGCGCACGCGCTTCGATGCCGCGGTGCGCGCCTTGCGCCGGCGCCGCACGGAACAGGTCGCGGCGTGGCGCGCGATGCTGCAGTCATTGGCGGGGGAGCCGGACGAGGCGTTTACCGACTGGTTCGCAATTTCCCGCCGTGACGGACGCGACAGCGATGTGGGAATGCGCCGGCACTGGGTTGACCCCACGGAGCCGTTTGCACGCGCCGTCCTGACGCCGCTGCACGGTGCACTGATTACCTCGGCTACCTTGCGCGACGCGGCTGGCGGCACGGAGGCGGCATGGCGCGCTGCGGAAGAACGGGTGGGCGCGCGGCATCTGGAGGCGCCGGCGCTGCGCGCGGCGGTGCCGTCGCCGTTCGATTACGCGGCGCAGACGCGGGCGTTCATCGTGACCGATGTGAACCGCGACAGTACGGCCCAGGTAGCTGCTGCGTGCCGGGCGCTGTTCTGCGCTGCCGGCGGCGGGGCGCTGGGGCTGTTCACGGCCATATGGCGGCTGCGGCAGGTGCATGGGCGGCTGGCGCGGCCCCTGGAGGAGGCGGGGCTGGTGCTGCTTGCGCAGCATGTGGACCGGCTGGACCCGGCAACGCTGGTGGATATTTTCCGCGCCGAGCGCCACGCTTGCCTGCTGGGCACGGATGCGCTGCGCGACGGCGTTGACGTGCCGGGCGATGCCTTGCGCCTGATCGCGTTCGATCGAGTGCCCTGGCCGCGGCCGGACCTTCTGCACAAGGCGCGGCGCAAGCGGTTCGGCGCGGGCTGGGATGACAGGATGGTGCGGCTGCGGCTGCGTCAGGCCTTCGGCCGGCTGGTGCGCCGCGCCGACGATACGGGCGTGTTTGTCATGCTCGATTCCCGTATGCCGAGCCGGCTGCTCGACGCATTCCCGGAGGGTGTGCCGGTACGGCGAGTGGGTCTTGCAGAGGCGGTGGCGGAGGCGAAAGAGTTTCTCTCCGGGGCGCCGCACGGGTTGCACGACAGGCTGGCGGTGAAAATATAGGGGCCATGGAAGCATTCATCCTGACCCACGAGCCGACGCTGCGGCTGGGAGCGTTTGCCGGAATCTTCGCTGCTGCTGCGCTGGCGGAAGTGTTTTCTCCGAAGCGTGTCCTGCGCGACCGCAAGGCGCGGCGCTGGGCGGTGAATATCGCCATAACGGCGCTCAACACGGTGGCGCTGAGGCTGGCATTCGCGGCGGGTGCGGTGGGGGTGGCGATTGCCGCCGCGGAGAGTGGCTTCGGACTGTTCAACTGGCTTGACTGGCCGTTCTGGCTGGAGGCGCTGGTCGCGTTCGCGCTGCTGGACCTGGCGGTTTATCTGCAGCATGTGCTGCTGCATGCGGCGCCGGGCCTGTGGCGTTTCCACCGTATGCATCATTGCGACCTCGACATTGATGTGACGACGGGCGCGCGGTTTCATGTGGGCGAGATATTGTTTTCCATGGGGTGGAAGATGACGGTGGTGGCGGCGCTGGGTGCGCCGGCGGCTCTGGTGGTCCTGTTCGAGATCGTGCTGAACGGGACGGCAATGTTCAATCACAGCAATATCGCGCTGCCGGCGCGGGTGGACCGCGTGCTGCGTCTTTTCCTCGTGACGCCGGACATGCACCGGGTGCATCATTCGGTGGTTCCGCATGAAACCGACAGCAATTTCGGCTTCAATCTGCCGTGGTGGGACAGGCTTTTCGGAACATATCGCGCGCAGCCTGCGGCCGGTCATGACGGGATGAGCATCGGCCTTGCGCGCTGGCGCGATCCCGCACATCTGGGGTTTTTTGCATTGCTGGCGCAGCCCTTTACCAGTCTTTCCGAACGCTCCGACCCGCCGCAGGCATAGTCGCGGCGGCGGCGGCGCGCGCTACGTGCCGGTCATCCTGCGGTCATGAGTTCTGTCCGCAGGCACTATTGGTGTAGTTCCAGGGCGATGTCCCGCAGCCGATCGTGTTGATCCTGTATCCACTGCACGATTTCCGGCCATGCTTCCTCGTCGTCGCGGTCCCATTGCCGCTCCACCTGCAGGGTTCTGCCATTCTCGCGCCTTTGTTCCAGATTACCGGATATGACTTGATCCGCCATGCGCTCGGATATGGTTCGCAAGTAGCGCGATATTCGTGACGCGGCACCTGATGGCCCTGCGCTTCCAACCCAGATATAGAGCCACACGCGATCGCGGTTTCCGACGTATATTCCGATGCAATCGCCGAAATCATTACACGGCGCGGTCCATTGGGTTCCTCCGCGCCAATTGTCTTTCTGGCCCGGGAGCCCGCCGGTTTGCCTCTTGAAGAATTGCCAGAAATTTTCAGTTCGCCGCCTTAACGCCGCCGCGTCAGCCTGTTCGGCATCGCGAGGCGTCATTTCGTCGGACCATGGCCAGTGCGCGAGGGCCCGGCCAGCGAGGTGTTCCGTCCGCCTGTCCATCGCGGCTTCGTTCCAACAGCTTTCCTCGGCAATCTGCCACGTCATGCCGACCGAACTGTTGCGGTAGATTTCCCGCTTTGCCGCGAAAGCCTGCGCGCCAAGTCGGGTGTTGGTGCTGTCGCCGCTCAAGGTGAGATTCGCGAGCCGGTGGCGGTATTGCTGGTGCACGTGCTCGGCCTCGTCGCTGAATTCCTGCCTCCACTCGTCAGTGAGTTTCTGCGGCATCACATGTTCGATGGTCAGGCGGCTGCGGTCCGGCGCCTCTCCGGGATGGTCTTCCTCCATCAGTGCGCAGAGAACTGCGGTTGCCGGTTGGGTATTACCCCCGCCATAAGGGAGGCTCTCAAAATCGCCCACTTTTCTCATTTATGTTGTATAATCTGGGTTGTTGTCTCGGGAGGCGGATTTGATGGGCATGCCGGGTTTTTTCGATCTTGAAGAGCGGTTTGCCAAGCTTGACGGATTGGGCGATCCGTTGGCGAAGCTGTCCGGTTCTGTGAACTGGGAAGGGTTTCGCCCGGCGCTGGACGCGGCACTGTCGAAGCCGCGCAAGAGCAATGCCGGTCGCAGGGAATACGACCGGGTTCTCATGTTCCGGGTTCTGGTCTTGCAGCAAATGTACAACCTGAGCGACGACCAGACGGAGTTCCAGATCCGCGACCGCTATTCGTTCGCCCGGTTCCTGGGGCTGCATCCCGAGGATACGGTGCCCGATGCAAAGACCATCTGGCGGTTTCGGGAGAACCTGAAACTCGCGGAGGCGTTTGACAGCCTGTTTTCGGAACTGTCCTCGCAGATCGAGGGCCAGGGCTATGTGGCGCGCAGGGGACAGATCGTGGATGCGAGCTTTGTGAAGGCGCCGCGTCAACGCAACAGCCGCGACGAGAACGCACAGGTGAAGGCGGGGAAGGTTCCGTCCGAATGGTCGCAGAAGAAGCGCCGTCACAAGGACACCGACGCACGCTGGACGCGCAAGAGAAATGAAACCCATTACGGATACAAGAACCACATCAGCGTGGACCGTGCGTATCGTCTTGTCCGTCGCTGGGAGGCGAGCGATGCGGCGTGTCACGACAGCAAGATGTTCGAACAGGTGCTTGATGAGACGAATACCAGTGGCGCCGTCTGGGCCGACAGTGCCTACAGCAGTCGCCACCATGAGGCGGTTGCTGGCCGAACGAGGCTGGCGCAGCCACATTCACCGCAAGGGGCATCGCAACCGCCCCTTGCCTGTGCGCTCCCAGGAAGCCAACCGCAAGCGTTCGAAGGTGCGCGCGGTCGTCGAACATGTCTTTGCTCAACACGAAGCGATGGGCGGCAAGCGGGTCAGGACTATCGGCATGGTCCGGGCACGCTTCAAGATCGGCATGATGAACCTGGTGTACAACCTGCGTCGGCTTGCCTGGCTGCGGGCGAACCACCGGCCCCTCTGCTGCGACAGGGTTCAATAGAATGCCGAACACGGGGGCCTATGTGCCCTGTGAACCGTTTCAGGCTCTCCAACCGCTGTCGGGAACCGTTTTCCCCACCTGATCCGTAGTGCCACGGACTGTTTCATCCCCACAAAACCGACAAATCAACCAAGGAAAACAAAAAATCAAATTACGAGAGCCTCCCTTATGTGTGTTTTGTTGCGGCGCGGATCATGTCGAGCAGGAAATTACCGTTCCAGGCAGCGCGTTTGAGCTTTCCGCGCACGGCATCTTTGGCTGGCTCATGACGGGCGATATCGAGTGCCAAGCGCCGCATCAGCGCAAGGTTCTGTGGGACTGCGAGTGTCTCTTGCGGTTGCGTTGCTGGTCCTCATTCATCGACACATTGAGAACCCAATGCAGGCTGTTCTCCGTCGACCAGTGCGCGCACCACGTGCAAAAAACGCCTCACCTTCGGGACTGTCGAGAAACAATGTGATATCACCATGCAGCGCTCCCTGATTGCGTTTCAGCGCCAGGAGGTAATCGCCGCGGCGGGCCGCCCTGAGAGGCCGCAGCACCGAGGCAGAGGTGCGCGCCATACTGAAGGAGACGGTTTTGCCGGAAGGGCGCGCCGCGTTGGGGACGCTGCTGACCGCTGTCGGCCGCCGCGCCGAGTTGACCGACGAGGAGTTCGCGGGCTTCGCGCAGCGTGACGGCGCTCAAGATCGGCGAGTTGATCTCGAATGGTTCTGGTAGACACCAATGCGGTGTCACAGCCGCTGCGCAAGGTTCCGGAGCCGCGTGTTGGCCGCTGCGGCACGACAATCAACCAGAGACTCGCGGGGCAATCAGGATGAGACGGGCAGGATGAGACGAGGGAAGCCGTCGGCGCGGAGCGAAGGGAGGGCCTAGCTCGACTGGAGTTCAGCATCGACTTGTCGGCCCGCTGCGCGCCGCATGCACGCTGCCCCTCGAGCCGACCGATTGCTACTCCAGTCTGACAATCTTCGGCACGCGGGATGATCCGCACTCGCGTGCCGAAGCTGATGGATTCCGATGTGACTCCCGGACGGTACGGGGCTATATTCCGGATTGGACAGACAATGATTCCGAATCAGACGGTATCCCATGCCAAACTGGACGCCTTCTGCCGACACCTTCGTGGCGCGTCACGCCGAGGCGCTCGTCCGGCTGGCTTTGACGGACACTCGCATCGCCGCCATCACAGGCCCGCGCCAGTCGGGCAAGACAACGCTGGCCCGCCGCATCGCCGATGATGACGGCCGCACCTTCGTCTCGCTGGACGACGACCAGTTCAGGCGGTTTGCCCGGGACGATCCCACGGGCTTCGTCCGAGGACTGGGACGTGCGGCGATAGACGAAATCCAGCGCGCACCCGACCTCATCCTGGCGCTCAAGAAGGATGTCGATGAACGCCCGGACCCCGGACGCTATCTGATCACCGGGTCGGTCGATCTGTTCAAGGGAACGATTTCTCCGGATTCCCTGGCGGGGCGCGTCGAGGCCGTCGAGCTCCTGCCGTTCTCCCAGGCCGAAATCGCCGGCGGCGCTCCGCCGCGATTTCTCGACCGGGCCTTCGCCGGCGACTTTCCGTCCGTCGAAGAGACGGGACCGACGGCCGATCTGATCGAACGGATCGTTGCCGGCGGTTATCCGCCGGCGCTTGCCCGTACCGCACCGGCGCGGCGCCGTTCGTGGCTGCGGGCCTATGTGCAGGCGCTCGTGGAACGCGATGTCTCCGATATCGCGTCTGTCGGAAAGCGCGACGAACTGGCCCGCCTGATCGACCATGCGGCCGTATCGGCAGGCCAGTTGCTCAACATGTCCGGGCTTGGCGCGCGCCTCGGCGTCGATGGCAAGACTGTCGACCGATGGCTGGTGTTGCTGGAGCGCATGTTCCTGATCCGTCGTGTTCGCGCATGGCACAATAACCGGTTGAAGCGGCTGGTCAGGACGCCAAAGCTTCAGTTCATGGATTCCGGCCTGCTCGCGGCGCTCTTGCGTACGGATGCTTCGAACATCGCGCGAAACCGCCAACAGCTCGGGCCGCTTCTGGAGAGTTTCGTGCACGGGGAGATCGCCAAGGCCATTGCGCTGTCGGGTGAAATCATGACCGTCAGCCACTATCGCGACAAGGACGGCGTTGAGGTCGATCTGGTTCTGGAGCGTTCCCCTGAGATGATTGTCGGGATCGAAGTCAAGGCGAGGGCGACGGCACACCCCGGAGACTTCCAGGGACTGCGGCGCCTGAAGGAGGCCGTGGAAGACAGGTTCGCGTGCGGCATCGTCCTTCACGATGGCGAGCGCATTCACCAAACAGCCCCCGGCCTGTTTGCCATGCCGGTCAAGATGCTCTGGCGAGCCTGAGAAGTCCTTGTCCGGTGGGTGATGGTTGATGGGGCCGTTGCCGTGGTCGCCGGTTGCGAGGGTTACAGGGTTGAGTCGGGCGCGATGAGCAAAATCTGTCGTGCCGCCGGTCAGCCTGACGGCCACGATGCAGTGAAATAGGAACTGGCCGGTTCTCGACATAGACGGGATCGAAGTGGAAGACCACTCGAAATGTGCCAGTTTACAACTGGCTGATTGCGCCACCAGCGTCTTTTTCACGGCGCTGGAGCCAACCGCTACGGCAACACCCAGCCTTCTTACGCTCACAGGCTGATCGGGAATCTCATCAAGAAACGAACAGGGGAAACTTCTGACGCCGGCCTTACCGTTGTTTCCGGCCTTCACGCCGCGGCCCCGAACGAACCCCAGCTTTGGATTTTGCACCGGTGCTGGGGTAGATGAGCCCCCGGCCCCTGGGACACATCGCTCCGGATGCTGCCAGCGTGATGCCGACTCGGGGTGCTCCGGCGCCTGCTCATCCAAGGCAGGATTTAATCCTTCGACACTGGATTGTCAGGCACTTTGGCCGCCGGGTGAAGGCTTGGACTGCGCTGCTCATCCGCCGCTGCCAGATACAATTCCTGCGTATCGTGCTCCGCAATCCGCGCGCGCGGCGGATATCCGGTCGGCGTGCATGAGTTCGGACGCGGCTTTCGTGTCACGGATGTACATACAGGCCGCTCAGGAGAAGTCGGGCGGCTCGCGCATCGGGCCGCGCGGCGGTAGCTCCAGGTCGATGCCGCCGAGAGGCGCGAAGCATTCACGGGTGAACTTCGCCAGATCCCGGGGGCCGGCCTTTCCATCGCTCACGGCCTCGCGGAGGATGATACGCGTTTCTTCTTCCATCGAGCGACTATGCTCGGCGGCGCGCACTCGGAGCCGCGTCTTTACCTCGGCATCGATATTGCGGATGGTGATGCTCGCCATGGGCCTGTTCCCTTGATACTCCGACACCATCCAGGTTACTCGTGCTTGCAGTGCAAGCAAGGGCGTGTCCGAGTTCAAGGTCCATGGGGTGGTGGATGACGTGAGAAAGGGAAGAGCGGCCAAGCCGCTCTTCCCGCTTTGCGTCCGACAGACGGGCTAAACTGGGGACGCAAAATTCTGCGGTTACTGCTTGCGGGCCGCGTACCCGCCCATAACCGGACCTACACCGAGAATGCCAGCGATATGTGCACCGTTTGCACCAAACTCCCCCGACCATGCGCCCGTGGAATTACCCATCGTCGCCGTGCCTTTGAAGCTCGTGTTGATTTCTGCTTCAATGAGCCGAATGTTGCCGATCTTGGGACCGCTGATTGTTCCTCCAATTGTTGGTGTTGGCCCGAAGTTCGCGTCCAATTCGACTTCGCCGGTCCATACCGAGTTCATGTCTTCTGCGGCTATCAGGCCGATAGCGCCGCCGCTGTATGAAGCACTCGTGCCCGCAGCGCCCACAGGCGCCGTTCCTGCCGGCCCGATAAGCCTCCCGAACACCCCGACGTGGAGCCGATTTAGGCTAGGCACAGTAGGCTCCCTTATCGTATGCGCCCAAACGCCGAACTCAGTCGCGCTGTTGCCATAGACATACGCGAACCCCTTCCAATCTGTGGACGTGAGAGCAGAAGAAAATGGCATCCTCACGAACTCCCCGCTAACTCGGTAGCCGTCATATCCGCCGACTTGAGGCTGCTTTGCTTCCTCCGCCTTGGCAACAAGGGAATTTCCGCCAGAGAGTGGGGGCGTTGTATTAAACTCCACCCACTCCCCGTAGGGGCCCGCCTGGTCATTAAAGCTTGCCGTGACGTCGGTCGCACGACTTCCCCAAATCCCAATCCCTGGGGTCGCCGATATCTCCGCCACGATTCCACCGATAGGGCCGTTGACAGATTTCTTGATTCTTTCAGCAAACCCCTCCTGGCGAGACATGCGCGTGCGGTCCGGTTTCAGATTACTGAGGTCCGGTCCCATATTGAGAATATCGGAGGTCTGAAGGTCCGGCGTGTCAGACCCATACATCGGTACCATGCTCGCCGTCGCCATGCCGCCGGTCGACTGCGCTGTCAGCGTGCCGACACTGTCCATGACTTCAATGCTGCACGGGTCTGCACCCGCCGGGCACGAAAACACGACATTGCCGCGGATTGCGGTATCGCCTGCGCCAAGCATCAGCATTCCGGCGGTAAGCGAGCCAAGGTCGCCGGCCGGGAGTTCCAGCATATGGACCGCCGGCATCGGATCTTCCGGCATCTCGACCATCATTGCCGTCGCCATGCCGCCGGTCGACTGCGCTGTCAGCGTGCCGACACTGTCCATGACTTCGATGCTGCACGCATCTCCACCGGCAGGGCATGAAAACTCGACATTGCCGCGCGCTGCGGTATCGCCTGCGCCAAGCATCAACGTCCCGGCAGCAAGCGAGCCAAGATCGCCGGCCGGGAGTTCCAGGTTATGGACCGCCGGTTCCGGTTCGGGTTCCGGCTCAACCATGGTCATAGGGGGCGAGCTGTCACTATCGCTGCAGCCCGCCACAACAAGCGCGGCCATCAAAACCGCGAGAGAGCTTCTTGGAAGTGTCATTGATGGAGGACCCCCATAATGATTCGGTTGGGGAGCCTCCAGTGAGAGACCTCTTACGAGGCCTCTACTCTTAATACGTGAAGAGGCCCCGTGAAGAGGCCCCGTGAAGAGGCCCCGTGAAGTTCTGGCATCAGGCTATCACAAAAAAATGAAGCCGCCAAGCGAAAAATTCGATATGCGGATTTTCGGTTTCAGTTCGTGAAGCGTTGCGCGGCAGACGCTCCGCAATTGGGGAACATACACAAAAACACTCGCGTCGCGCGCTTCTCGTGACGGCCTGTCGGACGCGGAATCCATGTGATTCGGCCTGCGGGCCGGCGCCGGGCCAAAAAAGCCGGGCCGCGCTGGGCGCGGCCCGGAAAGCCAGGGACAGGCTGGAGGATAAAGGGTAAAGGCGGATCAGAAGTCCATGCCGCCCATGTCGGGCATGCCGCCGCCGCCGGCCGGGGCGGCGTCCTTCTTTTCAGGCTTCTCGGCAACCAGGGCTTCGGTAGTGATCAGCAGCCCGGCGACCGATGCGGCGTCCTGAAGGGCGGCGCGCACGACCTTGGCGGGGTCGATGATGCCGGCTTCGAACATGTCCACATATTCTTCATTCTGTGCGTCGAAGCCGATATTCGCGTTGTCTTCATCGGTCAGCTTGCCGACCACGATGGAGCCGTCGACGCCGGAGTTCTCGGCGATCTGGCGCACAGGGCTCTGCAGTGCCTTGCGGACGATGTCCACGCCGACCTGCTGGTCGTGATTGGCAACGGTCACGCCTTCGAGAGAGTCGCCGGTGTTGAGCAGGGCGACGCCGCCGCCGATCACAATGCCTTCCTCAACCGCTGCGCGGGTGGAATGCAGAGCGTCGTCAACGCGGTCCTTGCGCTCCTTCACCTCGATCTCGGTAGCGCCGCCGACCTTGATCACGGCAACGCCGCCGGCGAGCTTGGCCAGCCGTTCCTGCAGCTTCTCGCGATCATAATCGGAAGTGGTTTCCTCGATCTGCTGGCGAATCTGGAGACAGCGGCCTTCAATGTCTTCCTTCTGGCCGGCGCCGTCGACGATGGTGGTGTCGTCCTTGTTGATGGTGACCTTCTTGGCGCGGCCGAGCATCTCGAGCGAGACATTCTCGAGTTTGATGCCGAGGTCTTCGCTGACGACCTGGCCGCCGGTGAGGATGGCCATGTCCTCGAGCATCGCCTTGCGGCGGTCGCCGAAGCCGGGCGCCTTCACGGCCGCGACCTTGAGGCCGCCGCGCAGCTTGTTGACCACCAGGGTCGCGAGCGCCTCACCCTCGACATCCTCGGCGATTACCAGCAGCGGGCGGCTGGACTGCACCACCGCCTCGAGCAGCGGCAGCATCGCCTGCAGGCTGGAGAGCTTCTTCTCGTGGAGGAGAATGTAGACGTCCTCAAGCTCGACGCTCATCTTGTCGGCATTGGTGACGAAATAGGGCGAGAGATAGCCGCGGTCGAACTGCATGCCCTCGACGACGTCGAGTTCGGTTTCGAGGCCCTTGGCTTCCTCGACGGTGATGACGCCTTCATTGCCGACTTTCTCCATGGCGGTGGAGATGATGTCGCCGACTTCGGAGTCGCCATTGGCGGAGATGGTGCCGACCTGGGCGATTTCCTGGCTGGTGTTGACCGTCTTGGCCTGCCTGGCAAGGTCCTTGACGATGGCGTCAACGGCGATATCGACGCCGCGCTTGAGGTCCATGGGGTTCATGCCGGCGGCGACCGACTTGAGGCCCTCGCGGAAGATGGTTTGCGCCAGAACGGTCGCGGTGGTGGTGCCGTCGCCGGCGACGTCATTGGTCTTGGAGGCGACTTCGCGCACCATCTGCGCGCCCATGTTCTCGAACTTGTCGGAAAGCTCGATTTCCTTGGCGACGGTCACGCCGTCCTTGGTGATGCGCGGCGCGCCGAACGCCTTGTCGAGCACGACATTGCGGCCCTTGGGGCCGAGGGTGACGCGCACGGCGTCGGCGAGGATGTCGATCCCGCGCGCCATGCGGGCGCGCGCGTCCATCGAGAATTTTACGTCTTTGGCAGCCATTGTACTTCGTGTCCCTCCCTGTGCGCGCTCAGGCGGCTTCCTGCTGGTCTGTTGCGGAGTCGTCCTCAAGCACGCCCATGACGTCGGACTCCTTCATGATGATGAGTTCCTCACCGTTGAGGTTGACCTCGGTGCCGGACCATTTGCCGAACAGGATGCGGTCGCCGACTTGCACATCGAGCGCTACCAGTTCGCCGTTTTCGTCGCGGACACCGGGGCCGGCCGCCAGAATCTCACCCTGGCTGGGCTTTTCCTTGGCGGTGTCGGGAATGATGATGCCGCCGGCGGAACGTTCGTCCTCATCCACGCGGCGGACCAGCACGCGGTCGTGCAAAGGCCGGAATTTCATTGCGCGTTCATCCTCTTTGTAGCCGTAAAGAGAGTTCATGACCCATTGTCGGCACTCTCGAATTGTTAGCAGTCTCATAGCATGAGTGCCACAACGCTGCGAAACGCCATTTGGGGTGGCGGCGGCGCCCTGTCAAGCGGAGGCCGGCAAGTTTTTGCCAGCACTCGCCGCCATATGCTGCTAAGATATTGATTTTTCTTGGCAAAACCACGCAAAAAACGTTCCCCTTCGGCGCCTTTCATGCCATGCTGGCGGCATATGGCCAGCGGCGAAAGGAGCTCCCCCATGCCAAGAGCACATCCCCGCACCCGGCGCCGTGCCGCGTTCAGCGCGCGCGGCAGCCGCCACCCCGCCGGCTATCGGCTTGCCACCGCGGAAATTCTCTATCACATGCCGGATCATCCCAATCTGCTGCAGACCTATGTCTGGCAGGGCTGGGACCTGGCGCCGCGCTATCCGGCGCTGCGGGCGTTTCTTGATTTCTGGCGGCGCGAACTGGACGGCGCGCTGCATTCGGTGCGCGTTGCCTCGGCGGCGCCCGAACGGGCGCGCGGCCTGCGCCACACGCCGGTGACGCTGACGCTGCACTGAGGATACCGCGCCGGCGCCCCGCGCGCCAGCCATTTTCCAAAGCGGGAAGCGGCGGATATGCTGGCGCATCCGCTATTCCACACGGAGCCGCCATGATGCCGGAACACCGGTTTCCCCGCCGCCCCGCAGGCGCTCGCAAAACTGCGCTGGCGCCCCGATCGCCATGACCGGCTGGCAGTTCTGGATCGACCGCGGGGGCACGTTCACCGACATCGTGGCGCGCGCGCCGGACGGGCGGCTCGAAAGCCACAAGCTCCTGTCGGAAAACCCCGAAGCCTATGCCGATGCCGCCCTGCAGGGCATTCGCGACATTCTGGGCCTGGCGGCGGACGCACCGCTGCCGACAGCGGATATTGACGCCGTGAAGATGGGTACCACCGTCGCCACCAATGCGCTGCTGGAGCGCCGTGGCGAGCCGTGCGTGCTTGTCATCACGCGCGGTTTCGCCGACGCGCTGCGCATCGGCTACCAGAACCGCCCGCGCCTGTTCGACCGCCATATCGTTCTGCCCGACATGCTGTATGCGCACGTGGCGGAAATCGACGAACGCATTGCCGCCGATGGCGAGGTGCTGCGTCCGCTGGATGAAGCGGCAGCGCGGTCAGCGCTGGCGGCAGCGCATGATTCCGGGCTGCGCGCTTGCGCGATCCTGTTCATGCACGGCTATCGCTACACCGCCCATGAAAGCCGGGTTGCCGAGATCGCGCGGGAGGTCGGCTTCACCCAGATATCGGTTTCGCACCGCGTTACGCCGCTGATGAAGCTGGTCAGCCGCGGCGACACAACCGTCGCCGATGCGTATCTGTCGCCGGTGATCCGGCGTTATATCGCGCGCATTGCGGATGCTGCAGGGCCGGCGCGGCTGATGTTCATGCAATCGAATGGCGGCCTTGCCGATGCAGGCCATTTCCGCGGCAAGGACGCCATCCTGTCCGGGCCGGCGGGAGGGGTGGTAGGCGCGGCGCGCACCGCCGGGGCGGCGGGTTTTGAACGCATCATCGCGTTCGATATGGGCGGCACCTCCACCGACGTCTCGCATTATGACGGAGCGTTCGAACGCACGCTCGACAACCAGGTTGCAGGGGTGCGTGTGCGTGCACCCATGATGCGCATTCACACGGTAGCTGCGGGCGGCGGCTCGATCCTGCATTTCGACGGCGCGCGCTACCGCGTCGGCCCCGACTCGGCGGGCGCCAATCCGGGTCCCGCCTGCTATCGCCGGGGCGGGCCGCTGACCGTGACCGACTGCAATGTCATGCTCGGCAGGCTGGCGCCGGAGTTCTTCCCGCGCGTGTTCGGCAAGGACGGGAAACAGCCGCTCGACAGCGCTGTCGTCACGCAAAAATTCGCCGCCCTTGCCGATGACATTCATGCCGCGACGGGCCGCCGGCGCAGTCCCGCGGAGGTGGCGGACGGCTTCCTGCGCATCGCCGTGGATAATATGGCCAATGCCATCAAGGTGATCTCCACCCGGCGCGGCCATGATGTGACCGACTATGCGCTGGCCGGGTTCGGCGCCGCCGCCGGCCAGCATGTCTGCATGGTTGCCGATGCGCTCGGCATGTCGCGCATTTTCCTCCACCCGCTCGCCGGCGTGCTGTCGGCTTACGGCATGGGTCTGGCCGATGTACGCGTCATTCGTGAACGCTCGCTGGAAGTCACGCTGGAGGCGGGCGCGCTGGCGGGCATTGCGCAGGCTCTCGATGTGCTGACCGATGAAGCGCGCGTCGCCATCGATGCCCAGGGGGTGGAGCCGGCGCGCCTCAGCACCGACCGGCGCCTGGCGCTGCGCTATCGCGGAACCGATTCCGCGCTTGCTGTCCCGTGGGGGCCGCTTGAGGCCATGGCGGCGGATTTCGAAGCGGCGCACCGCCGCCGCTACGGGTTTGTCAGCCCCGGACGCCCGGTGGTGGTGGAGTCGGCGAGCGTGGAACTGATTGGCGCCGGCGACGCCATCGACGATCCGGAGGTGGCGCTCACTGCGGCGCCCCTGCCGGAGCCAGTAGGAGAGTCCGCCATGCACGGCGCCGGCGCGGCGCCGGTTCATGACCGCGCCGCCCTGGCGCCCGGCCACCGCGTTGACGGGCCGGCGATCATCGTCGAACCCATCGCCACCACGGTGGTGGATGCCGGTTGGCAGGCGCGCGTGACGCCGTGCAATCACCTTGTACTCGAACGCACAGCGCCGCGTCCGGCGCGCATTGCCGCGGGAACCGATGTCGATCCGGTAAGGCTGGAAATCTTCAACAATCTGTTCATGTCGATTGCCGAACAGATGGGCGGCGTGCTCGAAAACACCGCGCATTCGGTGAATGTGAAGGAGCGCCTGGATTTTTCCTGCGCGATTTTCGACCCCCTCGGGCGGCTGGTGGCGAATGCGCCGCATATGCCGGTCCATCTCGGCTCAATGGGCGAAAGCGTACGCGCCATCATCGCGCGGCGCGGGGTAACCCAGCGCCCGGGCGACGCCTATGTGCTGAACGCGCCCTATGCCGGCGGCACCCATCTGCCCGATGTCACGGTGGTGACGCCGGTATTCGATACGGCCGGCGAACGCATCCTGTTCTACGCCGCCAGCCGCGGCCATCACGCCGATATCGGCGGGTTGACGCCGGGTTCGATGCCCTCCGACAGCCGCGTGATCGAGGAAGAAGGCGTGCTGATCGACAATTTCCTTCTGGTGTCCGACGGACGCATGAGGGAAGACGAAATGCAGGCGCTGCTGACTTCCGGGCGCTGGCCGGCGCGCAATGTCGAGCAGAATATGGCGGACTTGCGCGCCCAGATCGCGGCCAATGCCAAGGGCGTGGAAGAAGTCCGCCGCATGATCGCGCAATACGGAACCGATGTGGTGCAGGCCTATATGGGCCATGTCCAGAACAACGCCGCCGAGTCGGTGCGCCGGGTGATCGACCGCCTGCGGGACGGCTCCTTCCTCTATCGCTGTGACGGGGGCCATGAGATTCACGTCGCAGTGACGGTGGACCATGCGGCGCGGCGCGCGCGTGTGGACTTTTCAGGCACCGCACCGCAACTGCCGAACAACTACAATGCCCCTGCGGCCGTATGCCGTGCCGCCGTGCTCTATGTGTTTCGCACCATGGTGGATGACAACATTCCGCTGAACGAGGGCTGCCTCGATCCGCTCGATCTCGTCATTCCCGAGGGATCGATGCTCAATCCGCGTTATCCGGCGGCGGTTGTCGCCGGCAATGTGGAAACCAGCCAGGGCGTGGCCAATGCGCTTTACGGCGCGCTCGGCGCGCTGGCGGCAAGCCAGGGAACGATGAACAACCTGACCTTCGGCAACAGCCGCCATCAATATTACGAGACGATCTGCGGCGGCACGGGCGCGGGCGACGGGTTCGACGGCGCCAGCGCCGTCCACAGCCATATGACGAATTCGCGCCTGACAGACCCGGAAGTGCTGGAATGGCGTTTCCCGGTGCGGCTTGAAGATTTTGCCGTGCGCGCCGGCTCCGGCGGCGGCGGGCGGTTTTGCGGCGGCGACGGGGCGGTGCGGCGCCTGCGCTTCCTGGAGCCGATGACGGTGGCTATCCTGTCAAGCCACCGCCGGGTGGCGCCGTTCGGCCTGGCCGGCGGCGGGTCCGGGCAGGTCGGGCGCAATGTCGTGGAACGCGCCGAGGGGGGCGTCGAGACGCTTCCCCATGCCGCGACCGCCAGTGTGCGCGCGGGTGATGTGGTGGTGGTGGAAACCCCCGGGGGCGGAGGATTCGGTTCAGCGGGCGGGCGCGGCTAGTCGATTGCCTTAAGATCGCTGGCGGCAAGGCGTCCGTCGCGTCCCGGCCCCAGCTCATATTCCACTCTTTGTCCTTCGGACAGCCCGGGGAGGCCGGCCCGTTCCACGGCGGAAATATGAACGAACGCATCCTTCCCGCCGTCATCGGGGCGAATGAACCCGAAACCCTTTGTGGCGTCGAACCACTTCACCGTTCCTCTTGCCATATTCCGTTCCCTCATGAAGATTCGGTGCGGCGCCCGTCATGGGTCCTCATGCTATGATTCGGCGGCACATGACGCAAGCGGCGAAAATTTTGAGGTATCTGTAAACCAGGCGTTCTGCGAAACGCGGGTGATCGCCAAATCCGGGAAGGCGCGCATGACATCACCCCGGTTTTCCTTTCTGTCGGCATTGCTGGCAGTTTTCTGTGCCGCTGCCGTGTCTGCGGCGGCTGAGGACCCCTGCCACAGCCCCGCTGACGGGCCGCCCGCCGGCGCCGTAGATGCCGACCGGGAGGCGCTCATTCTTGCAGACCGCCTTCTGATGCGCCGGGGCGGGGGATTGTTTCGCGCCCTTATCGGCACACCTGTAAACCGACAAGGCGGCCGGGCAGCGCCCGATACGGCGCGGCAGGACGCACTCGCCGCCGAGATCAAGGGCGTCCTTGCGAGGATACGCAGCACATGTCCGGTGCTCGCCGGGGTCACGACAGCGGGCGCGCCCGCTGGTCTGTTGCTCGAACTGGATGCGGCCCTGGTGGCCGGCCTGCCCCCGGATGCGGACGATTCGACCCTGCCGCACCCCGGTGTTGCGCATCTCACAAGGCTCAACGCCGAACTCGGGTTGTATGTCACGCGGCAAGCCGGGCGGCTGCCATATCTCACCCTGTCATTCGCGCGTCCGGTGAGCCGGCAAAGGGCGCTGCTATACGCCTTTCGCTATCGGGGCGCGGCGGGTGTGGTGGACGCCGTCCCGGATGACCCGCTGGGAGACGGCTCCGATATCGACGCGGCGAAGCGCCGGGGAGTCTGGCATGTCGCCTTTCGCCATGCCTGGGGCGACTGCCCTTCCGGCTGCTTTTATGAAAACCGGCTTTTCTTCATCGTCGACGGCGAGCGGGTCGAGCGCGTGCCGCAGGCCGAAGCGGAAGCGATGCCGGGTTTCGCCTTCGCCCGGTTCGGCGCGCCGTAGGCCGGACCTCAGATGCTTCGCGTCCTGAGATTGCCGGGATCGTAAAGCGGCCTGAGAGAGGCCTGGGCGGGAACGACCCGGCCGGCAACATCTATGGCAAATGCCTCGGCACCCAGCATGTTGGCGGGCACATAGCCGAGGCCTGTCGCGCCGCCCAGCGTGTGGCCGTAACTCGCAGAAGTGAGTGTGCCGACCGTCCGGCCGCAGGCGAGAATCGGCTCATGGCCGAACAGCAGCGGCTCCGGGTCCAGCAGCCGGAACTGCATAAGCCGCCGCGAGGCGCCGGCGTCGCGGGCGCGAAGATAGGCGTCGCGGCCGACGAAATCTTTCGCATCGGGTTTCACCGCAAAGGCCAGACCGGCTTCGAGCGGCGTGTCGGAAGGGGCGATATCATGGCCCCAGTGGCGGTACGCCTTCTCGATCCGAAGGCTGTCGAGCGCGTGCATTCCGACGGGTGCGGCTCCGGCCTCCCGAAGCGCCTCGAACACGCGCTCGGCTTGCTCCCACGGCACGTAGAGTTCCCAACCCAGTTCGCCGACATAGGTGATGCGCGAGGCGCGGACCGGAACGCCTGCAAGCACGATTTCCTGCGATGTGGCGAAGGGGAAGGCGACGTCCGCAAGGTCCACCGACGCCAAAGGCTGAAGCAGGGCGCGCGCATCGGGCCCCATGACGGCGAAGACCGCCATTCTTTCGGTCGCGTCAGCAATCTCCACCTGCCGGTCGCCCGCTTCCCTATGCAGCCGGGCAAGGTCGCGCGCCGCCGTAGCGGCCGAGGTCACCACCAGATAGCGCGTGTCGTCCAGGTGGGTGACCGTCAGGTCAGCTTCGATGCCGGCGGCAGCGTTCAGCCACTGCGTATAGACGACGCTTCCCGGCGGGCGGCTCACATCGTTGGCGGAAACCCATTGCAGCAATGCCTCGGCGTCGCGGCCCTCCACCAGGAATTTGCCGAAGGAGGTCAGATCGAAGACGCCCACCGCCTCGCGAACGCGGCGATGCTCGGCAGCGCTTGCTCCGAACCAGTTCTGGCGCCCATAGCTGTAGACATAGGCGGGTTTCTCGCCGGGTGGGGCGAACCAGTTGGCGCGCTCCCAGCCGGCAACCTCGCCGAAACAGGCGCCGGCATCGGTCAGCGCATGATGCACAGGCGAACAGCGCTGCCCGCGTGCAGTCTCGAATTGGCGATGGGGCCAGTGCATCGCATAGAGAAGACCGAGGGCCTCGCTCACCCGGGCTTTCAGATAGGTCTTGCCGTTCTGGAACGGCTGCATTCGACGCGGATCGAAAGCGGACAGGTCGCAAGGCGGAATGCCCTCCTCGATCCATGCCGCGAGCCGCTGCCCCACGCCTCCGGCTGCCTGGATACCGATCGAGTTGAAGCCCGCCGCAATCCAGAAGCCCTCGACATTGCCGGCGGGGCCGAGATGGAACGCCTGGTCCGGGGTGAAGCTTTCCGGTCCGTTGAAGAACAGGCGGATACCGGCCTCGCGAAGGGCGGGCACGCGGTGCAGCGCGGTTTCGAGAACCGGCTCGAAATGCTCCCAGTCGTCGGGGAGTTGGTCGAAGCAAAAATCCTCGGGGATGCCGTCCATGCCCCAGGGCTTCGCCACCGGCTCGAAGGCACCGACCAGAAGCTTTCCGGCGTCTTCCTTGAAATAGGCCGAGCCGTCCTGGTCGCGCATCACCGGAAGACCGGCTTCAACACCGGCCATCGGCTCGGTGACGATGTAGAAATGCTCGGCCGCATGAAGCGGCACCGCGGTATCGGCCATGAGACCGACTTCGTGCGCCCACATGCCGGCGCAGTTGGCAACGCAATCGGTGATGACCGGCCCCGCCTCGGTTTCGACGCCGGCGATGCGGCCGCCAGCTGTGCGGATGCCGGTGACTTTCACATTTTCCAGCACTGTGGCGCCCGCCTGCCGCGCTCCCCTGGCAAACGCTGCGGCGGTGTCGGCGGGGTTGGTCTGGCCGTCGCCCGCAACAAAGCTGCCGCCAAGCAGGTCGTCCACATGCAGGAGCGGCCAGAGGCGCTTGAGGTCATCCGGCGTACAGAGTTCGACTTCTGCGCCATAGGCGCGCGCGCTCGCGGCGGCGCGTTTCAATTCCTCCCAGCGCTCGCCAGTGCTGGCGGTGTAGAGGGAGCCGGTCTGCCGGAAGCCGGTTGTCTGGCCGGTCTCGGCCCCCAGACCGGCATAGAGCCGGGCCGAGTCCGCGAGAATGGCGGAGAGGGTGGGATGCGGCGCAGCAGAGCGCACCAGCCCGGCCGCGTGCCAGGTGGTGCCGCAGGTCAACTGCCTGCGTTCCAGCAGCAGCACGCCTTCGCGCCCGCCGCGCGCCAGATGATAGGCCAGGCTGAGGCCGACAATGCCGCCGCCGATTATGACGATCGACGCATGAGAGGGGAGATTTTGCATGGTGCTGCGAGTCTAGGCACAAATGCCTCTTGCCGAAAGGAGGACCGTGCAAAGCCGGGCTGTGGGCGCGGTTTTGCTTGTCCGGCACATCGCCAGTGCGGGGATGCACGCCGTGCCCGGTCGCCGACGATGTGTTGTTGGTGCGTGATGCCGAGGATACCTCGCGATGATTTTCAGATATTCATCGCCCGGTGAAACAACGAAATCGTTGGGGCCGCGCTTCAATATCCGCCCCTGACCTTACGGCGAACTCCGCCGTCTTTCATGCTGCGCGGTCCCGCAGTCACGGTGAATTCCGGCGATTTTATTTTTTTGCTTGCCAGGCTCTGTTTTTCGTGCTAGGCCGCGGGCAGAACTTCACGGGGCCTCTTCACGGGGCCTCTTCACAATTAAGAGTTCTGAGGCCTCTGAAAGAGGTCTTATGGCTGAGGCCCCCAACCGGATCAAGGGGGTCCTCCATCAATGACAATTCACAGAACTTCTCTTGCGTTCGCGTTGGCGGCGTTTGTCGTCGCGGGCTGTGCGAACGACGGTGATCAGGGGCCGGCGGGTATGGATGGCGCCGAAGGCCCGGTAGGCCCGCAGGGCGAGCGAGGCCCGCAAGGTGATCCAGGTCCGCAGGGGCCGGCGGGTATGGACGGTGCTGACGGCATGGATGGCGCCGACGGCATGGATGGTGGCGACGGCGCCCAAGGCCCCCAGGGCGAAAAGGGCGACATGGGCGAACAAGGCCCGCAGGGTCCGATGGGTGCAGAAGGTCCGATGGGCCCGATGTATGATCCGCATTCGTCGCTGTTCAGGATGGCTGATGCCCACATCGAAGCCGTTGCAGAAAGCTTGATGACGGCTGCCAAGCACATGGACAGCTCAAACGCCCCGGTCCGTTGGGACTATAGTTACCCCGAAGTGAAGGCGGCCGTTCCAGACGACGCCAAGACTCCCGACGTTGATGAATCCAAGCCCGCGGTACTGGCCGAAGAGATTATGCTCAATCTGGGCAAGGCTGTGACTGGAGGGACGACAGCGCTGGGCATGCTGAAGGGTGAAGGGGCCATGCTAGTCAAGCGCTCTGAACTCGGTGGTTTCACGGGTTATGCTCTGTCGGGCTTGAGCATGGATGACACCAAAGCATGGGTGAATGTCTACAGGCAGGCTCTCGTAATCGGGTTTGTGTGTGGCGGTAGATTTGTTGAAGTTTGCCGGGCGAAGCGGTCCGGGGGATACGGATCAGGAAAGGGTTGGAGAACCGGAAACCGGTCGCAGGGGGCACGGTCCGCGTATTGAGGGAGGCTCTCAAAATCGCCTACTTTTCTCATTTATGTTGTATAATCCGGGTTGTTGTCTCGGGAGGCGGATTTGATGGGCATGCCGGGTTTTTTCGATCTTGAAGAACGGTTCGCAAAGCTTGACGGATTGGGCGATCCGTTGGCGAAGCTGTCCGGTTCTGTGAACTGGGAAGGGTTTCGCCCGGCGCTGGACGCGGCACTGTCGAAGCCGCGCAAGAGCAATGCCGGTCGCAGGGAATACGACCGGGTTCTCATGTTCCGGGTTCTGGTCTTGCAGCAAATGTACAACCTGAGCGACGACCAGACAGAGTTCCAGATCCGGGACCGCTATTCGTTCGCCCGGTTCCTGGGGCTGCATCCCGAGGATACGGTGCCCGATGCAAAGACCATCTGGCGGTTTCGGGAGAACCTGAAACTCGCGGAGGCGTTTGACAGCCTGTTTTCGGAACTGTCCTCGCAGATCGAGGACCAGAGCTATGTGGCGCGCAGGGGACAGATCGTGGATGCGAGCTTTGTGAAGGCGCCGCGTCAACGCAACAGCCGCGACGAGAACGCACAGGTGAAGGCGGGGAAGGTTCCGTCCGAATGGTCGCAGAAGAAGCGTCGTCACAAGGACACCGACGCACGCTGGACGCGCAAGAGAAATGAAACCCATTACGGATACAAGAACCACATCAGCGTGGACCGTGCGTATCGTCTTGTCCGTCGCTGGGAGGCGAGCGATGCGGCGTGTCACGACAGCAAGATGTTCGAACAGGTGCTTGATGAGACGAATACCAGTGGCGCTGTCTGGGCCGACAGTGCCTACAGCAGTCGCCACCATGAGGCGTTGCTGGCCGAACGAGGCTGGCGCAGCCACATTCACCGCAAGGGGCATCGCAACCGCCCCTTGCCTGTGCGCTCCCAGGAAGCCAACCGCAAGCGTTCGAAGGTGCGCGCGGTCGTCGAACATGTCTTTGCTCAACACGAAGCGATGGGCGGCAAGCGGGTCAGGACTATCGGCATGGTCCGGGCACGCTTCAAGATCGGCATGATGAACCTGGTGTACAACCTGCGCCGGCTTGTCTGGCTGCGGGCGAACCACCGGCCCCTCTGCTGCGACAGGGTTCAATAGAATGCCGAACACGGGGGGCCTATGTGCCCTGTGAACCGTTTCAGGCTCTCCAACCGCTGTCGGGAACCGTTTTCCCCACCTGATCCGTAGTTCCACCGACTGTTTCATCCCCACAAAACCGACAAATCAACCAAGGAAAACAAGAAATCAAATTACGAGAGCCTCCCTTGAGTAGTCGTTGCGGCGCGTAGCGACGGACCCCTCGGCGATTTTCCGTCAGCCGGGCAAGTTGGCGAGGGTTGTAAACCCGTGTCACCATACGGATCTTGAGGCGCGTCCGGGCGAATCCGATGGTCCTGACGCGCTTGCCGCCCGTGGCCTCGTGTTGAGCAAACACATGCTCTACGGCGGCTCGCACTTTCCAACACCTGCGATGAGCTTCGCGGGAGTGCACCGGCAAGCAGCGATACCGGGCAAATGAGTAGCGATCCCCGGCCGGAAACTACGTCTGGTTGTTGCTCAGTTTGTAAACTTTCCAATGCAACAACGCCTATGCTACGATATCACCAAGCAAAATCAGGTGACTTTGAGAAGCTCCCTGGAGTCAGTTTCGATGGCCGTTGATATAAGAGGGTGGACATGATGATCCGTAAATACCTGAGTATCCCGGTTGCTGTTGCGGCGCTGCTGGGTGCCGGCGTGATGTCCGCAGAAGTGGCGGCGCAGGCCGGACAGGGTAATGAGGTTTACGAACTCGGTGAAATTTTTGTTGTCGGAACGCGGCGGCCCGTGCGTTCCACCGCCGACACGCCGGCGCCCATCGACCTGATCGCAGCCGAGGACTTCACCGACCAGGGCAGCACCGCGCTGCCCAACGTCATGCGGACGCTGGTGCCTTCCTACAACGTCAATACGCAGCCGATCAGCGATGCCGCGACCTTTATCCGTCCCGCGAACCTGCGCGGACTCGCGCCGGACCAGACCCTTGTTTTCGTCAATGGCAAACGGCGTCATCGCGCCGCCGTCATAACCTGGCTCGGCCATGGTCTGTCAGACGGCGCCCAGGGGCCGGATATCGGCGTCATCCCCGCCATCGCGCTCAAGCGGGTCGAAGTGCTGCGGGACACGGCTTCCGCGCAATACGGGTCCGACGCCATAGCCGGCGTGATGAACTTCGTGCTCAAGGACAGGCCGGACGGCGGTATCGCTGAAGCCCAGTGGGGGCAGACCTGGGAGGGCGACGGCGCCCAGAACCGGTTCGCCGGAAATATCGGCATACCGATTGCAGACAGCGGATTCGGCAATCTGAGCGTACAATGGCGCAGCGCCGAACCAACCTCCCGCAGCGTGCAGCGGGACGATGCTGCCGCCCTCATCGCCGGCGGAAACCCCCATGTCCGCACCCCGCACGCCCAGATATGGGGGCAGCCCGACACGCCAAGGGACTATACGATTTTCCTGAATACGGGTGTGGACCTGACGGAGGATGTCGAAGCCTATGCGTTCGGTAATATCTCGAACCGCGAAACCGAAGGCGGTTTCTTTTTCCGCAATCCGAACACACGCAGCGGTGTAAACACCTACAGAGACGAAAACGGCGACCGTTTTCGCCTTGTCGGCGACCTGACGCCGGATGATGGTCTCTCTTGCCCCACCGGCATTCCAGTTGCTGATACGTCCGAATATTTCGATGTCGAGTCGTTCAAAAGGCAGAACCCCGGCTGCTTCATGTTCAATGAGCGCTTCCCGGGCGGCTTTACCCCGCAATTCGCGGGCGAGGTGACCGATCATGCCGGCGCCGCCGGACTCCGCGGCTCCTTGCCGTCCGGTTTGATCTGGGACATCAGTTACACCCGGGGCCAGAGCAAGATCGATTTCTCGATGCGGGACACGATCAATCCCAGCCTCGGTCCTGACACGCCGACGCAGTTTGAACTCGGCTCTTACGCCCAGACGGAGCAAGTCGCCAACCTCGATCTGATATGGCCGCTCGATATCGCCGCGTTCGCATCGCCTCTCAATGTTGCCGGCGGTCTGGAATGGCGGAGTGAATCATTTGAAATTGAAGCCGGCGAGGAAGCATCCTGGAAAATCGGCCCGCTCGCCGATCAGGGCTTTGGCGTCGGCGCCAACGGTTTTTCCGGCTTTGCCGACCACGTGGCGGGAAAATGGACGCAATCCTCTACCGCCGGCTATCTCGACCTCGAAGCCGATGTGAATGAAGCTCTCACGCTCGGCACGATGGGGCGGGTCGAGGCGCACGAGAATTTCGATACGACGACCGATTTCAAAGTCGCGGCGCGGGTCCAGATGAACGATCAGATCGGCGTCCGCGGGTCCGCAAGCACCGGTTTTCGCGCACCGACAGTCGGGCAGCAGAATACGCTGAACGTCACGACGGAATTTTATGCCGGGGAGTTGAGTCAGCTCGGCACCCTGCGGCCAACATGCGCGGAAGCGCGCATTGTCGGGGCAACGCCGTTGCAACCCGAGGAGTCCGTGACCTTCACCGTCGGCGCGATCGCCGAGGCAGGCCCGTTCTCGCTTACCGCCGACTTTTACAATATCGATGTGGATGGACGCATCTCGCTGTCGGAAAACAAATCCCTGAGTACGGAGCAAATTCAGAGAGTTGCGGCTGAGGGCGGCGGATGCGTCCCGGGCGACGTACGAAATGTCCGCTTTTTCGGCAATGGAGTCGATACGCGTACCCAGGGGGTCGACCTCGTCGTGAGTGTTGATGTTCCGTTGTCCGAAACATTGCTCGCCGGCGGCGAGAGCGAATTTCTTCTCGCGGGGAACTGGAACCGCACTGAGGTCCGCAGTTTCAATCCGGATTTCATCGACAACAGGCGCATCTTTCAGCTTGAAAACTCGATCCCCGCATATCGGTTCAACGCAACCGTATGGCACCGACGCGACCAGTGGCGCGCGTTCGCACGTGTGAACTATTATGGCCCCTACACGACACTGGAACTCGATGATCTCGGCCTCCGGCAGGAATTCGGCGCCGAATTCACCCTCGACGCTGAGTTCAGCTACATGCTTGCTCCGGGCATGGACCTGAGTGTTGGCGCGGAAAACATCCTCAACGAATATCCGGACCGCAGTCGCTATTCCGGAATAGCCGGAGCGACCTACCCTGAATCGTCCGTGTTCGGCTTTTCGGGCGGGTTCTATTATGCGCGCGCCCGCTATGTGTTTTGAGCCGCGGAAATAGCGGGCTGCCCCCGTTCTGCCGAGGCGTCACGGGCTTTGTTGCCTGATGCCGTCCTGCCGCTGGCGCCTCGACCTGGTGGAACACTCGGTTATCGGAGCGACAGGCCGTAGGTCCCCAGCCTTGCCAGACCATGGTTCTCCATCTGATGGAGAATGACCTGGCTGGAAACGCCGAACTCGCGACCGAATTCGTCAATCATGTCGCCCTCGACCGGTTCGTCTCCCAGCCGCGCACGCAAGGACTCTGCCGGCGCCAGCAGCTCGGCCGCGAACGCCCGGGATTGCGCCTGGCGATCCGTATACAAGGAGGTGAGAATACCGGGGCCCTGTTCCGACCGACCGATAAAGTCGCCGAGCGCACGCGCAAGCAGAAACCGCTTGCCCGCTTCATTCCTCTCGGCCGTGATACACGCCGGTGCGCCGGCCGCCACGAGTCCGTGGATCCGTTTGCAGGGAACCGCCGCCATGCTGTGATGAACCGCGAGCGGTCCGTCCGGCCGGAAATCAAAGCGGCCATCGCAGATACCCAGATGACGCCGGACGGAATTCGCCAGTTCGTAGCCCCGCTGCCACGGCTCGGCCGCCTGAACCGGCTTCACGGTCTCGCGGACCTCCGCCCAGCCATTCCGCTTTCCGGTTCTTTCCAGCGCTGCAACCGCGTCATCGAGCCATTCGCCCACGCGGGACAGATTGCTCTCGTCGCAGCTTGCCAGTGCTTCTTTCCGTATCGATGGCGCCGCGCGTTGCGAAAATGCTGCGACCGAGTCGGCCAGTCGGGGGTCGACATCGAAAGGATCGGTCCCGAGCAATGCCGCGGCGGCGCTGAATTCGACTTCTTCCGGATCGAGCGAATTGATCGCGTTCCAGGCATCACCGAGCGAGTCCGAGGCTGACCCTTCATCGTGGATATTGCGAAGCCGCTCGAGAACCGCCTCCACGATGGTTCGAAACTCGGTTTCCAGTTCGGCGCGCGACACGAATGCCTCTGCGTCCTCGACGAACTCGATCGGCGCGTGCCGGGGCGCCCACCTCGTCGCCATCAGTTGCAAGCGTTCCGACGATGGAACGATCGTCAATCTCGGCAGTGCAAACCCGTCCCCGGCGAACGACAGGTCATGCCGGTGTTCGAAACCGGGCTTCTGTCTTATCGTGTCGCCGAACTCGTACCATAGGTGCCACCAAATGTTCACCAGGGAGGCTCTCGTAATTTGATTTCTTGTTTTCCTTGGTTGATTTGTCGGTTTTGTGGGGATGAAAGAGTCGGTGGAACTACGGATCAGGTGGGGAAAACGGTTCCCGACAGCGGTTGGAGAGCCTGAAACGGTTCACAGGGCACATAGGCCCCCCGTGTTCGGCATTCTATTGAACCCTGTCGCAGCAGAGGGGCCGGTGGTTCGCCCGCAGCCAGACAAGCCGGCGCAGGTTGTACACCAGGTTCATCATGCCGATCTTGAAGCGTGCCCGGACCATGCCGATAGTCCTGACCCGCTTGCCGCCCATCGCTTCGTGTTGAGCAAAGACATGTTCGACGACCGCGCGCACCTTCGAACGCTTGCGGTTGGCTTCCTGGGAGCGCACAGGCAAGGGGCGGTTGCGATGCCCCTTGCGGTGAATGTGGCTGCGCCAGCCTCGTTCGGCCAGCAACGCCTCATGGTGGCGACTGCTGTAGGCACTGTCGGCCCAGACAGCGCCACTGGTATTCGTCTCATCAAGCACCTGTTCGAACATCTTGCTGTCGTGACACGCCGCATCGCTCGCCTCCCAGCGACGGACAAGACGATACGCACGGTCCACGCTGATGTGGTTCTTGTATCCGTAATGGGTTTCATTTCTCTTGCGCGTCCAGCGTGCGTCGGTGTCCTTGTGACGACGCTTCTTCTGCGACCATTCGGACGGAACCTTCCCCGCCTTCACCTGTGCGTTCTCGTCGCGGCTGTTGCGTTGACGCGGCGCCTTCACAAAGCTCGCATCCACGATCTGTCCCCTGCGCGCCACATAGCCCTGGTCCTCGATCTGCGAGGACAGTTCCGAAAACAGGCTGTCAAACGCCTCCGCGAGTTTCAGGTTCTCCCGAAACCGCCAGATGGTCTTTGCATCGGGCACCGTATCCTCGGGATGCAGCCCCAGGAACCGGGCGAACGAATAGCGGTCCCGGATCTGGAACTCTGTCTGGTCGTCGCTCAGGTTGTACATTTGCTGCAAGACCAGAACCCGGAACATGAGAACCCGGTCGTATTCCCTGCGACCGGCATTGCTCTTGCGCGGCTTCGACAGTGCCGCGTCCAGCGCCGGGCGAAACCCTTCCCAGTTCACAGAACCGGACAGCTTCGCCAACGGATCGCCCAATCCGTCAAGCTTTGCGAACCGTTCTTCAAGATCGAAAAAACCCGGCATGCCCATCAAATCCGCCTCCCGAGACAACAACCCGGATTATACAACATAAATGAGAAAAGTAGGCGATTTTGAGAGCCTCCCACCAGCCATTCCGCCAGGTTGAACAAAGGCACCACCACGTGATCCCGATAGATCCGGTTGCGTCGGTCATGCACGGACGTCACCGTCGTTCCATCGATCTCGACCGACAGCGCGGCCATGGTATGCTGCGCCGTGCAATCCGGCGATGGTGCTGCATCGACCCAGTCGAAACGGAAGCAGGCGGTCACCGCAACAACACCGGGTCAAAGCCGGAACGACCGCCCTTCGGGAGGTCACGAGCGTGCAGCGGGTCTTCCTGCGTTGCTCGAAAAGTCGCGAAATCAACCGTCTGTGACAGTCTCTCAAGTAGATCGCGCCACCCATCCAGCAACATAAAGTCGCTCCTCGAAGTCCCAAAACCCGAGCATGTCGGAAGAAATCGACACCTGCAATTCACAGAAACCAAGACCCATCAAATCACATTGTGCCCCAATAGCAAAACCCGGTTCCGGCGGGGCCGACTTGACGCAGGAAGTCGAGATGACCACATTCTGCTGCGGAGCGACAGGGTACCGTGCGAGGAACTTCGACGGGCGAAAGTAGCGACGCTTCGAGAAGAATAGCTGCGGTCAGGTGAAAGGAGAACCAAAACATGCCGGAACTCAAGAAGACGGTACCAGACAAGACGGGCAAACTGGTCGACGGAACAGTTGTTAGAGTACGAGAATCTATCGAGCGATTTAGCGACATTGAGCTTGATGACGGATCAACCCTGAGAATCAAACCAGTTGTCACTGAAGTTGTTCGAGTGAACGAACAGTGGGATGAAGAAGGAAATCCACTGTATGTTATAAAATCCACCAATATCTTATTTGTTGTTGAGTCCACGGCCGAACTCAAGCAGAAGAAGCATTGAAATGCTGGAGCGTGCTAAATCCCTAAGAAAAGACACAAACCGAAACCCATTTAGATCAACAAATTCTCAAGGCAGGAGTTTCCGGCAAAATTATTGTGGACGCCACTTTGTGTATCCGATTTCATTGGAACAGCAAAGGGTTACGGGAAACAACCGGCAAAGAGATATTCATCACCTAGATGATCTCGTGACGAGTTTTGGTGCGGATAGCAAGAATGAAGTTGTCTCTCCAGCAGGTATCTGCGCAACTACACCAGAAAACATCATCGATGAAGACCGGCCTTCATCAGGTATTTCTTTGTTTAGTGGAGTACCAGAAACAAAAATAATGAGTTTGGATTTTACCGATGATACTGGCCAGTCTTTTCTTGCAATCGACCGTGCAGCCGAAGTTGTATCGCGAAAAGAAACAAATGATCGGATAGCTGAACTGAAATCCATGGCGGATGATGAGGGCGTGAAAATTTCAACAGAATCCGAGAATGATTTGGGGTCGTTCCTGGACTCGGTCGGATATACACAGCGACCATATCTCGCGCTTCTGGATAACGGCAATCTCCGGGCGGTATGGAAGAATGTGGATGGAGGGCAAATCGGTCTGCAGTTTCGAGGCTGCAACGAAGTCCACTATGTGTTTTTTGCGTTAAGACCACCGGGTCGGTTCATGGCGCGCGCGGCCGGCAGAGACACGATACCGGGCATAAAGCGCCAGATAAATGCCCATGATCTATGGCGGTTATTGGGCCGATGAAAGGAGATTCAGTCCCGTCGGAGCACCATATCCTTCGGTATGTTGGCGGGCGGCATATCGACAGGAATGCAGACGGCGAACCTGTCATTCTGGATAGCGGATTCATTGCCAGACCTCGGGACAACAATCAGCCGTCCTACAACTGGCTCGAATGTCTCTCCGGATCCTTGCGAGAACAAATCCGGCAAATTCGAGGCGCCACCCGGATAGGCTATGGAGCTACGGCCCGGTTGGCGCAACTCAATGTCGGGAGCGTTATTCGCGGAGTGGCTGACGGCACGCGCGACCAGCGGGAAGTTTCGGTTATCCACGACCCACTCGATGCGAAAGACGGGCAGATCGCCGATCCGTCTCACGCTCTCATGACGAATGTGCCGGATGAAGACGACCCGGAAGGCGAACTTGTCGGCGATCTGATCGCCGATTGCGTTCTTCGGTCTTTCCCCGCCAGAGGCGATTGACGGCCTGTCTCGATTCAAGAGGTGGTCGTATCTCCACCGTTTTTTGGAGAGAAATATTCTCCAATAACTCGATACTCCAAGCCGATGACCAACACCAAATCACGAGGAACTTCAGGCTGGGCCGGGGCGGGCGCCGCGTACCAGGCGGCCCGGACGGGCGCCGGTGTGAACGCCGTCGCACATGACTTCCTCGCCTTTCACAAACGTGTGGCAATAGCCGTCCGCGCGTTGAAGGATGCGCTTGCCGCCTGCCGGAAGGTCGAACGCGACATAGGGGCGGCGCAGCCGCAACGCCTCGAAGTCGATGACATTGATGTCGGCGCGATAGCCCGGAGCGAGGATGCCGCGGTCGCGAAGCCCATAGGCCGCGGCGCTGGCGCCCGTCTGCTTGTGCACAAGGAACTCAAGCGGCAGTTGCGGCCCGCGGGTGCGGTCGCGCCCCCAATGCGTCAGCAGGCTGGTGGGTGAACTGGCGTCGCAGATCAGGCCGACATGCGCGCCGCCATCGGCAACCCCGCACACCGTGTTGGGATTGCGCAGCATCCGGTGAACGACGCTCAGATCCCCCGGGCAGTAATTTTCGATGGGATACAGCAGCATGTTGCGCCCGCCATCCTGCAGAAGCAGGTCGAGCGCCAGCGCAAAAGGATGCCGGCCCTCGGTCGCAGCCCGGGCAGCGATGCTGTCCGCCGGGTCCGGCTCGTAACATATCGGGTCGCCCAGCGCATAAGTGCGGTTCATGATCTCTACCATGCGCCGCGTTTCCGAGTCGGCGGGCAGGGGTTCGGCGAGCCGGCGCCGCAGGTCGGCATTTGCCGTCAGGCGAGCGACACGCTCCGCATGGTCACAGCGCTGCAATTCCTGCCACACCGGATGGCGGACGAACGGGTGCAGTGACGCTTGCAGGCCGAACAGCAGGCCGACCGCACGCGAACCGGTCTGGGCATTGCACTCAAGCCCGTCAGCGACGGCACGGTCCACGCCGGCCAGCGTTTCCGCCCAGCGCTCCGGCGCGCCTTCCACCTGCACCAGTAACACTGACAGGGGGCGCCCTGCGCGTTCGGCCATCTGCCGCATCAGGGTGAATTCACCGGGACCGAAATCGGAATTGACTTCGATAACGCCCTTTCCCGCGCGTTTCATCGCCAGTGCAAGGCCGGCCAGCTCGGGCTCGTCGGCGCTCAGGCTCGGTGTGACCCGTCCGTCCGCGGCGCGGTGCTTGGTGGTGCGCGATGTGGTGAAGCCCAGCGCGCCGGCATCCAGCGCCTCCTCCAGCAGGGTCCCCATGCGGGTGATCTCGGCGTCATCGGGCCGCGCTGCATGGTCGGCGCCGCGCTCACCCATGACATAGAAGCGCAGCGCGGCATGGGGCACCTGGGCGCCGATATCCATGACCCGGTCGGTCTCGGCCAGCACCGCCATATATTCCGGGAAGGATTCCCAGCGGAAATCCAGGCCTTCGGCAAGCACGGTTTCGGGTATGTCCTCCACCCCTTCCATGAGGTTGATGAGCCAGGTCTCACTGCCCGGACGCACTGGCGCGAATCCGACTCCGCAATTGCCGAAAACGGCGGTGGTGACACCGTGCCAGGAGGAGGGGGTCATGTCCGGATCCCATGTCGCCTGCCCGTCATAATGGGTGTGAATGTCCACCCAGCCCGGCGTGACGAGACGTCCGTCCGCGTCGATATCGCGGTGCGCCGGCCCCAGTTTCGGCGCGACGGCTGAGATCACGCCGTCATCGACCGCGACATCGGCGCGGCGCGCCGGTGCGCCGGCGCCGTCGATCACCGTGCCGCCGCGAATGACCAGATCGTGCATGGTGTCTTCCTTCCGAAATCCGGGTCAGCGGCCTGTGAATGCTGCCGGCCGCCCCTCCACGAAATGTGCGACCCCTTCCTTGAAGTCCTCGCTGACGAAACTGCCGAGCATTTCCTCATTGGCAATCTGCACAGCGTCGCCGAGGCGCAGGCCCAGCGTGCGGTAGACCTGCTCCTTCATGACGCGCATGGACCGCGGACTCGAAGCGTTGGCGAGTTCGAGCGCATAGGCGCGCGCGTCGGCAGCGAAGGTCGCCGCCGGGTAAACCTGGTTCACAAGCCCCGTGCGCAGCGCTTCCTCCGCCGAAATACGGCGCGCCGACAGCAGCATGTCCAGCGCCGCCGCGTGGCCGACCAGATGCACCAGCATATAGTCAATGCCGTGTTCGGCGATCAGCCCGCGGCGGGAAAATGCGGTGGTGAAAAACGCCGCCTCGCTCGCAAGGCGGACATCGCAATAGAGGCTCATCACCATGCCGAGGCCGGCGGCAGGGCCGTTGATGGCGCCGATCACCGGTTTCGGGATCGACGGGAAATAGCAATAGCGGCGCGAGAAATCGCTCGGCACGTCGAGGCGGTTCGGCATTACCACACGCACTTCCGACATTTCGCGCTGGCGGGCCGCCGCCTGTTCCGGTGTGTCGTCGGTGCTCGCCTGCAACAGCGACATGTCGGCACCGGCGCAGAAGCCGCGCCCGGCGCCGGTCAGAATGATGACGCGAACATCATCATCCACCGCCGCCGCAGCCATGGCCTCGCGCACTTCGGCTTCCATCTCGCGCGTCCAGGCGTTGAGCCGGTCGGGGCGGTTCAGCGTGACGGTGGCGATGCCGTCCGCTGCGTTATAGTCGATGGCGCTGTATCGGGTCATGTGCCTGTGTGCTCGCAATGGGTGCAGGACGTTTCGGCTTTGCGCCCGGTTGCCGCGGGGCAGCGGGCGGTGGGACAGGGGCAGCCATACACCCTTTCCTGCCGCCCTGTCATCCCCTTGCCGCGGGCCGCACAGGGGAATCGCTTTTGAAATTTTGCGTTTTTTTGTTTGTATTTTTGATTCATATTCTGTTTTCGATGCCCGGCACGGAGACAGACTATGGAAGAATTTGCTCATATATTTGAATCTGTTACTGACCCGCGGCGGTCCAACGCCACACGCCACAACTTTCACGAAATGCTCATGATCGGCCTGCTATGCGTGCTCTCGGGCGGTGAGGGATGCGCCGACATGGCACGCTTCGGACGCGCCAAGAAGCCGTTTTTGCGCCAGTTCATGACGCTTTCCCATGGCATACCAAGCCACGACGCCTTCTCCGACCTCTTCAACGCACTCGATCCTCAAGGCCTGACAGAGGTATTGCAGGGCCTTGTCAAGGACTGGGCCGAATGCCTCGACGACACCGTCATTGCCATAGACGGCAAGCAACTGCGGCGCTCATTCGACAATGCCGCCAAGCGTTCGGGACTGCATCTCGTGCACGCCTTTGGCGCTCAAAGCCGTCTCGTGCTGGGGCAAGTGGCGGTCGATGGCAAATCCAATGAGATCACGGCATTGCCCAGGCTGCTCGACATGTTACGCCTCAAGGGCCGGACCGTGACCGCCGATGCGATGCATACACAACGCCGCACCGCAGAGCGTGTAACAGCCGGCGGCGGCGACTATGTACTGGCGCTGAAACGCAATCAGGACACCCTGCACGGTGATGTCACATTGTTTCTCGACAGCCCGGAAGGTGCGGAAAAGATTCAATCTTATGAGCATGTCAGCAAGGATCACGGACGCCTTGAGACACGCCTTGCGGAGGTCTCGCACGAGATTGACTGGCTGCAGGAGGCACATGACTGGCCGGGTCTCCAGGCCATCGGCAAGGTAACGGCAACGCGCGAAAGCAAGGGCAAACAAAATACCGAGGCGCGCTATTATGTGATGAGCGCAAAGCTCTCACCGGAGGCATTTTTGCGCGCAGTGCGGGCGCACTGGTCGATAGAGAACAGTTTGCATTGGGTTCTGGACGTGTCGATGAATGAGGACCAGCAACGCAACCGCAAGGGACATGGTCCGCAGAACCTGGCGCTCATGCGGCGCCTGGCGCTCAACATCGCCCGTCATGAACCCACCAAGGATGCCATGCGCGGAAAGCTCAAACGCGCAGCCTGGGACGACAATTTCCTCATCGACCTGATCCGCGCTGCTACAAAACACCCCTGATTTCAAAAGCGATTGCCCTGGCGGGCCGCAGCGGTTGCCAGCAGCAGGAAAGGGTTATAGTGTGAACTTCGGTATCCAGCTTTGAAAGAGAGACGATGAGACTACATCATATGCTTGTTTGCGTGCTCGCGGCGGTTCCGCTGGTCGCGCAGGCCGCGACGCTCGACGACGTCAAGGCCAGAGGCTTCCTCAAATGCGGTATCTCCGAAGGACTGCCCGGTTTTGCCTTCACCCACGCCGACGGGCGCTGGGACGGCTTCGATGTCGATTTCTGCCGCGCGACCGCGGCTGCGATTTTCGGCGACGGGGATGCGGTCAAGTTCACTCCTACCACCGCCAAGACCCGCTTCACCGCGCTGGCGTCGGGCGAAGTGGACCTGCTCTACCGCAATACCACCTGGACGCTGAGCCGCGATGTGGACCTGAAATTCACCTTTCTCGGCGTCAACTATTATGACGGTCAGGGTTTCATGGTGCGCGGCGAATTTGGCCTCGAATCCGCATACGAACTGGACGGCGTAACCGTGTGCATCCAGACCGGGACTACCACCGAACTCAATCTCGCGGATTTCTTCCGCTCCAACGGGCTGGAATACGACCCGGTGCCGGTGGAGAGCAACGCCGAAGCGCAGCAGAAATATCTCGCCGACGCTTGCGACGTCTATACCACTGACGCTTCCGGTCTCGCTGCCTCGCGCGCCGTGTTCGCCAATCCGGACGACCATGTCGTCCTGCCGGAGATCATCTCCAAGGAGCCGCTGGGGCCGCTGGTGCGCCATGGCGATGACGCATGGGGGGATATCGTGCGGTGGGTGCTGAACGCGCTGATCATCGCCGAGGAAAAAGGGATCACGGCTGACAATGTGGCCGCCAGGGCGCAGGGCACGAATGACGCCGAAACCAACCGCCTGCTGGGCGCGGAAGGCAGCTACGGGGCGATGCTCGGCCTCGACGTCGACTGGGCGGTGAAGGCGATCAGCGCCCGCGGCAATTATGGCGAGATTTTCGACCGCCATATCGGCGCTGACACCGATATCGGCCTCGACCGCGGCCTTAATGCACTGTGGACCGACGGCGGTCTTCTCTACGCGCCGCCGTTCCGTTGACGCCCCCGCGCCAGACTTGCGCCGGCGCCTGCCACACATCCCGTGCGCTGTGTGGCAGGCGCGGTCGCGCACGACGCCCGGCGGAGCGCTGAAGCATGGCGCCGCGAGCTGCGCCCGGCGAGGGCTTTCGCCTCAGCCAGCTTCTCTACGACACACGCTACCGGTCCTATACGATCCAGATCATCGCGCTGTTCGTGATCATGCTGGCCTTTGCATGGCTGGTCAGCAATGCGGTGCAGAACCTGGAAGCGCTGGGCAAGGATTTCCGCTTCACCTTCCTCGGCGAGCCGGCAGCCTATGACATCAACCAGCATCTGATCGAATACGATTCAACCTCCACGCACGGCCGGGCGGCGATCGTCGGCATTCTCAATACGCTGCTGGTCGCATTCATGGGCTGTGTCACCGCAACTGTCATCGGCGTTGTCGCCGGCGTGTTGCGGTTGTCGAATAACTGGTTGATTTCGCGTCTGACCACCATCTATATCGAAGCGTTCCGCAATGTGCCGGTACTGATCTGGATATTGATCGTCGTTGCCGTCATCAACGAGACGCTGCCGGCCCCGCGCGAATTTCGCGGCGAGGACGGGCTGAGCGGCTGGTTCTTCGACACGGTCTTTCTGGTCAATCGCGGCTTTTACGTACCCGCTCCGGTATTCGGCGACGGATCATCGGTGGTGGTGATCGGCTTCCTGCTTTCGCTCGCCGCGATATTTGTATTCGGGCGCTGGGCGCGCGCGCGGCAGGCCGCAACCGGCGAGATATTGCCGGTCCTGTGGATCAATCTCGGCCTGTTCTTCGTACCGACGCTGCTGCTGTTCTTCATCATGGGGATGCCGATCACGCTGGAAATACCGGAACTCCGGGGCTTCAATTTCCGCGGCGGGATTTTCATGCGCGACAGCCTCATCGGCCTGTGGCTGGCGCTGTCGATCTATACCGGCGCGTTTATTGCAGAGAATGTCCGCGCGGGCATTCTTGCGGTGAACAAGGGGCAGACCGAAGCCGCCTATGCGCTGGGCCTGCGCCCGGCGCGCACCATGAACCTTGTGATCCTGCCGCAGGCGCTGCGCGTCATCGTGCCGCCGCTGATCAGCCAGTATCTCAATCTGACCAAGAACTCGTCCCTGGCCATCGCCGTCGGCTATATGGACGTTACCGGCACGCTGGGCGGCATCACGCTGAACCAGACCGGGCGCGAAATGGAGTGCATACTCCTGCTGATGGCGTTTTATCTCGCTGCGTCGCTCAGCATTTCCGCGGTCATGAACGCCTATGACCGCCGCATCCGGTTGCGGGAGCGCTGACATGGCCGATGCCCGCGCCCCGTTCGTCGCCGAAGAACGAATACCGCCTGCGCCGCCGCCCTACCGCACCACCGGGCCGGTTGCCTGGGCGCGGGAGAATCTGTTCTCCAGCATTTCCAACGCGCTGATGACTGTGCTCGGCCTCGCGCTGATTTATGCGTTTCTTGCCGACGTCATTCCGTGGCTGTTCCTGGATTCAGTGTGGAACGCCGGATCGCTGTCGGAATGCCGGGAAATCGCCCACGGCGCTTGCCTCGCCGTCATCAATGAACGCTGGATGCAATTTTTCTTCGGGTTTTATCCCGTTGAAGAACGCTGGCGCCCGGTGTTCGTGCTGGTGCTCCTGATGATCGCGCTGTGGCCGCTGCTGTTTCCCTCGGCGCCGCGCCGGATTCTCGTTCTTTCCGCCGCGTTTCCCGTTCTCGGCTATTGGTTGATCTGGGGCGGAACGGTGTGGGGACCGCTCATGGCGGTCGCGGGACCGGTGCTCGGGGTCATCATCTACCGCTTCGGCGTTCCCGCGCTGGTCCGAACCATGGACGTGGGAATGGCGGCCGGCTCGGCACTCGTGACCGGTGCGGTTGTTACCGTATTGTGGTGGCTGTTGGCCGTGGCGCCGGTGACGCAAATCCTGGACGCCGCTGTCGATATCGGTCTGCCGGTGGTGGAGTCGGACCGGATCGGCGGCTTCCTGCTGTCTCTCATCATCGGCGTCACCGGCATTGCCGCGTCGCTGCCGATCGGTATCTGCCTGGCGCTCGGTCGGCGCTCGGACATGCTGATCATCAAGGCGTTCTGCATCGGATTCATCGAATTCATCCGCGGTGTTCCGCTCATCACGCTGCTGTTCGTCGCCTCGGTGCTGCTGGCCTACTTCCTGCCTCCCGGTACGACATTCGATCTCGTGCTGCGCGTTATCATCATGGTCACGGCGTTTGCCTCAGCCTATATGGCGGAAGTTGTGCGCGGCGGCCTCGCAGCGCTGCCGCGCGGGCAATATGAGGCGGCCAACGCGCTGGGGCTGGATTACGGGAAGTCAATGCGCCTCATCATCCTGCCGCAGGCGCTCAAGATCTCCATCCCCGGCATCGTCAACACCTTTATCGGGCTGTTCAAGGACACGACACTGGTGGTGGTGATCGGCCTTCTCGACCCCCTCGGCCTGCTCAAGCCCATTCGCGCCGACCAGAACTGGAACGGCATAGTGTGGGAACTCTATGGCTTCGTCGCCTTGTTCTTCTTCATTTTCTGCTTTTCCATGTCGCGATACTCGATGCACCTCGAACGCCGGCTGCAAACGGACCGTCGATAGGGAGCGAACGCCGCATGTCCGACATCACGCTCGACCGCCAGGTTGATCGCTCGGCGCTGAAAATCTCCGACGAAGTGGCCATTCGCATGGTCGATGTGAACAAATGGTTCGGCGATTTTCACGCGCTGCGCGATATCAACCTCACCGTTCACCGCGGGGAACGCATCGTCATTTGCGGGCCGTCCGGGTCCGGCAAATCGACGCTGATCCGCTGTGTCAATGCGCTTGAGGAGCACCAGAAAGGGCAGATCGAAGTCGATGGCACGGTGCTGTCGTCCGATATCAAGAATATCGACCGCATCCGCGCCGAAGTCGGCATGTGCTTCCAGCATTTCAATCTGTTTCCGCATCTGACAGTGCTGGAGAACTGCACGCTGGCGCCGATCTGGGTGCGGAAGGAGCCGCGCGACACTGCCGAAGAGCGTGCGCGAGCCTTTCTCGAACGGGTCAAGATCGGCGATCAGGCAGAAAAATATCCCGGCCAGCTTTCCGGCGGCCAGCAACAGCGCGTCGCCATCGCGCGGTCGCTGTGCATGAATCCCCGCATCATGCTGTTCGACGAACCCACATCGGCCCTTGATCCGGAAATGATCAAGGAAGTGCTGGATGTCATGGTGGACCTCGCCGAAACGGGCATGACCATGCTGTGCGTCACGCATGAAATGGGCTTTGCCCGGCAGGTCGCCAACCGCGTCATCTTCATGGATGAAGGGCAGATCGTGGAGCAGAACGAACCGGAAGAATTCTTCACCAATCCGCGAAACGAGCGCACGCAACTGTTCCTCAGCCAGATCCTGAGTCACTAGACCTACACGCGGTCCGTGAAATCGCGCGAAAGGCCTATGAAGGAAGACACGCTGATCGTGACGGCGGGGCGTGATCCGGAGGCCAATTTCGGCATCGTCAATCCGCCGGTCTATCACGCTTCCACCATCACCTTTCCCAGCCTGTCGGCGCTGGAAGCGGCGCAGGCGCGCCATCTTGAAGTGCCGTGGTACGGGCGCACAGGGACGCCCGCGACCTTCGCGTTCGAGGAAGCCGTGGCGGCGCTGGAAGGCGGTTTCCGGTCGGTGGCGGTAGGGTCCGGCAAGGCTGCGGTGCTGGCCGCGCTCACGGCCTTCGTCAAGGCCGGGGACCATCTGTTGATGACCGACTCCGCCTACGGGCCGACACGGAAGTTCTGTGAAGGGTTCCTGCGCCGCTTCGGCGTCGAGACCACCTTTTACGAACCGGAGATCGGCGCCGGGATCACCGCATTGATCCGTCCCGAAACGCGGCTGGTGTTCATGGAATCCCCGGGTTCGCTGACCTTTGAGGTACAGGATATCCCGGCCATTACTGCCGCCGCTCGCGCCGCCGGCTGCTATACCGCGCTTGACAATACCTGGGCCAGCCCGCTGTTTCTCAAGCCCTTTGCGCTTGGCGTGGATGTGTCCGTGCAGGCCGCAACCAAATATATCGGCGGCCATTCCGACCTCATGCTGGGTGTCGTCACTACCACTGAAGCCGTGCATGAGCGCGTGCGACGGGCGGCGTTCGAATTCGGCGCGCCGCCGGGGCCGGACGACATCTACCTGGCGCAGCGCGGTTTACGCACCATGGCCGTGCGCCTGGCGCGCCATATGCAGAGCGGCCTGCGCATCGCCGAATGGCTGCGCGCGCAGCCGCAGGTCGCGCGCGTCCTGCATCCCGGCCTTGCCGGCGACCCCGGCCACACCCTGTGGCAGCGCGATTTCCGAGGGGCGAGCGGCCTGTTCGGGGCGGAACTGGCACCGGGCCCGCGCAAGGCTGTCGCTGCACTTCTGGACGGGTTGCAACTGTTTTCCATGGGTTTCTCCTGGGGTGGCTATGAAAGTCTGGCGGTGCTCTCCGAACCGGCCGGCCAGCGCGCGGCCACACGCGACCGCTGGTCGGGAGCAGGGCCGCTGCTCCGCTTTCATATCGGCCTCGAAGACCCCGACGACTTGATCGCCGATCTCGCTGCGGGTCTCGCCCGCTACGACGCTGCCTGTTGAAGGTACGTCTCTTTATGCGCAGGGCCGAATTTGTCTCCGTCTCCGCCGGCAGTGCGGCGTGCGGCAGATGCAGATGATAACGCGGGCGCCATGACCGCACTGCGTTTTGTCGTGCGTGTGGGGGTGCTGCTCGTCGTGCTCGCCGGTTCCGCCCACGGGGACGATGTCACCTTTGCCGAATCCGAACTCTGGATCGAAAGCGGCGGCGAGCGGCATCACTTCCGCGTCGAGCTCGCGGAAACCGGGGCGCAGCAGGCGCGCGGGCTGATGTTTCGCCGCAACCTCGCCGCCAATGCCGGAATGCTGTTTCTCTATGCTTCCCCTCAGCATGTGTCGATGTGGATGAAAAACACTCTGATTCCACTCGACATGGTGTTCATTACCTCCGCGGGCGCCGTCCATCGTATTGCGCCTTGGGCCGCGCCCCTGTCATTGACGGCCATCCATTCGGGCGCACCCGTCAGCGCGGTGCTGGAACTGGCCGGCGGCGCGGCTGACCGCCTCGGCCTCCGCCCCGGCGATCGCGTGATTCACCCGCATTTCGGCGAACGATGACGGTGCTGGTGCGAGAGGGCGGCGCCCGCATCGCTTATCGCCGCACGGCAGGCCGTGCGCCGACAGTGGTGTTTTGCGGCGGTTTCATGTCCGACATGACGGGAACCAAGGCCACCACGCTGGAGACCTTTTGCGCCGGGCGCGGCCAGGCTTTCGTGCGCTTCGACTATCAGGGCCACGGCGAGTCATCGGGCACCTTCGAAGACGGGACCATCAGCCTCTGGGCCGAGGATGCACTCGCCATTATCGATCATTGTTCCGAGGCGCCGGTGGTGCTTGTCGGGTCCAGCATGGGCGGCTGGGTCGTGCTGCTCGCGGCCCTCGCCCGCCGCCGCAAGATATGCGGGCTGGTGGGTATCGCCGCTGCGCCCGATTTCACCCGCCGCATGGTCGCGGAAGAGTTTTCCGACACCCAGCGCGCTGCGCTTGCGCGCGACGGCCGCGTCGAGATCACCTCTCCCTATGATCCCCGCCCCTATGTCATTACGCAGCGGCTTGTCGATGACGGCAATGCGCGCTGCCTCCTCGACCGGCCCATTCCGCTCGCCTGCCCGGTTCGCCTGCTGCACGGACTGCGCGACGAGTCGGTGCCGTGGCAGGTGTCGATGCGGATTGCCGGCCGGGTGGAGAGTGATGACGTCACCATCTCGCTGGTCAAGAACGGCGACCACCGTCTGAGCACGCCTCCTGATCTGCACCGCCTTTGCGAAGTGGTTGCCGATGTGTCGGACATCGGCGCCGGCACGTGATGGACAACCGCGTGGGCGCGCGTCGTGCCCTTGTTCGATATGCCGAATCGCCACAAAATCTTGTAGGCTTGATTCCTCGAACAACAAAATCTATACTATGGCGTGATCGGATCGTGTGAGAGTTCAAGGGGGGTATGGGTGTGCCGATGACCTGGACCGATGAGAGGATCGCCATTCTGGAAGAGATGTGGTGCGCCGGACGCAGCGCTCGCGAAGTCGCCGAAATTCTGGGCGTTACGCGCAACGCGGTAATCGGCAAGGCGAATCGCATGGGCCTTGTGCACAATTCAGGCAGTTCGGGCGGTAACGGGTCGGCGCGGGCCGAACGCCGGAAACGCCCCACAAGCCCGGCGGAACTCACCGAACGCATGTGCCGCTGGCCGCACGGACACCCCGGTGACCCGGACTTTCATTATTGCGGCGCGCGGCGCGTACCGGGGCGCCCCTATTGCGAAGAGCACTGCATGATCGCCTATCGCGGGCGCGCCAGCGACGCTGCGTGACTGACCGGCGGGCCTGGGGGCTCGGCGCCGGGCTGATCCTCTCCGCCGTTCTTCTCGCAGGCGGGCTGTTCCTCCCTGCGCTGACGCTGAGTCGGTTTTTCTTTTCGGAACAACATTCGCTCGCCGGCGCCGTGTTCGCCTTTGCCGCCGCCGGCAACTGGTTCCTGTTTACCGTCACTTTCCTGCTGACTATCCTTTTCCCGCTCGGCAAGGTTGGAGCCTGCGCCGCGCTGTGGCTGCTGGCCCCGCGCGGCGGCGCAACAGCGCGGCGGCTCGCCGCATGGCTGGCCGCACTCTCTCGCTGGTCCATGGCCGATGTGTTTATCATCGCGCTGGTGGTGCTCGCCGTGGACGGATCGCTGTTCACCACCGCCGACCTCCATATCGGCGTGCTCTTGTTCACCGCCGGCGTGCTGTTGTCCACATGGGCGGCGCGGCGCGTCCAGGCGCTCGCCGGCGCTTCTGCCTGAATGGCGCAATAACCCCGGAGGCCGGTCATGCCCGACACGGAAACATACGAAGTCTTCGCGATCCGCTATGGGCGTCACGCAGGACGCACGCGCAGCCATAATTTCATCATGGCTGATGACCACGATACGCCGGCGCCGATCGACTATTATGTGTGGGCGATCGTCAACGAAAATCGCACAGTAGTGGTTGATACAGGCTTCGACCGGAAGGAGGCGGCGCGCCGCGGACGCGAAATCACGCGTCTGCCGCGTGAAGGACTGGCGATGCTCGGCATCGATTCCGCTGCGGTGAAGGATGTCATCGTCACCCATCTGCATTACGACCATGCCGGGACGCTGGACGACTTTCCCTCTGCACGGTTTCACCTTCAGGACCTGGAGATGATCTATGCGACCGGACGCCAGATGACGCACAAGCCGTTCGGCTATGCCTATTCGGCATCGCATGTGACGCAAATGGTCGAAAAGGTATTCGCGGGCAGGGTGGCGTTCCATGACGGTGACGACGAGCTTGCCCCCGGTCTTTCGGTGCATCACATCGGCGGCCACACCATGGGAATGCAGTGCGTGCGCGTGCTCACGCGGCGCGGCTGGGTGGTGCTCGCCTCCGACGCGAGCCATCTCTACGAAAACATGGAAGCGACATCGCCGTTTCCCATCGCTTGGCATATCGGTGACATGGTGCGCGGATATGACAAAATGCGCGGTCTCGCCGAGTCGCCGGCGCACATCATCCCAGGCCACGACCCGCTGGTGATGGACCGCTATCCCGCGCCGACCGCCGCCAGCGCCGGCACGGCAGTTCGCCTCGACACTGCGCCGAGCGGTGCTTGACGCACGAACCGCGTTGAAGCACGGGCTTCCAGTGCCTATGTTCAGGGGAACGCCGCCACGCTGCGTAAATCCGAACGGGCCGCATAACAGCTAATCCCGGCGAATCCCACTTCCCCGGCAAGTCACAAACCAATTGAGGCGAAAATATGGCGATTTATGAACTGCGCACCTATACCTTTCAGGTCGGCAAGCTTGCCGAAGCAGCGAAACTTTATCAATCGCAGGGCTGGCCGGCACTGGAACGTATCGCCGGCGACAATCTGGTAGGATATTTTCTCGGCGATATCGGCGCCATGAACCAGCTCGTTCATCTGTGGAAATTCGATGACGATGCGGACCGCCGGGCGTTCTGGGCGCGCGTTTATGCTGATGACGGGTTTCAGGCATTCGCTGCGCAATTGCGGCCGCTGATCATCACCCAACAAAACCAGCTTCTCACGGCTGCGCCGTGGGGCGCACATCCCTGATGCTGGATCTCGGCCTCACAGGCAAGATCGCGATCGTCACAGGCGGCAGCGATGGCCTCGGGCGCGCCACCGCCGCGCGGCTGGCGCACGAAGGCTGTAAAGTTGTCATCTGCGCGCGACGCGAAGAGCATCTGCAACACGCTGCCGCTGAAATCCGTGATGAGACGGGCGCGGAAATCCTTGCCTACCGCGCGGATGTCACGCAGGCGCGGGACCTCGATGCGCTCGTTGATGCGACAGTCGGACGGTTTGGCGGTGTTGATATCGTTATCAACAATGCCGGGCGCTCTGCCGCCGCTGGCCTCGAAGCCGTCGATGACGATGCCTGGCAGGAGGATATCAACCTCAAGCTCATGGCGTGCGTGCGCTTGTGCCGGCTCACTGTGCCGTTGTTGCGCGCGCGCGGGGGCGGCGCGATTGTCAATGCCGTCATTGTCGGCGGAAAGGCCCCGCCGGCGCGGTCGCTGCCAACCTCGGTCACCCGCGCAGCCGGTCTCAATCTCACCAAGTCGCTTGCCAATGAATATGCGGGGGATGGCATCCGCGTGAATGCTGTCTGCATCGGGTTGATCAAGAGCGCGCAATGGGAACGCCGCGCCGGAAACCGCTCAATGGCCGAACTCTATGAGGAATTGGCGTCGCGAATTCCGCTGGGCCGTGTCGGCGAAGCGGAGGAATACGCCGATCTTTGCGCCTTCCTGGTATCCGAGCGCGCCGCGTATATCACCGGCGCCGCGGTCAATCTGGACGGGGGTATGTCGCCGGTCGTGTGACGCCCCGTCGTTCCCGGTCCGCGGCCCGCAGATCACCTTGGCGGTTGCGCCCAGTGTGCCCGTGATGTCTAATTTGTAACCGTTTCCCCATATTCAGGATAATTTCGTGGCGTCCTCGTTCGACCATCTTCAGGCTGATATCGCGCACAACCCCTATCCCGCCTATGCGCAATTGCGGGCCGAAGACCCGGTGCACTGGAGTGAGTCACTCAATGGCTGGATGCTGACGCGCCATGACGACGTCATGGCAGCGCAGCGTGACCGCCGTCTGTCCGCGGACCGGGCGACACCCTTTGCCGACCACATGGAGGATACGGATCGACCGGAGGCGGCGCGCATGGGCAGGGTGCTGGCGCGTTGGATGGCGTTTGCCGACCCGCCGCGGCACACGGTTCTGCGCCGACTGACCCTGGGCGCATTCACACCCACGGCGGTGGGCGCCCTGCGCGGTCGCATTGAAACGCTTACCAATGAACTGCTGGACGATCTGCAGGGGCCGGAGGAAGATTTGCTGCCGCGTTTTGCCGGGCCGCTGCCGGTGGCGGTAATCGCCGAAATTCTCGGCGTGCCGGAGCGCGACAGAGCGCGCTTCGGGGAGTGGTCCGACGATCTCGCCGCCGTGGTGGGCGGCGAACGCAGCGGGCGGGAAAGGATGGAGCGAGGCGCCGCATCCATGGCGGCGCTTGACGCCTATATGGAAGATCTGGTTGCGGAACGCCGCCGCTCGAACGCTCACGGCGCGCTGGTCGACAAGCTCATCGCCGCCCGCGACGCCGACGATGCGCTCAGCGAAGGGGAGTTGGTGGCCAATTGTACGCTGCTCCTGTTCGCCGGGCATGAGACGACGACCAATCTCATCACCAGTGCTGTGCAATTGTTGCTGGAACGCCCGGATCAATTTTCGGCGCTGCGCGATGACCCGTCGCTGGCGCCCAACGCCGTGGAAGAGGCGCTGCGTTATGAGGGCGCGGCGCACGCCATCGCACGCGTAGCACGAGAGAATTTCGAACTGCGAGGCAAGAGAATTTCAAAAGGCGACCGCGTGTTTCTGATTCTCGCCGCGGCCAATCGCGACCCCGAGATATTCGACTCGCCCGAAGAATTCAATATTCGGCGCCCACCCAATAGGCACATGGCGTTCGGCTACGGGGCGCATTTCTGTGTCGGCGCCCCGCTGGCACGGCTGGAAGGGGAGGTCGCGCTCACGCGCCTGATCGCACGTTTCCCCGATATGGCGCTTGTTGACCCGCAGCCCGTCTGGGAACCGCGGTTTGTCCTGCGCGGCCTGTCGCGGCTGCCGCTGGTGATGACCTCGCGCCCCGCGGTGCACAACGCCGCCTGACTATCTCGCGAACGCCGCTCCGGCGTGCAGGACGCGCGTCAAGCCATGCTGTCGAGCACGCGGTCCGGCGGGGTGTGGCCGTCAATGAAGCTCTTTATGTTAATGATCACCTTTTCTCCCGTGTCGATCCTCGCTTCGTGCGTTGCGGAACCCATATGCGGGAGTAGCACGACGTTTTCCATCGCCATCAAACGCGGGTTGATGGCGGGTTCGTGCTCGAACACGTCCAGCCCGGCGCCGGCGAGGCGGCCTTCGCGCAGCATGCGCGCCAGCACCGCTTCGTCTATCACCTCGCCGCGCGATGTGTTGACGACATAGGCGTGGGGCTGCACCAGGGCGAGCCGGCGCGCGGAAAGCAGATGGTATGTGGCGGGCGTGTGCGGGCAATTGACCGAGATGATATCCATCCGGGCGAGCATCTGGTCGAGGCTGGCCCAATAGGTCGCTTCCAGCTCCTGTTCAAGCGTGGCCGGTGCGCGCCGGCGATTGTGGTAATGGATGGCAAGGCCAAATCCCCGTGCGCGCTGCGCGACGGCGCTGCCGATCCGCCCCATGCCGATGATTCCCAGCCGCTTTCCCCAGATGCGGTGGCCGAGCATGGATGTTGGCCCCCAGCCCTGCCAGTCGCCGCTTCGCACCAGCCGTTCACCCTCCGCGAGGCGGCGCGGCACTGCGAGGATCAACGCCATGGTCATGTCTGCCGTATCCTCGGTCAGCACACCGGGGGTGTTGGTGACCGTGATCCCGCGGTCGCGTGCCGCAGCAAGGTCGATATGGTCGACACCGGCCCCATAACTGGCGATCAATTTGAGTTGCGGGCCGGCAGCGGCGATGATCTGTGCGTCCACACGATCCGTAACCGCAGGCACCAGCACTTCAGCGGCCGCCGCGGATGCTTTCAACTCCGCAGTCGACATGGGATGGTCGTCGTCGTTCAATCGGGTGTCGAACAACTCCATCATCCGCGTTTCGATGGTTTCGGGCAGCTTGCGGGTCACGACGACCACAGGCTTGCGACGGGTCATCATGCAGCCCCTGCGCACTACGGAAACACCAGCGGCACCTGTCTAGCAAATGCCGTTGCAGCGGACAATCACTGGCCGTTCGGGGAGCGGACTCGCCGCCGCAGTTCGTTGGCTTATATCGTATTCCGTACCCTGTTCGGAGCTTGCCTGCCTGCCGATGTTCGCATGCGCTGCCGGTTCACGTATCCTGACCGTCGCTCTCGCTTTTCTTCTGATGCTGTATACAGCGCCGGGGAAAGCCGACTCCGCGCGCGGCCCGGTGAGCGGCCTTCCGCTGCCGCGTTTCGTGAGCCTTTCTGCTGACACGGTGAATTTGCGAACCGGTCCCGGAAGGCGCTATCCGATCGCGTGGGTTTTTCAACGGCGGTCGATGCCGGTGGAAGTTGTCGGCGAATATCTGCAATGGTTTCGCATCCGCGATCATGAAGGGGTGGAGGGTTGGGTTCACAGGGCGCTGTTATCCGGCAAGCGGACGGCGATGGTGACAGGCGATGAACGCAGCTTGCACCGCTTGCCTCATGCTGCGGCGCCCCTGGCCGCGCGCGCCGAGCCCGGCGTACAGGGGCGGCTGATTTCCTGCCGCGCGGAGTGGTGTGAAATGGAGGTGGCGCAGGTCCGCGGCTGGATTCGGCGGAGCCACGTCTGGGGTATCTACCCCGAGGAAGTGATTGACTGAACGCCCTCGCGGCCAGTGGCCGACGATCGGCAAACCACAGACAGGAGTATCATGGAATACCGGCAGCTCGGGCGCACCGATGTGCGCGTCAGCGCCCTGTGTCTTGGCACCATGACATGGGGGCAGCAGAACAGCGCTGCGGAAGCGCACGAACAACTCGACCGCGCGTTCGACCTCGGTGTCAATTTCTTCGATGTGGCGGAGATGTATCCAGCTCCGCCGACGGCCGAGACAGTGCACCGCACCGAAGAGATCATCGGCGAGTGGCTGGCCCGCCCCGGCAACCGGCAGCGGGCGGTGGTAGCGACCAAGGTTACCGGGCGTACAAACCCGAATCCCTCGGGTCCGCCGGCTTTTCACTGGATCCGCGGCGGCCCGCGACTCACTGCAGCGCACATCATGGAGGCGCTGGACGGAAGCCTCACCCGCCTGCGGACAGACTGTATCGATCTCTATCAGGTCCACTGGCCGGAGCGGCGGGTGAACAATTTCGGGACACTTGGCTATGCGCATGAGCCGCGGAAGGACGATACGCCGATCGAGGAAACGCTGGCCGCGCTGGATGCAGCTGTCAAGGCGGGCAAGGTGCGCCATATCGGCCTCTCGAACGAAACGCCGTGGGGGACGATGCAATATCTGATGGGGGCGGAGCAGCACGGTTTTCCGCGTGCAGCGGCGATTCAAAACCCCTACTCGCTGTTGAATCGGTCATTCGAGAACGGGTTGGCAGAGATCGCGCATCGCGAGGATGTCGGGCTGTTGGCCTATTCTCCGCTGGGCGGCGGGGTCCTGTCCGGCAAATATCTGGAGGGGCGTCGCCCGCCAGGGTCGCGGAGGGCGATGTTCGAGCGTTTCGAGCGCTATTCGAACCCGCAGGGAGATTCCGCAACCGCCGCCTATGTTCAGATTGCGCGGGACGCGGGGCTGGACCCGGCACAAATGGCGCTGGCGTTTGTCACTTCACGGCCATTTGTGACTTCCAATATCATCGGCGCGACGACCATCGATCAGCTAGAGGCAAATCTGGCGAGCGCAGATGTCGTTCTCGGTTCGGATGTCGAGGAACGCCTGGAAGAGGTGCATCGGCGATATATTTACCCCTGCCCCTAAGCCGCTTCCCGCAGTTCATTCATTACGGCTATGAGGGCGCTGCGAATCTCAGGTTCCATGGCGGAGTGGCCTGCTTTCTCGGCCACCGTGAAGCGGGCTTCAGGCCAGGCGGAGGCGAGGGCGTCGGCGGTTTCGATGGGGCACACCATGTCGTAGCGTCCCTGCACGATGTAGCCGGGGATACTGCGGATGCGGTGGATACCGCCGAGAAGGGCGTTCTCGGGAAGGAAGAGGCGATTGATGAAATAGTGCGCCTCAATGCGCGCAAGGCCGAGCGCCATGGTATCGTGTTCAAATGCGGCCACGGTCTCCGCGCTTGGCAGCAAGGTGGAGCAAGCGCCTTCGTAACGGCTCCATGCGCGCGCTGCCGGCATGTGGATGCGGGGATCGGGGTCGGTGAGGCGGGTATGGTAGGCGGTGAGCAGGTCGTGTTGTTCGTCCGCCGGGATGTGGGCAGCGAATATCTGCCAGTGTTCCGGGAAAAACCTGCCGATGCCGTGAAGGAACCAGGCGATTTCACTGTTTCGTCCGAGGAATATGCCGCGCAAGACGAAGGCGCGGCAGCGTTCCGGATGCGCCTGGCCGTAGGCGAGCGCCAGTGTCGAACCCCAGGAGCCGCCGAAGACGATCCAGCGATCGATGCCGAGATGCGCTCGCAGGTTTTCCATATCGGTGATGAGATGGGGGGTGGTATTGTTGATCAATGCGCCCAGCGGCTGCGACCGTCCGGCACCGCGCTGGTCGAATATGATGATTCGATAATGTGCGGGATCGAAGAAGCGCCGGTTGACCGGGGTTGCGCCGGCGCCAGGACCGCCATGAAGGAAGACCACGGGCTCGCCATCAGGATTACCGCTTTGCTCCCAATACATGATGTGCGTATCGTCGAGCCGCAGGGTGCCGGAGGCGTGCGGCGTGATTTCCGGATAGAGTCCGTGTTCCATTGTTGTCCTGCTAACCATGTTGCGCGTGCGCGGAGCTAGGCGGCGCACTCGGGAATGCCTTTGCTGCGGCGGGGCGCTGGCCGCTGCGTTCATGGTTGCGGCGGCGGCGGCCGGGGCAGCGCCGGTGGACGGCCTGCCGACGGGGGAGAGCGGCCGCGCAACATCCGTAATTGACGGCGATACCCTCGAAATTGATGGGGAGTTGCGGGTGCGTCTGGTCGGGCTGCAGGCGCCGAAGCTGGCATTGGGGCGCCGGGGCCTTGTCGACTGGTCGTTTGCTGCGGAGGCGCGGGATACTCTGGCGGGTCTGGTCGGCGGTGAGATGTTGACGCTGCATTATGGCGGTGTTCGGCGTGACCGGCATGGGCGCGCGCTGGCACATGTGGTGCGCGGTGACGGTTTGTGGATTCAGCGTGCGATGGTGCGGGCGGGAATGGCAAGGGTTTACGGTTTTGCCGACAACCGCGCCCTGTTGGGCGAACTTCTGGTGGCGGAGGCGGCAGCGCGTGCGGAATTGCGAGGGCTGTGGGCGCATCCGCTCTACCGCGTGCGAACGGTTGACGGTCTGGAAGCAGAGGACATGGGGCAATTCCAGCTTGTCGAAGGGCGGGTGGTTTCGGCAGCGGTTGTGCGGGGGAGGGTGTATCTGAATTTCGGCGAGGATTGGCGAACGGATTTCACGGTGACGGTGGCACCGCGCAACCGGCCATTGTTCGAGCGGGTGTGGGCGGCTGCGGGGGTTGAATCCACGGCAGCGCTGAAAGGGCGGCGTGTTCGGGTTCGCGGCTGGCTACAGCGATATAACGGCCCTGAGATCATCGCCACGCATCCGGAACAGATCGAGTTATTGGGGGAGCCTCCGTAGGTAGCGGAGGATGATATCAGGCGCCTTCGCCCTGCCAGGGAACGAGAACGCAGCCAGCTATTCGCCACGCGCCGTCGGGCTGGCGTTGCATAGGGTACAGGGCGAGAAACGGGGCGCCGGTGCGGTCAACGATGAGTACGCGCTGCACGGGTTGGGCGCCGGACAGGTCGAGATTGTGGAACTGGATGGCACCCGGGCGATAGACGGGGTTGTAGGCCGCTCGCACCATTGAAATAAACGTGACGGCGTCGCCGAATTTCGCCTGTATTCCGGGTGCGGCAAAGGCGAAAGCGGCCTCGGCGTCGTCGCGAGCAAATGCTGCGAGTTGTGCTTCGATGACGGCGCGAATGGCGGCTCGGTCAGCATCTTCCAGATGGCTGCCGCTGGCCGGCGCGGCCCAGAGGAACAGCGTCAGCGCGGCGGCAAGGATCTTCATCGCGAGGTTGTCAGCGCACGAACAGCCGTATCTCGTTGCCGCTTGCGTCGGTTCCAGTCGTGAACGCCATATCCAGCCGGTCGGCGGGGAGGTTCATGGCCAGCAGCGAGCGAGCGACGCGTTCGGCATTGCGGCTGGCGTTGCGGGCATTGGTTTCGGTTTCCTGCCTGGTGGTAGCGGGCGGAGTTACAGCGACGAGTTCGAAGCGTGCGTCGGGCCGGCTTTCCAAGGCGGCGCTCACGGCGTCGAACAACGCTTGCTCATAGGCGACATCGCGGCCGTTGAAACGAATGGTGATGAGTGCGCCACTGTCGACCATGGCGTTGGACAGGGGCGGCGGGTTGGGGGGTGGCGCCGGCGGGGGCATGGCTGCGAGTGTCACCGGTTCACTGACGCTGGCGGCGTCATTCGCGGCCCTGGTCGGGAGGGGGGGTGATTGAGTCCCATGGCGATTTACTGCGCCATCTATTGCGGCGAGCAAGCGTTCGTTTTCGCCGGCAATTTCCTGGACACCGCTTGCGACGACGTTGATCTGGCCCTGATCCACACCGAGGGCGGTGCGCACGGCGCTCGCGGCGCGGGTAGATTCCGTCAGGTAGGTAGTCATGCCGCGATTGTCTTCGATGCGATCACCGAGTGCGCGCAGGCGGTTGGCATAGGCGGCATTGACAGCTTCGAGCGCGCTTTGGGCGGCGCGCCACTGGCTGACCAGAATCGGATCGTCCGGGGATGCGCCCTGCCGGATGCGCTCATTGAGGGCGGTCATGACGGCAGCGTGGAGTTGTGCGGACTGGGCGACGCCGCCGGCGAGTTCCTGATATTCCGCGCGCTGATTATCGATCAAGCCGGCGAGTGCGGAGAGCTCGTTATCGAGTGCGACGGCGTGCTGGTGAAGCAAGTTGGACGCTGCGCTGTCAGTGGGTGCCGGCGTCCGTGCTGCGACGGCTGTCGATCTGGCGCGCGGGGTGGCTTCGACGACCACGGGCGTTGGCAGCGGCATGGGCGGCGGCACGGGTCGGGCTTCCGGCACCGGCAGAGGGGTTGTCGGCTGGGTGTCTCCGGCGCCGATGCCGGGCGGGATCTCCAACTGGGCGCGCTCGGTGGCGTCGGGCCACAGGCCTTCGCCGGAATAGCCGCACGCGCCAAGCGCGCCGAACGCACAGCAAAGCGCAATATACCGCAAGTCAATCGCCATGATTCACTCTACCAAGCCAAGGTTTCCCTTCCGACGAAGCGGCCGACTGACCGTTCCCGGTAATGCTTGCAGCGGCTCAACATGTGCGCCGCCACGTAACCATAAATTATCTTTGCTGCATGAGCAAGGAAGCAGCAGTGTCAGGGGTTCAACACATAGCGCCCGACAACGCGGCCCTCTTCCAGGTCATCGACCGCCGCATTGGCTTCGGCGAGCGAGCGGGGGGTGGTGGGGATCGGCGGCACCTTGCCGGCGCGTACCAGCTCCATCAGCGCGTGCATTTCGGGCAGGGTTCCGACATAGGAGCCTCGCAGCGTGAGTTGCCGCGGCGGCACGGTGGGCAAGGGAAGCGGCAGTTTGCTGCCGCCATAGAGGCCCACGACTACGTGAGTACCCGCTTTGCGCAGCACATCAATGCCGAATTGGGAACTCGGTCCGGCGCCGACGAAGTCCAGGGTTGCGGCCGCGCCGCCACCGGTGCGTTCGATGACTTCTGCCACGGCATCGGGGTCGGAATTATCGATGACATGTGCGGCGCCGGCGCCTTGTGCGGCTTGGCGCTTGGACGCGTCAATGTCTGCGACGATGACGGGGGCGTCATAAAGCGCCTGCGCGATATGCACGGCATTGAGTCCAACGCCGCCAGCGCCGATGATGACGATGGAGTCACCGGCGCCGATGTCGCCGACCTTTGTCAAGGCGCCGTAAGCGGTGATACCGGAGCAGGCGTAGGTGCAGGCTAGATTTGTGGGTATGTCGCCGTAATCGATGAGATATCTGGGGTGCGGCACGATTACGTGGTCGGCGTATCCGCCATCAACTCGCGCACCGATAAATTTTGCTGTTGCGCAGAGGTGTTCGCGCCCGGAGCCGCACCAGTCGCAATCGTCGCAACCGATCCAGGGGAAGACGATGCGCCTGTCGCCGATTGCGGCACCCTGGGCTTCGGGGCCGAGGGCGACAACTTCACCCACGGTTTCGTGGCCCAGTGTCAGCGGCAGGGAAGCGCCTCGCTCTTCGAGGCTGAGTTTTTCGCCGTCACCGAGGTCGAAATAGCCGGCGCGGATATGTACGTCGCTATGACATACGCCAGCGGCTTCCACTTTCAGCAGAACCTGCGTGCCTTGCGGCGTGGGCGTCGGATAGTCGCGCGCCTCGAGGGGCTGGCCCCAAGCGGTGATCTGTTGGCAGTGCATGCTGGTGCTGGTCCTTTTCCGTTGATGTGTGGCTTCAGTTTACCTGATGGCGCAGAGGTTCCCCGGCGGACAGGCGGCGGCAGTTTTCGATCGCAACGGCAAGGCTTCGCTCCAGTGTTTCCCTTGTCTGCCATGCAACATGGGGCGTCATGACGACGTTTTCGAGTTGGAGGACCGGGGTGTCGGCCGGGGTGGGCTCCCGGGCGAATACGTCGAGGCCGGCGGCGGCGAGGTGTCCGTCGCGAAGGGCGCGGCACATGGCATCTTCATCGACGAGGCCGCCGCGTGCGGTGTTGATCAGAATTGCTCCCCGTTTCATGCGCTCAAGCCGTGCGGCGTCGATCATGCCGGCGGTTTCCGGTGTCAGGGGGACGTGCAAGGAGACAATGTCGCTTTCGGCGAGCAGAGGTTCGAGGGTTCGCCACTCGCCGATCGCGTCGCCCTTTGGTGCGGTGGCGGTGTAGAGAATGCGAGCGCCGAGGGTTGCAAGGGTCGGGGCGAGTACGCGGGGCACTGCGCCATAGCCGATCAGACCGACGGTGCGTCCGCAAATTTCCCCAAGGCCTTCGGGCAGGTCGTCGGGCAGTTGCCAGCCCTTGCCCGCGGCGGTACGGCGGTGCAGTTCGAGCAAGCGCCGCAGGCAGCCAAGCATCAGCCCCAGGGTCATTTCGGCAACGGCGCGACTATTGGTTCCCGGCATGTTGCACACGGCAATGCCGCGCGCCGAGGCGGCCGCCAAGTCGATGGTGTTGACGCCGACGCCGATTTTCTGGATCAGGCGCAATTTTGGCGCGGCGGCGATGAATTCGGCCGTGAAGGGTTCCAGCACGTGCCAGACAGCGTCGGCGGCGGGGAGGGTTTCACGCAGGCGCGCATGGTCTTTTGGCAATATCACTTCCACGGCGAGGCCGTGCCGGCCTTCCAGCGCCGCGAGTTCGCGGCGGAGCCACGCGCCGGCGGTATGGTGCCAGATGAGTTTCATACGCGCCTGTGCGGATCAGGCGGTCAATGTTTCGAGTTCGGCGATGATGGCTTCGCCCATTGCGGCGGTGGAGACTTCGGTCATGCCGTCCTGCATGATGTCGGCGGTGCGGACGCCGCGCGCGAGGACGCCGACGACCGCCTTTTCTACCAGGTCGGCTTCTGCTTCAAGGTCGAGCGAGTAGCGCAGCATCATCGAGAAGGAGGTGAGCATGGCGATGGGGTTGGCCTTGCCCTGTCCGGCGATGTCGGGGGCGGAGCCATGCACCGGCTCATAGAGGGCGCGCCGGCGTCCGGTCTCGTCAGCGGCGCCGAGGCTCGCCGAGGGAAGCATGCCGAGTGAGCCGGTGAGCATGGCCGCGCAGTCGGAGAGGATATCGGCGAAGAGGTTGCCGGCGACCATGACGTCGAACTGGGCGGGCCAGCGCACGAGTTGCATGGCAGCATTGTCGGCATACATGTGGTGCAGTTCGACGTCGTCATATTCGCGGTCGCGCAGCGCTTGCATATCCTCGCGCCACATCTGGCCGCTTTCCATGACATTGGCTTTTTCGACGGAATGCACGAAGTTGCGCCGCTTGCGTGCGAGGTCAAGTGCCACGCGGCCGACGCGCTCCACTTCGGGGGTGGTATAGACTTCCGTATTGACGCCGCGCCGGCTGCCGTCGGCGAGGGTTTCGACGCCGCGCGGCTCGCCGAAATATATGCCGCCGGTCAATTCGCGGACGATCATGATATCGAGCCCGCGGACGATGTCGGGTTTGAGGGTGGAGGCTTCCACCAGCGGTTCGAAGACGGTGGCGGGGCGCAGATTGGCGAACAGGTCCATTTCCTTGCGCAAGCGCAGGAGGCCGCGTTCGGGCTTCACAGAGAAGTCGAGTTCGTCCCATTTGGGGCCGCCGACGGCGCCGAACAGCACTGCGTCGGCTTCCATTGCGAGGTCCATGGCGGCATTGGTGAGCGGGGTGCCGTGGGTATCATAAGAGGCGCCGCCGGCGAGCGCTTCCTCGGTTTCGAACGACAGCGCCTCGCGGCGCCCGAACCAGTCGATGACCTTGCGGGTTTCATTCATCACTTCGGGGCCGATGCCGTCGCCGGGCAACAGCAGCAACTTCTTGTTGCCTGCCATTGTATTTCCTCTTGTGTTTTCGGGTTGGGGGGTTGCTCAGGCGAGCCAGGGTTGTGCGGCGCGCCGGCTGGTTTCGAATGCTTCGATTGCCGGCGCCTTCTGCAATGTGAGGCCGATGTCATCGAGGCCGTTGAGCAGGCAATGGCGGCGGAACGGGTCGATGGCGAAGGTGACGCGGTCGCCGTCCGGCGGGGTGACGGCAGAGTTTTCGAGATCGACCGTGAAGCGGGCATTGCCGCCCTGTTCGGCCTGATCAAGCAGATTTTCGACCGTTTGTTCGGGCAGGGTTACGGGCAGGATGCCGTTCTTGAAACAGTTATTGTAGAAAATGTCGGCGAAGCTGGGAGCGATGACGCATCGTATGCCGAAGTCGAGCAGCGCCCAAGGGGCGTGCTCGCGGCTGGATCCGCAGCCGAAATTGGCGCCGGCGATCAGGAGTTCGGCGTTGCGCCAGGGGTTGCGGTTGAGCACAAAGCCGGGGATTTCGGCGCCGTCGGGGGTGTAGCGCAGGTCGTTGAACAGATTGACGCCGAGGCCGGTGCGCTTGATGGTCTTGAGGAACTGTTTGGGGATGATCCGGTCGGTATCGACGTTGATCATGCGCAGGGGGGCGGCGATACCGGTCAAGGTACGGAACGGCTGCATGGGGGATTTCCTGGTTATGCGCCGGGGCGCCGGGTCAGGTGAAGTCGCGCACGTCGGCGAGGCGGCCGGCGACCGCGGCCGCGGCGGCCATGGCGGGGCTGACGAGGTGGGTGCGTCCGCCGCGTCCCTGGCGGCCTTCGAAGTTGCGGTTGGAGGTGGAGGCGCAACGCTGCCCAGGTTCGAGGCGGTCGGCGTTCATGGCGAGGCACATTGAGCAGCCCGGTTCACGCCACTCGAAGCCGGCTTCGATGAAGATGCGGTCGAGGCCTTCGCTTTCCGCCTGTTCCTTTACGAGGCCGGAACCGGGGACAACCATGGCGCCGACGCCGTCGGCAACGCGGCGGCCTCTGGCGATCTGTGCGGCGGCGCGCAGGTCCTCGATGCGTCCGTTGGTGCAACTGCCGATGAAGACGCGGTCTATGGTGATATCGGTGAGGCGGGTGTTGGGGGCGAGGGCCATGTAGTCGAGGGCGCTGGCGAGGGCGTTGCGTTCGCGTTCATCCTCCCGGTCGGCGGGGTCGGGTACGGCGCCGGTGATGGGAGCGACGTCCTGGGGGCTGGTTCCCCAGGTTACGTGGGGGGCGAGGTCGCTGCCGTTCAGCGAGACTTCCTTGTCGAAGGTTGCGCCCTGGTCGGTGGGCAGGCTGCGCCAGAAGGCTTCGGCCTGTTCCCAAGCGGCTCCCTTGGGGGCCATGGGCCGGCCTTTCAGCCATGCGAAGGTGGTGTCGTCCGGTGCGATGAGACCGGCCCGCGCGCCGGCCTCGATGGACATGTTGCATACGGTCATGCGGCCTTCCATGGAGAGGCTGCGAATGACGGAACCAGCATATTCGATGACGTGGCCGGTGCTGCCTGCGGTGCCGATATGGCCGATTATACCGAGGATGACATCCTTGGCGGTGACGCCCGGCGGGAGGGCGCCATTGACGGTGACGCGCATATTGGCGGGGCGGCGCTGGATCAGGGTCTGGGTTGCCAGCACATGTTCGACTTCGCTGGTGCCGATGCCGAAAGCGAGGGCGCCGAAGGCGCCGTGAGTTGCCGTGTGGCTGTCACCGCAGACGATGGTAGTTCCGGGGAGGGTGAAGCCTTGTTCGGGGCCGATGATATGGACGATGCCCTGGCGGATGTCGTTGACGGGGAGGTAGGGGACGCCGAACTCGGCGCAGTTTTCCTCCAGGGTTTCGACTTGCAGGCGCGAGATTTCGTCGGCGATGCCGGCGGCGCGGTCGGCAGTGACGGTGGGGATATTGTGGTCGGCGACGGCGAGGGCTGCGTCGGGGCGCCGCACGGGGCGTCCGGCCTGCCGCAGTCCTTCGAACGCCTGCGGGCTGGTGACTTCGTGCACCAGGTGGCGGTCGATATAGATGAGTGCGGTTCCGTCGTCCTGGGTATCGACGAGGTGGTTTTGCCAGATGTTGTCGAACAGCGTGCGCGGCGCGGCCATGGTTCAGGCCCCGGACGGTGCGGGTTTGCGTGCGGCGCGGCTACGGTCGTCGCGTTTTTCGGCGATGCGTGCGGCTTTGCCGGTGCGTCCTCTGAGGTAATAGAGCTTGGCGCGGCGGACGGCGCCGCGGCGCATGAGTTCTATGCGTTCGACGAGGGGTGAGTAGAGGGGAAACACGCGCTCCACGCCTTCGCCGTAGGAGAGTTTGCGGACGGTGAAGTTGGAGTTCACACCCTTGTTGGCGCGAGCGATGCATACCCCTTCGAAAGCCTGAAGGCGGGAGCGAGCGCCTTCGACCACGCGCACATGGACGCGCACTGTGTCGCCCGGTGCGAAGCGGGGTACGGGGTGTTCGCGCCGGGCGGAGAGTTCGGCAATCTGCTCCTGTTCCAACTGTTCGATGATGTTCATGGCCAGGGTCTCATTATCCTTGTCGTTTGCGCGATGATGCGGGCGCGGCTGGGGCGCTTGTCCTTGCGGGCGTATCTGGTTGGTTCGGTCCTGAACGTGGCGGACGGGTTCAGGCGCGCTGCCCCGGAGGGCGCGGCGGGGCCACCCTTGGCGGCATTATAGATGCGGGCGCGGTGTGACGCCAGCCCTCCCGTGATGCGGGCAGGTTGGCAAATTCACATGCTGCCCTATTTTCGACCCAAATGAGGCGAAATTGGGGCGGTGTCACAGGCGTACAAAGTGGGATTTGCCGAGATTTCACGGGATTTGGGGGGTATCGCAGCGGATCTACGGCTGAATCATGGCGAAATACGGGCGACTCTCCAATCACGTTACAGGGAATGTTGTGAACGAATAACAAGGGAACAATAGCAGAATTACCAGGGTTGCGCAAGGGTTTGTCCGCATCACGATGAGGCGGGATTGGCTAGGCGCTGGGCGGCGATAAAGGCGAAGTAGGTCAGGATGGCGTCGGCGCCGGCGCGTTTGAAGGCGGTGAGGCTTTCCATCATGGCGCGTTCGCCGTCGAGCCAGCCATTGTTGGCGGCGGCGTTGAGCATGGCGTATTCGCCGCTCACCTGGTAGGCGCAGGTGGGAACGCCGAACTGTGATTTTACGCGGTGGATGATGTCGAGATAAGGCATGCCGGGCTTGACCATGACGATATCGGCGCCTTCGGCGATGTCGAGGGCGGTTTCGCGCAGGGCTTCGCCGCCGTTGGCGGGGTTCATCTGGTAGGTTCGCTTGTCGCCCTGGCCGAGGGCGGCGGAGGAACCGACAGCGTCGCGGAAGGGTCCGTAGAAGGCGGACGCATATTTTGCCGAATAGGCCATAATGCGCACGGCGTCAAAACCGGCGCTGTCCAGTCCGGCGCGGATGGCACCGACGCGTCCGTCCATCATGTCCGACGGCGCAACTATGTGGCAGCCGGCTTCGGCTTGTACGAGCGCCTGCGCGACCAGCACTTCCAGTGTTTCGTCATTGGTCACATAACCGTTGCGCACGAGGCCGTCCTGTCCGTGAGTGGTGTAGGGGTCGAGCGCGACGTCGCAGATGATGCCGATATCGGGAACGGCGCGGGCGACGGCGCGAACTGCGCGGCAGACGAGATTTCGGGGGTTGACGGCTTCTTCGCCGTCCGGTGATTTGCGTTCTTCCGGGGTTACGGGAAAGATGGCGAGGGCCGGGATGCCGAGATCTCGGGCGCGCCCGGCGGCCTCGACGAGGCCGGGGATGGAGTGGCGGACGACGCCGGGCATGGAGGGCACCGGCGCGGGGGTGTCGTGGTCGTGGACGAAGACGGGCCAGATCAGGTCGTCGGCGGCGAGGCGGGTTTCGGCGACGAGGCGGCGCGACCATGATTCGCGCCGGTTGCGGCGCAGGCGGGTTGCCGGAAACGTGCCGGCCTCGAACGGCAGGGAGGGACCGGTCATGGGTTTTCCTGCAGGGAGTTTTCGGTTGTGCGGGACGCACTATAGGTACTGGGACCGGGGGCTGCCACCACGCCGAAGCGCCGTTGGAAGTGTGCATGCAGGGCAGCGTCGAGGTCGTGCATGGTGGCGGTGCGGCCGAGTGCGGCGAGGGAGGTGACGCCGTAGCCGCGGAGGCCGCAGGGGATGATCCCGGCGTAGTGGGAGAGGTCCGGGGCGACGTTGACGGCGATGCCGTGGAAGCTCACCCAGCGCCGCAAGCGGATGCCGAGGGCGGCGATCTTGGCTTCGGCGCCGTCTTTTGCGGTGGTCCAGACGCCGATGCGTCCCGGGCGGCGAAAGGCGCGCACGCCGAGGTCGGCGAGAGTGTCGATGATCCAGGCTTCGAGGTCGCAGACGAAGCGGCGCACGTCGGCGCGTCGTCCCGGGCGTTTGAGGTCGAGCATGACGTACGCGATTCGCTGTCCCGGCCCGTGCCATGTGTAGCGTCCCCCGCGGCCGGTTTCGTAAACGGGCAGTCCGCGGGGGTCGATGAGTTCGTCGGCGCCGGCGCTGGTGCCGCGGGTGTAGAGGGGCGGGTGTTCGAGCAGCCACACCATTTCGCGGGCGCAGCCGCGGGCGATTTCGGCGACGCGGGAGTCCATGGCCGCGAGGGCGGCAGGGTAGGTTATCGGCTGTGCCGCGGTTTGCCATTCCACGACGCCATCCGTCAGGGGCACGAGCGCTCTCCTCGGTGTATTGGCGGGGGTCGGGGGCAAGGTTTGTCCTGCAGGCGGGATTGTCAATTGCGGCGGTCGGCTGGGTATTTTGCGGAGGGCGCGGCGGTTGCGTGCCGGGGCGGGATTTGCTATGCGGAGGTCGATGGCGCGGTCGTGGCGGAACAGGTAGACGCGCAGCGTTGAGGTCGCTGTGGGGGAGACCCCGTGGAAGTTCGAGTCTTCTCGACCGCACCAAATTCCAGTTGTTGACAGTACATTGACGCGATAGCGCATTGACGCCATTGCGCAGCCGCCAAGGCGGGTTCGTGCGCACCGCAGGGCCGGGCCATGGCCACACCCTCAGACATTTTACCGGGCGGATTTGCGAGCGGGTCGCCGCTGACGCCGGATCTCGTGCGGGCGGTTGCGGAGGCGCTGGCTGCGGGTGACGGGGACGGCGCACGGGCACTGACGGCGCCGCTTCACAGCGCCGATCTTGCGGATCTTCTCGAAGCTCTGAACGCTGACGACCGGGCGGCGCTGCTGGCGGCTCTGGGGCCGGGGATCGACCCCGGGATGCTGGCGGATCTCGACGAACCGGTACGCGACGACGTGCTGGGCAGCATCGACGATGCGGAGATTGCGGCAGCGGCATCGGAGCTTGACACGGATGACGCCGCATATCTGATCGAGGGTATGGAGGAAGGGGCGCGGCGCCGGGTTCTTGACGCCATGCCGCCGGCCGACCGGCAGCTTCTGGAAGAAGCGCTGGCGTATCCCGAGAGGAGCGCCGGGCGTCTGATGCAGCGCGACCATGTGGCGGTTCCCGCCTATTGGTCGGTCGGTCAGGTTATCGACTGGCTGCGCGACAGCGATGATCTGCCAGACGAGTTTTATGAAATCTTCGTGGTTGATCCGCATCACTGCCCGATTGGCGCGGTGCCGCTGAGCCGGGCGATGCGCACCAAGCGGCCGGTCGTGATTTCCGGCATCATGAAACCGGACCTGCAATTGATCCCTGCTGATATGGATCAGGAGGAAGTTGCCTACCGGTTTGATCAATACGACCTGGCGTCGGCGGCGGTGGTGGGGCCGGACCGGCGGTTACTGAGGCAGATCACGGTGGACGATGTTATGGATGTGATGCAGGAGGAGGCGGAAGAGGACATTCACCGGCTCGGCGGCGTGGCGGGTGAGGGCGACCTGCATCTGGGGGCACTGGGCACGGTGCGCCGGCGCTGCGCGTGGCTGGCGGTGAATCTGGCGACGGCGGTGCTGGCGTCACTGACGATTGCGTTGTTTGCGGACACCATCGGACAGCTTGTGGCGCTTGCGGTGCTGATGCCGATCGTCGCGTCGATGGGGGAAATGCGGGGACACAGACATTGACGGTGGCGGTGCGGGCGCTGGCGACGAAGGAACTGACTGCGGCGAACGCGGCGCGCATCGTGTGGAAGGAGTGCCGCGTGGCGGCAGCGAATGGCGGGATTTTTGCGCTGATCACCGGTACAGCGGCGTTTCTGTGGTTTGGCGATGTGGTTCTGGGTGTGGTGATCGGGCTGGCGGTGATTGTCAATCTGCTGGTTGCGGGGGCGTCGGGGATGGTGATACCGCTGGCCTTGTCGCGCGCCGGCGTGGACCCGGCGATATCGGCGGTCATATTGTTGACGACAGTGACCGATGTGGTGGGGTTCTTTGTTTTTCTCGGTCTGGCGGAACTGATCATCCTGTGACGGTTTGGTGAGGGTGAGCATGGAATATGCGCAGCTGGGGCGAACGGGTCTCAGGGTTTCGGTTGCCGGGCTGGGCTGCGGCGGCAGCAGCCGCCTTGGCCTTGCGACGGGCGGCGGTATGAAAGATGCGGTGCGCGTGGTGAAACAGGCGCTGGATCTGGGAGTGAATTTTTTCGATACAGCGGAGGCTTACGGAACGGAGGAAGCGCTGGGCGAGGCGTTACGCGGTGTTGCGCGGGAGCGGGTAGTCATTTCGACGAAGAGCCTGCTGAGGCGGGGCGGCGCATTGCGCGATCCGGCGGCTATTGCGGAAAGTCTTGATGGTTCGCTGCGTCGTCTGGGTGTCGATCATGTCGATGTGTTTTTGCTTCATGCGGTATCGCCGGCGGATTACGGGGTAGCGCGGGAGCATTATCGCCCGGTCTTGGAGCGCGCGCGGGAGACGGGGAAGGTTGCGCATATCGGTGTGACCGAGACGGCGCCGTTCGATCCGCGACATGAGATGCTGACGCGTGCGCTGGCCGATGATGGCTGGGAAGCGGCGATGCTGGCGTTTCACATGATGAACCAGAATGCGCGGGCGCATGTGCTGCCGGCGGCGCGGGCGCGCGGCGTCGGTACGTTGATCATGTTTGCAGTGCGGGCGATTTTCAGCGATGCGGCGTATCTGGCGCGCACGGTGACGGAACTGGCGGATTCGGGGCAGGTTCCGGCGGCGTTGTCAGGCAAGGCTGCGCCGCTGGATTTTCTGGTGCATGAGGCGGGGGCGCGGAGCGTGATCGATGCTGCCTACCGTTATGTGCGTCACGAGCCGGGAGTTGATGTGGTGTTGTTCGGCACCGGCTCGGCGGCGCATGTGGTATCGAATGTGGCGTCGCTTCTGCGTCCTCCGCTGCCCGATGCCGATTGTGCGAGCCTTGCGAACTGGTTTGGCGGGCTTGAGGGTGTGGGGCTTGATCTGCCGCGCGGTCGGGGACGCTAGCGGGCGCGGCTGAGGGCACGGCGGTCGAAATCGCGGTCACTGAAGCCTTGCTGGAAGATGTATTCGTCGAGATGGACGTCGGTGGATTTGCCGGTCTGGTGGTTGACCATGGACAAGATGTGGGCGCGCCAGTAGCGGTCGAGATAGATGCGATAGTCGTCGAAGGTGAGGGTTTTCAGCAGGGTATTCTTGCGGTCGTAGAAGTCGACCCGCCATGGGCGGTATTCGTGGTCTGACCAGACTTCGTGGCGGGTATAACCCGAGTGCTCGTTGACAGGGAAGCGTTCGATCCTGGTGCATTCGATCATGGCGGCGCCGGGACATGATTCGTCGCGCAGCCAGCGATAGGTGTATTTCTCGACTTCCTGGCTGCCGAGGTCTTCGTAAGCGAATTCGCTGCCGACGAATGAGCCGGACTGGTTTGAGGAACTGATGCGTTTGACGCGCTTGAGGGCGGGCAAGTAGAGCCAGATGTCGTCATCGCCGACCTTGTGGGTGTGAGTCAGGAGGGCGGTGCCGCGCACGTCGGGCGGTCGAACGAAGACGGAGAGGGTCTTGTCGCCGTCGTCGGCCTGTTCGAGGGTTCGGATGCGGAAGTAGCGGGCGCTTTCTTCGCCGTGGCGGTTGCGCAGCACGATTGTCACGGTGACTTCGCTGTCGCCGAAGCCTTTTGCGTCCATTTCAGCTTCGGTCATGATACGCAGGCCTTTTTCCTCGGGGGTTTCGGCTATGGCGGCGGGGGCGCCGGCCATGGCCAGGACCGCGAGGAGAGCGGTGAGCGAGAGGGTTTGTTGCGGCGTTTTCATGTCTTTCGCGCCTCGAGTTTCATGAGCAGCGGGGGCAGGAAGAGGAAGTCAGCGGCGAGTGCGAACGCTATGGTTACGCTGCACAGGAACGCCATGTCCGCATTGACCTTGAAGCCGGAGAGGGAGAGGACGAGGAAACCAGCGACGAGGCAGGCGGAGGTTACCCACAAGGCCATGCCGACGGTATTGAAGGCATAGCGGACGGCGTTCAGTGCGTCCATGCCGTGTTCGCGCTGGGCGCGCAGATATTTGCTGAGAAAGTGCACGGTATCGTCGACGACGATGCCGAGGGTGACGGCGGCGACGACGGAGACGCCGAGTCCGATCTGGCCGGTGAGGTATCCCCAGAGGCCGAATGCCATGGCGGCGGGGAAGAGGTTTGGCACGAGGCTTATGATACCCATGCGCAGGCTGCGCAGTGCGCCGATGAGTATGGCGGAGATGAGCACCAGCGCCAGCGCTGAGCCGAGCATCATGGTGCGGATATTATGTCCGGAGATGTGAGCGAACATGAGCGACGTTCCGGTACCAACTGCCTGCATCGCTGGCAGATTTTCGGCCAGCCAGGTTTCTGCTTTACGGTTCAGTTCCCGCAACTCCGCGGAAGTGGTCTCCCAGAGTGTGACGGTCACGCGGGTGGCGGACTTGCTCACGTTGATCATGTTGTTGAGGTCGAGGCCGGCGGGCAGGGAGAGCTCATAGAGCAACAGATACTGCGCCGCCAGCTCGGGATTTTCGGGGATGCGGTAATAGGCCGGGTCATCGCCGCTCATGTTCTGGTTCAGTTGCTTTACGACATCGGTGAGCAGGTACACGTGGCGCACTTTGGGCTGGGTTCGCAGCCAAGCGGCAAATTGTTCGAGTCCGGCGAGGTATTCGGGTTCGGCGATACCGCCTTCGCGGCCGGCCGGCACGGAATATTCGATAAGATTCATGCCGGTGAGATGTTCCTGGGTGAAGTCCGCTGCGACGCGGATCTTGAAGCGTTCGTCGAAATATTTGGAAAAGTCGTCGTCGAAGGTGATGCGCGTCATGCCGAGGGCGAGCAGGAGGATGGCGGCTCCGGTTGCCCAGATGAGGATGGCGCGGCGAGCGACGACGAATTCACTGAAGCGGGCCATGAGGCGCCGGGAGAGGCGGTCTGGGCGGCGCGGGCGTGCGGGGAGTGCGGCCATGGCGGCGGGCACGAGGGTGACGGCGAGGACGAAGGCAATCATTATGCCACCCGCGACAAGATTGCCGAGCATGCGGAATGGCGGAGCGTCGGAGAAGTTGAGGCTGAGGAAGCCGACGGCGGTAGTGGCGCTGGTGATAAACACAGGTCCCATATTGACGCGCAGCGATTCCACGATGGCGTCGTGTTTGGAGAGGCCGGCGCCGAGTTGCTGTTCACAGGTCATCATGATGTGGACGCAATGGGCGACGGCGAGGGTGAGGATCATGATGGGGGCGCCGGTGGTGCCGGCGCTGAGTACGGTGCCGAGCCAGCCGGCGGCGCCGTGGGCGACGATAACGGTGGAAAAGACCGAGAAGAGCACGAGCAGCGTCCACCAGACGGACTGGACGGAGAGGCCAATGATGACCAGGATCAGGAGCATCATGCCCGGGAACAGTATCTGGAAGTCGGCGGCGGGAATTTCGGAGAAGGCGGTGGTGAACATGGCGCTGCCGAGCAGATAGAGGTCGATTTCCGGGAAGAGTTCCCGGAATTCGTCGGCGCGGGCGCGGGCGAAGGCGGCGACCTGCGGCGGTTCGTCCATATCGTTGCCGGGCAGGATAAGTGTCACGACGACGCCGGTGACGGAGCCTTGCTCGTTGACCAGGCGGTTGGCGAGCATGGGTTGTGAGAGGACCACACGGCGCGCGGTTTCGAGGTCAGCGTCGGTTGCGGAGTCGGCGCCGGGATACATATCGGAAAATTCCACGTCATCGCCGTTGGCGCGAGTCCACTGGTAGTTGGTGATGGAGTCGACACGTTGGGAGAACGGCGTCTGCCAGCCGACGTCGGTGAGCCAGGCGATGGCTTCCATGGCGCGGCGGGAGAAGACGTCGCCGTCCTTCGGCGCCACCACGAACAGGAGGTTGTCAGATTTGGCGTAAGTGTTTTCGAAGTGGTTCAGCGCCTGAAGTTGAGGGTTGTCCTCGCTGAAGAAGACGCGGCTGTCGGCGTTGTATCCGAGGTGGCCGAGACCGGCGGTCAGCCCTACGATGGCCAGCACGCTGCATATGATAACGAGCCACCGCCAGCGCACGATGAACCGCCCGTAGGCGCGCAGCCGATAGCGCTCCGGCCCAGAGGTTTCCGTTGGCTGCGCCTGGGGCTTGTCGGTCATGCTGCGGCCTTTCGTAGTCGCGCCGCGGGCAGGGCGGCGATCGTTTTCAACGTGTAATGTTCGCTGGTGGGACGGGCGGCGCTTACACCGCGGCGATGAGTGCGGCGGCAACCGCTTCGGGTTGCGAGAAGATCACCTCGTGCGATGCGTCCATATCGATAATCCTGGTGGGTGACTCGGGCCATGCGCGGTTCATGTCCGCGACGATGGCGCCGGCGGTGGACGGCATGAGGGTCCGATCCCCCATGCTGCGCAGCCAGGTTCGCTTGAGAGCGCCGAAGGCCGGAGGGAAGTCAAGCGCTTCACCATAGATCGCCACAGGGGCGTCCGGGGTGAACAGATGCATGGCGGTGTTCCACAGGGCCGGCTCGACATCGGCAGCGAGGGCCTTGCGGGCACCGTCGAGATAGTCAGGGTTGTCCGAACGCGGGTCCATGCGCAAGGCGCCGATGACGGAAGGGTCGGCGGCGATGACGTTGCCGATGAGGCTGTTCGCGTGCTGGTCTTCCAGCCCGAGATATGCGCCGGCAGGTTTGCCCGGAGTGGGAGCGAGGGCGTTGATGTAGATAATTCCGGCAATGCTTTCCGGCTGCCGGGCGGCGGCGAAGGTAGCGGGTACGCCGCCCATGGAGTGCCCGACCAGGAACACGTTGCGCGCGCCGGCCGCGGCGGCCCGACCGACGCCGGCGAGGACGGCATCGGCATAGGCATCGATGGTGATTGCGGCGATGGCGGAGGGTTCGGCGGCGAAAGCTGCGGGGTCGAGCGGGCGGGTGAGGAACGAATGAGGCAGGGCGGCGCCCAGGCCGTGGCCCGGCAGATCGACGGCGACGGTGACGCAGCCCGCGTTATTGAGGGCGGGCTCGATGAGCGACCAGCACCAGCCGGCGTGCCATGATCCGTGGACGAGTACGAAGGCGGTATCACCGGTTGCGGCCGCGGCGCGGGTGGTAGGCAAGACAAACGGCGCTGCCGCCCCGGCGGCGGTCAGTTTCAGCATGGTGCGGCGTTTCATTTCCGGGTCCTTGAGTTTCATTTCCGGGTCCTTGATGTGTGCGTCGCGGCAGGTATGGTCCCGCATCATTGCGCGCGGCGCAGCGGCAGGCAAGAGCCATGGCGCGGCGGTTGCGATGTTGACCGGGGAAGACGGGCAGGTCTGGCGCGGGTCGGGCCTACGCCGGCGGTTATCGGAGGGTTTTCATGAAGATCTATTTTGCGCCGAATACACGGGCGGTGCGCGTGGTGTGGCTGTGCAATGAACTCGGACTGTCCTATGAGCTGGAACGGTTCAGGCTGGGGGACCCGGCAATGCGCGCGCCGGAGTATCTCGCGGTGCATCCGATGGGCCGCGTGCCGACGCTGAGGGACGGCGATGTCACGGTTTTCGAGTCCGGAGCGATCGTTCAGTATATCCTGGCAAAGTACGGCGCGGGGCGGCTGGCGCCAGAAGTGAAGTCGCCGGAATTTCCGGCGTATTTGCAATGGCTGCATTACGCGGAAGGGATGGTCATGCCGCCGGTGAACACGATTGTAGTGGAGACGATCCTGCTCCCGCCGGAGCGGCGCAATCAGGTTAATGTCGATCGTGCGTCGCGGCTGTTGTCGCGGATGCTGGGAGCGGTGGATGCGGCGCTGGCGGGTCGCGAGTATCTGGCGGGAGCGTTCAGCGGAGCGGACATCATGACGGGCCATGCCTGCATTGTTGCGTCGCGTCTGGGGGCGGATGTTTCGGACAAGCCGGGGGTGCAGGCGTATATCGAGCGGTTGAGCGCGCGACCGGCGCTGCAACGGGCGTGGGAGGCCTGACGCGGCTGCCCCCGGGGGTGTTATGCGGCGGCAACGGGGGTTGTCTAGGATTTCAGTTTCATGAATAATCAGCGTTGAGCGGCGTTGCGGATCCTGGTCCCGCGTTTGGCGCCGGCGGATATGGGGCAAATCAGCGATGGATCACAGGGTCGGCGCGCCGGAGGCGGCGCGTGATACGCTTCCCAAGCGCCTGGCCGCACGGGCGCGGGTGCATGCACATGGCATTTTCATGCGCGAGAAGGATCTTGGGATCTGGCAGTCCTGGACGTGGCAGGACGCCTATTCCGAGACGCGGGCATTGGCGCGGGGGCTCAGCGGCCTCGGTTTCGCGCGCGGCGACCGGGTAGCGGTGATCGGGGATAATCGTCCGCCGCTTTATTTTGCCATGGGGGCGGCGCAGATGCTGGGCGGCGTTCCGGTGCCGATCTACCAGGATTCGATTGCCGAGGAGATGCGTTTCATTCTCGACCATGCGGGAGTTCGCTTCGCAGTGGTCGAGGATCAGGAGCAGGTGGACAAGCTGCTGCAGATCCGTGCCGAACTGCCGGAACTGCAGGGTATCGTGTATCATGATCCGCGCGGCATGCGCCATTACGACGATCCGGCGCTGGCGGCCTATGACGCCGTGCGGCGCGAGGGTGCGCGGCTGGAGAGCGAGGGTCCGGATTTTCTCGACGGGGAAATCGCCAAGGGCCAGGGCGGCGATATCGCGATCATACTTTATACCTCGGGCACGACGGGCAAGCCCAAGGGCGTGATGCTGAGCCATGACAATCTCATTCGCACGTCGATCAACGCCATTCGGCACGACTCGCTGACGGAACGGGAAGAGGTTCTGGCCTATCTGCCGATGGCGTGGGTGGGTGATCACCTGTTTTCGTACAGCCAGGCGGTGATTGCGGGTTTCACGGTGAATTGTCCGGAAAGCGGCGCCACGGTGCTGCATGACCTGCGGGAAATCGGGCCGAGTTATTTCTTTGCGCCGCCGCGCATTTGGGAGAGCATTCTCACCACGGTGATGGTGCGTATCGAGGATGCGGCGCGCGTCAAGCGCTGGATGTTTCGTGTTTTCATGAAAGTAGCGGAGCGCTGCGGCGGACGTTTGCTGGACGGCCAGCCGGTGGGTCCTGCAGACCGGTTGCTGTATGCGCTGGGCAAGGTGTTCATTTTCGGGCCGTTGAAGGACAATCTCGGTTTTTCGCGCATTCGCGTCGCGTACACGGCGGGCGAGGCGATCGGGCCAGAGATTTTCTCGTTTTATCGGGCGCTGGGCGTCAATATCAAACAGATTTACGGGATGACCGAAGCGACGGCGCTGGTTTGCGGGCAGCGCGACGGCGAGGTGGATCCGGAAGCGGTAGGCGTGCCGATGCCGGAGGTGGAACTGCGGATCGCCGACAGCGGGGAGGTTCAGTTCCGCGGCCCCGGAACGTTTGTCGGCTATTACCGGAATGAGCAGGCGACGCGGGAGACGCGGACGGATGACGGGTGGATATCGTCAGGCGATGCGGGGTATCTGGACCAGAACGGACAGCTACGCATCATCGACCGGGCGAAAGATGTTGGCCGTCTGAATGGCGGTTCGCTGTTCGCGCCGAAATATATCGAGAACAAGCTCAAGTTCAGCCAATATATCCTTGAGGCGGTGGCGCATGGCGACGGGCGTGATTTTGTTGCCGCCTTCATCAATATCGACCTTGAGGCGGTAGGCAATTGGGCGGAGCGGCGCGGGTTGGCGTATACCAGCTATACGGACCTTGCGGGCAAGCCGGAGACTTATGACCTGATCGGGCGCGAGATTACGTCGGTCAATGCGGCGCTGGCGGCAGATGCGAATATGGCTGGTTCGCAGATCAGGCGGTTTCTGGTACTGCACAAGCAACTTGACCCGGACGACAACGAGCTGACGCGCACACGCAAGGTTCGCCGGCGCTTTATTGCGGAGAAATACGGTGAGTTGATCGAGGCGTTGTTCGGCGATGCGGAGTCGGTGCGCGTCGAGGCGCGGGTGACGTTCGAGGACGGGCGCGAGGGGGTTGTCGAGGCGACGCTGGGGATACGCGATCTGCCGGCGGTTGCGCCGGTTGCTGCGGCGAGCTGAGCGCCATGCCGCAGCAATCGCAGGCCGACCGCATTCGCCGCTTTGCCGTCGATCATTATGTTGCGCCATGGCGGGAGGCCGGCGGCGGGGAGTTTCTGCGTATACGCGCCGGCGATGTTGCCCGTGACATGCATCTGCACAAGGCGGTATCGAATGTTTGCAACGCGCTGCGCGGGCGCAAGTTCGAGAATCTGGCGGGCCTTGAGCTGACAGAGCGCGAGGGGCCGGTGCAGAGCACCACGACGGTGTTTCATTATCGGGATATGACGACAGCGAAAACAGACGGTCCGACGGCGGCGGTGGCGGAACGGCAGGCGGAAGAGCTGCGCGAGGCGCCGCCCGCGGAGGCGACGGCGCATCCGGCGGTACAGCGACCGGCCAAGGATGTTGGCGAGGTACTGCTGAGCGCGGAGCACATCTCGCTGAGTTTCGGGGCAGTCCGGGCGCTGACGGATGTGTCGGTGGAGGTGAGGGAACGCGAGGTTCTGGCGATAATCGGTCCGAACGGTGCGGGCAAGACGTCGCTGCTGAACTGCATCAACGGTGTCTATCGCCCGCAGCACGGCCGGATCGTGTATGGCGGGGAGACTCGCGGGGCGCTGTCGCCGGCGGATATTGCGCGTCAGGGCATTGCGCGCACGTTTCAGAATGTTGCGTTGTTTCGCGGCATGACGACGCTGGACAACATCATGACGGGGCGCAACACGAAGATTGGCGGCAGCCTCTTTTCGCAGGCGCTCTATTGGGGCCGCTACATGAAAGAGGAGCTGGCGCATCGCCGGGCGGTCGAGGAGATCATCGATTTTCTGGAAATCCAGGATATTCGGAAGACGCCGGTGGGGCGCTTGCCCTATGGCCTGCAGAAGCGGGTTGAACTGGGGAGGGCACTGGCGGCGGAACCGCGCCTGCTGCTGCTTGATGAACCGATGGCGGGGATGAATGTCGAGGAGAAGGAGGACATGTCCCGCTTTGTCCTTGATGTGAACGACGAGTTTGGCACGACCATCGTGCTGATTGAGCATGATATGGGCGTTGTGATGGATATTTCGGACCGGGTGGTGGTGCTGGACTACGGGCGGGCGATTGCCGACGGGTCGCCAGACGCGGTGCGGCGGAATCCGGCGGTGATCGACGCCTATCTGGGAGTCAGCACATGACGCGGGCTGCGAACCACGAAAGGAGCGTTCGCCATGGGTGAAGGCTTCGTCCCGGAGTTCTTCCTGTTTCTGGAAGTGCTGATCAGCGGGCTGATGTCAGGCATCATGTATGCGCTGGTGGCGCTGGGCTTCGTGCTGATTTTCAAGGCGTCGGGGGTGTTCAATTTCGCCCAGGGGGCGTTTGTACTGTTTGCCGCGCTGACTTTTGTCAGCCTGCTGGAGAGCGCATTTGCGGGCAGTGCCTCGGACCCGCTCTTTTTCGTGTTGTGCCTGGTGATAACGCTGCTGGTGATGGCGGCTTACGGCGTTGCAGTGGAGCGAGTGGTGCTGCGCCCGCTGGTGAACCAGCCACTTATCATCCTGTTCATGGCGACGATCGGGCTGAATTTCTTCACGGAAGGCTTCGCGCAACTGACATGGGGCACGGAAGTGCACGCGCTGGATATCGGCATTCCCGACGAGCCGTGGGAATGGCTGTTGAACAGCGCCGGAATGTACATCACCATTTTCGATGTTGCGGTGGCGGGGATTGCGGGGGTGCTGGTGCTGGCGCTGAGCCTGTTTTTCTCCCGCACACGCACCGGGCGCGCGCTGCGGGCGGTTTCGGATGATCATCAGGCGGCGATGTCGGTGGGTATTCCGCTGCAACATATCTGGGCCGTGACGTGGGGTGTTGCCGGGGCGATCGGACTGATTGCCGGTGTGTTGTGGGGGGCCAAGCTGGGTGTGCATTTCAGCCTGGCGCTGCTTGCGCTCAAGGCGCTGCCGGTGCTGATCATCGGCGGTTTCGACTCGATCAACGGGGCGATCGTGGGGGGTCTGATTGTCGGCGCGGGTGAGAAGCTGGCGGAGTTTTATCTGTCGGGGGTTGTCGGCGGCGCGCTCGAGAACTGGTTTCCCTACATATTGGCGACGGTGTTTCTTCTAGTGCGTCCGCAAGGGCTGTTCGGCGAGAAGATCATCGAACGAATCTAAGCGCGCGCCCGGCGTGTGCGCGATGACGACGCGATAACGAATATTTCGGGCAGGGAGCACAGGCAAGAGTGTTTTACCGCGAGTCGGGCCAGTTCAAGGCGACCTATCAGGCCGATCAGGGCATTTTCCCCATCCGGCAGGATTTGTGGGGCGTGATCGGCGTCTGCGTTATCGCGCTGTTTTTCGTACCGATGGTCGCCAGCGAGTATCTGCTGCAGTCGCTGCTGCTGCCGTTTCTGCTCTATTCGATCGCGGCGATGGGACTGAATATCCTGCTGGGCTATTGTGGCCAGATTTCGCTTGGGACGGCGGGGTTCATGGCCGTGGGGGCGTTTACGGCCTACAAGTTCGGCACTGCGTTCGAGTTCCTGCCGGCGCCTGTCCTGTTTATTCTTGCCGGGGTGATGGCGGCGTTGGTGGGGGTGGTGTTCGGTCTGCCATCGCTGCGCATCAAGGGATTCTACCTGGCGGTGACGACGCTGGGGGCGCATTTCCTGATCGAATGGATCCTGACCAATTTCGGGTGGTTCAAGAATTATTCGCCGTCGGGGGTTATCACGGCGCCGCCGGTGACGCTGTTGGGTTTTCCCATAGATACGGCGGAAACGAAGTATGTGTTTACGCTGGTTGTGGCGATCCTGCTTGCAGTGTTGATGAAGAATATGGTCCGCAGCGCGATCGGTCGGGCGTGGATGGCGGTGCGTGACATGGATGTGGCTGCGGAAGTTATCGGGATCAATCTTCTGCGAACCAAATTGATCGCCTTTGCCGTCAGTTCGTTTTATTGTGGTGTTGCCGGCGCCATGTATGTATTCTTCTATGTGGGAACGGTAGAACCGCAGGCATTTACGATCAATCTGGCGTTCTTTGTTCTGTTCATGGTGATTATTGGCGGTCTGGGAAGTGTTCTCGGTTCTTTTCTGGGAGCGGGATTCATTGTTGTGCTTCCTATCGTGATCAGCAATGTGCTGGGTGTGCTGGCGCCCAACGCGCCGGGCGGTGTGGCATCGAATGTGGAGCTGATCGTCTTTGGCTGCCTGATCATCTTCTTCCTGATTGTGGAGCCGGCGGGTCTTGCACGGCTGTGGGCGGTGGCCAAGGAGAAGCTGCGCATGTGGCCGTTTCCCTACTGATATTCTTCGGTTTCTGGTTGTGTCGGGTTTGATGTTCAGCGCTTTGCGGCGTTGGCGGCCCGTGCTAGGTTTGGCGAATGATCGAGGGGCGGGCCCCGGCGGGACGGCGTCGAGGCCGTTGACCATGGAGGCAGAGACGATGACACCCATTCGGACCGCGGCCGGGTTTGCGGCGGCGCTCTTGCTGCTATGCGGTGCGTTCGGCGCGCAGGCGCAGAACGAGGAGGAAATGCAGTTTTTCCCGGTTAACGCCTATTGGACGGGTCCCTATGCGGCCGGCGGTTCGGCGTTTGGCGGCGGGCTGATCGACTATATGAAGCTGCTGAATACGCGCGACGGCGGCATCAACGGCGTCCGGCTGTTCTGGGAGAAATGCGAGACGATGTATCAGAACGACCGCATCGTGGAGTGTTACGAACGGCTGAAGAACCGGGGCACGGGGATGGCACTGTTTCATCCCATGAGCACCGGCGGGACGTACTCCGTATTCGAGCGGGCGGCGGAGGATCAGATTCCAGTGCTGACGATCGGCTATGGGCGGACGGACGCATCGGACGGACGGGTGTTCCCGTATCTTTTTCCGCTGCTGACGAATTACTGGTCGCAGAACACGGCGAAGATTCGCTTTATCGGCCAACAGGTCGGCGGAATGGAAAATCTGGCTGGGCTGAAGATCGCGAATATCTATCACGACTCGGCGTATGGCAAGGAGACGATCCCGGTTCTTGATCGCCAGGCGGAAATCTACGGGTTTGACGTGCGTCATTTCCCGGTGGTTCATCCAGGTGTCGACCAGAAGGCCACGTGGCTGCAGGTAGCGCGGCGTTATCGCCCGGACTGGGTGATCCTGCGCGGCTGGGGGGTGATGAATCCGACGGCGCTGAAGGAAGCGGCGCGGGTCGGGTTCCCGCGTGACCGTATGGTTGGCGTTTGGTGGTCCGGGGCCGAGGAGGACACGGTGCCGGCCGGTGATGCGGCAGAGGGCTTCATCGCTGCGGGCTTTCATTCTTCGGGGACGGATTTTCCGGTAATTCAGGAAATTCTCAAGCATGTTTATGATGCGGGGAATGGCGAACTGCCGCGCGACCGAGTGGGTTCGATCTATTACAATCGGGCCATAGTGTGGGCGATTGTTTCCACCGAGGCGCTGCGCGCGGCGATGACGCAGTTCGGGAACCGTCCGGTTTCCGGCGCGGAAGTGCAGCAGGCGCTGGAGACGCTGGCGTTGACGCCGGAGCGTATCGCGGAGCTGGGAGCGACGGGTCTGGTGCCACCGTTTGCGGTTTCGTGCGCGGATCATGAAGGCGGCGCTGCGGTGATGTTCCTGCAATGGCGGAACGGCACATGGAACGCGATTTCCGACTGGGTGGAAACTGACCAGGAACTGGTGCGGCCGATGGTGGAGCAGTCGGCGGCGCAATATGCAGCGGAGCAGGGAGTGACTCCGCGCGACTGCCCGGTGCTTTAGGCACAGAGTGATGGCGGCAGTGGACGCAGCCGAGGGAACGGCGGGAGCGGCGGTTGGCGAGGCCGCCGCCACGCTGCTGTCGGTCAACAATATCGAGGTGGTCTATGACCGCGTGATCCTCGTGCTCAAGGGGGTTTCCCTGACGGTACCGAAAGGGGGAGTGGTTGCGCTTCTGGGTGCGAACGGCGCGGGCAAGTCGACAACACTGAAGGCCATCTCGAATTTGCTGCGGGCGGAACGGGGTGAAGTCACCAAGGGCCGCATCGAGCATGACGGCATGCGCATCGACCGTCTGAGTCCGTCAGAACTGGTGCGCCGGGGCGTGGTGCAGGTGATGGAAGGCCGCCACTGTTTCGAGCATCTGACGGTGGAGGAAAACCTGTTGACGGGGGCGTATACGCGCCGCGACGGACGGGCGGCGGTGCAGCACGACCTGGAACTGGTCTACAATTATTTTCCCGCATTGAAGCTACGGCTGGGCAGCCAGGCCGGGTATATTTCCGGCGGCGAACAGCAGATGACGGCGATCGGACGGGCGCTGATGGCGCGCCCGGCGCTTATCTTGCTCGACGAGCCATCCATGGGGCTGGCGCCACAGCTCGTGGAGGAAATTTTCGGGATCGTACAGCGGCTGAACGAGGAGGCGGGCGTGAGCTTTCTGCTTGCCGAGCAGAACGCGACGATAGCGCTGCGCTATGCCGATTACGGCTATATCCTGGAAAATGGCCGGGTGGTGCTGGACGGCGACGCGGAAAGCCTGCGGGAAAACGCGGATGTGAAGGAGTTCTATCTCGGCCTTGGCGAAGCGGGACGCAAGAGCTACCGCGACGTCAAGCATTACCGCCGCCGCAAGCGCTGGCTGGCCTGAGTTCGGGGGTGGGTTTGCCACGATGCCCACCCTGCAGATCCTGCGCCACGCGAAATCGTCGTGGCGCAAGCCCTCCCAGAAGGATCATGACCGCCCGCTGACGAAGCGGGGACTCCGGGCAGCCGCCGAAGTAGGGCGGTGGCTGGCCGAGAATGACGCGGCGCCGGATGTGGTGATGTGCTCCACGGCGGTGCGGGCAGTGCAGACGTGCGAGGTGGTGTTGGCGGCTCTGCATTCGCCGCCGCAACGCTATTTCGAGGCGCAGCTATACATGGCCGGTCCGCGGCGGGTTCTGGAACTGACGTGCGATATTGATCCGCCGCCCGCGAGGCTGATGGTAATCGGCCATAACCCGGCGCTACAGATTCTGGCAGCCACGATGGCTGCCATGGCGGACCCGGCGGCGGGCGAGGCCATGGCGCAGCGCTTCGGGACTGCAACGCTGGCCCAGCTTGATTTTCAATCGAGTTGGGGCGCGTTGACGCCTTCCTGCGTGACGGCAGTGCGTTGTTTTGCACCGCCCCGCGAGCCGGGATAGCGTATAGCGCGGACCGGCAGGGGCGTGTGAGTGGTGCGCGAGGGCGTGCCCCGCGCATCAACGAGACATCAATTCAACTGGATGACGGGCGGGGCTTCGACGCCCGGCGGGAGAATGCCCGGCGGCATGGTGCCGGGGATAAGCTGCGAGGGGGCGGTTCCGGTTTCGGACGTATCGTCGTCGGTTGGCAAATCGACAAGGCCCGCCATGCGCATGCCGTATTGCCGTGACTTGTGCTCGGCGATGCGGAATACCCAGTGTTCGGTGCGGGCCAGCAGTTCCGCGAGGTGTTCCTCCGGGTCCAGGGGATCCGCGTCGGTGTCCTCTCCCTCGGCAGCGGGGTCCTGCTCTGCCTGCACTGCGGCGGCTGGGTCGAACTCCGCGTCGATACGCGCCCATGTGGCTTCGCTGTCTTCGCCGTCCGGTCGGTTTTCCAGGGTTATGGTTACGGTCAGTCCGTCGAAGGTCTGGAAGGTTGCGGTGGAGTCGCCTTCGCCGCGAGCGGGGCCGGCGGAGGCGGGGGCAACATCGTCATAGCGCAGATAGGCGAGAGAATTGGCCACGTTTTCCAGGGTCAAAGGGGAGCGCAGAGAGGCGTCTTCGGGCATGTTGACGAGGTCAAATGCGTCTTCGTCGGAGGTTTCGCGCGCGAGTTCGACAGTTTCGCCGTCCTTGTGCTCGATGAGAACGCGGCGCACGCGTTCGGACGAGACTTGGGCGACGAGGGTATCTGTCCAGGCTATGGGGGTGGTGCCGAGTTCATTGGCGGACGCGTTGCCGACGGTGAGATCGCCTCGTGCAAGCCATGTTTGCAGTTCGCCGTCGCGGCGGATGTAGAGCTGATCGGCGGCGCCGCTGCGGCCCGGTGCACCGACCATAACGGATGCGACCGGCTGCTGGCCGCCGGCAAACAGGCGCACCCACGTGCCGCCGCCTTTCTCCGCGTCGGGTTCGGCGAGGCCAAGGGCGTGATAGCGTTCGGGGTTAGCGGTCTTCGCCTCGACGGCGCGGAGTTCGGCGATATTGACCAAGGCTTTCTTGACCTTGTTGAAGTCCGCGGGGAAATCGGCGAGAGCAGGCACAACCCATTGCGCGCCATTGTGTTGCAGCGCGATGTCGAATTCCGGTCCGGTGAGGGTTACGCGGCTGACCTCGTTGATCCGGTCCATCAGGTCGGGCAGCACCACCTCATCGACGACGGCCGGTCTGGAGGCTGACTGGCGCAATGCGACGGCGGCGACAGCGCCGGCGACGACGACTGCCGTAACGAGGACGAGGCCGATAAGCGGTTTGCTCTTCATAAGGCTATCTCGTATGGGCTTACGGGCTGTGGGATAGCGGCGGTTCAGGCGGCTGCCAACGCCCGACGGCGGCGGCGGGCGCGCAGCAGCGCGACGACGATGCCGACAAGGGCGATGAGCACCGGCACCAGCGCGATATTGACGAGTTTGAGCTGGAAGCCGAGGTTTTCGACATCCTGGCGCAGCGCCAGCCGCACTTCGCGCAATTGTTTGCGGGTGAGAGTGCGTTGTTCGACGAGCTCAGCAATGGCGGCCAATTGTTCCTGCGAGAGCAGGGGTGCGCTCGCGTCACCGCCAGTCTGCAATTCGGAAAGTCTCGCGTCGGTCTCTTCCATCTGCGCCTGCAATGCCTGTTCGGTTTCCCGGAAGCGTTGGTCGGCGGCGCGTTCGAGTTCCTGGACGACGGTGAAGGGCCGGTCGGAGGTGCGGCGGCTACGCAGGCCGATCAGGTCGCCCGAACCGGCATAGGTATCGAGGGCGTTGATGACGAAGGGGCCGTTATCGGCGTATGGGGCAATGACCATCTGTCCGTTCATGTTGCCCTGCTGCACCCAGAAGCGGTCGGACAAGAGATCGGAGTCAGCGACCAGCAAAAGATTGACGGGACCTGCGGATTCCGCGAGGTGTCCTTCGGGAATGGGGGGTATGTCGGACGGGGAGACGGGGTCCGGCGGCGGGCCGTCGGGGAAGGCTGTTGCGGCGGGTCCGGTCACGCGGGCGGCGATGGTGTAGATATCGCCGGTGGCGGCGAAATCAGCCAGCAACTGCGCGGGATCGGGCATGAACTGCACATACATGCGCGAGAACAGCATGGACTGATCGGAGGATGTTATCAGCGGGGTGAACTCGGTTGTCGCGTCGTCCAGCGGACTCAGCGATCCGGCCGTGGCCAGGTTCACGGTGTTGAGCTGGGCGGTAATGATCTCGTCCTGGTTGACGCGCTCGCGCGGGAGGGACAGCCAGGCAATGTAGTCGATGGCGACGGGGCGTTCGCGGGTGCCGCCGCGCACCTTGCGCGATGACAGGCGGTCTCCGACGATCATTCCCGGAGCAAGTTCCACGCCCCATGCGGTGAACAGGTCGGGCAGGAACGAATTGTGCAAGCGCTGGGGGTTCTCGGGGTCGGGGATGCCGGCCCCCGCTTCCGAGAAGGGGTCCACGAAGACCATGGCGTTACCGCCCCCCAGCACGAACTGGTCAATGGCGTAGCGTGCGGCTCCCGGCAGGTCCTTGGGGTGCACGACCATCAGGATGTCGATGTCGTCAGGGATGGCCGTGACCTCGGTGGTGAGGTCGCGGAGTTCGAACAATTGCTGGATCTGTTCGGCGATGACCCATCCCGGGCGCTGTCCGCGCTGCGGGTCAAACCCACCCATGATGGGCAAGGTGGTGATGAGGCCGACGACCGGCGGATCGGGGTTGGCGAGGCGGTAGAAGGCGCGGGTGAGGTCGTATTCGAGGAATGCCTCGCGGGTGTCCTGGAAGAACGGCACGAGTTCGAGGTCGTCAGTGGTGTTGGTGGCCGCCATGCCGAAATAGAAGCGTTCGCCCTGCGGGTTCATGGTGACGGCGGCGCCGACGAGACCCAGGGCCAGCGCTTCATCCTCCGCCTCGGAGAATGGTTCCGGGTCGATGATTTCAAGGGTTATGGCGCCGTCTGCGCGGGCGACGTAGGTCTCCAGCAATTCGCGGACGCGCTGAGCGTATTCGCGCAGGCCCGGCGCGTCTCCGGCCAGGGATTCGCTGTAGAAGAGGCGGACGGTGATGGGTTCCTCGATCGAGTCGAGGATTGCGCGCGTGCCGTCGGACAACGTGTAGAGGCGGCCTTCGGTGAGGTCCAGCCGGGCATCGCGGAACAGGGTCTGGCTGAGCACGTTGAGCGCCAGCAAGAGGACCAGAGCGAGGGCTACGGCGCCCCATGTGGACAGGCTGCGGCCTGCTGGATTCATCGTCTCAAGCTCCCTTGATCCGGTTGACCGCGATGACATTGGCAAACAGCCAGAAGACGATCAGCGAGACAAAATAGATGATGTGGCGCAGGTCGATCACGCCGCGCGTCATGTCGGTGAAGTTCACGAGGAAACTGAAGGAGGCGATGGTATTGACCAGCGCCTGGGGCGCCCACCCGGCAAAGAAGTTGACCACCATGGGGAGGCCGGACAGGGTGAACAGGAAACAGACAACCACCGAGACGACGAACGCTATAACCTGGTTCTTGGTGAGAGCGGACAGGCAGGCAGCGATGGAGAGCGCCGCCCCGGCGAGCAGGAGGCTGCCGAGATAGCCGGCGGCAATGACGCCGTTGTCGGGGTCGCCGAGATAGTTGACGGTAATCCAGATGGGAGCGGTGAGGGCGAGGCCGATGGCGGTGAACGCCCAGACGGCGAGGAACTTGCCCATGACCGCATGGAAGACGGAGACGGGCAGGGTCATAAGCAGTTCGACGGTTCCGCTGCGGCGTTCCTCGGCCCAGAGGCGCATGCCGAGAGCCGGTACGAGGAAAAGATAAAGCCAGGGATGCCAGGAGAAGAAGGCTTGCAGGTCAGCCTGGCCGGATTCGTAGAAGTTGCCCAAGTTGAACGTGAAAATGCCGTTCAGAAACAGAAAGATGGCGATAAACACATAGGCGACGGGAGTGGCGAAATACCCGGCTAGCTCGCGCTTGAAGATAGTGAGCGTCTTGCGCATGGTCAGTTGGCTCCCGTGGTCTGCGCATGTGCGTTACTGCCGGTCGTGATGGTGCGGAAGACATCTTCCAGCCTTCCGCTTTCGACGGCCAGTTGGTCGACTCGCCATGAGGTGTCGTGGAGGCGCGCGCTCACCGCGTCGATCAGCGATGCGCCGTTGCGCGGGAACAGGGTGCAGCGAACGGTGCTGTCGTTTTCAGCTTCCATCTCCACATCGGACACGCCGCCGAGGGCGCGGAAGCTGCGTTCGACTTCGATTGCCGGGGCGCCGCGTATGGTGAGGCTGACGGCGTTGTAGTAGCGAGAGCGGCGCGCCAGTTCGTCCGGGGTGCCGTTGGCGGCGATGCTGCCGCGGCTGATGATGACGGCGCGCGAGCAGACGGCGTCCACTTCCTCCAGCAAGTGGGTGGAGATGATGATCGCCTTGTCGCGGGAGAGTTCGCCGATGAGCGCGCGGACGTCGTGTTTCTGGTTGGGGTCGAGGCCGTCGGTGGGTTCGTCGAGGATCAGGACTTCGGGGTCGTGTATGAGGGCGAGGGCGAGGCCGACGCGGCGCTTGAAGCCCTTGGAGAGGGTGTCGACGGATTGTCCGAGGACGGGGCGTAGGCCGAGGCGTTCAATGGTCCAGCCGATTCTCTCACGCGCCCGGGCGCCTTCGAGGCCGCGTGCGCCGGCGACGAATTCGAGAAAGCCTTCCGGAGTCATGTCAGCGTAGAGCGGCGCACCTTCGGGCAGATAACCGATGCGTTCCCGTGCGGCGATTTCGTCGGTGAGGACATCATGGCCGCAGACGGCGACACTCCCTGAGTCGGGATTGATGAACCCGGTTATGATGCGCATGGTGGTGGTCTTGCCGGCGCCGTTGGGGCCGAGAAAGCCGAGCACTTCGCCGCGGTCCACGGTGAAGGAAATGTTATCCACCGCGGTAAGCGCGCCGAAGCGCTTGACCACGGATTCGATCTCGATCAGCGCCGCCACCAAGATTCTCCCCATGAATTTGCCTGCACGAAACCCGCCGTCAGCCACCTCCGGACCGGCGGTCGGGGAAAGTTTCGGCGGTTAGGTAGGTGACTCCCCGGCGTCTTTCAAGGGCCGACGAGGGGGAATCGGAGTGGAATCGGACAGGGATTGTATGGTGTGTTTCCGCGTGTTTCCAGTATGGAAGCAATTCCCCGCGGCGGTACGCGGCTGTTATGCTCGCCGCAGGTATATGGCCGGAGGTTTTTCATCATGGAGGCCCTTGAGGGGGTGGTTTCGTGAGCGCGGTGCGGGCGGTGTTATGGGATTTCGGCGGTGTCATCCTGTCGAGCCCGTTCGAGGCGTTCGCGCGGTATGAACGCGAGCACGGGCTGCCGGTCGGCTTGCTGCGCCGCGTCAATGCGACCAATGCCGACGACAATGCGTGGGCGCGGCTGGAACGCGGGGAAATCGACCAAGAGGAATTTCATGCATGTTTCGAGGGGGAAGCGGCGGCGCTGGGATATGCGGTTGACGGGCAGGCGGTGCTGGGTCTGATCGACGGCGAAATTCGACCCGAGATGGTTGCGGCGCTGCGTACGGTGTCGGGGCGCTACAAGACCGCGTGCCTGACCAACAACTTCCTGCGGGAGGGGCAGGACGGGACGCCCTCGCGGGAGATCGCGGAAGTCATGGGGCTGTTTGACGAAGTGTTCGAGTCCAGCCGGTTGGGGATTCGCAAGCCGGACCCGCGATTTTACACCCTGGCGTGCGAGCAGCTTGGCGTGACTTGCGAGGAGGCGGTGTTTCTGGATGATCTGGGGGTGAATCTGAAACCGGCGCGGGCGCTGGGGATTCGGACGATCAAGGTTGTCGATCCTGACAAGGCGCTGGCGGAGCTCGAGGCGGTGCTCGGTCATCCAGTTCGCTGATATTCTGTGAAGTTCGGGGAAAGGGATGAAAGTTCGTATCTTTCGGCCGGCAAAGACGGCGATGCAGTCGGGCCGCGGCGAAACGCGGCACTGGGTGCTGGAGGGCGACGCAGCACCGCGCACCGGCATTGATCGGCTGATGGGCTGGACGGGGGCGGCGGACATGTCGGGACAGGTGCGGCTGCGGTTCGCTACCCGCGAGGCAGCGGTGGCTCATGCAGAGGCGAAAGGACTGGAATATGAGGTAATTGCGCCGCAGGAACCGCGGCTTGCACTGCGAGCCTATGCGGACAATTTTCGTTATGACCGGGTGGAATGAACCGGTTACGGGGAAGCGCCCTTAGCTCAGCCGGATAGAGCAGCGGACTTCTAATCCGCAGGTCGCAGGTTCGAATCCTGCAGGGCGCGCCATTCTGTTTCCGGGCGAAATAACGAGTTCAGGGAGTGCGGCATGGTTGGGATTTCACCGAACGCCGACCTGGTCGGCGCGCCGGGCGGACGGTGGCGGCTGCATACTCCGGCGCTGGTGCTGGACCTTGACGCGATGGAGAGCAATATCGCGGCAATGGCGGCGCATTGCCGGCAGACGGGGCAGGCGCTGCGTCCACATGCAAAGAGCCACAAGTCGCCGGACATCGCCCGCGCGCAAATTGCGGCGGGGGCGGCGGGGCAGTGCTGCGCCACGATTCGCGAGGCAGAGGTTCTGGCGGCGGCCGGTATTTCCGGATTGCTGATTACTTCGCCGCCGACCGGGGGCGCGAAAGTCGGTCGTCTGAAAGCCCTGCATAAGGCGGCGCCGGACCTGATGGTCGCGTGTGACACGCCGGCGCAGGTTGCAGCCTATGCGCAGGCTGTGGCGGGAGCGCAGACGCCGCTTTCCGTGGTTGTGGATTTTGACGTGGGCACGCATCGCACCGGGGCACGCAATGCGGCCGATGTCGTGGCGCTGGCGCAGGCGGTGGAAGCGGCGGACATGCTGAGGTTCGCCGGCGTGCAAGCGTATTACGGTCATATTCAACATATCGAGAATTTCACAGAGCGCCGCCAAGCGGTAAGCAAGGAAAGTGCGCGTATTCGCGACACTGTTGCGGCATTGACGGCGGCCGGACTTGCGCCAGGGCTCGTCACCGGCGGCGGTACCGGCACCCACGATATCGATCATCGCGACGGTGTGCTCACCGAATTACAGGCGGGTTCCTATGTTTTCACCGATGTGGAATATGACGCTTGTGCGCTGACGGAGGAGGCTCCGCGCCCGTTTGAGCGGGCACTGTTCGTGCACGCCACGGTGGTGAATGACGTGCATGACAGCCATGCGATCACCGATGCGGGCCTGAAGAGCTTTGCTACGGACGGACCCCTGCCGGCGCTTGACCGCGGTGCGCCGGAAGGGGCGACCTATCGCTACAAGGGCGATGAGCATGGGGAGGTGGCATATGGCGGCGCCAATGTCCGGCTTGCAGTGGGCGCGCAGATTGCGTGTCAGGTTCCCCATTGCGACCCGACGGTGAATCTCTATGACGTCTATCACTGCGTGCGGGGCGACACGCTGGTCGATATCTGGCCTGTAGCGGCGCGCGGCAACCCGTGAAAGAGGGTGCGATGACGCAAGGGCATTTCGGGATCGGCCAGCCGCTGCGGCGCAAGGAAGATGCACGCCTGCTGACCGGCGCGGGGCATTTTGTCGGTGACACGACGCCGCCCGGTCTGGCATATGCGGCGTTTGTGCGCTCGACGGTCGCGCATGGCGACCTGCAAGCGGTCGATTGCACGGCGGCGCGGGCGGCGCCCGGTGTGCTGGCAGTGTGGACCGCGGGCGACCTGGGCGATGCGCTCGGTCCGCTGCCGGTGGTTGTGCGGCCGGCAGCGCATAAGGGGCGCGCAGCGGCGATCCCGGATCAACCGCTGCTGGCGACGGACCGTGTGCGCTATGTCGGCGACACGATCGCCATGGTTGTTGCGGAGTCGGCAGCCGCGGCAGAAGCAGCGGCGGAACTGGTAACAAGCGAAATTGCCGAGCGCCCGGCGGTGGTTGACGCCGTTGCGGCGCTGCACCCGGACGCGCCGCAGGTGTGGGACGAAGCGCCGGGGAACCTGTCTTTCACATGGGAAACGGGCGATGCAGCGGCCGTTGAATCGGGGCTGGCGCAAGCGGCGCATGTGGTGCGGCTTACGGCAACCAATCCGCGGGTGGTTGTGGCTGCGCTGGAAGCGCGCGCGGCAGTAGGGTTTTACGATGCAGAAAGCGAGCGGTTCACGCTGGAATGCGCGTCGCAAATGCCGCATCCGCTGCGCGCCGAACTGGCGCAGGTGTTCGGGTTGCCGAAGGAGCGTTTCCGAGTCGTCATAAACGATGTCGGCGGCGGCTTCGGGGTGAAGAATTCCCTGTATCGCGAAATGCCGCTATTGCTGTGGGCGGCGCACGCCCTGGGGCGTCCGGTGCAATGGACGGGTGGCCGAAGCGACGGTTTTCTCACGGACTATCAGGGGCGGGGGCGGGTCACCGAGGCGGCGCTGGCGCTTGATGCGGAGGGGCGTTTCCTTGCTCTCGATATCGACATTGTCGGTGATCTCGGTGCGCATCTGAGCGGGCGCGGGGCAATTCCGCCGACGCTCAATTCGGCGTCGTTTTCGGGCGCCTACCGTACTCCCGCCATTCATGTCTCGGTGCGCGGCGCGCTGACGAATGCGGTGCCGACGGAAGTCTATCGCGGCGCCGGACGGCCGGAGAATCTTCATATGCTGGAGACCCTGGTCGATGTTGCGGCGCGTGACCTCGGGATCGATCGCGTGGAACTGCGGCGGCGGAACATGATTCAGCCCGGCGAATTGCCGTTTCGCACGCCGCTGGGTCTGAGCTATGACAGCGGCGATTATCCCGGGACGCTGGAGCGGGGACTGGCGGAAGCCGACGAGGCGGGGTTTGCGGACCGGCGCGCGGCGGCAGCGCGGCGCGGGCGGGCGCGCGGCCTCGGCTTCGCCAATTTCGTGGAACGCTGCGGGCATGGCGTGGCGGAAAGTGCGGAATTGCGCATTGAGGCAGGCGGCTCGGTGACGGTGCTGAGCGGGGCGATGGCCAATGGACAGGGGCATGAGACCGCGCTGGCGCAGATCGCCGGTGGTTTCCTTGGTCTGGATGCGGCGCAGGTGACAGTGGTCCAAGGCGACACGGACCGTATTGCGGAAGGGAACGGCACAGGCGGCTCACGGTCCATTCCGCTGAGCGGCGCCTGTTTGCAGGCGGCAGCGCGCGATGTTGTCGCGGCGGCCATTCCGTGGGTGGGTGAGCTGCTTGAGGCGGCGGAAGCGGATATCGTTTTTGACGATGGCGTGTTTCGCATTGCGGGTACGGACCGCGTTGCGGATTGGGAGGCGGTGGCGGAGGCGGCGGCCGAGGGCGGCGCCACATTGCAGGCAGTGGGGCGGTTCACGCCGACAAACCATACCTACCCCAATGGCTGCCATGTCTGCGAAGTGGAGGTGGATCCGGAGACGGGCGCGGTGGACATTCTGCGCTATACGGTGGCGCATGATTTCGGGCGGGTGCTGAATCCGCTGATGCTCGCGGGCCAGGTGCATGGCGGGGTTGTGCAGGGGCTTGGCCAGGCGGGTTTCGAACACACGGTTCATGATGCGTCGGGGCAGTTGTTGTCGGGTTCGTTCATGGATTATTGCGTGCCGCGCGCGGACCAGATTCCGAATATCGATTTCATTCCGCTGGAGACGCCTTGTCCGTCCAATCCGGCGGGGTTCAAGGGCTGCGGGGAGGCAGGAGCGGCGGGCTCGCCGCCGGCGCTTGTCAATGCGGTGCTTGATGCGCTGGCACCGTTCGGCGTGCGTCATATTGACATGCCGCTGACTTCGGAGCGCATATGGCGCGCGTTGAATGCGGCCAGGGAAGGCCACGAAAAGGAGGGAACGAATGCCGGCTGACGGCGCTCTGGCGCAGGTGAAGGCGTTGTGTTTCGACGTGTTCGGGACGGTGGTGGATTGGCGCGGTTCGGTGATCAGGGACGGTACGGCGCTGGGAAAGCGGAAGGGCATTGATGCGGACTGGGCGGCATTTGCCGATGCCTGGCGCGCGGGTTATCAGCCGGCCATGACCCCGGTGCGCGACGGGGTTCGCGACTATGTTCTGCTCGACGTGCTGCATCGGGAGATTCTGGACACATTGCTGCCGCGCTTCGGGCTCGACGGGCTTGACGAAGAGGAAATCGCGCATCTGAACCGGGTGTGGCACCGTCTTGACGGCTGGCCGGACACTCCGGAAGGGATGGCGCGTCTGCGGCGGGGGTTCTTGCTCGCGGCGCTGTCAAACGGGCATGTGGCATTGATTGTCAATATGGCGCGTCATGCCGGCATCGTGTGGGACGCGCCTTTGGGCGCCGAGCCGGCGCGGCAATACAAGCCGCAGCCTGAGGTTTATGACACGACCATTGCCATGCTGGGGTTGACTCCGGGCGAAACGATGATGGTGGCGGCGCATAATGATGATTTGCATGCGGCGCGGGCGCGCGGCATGCGCACAGCATTTGTGCTGCGACCGACGGAATATGGTCCGGCGCAGGCGACCGACCTTGCACCCGACAGCGACTGGGATGTGGTTGCTTCGGACTTTCATGAGCTGGCAGACCGGTTGGGATGTCCCGCGTAACGGCGGCAGAGCCGCGCTTCAACAAGGCGCTTGATTTCGACTACGGCGCGGCGGCCCAGGTCAGTCCGTTGATCCGCCGGATTGTCGCGCGCAATCCGAGTGCTTTCACGCTGTACGGTACGGGGACGTATATTGTCGGGCGCGGCACGGTTGCGGTGATCGATCCGGGGCCGGTGCTGGATGCGCATATCGAGGCGCTGACGGCAGCGCTTGCCGGCGAGACGGTGAGTCATATCGTTATCACGCACACGCATGTGGACCATTCGCCGGCGGCGGCGCGGTTCAGGGCGCTGACCGGCGCGCCAACTTATGGCTATGGACCGCATGGCGCGGACCGCGGCGTGCCGGTCGAGGAAGGGGGGGATTTCGATTTCGTCCCGGACCATGTGCTGGGCGACGGCGATGCGGTAACCGGACCGGGCTGGACGCTGGAGGCGGTTCACACGCCGGGGCATACCTCCAATCATCTGTGTTTTGCCCTGCCTGAGGAAGATGCGCTGTTCTCAGGCGATCATGTGATGGGCTGGTCGACCACGGTGGTATCGCCGCCGGACGGAGACATGGCAGCGTATATGGCATCACTCGACAAGCTGCGGGCACGCGGGGACGGGCGGTATTATCCGACGCATGGCGCGCCGATTAATGAACCGGGGCCGTTTGTACGGGCGTTGGCGGGACATCGCCGCCGTCGCGAGGCGCAAATCCTGCGTTGTCTGGGTGACGGTATCGACACGGTTCCCGGTCTGGTGCGGGAAATCTATGCGGATATCGACCCGCGGCTGCATGGGGCAGCGGGCCGCTCAGTGCTGGCGCATCTGATTCATCTCATGGAAACCGGGCGTGCTGCGAGCGATGCGCCGGCCGCCGCCGGCGCTGTATGGCGCCCGGTGTCCTGAAGGCCGGCTATCGCAGCCGCCGGCGGGGCGGCATGTTCAGACGGGGCCGCCGCGGGCCTTGAGGAGCGCCGCATATTCCCGGCGGGTTTTCGGCCCGAATGTCAGATAGTGAGGGTCGGGCTCGGCGCGGTTTGCGGCGCGTGCCTGGCCAATGCGGTCGGCCTCGGTGCGGAGTTGCATGTCCTGCACGTTCACGTTGTATACGGCGGCGGCGTTGAGGCCGAAAATCCGCGCTCTCAATTCAGGTGTGAGCGGCGCGTAGCCGTGGGCCTCCTGCAGTGCCGGTGAAATCTGGAAGGTGCGAAACGCCTGGATCTGGTCCTGCGGCGAGCCGTACCAGATGCAATCCGAGCCGTAGAGTACGTTGTTTTCGCCGATATGCTTCACCAGTTTGCCGATGGTGTGCGCGGCGCCGTCCGGGTCGCGCATGAGGAACCGCCAGGCGCTGCCGAGTTCGGCATAGACATTGGCGTTGCGCCCGATGCCGGCTTCCTCGACGGAGCGGATCAGTTCATCAACTCCCTCGCGGCGGTCGGGGTCGTAGGGGCCTTCCTGCTGTCCGCTGATGAAGCCGGAATGATAGACGAGGAAGTTTACGTCCGGGAACATGCGGGCGGCAGGGCCGATGTCGCTGCACAGGCTGTGCCGATAGGAGCGGCGTCCGAACGGCAGCCCCTTGTGCACGCATATGTTCCGGATGCCGAGGGCGCGGGCTTTTTCGATCAGGGCTAGGCCGGGTCCGGGTTCGTGGAGGAAGAAACCGGCGCGTCCGGAGGGTCCCCACTGGGTATAGGTTTTCCAGGCGGAGACGCCCCATTGCCCAGCGAGTTCGTCCATGCCCTGCAGGTCGCCATCCTGATTGGGGTTGACGCGGCCGTGGATCAACAGCCGGTCGGTGCCGTCCATGGCTTCGATGATGCGGCGGGTTTCGTCGGCTTCCTGAATGGTCAGCAATTCGCGTTCGCGGTTGGAGGGGATGAACGACAACACCATCATGTCGGTGTCGGAGTCGAGGAAGATGTCCCTGATGAATTTTTCGGAGCCGCCAAGGCCCACGCGTCCGAGGCCATGTTCGCCGACGAAATGGCCCTGGACGTCGAAGACGAATTCGCGACCGTTCAGATGTTCAAGAGCGGCGTCGCGGTCCAGGGCCGCGATCTGCGGGAGGTCGAACCAGCCGCCGGTGCGTCCCGCGGCGGCGTTGGTGCGGTTGAAAGCGAGCAATGCCGTTGCGGCTCCGCATGCCGATACCATGAAGGCGCGACGGGAGAGGCCGAGTTTTCGCGCATTTTCGCCGGCGCGGGCATGCGCTTCGCGATTGGCGGAGCGATTGACTGAGTCCAGAGGCCGCGGAACGAATTCGCCGTTGCTGGTGGAATCGATCTTGATCGGCAGGCGTTCGCCTTCGGGGTCGTTGGTGAAACGCATGGGGGTTCTCCTTGCTGCGGGCGCTACAGTGCGTCCTCCTGACGGCGCGTTGCGGTGGGGAACCAGCGGATGCCGACCTGGCGGATTTTCCCTTCGGTTCCGAGCGTCCATAACGATGCCTCGACGGCGCGGGCCTTGAGCGAGGCGCCCAGCAAGACGTCGGCGGCTTCGCGGATGTCCTGTGTGGTGGCGCCCTGTCCGCGATTGTCCGCGTTCAATTCCTGCAGGGCCCGGTAGACGGCATCCTTGACGGGGATCGGTTTGGGCAGCGGTTTGGGGAGTTTCGGGCGTCGGCGAGTTTCGGGGGCCGATTTTTCGGCGCGGGCGATTTCCTCGAGGGCGATGGTGAGCCGGGTGACGGCGGCGTCCGCTTTCTGATAGTCCTGCCGCAGGGCGGCGAGTTGCAGTTCCGCCCTGGCTCGCCGCCTTTCCAATGCGGTCAGAATATCATCCATGGACGGGCACCTTCTCAAAATGCCGTTTATTTTTCCGTTGCCTTATAGCATAGTCTGCCGGTAGTTCCCATCCTTCCGGTTCAGCGCGTGCGGCGGTCCTCCTGTGGTGTGGCCGGTGTTCTTGCGTGTTTGTCCTGTCATCTTGAGGAGCAGCTCATGGCCGTCAGCAACGGACGTGACTTTCTTGCCACTCCCGGTCCCACGGTGGTCCCCGATGTGGTGTTGCGCGCCATGCACCGACCGGCCGTCGATCTGCATTCCGAGGAGCTGGTTGCGCTGACGGACACGCTGCTGCGCGATCTGCGGGCGGTGTTTCGTACTGCGGGGCGCACATATATCTACGCGGCCAATGGTCATGGGGCGTGGCAGGCCGCATTGTCCAATATTTTGTCGCGGGGCGACAGTATTCTGGTGCTGGAAAGCGGGCTGTTTCCGACGCGCTGGGGAGACGGCGCGGCGATGCTTGGCCTCGATGTGGAAATCCTGCCCGGTTCGTGGACGCGCGCGGTGGAGCCCGACGCGCTGGAGGCGCGCCTGCGGGCCGATCGTAAGGGAGAGGTCAAGGCCGTGCTCATGGCGCAGGTGGATACGGCATCGGGCGTGGTGAACGATGTGCCGGCGGTTCGCGCGGCACTGGATGCTGCCGGGCATCCGGCCCTGCTGGTGGTGGACGCCATCGCGTCGCTGGCAACGATACCCTTTGAAATGGACGATTGGGGGGTGGATGTTGCGGTCGCGGCGGCGCAGAAGGGTCTGATGATGGCGCCGGGACTGAGCATGACGGCGGCCGGGGAGCGCGCCCAGACGGCGCACAGGACTGCTGATCTGTGCACGCAATACTGGGACTGGAGCGCGCGCGACGGCGGTGAGCATTACATGAAATATTGCGGCACGGCGCCCGAGCATATGCTGTTCGGCCTGCGCGCTGCGCTTGACATGCTTCTGGAGGAAGGGCTGCCGGCAGTCTTCCGCCGTCATGCGCTGCTGGCCGAGGCAGTGCGCCGCGCGGTTGCCTGCTGGGCGGACGGGGGTGTTCTTTCGTTCAATATCGAGGCGCCCGAGCAACGCGCCAATTCGGTCACAACGGTGCGGCTGGACAACGAACATGGTTTGGCGGACCTGCGTGACTATTGCGATCGGGAATGCCGTATCGGGCTGGGCCTGGGCATAGGCGGGCTATCGGGCAAGGCATTCCGCATAGCGCATATGGGGCATGTCAACGCGCCGATGATACTGGGTGTTCTGGGCGGGTTGGAAATGGCGCTGACGGCGCTTGACATTCCGCATGGACGCGGCGGCATGCGGGCGGCGATCGACTGGCTCGCCGAGTCCGTGCCGCCGGCTTGACCACGATTTCAGTACCCGGCGTCGGCATCAGGCGCGCGGCGCTGTGGATGACGGGAACGCTGCTGAGTTTTACCGTCATGGCGGTGGCCATTCGCGAGCTTTCCGGCGCTTATGGGCCGTTCGCCATCGTAGCACTGCGCAGCATCGTATCGTTGGTTGTTCTGGTTCCGGTCGCAGCGTGGCTGGGCAGGCGCAGCCTTCATACGCGCGTTCCGCGCTGGCAGGTGGTGCGCAACGTGCTGCACTTCATCGGCACGGCAAGCTGGACATGGGGCCTCGGTGTGCTGCCGCTGGCGACGGTCTTCACGCTGGAGTTCACGGTTCCCGCGTGGGTGGCGATTTTCGCGGTGCTGTTCCTCGGAGAACGGCTGACGCGTGCACGCGGCGTCGCTATTGCGGGCGGCATAATCGGCGTTGCCGTCATACTGCGAGCGGGCGCAACCGCGCCGCAATGGGAAATGCTGGTGGTCCTGGGTTCGGCTGCCGCCTATGCGGCGGCGCACACGGCCACCAAGCATCTCACACGCAATGACGGGACGCTGGCGATCCTGTTCTGGATGGCGGTGCTGCAATTACCGGCAGCGCTCAGTCTTGCCTTTGCGTTCGAGAAGTGGCCGCCTCTGGTGATCGCCGACCTGCCGGGGATACTGGCGGTCGGCCTTTTTGCGCTGAGCGCGCATTACTGCCTCACGCGCGCCCTCTCGTCGGCCGATGCGGTGATTGTGATCCCGCTGGATTTTCTGCGCTTGCCGCTGATCACGGTGGTCGGTGCGTGGCTCTATGGGGAAAGTCTGGCGCCGGAAGTTGCGGCGGGCGCGGCGATCATGATCGCAAGCCTGCTCTATGCGGTGATGCGGGAACGGTGAGAGCGGCGGCTTTTGCGATCCCTGTCTGTTGCACGCGGGCGGGATTGCGGCAATGCTGAGCGGGGGGTGATGCGACGAAAGCAGGGTGGTGACGATGCCGGCATTGGGATTTCGGCGGTATCTTTCGCGCGTCCCGGGAGTTGCGACCGGGTGCCCGAATGCACGAGTCATTAGCTGAAATGCGGGTTGTCGGCGACCGTCGGCGTCGTTGTCGGGTGTACCATTACGGGTTGCCCTTACTGCGGCGAGAGATCATCGCGTCTTGAACATACCGGGCGTCGGGAGGGCGCTGCCGGCGACAATGCTGGTGCAGGCGATGGTCGCCATGGCGGTGAGTACGATTCCCGTGCTTGCGCCGGCGCTGGCGGAAAGCAGCGGCGTGCGCGCCAGTTGGATCGGGTTCTATTCATCGCTGGTGTTTTCCGGCGGCATTGTCTGTGCGCTGACCGGCGGGGCGCTTGTGCGGCGCCTTGGCGCGGTGCGGTGCAGCCAGATCGCGCTTGTTGCTGCGGCGGCGGCGCTGGCGCTGTGCGCGGTGGGTTCGCTGCCGCTGATCGCGGTGCTCGCGATTGCCACGGGCATGGGCTATGGCCTTGCCACGCCCGCCGCCAGCCACATCCTGGCCCGCGTTACGCCGGCGCACCGGCGCGGGATCGTCATGTCGATGAAGCAAAGTGCAGTGCCGCTTGGCGGCCTTGCTGCGGGATTGACGGCACCGGCCGCAGCGGTGCTGTTCGGCTGGCAGGGCGCCATATTGTGTGCGGCTGCCGCGACTGCCGCGGCGGCGCTGGTGGTGGCGCCGCTGCGCCGCGGGCTGGATGCGGACCGGGTAGCTGACTTTCCGGTGTCGCTGCGTGCGCCGCTGAGCGCCGTCGGTATGGTGCTTCGTCACCAGCGGCTGCGTATGCTCACCATATCCGCGTTCTCGTTTGCGGCGATACAATCGTCGTTGTTTGCCGTATTCACGGCGTTTCTGGTCGAGGCGGGAGGGTTGGACCTGTTACGTGCAGGGCAGGCATTTGCGGTCATGCAGACGGCGGGCGTCATCTCCCGCATTGCTTTTGGCTGGCTGAGCGATCATGCGCTGGACGCGCGGCGTCTGCTGCGGTTTTTCGCGGCCGGAATGGCGCTTGTGCTGCTGCTCGCAAGCCGGCTTGACGCTTCGTGGTCGTTCGCGGAAATAGCGGCGCTGGGCGCCTTGCTGGGATTTGTGGTCGCCGGCTGGCCGGGAGTGTATCTGGCGGAGATCATTCGCGCTGTACCGGTGGACCAGGTCAGCGTGGCGACGGGCGGCACGGTGGGGTTCAGTTTTCTGGGCGTGGTGGCGGGGCCGGCGTTGTTCAGCGTCATCGCGGCGGCGGGCGGATGGAGCCTCGCATTCGTGCTGTTTGCCGTGTTTGCCGGCCTTGCGGGCCTGGTGTTGTGGGTTGCGTCGGTGCGCATCGCTGCCCGGGTGAGACTGCATGGAGGATGAGGCAATGGAAGTCTGGGGAGTTGGCACCACCCGCACGATGCGCGTGCACTGGTTGTTGCGCGAATGCGGCATGACCTATGTGACGCACCCCATCGGCTCACGCACAGGGGAAACACAGACGGCGGAATATCTCGCCCTGAACCCGCGCGGCAAGATTCCCACCCTGCGCCACGGAGAACTGGTGCTGACGGAAAGCGCGGCGATCCTGTCCTATCTTGTGGAGTGCCTGCCATTGCCTGACGACTTCTTTGTGCCCGACAACGCCGGGGCGCGGGCGCGCCTCGCGGAATGGTGCTATTTCGCCATGACCGAGCTCGATGCGCACAGCCTCTATGTGGTGCGCCGGCATGGGGATCTGGCGCACTTGTATGGCGCGGCGCCGCGGGTCGTGGAGTCGGCGAAGGAATATTTCCTGAAGCAACTGAACGCGACGGCCCCGCGCATCGCGGCGGCGGACCCGTATCTGATGGGTGCGTTCAGCATTGCCGATATCATCCTCATGACGTGTACGGATTGGGCGGAAGCGCGCGGCGTGACGCTGCCGGAAGTTGTTCTGCCGTGGCGCGACCGGGTTGCCGCGCGGCCCGTCTATCGCGATACCATGCAGTTCAATTACGGAAAGACCGCATTTGGAGGGAAGGAGTGATGGCCGGGCCACTGGACGGGTTTCGCGTTCTTGATCTGACGACGATGGTATCAGGCCCCGTGGCGACGATGATGCTCGCCGACCAGGGCGCGGACGTTATCAAAATCGAGCCGCCGGGGGGAGAGTTGATGCGCCGGGTCGGTGTCAGGCATCGCGGGATGACGTCGTCGTTTCTGAGCTGCAATCGCAGCAAACGCTCGCTGGCGGTGGACCTGAAGACAGAGGAGGGCGCGGCGATCGTGCGTCGGTTGGCGGCCACGGCGGATGTCCTGGTGCAGAATTACCGCCCCGGGGCCATCGAGCGCATGGGCCTTGGCGAGGAGGCGGTGCGGGCGGTTCGGCCGGACATTGTTTTTGTTTCGATCAGCGGGTTTGGCGAAACGGGACCGTATGCGGATCGGCGGGTTTACGATCCGGTGATTCAGGCGTTGTCCGGTCTGGCGGACATTCAGGCCGATCAGGCGACGGGAGTGCCGAGGATGGTGCGCACCATCATTCCCGACAAGACAACGTCGGTGACGGCGGCGCAGGCGATCACGGCTGCACTGCTGGTGCGGGAGCGCACAGGGAAGGGCCAGCATGTGCGCCTTTCCATGCTCGATGTGATGATCGCCTATTTGTGGCCGGAAGGCATGTCGGCGATGTCGTGGGTGGGGCAGGAAGCAGACCCTTCGCGCGGCCAGATGGGGCTGGATCTGATTTTCCACACGACTGACGGCCACATTACCGCCGGCGCGGTGACGGACGCCGAATGGGCAGGGCTTTGCCGGGCGCTGAAGCGTGTGGATTTGCTTGAGGATCCGCGCTTCACGACCCCGGCCTTGCGGTTTCAGAATGTCGCAGAACGGCGCACCATCATGGCTGAGGAAATCGGCAAATGGGCGTCTGCCGATATTCTGGAACGCATGGCGGAGGAGGAGGTGCCCTCCGCGCCGGTCTTGTCGCGCCGGGAGTTGCTCGACCATGCACAGGTGAAGGAAAACGGGACCATCAGGATTCATGACGACCCGGTTCTGGGGCCGGTTCGCCAACCGCGTCCGGCGGCGCGCTTCGAGGAAACGCCGGCAAGTGTGCGGGCGATGGCGCCGTTTCTTGGCGCCGACAATGCAGATATTCTCGGCGAACTGGGTTATGAGGAGCAGGAGATTACGGCGTTCGAGACGCGCGGTGTCCTGGCGCGTCATGGCGTTGATGGGGTATGAGTTGATGTCCGGCGCGCAGCGTTTTGAAGGGAGGCTCTCGTAATTTGATTTTTTGTTTTCCTTGGTTGATTTGTCGGTTTTGTGGGGATGAAAGAGTCCGTGGAACTACGGATCAGGTGGGGAAAACGGTTCCCGACAGCGGTTGGAGAGCCTGAAACGGTTCACAGGGCACATAGGCCCCCCGTGTTCGGCATTCTATTGAACCCTGTCGCAGCAGAGGGGCCGGTGGTTCGCCCGCAGCCAGACAAGCCGGCGCAGGTTGTACACCAGGTTCATCATGCCGATCTTGAAGCGTGCCCGGACCATGCCGATAGTCCTGACCCGCTTGCCGCCCATCGCTTCGTGTTGAGCAAAGACATGTTCGACGACCGCACGCACCTTCGAACGCTTGCGGTTGGCTTCCTGGGAGCGCACAGGCAAGGGGCGGTTGCGATGCCCCTTGCGGTGAATGTGGCTGCGCCAGCCTCGTTCGGCCAGCAACCGCCTCATGGTGGCGACTGCTGTAGGCACTGTCGGCCCAGACGGCGCCACTGGTATTCGTCTCATCAAGCACCTGTTCGAACATCTTGCTGTCGTGACACGCCGCATCGCTCGCCTCCCAGCGACGGACAAGACGATACGCACGGTCCACGCTGATGTGGTTCTTGTATCCGTAATGGGTTTCATTTCTCTTGCGCGTCCAGCGTGCGTCGGTGTCCTTGTGACGGCGCTTCTTCTGCGACCATTCGGACGGAACCTTCCCCGCCTTCACCTGTGCGTTCTCGTCGCGGCTGTTGCGTTGACGCGGCGCCTTCACAAAGCTCGCATCCACGATCTGTCCCCTGCGCGCCACATAGCCCTGGCCCTCAATCTGCGAGGACAGTTCCGAAAACAGGCTGTCAAACGCCTCCGCGAGTTTCAGGTTCTCCCGAAACCGCCAGATGGTCTTTGCATCGGGCACCGTATCCTCGGGATGCAGCCCCAGGAACCGGGCGAACGAATAGCGGTCCCGGATCTGGAACTCCGTCTGGTCGTCGCTCAGGTTGTACATTTGCTGCAAGACCAGAACCCGGAACATGAGAACCCGGTCGTATTCCCTGCGACCGGCATTGCTCTTGCGCGGCTTCGACAGTGCCGCGTCCAGCGCCGGGCGAAACCCTTCCCAGTTCACAGAACCGGACAGCTTCGCCAACGGATCGCCCAATCCGTCAAGCTTGGCGAACCGTTCTTCAAGATCGAAAAAACCCGGCAGGCCCATCAAATCCGCCTCCCGAGACAACAACCCGGACTATACCACATAAATGAGAAAAGTGGGCGATTTTGAGAGCCTCCCTCAATGTATTGATTTTTCTTGGGAATATTTCAGTTTCGAGTGCATATGTGTTGTCATGTATAGGCGTTTGGTGGTGTATCAGTTTGACTTTCCCAGTTTACGAATGCAGAAACTTACCGTTCAAACCGAGACAATACCCGGCGCCTTGACAGCCGGCAGGGGATGCAATAGTCGGGAGCGTGACCGCAGATGCCGTGTATCGTCACTTGGCGGACAGCAATCGCCGCAGTCAGGCGTCCGGCCTTGTCCGACCACCTGAACCCTCCGATGATATTGCGTTGCCGCAGGGCATGTCGTCTCGTCAGACGGGCCGCGGCACGGAGTTCCGCCGGGGAAAATTGGCGAAGCCCGAGCAAAGGGAGAACGAAGTGTATTCACGTACCGGAATAGCAGTATCGATGATATTGACACTGGCCGCATGCGGCGGAAGCGTTCAGCCGGAAGTTGTCGCGCCGCAGGAAGTGGAGACCCAGCTGAATTACACGCCTGCCGCAGGAGCGCGTCACAGCTACACACCATATGTGACGCAGTCACACACATATGTGTGGGCTCCCGGTAATCCGGGAGATGATGTTCGGGAGATTTACATTGGCGGCGATCTCGAGCCGGTAGAGCATCTGCGTCACATAATGACGGAGAACGGAATTCGCTACTATATGGGCGCGTCACGGGACGGCGTAGGAGTGGCGCGGTTGGAAAATTACGAGACTGACCTGATGACCCGCGACGGAGCGGACCCTTTCGGATTGTTCGGGCTGTCGGATCAAGGGTTCGCGCCATTCGTTGTCCAGCCGTACTTGTATTATGACACTGCTTTCCTTGAGCCGGAAAATGCTGAAATTGCGGCCGCGCTGTATGACAGCGTTCTGATTCTGAATGATGTGCTGCCCCCGGAATATCAGATCGTGGTGGATGGGGTCGACAATCCCGACTTCACCTTACCGGGTGAAATCGAAGTACACCTGAAGTCCGCTCGTGCAATCAGGGCCATTTGCGGCGCCGATGCTGTCGCTTGCGCTTCGAATGACACGCTCTTGTCAGTGACACTCGCGTCCGCCCTGTATTTGCCGGACGATTTCGACACAACCGAATACATCCATCCTCGTCGCGTGATCGTTCACGAGCTGCTTCACGCGCTGGGCATTATGGGCCATGTGGACAGCATAGAATTTCCGGACAGTATCATGGGTTCCGCGGGCGATCACATCCCCAATCTGGGGCATATCATCAGCAAGATCGACCGGGAAGTGCTGCAAATCATGTATATGAGCCAACGAACCGATCTCTACAACGATTGGGACGAATGGTCGGATACGACCTTCCATATTGCCGGCAGAACGGAAGACGAAAATTTGAGATTCGGAATTGCCCTGTTCAACGGCCTCCCGCAACCCTGGATGAGGGGTGCGCTGCCTGAGAATGAGTTGGCGGACAATGCCCGCCTCCGCGGCACGGTCACATGGAGCGGCAGTCTGCTCGGGTTTTCCGGCCCGTCCCCGATCGCCGGAGACGCAGAGCTCGAGGTTCGAATGGCCGCACTCCAGGATCCCGAAGGCGAGCACGATCTCCGGTTTCGAGATATCGCCTTCGTAAACCGTTATGAGAGCGACGACTTCTCGGAGTCGTCAGATCGCTGGTTCGATACGCGCAATATCGACTACAAGGTCGGCATCATCGGTAACGGATTCTCCAATATTGACGAAGACGGATACGAGCACGGCCACGTCACCGGAACCTTTGCGGGCTCTCGACACGAGCATATGGGGGGAACCCTCAAGAGAACCGACATGGTGGCCGCTTTCGGCGGCAGCAAATAACAGGCGAAATTGACGGCAGCCTGTCCGAACTCTCTCCCCATCATGATCTGCGCGCAAACGGACGATCATCGGAGCTTGATAGCCAACCGCTTGCAAGCTCCACTGCACAAGCATACATTGCTGCACAAGAAAACCCAACGGATCGACGCCCGGACAGGGAGATACGGGGGCCGATTATCTTGACTCCAGGGACGCCTCGCGCGTCCCTGTATCTTTGTGGGGATTTATCCTTGCTCGGCGGCGATCCGATTCAAAGCTCGCGCCACCGCGTCCGCGTGTTCGTGGGCTTCTGGAACTACACGCTTTCGATGCGAGGTGCAGATGAGGGGTTTCGCACGGATTGGTCGAAACTCGGGCCGGTGCTGACGCGCGCTGCCGCATCGAAGAGAAGACCATTGTCGGTCTCGGGATTCACTGTATAGCTGATACCAACGGCCATTGAAAGTGACTCAAAGTGTGGCCCATTTTCGGGTTGCGATTGAGGTGATTTTGTCGGGTTGTTTGGTGAGCCAATTCCACGCCTCACAAGCGGCGTCTATCACATCTTCGACACCCTGGAAGATACGGCTGGAGAGGCGCGACTGCCGCAAATACTGCCAGATGTTCTCAACCGGGTTCAGTTCCGGTGAATAAGGAGGCAGGAGCAGGAAGCTCACATTGGCCGGTATCTGCAGCGCCCCGGTCGTGTGCCAGGCGGCGCCGTCCAGCAGGACCACGGCATGGCTGCCGGGTTCCACCGTCCGCCCGATTTCTTCAAGGTGTGCCTGCATTGCCGCTGTATTCGCCTTCGGCAGGACGACAGCGGCGCCGCATCCACGGGCGGGACAGACCGCACCAAACAGCCATGCATTGTCGTAGCTGTGACTGCTCGGTTGCCGCGGTCGCGTCCCCGTCAGCGCCCATTGCCGCACCAAACCGCCCTTCTGCCCCACCCGCATCTCGTCCTGCCACCACAGTTCGATCCGGGTGCCTGATTTCAAGCCAGCGCAGTGTCGGGCCAGGGTGGCAGAGAATTTTTTTTATAGTCCGCAACAACCGATGCATCCTGCGACGGGTGCCGCGGCCGCGCGCTTACATGCGAAAAGCCCAACTGATGCAAAAGCCGAGACACCGAGCGAACATGATAGGTCACCCCAAAGCGCTGTTCGATCACCGCCTGCAAATCACAGGCGCGCCAGCGCACGACACCATCACTCGCCGGATCCGGACCCGCATGCACAATCTCTATCAGGTCAACCATCTGGTCCGCGGAAAGCCTCGGCGTCGCGCCCGGATGCGGGCGGTCACTCAACCCCGCCGGCCCTTCGGCATTGAAGCGATACACCCAGTCGCGCAGGGTCTGCGCCTGCATCCCGCCAACACGCGCCGCGTCACTGCGAGAGGCGCCGTCGTAAATCGCTGCAATCGCCGCGAGGCGACGCACCCGGCAGGCATCACGGCACCGCAACATTGCCGCTCGAACACTGTCCCCATCATAATCCGTGCGCAGCTGAACAGTCATCACAAAACCCTATATGCGGTAGAGGAATGTAACCCGACCACATTATACGCCAGCGCAACCAAAATTAAAACGGTCAGCTATTATGACTTCTGGTATGAGTCGGGTGCCAGACGCGAATATCCCGTAACGGCATTTCCGGAGGGTGTGCGGTTGGCACAATCGACGGTCTCGGGAATGTCGCGCTCGAAATTGAGTCCAAAGGCGCGACGGTCCGCGAGCGCCTTCACCTTGTGCTGCAAATCATCGCCGAGCTGCGAGTCCAGTGTTTCGCACCACGCGACGAAGTGTGCTCAATCGCGAAATGTATCCATCCTTGTGGTCACACTTGCGAAAATTGCTCAAGCACTTTGCGCCCCCGCCAATTCGCCCTCGATGGCTTCGCCCTTCGTGGCTTCGACGACCGAAATGTCGTACTGCGTCTGGAGGTTCATCCAGAAGGCGGCGCCCGTGTCAAGATGGCGGCCGAGCCGGACAGCGGTTTCGGCTGTGACGGCTCATTCTCCCCGGATGATCGCTGTGATCTGGCCGGAAGGAACCCGGAGCGCCAGAGCCAGCTTGTTGGCGTTCATCCCGCGCGCTGCGAGTTCCGCGTGCAGGACTTGTCCTGGGTGCGTTCTGACGCGTGACATGGATATCCTCCGAAATCAGTCTGTATGGCAGCCCTCGATTATGGTCTCGTCCGTGTTGGTGTCGCGTAATGCGAAGATGATCGGCCAGCGCGCATTCACACTCATTGCGCAACGGCAGGTGCGGGGCCTTGGAACGCATGCGGGTGCGTCGCCCGCAAGGCCCCATGTATATCAAGGCCCCATGTATATATCGTGGAGGCGGCGGCTGTCAGGCGTCGTTGGCGGCAAGGGCGGCTATGGCGGCGGGGGTGAGGCCGGCCTCCTCGAGGACTTCGCTGGTGTGTTCGCCGAGGGCGGGGGCGTGGCGGCGCAGGCGGAACGGGGCGCCGGAAAAGTTTACGGGGCGGCGTACCATGCGCTGTTTCCCCTGGGTGGGGTGGTCAATGATGCGGAAAAGGTCGACGGCGCGGAGGTGGGGGTCGTCATACAGTTCCTCGAACTGCATTACAGGCATGCAGGGGATGCTGACGCGGTCGCAAAACGCGACCCATTCGGCGTTGGTGCGCTTCGGCGCTTCTTCGGCGATCAGCTCGTAGAGTTCCTCGAGATGCTGGGCGCGTGCGGTCATGGTCTGAAAGCGCTCGATTTCCTTCATCCCGGGGCGGCCGATGAAGTCAAAGAAGTCGCGCCAGTTGCGATCTGAGTAGGGGAGAATGCAGGCGTGGCCGTCGCGGGTGCGATAGGGGCGCCGCTTGTCGCTGAGCACCCGGTAATATCCGAACGGCCCGAGCGGCGGTTCGAAGGCTGCGCCGGAAAAATGTTCGGGCGTAAGGAATTCGACGGCAGTTTCGAACATCGGTACTTCGATGGCCTGTCCGCCGCCGCCTCGCGCGCGCTGCAACAGGCCGGCGAGTATTGCGTAGGCAATGGCTTGCCCCGCGAGCTTGTCGCACACGACGGTCGGCATATAGGCAGGTGTGCCGGTGACGGCCCCGAAAAGGGCGGCGAAGCCCGAACCGGCCTGGATCACGTCGTCATATGCGGGCTTGTCAGCGTAGGGACCGGCGGCGCCGAAGCCGTAGGCGCCGCAATAAATGATGTCAGGGTTGAGCGCGGCCACGGCTTCGGGATCGAATCCGAGGCGTGCGATGGCGGCCGGGCGCAGTGCGTGCAGGAAGACATCGGCAGTGCGAATGAGCTGGCGCAGGGCATCGCGCGCAGCTTCGGTCTTGAGGTCAAGAACGATGCTGCGCTTGTTGCGGTTGAGCTGCAGGAACGAGCCGCCGAGACCTGGCTGCCGGCGGGGCTTGATATGCCTTACGAGGTCGCCTTCAGGAGCTTCGATCTTGATGACGTCGGCGCCCATGTCGGCGAGGATGCGCGTTGCGTAGGGCCCCATGATGACATTGGTGATGTCGAGAATGCGGATGCCGTCCAGGGGGCCGTTTGTGAAATTCGCCCCGCCGCCTTGCGGCGGGGCGGCGGGCCCCGACTTGCGCGTCATTACGTTATGTTGCCGGGTCGGCCGGCCTTACGGCTTGCCGAAGGTTGCGATACGGTCGATGCGGCATTCGAAAAGCACGCGCTTCTCCTCGATCGAAGGGTCGCGCAACTGATATTCTTCGCCTTCACCGATATATTTTTTCCAGATCTTGTTGAGCTGGGCAGTGACCGCAGCGCCGTTCGATCCGTCCTCATGGTGCTCGGTCACAGCGGTGACCTTCATGCTCAGCCAGTGGTAGGGATTGTCGGGATTGACGAGAATCATGGACATTTCAGGGTTATCGCGAATCCATTGGCATTTCGGGCGATGCGACGCGGTGTTGACGAGAATGCGATCGCCCTCATAGTCGAACCACATGGGTGTGAGGCCGGGGCGTCCGTCCGGTCCGATGACGGAAAGGATGACCACGATGGGGCGGTCGAGCAGATCCCGATATATAGGGTCGAGGTCGGCGAGACTCACCGCTTGCTTGCGTTCGCCGATGCCGAACTGGCCGGGCTGCAGGCCGTCGGCTACGTGCTTGAAATTCGCAATCGTGAAGGATTCCGCCATTCGGACTCTCCCGCGGGCATGTTGAACAAGGATGCGCGGCGCAGTATGGCGGGGGCGGTAAACCCGCGCAACTGACGCTCTATGCAGGTTGCGTCCGCGGCGACGGCATGGCATGTTCCCGCCCGGCCGTGCCGCCGTAGCTCAGGGGTAGAGCGCGCCCTTGGTAAGGGCGAGGTCGAGTGTTCAATTCACTCCGGCGGCACCATTTCTGCAGCTTCGGGCATGGTACCACAGGCGATGACGGCCGGTGCGGCGCCGTCCATGGCCGGCGCGTGAAACACCAGGACATGGCCGCGCAGTTCGCCGACGGTGAGTTTTTCGAGGGGACCGCCCAGGCGTTCGGCATGGATGCTGATGCTGCGCGTCCCGGTGCCGTCCGCTGCCATCTCGATTTCGCCGAATACCCCGCTGGGGATGTCCTGGTCGTCCGGGCGGCGGTAGACCTGCCCCGCCGATGCGTCTGCGCAGTCCGTCTGCGCGAGCATGGCGACGCCGTAGGTTCCCGGCGCGAGAGCGCCCGGCTCATATTGGAACAACAGTGTCGCCAGTGTGGTGAACCAACTGTCCACGGCCTCCACGGAAGCGACGGGCTGGCCTTCGCCCCCCTGGGCGCCGTGCATCTTGAAGTCGAACCAGTCGGCGTTGGCCGGCGCGGCAATGAGGGCTGCCGTGATGGCCGCAAGAAGTCCTGTGCGCATGATTCTGTCTCCCTGGGGACGCGGTGGTGTTCGGGGCTTCAGAGTTTGCTGCCATAGCCGCGTTCGATCTCGACACCGACTGCGGCAGCGTGATCATACACGTCGGGCTTGTCCACGCGCACGCGCACATGGCGAACGCGGCGGTCCGCAAGGCACCGGGCGGCGATGCGGTCGGCCAGGGTTTCCACGAGGTTGATATGCTCCGCCTCGGCGAGGCGTTCGATGGCGGCGACGATCTCTTCGTAGGACACCACGTCGGCAATGCGGTCGTCGTGCGCGCGGTCGGGTTCGGCGATGGTGAGCGCTGCATTGACGACCACGCGCTGGCGGCGCTCCCGTTCGTGCGGGTGGATGCCGATCGCGCAGTTCAGTGCGAGGTCGTGAATGAACAGGGTGCGGCGCATGGTCCGCGCGCCCGCGCCGACGGGTTGGTGTGTCTGGGTCATTCCTCGGGTTCGTCTTCTGGTTCGGCATGTTGCCAGCCCAGATGCTGGCCGCCGTCGAGGGCGATCATTTGCCCTGTCATCGAGGGCGCGTCCAGAATGAAGCGGACGGCGGCGGTGATATCGGCGACAGCGACAGGCGCGCGCAGCGGCAGGCGCCGCGCCTGTGCGGCGAACTGGTCAGGCGTCTGGCGGGCGCTGGGCAGGGTGGGTCCGGGGCCGATGGCGTTGACGCGAATGCGCGGCGCCATGGCTAGCGCCAGCGTTTGCGTGAGAGTCCAAAGGCCCGCCTTGCTCACTGTATAGGACATGAAATGCGGGGTCAGGTTCCATACGCGCTGATCAGTGAGATTGATGATATTTCCGTGCTCGCGCGACGGCAGCGCCAACGCCATGGCCTGGCTGAGGATGAACGGCGCGCGGAGATTGACTGCCATATGGCGCTGCCAACTGTCGGCGCTGACGGTGGCCAGCGAATCGCGCTCGAAGATCGAGGCGTTGTTGACCAGCAAGGTGACCGGGCCGAGGGCGTGGGCGGCCGCCGGCAACAGGTCGGCAGCAGCGGTTTCGTCCGCAAGATCGGCGCCGAAGACTGCGGCTTTTCCCCCGTTGGCCGTGATGCAACCCGCAAGGCCGTCGGCCGCGGCGCGCGACTGGCGATAGTGCACGGCGATAGCGTGGGTGGGTGCGAGCGCCAGGGCGATGGCGTGGCCGATGCGATTGGCGGCGCCAGTGACCAGCGCCGTGCCGCCTGTCATCGGCGCTTTCCGGCGCGTTTGTGACCTGATGCGCGGTGCTGCGGCCGGGTGAGGCCGAGATCGACGGATTCCAGGCGGCGGATTTCGTCGCGCAGACGTGCTGCTTCCTCGAACTCCAGATTGGCGGCGTGTTCGCGCATCTCCCGTTCCAGATTGCCGATATGGGCTTTCAGATTGTGGCCGATGAGTGCGTCGGAGGTTTCGGCGCCGGTTTTCACCGTGACGTAGTCGGCTTCATAGACGCCGTCGAGAATGTCGCCGATTCCCTTGCGCACGGATTCCGGCGTGATGCCGTTTGCGGCATTGTAGGCTTGCTGTTTTTCGCGCCGCCGTGCGGTTTCCCCCATGGCGATATTCAGCGAGTTGGTCATGTGGTCGGCATAGAGGATGCAGCGTCCTTCGACATTGCGGGCGGCTCGCCCGATAGTCTGGATCAGGGAGGTCTGGGAACGCAGGAAGCCTTCCTTGTCGGCGTCGAGGATGGCGACAAGCGCGCATTCCGGGATATCCAGTCCTTCGCGCAGCAGGTTGATGCCGACGAGAATGTCGAAGGCACCGAGCCGGAGGTCGCGAATGATCTCGATGCGTTCGACCGTATCGATGTCGGAATGGAGGTAGCGTACACGCAAGCCGGCTTCGCCAAGATATTCGGTGAGGTCTTCCGCCATGCGCTTGGTGAGTGTGGTGACCAGCACGCGCTGCGACTTGTTGACGGCAGTGCGGCATTCGGCGAGGAGGTCGTCAACCTGCGACGATGCGGGTCTTACGAGGCATACGGGATCGATCAGGCCGGTGGGACGAATCACCTGTTCGGTGAATATTCCTCCCGTGCGCTCGAGCTCCCATGGTCCCGGCGTCGCCGATACGTAGATCGTTTGCGGACGCATGGTCTCCCATTCCTCGAATTTCAGCGGCCGGTTGTCGACGCAGGAGGGGAGGCGGAAACCATGCTCGGCAAGAGTGGATTTGCGATTGAAGTCGCCGCGATACATGCCGCCGAGCTGCGGCACAGTGACGTGGCTCTCGTCAACGATCATCAGGGCGTTGTCGGGCAGGTATTCGAACAGGGTGGGCGGCGGTTCGCCGGGGTTTCGTCCGGTGAGGAAACGGGAATAATTCTCGATGCCGGCGCAGCTTCCGGTGGTTTCGATCATTTCGAGGTCGAAATTGGTGCGCTGTTCCAGGCGCTGCGCCTCCAGCAGCTTGCCCTCTGCGTTCAATTCCTCAAGCCTGTGGACCAGTTCCACGCGAATGCTCTTCACCGCCTGCTGAACCGTGGGACGGGGGATCACGTAATGGCTGTTGGCGTAGATGCGAATATTGGCCAGACGGTCGGTTGTACGTCCGGTGAGGGGGTCGAACTCCACCAGGCTTTCAATCTCATCGCCGAACAGCGACAGCCGCCAGGCACGGTCCTCGTAATGGGCGGGAAAGATTTCGATGGTGTCGCCGCGGACGCGGAAACTGCCGCGGCCGAACGCTACGTCATTGCGCCGGTATTGGAGCTCGACGAATTCCCGCAGCAGGCGGTGGCGTTCGATGGTGTCGCCGACATTGAGGTCGATCACCATGCGCGCATAGGATTCCGCTGAGCCGATACCGTAGATGCAGGAGACGCTGGCGACGATGATGACGTCGTCCTGTTCGAGCAGAGCGCGGGTTGCCGCATGGCGCATGCGGTCTATCTGCTCGTTGATGGAGGCGTCCTTCTCGATATAGGTATCGGTGCGCGGCACATAGGCTTCCGGCTGGTAGTAGTCGTAATAACTGACGAAGTAGTTGACGGCGTTGCCAGGGAAGAAGCCGCGCATTTCGCCGTAAAGCTGGGCGGCGAGGGTCTTGTTCGGCGCGAGGACGAGGGTCGGCCGCGCGAGGTCCCGGATGACCTGCGCCATGGTGAAGGTCTTGCCCGAGCCGGTGACGCCGAGGAGGACCTGGTCGCGTTCGCCCTGGCGCAGGCCGGCGGTGAGTTCGGCGATCGCCTGGGGCTGGTCGCCGGCCGGGTGGAAGTCCGAAACCAGCCGGAAGGCGTTTACGCTGCGGGCGGCGGCAAACGGCGCCGCGGCTTCAGCCATGCCGCCGGCGCTGTCCGACTTTTGCCGCAAGGTGGCATCGAACACGGATGCAGGCACCGGCACGTTCCTCCTTTCCATTGTGCGCCTTGACATTTTTACCCATGGGCGCGGCGCGCGGCAACGCGACGGCGGTGCTTCCGCGACGGGTGAAACGGGAGTGGGTTGCGGGATATACTGGGGGCCTGCTCACCAGGGGAGACCGGGAATGAATGCATTTTCCGTCAGAAATGCCTTTGTTGCGCTGGCGCTGGCTGCGCCGATTGTCTTCGGCGCCGCGGTGCCGGCGCAGGAGACGCCGCTCGACCGGCTCCGGCTTCCGCCGGGGTTCAGCATCGAGATTTATGCGGATGGCGTGCCGAATGCGCGGGGGATGGCACTTGGCAGTGCGGGGACGCTGTTTGTCGGTTCGCGCCGTGCCGGCTATGTGTATGCGGTGGTGGACAGCGACGGCGACCAGCGCGCCGACAGCGTGCATGTCGTCGACCAGGGGCTGGCGATGCCGACGGGGGTCGCCTTTCGCGATGGCGCGCTCTATGTCGGCGCGATCAACCGCATCCTTCGGTATGACGATGTCGAAAACCGGATCGGCAGCTTTCCCGAGCCGGTCACGGTGATGGAGGATCTGCCATCCGCAACGTCGCATGGCTGGAAGTATCTGGCGTTCGGGCCCGACGGGAAGCTTTACGTGCCGGTGGGCGCACCATGCAATGTCTGCGAGCGGAGGGAACCGTTCGCGACGATCCTGCGAATGAATGCGGACGGGACGGAGGTGGAGACCTATGCGCGCGGTGTGCGTAATTCCGTGGGCTTTGCGTTTCAACCGGGGACCGGGGACCTGTGGTTCACAGACAATGGGCGCGATCAACTCGGGGACGATCTGCCGCCGTGCGAGTTGAATCATGCGCCGCAGCCGGGGCTGCATTTCGGCTTTCCCTATTGCCATGGCACGGCGATTTCCGACCCGACATTCGGGCGCGCACAGGAGTGCGCGCAGTTCACGCCGCCGGCGCAGGAGCTGGGGCCGCATGTGGCGCCGCTCGGCATGAAGTTCTACGACGGCGACCAGTTCCCGGAAGCGTATCGCGGAAATATTTTCATTGCCGAGCACGGTTCGTGGAACCGCAGCCGCAAGATTGGCTACCGCGTCTCGCGCGTCGTGCTGGATGAGAACGGCGCCGCGACCGCCTATCAGCCGTTTATCGAGGGGTGGCTGCAAGGACAGCGAAACTGGGGCCGGCCTGCCGATATCCTGGTCATGCCGGACGGCGCGCTGCTGGTGTCGGACGATCAGGGGGGCGTGATCTACCGGGTTACATGGACTGGCGCGGAATAGGTGCGCGGGAATGGAAACGGTTGCAGATGTCATTGCCGACGCGCTTCGCGGCCACGGCGTGGAGCGTATTTTCGGTGTTCCCGGGGGCGGGTCGAATCTTGAGATCATCGAAGCCTGTGCGCAGCGCGATATCGATTATGTGCTGACGCACACGGAAACCGCTGCGGCGATCATGGCTGCCGTGACGGGGGAATTGACGGGTACGCCGGGCGTTGTGACGACCGGGCTGGGACCGGGAGCGGCGGCGGCGGCAAACGGCGTTGCCTATGCTGCGCTGGACCGGGCGCCGCTGCTGGTGCTTACCGACTGCTACCGGCCCGGCGATCATGACCGCATCACGCATCAGAAGATCGATCATGGGCAAATGTTTGCGCCGCTGACCCGTGCCGCGGGTCGGGCGGATGCGGCGAACTGCCGTGCGCTGCTGGATGATTTGCTGCAAGCGGCGCTGACACCGCCGTTTCAGCCGGTGCATTGCGACCTGTCCGCACTTGATGCTGCGGCGCCGGTTGAAGCCGGCGGCGGTGCGGCAGTGCGGAACGGGGCGCAAGAGGGGCCTGCGAATGACCTGGATGCGGCACAGGCGCTGGTTGCCAGTGCACGGCGGCCGGTGATTGTCGCCGGTGTGCAGGCGCGGAACGGTGCGGCGGCGGAGGCGCTGGTGCAGCTTGCCGAGGCGCTGGCCTGCCCGGTGATGACCACCTACAAGGCCAAAGGCGTATATCCGGATGACGGGCCGCGCCATGCGGGGCTGTTCACCGGGGGGAAGACCGAGGCGCCGTGGCTCCGCGATTGCGATCTGATGATCCTGTACGGGGTTGATCCGGTCGAGCTGGTGGCGTCGCCATGGCCTTATGCCATGCCGGTTCTGGAACTGGCGGTGGCTGCGGTGCGCCCGCATTATGCGGATATCGCGGTGTCGTTGTGCGGCGCGCTGGCGCCGTTGGCGCGGGGAGTGGCCGGGGCAGCGCGCGCGGCCAACTGGCCCCGGGATCCGCGGCCCGTTGCGTTTCCCGATGCTGGCTCCGGGGGCGATGGCGGGGCGCTTTCGCCGCTGGCGCTGGCGCGAGCTGCTGCTGCGGCGCTCCCTGACGCCAGGGTCACTGTGGATGCCGGCGCCCATATGCTGGCGCCGATGAGCGTCTGGACGGCGCGGCGGCCGTTCGATGTGCAAATCTCGAACGGTCTTTCGACGATGGGATTTGCGGTGCCGGCGGCGATTGCCACGGCGCTGGCCGAGCCGGGACAGCATGTTGTCGCGTTCACTGGCGATGGCGGCCTTGCCATGTGCCTGGCGGAACTGGCGACAGCCGCGCGCCATGCCCTGCCCGTCACGGTGGTGGTGTTCAATGACGCGCGGTTGGCGTTGATCGACGCCAAGCAGGAGCAGCGGGGCTTTGCGCCGCGCGGGATGCGGTATCCGGCGCTTGATTTTGCGCTTGCGGCGCGCGGTCTCGGGTGCCGCGCGGTGAAGGTGGCGAATCCTTCGGAGCTGGAGGCGGCGTTCGCCGAGGCGGACGGGGACGGCCCGCTGCTGATTGACGCGGTGGTCGATCCTTCCGGCTATCGGGCGATGTTCGAGGCCATTCGGGGCGCGCCGGGTCAGGCAAGCGACGTGTGAGCGCCGGCGGGCACGGGGATGTGACGGGGAGCACGCGGATGGAGACAGGAACGAAGAGGGACGGGTCGGCTTCCGCGCGCGCCGGAATCAGCGGTCGCAGTGCGCTGTACGCCATTGCCGGAGACCCGATCGCGCAAGTGGGTTCGCCGGCGCGGTTCAACCGGCTGTGGGCGGAGCGGGGCCATGACGGCGTGATGGTGCCGCTGAAGATCGCCGCCGGAGACCTGGCGGAGAGTTTTGCCGGATTGCGGCTGATCGGCAATTTGCGGGGGCTGGTCCTGACGATTCCGCACAAGATTCCGATGGCGGGGCTGGTGGATGACCTTGCTCCCAACGGTCGGCTCGTGGGCGCGGTGAACGCCGTTCGCCCCCAAGCGGATGGGCGCTGGACAGGTGACATGTTTGACGGGCGCGGCTGCACGGCGGCGGCGCGCGCTGCGGGGCACAGGCTTGCCGGTCGTTCGGTGCTGCAGATCGGCGCGGGCGGTGTGGGGAGGGCGATCGCGTTCGCCTTTGCCGAAGCGGGCATCGAGCGGCTGAGCGTGACCGACCTGGCGCCGGAGCGCGCCGCGGACCTCGCGGACCGGGTGGCGCGGGCTTTCCCCCGGGTGCGTGCCGAGGCGGGCATGGCGACGCTGGACGGTCATGACATTGTGGTGAATGCCAGTCCGCTGGGGATGCGCGCCAGCGATCCGCCCCCGGTGCCCGCTGATGCGGTTACTGCGGGGATGCTGGCGGTGGACGTGGTGTTGTCGGATGCGCCGACGCCGTTTCTGGCCGCTGCCGCGGCGCGCGGGGCGGCGACACAGGACGGTTACGCCATGCTGGAGGCGCAGGTGGCGTTGATCGCGGAGTTTTTTGAGGCTCTGTAAGGGGTTCCGTGCCTGCGGAGGGTTTGCCGATCAGTTCGAGTGGTCGGCGCGCAGCACGTAGTGTCCATCGCGCAGTTCGCTGAACAGGCGGGTGGTGTCGGGGTGGGTGACGGGGCCGGAATCGGCATCAGGGAGCAAGTTCTGCTCCGAGACATAGGCGATATAGGTTGTCTCGTCGTTCTCGGCCAGCAGGTGGTAGAAGGGCTGGTCCTTGCGCGGGCGGACTTCCGGCGGGATGGACTGATACCATTCCTCGGTATTGGCAAATTCGGGGTCCACGTCGAACACGACGCCGCGAAACGGGTGAATGCGATGGCGGACGATGGCGCCGATCGGAAACCTGGCTTCGCAAATTTTCATGGCGCACCTCTGTTATTGCACCGCGCGGGACGCGGCAGGAGCGGTGGCACGGGCAGCGATTATGACCGAACGCTGACACAACCCGCAAGAGCGTGCTTCACCCGCGCGCCGGCACTCCTTTGCCGGCGGCGTAAATTTGCCGACCGGCCCTATATGTGGGCTATACTGTTTTGTTACAAGCAAACGGGGCGGAGGCGGGTAGTGCGGTTTTGGGGATGGCTCACCACCTGCAGATGGTTTGGCGTTTTCGCATGGCCGAAGGCTGATAAGAACGGGAGGCAGGATGTGCCGGCCTCCGACGCCGAGCCACAGGCTGCGGCCGAGGAGCCCGGCAACCCCCCGCATGCGCCGTTGCATGTGGCAGCGGTGCTGTGCCGACGCCCATGGGTGATCCGGGCGCTGTTGGCGGCAGGGCAAGACCCGAATACCCGTGACAAGAGGGGCGCGACGCCGCTGCACTGGGCGGTGATCGGCAAGAGCACGCCACCGGTAGTGCAGGCGCTGATCGCAGGCGGCGCCGATCCCAACGCGGTGACGGACAAGGGCGCAAGCCCGCTGCACGCGACAGCGCTGGGATGCGAGGATACCGCGTTGATCGCGGTTCTGGTGGCGGGCGGCGCCGATCCGAATCTGCGTGATGTCGACGGGCAGACGCCGCTGCATATCGCTGCCGGAGGCAATGTGCATGAAGCCGTCAGCGGCGGATTGATGGCTGCCGGCGCCAACCCGAATGCCGGCGATATCGACGGGAGGACGCCAGTTCACGCAGCGGCGGCGGGTAATGACAATCCGGCGGTGATGCGGGGGCTGCTGCGCGCCGGGGGCAATCCCAATGCGAGTGCACAGCGCGGCACCACGCCGCTTCATGCGGCGGCCTCCAAGAGCAAGAGTACGGCGGTGATCGAAGCGCTTGTATCGGCCGGCGGCGATATACAGGCGCGCACGCAGCATGGTCTGACGCCGCTTCATGCAGCAGCATTCAACAATGAGGACCCGGCGGTTATCAGGGCGCTGGTGGCGGTGGGAGCGGACGTAAAGGCGCGGGCGGCGCTGGACCTGACGCCGCTGCACGCAGCCGCTGAGGACGGGAAGAATCCAGCGGTCATCAAAGCGCTGGTGGCGTCCGGCGCAGACCTTGAAGCGCGGGATGAAGGGGGACGGACGCCGCTACATGCGGCGGCGGAAGAAAATGCGTGGCCCGCTATTGTCACTGCGCTTGCGGCGGCGGGTGCGGATTTGTCGGCGCGGGATGACCGGGGGTTCACGCCGCTTCATTCGGCGGCCAAGGGTGACGACCGCCCGGCGGTTGTCGAAGCGCTGCTGGCGGCGGGCGCCGATTCCCGCGCGACGGACCAGTCGGGGCGAACGCCTTTCGACTATGGCATGACGCGGCGGCACTGAGCGCGCCGTGGCGACGGGCGAGGCGCCGTGGTGGCGCGAACGCGACGAGGGCCTCGGCATTGCGCACAGCTATCGCATGACGCCGATACACTGCGAGCGCAGCGCATTTCAGCAGATCGAAGTGCATGACCATGCGAGTCTGGGCCGGGTGCTGGTGCTGGACGGCCTTTTGCAGGCGGCGCAGGCGGACGAGTTCATCTATCACGAAATGGCAGTTCATGTGGCGTTGTGCGCCCGCCCCGGCGCGGCATCAGTGCTGATTATCGGCGGCGGTGACGGCGGCGTGCTGCGGGAAGTGCTTCGTCACGACGATGTGCGCGCCGTCACCATGGTGGAAATCGACGAGCGGGTGATCGCGGTCAGCAACCACTATCTCGGCATACAGGGGGATTATGCCGATCCGCGTGTGACACTGTGCATAGGCGACGCGGGTGAGTTTTTGGCGGAGGGCGACAGCGTTTTCGATGTCATCATTCTGGACCTGACCGAGCCGGTGGGTCCGTCGGGGCGGATGTTTTCGCCGTCAGTCTGCGCGGCGCTGGCGCGGCGTCTGGCACCGGGCGGCACGGTGGTCGATTCCGACAGCATCATTCTTACGCGGGATGGTCCGCGTTTCCTGCAGGAACTGTGCGCAGGGGGTGCGCCGAACCTGTTGCGGATCATGCGCCGCCGCCGCGATCTGCCGGAGATCGCGGTGTACCATACGGTGGTGCCGACATGGCCCGGGGGGTTGTTCGGCTTTTTCCTGTATGGCCGCGGCGGGTGCGACTACAGCGTTCCCGCAGTACGGCGGACCGGTCGCCACTACAGCCCCGCTGTGCACCGTGCCAGCTTCGCGCTGCCGCCCTGGTGGGATGCTGTGCTATGCGGTGAGGGTGCAGCGTGACCGACGCCCCCGCCGGCTCTATAAGGAAGGTCTGAACGAGGCAGCCTTGTGAGGACATTGTGGGTGACACGAACGAGAGACTGTCATGACTGCTGAAGGCGCCGGGGCCGAGCAGTTCTTTTTTGCGGCGCTGGCGGAAGGGCGTTTCATGATCCAGCATTGCACCGCGTGCGGGCGCGGGGTGTTTTATCCCCGAGCGTGCTGCCCGCATTGCGGCACGACGGCACTGGAATGGCACGCCGCTTCCGGCGACGGCGTGGTCTACGCGACCAGCGTGGTGCGGCGTCGCCCGGAACAGGGGCCGCCCTATAATGTTGCGTTGATCGATCTGGCGGAAGGGCCGCGAATGATGAGCCGCGTCGAGTCGATCGCACCGGAGGATGTGCGGATCGGCATGGCGGTGCGGGCGGCGGTGGACCGGTCCGGGGAGACGCCGGTGGTGGTGTTTCACCCGGCGGAGGACGGCGCGTGAGCGGCTTGCGCGGTGCGGCGTCGATTGTTGGCGCCGGCACTTTCGGGCTTGGCGAGGCGCCGGGCCTGAACGAGCTCGAGATCACCAGCGGCGCAGTGACGGCGGCGCTTGATGATGCGGGATTGCGGCCGGCCGATGTGGACGCCGTGTTTTGTACCTCAATGACGCACAATATGGGGTCGTTGACCCTGAGCGAGTATCTGGGCATTCGCCCGGTTTTCTCGGATTCGTCGATGATCGGCGGTTCGTCAAACCTCGCTCACCTGTTGACTGCGATGATGGCGATTCACACCGGGCAGTGCAAAACGGTGCTGATTGCCTATGGCAGCAACCAACGCTCGGTTTCCGGGCGGCTTGTGTCGACGTCGCGCCCCGACCCGTATGAAGGGCCGTATGGGCCGCGCCAGCCGATTACCTCCTATGCGTTGTCGGCGTCGCGCCATATGCATGAATACGGTACAACACGGGAACAACTGGCTGAAGTCGCGGTCGCGGCGCGCGCCTGGGCGGCGCTGAATCCCGAGGCGTTTCATCGTTCGCCGCTGTCGATTGACGATGTGTTGTCGGCGCGTCCGATCAGCGACCCGTTTACGGTGCGGGATTGCTGCCTGGTTACTGACGGAGCGGGAGCGGTGATCCTGACCGCACCGGACCGGGCCCGCGATCTCCGCCGCCCGCCGGTGCCGGTGCTAGGCGCGGCGATGGCGCACTGGCACCGCTACATCGCCGGCATGCCGGATGCGACGGTGACTGCGGCGAGCGAGAGCGGGCCGCGCGCCTGTGCGATGGCGGGGGTGGAGCCTTCGGAGATCACTCTCCTGCAGTTGTACGACGCCTTTACCATCAACACGGTGATGTTTCTGGAAGACCTCGGTTTTTGCGCCAAGGGGGAAGGCGGGGCGTTTGTCGAGGGGGGCGCGATTGCGCCCGGCGGCACGCTTGCGGTCAACACCAATGGCGGCGGCCTGTCATGCTGTCATCCGGGCATGTACGGAATGTTTCCGCTGATCGAGGCGGTGCGGCAATTGCGCGGCGATACCGGTGCGCGCCAGCAGGCTGATCCGACACTGGCGCTGGCGCACGGCAATGGCGGGGTGTTTTCCAGCCAGGTAACGCTGGTTCTGGGCACTGACGACACGCTGTAGCGCGCCATCTTCGCCGGCAAATTCCATCGCAAATCCGCCCTGCGCGGCGGCAAGGAGAAGTATCGTGATAGATCTGTATTTCTGGCCCACCCCCAATGGCTGGAAAATCACCATCATGCTGGAAGAACTGGAACTGCCCTACAAGGTCATTCCCGTGGATATCGGCAAGGGGGACCAGTTCGCGCCCGAGTTCCTGGCTATCAGCCCGAACAACAAGATGCCGGCCATTGTGGACCCGGATGGTCCTGACGGCGCGCCCGTGTCGATTTTCGAATCCGGCGCGATCATGATCTATCTGGCGGAGAAGACAGGGCGTTTCATGCCGCAGGACCCGCGCGGGCGGGTGCAGGTTCTGGAATGGTTGATGTTCCAGATGGGCACGGTGGGGCCGATGCTGGGGCAAGTGCATCATTTTCGGAACTACGCGCCGGAGAAGCTACCCTACGCCATCGACCGGTACACCAACGAAGCGGGCCGCATCTATAACGTGATCGATCGCCGTCTTGCCGACCGTGAGTATCTTGCCGGTGATTATTCGATCGCCGACATGGCGGTGTGGCCGTGGCTGCTCGGCGAGCGGCAGGGGCAGAATTTCGACGATTTTCCGAACCTCAAGCGCTGGCGCGATTCGGTGAAGATGCGCCCGGCGGTCATTCGCGGCCGCGATGTCATGAAGTCCACGCGCCCGGTCGGCGATGTGTCGCAGGACAAGGAGCGGTTTTCGATCCTGTTCGGTACACAGCAATATCAGCGCCGCTGAGCGGACGGCGTTGCGGCACGCTGCCCGGCCGCCTATGGTTGGGGGCGCACGTCACTAAATATATGCTCTGCAGAGCGTCGGAGAGTTCCACCGTGTTTCGACGAATAGCGCACGCCGCAATCGTGTTCATGCTCGCCGCAGCGCCCGCGCCCGCGCAGGAAATCATGAGCATAGCCGCAGTGGTCAATGACCGCGCCATTTCCATATTCGACTTGGAAATGCGTATCAATGTCGTTCTCTACAACGCCAATCTGGCGCGAACGGAGGAGATGCGTCAGCGGGTTGCTGGCACCGTCCTGCGGAATCTGGTGGACGAGGCGCTACAGTTCCAGGAAGCAGAAGCCAAGGGTATCCGCATCACTGATCGCGAGATCGAGCAGGCGATCGCGCGTATAGAAGACAGCAATAACGTGCCGCGCGGCCAGTTGAGGACGTTTCTTGCTGATCGCGGCATTGTCCTTGATGCGCTGGTGGGCCAGATACGGTCGCAGATCGCGTGGGCGAAATATGTGAGCCAGCGGGTGCGTCCGACAGTGAATGTCAGCGAGGAGGAAATCGACGAGGAGTTGTCGCGGCTTGACGCAATGCGCGGGCGGCCCGAGTTCCTGGTTTCCGAAATCACGCTGTTTCATGGTTCAGCTGAAAGCCCCGGAGCCCTGGAGGCGACGGCGGGGAGCATTGTCGGACAATTGCGGTCAGGCGCGAATTTTGCCGGTGTGGCGGCGCAATTCAGCCAGGGTTCGCTGGCGCGCAATGGCGGCGATCTGGGGTGGATTCAGGAGGGGCGCAGCCGCCCCGAAGTTGACCGGGTGCTGGCGGCGCTGGCGGTGGGCGAGGTGTCCGACCCGATCCGCTCGCCGGACGGGCTTCATATCATCCTGCTGCGCGACAAGCGCCTGGTCATGGGCGATCTTGAGCAGCCGGTGCGATTGTTCCTGTCGCAGATCCTGCTGCCGGCGAGCGCTGACGATACCGCTGATGTTGCGGCAGCACGGTTGGCGGAGGCCAATGAGATCAGCGCGGAAACCGAGGGCTGTGACGCCCTGCGCGCACGCGGCGCCGAACTTGAAGGGTCGTTCTCCGGCGATCTCGGCTGGGTGTCGCTGCGTGACCTGCCGGAGATATTCCAGCAGGCGCTGGCGGCGCTGGAGGTGGGCGCGGCCAGCGAGCCGCTGGTCACCGACAACGGTGTCCATGTGATGATGGTTTGCGAGCGCGACGCGCCGGATGCGCAAGCGGATATGCGTGACCGCATCTATGAGCAGATCGCGACGCGGAGGCTGGCGTCGATCGAGCGCCGGCTGTTGCGCGACCTGCGCCGAAACGCCTTTATCGACCTGCGTATTTGAGGCGCTGTCCTGCGCGCGCCTCCCGCAGCAAGGGCAGGCGGGGGTCCTGATTTTTCCGGCCTGCCGCCGCTGCGCACGGTGATTGCGGGGCAGCGGTTGTCGGCCCGCAAGTCGCTGGGCCAGAACTTCCTTCTGGATCTCAATCTGGCGCGGCGCATCGCGCGGGCCGCCGGCACGCTTGACGGTGCGCGGATTATCGAGATCGGGCCGGGGCCGGGCGGTCTGACGCGCGCGCTGCTGGAAGCGGGTGCGGCGGTGGTGGCGGTGGAGGTTGACAGCCGCTGTATTGATGCGCTGACGCCGTTGCGCCGGGCGGCCGGTGATCGTCTGCGTGTGGTGGCGGCGGACGCGTTGCGAACTGACCTTGCCGCGCTGGCGCCGCCGCCGCGCCGCGTCGTTGCCAATCTGCCGTACAATATCGGCACTCGGCTGCTCGGGCAGTGGCTGGACAGACTGGCGGCGGAGCCGTCATTTGCCGCCGGTTTCACGCTGATGTTCCAGAAGGAAGTGGCGGCGCGGCTGGCGGCGCAACCCCGCTCCGCGGCATATGGCCGGCTTGGCGTCTATGCGCAATGGCTGTGCTCGGTGGATGTGTTGTTTGATGTGCCGGCGCGGGCCTTCACGCCGCCGCCGGCCGTGACTTCAAGCGTGGTGCGTCTGGCTCCGCGAGCGGAGCCGCAGGCGCCCGCAGATGCGAGTTGCCTGCGGCGGGTGCTGGCGGCCGCATTCGGTCAGCGCCGCAAGATGCTGCGGTCCAGCCTCAAGACGCTGGGAGTATCGGCGGCGGACTTGCTGAGTGCCGCGGGCATTGACGGGCGCGCGCGCGCGGAAGTGCTGGAAATCAAGCAGTTTTGCCGGCTTGCGGCGGCGCTCAGCCGGCTTGAAGCCGGGAGATAAAGCCGCTCAATTCGACATATCGTTCGCGGCGCAGCCGTTCCGCGGCGAGAATTGCGCTCACCGATGCCACCGCACGGTCGATGTCGTCATTGACGACGATATAGTCATATTCGGCCCAGTGGGTGATTTCGGCGGCTGCCTTGGCCATGCGCCCGGCGACAACCTCGGCGCTGTCCTGCGCGCGGCGATGCAGGCGCCGCTCGAGTTCCCGGGTGGAGGGCGGCAGGATGAACACCTTGACCACATCGTCACGGGCACGCTCGGCCAATTGCTGCGCGCCTTGCCAGTCTATATCGAACAGCACGTCGCGGCCGCCGTTGAGCGACTGTTCCACGGGCAGGCGCGGCGTGCCATAGTGGTGGTCGAACACACGCGCGTGTTCCAGCAGTTCGCCTCCGGCGACCATGGCGTCGAATTCGGCCTGTTTGACGAAGCGGTAGTCGAGGCCAGGCTGTTCGCCCGGGCGAGCCCGCCGCGTGGTGACGGACACCGACATCCAGAGGTCCGGGTAGGCGGCGAGCAGGCGGCGTGCAATGGTGGTCTTGCCGGCACCGGACGGCGAGGACAGGACGAGCATGAAACCGCGGCGGCGCAGGTAAGCCGGCAGGTCAGACATGTTTCCGCATCACGGACGTACGGTGTGTCAAGGAAATCCGGCCGTCGGGGGCAGGGGTGGCGGCAGCCTCGCTTGATGGTTGCTTGACTGTCAACATGGCGCCTTCGATACTTCGGCCGTCTCAAGATTTCCAGCAGCGGGCGGATTCATGAACAAGCGGTGCGCCGCACAAGGCAGGCGCAATGCAGACGGCGAAATGCCTTTTTCCGCTGCGGCTGCGGCGCGGCATGACTGGACGCGAGATGAGGCGGAAGCGCTGTTCAACTTGCCGTTCAGCGAGTTGATCTATCGGGCGCAGGGGGTTCACCGGCATTATTTCGACCCCGCGGAGGTTCAGCTTTCGACGCTGCTTTCGATAAAGACCGGCGGCTGCCCGGAAGACTGCAAATACTGCCCGCAAAGCGCGGGGTTTGAAACGGGCGTCGCGGCCGGGAAGTTGATGAGCGTCGAGTCGGTTGTAGCGGCGGCGCGGCGCGCGCGCGACGCCGGCGCCAGCCGCTATTGCATGGGCGCCGCGTGGCGCGGACCGAAAGACCGTGACCTCGAGGTCGTTTGCACGATGATCCGCGAAGTCACGGCGCTGGGCATGGAAACCTGCGTGACGCTGGGCCTGCTGTCGCGTGACCAGGCCGAGCGGCTGAAACGGGCAGGACTGGACTATTACAATCACAATATCGATACCTCGCCGGAATATTACGGTGACATCATCACCACGCGCACCTTTGCCGACCGGCTGGAGACACTGGAGCATGTGCGCAATGCCGGGTTGGCGGTTTGCTGCGGCGGGATTGTCGGGATGGGGGAAAGCCGCGGCGACCGGGCGGGGATGCTTGTTTCGCTTGCCACGCTGCCGCAGCACCCCGAAAGCGTGCCGATCAACATGCTGGTTCGGGTTACCGGGACGCCGCTGGCCGATGCTGCGCCCCTGGACTCCTTCGAGTTCATTCGCACTATTGCGGTCGCGCGTATAATGATGCCCGAGTCGGTTGTGCGTCTGTCGGCGGGGCGAGCGGGCATGAATGACGAAACCCAGGCGCTGGCATTCCTAGCCGGCGCCAATTCCATATTCATCGGCGACAGATTGCTGACGACGGGCAACCCGGAAGAAGCGGCGGACCGGCAGTTGCGCGAGCGCCTGGGCATTCGCCCCATGCCGGCGCCTGCGCTCAACGCGGGATAGTTGCCGCGCCGCACCAGCAGACGGAAAGCGAGCCATGACCAGGGAAGACGCCAAGCCTGCCGGGTTTGACCCGATGGAGGTGACGAAGACGACACGCCGTGTGTATCCGCCGCCGCATGAGCGCACGACGGACGGGCGCTGGCGGCGGGCGCTGGGCACGCCGCGCGGCCTGACGCAGTTCGGCGTCAATCTCACCGAACTGGAACCCGGGGCGGTATCGGCGCTGCGGCACTGGCACAAGAACGAGGATGAGTTCGTCTACATTATCGAGGGAACGCCGACGCTTGTTACCGATGCCGGGACACAGCTCCTGCGCCCGGGGATGTGCGCGTGTTTTCCTGCCAATGACGGCAATGGGCACCGGCTGGAAAACCGGTCCGACGCGCTGGTCCGCTTTCTGGAGGTGGGCACGCGGTCGCGGCAAGAAGAGGTGCATTATCCAGACTCCGACATGATCCTGGAGAAGTCTTCCGACGGTGAATACCGTTTCCGCCATTTCGACGGCACCCCCTATTGATCCTGCCGCCGTCAGACAAGGAGAGTGCCGTGCGTGTGATCGAGAGTTTTGAAGCGATGAAGTCGCTTGTGGGCGAGGAGATCGGTGTCAGTTCGTGGGTGGACGTTACGCAGGAGCGCATCGACAAGTTTGCCGAGGCGACGGGTGATTTCCAATGGATTCATGTTGATCGTGAGCGGGCGGCGCGCGAATTGCCGGGCGGCAAGACCATCGCGCATGGCTATCTGACCCTCTCGCTGCTGCCGCAAATGGTGTATGAAATCTATCGCATAGAAGGTGTTGTGCACGGGCTGAATTATGGCAGCAACCGTATTCGCTTCACCGCGCCGGTGCCCGCCGGCAGCCGGGTCCGCACGCGGCTGCGCCTCAAAAATGCCGAGGATGTGAAGAATAACGGGCTGCGCGTGACGAGTGATGTCACGATCGAGTGCGAAGGTTCCGACCGGCCGGTCTGCGTGGCGGAGACGGTGTCGGTGGCCTATCGTCAGGGCTGAGTCCCGCGGGTGACGCGGGGCAGGCTCCGCGCGGTTCATTCCCGAAGGAGGCGCGGTTGACGCTGAACAGAGACGATGTGCGCCGCATTGCGCGGCTGGCGCGGGTTCGCGTGTCGGACGAGGAACTTGACACTCTTGCGGGTGAATTATCGGGCATTCTCGGCTGGATCGAGACACTCAACGAGGTTGATACTGCCGGCGTTGAACCCTTGGCTGGCGTAGTGGATTCTACCCTGCCTGCGCGCCCCGACGAGGTACTGGACGGCGGGTATGCGGCGCGCATTCTCGCCAATGCGCCAGAAGCGGAGGACGATCATTTCGTTGTGCCGAAGGTGATCGAGTGAGCGCCGGCGCGGGCGGCGGCGCCTTTGTCGGCGCCACGCTGGCCGAAATGCGGGATGCACTGGCGGCCGGCGCGGTGAATGCGGCGGCGCTGGCGGAGGCGCATAACGCCGCTGCCGAGGCTGCGGCACCGCTCAATGCCTGGATCAATACAACTCCGGCAGCGGCGTGCGCAGCCGCTGCGGACTCCGACGCGCGCAGATCGCGCGGCGAGGCGGGAGTGCTGGACGGCATTCCCGTGGCGGTCAAGGATCTGTTCTGTACCGCCGGTGTGGCGACCACCGCTGCCTCGCGCATTCTTGACGGCTTCGTGCCGTCTTATGAATCGGGGGTTACGGCTCGCCTTTTCAAAGCCGGTGCGCTGCCCTGCGGCAAGGCGAATCTTGACGAGTTCGCCATGGGGTCTTCCACCGTCACGAGTCATTACGGGGTAACTCACAACCCCTGGCGACGGCGCGGCGATACGCGCCCGCTGGTGCCCGGCGGCTCCTCCGGCGGCTCGGCGGCGCTGGTTGCAGCGCGCGCCGTGCCGCTGGCGCTCGGCACCGATACGGGCGGTTCGATCCGCCAGCCAGCGGCATTTTGCGGTGTTGTGGGCCTGAAGCCCACTTATGGGCGCTGTTCGCGCTGGGGGATCATCGCGTTTGCCAGTTCGCTCGATCAGGCGGGGCCGTTGACGCGCACGGTGCGCGACGCTGCCATCGCACTGACCGCGATGGCCGGGCATGACCCGCGGGACTCAACCTCGGTCAACCGCGCGGTGCCGGACTATGAAGCGGCGCTCACGGGGGATATTCGCGGTCTCACGGTGGGGGTTCCCGGAGAATACCGCCTGGACGGTATGGCCGGAGAAATCGACGCACTCTGGGAAAGGGGCGTGGACTGGTTGCGGGAGGCGGGCGCGCAGGTTCGCCCGATCAGTCTGCCGTTTACGCGCTACGCGCTGCCGGCTTATTATATCATTGCGCCGGCAGAGGCTTCGTCGAACCTGGCGCGTTATGACGGCGTGCGGTACGGCTTGCGCGTGGCCGGCGACGATCTGATCGACCAATATGAACGGACGCGCGGGGAAGGATTCGGCGCGGAAGTGCGGCGCCGCGTCATGATCGGCTCCTATGTTCTTTCCGCCGGCTATTATGACGCCTACTATCTTCGCGCCCAGCGCGTGCGGCGGCTGATCGCGCAGGATTTCTCACGGGCGTTCGAGAATGTTGATCTAGTACTGACTCCGACCTGTCCGTTTCCCGCTTTCCCGGTGGGGGAACGCATGGATGATCCGGTGGCGATGTATCTCAATGATGTGTTTACGGTGCCGTCGAGTCTTGCCGGCTTGCCGGCGCTTTCAGTGCCCGCGGGCCTGTCGGCGGACGGTCTGCCGCTCGGTCTGCAATTGATCGGGCGTCCGTTCGACGAGGAAACCGTGTTGTGCGCCGGCGCCGTGCTGGAAGATGCTGCGGCGTTTGATGCGGTGCCCGCGTTCACCGTCGACGGTGGCGCATGACGGGCGCTCCGGCACCGCTGGTGGACGGCCGTACCGGCGCATGGGAGGTGGTGGTCGGGCTTGAGGTGCATGCGCAGGTGGCGGTGAAATCGAAGCTGTTTTCCGGCGCTTCCTCGGCCTTTGGCGGCCCGCCCAACGACCAGGTGTCGCTGGTCGATGCGGCGATGCCCGGCATGTTGCCGGTTCTCAACGACCGTGTTGTGGATCAGGCTGTTCGTACAGGTGTGGCGCTGGGCGCCGAGATCAACCGCGTGTCGGTGTTCGACCGCAAGAACTACTTTTATCCCGACCTGCCGCAGGGGTATCAGATTTCGCAATATACGCGGCCCATCATCGGCAAGGGCGTGGTGCGCGTGCCGCTGGCGGGCGGAAGGGGCGAACGGGCAGTGGGCATCACGCGCATTCATCTGGAGCAGGATGCCGGCAAGAGCCTGCATGACCGTCATCCGGCCAGGACGCATGTGGATCTCAATCGTGCGGGCGTGCCGTTGATGGAGATCGTTTCCGAACCCGATCTGCGCTCAGGCGAGGAAGCGGCCCAGTTTCTTGGCCACTTGCGCGCAATTCTGCGCGCCATCGGTACGTGCGACGGCAATATGGAACAGGGGTCGCTGCGCGCTGATGCGAATGTGTCGGTGCGGCGGCCGGGGGCGCCGCTGGGCACGCGCTGCGAGATCAAGAATCTCAACTCCATGCGGTTTCTTGCCCGCGCCGTAGCGCACGAGGCGGAGCGCCAGATCGGCATTGTCGAGGACGGCGGTACGGTGGCGCAGGAAACTCGCCTGTTCGATGCCGAGCGCGGTGTCACACGGTCGATGCGATCGAAGGAAGAAGCGCATGATTACCGCTATTTTCCCGATCCGGACCTGTTGCCCCTGGTGCTGTCGGAAGCGCGCATTGCGCGGCTGGCGGAGTCGCTTCCCGAATTACCGGATGCGCGGGAAGCCCGTTTTCGCGAAGACTATGGACTGAGTACCGACGAGGCACGGCAGCTCGTGGCGAGCGGCGCGCGCGCTGACTATTTCGAGAAGGCAGCAGAGGGCGGGGATGCGCGGCAGGCCGCAAACTGGGTCACGGGAGTAGTCACCGGCGCGCTCAATCGCGCCGGGCTGAGCTTTGCCGACTCGCCGGTAGCGCCGGAAGCGCTTCGCCGCCTGCTTGACATGGTGACCGAGGGGGCCGTGTCGCAGCGCATGGCGCGGCAGGTTTTTGACACCATGTTCGAGACCGGGGGCGATCCCGCCGCGATCGTTGAGGAGCAGGGACTGGCTCTGGTGACCGACACGGCCGAGATCGAGGGCGAGATCGACCGCATTATTGCCGCGCATCCCCGGCAGGCCGCGGAATTCAGGGGCGGAAAGGAAAAACTCCTCGGGTTCTTTGTCGGCCAGGTCATGAAGGCGACGCGCGGCAAGGCCGACCCGAAGACCGCCAACGAGATACTGCGCCGCAAGCTGCGCGCGTGAACTGCCCCGGCGCACGCATGTTCGACCAGCGCTGCATGGCCGCGTCGTGGCTGACGCGCCTCTGCGCCGAGTTCGACAAGGATTACATGACCGAACTGGCGGCTTTCCTGCAGCGCGAGCGAAGCGCGGGGAAGCGGATTTTTCCTGAGCCTGACGAATATTTCCGCGCCCTGTCGCTGTCGTTCGACAAGGTCAAGGTCGTGATTCTGGGACAGGATCCGTATCATGGGCCGGGCCAGGCCCACGGCCTGGCGTTTTCCGTTCGGCCGGAAACCCCGCCGCCTCCGTCGCTGAAGAACATTTTTCGCGAGCTGACATCCGACCTTGGCCTGCCATTGGCGCCCCACGGCCATCTGAAGCCGTGGGCGGACCGTGGAGTGTTCCTGTTGAACAGTGTTCTCACGGTTGAGGCCGGCAAGGCCGGTTCGCACCGCAACCGGGGCTGGGAACGCTTCACGGACAGGATCGTCGGTGATCTGAACCGGGAAAGAGACAAGCTGGTTTTCCTCTTGTGGGGCCGCGACGCGCAGGAGAAGGGCCGGTTCATCGACCGCACCCGCCACCATGTACTGACTGCCCCGCATCCCTCGCCCCTGTCGGCGCGTCGCGGATTTCTGGGTTGCCGGCATTTCTCGCGGACGAATATCTGGCTGGTGGCCAACGGCCTGCCGCCCATGGATTGGCGGTTGCAGTGCGGGTCGGGTTCGTGAGGCTGCGCGGCAGTGCGATGACGGCGTAATCCTGCTACTCTCGCGATCGCGCGGGTTGGGTTGGAGGATGTCTTGACAGTTCGAATTGCGGACAGGCGGGCCATTATCGACCGGCGGCGTCTGACAGCGGTGTTGGAGTCTTCCGAGTGCGCGGACCGGGAGGGAATTCTGGACTGTCTGAAGGAAGCGCTGGCCGGCGGGCGGGCGGAGATCCGGCGACGGTTCGACCGCAGCGGAGACGGGTCTGCGGCGGCGGCGGCGAACGCCTTTCTGATTGATCAATTGCTCGCGCTGTTATTCGACCATGCTGCCGGGCGGGTGTTTCCGGAACCGAATCCGACGGCCGCGGACCGGCTGGCGCTGGTAGCGGTGGGCGGTTACGGACGGGGTGAGCTGGCGCCTTTCTCCGATGTGGACCTGTTGTTCCTCACGCCTTACAAGCGGACGCCGCGCGGCGAACAGATCGTCGAACACATGCTCTACATGCTGTGGGACCTGGGTCTCACGGTGGGGCAGGCGACGCGATCGATCGACGAGTCCCTGGCGCGGGCGCGGCGGGATATCACCATTCGCACTGCGCTCCTGGAGTCGCGCTATATTTATGGCGATCAACCGCTGTATCTGGAGCTTCGCCGGCGTTTCGCGAAAGACCTGGTTGCGGGCAGCGGGCGCGCGTTCATCACTGCAAAACTCGAGGAACGCGATGCGCGGCATCAACGAATGGGCGACTCGCGCTATGTCGTGGAGCCCAATCTGAAGGATGGCAAGGGCGGGCTGCGTGACCTGCATACGCTGTTCTGGATTGCCAAATATCTGTATCGCGTGGACGATGTACGCGAGTTGGTGGAGCGAGGGGTACTCACCGAAGACGAATTCGAGATGTTCGAGCGCGCCCACCGTTTCTTGTGGGATGTGCGGTTTCATCTGCATTATCTGTATGACAGGGCGGAAGAACGCCTGACGTTCGACAGCCAGATTGCTGTGGCCGAAGCGCTTCATGCGCGCGGACATGCGGACAGCGCCGATGTCGAACAATTCATGAAAGACTATTATCTGATTGCCAAGACGGTCGGCGACCTGACGCGGATATTCTGTGCGGCGATCGAGGCGGAACATGTGCGGCGGCCGCTGTTCCCGGCACCGGTGCTCAGCCTCCTGCAACGCGAGGTGGACGGGTTCCGGGTCGACCACGGGCGGTTGACGGTTGCGGATGATGATGTTTTCGAGCAGCGCCCGCTCGACATGCTGCGGCTGTTTCATGTTGCGCAGGAGCGCGGTCTCGACATACATCCGCGCGCGCTGATGCTGATCACGCGCAACCTGCCGCGCATCGATGCGCGGCTGCGGTCCGTGCCGGAAGCAAACCGCCTGTTCGTGGAGATGCTGACTCACAAGGGGGATCCGGAGACCACCTTGCGGCGGATGAATGAAGCCGGTGTTCTGGGGCGTTTCATTCCGGCGTTCGGGCGGGTCGTCGCGCAGACCCAGCACGACATGTATCACGTCTATACGGTGGACGAGCACACGATTTTCGCCATCGGCATATTGTCGCGCATCGAACAGGGTGCGCTGGCCGACTCATTGCCGCTGGCGACCGAGATCGTACATGAGGTGCTGTCGCGGAAGGTTCTCTATATCGCGTTGTTCCTGCATGACATAGCAAAGGGGCGCGGCGGCAATCATTCGGTGCTGGGGGCCCGCACGGCGCGGCGCTTGGCGCCGCGGCTGGGCTGCACGGCAGAGGAGACGGAAACGATTGCCTGGCTGGTGGAGTATCATCTCCTGTTCTCGTCGGTGGCGTTCAATCGCGACATTTCAGACCCGAGGACGATCGAGAATTTCATCGGTATCGTCCGGTCTCCGCAACGGCTGCGCCTGCTGCTGGTGCTGACGGTAGCCGATATTCGTGCGGTCGGTCCGAATGTCTGGAATGGCTGGAAAGGGCAGTTGCTGCGCAGCCTGTATTACCAGGCGGAGGCGGTGATGACGGGCGGCGATACGCTGGCCGACCAGGCGCAGCGTCTGGAAGGGGCGGCGGCAGCGCTGAGAGAGGCGCTGGCAGACTGGCCGGAAGCGGAGGTGCAAGGATATCTCGACCGGATGTATCCGCGTTATCTGCTCAGTTTCAACGCCAAGGTTCACGCGCGCCATGCGGCACTGATACGGCGGGGGGACGCCGACTCGGCCCCGCTGACGGTGGAAACGCGCGTTGACCAGTTTCGCTCGGTTACCGAAGTGACGGTCTACGCACCGGGCCATCCGGCATTGTTTGCGGGAATTGCCGGGGCCTTGACGGTGTGCGGTGCGACGATTGTCGAAGCGCGATTGTTCAGTACGCGCGACGGCATGGTTCTCGACACGCTGTGGGTGCAGGGGATTGACGGCAAGGCGTTTGATGAACCGACCCTGCTGGCGCGCCTGCCGGAAACGATAGAGAATACACTGGCGCGGGATTTCAAGCCGCAGACCGCGATTGCCGAGCGGGAGCAGGCGCTGTGGAACAGCCGCCTGTCGGTATTCAAGGTGGAGCCGCGCGTGCTGATCGACAATCGGGCTTCGGCATCGCATACCGTGATCGAACTCAATGCGCGCGACCGCCCCGGGTTGTTGTTCGACGTGACGCGGGCGCTCGTGGAATTGCGGCTGGCGTTGGACAGCGCGCGCATCAACACCTATGGCGAAAGCGCGGTTGATGTGTTTTACGTCAAGGACGTTTTCGGGATGAAAGTGACTGCCGAGGCACGGATTGCGGAGATCAGGGAGACCTTGCTGGCGGCGGTTCGCAGCGGCGTAGTGGCGAGCCAGGCGGTAGCGGCGGCGGAATAGGCGCTTACCCCGTGGCGCTGGTTCGGTTTGCCGCCACGGTCGGCTTTTATACGCTTGCCTCCCGCATTCTCGGGTTTTTGCGTGACATCCTGATCGCGCGACATATTGGCGCGGGACTTGTCGGCGACGCCTTTTTTATCGCTTTCAAATTGCCCAATCTGTTTCGCCGATTGTTTGCGGAAGGGGCGTTCAACCTCGCGTTCGTGCCGATGTTCGCGGGTCGCGTGAAGACCGAGGGGACGCCGGCGGCGCGGCAGTTCGCGGGCGAGGCGCTGGCGGTGCTGCTGTGGTCGCTGCTGGCGCTGGTGATTGCCGCGGAACTCGCCATGCCGTGGCTGATCCGGCTGGCCGCACCGGGCCTTGCGGATGAACCGCAGCGGCTGGCGCTGACGATCGCCCTTACGCGGCTGACCTTTCCCTATCTCCTGTTCATTTCGCTGGTGGCGCTGCTTTCCGGGATGTTGAACAGCGTGGACAGGTTTGCGGCGGCGGCGGCAGCGCCGCTCCTGCTCAATTTCTGCCTGATTGCGGGGGTCGCAGTGTTTCGCGATTCGCTGGCGACACCGGGCCATGCGCTGGCCGGGGCGGTGGCGGTGGCCGGCGTACTGCAATTCTTCTGGCTGGTGTGGAATTGCCGGCGGTCGGGGTTGTTGCCGCCGCTATTGCGCCCGCGACTGACGCCGGCGGTGAAACGTCTGCTGCTGCTGATGGCGCCGGTTGCGCTCGGGGCAGGCGTTCAACAAATCAATTTGTTAGCCGATGTGGTGATTGCATCGCTGCTGCCCGCGGGGTCGATTTCGTATTTGTATTTTGCCGATCGCATTGTGCAATTGCCCTTAGGCGTGGTGGGCGTCGCCATGGGCACGGCGCTGCTGCCGACCTTGACGCGGCAATTGCGGGGCGGGGAAGACGCGGCGGCCACGGACAGCCAGAATCGGGCGCTGGAATATGCACTGTTGCTGACGCTGCCGGCGGCGGCGGCGCTGGCGGTGGCTTCCGGCCCTATCGTCAACACGTTGTTTGCGCATGGGGCGTTTGACGCCGCCGCCGCAGCGGCCACGGCCGGTGCACTGGCAGCCTATGCGGCCGGACTCCCTGCATATGTGGCGGTGAAGATATTGGCGCCCGGATTTTTTGCGCGTGAAGACACCAGCACGCCGATCAAGATCGGGGTGGTGTGCGTTGTCGTCAATATCGCGCTGAGCCTGTGGCTGATCGGGCCGCTGGCGCATGTCGGCATTGCAGTGGCGAGCGTGCTGGCGTCATGGCTGAACGTAACGGTTCTGGCGGTTGTATTGTTTCGGCGCGGACATCTTGTGGTCGATGCGCGTTTGCGCCGGCGCCTGCCACGCGCGGCGTTGGCGGCTGCCGTCATGGCGGCGGCGGTCTGGTTGACGGTGGGCGCGCTGGCGCCGTGGTTTGTGGCAGGGCTGGTTGTGCGTGCAGCGGCGCTGGCGTTCCTGGTGACGGTGGGGATGGGCGTTTTCGCGCTGGCGGCACTCATTTTCGGCGCCGTAGACAGAGATGATTTCCGAACCTTGCGTGCGGGGGTGCGACGGGGCGCGGCGCGGCCGCAGGCGAATATCGAAAATGAATGACGGGCCGCGCTGCGGGCGTGTATCACTGCGGCGCGAAGGAGGACAGCGATGGCGCGAATTTTTTCAGGGGTTCAACCGACCGGTAATCTGCATCTCGGCAATTATCTGGGGGCGATACGCAATTGGGCGCGGCTGCAGGACGACTATGATTGCCTCTACTGCATTGTCGATTTGCATGCGATCACGGTGCCGCAGGATCCGGCGGAACTGGCGGCGAATACACGCGAGGTGTGCGCCGGGCTGATTGCGGCGGGGATCGACCCTGCGGCGAATATCATTTTCAATCAGAGTCAGGTTGGCGCCCATTCCGAACTGGCATGGATTTTCAACTGTGTGGCGCGCCTTGGCTGGCTGAATCGCATGACGCAGTTCAAGGAGAAAGCAGGCAAGCGCCGCGACAATGCGACGGTGGGGCTTTATGCGTATCCCAACCTGATGGCGGCGGACATCCTGCTTTACCAGGCGACGCATGTGCCGGTGGGAGAGGACCAGAAGCAGCATCTGGAGCTTTCGCGCGATATTGCGCAGGCGTTCAACAGCATGTTTTCCTGCGCGTTGTTTCCACAGCCGGAGCCGATCATTCTGGACACGGCAGCGCGGGTGATGAGTTTGCGCGACGGGTCGAAGAAGATGAGCAAGTCGGATCCGTCGGATTATTCCCGCATCAACCTGACCGACAGCGCCGATACCATTGCGTTGAAGATCAGGCGGGCCCGAACGGACCCGGCGCCGCTACCCGACTCCCCGGAAGAGTTGGAAACGCGGCCGGAGGCGGCCAATCTGATCGGGATTTATGCATCACTGTCGGATCGCGCGGTATCCGACATATGCACCGAATATGCGGGGGCGCCGTTTTCCGTGTTCAAGGAGCGCCTGACCGAGCTTGCAGTTTCGGAGCTTGGTCCGCTTGGCGGCGAGATGCGGCGGCTGACGGCGGCGCCGGCGGAGATCGACGCCGTGTTGCGTGACGGTGCCGAGCGCGCCCGTGCGATCGCCCTTCCCGTTTTGGCGGAAGCGCAGGCCGAGGTGGGGTTTGTCCGTCCGTGAGTTCTGAGACAGTGCGGCCGGCGGGATGGATATCTACCTGCCGATAGCGGAAATGTCGATGAATGTCGGGCTGTTGCTCGGCATGGGCGGAGCCGTGGGTTTTCTGTCCGGGTTGTTCGGCGTGGGCGGCGGTTTCCTGATGACTCCGCTGTTGATTTTTGCCGGTGTGCCGCCGCCGGTGGCAGTGGGCAGCGAAGCCAATCAGATTGCTGCGGCATCGGTGTCGGGAATGCTGGCGCATGCGCGGCGCGGCAATGTGGATTTCCGGATGGGGGCGGTGCTGCTGGCGGGCGGAGCCGCAGGGTCGGCGATCGGGGTTCTGGCGTTTCGCGAATTGCGGGCGGTGGGGCAGATCGATGCCGTGATTTCCATCAGCTATGTCGCGTTTCTGGGGGTGGTCGGCGGGCTGATGGCGGTGGAAAGCCTCAATGCGATCCTGCGACGCCGGCGGGGGGCGCCGAGGCGGCGGCTGCACGAGCATAACTGGCTGCACGGATTGCCGCTGAAGATGCGATTTCGCCGCTCGAAGCTGTATATCAGCGTTGTCGGGCCGCTGGTGCTGGGCATGTTTGCCGGCATCATGTCGGCGATCATGGGAGTGGGCGGCGGCTTCATCCTGGTTCCGGCCATGATTTATCTGCTCGGCATGTCCACATCGGTGGTTATCGGCACATCGCTGTTTCAGATCATGTTTCTGACGGCGATCGTGACCGTCATGCACGCGGCGACCAATCAGACGGTGGATTTGTTCCTGGCGCTGCTTCTGCTGGTCGGGGCAGTGGTGGGGGCGCAATTCGGCACGCGCGTCGGAGCGGGGTTGCGGGGCGAGCAATTGCGCGGCCTGCTGGCGCTGGTGGTGCTGGCGGTATGCGCCATGCTGGCCGCTGATCTGGTGTTTCAGCCGGACGAACTCTATTCGGTGGGGCCGGCGCCGTGAGGCCGTTTCGGTTTGTCTTGCTCGCGCTGGTTCTTCTGACGGCGGCGCCCGCAGCGTGGGGAAGCGTGCTGGCCGTGGATCTGAGCGCTCACCGGGTTGACATCACCACCGGATTTACGGGCACATCGGTGTTGCTGTTCGGCGCACGCTCGGGCAATGGCGATGTGGTGGCGACCTTGCGCGGGCCCTCCCGGCCGCTGGTGGTGCGCCGCAAGCAGCGGCGTCTGGGTGTGTGGCTCAACCGCGACCAGGTGCGGTTTGAGGAAGCGCCGGGATATTATGCTGTCGCGGCCAACCGTCCCCTCGCCGAGATCGCCGAGGCGGAGCTTATGGCGCGGCTCGGAGTGGGCGCAGGAGCAGTCGTGCACGCGGCGAAAGGCGAGACGGCGCAGGAGGCTGCGAGGTTTCGCACGGCGCTGGTCCGGCTGATGGAAGACGACGGACGATACAGGGAATTGCCGGGCGGTATAAGTTTCATCGAAGGCGGATTGTTCCGCGGCACCTTCGAACTGCCGGCGAATGTGCCGACCGGAGAATATCGCATGGACGTGCTGCTGATCGACGATGGCGCACTGCTCAGCAAGCGCACGACAAAACTGCAGATCGGCAAGAGTGGCGTGGGGGCGGCAATGTTTGCGTTCGCGCATTCGCAACCGCTTCTTTACGGTCTGGTTGCGGCGGTGGTGGCCTTGATGGCGGGCTGGGCGGCGGCGATGCTGTTCGGGAGGCGGTGAACGATGGGCGTGGCGAACGAGGAAGGCAAGACGGAAGGCCGCCAGCCGCGCGGCGTCACATTTCTGGTGTGCGTCGACGGCAGCCCGGAGTGCAAGGTTGCGATGCGGTTTGCCTGTCTGCGGGCGCGCAACACGAAAGGGGGCGTGGTGCTGCTGCACGTGGTGGAGCCGGGGGATTTTCAGCACTGGGTGGCGGTAGAAAAGCTCATGGCCGAGGATCGCCGCCAGGAAGCGGAGGAATTACTCAATGAACTTGCGGCGGAGGTGCAGGAATATGCGGGATTTCGCCCCGTGCTTGCAGTCCGGGAAGGGCGGCGCGCGGAGGAAATACTGACGCTGATCAAAGAAGACCCGACGATCAATATCCTGGTGCTCGGGGCGGCTCCGGAGGGCCAGGGATCGAATGAACTGGTGCGCAGCCTTTCCGCCGAACTGACGAAGCGATTGACGATTCCGCTGACGATCGTTCCCGGCAATCTGACTGACGAGCAGTTGGAGGAGATTACGTGACCGGGACGCGCGCCTGACTTTCGCCCGGCGGGCGGGGGGAGCGGCGCGCTACGACAATGGCCAGGAGGATGGCGGGGATACCCGCCGCCGCTGCCCCGCCGAACAGTACGGCATAACCGTGGATATCTACCACGACGCCGGAAAATCCCGCCATGAATTTCCCCGGCAAGGTCATCAGCGAGCTGAACAAGGCGTATTGCGTCGCGGTATAGGCCAGGCTGGTCAAACTCGAGAGATAGGCAATGAACACGGTGCCGGCGAGGCCGGCGCTCAGATTGTCGGCGCAGATGGTTGCCGACAACATCCAGAGTTCTGGGCCGATCATGGACAGTGCGACAAACAGAAGATTGGTCAGCGGGAGGAGCATGGCGGCCGCGATCAACGGGGGAAACAGGCCGAAACGAGCAACCAGCGCGCCGCCCAGCAAGGCGCCGGCGATGGTGGCGGCGGTGCCGCCGATTTTCACCACCGCGCCGATCTCGGTCTTGGTGAAGCCGGTATCCAGATAGAACGGGTTGGCCATGGCGCCCATCAGCACGTCGGTGACGCGGAACAGGGCAACGAATGCCAGGATGGTCAATGCCAGTGCGCCATGACGCGCGAAGAAGTCGGCGAATGGGCAGATGAAAGCGCCAATGAACCAGGCGCCGAGCCGCTGCAGCCAGGCGGGCAGGGTAGCGGCGTCGCGGAGAAAGCGCAGCACGCGCTCTTCGCGTGCTGCGCCGGCGGCATCCGGTGGGTGTTCCGGCTCACGGATCAACAGCGCAGTGGCGACGCCCACAAGCATTGCGGCAGCCATGGCGCAATAGACGGCGGGCCAGGGGATGCGGTCGGCAAGGATCAGGGCGCCGCCGCCGGAAAACAGGATGGCGATGCGGTAACCGAGTTGGTAGGTCGCGGCCATGGCACCCTGCAGGTCGGGCGCCACCGCCTCGATGCGGTAGGCGTCTATGGCGATATCCTGGGTCGCGGACGAAAATGCGACGAGCAACGCCAGCAGCGCCATTTGCACCAGGTCCTGCGTCGGGTCCGTGACGGCCATGCCGGCGAGGCCGGCCGCGATCCCGATCATTGCCAGCAGCATCCACGAGCGCCGCCGCCCCAGCGCGGCGGTGAGGAAAGGAAGCGGCAGGCGGTCGACGACCGGCGCCCAGAACACCTTGATAGAATAGGTGAGGCCGACCCAGCTGAAAAAGCCGATTGCGGTGCGGCTGACGCCGAACTCGGTGAGCCAAGCGGACAGGGTGGAGAATACCAGCAGGAAAGGCAGGCCCGCGGAGAAACCGAGAAACAACATGGCGATCACGCGCCGGTGGGCATATACGGCGGCGGCTTGGCGCCAGGTGCGGCGGGTCTCCGTGGTCTGGTCTTCTGTGAGCGCGGGCGTCATCATGGGAGTCCGTCAATAGCCGCGCGCAGCGGCGGTGCCGTCGCGTGCAGAAAGGAGAAGGCGATGGGTGATGCGGTGCGTGTCGGGATCGGGGTCCTTGCGGGCCTGCTGATCGGATTTCTCTTGTTTCAGGGTGACGGCGGCCACGTATCGGAACAGGCGCCGGCCATCGCGGATGCGGAAGCGCCGGTGCCGACGGTGCGGCTGAAGATCGCCGGCACGGTTCCGGCGTCGCTGATCCAGGTCGGCACATTGGGCGCGCGCCTGCCCCAGACCGTGGCGGCGATCTCTGACGGGCGGGTCGAAATGAATTTTTTCGATCCCGGCGCGCTGGTGCCGCCGTTTGAAGTGTTCGAGGCGGTATCCACCGGCAGTGTCGACGCCGGCTGGGGAACGGCGGGATACTGGATCGGCAAGGTGCCGGCGCTCGCCCTGTTTTCGGCGGTTCCGTTCGGTCCGGCGGCCGGCGAATATCTCGCATGGTTCTATTTTGGCGGCGGGCAGGAACTCTATGAAGAGATTTACGCACGGCACAACATACACGGCACGATTTGCGGGATAGTGCCGCCGGAAGCGTCGGGGTGGTTCCGGCGCGAAATCACCGATCTGGAGGAATTGCGCGGGCTGAAAATGCGGTTTTTCGGGCTTGGCGCCAAGGTGATGGAAAAGGTGGGCGTATCGACACAGCTTCTGGCGGGTGGAGACATCTATCCGGCGCTGGAACTGGGAACGATCGACGCCACGGAGTTCGCCATGCCGGCGATTGATCGGGACCTCGGTTTTCACGAGATTGCCAAGCACTATTACTTTCCCGGCTGGCATCAGCAATCGACGTTCCTTGAGGTCATCATCAACCGCAATGTCTGGACCGGAATGAGCGAAACCCAGCGCATGCAGATTACCACCGCGTGCGGCGACAGCGTCCGGCATTCGATTGCCGAAGGTGAGGCGCTTCAGTTCGATGCGATCCGTGAACTGGAGTCCGCGGGTGTCAACATTCACAAATGGCCGCCCGATATGCTGGCTGCGTTTGAAGCGGCGTGGGACGATGTGGCGGCGGAAGAAGCCGCCGCTGACGAGGATTTCAACCGCGTGTGGACTTCCTTGCAGCGTTTTCGCACGGATTACGCGATCTGGCAGCATCTGGGTTACTTGTGACGCGGTGTCACGCCGCGGCGGGCAGGCGGGCGCCGAACTGGCCCAGCACGCGGGCGGCGGCGGCGCTGCCCGCGCGCCCCGCTTCCGCCGGCCCGCGGCCCGAAGTGAGGGTGTGCAGGAAACCGGCGGCGTAGAGGTCGCCGGCGCCGGTGGTATCCACCACTTCGGCGACCGGAAGGGCGGAGATTTCATGGACCTCCCCGGCGGCGGTCACCACCGACCCGTGTTCGCTGCGGGTGAGGGCGGCGATGCTGCATTTGTCCCGGATTGCGCTGACGCCGGATGCGAAATCCGGCGCGCGATAAAGCGCCATGAGTTCCCGTTCGTTGGCGAATACGATATCGGCGACATCGGCAACAAATTCGCGCAATGTGTTGCGATGACGCTCGACGCAAAATGGATCGGACAGGCTGAGCGCAACCCGGCGTCCGGCCTGGTGCGCGAGCTCCGCTGCCCTGCGGCAAGCGGCGCGGGCCCCGGGCGGGTCCCACAGATAGCCTTCCAGATAGGTTATGCCGGACGCGGCGATGAGCGCGGGGTCGATGTCGTCCGGGGCCAGCGTGCCGGCGGCGCCCAGCCAGGTTCCCATGGTGCGTTGCGCGTCAGGTGTCACGAGAACCATGCAACGCCCGGTCCCCGGCCCAATGGCGGCCGGCGGCGTATTGAAATGCACCCCCAGGGCGCGGATGTCGCGCGCGAAAGCAGCGCCCAGCGGGTCATCGGCCACCTTGCCGACAAAGGCCGTCCTGCCGCCCAGCGCCGCCATGCCGGCAACCGTGTTCGCGGCCGACCCGCCCGAGGATTCGGCCTCCGGCCGCATGGCGTCGTACAGGCGCTGCGCATCGGCGCCTTCAAGCAGCGACATGGCGCCCTTTGGCAGGTTGTGGGCGGCGATCAACGCCTCGTCGGCGCGCGCGAGAACATCGACGATGGCATTGCCGAGGGCGGTGACGGCATAGGCGGGAGAAGGCATGGGGCGTTTCCAGATTGAGCGACTTTCACCTGGGCTTATACCAGATTGCTCAAAAGAGTATCCTGAGTGCCAGCGGGGCGGAACAGAGAGGGAGGAAGCATTGCGGGGGATTGACGATATCGCCGGGTATCATGCCCATGTGTACTATCCGGACGCGGACAGTCGACGCCGCGCCGGCGAGATGCGGAGCGCTATAGAGGCGGGGTTCGAAGTCAGGATGGGGCGCTGGCGCGACGAGCCGGTGGGGCCGCATCCGCAGCCCATGTACCAGGTCGCGTTCGAGACAGCGGTGTTTCCGGCATTGGTGCCGTGGCTGATGCTGAATCGCGACGGTCTGACGGTTCTGGTGCATCCGCGCACGGGCGACGAGGTAGCGGATCATGGTCGCTTTGCGCTGTGGCTCGGCGCGCCACTGGCGCTGAACATGGATTTTCTCGAAGAGCTCGAACGGAAGAAGGCGTGACGGCGGGGCAGGGCTCAGGAACGTGCCGCGCGCGGCGCGATACGGCGGTAACTGAGCGCTTCGGCGATGTGGGGCGCGGCGATCACCGCCGCGCCTTCGAGGTCAGCAAGAGTGCGTGCGACTTTCAGAACCCGGTGATAGCCGCGCGCTGACAGGCGCAGCCGGTCCACGGCCTGCTTCAGCAAGCCGCGGCCCCGTTCATCCGGAGCGGCGACCGATTCCAGCAAAGCGCCATCGGCGGCAGCGTTGGTTGTCACGCGGTCGACCTCCGCGTAACGCTCGGTCTGGACGGCGCGGGCGGCGGCCACGCGCCGGCGTACCTGGTCGGAGCCTTCCAACGGCGGTGGAAGGGCGAGGTCGGCGGCGGAAAGGGCGGGCACGTCGATATGAAGGTCGATACGGTCGAAGAGCGGCCCGGAAATCCGCGACTGGTAGTCCATGGCGCAGCGCGGCGCGCGCCCACAGGCTTGCACCGGATCGTCAAGATGCCCGCACCGGCAGGGATTCATGGCGGCCACGAGCTGCACTCGCGCAGGGTAAGTGAGATGGGCGTTCGCCCGGGCGACAGTGACGGTGCCGGCTTCCAGCGGTTGACGCAGCGCTTCCAGCGCCGGTCGCTGATATTCGGGCAATTCGTCGAGAAACAACACGCCGTGATGGGCGAGGGATATTTCACCGGGCCGCGCGCGGGTGCCGCCTCCGACAAGGGCGGGCACGGAGGTCGAGAAATGGGGGTCGCGAAACGGGCGCCGCACGGACAGCCGTCCGCCGTCCAGTTTTCCCGCGATGCTGGCAATCATGCCGACTTCCAGCACTTCCTGCGCTTCCAGCGGCGGCAAAATGCCGGGCAGGCGCTGCGCAAGCATGGATTTGCCGGCGCCCGGCGGGCCGATCATAAGCAGGTTGTGGCCCCCTGCGGCGGCGATTTCGAGGGCGCGCTTGGCAGTCTCCTGACCCTTTATGTCGCGGAGGTCGGGCGCTGCGGCGCGGGGTTCCGGGCGTGCCGGGGCGGGCGGGGCCAGTAGTTGTGCGCCCTTGAAATGATTGACCAGCGCCAAGAGTGAACCCGCCGCCAGGACATCGTCGCGATTGGCCCATGCGGCTTCGCTGCCCTGCGCAGCGGGGCATATGATGCCGCGCCCGGCGCCGGCAGCAGAAATCGCCGCCGGCAACACGCCCGGCACCGGGCGCAGACGGGCGTCCAGCGAAAGTTCCCCCAGCGCCGTATAGCGTTCGATGAGGTCCGCGGGCACCGCCTGCATGGCGGCCATCAGGCCGAGCGCAATGGGAAGGTCATAATGGCTGCCTTCTTTTGCGAGGTCCGCCGGCGCGAGATTCACGGTGATGCGTTTGGGCGGCAGGCCGACGCCGAGGGCGGACAGCGCGGCGCGAATTCGCTCGCGCGATTCGGCGACCGCCTTGTCGGGCAGGCCGACAATAGCGAAATTGCCGAGGCCGCCGGCGATCTGCACCTGGGTTTCGACGTCGACGACGTCGACACCCTGAAACGCCACCGTATGGCAGACCGCGACCATGAGCCGGCTACAGCCGCGCCTCGACAGCGTCCCAGATCAATGCAGAGATATTGCCGCCGTCAAAACGGTCGATTTCCTGAATACCCGTGGGAGATGTGACATTGATTTCCGTGAGATAGCCGCCGATGACATCGAGGCCGGCGAAGATCAGGCCGCGCTCCTTCAGTTCCGGCCCGACAGCGGCGCAGATTTCCTGCTCCCGGTCGGTCAGCGCGGCCGGTTCCGGGCGTCCCCCGACATGCATGTTGGAGCGCGCCTCGCCGCCGGCCGGCACCCGGTTGACTGCGCCCGCCGGTGCGCCGTCCACAAGAATGATGCGCTTGTCGCCGTCTCGCACGGCGGGCAGATAGCGCTGCACGATCAACGGCTCCCGCCACAGCGTCGCGAACAGTTCCAGCAGCGCGTTCAGGTTTTCGTCGCCGGGTCCGATGTGGAAAACGCCGGCACCGCCATTGCCGTAGAGGGGCTTCACGATGATGTCCTGCCAACGCTCGCGGAACGCCAGTACGCGCTCGCGATCGGTGGTGATGAGGGTTGCCGGGACGAAGTCGGCAAACGCCGTGACAAACAGTTTTTCGGGCGCGTTGCGAACCTCTGCCGGGTCGTTCACCACGAGCGTCGCCGGGTGCACCTTTTCCAGCAGATGTGTTGCGGTGATATAGGCCATGTCGAAGGGCGGGTCCTGGCGCATGAGCACCACGTCCATGTCGGCGAGATTGATTTCCTCGGCGGGGCCGAGGGTGAAATGGTCGCCGGCGCGGCGCCGCACCTGCAACGGGCGCGCGCGGGCGCGGACAATGCCTTCATCCAGCGCCAGGGCGCCCGGCGCGTAGTGCCACAGGCGAAACCCGCGTGCCTGCGCCTCCAGCGCCAGCGCGAAGGTGGAGTCGGCGTCGATGTCGATGGTCTGGACCGGGTCCATCTGGATGGCAACACGCAGGGTCACGAACTGTCTCCACGGCGCGCTGAGTCGTCCTTGAGGATCACATGCAGCACGGCCTCCCGGACATAGGGAATATCGCGGGCGTGAGCGGCAACGCGCCGGCGCTCCGCCTCATCCTGGGCGATGCCCAGTATATGCACGACGCTGTCGACGACGGCGATGGTGTAATTGACATTGCGTACGGCGCGGTCCACGAGCAGACGGCCGCGCAGGCGCGCGGCGATTCCGCGATCGCGCGTCTGGTCAACCAGGGACAAGTCGCCTGCTTCGAGGCGATTGATGACGGTCCTGACGCCCTTGATTCCGGCGGCGATTTCGCCTGATTCCGTCACCCGCTCTGCCGTGGGGACGACGCCGGTGAGCAGCACCCGCCCTTCGAAGACATCGACATTCACCGGCCGGAAGACGTCATCGACATGAGCCTGGAAAAGCGCTTCCGCAATCTTCACATCGATCAGAAGGTCGCTCGCGACATCTCCGGCGGACCTTTCCTGAGCGGGTGTCGTGGCGGCGTCGGCGCCCGCCTGAAGCGCGGAGCCGGGGGCCGAGCAGGCGCTCTGCATCAGGGCGGCGATGAGCGCCAGGCATCGGGCAAATGAACCGGCCACAGAAAACGAAAACCTGGCCATGGGCGCACCACCATGAGATCGAACCTTCCTGACAATGTCCCCAACCGGGGGTTACGCGCAAGAAACATTTCCGCTGCGCGTTCGATGCGGCGGCGCTGATGCGGTGCGGGCGCGGCGGTTTCGACCGCTGCGCCGGCGCGCGCCTTGACTTCAATGAAGGCGATGATGCTGCGGCGTTGCGCGACAATGTCGATTTCGCCGCCGGGGCAGCGCCAGTTCTGCGCCAGGATACGCCAGCCGCACAGGCGCAGGCGCCAGCGGCACAGCCATTCGGCGCGGCGCCCGAAGCGCTGTGCTGCACGGCGGCGGTCACGGCGCGTCATCGCCTCCGTCCTGCGCCGGGCGGCGGCGCGCGGCGGCGCGGGCATAGACCAGGCGGCGCGGTGCGCCGGTTACGTTCGCAACGTGCCTTGCGGCGTCGCGCGCTGTCATGCCTTGCAGCGCTTCCGTCAATCTGGTTTCGACATCTTCCCAATCGATCATGTCGGGTTTGCGCGGCGGCGGACCGATGACCAATACGATTTCGCCGCGCGGCGGCGCGGCTGCGGCGTCCGCCGCGAGTTCCGGCAGGCGTCCGCGGCGCACTTCCTCATGGCGCTTGGTGAGTTCGCGGGTGATGGCGGCGGGTCGGTCGCCGAACGCAGCGGCGAGGTCGGCGAGCGTTGCCGCAAGGCGCTGTGCCGATTCGAATAGAATCACCGTCATGTCGATTTCCGCCAGTTCGGCGAGCGCGGCGCGGCGCGCGCTTGCGCGCGAGGGCAGAAACCCGGCGAACACGAAACGGTCGCTGGGGAGACCGGATACTGTCAGGGCGGCGATGACACTGGTGGGACCTGGAATGGGTGTCACGGCAATGCCGGCGTCGAGCGCCGCGCCGACCAGGCGGTATCCGGGATCGGAGATCAGCGGTGTACCAGCGTCGCTGACCAACGCTATCCGGCGCCCGCGCGTGAGCGCGGCGCACAGGCCGGGCAGCGCGCGCGGCGCGTTGTGGTCATGATAGGCGGTGAGCCGCGCGTCGATCCCGCAGGCCTTCAACAGCCTGCCGGTGCGCCGCGTATCCTCGCAGGCGACGAGATCAACACCGGCAAGCACCGCCCGCGCGCGGTCGCTGAGGTCGCCGAGATTGCCAATCGGCGTGGCGACAACATAAAGGCCGGGCGGCAAGTGCGGCGCTGCCGCCGGCGCATGCGGCGGGCGTTTACTTGTTTCCGCCGCGTCGTTAGCATGTGATGCGGCTTTGGGAACTGGCGTTGGGGACGGTTTCATGGCCATGAGCAGCATATACCAGCGCGCGGCGGGGGGCGTCGGAGCGGCGATTGTGCGAGTCGGCGCATGGGCAGTGCTGGCGGCGCTGGCCGGCGGCTGCGAGTCACCGGAGCCGGTTGCACCGCCGGAGCCGGAACCGGTGGAAATCGAGGAAACTCCGCCGGAACCTGAACCCGAACCGGAGCCGGAGATCGAACCCTTGCCGGTCGAGCCGGAACCGGAACCGGTTACCGAGGCCGCGCCGCGGGAAGTGCGCGCGGCATTGCTGTTGCCGCTCACCGGGCCGCGCGCGGCCGTTGGGGCGGTGCTCGCGGATGCGGCACAACTCGCCCTGTTCGACCACGCGGACGCAAATTTCATCCTGCTGCCGAAAGATACGGGCGGAACGCCGGAAGGCGCTGTGGCGGCCATGCAGGCGGCATTGACGGAAGATCCCGATATTGTCCTGGGGCCGCTTCTCGCAGCGCCGGCGCACAGCATTGCCCCTCTGGCTCGGGAGGCTGGCGTGCCCGTCATCGCGTTCACCAATGACAGGCGGGCGGCCGGCGGCGGCATACATGTCATGGGTCTGACGCCCGACCAGCAGGTACGCGATGTTGTGGGTTATGCGCTCGCTACGGGGAGTGCTCGATTCGGGCTGCTGGCGCCCGTGGGTCCCTATGGGGATGTGGTCGTAACGGCGCTTCATGCGGCTGTTGCGCGGTATGGCGGCGCGGTGGGCGAAATCGCCCGGTTCCACCCGACGACGGCCGGCGTCGCGGATGACACGCCGATCAGGGCGCTGGCGTCGGCGCGCCGCGACCCCGCACGCAGCTTCGACGCCTTGCTTATCGCGGCCCCGCGCGGTGCGCTGGCGGCACTGGCGCCGCTATTGCCGTATCATGGGCTGGATCCGGCCAGAGTCGGATTTTTCGGTGCCGGCCCGTGGCAAGCCTGGCGCGATCCGGCGCTGTTCGGTGAGCCGGCGCTGGTGGGCGCGGTGTTTGCGGCACCCGAGGACGGCGCGGCTTTTCGCCAGTTTGCCCGCCGATACCGGGCGGCGTTCAACGATGAGCCGCGGCATCTCGCAGCGCTCGGCTATGACGCAGTGGCGCTGGCGGCCGGTCTGGCGCGGTCCGCCGGCGAAGCTTTCCCTGCCGCCCGGCTGTCGGACATGGCGGGTTTTGCCGGTTCGGGAGGGCTGTTTCGCTTTGACGCGAACCAGGTAGCCGAACGCGGGCTCGCGATCTGGCGGGTCGGCGAGCGTGACTTTGAGGTGATTGTGCCGTCGCCGACGAGTTTCGCAGTACCGGCGTTCTAGGCGGACGGCGCGGGGCGGGCGCGCTGATTGTAGAGTATGGCGCGGCGGCGCGCCCTTTCAGCTTCCGACAGGTTGGAGACGTCTTCGGACAGATCGCTGCCGGCCGCCATGCCGGCCTTCACACCGGGGCGCTGCGACAACTCCTCGAACCAGCGTTTGAAATAGATGAACTCGTTGATGTCCTGGCCCTGCACGCGCCATCCTGCGGCCCACGGATAACTGATCATGTCGGCGATGGTGTAGGTGTCGCCGGCGAGATACGGGCGGTCATACAACCGGTTGTTCATCACCCCGTAGAGGCGGTTTACTTCATCGTCGAAGCGGCGCAGCGCGTGCGACTGATCGCCGACGGAGTCGCCGAGACGGTTGAAATAGCCGCGTTCGCCGGTTTTCGGCCCCTGGTTGGCCATCTGCCACATCAGCCACTGGTTGACTTCATGGCGGTCACGCAGCGCCTGCGGATAGAACTGCCCGGCCTTTTCGGCCAGATACATCATGATGGCGCCGGACTCGAACAGTGCCACCGGAGCACCGCCATCGGCGGGCGCGTGATCGATCATGGCCGGCATGCGGTTGTTGGGGCATATGTCCAGAAAGGATTCTTCAAACTGGTCGCCGCGGCCGATATTGCACGGCACGATGCGGTATTCGAGACCGCATTCCTCAAGCAGGATGGTTACTTTTCGGCCATTGGGGGTCGGCCAGAAATGCAGGTCGATCATCGTGTGTTCCTGATTGTCGTATTGTCCCGCCCGGTCGGGCGGTGTGTAGCATCCGCTCGGGTATCCCGCAATCTGCCGGGCCTGCAGTTGACCTGCCACGCATATGCTGTTAGCGGTCACAGCGCTGCGGGTACGCGCGCCGCGGCTCGCCAGCGACCAAAGTTTATTGAATGAAATCAACCTTTTGGATTCCATGTTCGGAACTGCAGGAGCACACCATGCCGATAGTCAATCGAATTGCCGCGTGGCATGACGACATGAAGGAATGGCGGCATGACATTCATGCCCATCCGGAACTTGCCTATGAGGAAACACGAACCGCGACACAGGTCGCGCGCCGCCTGCGCGAGTTCGGCGTGGACGAAGTGTGCGAAGGCATCGGCAAGACCGGCGTTGTCGGCGTGATCCGCAATGGCGACGGCCCGCGTATCGGCCTGCGTGCCGACATGGATGCGCTGCCGATCACGGAAGAGACCGGCCTGCCCTGGCAGTCCACCCACAATGGCGTCATGCATGCCTGCGGTCATGACGGGCATACGGCGATGCTGCTTGGCGCCAGCCGTTATCTCGCGGAAACACGTAATTTCTCGGGCACGGTAGTGCTCGTTTTCCAGCCTGCCGAGGAGGGCTTCGCCGGCGCGCGCGCGATGATCGAAGACGGGTTGTTCGAGCGCTATCCGGTTGATGCAATTTACGGGGTGCACAATATGCCCGGCCTGCCGACCGGCAGCATCGCCGTGTCGCCGGGGCCTGTCATGGCGGCGGCGGATTCCTTCCGGGTGACCGTCCAGGGCGCCGGCGGGCATGGGGCCATGCCGCATCTGGCGACCGACCCGGTGGTTGCATCAGCGGCAATTGTCACCGCGCTGCAAAGTCTGGTGTCGCGCGAGGTGGACCCCAACCGCACGCTCGTTGTCTCGGTGACGAAAATTCACGGCGGCGACGCTTTCAACGTCATTCCGGACACGGTGGAGCTGGGCGGCACGGTGCGCTATTTCGATGCCGAGGTGGGGCGCATGGTGCGCCAGCGCATGGCGGCGCTGGTAGAAAGCGTGGCTGCCGCGCACAATGCCCGGGCGGCGCTGACTTATGAGGAAGGCTACCCGCCGACCTGCAATCACGAGACGGAAACAGCGCTCGCGCGCCACGCCGCCGGCGAGGTGATGGGGACCGAAGCGCCGCCTCAGCCGGTGGTCATGGGATCGGAAGATTTCTCGTTTTTTCTGGAGGCGAAGCCGGGCGCCTATGCGTTTGTCGGCAATGGCGACGGCGAGGGCTGCGTGACCGTCCACAATCCGAAATACGATTTCAATGACGAGATTCTGCCGGTGGGAGCGAGTTTCTTCGCGCGGCTGGTGGAAAACACGCTGCCGCGCCGCGAAATCCCCGCCGCTTGAGGCGTGCCATGCCTCGATTTGCCGCCAATCTTTCCACCATGTTCGGCGAACATGCGTTTCTCGACCGCTTTCGCGCGGCGGCCAATTGCGGGTTTCGCGGCGTCGAGTTCCAGTTTCCCTATGAATGGCCGGCGGGCGCCATTGCCGAACGCCTGGCGGGCAACGGTCTGGAACAGGTGCTGCTCAACGCGCCGCCGGGCGACATCGCCGCCGGCGAGCGCGGCCTTGCCGCCCTGCCCGGCCGCAGCGCCGATTTTCGCGCGTCGATCGAGCAGGCACTGGACTACGCAGGGCAATTGCCGTGCTCCCGGCTCCACGTGATGGCTGCCCGGGCGGATGTGGAGGCCGATCGCGCCGCCATGACTGCCGTCTATGTCGAAAATCTGCGCTGGGCGGCGGAGCGGGCGGCAGCGGATGGCGTGCGGATATTGATCGAACCCATCAATGACCGCGACGCTCCCGGTTATTTCCTCAACTGCATGAGTGAAGCGGCGGAAATCCTGGCGGCTGTGGATCACGATAATCTGGCGATCCAGTGCGATCTCTATCATTTGCAGATCATGAACGGCGATCTCGCCAATACCGTCACGCAGGCGCTGCCGCAGATCGCACATTTTCAGATCGCCGGCGCCCCGGGGCGCCACGAACCGGATAATGGCGAGATCAATTATCCGTTTCTCTTCAATCTTCTCGACTCGCTGGGCTATGATGGCTGGGTGGGATGTGAATATGTTCCGGCCGGGGCAACACGAGACGGGCTGGGCTGGGCGTTCGATTACGGAATCGGCGGGCATGGCGGCGGCTGAACGCAACGGCCTGCGGGCGGCGCTGCCTGGACCGCTGTGACCGCAAGGGAGGGGAAGCATGAGAACAAGAGCCGCGGTCGCGCATGAAGCGGGCAAGCCGCTGGTCATCGAGGAAGTCGAACTTGAAGGGCCGCGCGCCGGCGAGTGCCTGGTCGAGATCAAGGCGACCGGCATTTGTCACACCGATGAATTCACGCTGTCCGGCGCCGATCCGGAAGGCCTGTTCCCCGCCATTCTGGGGCATGAAGGCGCCGGTGTGGTGGTGGATGTGGGGGCAGGCGTCACCAGCCTCGCGCCCGGCGATCATGTGATTCCGCTCTACACGCCCGAATGCCGCCAATGCGAATACTGCCTCTCGGGCAAGACCAATCTCTGCCAGGCGATCCGCGTCACCCAGGGGCAGGGAGTCATGCCCGACGGCACGAGCCGTTTCTCCCTGGGCCGTGAGCAGGTGTACCACTATATGGGCACCTCGACCTTCTCCAATTTCACCGTGGTGCCCGAAATCGCCCTGGCGAAAATCCGCGAGGACGCGCCGTTCGACAAGGTGTGCTATATCGGCTGCGGCGTGACCACGGGACTCGGGGCGGTGATGAACACCGCGAAAGTCGAGCCGGGGGCGAACTGTGTCGTGTTCGGCCTGGGCGGAATCGGCCTCAATGTCATCCAGGGATTGCGTATCGTCGGCGCCGACATGATCGTCGGGGTCGATACGAACCCCGCCAAGCAGGCGCTGGCGGAAAAATTCGGCATGACGCATTTTGTCAACCCGGCCGAGGTCGAAGGCGATCTCGTCCCGTATCTGGTCGATCTCACCGGGGGTGGTGCCGATTATTCGTTCGAATGCATCGGTAATGTGGATGTCATGCGCACCGCGCTGGAATGCGCACACAAGGGCTGGGGCGAATCTGTCATCATCGGCGTGGCCGGCGCGGGGCAGGAAATCAAGACCCGCCCGTTTCAGCTGGTTACCGGCCGCGTCTGGCGCGGCACGGCTTTCGGCGGTGCCAAGGGCCGCACCGACGTGCCCCGTATCGTCGACTGGTACATGGACGGCAAGGTCAATATCGACGATCTGATCACCCACACGATGCCGCTCGCCGACATCAACAAGGGGTTCGATCTGATGCACGCAGGTGAGTCGATCCGCAGCGTCGTGACCTTCTGATGTCTGCCGGCTGACGTCCCGTGACGGCGGCGGAAAGCGGCAGGTCTGTCACGCCGGGAGCGTTGGGGCCGCATGGGGGAAGCGTTCCACCGCCACCGCCTTGATCATCGCGTGGACCGGGATTCCCGGTGCGAGTTCCAGCCGCGCGGCGGCCAGCGGCGTGATGTCCGCGCGCAGTTGCGTAGATGCGCCGATGGCCAGCGTCACAGCAACCACACCGGGCGCCGGACGGTCAAGCCGCACCACCTTGCCCGGAAGGATGTTGATGACGCTGACGCGCTCGGGCGGGTCCAGCGCCAGGGCAATGTCGCGGGCGCGCAGGCGCACCCGCACTGCCGCCCCGGCCTCGCCTGCGATCCGCGCGACAAGCAGCGGGCCTGCCGGCGTGTCGAGCCTGGTCAGCGCCCGGGCGTCATCATGCACCGCCACGGTCGCCTGCAGCACGGTGGCCGCATCGGCAAGATCGGCGAAGCCAGCCTCGGCGAGTTGGCTGGCAATCTCCGCCGCCGGCCCGGCAGCGGCGGCTCGACCCCGGTCCATCAGCACCACCCGGTCGGCGATGCGCAAAACCTCGTCGACCGCATGGCTGACATAAAGCACCGGCACCCGCACCTCGCGCTGCAGGCGCTCGATGAACGGCAGTACTTCCGCCTTGCGCGGACCGTCAAGCGCCGCCAGCGGCTCGTCCATCAACAGCAGGTCGGGGCTGGTCAACAGCGCGCGTCCGATCGCCGTTCGCTGGCGTTCACCGCCGGACAATGTCGCGGGGCGGCGGCGCAACAGCGCGCCCAGATCGAGCAGCTCGACAATCTGCGCAAAGGTGGCGTGCAGTTGCTGCGCGGCGCTGCGTTTCAACCCGTATTCCAGGTTTCCGCGTACATCAAGATGGGGAAACAGGCGGCCATCCTGAAACACATAACCGATGCGCCGCCGGTGCGCGGGAACATCGACGCGCTGCTCGGTGTCGAGCAGCGTGCGTCCGCCGAGCGCGACGCGGCCGCGCTGCGGGTGATGCAGCCCGGCAACAATGTTGAGAATGGTGGTCTTGCCGGAGCCGGAGCGCCCGAACAGCGCGGTCACGCCGGCAGCCGGCGCTGAGAACGCCGCGTCGAACGCGAAACTTCCCCGTCTCCCCGCGGCGGCGACTTCCAGCATTGCCGCTATGAGCGCCCGACCCGCGCGGCGGCGCGGCGGGCCAGCAATTCCGAACATGACAGGGCGGCCAGCGCCAGAACGACGGAAACAACGGTCAGCCGCAGCGCCGCCGCCTCGCTGTCGGGAACTTGGGTAGCGCTGTATATTGCCAGCGGCAAGGTGCGCGTTTCGCCGGGAATGTTGGAGACGAAGGTGATGGTGGCGCCGAACTCGCCAAGGCTGCGGGCAAAGGACAGAACAACGCCGGCGAGTATCCCCGTTGCAGTCAGGGGCAGGGTGATGCTGCGAAACACGTCCCAGCGCCCGGCGCCCAATGTTCGCGCCGCTGCCTCGAGGCCGCGATCGACCGATTCCAGACTCAGACGAATGGCCCGCACCATGAGCGGAAATCCCATCACCGCGGACGCCACCGCCGCGCCCTGCCAGGTGAAGGCGATGGTTACGCCGAACCAGTCATGCAGGGGCGCGCCGATCAACCCGCGGCGCCCGAACGTGACCAGCAGCACATAGCCGACAACGACCGGCGGCAGAACCAGCGGCAGATGCACCAGCCCGTCCAGCAGGACCTTGCCGGGAAACACGCAGCGCGCCAGCAGCCACGCTGCGGCCAGCGCAAAGGGCAGGCTGCCGACGACACACAATACGGCAACGCGCAGGGACAGCCGGAGAGCATCCCATTCGGCCGCTGTCAATGGTGTCAACCAGTCGCTCACGGCCCATCGTCGATCATGTTTACGGTGAAGCCGAAGCCGGAAAACAAGGCGGCGGCGTCGCTGCCTCGCAGAAATTCGTGGAAGGCCTCGGCCGCGGCGGTCCGGTGATCGGCGATCATAGCGAGGGGATAGACGATGGGCGCATGTGCGGCGGGAGGAAATTCCGCCACGATACGGCACGACCGGCAGATCGCGAGGTCAGTGCGATAGACGATTCCGAGCGGCGTCTCGCCGCGTTCGATCAGGGCGAGGGCGGAACGGACATTACCGGCGCGCACGGCGCGCCGGGATGCCAGCGCCCAGACGCCGAGCGCCTGAAGCGCCTGTTGCGCATAGCGGCCCGCCGGAACGTGGTCGGGATCGGCGATGGCGAGGCGACCGTCGGCCAGCGGTCCGTCATCGCTCAGGGCTGCTGTCAGCGATGGCAGCAGCGGCGTATCGGCATAAGCCGCCAATACCAGCCGGTTGCCCAGCAGGTCAACGCGCGAACCGGGGATGAGCGCGCCACGTTCCTCAAGCCACGACACCCATTCCGGGCTGGCGGAAAGAAAAAGTGCCGCCGGCGCTCCGGCCGCGATCTGGCGCGCCAGCACCGAACTCGCGGCATAGACCGGCACGACCCGGGTGGCGGCGCGCGCGCCATAGGCGGCGATGGCGGCGTTGAGCGCATCGGTCACGCTGGCAGCGGCAAACACCACCACCTGTTCCGCCGCCTGCGTCGGAGGGGCTGCCGGCGCGGCCAACAGTGGCAGCAGGACGAGCATCCAGCGCAGGCGCAGGGCGCGCCGCCTCCTGTGCGCCCCGGTCAAGGCTCGGCCTGCGGGTGGTCCGGGCTGCGGTCGGAAAGCAGGGCGCTGAATGCCTTCATGTGCGGTCGCACGCTGTCTGCGGCGGTTTTTTCCATGGTTTCGTAGCGGCGCAGGACTTCGCGGCCCAGCTCGGTGATGCGGGCGCCGCCGCCGCCTTTGCCGCCCGAGACGGTTTCGACCACCGGGCTGCGAAAACAGCGATTCATGGTGTCAACCAGCAGCCAGGCGCGGCGGTAAGACATGCCGAGACGCCGCGCTGCGGCGGAGATCGAGCCGGTTTCGACGATGGCACGCATGAGGGCGATCTTGCCCGGACCGATTGCGACTTCCGGCCCGAACAAAATGCGCAGACGCAGCTTGCGGGGTTCGGCCATCGTGCGCCGGGCCATTCAGGCGTCGGGTTCGTGCACTTTCCAGTAGGTGTCCTTGCGCAGGATCCGGTCGCCGCGAAACTGCCAGACATCGCACCCCTGCAAGTTCAGCGGCGCGCCGCCGGGCAGAGTCCCGCGCACGGTCCATTCCGACACGGCGCGATCACCGGCGATGAAATGCCGCATGTCCTCCCACCGCATGTCGCGGATCACTGCAAAACGCTCGCGCAGAACGGCTCCGATCGCCTCCCGGCCTACCAATCGTCGTCCACCCGCCGGGTCGGGTCCGCGCGCCATCAGCCATTCGCCGTCTTCGGCGAACCACGAGGTGATGGCGTCCACATCGTGGCGATTGAATGCGTCCTGTATGGCGTCGAGCTGCGCCAGAGTAACGCGCGGGACGGAAGCGCCGGTCATGGCTGCACGGGTCGCACGAGACTCAGGTGAGGTGTTCGTCAGCGTGGCAGACGAAGGTCGCTTCGCGGAAATTCGGTTCCGCAAGCGATTCGACGTCGGCAACCAGCTCGGCCGCCCGGTCATATTCCTCGCACATTTTCTCTGCCTTGCTCGCAATTTCCCACGCGGTGGCCCACGGCCCGTAGCGCAGGGTCACGATTTCACCATTATCCTCGAGGATGGTCGGCGAAAAGCAGCCGGCGCCCGCCTGCATGATCAGTCCGGCGGCGACGGCGATCAGGGATTTTGTCAGGATCATGAGGGTACCTCCCTGGCGGAGCTTGGCGACGAGCCTGGCTGGCTGGCCACAATATCCACTTGCGCAGTGCCAAGGTCAATTGCCCGGCGGTGTGCATTTCAGCAGAGGCGACGCCGCGCTATGGTGCCGGCGATGAAGCGCGAGGGCGACATGGCGCCGGGGCGGGGCCGCATCCACCGATTTTCGGTGTTCCTGCTCACGCTGGTCCTGGCGGGCGGCGACGTCGCGGCGAACGACGGCGTTCGTGAGCGCGAATGGCGGCATGTGCAGGATGTGTTGTTCGGCGCTCGGGATGAATCCACATGGCGGGGCCGCCGCATCACGCGCTGGGAAACGGCGCCCGTGCTGATGCTGTTCGGCGCCCGGCCGGAGGACCGTGCGTTTGTGGAAACCGCCGTCGAAAAAATCAACCACGGAATGGGCGGGCTCGCACTGCGCATCGAAGCGAATGATCCTGCGGCGGCAACCGTCGGCATGTTCTTCGCGCCGCTGAGGGATATGCGTGCCATTGCCACCGCCTACGGCATGCGCGCGGACCTTGCCATGCGCGGCGTGGGTTATACCGAGGTGGATGTCACGGCGCGCCACGGACTGCATTTCGCCATTGTGCTGGTACGCGACGAATTGGCAGGCCGCGAGCGGCGGGCGACGATCATTCACGAATTGTATCATGCGCTGGGGCCGGGCGGTCATTCGTCCTGGATTCCCGCCAGCGTGGTATTTGCCGGCCACGGCCTGAGTTCCTTCGCCACGGCGCCGGCGCCTGTGGACATCAAGGCCCTGGCTCTGCTTTACCGCCATTTGCGCCCCGGTGACGGGGAAGATGCAGCGCGCGCGGCCTTTGACGCGCACTGGTCGGAACTCGACGCGGTGGTGGGCGCCGCGTATGGAGGTGAATAACGGTCTGATAAAGGAGCCGGGCGCGCTCAGGCGTTGCCGCCGCGCGCTACGCGGATTTCCTGCACTGCCGCTGCCGCCAGCAGCCGTGTATCATTGGCTATGGTCAGGAACTGATAGCCCTTGTCGATCTTGTCGCGCGCCGATGCGCCGGACGGCGTATGCATCCCGGCGGCGATGCCATGCTTGCGCGCTGCCGCCAGGACGGTCTCGCACGCCTCCACCACATTGGGGGCGGTGGGTTCGGGATTCGGCGGGTTCCCCAAGCTGATGGCGAGGTCATTGGGGCCGATATACACCCCGTCCAGCCCCGGCACCGCCATGATCTCGTCGACATTGTCCACGGCTTCCGCGGTCTCGATCATTGCCATGGCAATGATGGTGTCGTTGGCATTGGCGGCATAGTCCGATCCGCCATAGAGAAGGCCGCGTGCGGGGCCGAAACTGCGATAGCCTTCCGGCGCATAGCGGCAGGCACCGACAAACCTCTCGCATTCCTCCGCCGTATTGATCATCGGGCAGATGATGCCGTAGGAGCCGGCATCGAGCAGTTTCATGATCGCCGCCGGATCGTTCCACGGCACGCGCGCCAGCGGCACCGGCGCATAGGCGGACATCGCGGCGAACATGGAGACCGCGTCGGGAAAGTCGACCATGCCGTGCTGCGTGTCGATGGTAACGCTGTCAAACGGCGCGTTGGCCATGGTTTCAGCGGAAAAGGTGTGGGGGATGGCGAGCCAGCCATTGACCACGGCGCCGCCTTCCTTCCAGATGGTCCGCACCTTGTTCTCGCGCATGTCCTGAGTTCCTCCCGCTGCGGCGCAATTGCTTGCGGCTTATAACCGACTCGCTGCGGCGGCGCCAGCGGTGGCGCGCCATGGCGGCCAAAGCGCGGATTCGGGATTGATTTGCGGCGCTGCAGGGAACATTATAGGAGAACATTATGCGATAACGGCATTCGGGCCATGCACGCCGACGCTAAGTGCTGCGGGGAAAAACATTACAGCGGAGGCCGAATGCCGAGATCAGTGTTCGGCGGTGTTTCTGTTGAGACGACCGGCGCCGGCAGGCCCGATGCCGATAACTCCCTGCCTTACGAGCATGATCTCGCGTCCTGTTTTCCGGCGGGGAGTGCGCATGGCGACAGGGCGGCGTTTGCGGCGGCGCTGGAGCGCTGCCGCCCGCTGCTTGCTGCGCTGCGTTCCGACAGCGAATCGGACGCGTTGCCCCTTCTCGGCCTTGCCAAACGCCGGAACGAAATCTCCGCCCTGGCGCGGCTCGTCAGCGAATGCCGCCCCGGCATGCGCGATCTGGTGGTGATCGGCGCGGGCGGTTCGAGCCTTGGCGGCCAGGCACTGGCCGCCGCCGCGACCGGGCGCATGGGCATGCATTTTTGCGACAATGCCGATGCCTGCAGTTTTGCGCACCTGCTCGCGCGCCTCGATCTCGCGCACACACTGTTTCTGGTCATTTCCAAATCGGGCAGCACTGCCGAAACGCTCGTTCAATGCCTGATCGCATGGGAGGCGGCGGCGGCAGAAGATGAAGCGGCGCGGCGGTTTCTCGCCATTTGCCAGCCTGGCGACAATCCGTTGCGGCGCTTTGCGGCGCGTTTTGGCATCACCGTCATTGATCACGACCCGGCGCTTGGCGGACGCTATGCGGCGCTGTCGCCGGTGGGTCTGCTGCCGGCGATGTTCGCCGGGTTGGACCCGGCGGCGGTATGCGCGGGCGCGGCCGCCGTGATGCAGCGCACCCTGGCCGCGCGCGAACCGCACCAGGCGCCGCCGGCGGCGGGAGCGGCGCTGCAGGCCGCGCTTGCCGAATCGGGAAGGGCGGCGATCAGCGTGATGATGCCCTATGACGACCGGCTGGCGCCTTTTGCCGCGTGGTATTGCCAGTTGTGGGCCGAATCGCTGGGCAAGGACGGCAAGGGCACAACGCCCCTGGCTGCGCTTGGCCCACGCGACCAGCACAGCCAATTGCAGCTTTTTCTCGACGGTCCGGCGGACAAGCTGGTCACGCTGGTGACGGTCGGCGGCGGCGGCGGCGCCCGTGTCGCGCCCGCTCTCGTGGCCGGTGATTCGCGCCTGGCGGAATTTGCCGGTGCGAGTCTCGGCAGCCTCGTCGCTGCGATGGCGTCCGCCACCGCCGACTCATTGGCGGCTGCAGGGCGGCCGGTGCGCCTCATGCGCATCGGTGCCGTGGACGGGCGGCGGCTCGGCGCGCTGCTCATGCACTTCATGCTGGAGACGGTGATCGCCGCCGGACTTCTGGGGGTGGATGCGTTTGACCAGCCGGCGGTGGACGACAGCAAGCGGCGCGCGCATCGCGCTCTTGCCGCATGGACGGGGGGCGCGCCATGAGCCTGCGCCGCCTGCCCGACGGGTTGATCAACCGCATCGCCGCTGGCGAAGTGATCGAGCGCCCGGCCAATGTGGTGAAGGAGCTGGTGGAAAACGCTGTGGACGCCGGCGCCGGACGCGTCGATGTCGAACTGACGCGCGGCGGCAAGGGCGCCATTGTCGTCACCGATGACGGCAAGGGCATGAGCGGCGGCGAACTCGCACTGGCGATTGAACGCCATGTGACATCAAAACTTGCCGGGGACACGCTGGACTCGATTGTGACGTTCGGCTTTCGCGGTGAAGCGCTGCCGTCGATCGGTGCGGTTGCCCGGCTGCGCATGGTGAGCCGCGCGTGCGGCGCCGAACACGCCTGGTCGATGGCTGTCGAAGGCGGTGCGCCGGCACCGCTCCGCCCGGCGGCGCTGGCGGCCGGCACCCGCGTCGAGGTGCGGGACTTGTTCTATGCCACGCCGGCACGCCTGAAATTCCTGAAAGGCGACCGCGCCGAAGCGGGAGCGGCGGGCGAGCGTTTCGCGGATATGGCCATGGCGCGCCCCGATATCGCGTTTCGCCTGACGAATGACGGGCGCGTGCGGCATGACCTGCGCGCTGAATCGGGAGATGCGCAAGAGGCGCGCCTGGGCCGCCTGCGCGGCTTGCTGGGCGCCGAGTTTGCCGACAATGCCGCGCCGGTGGCGGCCGCGCGAGGCAGGCTGACGATCAGCGGCCATGCCGGTCTGCCGACCTTCAATTTTGCCCAGGCGCGGCGGCAGTTCGTATTTGTCAATGGCCGCCCGGTTCGGGACCGCCTTCTGTTGGGAGCGCTGCGCGGCGCCTATCACGGTCTGTTGGCGCGCGACCGCCATCCGATGGCGGCGTTGTTCATCGACGCGCCGCCGGAGATGGTGGATGTGAACGTCCATCCGGCCAAGGCTGAGGTGCGCTTTCGTGACGCCGCCGCTGTGCGCGCCTTGATTGTCGGCGCCGTGCGCGCTGCGCTGGACGCCGACGGGCACCGGGCGGCAACCACTGTGGCCGGTGCGGCGCTGCGTGCGGCGCAGCCGGGATGGGGGCCGCCGCCGCGTCCGTCAGCCAGCGTGCTGGCCGAGGCTGCGAACGCGCAGGCGCCGCCGGCGCCGTTCCTTGCCGACCTGCCGCCGGCGGCGAGTGCAGAGTCGCAGGTCAGGGAAACCGCGGCGGCCGAAGCTCCCGGGAGTTCCGACGCGCAGGACTGGCCGCTGGGAGCGGCGCGGGCGCAGGTGCATGCTACGTATATCGTGGCGCAAACCGCCGACGGCCTTGTCATTGTCGACCAACATGCGGCGCATGAACGCCTGGTGCTGGAGCGTATGCGGGCAGCGCTGGCGGCCAGCGGGGTGCCGCGCCAGGTTCTGCTCATCCCGGAGGTGGTGGAGCTCGACCCGGTCGCGGCGGGGGCACTGGCTGCGCGCGCTGACGAGCTCGCCGGTCTGGGGCTGGTGCTTGAGGGTTTCGGCAGCGGTGCGGTGATCGTGCGCGAGGCGCCGGCGGCGCTCGGCGATCTCGACATCCAGGGATTGGTGCGCGACCTTGCCGACGATGTGGCGGCGCTTGACCAGGCGTCAAGCCTGGTGGAGCGACTGGATGAGGTGTGCGCCACCATGGCGTGTCATGGCAGCGTGCGCGCCGGCCGCCGGCTGAGCGTAGCGGAAATGGACGCGCTGTTGCGGGAAATGGAGAACACGCCGCATTCCGGCCAGTGCAATCATGGCCGCCCGACTTATGTCGCGCTCCATCTCAACGATATCGAGCGCCTGTTCGGGCGCCGCTAGGCGCCGGCGGGAGGCGGTACCGGAAAATTATCGATCAAGCGCGTCGAGCCGAGCCATGCGGCGGCCAATATGCGGGCGGGGGCTGTGACCGCGGTAATCGGTGCAAGGGTTTCGGCGTCCCGGCATTCGAAATAGTCCACATTGTCGAACCCGGCGGTGATCAGTTTGCGGCGCCCGGTGGTTTCCACATCGGCGATGGCGCCGCCACGGGCCGCAGCCGCGGCGGCCTCCGCCAGCGCGCGGGACAGTGCCGGCGCGATTGCTCGCTGGGCGGCGCTGAGGCGCACATTGCGCGACGAGATGGCAAGGCCGTCCGGCTCGCGCACCGTGGGCACGGCGACCACTGTCGTGGGAATGTCGAGATCGCGCGCCATGCGTGTCACCATCCTGAGCTGCTGGAAATCCTTTTCCCCGAAAAACGCTTCGTCGGCGCCGCATTGCAGGAACAGTTTGGCGACAATTGTCGCCACCCCGTCGAAATGACCGGGGCGCGCGGCGCCGCACAGATCCTCCGTGAGGCCCGCGACCGAGACGGTCGTGGCGAAATCGGGCGGATAGATTTCGGCTGTCTGCGGCACAAATGCTGCGTCCACGCCGGCCGCACGCAATTTCTCGAGGTCACCCTCGAGGTCGCGCGGATAGGTTGTGAAATCCTCGTCGGGACCGAACTGGGCCGGATTGACGAAAATTGTCACCACTGTTCGCGAGCATCGCGCCGCTGCCCGCGCGATAAGCGCCATATGGCCGTCATGCAGATATCCCATGGTCGGAACGACGCCGACCGGCCCGCTGCGGTCGGCACGCCAGCGGGCGACGGTAGCGCGCAATTCCCTGACAGTTACGGAAATTTGCATGACGGACGGCCCGGACATTACTGGCCTCCCGATGGCTGGGCTGCGGTTGGGATACGGCGTCGCAGCGTCATGTTGCAACGCGAATTTATGGTGCGATGCAAAAACTATCAAGCCACGACAAATTTGCGATCGGCGGCTCTCCAAGGGTTCCAAACGACCCCGGTAATGCACTAAGCTGTCACCATGATGAGGGGATGGGTGGCGCGATGACAATTCGGCGCGCTTGGGCTGCCGCGTTGCTGGGCGCGTTGGCGCTGGTTCCTGCCGGGTGCCTGGACACGGGGGGCGACGACGCGGTCGGGTCGCTGCAGGAGGAAGATGCGGTGCCGGCGGCCACCAGCGGTCTCGGCAGTTATATTGCTGCGCGCCATGCACGCCGCCAGCATGACACGGCGGCTGCCAACATCTATTTCGGGCGCGCTCTTGCGGACGATCCCGATAATCCTGACTTGCTTGAGGGGGCGCTGGTCAGCGCCCTTGCCGAACGCGACATGGCGGCGGCGGCGGCGTTCGCCAGGCGGTTGGATGCGCTGACCCCTGATTCTGTCATCACCCGGGTTACGATAATAGCGGATTCCGTTCTGTTTGACAACTTTGCGGATGCGCTGGCTGCGGTCGAGGAACTGCCGAACTTTCCCCTGAGCCGCTATCTCGGACCCCTGTTGAGAGCGTGGGCGCTGGGCGCACAGGGCGATGCGGAAAAGGCGCGGGCGGCGCTGCGGCCGGAAAGCGGCATTTCGATGCTGGGCAGTGTGCGTGAATATCACGCGGCCCTGCTGGCTGACCTGCTTGACCGGCCCGAGGAGGCGGAAGCGGCGTTTGAAAGCGCCCTGGCCGCCGGCGGTGTGTCGCTGCGCGTGGCGCTTGCCGCCGGCAGTTTTTATCAGCGTCACGGTCGGGAAGACGATGCGCGTGCGGTATATGACAGGTTTCTTCGCAACAACCCCGACGAAATGGCGCTTGACGCCCGCTATCGGACGCTGGATTCCGGGGTTGTGCCGCCGTCGCTGGTGGCGAACCCGCGTGAAGGATTTGCCGAGGCGTTTTACGGCGCCGCAGCGTCGCTTCGCGGCACGGTGACGGAGGCCGCCCGCATCTATGCGCAGTTGTGTCTTGCCTTGCGCCCCGATCACGATGCCTGCCTCATGGTGCTTGGCGAAATTTATGCGGAAATCGGGAATCTGGAGAAAGCGCGGGAGACCTTCGGCCAGGTGGACGCCGACTCGCCGCTGAAATGGTCGGCGGACCTGCGCAAGGCGGATATTCTTTCGGAACTCGGTCGGCTGGCAGAGGCGGTCGAACAACTGCGCAATCTGGCACGTGCTTTCCCCGGTCGTCCCGGCGCGTTGATTGCGTTAGCCGACATGTTGATGCGCGAAAAGCGCTATGCCGCCGCCGCCGCCGCCTATGATCAGGCATTTGCCCGCATCCCGATGCAGGAGCAGCGCCATTGGCGGCTATTGTATTCGCGCGGAGTGGCGCTGGAGCGCTCGGACCAATGGGAGCGCGCGGAGGAGGATTTTCTGCGAGCGCTCGAGTTTCAGCCGGATCAGCCGCAGGTGCTGAATTATCTGGGCTACAGTTGGGTCGAACAAGGCCGGAACTATGACCGCGCGCGGGCGATGATCGAGAAGGCCGTGGAACAAAGCCCGGAGGATGGCTATATCGTGGACAGTCTCGGCTGGGTGCTGTTTCGCCTCGGCGAGTTCGAGGAAGCCGTCCGGCATCTTGAGCGCGCCAATGAATTGCTGCCGGGAGATGCGGTGACCCTGGACCATTTCGGTGATGGCCTGTGGCGCGCCGGGCGTCGCAACGAAGCGCGCTTTCAGTGGCAGCGGGCGTTGATCTCCGAGCCCGACCCCGAACTCGAGGACAGCGTACGGGGCAAGCTGCAAAACGGTCTGCCTGCGCTGGACGACACGCCGTAACCCATTCTCGCCACGCCGTCGGTGGGTCTGGATATGCGGCGATGAACGGCGCTGTCATCGAAGCGGCGCCCGCCAAGATCAATCTCTACCTGCATCTGCTGGGGCGGCGCGCCGACGGGCGGCATGAACTCGACTCGCTGGTCGTGTTCGCTGATATTGCCGACCGGGTCACCGTTCGCCCGGCAGGGGCTTTCCGCCTTTGCGTAACCGGGCCGTTCGCGGCGCCGCTGGAAGGGTCCGCAAGCAGCAATCTGGTGATGCGCGCTGCCCGCGCCCTGGCGGCTGCGGCCGGGGGGCGACGCGGCGCTGCCATGGTTCTGGAAAAAAAACTGCCCGTGGCGAGCGGCATTGGCGGCGGCTCGGCCGATGCCGCGGCGGTGCTGCGCGCGCTGCAACGGCTTTGGCGCGTTAAGCTGCCGGCAAGCACGCTTCGTGCCATTGCGGAGGGGCTGGGAGCGGATGTTCCCGCATGTCTGGCGGGCGGCGCCTTGCGCATGACCGGCGCCGGCGAGATTCTCGTTCGTCAGCCGGCGCCGACCCGGGCGCTCCCGCTCGTGCTCGCCAATCCGGGGGTCGCGGTATCCACGGCAGCGGTATTTGCCGGCGCCCGCCCCCCCTGGAGCAAGGCCGCCTCGCCGCCGCGTTGCCGTTGCAGTGTACCGGAACTGGCTGCCCGGCTTGCCCGGCGGCGCAACGATCTGGAAATTCCGGCCGGCCGTCTGGCCCCGGAAATCGGCGGTGTGCTCGCGGCATTGCGAGCGACGCCGAATTGCCTGTTGGCGCGTATGTCGGGCAGCGGCGCCACCTGCTTCGGCCTCTATGCGACGTCGGCCGCTGCTTCCTCCGCCGCTGCTATTCTGGCGCGTCGGAACCCCCGCTGGTGGGTGCGTGCAGCCGCGGTTCCGCGTCCGGTCATGCGTCGTGCCGGCTCGGGCGGGTGACGATGAACACGGCGATGGGGGTGAGGAGCGCCGCCAGCGCCGCGCCGGCCAGCCAGTTCTTGCTGACAACGCCGACGGCGGCGACGCTTGCCGCCATGACGGTGACGGCGAGAATCTTTGCCCGCGTCGGAATGGCGCGGTGTTCGCGCCACGCACGGAGCGGCGGACCGAACCGCGGATGGGTATAGAGCCAGTTATGGAACCGCTCCGAACTTCGCGAAAAGGCCCATAGCGCAAGGATCAGAAAGATTGTGGTGGGCATTCCCGGAATGATTATGCCCACAAGGCCGGCGGCGACACACAGCCAGCCCAAGCCGATCAGCGCGAGACGGCGTGCGTTCACCCCGCCTGCCGCGCTCGTGCGATATGTTCCAGCGTCGGCAGGAGGTCCGGGAAGTGCGAGATCACCGCGTCGGCGCCGAGGTCGGCAGGCGCGATGCGGGTATAGCCCCAGTTGACGACAATGACCGGTACGCCTGCGGCGCGTGCTGCAGCGACATCGGTTATGCTGTCTCCCACCATGACAGCGCTGTCTGCAGCGCCGCCCGCGCGCGTGATGGTTGTTGTCAGATGCACCGGGTCGGGCTTGCGCACCTCCAGGCTGTCACCGCCGAGGACCACCGGGAAGAAGTGGGCGAGGCCGAGTTCCTTGAGCACGGTGCGGCTCATGGCTTCCGGCTTGTTTGAGCATATGGCGAGCCGGCATTGTCGGGCCGCGAGAGACGCCAGCGTGTCGGCCACCCCGGGAAACGGCCGCGTCCGTTCCACCAGACAATCTTCATAATGGGCCAGAAAGGCCAGGCGCAGACTTTCCGGCGGCGGACCGTCGAAGGCGCGTCCGGCGGCAGCAAAGCCGCGTTCGATCATCTTCGCGGCGCCTTCGCCCACCATGTGGCGCACGGCCGCAGGCTCCGTCGCCGCCAGCCCGTTGTCGGCGAGCACGCGGTTCAGCGCTTCGGCGAGGTCCGGTGCGCTGTCGATCAGCGTGCCGTCAAGGTCGAACACAATGGTACGGAACCGCATGGCTCCGATATAGTCGACTTCACCCGGTGTTCATAGCGCACCGGGGCGTGACGCTGCGGGAGGGTCTCACGGACACGAATTTGACAATCCTGCAGGCGCGGGCTACGTCTCCGGCCGGTTGGTTGGGACGGGCTGTGGCAGCACGGTTCACCGGGGTCGGCCGCCCCGCCCGGCCATTTGTTTTGGCCGGAGCGCGCCCGGCTTTGTCGGTCCGGTGATTTGCCCCGTGTTTCCGCATTAGGCCCTGTACGTGCCTGACTCCTCCTTGAGCGTAATCGTGCTGGCGGCGGGGGAAGGAACGCGGATGCGTTCCGACCGACCGAAAGTCATGCATGAAATCGCAGGAGCGCCCTTGCTGAGCCATGTGTTGGCGGCGGCGGAAGCGCTCGCTCCCGCGCAAATCACCGTTGTTCTCGGACCCGGGATGGATGCGGCCGCGAAGGTCGCCGGTTCGCATCCGCATGTCGTGCAGCCGCAGCGCCGCGGCACGGCCGACGCTGTCGCCTGCGCGCATGAGCGCCGCCCCGCTGCCGGCGATGTGCTGGTGCTATACGGCGATACGCCGCTGATTGCGCCGGACACGCTGCGGCGCGCAGTCGCCCGGCGCCGGGCCGCCGACAATCCCGCCATTGTCGTGCTTGGATTCGAGACCGACGAACCCGGATCCTACGGGCGCCTGCGCCTTGACGATGAGGGCCGTCTGGCAGCGATCATCGAAGCTGCGGACGCCGATGCCGGGACACGCGCCATTCGTCTGTGCAATTCCGGCGTCATGGTTATCGAGGACGCGCTTCTGTGGGGGCTGCTAGACCGGGTCGGCAATGACAACGCCAAGGGTGAATATTATCTCACCGACCTGGTCGCGCTGGCGGCGGCGGACGGGCGTTGTTCGGCCGTGGTGCGTGCGCCGCAGGACGAACTTTGCGGCGTCAATTCGCGCGCCGAGCTCGCGGCTGCCGAGGCCGCGTTGCAATGGCGGCTGAGGGCGCAAGCGATGGCGGGCGGCGCGACGCTGATTCAGCCCGACGCGGTGCGTCTTGCCGCCGACACTGTGCTGGGGCGTGATGTGACGATCGAGCCGAATGTATTTTTCGGCCCCGGCGTCGCCATTGCGGACGGGGTCACCATTCGCGCCTTTTCGCACCTTGAGGGGGTGCGGGTGGGGCGCGGCACGGTGGTCGGCCCGTTTGTCCGGCTGCGGCCGGGAAGTGTGGTCGGCGAAGGTGCGCGCGTCGGCAATTTTGTCGAAGTCAAGGCGTCCGCGGTGGATGACGGAGCGAAAATCAGCCATTTGAGTTATGTCGGGGATGCGCGCGTCGGCGCCGGAGCCAATATTGGAGCCGGGGTCATCACCTGCAATTATGACGGCGCCGCCAAGCACCATACGGAAATCGGCGCGGGCGCGTTCATCGGGTCCAACACGGCGTTGATCGCGCCCATCACCGTCGGCGCCGGTGCGATGATCGGCGCTGGCAGCACGCTTGCCGCTGATGTGGCGGCGGACGCGCTGGCCGTCACGCGCGCCGGACGCAAGGTGATCGCCGGCGGCGCCGCGCGCTATCGCCGCAAGCGCGGCGGCTGACGGGGCGGCGCAGGCAGCGCCATGTGTGGAATCATCGGCATGGCGGGCCGCCGCCCGGCGGCGCCTCTCCTGCTTGATGGACTGAAACGGCTGGAATATCGCGGCTATGACTCCGCCGGCCTGGCGACGCTTGTGTCCGGGCGGATCGATCGCCGCCGCGCGGAAGGCAAGATCGACCGCCTGGCATCGCTCGTCGCTGACCGCCCGCTTGCCGGCACTACCGGCATCGGCCATACGCGCTGGGCCACCCACGGCGTGCCGACAACCGAAAACGCCCATCCGCATACGGATGACCGGGTTGCGGTCGTGCATAACGGGATTATCGAGAATTTTCAACCCTTGCGCCGCCGGTTGATCGCGGCCGGACGCTGTTTCCGCACACAGACCGACACGGAAGTGGTGGTGCATCTGCTGAGCGAAGCGCTTGACCGCGGCCTCGCACCGGCGTCGGCGGCGGCCTTTGCGCTTGGCGAGCTGGAAGGCGCCTTTGCCTTGGGAATCCTGTTCGCCGGCCATGACGATTTTCTGATTGCGGCGCGGCGCGGCAGCCCGCTCGCCATAGGCTTTGGCGACGGCGAAACCTATCTCGGCTCCGACGCGCTGGCGCTGGCGCCGCTCACGCGCCGCATTCTCTATCTTGAGGAGGGGGACCGGGCGCTGATCGGCCCGACGAAGCTGGAAATTCTCGATGCGGAGGGCGTTTCGGTGACGCGCCCGGTGCGCGAGACGGTCCTGTCGGGCGCCGCCATCGGCAAGGGCAATTACCGGCACTTCATGCAAAAGGAGATTCACGAGCAGCCGACGGCGATCGGCGAGACGCTGCGCGGATTCATCAATCCTGTCGACCGGCGGATTTCGCTGCCGCCGCTGCAATTGGCGCCAGAGCGCATCTCACGCCTGTCCATTGCTGCATGCGGTACGTCATTTTATGCCGGTCTCGTGGCGCGCTACTGGTTCGAGGCGCTGGCGCACTTGCCGGTGGATATCGACATTGCGTCGGAATATCGCTATCGCGAACCGCCGTCGGCGCCGGGGACGCTGGGTGTGTTCATCTCGCAATCGGGCGAGACGGCGGATACGCTGGCTGCGATGCGGCATTTTACGGCAGAAGGCGCGCCGGCGCTGGCGATTGTCAATGCGCCGGAATCGACCATGGCACGTGAAGCGGACGCGGTACTCGCAACCCTCGCCGGGCCAGAAATCGGTGTGGCCTCGACCAAGGCGTTTACTACTCAACTGGCGGCGCTGGCGTGTCTGGCGGTGTCCTTCGCCCATGCGCGGGGAGCGGTGAGCGCGGAGGTGCAGGCGCGTCTGGCGGGGGCGCTTCTGGAAGTGCCGGCACGGGCGGCGGAGGTGCTCAATCATGACCGCCAGATTGCGGTGCTTGCGGACAGTCTCTACCGGGTCGGCAATGTGCTTTATGTCGGGCGCGGGACGTCATGGCCGATAGCGCTGGAAGGCGCCCTCAAGCTCAAGGAGATTTCCTACATTCACGCCGAGGCCTATGCGGCCGGGGAGTTGAAGCACGGCCCCATCGCGCTGATCGACGATGGTATGCCGGTGATCGTGATCGCACCGACAGACGCCGTGTTCGAGAAAACAGCGTCGAACGTGGCGGAGGTGGCGGCACGCGGCGGCAGGCCGATCGTCATTGGCGACCGGGCGGGCGCAGAGCGGCTCAGCGGCATGGCGGCCGACTGGATTACCATGCCCGATGTGGACCCGCTGGCGGCGCCGCTTCTTTACGCACTCCCGGTGCAATTGCTGGCCTATCACGTTGCGGTGCTCAAGGGTACCGATGTCGATCAGCCACGCAATCTGGCGAAGGCGGTAACAGTGGAATGAGGAGCGCGCATTCATGAGAATCGCCATTATCGGCGCCGGCGGGGTGGGCGGCTATTTCGGCGCCCGCCTGCAGGCGGCGGGGCAGGAGGTGCTGTTCGTCCAGCGGGGGGCGCATGGCGCTGCGATGCGAGACGGCGGTCTCAAGGTCACCAGCCTGCTGGGCGATCTGTCGCTGCCCCGGGTCTCCGTGGCGGCGCCGGAAGAGGCGGCGGCGCACGGGCCGGTGGACCTTGTGCTGGTCACCGTCAAGAGCATTCACACCGATGCGGCGGCGGAGGCCGCGGCGGGGCTGCTGGGCCCTGATACGATGGTTCTCTCCTTGCAGAACGGCGTGGAAAACGAGGATCGCCTTGCGCGGCGGCTTGGCGCGGAACGGGTACTGGGCGGTCTTTGCTATATTCTCGCGCTGATCGATGCGCCGGGCCGCATTCGGCACGGGATGCGCATGGCGCGCATCGAGTTCGGCGAACGGTCGGGCGGCGTGAGCGCCCGCACCACGGCGCTGCTCGAGATATTTCGCGGCGCCGGGATCGATGCGGCGACGGCGGATGATGTCGATGCTGCGATCTGGACCAAATTCACGCTTCTGTGCGCGCATAACGGCATGACGGCGCTGGCGCGAACTGCGATCGGCCCGATCCGCAGCGACCCCCATGGGCGCGCAGTGCTGCTGGCGTGCGCCCGCGAGACCATGGCGCTGGCTGCGGCGCGCGGCGTGACGCTGGCGCCGGAGATGGTGGCCGACCCCGGTTTCCTGTTCGACCGCGTGCCGGCAGACATGACGTCATCGACACTTTACGATCTAGAAGAGGGCAAGCCTCTGGAGATTGACTGGCTCAACGGCGCCGTGGTGCGTCTCGGCGCCGAGGCGGGGATACCCACCCCGGTCAATCTCGTGATCTATGCGGCCTTGAAGCCGTATGTGAAGGGCGCTCCGCAGGGCTGAACCGCGCCTGCTTCCGCTATTCCGCTTTCCAGTTCGGGGGACGTTTCTCGGCGAAGGCGCGCGGTCCTTCGACAAAGTCGGCGCTGTCGTACAGTGCCTGCACGGCCGGATAGCGTGTGGCAATCGCTTCTTCGAGAGTCGCTTTGTCGAGGCCCTGATAGATGGCCTGTTTCGACGCGCGCACCGACATGGGTGAGCATTCGAGAATGAGGCCCGCCCAGCGCTTCGCCGCGGCCATGAGATCGGCGCGCGGGACCACCTCGTTGACGAAGCCGAGTCGGTGGCCTTCCTCGGCGGCAACGCGGCGCCCGGTCAGGATCATTCCCAGGGCCTGTTTCTGCGGAATGATGCGCGGCAGCCGGTGAAGGCCGCCTGCCAGCGCGGCCAGTCCGACACGCGGTTCCGGCAGGGCGAACACGGCTTCTTCGGCGGCGATGATGAGATCGCAGGCGAGGGCGATTTCGAACCCGCCGCCCATGGCGAACCCGTTGACGGCAGCGATGACCGGCTTGTTCAGGTCGAAACGCTGGGTCAAGCCGGCAAAGCCCGTCGGCGGTCGTTCGCGCGGGCCGCCGGCGGCCTGATATTTGAGATCATTGCCGGCAGAAAAAGCCCTGTCACCGGCGCCCGTGATGATGGCCACCCATTGTTCCGGGTCGGCGGAGAAATCGTCGAACACGGCGGAAAACTCGAAATGCGCCGGCGGATGCAGCGCATTGTAGACTTCAGGTCGATTGATCGTGATGAGGGTCAGGCGGCCCTCGCGCGCCACCTTCAGAAACTTGTAATCCGCCATTGTCCTTCCTCGCCGGGGTGCTGCGCGGGACCGGCATGGCCTCGCGCATCGGGTTCAGTCGCCGAATTCCGGAATGATATGTTCTGCGAACAGCTCGATCTGCCGCTTCTGTTCGTCGAGCGGCATGAGGCCCTGGTCGAAGAACCAGCCGAACCATTCAAGCTCGCCGTCGCCTTCGTGCATCCTGTGCAGAGATTCGACCTTGCGTTTCACCTCATCGGGGGGACCGGCAAGGGCGTATTGGGTACGGAGCAGGCGGTCGACCGTCCATTCCTCGGGGGGTAGCGGCGTATAGGGGTCCAGCGGGTATTTCCCTGCATCGGCGGCGTCGCGATGGGCTTCGAAGAACCCGAAGGAACCGAAGACGGTGTTGAAGCTTTCGAAGTTGGTTTTCGCCAACAGATCGACGGCCTCCTGCCGCGTTTCGCCGAAATGGATCGAGCGCACCGCACCGATGGCCTCGCCGAATTTGAGGTCGCGTCCGCTCTCGTTGGCGGACTCCTGATAGACGCGGCACAACTGGCGGAACGAGGCGGGATCGCCATTGAGTATCCACGGCGTGATGTTGTTCCTGCCGCAATTGATGAGGGTGCGTTCGCTGGCGCCGAAGGGTTGCATCAATGCAGGGCCGCCCTCCTGATACGGGCGCGGGATTACGCATACATTGCGGACGACGCCGTTTTCATCCACTTCGCCGGGAGCGCCGAACTTGCGCGTATAGTCCGCCGCGGGCCAGCGCGTTATGCCTTCTTCATAGGGGTAGGGAACCTTGTAGAATTTCCCGTCATGGTTAAAGGATTCTTCGGTCCATGCCTTACGGATGACGGCGATCGCTTCCTCGAACACGGCGCGGTTATGGTTGTCGATGGCCCCGCCATCCATGGGCGTTCCGGTTACGTGGAATTGCTGACCGAGCACATTGACCCAGCGGTCCTGATAGCCGCGTGCGAAGCCGGCAATCACCCGGCCCTGGGTCAGGTTGTCGAGAACGGCAATTTCCTCGGCGCAGCGGATCGGGTCCCAGCCGGCAAGCACCAGCCCCAACGGCGCGAACTTGATCCGTTCGGTGCGGGCGGCGAGATCGGCATAGAGCATCAGCGGTGCGACGCTGGCTTCGGCACCTTCGGAATGGAAATGATGTTCCGTGGTAGCGAAGACTTCGAACCCCGACTCATCGGCGAGTTTCACGATGGTCCGGAGTTCATGAAGCATTTGCTGATAGCGATCGCGGTTGCGGCCGATGGGGGCGAGTTCGGCCCTTTCCTCCCATGACACTGCGGGAATGGTCGGCAAGGCAAACAGCATGAAGCGCATGATGGTCCCTCCCTGACTTGCGGCGGCGCGTTCAGGCGCCGGGCGGTGCGTCGGGTTCTTCGGGGTCGAGAAGCAGCGACGCGAACTTGCCGCGAAAAAAGAGCAGGGGCAGTCGTTGTGCGTCCCCTGCCGAGAGCACGCGGCCGATGAAGATCGTATGGTCGCCGGAATCGTGGGAATCGACAAGTTCGCATTCCAGCCAGCTCATGGCCCGGGCGAGGATGGGAACGGCGATCTTGCCTTGTCTGAATTCGACACCGGCAAACTTGTCGGCGGCCTGGCTCGCGAACCGCCGGCACAGCGCGCGCGATTCCGGCGACTGGTCGAGGATATTGATGCCGAAAACCCGCGATTCCTTCAGCGAGGCATGCGTCTTGCTGCTCTGCGCGAGGCACACCAGCATCAGGGGAGGGTCGAGGCTGAGGCTGGTGACGGCGTTGGCTGCGCAGCCTTGCGGTTCGCCGTCGACCAGGGTGGTGATGGCGGTTACGCCGGTGGCGAATGTGCCGGCGACGCGGCGAAGCGTGGCCGGCGACACGGGATGCAAGTCAGTCATGCCGGAGGGCGATATGTATCGTGAAGGGTATCGGGGGGCAATTGCCGGTCGTCTTGCGTTTCGTGCGCGGCGTCAAGGGGTGATCTGCCGGGCTGGCCGCGGCTGCAGTGTTCAGGGGCCGAGCCGGCGCTGCAGTTCCTCGATATCGCGCGCGATGCCGGTGTCTTCCTGACGCAGTTTTTCGACGCGGCGGACGGCCTTCAGCACGGTTGTGTGGTCGCGGTTGAACTCCCGGCCGATGCCGGGGAGCGACGAACGGGTCAGTTGCTTCGACAGGTACATGGCGACGTGCCGCGCTGTCAGGACGGGTCGGGTGCGCCGGCGCGACTCCATATCTGCAATATTTACCTTGTAATAATCGGCCGTGCGTTGCTTTATTTCATTGACGGTATTTTGTTTTGTTTGTGATGAGAGAGATTTATCAATAATTTTCTTTCCGGTTTCGCGCGTTATTTCTTCTCCCATGATTTTCTGGCGGGCGATGATGCTGTTGAGTGCGCCGATCATTCTTCGCACATCGGTGGGGAAGGATCGCGCCAGGTCGTCGAGCACATTGCTCGGGATGCGCGCTTCCGCTCTTTCCGCCCGGGAGTGCAGTATCCCCACACGCATGTCGTGGTCGGGGTTGCTCACCTCAGCGACGACTCCGCCATTGAGGCGCGAGCGCGCGCTTTCGTCGAGGAACTTGATGTCCGCGGGCGGACAGGTGCCGGTGATGATCACCGGTATTCTTTTTCCCAACAGTGTGTTGAGGGTGTGGAAAAATTCCTTCGACACCGCGCCGCTGCCCTGAATGAAGTGCACGTCATCCAACAACAGCATATCGACCGAGCGAATTTCGTTCTTGAATTGCGATGCGGTCCGGTTTTGCAGGGCGCTCACGAACTGGTCCATGAACTTTTCGGAATTGAGCAGCCGCACCTGCCGGTCGGGGTGTCTGGCGTGAAAGTGCAGTCCGGCCGCGTGCAGCAGATGCGACTTGCCATGGCCGACCTCGCCGAACACGTAGAGCGGCGTGAACCCGGTTTCGCTTCCCGTCGCCATGCTGCGCGCCGCTTCGCATGCGAATCGGTTTGCGTCGCCGATATACAGGGTTTCGAAGCTTAGCTGGGTATCAAGTCCGGTCAGGGGATCGCATTCCGCCGGCCGCACGGTAATCCCGGGCGCGGGCCGGGCGGGTGTGTCCCTGAGGTCGCGGGCCTTCCCGACGACCAACTCAACCTGCTCCACCTCCGGTGCTTCGGCTTGCCACAGGGTAAGCAGCAGATTTCCGTATCGGGTTGCAATCCAGTTTCGTTTGAAGTTTGTCGGAACCGCAAGGACGACGCGCGGTGCGGCACCGGATATGAGTGCTGCGTTGCCGACCCAGTATTCAAATGCCGTGTCGCCGAGTTTGCGGCGCAACCGGGAGGATACGCGCTGCCAACACATCTCCATCTTGCGGCTCATCGACAACCTCCCTGTCGGAACGGGGGGGGGGGGGGGGGGCGCCCTTTGGACGCGCAGCAACCTGCATGATTGGACCCCAGTCTGCGCCAAGTTCAGAATCCCGCGCTACAAAGCAAACTTACAATATTAACTGCCTCTTCTCGTTCAAACCGGGACCTTTTTCTCAAACAAGAATAAAGTCAAAGCTCCCCCTTGCTCCGCAACATACTTCGGTTGCAGGCCCCAGTTCGCATATTGTCTTTCCAGATTGCCCGTACCGCTCTCGGGCGTGGCCCAACACTAGCAGCGGGCAAGAACACGTGCAACCTGTTCAGAGGTGCGGCAGCCGTTCGCAAGACGGGAATAAAAGGCGAAAAAAGATAAATGGCAGCCTTAGCAGCGCGCGACAAACTACTGAAAACTGGCGCGGTGCAGGGTTGTGCGGCCGCACCCGGCGGCGTCTGCCGGGTGCGAAAAAAAATGTCATGGGGTGGCGCCGCGCCGGTTGCGCGGCGAGAGGTTACGCTTCGGCGGAGAGCGCCTTGATGCGCGCGGAGAGGCGCGAAAGTTTACGGCGCATAGCGTTCCGGGCGACAACGCCACATGAAACACCGCGCATCAATTGGGGCTGGACTGCGCGAAAAGCGGCTTCCGCCGCCTCGCTGTCGCCGTTGCTGATGGCCGATTCGACCGATTTTAGCGAGGTTCTGATTCGACCGCGGCGCGCGCGGTTGATGATTCGCCGGCGTTCGTTTCGCCTGATGCGCTTCTTCGCCGACTTGTGATGCGCCATGCTGATTCTGCTCCTCATTGGGGACGATGAACGCCATTCCGGCACGAATGACGCAGGGACGGGTGTCGATGCTCGCGGGGCGCCATGCACAAGACCGCGCCGCGGCGTGAGCCGGTTCCAATTTGCCCAACCCCCGCCGCAGCGTCAACGGGCGCGCCGGCCTATCGATTCCGAAATGCCGGTTCGCGCTTTTCGGCAAATGCCGCCATGCCTTCCTTCTGGTCCTCGAGCGCGAATGTGGAATAGAACACGCGGCGCTCGAACAGGACCCCTTCCGAGAGCGGCATTTCCTGCGAACGGTTGACAGCTTCCTTTGCCATCATCACTACCGGCAACGACAGGCGGGAGATCGTTTCCGCCACTTCCAGCGCAGTGTCAAGGACGTTCCCGGGCGCCACGATGCGGCTGACAAGGCCTGCGCGTTCCGCCTCTGCCGCATCCATCATGCGGCCGGTGAGGATCAGGTCCATGGCCTTGGCCTTGCCGATCGCGCGCGGCAGGCGCTGGGTGCCGCTGGAGCCGGGGAAGGTGCCGATCCTGATTTCGGGCTGGCCGAAGCGCGCGGTTTCCGATGCGATCAATATGTCGCACATCATGGCCAGTTCGCAGCCGCCGCCCAGCGCATAGCCGGAAACGGCGGCGATCAGCGGCTTGCGGCAGCGCGCCACACGGTCCCACGGGTCGATGAAGTCGCCGAAGAACGCATCCATGTAGCTCTTGGGCTGCATTTCCTTGATGTCGGCGCCGGCGGCAAAGGCGCGCTCGCTGCCGGTAATCACGGTGGCGCCGATATCGGCGTCGGCTTCGAAACCGTCCAGCGCGTCGTTCAACTCGGCAATCAGCTCGCTGTTGAGCGCGTTCAGGCTTTTCGGGCGGTGTAGGGTGATCAATCCCGTGCGGTCGCGTGTTTCGGCGCGGATGGTGTTGTAGCTCATGAGTGTCCTTCCCTTTTGGGCATGGTTGCAGCGGGCGAGGGGGTCAGTGCTGGCAGCCCGGACAATAGAATGTCGAGCGGGCGCCCTGCACGATTCTTCGTATGACATGACCGCGTTCGCACGGTTCGCCTTCCCGCCCGTAGACGCGGAATGCGTGCTGGAAATATCCCGGTTCGCCCGAAGCGTCAGCATAGTCGCGAAGCGACGACCCGCTTGCTGCCAGCGCATCGTGGAGCACTGCACGGATAGCGTCGGCGAGGCGTCCGGCGCGCGCCGGACCTACGTTCGTGCCCAGCCGCCGCGGCGAGATGCCGGCCCGATACAGGCTTTCACAGGCGTAGATATTACCCATGCCGGCAACCACGGTCTGATCCAGCAGCAGGGTCTTGACGGGCGAGCGGCGTTCGCCGAGGGCGGCGGCGAGTCCTTGGCTGCTGAACGCATTTCCGAGTGGGTCGGGACCGAGGCGGTGCAGCAGTGGGTGGGCGTCCAGTGCATCGGTGGGGCACAGGGTGAAGAGGCCGAACCGCCGCGCATCATTATAGACGATGCGCGCGCCGCGGTCGGTTTGGAACCAGAGATGGTCGTGGCGCTGCGCAGGGCGGTCGAGGTCGACGGCGGTCAGGCGCCCCGACATGCCGAGATGGCCGATGATGGTGAGCCCGTCATCGAGGTGAAACAGGAGGTATTTCGCCTGTCTGGCGAGGCCCGTGATACGCCGTCCGGTGACCTGTTGCTCGAAATCACCGGGCAGCGGCCGGCGCAAGTCGCGTCGGTTCACGCATATGCCGGCGATGCGTCGGCCTTCCAGCAGCGGCGTCAGGCCGCGCCGCACCGTTTCCACTTCCGGCAATTCAGGCATGGGGCAGTGTAGCCCGGCCCGTGGGTGCTGGGCTATGGTTTCGCGCATGGCATCGCACGGCGAACAGGACGACGGACCGGGAGCACGCGTACCTTTCGGCGCGCAGGATGTTGACGCGGCGGAAAAGCCGGCGCTGGTGGGGCGCATATTCAACGTCGTGGCGGGCCGCTACGACCTGATGAACGATTTGATGAGTCTCGGCGTGCATCGCCTGTGGCGGCGCGCCGCGGTTGCCGCCCTGGGGGGATCGCCCGGCGAGCATGTGCTGGACCTGGCCGGCGGCACCGGCGACATAGCGGCGCGCCTGGTGCGTAAAGGGCGGCGAGTCACAGTGTGCGACATCAATCCGGCGATGCTGCAGCAGGGGCGCCGCCGCCTCTGGGACCGCGGTCTGGTGCGCGAGCCGGTGTGGGGCTGCGGCGATGCCGAGGCGCTGCCGTTTCCGCGCGGGGTGTTCGATGCGGCGGTGATCGCGTTCGGGATTCGCAATGTGACGCATCTTGACCGCGCTCTCGCAGAAACGGCGCGCGTGCTGAAGCCGGGTGGGCGGTTTGTCTGTCTGGAATTCGGTCCTGAGGCGACGCCGGCGATCGCGCCGGCTTATAAACTCTGGTCCCGGCGCGTGATTCCGGCGCTGGGTGAGGCGGTTACGGGCAATCGCGCGGCCTATGAGTATCTGGTGGAAAGCATTCGCCGTTTTCCACCGTCGCGGGAATTTGCCGCATTGATGACCGGCGCCGGTTATGCCGGCGTGCGCGCAACGGCACTGAGCGGCGGCATTGCCTGGCTGCATGGCGGCTGGCGGGTGTGAGCCTTGTTCTCCGGTTTGCGGAATCTCTGGCGGCTGGCGGGAATCGCGCGAATCCTGGCGCGGCATGATGCGCTTTCGGTGCTGGAATTGCTGGAGATCGCGCCCTGGCTGGTGCGGCCCATAAGGCTGTTTGCGCGCCGCGAGGCGCGCGCGCGCCGTATGGGCGAGTCGCTGGCGGCGGCTGCGGCGGCGTTGGGGCCGAGTTTCATCAAGCTCGGGCAGGCGCTGTCGACGCGGGCCGACCTGATCGGTGCCGATATGGCAGCCGACCTTGCGCAATTGCGCGACCGGCTGGCGCCGTTTCCCGCTGCCGCGGCGCGCCGCATCGTGGCGGACGAACTGGGCGCGCCGGTGGAAAACCTGTTCCGCGTGTTCGAGGACCAGCCGGTCGCGGCGGCGTCCATTGCCCAGGTACATTTCGCGGTTACCGATGACGGGCGGCCGGTGGCGGTGAAGGTGTTGCGGCCGGGGGTGGAGCGCGCGTTCCAACGGGACCTCGACCTGTTCCTGTGGCTGGCAAAACTTGTGGAACGGGCGCGGCCGAGGCAGCGCCGCCTGCGCCTGACCGAGTCGGTCAACAGCTTTGCCGACACCGTGGCGGTGGAGATGGATTTGAGTCTTGAGGGCGCGGCGGCGACCGAACTGGCGGACAATTTTGCGGGCGACCCTGACCTGCACGTGCCGGCGGTGGACTGGCGGCGCACGGCGCGCCGGGTTCTGACCACCGAGCGGGTTCCCGGGTCCCCGCTGGGCGATGCGGCGGCACTTGCCGCCGCCGGCCACGACCCGGCGGAGTTTGTCGCCAAGGCGGCGCGCACCACCTTCAATCAGGTGTTTCGCGATGGATTTTTCCATGGCGACCCGCATCAGGGGAATATATTTGTCGGCGCGGACGGGGCGCTGTGGCTGGTCGATTTCGGTATCACGGGGCGGCTCGACATGCCGACGCGGCGGTTTCTCGCCAATATGCTGGCAGGCTTTCTCGACCGCGACTATGCCCGCGTCGCGCGGGTGCATTTCGAGGCGGGGTTCGTGCCGCCGGACAAGCCGATGGGCGCGTTCATCTCGGCCGTGCGGGCTATTGGCGAGCCGATTCACGGGCTGCCGGCGCACGAGATTTCGGTCGGCCGCGTGCTGGGTCAGTTGTTTCATACAACCGAGCAGTTCGGCATGCCTGTGCAGCCGCGTCTGTTGTTGTTGCAGAAGGTGATGGTTGTGGCGGAAGGGGTGGCGCGGGCGCTCCATCCCCAGGCGAACATGTGGGAGATCGCGCGCCCGTTGATCGAGGATTGGGCGATCGCGAATGCGGGACCGGACGCGCGCGCCCGGGCAGCACTTGACGAAGCGGCGGCAATGGTTCGCCGCCTGCCGCGTCTGGCGGAGCGTGCGGAGCAGGTGCTGACGCGCCTGGATGCGCCGCCGCCGCGCCTGTCGCGCCGCGCCATCGCGACCGGGTTTTTCGCCGGTTTTGCGGCGGGGGCGCTGCTGTTCATGGTTCTTGTCCTGTGGCTGTAGGCGGCGGCCGCGGGCGGCGCTTATCGGTCTTTCCCCCTGCGGCCGGCATTTCGTTCTGCGTCGACGAGGGCGCGGGTGATGGCGGGGTCCACCGGCGCAGGGGCCAGCGACAGGTTTCGCGACAGGCGCTTGGCGATGATTTCCATGACCTCCACGCGCGCGGTTCGCTTGTCGTCGCCGGCAATGGCCCGCCAAGGCGCTGCGCGGGTGGAGGTGCGTTCGAACATGTCGTGATAGGCGGTTGTGTATTCGTCCACCCGGCGGCGGTTGCGGAGGTCTTCCGGTGTGAGCTTCCAGCGTTTGATGGGGTCGTCGAGGCGTTCGCGAAACCGCCGCAATTGTTCGCCGGGGGAGATGTGCAGGAAGATCTTGACCATGCGCACACCGTCGGCCGTGAGGAGGTGTTCGAACTCGTTGATTTCGTCATAGGCACGGCGCCATGCGGCGTCGCTGATCAGTCCTTCGACGCGTTCGACCAGCACGCGGCCGTACCATGAGCGGTCGAAGATGGCGATGGCGCCGGGTTCCGGCAGCCGGGTCCAGAATCGATAGAGGTAATGCCGACCCTGTTCGGCGGCATCGGGTGCGCCGATGGGCCATACCTTGTAGCCGCGGGGGTCGAGGCGGGCGGTGAGGCGGCGGATTGCGCCGCCCTTGCCGGCGGCGTCCCAGCCTTCGAAGACGATGACGGCGCGCTTGCCCTCGCGTCGGCAGGCCTGCTGCACGGCCAGCATGCGTTTCTGCGCGCGGGTTTCGGCGGCAAGGTATTCGGCCTTGTCGGAGAAGCGGGCGGTCGCCGGCAGGCGGTCGAGCCTGATCTTCCGCCGTGAGAGGGTGTATCGCGATTGTGCCATGGTTGTTTTGCCGTGCCTGTGTTTTGCTGCCGGCACGTTATAGGTTTGCGTCGCCGGCGGGGAGCGGCGGAAACAGGGGGCGGCGATGACGGCGGATGACGTGATGAGCGGCGCGGCAGGGGTGTCGGCGGCGGAGCTTGGCGATGCGGTGCTGCGCGACCGCTATGTGGACCTGGACGATGTGCGATTGCATGTCGTGGAATCGGGGCGCGGCCGCCTGGTGCTGTTCCTGCACGGGTTTCCCGAATTCTGGTATGCGTGGCGGCAGTATTTGCTGAGCTTCGGCACGGGTTTTCACGCGGCGGCGCCGGACATGCGAGGGTATAATCTTTCGTCGAAGCCGGCCGGTCTCGAACCCTATCGCCTGCGTTGCCTGGTGGGGGATGTGCGCGGACTGGTGGGCGCGCTGGGACATGAGCGCGCGGTTCTGGTGGGCCATGACTGGGGCGGCGCGGTAGCGTGGGCGGCGGCGCTGACAGACCCCGCGTTGTTCGAGCGGATGGTGATTGTAAATGCGCCGCATCCGGCGATATTCGCGCGCTTGCTGGAGTCCCACGCGGCGCAGATTGCCGCCAGTCAATATATGACTGATTTCCTCGACCCGGGCACGGAGGCGCGCCTGCTTGCGGATGACGCGGCGGAAATGGCGCGCTGGATCACGACCTGGGGAATCAAGCGGGGGTTCATGACGGCGGAGGATGACCACCGTTACCGGAGGGCGTGGCAGGTCCCAGGCGCCATGACGGCAATGCTTGCCTATTACCGCAATCGCGCGCTTGCCCGGAAGCCGGACGGGGTGTTGCGTGTTGAGGTGCCGACGCATGTGGTGTGGGGAATGAAGGACCGCGCGCTGACACCGGCCAATCTGGATGGTCTTTCCGAGCATGTGGCGGATTTGTCTGTTGATCGTGTGGGCGGGGCGAGTCACTGGGTGCCGCATGAGCGGCCGGACCGTGTCGAAGCGGCGGTTCGCTGGGCGGTTGGCGAAGGCGCGCGCCCGGGCATGAGCGAGTGATGACGGGGTGCGGGGATTTCGGAATTTAAAGTGGGATTAGCCGGGATTTGGGGGGATTTGTCCTGATCCTGGGGTCTTTCGGCGGCTGCGATGAGAGGAACTATAGCAGAACAAGCTGGCTTGTGCAAATGGTGCTGATTGTGCGCAGTCATGCCCGTGCTATAACAGCCGCGTTGTATCTTTGGAGCCGAGGGAGGCGAAAATGCGGACAGGATTTCTGACGGGGCGAACTGCGGCTGCGGCGCTTGCCGCGGGGGCGGTGCTGTGTCTCTCGTCGGCGGCATTGCCGCAGAGCAATGTCACCACCCAGATGCTGCTTGAGGCAGGCCAGGACCCCAATAACTGGTTGATGGCGCCGAGGGATTATTCGTCCACGCGATACAGTCCCCTGAGCCAGATCAACACGAAGAGCATCAAGCGGCTGGTGCCGAAATGGACTTTCTCCTTTGGTGTACTCGATGCGCAGAACACCACTCCGCTGGTCAATAACGGGGTGATGTATGCGACGGCGTCGCATGGGCGCCTGTTTGCCATTGATGCGCGCACGGGCGACGAGATCTGGCGTTATGTGGACGAGTTGCCGGAGGAAGTGGCCAGCAAGATGTGCTGCGATATCGGCAATCGCGGTGCGGCGCTGTATCAGGACAAGGTCTATATCGCGACGCCGGATGCGGATGTCGTGGCGCTGGATGCGGCGACCGGCGAGGTTGTATGGCATCGCAATATCGGCAATTGGGAAGAAGCCTACACGATGACGGTCGCGCCGCTGATCGTGAAGGGCAATGTGGTGGTCGGCCTGTCGGGTGCGGAATATCCGACGCGCCTGTATATCGAGGCGCTTGATGCGGAGACCGGCGACCAAGCGTGGCGGACCTATACGATCCCGGCCGAGGGCGAGCCCAATCGCGACACATGGGGCAGCGGCGACGCCGCGGATTACGGCGGCGCCTCGGCATGGATCACGGGTTCCTACGACCCTGAGCTGGACACGATCTATTGGGGTGTGGGCAACCCGAATCCCGACTGGGACGGGGTCAACCGCCCGGGCGACAATCTCTACTCCAACACCACCCTGGCATTGAACCCGGACACTGGCGCGATCCTGCACTGGTATCAATATACGCCGCATGATGTGTGGGATTATGACGGCAATAACGAGCCGGTGCTGATGGATGTAGACGGCGAGAAGCTGTATTTCCACGGCGACCGCAACGGCATTCTCTATGCCATCGACCGCACGAACAGTGCGTTCCGCTGGGGCGTGCCGATCTCGAAGGTCAACTGGATGACCGGTTTTGACGAGACCGGGCGACCGATCGTCAATCCCGAGAAAGTGCCTTCCTACGAATATGAGGCAAAGGATATCTGCCCGGCGTCGGAGGGCGGCAAATGGTGGAATCCCATGTCGGTGAACCCGCACACCAAGATGGTGTTCGTGCCGAGTCGCGAAATCTGCGTCGATATTCGCAGCGCGCCGTTGGGTGAGGGTCTGAATCCGGCAGAGCGCACGATCGGGCGTCCCTATTGGGGCATCGGCACCATCAGCTGGCGGAACGGCTATGGCCAGCTTGTGGCGTTTGACGGCCGCACCGGCGAGAAGCGCTGGACGGTGAAGGCGCCGTCGCCGTTTACCGGCGGGTTGCTGACGACCGGCGGCAATCTGCTGTTTGCCGGCACGCCGGAGGGGTATTTCAAGGCCTATAACCAGGATACCGGCGAGGAGGTGTTCTCCTACAATGTCGGAACCGGCATTTTTGGCAGCCCGATGACCTATGCGATCGACGGCAAGCAATATGTTGCCGTACCGGCGGGCTTCGGCGGCTGGACCGGCTGGGCGATCTTCGGTGAAGGCGGTTCGCCGCATCTGAGGGACAGCCGCAAGGGCGGCTATCTGATGGTGTTCGGCCTGTTTGGCAGGTAGGATTCCGAGGCTTGGAGGGGGGGCGGCTGCGCCGGCCCCCCTTCTTCACAGCCCGCAAGGCACACAAGGAGGCCCGTTGACCGGATGCTGACCGCGATGTCGAGATTTTTCGGAAGCGCCTTGGCGGCCGTCATCCTGATGAGCGGGGTGGCAGGCGCCCAGGACAGCAACCCGCATACGGGCGATGCCGAAGCGATTGCCGAAGGCGAACGCCTGTGGGTGGATGTCGGCTGTTATGCGTGCCACGGGACCGGTGCGGAAGGTGCGGTGGGGCCGGACCTGACGGACGATGTGTGGGTTTATCGGCCGACCGACAAAACGGTTTTCCGGGCGATTGCGAAAGGCCGCAGGGGGACGGTGATGGCGCCGTTTGCGGATATTCTGAGCGACGACGAGATCTGGAAGGTCGTTGCCTGGATTCGCTCGCGTTATCAAGGGGACCCGGCGAAAATCATTTGGTAGCTCCGGCGCGCTTTCGCCGCGCCGGCGAAGTTTTCCGGCAGGATTGACAGGCACTGAAAGGCTCCCGGGCCTTGCGGGCACAGGCCCGCAGGGGTGTCGCACGCGCGCGCGGCATTGCCAGAAGGGGGCAATTTGCCTACATTGGGGCGACGCGGCGTTAACGTCGCGGACAAGGGGACGGGCGTCATGGATTTCATCCTCAACAAGGAAATCGTACTTCCCGAAGACGGAACCAGAGGCACTTTGGTAGGGCGTTGCTGGGTACCGGCACAGCAAGGGCCGGCGGTTGTGGCGCTGGCCGATACGGGCGTCTATGACATTTCCGCGGCCTGGCCGACATCGGCGGCGCTGATGAATGCGGACGATCCGGTGCGCGCCGTGGCGAGCACCGGGAGTGCGGAACGGCTTGGCGGGCTGGACGAAATCCTCGGCAACACCCCGCCCGACGGACGCGACCTGAACAAGCCGTGGTTCCTCGCGCCCATCGACTTGCAGGCGATCAAGGCCGCGGGTGTGACATTTCTTGACAGCCTGATGGAGCGGGTGCTTGAGGAGCACACAAAGGGCGATCCGGAGGGGGTGGAGGAAGTCCGCGCGTCGCTGACGAACGAAATCGGTGCTGGCCTGCAAGGCATCAAGCCCGGTTCCGACGCAGCGTTGAAGCTGAAGGAGTCGCTTGTGAAGCGCGGCCTGTGGTCGCCTTATCTGGAAGTGGGAATCGGGCCGGACGCGGAGATTTTCACCAAGGCGCAGCCGATGAGCGCGGTCGGCCCGGGGGCAGAGATCGGCATTCCCCGGCATTCGACATGGAACAATCCCGAGCCTGAAGCGGTGCTGGTGGTGAATGCGCGGGGCGAGATTGTCGGGGCGACGCTGGGCAATGACGTCAATTTGCGCGACATGGAGGGCCGCAGCGCGCTGCTGTTGAACCGCGCCAAGGACAACAACGCTTCCTGCGCTATCGGGCCGTTCATCCGCCTGTTCGATTCGACTTTCACGCTGCATGACCTGGAAGGTGTGGATATCAGCCTGGCGGTGGAGGGGGATGACCAGTTTTCGCTGCTCGGCACCTCTTCCATGGGTCTGATGAGCCGTACCCCGCGGGAACTGGTGGACCAGACGATCAATCAGGATCACGCCTACCCGGACGGGTTCGTGCTGATGACGGGCACGATGTTCGCGCCGACCGACGACCGCGGCGAGGCCGGGCGGGGCTTTACGCACCAGATCGGAGATGTCGTGCTGATCAACACGCCGCCGCTGGGCGCGCTGGTGAATCGCGTGGGGTGGTGCGACACCATTCCCTCCTGGTCGTTCGGCGTTTCGGCGTTGATGGAGAACCTGTCGCGGCGCGGCCTGCTGGGAGCTGCCGAGACGAAGGCGCCGGCGGCGCAGAAGGAAGTGACGATCTATCACAATCCGCGCTGCAGCAAGTCGCGCCAGACGCTGGCGCTGCTGAAGGAGCGCGGGATCGAGCCGGTGGTTGTCGAGTATCTCAAGACGCCGCCGGATGCGGGCACCTTGCGCGTTTTGCTTGAGCGGCTCGGTCTTGATGCGCGCGGCCTGATGCGGCGCAGGGAAGCGGCCTACAAGAGCAACGGGCTGGATGATCCGGCGCTGGATGAGGAGGCGCTGATTGCGGCGATGGCGGCCAATCCGGTCCTGATCGAGCGGCCGATTGTCACATGCGGCGGACGGGCGGTGCTGGGACGGCCGCCCGAGTCCGTGCTCGGTATACTGTAGGGCGGGCAGGGCGGGGAGCGCGCCATGCCCGGTCTCAAGCCTGATCCGTGGACTCCGCCGCCGATGCGGCGGCGCCGGAGCGCCAATGCCTGGCTGCTGGTGGTCCTCCTCGCCCTCGGCGCGGGATTGCTGCTGTTTTACGGCAATTACACCGCCACGGAAGCGCTGGTTCGCATATTGGGGCTGGGTGTCCTGCTGTTCCTGTTCCTGCCGGCGCTGTTCATCGGGGATTTCCGACGCAATGTCCGGCACCTTGCGGTATGGGCCGGATTGTTCCTCGTGGCCTATGCCGGGTATTCCCTGTGGCAGCAAGGCCAGGTCGGCACTGCGGCGCTGACGACGGCGCTGTTTTCGGGCAATGCGGTGTCGCAAGTGCCGGGCGCCGCGCAGTTTCGGGCCAATCGGCGCGGGGATTTCATCATACGCGCCAGCGTCAATGGTGTGCCGGTGCGGTTTCTTGTCGATACCGGAGCGTCGGAAGTGGTACTGAGCCAAGCCGATGCACGGCGGGTGGGCCTCGACCCGGAGTTCCTGAATTACGTGCAGCGCTTTCAGACGGCCAACGGGATTGTATTCGGTGCGCCGGTGCGCCTGAGCGAAATTGTCGCTGGCGGGGTGCGGGTCGGAAATGTGCGTGCGTCGGTCACCTCGTCGGATCTTGGGATGTCGTTGCTGGGGATGAGTTTCATCAACCGGCTTTCGGGTTTCGAGTTGAGCCGGGGGATGCTGACCCTGCGGCAGTAGCCTCGCGGCGCCTGCGCGCCCTTACAGGGCGCGGGCGCGGGCGCGCAGGATGTATTTCTGGACCTTGCCGGTGGAGGTCTTGGGCAGGGCGCCGAAGATCACCGTTTTCGGGGCCTTGAAGCGCGCCATGTTTTCGCGGCAGAAGGCGATGAGGCGTGCGGCGTCCATCGCGGCCGCGTCTTCCTTGAGTTCGACGAACGCGCAGGGTGTTTCGCCCCATTTTTCGTCCGGGCGCGCCACAACCGCCGCTTCCATCACGGCAGGATGGCGGTAGAGGACCTGCTCCACCTCGATCGACGAGATGTTTTCACCGCCGGAGATGATGATGTCCTTGGCTCGGTCGCGAAGTTCGATATAGCCGTCCTCGTGCATGACGCCGAGATCGCCGGTGTGGAACCAGCCGCCGGCGAACGCGGCTTCGGTGGCGGCGGGGTTCTTGAGATAGCCTTTCATGATGATGTTTCCCCGCATCATCACTTCGCCCATGGTGGCGCCGTCGGCGGGCTGCGGGATCATGCTCTCCGGGTCCATCACCTCCAGCCCTTCCATGACCGGATAGCGGACGCCCTGGCGTGCCTTGAGAGCGGCGCGTTCCTCCGCCGGCAGGCTGTTCCATTCCTCATGCCATGCGCAAACGACGCCGGGGCCGTAGCATTCGGTGAGGCCGTAGACATGGGTGACATGGAAGCCGGCGCGCTCAACGGCGGTAATCACCGCCGGCGGCGGTGGTGATGCCGCGGTCAGCACTTCCACCGTGCGCGTAAAATCCGTGCGCTCCTCCGTCGGCGCATTGGCGATGAGATTCAACACAATGGGGGCGCCGCACATATGGGTGACGCCGTGTTGCGCGATGGCGTGGTAGATGGCGCGCGCCTCGACGCGCCGCAGGCAGACATGCGTGCCGGCCAGCGCTACCACCGTCCAGGGGAAGCACCAGCCATTGCAATGAAACATCGGCAGCGTCCACAGATAGACGGGATGGCGCTGCATTCCCCATGCGAGTTGATTGCCGAGGGCGTTCAGGCAGGCACCGCGATGATGATAGACAACGCCCTTGGGATCGCCGGTGGTGCCGGAAGTGTAGTTGACGGAAATGGCGTCCCATTCATCGGCCACCGGGTGCGGGGCGAGGGCCGGGTCGCCGGACGCCAGAAACGCCTCATAGTCGATTTCGCCGACACGCTCGCCGGCGCCGTCAAATGCCGGGTCGAGATAATCGACCGTGACGGGCGGTGACTTCATGCCGGCGAGCGCGGCGGCCGCGACGGCGCTGAATTCGCGGTCGACGATCAGCAGTTTCGCTTCGCTGTGTTCGAGAATGAAACGAATGGCGGGTGCGTCGAGGCGCACATTCAGCGCGTTGAGCACGGCACCGGCCATTGGCACGCCGTAATGGGCCTCCAGCAGGCAGGGGACGTTGGGCGCCATGACGGCTACCACGTCAGCGGCGTTGCCGCCGATGCCGCGTGCCGCGAGCGCCGCAGCAAAGCGCCGGCAGCGCTCGTGAAACGCGCGATAGGTGCAACTCTCCGCGCCGTGGACCCATGCGGTGCGGTCGGGATAGACCGCGGCGGTGCGAGCGAGAAAGGAAAGCGGTGTCAGCGGGTGGAAATTGGCCGGATTGCGGGGAAGGTTTTCTGCTGTGCCGGTCACCATCATCACCCTTGGCGCAAAGGGAGTCGGGCGGGGAGTCAGTTATCGAAGCCGTAGAGCCGCGCCGGGTTATCAGCCAGGACGGCCTTGCGCGTCGCAGCATCGGGCAGCGAACCGTCGAGCAAGTCGAGCAGGTCGCCGTCATCGGGCATGTCGGATTTCAGCCCCGGATGCGGCCAGTCAGTTCCCCAGACAAGCTGTTCCGGGTTGGCGGCGAGGAGTGCGCGGGCGAACGGGGTGGTATCGGCGAACGGCGCGCCGGTTTCGGTAATGCGATAGGCGCCGGAAAGTTTCACCCAGCAGGCGCCGTCGGCCAGCAGGGAGAGCAGGGCGCGGAAGCCGGGATGGGCGCCGCCGCGGGCGACGCTCATATGTCCCATATGGTCGAACACGATTTCGGTGGGGAGCGCTCGCAGACGCGACGCCACATCCGGCAGGTCACGCACGTCAAACAGGAACTGCAGGTGCCAGCCAAGCGGAGCAATCTTCGCGGCCACGGTTTCCACGGCGTCGATGGCGAGGCCGCCGGCATAGAGCAGGTTGAAGCGAACGCCGCGAAATCCGGCGTCATGCAGGACCGCCAGTTTCCTTGATCCAATGCCGGGATCGACGACGGCCACGCCGCGCCCCCGCGGTCCCAGGGCGCGAACAGCCTGTTCGGTTACCCGGTTGTCGGTACCGTAGATGCTGGGCTGCACGATGACAGCGCGTTCCAGCCCCAGCGTATCCAGCATCTTGCGGTAGGCGGCAAGCGGCGCCGGCGGCGGCGTGTAGGTACGTTCTGTGACCAGCGGGGCCTCGGCTGTCGGGGCGAAGATGTGGGAATGGCAGTCGCAGGCGCCTGCCGGAACCGGTGTTGCCGGTGGGTGGGTGTCGGGGTGCGGCCCGAGGCAAGGCGCGGTCATTATCGCTTCCCGCAATTGGCGGTCACTGCCGGCCGGCGGGGCCGGGGGCCAGTTCCAGCGTCACGCCACGGGTGCCAAGGGGCAGCAGTTCGGGTGTTGCAGCGAACAGTTCGCCGGGGCCCACCGTGAGTACATCGCCGTCGCGATCGGTAGAGATTTCAACTCGCCAGAGGGACCAGCGCGCGCGCCCGTTCATGTCGATGGGCGGTGAAATGGCGAATGCCGCCGGCAGCGAGAATTCCCGCACATATTTGTATTTCGGGTCCCATTCCACATCGTCTTCGGGATGGTAGATCTTGATCACCAGCCGGTCTTCAGGTGTGACGGCAGCGGCATGTCCGGCAGCGGCGGAGACGGTGCCGCGAATGAACATGTCTCCGCCGGCTTCGGCGGCAGGCGCTGCCGCAGGTGCGCAGGCGAGGGCGGCAGCCAGCGCCGCCGTCAGTCTTGCGGCTTGCCGGTGAGCCACTGGTGATAATTGCGCAAATTGTCGTTTCCGGTCCAGCCGGTGAAGGTTGCGCGGGTGATGTTGCGATGCAGCAGTTCGATCCGTCGGTAGAATTCGACGGTGAAGACGACCTTGACGAGCTCGTCCTGGCGTTCGGTTACCTGGACGAACGGCGCCATGATGTCTTCTATGTCGTCTTCGACGATCAGGATGCACTGCTTGCTGGTGCGCAGTTTCGCTTCGATGGGCCCGGTGCGTCCGTCATTTTCTGCCGTGAGGGCGAGGGCATGGGCGTAATCGTCGGGCGTTGCGCAGAGCCAGCTCTGGTCGTGCAGCGTGAACAGCGTGTCGTGCTGCGCGTGCGCCGCCAGGGAGAAAACACATGCTGCGGCCGCCAACAGCATTTTCACGGGTCGGATGGCTGCCATGCTGCTCTCCTTTCTGATTTGCCTGATCTGTCGGGGACGGGCGGGGGTGTGCTGCCCGCGTTCGGGGGGATTGATCGGGGATTTGATTACGAGGCTGTGGTTCGGGTCTATCTTCCTACCCAGTTTGCGCCTTCGACGGCGAGGGTTTCGAGATAGGCGCCCATCATGGCGATCTGGTCCTCATCGAGATAGCCGCCGAGCGGGGGCATCCAGCCGATCTGTCCTTGTTGGCCATTGAGGACAATGACGACGAACTCGGGGTATCCGCGCCAGAATTTGCGCAGGTCGGCGGCCTGGTTTTCGAAGCGTGCATTGCCGTCGGCCTTGCGCCCGTGGCATTGCGAGCACCAGTTGACGAACAGCCTTTTGCCCTTGGTGATCGCGTCGGCGTCACCGGAAAGGGGGTTCACCTTGGGAAAGAAGCTGGCCGGATTGTCGTCCTGGGCCGGCACGGACGCTCCGACGACCGCGACGGCCAGTGCGATGCCGGCGGCGGCGATGACCCTTTTCACTTTCGACAGGCTGGTCGTTCTCACAGATATGCTCCCGGGGTTATGCCGCGCCGGGCGGCGGGTGCAGCGTCGATGGGTTTTAGCGGCAGGCAGGAAAAAGGGCAAGGAGCTTGCGCTCCTTGCCCTGCAGGACAGGTGTGCTGGAGTCTAGCGCAGGGAGAACGCGATGATTGCCGCGCTTTCCTTGTAGTTCACCAGCTTGTCCCTGTTGAGGCTTTCAACGGCGCGCCCGACATAGGAGCCATGGCCGGAAGCGAAGGCGACGTACTGGGTGCCGCCGACATCGTAGGAGACGATGCCGCCATTATGGCCGGAGCCGTTGTTGAACCGCCACAGCAGGCTGCCGGACGCCGCGTCGATGGCTTCGGCCCAGCCGTCGGTGGTGGCGTTGAACAGCAGGCCGCCGCCGGTGCTCATGAGAGCCGAGTGCGGGATGATGTCATAACGCTTTTCCCAGGCGAGGTCGCCGGACACGGGGTCACGCGCGGTGATGAAGCCGTGGTTGGTGTCGCCCGGAGGGTTCGTGCCGATCCATTCGGCAGCCATGAAGGCCTGTACGAACGGCTCGGTGATGCGCTCGGAGGCGCCGGCAGTGATGTAGTCCGCACCGCCCTTGGGCGCTACGGTCAGCCACATGCACCATTCCTGGGTAACGCGGTAGAACAGGCCGGTTTGCGGGCTGTAGGTGCCGGCATTCCAGCTATGGCCGCCGTCGATGGCGGGGCATACCAGCGTTCTTTCGTCCGCTTTCGGCCACAGCATATTTTCCCACTGGCCGGTTTCGAGATTGAAGCCGGTGGTCCAGTTGTAGTTCTTCATGTCCGGATAGACGTTGATCGGCTGGCCGGTCGCGGCGTCATGGACATGGTTGAAGCCGTTCTTGCCGGGATGCAGGATCACGCGGCCATGTTCGTCGTCCTCGAGGATGACATATTCGCCCGGGGAGGCGTCATAGTCATATGGGTCCGACGGGGCTTCCATGAAGTACCAGTTCAACTGGCCGGTATCGATGTCGAGGGCCACCGTGGCGGAAGTGTAGAGGTTGTCGCCGGGGCGGTGGGCATCGGTGTTCGGGTCGCGGCAGGTGTCCCCGCAATAGTCGTAGTCGGGGTTGGGGTTGCCGATGCCGAACAGGATCTGGTTGTTGACGAAATCGACGGTGCCCGGCTGCCATGCGCCGCCGCCGCCATATTTCCAGGAGTCGCCGCCCCATGTGGCGAGCGCCGCTTCATCGCCGCGGCCCGTGGTGTAGAAGGTCCACTTGATGTCGCCATTATTGGGGTCGATGCCGAAAATTTTGCCTTCGACCGGATATTCGCCGCCATTCTGGCCGACGATGAAGAGGTCGGAGCTGACAAAGGTTGCGGCACCGGAGAAACCTGCGGTTTCCTTGGCTGAATCAACGATCTGGACGTCCCAGATCACTTCGCCGCTATCTTCGTCGAGGGCGATCTGGCGGCCATCGGCGGTGCCCATATAGACACGTCCGTCACCGACCGACAGTCCGCGCGTGTGGGAGAAGAAGGAGCGCGCGACGACGGCTTCGTCGAGTTCCGGCACGAAGGCCCAGAGGCGTTCGCCGGTGGCGGCGTCGAGCTTCCACACGGTGGACGGGTTGGTTGCGAGATACATGGCGCCGTCGATCACGAGCGGCGTCGAATGGATGCCCATGCGCACTTCGCCGGGCTGGAAGATCCATGCCGGGCGCAGGTCTGCAACATTGTTGGTATTGATCTGGGCGAGCGGGCTGTGGCGCCATCCGCGGTCGATGGTGCGGTGATAGTGGCACCAGTCGGCATCGGGGCAGTTGACGATACGGGACGCGTTCGAGTCCGCTGAAGCCGGGGTGTAGGCGAAGGCCGCCATGACCGCGGCGGCCGCCGCCGCCTGAACCGGCCGGGCGATCGATATCTCGTGCCTCATTCTCATGTTTCCTCCTCCTCAGGAATGAAGCCTGAAACACAATAGTGTTCAGGCAGCGCTTTCGACCCCCCTTCCCGAACCCGCAGGCACGGCTGGCAGTTCCACACACAGGCGCACAAGAGGCTTCGCGAGGGCATCCTTGTGAAGGCTACCGCGACACCTGCCGCACACCGGATTGGCAGCTTCCAGATCGAAATGCGTTCTGGTTGTGAGTATCATGCCCTGCACGGAATGAGTCAATAGCGTTTCAAATCGCGTAGCGCACCAGTTTGAAGCAGATTTACGACAGGTTCCGTGACGGTCCCGCCCATCTCACCGCCGCGGCGTCCTGTGCGACGGCAACCCGAAACGCGCCTTCACGCGATGCAGGTGCGGCAACCTCATGGTCCGTCACGGCTGTTCGTCCCCCTGAGCAGCCGCACCCATCGCTACGGCGATGTCCTGCAGCCAGTTCAGCCATCACAGATGGCGGGGCGCATCCCTTCGCCTGTGCAGGATGCGGACGACCAGAACCCCGCGTTCGTCCTCGACATAGAAGACGACAAGGGAGCGATGCTCCCAGCGCCGCAGTCCCGGCGCCAGCCGTTCGGCGCTTCGGCCTGATCGGGGGTTCTCCGCGAGGTTTCGGAAGCACGCTTCCAACTCATCGCGATAGCGGCGCGCCTGTTCGATGCCGAAGGTCTCGATAGTGTAGTCGGCGATTTCGGCAAGGTCGGTCCGGGCGCGAGAGGCAAGCCGATAGTCAGCCATGCCGCGCGCGATAGCGCTGTTCCGCCTCGGCCCACACTTCCTTTACCGTCTTGTCGCTCACACCGCCGTCCAGGCCATCTTGGATGGCCTGCTTCAAGGCGCGGAACAGTGCATTCTGTTCCTGGTCACGCCGGATCAGATCGCGGAAATACTCGCTGTCATTGCCGTACTCGCCGCTGGCGACCAGGGTTCTGATCCATTGCTCCTGGCGATCCGTCACAGTGATGCTCTTCTTGACCAACGGCATGTCGGTTCCCTTCGATGGGCGGAATATATCCGAATATATCGGAATATATGCCCTGTCGCAACACAGCGACGCCGACGCGGCTCTGCCCCTAATTCGGCATCCGCGGCGGGGCATCACAGCCCTGGATCATGCTCGGTGCGGGAAGCGCGCGGCCTCAGCCAGAAAACCGCGGCCGAAGCGCTGGGTCTTCCCCCCTCGCCCGGAGACGCCGTGGCGCAGGGAGAAGAGGCGGCCGAACAGGAACGATTCAGGCACAAGTATCTCAAGACGCTATGCATGTTCGCCGATGTCGGTGAGTGCGAAGAGCAACAGTACCGGGAGCGGGAACTCCGTAACGAAATTGCCCATCTCGCCATCGAGGCCTGCCGCCGCGGCGAGATTTCCCGTCGCCGGTGCTGGAATTGAGTGCGACCCTGTGCATCGCCGGTGACACGCTGCTCAGCCTCGCCGAAGCGGCTCGCGTCGAAAACTTCAACCAATCACTCGATACACACGAAAACTCGATTACGGGAGCTTCCATTCCGGTATAGGGTCGTCGGCTGAAACGCGAAGCCAGCTTGTAAGCTGTGTGGTTTCAGGTTACACACGGTACTATGTTTCTCAGCTTTCGTCACAAGGGCCTTGCGCGCTTGTTCGAGAAGGGAGAGCGAAGGCGAGTCGCGCCTACACTGGTTGGCAAGGTCGAGCGTGTCCTGGCGCGCCTTGATGAAGCCGCTGAGCCCGGAGACATGGACCTCCCGGGTTTCGATCTGCATTCTTTGACAGGTGGTCTGGCGGGATTCTGGTCGGTCAGGGTTTCGGCCAACTGGCGTATAGTCTTCCGCTTCGACGGCTCCAACGTCAGGGATGTCGATCTGGTCGATTATCATTAGGAGGAACCGATAAAATGCCGATGAAGCACCCGCCACATCCGGGTCTTTCGGTGCGATATGACTGTCTGGAGCCCCTGGGCCTGAGCGTTACAGCGGCTGCGCGCGGACTTGGCGTCAGCCGCAAGCAGCTTTCGGATATCGTAAATTGCCGGGCAGGCATCTCTCCAGAGATGGCGATCCGCCTCGACAAGGCGTTCGGCGGCGGCGCCGAAACCTGGTACAGGCTGCAGACGGCCTATGACCTCGCCCGCGCGCTGAAGAAAAGGGACCAGATCCACGTTGAGCGGTTGGCGCCGATCAAGTGATTTGTTGAAGTTTTCGACGCGAAGCAGTCCCGCAGATGCAGAGCGCGCACGGAGCCGCTGGCAAGAATGCAAGCGCCGCCGATGATGAGAGGCGTTGCTCAAGGAAGGGGTCGAGTGCGTGCTGTCGGGGATAGGGATGCCGGCAAAGCCGTGCTGCGCGGCCTCATCACCTTTCCATGGCGCTGAAATGCGGAGGACTTGACCTCCTGAAACCCCGGTGCTGCGCTTGACCGCTCTGTCGTGCATCGCTACAGTCTCTGTGTGAAGGAGATCGCCTGCAGCCGAGCCGCCGTGAGATCCCTCATGCGCATGCCCCGGAATCTTGCGGATCGCATACGAAACAAGATCCGCAGCCATGCACACGACCCGGCGTCGCAGGCCGATAACGCCGCCCGCCTGCGCGGTCCCGACGGGTTCCTTCGACTGCGCGTCGGCGATTGGCGTGTCATTATGCGGGATGCCGAGCGGCTTGAGATATTGCACATCGCCGGCCGGGGCGATGTCTGCAGGGGGTAGACCCATGAGCGAAACCATCACTATTTCCAGGGCCGAATATGATCGCCTGTGCATCGCGGCGGAGGAAAGCGCGGATATCCACGCGGCCCGGTCGGTCGCGGCCGGCCTCGACACCGGCGCGGAGGAAATGCTGCCCGCTGATGTCGCCGACCGCCTGTTTGACGGTCACAATCCGCTCAAAGTCTGGCGGACATACCGGGGCATGTCGCAATCGGGCCTTGCCCGCTCCGCAGGCGTCAGCCGCGTGCAGATCATCGACATCGAAGCGGGCCGCGCCACCGGGTCTGTCCGGACGCTCCGATCCCTCGCGAATGCCCTTCGTATCACCCTCGACGACCTTGTGCCCGCCTGACCGGCGGGAGCACTCAGTCCCGGAGAAGATCAGGAAAGACGAAAACCACGGGCACGATGCCTGATGCCGGTCGCGCCGCTGCGGGCACTGGGTGTCAACAGGGAAGCCGTCCGGCGTTATGGACCGCGAGGGGTTTCGCCCGGTGCCGGATACCGTACTATTGTGCGGCGCGTGTGCCAGGCTGGCAGGGAGCCAAGGGAGAGGCGGGATGAGCAGCGATGCGCAAAGCTGGTTCGACCGTGAACTGGCGAATTTGAGGTCGGAATTCGACCGGCTTGGCAACGGGGAGGCGCGGCGTGCGCCGGTGCCCGAGCCGCCGCCTCCGGCGCCGGTTGCGCGGCGGGCGAAGCATGCGCCGGCAGCGCGGCAGGCGCGCCGCGCTGAAGCACCTGCGCCTTCGCGCGCGCCGCAAGCGGCAGCAGCGGAAGTGCCGCGCCGGCGCATGAGCGGCAGCGGCGCCTATCGGCTGGGCATTGATGTCGGCGGCACCTTTACCGACCTGCTGCTGATCGAGGAGGCCACGGGGCGCACGGTCACGGCCAAGGTTCCCTCGACACCGGACGACTCGTCGGTGGGCGTGCTGAACGGCATCGTGCGCATATGCGAGGTGGCGGGAATCGAGCCGGGGCGCATTGGCGAGGTGATGCACGGCACCACTGTCGCCACCAACACGGTGCTGACCGCGTCCGGCGCCCGTGTCGGGCTGGTGACCACCAAGGGTTACCGGCAGATCCTGCAAGTGGCTCGCTCCTATGTCCCGGGCGGCCTTGGCGGCTGGGTGATCTACAACAAGAGCGACCCGCTGGCGCCGCTGGAACTCACCATCGAAGCCGATGAGCGGATCGCTGCGGGCGGGGAGATCGTCGACCCGCTGGATGAGGAGAATCTGCGCAGCGATCTGGCGGCGCTGCGCGGGGAGGGGATCGAGGCGCTGACGGTGTCGCTGATGAACGCCTATGCCAATGGCGGTCATGAACGGCGGGTGCGCGAGATTGCGGCCGATGTGCTGCCCGGCGTGCCGATCTCCCTCTCCTCGGAGGTGGTGCCGGAAATGTATGAATATGAGCGCACCGAAACGACGGTGGTCAATTCCTACATCCGCCCGGTGGTATCCCGCTATGTGGAAAATCTGCGCGCCGAGCTGGACCGCAAGATGCGCGGGGTGCAGCTTCACATCCTGCGCTCCGACGGCGGGCTGGCATCGTCGGAGGCGGCGCGCGCGACGCCGGTAAACCTGTTGATGAGCGGCCCCGCGGGCGGCGTTTCGGGCGCCATATGGACCGCTCGCCAGGCAGGTTTCGACAATCTGCTTACCTTCGACATGGGCGGCACGTCGACCGATGTGGCGCTGATTCAGGATGGCGCGGCGCAGACGCGGCGGGAAACGCGCGTTGCCGATGTGACGGTGCGCGCGCCCTCGATCGACGTGCGGACTGTGGGGGCGGGTGGCGGTTCGATCGCCTATGTGCCGGAATTGACGCGGGCGCTGCGGGTGGGGCCGCAAAGCGCCGGAGCGGAACCCGGGCCAGCCGCCTATGGGAAGGGCGGCGATGCGGCAACCGTCACCGACGCCAATGTTGTCCTCGGCTATCTTCCCTCGAACGCGCGCCTTGGCGGCGAAATGCAACTGGACCGCGCGGCGGCGGAACGCGCGGTGGCGAAAGTGGCGGCCAACATGGATCTGCCGCTGATGCAGGCGGCAGCCGGGATTATCGACATCGTCAATGAGAACATGTTCGGCGCGCTGCGCCTTGTGTCGGTGGAGCGCGGTTTCGATCCGCGCGACTTTGCACTGGTGGGGTTTGGCGGCGCCGGGCCGCTGCACGCCAATGCGCTGGGCCGGCTGATGGGGTCCTGGCCGGTGGTCATTCCGCCCGGCCCCGGGGTTCTCTGCGCCTATGGCGACGCGACGACGCGCATTCGCGATGAGGCTTCGCGCACCTTTGTGCGGCGCATCCGCGAAACCGACGACGCGGAAGTCAGCGGCATTCTGGAAGAACTGGCGGCGGCGGCGGGAGCTACGCTGGATGCGGACGGGGTTTCCCGCAGCGAGCGCAGCGTGATGTATCAGATCGACTTGCGCTATGCCGGCCAAGGAATGCGCCTGACGGTGGATATCACGCCGGAGGAATTCGCCGCCGGCGGCCTTGCGGAAGTGGCGCGCCGGTTCGACGCCCTGCATGAGAGGCTGTTCACCTTTTCGCAGGATTCGGAGCGTGAACTCTACAATCTGCGCGCTGTGGCGCAGGGCGGCGAGAGCAGCGCGCGCGCCGAGCCGCTGCCGGAAGGCGACGGCAACCCGCGGGGGGCGCTTGTCGAGGAGGTGGAAGTGTTCGTGGATGGCGGCACCCGGTCGGCGCGGCTTTATGACCGCGCCAGGCTGCGGGCCGGCGACCGCATGGACGGCCCGGCAATCGTCACCGAAATGGATTCGACGACTCTGATCCTGCCCGGCCATGCCGGAACGGTGGATGCCGTCGGCAATATTCTCATTCGCCCCGCCGGCAATGGAGGTTGAACGCCATGCCCGCCCGTCTCGTGCAATCGAACACCACGCCGTTCCAGACGGTGGATGTCGACCCCATCACGCTGGACATCATCGAGAATGCGCTGCGCAACGCGCGTAGTGAAATGGACGCGGTGCTGTTCCGCACCGCCATGTCGCCGGGAATTCGTGAGCAGCACGACGCCTTTCCGATGATCGCGAACCCGGATGGAAAGATGGTGGTGGGGCAGTTCGGTTCGTTCTTCTGGGGGTTTCAACAGGGATATGACGGTACGATCGAGGAAGGGGATATTTTCCTGACCAACGACCCCTATTCGTGCCGCGGGGCGATCAGCCATCTGAATGACTGGCTGATGATGATGCCGATCTATATCGACGGGCGCGTGGTAGCGTGGGCGGCAATGTTCGGCCACATGACCGATATCGGCGGCAAGGTGCCGGGCAGCCTGCCGACCGATGCGGCGCAGATTTTCGAGGAAGGGATTCAGATTCCGCCCGTCAAGATATACCGCAAGGGCGAACTGAATACCGAGATACTGGACCTGATCCTGCGCAATTGCCGCCTGCCGGACTGGAACCGGTCGGACTTCAACGCGCTGGTCGCGGCGATGCGCCTGGCGGAACGCCGCGTCGTCGAAATGGCGGACCGGTTCGGTGTGGATACGCTTGTCTGCGCCATGATCGACATGCTCGAGCGCAACAAGCGCGCGATGGGCGCGATACTCAAGAACGTGGTGCCCGAGGAAAAGCGCAGCTTCGAGGATTATATCGACGATGACGGCATGGGCATGGGGCCGTACAAGGTGGCGTGCACCATGTGGCGCGAAGGCGACCGGGTGGTTTTCGACTTTGCCGGGACGGACCCTCAATCCATCAGTTCGGTGAACTTCCTGCTCAATGAGGAAATGTTCAAGATGTTCCTCGGAGCGTTTTTCATCAATTTGTTCGACCCGCAGATATTGTTCAATGACGGGTTTTACGACCTGGTGGATGTGCGGATTCCGCCGGGGTCGATCCTGAAGCCGCTGCGTCCCGCCGCGCTGAGTTCCCGCACCCATATGCTGGCGCGCATTTTCGACATCATGAGCGGGCTGCTGGGGCAGGGCGCGCCGGACGCGCTGTGCGCGGCCGGATTTTCCGACAGCCCGCATTTCATGTATTCGGGCTACAATCGCGACGGCGACTGGTATCAGCTATACCAGATCGGCTTTGGCGGCATTCCCGGGCGGCCGGCGGGCGACGGGCCGGACGGCCATTCGCTGTGGCCGGCATTCACCAATGTGCCGAACGAGTTCCTGGAAGCGTATTTCCCGCTTCGCATCGTGACCTTCGAACCGATTGCCGACAGTGGCGGTCCCGGCCTGCATCGCGGCGGCAACGGGCTGTCCATGGGGTACCAGTTTCTCGAGGCGGGGGAGATTTCCATCCATGACGACCGCTGGCTGACCCATCCCTGGGGGGTGAATGGCGGCCTTCCGGGGCGGCGCAGCACCAAGCTGATGGTGCGCGCCGACGGAACCCGGGAATGGATGGCGTCCAAATGCGACCGTATCCGCGTGGCGCCGGGGGATACGCTGTATTTCAACACCTGGGGCGGCGGCGGCTGGGGCGACCCGCTGAAGCGCGACGCCGCGAAGGTGGCGCAGGATGTGCGGCGCGGCGTGGTGACGGCGGAGGGCGCGCGGCGCTACGGCGTAGTGCTTAACGGCGGCAGCGAAGTGGACGAGCGCGCCACGGAAGCGCTGCGCCGGCGCATGGCGTCGGAGCGGCGACGCAACGGGCTGTTCGATTTCGGCGGCACGATTGAGGAATTGAAGGCGCGCTGCCGCGAGGAGACGCATCTTGACCCGCCGCAGGCGCCGGTATTCCAGAAATGGATGGATCGGGCGGCGGCGGACGGCGTTCGCAATTGACAGTTTGCGGCGGGTGTCGATAGTCCCCGTCTTCACGGCAGCGAACAGAGAACACGGCGGAACGGGTGACGGACACAAATGGCGGCGCCGCCAGCGCGGCGCTTCGGGCATGGGTTGCGGAGATCGCGGCGCTGACGCGGCCGGACCGCATCCACTGGTGCGACGGTTCGCAGGAAGAATATGACGCCCTGTGCCGCCGCATGGTTGCCGCCGGTACGCTGATTCCGCTGGCGGCGGACAAGCGACCGGGCAGCTTTCTGGCGCGTTCGGACCCCTCCGATGTGGCGCGTGTGGAAGGGCGGACATTTGTCTGCCCGCGCAGCGAGGCGGAAGCGGGACCCAACAACAACTGGGTGGCGCCCGCAGAGATGAAACGCACGCTGCGGCGTCTGTTCGACGGCGCGATGCGCGGGCGGGTGATGTATGTGGTGCCGTTCAGCATGGGGCCGCTCGGCTCGCCGCTGGCGCAGATCGGCGTCCAGCTTACCGATTCGCCGTATGTGGCCGCCAGTATGCGTGTGATGACGCGCATGGGGCGGGCGGCGCTGGAGGTTCTGGGCGACGGGCCGTTCGTGCCGTGCGTGCATTCGCTGGGCGCGCCGCTGGCGGACGGCGCGAAGGATGTGCCGTGGCCGTGCAACCCGGAAAAATACATCGTCCATTTTCCCGAGGAGCGGGAAATCTGGTCGTTCGGTTCGGGATATGGCGGCAATGCACTGCTCGGCAAGAAGTGCTTTGCGCTGCGCCTGGCTTCGGTGATGGCGCGGGATGAAGGCTGGCTCGCGGAGCATATGCTGATCCTGGGTCTTCAGCCGCCGCAGGGCGAGAAGATCTACGTGGCGGCGGCATTCCCCAGCGCCTGTGGCAAGACCAATCTGGCGATGTTGATTCCGCCCGAAGGCTATGACGGATGGACGGTAAGCACAGTGGGCGACGACATTGCGTGGATTCGCCCCGGGCCTGACGGACGCCTGCGCGCGATCAACCCGGAAGCGGGGTATTTCGGCGTGGTTCCGGGAACCTCGCTGAAAACCAACCCCAATGCGATGGAGATGATCGGCCGCGACACGATTTTCACCAATGTCGCGCTGACCGATGACGGCGATGTCTGGTGGGAAGGGACGGACGGCGCGCCGCCGCCGCATCTTACCGACTGGCGCGGCGAGTCATGGACGCCGGACAGCGGGCGTCCGGCGGCGCATCCCAATGCGCGCTTCACCGCCGCGGCGGGGCGCTGCCCCAGCGCCGACCCGGCGCGCGAGGACCCGGAAGGGGTACCGATCAGCGCCTTCATTTTCGGCGGGCGTCTGAGCCATACCTTTCCGCTGGTCTATGAGGCGCGCGACTGGGCGCACGGCGTGTACAGCGCGGCGACAATGGGTTCGGAAGCGACGGCGGCGGCGGCGGATCAGGCGGCCATTCGCCGCGATCCGATGGCGATGCTGCCGTTCTGCGGCTACAACATGGCGGATTACTGGCGGCACTGGCTGGCGGTCGGTGAGCGGCTCGCGGCACCGCCGAAGATTTTTCGCGTCAATTGGTTTCGCAAGGATGCGGACGGGCGTTTCCTGTGGCCCGGCTTTGGCGAGAATATGCGGGTGCTGGAGTGGATTGCCGCGCGGGTGAACGGCGCGGCGGACGCGGTGGAAAGCCCGTTCGGCCTGATGCCGCGCTATGAGGACATGAACTGGCGCGGGCTGGGCTTCGAAGCGGCGGCGTTCAATCGCATCATGGACATCGACAGCGCCGCCGGGCAGCGCGAGGCGGAAGCGCAGCGGGCGTTGTTCGAGCGTTTTCCGGGGCGCACGCCGCCGGAGTTCGAGGCGCAGCGCCAGGCCCTGGCGGCGCGCCTTGCGGAGGCGCCGGGATGGTGGCGCATCGAGTCCGTGGACAGCGCTGCGTGAGGTGCGAAACAAGGCGAACGGGGCTGATTGAATTTTTCTCTTGCCAGAACGAAAGTTTCGTGCTAGCCTGTGGCCTAGCTTCACGGGGCCTCTTCACGGGGCCTCTTCACGGTATTAAGTGAAGAGGTCAAGTAAAGGGGCCCGAATCTTTTTGAAGAGCCTCTCCGGAAGCCTGTGCAACTCGGAGGAGGCTATCAATGGACCTCAAATTTATTGTCAGTGCGGCGCTAGCCGCATGTGTTGTGGCGGGCTGCAGCAGTGATAGCTCGACCTCCACAGCCGACAGCGGCGGTGAACCCCCGCCGCCGCCACCGACCCCGACACATGCTGTAGCGCTGCCGGACGACACCGGCATGCTGGAAGCAGGCATGCTGACGGTAGCTGCCGGCATGAGCCAGACTGTCAATGGCTTCATTTTCTCGTGCGACGCAGGCGGGATGGACTGCGACATCGAATTGAAGGAGAACCTGGGCGCGCTCATGGCAACCTCCACCGGCGGCATGGCCACGGTGGCGGCGGTTCACGTTGAGCCGGAGCCGATGCCTGACACCCACACCGTAGCACTGCCGGCGGACACCGGTATGCTGAAAAAGGGTACGCTGACGGTTACAGCCGGCATGAGCGAGACCGTCAACGGGTTCGTGTTCTCGTGCACAGCCGGCGGGATGGATTGCGCTATCGAGATAGTGGACAATCTGGGAACTCTGATGGCGACGTCCACGGGCGGCATGGCCACGGTCATGGCGGTAGAAATACCCGCACCGCCGATGGGCTACATGGCGATGAATTCCGCAGATATGCCGATTGACTCCGTGACCATCGACTCGTCTCTGCCCGACGACGATGTAAAAATTAACGCGGACCGTATCGTGGCCACCATCACGGGGTCAGACGATGCGCCAATGTTGAACGTCATGATCGGCGACCATACGGAACATCTCATGTTGTCCGAAGACTCGGATACGGGGATGCGGATGGCCTCGTTTGATGTGGCAGGGCGTCGCGACATGCTCCATGTTGATCTCTACACGGACGTGGATGATCCCACGATGATGAAGGTGAAGGACACTGTCACAGGGGGTTCTTCGTATCGCGTTACTTCCGATGGTGAGCGTACTCGTATTGTGCCTCGGTCGCAAATACAAATTCAACTCAAGGACACCGACGTCAACAAGAGGATGGTGACACTTGAGAAGATGGACGGAACGGAAAACAACCATGTGCGAGAAGGATCTTGGAACGGCATCCCGGGGGAGTTCATTTGCGGGGCTGATAAGTGCACTATTACGGCCTTCAATGACGATTTGTATATTGAAGCCATGGGTAGCGGTAACCTGAGGTTTCGTCCCGGAAAAGACAAGCCGGGGGGTGACGACGTGGAAGTGTACGCGGTCAGCACGGATTACCTCGCCATTGGTACTTGGCTTCGTGTGATGGATACGGGCGTTGCTAAAATGTCCGGCTTCCATCTTGGAGACATGCGCTTCGAAATGCCCGACGACGAGGACATGATGCCGTCTGGAGAGGCGACCTACAGCGGAGCCTCCGTTGGACGCTACTGGGGAATGGAAGACGGATCTCCGATGGCTGGGAAATTTACCGCGGAAGCCACGCTGAAAGCGAATTTCGGCGAAAAAGAGATCGGGGGTGATGTTGACCATTTCATGCTGGACGACGGTACGGCAGTCAACTGGTTGATTGAACTCGATGACACCATGGTCAACGACAACGGCTCGTTCAAGGCCTCTACGGGATCCGGCAGCTTCGCGATGGGCATGGACGTGACCGGCCACTGGAGCGGCCGATTTTATGGAGAAGCTGCTGTCGCGGGAGCGAGTCTGCTTGGCGATGCAACGGACCCGTGCAAGAATTGCCCGTCTTCAGCAGCGGGGATGTTTGATGCACAGCACAAGGATGTGGGAATCGTGGGTGCGTTTGCAGCCTACAAGTAGACGCGAGGTCCAATTCAGGTTTTGCGTCCCCAGTTGAGCCCGTCTGTCGGACGCAAAGCGGAAGGGCGGCGCCGGTCGCCGCCCTTCCTTCGTGAGAGGCGCCGGGATTCGACTCGACCGGCAGCGGGTTCGACACGATAACCGGAACCGGGCGGTGAGCGCTCACCGTCTGGCGCAATTTTTTCGGCACCTCCGCATCGGCGGAAGAGGTGATTTGCGCCGTGCCGCGGAGCTTCCGATAGCCGGGCCGCACCGAGTCATCGACCGCGAAGAAGCCGCATAAGGTCGATATCTCCCTCCAGCTTCATAGAGACATGTTCTGGCGGAATGCGGGCCGCGGCGCGTTGACCGGCGGGCCGGATTGGTTATGGTCCGCGGGCAGCAGTCAGCGGCGCGGTGAGGACACACACGATGATCGATCTCTATACATGGGGCACGCCCAATGGGCGCAAGGTCTCGATCATGTTCGAGGAGGTGGGCCTGCCCTATCAGGTGTATGCGATCAATATCACCAAGGACGAGCAGTTCGACCCGGACTTCCTCGAAATCAGCCCCAATAACAAGATCCCGGCAATCGTTGATGGCGATACCGGCACGCGGCTGATGGAATCGGCGGCGATCATGATCTATCTGGCGGACAAGGCGGACAGCCCGCTTTGGCCGAAGGACCCCGCCGCGCGCTACGACGTGCTGCAATGGCTGATGATGCAAATGGGTTCCGTTGGCCCCATGCTCGGCCAGACCCATCATTTCGTGCGTTTCAACAAGGGCAAAGCGCCCTATGCCGAACAGCGCTATTCGCGTGAGACGGCGCGCATCTACAATGTGCTCGACCGCCAGCTCGGACGCCGGGAATATCTGGCGGGGGAGATTTCGATCGCCGATCTGGCGACATGGCCGTGGATCTCGCGTTTCGAATGGCAGGAGATGGACCTGAATTCCTACCCGAACCTCAAGCGCTGGTATGTGGCGATCGCCGAGCGGGAGGGCACGCAGCGCGGCTATGACGTGCCGCAACTCGGCTTTTCGGTTCCCTTGCCATAGGCGGGCGGCATGGCGCGCAACTTTGCTCCGCAATATCCGGCCGGCGCCGCGCCGGCGGAGCCGCTGCAGATCCTGAATGTCGACGGCGCCCTGGCCGGCGCTGCAAAGCCGGCGCTGACCACCGACCAGACACTGGAAGCGCTGCGCCTGATGATGCTGGGGCGCGCGTTCGACCGCAAATGCCTCAGCCTGCAAAGGCAGGGGCGTCTCGACACTTTCGCCCCCATCTTCGGCCAGGAGGCAACGCTGGTCGGCGTTGCCATGGCGCTGGACCCGGCGCGGGACTGGGCGGTGCCGCAATATCGTGAACTGCCGGTGCAAATCCGCCAGGGCGTACCCCTGGAAACTGTTGCCCTCTACCGCCGCGGCCACCCTGATGGCGGCATTGTGCCGCCGGGTGTGAAGATGTTTTCCACCCAGGTCTCGCTGGCGGCGCAGCTTCCCCATGCGGTGGGGCTTGCCTGGGGGATGAAAATGAAAGGCAGTGACGGCGTGGCTGCGGTGTTCTTCGGCGACGGGGCGTCGTCGGAAGGCGACTTCCACGAATCCTGCAATCTTGCCGGGGTGGTGGATGCGCCGGTGCTGTTCGTGCTGCAGAACAATCAATGGGCGATCTCGACGCCGCGCAGCATCCAGACTTCGGGGGCCGATTTCGCGGCGCGGGCGCCGGCTTACGGCTTTCCCGGAATTCGCGTGGACGGCAATGACCTGCTGGCGGTCCACAAGGCGGCGGCCGAGGCGGTGGCGCGCGGACGGCGCGGCCAAGGTGCAACGCTGATCGAAGCGCATACCTACCGCATGGGCATGCACACGACCGCCGACGACCCCAGCCGCTATGTCGATCCCGCCGAACTGGAGCGCTGGAAGAAAAAGGACCCCATCGACCGGGTCCAGAAATATCTCACCGGTCTCGGCAAGTGGGATGCGCAGATACAGACCGATCAGGAGGCGGAAGTCAGCGCGCAGGTGGAGGAGGTTTTCGCCAGGGTGGATACCCATGCCCCGCCGGACCCTGGGGCGATCTACGATCATGTGTTTGCGGCGCCGACGCCGACGCTGGAGCGCCAGCGGCAAGCGCATCTCGGCCGCAACTGAGGAACGGGGAGAACGACCATGCCGCGAATGAACATGGTGGAAGCGATCCGCTCCGGTCTGCGGCAGGAAATGGAACGCGACGAGAGCGTGCTGCTGATGGGCGAGGATGTGGGGCATCTGGGCGGCGTGTTTCGCGTGACCGACGGGCTGCAGCAGTTCTTCGGCGGCCAGCGGGTCATCGATACGCCGCTGGCGGAAAGCGTGATCGCCGGCGCGGCGCTGGGTCTCGCTGTGGAGGGCTGGCGGCCGGTGGTCGAGATTCAGTTTCTCGGCTTCACGCAGCAATGTTTTCATCAGATCAACCAGCAGATCAGCCGCCTTCGCTTTCGCACGCGCGGGTCGCACACGGCGCCTATCACCATCCGTTCGCCGTTTGGCGGCTGTGTGCGCACGCCGGAATTTCATTCCGACTCGATGGAGCAGACATTTGTCCAGTCATCGGGTCTCAAGGTGGTGATGCCGGCCAACCCGTATGACGCCAAGGGGCTGCTGGCCGAAGCGATTCGCGACCCTGATCCGGTGCTCTTCCTGGAGCCGCTGCGCGGCTACCGGCTTCTCACCGGGGAGGTGCCGAGCGAAGCGTACACAATTCCCTTCGGCAAGCTGAACGTGCTGCGCGAGGGCAGCGATGTGACCCTCGTGGCGTGGAGCCAGGCGGTTCCGGTTGCCGAGAAGGCCGCCGAACTCGCCGCTGAAAAGGGGATCAGCACCCACCTGGTGGACCTGCGCACGCTGGTTCCGCTGGACGAAGCCGGCCTGCTCGAAGCGGTCGAGCGGACCGGGCGCTGCGTGGTAATCCACGAGGCGCAGGCAACCGCAGGGTTTGGCGCAGAAGTCGTCGCGTTCGTGCAGGAACACGCCTTCTACGCGCTGGAAGCGCCGATGCGCCGGGTGACGGCGCCCGATACCCCGTATCCCATGCCCGGTATCGAGGATGATTTCGTGCCCACCGCAGAGCGTGTGGCGGCAGCGATCGAAGCCACCATGGCCGACCAATGAACGAATACCGCTTCAATCTGCCCGATGTCGGCGAGGGACTGAGCGAAGGGGAGATCGTGCTCTGGCATGTCGCCCCCGGCGATGCGGTGGCGGCGGACCAGGTTCTGGTGGATGTGCAGACCGACAAGGCGGTGGTGGAAATTCCGGCACCGGTAGCGGGCACGGTCACGGCGCTGGGCGGCGATGTGGGGGCAATGGTGCCGGTCGGCGCGATGCTCGCGGTCATTGCCACCGAGGCAAAGGCGCCCGCGAAGACAGCGCCCGAAACACCGCCTTCCGAAACGCGCCCGGAGACACCGCCGCCCGGCAAGGGGCCGGCGCGGCGGGCGCTGGCCAGCCCGGCGACGCGAAAGCTGGCGCGGGAACTGGGAGTCGATCTGGCCACGGTGCAAGGCAGCGGAAATCGCGGGCAGATCACGAAAGACGATGTGACCCGCGCCGCGGCAGCACCGCCGCCTGCGCCTGCGGCCGAGCCGAAAGCGGCGCCCGCCCCGGTGTCTGTGCCGGCGCCGTCTGGCGAGGACCGCGTGGAACCGCTGCGCGGGCTGCGGCGGCGCATCGCGCAGACCATGGAAGCGGCGTGGCGCGAAATTCCGCACATATTGACCTTCCACGAGCTCGACGCGGCCAATCTGGTGGCGGCGCGGCGGGCGCTGGTTGCCGAGTTCGAGCCGCACGGCGTGAAGCCCGGCTATCTGCCGCTGATCATGAAAGCCTGCGCCGCAGCGCTGCGGCAGCATCCGCGCTTCAACGCCGCGCTGGACATGGCGGCGGAGCAGATCACCTACCGCCACCGCATCAATATCGGCTTTGCCACGGCGACGCCCGACGGGCTGATCGTGCCGGTCATTCACGATGCCGACCGCAAGTCGCTTCTCACCCTGGCGCAGGAGATCGACCGCCTTGCCGGCGCGGCGCGCACGCGCCGCATTCGTGTGGAAGACCTGCAGGGGGGAACATTCACCATTTCCAACTATGGCAGCTATGGCGGGCATTTCGGGACGCCGATCATTCGCCCGCCGGAAGTGGCCATTGCCGGTGTCGGCGCGGTGCGCGAGCGGGTAGTGCCGGTTGACGGCGCGCCCGCCGTGCGGCCCAGCCTGCCGCTCGTCGTCTCGACCGACCACCGCCTGAATGACGGGGAGCATCTGGGGGAATTTGCCGGGAAACTCGGTCGTTATCTTGTCGATCCGGTGCGGTTGCTGGGGCACGCCTGATGGTCGTCGGCCAGGTGCCGGAGCCGGTCGATCTGGTGGTGGTCGGCGCCGGACCGGGCGGCTACGCGGCCGCGCTGCGTGCGGCGCAGTTGGGGCGGCAGGTGCTGCTTGTCGACAGCGGCGGCGAAGCCGGCCTTGGCGGCGTGTGCCTGCATGTCGGCTGCATCCCCAGCAAGGCGCTGATCGAGCTTGCGGACCTTGCGCACCGCGCGCGCGGCGCTTCCCGCGCCGGCCTCACTCTCAGCGGTTCGGAGATCGACTTCGCGCGCTTTCAGACCTGGAAGAAAGGCATTGTCAACGGCCTTGTCGGCGGCGTTCGCGGGCTGTTGAAGGCCGGGCGCGTCGCCGTTGCGCGCGGTGCGTTTCGTTTCACCGCGCCCGGCAAGGGAGTCATAACGCCGGATGACGATCAGGTCCGGTTTGTCGATTTCACCGACCTGATACTGGCGACGGGTTCGCGCCCCACCGCGCTGCCGGTACTACCGGTCGACGGCGAGCATATTCTGGATTCGACGGGCGCGCTGGCGCTCGATGCGCTGCCGCAAACGCTGGCGATTGTCGGCGCGGGCTATATCGGCATCGAAATCGGCATTGCGTTCGCCAAGCTGGGGTCTGCGGTAACCATCGTCGAAGCGGAATCGCGAATATTGCCCGGCATGGATGCAGAACTTGCGGTGCCTGTTGCAAGGACGCTGGCGGCGCTGGGTGTGGATGTGCGCCTCAATGCGCGCGCGAGCGGCGCCGAGGACGGCGCCCTGATCGTCGAGGGAGGCGAGGACTCCGGCACGGCGCGTGTGGCGGCGGAAAAAATTGTCGTTGCCGTGGGGCGGCGGCCCAATACCGACGATCTGGAACTCGCTGCCGCCGGTCTCGCAACCGACCGCAACGGCCTGCTGCAGGTCGCCGACGACCGGCGCGTGCATCCGCATATCGCGGCGATCGGCGACATCACGCCCGGTCCGGCGCTGGCGCACAAGGCCAGCGCGGAAGCGCAGGTGGCGGCGGAGGCGTTGTGCGGAAAGCCTGTGGGTTTCGATGCGACAGTGGTGCCCGAAGTGGTGTTTTCAGACCCGGAAATCGCCAGCGCGGGCCTGACGCTGGCGGCGGCGAAAGAGGCGGGCCATGACGCCCGCGGCGACGTGTTTCCGCTGGCTGCGTCAGGCCGCGCGCGCACCTTGTCGGCGCGCGAGGGGTTCCTGCAGATCGTGTCCGATGGGGACCAGTGCGTGCTGGGGGTTCATATCGCCGCGCCGCACGCTTCCGACCTGATCGGCGAAGGCGTGCTCGCCATCGAGATGGGCGCGACGGTCGAGGACCTTGCGCTCAGTATTCATGCGCATCCGTCGCTTGGCGAACTCTATGGCGAGGCCGCGCATCTTGCTCTTGGCCGGCCGGTTCATCTGCCCCTGCGCGCGCGCCGCTGAGGCGGCGCGGTCTCTCCTTACCGCTCTCCGCGTTCGCGCTGGATGCGCCGCCAGCGTGCGGCGTTGCGGTTATGCTCGTCCAGCGTGCGGGCGAATGCATGGCCGCCGCTGCCATCAGCGACAAAATAGAGGTCGCGGGTGGCCATGGGGTGCAGGGCGGCCTCGAGCGCCGCGCGGCCGGGATTGGCGATCGGCCCCGGCGGCAGGCCGGCATTGCGGTAGGTGTTGTAGGGGCTTTCAAACGCCAGGTCGCGCCGCGTGAGGGAACGGCCGAGCGGCGCCTTGCCCTGGGTGACGGCATAGATCACCGTGGGATCGGATTGCAGCGGCATGCCGATGCGTAAGCGGTTGACGAACACGCCGGCAATATGCGCGCGTTCACCGGCAACGCCGGTTTCCTTCTCGATGATCGAGGCGAGTATCACCGCTTCGCGGGGCGTGTCGAACGGCAGGTCGTCGGCGCGGGCGTTCCACAGGCGCTCCAGCGTCTCCCCGGCCAGCGCCTGCATGCGGGCGACCATATCTGCACGAGAATTCCCCTTGCTGTAGTGATAGGTTTCCGGCAGCAGGCTGCCTTCCTCCGGCATGGCGGGAAGCGCGCCCGTCAGGCCGTCGCTGGCTTCGATCAGCGCCATTGTCTCGGTGACAGTATAGCCTTCGGGCACGGTAATCCGGCGCGCGGTGGTCTTGCCTTCGATGAGGACGCGGAGCACTTCGCGGGGGGTGATCGCCGCCTGCATTTCATATTCGCCGGCGCGCAGCGCGGCGCTTTCGCCGCGCAGCCGCACGAAAATCTCGAACAGCGCAGCGTGGTCGATCACGCCTTCGGCTTCCAGCACCGAGGCGATGCGGTTGACGCCCGCGCCGGCGGCGATGTCGACGGTTATATCGGCGGTGGCCGGCCCCGGCTGGTGCGCGTAGCGGACCAGCCAGATGACTGCGCCCGAGGCTGCGATGGCAAGGAGCAACGCCAGGGCCACAAGGCCGTCAGGAAAACGCATGAGGCGGGTCCGGCAGCGCCGGTCAGGTAACTTTCCGCACGATCAGGCTGGCGTTCGTGCCGCCGAATCCGAAGGAATTGGAAAGCGCCGCCCGCACGGGCCGCTCCCTGGCCTGGTGGGGAACGAGGTCGAGGTCGCACCCCGGCGAGGGGTTATGGAGGTTGAGCGTGGGCGGCACCACATTCTCGGAAACAGCGAGAATCGAGAAGATCGCTTCGACCGCGCCGGCGGCACCGAGCAGATGGCCGATCGCGGATTTGGTCGATGACATGGAGAGCTGTGACGCGGCGGCGCCGAACAGGCGCTTGACGGCGCCATGCTCGATCTCGTCGCCAAGGGGGGTCGAGGTGCCGTGGGCGTTGATGTAGTCGATGTCCTCCGGCGCCATCTCCGCGCGCGCCAGCGCCGCGCGCATGGAGCGGTAGCCGCCGTCTCCGTCCGGCGCCGGTGCGGTGATGTGATGCGCATCGCCCGACAGGCCGTATCCGACGATTTCCGCATAGATGTGCGCGCCGCGGCGGCGAGCATGTTCGAGGTCCTCAAGCACCACGACGCCGGCGCCTTCGCCAAGCACGAAGCCGTCGCGGTCCTGGTCCCAGGGGCGCGACGCCTCGCCGGGCCGGTCGTTGAAGCCGGTGGACAGGGCCCGGGCAGCGGCGAAGCCGGCGACGCACAGGCGCGAGATGGTGGATTCTGCGCCGCCGGCGACCATAACATCGGCGTCGCCGGCCTGAATCAGCCGCGCCGCATCGCCGATAGCGTGGGCGCCGGTGGAGCACGCCGTCACCACCGCGTGATTGGGACCCTTGAAGCCGTAACGGATCGACACCTGGCCGGAAGCCAGATTGATGAGGCTGGAGGGGATGAAGAAGGGACTGACCCGCCGCGGGCCCTTTTCGGCGAGGGTGAGCGTGGCGGCCTCGATGCCGGGCAGGCCGCCGATTCCCGACCCGATCAGAACCCCCGTGCGCTCCAGCGATTCGGAATCATACGGGCCCCAATCGGCGTCTTCGACGGCTTGCGCCGCCGCGCCCATCGTGTAGTGGATGAACCTGTCCATCCGGCGCTGTTCGCGAGGCGGGACGTACTTGTCGGCGTTGAAGCCGTGCTCCGCATCGGCATCGGGAACCTGCCCCGCAATTTGCGAAGGCATGTCGGAGACATCGACGCGGTCGATGCGCCGAATACCCGATTCCGCGTTCAGGAGGCGGCGCCAGCTGGCCCGCACGCCGTTGGCAAGCGGCGTGACCAGACCAAGCCCGGTAACGACGACGCGCTTGCGGTCGCTCATCCGTGAATCCTGTCTCTCGGCGCCGGCGTGGTCAGACCTGCTGATTGATGAAGTCGATCGCGTCCTGCACGGTCACGATCTTGTCTGCGACATCGTCGGGGATTTCGCAGCCGAATTCCTCCTCGAACGCCATGACCATCTCGACGGCGTCGAGACTGTCGGCGCCGAGGTCATCCATCAGGCTTGCGCTTTCCGTTACCTTTGCCTCGTCGATGCCCAAATGTTCAACGACGATCTTCTTGACTCGCGCGGCGACGTTATTGCCCTCACTCATCATTTGTTTCCTGTAAATTATTGACGGTGCGCTGGCCCGGGCAGCGCGGTTGCTACCGTCCGTTGGTAACACAGATGCTGCCTCGTGGCTATATGATCCCCGCGGCGACTTTCGGCAATGCCTGCGGGAGTCGGTCACGGGTTTGAGGTGTCTACACCATCACCATGCCGCCATTGACGTGCAAGGTCTGACCGGTGACATAGGCGGCCTCGTCGGAGGCCAGATACAGTGCGGCGGCCGCAATGTCACCCGCCGCGCCAAGGTGTCCGGCGGGTATTTCCGCGACGATGCGCGCGCGCTGCGCCTCGTTCAGGGCCTGGGTCATGGCGGTGTCGATCATGCCCGGTGCGAGGCAGTTCACGGTGATGCCGCGGGCGGCGACTTCCGCCGCCAGCGCCTTGCTCATGCCGATCAGCCCCGCCTTGGAGGCGGCGTAGTTCGCCTGCCCGGCATTGCCGGCAACACCGACCACCGATGTGACATTGATGATGCGGCCATGGCGGCGGCGCATCATGCCGCGCAACGCTGCACGTGAGAGGCGAAACGCGGCGGTGAGGTTGATGTCGATCACCTGCTGCCAGTCGGCATCCTTCATGCGCAGCGCCAGGCCGTCACGGGTGAGGCCCGCATTGTTCACCAGGATATCAAGCTGCCCCAGCGTTGATTCAGCTTCCCGCGCCAGGGCCGCAACGGCAGCGCCGTCGGCCAGGTCGCAGGGCAGCGCGATGCTGCGCTCGCCAAGCTCTGCCGCCAGCGCATCGAGGCGCTCGCGCCGTGTGCCGGACAGCGCGACCGCGGCGCCGGCAGTGTGCAGTGTGCGCGCGACGGCGCTGCCTATACCGCCGGAGGCGCCGGTGATGAGCGCCGCCTTGCCTGTCAGATCGAACATCGCCCGCTCCCCCGAAATGCTCACAGCCGCGCGGTGAACGCTTCGATATCGCCGGGAGCGAGCATCGACAACCCTGTCATGCCGCGGTCGATGCGCCGCGTGAGATTGGCAAGCACATTCCCCGCGCCGCACTCGACCAGCGTATCTACGTCGTGTTCCTTCATTCTCAGGACGCTTTCGCGCCAGCGCACGGTGGCTGTCACCTGTTCCACCAGCAGGCGGCGAATGGCGTGAGGCTCCTGCACCGGCTCCGCAGTGACATTGGCGATCAGCGGCGGGGTGGGGGCGGCCAGGGTGATGTCCGCCAGCGCCTCGCGCATCGCCTCTGCCGCCGGTTCGAGCAGGCGGCAGTGAAAGGGCGCGCTGACCGGCAGGGGCAGCACGCGCCGCGCGCCGCGCGCCCGTGCTGCATCCGCCGCCCGGGATACCGCCGCCGCTGCGCCCGACAGCACCACCTGTCCCGGCGCGTTATCGTTGGCGATCTCGCATACTTCGCCTTCTGACGCCTCTTCGGCAACGACGCGGACATCCTCCAGCGACAGCCCGAGAACGGCGATCATTGCGCCGTCGCCCACTGGCACGGCCTGCTGCATGGCCTGTCCGCGCCGCCGCAGCAGGCGCGCCGTGTCGGCGAGGCCAAGGGCGCCGGCGGCGGCCAGCGCCGAATATTCGCCCAAAGAATGGCCGGCAACGCAGGCGCCGAGGTCGGCCGGGGCGATTCCCGCCTCGCGTTCCAGCACACGCACAACGGCGAGCGAGACGGCCATCAGCGCGGGCTGGGTGTTTTCGGTCAGGGTGAGCACGTCCTCGGGGCCTTCAAAAATCACCCGGCTGAGATGTTCACCGAGCGCGTCGTCCACTTCCTGGAATACCTCGCGCGCGGCGGCGAAGGCATCATGCAATGCCTTTCCGCTCCCAACTTTCTGTGACCCCTGACCGGGGAAAACCAGCGCCCGCGCCATTGGCGTCTCCTCAAGTTCGCGACGCCCGAAGGGCTGCGCCTGCTCAGCCGCGCCCGATATAGGGCTGTGTCACCGGCAAGACAATAGTGCTCAACATGTTGACCGCCGGGTCCATGCCGGCCATGGCGACGGCGGTGCGGCCGAGGTCTGCGAGCGGGATCAGGCCCTCGCGCTGCGCCACTTCCTCGCGTCCGCGCCAGAGTTCAGTGGCGACATTGCCGGGATGGATGATTCCGGCGGCGATTCCGTGCTCGCGTCCATCCAGTGCCAGCGAGCGCGTGAGGCCTTCCAGGCCGAATTTGCTCGCCGTGTAGGATGCCTGGTCGGGGCGCGACATCTGCGCCGAAATGCTGCCGATATTGATGATGCGGCCGGATTTGCGCGGAATCATGCGGCGAAACGCGGCGCGCGAACACAGGAACGCGCCGGTCAGATTGACCTCGATCACCTCACGCCACCGCGCCGCCTCGATGTCTTCGGTGGGGGCGGGCGCGGACATGCCGGCATTGTTGACGAGGATGTCGATATGGCCGCAGCGCGCGACCACGGCGTCGAATGTCGCTTCCACCTGCGTTTCGTCGGTTATGTCGCATGCTGCGGCATCGACCGCGCCGTTTATATCCGCCGCCGCCTGTTCCAGCTTCTCCAGTGTGCGGCCGATAATGGTCACGCGCACGCCGGCCCCGGCAAATGCCTGTGCGATTGCCTTGCCGATACCGCTGCCGCCGCCGGTCACGATGGCGATCTTTCCGTCGAGCATATCCTCACCCTCCCCGTTCAACTGCCTGACGCGCCGCGCCGGCCCGGCTATCATAGGCGCCATGGACACGATCGACGACCCTTTCACCATTGCCCGCCCGCCGCACGGCTTCAAGCTCTATGAAGCCCGCGACGGGCGTTTCAGCGAACGCATCGGACCCTATTTCGTTACCGGCCGCCAGCTCGACCTCATCATGGGCTTTCGTGTTCTGGAGCGGCACGCCAACCGCAACGGCGTGGCCCACGGCGGTGCGCTGATGGCGTTCACCGACACGCTGTGCGGCAATATCGCGGCGCGCGCCGCCGACAGTATTTCGGCTACCGTGTCGCTGAACACCCAGTTCATGAGACCGGTCCGCGTCGGCGCCTGGGTGGAGGGCCGCGCCCGGGCGCTGAAAGCCGGCAAGCGCACCATATTCCTGCGCGCCGAACTCACCGCCGACGGCGTTCTTGCAGTGACCGCCGATGGCATATGGCAACGTATCCGCCCGCGCACGAACGCGGCGCCGGAGGAGAAAACATGATCCATCAACTCCGCATCTACACTTGCAAGGCAGGAACCGTCGGCAAGGTGCTCGAAGCCTCGGGCACGGTCGCACGGCGCATTCGCGAAGGCGACAAGTACGGCGTACTGGAAGGCCATTTTTCCAGCGAAATCGGCGCGCTCAACCAGTATGTCCATCTGTGGCGCTATGACAGTATTGCGGAGATGGACCGGCTGCGCGGCGAACTGGGCAAGCTGGAAGCATGGCGCAACGAATATGTGCCGCTGATCCGCCCGCACATTCTCTCGCAGCATGTGCGCATCCTCACCCCGGCGCGCGACATGCAGGCGCCCGACGGCGAGGGCAATATCTATGAGTTGCGGATTTACCGCGTGGCGCCCGGCCACGCTGCCGGATGGGCGCAGGCGATGGTCGAGGCCATGCCGGCACGCGAACGCTATTCACGGAATATCGGCGTATGGGTGAGCCAGGCGCCCGACCCCAATGAAGTGCTGCATCTGTGGGCCTATTCCAGTTTCAAGGCGCGCCGGGAAGCGCGCGCGGCGTCACAGGCCGACCCGGATTGGGGGGCTTTCCTCGCCGCGAACGTGCCGGCGATCGAGACCATGACATCGACGCTCCTGCTTCCCTCGCAATGGTCTCCGCGCAAGTGACAAGCGGCGGAACTCACGCCCCGGCGGCGAGCAGCTCTTCCGCCCGCGCAAGGTCCTCCGGCCGGTTGACGTTGAAGAAGGGATCGATTCGGGAAAACGGAAAATCAACCTCGGCGAGGCCGTGACGCGCAGTCCAGACGTCGACCTTGCGCACGCCTTCTCCAGTCAGCGCCTTGCGCAGGTCCGCGCGCAGCGCCACCGGCCACAGGCCGAATACGGGATGCGCCCGGCCCGCCGATACGGCGCACGCCAGTGGCTGCGATTTCGTGACATGACGCGCCAGCCCGGCCACCAGGTCGGCGGGGAGGAACGGCGCGTCGGTCGCGAAGGTGGCAATGAGGGGCGCCTTCGGTGCGTGGGCCGCGGCCCAGTCCATTCCCGCCAGTACTCCGGCAAGCGGCCCCGGCCGGCCGCCGACACTGTCGCCGACGACCGGCAGCGACCATTCCGCGAAACGCGCCGGATCGTCATTCGCATTGATGATCAGCCGCGCCACTTGCGGGCCGGCGCGCGCGATGATGTGCTCCAGCAGCGGGCGCCCGCCCAGCGGCCGGAGGCATTTGTCGCCCCCGCCCATGCGCCGGGCGCGGCCGCCCGCCAGCAGCACGCCGACCACCGGCGGGTTCATGCCGTTTCCGGGTCGGTATCGAAGATCAGCCGGTGATCTCCGGCAAGCACGAGAAAGCGGCGGCCGCGCGCGCGCCCGACCAGTGTCAGGCCGGCGGTGCGCGCCAGTTCGACCCCCCAGGACGTGAAGCCCGAGCGGGAGATCAGAATCGGGATTCCCATATGCACGGTCTTGATGACCATCTCGCTGGTCAGGCGCCCCGTCGTGTAGAATATCTTGTCGCCTGCGGTAACGTCGTGCAGCCGCATATATCCGGCAATCTTGTCCACCGCATTGTGCCGGCCGACATCCTCCATGTAGATGAGCGGCCTGTCGCCGGAGCAGAGAACGCAGCCGTGAATCGCGCCGGCTTCGAGATAGAGGCTGGGAGTGGTGTTGATGCTCTTGGCGAGCGCGGCGATCCAGGAGGTGCGCAGGCGGGTGTCCCCGGTCAGGTGCGCCCCCTCGAAACTCTGCATGATGTCGCCGAAAACGGTGCCCTGGGCGCAACCGGAGGTCTGTATGCGGCGTTTCAGTTTTTCCTCGTAATTCGTGGCGCGCGCAGTGCGCACCACTACCACGTCAAGATCGTCATCATGGTCGACGGCGGTGATGTCGTCGTCGGGTGCCAGCATGTTCTGATTGGCGAGAAACCCCACGGCGAGATACACTGGATAGTCGCCTATGGTCATCATGGTGACGATTTCCTGGTCGTTCAAAAACAGGGTGAGCGGTCGTTCCACCGTCACCCGCGTTTCGACGGGGCGGCCGTCATGGTCGATACCGTGCACCGCTTCGGTGAGGCGCGGGTCGCCCGGGTCGGGTTGCACCAGGTAGTTCGTCATGGTTTCAGTATGGCCGCCGCCGCGGCGGCGTCAAAGGAGCGTTGCGAGGGCCGATGCTGATCACCTTTCTTGATGACTCGGTGCCGTTTCACGGCGCCACCCAGAATGAGCGGGCACTGGGCGGCGGAGAGAAAGCCGTGGCCGGGCTGGCGGAAGCGCTGTCGGCGCGCGGCCATATGGTGCGGGTGTTCAACCGCTGCGATGCGTCGGTGGTGATTGACGGGGTGAGCTGGCAGCCGCTCGACGATTGCGAGGCCGCGCACAGCGACGTTGTGATCGCCCATCGCGACCCCGTGCTGCTGCGCATGATCACCAATGCCGGCGGGCGGGCGCTGCTGATGTCCGCCCCCGGCGACACGATTTCCACCGCCCCAGCCCATGCGTGCATTCGCGAATACAAGCCGACCATCATGTTACAGGGCATTGCGCACAGCCAGACGGTTCCGCCGGCGCTGCACAGCCTGCCCGCCATCACCATGGTCATGGGGGTGCCGAAGGGATTTCGCGAAGCCGGTGAGATGGAATCCGCAACGTCGCGGCGGGCGGTGTTCACCAGCCATCCGCTGCGCGGGCTGGATTGGCTTCTCGATGTCTGGTGCAGCAAGGTCCACACCCATGTGCCATGGGCGGAACTGCACATATTTTCCGCCCTGCTGGCAGCCGGGGAGGATGGGGCGCGCCTGCCCGAACCGGTGGCGCCGCTGCTCGAGCGGGCGCAGGAAGCGGCCGCGCGCGGCGTGCGGATCCAGAACCCTGCCGCGGACCCGGACATGATCGAGACGTACCGTACGTCGCGGGTGCATCTTTATCCTTCCAGCTCGCGCGATGTGATGTGCCACACTCTCGCCGAATCGCAGGCGGTCGGCCTGCCGGCGGTGGTGCGCCCGATCGGCGCGGCCGACGAGCGTATTCGCAACGGGATGACAGGCTACGCCGCGGCAAATGACGAGGCCTTTGCCGACTACACAGCGCGTCTGCTCGATGACGACGCCATGTTTACGCGGTTCAGCGGCGAGGCGCGGCAGCGGCAGCGAAGCGTCAGTTGGGACCGCGCCGCGATGGATATCGAACGCGCCTTCTCGTGAGCAGTGCCTGCCGCACGGGCCGGCAGGACCGCAGCATGAGCGGCATTGGCGGTGTCATGACCACACGCCGCTGGAAACCCGGCGCTCCGTTGCGCGACCGGTTCGAACGCGCGTTTGGCGCGGGCAGCAACTGGCATCGCGCCCCCGGCCTGGCGATGGTATGCCTGCCGCCGCCCGCACCTGCAGAAGAGCCGCCACGCGAAAGCGGCGGATCTGCTGTGGCCGTCGAGGCCGGCGTTTCTGCTGCCGCGGCGCGGGACATCGCCTGGACCGCCGAGGAATTCTATCGCCACCGCGGGCTGGATTTTACCGCCATGCTGCGCGGTTCCTTTGCGGCGGCCCTGCATGATGCGGAAGCGGACCGCCTTGTCCTCGCCCGCGACGCGTTCGGAGTCAGACCGCTCTATTATGTGGAGCGGCACAACTATTTCGCATTTGCGTCGCGGCCGCGCGCCTTGCTCGCCGCCGGCATGGCCCCGCGGGAATTGGCCCAGGCGCCGCTGGGCGAATTTCTCCAGCGCGGTTTCAGCAGCGGGCGCGACTCCGTCTATAGCCATGTCAAGCGCGTGCTGCCGGGCGAGTCGGCGGCGGTCAGCAGCTGCCGCATCGTCGAACGCCGGCGCCGCGCTGCGCTGCCTGACGGCGGCCCGCGCAAACAGAAGCCTGCGGCGGCGCTGGCAGAACTTGACAGGCTTCTGAAAGATACCGTTTCCGCCTGCCGGTCGGGGGGCGGCGCCTGCGGGATATTTCTTTCGGAAAGTGCGAGTTCCGGCGTTCTGCTTGCCGCAGCGGCGCGCGAGAGCGCACGCCGCTTGCGTGCCTGGACAGTCCGCTTGCCCAGTGCTGCGGGGAAGAGCCGCGCCGCCGCGGCGGCGCAAGCGCTGGGAGTCGCACATACCGAGATCACTTTCGACCAGGCGCAGTTCTGGCGCAGCCTTCCGGAAATTGCCGCCTTGCTGGACGATCCTTGCGCCGATCCTGTGCTCACGGTTCACCACGCGCTTGCTGCAGCAGCGTCCGGCGAGGTGGAGACGGTGCTTTCGGTGGTCGGCGCGCGGGAACTGTTTGCTGCGCGGCAGCAGTATCTCAGCACCGCGCGCCCTGCATGGCTGGGCGGGAGAATGAATCCGCCCGGTATATTTTCCGGTCTTGGGGTGCTGCGCGCGGCGCCGTCCAGCCCATGGGATCATGCAGATCCGGAGGGTGGCGCAGACCTTGCCGGGCATGACCGCCTGCAGGCGGCGCAGGCGGCGGATATCGATAGGCCGCTGGCTTTCGCACAACTGCCCGGCCGGGACCGCTGCCTCGCGGCGCACGGGCTGAACTTTCAGGCACCTTTTCTCGACCGGGACCTTGCACAATTCGCCTTTCGGCTTCCCCGGGAGTTGAAGATGGCGCGCCGCCCGCGCGAACGATTGCTGAATCGCTGGCTGGCGCAGGCGGCGCCGAAACTGCCGGCCTGGGGTGAAAACGGACAGGCCGCCACGCCGATTGCGGAGTGGATTGCCGCGCGCGGCGCAGAACTTGGTCCCCTGGTTGCGGCACAGCCGGGAATCGGCGAACTCTGCCGTCCCGGCGCCGTGGCCCCGCTGTTTGTCCAACGCGGCCGCCGCGCGGCGGCCGCAGCATGGACCCTGTTGTTTTACGCGCTATGGCATCGCGCGCACGTGCTGACCCTGCCGATGGAGGGCGACTGTCTCGAAGTCTTGGCCGACAGCGCCGTGCGCCATGCGGCGTGAGGACGCCGGCGAGTCGGTGCGTGTGTTCACTGCGGGATGATCGGACTGGCCGGGAAACACTCGTTTCTTTTACGTTCCTTATGTGCCATAGTGATGATGGCCGATTATTCCGGCGCATAAGGAAAAAGCATGAGCAACGCCAGAGGCGAGGGTCATTCCTGCGTCGCATTGCATTCGGGAGATTGTCGGGACCTACTGGCGGATATGGCGGATGGGAGCGTTCATCTTGTGGTGACGGACCCGCCATACTTTCTCGACCGACTTGATGACGCTTGGAGCCCGCCGGACATAGAACGCTCGAAGAAATGTGCGGACGTCATCGGCGGTCTGCCCGTCGGTATGAAGTTCGACCGGGAACAGGCAAAGAATCTTCAGGCGTTCCTCGCCCCCATTGCGGCCGAATTGCTGCGTGTGCTGAAACCCGGAGGCTTTCTGCTGCTGTTCGCTGCCCCGCGCCTTTATCATCGGGCCGCCGTGGCGGTCGAAGATGCCGGCTTCGAGGTCCGGGATGCTTTCGCATGGCGCTTCACAAGGAAGGCGCAGTTCAAGGCGTTCACCATGGACCATTTCGTCCGGCGCAGAGCCGACGTGACGGACGATCAGAAGGCCCACGCCCTGAAGGCGCTGGACGGCCGGCGGACGCCGCAGCTTCGGCCGCAGTTCGAGGCAATCCTCTGCGCGCAGAAGCCGCGCGAAGGAACCTTTGTTGATAACTGGCTGGCATATGGGACCGGGCTGATCGACCCGCGGCACAGCCTCACCGCGCGCGTGCCGGAAACCGTCATGACGGTCGAGAAAGAGGCCAGGGACCGCTTCAACGGCCACCTGACACCGAAGCCTGTCAAGCTCTGCGAGCACCTGATCCGCCTGTTCTCTGCCGAGGGACAGACCGTGCTCGACCCCTTCGCAGGATCGGGGACAACCTGTCTCGCTGCGCAGCGCGCAGGCCGAAACAGCATCGGGATCGACATCAACCCGGAATATATCGAGATCGCGCGCAGCCGCCTGACTTGAGCGCTTTGCCGACGCGAGCGAATGGACCGACCGCAAATCCCGAAATAAAGGCGCCCCGAAAAACCTGGTTATTCGGGCAAATTTTCCTCGTTCAAATCCATGGCGGCGCCGTAATGTGCGGCGGCTGCCTCAGGGCTCACCAGACCGTTGCGCACATCGTCGGCGATCAACGCTGCCGGCCGCGAGGAAGGATCGCCATAGCCGCCGCCGCCGGGCATCTCGATGACCAGGGTATCGCCCGCCGGGACGGTCTGGCGGCCCTTGGGGCGCAGTTCCTTCCCGCTTGCGAGAGTCATGCGCCCGGCAGTGCCGTTGCGCCCGCCGGCGCGTCCGCGCGGCGGAAAGCGGACGCGGTCAAACATCGACGAGACGGCAAACGGCGCACCGTCCAGACTGGTGATCTCCATCACCTGCCCCAGACCGCCGCGCGAGCGGCCGGCGCCGGCGGAATCCGTCCGGTATTCCTTGCGTTTCACCAAAATGGGTGAGATTGCCTCGTTGATTTCCACCGGCGTGTTGCGTACACCTGATGGAAACGCCGTTGCCGACAATCCGTCCTTCGCCGGGCGCGCGCCGGTGCCGCCATTGTGAAACAGCGTGATAGTGAACGGAGTCGCATTGGCGTGCGCGCCATGGCCGTCGGCTATGCCGCCGCCGCCATAGAGCACGAAATTGTAGAGACACGACGTACCCTCGGCCGGGCCGATATCCGGCACTGCCTGATGCAGGCAGCCGAGAACCACATCGGGCAGCATCTGGCCGATGGCGTGGCGCGCTGCCACGGCGCGCGGCGGCCGCGCATTCAGGATGCAATTTTCCGGCGCGGTCACGCGCACCGCCGCCAACGAGCCGGCATTGTTGGGCACGTCCGATCCGATAATGCAGCGCGCGCCGAAGGTGGCGTAGGCCTGCGTATAGGGCAGCGGTACGTTGATGCCGAAATCGGATACGCCCGAGGTGCCGTCAAAGTCGATATCCATGCCGTCAGGGCCGACGGTCAGGGAGGCAACCAGATCAACGGGTGTTTCATACCCGTCGATTCGCATGGCATAGCGCCATGTGCCGGCCGGCAAGGCGCTGATCTGGCGCAGCATGGCGCGGTGCGAAGTGTCGATGATGTAATCGGCAAGAGCGCCGAGATCGTCGAGTCCGAAACCCGCCATCATTTCGATCAGGCGGCGGCAGCCCACCTCATTGCACGCGGCGAGCGAATGAAAGTCTCCCTCAAGCTGGGTCGGTTCACGGACATTGGCGCGCACCAGCCGGATCAGTGACTCGTCGATGCGGCCGGCATCCATCAGCTTCATGATCGGCACGAAAATGCCTTCTTCATAAACTTGGCGTGCGTCCGGCCCGAAACCGCGCCCGCCGACATCGACCACATGCGCCGTCGATGCCAGGAAACCCACTGCGCGTTCACCGCGAAAACACGGTGTCACCACCGTGAAGTCATGCAAATGTCCGGTGGCCCGCCATGGGTCGTTGGTGATGTAGACATCGCCGGGGCTCATCTCCGCCACCGGAAAGCAGTCGATGAAATGCTGCACCGACGCCGCCATGGCGTTGACATGGCCGGGCGTTCCGGTCACCGCCTGCGCGAGCATCCTACCGGCAAGGTCAAACACCCCGGCGGAAAGGTCGCCCGCCTCGCGGACGGTATTGCTGAACGCCGTGCGGATCAACGTCTGCGCCTGTTCTTCCACCACCGCGTTCAGCCTGTCCCACATGAGCTGGCGGTCGAGTGCGGTTGGTTCAGGTCTCGCTGTCATGGCAACACCTCCGGCATGCATGGTAAGTTTCCGGGATTATCGAACAACCCGGCAGTTTCGTCGACAAGGGCGCTCCGCGCGGCCCGTTTCCCCGTTACAGGCTCATGTCGATATGGCCTGCGGAGTCGATGCGGGCGCGCCCGCGCGGCGGAACGAGCGTCGTAGTTTGTGTCTCGGCAATCAGCGCCGGGCCGTTAATCTCGCAGCCGGGCGGCAAGGCGCTGCGCCGATAGACCGGCGCTTCCACCAAGGCTGCGCTGCCGCCCGCGCCGGCAAACCGCACGGACCGCACACCCTCCGGCCGCGGCGCAGCCGCGGGCGGTGCGGACGGGCGCGGATGCGGCGGCGGCGTTTCGGTGCTCAGGGTCAGCGCCCAGTTGATGATTTCCACCTCGACCCCCGGAATGGTGCGGCCGTAATGCTCGCGATAGACCTCGGCGAATGCTGCCTCGATCGCGGCGGCAGCCCCCTCATCCCACGGTGTGGTCGGCAAGGGCACGGTGATCTCATGCCCCTGGCCCGAATAGCGCATGGAAATCCAGCGGCTTTCGCGGAGAGGCCCCTCCGGGGCGCCCAGACGCACCACCGCGGCGGCCTCGGCGTGCATTTCAGCAAACAGGGCGTTGGCCCGCGACGGTTCGAACCAGTCAAGGCGCATATAGTGGCTGCGCACCACTTCATAGGAAATCGGTGCACGCAGGAAGCCGATTGCCGAACAAACGCCGGCGCCGGATGGCACGAGGACGCGGCCAATGCCAAGTTTGCGCGCCAGCGCCGCCGCATGAAGCGGCGCCGCGCCGCCAAACGCGATCAGAGTTCGCGCTTCCAGCGCCTTGCCGCGTTCCACCGCATGCACCCGCGCAGCATTGGCCATGGCCTCCTCCACCACTTCGGAGACGGCCAGGGCCGCATCGACGGCGTCAAACCCTCGCGGCGCGGCCACTGCGGCATTCATGGTGGCTGCTGCGCGCTCCGGTGCAAGCGGAAATGCACCGCCGGCGAAGTCATCAGGGTCCAGCCTTCCGACCAGCAGGTCGGCGTCGGTGACGGTGGCGTCATTGCCGCCGCGGGCATAGCAGGCGGGTCCGGGATCGGCGCCAGCGCTTTCCGGTCCGACGCGAATACGGTCCAGGGCGTCTATGCGGGCGATCGAGCCGCCGCCGGCGCCGATTTCCACCATTTCAATCACCGGAATCTGCAAAGGCAGGCCGCTGCCCTTGCTGAACCGATAGGCGCGCGCAACCTCGAAGCCGCGCGCAGTATCGGCGGCGCCGTCATCGATCAGGCAGATTTTCGCTGTGGTCCCGCCCATGTCGAACGACAGGGCCTGCGCAAGCGCGCTTTCGACCGCCACCCGGCTGGCCATGATGGCGCCGCCCGCAGGGCCGGACTCGACCAGCCTCACCGGGAAGCGCCGTGCAGTTTCAAGGGTGGTCAGGCCGCCGCTCGACATCATGAGCAGCATGGGGCAAGTGAAGCCCGCCTGCTTCAGGCGCGCCGCCAGGTCGTCGAGATAGCGCGCCATGAGAGGCCGGACATAGGCGTTTGCGCAGGCCGTGGAAAGGCGCTCATATTCGCGGATTTCAGGGCATACGGCAGCCGCTTCGGTGATCCAGAGATCGGGCCGCGCAGCGCTGATGATCTCCGCCACACGCTGCTCGTGGCCGGGATTGGCATAGGCGTGGATGAGACCTATGGCGACACTCTCGACCCCCTCGTCCTCAAGCACCGGAAGCAGGGCGCGGACCGACTCCTCGTCGAGCGGTGTGACGATATGTCCGCCGGCGGACATGCGTTCGCGCACCGGCAGCCGCAAATAGCGCGGCACCAGCGGTTTGGGCTTGTCGACATTGATGTCATATTGCTCGAAACGGTTTTCGTAGGCCATTTCGACCGAATCGCGAAAGCCCTCGGTTACGATCAACGCGGTGCAGGCCCCCGCGCGTTCGATGATGGCGTTGGTCGCGAGCGTCGTGCCATGCAGGATCAGCCCGATATCCCCCGCGGCAATGGCGGCATCGGCCAATATCCCTTCCAGACCCTCCAGAACCGCATCCGCAGGCGCTTGCGGAGTCGTCAGTACCTTGCGCGTGAACAACCGCCCACCGGGCGCCTCAAGAGCAATATCCGTAAACGTACCGCCGATATCGACGGCAATACGGGGACGCGAGTCAATTTCCGACATGCCGGCCTTATATCAGGTTGTGCCCCCGGGGTGTGATACGGGAGCAGGGGCGTTGACTGCCGGATACCGCCACAGACACCATGCTCTTGCACCACCGCTCAGAACACGATCTTGAATCACAATACGGGGTTGATTTTTGCCTGCCAGCGACCGAACCTGTCGGCAATTCCCCTTGTGGTTTCGACCGCAGGGCGCGGGGCCTCTTCGGAGGCCCCTGCTTTTTGGAGATATTGCTCCCGGGAAGCGGCAGGAGCGATTATCGAGGTGGCATGCGATGACGAAGCGATACAGGAGCGAGGCGCTGGCAGCCGCGCATGAGGCCGCATTCGGTCTGGCAGAGGCTGGTGTGATGTCGAAGCGAACCACGCGGGCGTTCGATGAGATGTGCCTCACGCCGGTGGAGAAAATGACGCCGGAGGATATTCGCGCGCTTCGGCTTCGCGAGAAGGCCAGTCAGGCGGTGTTCGCCCGCCACCTGAACGGGACGAAGGGTCTGGTGAGCCAGTGGGAGCGCGGAGAGAAGCGGCCGCGGGGCGCTTCGCTGAAATTGCTGACATTGGTCGAGAAGAACGGTCTGAGTGCCGTCGCCTGACGGCGCCCGTCAGCACATTCGTCCTGTGCCCATGCCAAAACGACACGCGCAATTTCATTGCCAGTCTTCGACCAGGAGCGAGGGGACATGGCGGAATTCGCCGACATTGTTGGTGATCAGTGTTGCCGAAAGGGCTCTCGTATGGGCTGCGATCAGCAGGTCATTGTGGCCTATGGGCTGACCGATGCGCTCCAGATGGGTTCGGATCGCGCCATAATGCCGATCCACCGGCTCCTCCAGGGGAAGTACATCGATCACTGAAAGTATTGCCTCCAATTGCCCCGTCAGGCGAGGCGAGCCGCGACGGACTGCGCCGTATCGAAGCTCGGCGGCGACGATCACGCTGATCCCGAAACTTCCAGGCTCCAGAGCGGAAACCCGGTGCGCCAAGTGGCTGTCCGGCCGGCGGACCAAATGTGAGACCACATTCGTGTCCAGCAAGTATTGAAGATCGAGCATGGTTCAAAGGAGGTTTTCGGGCTCCGCAGGCGGGTCGGCAATGTCCGGGAAATCCTCGTCCAGGGGCTCCAGACCCGACAGAACCTCGACCAAAGCAGGCGGGCGCTCCACCGGCTCTATTACGAGGCGGCGGTCTTCCCGGTAGATGAGAACCTCGTCGGCCGCCATTTCGAACTCGCGGGGGATGCGGACCGCCTGGTTGCGGCCATTGCGAAAGAGGCGTGCATGGCGCGGGGGCGAAGTCATGGCTAGCTCACGTGGGCCTATACATATGCCAAGCATATGCTAAACTTGAGGCGCCGTCAATCCATCGTCCCGCACGATTTCAGCCTCGTTCCGCGAATATGATCTTGCCCAGCGCCCTCTTGTGCCATCGCCTCGTATAGGCTTCACGAAGGGCGGTCCGGGGCCGATGGCCGATGTCCAGCAGTAAATCTTCCAGCGACACCAATCGATCGCGGAACCCGAGCCTCACCCCGCAACGCGGGCTCGCTTTGTCCGGCCCGCACAGTTTCCAATCATCGTCACGGCTGAGCGCGTGCGCCCACAGCGAAGCTTCACCTTGGTCGAGCGCAATGTCGCCGGTCATGATCGCGTTGGTGTCCACCAATTCAGCGCCATGGTGCGGGACCACTACGCCTCATAGCTCAACTGGTTGCGGGACGCCGTGCGCCGCAAACAGGTCCCGAAAGTCCTCGACCGCCAAATCCCGCATTATTCATGACGCGATATTCTGTTGTCGTATAGGCGAGTTTTTTCGCCCGGCTTTACGGGTTTTGTGTGGCTGATTTGTCTTGGTTTGTGGGTTGGTGTTTGGAGGTGGTCTGCGGCACTTGCCGCGTTGGTCAAGGCCCTTGAGCGGCAAGGCGTTGGAGCATGATCGCGAGCATCGGCTGGTTTGGCGTGTGCTGCGGCATTCAGAGGGCGATGCGGGATTTCCGCTGCTGAACCCGCACCGCGATTTTCAGGAATGTGGCGCGGATTGTGTGGAATGTGGCGGTTCGCCAACGCGAGCGCCTTGATGCCGCGTTTCTGAGTTGCCAGAGCAGCCAACAGGCTGCGGTATGGAGGAACAGGCGGCATTGGTTGGCTTCCCGGCGGACGATGAAGCGGGTGCACACGCCGTGCTTGATGGATGCCTCGACGCGGGCGATGATGCCGCGCGGCCTGGACCGGCTCTGGGCGGCATAGCTGGCCTGGCAGCAGCGGCGCAGGCTCTTCTCGCCGCTTCGGGTGCGGCGAACAGCGGTATTCGGGGGATGACGCCGGCTCCTTGCTTTTCGCGCATCCGGGCAGGTGCTGCATTGCAAAAGCATTGCCGCGCTGCGCAATATCCCATAGGGACGAACCGCACGGAAACAATTTCGGCCGCGGCAACCGCGAGAGCGCGCAATGCGGCGGCCATGAGGAGAGGAATATGAGTGAGAAACTGCGCGACCTGATCGCCGAGACGCAGCAGGCGTTCCGTGCCAATCCGGTAGACGCGCAAGCGACTTTCAAGTCGGTGTCGGTGCTGGGCGAAGGCCTGCGCTCCGAGGCGGAACTGCGCCACCACCAGCTTGTGGTGGACGAGCCGGCGAGCCTGGGCGGCACGGATTCCGGGCCGAACCCGGTCGAACTGGTGCTGGCGGCGCTCGGCACCTGCCAGGAGATCACCTATCGCGCCTATGCCGCGGCGCTGGGCATTCCACTCGAGCATGTCTCGGTGACGCTGGAAGGCGATATCGACTTTCGCGGCTTCTTCGCGGTCGATGACTCGGTGCGGCCCGGCTATCAGAAGCTCCGCGGCACGGTGCACATTACCTCGTCCGCCGATGCCGGGACGCTGGAACAATTGCGTCAGGCAGTGAACGCCCACTGCCCGGTTCTGGATATCATATCGAACCCGGTGCCGGTCGAACTGACCCTGGAGCACACCGCCGGCGCCAAGGCGGCGTAGCCGTCGAAACCCGGCGCATCTCACGAAGGAAGGGCGGCGACCGGCGCCGCCCTTCCGCTTTGCGTCCGACAGACGGGCTCAACTGGGGACGCAAAACACCTTGTGACTAGTAGTTCCGGTGCGCGCCGAAAGCACCGATGATGTTGGATACATCAACCGTGCCGCCGACTTGCCCTGCGTCATCGCTGAAGGCCCAGTTCCATCTTCCTTCCGGCGCACCCGCCACTTTGGCCAACGCGCGACCTTTCATCATGGTCGAGATGGCGTCAACGCGTTGGGGGCTAAGTGTAATGGTCGGGATGCTGCCACTTCTGATCATGCCGCCGATAGTTTCATTTCCCTGCGTGAAATTGGCATTCAGGTCGACCACGCCTGTCCAGACATCATTCATGTCGTTGCCGGCGATAAAGCCAGCGGCTCCACCGGAGTAGGTGGCCATGCCGCCTAAAACATCATCCGCAAAGCTACTCCCGGCCATGCTCGGCAGTTGAGCAAACACGCCCACCCTCATGAGGTCAGCACTGTGGACATCTCCAAAATCAGCAGCCCAGATGCCGAAGTTTGTGGCTCCGTCCTCAGCCCCGTCCGAGAAAACCAGCGCCTCAGCGGTCCAACTTCTGTCCGCGCCAGTGGTCAGGGCACCCATCAGGCTATATCCGTCGAACCCACCAAGGTCTGAGGAATCTGCCGTTGTGTCGCCACGTAGATAACCTCCGGCCATGGCTAGCTGGCTATATTCCATGCCTTTGCCATCTCCTACCATGGAAAATCCACTAACGCCGACACGACTTCCATTGTCGAGCTCTATGTGAGACATAACCCCGGTGGTTGTATCGTTGGCGCCCGTAATCGCCGCTGCAAAAGCCTCCTTCTTGGTCATCGGCTTCACCAACTTGCCGCCGTCCATCTTCCACATCGAGATATCAGGCAGCATCTCGTCATTGAGGAAACCGAAGGCCGTGGCCGGAGATGTGGGCGTATCGCCCGGCAGGTACATCGACAACGGTATCACCGTTGCCATGCCGCCGGTTGATTTGGCCATGAGAACTCCGAGGTTCTCATACACTTCAATGTTACAATCCATCGCGCCGGCGGCGCAGGTGAAAACGAAATTGCCGACCATCCTGCTGGCGCCGGCGGTGACCATGGTGTTGCCTGCGGAGAGGCCGCCGGCCTTGGCGCCGCTCGGCAGCATGACGCTATGGACCGCCGGATCCGGGTCAACATGCATCTCGACCATCATGGCCGTCGCCATGCCGCCGGTCGACTTCGCTGTCAGCGTGCCGAGGCTGTCCGTGACTTCGATACTGCACGCATCTCCACCGGCAGGGCACGAAAACTCGACATTGCCGCGGGTTGCGGTATCGCCGGCGCCAAGCATCAGCATACCGGCGCCAAGCGAGCCGAGGTCGCCGGCCGGGAGTTCCAGCATATGGACCGTCGGCATCGGATCTTCCAGCATCTCGACCATCATGGCCGTCGCCATGCCGCCGGTCGACTGCGCTGTCAGCGTGCCGACACTGTCCATGACTTCGATACTGCACGCATCTCCACCGGCAGGGCACGAAAACTCGACATTGCCGCGGGTTGCGGTATCGCCAGCGCCAAGCATCAGCATACCGGCGGCAAGCGAGCCAAGGTCGCCCGCCGGGAGTTCCAGGTTATGGACCGTCGGTGCAGGCGTTTCAGGCGGAGTTTGTGGCATGGCAGGGGGCGAGCTATCACTATCGCTGCAGCCCGCCGCAACAAGCGCGGCCAACATGACCGCGAGAGAGCTTCTTGGAAGTGTCATTGATGGAGGACCCCCATAATGATTCGGTTGGGGAGCCTCCAGTGAGAGACCTCTTACGAGGCCTCTACTCTTAATACGTGAAGAGGCCCCGTGAAGAGGCCCCGTGAAGTTCTGACACTAGGCTATCATGAAATTCAAAACCTGACAAGCACAAAATCCCCGCCCGACATACCGTCCGAAACAGTTCATTCTTTCAATACTTTATGCATCTCCCCGGCGCAGGGCCGCCGCCTGTTTTCCCAGCGCCTCTCTCCCGACCCCGGCAAGGCCGCCAATCCGGCGTGCTATGCGCGATTGTGCTGTTTCGCCGGGGCGGACTGGCCTCGCGGCAATTTGGGGAATGGTAAAGAAAATGGCATTGCAAACCCGAGCCCGCCATGCCGGGAAGGACCATCCGATGCCGCGAGCGCGCGCAAAACGCCAGATCACCCTCCCCCCATCAATCAGTACAGGGAAGTCGGGATCGAGCCGGGGAGCGAATACCGCAGCTTTGTCGCCGAAGGTCGAATTACCATTGTGCCGAAGACTGCCGGCGCGGCCAAGGGGATCCTTCGGAACATAGCCGGCGACACTGCAATTGCCGACGAGGATTCCTCGCAGGATGCTCTTGACGGGTCGACGCCTTGATCGTCGTGGATAGCAATGTTCTGCTCCGCTAACTGCTGCATGATGACGAGGCTCAGGCGGCGCGTGCGGACTCTGTCATGGATGCTGCAGGGACCGTGGTGATCACCGATGTTGTGCTGGCGGAAGCTGTATGGACTCTCGCCGGGCGCAAATATCGGCTGACCAAAGCAGAACTTGTGAGGGTTCTTGAAGGGCTGTTCAACGACACCAATATTCGTTTCGAGGATGAACAGGTTGTGTGGCACGCCCTGCAAGCGTACCGGAATGCCGTGCCGGCAGATGGGACCGACTTCACCGATGCGCTGATCGTGTTCAAGGCATTGCGCGCCGCATCGCACTCCAGTGAATCGCTGGGTGGCGTCTACAGCTTTGACACGGCCATGCGGCGATTGCTGCACACCGCATCACCCTGAAGACAACTCGACGAAGGCCCCCAGATTATTGCGCTTGCGGTTGAATTCACCGCCTAGCCGGTTGGTACGAGAATGAGGGAAGAGACAGCGTGCAGTACTTAGCTGAGCCAATTCGGATATCCTATCAATCATCTTTGGCATCACTCGACGATGAAGATCCCTATTCTGGGCCGGGTTATCTTGGAATAAAGGATGTGCTAAAAGCGCACTACTTGATTGCTGATCACTTCTTTGCTCGAGGACGTGGGCTGGGCGGTATCGGACCCAAGGACATGAATCTTCTTCATTCTGCACTTCATCGTCAACATGTTATGTTCGCCGGAAGACGAAAATGGGAGTCCAATTGGGATATCTGCGCAACGTTATTTTTTGGTTTGATTAAAGATCATCCATTTTACGACGCTAACAAGAGAACGGCTTTTTTGTCGTTAGTTTATCATCTTCAAAAGTTAAACTTAGTTCCGATAATAGGCCACAGAGAGTTAGAGGATTTTGCGGTAGATGTGGCCAAAGGTAATTTCCGTAAATCCAGGCGTTATCAAGAATTAGAGCGAAAGTGCTCAGATAAAGCTGATGCTCAAGTCAATTATATATCCTATTTCTTGAAAAAGCATACGCGAAAGTTAGATAAAAAATACTACACGGTCACTTTTAGAGAACTAAAAACTATATTGAACTCGTTCGGCTATGATCTTCAAAATCCTAGAGGAAATACAATTGATCTGGTGCGAATAGAAGAACGGCGAAAAGTGTTTGGTATATTGGGTGAAAAGGAAGAAGTTGGTGTTAAGGGAGGCTCTCGTAATTTGATTTCTTGTTTTCCTTGGTTGATTTGTCGGTTTTGTGGGGATGAAAGAGTCGGTGGAACTACGGATCAGGTGGGGAAAACGGTTCCCGACAGCGGTTGGAGAGCCTGAAACGGTTCACAGGGCACATAGGCCCCCCGTGTTCGGCATTCTATTGAACCCTGTCGCAGCAGAGGGGCCGGTGGTTCGCCCGCAGCCAGACAAGCCGGCGCAGGTTGTACACCAGGTTCATCATGCCGATCTTGAAGCGTGCCCGGACCATGCCGATAGTCCTGACCCGCTTGCCGCCCATCGCTTCGTGTTGAGCAAAGACATGTTCGACGACCGCGCGCACCTTCGAACGCTTGCGGTTGGCTTCCTGGGAGCGCACAGGCAAGGGGCGGTTGCGATGCCCCTTGCGGTGAATGTGGCTGCGCCAGCCTCGTTCGGCCAGCAACGCCTCATGGTGGCGACTGCTGTAGGCACTGTCGGCCCAGACAGCGCCACTGGTATTCGTCTCATCAAGCACCTGTTCGAACATCTTGCTGTCGTGACACGCCGCATCGCTCGCCTCCCAGCGACGGACAAGACGATACGCACGGTCCACGCTGATGTGGTTCTTGTATCCGTAATGGGTTTCATTTCTCTTGCGCGTCCAGCGTGCGTCGGTGTCCTTGTGACGACGCTTCTTCTGCGACCATTCGGACGGAACCTTCCCCGCCTTCACCTGTGCGTTCTCGTCGCGGCTGTTGCGTTGACGCGGCGCCTTCACAAAGCTCGCATCCACGATCTGTCCCCTGCGCGCCACATAGCCCTGGTCCTCGATCTGCGAGGACAGTTCCGAAAACAGGCTGTCAAACGCCTCCGCGAGTTTCAGGTTCTCCCGAAACCGCCAGATGGTCTTTGCATCGGGCACCGTATCCTCGGGATGCAGCCCCAGGAACCGGGCGAACGAATAGCGGTCCCGGATCTGGAACTCTGTCTGGTCGTCGCTCAGGTTGTACATTTGCTGCAAGACCAGAACCCGGAACATGAGAACCCGGTCGTATTCCCTGCGACCGGCATTGCTCTTGCGCGGCTTCGACAGTGCCGCGTCCAGCGCCGGGCGAAACCCTTCCCAGTTCACAGAACCGGACAGCTTCGCCAACGGATCGCCCAATCCGTCAAGCTTTGCGAACCGTTCTTCAAGATCGAAAAAACCCGGCATGCCCATCAAATCCGCCTCCCGAGACAACAACCCGGATTATACAACATAAATGAGAAAAGTAGGCGATTTTGAGAGCCTCCCTTAAGGTCGCGCAGGTGGGTTTCCCAAACTGGACTAATCAAGTGGGAAAAGGGGCTATCAAAACGATAAGAAATGCTGCGAAACTGACCGCCGAGGACGGTGTTGACTCTCAAACATTCTTTAAGCGCGCGGAGCCGATCAATGTCTTGATATCTCGGTATCAAGCTGAATTGCGACGTTTGGCTGATCGTTGAGTGAATTTGAGGTATGTGAACCTCCCATCTAGGAACGCTTCGCTCTTGCTTGCTGATCGTTCAAACCATCGGAAGATGAATGCGGTTATGTGACCAGCGTTCGGTCGGTCGGCGCATTGGTAATGCGAGTACCCGGAACCGGGCCACGGAATGGCGGAAGGCCTATAGCACTAACTGGCCGTTGTGTAGCCTGTATGGCTCGTCTCTCGCGCCCCGATGCATTACCGGAATTTAGGTGGCTTCGTGCGACGACAGCCGGCACGCTCGCAAATCCCGCTTCCTGTGGACTTGGCGCGCCGCAAGGCGCGGGTTATGCGGCGGGCGGGAATGGGCTATCATGACAGGCAACCGACCGTGCCGGCAGAGAGGCAGCGCAGAGATGCAGGACGCGGCAGTCCGTCAGACGAGAGGCCGTCTTGAGGGTGTGATAGCGATGCCTCACCCCCTTCCAGCCCGACGGCGCACCGCAATGGCGGACGACGACGACGATCGCGACGGCGGCGGCCTCCATGTGGGCACCGTGACGCGAACCAAGCCTCGCACCAAGAAACCCTCTATGTACAAGGTGTTGCTACTCAATGACGACTACACGCCCATGGAGTTCGTCGTGTACGTGCTGGAGCGGTTTTTTCGCAAGTCGCGCGAGGAGGCAACCCGCATCATGCTGCATGTGCACCGGCGCGGTGTCGGCATCTGCGGCGTATATTCCTATGAAGTTGCTGAAAGCAAGGTGACGCAGGTGATGGATTTCGCGAAGCAGAACCAGCATCCGCTTCAGTGCACGCTCGAAAAAGATTGATCCGGAGAGCCGAGCCATGTTGTCCAAAACGCTGGAAGAATCGCTGCATCGCGCACTTGCTCACGCCAATGCGCGCGGGCACGAGTTCGCAACGCTCGAACATCTGCTGCTGTCGCTCACCGAAGATCAGGACTCGGTCGCCGTATTGCGCGCCTGCAATGTCGACATCGACAAGTTGCGCGCCGCTCTTGAGGATTTTCTCGATGAGGACGGGTCGGTCCTGCTTCCCGAACCGACCTCCGATGCCCGCCCCACCGCAAGTTTCCAGCGGGTCATCCAGCGCGCAGTGCACCATGTGCAGAACTCCGGCCGCCAGGAAGTTACAGGCGCCAATGTGCTTGTCGCGATCTTCTCGGAACGCGAATCGCACGCCGTGTATTTCATGCAGCAGCAGGACATGACCCGGCTCGATGCCGTGAGCTATATCAGCCACGGCGTCGCCAAGCGGCCCGGCATGTCCGACTCGCGCACCCCTTCAGGCGCCAACAAGGAAGGCGCCGAACAGGAGGACGAGAAAAACGCCAAGCAGGGGCAGGCGGCCCTCGAAGCCTATTGCGTCGACCTCAACCAGAAAGCACGCGACGGGCGCATCGATCCGCTTATCGGCCGCGGCGACGAAGTGGAGCGCACGGTGCAGATATTATGCCGGCGCACCAAGAACAATCCGCTGTTTGTCGGCGACCCGGGGGTTGGCAAGACTGCCATTGCCGAAGGTCTCGCCAAGCGCATCGTTGACGGCGAAGTGCCGGATGTCCTCGACAACGCTGTCATATTTGCCCTCGACATGGGTTCGTTCGCTGCTTGCCGGCACACGCTATCGCGGCGATTTCGAGGAGCGAGTGAAGGCCGTGCTCGCCGAACTGGAACAGCATGACGGCGCCATCCTGTTCGTCGATGAAATTCACACGGTGATCGGCGCGGGCGCCACCTCCGGCGGCGCCATGGACGCTTCCAATCTGCTCAAGCCCGCCCTGCAAAACGGCAGCCTGCGCTGCATGGGGTCGACCACATACAAGGAATATCGAAACTACTTCGAAAAAGACCGCGCGCTCGTTCGCCGCTTCCAGAAAATCGACATAGACGAGCCGTCCATCGACGATGCCGTGAAGATTCTCGAGGGCCTCAAGCCCTATTACGAGGAATATCACCGGGTGGAATATACCGACGACGCCCTGCGTTCCGCGGTCAAGCTGTCGGCGCGTTATATCGGCGACCGGAAATTGCCCGACAAGGCGATCGATGTCATCGACGAAGTCGGCGCTGCCCAGGTATTGCTGCCCGAAGACCGCCGCAAGACCACCATCAACGAAGATGAAATCGAACGCATCGTCGCGAAGATCGCCCGCATTCCCCCGAAGAGCGTCAGCCGTGACGACAAGGCCATGCTTTCTTCGCTGGAAACCAGTCTGAAAACCGTCGTGTTCGGGCAGGATTCAGCCATCGAGACGCTTACCGGCGCCATCAAGCTGGCCCGCGCCGGCTTGCGCGAACCGGAAAAGCCGATCGGCAACTACCTGTTTTCCGGCCCCACGGGTGTCGGCAAGACGGAAGTCGCACGCCAACTCGCTGCGATCATGGGGATTGAACTCACCCGCTTCGACATGTCCGAATATATGGAGCGCCATACTGTTTCGCGGCTCATTGGCGCGCCGCCGGGCTATGTCGGCTTCGATCAGGGCGGGCTCCTCACCGACGCCATCGACCAGCACCCGCACGCTGTGCTCCTGCTCGATGAAATCGAAAAGGCGCATCCCGACCTGTTCAACATACTCCTGCAGGTGATGGACCACGGAAAGCTCACCGACCACAACGGAAAATCGGTGGATTTCCGCAATGTCATCCTCATCATGACGACCAATGCCGGCGCGTCCGAACTTGCCAAGCCGGCAATCGGCTTTGGACGCGAGGCGCGCACCGGCGATGACCGCGAAGTCATCGACCGGATGTTCACACCGGAGTTCCGCAACCGGCTCGACGCGATTATCGGCTTTTCCAATCTGCCGCCGGAAATCGTGCATCGCGTGGTCGACAAGTTCATTGTCCAGCTTGAGGCCCAGCTGGCCGACCGCGCCGTCACTATCGAACTCACCGACGATGCGCGCCGCTGGCTTGCGGAAAAGGGCTATGACAGGCTGTACGGCGCACGCCCCCTGGCGCGCGTCATTCAGGAGCACATCAAGAAGCCCCTGGCCGAAGCCCTGTTGTTCGGCAGCCTGACACAGGGCGGCCATGTGAAGGTGCGCGTCGAGGAAGGAAAGGCTGCGTTCGATATCACCCCAGCGGACCCGCCGCCCGACGATGCGGACAGCGCCGACGGGGACAGTGGCAAGGTCGCTGCCGGCGCCGACTGACGCCGCCCGCTTTGCCGCCCTCTGCGCAACCTGATAGAGTGCGGCACGCGCACCCGTAGCTCAGCTGGATAGAGCGCTGCCCTCCGAAGGCAGAGGTCACAGGTTCGAATCCTGTCGGGTGCGCCAACCGTAGAACAGCTCATGGAAATGCCGGGCCTCGCGGTCGAGGTCGCCGCCCGCGCCTGCGCCGTACAGCACATGCGCCAGCCAGCGCAGCCCCATGATGCGGTTGAATGACGGCGGAAAGTCGAACCACGACAAGACCGGCGCCGGCGCCAGATGCACCCTACCGGCGCGCACGGCGGCCATGCTCGCCCACGGCTCGATCTGTGCGGCCCGCGCGTGAAATTCGGCGTCGATCGTCACGATATGGTCCGGCGCCGCTTCTGCCACCGCCTGCGGGTCCACCGCCACCCGCCCGCCGGCGCCGCTCTCCACCGGCGCCGCATTGACGGCGTGAACCATGTCGAGAAGTTCCACGTGGAGCGAGTCTCGGCGCGCGGTCTTTTCGCCGCGCGGGCCGATCGCGTAATGAACCCGCGGCCCGGCGCCGGGAGCGGGAAGCGCCGCCGATACAGCGCACACCGCCCTGTCCCATTCCCGCGCCAGCGCCTCCGCGCGTCCGGCAAGGCCGAACAATTGCCCCATCAACGCGAGGCTCGCACGGGTGTCCGCCAGCCGACCGCTGACCACCGCCACCGGCACGCCGGATTGCCGGTGCAACCGGTCCGCAAATTCGATGAACGGCGCCGCGCAATTTCCGAAATCGAGAACCAGGTCTGCCTGTGCATCCCGCACCGCCGCTGCTGCCGTCCGCGTATTCGCCAGCGAGATCATGGGCACTTCCGCGGCCGGCAGGGTAAGCGGGCCGCGCGTGCCGGGGCGCGCTGCCGGCCAGCCGACAAGCCGCTCGGGCGCCAGACACCATACCGCCGCGGCGGCAGCATTGCCGGTGGGGAAAACCCGTCGCGGCGGGCCATCTGCTGCAACAACCCGCCCTGCCGAATCGACGAAGCCCGCGGCCGGGCGCCCGTCAGACGGCATTGGCGGCGCTGTGTTCCGTGCCGGTCGGAATATGAAACCGCGCCGTGCCGTCGCGCGCGATACGCGGTATCAACGCTGTTTCCCAGTCGAGATAGTTGCGCATTGCCGCCTCTACCTGGTCGGGCGCATGGTCATAAGGCAGCAGATGCACATCGTCCGCCTCATCGAGCATCGTGCCGGCGCCGGCCTCCAGCGGCAGGCCGGCGGCTGCCCAGGCATCGGTGCCGCCGCGCAGCACGCGCACCGGCGCCCGCACATGGCGGCTCAGTTCCGGCGCCGCGAGATGCGCCAGCAGTGAATCCGGCGAAGTGATGATTATCATGGGGGCTTCCGGCAGCCGCTCCGCAAGCCGGCTGATGCGGGCGCGCACACCCCACACGGCGCCCGCAATATGCCCCGCCCGATAGCGCCGGCTGTCGGCGAAATCCATCAGCAACATGTCGCGGCCGGGCAGCATTCCCGCCAGCCGTCCGACATCAATCTCGAAGGTGCGCCGCGCCGGCGACAGGCCGGGCACATGGCGCGGTTCGGGGCCGGTTTCCTGTTCGCCGGCATCCACGCCGCCCGCCAGAACCCTTACCTCGCCATGGCCCATCTGAATCAGCCACGACGCAGTCATGGTGGCGCGCACCCCGTCATCGTCGATCAGCACCAGGCGAGCGCCGCGCACCGGCGCATAGGTTTCCGTCGCCTGCACAAGCTGGCCCCCGGGGGTGTGGCGGCTACCGGGCAAATGTCCCGCTTCATATTCCGCCGCGCTGCGCACATCGCACAGATAAAGCGTGCGTTCTTCCGCTTCAGACTGCCATTGCGCCAGGGTGGCGCGGTCGATCTCCGGTACGCCGAACCGCCTGGCCACCTCCGCCGCCGCGTGCTGCGCCCATGCCGCACCGGCAGCGGACGGCGCCGCACCGCTGCGAGTCTGGCCCGATTCCAGCACCCGCCCGGAAAGGGTCCAGCCCATGGTGCCGTTTTCCAGCGCGGCAACCGGGTTGGGCACGCCTGCATTGATCAGCGATTGCGCGCCGATGATCGAGCGTGTCCGTCCGGCGCAGTTCACGACCACCAGCGTGTCCGGGTCGGGCGCAATGTCGTGCACGCAGCGCACCAGTTCGGCCCCCGGAACATTGATTCCGCCCGGAATGTTCATGCGCTGATATTCGGCGAAGGGGCGGCTGTCGAGGATTACGAGGCTGCGCCCCCCGTCTTGCAGCGCCGCCAGTTCGTCCGCCGACATATGAGGCGTGCCGCAGGCTTCTTCCACCAATTCGCCGAACGCCTTGCTCGGCACATGAACCCCGTCGAACAGTTCGAACCCCGCATCCGTCCAGCCTGCGGCGCCGCCTTCGAGCACGCGGACGTCGCCATAGCCGAACAGCTGCAGCCGCTCAGCGGCGCGCGCTGCCCGGTTGTCGGGCGGGCCGTCGTCGAACACGACGAGGGGCACGCCCTGCCGCGGCGCCAGCCGCGCGATATCGAGTTCCAGGCGGCTCAGGGGCAGGCTGGCGGCATACAGCGGATGGCCGCGGGCATGCTCGCCGCGCTCGCGCACATCGAACAGCACGATTTCGCCTGTGTTCGCGCGCAACCGCTCTTGGAGCGCCGCCGCCGTCAGCAAAGCGGTCATGGCGGGCGTTCTCAAAGGCGATGAATGAAGGGCTGGGCGGGATATACGCGACTCGTCCCGTTCCGCATGTTGAACAAGCGCCGTTCGGGGAGATGCGCGATGGAGCGTCCGTAAAGATGAAAGATAAGCGTCGGCGTTTCGGTGACGCAGTGAATCGAATGAATATCGTCCGGCATCAGCGCGACCCCGGTCCCCGCCTTTACAACCTCCTGGCTGTCCTCGCGAATTTCAGCCCGCCCATCTTCGCTGCCATCGTCCAGACGGACATAGAACTTGTTGAGTTCCTCGCCCTCTATGCCGACCAGAACCGCCCATGTCGTATGATCGTGCGGCGGCGACATATTGCCCTGATGCTCCGCAACCGCGAACAGCGCGTTGGAGTGGTCCTCATCTTCGTCAAGGAGATAGATGCTGCTGGGCTTGCCGTCATTGTCGTCGATCACCGGAAAGCGGTCATAGCTGAACAGGTCACGGCGGCGGGACAGCGCAACCAGGCGCATCTTGACCCGCTCCAGCGTTTCCCGGTTGACTCCGTCACGCGCCACAAGGTCCTTTATGTCGTCCAGACAGGCGCGCACGGCGACACGGTGCGCGGCATCCAGACGCGGCAATTCTGCTGATTTCGCCACTGCCCGGTCTCCCTCTGTTTTGCTCGATCATTCCGTTGACAGGTTGCAAGATGATCTTCTTCCCGCGCTTTATATCTTGCGGCATTTCGGCCGCTGCGCGCATACTAGCTTGTCCCGCAGCGCAGGCCACCCCGGTTGCGGGGCGCGGCGAGCCGGCGCCCCGATGACCTCACTGCGCCGGCGCCTTGCCGCCGAGACGCTGGGAACCGCGCTGCTGCTGGCGGTTGTGGTCGGTTCCGGAATCATGGGCGAGCGCCTCGCCGGCGGCAATGACGCGCTGGCGCTTCTCGGCAACACCCTTGCCACCGGGGCGATACTCGTCGTGCTGATTCTGATTTTCGGCCCCGTCTCAGGCGCGCATTTCAATCCCGCGGTCACCCTGAGTTTTGCGTTGCGAAAGGAAATCGCGCCGTCTGCCGCCCTTCTGTACATTGCAGCCCAGACTGGCGGCGCCGTGCTTGGCGTCATGCTTGCGCATGTCATGTTTTTCGAGCCGCTGCTCATGCTGGGGGTCAAGCCGCGTGCCGGTATCGGCCAATGGGTAGGCGAGGTCGTTGCCGCCTTCGGGTTGCTGGCGACAATCCTGGGATGCCTCAGGTCCCGGCCCGAAGCGGTGCCCTGGGCGGTAGGGTTGTTCATCACCGCGGGTTACTGGTTCACCTCGTCCACATCGTTCGCGAACCCGGCGGTGACGGTGGCGCGCGCGTTCACCGACAGTTTCGCGGGCATTCGCCCGCTCGACGCTCCTGCCTTCATTGCGGCGCAGATCGTCGGCGCCCTGTTGGCCACGGCGTTTTTCGCATGGCTCTATCGCGGCCACGCCGCCGCGACGGACCCGTCCTGACAAGGAGAAAGGCTCATGACCGCATTCCTGATCGTACGCGCCAAGGTAGACCCCACCGTGCGGGATGCATTCGACACCTGGTATCAGGAAAAACACCTGCCGGAGGCTGTCGAGGCCTTTGCCGCCGCCGGCGCCTCGCGCGGCTGGAGTGAGACCGAGGACAATGTCCACATCGCCTTCTATGAATTTGCCAATCTGAGCGAAGTCAAGCGAGTGGCGGAGTCCGACGCTCTCAAACGGATGATCGGCGAATTCAACCGCTGCTGGCAGGACAAGGTTACCAGGAGCCGGGAAATCCTCGAACTGACCCAGGAGATCTGAACCGCTATGCGCTACTCGCCACCGGTTTGCGGGGGCAGGACACGCCCGGCGACGGCGTCGAGCATGGCGAGGCGCTCGGCGGGGCGCTTTTCCGGTGCGGTGATGAGCGCGCTGTCGAGTGCGTGGCAGCAGCCCTGGGCGCAGGGCGCGGTATCGGCCGACAAGGCCGGGACCACATGCTGAACCAATTGCCGCCCCTTGTCCGCATTGGCCAGCAGCACGCCGATGATCGCTTCAACGGTGACGTCGTCATGGTGCGGGTGCCAGCAGTCGTAATCGGTGACCATGGCGACCGTCGCGTAACAGATCTCTGCTTCGCGCGCGAGTTTGGCTTCCGGCATGTTGGTCATGCCGATCACATCGCATCCCCAGGACCGATACAATTCGGATTCCGCCAGGGTGGAGAATTGCGGGCCTTCCATCACCAGATAGGTGCCGCCGCGCACCATGGGGATATCCGCCGTTTCGGCCGCGCGCATCAAATGGCCGCCAATGCGGCCGCAGACGGGCTGGGCCATCGACACATGGGCCACCACACCGCCGCCGAAGAAACTTTTCTGGCGGGCGAATGTGCGGTCGATGAACTGATCGACGAGCACGAAGGTTCCGGGCGCGAGTTCTTCCTTGAGCGAGCCGACAGCGCTCAGGGAGACGATATCGCGGCAGCCGAGGCGTTTCAGGGCGTCGATATTGGCGCGGAAATTGAGTTCCGAGGGGGAGACCGGATGGCCGCGTCCGTGGCGCGGCAGAAACGCGATGGGCTGGTCGCCGAGAACGCCGCGCAATATCTGGTCCGACGGTGCTCCCCACGGCGTTTCCACTGTTTCCCAGCGCGTGTCAGTGAGTCCGTCAAGGCGGTCAACGCCGCTGCCGCCGATAATGCCGACGACGTGTTTGTCGACTGTCATGTCGCTTACTCCATACGCAGCAATTCAATATCGAAGACAAGGGTGGAGTTGGGCGGAATGATACCGAGGTCGCGGCTGCCATAGCCCAGTTCGGGCGGGATAACGAGTTGCCGTATGCCACCGGCCCTCATGCCCTGCACGCCGATTTCCCAGCCCCGAATGACGCGGCCGGCGCCCAGCCGGAAGGTAAAGGGCCTGCCTCTGTTGCGCGAACTGTCGAACGGGGTTCCGTCGGCGAGGCGTCCATCATAATGGACGGTGACGTTGTGGCCCGGCGCTGCTGCGGGGCCGCTGCCCTCGACCATGTCTTTGATTTCCAGTTCCGCCGCGCGCGTTTCCGCGGACCAGGCACCGGACATGACAATCATTGCCGCCAGAGCGAGAAACAGTCGCATGATATTGCCCCTTTCAGCCGATATGTTCCGCGAAGAACGCCAGCGTACGCGACAAGGCTTCCGCGGCGGAGGTTTCGTCCCATGAGCCGCGGCGGTCGCAGTTGAATCCGTGCCCGGCGTCATAGAGGTGGAAGGTCTGGCCGGGATGGGCGGTGCGGATGCTCTCCACGGTTTCCAATGGAATACCTGTGTCTTCGCGTCCGAAATGCAGCATGACGGGGCATTGCGGACCGAGGTCGAGATGTTCGTGGATGCCGCCGCCATAGTAGCAGACGGCGGCAGCGACGCCGATGGCGCGGCCGGCCGTGACCCAGGTCACGCGCCCTCCCCAGCAGTAGCCGACAACGCCAACCGCGCCGCCGCCGCGCAGGGATGCGACACAGCTTTGCACATCTAGCACGGCGTGGGTCATGTCGGCGCGGCGCATCAGGCCCAGCCCTGTCTGTATGTCTGCTTCGTCATAGCCGAGTTCGACTCCACGCTCCACGCGATCGAACAAGGCTGGCGCGTAGACTTCGTATCCGGCACCGGCGAAACGGTCGCAGACATCGCGGATATGGTCGTTGACTCCGAAAATTTCCTGAACCACGACGAGTCCGCCGCGGCGCCCGCGTTCGCCCCGGCTTTCGGCGTGATACGCCTGAAAGCGGTGCTCATCGGCCGCCGTCATGTCGACCATACTGCCTTGTGACTCACCCATCTTCGGCTCCCTTGCGGCGTTACCGGCCCTGTGGCGTGTGTTTACAATGCCAGCGCCATTCTGTCATTACAGGCTGCCTGCCGCAGCGGAAGGTTTTGTCGCAATTTGCGCCCACGATACAGGAGAGGCTGTCACATGAACCGCGTTATCGCCCTTGTCCTCGTTGCACTTGCCGTGACGCATCCGGCGTCGGCGGAGGATTTCAGTGTCGCCCTCATTTTTGACATGGGCGGCAAATTTGACAAATCATTCAATCAGGCAGCGTATGATGGCGCCGAACGCTTCCGTGCCGAGACCGGGATCGACTATCGGGAGTTCGAGATCGTCAGCCCGGCGCAGCGCGAACAGGCGGTTCGCAACATGGCGCGGCGCGGCGCTGCGGTGGTTGTGGCGACGGGCTTTGCGCAAGCATCGGCAGTGGAAAAAGCCGCGCGGGAATTCCCCGACACGAAATTCGCACTGATCGACGGTGTCGTGGATCTGCCCAATGTGCGTTCCATCATATTCAAGGAGCATGAAGGCTCGTTCCTGGTGGGAATGGCGGCCGCACTGGCGTCGCAGACGGGCAGGATCGGCTTTATCGGCGGCATGGACATACCCCTGATCCGCAATTTCGCGGCCGGTTATGCGGAGGGCGCGCGCCATGTCGACCCGGATATCGAGGTCTTCCAGAACATGACCGGCACCACGCCGGCGGCGTGGAACGATCCCGCCAGGGGCGGCGAACTGGCGCGCAGCCAGTTTGATCGCGGCGCGGATGTGATTTACGCGGCGGCGGGCGGCACCGGCACCGGCGTGTATCAGGCTGCCGTGGATGCCGGCAAGCTCGCCATCGGCGTCGATTCCAACCAGAACCATCTCCATCCGGGCACCATGTTGACGTCCATGGTCAAGCGCGTGGATGTCGCCACATACACCGCCTTCAAGGATGCGCGCGACGGCACCTGGAGCAGCGGGCTGCAAATTCTGGGTCTTGCCGAAGACGGCGTGGGATGGGCGCTTGACGAATATAATCAGGGCCTTGTCACCGCCGACATGGAGGCGCAAATCGAACGCGCGCGCCAGGATATCATCGCTGGGGTGATCGTCGTGCAGGGGTATCAGGCGGACTGAAGCGGCGCGTATTCTGCCATGGCTTCGCCCCCCGGGGCGCCCGCGCTCGAATTGCGGGGGATCGACAAATGGTTCGGCCCCGTTCATGCCAACGACCATGCGTCCCTGGCGGTCGAGCGTGGCACGATTCACGGCATTGTGGGCGAAAACGGCGCCGGCAAGTCCACGGCGATGCGGATCGCGTTCGGCTATTACCAGGCTGACTCCGGCGCCATATTCATCAACGGCCGGCAAGCGCGCATAGGCGGTCCTGCGGATGCGCTGGCGCTGGGCGTCGGCATGGTGCACCAGCATTTCATGCTGGTGGAGCCTTTTACTGTGCTGGAAAATCTGGTGCTGGGGGCAGAGAGCGGGCACATGCTGCGCGCCGGCCTCGACGCCGCGCGCGAGCATCTCGAACGTCTCGAACACACCTACGCGCTGGAGGTCGACCCGGACGCGGTAGTCGAGGAGCTTCCTGTCGGTCTGCGCCAGCGGGTGGAAATCCTGAAAGCCCTGTATCGGGGCGCCGAAATATTGATTCTGGATGAGCCAACCGGGGTGCTGACGCCCGAGGAAACCGGCCATTTGTTTCGCATCTTGCGCGGGCTGCGCGCGCGCGGCAAGACGGTGATCCTGATCACACACAAGCTGCACGAGATCATGGCGTTGACGGACGCGGTGACCGTCATGCGGCGGGGGCGCGTGGCGGCCAGTCTGCAGACGGCGGAGGTGTCGCGCGAGGCGATTGCGGAAATGATGGTGGGGCGTCCGGTTCTGCCGCGGGTGAACAAGGCGGCGGCGCGGCGCGGCGGGGCGATCCTTGCGGTGGAAAACCTGCATGTCTCGGATGCACGCGGCGTCATGCGCGTCCGGGATGTGAGCTTCACGGTGCACGCGGGTGAGATTGTCGGCATCGCCGGAGTTGCAGGCAATGGGCAGTCGGAGTTGCTGGAGGCGCTGGCGGGCATTCGCGGCGCCGACTCCGGCCGCATGGTTTTTCGTGGCGAGCCGCTGCCCGACCGGGCAGGGGTGGCGGGCGGACGCCGCGACTGCGGCATCGCCCATGTTCCCGAGGACCGCCAGCGCATGGGGCTGGTCGGGGCGTTTCGTGCCTGGGAGAATGTCGTGCTCGGCCATCACAACCGGCGCCCGCATGGGGGGTGGGCGGTGATGCGGCGGGAGGCGATTATCGCCGACACTGCGGCGAAAATGGCGAATTACGATATTCGCCCGCGCGCTCCGCAGCAACGTGCACGGTCATTCAGTGGTGGAAATCAGCAAAAACTGGTCCTGGCGCGCGAGTTGGAAACACGTCCCGACCTGCTGCTGGTAGGGCAGCCGACGCGCGGTGTGGATATTGGCGCAGTGGAGCAGATTCACCGGCGCCTGGTTGCGATGCGGGATGCGGGCGGCGCAATCCTGCTGGTTTCGGTGGAGCTCGACGAGATCATGGTTCTGGCCGACCGCATTCTGGTCATGTTCGGCGGCGAAATCATGGGTGAAGTGACGCCGCATCAGGCGACCGAGAGAAATCTGGGACTCATGATGGCCGGTGAACGGCCGCTCGCCGCCTGAAGCCATGGTGCCGTCCGGCCAGACGGCCGCGGCTCTTCCGCGCTGGGTTGCTCACATAGTTGTGCCGGCAGTGAATCTTGTCGCCGCCTTCACTGCCGCCGGGGTCATCATCGCGTTGATCGGCGAAGACCCGCTGCTCGCCCTGCGTCTGCTTGTCCTCGGCGCGTTCGGTAATCTCGAATTTGTCGGTTTCACGCTGTATTACGCGACAAACTTCATTTTCACCGGGCTTGCGGTTGCGGTCGCCTTTCACTGCAACCTGTTCAATATCGGCGGCGAAGGGCAGGCATATCTGGGCGGGCTGGGAGTTGGCCTGACGGGTTTGTTCCTTGGCGGATGGCCTGCGCCGCTGGTTATTCTGACAGGGATGGCGGCGGCGATGCTGTTCGGCGCCGCCTGGGCTGCCGTTCCGGCATGGCTCCAGGCGCGGCGTGGCAGCCATATCGTCATCACCACCATCATGTTCAACTTCATCGCTGCGGCGCTGATGACCTGGCTTCTGGTGGAGGTGCTGATCGAACCCGGCCAGCAGGCGCCGCAGAGCCGCGAATTTTCGACCTCCGCCCGGCTGCCCTTCATGCATGAGGCCCTGGCAGGGATAGGTATCGCCCTCCCGCGATCGTCGCTCAACCTGTCATTTCTGGTGGCGCTGGCGGCGTTGGCAGCGGTCTGGGTCCTGATCTGGCGCACGCGCTGGGGTTATGAAATTCGCGCTGTCGGGGAGAACCCGGCCGCCGCGGTATATGCGGGTATTTCACCGGCGCGGAATATATTTCTGGCGATGACCGTCTCAGGGGCGCTGGCCGGACTGGTCGGCCTCAACGAGATCATGGGCGTGCATCACCGGCTGATCCTGGACTTCACGGCCGGATTCGGATTTGTCGGCATCGCCGTGGCGCTGATGGGGCGGAATCATCCCGTGGGAATATTCCTCGCGGCGGTGTTGTTCGGTGCGCTGTATCAGGGCGGTGCGGAATTGGCGTTCGATATGCCGTCCGTGAACCGTGACATGGTGGTAGCGATTCAGGGTCTCATCATCCTGTTCAGCGGCGGCCTGGAACATGCGTTCGGTCCGCGCATCGCGGTTGCGCTCATGCGCCTGTTCCGCTCTGCGGCGCGATGAGATGGCGGAGTTCTTCACCTTTCTGGTGCTGATGACGGACGCCACGCTGCGCGTGGCGACGCCGTTGATTCTGGCCGCTCTGGGGGGCCTGTTTTGCGAGCGTGCGGGCGTGATCGACATTGCCCTGGAAGGCAAGATGCTGGGCGCCGCCTTTGCCGCCGCTGCCGGCGCGGCGGTCTCCGGCTCGGCATGGACAGGCTTGGGATGCGGCATCGCCTGTTCGCTGGCGCTGGCGCTCCTCCACGGCTATGCGTGCATCACCCACAAGGGCAATCAGGTTGTTTCCGGCATGGCGATCAACATCCTGGTTGCCGGCCTCGCGCCGACATTGGCGCTGGCGTGGTTTCGCCTGGGCGGCCAGACACCGTCGCTTGCCGGCGACGCCCGCTTCCGCCCCCTCGAACTGCCCTTGTCGGAGACCCTGAGCGGCGTTCCCGTCATCGGTGCGATATATTCGGAAATACTGAGCGGCCATTTCATTCTCGTTTATGCGGCATTTGCCGCGGCGCCGCTGACGGCATGGGTCCTGTACCGTACCCGTTTCGGGTTGCGGCTGCGGGCGGTCGGCGAGAATCCTGAGGCAGTTGATACCGCTGGCATCTCGGTGAGCGGGCTGCGCTATCGGGCGCTGCTGTTGACGGGCCTGTTTTGCGGGGTTGCCGGCGCCTGGCTTTCGACCGCGCAAACCGCATCGTTTCTTCGCGACATGTCGGCGGGGCAGGGTTTCATCGCGTTGGCAGCATTGATTTTCGGCAAATGGCGGCCGTGGCCGACGTTATTTGCGTGCCTTTTGTTCGCATTTGCGGATGCGCTTCAGGTGCGCTTGCAGGGTGTCGATATTCCCGGCGTCGGGGTGATGCCGGTTCAGTTCATCCAGGCGCTGCCCTTCATATTGACAGTGATCGTGCTGGCGGGATTTGTCGGCAAGGCGGTTGCCCCGCGCGCCAGCGGCATTCCCTATATCAAGGAGCAGTGAGGGATTCCCGCGCCGTATAGGCGCGAAGCGCGACACGGATGAATGCGGCAGTGGAAGCGTGCCGGGCGGCGACAGCGAGCAATGGAAGGGCAATTCCGCACAAGGTGCAGGTTGCAGGTTCCGGCATGCGTTCGATCGCGCGGGCGGGGCGGAGGTCGGCGACCAGCGCCAGCGGCGCGGCATCACACACCGGCAGGCGCACAATCCCGAGGCCGCGGACTTCGAGCAATCCGCGCAGGGCGGGCGGCGCGGCGGCCACGACTTTCCCGCCAACAGGGCGCAGCACCACCTGATCGTCGGCGACGAGGGTGGCACCACCGTCGATCAGACGCAGGGCGAGGTCTGATTTACCGGCGCCCGAACAGCCGCGCAACAGCACGCCGCGCCCCTCCATGGCGACGCAGGTTGCATGCAGGGGAAGCACGGAAGTGCGGCCGGCAGGCCGGTTGGGCCGCGAGATTCAGGCGGCGTTATGCTGGGCGTCGGGTTTGACGAGGATGGAGAAAAGCGCATCCGCGCCATTGGCGCCGCGCAAGCGCGCGCACTGCGCCCTGTCGCGCAGCATGCGGGAAACGCGGCTGAGCGCCTTGAGATGTTCGGCGCCGCAGGATTGCGGTGCGAGAAGCATGAACATGAGGTCCACCGGCTCGTCATCAATGGCATTGAAGGGCACGGGCGAGACAAAACGGGCGAACAGACCCCACAGGCGGTTGATTTCCGTCAGCCTCGCGTGGGGGATGGCAATTCCGTTGCCAACACCCGTGCTGCCGAGACGCTCGCGGTCGATGAGGGCGTCAAAAATCCGGCGGCAGTCCACCGTGGTGAGATCGGCGGCGTGCTTCGCCAGTTCATGCAGGGCTTGCTTCTTGCTCTTCGCCTTCAGGTCCGCCAGCACGGCCTCCCGCGACAGCAGGGAGTCGAAGAGCATCAGGCGCGCTCCGCTGCCGGGTCCAGCCACCCGACATTGCCGTCATCGCGCCGATACACCACGTTGTAGCGCCCATTGCCGCTATTGCGGAACATGAGCACAGGCAGTTGCGCCAGTTCGAGGCGCATCACGGCTTCGCTCACTGTGAGCAAGTGGATCGGGGTTGTTGATTCAGCGATGGTGATGGGCGTGTCGCCATCGGCCTCGGGCTCCGGTTCCTCCTCGTTCTCGGCTGCCAGAACGGTTTGGCGAAGAATGTCGTTCGCGTCGTCAATGGCCGGTGCACGGTGATGATCGGTAAGGCGCCGCTTGAATCGCCGCAGCCGCTTTTCGATGCGCTCCACAGTGATATCGAACGCCGCTTGGATGTCGTCGGCTTCACCATGGGCCTGCACGGACACCCCGCGTCGGGCGTGGACCGAAATATCGCTGCGGAACAGGTGGCGAGCCTTGGAGAACTGCACCTGCGCATCAAGCGCATGGTTGAAATACTTGCCGACTCTGGCCGTCAGGCGTTGTTCGACGCGTTCACGCAGCGCGTCACCGAGATTGATATGTTTTCCGCTAACGAAGACTTGCATAAGCCCGAACGATCAACTGTGCCGCGACTTGGCCCGTCTAATCAGGGCCGCTCGCTCGCTGGTAAACAGGATCGAAACTGTAATCAAGGTGTCTTGCGGCGTCAACGGATCGCCTTTCCGAGCGCTCTCAAATCCGCGAAAATTTCTCGCGCCGGCGTTCCGTTGATGATAAAATATTCAATGATTTTCGGTATTTGGACACAGTTCTTCGAGCAATTTCTACGCCCGATTCACGCAACAGTGCCGCCAACCGGTCGTCGGACAGGACACATGAAGGCGACTCATTGTCGATCAGGTCGCGAATGCGCTGGCGCACCGCTTCGGCGGCAAGGGAGCCGCCGCAATTGGCGGCGGGAATTGCCGCCGAGAAGAAATATTTCAACTCGAAAATGCCGCGCGGCGTAGCGATGAACCGATTGGCGGCCGCGCGGCTAACGGTGCTTTCATGCAGGGAGATTTCGCTGGCGACAACCCGCAGGGTGAGCGGGCGAAGGTGGCGGACGCCGTTATCCAGAAACGCCTCTTGCTGTCGCACCAGTTCGGCAGCAACTTTCAGAATCGTTTCGGCGCGCTGGTCGAGGGCGCGCAGCAGCCAGTTCGCAGCGCGGGTTTTTTCGCGAATCCAGATCGTCTCGGCGCGCTCGCGGGCACTCTGCCGAATCCGTGCCTCATAGTGGCGGTCGATCAACAGGCGGGGCAGGGCCTCGCTGTTGAGGACCACCGTCCATCCACCACCCTGTTTCGGGTGGGCAAAAATATCCGGGGTGATGGTCTGTACCGGTCCTGCCCCGAAACCTGCGCCGGGCTTGGGGTCGAGACTGCGGATGATCTTTACGCGGGCAATGACGGCGTCGTCATCGACCCGGCAATGAGCCGCCAGTGCTGCGAGGTCGCGGCGGGCAAGAAGGTCGAGACGGTCCAGCAAGCGCTGCATGGCCGGGTCAAGCAACCTGCGCCCGGCAAGTTGCAGGGCAAGGCACTCACGCAGCGACCGCGCGCCCACACCGGTCGGTTCGCACGCTTGCAGGCGGGCAAGGGCGCGTTCAACCTCTCCGCGCGGGCAGCCCAGATGTTTACCGATGGCAGCAAGGTCGCCGACAAAATAGCCGGCATTGTCGAGGGAATCGATCAGTTGGCTGCAGATCATGCGCTCCCGCGGATCGGCCGTTTCGAGCGCGATCTGGCGGGCGATGTGCTCACGCAAGCCCGGCGGTCGGTCCGGGGGTTCCGGGACGAAGTCAGGAGGGTCGAGCGGATCGTGCTTGCCGCTTTCCCGCGCGGTTTCCCGTTCCCCGCCATTGCCGAAGGCAGCCGGCGGCTCCACGGGGCTTTCTGGCGGTGCCCGTTCCAGCAGGGGGTTTTGCAGCAGTTCGCGGTCGAGCCAGGCGTTCAGCTCCGGATTCGACATTTGCAGCATGCGGATCGCCTGCTGCAAATGAGGGGTGATGACCAGTGTCTGGCCGGGTCGCTGTTCGAGCCGCAGCCCGCTCATTCCTGAATTTGCGATGTTGTTCCTGCGCGCGATCGCCGCTTCTACAGGCGAAAGCCGTGACCCAGATAGACTTGCCGGACTCCTTCATGAACGACGATTTCGTCCGGTTCGCCGTCCATCATCACGAGGCCGTCATGGAGGACATAGGCGCGGTCGACGATATCCAGCGCGTCGCGCACATTGTGATCGGTGATCAACACGCCGATACCGCGATCCTTGAGATGGGCGATCAGCTCGCGGATTTCCGAAACGGCGATGGGGTCGATGCCGGCGAGCGGCTCGTCCAGCAGCATGAAACCGGGACGGGAAGCCAGGGTGCGGGCGATTTCGATGCGGCGGCGTTCGCCGCCGGAGAGCGCCATTGCCGGGGTATGCCGCAGATGGGTGATGGAAAACTCGGCGAGCAACTCGTCCAGCGCGGCCTCGCGCCGTTCGCGCACCGGTTCCACGACTTCCAGAACCACGCGGATATTGTTTTCGACAGTGAGACCACGAAAGAACGAGGCTTCCTGCGGCAGATAGCCGACTCCGAGGCGGGCGCGGCGATACATGGGAAGGTCGGTGATGTCGTGGCCGTCGATCGCAACCTGCCCGGTATCGGCGGCAAGCAGGCCGGTCATGAGATAGAAACAGGTCGTTTTGCCGGCGCCATTGGGGCCGAGCAGCCCGACGACTTCCCCGCGACGCACTGCCACCGAAACATCGCGCAGCACGGGGCGCCGCCGATAGCTCTTGCCGAGATGGCGCGCGACGAGTCCTTCGGCTTCGGCAACGAGACGGGGGCCCGTCGGCCTGCTGTGCCCGGGACCGGTCATTCGGTGTCGCTTTCGTCCTGGTTTGGCGTGAAAACGGCGGAGACGCGCCTGCCGCTGGCGGGCAGGGCTGTCAGGCGGCTGACCCCGGTATTCAGATTCATTTCCAGGCGGTCGCCGCGCGCCACGCTCTCGCCTTGCGCCAGCACGACCTCCCCGACCAGCGAAACAAGGCCGTTTTCGACATCGTAGGTTCCCGCGGCGCCGCGGACCGTTTCGTCGGGAGTTTCCAGGCGGACATTGCCGTCCGCTTCGATCATGCGAATGCCATCCTGCACGGTATCGCCCGAATTGTCGTCGTCACTGCGGAAATGGGCAGTCAGCACGTCGGCATGCAGGCGATAGCGGCCCTGAACGGCGTCGGCATTGCCGCGGGCAATCGCGATACGCTCCTCATTCATCCATTCCAGCGCGTCTGCGGTGATTTCGACCGGCGCGTTGGAATCCGCTTCGAATTGCGCGGCCGCCGAGCCGGCGATCAGCCACAGCAAGGGAGCCAGCACTGACCAGATTGCCGTGTTTCGCATCAGCCTTCTCCTTCCAACCGGCTCGGAAATACGATGAGGGTGGGGCGCCCGATGCAGCGGATCATGCGTTTTTCGAACCAATACGCGCATTCCGATGCCTCCAGCGTTCCCCACGGAGCGTGTCCGCGCACCGATTCATGCGTTGTCGCCCTCATCGCCTGCATGTCAAGCAGGGCGGAGCCCGTTTGCAATTCCAGTCCTGAACCGGTGTTCACGTCGACGCCTCCGGTCAGGCGCAATGTTTCGCGGTCGCGGTCGAGCACGCCTTCCTGCGCAGCCATGGTGATACGGTCGCCATCGGCCGCCGTCATATTGGCTTCCGGGCGAACGAGAAAGACCTGGTTGCCGCCGGTGGCGGGGCGCCACGCCTTTTCGGCGTTGACCGTATAGGGGCGGCGGTCGGTGTCGGTGCTTTCGAAGCGTGGACGGATGACGGAATCGCGGTTGCTGATTGCCAGGTCCGAATCCATCAGTTCCATATGGAACGTGTCGCGCAGTCCGCCGAGCAGGGGCCAGCCCACCACAGCGGCGGCAAGACCGACGGCGGCCGCCGGCAGGAGGATTCGCATGACGCTGACGCGGCGGCGCCACCCTGCTTCGGCGCGCATCGCACCGGAAATCGCAACTTCCGACCGCTCGGCGCCGGCAAGGGCGGATTGCAGTTGCAGGGGACCGCGCACCCGCCTCACCCAAGGCCTGCGCGCAGGCAGTCATGATAATGCAGGATGCCGATGGGGAGGCCGTCATCGACCACGAACAGGGCGCTGATCTTGTGTGTGGTCATGGTGAGCAGCGCTTCGCCCGCAAGGCGTTCCGGCGCGATCACACGCGGCTCCGGTGTCATCACTTCGGTGACGGCAAGGCTCAGCAGATCTGCAGTCATATGGCGGCGGAGATCGCCGTCGGTGATGATTCCGACCAGCCGGCCGCAGGGGTCGGTGATGCCGACACAGCCGAAGCTCTTGGCAGTCATTTCCACGACCGCAGCGCTCATTTCCGCTTCGGTTCCGATACATGGCACCTCGCTGCCGGTGTGCATGAGGTCGGCAACGGTGGAGAGGCGCGCGGCGAGGCTGCCGCCCGGATGCAGCAGACGAAAAGCGGCGCCGGTGAATCCGGCGCGCTCCATGAGCGCGACAGCAAGAGCGTCGCCCAACGCCATTGTCATGGTGGTGGAGGTGGTCGGCGCGAGGCCGTTGGGGCAGGCTTCCGGCGCGTCGACCAGTGTCAGCGCCAGGGCGGCGCGGCGCGCCAGGGTGCTCTCGGCGCGTCCCACAATGGCAATCAGGGGAATGCCGTGGCGGGCGGCATGTTCGACAATGTCGTTCAGCTCCGCTGTTTCGCCGGAATTTGACAGTGCGAGAACAAGATCGACGGGCGTGATCATTCCAAGGTCGCCGTGGCGCGCCTCGGCGGGATGGACGTAGCTGGCGGGGGTGCCTGTGGAGGCGAGTGTGGCGGCAATCTTGCGGGCGATGTGACCGGATTTCCCGATGCCGGTGGTCATGATGCGGCCGGTGGTCCGCGCCAGCATGGACACGGCCTCGGCAAAACTGTTGTCGAGTGCCCGCGCCAAGTTAACCAGCGCCGCAGCTTCGGTTTCAAGGACGCGCCGCCCGGCTGTCAGACTGTCCGCCTGCGCTGCCCGGCGCCGCTGGAGCAGGGTATCGGTCACTTGGCTGGGTGCCCTGGTCAGGATCGGCGAGTGCCTGCAATTCTGGCTGAAGGCAGGGACCAAATCAATGCGCGAAGATGTCTTCCTCGCCCCAGCCGGCTATGTCGAGCGCCGCGCGCACGGGGACGAACGCGAAGCAGGCATCGGCCAGCGCGCCCCGCTCGTCGCGCGCCAGCATGATATTCAGACGCTCGCGCAAGCGGTGAAGATACAGCACATCGGCTGCCGCATAGGCCTGCTGGGCAGCGCTGAGTTCGGGTGCCGCCCAGTCGGAACTTTGCTGCTCCTTGGACAGGGAAACACTCAGCAATTCTCCTGTCAGGTCTTTCAGGCCGTGGCGGTCGGTATAGGTGCGCGCGAGGCGGGAGGCGATCTTGGTGCAATAAACCGGCCGGCAGGTGAGGCCGAATGTCACGCGCAAAACAGCGACGTCGAACCGCGCATAGTGGAAGAGCTTGGCGCGGTTCTCATCGGCCAGAAGCGCGCGCAGGTTTGGCGCGGAAAAGTCCGGCGTCGGGAAATGGACCAGATGCGCGGCGCCCCGGCCGTCCGACAGTTGCACAAGGCACAGTCGATCGCGCCCCAGGCGCAGGCCGCGTGTTTCGGTGTCAACGGCGATATCGCCGTCGAATTCGGCATTGTCGGGAAGGTCGTAGCGGTGCAGGTGAATCGTCATGCCGCCCCCCGGGCGGAGCGGGTTGAAGCCGTGTTCGTGGTGCCCAGGAGAAGACTCGAACTTCCACGACCTTGCGGTCACTGGCACCTGAAGCCAGCGCGTCTACCAATTCCGCCACCTGGGCACAGGCGAACGCCCGCTTTCGCCGCGCGTCGCGCGACAGCGGCCGGCGGCCCTAGCCTGAGCCGTGACTACGCCACACAGGGCACGCTGTCAACGAACTTTGCACTGGCGCGGCCCGGCAAGGTAGGGCAAGCTCTGTGGCGGACAACGGGAGCAGCGCGGATTCCGTGACACACTCATGACGATATCGCAGGCCACGATATTCGGCGGGTCCGGCTTTATCGGCCGCTATGTGGTGGAAAGGCTGGCGAAGGCGGGCGCGCGGGTTATCGTCGGTGTTCGGCACCCGGAACGCGCAGGGTTCCTGAGAACCACAGGGGATGTCGGCCAGGTTCTGCCGATTGCCGTCGATATCGGCAATGCGGCGGCGGTCGCGGCGGCAGTCGACCGCTCCGATCTCATTGTCAATATGGTCGGCATCCTGTCCGAGACTGCACGCCGGAGTTTCGCGGACGTGCATGTGCAGGGCGCGCGGCATGTCGCCGAAGCCGCCGCGCAGGCGGGCGCGGCGCAGCTTGTTCACCTCTCGGCATTGGGTGCAGACCCGAATTCGCCCGCCGCTTATGGACGCAGCAAGGCGGCGGGCGAGATCGCTGTCCGCTCCGCCTTTCCCCACGCGGTCATTTTGCGCCCCTCCGCTGTGTTCGGAGTGGAGGATGACTTTCTGAACCGATTTGCGGCGCTGGCGCGAATCGTCCCCGCCCTGCCTCTGGTCAGGGGCGGGCGCACCCGGTTTCAGCCGGTGCACGTGGAAGATGTGGCGGAAGCAGTGCTGCGCGCGGCGGGCCGCGCGGAATCCGCCGGCCGGAGTCATGAGCTCGGTGGTCCGGCAATCTACACCTTCCGTGACCTGCTTCAGTTCGTTCTGGACGTTACCGGGCGGCAGAGATTCCTGGTGCCCGTGCCGACCGCCTTGCTGTCCTTCAAGGCGATGTTTCTCGAGCTCCTCCCGGAACCGCCGCTGACACGCGACCAGATCGCGATGCTGGCATCTGACAATATCGTCAGCGCCGATCCCGATATTGTGCGGTTTTCCGATCTTGGCATTTCTCCGGCGGCACTGGAGGCGGTGGCGCCGGACTATCTGGCGCGTTATCGCCGGCGCCGCTTGCGCGCGGAGTTTTCGCCGGGCGCCTAATCCGGCGGACCCGACAGGTCCACTCACATGCTGTCTGGGCGGCGGTCGCCGGGCGCGCTTGTTTGTTGGCGTCCGTACAGGTATGTATGGTCGTGATTATCGCGGAATGCGCGGAGCATCGCATGGGTATCGTCGATCTGGGGCGGCGGATTGAGCTGTTCTCGATGGACCCCCAGTTTCACGACATCTCGATCGCCCTTTATGAGCGGCGGGCTGGCGATGCAACCGCGTTCACGGTTCATTCCTATAGTCGAATCGCTGGCGCCGATGAGCGCTTGCAGGGTGTGGCGGACGCGATGAAAACGCTTGGTGGCATGGTCGCCGGCGACGGCCCGCGCGCTGTGCGGTTTACCTGCGGCGCGCCGCACCGCTTGGCGGTTCGCCGGCTTTTTCTGGACGCCTGCAAGGCACCGCCGGGCGCGCCGCCGCCACCGCGCCCCATGGAAGTGTTTGACAAGAAGTCCAACCAGACAATCCGTGTCGAACCCCTCGGCGGCGGACGCTATCGCGTCCGCGGTGAAGATGGTGATCCGCGGCGCGTAAAGGCGGTGGCGCGCGGCCTCGTCCGTCTCGCCGAAATGCAGGCGGTATCGGAAAGCGACAATGACATCGCTTTTCACTGCGGCACTGCCCATGATCCACTGATCGGGTTGCTGATGGTTCGCGCGTTGAATCTGCGCGCAGTGATGCGCGAGATAGAAATGCAGGCGACGCGCGGCGTGCTGGCAGCGCCCAGCGCGCAAAACTGAACACACCCGGGAATGCTTCGAGGAAGCGGGAGGCCGATATGACCGAAAAGGTAGCGTCGATGACTTCGCGGGAACGGGTGCTGGCGGCGCTGGCGCGCCAACCGGTTGACCGCACGCCGGTGTGCAACCCCACATCGGTGGCGACCGTCGAATTGATGGACCTTGTGGAAGCCCCGTTTCCGGTTGCCAATCGCGACCCGGAATTGATGGCCCGCCTCGCTGCCACCAGCTATACCGATCTCGGGTTTGATTCCATCATGCCCGTCTTTTCGATCATTCAGGAGTCTTCGGCGCTGGGCTGCAAGATGCAGTGGGAGCAAAAGGACAACTGGCCGACCGTGCGCATGCGTGAGCCGATCTGGACGGACGCGGACGAGATCGCCATCCCGAACGATCTGCTCCTTCATCCGGACATGACCTGCGTCATCGAGTCGATCAAGATCCTGCGCCGGCGCTTCGGCGACGAAGTGGCGATCATCGGCAAGACAATGGGGCCATGGTCGCTCGCCTATCATTGTTTCGGCGTGGAGCCGTTCCTGCTCCTGACGCTGGACGATCCGGGACGGGCGCAACTGGTGCTCGAACGGCTCAAAGAAGTAACGATACAGTTTGGCCGCGCGCAGATCGAGGCCGGGGCCGATGCACTGACCTTGCCCGACCACGCTACCGGCGACCTGGTAAGCGGCGAATATTACGACCGGTTTCTGAAAGAGCTTCATCAGGAATTCGCCGAACGCCTGCCGATCCCGCTGATCCTGCACATATGCGGACGCACGGTTGACCGCATGCCGTTCATTGCCGAAACCGGCATGGCCGCCTTCCATTTCGACTCCAAGAACCCTCCCGAAGAGTCGATGGACGCCGTTCACGGCGATATCGCGCTGGTCGGCAATATCAACAACCCGGAAACCCTGTTTGCGCGCGGGCCGGAAGAAGTGCGTGCGGAAGTGTTCGCCAATCTCGAGGCGGGAGTGCAGGCGATCGGGCCGGAATGCGCCGTGCCGTTGCAGGCTCCGATCGAAAATCTGCGCGAGATTCCGCTAGCCGTGCGCGATTGGCATAACGCGCGCTCACCGCTCCAATAGGCTGCAGGGCGGGAGGGCGCGGTGGCCGAACTAGGCGATATCAGCAACGAAATCATTCGTGACGAAATCGAGGAATATCTTGAGCGGCCAGAGGAAATCACCCGCAACATCGAGCTTTTTGCGCGTATCCGCCCGCTCATGCAGGCCATTGCCGCGGGTATCATTGAAGGCGACGATGATGAAGTGGACGCACTGACCCGCCAGGCGCTCGACGAAGGTATCGAAGCGCTGGAGATCATGGATGACGGGCTTATCGCCGGCATGGGGATTGTGGGGATCAAGTTTCGGGAAAACTTCATCTTCGTTCCCGAAGTGCTGGCCTGCGCCCGGGCGATGAAGGCGGGAATGGGTCATATCGAACCGATCCTGTCGGCGTCGGGGATCGAACCCATCGGTACCGTGGTGATGGGAACGGTAAAAGGCGACCTGCACGATATCGGCAAGAATCTCTGCATCATGATGCTGCGCGGCGCCGGGTTTGTGGTGCACGATCTGGGGGTCGACACCTCGGAGGACGACTTCATCGAGGCGGTCGAGGAACATGATGCGCGCGTTTTGGGGATGTCGGCGCTGCTGACCACGACCATGCCGAATATGGGCAAGACCATCGAAGCCTTCATCGATGCCGACCTGCGCGACGATGTGCGCATCATGGTCGGCGGTGCGCCGGTAACGCAGGAATTTGCCGACGATATGGGCGCGGACGGCTATGGCAAGGACGCGCTCGCCTGTGTCGCGCTGGCGAAGGAACTGTCTACAGCCGACGATTGACCGGTACGCCGTTTCACCGCCATGCCCAAACCCGACAAGGACGAACTGCAGAAGCGGTTGGACCGCATCACCGAGATATTCGGCGAAATGGTCGGCCATGCCGAGGTGCAGGCGCAGACGCGCTGCCCCTATCGCGACCGGCACGACCGCTGTACCGCACATATTCGCTGCCGCAGCCAGCTGGATATGGGGGACGGCGAACGACCCGCTTGCACTCATGACGGGCGCTTCGACTATCGGCTGGCGTGGGAAACCCGCCCTGACAGCCGTGAGCGCGCGAAACGCCGGATCAGGACCATTCGCGAGCGCGCTGCCGCCCGACGCCGCACAGACGACGCGTGAGCCAGGTTCGCCACGACGGCACAGCGCATCGCGCGACGGTGGGGCGCAGCATTTTCGACTATGCCGATGCACTGGCGGTCGAAGTCGCTACCTCATGCCGCCGCACGGGACGCTGTCACGAATGCGTGGTCGAAGTCACGCGCGGGATGGATGCGCTGAATCCGCGCAGCGAAGCGGAATCCTTCTTGCGCGACCCCTATCGGCTGGCCTGTCAGGCGGTGCTCGTCGCAGACGATGTCGAGGTGGTGTTTGCCCCCCTGCGGCGGCGGCCGCGCATCGTCACTGTAGGCGCGCCTCGCGCGACCCTCGACCGCGCTCCCATGGTGACGCGGCGCGGCGGCGATGTGTTTTACGGTGACGCCCTCGTCGACCACTATCGCGGACGCATTCTCGGCCTTGCCGTCGATCTCGGAACGACCACGGTGGTAATGGACCTGGTCGATCTGGAAACCGGTGAGTCGGTGGCGGCGGTGGCGTTCGAAAACCCGCAGCGTTTTGCCGGCAGCGACGTGATGACGCGCATCTCCTATGCCGGGGAGGCGGGGCAGGGAGAACTTCAGCAGGCCGTCGTCACCGCACTCAATCGCGAAATCCGGAATCTGGCGCGCCGCCACGGCATTGCCCGCCGCGAGATTTACGAGATCGTGATTGCCGGCAATACGACAATGCGCGATATTTTCTTCGGCCATGATGTGCAGTCGATTGGCCAGAAGCCATACAAATCATTGGTGGAATATGAGTTTGCCGCAGGGCGGCGAGACAGTACTGCGCTGTCGGTTGATGCCTGGTCGCTGGGCCTGCGGGTCAACCGCCGGGCCCGGGCCTACAGCCCACCGCTGATTGCCAGTCATGTCGGCGCTGATACGGCAGCGTGCCTCGCTGCCATCGGTCTCTCCGAGCACACCGGCGAAGCGGTGATGCTGGTGGACATGGGTACCAATACGGAAGTTGTGGTGGCGGCAGGCGGGCGCATTGCCGCTGCGTCATGCCCTGCCGGCCCTGCCTTCGAGGGCGGGCTCGTCGAATATGGAATGCCCGCAGTGGCGGGCGCGATCGAGTCCATTTCAGTGGCAGGCGACGGTTTCTCGTGGCAAACCATCGGCGACAGGCCGCCCGACGGGCTGTGCGGATCGGGCCTCATCGATTTGCTGGCGGAATTGCGCCGTCACGGCATGATGACGGCAAAAGGCGTGTTCGCCGCCGGGCGCAAGGTGTTCGCGCTTCCGCTGGTGCGCGAGCGGGGAATCGCGTTTTCGCGCCGCGACGCGAGCAATCTCGGTCAGGCCAAGGCCGCGAACTATTGCGGACAATTTATTGTCCTGCGCCAACTGGGCATCGACCCGCAGGCGATAGACAAACTCTATCTCGCGGGCGGGTTCGCAACCTATGTGGACCCGCGAAACGCGATCGATATCGGGTTGCTGGCGCCGGTTCCGGTGGAACGCATCGACAAGGTGGGCAACGCCGCTGCCGCCGGCGCACGAATGGTGCTCCTGTCGGCGCCCGAGCGGCTGCGGCTGGAAGCGCTGGTGAAGAAGATCGAACATGTGGAACTGGAAATGACGCCTGATTTTTTCGAGTTGTTCGTCGACGGCTGCCAGTTCAAACCCATGCCGGCGCGTTTCGCGGCGCCGGTGCCGCGACGGAGGACGGGATGAAGCTAGACGCCGCCCCCAATGGCGAATTCGTCGTCATCGGCGAAAACATGCACACGACCCGTGTGGTCATGAAACGCGGCGGTCGCTTCGCACCGGAGGATGCAGGCGGACCGGCCGTCCGCTACACCGACGCCGATGGCGAGCCGCGCCTGCTGCCGGTTCCGGACTGGGCGCAGCGCACGCAGGACTATGACGAAGGGCGCGTGAAGCATGTGATGATCGCCGTGCGCGGCGCCATGGAGGGTGATGACGAATGCGCGCGGTATCTGCGCTCCATCATCCGGGCGCAGGAAGCGTCGGAGGCGGATTTTCTCGATGTGAATGTCGATGAAATTTCGGTGCGGTTCGACGAACAGACAGCGGCGATCGCATGGTTGGTGCGGTTTGTTCAGGACTTGAGCGCGCGGCCGGTTTCCGTGGACTCATCGAACGTGGACATCATAGCTGCCGGCCTGGAGGCGAGCGATCCGGCAGGGCCGCGCCCGCTGCTCAATTCGGCGTCGCTGGAGCGCAAGGATGCGCTGGATCTCGCGCGCCGGCATAACGCGGAAGTGGTGGTGACGGCAGCCGGCGATACCGGGATGCCCGACAGCGCGGAGGCTCGCATCGACAACGCCTCGCGCATGGTGGACGCAGCGCGGAAGCTCGGATTCCCGGATTCCGAAATCTACATCGACCCGCTATATTTCCCCATCTCGGTGGACGGCGCATTTGGTGCCCACGGTATTGATGCGATTCGCGGGCTGCGCGCGCGCCACGGGCCGGAAATTCATATCACCGGCGGTTTTTCCAACGTGTCGTTCGGCATTCCGGCGCGCAAGACGATTAATGACGTGTTTATGATCATGGCGGTGGAGGCCGGAGCTGACAGCGGAATCATCAATCCCGTTTCGAGTTTCCCGCCCGAAGTCTTCGCGATCGACCGCGAGTCGGAAAGCTACCGCCTTGCCGAAGATGTGCTGACCGGCCGCGACGAGCATTGCAAGGCCTATATCAGGGCTTGGCGGCGCCAGCGCCGGAAACGGCGATAGCCTGACGCCGCGCGACGCGCCGTTCAGGCGCCGTCCAGCATTTCCCGCAAGCGGTATACAAGCTCCAGCGCGTCGCGCGGCGTCAGGGAGTCGGCATCGACGGAACGCAGCAGCGCCACCGCCGGCGGCTCGGTCTCTGCCGCTTCGCAGGACGCTTCGGGCACCTGCCGTGCTGCAGCGAACAGCGGCAGATCATCGGTAATCCGCGCTGCGGACGGACGCTGGCCATCACTTTCCAGCAGTTTCAGGACTGCCTCCGCCCGCGCAATCACGGCCGCCGGCATTCCCGCCAGCTGCGCGACGTGGATGCCATAGGAACGGTCGGCGGCGCCCGCGGCGACCTCGTACAGAAATACCGCTTCGCCCTGCCATTCCTGCACCCGCATGGTGTAGCAGGCAAGATGGTCCAGCGTGTCTGCCAACCCGGTCAGTTCGTGATAATGCGTGGCAAACAGTGCGCGGCAGCGATTCACCGCGTGCAAATGCTCGATCGTCGCCCACGCGATCGATAATCCGTCCCATGTCGCAGTGCCGCGCCCGATTTCATCGAGGATGACCAGCGCCCGCTGCCCGGCCTGATTCAGGATGGCTGCTGTTTCCACCATTTCGACCATGAATGTGGAGCGCCCGCGCGCCAGATCGTCGGCGGCGCCGACGCGGCTAAACAAACGGTCCACCGCGCCGATCCGGCAGGCCTGCGCAGGAACATGGCAGCCTGCTTGCGCGAGCACCGCGATCAGGGCGTTTTGCCGCAGGAAGGTACTTTTGCCGGCCATGTTCGGGCCGGTGAGCAACCAAAGCCGCCCTTCATCGGCCAGGGTGCAGTCATTGGCGACAAAACCTGCGGCGCCGTCGACCGCCAACGCTTCCACCACCGGGTGGCGCCCACCCGAAACCGAAAAGTCACGACTGGTATCCACCACAGGCCGGCAGTAATTCCGTTCTGCCGTCAGCACCGCGCCTGCCGCTGCCACGTCAATTTTGGCCAGCGCCCGTGCGCTGGCCGCGATATCGTCGGCGCGCGCCGTCACTTCACCCGTCAGGTCGTTGAACAATTCCAGTTCGATGGCCAGCGCCCGGTCCGCGGCACGGGCGATATTGTCCGCGAGTTCTGCCAGCGCCGTGGTGGTGAAACGCATGGCGCTGGCCATGGTCTGCCGGTGGATGAACCCGTCATTGTCCAGCAGCCGCCTGCCGCTGCCGGCGTTGACCTCGACAAAATACCCCAGGACATTGTTGTGCTTGATCTTCAGCGCCGCGATGCCCGTCTCTTTCGCGTAGTTCGTCTGCAAGCCGCTGATCAGGCGCCGGCTTTCGTCGCGCAGCGTGCGCTGTTCGTCGAGCGCCTCGGCATAGCCGGCGGCGATGAAGCCGCCGTCGCGGGCGAGCAGCGGCGGGTTCGGGCCCAACGCCCGGGTCAGCCGGTCGATCAGCACATCATGCGGGCCGAGGCGCGATACCGCGGCCGCCAGCGCCGCCGGCAGAGGTGCCAGCCCGTCCGCGCCTGCGGTCCGCAGGGCGGCCGCCAGCGCAGCGGCGCGCTGGAGCGTGTCGCGCAGCGCCGCGAGATCACGTGGCCCGCCGCGTCCCACGCAAATGCGGCTGAGCGCCCGTTCCAGGTCGGGGCAGTTCGCCAGACTGTCCCGCACCGCCTCCCGTGCCGTATCGACGGCCGCGAAAAACCCCACCGAGTCGAGGCGGGCATCGATTGCGGCGATATCGGTAAGGGGAGCTGCCAGCCGCGCCGCCAGCAGGCGCCCGCCGCCGGCGGTCTGCGTGCGGTCGATCACATCGAGCAGACTGCCCCGGCGCTTTCCGTCCAGCGCGGTCACCAGTTCCAGATTGCGGCGTGTGGCGGCGTCGATCGCCATGACCGCGCCGTCTTCCTGCCGGCGCGGCGGGGCCAGGCGCGCGCGCCGTCCTTTTTGCGTCAGGTCCACATAGTCGATCAGGGCGCCGGCGGCGGCGATTTCGGCGCGGCTGAAATTCCCGAACGAGTCGAGCGTGGCGACACGGTAGATTTCGCCGAGCCGCCGCGCCGCGCCGGCGGAATCGAAGCGCACCGCCGGCAGTGTGGTCAGCACGGTATCCCACGCCCGCAGCGCCGGCGTGTCGCCCAATACCTCCGGCGCCAGCAGTTCGCCGGGTGAAACCTGTGCCAGCAGTGCGGCCACCCCGTCCGGCCGCGGCGCCGCGACTGTGAACTCGCCGGTTGACATTTCAAGCCACGCAGCGCCCCAGGCACCGTTCACACACGCCACCGCCGCTAGATGGTTATGCGCGCGCGCATCCAGCAGATTGTCCTCGGTCAGTGTGCCGGGGGTGATGACGCGAATGACTTCGCGCGCCACGACAGATTTTGAGCCGCGCTCGCGCGCTTTCTCCGGCTCTTCCGTCTGCTCGCAAATGGCAACCTTGTATCCAGCGCGAATCAAGCGTTCCAGATAGGACTCGTGACTGTGGACCGGTACACCGCACATCGGAATATCAGCGTCCTTGTGCCGGCCCCGGCGAGTCAGGGTGATATCGAGAGTTGCAGCCGCCTGCACTGCGTCATCGAAAAACATTTCATAAAAGTCGCCCATGCGGTAAAACAACAGGGCGTCCTTGTGGCGGCTTTTGATGTCAAGATACTGCGCCATCATCGGGGTGGCGGGGGGCGGCTGCCGCCGCTTCGTTGTTGGCGCCTCTCGGGGCATGGCTATGAACAATCCTGGCCTTGCGCTGCTTTACGGCTTTGAAAGCAAAGCTTAGAGTGTCGCCAAGTTATTGAACAGACGCTGAAACAGGCGTACCCGGCTGATGCCCAGACCATCCGTCTCCGTGCAAGTCACCGACGCCGACGCCTTGGCGTTTCATGCCGCCGGCAAACCCGGGAAAATCGAGATTCAGGCGACCAAGCCGCTGACCACGGCGCATGACCTGTCGCTCGCCTATTCTCCCGGCGTTGCCGCGCCCTGTCTGGAAATCGAGAAAGCGCCGGAAGTCTCCTACGATTACACTTCGCGCGGCAATATCGTTGCCGTGATTTCCAACGGCACCGCTGTCCTCGGTCTCGGCAATCTGGGAGCCCTGCCGTCCAAGCCGGTCATGGAAGGGAAGGCGGTCCTGTTCAAGCGCTTCGCCGATATTGACGGCATAGACCTCGAAGTCGATACCGAAGATGTCGACGAATTCGTCAATTGCGTGCGGTTTCTCGGCAAGAGCTGGGGCGGGATCAACCTTGAGGACATCAAGGCGCCGGAATGCTTCATCATCGAGCAGCGCCTGCGCGAAACGCTGGATGTGCCCGTGTTTCACGACGACCAGCACGGCACCGCAATCATTGCCGCCGCCGGTCTCGTCAACGCCCTGCATCTTACCGGGCGAGGCCTCGCGGAGGCGCGTGTGGTGTGCAACGGCGCCGGCGCCGCCGGCATAGCCTGCCTCGAACTTCTCAAGCAGATGGGCCTGCCTCACGACCACGCCATTCTCTGTGACACGCGCGGGGTCGTCTATCAGGGCCGCGAAGCCGGCATGAACCAGTGGAAGTCCGCTCATGCCGTCGATACCCCGCTGCGCACCCTGGAAGAAGCGGTGGCTGGCGCGGACGTATTTTTCGGCCTGTCGGTCAGGAATGCGGTAACAGCGGACATGGTGCGGTCCATGTCGGCGCGGCCCGTCATTTTCGCCATGGCCAACCCCGACCCCGAAATCACGCCGGAAGCGGTTGCCGCCGTGCGCGGCGACGCCATCATGGCCACCGGGCGCTCCGACTACCCCAATCAGGTCAACAACGTGCTGGGGTTTCCCTATATCTTTCGCGGCGCGCTCGATGTTCGCGCGACCACCATAAACGACGCCATGAAGGTGGCCGCGGCCTATGCCCTTGCAGAACTGGCGCGCGAGGATGTGCCCGACGAGGTCGCCAACGCCTACGGCGCGCAGAGACTCCAGTACGGCCCTGATTACATCATCCCCAAACCGTTCGACCCGCGCCTCATTTCACGTGTGCCGATGGCGGTGGCGCGCGCGGCGATGGACAGCGGCGTCGCCGGCCGCCCCATCACCGACTTTGACCAGTACCAGCATGAGCTTGAGGCCCGTCTCGACCCCACCGCCGCCAGCATGCACCGCATTCAGGCGCAGGTTCATGCCAACCCCATGCGGCTCGTTTTCGCCGAGGGTGAGGAGGAAAAGGTCATCCGCGCCGCGCTTCAATGGAGCGCCAACGGCTTCGGCACTTCCTTGCTGATCGGGCGGGAGCACCGCATTCACGAAACCATGGCGGCTATCGGCTTGCGTGAAACACCGGGCCTCGAAATTCACAATGCGCGGCTCAGCAAGCGAAACACGGACTACACCGACTTTCTCTATGCCCGCTTGCAGCGTGAAGGATATCTTCACCGCGATTGCCAGCGCATGGTGAACCAGGACCGCAATGTGTTCGGCGCCTGCATGGTAGCACATGGCCATGCTGACGGCATGGTGACAGGCATTACCCGCAGCTACTATGTGGCGCTGGAGGAAATCAGCCGTGTGCTCGATCCGCGCCGCGGTGAAATGCGTCTCGGCCTTTCCATTGCCGTGATGCGTGACCGGACCGTGTTTATTGCGGATTCCACGGTGACGGAACTGCCGACGCCGGCAGAACTGGCGGATATTGCTTGCCAAAGCGCCGCCAAGGCGCGCGAGATGGGGCACGAACCCCGCGTCGCCCTGTTGTCTTTCTCCACCTATGGCAACCCGCTGCGCGAGCGCGGGGTCCGTGTGCGCGAAGCTATCGAGCTGCTCGACCAGCGCGGCGTCGATTTTGAATATGACGGCGAAATCGCCGCCGATGTGGCGCTCAACACGGACCTTCGCGAACTCTATCCGTTCTGCCGCCTGTCGGGTCCGGCCAACGTGCTGGTGATGCCCGCCCTCCACAGCGCCAACATTTCCACCAAACTGCTTCAGGAACTCGGCGGCGGCACGGTCCTGGGGCCGCTGTTGATGGGCATGGAAAAGCCGGTGCAGATCGTGCCGCTCGGCGCGACTGTCGCCGATATCGTCAATTTCGCCACCTTCGCCGCCCATGAAGCAATTCGCAATCGGGCGCGCGCCCCTGCCTGACTCGCTGCAACCGAACACCCGCGCCGCGGCAGAGCTGCGCGAACGCCTCACGCCCTGCGCCCGCGTTGCATTTTTTGCATCACTCCCCGCCGCCCTCGTGCTGGCGGCGGCGGCGGTTCTGGGCGCCGTGCCGGCGCTCGTCGCGTCGTCGTCGTGGCTCCTGGTCCTGGCTGCCCTGACCATCGGGCTATGGCCTGTTACCGCCGCTGTCGCTGCTGTCCGTACCTATTCCGTCCGTATCGCCCGCGACCCGGCAGCGGAGCCGCCGGCATCCCTGGGGTCCGGATTTGGGCAGCCCTTGTCCACCGCGCTGATTCGCATTGACCGTGAATGGCGCACGCGCCATGGAGCTGCCGCCGACCATGTCCGCTTGCTGAATGCCATGGTTGAACGATTGCCGGAACCGCTGTTTCTGCTTGATAACGCGCATTCCATCCGGTTTGCCAATCGCAGCGCGGAAGAGGTGTTCGGAAGTCAGCTTGAGGGGCGCGCTTTGGCAACCGTGATTCGCGCCCCGCCCCTGCTTGCCGCTGCTGACGAGGTGCTCTCCGGCAGCGCATCGGCGCAATGCGAATTCACCGCCGACTCCGCGGATGACAGCAAAATCTATGCCTGCGAACTCCGCTCCCTGGAACCCGTTTCCGCGGCGCGCGCTGTGCTCATGCTCCGCGACATCACCGCGGGCAAGCGCAGCGAGCACCAGCGCGCGGATTTTGTCGCCAATGCCAGCCATGAAATCCGCACGCCGCTCACAACACTCCTCGGCGTGATCGAGACCCTGCAAGGACCGGCCCGCGACGATGACGCCATGCGCGGCGAATTCCTCACCATGATGCACGACCATGCCGCGCGCATCGGCCGCCTCGTCGATGATCTGCTCAGCCTGTCGCGAATCGAAAGCAGCGAACACAGCGCCCCGACCGGGACGGTTCACCTGGAACCCGTGATCGCGCGCGCCGCCGAAGCGCTCGCCTGGCAGGCCCGGTCGCGCAATGTCCGCGTGCAGATCGATCTCCACGAACCGCTGCCGCCGGTAATGGGCGATCCCGATGAACTGGCGCTGGCGTTTCAGAACCTCATCGACAACGCGATCAAATACGGCAACGCATCCGGCGCCGTGATTGTCTCATCCGCCGTCGAATCGGAAACGGTCACCATGTCCGTCCGCGATGACGGACCCGGAATACCCGACGAATACCTGCCGCGCCTCACCGAGCGCTTCTTTCGCGTCGACAAGGCGCGCTCAGGCGAGTTTGGCGGCACCGGCCTCGGCCTCGCCATCGTCAAGCACATTGTCCGGCGTCACCGCGGCGCATTTCAGGTGCACAGCGTGCTGGGCGAGGGCAGCCGGTTCGGCATTCGCCTGAAACGCGCCGACAGGGCGGAGACGACACCGTCGGAGCACCCGGACACATAACCGTAATACAAACGTCATATCATCTTTTTGCGGGGGGCGTAGACGGCGGATATTCGTCTCACGCTCCGTTTGACAGGAGAGTCACCCGTGAAACTGAAAGCCTTTGCGGCGGTCGGCCTGGCGGCGCTTGCGGTTTCCGCCGCGGCCGCAGCTCGCGACCAGATTCGCATCGTCGGATCCTCGACTGTGTTCCCGTTTTCCACCGCCGTTGCCGAACAATTCGGAAAGGTCACCGACTTCCGGACCCCGGTGGTTGAAAGCACAGGTTCCGGCGGCGGACTGAAACTTTTCTGCTCCGGTCTCGGCATTGGCCACCCCGACATGACCAACGCTTCGCGGCGCATCAAGCAGTCGGAAGTCGATCTCTGCGCCGCCAACGGCGTTGCCGAGATCACCGAAGTGAAGATCGGTTTTGACGGCGTTGTCATCGCCAATTCCCGCTCCGCCCCGCAGGCTGAACTCACCCTGCGCCAGTTGTTTCTCGCCCTCGCCAAGGATGTTCCCGCCAATGACGACGGTTCGGAACTGATCCCCAATCCCTATAACCGCTGGAGCGAGATCGACCCGTCGCTCCCCGATACCGAGATCGAGGTTCTCGGCCCGCCGCCGACTTCCGGCACGCGCGACGCCTTCGCCGAACTGGCGCTGGAAGGCGGCTGCAAGGCCTTCCCCGCGCTCAAGGCGCTGAGGGGCGAGAACAAGAATCGCTACAAGGCGGTCTGCCACGCCGTCCGGGAAGACGGCGCGTATGTCGAGGCCGGCGAGAACGATGTCCTCATCGTTCAGAAACTCATTGCCAATCCGGCCGCGTTCGGCGTGTTTGGTTTCAGTTTCCTCGACCAGAGCGCCGACAACGTCCAGGGCAGCCTGATCGACGGCGTCGAACCCACCTTCGAATCGATCTCCGATACCGACTACCCGGTTTCCCGCTCGCTGTATCTCTATGTCAAGAACGCCCATGCCGGCGTCATCCCCGGCATGGTGGAGTTTGTCGATGAGTTCACGAGTGAAAACGCCTGGGGGCCGGAAGGCTACCTTGCCGACAAGGGGTTGATTCCTCTCCCGGATGCAGAGCGCGCTGCCGTTCGCGCCGCCGCGCTCGATCTCGCGCCGCTGGCAATGTAGGCGCTCCGCGCACCTGCACCGCGAGACGCCGGCGCCATGCCGCTCACCGTCATGATCGGGGCCGTGCTGGCCCTTGTGATGATCGGCTACGTCACTGGCCGCCGCGAATCCGCGGCGGCGGTGGGTGGGCAATTGCACCGCCTGCAGGCGCTTCCCGTCTATTACGGCAGCTATGTCGCGCTTTGGTGCGGCCTGCCGAGTCTGATCATCGCTTCTGCTTGGCTCATCGCCCAGCCGGTGATCGTGGAAGCAGTGATCGGCGCCAGTCTACCGCCCGAGATGCAGGCGCTGTCGGCCGACAAGTTCGGCCTGCTGATGAACGACATCCGCAATGCGGCGGCAGGCAGCGCCTTCAGCGTCAACAGCAGTCCCGAAATCCTGGCCGCCGCCGAACAACTCAACCAGTACCGGACCATCGGCGCCATGGCGCTGGCGGTCGCCGCCATCGCCGCCGCCATTCTCGGCCTGCTGTACGCGCAGAAAAAAATCACACCGCGGCTCCGCGCGCGTGACCGCGTGGAACGCGTGATGCGCATCACGCTTGTCGCCTGCTCGACGATCGCCATTCTCACCACCCTCGGCATCGTTCTCTCTCTCACCTTCGAGTCGATACGCTTTTTCGCCAAAGTGCCCGTCGACGAATTCCTGTTCGGCCTGAAATGGAGCCCGCAAACCGCCATCCGCAGCGACCAGGTCGGCGCTTCGGGGGCGTTCGGCGCCGTGCCGCTGTTTGCTGGCACCTTGCTTGTCACGTTCATCGCCATGCTTGTCGCTGTCCCCATCGGCCTCATGTCCGCGGTGTATCTGTCGGAATACGCGGATGCGCGCCTGCGCGCCGTAGTAAAGCCCTTGCTTGAGATTCTCGCCGGCGTCCCCACCGTCGTTTATGGCTTTTTCGCCGCCCTCACCGTGGCGCCGCTGCTGCGCCAGGGCGGCGAGGCGTTGGGGCTGTCGGTGGATTCGGAAAGCGCCCTGGCCGCCGGCATGGTTATGGGATTCATGATCATCCCCTTCATCTCTTCGCTGTCGGACGATGTGATCAACGCCGTGCCGCAAACCCTGCGCGACGGCTCCTACGCGCTGGGCGCCACGCACTCCGAAACCATCCGCCGCATCGTGTTGACCGCCGCCCTGCCGGGGGTCGTCGCCGCCATCCTGCTGGCGGTGTCGCGTGCGATCGGCGAAACCATGATCGTCGTCATGGCCGCCGGCCTTGCCGCCAACCTCACCGCAAACCCCATGGAGGCGGTGACCACGGTGACGGTGCAGATCGTCACGCTGCTCGTCGGCGACCAGGAGTTCGACAGCGCCAAGACGCTCGCCGCCTTCGCGCTCGGTCTCACCCTGTTTCTGGTTACCCTCACGCTCAATGTCATCGCGCTGCGCGTGGTGCGGCGCTACCGCGAGGTCTATGAATGACACCCGTTCCATCGCCATGCGCGCCCGCCTGCCGGTGACTCGCCATGGCTGACCTCGTCCAACCGACCGGTCATACGGCCGGCAATGAGTCCCGCATTTCCGAAGATGCACGCCTGCGCCGGCGGCACGCTTCGGAACGCCGGTTTCGCGCCGTCGGCGTGCTGGCCATCATCCTTGCCCTCGCGATTCTCGCGACACTGCTCGGCAGCATCGTCCTCAAGGGCTGGTCTGCGTTTCAACAGACCACCATCACCCTGCCCATCACTTTCGAGGCCGCGGTGATCGACCCCGCCGGCAGCGGCGATCCGGCCGTTATCCGCCGCGCCAATTTCACCGCCCTGGTGCACGGCGCGCTCTATGAGCGCTTCCCCGAAGTACAGTCCCGGCGCGACCGGCGCGCGCTGTCCCGCATCATGAGTTCCGGCAATGACCTGTTGCTGCGCGACATGGTACTGGCGGACCCGTCTCTCATCGGCGCGCGGCAGGAGGTGGTGCTGCTCGCCTCCGACGATGTGGACATGTTGATCAAGGGGCGGTTCTCCCGCGAAATCGAGGAGCGCCTGCGCCCGGTCAGCGACAGCCAGCTTGGCTGGATCGATGCGCTGGCGGCCGAGGGCCGCGTGAAAAAACGCTTCAACACGCGCTTTTTCACCGCCGCCGATTCGCGCGAGCCGGAGCTTGCGGGAATCCGGGGCGCCGCCGTCGGGTCGTTCTGGACACTGTTGATCTGCCTTCTCATCAGCGTCCCGGTGGGCGTACTCGCCTCCATATATCTTGAGGAATTTGCCCCCAAGAGCCGCTGGACCGACCTGATCGAGGTCAACATCAACAATCTGGCGGCCGTTCCGTCCATTGTGTTCGGGCTGCTGGGCCTCGCGGTCTTCCTCAATTTCTTCGGCATGCCGCGCTCCGCGCCGCTTGTCGGCGGCATGGTGCTGGCGTTGATGACCTTGCCGACCGTCATCATCGCCACGCGCGCCGCCTTGCAGGCTGTGCCGCCGTCGATCCGCGAGGCCGCGCTTGGCGTGGGCGCCTCGCACATGCAGGTTGTCATGCACCATGTCATGCCGCTGGCCTTGCCGGGCGTGCTCACCGGCTCCATCATCGGTGCGGCGCAGGCGCTTGGCGAAACCGCGCCGCTGTTGATGATTGGCATGGTCGCTTTCATCGCCGATGTGCCGTCCGGCCCCCTCGACTCGGCCACCGTGTTGCCGGTGCAAATCTTCATCTGGGCCGACAGCCCCGAACGCGCGTTTGCCGAACGCACTGCTGCCGCGATCATGGTGCTTCTCGGCTTCCTCATCTGCATGAACGCGACGGCCGTATGGCTGCGCAGAAAATTCGAACGGCGATGGTAGAGATGACCGTATCGCGCAATGGCCGCCCGCAATCGCGCGCCAAGATCACCGCCCGGAATGTCGATGTCTTCTACGGCGAAACGCATGCGATCAAGGGCGTCGCCATCGACATCGCCGAAAACGAAGTCACGGCATTCATCGGCCCTTCGGGCTGCGGCAAATCCACCTTTCTTCGCTGCATCAACCGCATGAACGACACCATTGCAGCGTGCCGCGTGACCGGCGACATCCTGCTCGACGGGGCCGACATCTACGCGCGCAGCGTTGACGTGGTGCAGCTTCGCACGCGTGTCGGCATGGTATTTCAGAAGCCGAACCCGTTTCCCAAGTCGATCTACGAAAACATCGCCTACGGACCGCGTATTCACGGTCTCGCCCCCACCCGTGCTGAAATGGATGAAATTGTCGAGACCAGCCTGCGCCGCGCCGGCTTGTGGGAGGAAGTCAGCGACCGCCTGCACCAGCCTGGCACCGGCATTTCCGGCGGCCAGCAACAGCGCCTCTGCATCGCGCGCGCCATCGCCATCAATCCGGAAGTGATTCTGATGGACGAACCCTGCTCGGCGCTCGACCCCATCGCCACCGCCAGGATCGAGGAGCTGATCGACGATCTGCGGTCGCATTACACCATTGTCATCGTCACCCATAACATGCAGCAGGCGGCTCGCGTGTCCCAGCGCACAGCGTTTTTTCATCTTGGCGAGCTCGTGGAATTTGACGATACCGAGTTGATTTTCACCAATCCCGGACAACAGCGAACGCAGGACTACATCACCGGTCGCTTCGGCTAGCGCCGGCGGCAAACGGGGGAGGGCGAGCGCATGATAGAGGCTGACCACACGGTTCAGTCATACGACGACGAACTGGCGCAACTCACGAACCTTGTCCTGCAAATGGGCGGCATGGTGGAAAACCAGATCGCCGCCGCGACCCGCGCCATGGTCGCGCGCGACAGCGAAGCCGGACGCCAGGTGGTTGCCGGTGACGCCGCCATAGACTCGCTGGAGCACGAGGTGGAGCGCCTCGCCATGCGCATGATCGCCTTGCGCCAACCGATGGCGGTCGACCTGCGCGGCATCATGGGGGCGCTGCGCGTCTCCGGCGACCTCGAGCGCATGGGCGACCTTGCTGCCAATATCGCCAAGCGTTCCATCGCCCTGGCGCAAACCCGGGAACTCGAATCGTTGTGGGTCATTCCGAACATGGCGGCGCGCGTCCAGACCATGGTGAAGGAAGTCCTCGACGCCTATATCGAGCAGGATGTTGAAAAGGCGGTTCGTGTATGGCGAAGCGACCAGGAGGTGGACGAAATCTACAACGGATTGTTCCGCCAGCTATTGACCTACATGATGGAAGACCCGCGCAATATTACGCCGTGCACCCATCTGCTTTTTGCCGCGAAGAACCTTGAGCGGATCGCCGACCACGCAACCAATATCTCCGAGGTCATCAGGTTCCGCGAAACGGGCGAGCGCAATATCGGCGAGCGTCCGAAATCCGACAATACGGCGACCTTCGCCGGCGATGACGGAAACGAAAGGGCAACCCGGTGAGAGTTCAACCCTCCATCCTCCTTGTCGAGGACGAAAAGGGCATAGCGACAATGCTGCGCTATAACCTTGAGCGTGACGGGTTCCTCGTCAGGGAGGCGCATGACGGCGAAGCCGCCCTGCAAATGGTCCGCGAAGCGAAGCCGGACCTTGTCGTCCTCGACTGGATGCTCCCGTCCGTCTCCGGCCTCGAGGTGTGCCGCAGCCTGCGCCGGTCCCCTGACACGAGGTCGGTGCCGATCATCATGCTCACCGCACGAACCGAAGAGGAAGACCGTGTGCGCGGCCTCGACAGCGGCGCCGACGACTATGTGCCGAAGCCGTTTTCACCCCGTGAACTCATCGCGCGGGTGCGGGCCGTGCTGCGCCGGACTCGCCCGGCGCTGCAAAGCAGGCGCCTTGAACATGCAGATATTGCCATGGACCTGGATACGTTCCGCGTCTATCGCGGCGGGCGCCTTGTGCATCTGGGCCCCACCGAATTCCGCCTGCTCAGACATTTTCTCGAACACCCCTCGCGGGTCTTCAGCCGCGAACAACTGCTCGACGCGGTGTGGGGCCGCGAAATCTGTATCGAGCCGCGCACCGTTGACGTGCATATCCGCCGCCTGCGCAAGGCCGTCAACATTGACGGCGCGTCGGACATCATCCGCACCGTCCGCTCGGCCGGTTACGCGCTGGAGGTCGCCGCCCCCGCCTGACCTTGCAGGGAGCGCTGCCGCGCCGTCATTCCCCGGTAAATGTACACAGTGCGTGAACGGTATATCCCTTCCCTTCGAGCAGCGCCCGCCCGCCCACATCGGGCAGGTCCACCAGAAAACTGCACGCTGCGACAACCCCGCCCGCCTGTTCGATCAGCGCTGCCGTCGCTGCGGCCGTCCCACCGGTGGCCAGCAGATCGTCCACCAGCAGCACGCGCTCTCCCGCCATGATCGCGTCAGCGTGGATTTCGATCGTGTCCGAGCCGTATTCCAGTTGGTAGTCGCGGCTGAGAGTCGCCGCCGGCAGCTTGCCTTTTTTCCGCACCGGTACGAATCCGACGCCCATGCGGCAGGCAAGCGGCGCGCCGATGATGAACCCCCGCGCCTCGACGGCGGCGATCTTGTCGATGGGTCCGTTCGCGCCGCGTCCATGGCGCTCGGCCATGGCTTCGATGGCCGCGGCAAAGCCGTCCGCGTCCGCCAGCAAGGTTGTAATATCGCGAAACATGATTCCCGGCCGGGGATGGTGGGGCACGATGCGGATCAGGCTTTCCAGTGACATGACTGCTCCTGCGCAGGCGCATTTTTTCCTTGAAGGGGCCGCATCGGCGACTTATGCAGCGGGTGGCTGATGCGGGCGTGTCATGCCTCTGCCTATAACGGCACATAAGGCGAATTGCGAGATTTCCCTGTTCAATGCCTTGGCAATATCCTGTTCGGCGTCGCGACCGCTCCCTTGCCGGCGCGGCGGCCGTGCCCGCCGGCTCTCGCGTTCGTCAACTTTTGGCAGGAGTCGTTGCAATGTCCCGAATGTTCCTCGCGGTGTGCGCTGCGGCGCTGCTGGCGGCGCTGCCCGCCTCCGGCCAGGAGCCACCCGCCGGCGATGCGCTGACGCACGGCTCGATCGCCTTCCCTTCCGGCAGCCTCTATGAAGGCGCGTTGGACAATGGCCGCATGCACGGCGAGGGCAAGCTCACCTATGCCGATGGCAGCATCTATGAAGGCGAATTCCGTGACAATGTGATCACCGGCGCCGGCGCTCTCACCTTTCCTGATGGCGGTCGCTATGAAGGCGCGTTTCTTGCCGGCAAGTTTCACGGCGTGGGCGTGCGGCGTTTTGCCAGCGGCAGCATCTATGAAGGAGAGTTTCGTGACGGGCGCATGCACGGCATGGGCGAACTCGCCTACGCCAACGGCCGTGTCTATGTGGGGGAATTTCAGCAAGATGCCGTCACCGGCACCGGCACGCTGACCTCGCCGGACGGCAAGCGCTATGAGGGCGCGTTGGTCAAGGGCAAATATCATGGCCAGGGCGTTTTGCATTTCGCCAATGGCAGCCGCTATGAGGGCATGTTCGAAAATGGCGGCATCCACGGTCGCGGGCGCATGCACTATGGCGGCGGCGCCGTCTATGAGGGTGAATTCGTGAACGGCGTCCCGCATGATGGTTCCGGCACATTGATTTTCGCCGACGGCGACAAATACACGGGCAGCTTTGTGGAGGGCCAAAGAACAGGAAAAGGCCGGCTGGAATATTCGGGCGGAAGTGTTTACGAAGGCGAGTTCGGGGCTGGCAAACCACACGGTACCGGAACATTCACAGCATCTGACGGCGCCATTTATCATGGCGAATATTCGGGCGGGAAACGCCACGGAGAGGGAAGTTATATCCAGGCTAATGGCATAAAATATACGGGGCCATATCGTGAGGACAAACGCCACGGTCAGGGAGTTATCGAATATCCTGACGGCTTGCGTGTTGAAGGTAGTTTTGAGAATGATTTACAACACGGGCCGGCAGTGCTACACTATCCCAGCGGCGTGCGTGCGGAAGCCACCTATCACGCCGGCAGTATGACGGGCAAGGTGGTATGGACCTGGCCTGACGGTCGCCAGGTCGAGCGCGATGCCGAAGGCAACTGAAACAAGGTTCCGGCGGGCCGGGTGCCTCGCGAATTGGGACATGACGGAGGACAAGCCGAAAATGACAAAACGAATGCTCCTCGCGGCGCCCGGCTATCTGGCGCTCGGCATAGCAGCCTGGGCCCTTACGCCCGCGGCCGTGTCCGCACAGGACGCGGAAGCGCAGGAGGCGGCGGAAACCGCCGCGCAGGAACCCGCCCTGTCGCCCGCAGCCCTCACCCGCGGCAAGATCACCTTCCCGTCCGGCATCGTCTATGAGGGCGAACTGAATAACGTACGCATGCACGGAACCGGCCGCCTCGTCTATACCGACGGAACGATCTATGTAGGGGACTTCGTGGAGGACGCGCTCACCGGAAGCGGCGCCTTTACCTACGCCGACGGCAGCCGGTATGAAGGCGGGGTTGCTGACGGCAGCTATCACGGCGGAGGTGTTTTGCACTTCCCCGATAACAGCGCCTATGAAGGAGACTTTGATACCGGCCGCATGCACGGTCAGGGAAGGCTCTCTTTCACCAATGGCGCCGTCTATGAAGGCGGCTTTGTCGATAATGAGCGCAGTGACGAGCAGGGCAAGCTCACTTTCGCCAATGGCGACGTCTACACCGGCAGCTTCCAGGCCGGCGAAATGACCGGCGCCGGCCGCCTCGAATATGCAGACGGCCAAAGCTATGTGGGTGATTTCGTCGCCGGCGTGCGTCATGGCGTCGGCAAGTCCGTGATGGCCAACGGCGACACCTATGAAGGCGACTATGTGGACGGGCAGCGCCACGGCCAGGGCGCCTATGTCCAGGCTGACGGCATCCGCTATGTCGGCGCCTATAGCGAAGGCAAACGCCACGGCGCCGGCGCGGTGGAATACCCCAACGGCCTGCGCTTCGAGGGCGGATTCGACAACGACCTGAAACAGGGCGCAGGCGTCCTCACCTACGAAGACGGGACCACCGTCGAAGCAACCTACGAAGCCGACGAAGCAACCGGCCACGTCGTGTGGACCTATCCGGACGGCTTGCGCATCGAAGGCGAACTGCCCTCCGACGGCTAGACCCGCCGCTACCCCGTCATCACCGGTCCGCGCCCGCTGCGCCGGCGGCGGGCGCGGCGCAAGCATGGGTGGTGCTCAGTCCCCGCCAGCAAACCCGTTACTCATACCCTGCTGCGCCGCTTCTCGCGAATAAGCCTGGCTGACATTCAACCCTCTTGGACTTGTCTTGTCGCAGGGCAGCCTCCCGCCTCGTCGGAATGGCTGCCATGCCTCGCCGGATTTGAATCCGATTCAAGTCTTGGATGGTTCCGCGCGTTCATGTTCCGCGACAGGCTGTTCGGGACGCTTGCCGAGTGCGGAACCAGCGCCTCTCCGCAAATCCCCGCGAGCAGGTCGCTCACCGTTTTCAGCGTCCAGTTTCCGGGAGTACCCAACAGGCGGTTCAGACGGCCGGAATCATAGCCGATCCTTCGCGCCAACTCGGCTTTCGTCAGGCCGCGTTTCTCTTTCTGTTCCAGGAATTTTCCCAGAACAAAATCGTGCAGATCGTTGCGCAGCCGCCCTCCGAGATATTCAAGTTTCCCCTCCGGAATATGCGCGTCCAGATCCTCGATTTCAGCCCAGAATTGCTCCTGTCGAGATGAAGTCACTGATATTCCTTCCATTCTTGGGTATGTGATTCGAGAACAGTTCCCGCCATATCTCCTCGCGTTCGGGTTTGGCCATCATCCCGCTCAGCCCTCGTGTACCGCCAGAGGGTGGTCGCCGGTCCAACGCGACGAACAGGTCTGTACCTGCAAAATCGCCCGGAACCCGAAGGCCGGGTTGGGGGTCGCGGCTTCTGATCTTCCAGAAGCTCCTGCGGTGTGGGTTGAGCAGTTCGATCAATCATTGACACATAAGTCAATAACAACTTGGAGCGTAGGAGCCGCCGGAAATGGTCAACCGGAAGTCCGGCAGCCCGCTCGGCTTGGCGTAAAGCTGGCCGTGCTCAGTCGTCGCCGCCGGATCGTCCGCGCGTGCGCAGCGCTTCACCTCGCACAAGGTCGATATGCAGCCGCAGCTGGTAGAGTTCCTCCGCATATGCCCAGGGCACGGAAAGCTGCGCCAACTCCTGCTCGATACTTTCAAGCTGAGTCAGGACAACATCCACCTCTTCATCGCGAAGGCCCTGCGACACGTGCGTTTCGATCGGGCGCAACTCCTTGTACCAGCGATAGATCCTTGACCGGGACCGCCAGTGATACACAACCGGAACAAGGCGGAACAACGGCAGCGCGAAAGCCAGGAGAGGCAATAGCATCACCGCCAGCCGGTCGATTACGTTTGCCGCCCAATACGGCATGACCCGCCGCAGGAACGGTGGCCCGGAGCGGAAATAACGCGCTGCCGCGTCGGCAAGGGGAAGGTCGGTAAAGCGCGCGCTGGGAAATGCGCCGGGTTCCTCGAGAATCCCGCCCCCGGAATGAATCTCGGTGGCCGCCTCGATCAGCAGATATTCCAGCGCCGAATGCAGGTCTGCGCGCACCACCAGCGCTGCCGTCGGCGACACCAGCTGCAAGTCCCGCGGCGGTATATTGGCTGCCAGATCGAGCGTTCCTTCCGGCAGGACCAGCGCCGACAAATATCGGTGCCGGCGCGCATAGGCTTCCGCGCGCGCAAAACTGTAGGTATGAATGCCCTCTGTGGCGAGCGCTTGGCGCACCAGCGCCGAGCGTACGCCGGCCACTGTGAACCAGGCGTCGATATTCCCTGCCTGCAGGGCTGCCAGTGCTGCCGCGCCGCCCAGGTTGCTGAGCGTGAGGCGGTCGCCGTCCAGCCCGTTTTCCCGCAGCAATGTCAGCGCCAGGGCGCGGGTGCCGCTTCCGTCCGCGCCCACGGCGACGCGCCGCCCGGCAAGCTCGCCGAGCGTGCCGAAATGCACCCCGTTCCGGTAGAACAGCCAAGCCGGCTCGTAATAGAGGCTGGCTAGCGACGCCAGGTCTTCCGTATCCGCGTCGCTGCTCGTACCGCCTTGCACGAACGCCACGGCGACGCCTTCGGAACTATCCCTCAGCAAGCGCAGATTCTCGATCGACCCTGAAGTGTTGATGACTTCCACATCTATGCCGTAGCGCGCCAGGATCTCCCGATATTGCTTGCCATAGGCGAAATAGGCGCCGCTGGGGCCGCCCGTCGCCAGACGCAGCGCCGACGGCGGTGCCGGATCGACAAACTGGTAAGCGACCGCGAGCGCGACCAGCCCCGCCAGTGTCGCTGCCGCATAGAGCTGGAACCAACCCCAGCGCGCTGCCCGCTCCGCCGCCTGCCGCGCCTTTGTCGTCTTCTCCCCCATCGTGCTGACGATGCCATGTCGTCCCGCGATTTCAACCCTGGGGCACGCCGCCGTCTCTACGCGAGCAAGGCGGCGCCGTCAGCAACGGCCGCAGCTTTCGCGGTGCCTCGGCAGGTGGCGTTTTTCTGCCGCAAACGCTAAATTTGCGGCTGACAGCGGTCGACCGGGAGGAAACCTTGCGCAGAACATTGCTCGTCGCCATCGCCCTGGCAGCTGCATGCTCCGCCCTGCAGGTCGCATCGGCAGAACAGTCCGACGATGTCGGGACATGGATTGCCGCCCTGTCCTCTCCTGATTCCGCGGTGCGCGCCGAGGCCGGATGGGCGCTCAGCGGCGCCGGGCATGAGGCAAGGGACGCGGTGCCGGCTCTCGCCGCCGCCGCCGCCGACCCCGTGGCCGAAGTGCGCGTTGCTGCCATCGCTGCCTTGGAGCGCATCGCTGCCTTCGCCAACATCGCTGTCCCGGTCATGATTGATGCGCTGGACGACGAAAGTGCAGAAGTACGCTATGCCGCTGCTGGCGCGCTGGGACAATTCTCGTTCAAGGCGAGACGCATCGTACCTGCGCTTGTCGCACGGCTTCACGACCCCGACCCTGTTGTCGCGGCCGCAGCGGCGAACGGATTGACGCGCATGGGTTCTGTCGCCGTCCGCCCGCTCATTGCCGCGCTGAAGGAGCGCAGCGGCCCTGTTCGCGCTGCCGCCGCGGGAGCGCTGGGCGGGATTCGCGTGCGTGCACGTCCCGCGCTTCCGGCGCTTCTCCGCGCCACCGCCGACCGCGACCCGCAAGTGCGGCAGGCAGCGCTGCGCGCTGTCGGCCTTGTGGTGTCGGCGGAAGAAGTCACGCGCCGCCACGACACGGTAGTCGATTTTGCCGAAACCGGCGCATTCCCGCGGGCCAACTGGGCCGCTGCCCGAATGGCGCGCGTCAGTTCCGCGCGCCGTGAAATGACCGCCGAAGCCATGGACTCGCTGCTCGACGGACTGGAAGACCGCGATGAGGAAGTCCGCTTTGCCGCGGCTCGGGCATTGTCGGAGATCGGTTTCGCCGCGCATGAGGCTGCGCCTGCTCTGGCGGCGCTGATTGACGATTTCTCCCCGCGCGTGCGCCGCGCCGTGGCTGGCGCCCTGGGGCGCGTCGCCAGCCCCGAACAGGCCGCCCGACCCCTCACCTCTTTGCTCGCCGATGAAGAAATGACCGTGCGCTGGATGGCCGCACGCGCCCTGGCCAGATTCGGCGAAGAATCCTCACGCCGCCAACTGATGCAGGCGCTGACCGACGAAAACGCGCTCGTCCGCGCCGCTGCCGCCGTCGGCCTGGGGGAGTTGCGCACCGCCGGCGACTCGTCCGAAATCGAACATGTCGTGGCGCTGCTTCAGGAAGCCCGCGAGGATGAGGATTCCGGTGTCCGCGCCGCGGCCGAGGCGGGGTTGATCAGGATCGCCGTCGCCGCCAATCGGTGACCGCGCACGCATGAGGTCCGCTATGACCATCCCCGCACTGCGCGTCTTGCGGCGCTGCGCCCTCGCGCTTGCGACTCTCGCCGCCATGCCTGTCGGCGCTGCGGCGCAGGAGCCCGTTGATCTTGAACTTGTCCTCGCCGTAGACGTCTCCTCAAGCGTGGATGATGACGAGTATTTCCTTCAGATCTACGGTCTCGCGCAGGCGTTCCGCCACCCTGATGTGGTGGCGGCAATTCGCAATACCGGCGCTGGCGGCGTCGCAGTCAGCCTGCTGCAATGGTCCGACTCCAGCAAACATGCCGTTGCCGTCGATTGGACCGCCGTCCATGACGATGCCTCCGCTGCCTCCTTCGCCCATCAGATCCTTTCGGCGCCGCGCATGATCGTCGGCGGCCAGACTTCCATCAGCGGCGCCATTCGCTTCGCCATGCGCGAACTGGCGAACAACGCTTATGAGGGTCGCCGCAAGACCATCGATATTTCCGGCGACGGGCGCGCGAATGCCGGCGCTCCGCCGGAACGCGCCCGCCGCTCCGCCGCAGCCGCCGGAATCACGATCAACGGTCTCGCCATCCGCAACGAGGAACCCTTCGTCGACGTCTATTTCGAAAACAGCGTCATTAGCGGCGAGGCGGCCTTTCTGATCGTTGCCGACGACTATGACGACTTCGCCGCGGCGATGATCGAAAAACTGATCCGCGAAATCGGAGTACCGCTGGCGGCAGCGCCGCCTTCCATCCTGTTTGCCGAAGCGACCTTCAAACGGTGACCCGCACCCCGCTGCCCGCAGCGCGGGTGCTCGCCGCTGCGTTCCTGCTCGCGGCGGCGATGATAATCGCTCCCGCAGCGCATACCGCGATGGAAGACCCTTTCGCCGACCGCCTGGCGCCGGAAATCATTTCCGCAATGTTTCCGGACGCCGATGCCGCCGCAGAGATTGCCGGCGCGCCGCCCGTCGCAACCATCACGCACGGCGGTGCTGCAGCCGGATACATGTTCTCCACCTGGGACCTCGCCGCCCCCGCCGGCTATAGCGGGGAACCCTTTGACATCATCGTCGGACTCGACCTCGAGGGCCGTGTCACCGGCGCTGCGCTGCTCGAACATTATGAACCCATGATCGGCCCGGAATTGATCCCGGTCGAAGCGCTGCAGCGCTATCTCGATACACTGACCGGTATGCGCGTATCGGAAACCGCGCGCCTGGGGCGGCGCGGTGTGGACGGCGTCTCCGGCGCGACGATCAGTTCTACCCTGATGACCGGCGCCGTGCTGCTGGCGGGGCGCCGCGCCGCCCGTCGCGCCGGCCTTGCCGGCGAAGAGGACGCGGGTGCGTTGCGCCTCGATACCCAAGGCTTCGTGGAACGCGACTGGTCTGCGCTCGCTGCAGCCGGCCTCGTCCGTACCCTGCGTCTGTCCGCAGGCGATGTTGAAAGCGCGTTTTCCCGCCAGGGCCGCATGGTGGAGCTCGGGGATGACGACGAGCTTTTCACCGAACTCCATGCGGCACTCGCCACACCGGCCGACGCCGGGCGCAATATCTACGGCAATCGCTGGTACAATCACCACCTGTCCCAGCTTGCGCCCGGCGACCATATGTTGTCGGTGGCGGCCGGAGGTGGCCGCGCCCTGCTGCAGCGTGGCGGCAATCCGGCCATGGCCTCACGGCATATTCGGCTTCGCATCAGACAGGGCAGCCGCGCATTATCCTTCGATCCTGGCGACTTTCTCTCGCGTACCGCGATTCGCGCCGTCGGCGCGCCGCGCTTCAGTGACCATGCGCTGTATCGACTGAGAAGCGAGGCCGGATTCGACATGCTGCGGCCGTGGGTGCTCGATATCACCGTGCCGCCGGCGGCCGTTGGCCTCGCCGATGACGGCTCCGAACCGGCGCGCTTTACGCTTCCCTATGAACCGCCCCGGCACCTTATCACCGGCAGCGAAGACGCACTGGTGGCTGCGGGCCTGCAGGAACCCGGAATGGCAGTGTTCGGCCTGGTGCGGGAAAGCGCACTCAATGACTGGCAGTTGATCTGGGCCGGCCGTGCGGTCGATATTCTCATCCTCGGCGGCCTGCTGCTCGCCGTTACCCTGGTTTTCCTGCTGCAGGACGCTTTGTCGGGATACCGGCGTCTGCACCGCCTGCTGCGCTCCGGCCTGCTCGCCGTCACCCTGGTCTGGCTTGGCTGGATGCACGACGCCCAACTGTCCATCCTGAATATCCTGACCTGGATACAGGCCCTGTCCGGCACGCTCGACTGGCAGGTGCTGCTGGTCGACCCGCTGATCCTGATCCTTTCCGCCTATGTGGCGCTGAGCCTCGTCCTGTGGGGGCGCGGCGTGTTCTGCGGTTGGCTGTGCCCGTTCGGCGCCTTGCAGGAACTCGCCAACCGCGCCGCGCGTCTTCTGCGCGTGCCGCAAATACCTGTGCCGGAAGTCTTGCAGGAAAAATTATGGTCGCTGAAATATGTGATTGCCGCGGTCATCGGCGTGATCGCCATCGGCTCGATGGATACTGCCGCCCGGGTCGCGGAAGTGGAGCCGTTCAAGACCGCGATCGTCGTCATGTTCGACCGCGGCTGGCCGTTCGTCGCCTGGGCTGCGCTCCTGTTGGCAGTCGGCCTCTTTATCGAACGATTTTTCTGCCGCTATCTGTGCCCGCTGGGCGGCGCCTTGACGCTGCTCGGAAGATTCCATCTGCTGCACTGGCTCAAGCGCCGGCCGGAATGCGGCAACCCGTGCAGCATCTGCCGCACTTCCTGTCCCATCGGCGCCATCGCCGCAGACGGCGCCATCAACGAGAATGAGTGCCTGCAATGCCTCGACTGCCAGGTGGACTATTACGACCGCACCGTGTGCCCGCCGCTGGTGGCCCGGCAGCGGCGCCTGCAGCGCGCCGCAGGCGCCGCCTTCCCCGCGTCGTGACTGCGCTTGCCATGATGTGCGCAGTGGCCGGCGGGGGAGGGGGCGTGCACGCTGGCGATGACTCGCTCCAGCAGATATTTTACGGCGTTTCCTTCATGCCCGACTGTGCGCGAACCGGCGGCGGCATTGCGGTTGCCGTACCGCCGTCCGGCGTGTTCTACTGCCCGCGCCGCGTGCGCGGCATCGAAGGCATCTCTCCGGGTGCGGCGTTTTTCTTCTTCGTCCACGAAGTCGGCCATCTGGTACTTGACACCGGCAACGAACGCGCTGTCGATTGTTGGGCCGCTGCACAATTCCCCGCCATCGCAGGCGGGCGGCGGCAGATCAATGCCGCAATCCGCTTTGTCGCCGACAACACCATCGACGACGCGCGCTACGGCGCCGGCCCTGAACGGGCGGCGCGGCTTCTCCGTTGCTATCGTAATGCCCTGCCCGCCGAACCGTGAATGGTCAATCAAGACCGAAAATTAATGTCTGTATCTCAAGGTGTGCGGCTTGAACAATATGGTTCAACAGGTAACTATGGTTGAAGGAGGATGGTGGCGGTCGGTATGATTGGTCTCAGGCCTCCCTGCGGCGGCCCGACTGGCTGGCTGCCGCGTTCATCTATTGGTCCATCGTCGAGGAGGGTTTCTCGAACAATGACAAAATATATGCCAACCGGGGCAGCGGCCCTCGGCGCGGCGCTGTTGACCGGGGCGATCGCCCTCGCGCCCGCAGCCCACGCACAGGTCGACGAGCTCGGCGCGGCGCCCCAGCAACCGAACTATGTCTCCGATGACATGTTGATGAATGCCGACAAGGATCCGGCAAACTGGTTGCATTACGGTCGCGACTATGAATCGACCCGCTACGCTCCCCAGGCCCAGATCAATCAGGACAATGTCAAGGATCTGGTGCCGAAATTCATCCTGTCCTTTGGCTCGCTCGATGGTCAGGACTCACAAGCCGTTGCCGTCGGCGGTACGCTCTATGTGACATCCTCCTACAACAAGGTGTGGTCGCTCGACGGCACCACCGGCACTGTCAACTGGAAATATGAACGCGAGCTGCCGGCTGACGTCTATCCCCAGTTGTGCTGCGACGTTGTGAACCGCGGTGTCGCGCCCTATCGCGACAATGTCTATCTGGCGACTCTCGACGCTCATGTCGTGGCGCTCAACAACGCTACCGGCGACGTTGTCTATGATGTGCAGGTCGGCGACTATACCTATGCCGAAACCTTGACCGTCATGCCTATGGCCCTCGAGGGCAAGATCATCATCGGTACCGCCGGTGCTGAATATGGCGTGCGCGGCTGGATTACCGCCCGCGACGCCGACACCGGTGACGAAGTATGGAAAACCTACACGATCCCCGCGCCGGGCGAATTCGGCAATGACACCTGGGCCGGCGAGTCGTGGAAATATGGCGGCGGATCGGCTTGGGTCACCGGCTCCTACGACAAGGAAGCCCGCCTTATCTTCTGGGGGGTCGGCAACCCCGGTCCCGACTTCGACCGCCACGTCCGCCTGGGCGACAACCTCTATTCCAACTCGACCCTCGTCCTCGATCCCGACGACGGTTCGATCGAAGGTTACTTCCAGTACACGCCCAACGATCCCTATGACTATGACGGCGTGAACGAATTGATCCTCGTCGACATCGACGGCAAGAAAGTCTGGCTGCACGGTGACCGCAACGGTTTCCTCTACTCCATCGAACGCCTGACGCAGCAGTGCGTGTGGACCGCGAAGCTCAGCCGTGTCAACTGGACCCCGGGCTTCACCGGCAATTGCCGCCCGATCATGGCTTGGGAAGAAGGCGGGGACCCCGCCATCGACGTCGTCTACGACCGTCGTACGCCCGACATTGCCCCGTCCCTGGACGGCGGCAAGGAGTGGCACCCGATGTCCTACTCCAAGCGCACGAACATGGTCTACGTGCCGACCTACAACTTCTCCATGGACCTCCAGGCCCAGAAGCAGGAGTGGCGGCGCGGCGAATGGTATCTCGGCGCCAAGGTCATTACCTTCAACAAGGGTAATGGCGCGATCAAGGCGTACAACGCCTCCAATGGCGACCTGACCTGGATCCGTCCTCTGAGCACCCCGGCAACCAGCGGTACCATGGCGACCGCCGGCGGCCTCGTGTTCTACGGCGACCCCGAAGGCAAGTTCCACGCTGTCCGTGACGACACCGGTGAAGAACTCTGGTCGTTCCAGACCGGCACCGGTATCCACGGCAACCCGACCAGCTACACGGCTGATGGCGAACAGTATATCAGCATCGTGGTCGGCGCCGGCGGCGGCGGCATCTGGCCGCTCTATTACGGCGAATGGCTCAAGACCCACTCGAAGGGCGGCTCGCTCATCGTATTCGGTCTGCACGGCTGAACCATTCACCACTGACCATGACGGGAAGGCGGCGCTGCCGCCTTCCCTTTTTTTCAGAAAAAGGAACGGGAAAGTGAGAGTTCTTGCGACAGCGCTGATCTGTATCATCGGCGCCTGCGCCGTCGCCGCAGGCGCATCGGCCAACGCGGTAGACCGCTTCAAGCAACGCGGCATATTCTCCGTGTGTCATGATCCGTTCATTTACCCCTACAGTTCTCAAAATATCCGCAAGCCCGGATTCGACGTTGACATCGTGCGCCGAATCGCCGAACGGGGCGGATACAAGCTCCAACAGATCTGGGTGGATACCGGTACGCGCGGCGGCCTCGGCCGTGCCTTGAGAAACTCCATCTCCAAGGGACAGTGCCTCGCCTTCACCGGCATCGCCATCGACGACGAGCAAACCGAGGAACTCGCCGAAAAAGGCCTCGTCTTCAGCACCCCCTATTTTGGCACCGGCTATGTCCTCGTCGCCCAGGGCGAAGCCGCCTCCGCCCAATCCCTCGAAGACCTGAAGGACACAACGATCGGTGTCTCCATGGCGACACCCATGGACCTCTACCTGTTCAACAACGGCTATAACCGCGGCCTCTATCTTGGCAGCCGCCGCGTCGCCCGCGGAATGGTCGAAGGCGAGATCGACGCCGCAATCATCTTCGTTACCTCCGTGGCCGCGGCCCGACGCGAATATCCCGACCACGAATTCACCATCATCGAAGGTTTCCAGGACCCGACTCACCTGCGCTGGAATATCGGCTTCGCCGTTCGTGACGATGCCGATGAAGCCAGGGAGATGATCAACGCCGCCCTCGCCGAGATGATCGAGTCCGGTGAAATGGCGGAAATCATCGGCGCCTACGGCATCCCCTACAGGAAGCCCTTCGACGAAATCGTCCGCTGACGGCGGCAGCGCGCCCGACTCTGTCGCGTGCTGGACAGGCGGGCGGCTGTGCGCTACCAGAACCGCCCGCCCCGCAACCCAGGAGAAATTTTGTGATATTCCCGTCCACTCGCTTGATAGCAGTCCTCGCGGTAATCCTCGGCGCCATTCTCGCCGCTTCCGGCAACGCGCAGGCGGCGGACGACGGGTTGTGTGCCGATGACCTCGAAGATGAATATGCCGGTGACGCCGAGGCGATCGCCTATGGCAAGGCGCGCTTCGGGAGCCGCTGCGCCTTCTGCCATGGCGGCGGCGGGCGCGGCGCCAAGGGGCCTTCCCTTGTGCAGGGCAAGTTCAAACGCGGCGGCTGCAATGAAGATATCATCCAGAACATCGCCTCCGGAATTCCCGGAACTCAGATGGGTGCATTCGGCCAGTCGCTCGATTTCGATGAGATCATGAAAATACTCGCCTATATACGCGATGAAGAAGCGCGGCGGCGCGCAGCCGGCGAAATCGAATAGACAACACAACCCGCCGGAGCTTGGCAATATCAGGCGGGGACCGACGGTGCGAACGTCCCGCCTGTACCCCGCCCGATGACGTCGTTCACCAGCTGCCGAGGCGCCTCGTCCGATACGCGGCCCTTTGCGCTGGTTTTGCCGAAGGTGCAGACGCTGCCGCTGGTGCTGGCGTCTCCCCATAGCGGACGCTGCTTCGACCGCGAATTCCTCGCCATGACGCCGCTCGCAAAGGACCGCCTGCGGCGCCTCGAAGACCCCTATGTCGACCAACTGTTCGCGGGCGCGCCGGCGCGCGGCGCGCCGCTCCTCGCCGCCCGCTTTCCGCGCGCCTACATCGACCCCAATCGCGAACCGTTCGAACTCGACCCCCGAATGTTCGCGGAGCACCTGCCCGCATGGATCAACAGCAATTCCCCTCGCGTCCGCGGCGGCCACGGGCTGATCCCGCGCATCAGCGCTGACGGCGCACCCATCTACGCGCAGCTCCTGCATCGCGCCGACCTGCGCCGGCGGCTCGCGCAATGCTACCTGCCCTATCACCGCGCCCTGAAGCACCTGCTGGCCGATACCCGCGCCAGGTTCGGTTACGCCGTCCTACTCGATTGCCATTCCATGCCATCGGCGGCCGTCGCGCGCCCCGCTCACATATGGCGCGCCGAGCCCCGGCGCGGCGTGGATTTCGTGCTGGGCGACTGCAATGGCGCGTCCTGCAGCCCTGCGCTCACTGCGTGCGCTGAAGCTGCCTTGCGCCGCCACGGCTTCACCGTCGCGCGCAATACGCCCTATGCCGGCGGTTTCACCACCCGATTTTACGGACGCCCGGACAGCGGTGTGGAAGCGCTGCAAATCGAGGTGAACCGCGCCCTCTATATGAATGAAACCAGCCTGACACCGACCGGCGGCCTCGCTGCGCTCACGCCGGTGCTGAACGATTTGATCGACGCGCTCGGCGCCTGCAATGTCATGACACGCGCCGCTGAATAGTGCGCGTCACCAAACGCGCCTTTCGCTCGGAGTTCTTGCATCGCCGCCGTCGAAAAAGCTCACGCCGGGCGCGGCGACGCCCGGCGTGAGCCGTAACCTGCAGCCGGGGCTATCTGTCGAGATAGCCGTGCTCGCCCCACAACTTGTAGTCTTCGCGGAATGTCTTCAGCGAGGTCCATACGCGCCCGAAATCTTCGTCGTTTGCCGCTTCCTGCTCCACGACCTCGGTCCATGCTGTCTCCAGCGCGCCCAGAATTTCAGGCGACCAGCGATGGAATGTCACACCCTGGTTCTGCAGCTCTGCCATCGCCCCGAACTGGATCGCTTCGCCCTGCGCAAAGCCGCGCAGCATGCTTTCCTTGCACGCTGCCCGTATGACTTCACGCTGCATGTCGCTCAGGCTGTTCCAATTGTCGAGATTGATGATGAACTCGCCCATGCTGATCGGCTGATGCCATCCGGGGAAATAATAATGCTTTGCCACCTGATGAAAGCCGAGATTGAGATCGATGGCCGGCATCGAAAACTCGGTTGCGTCGATCGTACCCAGTTCCAGCGCCGGGAAGATATCGCCGCCCGCCAGCAACTGGGTCGAAACGCCCAGTTTCTCGATCACCTTCGCGCCAAGACCGAAAAAGCGCATTTTCAGGCCCTTGAGGTCATCAATCGACTCAATGGGATTGCTGAACCAGCCGGAACCCTCGGGTGACAGGAGGTTGCACGGCATGGGATGAATATTGTGCGGACGGTAGAGCTCCTCGAACAGCTCCTGGCCGCCGCCATAGAACACCCACGCCAGCGCCTCGCCGGCCGAAGGCCCGAACGGGACCGCTGTGAAGAATTGCGCAGCCGGGATCTTGCCCGCCCAGTACCCCGCTGCCGACCAGCCGGCATCGATGGAATTGTTCGACACTGCGTCGAAAATCTCGAACGGGGGAACCAGCGCGCCGGGCTCGAAGAACTTCAGCTCCACAGTGCCGCCGGAGAGGACGCGAACCCGTTCTTCCAGCAACTGGCCCTGGTCGCCAAGCTGCACCAGCTCGCCGGGAAACGCGCTGGCCATTTTCCAGCGAACCGTCGGCCCGATGGCGTCCTCGCCGCTTGCCTCCGCCGGTGCTTGCGCCTCCCCTTCCGGCTCCGAGCCGCCGCCCAGGACAAAGGCACCGATCACAACGCCGACAACCAGACCGGCAATGCCGATCGCAATCATTGGCCCGCTTGACCTACCCGAATTGCCGTCTGCCATGATTTCCCTCCTCGTAGCAGCGTCTCGCCTGCCGCGCGGTGCTGCCGCAAAGCGAGAGAATGGGTGGATGAAAACGCTCTCGTCCGCCACTCTTCCACCACGGCGGCATCAGCCAGCGTTCGCCGCGCCACCATAATATGCGGTTATGGCGCGGTCCAGATACCCGCGCGCATCTACACTCGCGCGCGGGCACAAATTACTCGCGCGCGCCAGTATTTCGCGCGCGGGCACAAATTACTCGCGCGTCAATAGCCGCGTGCGGCCTCAACGACATTATGCGGCCGCAGGCCGGACCGTACACGCCGCAAGTTCGCCGCAACCTGTGCCGCCGCCGTTCGCGCCAGAACCTGGCCGGCGATGTGCGGCGTCAACGTAATCGCAGGGTGCCCCCATAACCGGCTCCCGCGGGGCAGGGGCTCTGTTTCGCAAACATCAAGCCACGCACCGGACAGATGCTCCGAATCAATCGCGGCGATCAGCGCTTTCTCATTCTGATGACCGCCGCGCGCAGCATTTATCACATAGGCGCCGCGCGGCAGACGTTCAAACAGTTCCTCATCGAGAATGCCCGTCGTCTCATCGGTGAGCGGCAGCAGGCATACCAGAATATCCGACCGGGCAAGAAACGGGCCCAAGCCGTCGGCGCCATGAAAACACTCCATGTCAGTCATGTGATCGCCGCCGCGCCGCCAGCCCGCAACCGCAAATCCCAGCGCCTGCAGCGCCTGCGCGCACGCCATGCCGATCGCGCCGACGCCCATCACCCCGACACGCTGCCGCGCCGTGTCGCACGCCGGCAATTGCCGCCACTCGGACTGCGCCTGAAACGCGCGGTATTCGTCCATCCGGCGATGCCGGTGCAGCACCGCCAGCACCACATACTCGACCATCTGACTGGTCAGCGCCGGATCGACCAGGCGCACTACCGGAACGTCCGGCAGCAGGGAATCGGCGAATATGTGGTCAACACCGGCGCCGAGCGAGAAAACCACCCTCAGATTCGGCAGTCCCGCAAGCATCCCCCGCTCGGGCCGCCACACCAGGGCCGCGTCAATATCGCCGACAGGGGCGGCATCGGGCCACACCCGCATGTCAATTCCCGGCTCGTGAGCGTCAAGCGCCGCAGCCCACGCCACCGGGTCATCCACCGTGCTGGCAAACAGGAGCGCCATTCCCGCCTTCCTCCTCGTGAACAGCCGTCGACAGCGGATCCATTATTGCGCAATTGTATTCGGATTCCCTGCCTCGACGCCCCGTCCGCTATACTCCGGCGCACACCGTCGGAAAACGCTTGCACGTGCGGCGAAGTTCTTCTACTGTTCTATTGCTGCCGGAAATATATGTCCGGTATGCGCACCCTGCAGGACGAAATGACACAAATCTCTGCGAATCCCGGTTAATCCCACTTATTCGGCGGTTTTTTCGGAATCACCCCATGCGTTCCATCCTGTATGCCAGCGTCGCCGGAGGGCGGCCCGCAGCGCGCCTCCAGTCAGGGCGGAACTTGCCCGGCGGCGCCCCGCACATTATGGATGCCGCATGATCTGGCTGGCGGTCACGGGCGGTTTGAAGGCGTGGTCCGGTGCCGTGTTCCGGCTCGCTTTCGGCCTTACTTTCACCATGCTGCTGGTCATCTTCCTTTACGCGGCGGTCATCAGCGTCAGCCCGGCTGCCGGCGTGACGCTGGCCGCCGGTACCGTGCTGGCGGGGTTGGCGCTGGCCGGCTGGTGGCGTTTCTGCGGCCGTATCGTTGGCGAAAACAAGGCCCGCCCGCGTGACCTCATCGCCGGCTTCACGCACCCCCGGAACGGTGTGCTGACCGGGCTGGGTCCCCTGGTCATCGTCGGCGCGCCCGTAGGGGTGATTTCGGTCTGGCTCTCGCCCGCGCTGTTTCCTCTCGCGACCGCGGTGCTGGCTCTGGCCGCAGCGGCAGTCGCCTTGACCTTCGCACTGCCCTTGCCGTTCCACGGCATGGCGCTGAACGGCCCCGAGAGGCAGCACGGGCGTCTCGGCTGGCCCGGCCGTCTGGCGGCGACGTTTCTTGTCATTGCCATAGCGGCGCTCGGACCTGTCGTGTCGCTGTTGCTTGAATCGCAAGCAGTTGGCATTCTGGCGGACACTCTGCCGACGCCGCTCGCACCTTTCAGCCTGGGCATTGTTCGGCTGGCGGGCGCAGCAGCTGTGGTATTGTCCCTTTCTGCAGCAAGTTGCGTCTGGGCATCCGCCTGTGAATTGACCCGGGTTCGATGAGATTCCGGTGAAGGAAGGACTATGACCTACTACGTTTACTTGAACGACAAACAAGAAGGTCCGTTCGAGATCGACACGATCGATCGGATGGTGCGCGAAGGACAGATCAGTAAGGACACCAACGTCTGGACGGCCGGCATGGCAAACTGGGAGCCGGCCGACAGGGTGCCGCGTATTGCCGCCATCCTGACGGCATCGCAATCGCCCGGGGCCACTCCGCCGACACCCGCGACTCCGACGCCTCCCGGTCCGCCTGGCGGCCCGACCCTTGGCCCAAACTTGACGGCGGACCCTCGCCCCGTCACCCCGGGGACCGAACCCGTCCGACGCCGCCGTCGCAAATTGTCGGTTGGCCAAGCATTCGGAACCGGGCTGCGCGCCGCGTTGGGCAATCCGATTCGCATCGTCGGACTGGGTATCGTCTGTTTCGTTCTTCTCGTCATCACCGCCGCGCCCCTCATCTACGCGGCTTGGTCGCTCGAGCCCGCACCGCTCCAGACAGAACAGGAAGAAACCGCACCTGGGGAGGCGCCCGCGCTTGATACGGAAGCCGCCGAGCCGGCCATACCCGGCGCAGCGGAAGAACCGCCCCTCGCCGAACCATCCATCACCACGGATGTGCTGCCGGAACCGGAAATCGCCACAGAAGCCCCGGTTGAACCCGAAATCGCTGCAGATACACCCGCGGAACCTGAAATCGCGGCCGACGAACTCGCTGCGCCCGCTGTCGAAGATGAGCTCGACGCCCTGCCGGCCGACCCCGACGCGGCTGCGGAAGGTCCGGTTGACCAACCGGTAGATGCCGAAGCCGTTGCCCCCGAGGCCGAACCCGAACTCTCGGTGCTCGAACAACAGGTGGCCGAATGGCTGGAAGAGGAACAATTCGCCGACTTCCAGCGCTTCATGGCCGGCGTGCCGGTGAACTTCGAAGAATTGACCAACTTGCCGACCCTGTTCTGGGCCTGCCTTGCCGGCACGGTCGCGTTGCTTTCCATCACCCTGGGCGGGGTCAGCGCGGCCATGCTTTCGGCAGTGCGCCGGGGGCGCGCGGGCGCCGGCCTCATGCTCGCCGGTATCCCGCGGCTCATCTCGCTCATCCTGTTCACCATCGTCGTGGGCATCATCCTGGCGGTCATCACCGGCGCCGCGGTCATCATCTTGACCTTTATCGAGGTTCCGGCCCTCAAACAGGCGCCCCTTGACCAGATCGTGTCCATCGTTCCGGCCATCATCGTGGCTGTGTCCCTCGTTCTCGGCCAGATGGTCATCATGGATCGAAAGGGCGCCATTGGCGCCGGCGGCAGTTTCCGGGTCGTCATGCGGTTGGGATGGGTACGCTGCTTCATCGCCTCTGTGCCAGTCGTCATCCTCGCCGGCGTCGTGTTCAAGTTCGCCATATGCCGCTTCGTGGCCGATACGCACGCCACTCTCGAAACAGTGATGGAACCCGGCGGGCCTCTCGACCCGATGCGGCTCATCGACCCCGCGGTGTGGACGCCTGAAGTGCTCTCCGGGCTGGCGCCGTCCGCCGCGCTCCTGTTCGCCAGCGGGCTGGCATTCCTGTTGATGGCGGGTGTCCTCGCGTCGATGTACGACCAGGGCAGCCCGGCACTCGACCGCGCCGGAGCCTGATCCGCCACGGGTTGCTGCGCCGGCGTGGCAAACGACGCTTATCATGTGGCCGTGCATGGGGAACCTCACGGCCCCTTCGCACGCGCCACAACCGCGGCGAATATCGGAGGCCGGTCCGTCCCGGCCTCCGGCCCGTTCTCGCGTGCCGATATTATCGACCTGATCAATCGGGGGTCCGTTTCGCCTGATACCAGTATCTGGTGCGAAGGCTTGGACAACTGGGCGCCGGCGTCGAGCTTTTTCGAGTTTTCCGGACACTTCACCGCCCGCTCGGCTGCCCCCGCCATCACGCTGTCCCTGCCCGCAGCGCCGACACCGCTCGACGTCTCGCAAGCTGTCCAGGACGGACTCGCCGCATTTCGCCGCACCCCGGGCCGCGCCATGGTCGGTGCGCTCGTCTACGGCGCTGCCGTCTACCTGACCACCTACGCCATATTTTCACGCTTCCCGACCGGCGATCCGGAATCTGTCGCAACACCGTCAACGGCGGTTCTGGCTCCGTGGATGCTCGTCCTCCTCATCGCCGGCGTCGTGCTGCGCGCCGGATTTTGCCTGTTCACCCTGCAACTGCTGCGCGGCCACGGCGCATCGGCCGGGCTGGTGTTCGCCGGATTGAACCCGCGAAATCTCGTCATGCTGGTGCCCTACGCCCTGCTTTACGGCGCAGCCGTGGCGGGCGGAATGCTTCTCCTGATAGTGCCCGGGCTCTTCGCCGCAGTCGGGTTCTCCCTCGGTTTCTACATTCTCATGGACAGCAAGCTGGGTCCTTTCGGCGCCATGCGCGCCAGTTGGCGCGCGGTTGCCACGCTGGGCTGGGGGCGCGTCTTCCTGGTCTACCTCGTGAGCTTCCTCGGCGTTCTGATTCTGTCACTTTTCGCCGAGGGCATTGCAATGGCGGTGCGGACGCCCGTGGTCGGGGAAGCCCTGCAGTTGATCGTCATTGCGCCATGGACCGCCGCGACCACGCTGGTGATCGCCGCGGTCTACGAACAGGCGCGGCAAAATCAGGAACGCACGCAAAGGGCATGACACGCCCGCGAAACACGGTGAATCCACGATAAGGGGTGGCCATGGCCATTGAGCATATCCAGACCGACCTTTATTGCGTGCCGCTTCCCACACCCGTCCAGGCGGCAAGCACCGGCGTAATGAGCGCGTTCGACATGGTGGTCTCGCGCCTTCACGACTCAAGCGGCGCCGAAGGCGTCGGTTACACCGTGATGATGCCTGGTCAGGGCGCCGCGGCGGCGGCCATCATCGAGCGCGTGTTCACTGACGCCCTGCGCGGCGCCGACCCCGCTCGCATCGAGTGGCTGTGGCAGCGCATGTGGCGAGCGCACCATTATGCGGGCCGCGGGGCGCCGCTGACCTTCGCTCTCGCCGCCGTCGATACCGCCTTGTGGGACTTGCGCGGACGGATGCTGGGCGAGCCCCTGTGGCGGCTGCTGGGCGGCCATGACCCGAAAGTGAAGGCCTACGCCGGAAATATCGATCTGAATTTTCCGCTGGGCCAGTTGCTGGCAGGCGCCAGCCGCAGCCTCCAGCAGGGCTTCCGTGCCGTCAAGATGCGGCTCGGCCGCCCCGCACTGTCCGAGGATATCGCCCGCGTCAGCGCCATGCGGGAACATCTCGGCCCGGACATCGAATTAATGACCGACGCCAATGAAGCCTGGCGCGTGGACCAGGCAATGCGCGCGCTGCACGCGTTGCGGGAATTCGACCTTGTATGGGTCGAGGAACCGATTCGCCCCGACAATTTCGCCGGCTATGCACATCTGCGCAGCCTTGGCCTGATTCCCCTCGCAGCAGGGGAAAATCTACATACGCTGGCGGAATTTACCGCGCTGATCACCGCTGGCGGCGTGGATTTCCCCGAGCCCGACCTGACAACCTGCGGCGGTATCACGCCGTTCATGAAAATCGCGCGGTTGTGCGAAGCGCACGGTCTGCCGGTCATGTCGCACGGGGCGCACGATGTGCATGTGCATTTGCTCGCTGCCGTGCCCAACGCCGCATATCTGGAGGTTCACGGCTTTGGTCTGGAAAAATTCATGGCCGAACCGCTGGCAATCGTCGACGGCATGGCCGAAGCGCCCGACCGCCCCGGCCACGGCATCACTTTCGACTGGCCCGCGCTGAACGCACACCGCGCCAGATGATCTGCTTTTTCCCATTGCCAAACCCGGGATCCCGACATGCGAGCGTATGAAATCATCTCCAACGACGGCATCGATGCGCTGGCCCTGTCTCCTCGTGCGCGGGCGGAACCGGGACCCGGGCAAGTGCTGGTTCGCATGAGGGCGTCGTCGATCAACTACCGCGATTTGCTGACGGTCGAGGCCCCCGCTGAAAGAAATATTCCCTATCCACGCATACCGAACTCGGATGGCGCCGGAGACGTCCTTGATGTCGGCCCCGGCGTCACCCGCGTGCAGCCGGGTGACCGCGCGGCAAGCTGTTTCTTTCAGGAATGGGATGACGGGGCCATCACAGAAAAAGCCATGGCGAGTGCTCTCGGCGGCGCTGTGGACGGTGTCCTGGCGGAAGAAGTGATCCTGGCGGAAAACGGTGTGGTGAAGATTCCCGCTCATCTGGACTATCGACAGGCTGCGACGCTGCCCTGTGCGGCGCTCACGGCGTGGCACGCGCTGGTGGAAAAAGGCGGGGTCAAGGGCGGCGACACGGTACTGCTGATCGGCACGGGCGGAGTTTCTATCTTCGCCCTGCAATTTGCCGTCATGCACGGCGCGCGCGCCATCGTCATTTCGTCAAGCGAGGCCAAACGGGAGCGCGCAGCCCGGCTCGGCGCCTGGCAGACGCTGAATTACCGGGAGACGCCGGAATGGCACGAGGCGGCCCGCGACATGACCGATGGCGTCGGCGTTGATCACGTCATCGAAGTGGGCGGCGCCGGTACCTTCGAGCGCTCCATCGAGGCGGTGCGCGTGAACGGTCACGTCGCGCTGATCGGCGTACTTACCCGCGGCGCCGCGAACCCGACGGCGGTAATGCGCAAGTCACTCACGGTTCATGGCATTTACGTTGGCAGCCGCACCATGTTCGAAGCCATGAACCGCGCCATCGGAGCCTCCGCGCTGGAACCGGTCATTGAAGAGGCTTACGGTTTCGAGGATGCGCGCGCGGCGTATCACGCCATGCGCGCGGCCGGCCATTTCGGCAAGCTGGTGATCGATATGGCGTGAAGCGCGCGGGTGTCGCTCAACCGGCAGCGAGGGCCCGGCTGCGCTCTGTGGCGGCGCGCACCGCTGCCTTCATCAGCGGCGCAAGGCCGTCATCGGCCATCAAAACCTCCAGAGCGGCAGCCGTGGTTCCGCCCGGACTGGTGACGTTTCGGCGCAATGTCGCGGCGGTGTCATCGGACAAGCCTGCGAGAGCACCGGAACCGACGACGGTGGCCCGTGCGAGTCGTTCCGCCAATGCTGGTTCCAGACCCGCCGCAACACCCGCATCCGCGAGGCACTCGATCAACAGGAACACATAGGCGGGACCGCTGCCTGAAACGGCCGTTACCGCGTCCATGGCGGTCTCATCCTCGATCCAGGCGACGTCTCCGACAGCTCCCAGCAGGTGAGTGCACAGCTCGGCCATGGCGGGCTGTACATGTGCATTGGGGCAGGCCACGGTGATGCCGCGCCCGATGGCCGCGGGCGTGTTTGGCATGGAACGAACGATAGCGGCCGACATTCCGAGGCCGGCGCCAAGGCCGGAAAGCGTAGCGCCTGCCGCAATCGACAGGAAGACCGGCGGGTCCGGAAGCAGTGCAAATTGGGCGTAGGCAGGCAGGACAGCGCCGATGATTTGCGGCTTCACGGCGAACAGGACAAGCACCGGCGGGCGGTCCAGCGCCACGTCAGCGGGCGATGCCGCCACCTGCACACCGTGCTCTGCGCGCAGGCGCGCAGCCGTGGCTTCGTCAGGCTCCACGACCGCAAGGTCGCCGGCTGCGATTCCGCCCTTGTCGAGCCAGCCGGCAAGCAAGGCGCCGCCCATGCGGCCGCCGCCAACCAGAATAATGGCGCCGTCTGCACTCATGCTCATGCCTCTCCCTGGGTTTCGATCAACGATGCGGCGATGGCGCCGTCAGCATCTTCCCCTCCCCACATGACAAACTGGAATGCAGGGTAGTAGCGGTCGCACTCGGCGCGGGCGGCATCGATGACTTCTTCCAGGATATCGGTGCCGATGGGGCCGATATTGCCGCTGAGCAGCGTGTAACGGAATGTTGGCCATCCATCGTCCGCCCATAGTTCGAAATGGCCAAGCCACAGGCGTTCGTTGATGCGGGCGAGCAGCGGCCAGACCGCGTCACGGTGCGGTTTCGGAATTTTGGTGTCCAGCGCGCAGGAGACGAACAGCGATGAAATATCCGGGCGCCACGCGAACCAGTACCGCAAGTCGCACCACTGCCCACTGAGGCGGATGGCGATTTCAGCCTCGTTGCACCGTTCGAAAGACCAGCCATGGGCTGTCGCAAGCGCTTCCACGAGATCGATGGGTTGGTCGGAGAGGTTGCTGTCAAGCGTCGAGATGTCGGCCACCGCAACATTCTCCATCAGCTTGGCCCGCGGCGCACCTACCACTGATATTGTGGTGCGCGTTTCACCTCCCACAATATCATGTAGAGCCGCATATGTGGCAAATATCCTTCACCTGTGCAAGTTTCATGGTCGGGTTTTGTCGCGAAGAGCAGCTTCCAGAGCCGCGACGCGGGCGGCCAGGGCTTCATTTTCCTCTCGCGCTTTTGCCGCCATTGCCTGCACCGCCTCGAATTCGTCGCGGCGTACCAGGTCCATGCGTCCAAGGATGGCCTCCAACTGTTGGCGCACACGTGCTTCCGCCTGCGTGCGCAAGCCGCCAACAGAAACCAGCGCGCCGTCCGCGAGGCGCGCCAGGTCGGTGAACATGCTGCTGTCCTTTTGCATCGTCATCGGTTCTCCCTGTGCGCGGCGGTTGCTTTCGCCGCGTTCCTTGCACCGGTTCGGCGCGGGCTGTTAAATCACGGTCATGCTCGCGATTGCCTTTCCCGCGATTGACCCCGTGGCGGTGGAACTCGGCCCGCTGGTAATTCGGTGGTATGCGCTCGCCTATATTGTCGGCATTTTTCTGGGTTGGCGCTATGCCCGCTTTCTCGCGGCGCGCGGGGCGGTGGCGCTCAATGTCCGTCAGATCGACGACATCCTGTTTGCGGTGGCCTTGGGTGTCATTTTCGGCGGGCGCATCGGCTATGTGCTGTTCTACAAGTTCAGCGGTTTTCTTGCTGATCCCCTGATGCTTCTTCGCATATGGGAGGGCGGCATGTCGTTCCACGGCGGCGTCGTCGGCGTCGGCCTCGCATGTTTGTGGTTCGCGCGCAAGGAGGGCGCGCCGCTGCTTGCGGTCGCCGACGCGGTATTGGTTGCGGTGCCGCCCGGGCTGTTTTTCGGGCGCATAGCGAACTTCATCAATGGTGAACTTTTCGGGCGGGTAACGGATGTTCCCTGGGCAGTCTACTTCCCGCGCGGCGGGCCGGACCCGCGGCATCCGAGCCAGCTCTATGAAGGATTTCTTGAAGGCCTGGTGTTATTTGCCGTCCTGGCATGGGTTGCACTGGCGGCGCGCGGCGGCGCGCGGTCAGGTCTCCTGAGCGGTATTTTTCTTGCCGGCTACGGCGCCGCACGCACGGGGTGCGAATTCTTCCGGGAACCGGATGCGCATATCGGTTTTCTGCTCGGCGGCGCCACCTATGGTCAGCTTCTTTCGCTGCCGATGGTGATTGCGGGTATCTGGTTGATTGCGCGGGCGCGGCGGCCCGGAAAGTCGTGACGGCGCTTGCCGCGCGCCTGCGGCGGAGCCTGCAGCAAACCGGACCGATTACGGTGGCGCATTACATGGCGTTGGCGCTGGGCGACCGCAGCAGCGGCTATTACGGGGGCGCGGACTCAAGAGACCCGTTCGGGCGTTCCGGCGACTTTGTGACGGCGCCCGAGATCAGCCAGATGTTTGGCGAACTGATTGGCGCATGGTGTGCGGACTTGTGGGCGCGGCTGGGGGCGCCGGACCCAGTGCTGCTGGTCGAACTCGGCCCCGGGCGTGGCACGATGATGGCCGACATGCTGCGTGCGGCGGCGGCAGCGCCCGGGTTTCGCCGCGCGATTCGACTTCATCTGGTGGAGATCAGCCCCACCTTGCGGAAGGTGCAAGCAGCAAACCTCAAGGAAGTAGATACTGTGTGGCACGAAAGCCTTTCCGATGTACCCGACGGCCCCATGTTGCTGGTTGCCAATGAATTGTTCGATGCGCTGCCGGCTCATCAATTCGTTGCCACCGAGGCCGGCTGGCGCGAACGTCTGGTGGGACTGGCGGAAGACGGCGAGAGGCTCGCGCTGCGCTGCGCGCCCGGCGCCACGCCGGCGTTGCGAGCGCTGAAGGCTTTGGGGCAGGCGCCCGAATCCGCCCGCCGCGGCGCCGTTGCGGCATTGAGTCTGGCGTCGCTTGCTCTGGCGGGGGATATTGCGCGCCGCGTTACGGCCGGGCCCGGCGCGGCCTTGATCATCGATTATGGCGGAGATGGCGGGGAGAGTCTCCACGCCGTGCGCCGTCACAAGCGGCATTCGTGGCTGGAGACTCCGGGTGACGCGGATATCTCGGCGCGGGTGGATTTTGCCGCGCTGGCGCGGGCCGCGCGAGAGGCAGGTGCGGCCGTTCACGGCCCGGTCGGGCAGGGCAATTTTCTCTCGGCGCTGGGCATTGCCGTGCGCGCCGCGAATCTGAAGCGGTCCGCGCCGGCGGCAGCACGGACAATCGATGCGGCGCTGGCGCGCCTTACCGCGCCGGAGGAAATGGGAAGGCTTTTTCAGGCGCTCGCGCTGGGCGCCCCCGGAGGTCCGGCGCTAGCGGGATTCCCGCCATGAACGCGGTGCCGGAATCCCTCAAGGCCGCTGGCCTTGGCGGTTTGTCAGGGGTTGCGCACGGATTTTTTTCGCGGCGCGGGGGTGTGTCGGAGGGGCTATACCAGTCATTGAATTGCGGCCCAGGCTCCGGAGACGATCCGGCGTCGGTGAAGGCCAATCGCGCAGCGGCGGCTGCCGCGCTGGGCTTGGCAGGCGCGCTTCTGGTAACCGGATACCAGGTGCATGGACGCGAGGTTCTGGTAGTGGAGGGCACGCCGCCCGGCGCGCCCGCGCGCGTTGACGGCCTGGTGACCAGGACCCCGGGGGTCGTTCTGGGCGTGCTCACAGCGGATTGCGCGCCGGTACTGCTTGCCGATGCTGATGCCGGTGTTGTTGCTACGGCTCATGCGGGTTGGCGCGGCGCCGTGGGCGGGATCGTCGAGGCAGTGGTGGCAAAGATGACCGCACTGGGGGCGCGGAAGACGCATGTCCAGGCTGCGGTCGGTCCCTGCATCGCACAGCAGTCCTATGAGGTGGGCGCGGATTTGCGGCAAGCCGTGCTCGCGCACGACAGCGGTGACAACGGTTTTTTCGCATCCGGGGCGCGCGCCGGGCATTGGCAGTTCGACCTTTCAGCATATGTCACGCAAAGGCTGCGCCGGGCCGGTGTTACGCTGACCGAAGAAGTCGGCTTGGATACCTATGCCAACGCGGTGCGGTTTTTCAGCTATCGCCGCGCCTGCCATCGCGGGGAAGCGGATTACGGACGCTGTCTGTCGGCGATCGCCTTGCTGCCATGCCCTACCTGACCTGGATGCTGGTGGCGTTCGTGTTGATCCTGCTTGCGTCGTGTTTCCTGTCCTGACGCGCTGGCGTCGGTTCTCCGGGCTGATTCTTCTGGGTGTGTCGCTTGCGGCCTGCCAGGCGCGCCCGGCGGTATTTCGGGACGGGCTGGCGGGTACGGGGACGCGACCCGATCTTGCGGACATTTACAGCGCTTCGGGGCTGGACGCGCACGGCATCTTCGTCGCCGGCGTGGCCGAGGCGCCGGCGGAATTTGACCAGGCGCTGCGCGAGGCAGTGGTGCAGCATCTGGCGGCGCTGGATATTGCTGCCAGCGCGCAATCCGCCAATCGCGAGACCGTGATTCTGGAGACGATTTTCAATCATGGAGGCGCTGGCGCGCCGTCGCTGACATGGCGGTTGGTCGATGCTGACGACATGGTTGTCGGGCTGATGGATCAAGAAATTCCGGGAGGCCGCGCGGCTTGGTGGTACGGCGGCCCGACCTTGGCGGCTGAACTGGCCGCGCAAGCCGCGCCGCGCCTGGCGGCATTAATCCGCGACGCGCCGGCGCCGCCGGCGGAAGCCGCGCCAATGGCGGCGGTTTCCGTGGCGGTTGCAGGCGCACCCGGCGACGGTGATAAAGCGCTGGCGGACGCAGTTCGGGCGGCGCTGGTACGCGCTGGTTTCGCATTGGCGCCGGCCGGACCGGGGGTGCTGCACCTGCTCGGCGCGGTCACGCGCCGGGCAGGCGGCATCAACGACGTCGTCGCCATTCACTGGCAAGTCGCCGCGGCCGACGGGGTCGAGGTCGGCGCCATTGATCAGAATGGCGCGGTGCTGGCGGGCAGTCTCGACAGGGTGTGGGGCGCGGTGGCGGATCGTATTGCCGAGGGCGCGGTTTCCGGCCTTGCGGAGTTGCTGGCCGAGGCAGCGGCGCGTGGGCGGCCTTCGGCAAGATGATGGCGGCCGGCTGAACACCGCACCCGTCCCCATGCGCCATGCACGTGCAGGCGTGATGTGCTAGATTGACGAACGAAATGCAGGCGCTGCGGCGGTTCCCTGACCCGGCGTATTTCCCGAACAGTGGAGGCGATGATGACGCGTGACTCTCGACAACCGGACCGGCATTCGAACCAACGCGGGGATGCGGTCGGCATTGACGAGCATGCCGGCGCGCCGTCGGACCGGCGCAGGTTTATGCAGGGAGCCGGGATTGCTGGCATGGCAGCATTGATCGGGGCGGCGATTCCGTTTCACCGCAACATGCCGCGCGGGTTTCTTCCCGAAGCACTCGCTGCCGGGCCGCTTGCCATTGCCGGCAAGGACGGGCTGACAGTTCTCAACGATCTGCCTGTCAATGCGGAGACGCCGGCACATCTTCTGAATGACGATGTGACACCGACCGCGCGGCATTTCATTCGCAATAACGGGCTTGTGCCGGAGTCGACGGACGCCGCGTCATGGCAACTGACTGTGGACGGTCTGGTAGAGAACCCGCTGGAGCTCAGCATTGGCGATCTTCGCAGCCGTTTCGAGGTCGTGACGGAACAGCTTGTGATCGAATGCGGCGGCAATGGACGAGCGTTTTTTGATCCACCGGCGCGCGGCAACCAGTGGACGGTGGGCGCAGTCGGATGCGCGGAATGGACCGGGGTGCGGCTCGCCGATGTTCTTTCCGCTGCGGGGGTCAAGCCGGCTGCAGTCTATACGGCGCATGAAGGCGCGGACGCGCATCTTTCCGGCGTACCGGAAAAACTGCCGTTGTCACGCGGTGTGCCGATCGAAAAGGCCATGAACCGGCATAATCTCATTGCTTTCGGCATGAATGGCGGGGAACTTCACCCGATGAATGGCGCGCCGCTGCGGCTCGTGGTTCCTGGTTGGCCGGGTTCGTGTTCCCAGAAATGGCTGCGGCGGGTATGGGTTCGCGATCAGGTTCATGACGGAGCCAAGATGACCGGGAGTTCGTATCGCGTGCCGGAATATCCGGTGGAGCCGGGAGAGAAAGTGCCCGACGAAGCGATGGGGATCATCCACGCCATGCCGGTGAAATCGCTGATCACGACGCCGGAGACCGGCCTGACGATTCACGAACGAACCTTGGAGATCGGTGGACATGCGTGGGCCGGCGACGATGAGGTGGCGCGGGTGGATGTTTCGATCGATTTCGGGGCGACATGGGCGCAGGCCGCACTTCGCCCGCCGCGCAACCCCTATGCGTGGCAGCACTGGCAGGCGGCTCTCACCTTCCCGGAGAGCGGGTATTACGAAATATGGGCGCGCGCGACCGATACGAACGGAATCAGCCAGCCCTTTGCGATTGCGTGGAACCCGAAAGGATATCTGAACAACTCGATGCATCGCATTTCAGTGCGGGTGGCTTGATGCGCATAGCTGCGGTTGTCCTGGCGGCGCTGATCTGGGCGCTGCCGGTCGACGCACAGGATAGTGACCCGGATGGGCTTCCCGAGGGCGCCGGCCGCGAAGAGGTGCGTGGCTATTGCGGCGCTTGCCATTCGCTGCGGTTGGTAACCCAACAGGGTCTTTCACGCGACGTCTGGACGGAGGTTCTGGACTACATGACGGCCGAGCAGGAGATGCCGGCCCTGCCTGCTGCGGACAGGACCCTCGTACTGAACTATCTGTCGCAGTTTTTCGGCCAAGACAGGCTGGCGCGCGCCATGTCGGGTGGTGCAGGCGGTTGAACGATGCACGCCGAACGCGCTGAGAGAGGAGCGTGACGGCCAGGACGCTGGCGGTAGGCGGAATCCTGACGGTGATTCTGGCTGCCGCGGCAATCGGAATATGGGTCGGCGAAGCACGGTTAGGCGGGTTTTTCGCAAGGGCGGAAGGCGCGCCGGTATGGACACTGGCGAAGCGAGCCGCGTCGTTGGCGTTGGTGGCCGTTGCGGCGTACGTCCTGTGGCGTCGCGTGGACGTGGTTGTCGCGCGGCTGGAAGCGGCCGAAGGAGACAGCCGGCGCGATGCGCGCCTGCGCACGCTATTGCCGTTGGGACGCGGTATCGCGCGGATCGCCTTGGCTGTGGTGGTTGCGCTTGTGGCGCTTTCGGAGTTGGGTATCGACATTGCGCCCCTGCTTGCCAGCATCGGCATTATCGGTCTCGCGGTGGGGTTTGGCGCGCAAAGTCTGGTCAAGGACGTTATCACCGGCGCATTCATCTTGCTGGAAGACTCGATTGCCGTGGGTGACGTGGTGGAGGTCGGGACGCATTCGGGCGTTGTCGAGGGAATGACCCTTCGCACCGTGCGTCTGCGCGATCTTGCCGGCGATCTTCATATCGTGCCGTTCGGCGATGTTGGCGCGGTGCGCAACATGACCCGGGACTTCTCCTACGCGCTGATCGATGCCGGCGTCGCCTACAAGGAGAATGTGGATCATGTCATCCCGGTAATGCGGGAGGCGGCCAAGGACATGAGATGCGACGCGAACTACGGTGCCGACATCCTGGCCCCGCTCGAGGTGCTGGGTGTGAATGCATTGGCTGACTCGGCAGTCGAGATCCGGGTGCGGCTGAAGACACGGCCAGGGCGGCAATGGCGTGTGCGGCGGGAGTATTTGCGGCGCATGAAGCAGGCATTCGATGCGCACGGGATAGAAATACCGTTTCCGCATCGAACACTGATCATGGGCGACGCTCAGGCTGCGCCGTCAGTGGCGCCCGTTCCGCCGTGGCGCGGCGATGTCGTGGGTCCGGCGCCGGAAACAGGACTTGAGGAAGGAGGAAGCGACGGATGAGCGCAGTTCTGGAAGGGGTGCGGGTGCTCGATTTCGGGCGATACATCGCGGGGCCGTTTTGCGCCACCTTGCTTGCGGAAATGGGTGCGGATGTCATTCGCATCGAGAAAATCGCCGGCAGTGAGGATCGCTTCGTGCAGCCGGTTGTCGAAGACGGACCCGGCGCTACTTTCCTGCAACTGGCGCGCAACAAACGCGGGTTGACTCTGAATCCGCGCACGCCCGGCGGCCAGGAGGTGGTGCGGAAGCTGGTGCGCACGGCGGATGTCGTGGTCGCCAATTTGCCGCCACCGACCCTGGCGGCCATGGGCATAGACCATGAAAGTCTGACAGCCGTTCGCCCCGATATCATCCTCACCACTACCTCGGGGTTCGGACACAAGGGGCCGATGCGCAACCGCGTCGGGTTCGACGGTATCGGACAGGCCATGAACGGAGCCATGTACCTGTCCGGTTGGCCGGACGCCCCGATGCGTGCGTTCCTGCCTTATGTTGATTACGGTACGGCGCTGTATTCGGCGTTCGGAACGATGGCGGCGCTGATGCACCGCGCGAAAACGGGAGAGGGGCAGGTGGTGCGCACATCGCTGTTGGGAACGGCGTTGTCGTTCAACTTTCCGACAGTGATCGAACAGGCGCTGCGGAAACCGAACAGGGTAGCGACAGGCAATCGGGGCCAAACCTCAGCGCCCACGGATGCGTTTCAGGCGCGCGACGGCTGGCTGCTGGTGCAGACGGTGGGCAACCCCCTTTACGAACGGTGGGCGCGTCTGATGGGCGAGCCGCACTGGCTGACTGACCCGCGATTCGCCACCGATGAGGCGCGCGGCGACAATCGCGATGTCATATGCGGACGCATGGCGGAATGGACCGGTGAGCGCACAGTTGCGGATTGCGTTTCGACGCTGGACGAGGCGCGTATTCCATCGGCGCCGGTACTGACGCCGCAGAACATTCTGGAGCACGAGCATATCGGCGCCATGGGGTTGATGGCGGCGTTTCCATTTCCTGGGCTGGAGACGACCGCGCCGCTGCTGCGCGCCCCGCTCGATTTGTCGGCCAGTCCCGGGAGTATTCGTCATCGGGCACCGGCATTGGGCGAGCATACAGACGCTATTCTCGGCGAACTGGGCTTCGGAGCGGACGAGATCGCGGCATTGCGCCGTGACGGCGCGGTGTGAGTTCGGCCCGCCCCGGCCGCTACAGCCTGTTTTCAGGAAGGATCGAAACGGTTGGTACGGGGGAACCCGCGCGGCACAGCGTGGCCCGTCTCGCCGCGTTTGCCGAGCCAGGCGTCGAACTCGGTGACGCGGCGCGTTCGTGAGCCCTGACGCCAACAGAGACCTTCGGCGGCACGGAACACCGCGGCGTCGGCGAGACCGCCCGTGCGGTATCGCTGCATGATGACGCCGCGTCCGCGGCTGCGGATCGGTAGTTGGTCGAGATGAAACAACAACAGCTTGCGATTTGCGCCTACCACGGCAACATGGTCGCCGTCAGCGGCGGCACAGACACTCGCGGTGGTTGGTGCCGTAACATTGAGCACCTGACGTCCGCCGCGCTTTTGTGCGACAGCGTCGTTTTCCTCAACCAGAAATCCGCGGCCATCGCTGGCGGCTACGAGCAAGCGGCCGCTGGGGCGGTAAACGCGCAATGCGACGACCTCATGCTCATTGTCGAGGTCGATCATCATGCGCAGGGGCTCGCCGAATCCGCGTCCACCGGGAAGACGATCGCAGGAGAGGGTGAAGAAGCGCCCGTCAGTAGCAAAAACCAGAAGCTTGTCCGTGGAATGGGCGTGCAGTCGCCGCCATTCGCTGTCCCCTTCCTTGAAGCGTGCCTCTGCTTCGGCGGCCATATGGCCGCGAACTGCGCGAATCCAGCCTTTTTCGGAGCACAGGACCGTGATGGGTTCGCGTTCGATCATATCCTCGGCGGAGACGGGAGCGGTGTCCGATGGGGCGCCGATTTCCGTGCGGCGGTGTCCCGCCGGCGTGTCCTTGCCGAAGCGGGCGCGAATATCGGCAATTTCGGCGCCAATGGCGCGCCACTGCGCATCGGTATCGGCGAGCAGCATCTCCAACTCGCTCCGTTCGGAAGTCAGCGAGTCGATTTCACCGCGAATTGCCAGTTCCTCCAGGCGCCGCAGGTTGCGCAGACGCATGTTGAGGATGGCCTCCGCCTGCGTATCGGTGAGGCTCCAGCGCGCAATCATCACGGCCTTGGGGTGCTCCTCCTCACGAATGATGCGGATCACGGCGTCGAGATTGATATAGGCGACAAGGTGGCCTTCGAGAATTTCGAGACGGCGGGCGATGCGCTCCAGGCGGTGCCGGGAACGGCGTTGCAGGATCACGCGCCGGTGGTCGAGAAACGCCCGCAAGGCGCCGCCAAGGGACATGACCTGCGGTCGGTTCTCCGAGTCGAGTACGTTGAGGTTGAGGGGTACGCGAGTTTCGAGTTCGCTGGCGCGGAACAGCGCAGCCATCAGCGCTTCCGGGTTGATGGTGCGGGCGCGCGGGACAAGGACGATGCGGACGTCCTCCGCCGACTCATCAATGATATCGGCGAGCCAGGGCAGTTTTCGCGCGGCCATGGCGTCCGCGATTCTTTCGATCAGTCGGGCCTTGGGTACCTGCCATGGGAGTTCTTCAACGATGATCTGGTATTGGCCCCGCGTCAGCGACTCCACCCGCCAGCGGGCGCGGATGCGGAACGCGCCGCGCCCTGTGCGATAGGCGGTGGCGACGGCCTCCGGCGACTCCACCAGCACCCCGCCGGTGGGCAGATCGGGTCCGGGCACGAGTTTGACGAGGGCGTCGGTGTCGGCGTCAGGCGAGTCAATGAGATGGAGGAGGGCGTCGCACAGCTCACCGGCATTGTGGGGCGGGATGGAGCAGGCCATGCCCACGGCGATGCCGCTGGCGCCGTTGGCGAGCAGGTTGGGAAAGGCGGCGGGCAAGATGACGGGCTCGGATTCCGAGCCGTCGTAATTGTCGCGAAAATCGACGGTGCCCCGGTCGATATCGGCAAGCAGCGCTTCGGCGACGGGGGTGAGCCGAGCTTCGGTGTAGCGCATGGCGGCGGCGCGGTCGCCGTCGATATTGCCGAAATTGCCTTGTCCGTCCACAAGCGGGTAACGCACGGCGAAGCCCTGGGCGAGGCGGACCATGGCGTCATAGACCGCAGTTTCGCCGTGGGGATGGTACTTTCCGATGACGTCGCCGACGACGCGGGCGCATTTCTTGAACCCTCCCTCGGCGTCCAGACGGAGTTCGCGCATGGCGTAGAGCAAGCGGCGATGCACGGGCTTGAGGCCGTCGCGCACGTCGGGAAGCGAGCGCGCCATGATCGTGGACAGGGCATAGGAGAGATAACGCTCGCTGAGGCTGTCAACGAGTTTGACAGGGACGATGGCCGCGCCGGAATCGTTAGGCATGGGGCGGCGGCGCGTTCCTCAGGGTGCGCTCGCTTGGGGACGCCAGAACGGCACCACATAGGGGCCTTCGGGGACGAAAGCCACGTTCGGGTCGCCGGAACGGGCGATGCTGTCGGCGATCGCGTCATTCACTGAATCAATCATGGTCACGCCGGTAAGTGCGCGATCGGACGGGGACAGGCCATCGGTATAGAGAAGGACATTGCCGGCTTGCATGGGCTTGAGTTGCTTCTGGCTTTGCCATTCGTCGATGGCGGCGCGGCGTTTCGCGAGCAGGCTGGCACGGAACGCCTGCGGTCCGAGGGCAATAAGGCGTCTTTGAGCGTCCGCGAATTCGGGCGACCCGAAACCCTCCGAACAGGCGGAGGCGATGATCAGCCGCCCGCCGGGATTCAGGATGTCAAGCGGCCCGACCATTCCCTTGACGGTCTGGTAGTAGGTGGCATCAAGGGGGTCGCCGGCGGCGCCCGTGACGACGGTGTCGAAACGGCGAGGCACGGGAATTTCACTATAGCGGCGGGCGGCGGCGACAGCTTCGAGATGACTGGCGACGACTTCGCCGCAATTGACGAAAGAGAGACGGCGCTGTTCGTCAATGACGGTGTTGACGGCGAATGCGCCGCCGATCATATCGATGATCTCGAGCTGATCACCATGCAGGGGATTGCCGTCGAGCACGCAATTTTCGGCGTTGGCGTGCTCCATATAGCGGGCGCTGTGGAATGTCGCGATGGTGTCGGCGTGGGCGAGACCGGGGGCCACTACCTTGCGTCCGCCCGACCAGCCGGCCATGAAGTGCGGCTCGACAAGACCGGTGACGATGCGCAGATCAGCTTCGACGAAGCGCGTATCCAAGCGAACGTCGTTCCCGCGGCTGGTGGTGCCGACATGAGTGTGGGCGCTGTCGTCACGGGCAAAGTGATTGACCGCCTGCACGGTATCGCGCACCCAGGGATCGCCGATCAGCGCGCGGAGTTCGTCACCTTCATTGGGGCGGTGCAGGCCGGTAGCGACGATCAGGGTAATGGCACGGGGTGGCAGCCCGGCGTCGAGCAGGGTGCGCAGGAGGGGGGGCAGCAGCAGCCCGTTCGGCACGGGTCGTGTCGTGTCGCAAATGGCGATACAAGCGGAGCCGGCGGCGATGGCCCGGGCACGCAGGTCGGACGCATCCAGCGCGGCGGCGACGGCCGCGCGCGGGTTTTCCAGCACCGGCATGTCAGGTTTGCGAATGATGGTTGGCCGCCAGTCGGGGGCGATGGGAACGGTGATTTCGCCGCGTCCGTATCGCAGGCCGACGGAGGCGGGGTTGGCGCTGGCGCGGTTGCTTTGCTCGTTGACTTGCATCAAGGCACGTTACGCGAAAACCGCGTTCTTGTGAATGCTGTGGAATAGCAAATGCTGCGCCACATTTTCGGTGTGTTTGCTTCCTTGAGTCTTGAGGCGGTCGGCAGAGGGATTGGCGGTACTCGGTTTGTGTTTTCCGGCGGCATGAATTTTGCCGCGCTGGCTTCGCCAAGCGCGGTTGTGATCAGGAAATGCGAACCCGCTCTCCGGGAGAAGTGCGTCAAGGTTTTCGGAGTTGAGGCACTCTCCATGGGAAAATCGGTAGAGGCTCTGTATGGCGGACATCCACGATGCACTCATAGTGCTCCTGCACATATCTGCGCATCATGGGAGGGCGAGCAGAATGCTTCGGCCAGCACTCGTACCGACAACTACAAAAAAGGGGCGACCGCGGGGCCGCCCCTGTTCGCATCTGGCGAGAAACGCTACTGCTATGCGGCGCTGCCGGCCAAGTTTATTGTGTTGTGGCGCCGAAGCCGCCGACCAGGCTGGTCATTTCGTCCGACGTCGACGCGCCGAAGGTGCCTGCGACGCCGTCGGGCATCTTGCCAGCCCCAAAGAACATCCCGCCCCAGGTGCCGCTCCAGGCCATGTCGTCGTCACCGTCGACGGATACCATGCCGTCGAACCAGCCGCCGGCCAAATACATTGGCATATCTTCATCTTCGTGCATGGGTGTCATGATGTCGGCCTCACCGAGCATCAGCATCATGGCGTGGTCTCCACCAATATCGACTGAGCCGGAGATCTTTTCGGTGTCGAAATCAGCCATCAGCGTCGCTTCTCCGGAGAACTTCCCGAACATCGTGCTGCCATCCATGTCATACGACATCAAGCCGTCAGCGGGCCCCATGAACTCCGCGCTGCCCGTCGCCATCATGAGATTGTTCACTCTCATGGTAGCATCGTCCTCGTCTATCGGCCCGCCGTCCACCATAAAGGGCACACCGCCCATCGCCGCAGCGTGGACCGCGAAGTCATCGTGGCCTTCGTGCCGAACCTGGTCCACCCAGTAGCCGTAAGCCAGGTAGTTCATGAGCGGGACGTACATGCCGTCCATATTCATGCCCATGGCCGAAAACCCCTTGATGTTCCCATCATCGTCTTTCATCGGGGTTACTGTGTAGGTGATGTCGCCAACCGGCACCATGATGTCCATGGACGTATCTTCGTAAGGCATGGTAGCGGCATTATCCACCGAATAGCACCATGTGGCCATTCCACAGACTGTGCTGGTATCCCCCTCCTTCATGTAGATTTTCAGGATTCCAGTTCCGTCGTCGCCCAACCCGCGAATAGAATACAGAGTGCGTTCCGCGGGCGAGTCCTTGCCCAGGTGCTCACCCTCGCCGCTCATTGCCGTAACCATGGCGTTGGTGTGATAGCGCATGGTACCCATTTCGGCGGTGGACCAGCCCTCGTCGGCGTCTCCGAACATCGCATCGCCGAGCATCAGCTTCATGTCGGCATCAACCATGATCATGTCCGTGATCTCGCCGCGCATGGCCTTTTCCATCACCGCCGACTCGCCCATCGCTGTATCGATGGCCGCGTAATCGTTGCCGGTCCAGGTGCCCTCCTCGTATGGCGTGGCGGTCCACATGTCGCCGCCGCCTTCGGATGGCGGGGCCAACACATAATGCTTGTAGCCGACCTGGGTTGCGCCGTTCGCCTCGACGGTGAGGCTCGAATACTCCGTATCGGTCCCACCCTTCTTTTCATACTTGACGGTGTGGTCCGAATACTCGGTGACCTTGACAGAATAATCTCCGCCCATGCCAAGGCCCATGAACATATAAACCGTGTTGTCGCCATCCATCATGCCCGCGTCGGAGGACATGGCGTCTGGCATGAGCATCAATGCGGTGAACGCATCGGACGAAGCGGGCAGCCCGGCGTCAGGTACGGGCTTGTCCATGCCCATAGGCGGAGGTGGATCGGGGTCGCCCATGTCAGTAACCGTCGCGTCGTCACTACAGGCTGCCGTGAGGACGACACCCGCCATCAGCATGGCCCGAAATGGCCATCGCAGTTGTTCAGTCATTGCTTGTAACTCTCCCCAGTTGTCTTGCCTTCCGGCAGGCGCCCGTCTGCCACGGAACAAAAATAGTCAATATCGAAAATATCGCAAATCTTTTGGCGGCGCAAGCCTGCCAATGCAGATTTCGTTACGACATACGCCGACACCCGACGCGCTGCCGTCAGGGCCGTTCGGCACAACAATGCCGGCATTTCTCATGGATATCGGCCGGCGCAAATCTGCACCCGATATTGCGCCGGCGCCGCCGAACGATGCGGCCCCGTGTCAATCGCGTATCCGCTGCGGCGGAGGAGAGGCTAATAGCGCTGAACGAGCATACCGCCGTCCGGCGAAATGACATGGCCGGTGGTGTAGGGCAGGGCGCCCGACGCGAGGCCGGCGACGATCGCGCCGATATCCTCCGGTCGCCCGACACGGGGGATCAGGGTGAGCCCGTCGTCGATGCGGCGCCTGTAATTTTCAATGACCGGGGCGGTCAGGGAGGTGGAAATGACCCCCGGCTGGATATCGTAAACGGCGATACCCTCCTTTCCGAGGCGCACGGCAAAGGATTTGGAGACCATCGCCGCCGCCGCTTTCGATACGCAATATTCCGCGCGCGTCACCGCCGTTGCCACGGCGTTGGAGGATGTGACATTGACAATCGAGTGAAACAATTGCGCCGGTCGGTCGCGTGACAACAGCCGCCGCGCGAAGGACTGGGAGAGGAAAAACATGCCCTTGGCGTTGGTCGCCATGCAGCGGTCGTAGCTCGCTTCGCCGACCTCCAGAATGTCGCAGCGCTCAAGGGCGCCGATGCCGGCATTGTTGACCAGCGTGGTGAGCGGTCCCAGCGCTGCCTCGGCCCGGTCGAGCGCCGCCTCGCGAGCGGCGATGTCGCGCACGTCAAACGGTACGGCAACCACTTCGCCGCCCTCGGCGCGGACGGTCTCTTCGGCGTCGCGCAGTTCATCATCGTCGGTCGCGCTGTTGAGTGCGACGGCAAAACCGGCGCGCGCGAGCGCCAGGGAAGCGCCAAGACCTATGCCGCGGCTGGAACCGGTGACGAAGGCCGCCTGTCCCTTCATATTTTCTCTCCGTTCCTGTCTGTACTCACGTTCCCGCGCCGTATTTCATGAGTTCGCGGGCGATGATGGCGCGCTGGATCTGATTGGTACCCTCGTAAATCTGGGTGATCTTGGCGTCGCGGTAGAGGCGCTCCACCTCAAAGCCGCGCACATAACCACTGCCGCCGAACACCTGCACGGCGTCGGCGGTGCGCGCCACCGCCATGTCGCTGGCGAAGCATTTGGCGATGGAGCAGGCCTTGGTCGCACGTTCGCCGCGGTCGATCTTCACAGCGGCATCACGAGTCAGAAGCCGCGCCGCCTCGATATCCTTCGCCATGTCGGCGAGGAGCCATTGCACGCCCTGGAAATCGGCGATGGCCTGCCCGAACTGCCGGCGCGTCCGGGCATGATCGAGCGCCGCTTCCAGCCCCGCCTGGGCTATGCCGACGGCCAAGGCCGCGATACCGACCCGGCCCTTGTCGAGAACGCTCATCATCATGTGGAACCCGCGGCCTTCCTCCCCGATCAGCGCCCCGGCCTCCAGGCCCACATTGTCGAAAGTCAGCGCCCCCACCGGGCTTGCGCGCTGGCCCATCTTGTGTTCCGCCGGGCCGCGTGTGACGCCGGGCAAATGCAGGTCAACGGCGAATATCGACATGCCGCGGTGGCCGGCGGCGCGGTCGGTGCGCGCCAGCACAAGGCCCAGATCAGCGACGGGGGCGTTGTGAATCCAGATCTTGCCGCCATCAAGCCGCCATCCGGCGCCGTCACGCCGCGCTTCCGTGCGTATGCCCGCCACATCCGTGCCGGCCTCCGGCTCGGTAATGCAATAGGCCACCTTGGCGCGCAACGCCAGGACATCGGCCAGCCAGCGCTCGCGCTGCACGGGCGAGCCGTGACGCGCCAGCAGCGTGGAGATGAGTTCGACCAGTCCGCACTGATCAGCCACGGACGCGTAGCCGCGCGACAATTCCTCCATGACCAGCGCATAGGCGAGCGTGTCAAGCCCAGGGCCGCCCATGGCTTCGGGGACGGTGATGCCGAACAGCCCCAGCGCGGCCATGCGCTCATAGAGTTCGGCGGGGAAGCATTCCTCACGGTCCAGCGCCTCCGCGGCGGGACGGATTTGCTCGTCGGCGAAGCGCCGCGCGGCATCGCGCACCTGCGCATGGGTTTCGCTCAGGAGCATGGCGCGGTGTCCCTTGGGCGTCTATCCATCGATTGATCGCTGTTCAATTCCCGTTTTCGTCTCGTTCAGCGCCATGGACGGGAAGGGTGAGGCCCATGGGTTGTGGGCGGAACAGGGCGGGGTCCATCTCGCGCAGTGATTCACTGACCGCCAGCGGCGTTGCCGTCTGGTCGAGCACATCGCGCTGTAAGTCCAGGCCCGGCGCAAGCTCGGTCACTTCCAGTCCGTGCGGGCGCAGCCGGATCACGCAGCGTTCGGTGACCCAGGTGACGTCCTGACGCTGTTCCAGCGCGCGCCGCCCCGAGAAGGAAATCTGGTCCACCTGTGGAACGAATTTGGCGGTATGGCCCTCCCGCTCGATGCACAGGCGGCCATCGATGACAGCGAGTTTCGCGCCGGCGTTGAAAGTGCCGGAAAACACGATTTTCGGTGCTCGCGCAGTTATGTCGACGAAGCCGCCCGCGCCAGCCGTGCGGTGCGGAGCTGCGCGCAAACGTGAAACATTCACCGACCCGTCGGCGTCGGTCTCAAGAAACGACAACAGCGCGGCGTCAAATCTGCCGGCCTGGAAATAGCTGAACTGGTGTGGTGAAGAGACGAACGCTTCAGCATTGGCAGCGCAGCCGAACTTGAAATCCAGAAGCGGCACGCCACCCACAGCGCCTTGCTCGATCACCCAGGTGACGGTGCCATGCAACCCTTCCTCCAGCAGGATGCGGGCGACGTTGGCGGAAACCCCAAAGCCCAGATTGACCACCCATCCCGCGCACAATTCCTGTGCCACACGGCGCGCCACGACCTTCGCAGGGCCATGCTCCGGCACGGAGAATGTATCCAGCGGGCGGAACAGTTCGCCGGAAATCGCCGGATCATAGGGAGTTGCGGTAGTCTGAAGCATGTCCGGCGTCTCGACCACCGCGTCTACCAGGATTCCCGGCACTTCGACGTCATGCGGGCGCAGGGTTCCGGCGCGCGCGATGCGGCGCACCTGGGCGATGACCGTTCCGCCGGTATTGTGCGCTGCCAACGCCATTTCCAGTGCTCCGAGATAAGCGCCTTCCTGCTCGAAAGCGAGATTACCGCGCTCGTCAGCAGTGGTGGCGCGTATGAGGGCGATGTCGGGCGCGATGGCGGGGAAATAAAGCCACTCCCGTCCGTCGAAATGCTCCCGGCGCACAATGGGCGCAGCTCGCGCCGGCGCATTCATGGCGCAGCCCTCCAGCAAGGGATCCGCGAATGTATCCAGGCCCACCTGTGTCAGCACGCCGGGCCGCCGCGCCGCGGCCTCGCGCAGCATGTCGAAAATAATTCCGGACGGCACATTGTAGGCGGCCACTTCGTCATTACCGATCATCTGCCAGATTTTCGGCGGTTCCGCGCGCGACGGACCGGAAGGAAAGGACCCGCCGATGACGCGTGCGAGCAGCCCCGGCCGGGCCACATGGTCCACGCCCGGCATGCCGAACATGTCTCCCGCGGCGATGGGGTGAATCGTGGTGAGGCCCCGTGGCGTCCCTTCGGCATCGTAACGTGTGCCAATGGCCGCCAGAAGTGCATCTGGGCAGCACAGGCCGCTGGAGGAATTCACCGCCACGACGGCGCTGTCACCGACGCGCCGCGCAGCTCCTTCCGCAGTAAGGAATTTGGCCATGACGGCTCCGCGCAACACCTTGGTCTGCCGGTTTCCATACAGACGGGGTGTGCCGTGCGTCAATATAGGGATGTTGCCGCCCGCAAGAACGCGAAAGGCGGCGATCTATCCGTCATTTCCGGAATTGCCGCGTCACCGCGTTGTCGCGTTATATTTGGCGCCATGAGCAACAACTCCCCCACGGCGGCGACGGTACCGCCGGTGCAGACTGCGGCGCTGACACTTGCCGTGTTGGCGTCGGCTGCATTGGCGCCGGCGATTGCCGTACACGGTACTACCCGGCTGGGCTTGTTCGCCGTTGGCATCGGCTTCGGGGTCGCCCTCTGGCACGCGAGCTTCGGCTTTACGGGGGCATATCGGCGCGCGATCGTGCAGGGCGACCTGTCCGGCGTCGCCGCGCAGGCGGTGATGATCGGCCTTGCGCTGGTGCTGTTCGCGCCGCTGCTCGCCGCCGGCTGGGGGCGTGGCGCGCTGGCGCCGGTCAGCATGTCCATGGCGTTCGGCGCGTTTCTGTTCGGCATCGGCATGCAGTTGGGGAGTGGTTGCGCTTCGGGCACGCTGTTCACCATTGGCGGCGGCAGCGCGCGGATGGTAATCGTGCTTGCCGCCTTTTGCGCCGGCGCGTTCGCCGGCAGCCTGCATCTGGGGTGGTGGCGCTCTCTGCCGGGCGTGGGCGCCGTGTCGCTGGGGGAGGTGCTGGGCTGGCCGGGTGCGGTCGCCGCACAACTGGCGGTACTGGCGCTGGCGCTGGCGTTGTTTCGCCGATGTGGCGGCACGCTGCGTCGGCCGCTGTGGGGCGGCTGGCAATGGCGCAACGCATGGCGCGGGCCATGGCCATTACTGCTTGGCGCCGTCATGCTCGCAGCACTGAATGCGCTTACGCTCGCTGTCTCCGGTCGGCCCTGGTCGGTCACTTGGGGCTTCACCCTGTGGGGTGCGAAAGCCGCCGCGTGGCTCGGATGGGACCCTTCCGGCAGCACTTTCTGGGCCGGACGGCAGGCGCTGGTGCGACCGCTGCTGGCGGATACCGTCTCGGTAATAAATATCGGAATCGTGCTGGGCGCGTTCTCGGCGGCGGCGCTGGCCGGACGGTTTCAGGCCGCGTTTCGAATTCCGGTGCGCTCGCTGGCGGCGGCCGTGCTGGGCGGGCTGTTGATGGGGTACGGCGCAAGACTCGCCTATGGCTGCAATATCGGCGCCCTCTTTTCCGGCATTGCCTCGGGCAGCCTGCACGGTTGGGTATGGATTTTTGCCGCTATTCCCGGCAATATTCTCGGCGTGCGTCTGCGCCCGCTTTTCGGCCTCCAAAATTAATCGCCGCCTACCAAAGAATCCGCCTCCATGCTCGATCCGACGCTGATCCTCGTTAACGGCGTGACCTATGCCTCATGGCTGTTCCTGGTTGCGGTAGGGCTGACCCTGATTTACGGCGTCATGAACATACTCAACGTCGCGCATGGCAGCCTTTATGCGCTGGGCGCCTATACGGCAGCCTGGGCGGTGGGCGAATACGTCATGACCGGCGGCCCCGTGTGGGTCACCTATCTCCTGTTGCTGACGGCGGCAGGAGTGGTCGGTGTGGTATTCGGGCCGCTGATCGAGCGCAGCGTGCTGCGCCGCCTCTATGAACGTGACGAAATCGTCATCGTACTCGCCACCTTCGCGCTGTTCCTGATTCTGGAAGACACGATCAAGCTGGTATTCGGCGCGGAATCCTATCTGCCTTACCAACCCTACGGGGCGCTGGGCTTTGTTGATGTCGGGCAAATTCCGTTTCCGGTCTATGATTTCTGTCTGGTCGGGCTGTCGCTTGTCGTCGGTGGGCTGGTGTGGTTCGGGATCAACCGCACGCGCACCGGCAAGCTGTTGCAGGCGGTGATTCACGACCGCGAAATCAGCCTTGCGCTGGGCATCAATGTGCGCCACATGTTTGTCGTTACCTTCACCGTCGGCGCGATTCTGGGCGCGCTTGGCGGTGCGGTCACTGCGCCCATGATCTCGGTGGTGCCCGGTGTCGGGGTTGAAGTGATCGTGCTCGCCTTCGCGGTGGTGGTCATTGGCGGCCTCGGCAGCATAGAGGGGGCAGCGATCGGTGCACTGTTGGTGGGCATCGGCCGCACCGCTGCCGTCAACGCGATGCCCGAACTGGAATTGTTTGTCGTCTACGGGGTCATGGCGCTTGTGCTGATTGCGCGTCCGCAAGGCCTGTTCGGCCGCGCCGAAGCGCGCAGGATCTGACGTCCCATGCGCCGCGACCACACCGCAGCCGGGTTGGGCGCCGCCGCGCTCGTCATTCTCTCATCCTGGTGGTGGCTGCCCGGCTGGGCGGTAAACATGCTGGCGCTGGCGCTGGCGAACGGCTTGGTGGTGCTCGGTCTGATGATCCAGATTCGCGCCGGTTTGGTGTCGTTCGGGCAGGCGCTCTATTATGGCCTCGGCGCCTATGCTGCCGCCATGCTAGGGCATTTTGTCGGGGTCACCGACGTGTTCGTCATGTTGGCCGCCGGTCTGGCCGTGTCCGGCGGGGTAGCCTTTATTCTCGGATTCCTGCTGGCGCGGTATCGCGGGATTTTTTTCGCGATGCTCAGCCTGGCTTTTTCCATGATCCTGTTCGGGCTGCTGACCAACAGCGCGACCTTGGGGAGCACCGACGGATTCAGCGTGCCCGCTCCCACTTTTCTCACCTTCGCGCCGGGTGAAAACGCGCGCCTCACGCTGCTGCTATTCGCGCTGGTGACGCTGGCGGCGCTGCTCACCGCGTGGGCAGCGCACCGCTATCTGAACTCGGCCATGGGGCATGTCGGTGAAGCCATTCGCGAGAACGAAGTCCGCGCCGCCTATCTGGGCGCGTCGGTGCGCCGCGCCATTCATCTGAAATACGTACTCGCTGCCTCCGCCTCCGGCCTCGGCGGAGTATTGACGGCGCTACTGATCGGTCACGTTACCCCCGAAGATTTCGTCTATTGGACCAAATCAGGGGAATTCGTATTCGTGGCGATCCTGTCCGGCTCCGGCAGCGTCGCGGCGCCGTTCATCGGTTCGCTGATCTTTGAACTGGTGCGTTCCTACGCCCTGCAATATGCGCCTGATTTCTGGCAAATCCTGCTCGGGGGAACGCTGCTGATGGTTATCATGTTTCTCCCCGGGGGCCTGTGGTCCGTATTTCGTCGGCGGCGCGCGGCGAGGCGGCGGTAGCATGGCTGTCCTGGAAACCAAAAGCCTCGAAAAGCACTTCGGCGCCGTCGCCGCAGCGGAGGCTGTCAGCGTCACCGTGAGCGCCGGCGAACGGATCGGCATGATCGGCGCCAACGGCGCCGGCAAGACGACTTTCGTCAATATGGTTACGGGTTATCTCAAACCCGACCGGGGGGTCATTCTCCATGACGGCGCACCAATCACCGGACTGGAGCCACGGCGTATCAGTCGGCTCGGCATTCACCGATCGTTCCAGATTCCGCAGATCTTCCCGGAACTTACGGTGTTCGATAACATGCTGGTGGCTTTGGGCATTGCCGGGCAGTCGCGCCAGGGTCTATGGCAACCGCTGCGAACAACGGAAACGGCGCAGGCGGCCAATGCTGCACTCGCCCGCTTTGAAATCGAAGCCTATGGTGAGCGCGTCGCAGGGGAATTGCCGCAGGGCGTTCGTAAATTGCTGGATATCGCCATGGCGCTGGTCGGGCGCACCAGCCTGCTGTTGCTGGACGAACCCACCAGCGGAGTCAGCGCCGACGAAAAGGGCGCGGTGATGGATACCATCGCGGGAGCATTGGTGGCCGAGGCGATCACCGTGCTGTTCATCGAACACGATATGGAAGTGGTGGAGCGCTATGCCGATCGGGTGATCGCGTTTCACGACGGGCGCGTGATCGCCGACGGCGCCGCCGCTGCGGTGCTGGCGGACGCCGATGTACGCGCCCGCGTTATCGGTCCCGAACTGCACCGCCGCGCCTGAGATGCCCGCACCACCCGCAGCTGAAGGCGGCACCGTACTTGCCGTGTCCGGCCTCGGTGTCGCCATCGCCGGCGCGGTGATCCTGGAGGACGTTTCTCTGGAGGTTCCCGAGGGCAGCCTGTGCGGCCTGATGGGACGCAATGGCGCCGGCAAGACCACATTCATGCGCGCCGTCATGGGGCTGGTTCGCGCGCGTGCCGGGACCATCACCTTTGGCGGGCACGACCTCGCACACGCGCCGGCGCATGGGCGTGCACCACTGGGCATCGGTTACATGCCGGAGGACCGCCGCCTGGTACCGGGTCTGACGGTGCGCGAAAACATCCTCATGCCGGCATGGGCGGCCGGCGCGACCGCTACTGACGCCCGTCTCGATGCCATCCACGAATTGATGCCGGAGGTCGCCGCGTTTTCACAGAGGCGCGCGCTGCAACTCTCGGGCGGCCAGCAGAAGCTCGTCGCACTCGCGCGGGCGCTGATGGCCGGCAGGGCGCTGGTGTTGCTCGACGAACCCTTTGAGGGCGTCGCGCCAGCGCTCGCGGCGCGGCTGGCCGAAGTGCTGGCGGGCCTCAAGAAACAGGGTTTGTCGGTGTTGCTTTCGGAATCGGACTCGATTCATTCCGTCGACTTGCTGGACCGCCTCTATGTCATCGAGCGCGGCCAGGTACGCCGCAGCGCTCCATGAGCGTGCTGGATCGCCGCCTCTGCGTGGCCCCGATGATGGATCGCACCGATCGCCATGACCGCTTCTTCATGCGTCAGGTCACGCGGCGCACGACGCTCTACAGCGAGATGATCTCCACCGGCGCGCTGCTGCATGGCGATGTCAAGCGTCATTTGCAGTTCGATCCCGTCGAACATCCGGTTGCGCTGCAACTGGGCGGTAGCTGTCCGGACGCCTTGGCTCGCGCCGCCGCCATGGCTGCTGCCTACGGTTACGATGAAGTGAATCTCAATGCCGGATGCCCGAGTGTGCGGGTGCAAAACCGCCGCATCGGCGCTTGTTTGATGGCGGAGCCCGAACGGGTCGCCGCGTGTGTGCGCGCCATGGCCATGGCTTCCGGCCTGCCGGTAACGGTAAAGACCCGGATTGGCATCGACGACCGCTGCGATTACCCGTTCCTGCGACGGTTCGTGGAAACCGTCGCCGAAGCCGGATGCCGAACCTTCATCATTCATGCCCGCAAGGCGATCCTGGCTGGTCTGACGCCGAAACAGAACCGCGAAATCCCTCCGCTCGACTACAGCCGCGTATACCGCCTCAAAACGGATTTCCCAGCGCTGGAGATTATCATCAATGGTGGCATTACTTCGCTTGCGGAGGCGCGGGCACACCTTCAGCAAGTCGACGGCGTGATGATTGGACGGGCTGCGTATGAATCCCCGTATATGCTGTCGAGCGCCGATGCGGAGATTTTTGGCGATGCAGACGACGTGGCGCCGCTCCGCCAGGATGTCGTGGAAGCGATGCTACCTTATGCCGAACGCGAGACTGCGGCAGGCGTGCCGCTGCACAGTATTGCCCGCCACATGCTGGGTCTGTTTCGCGGGCGCCGCGGCGGGCGCGCCTGGCGGCGGCATCTCAGCCAGCACGCGCCACTGCCGGGCGCTGGCGCGGAAGTGCTGCACGCCGCCGCGGCGCTGACTCTCTGCCCTGCTGGGTAACGATATCGTGAATGACACCAGCGCGATTCATGTGCATTTGGATGCGGTTGGGGGCGTTGCCGGCGACATGTTCGCCGCTGCGCTGGTCGATGCCCGCCCGGAGTTGGAAGCCCCCGTTCAAGCTGCGCTGAAGGCGCTCGACCTGCCTCCTGATGTCTTTTGTGCATTTTGCCCGCACAATGACGGGATACTCGCCGGGCGCCGCCTCATCGTCGAATATCCGGCGCCGCCGCACGCCACGTCGGCCTCCACCCTGGCTGCAAAACTGCGTAGCGCAGTCCTGCCCACAGCCACGCGGGAGCGTGCCCTCGCCATGTTGAACGCTGCCGCCGAGGCGGAAGCTGCCGTACACGCTGTGCCGGTCGAGCAGGTGCGGTTCCATGAATTGGGCGGATGGGACACGCTGGTTGATTTCGCTGCCGCCGCGGCCGCGGTCGAAAGTCTGGGTGCGAAAAGCTGGTCCGCCGGCCCGTTACCGCGGGGGCGCGGCACTGTGGAAACCGCCCACGGCACTCTACCGCTGCCGGCGCCGGCGGTGGTCGAACTGTTGGCGGGGCATGTTCTCGTCGACGACGGTCTGGAAGGCGAACGCATTACTCCCACCGGGGCCGCCATCCTGCGCCATCTTGCCGTGTCGCAAGCGCCTGACGCCACGCCGCGGCGCCTTGTGGCGTGCGGACACGGGTTCGGTACGCGCACGCTGAAAGGACGCAGCAACGTGCTGCGGGTTTCGCTCTATGAAACACCTCAAGCAGGCCATGACGCTCGGCCAGCGAGTGATAGTGTTGCGCAGCTGAGCTTTGATATCGACGACCAGACGCCGGAAGACCTAGCTCTGGCGCTAAATCAGCTACGCGACCAGGCAGGAGTCATCGACATCGTGCAACATGCGCTGATCGGAAAGCGGGGCCGTCTCGCCATGCGGGTTGAGATATTGGCGCGGCCAGAGCTGGCGGGCGCGGTTGCCGAACGCTGTTTCGCCGAAACCACCACTCTTGGCTTGCGCTGCCAGTGGGTGGACCGGCTGGTCCTCAGCCGCGAGACCGCACGCATCGATAGCGCAGATAGCGCGGTTCGGGTAAAGATGGCGCTGCGACCGGACGGCATACGCACGGCCAAGGCTGAAATCGCCGATGTGAGCGAGGTCGGCGGATACGCGGTGCGTGTGGCGCGGCGCGCGACGGCGGAAGAGCAAGCGCTCGCAGGCAGGGACGATGATGACTGACGCAGCAGAACGAGCGCGACAAGTACTGGCGGGGCTCGGTCCCGTCACCGTCGCTGTCAGCGGCGGCGTCGACAGCATGACGCTGGCAGCACTGGCGCACGCCTGCGACCCTGGCGCCACGCGCATGATGCATGCAGTCTCGCCGGCGGTGCCGCCTGATGCAACCACGCGCGTGCGCCGCCGCGCGGACGCCGATGGCTGGAAGCTGGACGTCGTCGAAGCGGGTGAGTTCGCTGATCCGCGGTATCTCGGCAACCCTGTTAATCGCTGCTATTTCTGCAAGAGCAACCTCTATCGCGCCATTTATGAACAAGGCGGTGCGGCGACGGTGGTATCGGGGGCCAATCTCGACGACATGGGCGACTATCGGCCGGGGTTGGAAGCGGCGCGGGAATGGCAGGTGCGGCACCCCTGGGTGGAGGCGAAAATCAACAAGGCGGGCGTTCGCGAAATCGCGCGCGCGATGGGACTCGACGATGTGGCCGAGCTGCCGGCCTCGCCCTGCCTGTCAAGCCGGATTGAAACCGGCATTGCGATCGAAGATGACATGCTCGGTGCTGTCGACGCCGCTGAGCGCTATGTACGCCGCCGGCTGGGTGCGCGCACTGTTCGCTGCCGCATGCGCGCCGATGGCGTGGTGCTGGAACTTGATCAGAAGGCGTTGGACGGGCTTGATCCTGCCGTGCGTGACGAACTTTCCGCGGCAGTCGCCGCAATGTTTGTACGGGCGAGACTCGCTGGACCCGTGCGTGTAGCCGCCTATCGCCGTGGTAGTGCCTTTCTCCATGGGCGCGGCGGGGGGCCGGAATGAGCGTCAGCGAGGCGCCGGAGGTTCGTCTCGATTTCGCGCGCGGTTCGCGTATCGGCATTGATGAAGCGGTCTTATGCGGTCATAAGTCTACAGCCCAGATCGAACATATCCTGGGAGAGGTGGGGCGCGCAGGCCGCGCTATCCTGCTGACCCGCCTCAGCGAAGAGGCCTTCATGGCGCTGACCGACAAGCGTCGTGCGGCGATCGACTACGACCCGGTCTCGCGCACTGGATGGTTCGGCTCGCCGGCGCCGATGACGGAACCGGCGGCGGTGGCCGTGGTGAGCGCCGGTACAGCTGACGCGCCACCGGCGCGCGAGGCGGCGCGCACACTGGCCTTCGCCGGAGTGGCTTCCGAAATGGTGCTTGATATCGGCGTTGCCGGACTGTGGCGCCTCATGGAACAGGTCGACCGTCTGCGCGCCATGCGCGTGCTCATCGTGGTGGCCGGCATGGACGCTGCGCTGGTCAGCGTGATCGGAGGGCTCGTGCCGCGCCCCATCATTGCCGTGCCTTCGGGTACTGGATATGGCGCTGCCGCCGGCGGCAAAACGGCACTGGGCAGCATCCTTGCCAGTTGCAGCCCGGGCATCGTAACGGTCAATATCGACAATGGTTACGGGGCTGCCTGCGCTGCGCTCCGTATACTGAACGCCGACCGAACATAGACGCCGTTGTGGGCTGCATCGTTATCCGCGCGTCTCGAACGCTGCCGCCAGACGAGGACGGCGGCCGGTGATCCAGAACAACAGTAACAGCATCAAGGCGGCGCCGGTTGCAAGCGGCCAACGCAGGCCCACCCAATCCGAAACCGCGCCCATCACCAGCGCGCCCACAGCCGGTCCACCGCGAAACAGCAACCCGTACAGGCTGAGCACGCGCCCGCGCATTTCGCTGTCGACGGTAAGTTGAATCAACGTCTGGCCGCTGACCCCGCTGACCACCAGCGCACAGCCGCACAGCGCAATTCCCGGCAGCGCCGCCCACAGCGTGTCGGCAGACGAAAAACTCAACAAAGCGGCGCTTGCCACCCCCATCGCCAGCATGCAAAGCCGCGCCAGCCCATGCTGATCGCCGCCGCGCAGCGCGAGAGCGACCGCGCCGATCATCGCGCCAATGCCGAATGCCGCTGTCAATGTGGCAAGAACATCCGCACCGCCCTGAAATACCGCATCGGCAAGGCCCGGCAATAGTTCGGTCACTGGCCGTACAAGAACCGAAGCGGCGAGCATCATGCCCAACAGCACGCCAATGCCGGAATGTCCGGCGGCATAGCGTACGCCGTCCAGTATGGCGCTGAATACGGAGCGTCCATCAGCGGCGGGCGCGGTAGTTGCCTCCCCGTCCAGCTTCAGGCCTCGCAGCGCATGCAGGAAAAAGAAATACGACAGGGCATTGACCGCAAAGGCCGTTGCCAGGCCGAAACCCACGATCAAACCGCCCGCGATCGCCGGGCCGATAAAGCGTGCGAGATTGAATGTCGCGGAGTTGATCGCTACCGCGGAGGGCAGATCGGCGCGCCGCACCAGGCTCGGTACAAGTGACAGCCGCGCGGGCTGGTTGAAGCCGATTACGGCGCCGCCGAACAGCGCCAGGGCAAGAACGCTCCAGATTGTGACCAGACCGGTTGCCGTGAGAATGAACAGCGCCAGCGCCTGGAACGACATCAGCGTCTGGGCGATGCGGATGACGGTTATGCGGGGCAGCCGGTCTGCCATCACGCCGCCGATCGGCCCAAGCAACACGGCCGGAAACAAGTCCGCAAAGGCGATGATGCCGAGCCATGTACCGGAACCGGTGAGCTCCCATGTCAGCCATCCCAGCGCGACGCGCTGCACCCACGTGCCGGTAAGGGAAATCGCATTGCCGGCCGTGTAGCGACGGAAGTCGCGTCGGGAAAACAGCCGCTGGACGGCGACCAATCCGCGTGGTGTCTTCATGTGCCTGGGCCGGTCAATGCGCGCTGACGCAACAGATGATCGGCAAGCACGCATGCCACCATGGCTTCGCCCACCGGCACTGCGCGAATGCCGACACACGGGTCATGCCGTCCGCGGGTGGTGATTTCGGTATTTTCGCTCTTGACGTCAATGGTGCGCCGTGACGCCAGGATGGAACTGGTAGGCTTTACGGCGAACCGGGCCACGATATCCTGTCCCGAGGAAATGCCGCCCAGAATGCCGCCGGCATGGTTGGAGAGAAACACGGGTGCGCCATTTTCGCCCCGGCGAATTTCGTCGGCGCTTTCCATGCCGGTCATTGCTGCGGCCGCGAAACCGGCGCCGATTTCGACTCCCTTGACGGCATTGATGCTCATCAGGCCCCGGGCGAGATCAGCGTCCAGCCTGTCATATACCGGTTCGCCAAGGCCGGCAGCGACGCCGGAGGCGACGATCTCAATTACTGCGCCGGTGGAATTGCCGCTTCGGCGCAGCACATCCAGGTCGTTCGCCCACTGCGCTGCCGTTTCTGCGTCGGGGCACCAGAAGGGGTTATCCGACACGGTGCGCCAGTTCCAGCGCGAACGGTCCACCGCGCGGGCGCCCATCTGCACCAGTGCGCCGCGAATGCTCACCCCGCTGCCCAAAATCTTGCGCGCCACGGCGCCCGCCGCTACGCGCATGGCGGTCTCCCGTGCGCTCGCTCGACCGCCGCCGCGATAGTCTCGAATGCCGTATTTGCGCCAATAGGCGTAATCGGCATGAGAGGGGCGAAACTTGTCGCGGATTTCGCTGTAGTCGCGCGGTCGTTGATCGACATTCTCTATGGTCAGCGCGATGGGTGTTCCCGTAGTCAGTCCCTCGAAAGTGCCTGAGAGAATGCGCACTGTGTCGGGTTCGCGCCGCTGGGTGGTAAAGCGCGAGGTTCCCGGCCGTCGGCGGTCGAGCCAGGGTTGGATGTCGGCTTCCGCCAGCGGCAGGCGCGGCGGTGCGCCATCAATGACACAGCCGATCGCAGGGCCGTGACTCTCACCCCACGTCGTGAAACGGAAAATGCGGCCGAAACCGTTTCCGGCCATCAGACGGTGGCGATGTCCGGCGCGTCAACCGCCTTCATGCCGACAACATGATACCCGGCATCGACATGCATGACCTCGCCGGTCACGCCGCTACCCAGGTCGCTGAGCAAGAACACAGCCGCCCGGCCCACATCGTTGATGGTGACATTGCGCTTGAGCGGTGCGTTGTACTCGTTCCATTTCAGAATATAGCGAAAGTCGCCGATGCCGCTGGCAGCCAAGGTCTTGATGGGGCCGGCGGAAATCGCGTTGACGCGAATGTTCTCGCCGCCCAAGTCGACGGCGAGATAGCGTACGCTGGCCTCCAACGCCGCCTTGGCCACTCCCATGACATTGTAATGCGGCATCACTCGTTCGGCGCCGGAATAGCTGAGAGTCAGCAGGCCGCCGCCGTCACGCATCAAGGCGCGCGCATGGCGGCAAACGGCCGTGAATGAGTAGCAGGAGATATCGAGGGAGCGTGTAAAGTTTTCGCGCGATGTATCGACATACCTTCCCTTGAGTTGGTCCTTGTCGGACCAGGCGATGGCATGCACCGCAAAGTCAAGTTTCCCCCAAGTGCGTTCGAGGCTGTCGAATGCTGCCGCCAAACTGTCTTCTTCTCCGACATCGCACGGGAATACCAGTCCTGATCCGACCGATTCGGCGAGCGGGCGAACTCGCTTCTCCAAGGCTCCACCTTGATAGGTGAATGCCAGTTCCGCTCCGTGCGCGGCCGTGGCGCGTGCAATGCCCCATGCCAGCGATCGTTCGTTGGCCACACCCATGATCAAGCCCTTGCGGCCGGCAAGAAGTGGGCGGGACGCCTGCGCTGCCGGCGCCGCGGCGTGTGAATCCGGTGGTGGCATCAACGATATCGAGCCGCGAGCATGTTCGCCTGTACGGCGCGGGGAGGGGTGAGAGCGCGGCGTCCGGCGCCCGACCACCGCCCCTTTGCCCCGCATGGCGGCAATACGCTCAGACTTCTGTTTGATATTCCGGTGCCACCGGCCGCCCCGCGCGCCGACGAGAGATCACTTATCCTACTTCCCGGGGCGGCGCGCTTCAACGACAGTCAGTCGGGGGGCCGGCGTAATTCAGCCATCGACGATGCGCCACGAACCGTCCGCTTCGCGACAGGCGGTCCCGTAGGCGCGATGGGTTTCACCACCGATCGTGACAGTTTGCTGGAATTCGCGGCATGGCTGGCCGCTAGCAGTGTGAAAGGTGGCAACCGGTGTCATCGTGCCGCTATTGCCGGAATCCGGGTTTACCCAAGTGGATGTCGTACCTGCGGGAACGGATTCCAGCGTCTGCTGATAGTTTTGCTGCGCGTGGAGTTCATCCATGCGGTCCAGGGACTGGCCCAGTCCGGCGCCCAGCATCGCACCCAGTAGCGCACCCGCGGCGCCTGCCGCTACCCGGCCCGATCCCTTGCCAATCTGCGAACCGGCGACGCCGCCGAGACCGGCTCCGACCAGCGCGCCCGCGATCTCCTTGGTGCCGCGATCGTCCACGCAGCCGCCGAGTGCCACAAGCAGTATCGGCACCAACATGAGTTTCGACAGTTTCATAATGCCACCCATATAGTCTTTGCCTTGCATTGTCGTCCGGCAATACGCGAGGCACATGCGCCGTGCTTGCCGCTGTCCCTACCATCATATAGAAATCCCGCAGCAAAATAAAGACCGGGACTTGTGGGAAACATGGCGATCTCCCTCGGCGCCGACCCCATTGCCCTGTTCCGCGACTGGTCGCGCGAGGCCGAAGCGCAGGAGGCGAACGATCCCACCGCCGCGTGCCTGGCAACCGCAACGCGCGACGGGGCGCCGTCTGCCCGCATGGTGCTTATCAAGGCGGCAGACGTGGACGGCTTCGTGTTCTACACTAATCTCGGGAGCCGCAAGGCCGGCGAACTCTCCCAAAATCCGCGGGCGGCGCTCTGCTGCCACTGGAAGAGCCTGCGCCGCCAAGTGCGCATGGAAGGCTCGGTGACGTCTGTTCCCGACGCTGAAGCAGACGCCTATTTCGCCAGCCGCAGCCGCTCCAGCCGCATCGGCGCTTGGGCAAGCCGGCAATCGGTGCCGCTGGCCGGACGCCATGAACTGGAGGCGCAGGTGGCCCGCTTTGCGGCCCGGTTTGCCGTCGGCGCCATACCCCGGCCGCCCTTCTGGTCCGGATTTCGCCTCACTCCGGTGCGCATCGAATTCTGGCGCGACGGTGCATTCCGTCTGCACGAGCGTGTCGCTTTCCAGCGCCAGGCTCCCGAAGACGCCTGGACCGCCCAAAGGCTGTTTCCGTGACCGGCGCTGCCGACGCGCGCCTGCTCAAACTCGCAACATGGGCGTCGGTTTCGGTTGCCTCCCTTCTCATTGGCATCAAGCTCGCGGCGTGGGTCATGACCGATTCCGTCGCGGTCCTCTCGTCGCTCATCGACTCCGTGCTGGACGCCGCGGCGTCCGTCATCAATCTGATTGCGGTGCGTCATGCCTTGACGCCAGCCGATTCCGAACACCGGTTCGGGCATGGTAAGGCGGAGTCCATTGCCGGGCTTGCCCAAGCGGCGTTTGTTGCCGGTTCGGCGCTGTTCCTGGTAACGGAATCGATTTCGAGACTGGTCAATCCGCGCGAGATTTCGCATGGCGCCGTCGGTATCGGTGTGCTTGCGATTTCGATCGTGCTCACCTTTGCGCTTGTGCGCTTTCAAAGCCATGTCGTGAAGCGCACCGGCTCAACCGCCATCGGCGCGGATTCGCTGCATTACCGCGCTGACCTGCTGGTCAACCTGGCGATCATCGCCACATTGTTGCTGAGCACCAGGTTCGATATTCCCTGGCTCGACCCGGTCGCTGCCCTCGTCATCTCGGGCTACATCCTCCTCGGAGCGCGGGCGATCATGCGCACGGCGCTGGACGGTCTCATGGACCGCGAGTTTCCGGACGCCGACCGTCAGCGCATCATCGACATTGCCTGCGCCCACGCGCAAGTGAAAGGGGTGCATGACCTGCGCACCCGGCGCGCCGGGATTCAGCCGTTTGTACAATTGCATCTGGAACTCGAAGGCTCCATGACGCTGCTTGACGCGCATATCATATCGGACCAGGTGGAGGCAGAGATTATAGCGGCGTTCCCCGGCGCCGAAGTGATCATTCACCAAGACCCGGAGGGCATCGCCGAAACCATGCCCGTCTATGCCCGATCATAATGCGGACAGACTTCTCCCCTCGCGGCATCCCCGGCGCCGCGTGCGATGAATGGCGGGTTTTCAAAACCGGGTTTGCCGTAGGTGAACGGCGCGCCGTTCACGCATAATACGCCGCCGCCGGCAGCGGCCAGCACTGCGTGCCCGGCGGCCGTATCCCATTCCATGGTGCGCCCGAAACGCGGATAAAGGTCTGCGCCGCCCTCGGCGATTACGCAGAACTTCAATGACGAACCCATGCGCGTGACGTGCGTGTTCCCGGAGGTGGAAAGCCAGGATTCGGTGCGTTCATCGCGATGCGAACGGCTGGCGAGTACGGCTGTGCCATTTGCCGGCGCCGGGCGCGCGGCAACGGGGCGCCGGCCTTGCGCATCCTCGCGCCACGCTCCCCCGCCTGCCAAGCCGGCAAAACACACGCCCCGCGCCGGCGCGGCAACGACCCCCAGAACGGGCCGGCCGCAAATGATCAGTGCGATATTGACGGTATATTCGTCGCGCCCGGCAATGAACTCTCGTGTGCCGTCAAGGGGATCGACTAGCCAGAAACGTGAGGCGGGGCGCGCATCCGCGCTGATGCTTTCTTCAGCGATCACCGGAATATCCGGGGTCAGGGCCGCAAGCCGCGAAACGATCAGCGTATTTGCTGCCTCGTCGGCGTCCGTGACCGGCGAGCGGTCCGCCTTGACGCGCGCCCTGGCACCGACCTGCGCAGCGGCAAGGATTGCCGCGCCGGCTTCCGCTGCGATATCGGCAATCCGGGTGAGCAAAGCGGTCATCGGGGGCACCTGAAGCGAAGGCGTCGGGAACACACATAGGCGCTTGTTTCGTTTCCTGCAACGGACGGGGGCACGACCAGCTCGGACTATCGACACGAGTACTTGGTGAAACTTCCGAATATCTGATTATTTGCGGTGCTCGTTATTCATCCTTGAACTGTAAATGAAGTGTCATATAAAGACTGTATGACCTTCCTGCTCAGTCTCTGCGCCGTGTAGCCATGTCTGCATCTTCCCGGCGGGACCTCGAAACAGAACTCAAGCTCACCGGAACGCCGACAGTTCTGGCGCGCGCGTTTCGCGCGCTCAAGGGCGATACACCTGCGCCGAGACACACATTGAGCGTCTATTACGACACCCGTGACAGGCGGTTGTGGAACCGCGGCTTCACGCTGCGACTGCGTTCTGAAGCGGACAGCCACGAACTCACCCTGAAACGCGAAGGCGGCGGGTTGCGGCGCGGCGAGTGGACTTCCCATCTGGCCGAGCCAACTGCTCATGTCGGTCTTTTGCCGCCGACGGCGCCGCGCCGCGAAATCGGCACCGTGCTGCCTGAAGAGCTCAGTCCCTGCTTTGTCACGGATGTCGCACGGCAAAAGAAGCGCATTACCACCGGCGGTGCGATCGTCGAAGTCTCTCTGGATGAAGGCAAGGTCACTGCTGACGACGCTGCGCTCCCGCTTGCCGAACTGGAATTCGAACTGCTCGACGGGCCTGCCTCCGACATGCTGAGATGCGCTCGGGCGTTGGCGGAAGCCTACCCGCTTGCGGTAGAGACCCGCTCCAAGGCGGCGCGAGGACAGCAATTGCGTGACGACGCACCGCCGCCCTTCAGCAAAGCCGCGCGTTCGGGCCTGCGTGAGGCGGACGGCTGGCGCGGCGCCTTCGCCACGCTGTCGGCGGAGACAGCGCGCCATGTTCTGGCCAATCTTGCGGCTGCGGCCGATGGGCGCGACCCTGAAGGTGTTCATCAATTGCGCGTCGGGTTGCGCCGCCTGCGTTCGCTGCTGACGCTTCTGCCGACCGGTTTCCTTCCGAGTGCGGACTCGTTGATCGAAAGCGCCAAACAGGCGCTGCGTTCCCTGGGTCCCGCCCGCGACCTCGATGTGTTTCTGAGTGAAATGCTGCCGCCCGTGCGCACGGCCAATCCCGAGGTACCGGGTCTCGCGCGCCTCGCAACCCTTGCGGAGGAACATACCCAAACGGCCTATGACGATGTCGGGCGCCTGATCGCCAGCGGACCGTTCACATTGTTGCTGGTCGATCTGCTGCTGTTGGCGGAAGGTCAGCCGGAGGTTGCCGGTTCACCGCCGCCGCTGGCTTCCTCCGCAGCAGACTTGCTGACGAAACGACGCCGGAAGGTACTGAAGGCGGGGCGGTCGTTCGATACCCTGCCGAATGAGCAGCGTCATGCGGTGCGTATTTCGCTCAAGAAGCTGCGTTACGCATGCGATTACTTCCAATCACTTTATCCGCGCTCGGCGGCGCGGCCCTATTTGTCGGCGCTGGCGGAGTTCCAGGATATGCTAGGGCACCTGAACGACTCGGTGGTGGCGCCGCAGCTCGCTGACAAGCTGGCCGAAGGTGACGCTGAAGGTGCCATCGGCGCGGCGGTGGTGCGCGGGTGGTACAGTCACCGGCTGGCAGCGGTGGACAAACGGATGGTTGCGGCTTGGCGGAGGTTCGCCGCGGCGCCTCCCTTCTGGCGGTGAAAGAGTGAGCCGGATGATCTCGGTATTGGTGGCAAATGCCAAGGGCGGCTGTGGCAAGACCACCATCGCCACCAATCTGGCATCGGCGTTTGCCAGCGCGGGACTGCGAACCGGCTTGGCGGAAGGCGACCGCCAGCGTTCCAGCCAGCGATGGCTGAAGCGCCGGCCGGCAGAAGCGGCGCCGATCGAGGCGCTGGACTGGCGGCAGCAGGCGGAGCGCCCGCCAAAGCGCCTCGACAGGCTGGTGATCGACGCCGGCGCGGGCCTCGACTCGAAGCGTGTGCAGGAATTTCTCAGACGTGCAGACTTGCTGGTCATGCCTGTGCTGCCGTCATTCTTCGACGAAGTAGCGACCCGCCGGTTTCTCAGGCGGGTGGAGCAATTGAAGCCCATTCGCAGCGGACGCAAACCGGTTGCGGTGGTTGCCAATGGCGTACGACGCGGCACGCGCGCTGCTGCCGATCTGGAGAGCTTTCTCGCCGGCCTTGGTCACCAGGTGGCAGCGCGGTTCAGCAATCGCGCGCTTTATCCGGAAGTCGCCAGGCAGGGGCTCGGCATCTTCGATATCGCGCCCTCGCGTCGCGCGGAGATCGTCGGTGAATGGTTATCGCTGATTCGCCTTATCGAAGACGGAGAGGGCGGGTAACCGGAGAGGCCTCACGGCACCGTGCCGAGGCCGCCCGATGCGGCGATGGTCTGGCCGGTGATGAATCGCGCTTCGCTGCTGAGGAAGAAGTTCACGGCATCGGCAATGTCGTCCGGCGCGCCGGTACGCTTGAGCGGTGTTGCGGCGACCAGTCGGGCGCGAGCCTCTTCGCTTGCGTTATCGGTCATGTCGGTTTCAATCCACCCTGGGGCGATGCCGTTCACGCGCACATGCGGTCCGAACGCTGCGGCAGCGCTGCGCACGAAACCGATGATCGCCGCTTTTGATGTGCTGTAAGCGATCAAGCGGTCGAGCGCCAGGGGGTTCATGGCTAATCCCAGAATGGAGGAGATGCAGACGATGCTGCCAGCGCCGCGCGCCATCATGCCGTCCTTGACGCTCCATACCGTGTTGAAGGTCCCGTGGAGATTGACGTCGATGATGCGACGCCACAAATCCGGTTCCATATCGGTCTTGTCGGCGGCGCTGGCGATTCCCGCATTGGCGACCAGAAAATCGATCGGCCCGAGCTCGCGTTCGATCTCTCCAACCATCGCCTGCACCTGTGCGAGTTCGGAAACATCGGCGCGCCAGGGGCGGCACTGTCCGCCGGCATCGCGTATCCGGCTCACCACTTCTTCCGCCGCCGCCTCGCTCGAGTGGTAATTGAGCGCAATTCGCGCGCCGGATTCCGCCAGGCGTTCGCAGATCGCGGCACCGATGCCGCGCGATCCGCCGGTCACCAGCGCGGTACGGCCGGCAAAGTCGTTGTTCGACACGCGTTTCTCTCCTCAAATGTGCCTTGCGGCCCGGTCCGCAGTTTTTCTCTATCCCTATATGGGTTTTGCGTCTGTCAGGTGGAAGACGCTACGTGCAGTTGCGACAATTTCGCTTGCGCACGTTGTTTGCTTCGGCGATATCTACCGTCAGGATGGCATCAGGGAGACATCTGCATGGAACTTGAATTGGCGGGAAAGACTGCGCTTGTCACCGGCGGGTCGAAGGGAATAGGGCGCGCTGTGGCACGGACGCTGGCGGCAGAGGGCGTGCATCTGCATCTCGCCGCGCGGGGGGAAGAGGCGTTGGCGGAGGTCCGCGACGCAATCCGAGCGGCGCATCAGGTTTCGGTAACGATTCACCCGTGTGATCTTTCGGTCAGCGCGCAGCAGCAGGCGTTGGCGGCGGATGTCGGCAATATTGATATTCTGGTCAACAATGCCGGCGCCATTCCCGGCGGTTCGGTGGCTGCGGTCGACGAGGAGCGCTGGCGTGCAGCGTGGGACCTCAAGGTGTTCGGCTATATCAATCTGTGCCGCACTATGCACGCCCGCATGTGCGAGCGCGGCAGCGGCGTGATCGTGAACATCATCGGTCTGGCGGGTGAGCGGCTGGACGCAAACTACATTGCCGGCAGCACCGCCAATGCGGGGTTGATGGCGTTTACGCGTGCGCTTGGTTCGACGAGCCTTTATGACAATGTGCGGGTCGTCGGAATCAATCCGGGGTTTGTCGAAACCGACCGGATGGTGACGCTGATGCGCACGCGCGCTGCGGACATTCTGGGGGATGCCGAGCGCTGGCAGGAATTGAACAAGGACATGCCGCTCGGCCGCGCTGCTCGCTCGGAAGAAGTGGCTGATCTGACAGCCTTTCTTGCGTCGGCGCGTGCGTCCTACATTACCGGGGTTGTCTATGCGTTGGACGGCGGTATGGGCGCACGTACGCCAATCGCTTAATCGGAAACGCATTATCGGGGCGTGGCGCAGCCTGGCAGCGCATCTGCTTTGGGAGCAGAGGGTCGCCGGTTCGAATCCGGCCGCCCCGACCAAAATGTCATTATTCGGTGAGTTCCGGCTCGATATCCAAGCCAAGGGCGCTGTTGAAGCGGTTGAAGGCGCCGCACAGGGCGATTTGCCAGACGAGTTCGACGATTTGTGCGTCGTTGAAATGCCTGCGCAATTCCGTGAATACGTGATCCGGCACTTGCCTTGGCGTTTCGGTTACGGCGCGGGCGCAGGCGACCACCGCCTTGTCGGCAGCGTCGAGTTCCAGGTGGGATTTGTCGTCAATCAGGCATGCCACGCCGGGATCTGACAGGCCTTCTTTCGCAAGCAGCGGCTCATGGTGTGCGCGGCAATAGGTGCAGTCATTCAATTGAGAGACTGCGACCTGAGCCAGTTCCCAATGGCGCCGTGACAAGGCGCCTTCCTTGCGGAGGGCAGCCTGCATAGCGAACAGGTGTTCAAAAACCGAGGGTCTATGGGCGAATGCGCCGAGCATGTGGTCGAACGGCGCGTAGGCGCATATGGCGTCCCACTGCTCGCGTAGCGGCGTTGGCAGGTTTCCCTTTGCGATCAGGTCGATGCGCGCCACCGGGATCAGCGGGAGTAGTATTCCACGACGAGATTGGGTTCCATTTGCACCGGATAAGGAATATCCGAGAATTCGGGCTGGCGCACATAGGTGCCGCGCAGCTTGTCGAAATCGACTTCGATATATTCGGGCACGTCGCGTTCAGGATGCTGGACGGTTTCCAACACCAGCGGGTGCTGCCGCGAGCGGGAACGGACAGCAATGGTATCGCCTTCGCCGACGCGATAGCTGGCGACGGTCACGCGCCGGCCGTTCACCTCGATATGGCCGTGATTGACGATCTGCCGCGCTGCGAAGATGGTTGGTGCGAAGTTCATTCGATAGATGACCATGTCGAGCCGGCGTTCCAGCAGGCCGACGAGGTTTTGCAGCGTATCACCGCGCCGGCGCACCGCCTCGGCGTAGATGCGGCGGAATTGTTTCTCCGAGATTTCGCCGTAATAGCCCTTGAGTTTCTGTTTTGCCTGCAATTGCACGCCGTAATCGGACACCTTGCGGCGGCGTTGGCCGTGTTCGCCGGGTCCGTAGTCGCGCATATTGATCGGGCTTTTGGCGCGCCCCCACAAATTGACACCGAGTCTGCGGTCGAGCTTGTATTTGGAGGTGTTGCGCTTGCTCATGAAACTGTCCGTTCGCGACATGACAAAATACGGCAGCCGGCTTGCCGGCCGCCGCACTTGACGCGCACCATAAGCCGTGGGGCGGGATTTGTCAAACCGTTCACCTGCGCCGGTTCGGTCCTGCCAGCCCGCTGACCACGCCGCGCAGGGTGCGCACTTCCTGTTCCGACAGGCGCGCGCGCTGAAACAGGGTCCGCAGATTGCGCACCATACCAGGGCGCATTTCGTCCGTGCGGAAGAAGCCGCATTTGTCGAGTTCGCCTTCCAGGTGTTCGAAGAAACCGAGCAAATCCGCCTTGGTCGCGGTGCAGGCGGAAGGATTCACGGTTATCGGCGGGTCTGCCCGCTGCCATTCCCAGGCGATGAGCAGCACTGCCATGGCGAGGTTGAGGGAGGAGAAGCCAGGGTTGGCGGGGAAGGAAACGGCGGCGTCGGCAAGCGCCAGGGAGTCGTTGTCGAGGCCGGTGCTTTCGCGTCCGAAGACCACGGCTCCGGTGTCGCCGCGGGCGGCGGCCTGCCGCAACAGCGAGGCCGCTTCCGGCGGTGCGACGACGTGCAGCGCCATGCCGCGAGTCCGTGCGGTGGTTGCGAGGACGAACCGCCGGTCGGCAAGGGCCGCTTCGAGGCTGTCAAACACCTCGGCTTGCTGCAAAACCCGGTCGGCCCCGGCGGCGGTGGCGGTGGCGGCGGTATTGGGCCAGCCGTCGCGCGGGTTCACGAGCCGTAATTCGTCAAGGCCGAAATTCAACATTGCGCGTGCGGCGGCGCCGATATTTTCACCGAGTTGAGGGTTGACGAGGATGATTGCCGGGCGCAGTCCTGCGAGCGCCGCCTGCAAGCTGCGGTCAGTGCCTGCCATGCGCCTGCGTCCGGCCTATGCCGGCGCCGCAGCGCGCAGCAGGCGGAAGGTCACGGCGTCATGCAGAGCGTCGTAGGAGGCGGCAATAACGTTGGTGGAAACGCCCACGCAGGACCATCGCTGCCCGGCATTGTCGGCGCTTTCGATCATCACGCGTGTGACGGCGCCGGTGCCGTCTTCGGGGGTGAGGATGCGCACCTTGTAGTCGACGAGCCGCATGTCGGCGAGCGGGGCGTAGGCGTCGGAGAGTGCCTTGCGCAGGCCGTGGGCCAGGGCGTCGACCGGGCCGTTGCCTTCGGCGACAACCATGACGGCGCGGTCCCTGACGACCACTTTCATGGTTGCTTCGGACAGGGTGACGCGTTCGCCGCGGGCATTGATGCGGCGTTCATCGATGACGCGGAAGCTGTTGAGGGTAAAGAATTCGGGCACTTCGCCGAGGGTGCGCCGGGCCAGCAGCTCGAAGCTGGCGGCGGCGCCGTCATAGGCATAGCCCTGCGCTTCACGTTCCTTCACCAGGGTTACGAGGCGGTCGATGCGCGGCGATGCACGGTCCATGGCGATGCCGAGTTCTTGGAAACGGGCGAGGATGTTCGACCGACCGGCCTGGTCCGAGACAACGACCGCGCGCCGGTTGCCCACGGTCTCGGGGGCGATGTGCTCATAGGTGCGCGGATTGCGGGCGATAGCCGATACATGCAGCCCGCCCTTGTGGGCGAAGGCGGCTTCGCCGACATAGGGCCTGGTGGGCAGGCGCGGGCGGTTCAGGCGGTCATCGAGCAGGCGCGAGGCCGCGGTGAGTTTCTTCAGTCCGCCGGGGCCGATATTGGTTTCACGGCCCATCTTGAGCATCAGATTGGGGATGACGGCGGTCAAGTCGGCATTGCCGCAGCGTTCGCCGAGTCCGTTCAGCGTGCCTTGCACCTGCCGCGCGCCGGCGGACACGGCGGCCAGTGAACTGGCGACTGCGGCGCCGGAATCATTGTGACAGTGAATGCCGACATGGCTGCCGGGGATGCGGGCGCAGATGTCTGAGGTGATATCGCCGATTTCACGGGGCAGGGCGCCGCCATTGGTGTCGCACAGCACGACCCAGCGTGCGCCGGCGTCGAGCGCTTCCTGCAGGCATGACAGGGCGAAGTCGGGGTTCACCTTGTAGCCGTCAAAAAAATGTTCTGCGTCGAACAGGACCTGTTCGCAGCGGCCGGCAGCGAAGGCGATGGAATCGGCAATCATGGCGCGGTTTTCGGCGGCGTCGATGCCGAGGGCGGTCTCGACGTGAAAATCCCATGTCTTGCCGACGAGGCACGCTGCGGCGGCGCCGGCATTGAGTACGGCGGCGAGGCCGGGATCGTTGGCGGCGCTGCGTCCGGGGCGCCGCGTCATGCCGAACGCGACCAGCCTTGCGCGGTTGAGTTTCGGCATGCCGGCGAACACCGCGTCGTCGGTGGGATTGGCGCCGGGCCATCCGGCTTCGATGTAATCCACGCCGAGTTCATCGAGCGCGCGGGCGATGGCGATCTTGTCGGCGGCGCCAAAATCGACGCCCTGGGTCTGCCCGCCGTCGCGCAGCGTGGTGTCGAAAATACGGATGCGATCGGGCATCAGGCGCGGCGCCAGATGGTGGAGCCGTCCGGTTTGTCTTCGAGAAGGATTCCCTGTTCGGCGAGCGTGTTGCGGATAGTGTCGGCGCGGGCGAAGTCGCGTGCGGCGCGCGCCTGTGCGCGTTCGGCGATCTGCGCGTCGATTTCCGTGTTGTTGTCGGTGATCCGCGCGTTGATTTCGCCGCCGACGCCGATCTCCGCGTTGATCCTGGGCACCTGGATGAACCACCGCTTTGGATCGTCTGCAAGGATGCCGAGCGCGGCGCCGGCGGCGCGCAGTGCGGCGGCTGCTTGCGGTGCGCCGGTCCGTTCGGCGTCGCGGGCGAGGCGATGCAGTACGGCCAGTGCTTTCGGGGTGTTCAGGTCGTCGGAGAGCGCTTCCTCGACCTCGACCGGCACCGTGGTGTCGGGCGTATCGGGATGGGACCGCAAGGCGCGATAGAGCCGGTTCAGCTCGGTTCCGGCGGCGGCGAGGCCGTCCGCGGTCCAGTCGAGGGGGTGGCGGTAGTGTGTTTTCAGCATGGCGAAGCGGATGACTTCGCCAGGGGCCTTGTCGAGCAAATCGTGGACGGTGATGACATTGCCGAGGCTTTTCGACATTTTCCGTCCTTCCACGATGACATAGCCATTGTGCATCCAGTAGCGCACGAACGGTGCGCCGTGTGCGCACTCGCTCTGCGCCCGCTCATTTTCGTGGTGGGGGAAGATCAGGTCACGTCCGCCGCCGTGTATGTCGAATGTCTTTCCCAGATATTGCGAACTCATGGCCGAGCATTCGATGTGCCATCCCGGGCGTCCGCGGCCCCATGGCGACTCCCATCCCGGTTCGGCGGCGGTGGACGGCTTCCACAGGACGAAGTCGGCGGGGTCGCGCTTGTAGGGCGCAACCTCGACGCGCGCGCCGGCGACCATCTCGCGGACGCTGCGGCGCGACAAGGCGCCGTAGTCCGTCATGCTCGGGACATGGAACAACACGTGCCCTTCGGCTTCGTAGGCGTGACCGCCAGTGACGAGGCATGTGATCATGGCGATCATGGCGTTGATATGTTCGGTAGCGCGCGGTTCCTCGTCGGGTTCCTCCGCGCCGAGGGCCTTCATGTCCTGGTGGAACAGTTTGATGGTGCGCTCGGTGAGGGCGCCTATCGGTTCGTTCCGGGCCGCGGCCGCGGCCATGATCTTGTCGTCCACGTCGGTGATATTGCGAACGTAGGTGACGCGCGGATAGCGCCGTTTGAGGAGGCGGTAGAGGACATCGAACAGGACAACCGGGCGCGCATTGCCGATATGCGCGCGGTCATAGACGGTGGGGCCGCACACATACATGCGCACATGCTCGGGGTCGCACGGCGTGAACTCTTCCTTCGCGCCGCTTGCCGTATTGTAGAGGCGGATCATGCAGCGGCGGGGCGGGGTTGGCGCAGGTGTCGATGACGGTAAGTGAACCAGGCCACCATGGTGGTGAAACAGGCGAGCACGAACAGCTTGTTGACGAACCAGTTGGTGGTCCAGATGGTCCATTCGGGTTGGGAGAGAAACATCGCGAACTTGATGACGATGATTGCGATTTCCACCAGCGAGACGGCGATGGCGAGGGCGAAGGTATAGCGCTGCCAGTTGAGCAGCGCCCATCCGAGCCAGAGATGGGCGGCCCACCAGAAGTCCCACATGATATAGGCGCCGGCGGGTTCTCCCGCAGCCAGCGCGAACGCCACCGGGAAGGCGAACTTGATCACCAGCGTCCATGCGGCGAGCACGAACAGCATGTGGGCGAGGAAGGGGATCATGCGCCGAGGCGTGCGGCGGCGGCGCGGGTCAGCAGGGGGATCTGGAGGCCCCAGGGGCAGGCGTTCAGGCATGCCTGGTGCTCGCAGGCCGCGCAGGCAGCAGCGCCGGAGGTCTCAAGCGCGGCGTAGTCGGCGCGGGCCATTGTTTCGTCGCCATAGTCGGCGGCGTACATGCGGGTGCGCAGCACTTCGGCGATGGCGACGCCTTCGGGACAGGCATCGCCGCATTGGTTGCAGGCGGGGCGGCAATAGTGATTGCCGTTGCGTGCGGCGTAGCGTTCCAGGAGGGCGCGGTCGGCGGCGCTTGGCTCGCCTGTGCCGGAGGCGGCGACATATTCGTCGATCTGTTGCTGTCTGGTCATCGAGACGACCAGCGCATCGACATCGCTGTTTGCCAGCACCCAGCGAAACGCGGCCTGTGCGAATGTGCCGCCGGGGCGTTCAAAGGCGCGCAGGTCATTGAGGCGTGCGCCGGCGAGGGTTTTCATGGCGATGACGCCGATATTCTGTTCCCTGGCCCGGATGAGGCGCGCCGGCAGCTCGGGCTGCAGCGCGGTGTAACGGAATGTATTGCGAAGATGGTCCATGAAGTCGGGGGACTGGACGAAATTATATGCCACGAGGAACACGTCCGCGAGGTCGTGGTCCATGGCGTAATCGAGGCATTCGACGAGACGGCCGCCATGGCCGGACATGCCGCGGAAGCGGATTTTTCCCTGTTCGCGGGCGCGTTCGGTGAATGCGGCCCATTCGGGGTTGGCGATGCGGTCTACATTGTTGACTGAATGGATGTAGTAGATGTCGAGATAGTCGGTGCGCAGGCGGCGCAGGCTTCCCTCAAGCGCTTTCATCATTTCGGGGGCGCGTTCATTGTCGCGGGCGCGGCCCTTTGACGCCAGCACGACATCGTGGCGGCGGCCTTCGAGGCCGATGCCGAGCGCTTCCTCGGAGGCGCCGAAGCGGTAGCTTTCGGCGGTGTCGAAACTGGTAATGCCGCGGTCGAGCGCGTGGCGCACGAGGTCGGGGCTGGCGGAACTGCTGGAGCCGTAGCCGATGTCGGAAATTTCCAAGCCGGTGCGGCCCAGTGTGACGGTGCGGCGAATATGCGGCGGGGGATTGGCGTGCGCCGGCAGGGCGGCGGGGGCCGCGGCGGCGGCAGCGCCCAGCGCCAGGATTTCGCGTCGGTCGAGCATGGATTCATGGTACGGCGTTCGCGCCGGCCTTTCAATGCCGTCATCGCGGGTTGGTGTGCCTGCTGGGTTTGCCATGAAATTGCCGTAATTTTTGCGGGTGGTTTTTCGTTACAAGTGGGATATGCCGGGATTCGCCGGGTTTTGTGAACGCATCCTGGTTGAAACAAGGCAAAATCAGGGCAGGCCGTCAGCAGGTTCGCATGAACAATAGCAGAACTTGCGACCCTGAGCAAGTCTTGTGCCGGTGTGAAGCGGGCGGCGGCTTGACATACCGCCGGCGCTGCCGATAGTGGCGCCTTTCCGGTGGCCCGGTGCGGACCGCTGGGTATCACTGTGCGCGGAGTAGAGTGAGGCACGATGTTCGAGTCGCTGTCTGGCCGGCTGGGCGATATTTTCGAGCGTCTGTCGCGGCGCGGCGCGCTGTCCGAAGGGCAGGTGACGGAGGCGCTGCGCGAAGTGCGTATTGCGCTGCTGGAAGCCGATGTTGCGCTGCCCGTGGCACGGTCATTCATCGACAGTGTGCGCGAGCGCGCAGTCGGGGCGCAGGTGCTGAAGAGCGTCACGCCCGGCCAGATGGTGGTCAAGGTTGTTCATGACCGCCTTGTCGAAATGCTGGGAAGCGAACCGGCCCCCCTGGCGCTGACGGCAAATCCGCCGGTCGTGGTGATGATGGTCGGGCTGCAGGGTTCGGGCAAGACAACGACGACGGCGAAGATTGCGCGGCGTCTGGTGCAGCGCGAGCGCAAGAAGGTGATGGTGGCGTCGCTGGATGTGCAGCGGCCGGCGGCGCAGGAGCAGCTTGCGCAGCTGGCGGTGCAGGCCGAGGTGACTTCCTTGCCGATTGTCGCCGGCCAGAGGCCGGACGCGATCGCAGCGCGGGCGTTGCAGGCTGCGCGTCTGGGCGGTTTTGACGCGGTGCTGCTCGATACGGCGGGGCGGCTGCATATCGACGAAGCGCTGATGGACGAACTGGCGCGCGTGCGGGATGCTGCGGAGCCGGCCGAGACGCTGCTGGTGGCGGATGCGCTGACGGGGCAGGATGCCGTCAATATCGCGCGGTCGTTCAAGGAGCGTATCGACGTCACGGGCATCGTGCTGACGCGCGTGGACGGCGACGGGCGCGGCGGCGCGGCGCTGAGCATGCGCGCTGCGGCAGGCTGCCCGATCAAACTGGTGGGAACCGGCGAAACGCTGGACGCGCTGGAGGAATTTCATCCTGACCGCATTGCGTCGCGCATTCTCGGCATGGGCGATGTGGTGTCGCTGGTCGAGAAGGCGAGCGAGGCGTTCGAGGCGGCCGAGGCGGAGAAGCTGGCGCAGAAGCTGGCCAAGGGCCGTATGGACCTTGACGATCTGGCGGCGCAGCTTCGCCAATTGCGCAAGATGGGCGGTATGGACGGCGTGCTGGGCCTGTTGCCCGGTGTGGCGAAAGCGAAGCGCCAATTGGCGGACGCGCAGATTGACGAACGGCAATTGCTGCGTCAGGAAGCGATCATTTCCTCGATGACGCCGCGCGAGCGCAGCAATGTCAGGCTGCTCAACGGCTCGCGCAAGCGGCGCATTGCGTCGGGCGCGGGCGTGACGGTGCCCGATGTGAATCGCCTGCTCAAGCAGTTCAAGGAAATGCAGGGGATGATGAAACGGATGAAGAAGATGGGCAAGCGGGGCTTTCCGGGCGCTGCCATGCCTGCCATGGGCGGCGGGTTTCCGGGCGGACAGGTGCCCGGCCGGCACCATTGAGGCCGCTGTTCCCGACAAGAGCAACCAGAGGAAAGAGACGAGGTCGCATGACATTACGAATTCGCCTTGCCCGCGCCGGCGCCCGCAAGCGCCCGCATTACCGCATTGTCGTTGCGGATTCGCGCAGCCCGCGCGACGGGCGTTTCATTGAACGGGTGGGGGCCTATGACCCGCTGCGTCCGAAGGACAGCGAAGACCGGGTGACGCTCAAGGCTGAACGCATTCGCTATTGGCTTGACCGGGGGGCGCAGCCCAGCGACCGGGTGGCGAAGTTTCTGGGGGCGGCCGGGGTGACGGCGATGCCAGCGCCGCGCAACAACCCGATCAAGGGCCAGCCAGGCGCGAAAGCGCGGGAACGCGCGCAGCAATCCGAGGGTTAGGGGCGCCGGCTCGCAATGGTGCGGGCGCCGGAGAAGCGAATTTGCGTTGCGGCGGTGGCGGGCGCCAAGGGGGTGCGCGGCGCGGTGCGGCTGCGCATTTTCACTGACAGTCCGGCGGCCCTGGCGGCATTTCCGGCGCTTCAGGACGATGCCGGGCGCCTTGTGCGCCTGACGATGGTGGAAGAGCGCGGGCCGGTTGCGGTGATCGACGGCGTAATGGACCGCAATGCCGCGGAAGCATTGAGAGGCACCCGGCTTTATGTGGCGCGCAGCGATCTGCCGCCGTCCGATACCGACGAATTCTATCATGCAGACCTGATCGGCCTTGCGGCGGCGCTTGTGGACGGTTCCCCGGTGGGCCGGGTCAAGGCGGTTCACGATTTCGGGGCCGGGGATATTCTTGAAATCGTCGGCAAGTCCGGGGCGGTCATCATGCTTCCCTTCACGCGCGATGCGGTACCGCATGTCGCGCCGGAAAAAGGGGGGCTGGCGATCGATCCACCGCCGGGCCTGCCCGGTCTCGATGCCCTGCTGGCGGAGGCCGGTCTGCCCGGCCCGCCGGCAGGCGAGGGGGAGGCATGAGCGCGCCGGTCTGGACGGCGCGTGTACTCACCCTCTATCCGCAGATGTTTCCCGGGGTATTGGCCGCCGGGCCGGCGGGCAAAGCGCTGGCGGCAGGGATGTGGGGTCTGGAGGCGGTGGATATTCGCCGTTTCGCGTGCGACCGGCACGGTACGGTGGACGATACGCCGTTCGGCGGCGGCCCCGGCATGGTCATGCGCGCGGATGTGGCGGCGGCGGCGCTCGACTCCCTCGATACCGGCGATAGTGACGATGCGGCGCGGCTGTGCCTCAGTCCGCGCGGACGCCCGTTGGACCAGGCGGCGGTGCGGCGCTGGGCGGGCATGTCCGGGCTTGTGCTGGTATGCGGCCGTTTCGAGGGCATTGACGAGCGGGTGATTGCGGGGCGCGGTCTGGAGGAAGTGAGTCTCGGCGATTTCGTGCTGTCCGGCGGCGAAATTGCGGCAATGGCGATCATTGACGCCTGTGTACGGCTGCTGCCCGGCGTGATCGGCAATGCTGCGGGACTTGAGGAAGAGAGTTTCGAGGCGGGGCTGCTGGAATATCCGCACTATACGCGGCCGCGATGCTGGGAGGGGCGAGAGGCGCCCGCGGTCTTGCTGTCGGGAGACCACGCGGCGATCCGCCGCTGGCGGCAGAGCGAACGGGAGCGGGTGACACGGCAGCGGCGGCCCGATCTGTGGCGCCGGCACCATGCTGCCGGCGGGGAGGGATAGCGCCGCCGAACCAAGCCGGCCAGCCGTGCTTTTGGTTTTGTACAGCGGCAGTTACAGTTGGATTTCCCTGAATCGGACAGATGGCCTAATGCGGACGTACACAGCGGTTGTCGAGCGCTGCCGGGAAACCGGTCTCTATGTCGGCTACGTCCCTGGTGTCCCCGGAGTTCGCAGCCAAGGGGAGACGCTTGACGAGCTCAACACCAACTTGCGCGAAGTTGTTGCCCTGGTCGTCGATGATGGCGGGCCCGAGCCGAGTGCGGAATATGTCGGAACGCAGACTGTCGTGGTGTAAGTGCGAGTGCCGCCGATCCCGGTTCTCAAAGCGTGTGATGTGATTGCCATACTCGCCGCGCGCGGCTTCAGGGAAGTACGGTAGAGAGGTTCCCACAGGTGGTTTCGCCATGCCGACGGGCGCGCGGTGACGGGCTGACTGTTGAGGAGTTTGCTGGCAAGAAGCGGTAGGCGGACGGTGTGTGCTCGATATGCCTATTGCCTGTCCTGGCGAGCTTCTCCACCATGCAGCCGGTCGTATGGCCCTATGGGGTTGTCATGGTCACGGTGATTGAAGCGACAGCAGGCGTCAGCGGACTACCGGACAAGATGAAGGCGGGCGAGTGATGAACGCGGTTGAGATCGAGGAAGCGATCTCTGCGTTGGCCGAGCAGCCGTTCGAGGCCGGGGAGTTTCCGTTTGCGTTTCTTCGGGCTTTCGGCAACAAGCCCACGACGATCAAGCGCCTGCGATCGGGGGCGTCGAACGCTTCCGATGTTGGCGGGGTGCTCCAGCGCAACAACATTCACATCAAGATCTGCGCGCAGGGGGAAGCGGCTGCAACGCTGACGGCGCTCAAAGAAAGCCCTGCGAGCGTCCGGGCCAAGGCAAAGTTCGTTCTCGCCACTGACGGGCAGGAATTTCATGCGGAGGATCTGGCCAGCGGGGATGTCATTGTCTGCGACTATCCGGACTTCCCGGAGCATTTCGGCTTCTTCCTGCCGCTCGCCGGAATCACGACGGTCAAACAGATCCGCGAGAGCGCATTCGACATCAAGGCAACGGGGCGGCTGAACCGGCTTTATATCGAGCTGCTGAAAGAGAACCCGGATTGGGGCGCCGCCGACCGGCGGCATGAAATGAACCACTTCATGGCGCGGCTGATTTTCTGCTTCTTCGCGGAAGACACAGGTATCTTTGCCGATCGGGACCTCTTCACCGACACGATCGAGCGAATGAGCGCCGGGGACAGCTCGAACACCCATGAGGTGATCGGCGAAATCTTCCGCGCCATGAACACGGCAGCCGGCGCCCGGAAGGCCGCCGGCATTCCCCGCTGGGCGCATTCGTTCCCGTATGTGAACGGCGGCCTCTTCTCCGGGACAACGGACGTTCCGCGTTTCAGCCGCATCGCCCGGCCCTATCTTCTCCATATTGGCAATCTCGACTGGAAGAAGATCAACCCGGACATTTTCGGGTCGATGATCCAGGCGGTTGCCGACGACGAAGAGCGGGGTGCGCTCGGCCTGCACTACACCAGCGTGCCGAACATCCTGAAGGTGCTCAATCCACTGTTCCTCGACAACCTTCGCGAGAAGCTCGCTGAGGCGGGGAACAATTCCCGCAAGCTGCTGAACCTGCGCCGCCGCATGGCGTGCATCCGGGTCTTCGATCCGGCTTGCGGTTCCGGCAACTTCCTGGTCATCGCGTACAAGGAAATGCGCCGGATCGAGGCGGAGATCAACGAGAGAAGGGGTGAGAAGGACCGACGTACTGGTATTCATCTGACCAACTTCCGGGGCATCGAGCTTCGCGACTTTCCTGCCGAAATTGCCCGACTGGCCCTCATTATCGCCGAATATCAGTGTGATGTGCTCTATCGCGGCCAGAAGGAAGCCTTGGCCGAATTCCTGCCGCTCGACGCTGAAAACTGGATTACCTGCGGCAACGCTCTCCGGCTGGACTGGCTGGCGCTCTGCCCGCCCACGGGAACCGGTGTCAAGCTGAGCGCCGACGACCTGTTCGACTCAGCACTCGACCAGCCCGAGATCGACTTCCTGAATGCGGGCGGAGAGACCTATATCTGCAGCAACCCGCCGTATCGCGGCAGCCAATGGCAAACGGGTGAACAGAAGGCGGATCTGAAGGCGATATTCGAGAGACGGACGAAACACTGGAAATCTCTCGACTACGTCTCTGGCTGGTTCATAAAGTCGGCAGACTACGGAACGAAAACCGATGCCGTCGCCGCCTTGGTGTCGACGAATTCGATTTGTCAGGGCCGTCAGGTCAATACGCTGTGGCCTCTGATCCTCGACACCGGTCACGAGATTTCCTTCGCCCATACGTCGTTCAAGTGGGCGAACCTCGCGGCCCACAACGCGGGCGTGACGGTGGTCATCGTGGGGATTTCAATCCGTGCGGGCGGGAAACGGCGTTTGTACTCCATGTCCGAAGATCGCAGGGGGATTGTCAGGAACGCGAGCAATATAAATCCGTACCTTGTGCTGGCACCGAATTTTGTTGTGCGGCCAAATCCCGAGCCGTCTAATGGTGTCGCTCATATGCAGTTTGGCAATCACCCGTATTATGGCACTTCATTAATTTTTTCTTCTGAAGAGGGCCGAAGGATCATCTGTGCCACGCTGGGCGCTGCTCGCTTCATTAGGCCGCTGTACGGCTCGAAGGAGCTAATCTCCGGCGTGCCGCGCGCCTGCCTATGGATCAAGGGGGACGACGTTCCCACCGCGATTGAGTTACCAGGCATCGCCGAAAGGGTGCAAGCCACAGCTTCCCGTAGGCGGGCAGCCAAAAGAGATAAGACCGCACAAAAGCTCGCCGATTCACCGTATCGTTTTCGCGATCAGACAACGGCGAAACACCATGTACTGGTTGTTCCTCGTGTTAGCTCTGAAGATCGCCCATATCTCCCCGTCGGGTTACTTTCTGCGGAGTGCGTTGTTCAAGATAGGGCATTTGCCCTCTACGACGCGCCTCTGTGGAACATGGCGCTGATCGCCTCCCGACTGCACTGGGTCTGGATCGGGACGGTTTGTGTTCGACTTCGGACAGACTTCTCCTACTCCAATACCCTTGGCTGGAACACCTTCCCGGTGCCGCGCCTCACGGCCAAAAACAAGACGGACCTCATAATCTGCGCGGAGAACATTCTGCTCGCGCGCGAAGCGCATTTTCCGGCGACGATAGCCGAGCTCTACGACCCGGCGCAGATGCCGGATAATCTCCGCGCCGCGCATGAGCGCAATGACGAGGTGCTGGAGCGTATCTATATCGGGCGCCGCTTCAGGAACGATACGGAACGGCTGGAAAGGCTGTTCGAACTCTACGCGAAGATGAGCGGCGGCAAAGAGATACCGCCAAAGAGGGCGGGTCGGGCAAGAGCGCCGCGAGTGCATTGACTATGCGGTTCACCAGCCTGCATATCTCGGATTTTCGCGGCACGCGCGAACTGGAGATTCACTTCGAACCCGACCTGACCGTGATCGTCGGCCGAAACGGAGCAGGGAAGACGTCGATTCTGGATGCGCTGGCCATTGCCATCGGTCTTGCGCGTGCTCAATGGATGGATTTTTTGGAGCCTGCGCTTCCGCCGCCACCCCCACCTCCGGCCGCAACTATCGCGCGATCTCAATCGAGCGAACCGGGCAGAAGCAGGTTCGACTTTCTACATTCCGTTCAAGAGGTTCGAGAGGGCGCGTCACGCGCCCGGCTGGAGGTGGGGTACGAGGTTCGAGACCATCAAACAGGCGAGTCCTGGACCCCGGTTGTTGCATTCGGAATCGATCGCGGCGGCAGCCTGGCGGATTCCGTTTTCGTGGAAGATGTGGAGATATTTGAAAGACTTGTTTCCTCGCAGCCCCGGTTTGTCTACTACCATCAGGAAAGAGGGTTCGGTTCCGGGCGAGACCGTCCGGCAGGCTCACTCGCGGATGTCTTCGATCCCAAGGTGGTTCAGGATTGCTCGTTTGAGATGGACATGCGGGCGATCGGCGATCTCAGCACATGGTGGGACCAGCGCGACGCACAGGAGGCCCGTCGGGTACGGGACGGCGAAAGCGGCTATCGAGACCCGCAGCTTGAAGCCATCCGCGCACTGATCGCGAAAATTGATAGTTTTTCAGGTGTGAAATTCGATGCCACGGCGTCTCCTCCCGGACTATATTTTGTCAAGAATGACGGCACGCCGGTCCATGTGAGCGGCCTTTCCGGGGGCGAGCGTTCGTACATCATTCTGCTTGCTGACCTGGCGCGACGGCTTCAGGTATTCGCCCCCGACAAGCCGCTCAGCGAAATTCCCGCCATCGTGCTGATTGATGAGGTGGAACTCAACCTGCATCCGGGCTGGCAAAGTGAAATCGTGCCGACACTCGCGAAGGTCTTCCGGGGATGCCAGTTCATCGTGACAACCCCTTCCCCGCAGGTGCTGTCGGGCGTCGAGAGCGGGAAGGTGCGCGTTATCGAGGAGGACGGAGCTGACGGGTCCCGGAAAGTCACCGTCCCTCTCAGCACGCGAGGGCGGACCAGCAACTATCTGCTCGAAGGCGTTCTCGGTGCGCGAGAGCGCTTGCCGGAGATCGACAAGTTGATCGACGCCTTCAACGCCGCCGTCGATCGGGAGGCTTCCGAGGCGGCGGTGGAGGTGCTCGAAAGCATCGAACGGCAAATCGGCGACGACGCGCCTACCCTGCTCGTTTTGCATAAACGGCTGAAGAAGCTGCGAGACGGGATATGAGGGGCAGCCACGGCAAAAGGATGCCTTCAAAACTGGTGTGTTGGCTGGCTCTCGCAAATTCCAACTGGCAGCCTGCGTACTCCGACCTCCCGGGCGATGTCCGACAGTCCATCATTGATGCGCTGTGGGAAGCCCAGCGCGGCCTGTGCGTCTATTGCGGGCGCCAACTGAATATCGACCAGCGGAGACGGCGTCATGTCGAGCATTTTCGCCCGCAGGCCAAGTACCCCGACCTCTCGGTCGACCTCGCAAACCTGTTCCTGAGTTGCGGCCCGGAAACCCCGGCGGGGCAGCGCTCGGAGATTTGCGGCATGCAAAAGGCGGCCGGTTCGATGAGACCAATTGCATCGAGCCCGACTATCCCGCATGTGCGCGCCGCTTCCGTTTTCTGCTGACCGGGGAGGTCGTTCCTCAAGCGAATGGCGATGCCGCCGCGAAGGCGATGATAGAATTGTTGAAGCTGAACCATCCCGAACTCAGAAAGGACCGGAAGGACATCCTGAACCGCATCGACGGTGAATGCCTCGATCTTTCCGACTTCGTTGATTCCGTGAGCGGAGTGGCACAGAACTATGCCCATGTTATCTGCAACCATCTCGGCGCATCCATGCCATAGCGGCGCCGCGTGCGAGGTGCCCGCTATCGGTCCGGCACGGGCCGGTCGTCCGATGTGCGTGCCTTGGCATCTATCCGCCGGCATCCGGGGGTTGCGATGACGGGCGTCAAAAGCATTCCGGCGGTCACGGTCTCCTATGCCGGCAATGGAGCCTCGACCCGGTCGAACGAGTTCGGCATGCGGCCGATGCAGGAGCGGGCGTGGGAGAAGCGTGGCGAGCAGTATCTGCTGATCAAGTCGCCGCCGGCGTCGGGAAAAAGCCGAGCATTGATGTTCGTCGCGCTCGACAAGCTGCACAATCAAGGCATGAGGCAGGCGGTTATCGCCGTGCCCGAACGGACGATCGGCGCAAGCTTTGCGGATGCGCGTTTGAGCGAGTCCGGCTTCTGGACGGACTGGGTGGTACGGCCCAGGTGGAACCTGTGCAATGCGCCGGGCGGAGAGCGCGGCAGGGTCAATGCGGTGAAGACGTTTCTGGACAGCGATGATCGGGTGTTGGTGTGCACCCACGCCACCTTTCGCTTCGCCATGGAGCGGTTCGGGGCGGAGGCCTTTGACGGCCGGCTGATCGCTATTGACGAGTTTCATCATGTCTCGGCCAATCCGGACAACCGGCTGGGCGAGCATGTCGGCCAACTCATGTCACGCGACCGGGCGCATATTGTCGCCATGACGGGATCGTATTTCCGGGGGGATGCGGAGCCCGTGCTGGCGCCGCAGGACGAGGCGCGGTTCGAAACCGTCACCTATACCTATTATGAGCAGCTCAACGGCTATGAGCATCTGAAGCGGCTTGATCTGGGCTATTTCTTCTACACGGGGAACTATGCCGACAGCATCCTGCAAGTGCTCAACCCCAGCGAGAAGACCATCGTGCATATTCCCAATGTCAATTCGCGGGAAAGCACGAAAGACAAGATCCGTGAGGTCGAACACATCATCGAGGAGTTGGGCGGCTGGCAGGGGGTTGATCCGGAGACCGGCTTTCAGTTGGTCGAGACGTCCAGCGGGCGTATTCTCCGTATCGCCGATCTGGTCGACGACGACCCGGCGCGGCGTGAACGGGTAGCCGCGGCGCTCAGGGACTCGGACCGCATGAGCGACCGCGGCCATGTCGACATCATTATCGCCCTGGGCATGGCCAAGGAAGGCTTTGACTGGGTCTGGTGCGAACATGCGCTGACGGTGGGATACCGGTCGAGCCTGACTGAAATCGTGCAGATCATCGGGCGTGCGACGCGCGACGCGCCCGGGAAAGGCCGCGCCCGCTTCACCAACCTGATCGCCGAACCCAGCGCTTCGGAAGAGACTGTCGCCGAGGCGGTGAACGACACGCTGAAGGCCATCGCTGCGAGCCTGCTGATGGAGCAGGTGCTGGCGCCGCGCTTCCGCTTCACGCCGAAGAAGGAAGAAAGCGGCCCCGTCCCCGGCGTCGACTATGGCAGGGATGGTTACGATCCCGAGAAATGCAATGTCGGCTTCAGCGAGGAATCCGGCCAGTTCCATATGGAGATCAAGGGGCTGGCCATGCCGACAACGCGGGAAGCGGAGCGCATCTGCCGGGAAGACCTGAACGAAGTGATTGCGGCGTTTGCGCAGGACAGGACGGCGGTCGAGCGCGGAGTTTTCGATGAGGAACTGGTGCCCGAAGAGCTTACCCAGTTACGGATGGGAAAGATCATCAAGGAGCGGTATCCCGAGCTCCGCGAGGAAGACTGCGAGGCCGTTCGCCAGCATGCTGTTGCGGCGCTGAACCTGACCCGGCAGGCGAACAAGGCGGCCGTTGAAGCGCCCGATATTGACCAGGGCGGCAGCACGGCGCTGATCGACGGCGTTCGCAAATTTGCAATGGATGTGCGCGATCTCGACATCGACCTGATCGACAGGATCAAACCGTTCCAGGAGGCCTACGCCATTCTGGCCAAGGCGATGAGCGAGGAAAGCCTGAAACAGATCGCTGCTGCCGTCACCGCGAAAAAAGTCCAGCTCACGCCCGAGGAAGCGCGCGATCTTGCGCGGCGCGCCCTGAAATTCAAGCAGGAACGCGGACGCCTGCCGTCGATTACGGCGCCGGACCCTTGGGAGAAGCGCATGGCGGAAGGGGTTGCTTTTCTCGCTCGCATGATTGCGGAAGCGGCCGATGAGTAGCAAGGCTACTGAAGAGGACGCCGCGCTTCTCGCGGAACTCGGTGTCAAGCCCGAACCGAAAAAGGCGGTCAGCCATTCGCCGCGCGAAGAACGGATCATTGCCAGTTTCGAGGAAATACAGCGTTTCGTCGACATGCATGGCCGCACCCCGCAACACGGCGAAGGGCGCGATATATTCGAGCGGCTCTATGCCGTGCGGCTGGACCGCCTCCGCGCGCAGGAGGATTGCGTCACGCTTCTGGCTCCGCTGGACCATCAGGGCTTGCTCGCGGACGGGGCCGGGAGCGCTTCGCCAGCGCCGGACAGCTTGAGCGACGATGCCTTGCTGGCCGAACTGGGAGTCGAGGCAGGTGCGTCGGACATCGGCGCGCTTCGGCATGTCCGGTCGAGCGCCGAGAAGCGCGCCGCTGAAGAGATCGCCAGCCGCAGCAAATGCGCGGATTTTACGACCTTCCGCCCGCTTTTCGAACAGGTTCAGAGGGAGTTGGATACCGGCATTCGCGCCACTCGTCTCCTGAAAAAAATTTTGGACATCGAGGCAGGGCAGTTCTTCATTGTCGGCGGCCAGAAGGCGTATGTCGCCGAAATGGGCAAGGAATTCGTGCAGGACTATGGTGACCGGGACGCTCGGCTGCGCGTGATATTCGATAACGGTACCGAGAACAACATGCTCAGGCGCTCGCTGCAGCGCGCTCTCCAGAAGGATGAGGCGGGCAGGGTGATCACTGATCCCGCGGCAGGCCCGCTGTTCGCCGAGCGGACCGCCGACGGAGACGAGGCGTGTGGCACAATCTATGTGCTGCGGAGCAACGCGGATATTCCGTTCCTTGTCGAGAACCGGAGCCTCGTCCACAAGATCGGCGTTACCAGCGCGAGGGTGGAAGCGCGGATCGCCGGCGCTCAGCTTGACCCGACCTTCCTGATGGCCGGTGTCGAGATTGTCGCCACCTACAGGCTCTACAACATCGACCGCGGCAAGCTCGAAGGTCTGATCCACCGGATCTTCGCCCCGGCGCGTCTTGACATCGAGATCGAAGACCGCTTCGGCAATCCCGTCGTGCCGCGCGAGTGGTTCCTGGTCCCTCTCGCCGCTATCGACGAAGCGGTCCAGAAGATAAGGGACGGAACCATCACCCGGTATGTTTATGATACCGAAACGGCTTCGCTCATTGCGGGGCCGTGACGGCCGGCCGGTCCAGCTTGATCCTTCGATGACTGGTGTCTCGGCGGGCCTTCTGCGACCAGTGCTTCAAACGATATGGAGGCACAGATTTCCGTGCTGACGCGGTCGGAGCAAATTCTCGATATGCTCTCGGTCATGGGACGCAGTGCCATTGCCGATCGCATTCGACAACTCGACCAGATGAGTGATGACGGCGGCGAAGATGAACCGCTCATCGAACCGGCCTCTCTTCGGGCTTTGGCTTGCTTCCTCTTGAGCGAGCGGCAGCTTGTCGACCCTGAAATCGCGGTCAGTCCAAACGGAATGCTTCTGGCGGAGTGGGCCTCTGCCGGACGCGGTATCCTGGCCATGGAATTCCTGCCGAACGACACCATCCGGTTTGCTGCGGTGTCAGCAGTCGAAAATGCCGGTGCGCGATCCAGAATTCACGGCGAGGCCCCGAAGGACCGCACCATGAAGGCGGTGCGGGACTTTATTCCCTCCGGGGCAGAGCCGGACGGCTGATATTCCAGACAGCGATCATCTGAAGCGGCGGCGGGGTCAGGCGCTGCGCAGGAGGGGGTGCGCGCCGGGGAAGACGGTGCGGGGGCGGAGGCGGGCGACGCAGGCGGCGTGTTTGGCGGCGACGAGCAGATGTGCGGAACGGAGAGGCTCCCGCGACTCGGCATATTCCTCGAATACGGCCTGCTGCAGTTTGTAGGCGTGCATTTCCGACTGGTCGTCATGGCACACCAGCTCTGCCATGAGGCCGAGAAATGCGTCCGCGTCATAGTCGCGGCGGACATAGTCATGGGCGAGCGCGACGGTTTCGCGCACCGTGTCCGGCGCCACCAGAAGGGCGATTGAACCGGTCATGGTGTCGAGGTCGTACTCCGGCTGGGTGGTGATGCTTTCCGCGATGGCCTCAAGCAAGGAGTCCTGGTCGCGTTCCGGCAGCACGGCCAGTGCGGCGGAGTCGGCCTCGGCAGACCATTTCATGGTGCGGTCGAGATGGCGCACCTCATAGCCCTGCGCCCAGGACAGCAGCGCGAGCAGGCGCGTTCGCAGCGTCAGGCCCGGCAGGCGCAGGAGATAGCGGCGCGCGCTCATGCCGGTATGGTAGTGGACATCGAACGGGTTGCCGGTGTTGGAGCGCAGATAACGGCGCGCGCCCGCCAGCGACTGCGCCTCGCAAGCGCCCATGATCGACAGGCCGCGTTGCAGAGCGTCCGCGGTCAGTTCGGGCGTGGCGGCGATTTGCTTCGCTGCCGCGATGGCGCCGGCCAGCGCATCGATGGCTTCGGTTTCGTCGTCGCCGGTTTCGAAGCGGGGATCGCCTTCCGCCAGCCCGCGGTCTTCGACCAGGGCCTCAAGGTGGGAATAATTGCGATAGAGGTCGATACCGTCCTGGATAATGGCGCCGTAGATTCCGCTCGGCGGCTCCAGCATGGGGTGGCGGGTGAGAAAACGCACAGGCGGGCGCAGCAGCACCGCCGCATGCTGCCAGCCGAGGGCCTCGGCGGCGCGGAAGGCGTAGACGAGATAGAGGAAATAGTGGTCGTCGAGGGCGTTGCGCGGCAGCGCTACGGTAAGCAGCGCCTCCATGATTTCACCCGGTTCGGCGCAGTCGAGCAAGGCAAGCAGATAGCGTTCGGCGCCCGCGCTGCGGCGGCGCGTGAGTTCGTTCACGAAGCCGTCGAGCAGTTCCTCTTTCGACTTGTCGGCAAGGTCGCCGACGGTGATTTCCGGCATGGCACCGGGTCCCATTTCCGGGGCGTGCACATGCTTGTTGGCAAGGGCGACGCTTTGCACCGCGGGCAGTGCGGCGCCGGCGCCGTCAAGGCGTGTGATCAAGCCGTTGATTGCCTGCAGGCCCGAGACGGGGTGCACCGGGCCGCCATGATGCGAGGGCGGTAATTCGGTAGAGCGGCTGACGGCAAGACCCGCGGCCGCCAGCAGATCGCGCGCGGCCGTACCGGCGTTCAGCTTGGCGCATGTCGCGGCGACAATATCCGCCGGCGCCGTGTCCTCCACAAAACGCACGAGCTGTTCTGTCGATTCGTCAAAAGTCACCAGTGCGGCCATGGCCCCTACTCCCCGCTTCGATGCGGCAAATGCTGTAATGGGAATTTACGCGTACAGGTTAGCACCGTCGCTTCCCTTGCGCCAGTGACCGCGCCGCAGCGCCGAGGCAGGTGTCAATCTGGAGTGTTTTCGGCGTTTCGGTTTCCGAGCAGGAATTCGCGGCCCACCTTCACGGAGATGCGGCCGTCATAGGCGATGATGTCGGCGGTGGCGTAGGTTTCGGTCCAGTCTCCGGGGAGGTAAGAGCCGGTGCCGATCATGTCCACGGGGGCGCCCACGGAGGCGAAGACCTTGCATTTTCCGGGGTTGAAGCCGGAACTGGCGACAATTTCCACCTTGTCGAAGCCGTTTTCGTCCAGCGCGTCGCGCAAATGAAACACGGCTGCGGCGCTGACGCCGGTGCCCACAAGAAGGCGCAGTTCGGTTTCGCTGCGATAGGTGCGGACGGCGCGCGGGGCGCGGCGTTCGAGGGTGGCGTAGGAGCGGGCGGTGTCGAGTCCCTCGACGAAGCGGCCGCCATGGGTGTCAATGCGCATACGCAGCCTGCCAGCGGCGGCGAGTTCGGGGAAGCGCCGCGCCACCGCGAGCGAGTCGGTGATTTCGCTCCCGAAATAATCGATGAGGACGGTCAGCGGCTCATCCGGATAGAGGTCGTGATACAATTCGGCCGCGCGAACGGTGCTGCCGGCATAGCCGAGCAGCGCGTGCGGCATGGTGCCGAGTCCGCTGGCATTGCCGAAGAAATGGGCGGTGTCGTCATTGGCGCCGCCGACAAAGCCGACCGCACCGGCTTCGCGCTGCGCCTTTGCCGAGCCGATGCTGGCGCCGTAGGCCATCATCTCGGCCATTTCGACGCCGGCGCAATGGCGTGCGTCCATTGCCATGAACGCAACGCGCGGCAGGTCGGCGCACATGGTGAAGGCGTTGTAGGCGGCGACGCAGGGCGGGCCGAGCTTCTGCAAATATATCGTTTCCAGCTCGACAAGGCCGGCGAAGGGGCCGGTGATATAAAGCAGCGGTTCGCCGGAACCGACCCAGGCGCCCTCTTCAAAACAGGGTTCGATGCGGATATCGATGCCGCGCGCTGCTGCCACGCTTTCCAGCCAGCGTATGGCGAGACGCGGGCAGAAGATGACCGGGCGCCGCATGAACACCGCATAGGTGACGTTCACATCGCCGTGGCGCTGCACGATATGGCGGGTGCGCTTGAAATACTGGTCGGCGCGGCGCGCGATTTCGGCCTCGCAGCTTGCGGCCTCGGCGGATGCCGACCGTGTCATCAGAACGAGCCCGGAAAGAACCCGCCATCCAGCAAGAGCGACTGCCCGGTGATATAGCCGGCGTGGGCGCTGCACAGGAATGCACAGGCGCGTCCGAATTCCTCCGGATCGCCGAACCGCCGGGCCGGGATGCGGGCCATTTGTTCGGTGCGGATTTCGGCGACCGAACGGCCGCCGGCCTGAGCGGCGGCGGCCTGTCCGCCGCTCAGGCGGTCAGTATCGAACAACCCCGGCTGGAGATTGTTGATCGCGACGTTGTAGGGCGCGACTTCGCGCGACACGGACGCGGTGAACGCAGTCAACCCGGAGCGGGCGGCGCTGGAGAGGGCGAGGCCGGGGTACGGCATACGCACCGCCACGGAGGTGATGTTCACGATACGGCCGAACCCGCGCTCCGCCATGCCATCGACAACGGCCTTGATGAGTTCCGCAGGGGTCAGGAGATTGGCGGTGAGGCCGCTCTCCCATTCAGCGCGCTGCCAGTCGCGAAAGCTGCCCGGCGGCGGCCCGCCATTATTGTTGACCAGGATATCCGGCTGCGGGCAGGCGGCGAGAAGCTGTTCGCGGCCTTCCGGCCGGTCGAGGTCGACGGCGACGACCGATACATCGACGTCGGTTTCGGCGCGGATTTCCTCCGCTGTCTGCTGCGCGCGCGCCGCGTCGCGGCCATTGATGACGATATGGACGCCTTCACGCGCCAAGGCCAGCGCGCAGCCGCGCCCGAGGCCGCGGCTGGAGGCGCAGACGATGGCCCTGCACCCCGCAATCCCCAGGTCCATGGCCTAGCCCGCGACGGCGCTGCGTGCCAGCGACGGGCGCCGCCCCTTCAGTTCCTCGGCGATGAGAAACGCGAGTTCGAGGCTTTGGGAGGCGTTCAGACGCGGATCGCAATGGGTATGGTAGCGGTCCGAAAGGCTGTCTTCGGTGATGGCCTGCGCGCCGCCGAGGCATTCGGTGACATCGCGCCCCGTCATTTCGAAATGCACGCCGCCGGCGCGGCGGCCTTCGGCTTCGTGAATGGCGAAGAAGTCACGCACTTCCTTGAGAATGCGGTCGAACGGACGGGTCTTGTAGCCGTTCGAGGATTTGATGGTATTGCCGTGCATGGGATCGCAGGACCAGACGACGCTGCGTCCCTCACGGGCGACACGGCGTACCAGGGGCGGCAGTAGCCCGGCCACCCTGTCGGACCCCATGCGGGCGATCAGCGTCAGGCGCCCCGGTTCGTCCTCCGGGTTCAGAAGGTCGATCAGGCGCATCAGCCCGTCCGCATCGAGGCTGGGGCCGACCTTGACGCCGACCGGGTTCCTGACGCCGCGCAGGAAGGCGACATGGGCGTCGTCAGGGTCGCGCGTGCGGTCGCCGATCCACAACATATGCGCCGAGCAGTCGTACCAGTCGCCGGTGGTGCTGTCGATCCTGGTCAGTGCTTCCTCATAGCCGAGCAGCAGCGCCTCATGGGAGGTGAAAAACTCCGTCTGGCGGATTTGCGGCACATTGGCGTCAAAGCCGCAAGCGGCCATGAATGCCAGGGTTTCGCTGATGCGGTCGGCGAGATCCCGGTAGCGTTCCGCCTGGGCGCTGCCCTGAACGAAGCCGAGATTCCAGCGGTGCACCTCGTGCAGATCAGCATAGCCGCCCTGCGACAGCGCGCGCAGCAGGTTGAGGGTAGAGGCGGCCTGCGCATAGGCCTGATACATGCGTTCGGGGTCGGGTTCGCGCGCTGCAGCGTCGAACGCTATGCCGTTGATGATGTCACCGCGATAGCTGGGCAGTTCGATGCCGTCCTGCACTTCAGTGGGGGCGGAGCGGGGTTTGGCAAACTGCCCGGCAAGGCGCCCGACCTTGATGACCGGCATGGCGGCGCCGTGGCTGAGAACGACTGCCATTTGCAGCAATACGCGGAAGGTGTCGCGGATATGGTCGGGGTGAAATTCGGCGAAGGCTTCGGCGCAGTCACCGCCCTGGAGGAGGAAGGCGCGGCCTTGCGCCACATCGGCCAGCCGTGCTTTCAGCGCGCGCGCTTCGCCCGCGAAGACCAGCGGCGGGGAGGTACGCAGGCGTGCTTCGACAGCGGTTTTCGCGTCTTCGTCGGCATATACCGGTTGTTGCTTGATCGGCAAACCGCGCCAGTCGGCGGGCGACCACCGTTCTTCCATCATGTTCTCCTGTAATGAAAGCGCTGCATACACAAGCCTCAAGACCCGGCCAAGGCGCGGGCCGGAGGGTCAGCGGGCGGCGTATGCGGCGCCGTCTGCGCCGTGCGGGGGCGAATGGCGTGCTGTGTCCATGGCGGGCCTGTCCTTGCGTATGCCGGCGGCGCCGGGCATGTTGGCGCGGACGGTTGGCGCTGTCAACGCGCACCGCGAGCGGGACATATGCGCTTCGGGAGCGGGTCTACTGGACGCGGGGATCGGGGTCCTTCGGCGGCAGGATCGGATCCGGGCGGTCATAGAAACTGTATCGCGAGTGCGGTGCGTGTTCGCCCGGCTTGCGCGGTTTGCGGTCGGTGACGCCGATCTGGCGCACGCCTTCCTGAATCTTGATGAGCGCCTCATTGACCTGTTCATGGGCGAAGCGCGTATAGGGGAGGCGGTAGGCGCGGGGCATCTGGTCCTGGCCCACGCGCGTGTCCAACATGCCGGGTTTGTAGATGTCGCGTTCGTCAATGCCGCCTTCGCCGGGCAGGGTCATGGCCCACACATAGATTGCGCCCTCGATGCGCATGACCTCATCAGGCTCCTGGATGCGCGCGAAGAGGATTTCGAAGCGGTCGGGCAGGGGGTCGTATGTCGGCCATCCGAGGATGTTCCTGACGGAGTCGAAAGTGATGAAAAAGAAAGCGGCGGTGATGATGATGCCGCCGGCCCGGATCCACCAGTGCAGCCGGTTCCATATGGCTATGCTGAGCAGCAGGACGGCCACGACCACATAGGCTGCGACCAGTTCATATTGTCCCAGCAGCAACAGGTTCTGATCGGCCGGCATCTATTGTTCTCCAAACAGTTTCCTGGGCAACTGGTTCACATCGGTTACGTCGCCGTTGGGCATGATGGTGAAGCGCACGGCGGTTATTTCGTCGCCCTGGCCGCGCAGTTCCACCGTGTCGTAGAACACGACCCGCACGGAGGGATTCACCTTTTCGACCTTCACGGTAATCGGAATGGGCGGCGTTTCCCCGGGGGAGCGCGCCAGTTCGCCGGGGTCGTAGGCGTACATCTTCACATTGACGGTAAATTCGCCGGGGACGATACCGCGAATCGAAACGATCTCCTGATTGAGCGGGTTTTCGATCGTTCGTCCGTTGACCGTGATCACGTCGCGCGTGGTGCCGGTGTCATCACGGTCGAGATGCATCAGCCCGGCTTCCTTGGCGGCGTACCAAGCGAGATTTCCCGCGGGGTCCTGCGTCCATGTATCGACGTCGGAGGGGTTGCCGTCGGGCCATGTGACGGTGATCAGATATTCGGCCTTTGTCTCGATGGCGCCGGTCTTTGCGATCGGATTCATGAAGATGACCGCGACCGCGAACATGAAGGTGAAGCCGAGCAGCGCGTTGAACAGCAGGTCCGTAAATGCTTCGGCCTGATCGGTGCGGCGGCTACTGCGCAGCACGGGCCGTCTCCGGCAATCCTTCCTCGAGCACGGGGACCACGTAGACTTCCGTGATTTCCGTGACCATGGCGACCAGTTCCTCGGTTCCGCCCTGCAGGAAGTAGTATTCGAGCTTGAGCAGGATGCCGCCGATCAGCCCGCAGAGGGTAGTGTAGAGCGCCACGGCCATGCCGTCGGACATGGATGCGAGAATCTCGCGCATCTGCCCGACATCGATGGCCTGCACGTTGGTCAAGGGCGCCAGCATGAAAATGAAGCCGATGACGGTGCCGAGCAGGCCGAGCCGGAGCATGGTTTCCGAGATGAAGAAGCCTATGGCCTGGGCGTTGAACAGCTTTTCCTCGAACGCCTTGAGCAGCAGGGTCTGGTCGATTCGCTCAGGCTTGAGGCGCGCCTTCACGATCAGGTCGTGGACATGCTGACTGAGCAGCCCGCCGGGCAGGGGTTTACCGCCACCGTTTACCACCGCACCGTCCAGCGCTATGGCGTTGGGTTCCGCCGCAATCTGCTTGCCGCAGGCGCCGGTGCGGTTGAGTTCCCGGGAAATGTAGAGGATGCGCACCATGCAGTGCAGGCTGGTGACCAGGAAAAGAAGCGTGATCGCCAGCGAGATGTAGGTGCGGTCAACGCGAAATACCTGTTCGACAAGGCCGAACGACGCGGCGACGAAAAACGCGAACACCGCCACAGCGGTGAGCACCATCCATTTGAGCAGAAGCTGATGATGGCGCTCAATACCGAACACGCGCCAGAGACTGAAGGTCTGAGACGTCACACGCGACTCCCACCAGTGCGAGGCTGCCGCCCCTGTTTCGAGGCGGCGTGACCATATCCCAAGGTCATGGCGCGATTCAACATGAAAGGCGAGTCCTGCACCTTCGCCCACGGGTTCGATTGCCGCGAAGGCGAGGGGCGGGACGGGACGGCCTGTGCCCGGCTTGCAACATGCCGGGAGTCCGCGCTACCACGCTGCGGGCAATCCCATTGTTGCCGCCAACCAACGGAGCCACCCCATGCTGCGCCTTACCACGATTCTCATGCTGATTGCCGTCATGGCGGCGCCGGACCCTGCGGGGGCGTTTTCCGAGGAAGACATGGCGCGTGTCGCGGCGGCCCTGGAGGCGGGGAAGACGGTGGATTGTGCGGCGTGCAATTTTTCGTATGCCAATCTGTCGGGTCTGGACCTTTCGGGCGGGGATTTCACGGGCGCATATTTCTATGGCGCACGGCTGCGGGGGACGGTGCTGCGCGGCGCGGCGCTCGATCGAACGGATTTCACCCGCGCCGACCTTACCGGCGCCGACCTTACCGGCGCGTCGCTGAGCGAGGCGCGTATGGTCAGCACACGCCGCTGCGGCACGCTGATGCCCGACGGGACCGCCGACAATCGTCATTGCTGAGCGGATTCCTGGCGGGCGCGCTCGCGCAGGGTGAATTTCTGTATCTTGCCGGTGGCGGTCTTGGGCAGCGGGCCGAAAATCACACGCTTCGGCACCTTGAAATGCGCCATATTGGCGCGGCAGAAAGCGACAATCGCGGCTTCGGTCGTATTTTCCTCCGCGTCCTCGCGCAGGTCGATGAAGGCGCACGGGGTTTCGCCCCAGGTAGGGTCGGGGCGCGCTACAACCGCTGCTTCCCTCACAGCAGGATGGCGGTAGAGGACTTCCTCCACTTCCAGCGATGATATGTTCTCGCCGCCGGAATTGATGATGTCCTTGGAGCGGTCCACCACCTCGATTGCGCCGTCATGATGCTGGACGGCGAGATCGCCGGTGTGGAAGCATCCGCCGCGAAACGCCTCTTCGGTTGCGCGCGGATTCTTCAGATAGCCCTTCATGAGGGTATTGCCGCGCAACAACACCTCGCCGACGATGGCGCCGTCGCGGGGGACAGGCGCGCCGGATTCGGGGTCACCCACAAAGGCTTCCTCCACCAGCGGCATGGCGAAGCCCTGGCGCGCCATCAGCCGGGCGCGCTCCGACAAGGGCAGCGCCGTCCATTCATCGCGGGGGACGGCCGCGAGGGACGGTCCATAGCATTCGGTGAGGCCGTATAGCTGGGTGACGGTGAAGCCGAGCTGTTCCATGCCTTCGATGACTGCGCTGGGCGGCGCAGCGCCGCCGGTGAAAACATCGCAGCGATGGGCGAAACGGGACTGTATGTCTGAACCTGCACGGGGTGCGTGCAGCAGCATGTTCAGGATGACCGGGGCGGCGCAGAAAGTGGTGACCTTCTCCTCCGCGACCGCGGCGAAAACTGCTTCCGGTTCCACCCGGCGCAAGCAGACATGGGCGCCGCCGACGGCAGTGACCGCCCAGGGAAAGGTCCAGCCATTGCAGTGAAACATCGGCAGCGTCCAGAGATAAACGGTGTGCGGCCCGAGCCCGGTCGCCAGTGCATTGGACAGTGCGTTCAGATAGGCGCCGCGATGATGATAGACGACGCCCTTGGGATTGCCGGTGGTGCCCGATGTGTAATTCAGCGCAATGGCGTCCCACTCGTCAGCGGGGCGGCGCGGCGAGAAGCTGTCAGAACCGGAGGCAAGAAAGTCCTCATAAGGGATGCCGCCAAGCGGAGCGCCGGGTTCCGCCGGGTCCTCGACCTCGATCACCGATAACGCGCCATCAAGGCCGCGCAGCGCCTCGGCGGCGGCGGGGAAGGCGCGGTCGACAATCAGCGCGCGCGCTTCGCCATGTTCGAGGATGAAGCGAATGGCGGGCGCGTCGAGGCGGGTGTTGATGGCGTTGAGTACCGCGCCGGCCATGGGAACGGCGAAGTGGCATTCGAGCATTTCCGGCGTGTTGGGAAGCAGGGCGGCCACGGTATCGCCGGGGCGGATTCCCCGAGCGGCCAGCGCCGATGCGAGACGCCGGCAGCGTGCGGTAAATTCCGCGTAGCTGCGCCGCAGGGGGCCATGGATGACGGCGGTTCGCTGCGGCCAGACGGCAGCGGCGCGGTCGAGGAAACTGAGCGGCGATAACGGCACATGGTTGGCTGCGCGGCGCTCGAGACCCGCCAGCGCCGTGGTGCGCGGCGATGAAGGTTCAGCGGAAGATGGCGCGCTCATCGCTCTCCCGCCGGTTTTCCTTTTATCACGAGAATTTCCTTATTCAGTAGGAATTTATCATCATGTTCTTACCTACCGTATGAGGAGTAGAGTCGAGATCAGGCGGTGGGCGAAAGCGGGGATGGTGGCGTCAGAGATCGTGGAAGCATGTGCCTTGCGCCGCCATGCCGCGAAGCAATTGCGGCGGTGCGAAACGCACTCCCAGTTCCTGCGCCAGGCGGTCGCAGGCGGCGACGAAAGTGTCTGCTCCCACCGTGTCGATCAGGGACAGGGCGCCGCCCGTCCAGGCTGGAAAACCCCAGCCGAGCAGTGAGCCGATATCGCCGTCGGCAGCGCTGGTCAGGACATCTTCCTCAAGACAGCGTGCAGCCTCCAGCGCCTGCACATAAAGCAGCCTTTCGCGCAGCGCCGCCGCGCTCGGCTGGTCGGCGGCGCGGGGGAATGCTTCGGACAGTCCCGGCCAGAGGCGCTTGGAGCTGCCTTCCGGGTAGTTGTAAAACCCCTTGCCGGCCTTGCGTCCGGCGCGGCCCAGTTCACTGACCATTCTTTCCAACACCTGCTCTCCGGGCGGCGTCCGGTAGCCGTCGCCAAGGTCGGCCCTGGTCTGCACTGCGACCTGGCGCATCAGGCCAAGCGAGACTTCATCGGCCACCGCGAGCGGGCCGACCGGCATACCGGCGAGTTTCCCGGCATTTTCGATCAAGGCGGGGGTCACGCCCTCGGCGAGCATCGCGAAGCCTTCCCGCACATAGGTGCTGAAGACACGGCTGGTGTAGAAGCCGCGGCTGTCATTGACGGTGATAGGCGTCTTGCGAATGCGGCGCACGAAATCCATGGCGCACGCCAATGTCGCGTCGGATGTCAGGCGCCCGCGAATGATCTCCACCAACGGCATGCGCTCCACCGGTGAGAAGAAATGCAGGCCGATGAAGTTGGCGGGGCGGGCGCTGGCTTCAGCGAGACCGCTGATGGGGAGGGTCGAGGTGTTGGATGCGAATACGGCGTTGTCGGGTAGTACGGCTTCCGCTTTTGCCGTCACTTCGGCCTTGATCGCGCGCTGTTCGAACACGGCTTCGATTACCAGGTCGCAGCCGGCAAGGTGGGCGTAATCGTCGGCGGGGGTGATGCGGGACAAGATGGCGGTGTTGTCCTGCTTGCCCTGGCCGCGGCGTCCGGCGCGGCGCGACAGAGCGGTGTCGATGCGCGCCTTGCCCTGCTCGGCCAGCGCCCGGGTGCGGTCCAGCAGCACGGTTTCCAGGCCGGCCGCGGCGGCAGCTCCGGCTATGCCGGCGCCCATCATGCCGGCGCCGAGAACGCCGACCCTGGTGAATTCGGCTTTGGGCACGGCGCGGGGGCGGGTGGCCAGCCGCTCCGCCGCCGGCACATGCACGAACAGGCTGCGGATCATGTTGCGCGCAACCGGCCCTGCCGTAAGCGTGTGCACGAACCAGCGCGCCTCGGCCTTGAGGCCGGTGTCGATGCCGACCTGGATTCCCTCATAGACGCTGGACAGAATCGCCTGCACCGCAGGGTAATTGCCGCGGCTCCTGGCATGGCTCAGCGCATTGCCGGCGATCAGCGCGGCGCCGGTGGCGCGGCTCCACGGTCCGCCGCCGGGGACGGCAAATCCGCGGACGTCCCATGGTTGCTGCGGTTCCGGGTTGGCGGCCGCCCAGGCGCAGGCCCGGTCGAGAGTCTGGTCCGGGTCGGTGATCTCGTCGATCAGGCCGGCATCGCGGGCATCCTGCGCATTCAGCGTCCGGCCCTCCAACAGCATCGGCACGGCGTTGCGGGCGCCGATCATGCGCGCCAGCCGCTGTGCGCCGCCAAAGGCCGGCATCATGCCGAACCGGATGTCAGGGAAACCGAAGCGGGCGCGCGGCGTAACGGCAGCGATACGGCGGTGGCAGGCCAGCGCGATTTCCATGCCGCCGCCGAGCGCGGCGCCGTTGAGCGCCGCGACGAAAGGTTTGCCGCCGGTCTCGATGCGCCGCGTGAGTGCATGAAGGGACCTCACGCGGGCCATGGCGTCAGCAGGGCTGCGCACCTCAAGCCACTCGGCGAGGTCGGTTCCGCGGCTGAAATCCCGGTCTTGCGCGGCGATCACGACACCGCTGACCGCGGTGTCCTCCAGCGCCTGCTCCACGACATCCGTGAATGCGGCCACCCATGCGGCATTCACGACAGGCGCAGAATCGCTGCTCCACCGGATGACGGCGATGCCGCTGCCGGCGCCCTCAAGAGAGATCATGGTGAGGGGTCCGCGCCGCTCAGACCCGTTCGATAATGGTGGCGGTGCCCATGCCGGCGCCGACGCACAGCGTGACCAGGGCAGTGCCGAGGCCGCGCCGCTCCAGTTCGTCGAGCACGGTGCCGAGGATCATGGCACCGGTTGCGCCGAGGGGATGGCCCATGGCGATGGCGCCGCCATTGACGTTGATACGGTCATGCGCGATGTCGAGCTTGTCCATGAAACGCAGGACGACAGCGGCGAAGGCTTCATTGAGTTCGTAGAGGTCGATATCGTCGGGCGTCATGCCGGCGCGCGCCAGCGCTTTTTCGGCCGCGGCGGCGGGCCCCGTCAGCATGATCGTCGGTTCGCTGCCAATGGAGGAGAAGGCGCGGATGCGCGCGCGCGGCTTGAAGTCCGCCGCGGCGCCCGCTTCGGCGGTGCCGATCAGCGCTGCAGCAGCGCCGTCGACAATGCCTGAGGAATTGCCGGCATGGTGGACATGTTCGATGCGTTCGAGGTCGGGATAACGCATCACGGCGACATCGTCATAGCCGCATGATGCGCCCTGCGCTGCAAAGGACGGTTCGAGCGCCGCCAGGCTCTGCATTGTTGCGTCGGGGCGCATATGTTCGTCGCGATCGAGAACGGTGAGGCCGTTGCGGTCGACGACGGGCACTACGCTGTCGGCGAAATAGCCGGAGTCCCAGGCGTGAGCGGCGCGGCGCTGGGATTCGACGGCATAGGAGTCCACATCGGTGCGGCTGTATCCGTGGCGCGTCGCCACAAGATCGGCGGATATGCCTTGCGGCACGAAATAGGTGCGGAAGGCGACGTCGGGGTCGCTTGCCCAGGCGCCGCCGGCGGAAAACATGGGCACGCGGGACATGGATTCGACGCCGCCGCCGATGGCCATGTCGGACTGGCCGGCCATGACCTGTCCGGCGGCCATGTTGACTGCCTCCAGTCCGGAGGCGCAGAACCGGTTGATCTGCACGCCGGCGACCGACTCGTCATAGCCTGCGTCGAGCGCGGCGACCCGTGCAATGTCGGCGCCTTGTTCGCCGACCGGCTCCACCACGCCCAGGACGATGTCGTCGACGGCGGCGGTGTCGAGCGCGTTGCGGTCGCGCAGCGCGGTCAGCGCGGCGCCGGCGAGACGGATGGGTGTGACTTCATGCAGCGAGCCGGAAGCCTTGCCGCGGCCCCTCGGCGTGCGAACGGCGTCATAGATATAGGCATCGGTCATTGCATTCTTCTCCGAATGATTGCCGGGTGGCTGCAACCATATCGCGGCCCTGAGAGGAATTACAGGGAACGGGCGATCAGTTCCTTCATGATTTCGTTGGCGCCGCCGAAAATGCGTGTGATGCGGGCATCCGTCCAGGCGCGCGCCACGGGATATTCGCGCATATAGCCGTAGCCGCCATGAAGCTGCACGCAGGCGTCAATCACGCGGCCCTGCATTTCCGTGCACCACAGCTTGGCCATTGCTGCGGTGGTTGCGTCCAGTCCGCCGTCGAGATGCTGCGCCAGGCAGCGGTCCACGAAACACCGCCCGACCGCGAGGTCGGTTTTGGCGTCGGCGAGGGTGAAGCGTGTGTTCTGAAATTCGGCCAGCGGCTTGCCGAAGGCGTGGCGGTTGCGCACATGGGCGACGGTCCAGTCGAGCGCTCCCTCCGCCGCCGCGACGGCACCGAGGGCGATGACCAGCCGCTCCTGCGGCAGGTCGGACATGAGACAGGCGAAACCGCGGCCTTCCTCGCCCAGCATATTGGTGCGCGGCACGCGAACGGAATCGAAGAAAAGCTCGGAGGTATCCTGCGCCCTGAGGCCCACCTTCTCGAGATTGCGTCCGCGTGTGAAGCCTTCGCGGTCGGCCTCGACGAGCACAAGGCTGGTGCCGTGCGCGCCCTTGTCGGGGTCGGTCTTGACGACGGTGATGATCAGGTCGGCGGACTGGCCGTTGGTGATGAAGGTTTTCTGGCCGTCGATCACCATATGGTTGCCGTCGGGCCGTGCGGTAGTGCGAATGCCCTGCAGGTCGCTGCCGGCGCCGGGTTCGGTCATGGCGATGGCGCCGATCGCGGTGCCGGCGGCAAGGCGCGGGAGCCATTCGCGTTTTTGGTCGTCCGAGCCGTAACGCAGGATGTAGGGCGCGACGATGTCGGAATGCACGCCGAAACCGGGGCCGGTGGCGCCGACTCGCGCCAATTCCTCGATGACAACGGCGGAGAAGCCGAAATCGCCGCCGGGGCCGCCCCAGTCTTCGGGCACGCCGCAGCACAGCATGCCGGCGGCGCCGGCCTTCTCCCACACTTCCCGCGGGACCACGCCGGCACGCTCCCAGGTTTCGTGATGCGGGGTCACTTCGCGCTCGACAAACCGCCGCACCTGATCGCGAAACGCCTCGTGCTCGGCGTTGTAAGGGCTGGACGTGCTCAAGGTTCGGCGGCCTCCGTGTCGGGTAGAGATATTGTCGTTCCGTGCTGCCCCCTGCGGAGCGGCGGGCAGCATAGCGCCGCCGGGTCCTTTTGTCGCCGCTGCTTGACTTTCCGCCGCCGGGGGGCAGGGTGCCCGCGTTCCGTCGCCGGCGTCCGGGCAAGACCTTGCAACATGCGCTTCGCGTTCCTGACCCAGTTTTACGACCGCGTTGCCGCATGGGCGCGCCATCGCCATGCCATGTGGTGGCTCGGCGGGGTGTCTTTTGCCGAAAGTTCGGTATTTCCTATCCCGCCGGATGTCATGCTGATTCCCATAGTGCTGGCGAACCGGGCGCGGGCATGGACCGCTGCCGGAGTGTGCACCGCGGCGTCCGTGCTTGGCGGGTTGGCGGGCTATGCAATCGGTTTCGGGTTCTGGGAGGTGATCGGTTCGCCGCTGGTTGCCTTTTACGGCTACGAGGCCAAAATGAGCGAGTTCACCGCGCGCTACAATGAGTGGGGCGCCTGGATCGTCTTCATGGCAGGAATCACGCCGTTTCCCTACAAGGTCATCACCATTGCCAGCGGCGCCGCAGGGCTTGATATCCTGGTATTCACCGTCGCGTCGGTGCTGTCGCGAGGGATACGATTCTTCTTCGAGGCGGCGCTGTTGCGGCAGTTCGGCCCGTCCGTGGAGCGTTTCATCCGACGCCGAATGGGGCTGCTCGGGATCATCTTCCTGCTGTCGCTGGTCGGCGGCGCGGCGCTTGTCGGCCTGCTCGACTGACGGGGGCGCATTCCGCCATGAGTAGGCTTGGTGTCGCGGCGCTGATCACGGGGGCATTGCTGCCGCCGCGGCGCTATTTCCCGCTCGCCGCATTATGCAGTGCAGCACTGTTGGGCGGGGCGTTCGCATTTCAGTATGTCGGCGGCCTGGCGCCGTGTGAGTTGTGTCATTACCAGCGGATGCCCTATGCGGCGGTCATCGTGATCGCCGGCGCGGGTGCGCTGTTATACAGGCGGTTGCCGTGGCCGGTGATCGCCGGGGGCGGTGTGCTGTGTGCAGGGCTGTTCGCGGGGGATGCGGCCATCGCCGCGTTTCATGTCGGGGTCGAGCAGGGTTGGTGGAGCGGACTGGAACGATGCAGTGCAGCAACGACGCCGCTTGACGACATGGACTCCTTGCGCGATGCGGTGTTCGCCGCGCCGGCGGCGTTTTGCGACGACATCCCGTGGTCGCTGCTGGGCGTGTCGATGGCGGGGTGGAATGGGCTGGCGGCGCTGTTCCTGACCGTGCTCTCGTTTCTTGCGGTCAGCGGGTGGCGGCGATGAAACCGCGTCTGCCCGGCGATGTGAGGGGTGATGCGCTGCGCGCACGCATCCTGCGGGTCGATCATGCCGGGGAACTGGCAGCGGCGCGCATCTATGACGGCCAACTCGCAGTGCTCCGAGCAACGACCAGCGGCAGTGCAATTCGCGAAATGTCCGCACAGGAACGAGCGCATCTGGAGACATTCGAGCGGCTCATGGTGAAACACGGGGTGCGTCCGACCGCCTTTGCGCCGTTATGGCGCGCCGCGGGCTACGCTCTCGGCGCGGCCAGCGCGCTTGCGGGCCCCGCCGCCGCCATGGCGTGCACGGCGGTGGTGGAGGAAGTGATCGAAGCGCATTATGCGCGCCAGATTGCAGAGCTTGATGCGGACGCCGATGATATATCCGAAAAGGGGGAGCGGCCTTTGCGCGAGGTGCTGGCGGCGTGCCGGGAAGATGAAATCGCGCATCGCGAACATGCGTTGGCAGCCGGCGCCGGCGGAGCCCCGGCCTTCGGTCCGCTCAAGGTGGTGATTCAGCAGGGATGCCGGGCGGCGATCCGCCTGTCGGAGCGGTTCTGAAGCGGTTCATGCCCCAAGTTGGAAATAGCGGCTCTGCGACGACCCCATTGGCGCGTCTGCGCGCTGTTCTTGCGGCGCGTGAGCTGGACGGTTTCATCGTTCCACGCGCCGATGAGCATCAAGGGGAATTTGTTGCTCCGTGTGCGGAACGACTGGCATGGATCAGCGGCTTCACCGGGTCTGCCGGCACGGCGATCATCCTGCACGACCGGGCGGCGTTGTTTGTCGATGGCCGCTACACGCTTCAGGCGGGATCGGAGGCGGCCGAGGAGTTCGAGGTGGTGCCGCTGAAGTCGCAGACTCCGGTTGCGTGGACAGAGGCGGAACTCGGCGCCGGGGCGCGGTTGGGTTTTGACCCGCGGCTGCATACCAGGCGGCAGAGCGCGGCTTATGCGCGCGCCTGCACGGCCGCGGGGGCGATGCTCGTTGCGCAGGCGGACAATCCGCTCGATGCGGTGTGGGAGGACCGCCCGCCGCCGCCGCTGGCGCCGGTGGTGCCGCATGAGAGTCGTCATGCGGGACGCGCGGCTGCGGAAAAACGCACCGAGCTTGCCGGGAAGCTGGCGAAGGAGCGGCTGGCGGCGGCGGTCATCACCGGGCCGGACTCGATCGCGTGGCTGCTCAATATCCGCGGCGGCGATGTCGCCTATACTCCGCTGCCGCTGTCGTTCGCTGTGTTGCATGGGGACAGCACGGTTGATCTGTTCATTGATTCGCGGAAATTGACACCGCAGCTGGCCGGGCATTTCGGCAATGGGGTGCGCGTGCATGCGCCCGACTCTTTCGACGCGGCGCTTACGGCGCTGACGGGGCGCGTGGCGGCAGACCCGGCGGCGGCTTCGGAGTCGGTATTTCGCGCTCTGGAGGCGGGGGAGGCGGAAATCGTCGAGCGGCAGGACCCGTGCCTGCTGCCGAAGGCGGTGAAAAATGCTGTCGAACTCGACGGTACGCGTGCGGCGCATCTGCGCGACGGCGCTGCGCTGGCGCAGTTCCTGTGCTGGTTTGACGAGACGGCGGCAAAAGGCGGCCTGACGGAAATTGCGGCTGCCGACTATCTGGAGGCGCGGCGGGCCGAGAACGCGCATTTCAAAGGGCTGAGTTTCCCCACCATTTCCGGGGCCGGGCCGAATGGCGCCGTCGTTCATTATCGGGTCGACGCGAAAAGCAATCGTGTCATGGCGCCGGACTCGCTTTATCTGGTGGATTCTGGCGCCCAGTATCTTGACGGTACGACTGACGTGACGCGCACGATTGCGGTGGGCATGCCGAGCAGCGAAATGCGCGACCGCTTCACGCGTGTGCTCAAGGGGCATATTGCGCTGGCAATGGCCCGGTTTCCGAAAGGCACCAGCGGCGGCCAGCTTGACGTCCTGGCGCGGGCGGCGCTGTGGCAGGCGGGTCTGGACTATGAGCACGGCACGGGCCATGGCGTCGGCAGTTATCTGGGTGTTCATGAAGGCCCGCACCACATTTCGATGCGGCCGGGCGCTGTGCCGCTGCAGCCGGGCATGATCGTGTCCAACGAGCCCGGTTACTACAAGGCGGGCGCGTGGGGCATTCGCATCGAGAATCTGGTTGCGGTGGTCAAGGTAGACAGCCCGCCGGGGGGCGAGCGCGATCTCCTCGGCTTCGAGACACTGACACTGGCGCCGATAGACCGCCGCCTGATCGATACGGCGTTGCTGGATGACGGGGAACGCGGGTGGGTCGATGCGTATCACGCCCGGGTTCACGCGGCGGTGGCGCCGGCGGTTGACGCGGCCACCGAGCGGTGGCTGGCGGCGGCATGTGCGCCGCTCGGCGCAGGATGAGGTTCCGGTCGCCGCCATGAAGATCGGCGGCAAGCAGTGGCGCACGATCCGGCCTGCTGCCGACGGGCGCAGCATTGAAATCATCGACCAGACACGCCTGCCGCATGAATTTGTCACGGTGCGGCTTGCGTCGCTGGAGGATGTGTGTGCGGCGATCAGGGACATGCAGGTGCGCGGTGCGCCCCTGATCGGCGCGGCGGCGGCCTATGGCGTTGCCCTAGCCATGCAGGCGGATGCGGGAGACGCGGCGCTGGCGCGTGCTCGTGAGCAGTTGCTCGCGACGCGGCCGACGGCGGTGAATCTGCCCCGGGCGCTGGACGAGATGGAGCGCCTGTTGTGCAGCCTGGCGCCGGAGAAGCGGACGGCGGCGGCGTGGTCCGGGGCGGGGGAGCTGTGCGAAGAGGATGTGGCGCTCAACCGTGCGATCGGCGAACACGGGCTGGCGGTGATTCGCGCTGCCACCGAGCGCAAGGCGGGCAATACGCCGGTCAATCTGCTCACGCATTGCAATGCCGGCTGGCTGGCAACGGTTGACTGGGGCACCGCCACCGCGCCCATCTACATGGCGCATGATGCGGGCATTCCCGTTCATGTCTGGGTCGACGAGACGCGGCCGCGCAATCAGGGTGCGGGATTGACCGCGTTCGAACTGGGTCGGCACGGTGTCCCGCATACGGTCATTGCCGACAATACGGGCGGGCATCTGATGCAGCACGGGATGGTGGACCTGTGCATAACCGGCACCGACCGCACGACGGCGCGCGGCGATGTCGCCAACAAGATCGGGACCTATCTCAAGGCGCTGGCGGCGCATGACAATGGCGTGCCGTTCTACGTCGCCTTGCCGTCGCCGACCATCGACTGGACGATCGGTGACGGGCATGCGGAGATTCCCATCGAACAGCGGGCGCCGGAGGAGGTGGCAGAGATTACCGGGCGCACATCCGAGGGGCGCATCGAGACCGTACGGCTGACTCCGGAGGGCAGTCCGGCCGCGAATTATGCATTTGATGTGACGCCGGCGCGTCTGGTCAGCGGATTGATCACGGAGCGCGGTGTTTGCGAGGCGTCGGCGGACGGTCTCGCGGCGCTGTTCCCGGAGCGCGCGGGGCGCGGCGCGGCCCTTGCGGCGGGACGAACCGGGGGGTGAGTCAAGTGCTGCGGCCGATCGGCCGTAAAATAGCTTGATTTTTGCTCAAAATGCCTGCCATATCATTGTAATGCTTGCCGTAAGCGCTTGCGTGAAGTAGAGCCAGCCTGAACGTTATTCAGCACACGCGAATGCCGGCGGATGAGTGTAGCCGACGAGGATGAAGGGGATTGAGTAATGGATGCCAAAGTTGTCTGGCTGTTCATTTTTGTGCTGCTCTATTGGGGTTACTGCATATTCTGGGGCATCAAGGGTGCGCTGAGCGCGCGCACGGCGAGCGACTATTTCATCGCCGGACGGGGCATTTCGATCTGGGTTTTTGTTCTCGCCGCGACCGCCACTTCATTCTCGGGCTGGACGTTCATGGGCCATCCCGGTCTTATCTACCGCGACGGCCTGCCCTATGCCTATGCGTCGTTCTACGCCATCACGATCCCCTTTACCGGCGTGTTGTTCCTCAAGCGCCAGTGGATGATTGGCAAGCGGTTCGGGTTTGTCACGCCGGGTGAAATGCTTTCGGACTATTTCCGGTCCGACACCATTCGCATTCTGGTGGTGATTGTCGCGCTGGTGTTTTCGGTGCCCTATCTGGGGGTACAGCTACGGGCTTCCGGTTTTCTGTTCAACGTGCTGACCGACGGCATGCTGGACGTCAATTTCGGCATGTGGCTGCTGTCTGCGGTGGTCATCATCTATGTGGCGTCGGGCGGGCTGCGCGCCGTCGCCTATGTGGATACCATGCAGTGCATCCTGCTTGCCGGTGGCATCATCGCCATCGGCACCATCGCGCTGGCGTATGTCGGCGGCATGAACAGGATGATCGACGGCATTACCGCCCTGTCGCAGGACGACCAGCGCATCGGCAACGAAGCGGTGGCCGAACTCGAGGCAAGGGGGCTGACCTACCCTGAAGCGCTCGCGCGGATAGACGACGCGGTGGCCGATCCCGGCGACGGGGCGCTGGCGGCCGAGGCCGAGGAACTGAAGGGGCTGGTCGCCCGGGCCAAGCGCGTCACGCCGAGCGGTGAGAGCCATTACATCGCCATTCCGGGTGTGATCCAGTTTGTCGATGCGGGCGGCAAGGCCCAGGGCGGTGCGTGGACCGGCATCATGGTGCTGGCCTACATGTTCGCGCTGATGGGAATCCAGTCTGCGCCAGCCTTCACGATGTGGGCGTTTTCCAATCGCGATCCCAAGCCGTTCGCGCCGCAACAGGTGTGGGCGTCGGCGTTCGGGATCGGGCTGATCCTGTTCGTGTTTACCGCCATACAGGGTATGGGTTCGCATTTCCTGGGGACCAACCTCGAGTTCTACAAGGCGAATCCGGACAAGACTGCCGAGTCGGTTGACAAGATTCAGGCGAATATCGTCGTTTCGACCTATCGCGAAAATGTCACCGAGGTGCTGAGTCAGGAAGAGATCGACGCCGCGATTGCGGCAGCGCTGGAATCCTTCCGGACGAGCGGCACGGTGCCCAGCTTCGGCGATCTTGCCGCCGGTACCGGCGCGGGCGCCGCGGCGGCAGGGCGCCTCATCGCCTATCACGAACTTCCGGCGAGCGCCCGCGCCGACGGCAGCGAGCCGTTTGACGCAGCCGGGGCGCCGGCGCTGATCGACGTGATGAACTCCGCCGGCAAGCAGGGCATGCTGGTGCCGCAGTTGATCAACCTGATTTCCGATGTGGCGCCGTGGCTGGTCGGCCTGCTCTCGGTGTGCGCGCTGGCCGCCATGCAATCCACCGGCGCTGCCTATATGTCCACCGCCGGCGGCATGCTGACACGCGACCTGCTCAAGCATTACATCATGCCGGACGTCTCGCACACGCAGCAAAAGCTGTTCGGACGCATCGGTGTGATCGTCATCGTTGTGGCGGCCCTTGTCGTGGCCACCGTATCGTCGGATGCACTGGTGCTGCTGGGTGGCCTTGCGGTGGCCTATGGCTTCCAGATGTGGCCGGCGCTGATTGCCATCTGCTGGTGGCCGTGGCTTACCCGGGCCGGGGTCACGCTGGGGTTGATCGCCGGCCTTGCGGCAGTAACGGCGACGGAAACCATCGGCCAGCAACTCGGCATAACGGCCTGGGGCCGCTGGCCGCTGACCATCCACTCCGCCGGTTGGGGAATCCTGTTCAATCTGGGAGTGGCGATCCTGGTTTCGCTTGTCACGCAGAATGAGGAGGACCACAAGCACAAGATGGTGTTTCACGGCTTCCTGCGTGATCATGCAGGCCTGCCGGAGAGCAAACGGCATCTCATTCCGCGAGCCTGGGCGCTCACCATCATCTGGTTCATGTTTGCCATCGGGCCGGGCGCGGTAATCGGCAACAGCATTTTCGGTGCACCCAGCGACCCATCGAGCTGGATGTTCGGTATCCCGTCGATCTGGGCGTGGCAGATCCTTTGGTGGGCCATCGGCGTGTTCATGATGTGGTTCCTCGCCTACAAGATGGAACTTTCCACGGCGCCGGAGCAGGCGGTGGAAGCGCTGCGCGAGGATATCGGCGATATGGAAGCGGTGGCCGAGAACGCGTAACGCCTGCCGTACCCCCGCACCACCGGAGATGAGCGGCCAAGGCTATGTGCTGTGGACTATAGCCTTGGCTGCCGCCCTGTGGTGGCCGGTGAGCCGCTTGGTCTGGGTGTGGAGCGTGCGCCGTCTTGAGCGGCGCCTGCAACAGACGCTGGACACGGGCGAGCGCGCCGGTCAGGCTCGCCGCGCGCAGGTGTTGGCCATACCCATTGCGCTGTTGTTTGCGGGGGTATTCAACCTGCGGTTACTGGGCGCGTAGCGGCCCATGGCGGATCGACTGTGGCGGCGGATTGCGATAGTGCTCGTTATCGGCACGGCAGCATGGTTCCTGCATGACACGTTGATTGCCCAGCGCGACCCGGCGCTGGATGCGCAATCGGCTGCCGACCGAGCGTTCGAGGATGGCGACTATGAGCGCGCGCTGGCATTGTACGAGAAGCGCGCGGCGTTGCAGCCGGACAGCGGCTTTGCCCAGCGCGGCATTGCCCTGAGCCTGATGCAGCTTGGCGACGTGGAGGAAGCGCTGGCCGCTTTCGGGCGCGCCATCGCTGCCGAGCCCGACATGGCGTTCGCCTTTGCCAATCGCGGCATATTGCACGACCGCCTCGGCAATTATGAAGCGGCGATGGCGGATTACCGGCACGCCCTGACGCTTGATCCGACTGTTGCCGACGGTCCGCACTGGATCACGCGCTTCCTGCGCAAGCAGGCGGACCGTCCGCCGACAATCGCCGACCGGCTGGAATATCTGGAGGCGGAACTGGCCAAGCCGGCCGGCCAACGCCTGCTTCGCCAGCCCGAAGTGGATGCGGCGCAGCGCCCGTATCAGCAATAGAACCGGCGTTGTGCTGCCGGAACCCGGTCAGATCACCCCCAGCACGTCGACCAGGAGCACCCGCAGGAAGAACACCAGCGCAATGCAGCCAAACAGTTGGCGCACCCAATCCGACTTGCCTTCCGTATCGCGCCATGTCAATGCGTGCCATGCGACACCGCCCGTGATCACCAGAAACAGGATGTCCACAAAATCCGGCATGGTTGACATGACATCCGTTGAAGGGGAATGCGCCCGCCGCACTCCTATAGCGCCGGCGGCGCCTGCCGTCGAGACGCCTGCGGCCAACCGAACTGCGACCGGTAACCATGCCTGATACCGCCATTGATCCCGGCGCCGAGCGGGTGCTGGACGCCATTATTGTCGGCGCCGGCTTTGCCGGCCTGTACATGCTGCACAGGCTGCACGAACAGGGCTGGCGCGCGAAGGTGCTGGAGGCTGGCGGCGGTGTGGGAGGAACCTGGTACTGGAACCGGTATCCGGGCGCACGCTGCGATGTCGAAAGCGTCCAGTACTCCTATCAGTTTTCCGAGGCGCTCCAGCAGGAATGGGAATGGACGGAGCGCTACGCCACGCAGCCCGAAATTCTGCGCTATGCCAACCATGTCGCCGACCGTTTCGACCTGCGGCGCGATATCGTGTTTGATACGCGCGTCACCTCCGCAGTCTTTGACGATGCGGACGGATTGTGGACCGTCGAGACCGCTGACGGCGCCCGTATCACGGCGCGGTTCTGCATCATGGCAACGGGATGCCTGTCGAGCACCAACACGCCGGCATTCGAGGGGCTGGCAGACTATCAGGGCGCGGTCTGGCATACCGGGCAGTGGCCGCATGAGGGCGTTGATTTCACCGGTTTGCGCGTGGGTGTGATCGGCACCGGCTCATCGGCAATTCAGTCGATACCGGTGATTGCCGAACAGGCCCGGGAGCTGGTGGTGTTCCAGCGCACGGCGAATTACACCATTCCGGCCTGGAACCGGCCGCTGGAGGCGGCGGAAGTGCGCGCCGTCAAGGCGGATTATCCTGCGTTCCGGGCGCTTGCACGAAGCCTCCATGCGGGAATGGTGCGCCCCTATAATCCGAGTCTGGCGCGGGAGGCGACCGAAGAGGAACGGCGGCGAGAATTCGAAGCACGATGGCGCCAAGGTGGAACGGCGTTTATCGCCGCCTTCAAGGACCTTTTGACCGACCCCGACGCCAATCGCATGGCAGCGGACTTCGTACACGAGAAAATTCATCAGATCGTGGACGACCCGGAGGTGGCGGACTTGCTGTCACCGCATTCGATCATCGGCTGCAAGAGACTGTGCGTCGATACGGATTACTACAAGACCTATAACCGCCCGAACGTGACGCTGGTCGATGTCAGCGAAAGGCCGATCGAGCATTTCACTGCCACCGGCCTGCGTGCCGCCGGGAAGAACCATGAATTTGACGGCGTGGTCTTCGCGACCGGTTTCGACGCCATGACCGGCGCGTTGTCGCGCATCGACATACGCGGGCGCCGCGGGAGGCGCTTATGCGACAAATGGCAGGGCGGGCCGCGCGCCTATCTGGGCCTGATGTCGTCCGGGTTTCCCAATCTGTTTACGATCACGGGGCCCGGCAGCCCGTCGGTGCTGGCCAACATGATCGTGTGCATCGAGCAGCACGTGGACTGGATTGTCGACTGTGTGGATCACATGCGCCAGCGCGGGCTGAGCCGTATCGACGTGGAGCCGGCGGCGGAAGATGCGTGGATCGGGCATGTCAACGATGTGGCCGGAGAGTCGCTGCGCTCGCAATGCAGCTCCTGGTATGCGGGCGCGAACATTCCCGGCAAGACGCGGGTGTTCATGCCCTATATCGGCGGCTTCCCGGCCTATGCGGAAAAATGCGAAGCGGTGGTCGCCAACGGCTATCAGGGTTTTGTGATGACGCCGCAGCCTGCCGTCGTTGGCGCGGGATAACCGACCTGCGCCAACGACGGCACCGCGCTTTCCTGCTACACCGCGCGGGCCGCGATGCGTTGTATGCAGGCGGGTTTCGGTTGGCGAACTTCCCTGTCCTCATATGCCAGCACGCGCAGTCCGCCGCCGGCGGCGACCGCCAGCAACTCCCCGCGGCGGAGCAGGAAATCAGGATTTCGCGGGCGGCCCCAGCGCTCATTGCCGACCGCGAAGGTTTCGTAGATCAGCATGCCGTCGGGCGCCAGCGCGGCAAGAAGCGGCGCAAAGAGCGGGCGGTGCAGATAGTTCGTTACGACGATGCCGGCAAAGCGCGCGTCGCCGAAGGGCCAGCCGCCATCCTCAAGATCTGTTTCCCGGCGGGTGAGACGCGGCGAATGCACATCGGCAAGGCCGGACAGATCGCGGTCCGCCGCGGTTACAGCATAGCCGGCCTCAAGGAGCCAACGGGTATGCCGCCCGGCGCCGCAGGCGAGGTCCAGCATATGCGCGCCGGGTGCGACCAGCAGCGCAAAGCGCGTAACCCATGGTGAGGGTTTCATGGCGTCGGCCCTTGTTGCCTGCGTCAATTCGTGTCATCTAAGTGCAAGAAATGACGCCGGCAACCCCGCGTGCCGCCATATGCGATGCGGGTGCAGCGTTCGGTTCGGAGGTCATGTGGCCGATGATCGTCTACAATCTCAAATGCGCCAGCGAGCATCTGTTCGAGGCGTGGTTCCGCGACAGCGCCGGTTATGAGCAGCAGGCGGTGGACGGCGAGGTTTCATGCCCGATTTGCGGCGACAACCAGATCGTCAAGGCTCCCATGGCACCGAACATCGCCAGCAAGCGCGACTCCGACCCAGGCCGCGCGATGCGGGAGCATGGCGAAATCCTTTCGCGATTGCGCGCCCTGCGCGCCGAGGTCGAGAAAAACAGCGAGCATGTCGGCCGCCGCTTCCCGGAAGAAGCGCGCAAGATTCATTATGGCGAGACCGAGCGGCGCAGCATCCATGGCGACGCAAACAGGAAGGAAGCCGAGGCGCTGCGTGAGGAAGGCATCGACGTACAAGTGATTCCGTGGGCTCCGCGCGCTGACGGATAGGTGCTCAAATCACATTTGCTTCGCGCAGGCGCGAAATACGCGCCGCATCGTATCCGAGGCGCTGCAGTAGAGGCACGGTATCGGCGCCGAGGGCCGGTGCTGCACGGTTCGGCGGCAGTGCGCCGGAGTCGCGGATTGGCGGGGCCGGCATCCGGTAGGCGCCAGCCTGCGGATGGTCGAGCACCTGCAGGCGCTCTTGGTCGGTAACAAAGGGGTTTTCCAGGGCGGCTGCCACGTCATGGACCGGTGCGGCGGGCACCGTGCCGGCGAAACAGGCCAGCCATTCCGCCGTCGTGCGGCGCTGCAATTCATCGTCCAGGCGCTTGCTCAGCAAGGTGCGATGCTCCAGCCGCGCCGCAAAATCCGCAAACCGCGCATCCTCAGCCCATTCCGGGCGCTCCAGCGCGTGGCACAGCGCCGGCCAGAACTTCTCCTTGTTGCACATGATGTAGAGCCAGCCATCGGCGGTGCGAAACATCTGACACGGCGTCAGGGAGGGATGCGCCGAACGGGGCAGGCGCTGCTGGGCTGCGCCGCGGTTGAGATACCAGGCGGCCAGATAGCCGAGATTCCCCAGCGCCACGTCGAACAGGCTGACGTCGATATCGCGCCCCGTGCCGGTGGCGCGCGCCGCGGTGAGGGCTGCGAGCAACGCCAGGGCCAACGCCAGTCCGGTCATCATGTCCACGACTGACAGGCCGCAGCGTGCGGGCGGCGACCCGGGTTCGCCGGTCAGGGCGAAATAGCCGGCCTCGGCTTGCATCAGATAATCATAGCCGGGCCATGTGCGGCGCGGCCCAGTGCGGCCATAGGCTGACAAGTGTGCACAGACGATCCTCGGGTTGACGGGCGCCAGAGCGCCATAGGTCAGGCCGAGTTTTTCCGGCACATCACCGCGCAGATTGCACGCCACGGCGTCGACTTCGGCAGCAAGGTCCCGGAATACAGCGCGCCCCGCCGGGGCCTCGAGATCCAATGTGAGGCTGCGCTTGTTGCGGTTGAAGCTGTGAAAGAACAGGCTGTCGCCGGGTTCGAAGAAATAGGGACCGACATCGCGGGCGGTATCGCCGGCGCCGGGTTTTTCGACCTTTATGACTTCGGCGCCGAGATCGGCGAGAAACATGGTGCCGAACGGCCCGGCGCCATATTGCTCCACTGCGAGCACGCGCACGCCGTCCAGCGCCGGTATGGAGGCAGTCAAACGGGGTTCCGCTCGACAAGCTGACGCGCGATGATGATCCGTTGCAGTTCGTTGGTGCCCTCGCCGATGGCGAGCAGCGGCGCGTCGCGATAGTGGCGCTCGACATCGAATTCCTTCGAATAGCCGTAGGCGCCGTGAATCCGTATCGCGTCCATGCTGTTTTCGATGGCCGCCTCAGAGGCAAAGAGCTTGGCCATGCCGGCTTCCATGTCGCAGCGCTGGCCGGAATCATATGCCGTCGCCGCTGCCTCGACCAATAGCCGCGACGCCTCCACGCGCGTCGCCATGTCTGCCAGCTTGATCTGGATGGCCTGGTGCTGCGCGATGGGCTTGCCGAAAGTCTTGCGGGTCTGAGCGTAGGATGTTGCAGCCTCAAGACAGGCTCGGGCAATGCCCAGGCCGCGTGCGGCGACATTGATGCGCCCCAGTTCCAGGCCGCTCAGGATCTGTTGCAGCCCGCGGCCTTCCGCGCCTCCGACAAGATTTTCGGCCGAAACGCGGCAGCTTTCGAAGACGATCTCTCCCGTGTCTATGCCGCGATAGCCGAGCTTCTTCAACTTGCGCCCGATACGGTACCCGTTTGCCTTCTCGACCAGCAGCAGGCTCATGCCGCGGTGGCGCGGCTGCGCGGCGGGGTCGGTCTTGACCAGCACAGCGAGAATATCGCCTTCGATGCTGTTGGATATCCATGTCTTGGCGCCGTTGATGACGTAATCGCCGGCCTCGCGCCTTGCACGTGTGGTGACGGCCTGAAGGTCGGTCCCGCAATCCGGCTCCGTCAGCGCGATTCCGCCGCGCAGTTCGCCGGCGGCAAAGCGCGGCAGGTACTGCGTCTTCTGTGCCTCGGTTCCGAAACGCTGCACGGCGGCCGCCATGATGAGATGCGAGTTGAAAATCCCTGAAAGCGACATCCAGACGGCGGAAACTCGCTCGACAATGGCGGCATAGGTACGGGTTGACAGCCCGAGGCCGCCATATTCGGGCGAGATAGTAGCGCCGAACAGGCCCAGCTCCTTCATCTTCCCCACGATATCGTGGGGGTAACGGTCGGCAGCTTCCAGTTCCCGCACATGCGGCGCGACCTCGCGCTCGAGAAAGCGCTCCAGGCTGGCGAGAATCAGCGCGTCCGTGTCGTTGGGCAGGGTCACTCGCGGCCCTCTCGCTACAGCGCGACGCGTTCGCTATCGCCGCCGGCGAGGCTGGCGGTGCGCCGGGTCAGCCGCAACAGCGCACCCATATCGGTGACCTGTTCGAATGTGCTGATCGCGTCGGCCAGCTCGGCGCGGCGCGGCGCGGCGACATACGGCGCGGCAAGACCGTCGAACTTGGCGCGCAATTCTTCCTCGGCGGGGAAGTTTTCCGGCTCGCCCCGGCAAATGGTCACGAATTTCTGAAAGTTCCCGCGGCTGGTGACGATCTCGGCGCCGCCGCTCATATACGCCGGAAACGCCGCTTCCGCTCGCTCGTCAATTCGCGTTCGTACCTTGCGGCAAAGCGCCAAGGTTTCGGGATCGGAAAGGTGGCGGTCGTAATCGTCCCACGACATGCCGTGTTCCCTCAGCGCGACGGCTGCCAGAAACGGCATTGAGAACTGTCCGTCGACAACGCTTTCGGGCGCCTGTTTGTCTGCTTCCGGTTCACCGACGAGATGCCAGCCGGTGCGGGGCAGGCCGATCTCGATCGCGTCCACCTCGCCGGGCGTGACGCCGTGGACCTGTGCGATGTCGATCACCGCGTCCATTGCTGCATGGCTGTAGCGGCATGAGGGGTAAGGCTTGACGGCGACCGCCAGGGTTTCCCATACCGAACCGAGATCAGCGGTAGCCAGCTCGGGTGTAGGGTCGGGTGCGTAACTGGTGAGAAAGCCATAACGGCCGGTCACCGGGTCTGCGGGACCCTCGAAACCGGCGTCCGCCAGCGTGGCGGCGAGCACGCCATTCATGGCCGCATGGCCGACCTGATAGCGCTTGGTCCAGGCGCCCTCAGCGAGAAACGCCATGGAGCCGGCGGTCTGGCTGAGTGCAATTCCCAGTGCATGGGCGGTGCGGTCGGGCGCAAGGCCCAGCACGCGGGCAGCCGCAGCGGCGGCGCCGAACGCGCCGCATGTCGCGGTGGGGTGAAAGCCGCGGGCGTAATGATCCTTCGGTGTCAACGCCTTGCTGAGCCGCACCTGCACTTCGATTCCGGCGACAATGCCGGCAATTATTGCGCGTCCGTCGGCGCCAGAGATTTCACCCGCAGCCAGTGCTGCGGGAATAATCGGTGCTCCGGTATGCAGGGACGCTGTCGCGTGCGTATCGTCGAAGTCCAGCGAATGGGCGAGCGTGCCATTGATCAGCGCCGCTGCCGGCGCAGTCCAGGCGGTGTGATCGCCGATGACCGAACAGCCGCCCGCCTGTTCGCGTTCGCCAGTCAGACCGAGGCGGGTGAGACCGCGCATCAGGCTGGGGGTGGATTCGGCGTCGTGGCGCGCGCGGACGGCGATGCCGACAAGGTCGAGCAGCAGCGCCTTGATGCGCGCGGGCACTTCAGGCGGCAATTGCTCGAATTGCAATTCGCTGGCAAACACGGCCAGCCGTTTCGTTGCCCCGGTCATGGCTTTGTCCTCATATTCGCGAACAGACAAGACCGCCGGCGCGGCGTGTTGCGCGCGCACCGTTGGCGGTCCTGCCCTGCTTCGCTGCCCCGCCGCGGGTCGGCGGGGCAGGGGTGTTCATCCCCGGTTGCGGTGGAACCGGGGCAGCGGCGGAGGCGGCGCCTATTTGACGATTGACACCGTAACGCGCCGGTTCGCCTGTTCGGGTACGCCATCCGCAGTGGGCACTGCGAGGTTGGTTTCTCCCACGCCAACGGCTGTCAGCCAGCCGAAACCGACGCCGCCGGCTTCAAGCGCCTGACTGACATTGGCCGCGCGCTCTTCCGAGAGTTCCTGATTGTAACGCGCCCTGCCGGCAGTATCGGCGTGACCGACTACTGTCAGGTGGTGCCCCTTCCCGAGCCAGTCGGTGAGGATACCGCCAATAGTACCCTGAGCGGCATCGGTGAGCGCTGCGCTGTCAAAGTCGAACAATACCGAATAGAAGCGCGGCGGCTGGGGCGCTGCTTCTGCCACCGTCGGAGGCGCCGGCGGCGGTGGTGGTGGCGGCGAGACCACGCCTTCGGTCAGTGCGATCGCTTCCATGAAACGGTCCCGGCAGGCTGCGATATCCAGGGGCTGGATGTTTTCTTCCTTCTCCTGCACCCAGCAGTCGAAACTCGCCTGGGCGTTCGCCGCTGCGAACGGGATTTTCCCTACATCCGGGGAAGCGAGGGCGCTGACCAGCCGCTCGCGCGCTGACGCCAGTTCGTCCGCGGCGTCTGCGGGCACGTTGCGGGTGGAAAGATCGACAGGCGTAACGCTATTGCCGCCTGCGAGCTGTATGACGCGCCCCGCAAACCAGTTGGAGTCCTTGTAATCCGCCTCATCATACTCTGCTTGCGCCATGCCGAGATACGCACGGTGCAGCGTCCGTTCAAAGACCGGATCCGGCAAAGCCGACTTATGCGCTGTTTCAACTGCCGTTTCGCAGGCGCCCAATGCCAGGACGCTTGCCATGATCAGGGGCGTCAAGAACACCCGATCAAGAAAAATGCTCATGCCTACGCTCCTCCCTGTCCCGATTCAGCCACGAATATTCAGCACATTTGCCGCTGCGTCAACGAACATCCGTTCTCACGGGAGGGAAACCGTCAGCGGAAATGATATGATACGGCAATAACGTAAGGCAGTATCAACGCTCTCTCGCGGGCGATCGCCGCGGTTGCGCACCGCGGCGCGCGAATCATGCCGACGGCGCCCGGCGCTACGACGCGAGCGAATCCGGGAGGCCGCTTGCCGCCTTGAGCGCCAGCAGGGCGAATATGGCCGCCGCGCCGATGAGTGCCCGCCATTCCGCATTTGCCATGTATTGCGGAAAATGGAAACCGGCGCGTGCTTCACCGCCGCGGCGCCGAGTTGGACGCGGAAAAAGTGCCGGCACCTGCGCGCGGTAGCGGTTGAAGCGGTCGCCGAAGGCCTGCTGCAGATAGGCTTCCTCGCGGGCGATGATGACGCGGTAGGTCCGCCAGAAATACAGGAGGAAGGACAGGGGCCAGATCCAGTGTCCGGCGGCGACCGTGGCGCCGATGCCGATGAGCAGTCCGCCAGCATAGAGCGGGTTGCGGACATACGCGTAGGGCCCCGATGTCGTCAATTGCCGGTTCTTGTGAATGGCGCCCGCGGCCCATGCGCGAAGTGCGAGGCCGGGGAGGACGACGGCGCAGCCGACAAGGAGAGAAAGCTCGGTGGGGGTGGAGAACCACAGGAAAGGCGGAGCGAAAAGCCAGACGGCGCGGGTTCGCGTGGGGTCGCGGGGCGCTTCGAGGCGCGGCGTGTCCGAGGCGTTGCTGCTCATGCCTGCTGCCGCCAGCCGCCATCGTCGGACTGCGCCCAATAGGTGAGGTCGTGGCCGGCGGCCTTGAGGCGCTGCCAGCGCCGGCGCGCCGCCGCGACGGCGTCCTGGTCATTGCCGTCAAACAGGTCCAGGCAGCGGGCGAAGCCGTCGAGATCATCAGCCTCGAGACCGTCGATCAGAATCAGCACCTGGGCCTCGTTGGGGTTGCCGCCGCTTTCGGTGAGATAGACGGGGTGCTCTGCCGCGAGGCCGTCTTCGGGGCTGCCATGAGCGAGAAAACTTGCCGGGTCATAGGTCCACAGCAGACCATTCAGCGCCTCGCGGCGGGCTGCGGAGCCGCACCGCACCACGACGCGCAGGTCCTGCGCCCGTGCGCGCTCAAGCAGCCGCGGCAAGGCATTTTCCAAGGGTGAGCGCGTCAGGTGATAAAATGCGACCGAGCAGGGCGCCGCGGCGGATGCGTCATTTTTCCTCATAATTTGCGGCGATCAGCCGGTCGAGCAGGCGCACGCCGAATCCGCTGCCGCCCTTCGGCACGAGCGGGCTGGCTTCCGCCGCCCAGGTGACGCCGGCAATGTCCAGATGCGCCCACGGAACATCGTTCACGAAGCGCTGGAGGAACTTGGCCGCAGTCACACTGCCGGCGCCGCGTCCGCCGATATTCTTCATGTCGGCGATGTCGGACTTGATCAGCTTGTCATATTCGCTGTCCAGCGGCATGGGCCACACCGGTTCGGCCACCTCCTTGCCGGCGGCGACAAGCTGCTTGCACAGGCGTTCGTCATTGGCGAACAGGCCCGCCTGGAATTTGCCGAGACTGACGATGATTGCTCCGGTGAGGGTGGCAAGATCGATCATCACGCGCGGCTTGAAGCGTTCCTGCGTGTACCAAAGTGCGTCTGCGAGAACGAGGCGGCCTTCGGCATCGGTGTTGAGAATCTCGATCGTCTGGCCGGAATAGGATTTCACCACATCGCCGGGCCGTTGCGCGGTGCCGGAAGGCATGTTCTCGACCAGGCCGACAATGCCGACCACATTGACCCGCGCCTGGCGGCGGGCGAGCGCGCGCATCAGCCCCACCACCACGCCGGAGCCGCCCATATCCCATTTCATGTCTTCCATGCCGGAAGAGGGCTTGATCGACAGGCCGCCAGTATCGAACGTCACGCCCTTGCCGATGACCGCGACCGGGCCTTCTTCTGCATCCTCGCCGGCGCCGTTCCAGCGCATCACCCCCATATAAGCGTCATGCTGGCTGCCGGCCGCGACACCCAGGATCGCGCCCATGCCCATTTCCGCAAGCCGCGGCCCGTCCAGTATCTCCACGCTCACGCCGTCATCGGCGAGTTTTTCGATCTCCACGGTATAGGAGGGCGGTGTGAGGACGTTCGCGGGTTCCGACACGAGGTCCCGGGTCAGGAATACACCATCGGCGAGGGCGTCGAGCGGTTGCCAGGCGGTGCGCGCCTTGCCCGGCTCGGGGCAGAAGACGGTGATGTCCGTCAGACTGGGCTTCTCTTCCTTCTTCTGGGTGGTGCGGTATTTGTCGAACCGGTAGCTGCGCAGCCTGGCGCCGTGCGCCATGTGCGCGGCGCAGGCAGCGCGTCCGAGAGCCGCATCCGCCGGCGTTTCGGCGACGATGGCGGCGTGGGTTTCACCGGAGCCGAGCAAATGGGCGGCGGCTCCACCGCCAACCTTCGCCGCGGTCAGCGCGTCGAAATCCTCGCCCGAGCCGAGTCCGGCCAGAACCACGCGCCCTGCCTTCAACCCGTGCGGCGCGAGCACGGTCAGATACTGACCTACCTTGCCCGTGAACCGGGAGTGTTCGATCGCCCGCTTCAGGGCGCCGCCTGTCTCGCTGTCAAGGCTTTCCGCGGTCCCACCGAGAATGGGGCCGTCGGCTACGCCGACCACCAGGGCGGCGGAGGATGACAGGTCGAGTTTGGAAAACGTCACATTCATGGGGGTCCTCGGCGGCTGGGAATTGGCAGGCGGCACACCCTATCACAAGACCCTGATGTTGTAGCGTCGATTTCCGACCGGAACAGATTTGCCCTATGCTGCCGGGGCAGGCGCGGCGAGGGCACGCCGCATGACAGCGCAAGGCGCGACAGCGAACACGGAATGCAGCGTCAGTTCCTATATCTGGCAGGCCGTCTGGCGGGGCCGTTCATCGTCAGCGCATTGTGCATGACCGGCGTTGTGTGGCTTACGCAGTCCCTGCGGTTTGTCGACATGATCGTCAATCACGGCCTGGCGCTTTCCACCTTCTTCACGCTGACGCTGTTGATGACCCCGTCGCTTCTGGCGCTCACCATGCCGCTGGCGCTGTTCATCAGCCTGCTTCTTGTCTATCACCGACTGATCGCGGATTCCGAACTGGTGGTCCTGCGCGCCACCGGCTCGTCCAATCTGCGCCTGTCGGCGCCGGCGCTTGCGCTGGCGAGCATGGTTGCGCTCGCCGTCCTGGCGATCAATCTCTATTTCATGCCCGCCGGCTTGCGCATGTTCAAGGACCGGCAGTTCGAAATTCGCCATTCGCTCGCCAGCCTTCTGCTGCAGGAAGGCGTATTCAACACCCCCGTCGACGGCCTCACCGTATTTGTGCGCGAACGCGCTTCCGACGGGGAGTTGCGCGGCATTCTGGTGCATGACGATCGCGAACCCGAATCAGCGCCGGTGACGGTAACAGCGGAGCGCGGCGCGCTGCTCAACACCGCCGACCACCCGCGCTTCGTGCTGGAAAACGGGAACCGGCAACAGGTGGAGCGCGACAGCGACCGTCTCTCGGTGCTCTATTTCGAGTCCTACGCCTTTGACTTCGCCCCGCAGACGGGCTTGCTGCCGGGACGCATTCGCAAACCCAGGGAGCGTTATCTGGGTGAGCTGCTCCGCCCCGAGGAGGAAGTGTCGGCGCATCGTCGGGCCGAGTTCCTGGCCGAGGCGTGGCAAAGGGTGAGCAGCCCGTTTCACGCGGTCATCCTGGCGTTGATCGCGTGCGCGGCGCTGCTTTCGGGCGACTTCAACCGGCGAGGGCAGGTGCGGCGCGCATTTGCGGGCGGCGCTGTCGGGGTGGTGTTTCTCTCCGCTTCGCTGGGCGTGCAGAACATGATCGCCGTCATTCCGCAGCTTGCGGTGGTGCACGGGCTGGTGCTGGTCCTCTGCGGAGTTGCTGCCGCGACGATTCTGCTGCTCGAAAGAAAGCGGCGCTGGACCTTTGTTCCGGCGCCGTTCGGTTGACGCCGTGCGGCTCGCGGCGACCCTGAACCTCTATCTGGCGCGCCATATGCTGTCCGCCATCGCCACCACCTTCCTGGTGCTGGCGGTGGTGCTGTTCATGTTCGACATCGTGGAACTGAGCCGCCGGATGTCAGGCCGCGACAATTCCGATTTCGGGGTCGTGGTGCGCATGGCGCTGCTGCATCTGCCCTATCTGATGCAACGGGCCGCACCCTATGCGATTCTCATCGGCGGCCTGCTGTGCTTCGCCCGCCTGACGGCGCGGAACGAAATCGTCGCCCTGCGCTCGGCGGGCGTCTCCACGCCGCAGATACTTTTCCCCGGCGTGGTGGTGGCGGTGTTGATCGGGGGTTTCGCGGTCGCGCTTTTCAGTCCGTTTTCCAGTGCGATGCTGGCCGGATATTCCGCGCTGGACAACGAATATCTGCGCGACCGGACGCATAATGTGGCGATTCCACGCAACGGTCTGTGGCTGCGCCAGAGCGACAGCGAAGGAATGTCGATCATTCACGCCGCCGGCGTGGACCGGGCGGGCGCCGGGTTGCGGGACATCCTCATCATCCGATATCGCGGGCAGGACCGCTTCATCGAGCGCATCGACGCCGCTGGCGCGGTGCCGCAGGACGGCCACTGGCTGCTCCGTGACGCCCTGATCACCGGCCCGGAACACCGGTCGCAAAGCGTGGAAACCTATCGCTTCGCCACGGACCTGACGCTGGACCGCATACAGGAAAGCTTTGCCGCCCCGGAAACGCAGTCATTCTGGGATATTCCCGATTTCATCGCCAGCCTGGACCGCGCCGGGTTTTCCTCGCTGAGTCATCGCCTGCACTGGCATTCCATGGCTGCGAGTCCGCTGTTTTTCGCCGGCATGATTCTCATTGCAGCGCTGTTTTCGCTGCGGTTCGCGCGGCCCGGGCGCGCCGGAGGGATGCTCGTGCTGGGCGGTGTGTGCGGTTTCGCGTTCTATATCTTGTCCGACGTGGTGATGGCTTATGGCCTGAACGGACAGGTGCCCTACATGCTGGCGGCATGGGCGCCGGCGGCGGTCGCCGTCCTGTTCGGGAGTGCGCTGCTGCTGCATGTGCGCCAGGGCTAGGCCGTGGCGCGGCATGTGCGCCGGCGTCCTGTGGGCTGCGGCGTGCAGTAGCGCGCTGGCGCAGAGCGCGGAAGAGGGTGACCGCGTGCTGCTGATCGCCGACGAAATCATCCATGCAGAACAGGAGAATGTCGTCTCGGCGTCGGGTGCCGTGGAGCTGTCGCGCGGGGATGAAGTGCTGCGCGCCGACACGCTGCGCTATGACCGCGACGGGGAGACTGTGTCCGCCTCGGGCAATGTGGTGCTGCTCGCGCCGGGCGGAGAAGTGGTCTTCGCCAAACAGGTGGACCTCGCCGACGACCTGAAGAGCGGCACGATTCATTCGGTCGGGGTGCTGTTTCCCGACCGCTCGCGGTTCGCTGCGGCCGGGGGGCGAAAAACTGTCGATGGGCGCATGGAACTCGTCAAAGCCGTCTACAGTTCATGCGCACTGTGCGAGGAGGACCCGGAGCAGGCGCCGCTGTGGCAGATCAAGGCTTCACGCGTCGTTCACGATTCCACGGTGAGGACCATCACCTATCACGATCCGCGGCTGGAAGTGCTCGGCGCGCCGATCCTGTATGTGCCTTATCTCACCCAGCCCGATCCGAGCGTGCGGCGCACGAGCGGCTTTCTGGCCCCCATAGGCGGGCAGAGCACGGCGTTCGGCCTCACCTGGGCGCAGCCTTATTTCTTTGCCCTGTCGCCGCACAGCGACGCCACCTTCACGCCCATTCTGGCCACTGACGGCCTGCCGGTTCTCACCGGGCAATACCGCCGCGCGACCGAATCCGGCGCGATGCGGTTCGAGGCCAGCATGGCGCATGACAAGGCCACGGGCGACGGTGCGGCGGCGAACCGGCGCCCGCGTGGGCATGTCAACCTGGTGGGCGACTTTCAGCTTCCCGGCGGCAGCGACTATGGCTTCACGCTGGAGCGAGCCAGCGATCCGACCTATCTGGCGCGGTACGATTTCGGCGGCAGCGAGACCCGGCCGGAAGAATTCGACCGCGCGCTTGGGGGCGACGGCACGGTGCTCGAATTCGCCCGCGGGCGCCCCTTCCTGACGCAGAATATCTATCTGCACAGCCTGCAGGGCAGCCGGAAGATCACCTTCGACGCCTTTCATTTTCAGGATCTGGGCCCTGAAGAAGACCCCGGGCGCACGCCCTTCGTCGCGCCGCTGATCGGGTTCGCCTATCGCAGCGCCCCCGGCTTTGCCGGCAGCGTGTGGACGGCCAGCGGGAACATGCGCGCGCTGACGCGGTTCGACGGGCGTGACAACCGCCGCGTTTCCGCCGCCGGCGGATGGCAGGTGCCATTCTCCACCAGGATCGGCGACCGATATACCATCGGCGTTTCGCTGCGCGCCGACGCCTATCATGTGGGGAGACAGCCCGACGAACAAAATCCCGGAGACACGCGAGGTGCCGATTTCGTCACACGGGTGCTGCCGCAGGCGGTACTGGATTGGCGCTGGCCCTGGATTCGCCCGACCGGCAACTGGCATCTGATCGTCGAACCGCTGGCCAAGGCGGTGGTGGCACCCAATGGGGGCAATCCCCCCCAGATCGACAATGATGACAGCCTTGCCTTCGAGTTCGACGAGATCAACCTGTTCAGCGAAAACCGGTTTCCCGGTCTGGACCGTGTGGAAGGCGGCGTGCGCAGCGCCTATGCCCTGCGGGTCGGCGCCTTCGGACCCGGTGACGCCTATGCCGAATTCCTGCTCGGCCAGACCTTCCGGCTGCAGGACGACGACACGTTCGAAGTCGGCACCGGCCTGGCCAACACGTTCTCGGACCTTGTGGGGCGCATCCTCGTGCGCCCTGTTTCGTTGCTGGACCTGACGACGCGCTTTCGCCTCGACCGCGACACGTTCTCTGTGCGGCGCGGCTCGCTGACGCTGGCCGCAGGGCCGGAATGGCTGCGCGGCGAACTGTCCTACATCACCCTCTCGAGCGCGGCGCCGACGGCCAGCGTCCCGGAACCCGTCGAACAGATCGAAGCGCTGACGCGGTACCGCGTGACCGATCAATGGCTGGTGGGTTTGCGGAGCCAGCACGATCTCAGCGATACCGGCGGCGGCCCGATCTATTTCGGCGGCGGCGTGTTCTACGAAGACGAATGCCTGCGCGCGGGAATCGAGCTTCGGCGCAATTTCACCCGCCGTGACGATATTGAAGACTTCACCGGCATCTCGTTTCAGGTGCAGCTGCGCGGCTTCAACTGACACGGCCCGCGCTCCGCCCCGATGTTCGTCATGTGCGGCGGGTTGATTTCGGAGACCGTTCAGGCGAATTTACGCGGCAAATGCGAGCGGCGCCCCGGAGCACTCTGAGCCGGACGGAGACCGGAACGGTGACGGCCGTTCTCGGTCCTACCAATACCGGCAAGACGCATCTCGCGGTGGACCGGATGCTGGGCCACCGCAGCGGCATGATCGGCTGTCCGCTGCGTCTGGCGGCGCGCGAAATCTATGACCGGGTGGTGAAGTCGCGCGGCGCCGGCCAGGTGGCGCTAATCACTGGCGAAGAGCGCGTCCTGCCGCGGCAACCCCGCTATTATGTGTGTACGGTCGAATCGATGCCCACGGACCGGGCGGTCGAGTTCGTCGCGATCGACGAGATTCAACTCGCCGTCGACCCGGAACGCGGGCATGTCTTCACCGACCGCATCCTGCATGCGCGCGGCATTTCGGAAACCATGCTGCTCGGCGCCGCCACCATGGCGCCTCTGGTGCGCCGGCTGGTTCCGTCAGCCTCCTTTGTCAGCCGCCCGCGTTTCTCCACCTTATCCCACGCCGGAGCGCGCAAGATTTCGCGCCTGCCACCGCGCAGCGCGGTGGTCGCCTTCTCGGCCGCGGAAGTCTATCGCCTGGCCGAACTGCTGCGCCGGTTCCGCGGCGGCGCCGCAGTAGTGATGGGTGCGCTCAGCCCGCGCACCCGCAACGCCCAGGTGGCGCTCTATCAGGCCGGGGAAGTGGATTATCTGGTCGCCACGGACGCCATCGGCATGGGGCTGAACATGAATGTCGATCATGTGGCGTTCGCCGGGTTGAGCAAGTTCGACGGTCGCAAATGGCGCGATCTGGATGCTGCTGAAATCGGCCAGATTGCCGGGCGCGCAGGACGCCATATGCGCGACGGCAGCTTCGGTACGACGCTGGATGCACCGCCTCTGGAGCCGGAACTTGCGGAAGCCGTGGAACAGCATTCGTTCCCTTCGATTGCGCAGATCCATTGGCGCAATCGGCGGCTCGACCTGTCCTCGCCGGCGGCGCTGCTGCGCAGTCTGGAAGCGCCGCCGCCGGCGCCGGGTCTCATCCGTCCGCGCGAGGCGGAAGACATGGACAGCCTGCGGGCGCTGTTGCGCACACCGTGGATCGCCGAGCGCGCGAGCGGTTACGACCTAGTATCGCTGTTGTGGGAAGTATGCCGGGTACCCGACTTCCGCAAGGCATCCCCCGGCGCGCACCACCGGCTGCTCGCCGCGCTGTACGGCAAGCTGACCGAATCGGCGGGCATCCTGCCCGAACCATGGGTCGCGCGCATGATCGACCCGCTCGACCGGGTCGACGGCGATATCGATACGCTGGCGGCGCGCATCGCCCATATACGGACCTGGAACTACATCGCCTACCGCCCCGGCTGGGTTGCCGATGCGGAGGCCCTGCAACTGCGCGCCCGCGCCATCGAAGACCGCCTGTCGGACGCCCTGCATGGAAGCCTGACCCAGCGCTTCATCGACCGCCGCACAATGCTGCTGGCAAGGCGGCTGAAACAGCGGGCGCCGCTGCGCGCCGCCGTTCGCAAGTCAGGCGAAGTGGTGCTGGAAGGCGAGAGCATAGGTCGGCTCACAGGCTTCCGCTTCGTTCCCGACCGCAGCCTGACCAGGAGTGGAGGCCATGCCGAAGGTCAAGGCGGCGATCATGGCGCACGCGTCCTGCGCGGCGCCGTGCGGCGGGCGCTGGAAGCCGAATTGCGCAAGCGGGCGGGCAGCCTGACCGCGGCGCCGGCCGATGCTTTCACCCTGGATGCGGAAGGCGCCGTGCTGTGGGGCGAGGCGCCGGTTGCCCGACTGGTGCGCGGACGCGGGCCGCTGGCGCCAAGCCTGCGCATCAGCGCCGGCGAGACGCTGCCGCCGGCGCTTCGCGCGCGCATCGAACAGCGCCTTGCGGCATGGCTGGAAAGCCACATCGCCGCCGTGCTGGCGGCACTGTTCCGCGCGCGCGAAGCGGCGCCCGGCGGGGTGGCGCGCGGCCTGGTGTTCGAAGTCACCGAGGCGCTGGGGGTCGCCCCGCGCAGTGCGGTGGCGGATACCTATGCGGCGCTGGACGCCGAGGGACGGAAAGCCCTGGCGAGGCTGGGTGTGCGGTTCGGCCGGGACGCCGTGTTCATGCCGGCGCTGCTGAAACCCCGGCCCATGGCGCTGCGCGCCCTGCTGTGGTGCGTGCGGCACGAACGCCCGCCGGCGCCGCTGCCTTCAGGCCGCGTCTCGCTGCCGCTGACTGACTCCGGCAATGCCGAGTTCTATCGCGCCGTCGGTTACTGGCCCGCCGGCGCGCGCGCTGTGCGCATCGACATGCTGGAGCGCCTCACGGCAGCGCTGCGGCGGCGCGCCCGCGCCGCTCCCATCGTCCCCGATGCGGGGCTGCGCAATCTTGCCGCCTGCTCGCATGACGAGTTCGATGCCCTGTTGCGTGCGCTCGGCTATGCGCCGGTGGGTGATGAGGCGCCGCTGCGTTATGCGCCGGTGCGGCAGCCGCGGCGCGGCCGTACGCGCGGCAAGCCGCGCCCCGCCGCCAACGCGCCGTTTGCCGCGCTGGCGCAGTTGCGAAAGCCTGAAACATGACCGGAAAGGCCGAGGCGGCAGTGCAGGCTACGCTGCGGCTGGACAAATGGCTGTGGCATGCGCGGTTTTTCAAGTCGCGGTCGCTTGCCGCGCGCATATGCGCCGGCGGGCGCGTGCGGCTGAACCGCAAACCGCAGCACAAGCCCAGTGCACTGGTGCGAGTGGGCGATGTGCTGACCTTTCCCCAGGGACGGAACATCCGGGTGGTTGCGGTGGCTGCGCTGGGTGAGCGCCGTGGACCGGCGAGCGAAGCGGTGCGCCTCTACCGGGACCTGGCGCCGCCCGAACCGTCAGGACCGCCGCCGGCGCGGACCGGCGCCCGGCCTACCAAGGCTGACCGGCGGGCGCTAGACCGTTTGCAGGATTCCGTTGCAGGGCGAGAGTGACTTCCGGGCACGGGTGGCGGCGGCGCTCGCCGTGTGCTAGCGAGTCCTCATGCTGAATCGTTTTGAGAGATGGCTGCGCAGATTGGGGGCGCCGGCCGATGCTGCGGCGGCAGCGGAACCGACAACGGATGCGCCGCTGGCCGCCTGTGCGCTGCTGGTGGAGACGGCGGTGATGGACGGCGAGTTTGCCGCGCCGGAGCGGCAAACCATAGAAGCGCTGCTCGCCGCCCGTTTCACTCTGTCAGAGCAGGAAAGCGCCGAACTTGTTGCCGATGCCGAGCGCGCGGTCGCGGAGTCGCCGCAGATATTTCGGTTCACAAATGCGGTGAATGCCGAATTCAGCGCTGAAGAGCGTGTGGCGCTGGTCGAGATGTTGTGGGAAGTTGCCTATGCGGACGGCGTTATCCACGCTTATGAGGAAAATTTGTTGCGCCGCATTGGCGGACTGATTTATGTGAGCGACCGCGACCGTGGCGAGGCCCGCCGCCGCGTGCGTGCGCGTCTTGCGGGCGAGACGCAGAGCCAGAAACCGGGTTGGGGAGAACAGAGTCGATGACCTATGTCGTCACGGAAGCGTGCATCAAGTGCAAATTCATGGATTGCGTCGAGGTGTGTCCGGTCGATTGCTTTTACGAGGGTGAAAACATGCTGGTAATTCACCCGGATGAATGCATTGATTGCGGGGTGTGTGAACCGGAATGCCCGGCGGAGGCGATTCTCCCGGACAGCGAGGGCGATCTTGCCAAGTGGCTGGAATTGAATGCGGAATATGCCGAGAAGTGGCCGAACATCACGCGCAAGGGGGAATCGCCAGCCGACGCTGATGACTTCAAGGACATGACGAACAAGTTCAACCGGTTCTTCAGTGCGAATCCCGGCGCCGGCTGAGGCGCCCCGCCCCGGCGGTGTGTGAACCGGGATTGTCTGGAATCTTGATTTTTCGGTGAAATTGTAATATATTGTTTTACGTGCCCTGATCGCCAGGTGCCGGTGCGTCAGCTTTCGTGTCCTGTGCGAAGTGCGCCGCCGTTCCCATTTCCGATTCGGGTTGGCAAACCGTGTGCCGAGCCAGGTACGCGGCTTGTCGCTGTGAATTCGAAAGACGCTCCAGCAGCGAGGCAAGAACTGCAAATGCCGAGAAAGTTGACATTCAAGCCCGGTGACATGGTGGTTTACCCCTGCCACGGCGTCGGCCAGGTAACCGGGGTCGAAACCCGCGAATTCAGCGGTGACGACACGCAACTCTATGTCGTGTCGTTCGAGAAAGAGCGAATGACCCTGCGGATCCCGGTCAACAAGGTGGTCCCGTCGGGGATGCGCCGGGTTTCCACCCGCGAGCAAATGGGCAAGGCGGTGACGGCGCTGCGCGGCCAGGCGCGCGTCAAACGCACCATGTGGAGCCGCCGCGCACAGGAATATGAGGCCAAGCTCAATTCCGGCGACCCGATCTCGGTCGCCGAAGTGGTGCGCGACCTGCATCGCGCCGCTGACCAGCCCGAACAGTCCTACAGCGAGCGGCAACTCTACGAAGCCGCGCTCGACCGCCTCGCGCGCGAGTATGCTGCAGTGGAGAAGATCAACCAGGACGATGCCGCGAAACGGCTCGAAGAGGTTCTGCAAAAGGCGGCCTGACCCCAGGAGGCAGCGCAGGTAAGCGGCGCATGGTCCGTCCCCCGGATACGGTGTTCGGCGTGCTTCGTCATGCGCGCCGCGTATGGGCTGTCGGTGCTATCCACGCCCAGTCGGACCGCCTGTCGACCCTGCATCTGACGCTCGCATCACGCTTCCGCCGCGGAGATCGCCTTGTCTATCTCGGAAACTATTTCGGGCACGGCGCCGCGGTAACCGAAACGCTCGATGAACTGCTGCTGTTCCGCCGCGCCCTCGTTGCAGAATTCACGCTGTTTGCCGGTGATATCGTCTATCTGCGCGGGCGCCAGGAAGAAATGTGGCAGAAGCTCCTGCAACTGCAAACGGCGCAGGACCCGTCATCGGTGTTCGAATGGATGCTGGCGCAAGGGCTGGAAAACACCTTGCGCGCCTATGGCGGCGTGGTCGAAAGCGCCCGTGCCCGCTGCCGCGAAGGACCGCTCGCCCTTGCCCAGTGGTCACAGAGAATACGCCAGAATGTGCGCTCGCACCCGGGGCACGAAACGTTGCTCACCGCCATCCGCCGCGCCGCCTACACGGAACCGCGCCACATGTTGTTTGTCCATGCGGGGCTGGACACCAAAAGCGCGCTGACGGCCCAGCGTGACAGCTTCTGGTGGGGCGGCGATGATTTCGACGCCATCACAACGCCCTATGAGGGCTTTCGCCGCATCGTGCGCGGTTACGACCCGGCGCATGGCGGCGGCGCCATCGGCACGGTGACGGCGACCATCGATTCCGGATGCGGTTTCGGTGGTCACCTCAGCGCGGTGTGCTTCGATCCGGACGGTGAGGTCGTCGACCATATCGACGCCTGACCGGCGGCGTCATGCTGCAGCCTCATGGGTCGCGCCCGAGGCCCCGCTCCGCCAGCGCCGCAAGATACGCCGCCCATAATTGCTCCCGGTCGCGGCCAAGCCGATACAGCCAGGGCCACGAATACAGCCCGGTATCGTGCAGGTCGTCAAAACGCAGCCGCACCGCATAGCGGCCGACAGGCTCCACCGCCAGGATCGCTACATGGCGCCGCCCGGCGACAATCGTCTTGCCGCCGGGACCATGGCCCTGCACCTCGGCAGACGGGCTTTCGACGCGCAGCAACTCCGCCGGCAGCGAAAAGCGGTTGCCGTCGTCGAAGTCCACTTCAAGGCATTTGCCCGCGCCGGTCAGCCGGATTTCGACCGGCCAGGGCGCTGCAGGCTCACGCGCCACCTGAATCCTCGCCCAGGCGCCGCGCCTCGTCGATCAGCATGATGGGAATGCCGTCGCGGACGGGGTAGGCGAGGCCCGCCTGTTCGCTGACGAGTTCCTGCCGCTCGCGGTCATAGCGCAGCGGGCCGTGGCACGCCGGACATACGAGGATTTCCAGCAGTCGCGGATGAACGGCTGCGCCGCCTGCGGGCGCGGGCCGCGGCGTGGCGGAGTCATCGGCCACCGATGCGCCTCCGAGCCGTGCCTACGGGCCTAGTTGAGTGTAGAGCCGGCTTCATTGCGCTCGACAATCGCCATGGCCATCAGCGAAATGATGAGTTCTGCACGTCCCTCGACATCTTTCGACTCGAGCAGGGCTTGTTTTTCGCGCGGATTGAACGGGCAGGTCATGGCCAGTGAGGTGACCAACTGTGCGCCGGGCGTGTTCTCGATGGATTTCCAGTTGGCCTTGAGGTTGTTCGTCCGGCAATAGTCGCGCAGCACGGGAAGCAGGCGGTCGCGCGGTATGCTGGACGCATCGGGCGTCCGGAAGTCGCCGCCATAGGGCGCCCAATCCACACGCATCCGCCGATAGCCCTTTTTCAGCGGCAGTTCCTCGGCGATCGCAAAGCGGCACAGGCCGGTCAGCACAATGCGATAGCGATTGTCCAGCGTTTCGGAAAACCGGGTGATGCGTCCGGCACAGCCGACACCGCACAGAGGGGGATTGCGCTCGCCGCTAGTGGGGTCCGACGGCTGGATCATGCCCACAAGTCGGGACCCGCCCAGTGCGTCGTCGCACATGGCAAGATAGCGCGGTTCGAAGATGTTCAGCGGCAGTTCGGCGAAGGGAAGCAACAGGACCCCCGGAAGGGGGAACACCGGAATGACGTCCGGCAGTTCCGTTATCGCGCCTTGCCGCATGGCATGCGGCCGTCAGGAGAAAAGCAGCGCCGACAGCCGCCGCCGGCCGGCCACGACCATGGGATCGGCAGCGCCGATGGCCTCGAAGAAAGTGAGCAACTGCTTGCGCGCCGCATCGTCATTCCACGAGCGTTCGCGGGCGATGATTTCCAGCAGCGCGGCAATGGCGTCGTTGCGGTTGCCGGCGCCGAACAGCGCCATGGCGAGGTCGAACCGCGCCTGATGATCGGCAGCGTCAGCATCAAGGCGCGCGCGCAATGCCGCAATTTTCCCGCGGCCGATGCCGGCCGTCTGTTCCGCCAGTTCGACGGCGGTGCGGGCGCTGTCCAGCGCGTTCGACTGCGCGGTTTCCTTATCCAGCGAATTCAGCACCTTGCGCGCCGCTTTCGTCCCCTTCGTCTCCAGCAGGGCGCGCACCAGGCCAGCGGCCGCCTTGGCGTTTGTCGGCTCGGCGCGAAAGACGCGCGAATAGATATTGCCGGCAGTCATGAAGTCGCCCGACGCGGCGGCCGTATCGGCTTCCTCCAGCAGCGCATCGGCCGGATTTTGCGCGGCAGCGCCGCCCACGCGCTCGATGAACGCGGCGATCTGGCTTTCCGGCAGCGCGCCCACAAAGCCGTCTACCGGCTGGCCGTCGCGAAACGCGAACACGGTGGGGATGGACTGAATGCGAAGCTGCGCCGCCAGTTCCTGGTTCTCGTCGATATTGATCTTGACAAGGCGGACGGCGCCGCGTGCGTTCTGCACCGCCTTTTCGATCGCCGGGCCAAGCGTCTTGCACGGGCCGCACCAAGGCGCCCAGAAATCCACGATTACCGGGGTTTCCCGCGAAGCCTGGATCACATCGGCGGCAAAATTCGCCGTATCGCTGTCCTTGACGAGACCCGCGCCGCCGCCGCTGTTACCGCCGATCAACGGTTCCATGCTTGCCATCCCCTGCCGACAAATTCGTGAAATCGACTATATACGGTGTGTGACCGCACGCCGCAATGAACGCCCGCAGGTCCGCGGCGGCGATGATGGTGGTCGCGCGATTGTCCAGGGGATGAAAATTCAGCGCCGGGCGCTGCATCATGGCGGCGTCCAGTACCACCGTCACGCGCTGTGCCCGGCGGTCGTTCATCAATGCAAAGGGCGTGACCGAGCCCGGCGTGACGCCGAGCACTTCCTGCAGCAATGGCGGCTTGCCGAAGGAGAACCGCGGCGCACCGAGATGCCGCGACAGGGCCTTGAGATCGACGGCGCGCGTCTCTTCCGCCACGACCAGCCACAAACCACCCTTCTTGTCCTTGAGGAACAAGCATTTGCAATGTCCGCCGGGAATCTGGCCGCGCAGCGCCTGCGCTTCTTCCACGGTGTACACCGGCGCGTGTTCGGTGGTGGTGGTGGCAATGCCGAGTTGCTCCAGAAAGGCGAACAGCGCTACCCGCTCAGGCGCGCCGCTGCTGCTCGCCTGTTCTCCGCTTGCATTCACAGTCATGGCGGGTATTATGACCGGGTACCGGCTGCGCGTCGAGCGCAGCACAGGTCGGAGCGCGGGCGTAGCTCAGGGGTAGAGCACAACCTTGCCAAGGTTGGGGTCGTGAGTTCAAATCTCATCGCCCGCTCCATAGTTTACCGGGCAGTTTGATTCGCCGGTGCCCGAAGGGCAGGGCAGAAACAGCCCGGTTCACAACGGCTTCAAATCTCGCCATGACGGAATCACAAGGGGCGCGCTACACCTGCCCCATGCACCCCGAAGTCCTGGCCCCGGGCCGGGGCGCCTGCCCCGCCTGCGGCATGGCGCTGGAGCCTCTGCACGCCACGGCGGAGGAGGAAGACGACGGCGGCGAATACCGCGACATGATGCTTCGCTTCGCCATGAGCGCGCTCCTCTCGGCTCCGCTGATGGCGCTGGCCATGACCGACGGGGCGTTCGGCCGCAGCGGCCTGTGGGCGCAATGGGTGCTGGCGACTGCCGTGGTCTTCTGGGCCGGCGCGCCGCTGCTTCGGCTTGCGGTTGCCTCCTTGAAGACGCTGCATTTCAACATGTTCACACTGATCGGCATCGGCGTTGCCGCGGCCTATGGTTACAGCCTTGCGGCGCTGGTTGCCCCCGGTCTGTTTCCCCCCGCCGTGCGCGCCGCCGACGGTTCGCCGCCGCTCTATTTTGACGCTGCCGCCATGATCACGGCGCTGGTACTGCTCGGCCAGGGGCTGGAACTGGCGGCACGGCGGCGCACTGCCGGCGCAGTCCGCGCCCTGCTTGCCCTGACGCCGAAGCAGGCGCGTGTGCGCGCGCCTGACGGCAGTGAACACGACCGACCGATCGGCCATCTCCATGCCGGCGACCATGTGCGCCTGCGCCCGGGCGAGCGCGTGCCTTGCGATGGGATCATCCTGGAAGGGCAGGGCGCGGTCGATGAATCGATGATTACCGGGGAGGCTGTGCCGGTCGCCAAATCCCCCGGCGACCCGTTGACCGGCGGCACGGTGAACGGTACTGCAGCGCTGCTGATGCGCGCCGACGCGGTAGGCGACGACACGGTTCTGGCGCGCATTGTGCGCCTCGTCACCGCCGCGCATCGCAGCCGCGCACCGCTTCAGCGCGCTGCCGACCGCGCCGCCTCACTGCTCGTTCCCGGCGTTCTGGCGGTTGCTGCGCTGGCCTTCGCCGTCTGGTTGCTGACGGGGCCGCCTCCCGCGCTCAACCATGCATTGATTGCCGCGGTTTCAGTACTGATCATCGCCTGCCCGTGCGCCCTCGGCCTGGCCGCGCCGATGTCGGTGATGGTGGCGATGGGGCGCGGCGCCGGCGCCGGTGTGCTGGTTCGCGACGCCGAAACGCTGGAGCGTCTCGCTGCTATCGACACGCTGGTCATCGACAAGACCGGCACGTTGACCGCAGGCCGCCCGGCGGTGAACTCTGTCACTGCGACGGGCGCCGTCTCCGAGGCCGAATTGTTGCGTCTGGCTGCGGCCGTTGAACGCGCCAGCGAGCATCCGCTGGCCGCCGCCATCGCCGCCGCCGATGATGCGTTGTCGGCAACTGAGGTCGAAGCAGTTCCCGGCCAGGGTGTGCGCGGCATTGTCGATGGACGCCGCGTCAGCGTCGGCAGCGCAAGCATGGTCGGCGCGGACCACAGCGCCGGCGCAGGAGCTGAAACCGTGGTGCATGTGGCCATCGACGGTACCGTGGCCGGCACTATCTCGATGGCTGACCCCGTGCGCCCGGATGCGCGCGAGGTGCTCTCCGCGCTCAGGGTGCTGGGTGTCGAGATCGTACTTGCCACCGGCGACTCGCACGCTGCTGCGGAAGGCGTGGCAAGCGGCCTCGGCATCACCACGATTCATGCCGGTACGCTGCCCGACGACAAGCAGCGGATTGTTGCCGAACTGCAGGCGCGCGGGCGGCGCGTCGCCATGGCGGGGGATGGCATCAATGACGCGCCCGCGCTTGCCCGTGCCGATGTCGGCATTGCCATGGGTACCGGCGCAGATGCGGCGATCGAAAGCGCCGATGTCACGCTGGTCGGCGGCGATTTGCAGGGCATTGTTCGTGCCGTGCGGCTCGGCCGCGCCGGTATGAAGAATATCCGGCAGAATCTGGTGTTCGCCTTTGTCTATAACGGGTTTGGTGTGCCGGTTGCGGCCGGGGTGTTGTACCCCTTGTTCGGAGTGCTGCTGAACCCGATGGTGGCGGCGGCGGCGATGAGCCTCAGTTCCGTTTCGGTGATCGCGAACGCGCTGCGTCTGCGCCGTCTGACACTCTGAGAGCCTGCCCCTGGTTGCGGACGGCGTCCGTGCGCGTCACTTTCGACTGGATCGAAACTGGGCCGGTTTACAGTGAGGCACAATGACTCGCTCAAGCGTGTTGACAATGCGGCGAGCAACCCCTACAATTGCGGGCACACCCGTGGACGATTCCCTGTCGCGCTGTCGCATGGTGTTTATTCCGTGAGGCGGTATCGGCGAGGCGGCCTTTCCCACGGAATATGAATGGCGAAAGTTGCCAGGGCATTGAATTTCAGGTGGAAATCTATGGCGGAACCGGTGCGCGCTACGCTGGAACCGGACGGGTGATACCGGGAAATGACCTGAGTCGCTGGCAGCTTTCGATGGGTTCCTCCCCGGGCACGGTCGGCCGGCCGACCGTGCCACACTTTATTTCACTTTGAGGCTTGATGAAACCAATATAGCAGAAATTTGTGAAGTTTGTAAACCAACACCTGATCAAGGGCGCCCCGTTGCCGCTCCTGAGCGGGCGCCGAAAGGGCGGTTCAGGAGACAGCGCTTTACCTGTTGCGTTACGGACGGCATTCTGCGGTAGGCATGCGACCCCGCGGCGGCGGCATGGTGACATCAGCCGCGTTGTTGCGGACGCGCCCGGATAGATTTTTGGCGGCAAAGGAGTCGCGGCGATGAACGAAACCGACCATCGGGTACGCTACGCAGCCGACGAAAAACCGCCGACGCCGGTTGCGTTCGGTCTCGGTATGCAACTGGCGATGCTTTCCATCGCCGGGATCGTTCTGACGCCTTCGATCGTGATCCAGGCGGGCGGCGGGAGCGACTCCTATCTCATCTGGGCGGTGTTTGCCGCGGTCGCCGTGAGCGGCGCCACGACGATCCTGCAGGCGGTGCGGGTTGGTCGCTTCGGCGCCGGTTATGTGCTGTTGATGGGCACATCCGGGGCATTCATTGCGGTGTGTATCGGGGCGATTGCGGAGGGCGGCCCGGCGCTCCTTGCAACGCTCGTCGTCATTTCTTCGTTGTTCCAGTTTGTACTTGCCGCGCGTCTCTCGCTGGTCAGGCGTATCTTCACGCCGACCGTCGCCGGCACCGTCATCATGCTCATAGCTGTGACGGTCATGCCCGTCATTTTCAAGAAGCTGACGCATGTGCCCGTCGACGCGCCGCCGCTCGCAGCGCCGATGACGGCTTTGGTGACTGTGGCCGTTATCGCCGCCATTGCGCTGACCGCTACGGGCGTCTGGCGCCTTTGGGCGCCGGTGGTCGGCATTGCTGCCGGCTCGGCCCTGGGTGCTTTCTTCGGCATTTATGACTTCGGGCGGGTGGTGGATGCAGGCTGGTTCGGTTTTCCGGAGGGAGGCTGGCCTGGTTTCGATCTCAGTTTCGGGCCGGCTTTCTGGGCGCTGCTGCCGGCATTCGTTCTGGTCACCCTGGTCGGCGCCATTGAGACCATCGGCGATTCCATCGCCATTCAGCATGTTTCCTGGAGACAGCGCCGGGCTGTGGACTACCGCGCCGTGGAGGGGGCGGTGGGCGCCGACGGCGTCGGCAATCTGCTGTCCGGCCTTCTGGGCACGGTGCCGAACACCACCTATTCGACCAGCATATCGGTAACCGAACTCACGGGCGTGGCGGCGCGCCGGGTCGGTATTGCGGTCGGCTTGATTTTCCTTGTCCTGGCGTTGCTGCCGAAGGCGCTTGCCATCGTCCTGGCGGTTCCCGGCCCGGTGGTGGCCGCTTATGCACTTGTGCTGTTGTCGATGCTTTTCGTGGTCGGCATGAGAATTGTGGTGCAGGCCGGCATCGACTACCGGAAGGGGCTGGTTGTAGGCGTTTCCTTCTGGCTCGGGGTGGGGTTTCAGAACGGCGTGATCTTCCCCGAATATTTTGCGGAGTTCGCTGGCGGCCTCCTGCAGAACGGCATGACCGCGGGCGGCGCAGCGGCCATTATCCTGACATTGTGCCTGGAAGCGGCCAAACCGGGACGCAGCCGCATGGAAACGGCGTTCGACAGTTCGGCGATCGGGCAGGTGCGCGATTTCCTGAAGAGCTTTGCATCGCGAAACGGCTGGTCCGCAGATATGGCGCGGCGGCTTGATGCGGTCGGCGAGGAGACCCTGTTGACGCTGATACGCCAGGACGACGAAAGGGCCGAGCGCCGCCCCCGCAAGCTGCGTCTCGCGGCGGCGCGCGAAGACGGAGGAGCGGCACTGGAATTCGTCGTCGCCGCCGGCGAGGCGGAGAATCTGGAGGACCGCATCGGCCTGCTCGAAGAGCATGTCGCGGACGCGCCGGTCGAGCATGAAATCTCGCTGCGCCTGTTGCGCCATCACGCGTCATCGGTTCGCCACCAGCAGTATCACGACACGGACATCGTGACGGTCCGCGTCAAGACGGTGGAAGCAGGTCGGGAAGCTTCGAACTGATACGACCGGTTCCGGGTCAGCCGATCGGCTTGACCGTCCAGGCGCCGTCCACCCGGTGCAGCCATATGATGTGCGCGTCGCGGCAGCGCACTTCCCACACGCCGTCATGGGGGCGCGCCAGCGGCGTGACCGTCGCGACGGTGCACCCCAGCCGTTCGGCAGCGGCTTTGACCGCACTTTCGACATTGCCCGGTTCGGCGGCGCCGGCCGCCGCGAGGAACATTGAGAGCCACAGCCCGCCGGCGGTGATACGAATCAACACTGTCACAGCGCTTGCGGGGTCACCATGCGCAGGGGCGGTGCTATGGCGCCGAGCACCTCGTTCAGGCTGGCGCCGCGCCGTCGCCGCGCGGCGCCCCGAATCACGAGATAGTCGCCGTCAGGATAGCTGCCCGGCGCAAGGCGGACAATGCGGTAGAGCGGTGCGTCCTGGGTGCGGCGATAGACGCAGAAGGCAGCGAAGCCGCAGCGATTGTCGAGGCTGTAATCGCGCCACGACCCGGCGAGCACATGGCGGCTGAACAGGGAGAGCAGGGCATTCATTTCGTGGCGGGAGAAATACACCGCCTTCCGCCGACGCGGGCGGAACGCGTCGAGGTCGATCAGTTGGCCGGTGCTGCGCGGCGGCATGGCATCGCTGGCTCTCTCCCCTACCCCCGATTGTGGCCCCGCGTCACGCTCCGGTCAAGCAGATGTCACGCTTCCGCAACAGGGCTTCGCGACCAAATAGCTCGCATTATTCATGACGGTAGAATTTGTTGTCGTACAGGCGAATTTTTTCGCCCGGGTTTACGGGTTTTGCGTGGCTGATTTGTCTTGGTTGGGGGTTGGTGTTTGGAGGTGATCTGCGGCACTTGCCGCACCTGTCAAGGCCCTTGAGCGGCGATGCGTTGGAGCATGATCGCGAGCATCGGCTGGTTTGGTGTGTGCTGCGGCATTGAGAGGGAGATACGGGATTTCCTTTGCTGAACCCGCACCGCGATTTTCAGGAATGTGGTGCGGATTGTGTGGAATGTGGCGGTGCAAAATCCGCTGCCATTTGACCGTGGTTCCGAGAACATTTGACGGGTGTTCCGAAATTATTTGACGGTGGTTCCGGCGCGATTTGACGGGATATCCGGGATTATATTCCCGTTTTGTGTTGCTTGTCCTAGTTGTGCGTCAGGTTTTTTCGTAGTGACGGGTTCCGGGTATCCGTAGCGCCGTTTCTCTTCCGGCCCTGCCTCATCGATCACTCGATCGAACGATGAGGCAGGGGCACGATGAAGAGGATCGGCATGATGAGCATCAGGGAAATTCTTCGGCACCGTCACGGCTTTGGTCTGACCCGCGCGGAGATTGCGACTGCGGTAGGGGTGAGCACGGGGCCGGTTTCGCACGTGCTTGATCGGGCTGCTGCGGCGGGATTGTCGTGGCCTTTGCCGTCTGCTCTCGACGATGTCGCTCTTCAGGCGCGTCTTTATCCGCCGTTGGAACGTGTCGGCGGGCATGAGCAGCCCGATTGGAACGCGGTTCTGGAGGCGCTGCAGGCTCCTCGGGAGCGTCGGCGTGTGCGGCTGACGCGACGCCGGCTGTGGATCGAGTACCGCGACGAGGTTCTAGCGCGGAACGGGCTGGCCTATGGCTACAGCCAGTTCTGCGCTCTGCTGAAGCAGCGTCTGGAGAGCGGCTCTGCGGTGGCGCAGATGCGTTTCATCTATGCGCCGGGTCTTTATGGGGAGGCTCTCAAAATCGCCCATTTTTCTCATTTATGTTGTATAATCCGAGTTGTTGTCTCGGGAGGCGGATTTGATGGGCCTGCCGGGTTTTTTCGATCTTGAAGAACGGTTCGCAAAGCTTGACGGATTGGGCGATCCGTTGGCGAAGCTGTCCGGTTCTGTGAACTGGGAAGGGTTTCGCCCGGCGCTGGACGCGGCACTGTCGAAGCCGCGCAAGAGCAATGCCGGTCGCAGGGAATACGACCGGGTTCTCATGTTCCGGGTTCTGGTCTTGCAGCAAATGTACAACCTGAGCGACGACCAGACCGAGTTTCAGATCCGGGACCGCTATTCGTTCGCCCGGTTCCTGGGACTGCATCCCGAGGACAAGGTGCCCGATGCGAAGACGATCTGGCGGTTTCGGGAGGGCCTGAAACTGGCCGAGGCGTTTGACAGCCTGTTTTCGGAACTGTCCTCGCAGATCGAGGGCCAGGGCTATGTGGCGCGCAGGGGACAGATCGTGGATGCGAGCTTCGTGAAGGCGCCGCGTCAACGCAACAGCCGCGACGAGAACGCACAGGTGAAGGCGGGGAAGGTTCCGTCCGAATGGTCGCAGAAGAAGCGCCGTCACAAGGACACTGACGCACGCTGGACGCGCAAGAGAAATGAAACCCATTACGGATACAAGAACCACATCAGCGTGGACCGTGCGTATCGTCTTGTCCGTCGCTGGGAGGCGAGCGATGCGGCGTGTCACGACAGCAAGATGTTCGAACAGGTGCTTGATGAGACGAATACCAGTGGCGCCGTCTGGGCCGACAGTGCCTACAGCAGTCGCCACCATGAGGCGTTGCTGGCCGAACGAGGCAGGCGCAGCCACATTCACCGCAAGGGGCATCGCAACCGCCCCTTGCCTGTGCGCTCCCAGGAAGCCAACCGCAAGCGTTCGAAGGTGCGCGCGGTCGTCGAACATGTCTTTGCTCAACACGAAGCGATGGGCGGCAAGCGGGTCAGGACTATCGGCATGGTCCGGGCACGCTTCAAGATCGGCATGATGAACCTGGTGTACAACCTGCGCCGGCTTGTCTGGCTGCGGGCGAACCACCGGCCCCTCTGCGGCAACAGGGCTCAATAGAACGCTGAACATGGGGACCTTGTGCCCTGTGAACCGCTTCAGGCTCTCCCACCGCAGTTGAAAACCGTTTTCCTCACCTGATACGTGACCCCACGGAGTGCTTTGTCCCCACAAAGCCAACAAATCAACCGAGGAAAACAAGAAATCAAATTACGAGAGCCTCCCTTAAACAATGGACCGCTGGTATCATCGCAGCCATGACGATGCGCGCCCATTCGAGACCGAAGCGGGAGGCGTAGCGCGCGATGGGCCGGCCACCCGCCAAGTACCGATTTCCGCCACATACGGGTGATCCGCTGGCCCTTCTCGCCGCCCGGCGATAGAAGAATGACCATGGTTGGATTTCCTACGATCATTGGTTGCGACCGCGTGCAGGCGCCCCGTCTGCGCGTTTCCCTCTACCGGCGGGCGCGTTGACCGAGGGTACGGGCCGGGACGACGTCTCGATCACCCTCGGGGTCGAAGAGGAACTGTTTCTGGTCAATCCTGATACGCTTGATCTTTTTTCCTCACCTGATGAAGGCATCTTCGAGACCGCGCAGAAGATGAGCGGGCCGCACAAGGTGGTGCGGGAATTCTTGCACTCGCAGATCGAGACCAATACGAAAGTGTGCAGCTCGATCAAGGAGTTGCGGACTGCGCTTCTTCAGACGCGGCGGATCGTCGTCGAGGCGGCGGAGCGGCATGGCGCAGCGGCGATGGCCGGCTCCACCCATCCCTTCGCACAGTGGCGGTCGCTGGCGGTCACCCCGAGCGAGCGCTACCGGCGCTTTGCGATCACATTCCAGGAGGGCGTGCGCCGCTTCGTCATCGCCGGCATGCACGTTCACGCCGGTTTCGGCGATGCCGACACACGCATCCGGGTAATGACTGCGCTGCGGCGCTACCTGCCCTTGCTGCACGCGCTGTCGACCTCGTCGCCGTTCAATGCGGGCCGCGATACCGGGTTCAAGTCCTACCGGCTGAGCCTTGTCGGCGGCCTGCCGCGCACCGGGATGCCGGGGCCGCTGGCATCGTGGGAGGAGTTCGACCGGCTGCTGTCCGAGTATCGGCGCATGAAGTTCGTCGAGGACGGTAGCGAACTATGGTGGGACATCCGCCCCTCGCACGCCTATCCGACGGTGGAGATGCGGATATGCGATACCTGTCCGCGTATCGAAGATGCGGTGACCATCGCCGCGCTCTATGCCTGTCTTGTCCGCCGGCTCGCGCGTCTGGATCGCGAAGGCGCGCTGCCGGAGGAACCACTCACCGAGCTGATCGCAGAGGAGCGCTGGATCGCCCAGCGCTACGGCGTGTTCGCATTTTTCGGCGACCGGGTGTCCGGCGGCGGGCGGGCCGATATCGACGATCTCGTGACCGACCTCGTGGAAGAACTCGCCGATGACGCGCGGGCGCTGGACTGCGAGGCAGAGATCCGCTGCGCCCAGACCATCGTGAGCGAAGGAACAAGCGCGGACCGCCAACTCGACCTGTACCGCCTGCGCCGCCATGAGGGAGCCTCCACGGAAGAGGCGCTGCGCTGCGTCGTCGACCTCGTACTTGCCGAAACCCGGGAGGGGCTGGACAGTCCGTCCGAATGACGGCCTCCTTGATGCGCGAACGGGTGGTGGACCGGTTGGGGCGATTGCATCCCAAGGTCATCGATCTCGGCCTTGACCGTGTTCGGCGGTTGCTGGATCGCCTGGGGCGGCCGGAGGAGAGGCTGCCGCCGGTCATTCATATTGCGGGGACCAACGGCAAGGGGTCGGTCGCCGCGATGGCGCGGGCCTGCCTTGAAGCGGGCGGGAAGCGCGTTCACCTCTATACATCGCCGCATCTTGTGCGTTTCAACGAGCGTATTGTTGTCGCAGGGCGCGAAATCGACGATGCACGGCTCGCAGCGTTGATGGACGAGGCGGAAACGGCCAACGCCGGGGCACCGATCACGTTTTTCGAAATTACTACCGCGCTCGCCCTGCTGGCCTTTGCACGCGAGCCTGCCGATGTGGCGATCCTTGAGGTCGGGCTTGGCGGGCGGCTTGACGCGACGAATGTGGTGCGCCCGGTCGTCGCCGCCATCACGCCCATCGGGATGGATCATCAGGCTTGGCTCGGTGACAGCATTGCCGCGATAGCGGCAGAGAAGGCGGCCATTCTCAAAGGCGGCGCGGCCGCCGTTATTGCTCCGCAGGAAGCGGCGGCGCGCGCTGTCATCGAGGGTACGGCGGCACGCGCCGGGGCGGCCATCGTCCCCTGGTCGGCGCACCCGCGGGGCGACGGGTTCGTGTTCCGCTCGCCGCGGCGCCGCGTGCGGTTGCCGCGTCCCGCGTTGGCTGGCCGCCATCAGATTGATAATGCGGGTGTGGCGCTGGCGTGTCTTGACGCGCTGGGGGCGCCCGTTCTGCCCGATGCAGCGCTGGCGGCCGGCCTTGCAGCGGTGCATTGGCCGGCGCGGCTGCAGCGCCTGCCGGGGGCGCGTGATGTCTGGCTCGACGGCGGTCATAACCTGTCGGCCGGAGAGGCGCTGGCGGCGGCGGCGTCGGAATGGACCGACCGCCCCCTGCATCTCATCGTCGGGATGATGCGCGCCAAGGACCCGTCCGGGTTTCTCGCGCCGCTGGCGCGCCGCGCCGCGGCGCTTACGGCCGTGCCCGTTCCCTATCAGGAAAATGGTTTGCCGCCGGCGGATATCGCGGCCGCGGCGCGCGAACTGGGGCTGGCGGCCGACATGGCGGAATCGGTTCCGGCGGCGCTGGTCGGCATCCATGCCGGCGCGCGCGTCCTGATCTGCGGTTCGCTCTACCTGGCGGGGAGTGTTCTCGCCGGCCTTGGCGCTGACGCCCGGCGTCAGGCGGGCTGACCGGCGCTGAGCCGCCGCAACGCCCAGCTTGTCGCCATGCCGTCGGCGCCGCAGACGCCGACGATCACGACCTGCTGACATGGCCGGCATTCCTCGTCGGCGGCGAAATACACGCTGGGGTTGATCGCCAGACTGCCGCCGGAACAGTGCAGCCGCCAGGCGCCGCCGCCGGGCAGGAGCAGCAGCACCGCTTCACCATGCTGCGTCAGCGACGCCTTGACTGTCGGATGCAGATGAAAGCGAATCGTGTAAGGCTGCGGTCCCGGCGCGCCGCCGTCTGCGGGCAGCAGCGCATCCTCGCCGCGCACATCGGCGCCGTCGGCGGCGGCGTAGAAGCGCCGTCTGTGCATAAAGCCGAACCGCCGCGCATAGCCGGCATGTTCCATGCCGAACCAGACGGCCCCGCCGTCGCTGTGGCGTTCGCAGTCCACGTCGGCGCCGGCCTCGGCACTGGTATCCGCCAGCGCCAGGGTGGAATGGGCGGCGGTGGAACGCAGCGCCTGTGTCCAGCCGGAGCCGCGCCCGGTGTGGGGGCCGCAATTGACGATCAGCCTGTTCCCGCCGACGCTCATTTCAAACGCCGTTGCGCCGGCATGGTCAATGGCGCCGCCCGCACTTCGTCCTGCATCGATGATCAAGAGAGTGCGCCCGGCTGCCAGCCGCTGAAAGCCCGCTTGCCGCGCATTGGCCAGCGGTTTCACCGATGACCCCGCCGCTTTCAGCACGGAGGCGGGGTCGGGGAAGGTGGTTTCCGCGCTGTCATTGAAGACGGCCAGACCCCCATCGCCATGGCACAGTGCCCGCAGGACCGGGGCCATGCCTTCGATCGCCGCCAGCAGCGCGTCCGGCGGCTCGCGGTTGGCGGCGTGGAGCAACTCGCGGCAGTCCACCAGATCAGCAAGCACCCGGCAATGACGCGCCGGCGAGCGGGAGGTATGGCCGCCATCCGCCGGGATCTGGGCAAGGCATTCGCGCTCCAGGGCGCGCGCCGCGCGGGCATTGCGCTTTTCGTTGCCATCAAGGCACACGGCGGCGTAAAGCATCCCGCACAGCGCGGCAAAACGACGGTCGCCGGCAGTTTCGGCGCGTGCACAGCGCGCGAGATGCCGCGCCTGCATGGCCAGACTGGCAAAAAAATCGGCGCGCCAGCCCGGCGCTGCGCCGTTGATCAAAAAGCCGGCGGCCGTGAGCCATGAGACGAGGCGCCGCCCGCACACCGCGGCGTCCCACACAACCGGGCTCCAGCGGCCGCAGCGGGAAATCCAGTCCGCGACCACCGCGCGCGCGTGCCGCCTGGCGGCCTCGCCGTCGCTGGCCTTGAAATGGCGCAGCCAGGAAAAGCCGTGCATTTCCTCAAGCCAGGAGTTCGCGATTCCCGGCGGCAGCCACACTGGGCCCGCAGGCGACGCGACTTCCTGGCCCATAAAACGGTAACGCCCCTGAAACAGATGATCGCCGACCGCTGCGTTGCCGGGCCAGAGGTCGGGCGGGTGAAGCGCAAGGCCCTGCGGCGTCTTCCCAAGCAGCGTCAGCGCGTAGAGCCGGTTCCCGTAGACCAGGGCGCGCAAGCCGGCAGCCGAAGGGCGCTTCTGTCCCTTGCGCCGCGGCCAGGCGAGAATCGGGGGGCGGGACACACCGATTGCCGCACTCATGGGCGTGCGTTCCGCAAGCGGGCGATATTGCCTGCATAGGCCGCGGCGCCGCCGCGAAACGCCGCAGTTCCGGCGACCAGTACATTGGCGCCGGCGGCGATGGCGCGCACCGCCGTGTCGTTATTGATGCCGCCGTCGACTTCCAGGTCCACCTTGCGGCCCAGAGTGTCGATCATGCGCCGAATCTCGGCGATCTTCGCGATCTGACTTTCGATGAAGCGCTGCCCGCCGAAACCGGGGTTCACCGTCATCACCGTCACCTGGTCCAGTTCGTCAAGCACCGGCGCCAGCGCTGCCGCGGGGGTGCCGGGATTGAGCGCCGCACCGGCCCGCTTGCCCAGGCCGCGCACCGCCTGAATCGAGCGGTGCAGATGCGGTCCGGCTTCGGCCGGCACGGTCAATATGTCAGCGCCCGCCTCGGCGAACGCGGCCAGAAACGGGTCCACCGGCGTGATCATCAGATGCACGTCGAACGGCGCCGCGCTATGCGCCCGCAACGCTCGCACCATCGCCGGCCCCACCGTGATGTTGGGCACGAAATGCCCATCCATCACGTCTACATGAATGTAATCGGCGCCGGCATCCGTAATAGCGCGAACTTCCGTCCCTAATTGCGCAAAGTCAGCGGCAAGAAGAGACGGCGCAATACGAACACCTTGTTGCATATATCTTCATGTACCAACTGAAGCCTTTCGCTTCAAGCGCGCGATGTAAAACCCGTCCATGCCGCCCCGGGTGCGCCAGTGGCAGGGCAGGGTGCGCACGGCGCCTTCGGCAGTCACGACACCGGCGCCGGCGGTCTCCTCCGCCCGCACCGGATCCCGGAGAAGCCCGGGGGCGCGCGACAGCAGCGCCGCCACACGCTCCGGACCCTCCTCAGGCTGCAGCGAACACACCGCGTAGACCAGCACACCGCCCGGGGGGAGCAGCGCTGCCGCATTGCCCAGCAGCCGGTCCTGGACGGCGCATGCCGCGGCAATGTCGTCCGGGCGCTTGATATGCGGAATGTCCGGGTGGCGGCGAATGGCGCCGGTGGAGGAACAGGGGGCGTCGAGCAGGATGAATGGCGACGCGGCGCGCCATGCCGCCGCGTCTCCCTGTTCCACGCGCGCTGTGAGGCCGAGCCGGCGCAGATTCTCCCGCAGTCGGGCGAGGCGCGCGGCATCATTGTCGACGGCGGTGACCCGTGCGCCGCTGACGGCAAGCTGCGCCGTCTTGCCGCCCGGCGCGGCGCACAGGTCGAGCACCGCATCGCCGCGGCGGGCGCGCAGCAGGCGCGCCGGGAGCGCCGCCGCCGCGTCCTGCACCCACCATGTGCCGTCATGGAAACCCGGCCGCGACGTGATCGCGCCGCCGCCCGGTGCGCAGCGCACTGTGCCGCCGGGCAGCACCTGTCCGCCCAGCGCCGCGGCGACTGCCGCAGGGTCGCCGCGAGACGAGAAATCCAGCGGGGGCTCGTCCAAATGCGCTGCGGCAATGGCGCGCGCCGTCCCGGCGCCGAAGGCGGTGCACCAGGACTGCCACAGCCAGTCAGGCGTGTTCAGACGCGCCGCATCCTGGGCATCCCGCCAGGCGCCGCCCTCGGCGGCAAGGCGCCGCAAAACCGCGTTGACAAGGCCCTTGTGGGAGGGCGGCGCCAGCCGCACCGCGGTATCGACGACCGCATGAGGCGGCATTTCCAGAAAGAGAAGCTGCGCTGCGCCCAGGCGCAGCAGACCGCGCGTCGCCCGCGTAACAGGCGGGCGGCGCAGGCAGCGCTTGAGAAGATCGTCGATCTGGCCGAGGCGGCGCAGGGTTGTTCGCGTCAGGGTCAGCGCCAGGGCGCGGTCCGGCGGCGCCAGGTCGGTTGCTTCCACAGGATCGAACGCGCGCCCGCGGGTCAGAACCCCGTCCAGCCATCGCAGTGCCTGCCGCCGCGACCCGGTGCCCGGGCCGTGCGGGTCGGCGCGCGTGGCCGCCGGTCGGCGCGCCATCAATCGAGATTTCGAACGAGGTCAATCACCTGTTCGAGTTGCGCAAGCCGCGCCTTGTCGCGGCGTTTCCCGAAGTTCAGGGTGATGGCGTCGATTCCCGCATCCCGGTAGAGGCGCAGGCGTGCGCGCACCATTTTCCGGGTGCCATAGGCGCCGAAGCGGGTGACCAGGGAGTCCGGCACGCGCGCCGCCGCAGCGTCGCGGCGGCGCGAGCGCCATAATTGCTGCACGGCATTTGCATCATCGGCATAGCCGGCGCGCACAAATGCGTCCTTGTAGAAATTGGTGGCTGCGGACCCCATGGCGCCCATGGTGAAGGCGATTTCCGATCTGCGCGCGGCGAACAGCTCTTCAACATTTTCGCCGATGGCAAGGGGGCAGGCGACATGCAGTTCGAGGTCCTTCAATGTTCGCCCGGCTGCTTCCGCGCCGCGGCGGAGCCATGCCAGATGCGTGTCGGCATGGTCGGGGGAGAACACCGTCCCCAGCCAGCCATCGGCGGCGGCGCCGGTATATTCCAGCGATTTCGGCGCCAGCGTCGCCAGGAACACGGGGATTTCGGCCGGCGGATGATCGAGTCGAATCGCCTTGCCCTCGCCGCCCGGCAGCGGCAGCGCATGATGGCGCCCGGCATAGCGCAGGGTCTCGCCGCGGCACGCCATGCGCACGATCTCCACCGTTTCCCGCAGCCGCGTCAGCGGCCGGCGATAGGGTACGCCGTGCAGTCCTTCCACCACCTGCGGACCGCTGGCGCCAAGGCCGAGGATGAACCGCCCGCCCGACAGCCCGTGCAGCGACAGCGCCGTCATGGCTGTCATGGACGGCGCGCGGGCGCTGATCTGCATGATCCCCGTGCCGAGAATGATGCGTTCCGTGCGTGCCGCCAGCCAGGCCAGCGTCGTCACCGAGTCCTGCGCCCACGCCTCCGCCGACCACAAATGGTCCGCGCCAAGCTGCTCCGCCGCGGCGGCAAATTCCGCCACGGCAGTCATGTCGCGGCGGTCATATCCGCCGGCGGAAATACCGATCTTCATGCGTGTTCTCCTCATACCGCCTGCGCTCTGCCGCCGCTGCCATTGGCCCGCCCCACGGGGTGATATAGACTGCCGCCATGCCCCGAATATGCTTTGTCACAAGCCTGTTCCTGTCGGTGTCGGCGGTGATGGTGGCCGCCGCGCCCGGCATGGCGCAGGGGCCGGTCGTGGAAACCGCGTCCGGTAATATCACTGCGGAAACACGCATATTCTCCAGCGAGCCGGCGTATCCGGGACAGCGGCGGCACAGCGCGGCGCTGGCGCTGGACCCGGAATTCTATCTGGAATGGGAAGATTATACTTCCCTGACAGTGGCGCCGTTCGTGCGCCTCGACAGCGCCGATCCCCGCCGCAGCCATGTCGACATGCGCGAGTTCTACCTGCAGATCGTGCGCGACGACTGGGAATTGGGCGTCGGTGTCAGCAAGCTGTTCTGGGGGGTGGTCGAATCCTACCACCTGGTCGATATCGTGAATCAAACCGACCTGGTGGAAAGTCCTGATCTCGAGGAAAAGCTCGGCCAGCCCATGGTCAATCTGACGCTGATCCGCGATTGGGGCTTCGTGGACGTCATCTACATGCCCTGGTTTCGCGAACGCACCTTTGCCGGGCGGCATGGCAGGCTGCGCTCTGCGCTGCCTGTCGAGCCTGACCTGACCGACTATGAATCCGCCGCCGGGCAGCGGCGCGCCGACTTTGCGGCGCGCTACACCAACAGCTTCGGCGACTGGGATGTCGGCGTCTATCACTTTCACGGTACTTCGCGGGAGCCGTCTCTCAGGCCGGCGCTGGACAAGGCGGGCCGTCCGGTTCTCGCGCCGCTTTATGAAGTCATCCACCAGACCGGCGCCGATGTGCAGTACACCACCGGACCGTGGCTGTGGAAGCTCGAGGCGCTCTACCGCAGCGGCCAGCGCAACCTCCGCGGTATGGAACAGGATTACGCCGGCTTTGTCGGCGGCGTTGAATATACGTTCTACAGCTTGTTTGGCGGCAATGCCGATCTCGGCCTGCTGGCCGAATATCTGCGCGACACGCGCGGCGCGGCGGCCACGATTCCCGTGCAGAACGATATCTTCGCGGGCGCGCGGCTGGGGCTGAATGACGCCCAGGACACTGCCATTCTCGGCGGTGTCATTCAGGACATGACCGGCAGCACGCGCATCTATGCCGTCGAAGCAAGCCGGCGTCTTGGCGAAAGCTGGAGACTTGCGGTCGAGCTGCGCCTGTTCACCGACACCGAGCCGCAGGACCCGTTTCACGGTTTTCGCAATGACGACTTCATCCAGGTGGAACTCGGCTACTACTTCTGAAGCCTCGCTTCGCCGGTGAGCGTGCCTGCCCGCTCGCCGGCGGATGCCGCCTATAGCCGGAAAATTTTCCCCGGGTTCATGATGTTGTCCGGGTCGAGCGCCTGTTTCACGGCGCGCATCACCGCCACCCCGTCACCGCATTCGGCGTTCAGATAGCCGATCTTGCCGTAGCCGATGCCGTGTTCGCCGGTGCAGGTGCCGCCCATGCGCAGCGTCCGCGCGATCAGCTTGTCATGCAGTTCGTTCGCCAGCGCCAGATGTTGCTCGTTTCCGGGGTCGAGCATATAGGCGACGTGAAAATTTCCGTCGCCCACATGGCCGACGATCGGCGCCGGAAACGGAGCGTCCTGATTGTCGGCTTCGGTTTCCTCGATACATTCGGCGAGGCGCGAGATGGGCACGCAGACATCGGTCGCCATGGGCTGGCTGCCCGGCGTCGCGGCCACCATGGCATAGAGCGCGTCATGGCGCGCCTGCCACAATTTTCCGCGCTCTTCACGATTGGCGGTCCAGGCGAAATGGCCGCCGCCATGTTCCTCGGCAATCGCCTGTGCGAGTTCCGCCTGTTCCTGCGCCCAGGCCTCGGTGCCGTGAAATTCATAAAACAGCGTGTAGGCCACCGGATGGTCGAGTTGCGAAAAATTGTTGATCGCCTCGATCGACAATTTGTCCACAAGTTCGATGCGCGCCACCGGCACCCCGACCTGAGTGGTCATGATGACCGCATTCACCGCGTCGCCGATGGCCGGAAAGCAGCAGGTTGCTGCGCTGACGGCTTCCGGTATGCCATAGAGTCTCAGCGTCAGTTCGGTGATGATTCCGAGCGTACCTTCCGAGCCGATAAAGAGCCGTGTCAGGTCGTATCCGGCGGCGGATTTGCGGCTGCGCCCGCCGGTGCGGATGATTCGTCCGTCGGCAAGCACGACCGTCAGGCCCAGCACATTCTCGCGCATGGTGCCGTAGCGCACGGCGTTGGTGCCGCTGGCGCGTGTCGCCGCCATGCCGCCGAGCGACGCATCGGCGCCCGGGTCCACAGGAAAGAACAGCCCGGTGTCACGCAGATATTCATTGCACTGCTTGCGGGTGACGCCCGCCTGCACCGTGCAGTCCAGATCGGCGGTATTGACCTCAAGAACCTCGTTCATCTGGCCGAGATCGATGCACACCCCGCCTTCCAGCGCCGCCACATGCCCTTCCAGCGATGTGCCCGTGCCATAGGCGATCACCGGCGTCCGATAGCGTGCGCATGCTGTAACGACGGCGCTCACTTCCTCCGTCGAGCGGACAAAGGCCACCGCATCGGGACTCACGGGGCGATGAAACGACTCGTCCTTACCGTGATGCTCACACACCGCCGCGGAGGTCGAGAGACGGTCCCCCAGCAGTGCGGCGAGCTCGTCAAGCAGGGGCGAAGCGGGGTCCAGCCGGCTCGGCTTGATTTGCGGCGCGGTGGCCATGGCATGTTTCCTTCCGGTCAGCGGCGCCGTGCGCGACAATACGCGGGCGTGCGACTCCGATCCTGTCGCGTATACATCGAGAATACGGCATCACCGCCGAGGCGAAAACCATGCACCCTGACCCCGACTCCGGCGGCGCCTATCCCGCGCCGCTGATTCTGCATCGCGAGCGCGTGCGCGACGAATGGCTGGACATCAATGCGCATATGAATGTCGCCTACTACCTGCTCGCCTTCGACCACGCCACCGATGCGTTCATGGAGTTGATCGGTCTCGACCAAGCCTATACCCGTGCCACCGGGGGCTCGATTTTCGTGTTGGAGGCGCACGCCGCCTATCTGCGTGAGGTGGTGGGGAATGATCCGCTGCGCTTCACGACCCATCTCATCGATTTCGACGAAAAGCGCATTCACGCTGTGCACGCCATGTATCATGACGAGAAGCAGTATCACGCGGCAACGAACGAACTCATGTTGTTGCATATGGACTTGGGCAAGCGTCGCGCGGCGCCCATGCCCATGTCGGTGCGCGACAGGCTGGCAGCGATCAAACGCGCCCACGCCGGCGCCGACCTGCCGCCGGGTCTCAGCCGGAAGATCGGCTTTTCCCGCCCGCCGCCGCCACACCGCCGGACCCGATGAATCACCGCTGCGGGGCGGGCGTTTTTCCGGGTCCTGAAAGCACGATTTTGCTCCCTTCGCGCCTATGTTGCCAATCACCATAGATGCTCATGGCTGACGAAACCGCGCGGGATGCACGCCGCCATGCTGCGGCGTGAGTTTGCTTGGCGCACGCGCCTGACCGATTCGCTGCGAGGCCATCGCGAGGCGATTCTCCTGTCCTGTCTGGCCGTTCCGGTGGGGATTCTGGCCGGCTATGCCGCCGTCGGCTTTCGCCTCTTGCTGGACGCAGCCCAGTTCGCGTTCTACAGCGCCGATGCCGGACATGTGCTCGCCGCGGCGCGTGACATGGCGTGGTGGTGGCGCCTTTCCGCACCGGCGCTGGGGGGTCTCGCGGTCGGCCTGTTGATCCACTTCCTCATGCCGGGCCGGCGACCGCAAGGCGTGGCGGATGTCATCGCCGCGCGCGCCGTCGGCGGCGCCAGGATGCGCGTGCGCGACGGCATGGCTCAGGCAGCTGCCAGCGCCGTATCGATCGGCGCCGGCGCATCGGTGGGGCGGGAAGGACCGGTTGTGCACCTCACCGCCGCGCTGGCAAGCGGGGTCGGACAGCGCCTGCGCCTGGACCGCGTGCAACGCGCCATCCTGCTCGGCTGCGGGGTGGCTGCCGGTGTTGCCGCGTCCTTCAACGCCCCGCTCGCCGGCGTGTTCTTCGCCCTTGAAGTCGTGGTGGGTCATTACGGGCTGACCGCGTTCGCCCCGGTGGCGCTCGCCGGAGTCATCGGCGCCATCATCACCCGGCTGACATTCGGGGATTTTTCGGCCTTTGCGGTCGCTGGCGTCGAAATCGCCTCATACGCCGAAATGCCTGCATTCCTGCTGCTTGGCGCCGCCTGTGCAGGGATTGTGCTGGCTTTCATCGCCGGCACCCGGCGCTGCGCCCGCGCTGCCGCGGCCATGCCACTGCCGGGCTGGCTCAAGCCGGCCGTGGGAGGCCTTGGCTGCGGCCTGATCGCCGTCGCCTTCCCCGAAGTGATAGGCGTCGGCTATGAAACCACCGACTTGGCGCTGAGCGGTGCTTTCGACCTGCCCCTGCTGGCGGCACTGTGCGCGGCGAAACTGCTCGCGACCATATTGTGCCTCGGGTTCGGCTTTTCCGGCGGTGTCTTCTCACCGGGCCTGTGCATCGGTGCACTGGCCGGCGCCGCCTTCGGCATCGTCGTTGCCGCCGTCGCTCCCGGACTGGGCGCGAGCGCCAACACCTACAGCATGGTCGGCATGGGCGCGACCGCCGCGGCAGTGCTCGGCGCGCCGGTTTCCACCATCGTCATGGTATTCGAACTCACCGGTGATCACACCATCGCGGTGGCCGTGATGATCGCCGTCGCCGCTGCATCGCTGATATGCCGGCAAGTCGCCGGCGGGTCATATTTCACTGCGCAGCTTGCTGATCGCGGAATAGACCTCGCAGCGGCGCGGCTAGGCGTCGCGACCGCCGAACTCGACCTTCGCGGTACCATGACGGAGGACTGCCCCACAGTCGCGCTGAGCGCTTCCGAAGCAGAGATGCGGGAGAGCCTGCAAGGTGCGCCTGACGGCGTGATCCATATTGTCGATTCCCGCGGCCGGCTTGTCGGCGCAGCCCGCGAGCGCGGCGATGCCGTGACGATCGGGGCAGCGGAGACGGTCACGGAAGACGCCGCATTTGACGATGTTCTTGCCCGCTTCGATTCGGGCGGCGCTTCCTGCCTCGCGGTCATCAAGAGCAAGGCAGCGCCCCATTTTCTGGGGGTTGTGCGCCGCGCCGACGCCCTGGCGGTTCGCCGCCGCGCTGTGGCGCGTCAGGATGCAACGGAACGCGGCCAAACCTGAAACCGGCCGCGCGGACGCACTCCGGGCTGGGGCAGTGCGCATCATGTAGTATAGTTCAGTACGGGCTATGGACATCCTCGGCGGGACTCCGCCGCGGCCGCGCTACGTACACACGTCGCGTCGGAATTGTGAAGATTGTACACCACCATGCCCGACTCATTCGACCTTGACCATGCGACACCGGACAGCAGGACCGAAGCTCCGTGGCTGGAGCAGTTGAACCCCGAACAACGGAAGGCGGTGGAAGCCACTGAAGGACCGGTTCTGGTGCTGGCAGGCGCCGGCACAGGCAAGACCCGCGTCCTGACCACACGCCTCGCGCACATACTGGCGACGGGACTTGCCCATCCGGGGCAGGTGCTCGCCGTCACTTTCACCAATCGCGCTGCGCGCGAGATGAAAGAGCGCGTCCAGACCCTGGTCGAGCGGCCCGTCGACGGCTGGCATCTCGGGACATTTCACTCGGTGGCGGCGCGCATCCTCCGCCGCCATGCGGAACGCGTGGGGCTGGCGCCGAACTTCACCATCGTCGACACTGACGACCAACTCCGCATCATCAAGCAGATTCTGGCGGCAAATCACGTCGATCCGAAAAAATGGCCGCCCCGCGCCGTACTCACCGCCATCCAGCGCTGGAAAGACCGCGGCTTGCTGCCCGACAAGGTCAGCGCCGAGGACGGAACGGAAATCGCCAACGGCAAGGCGATCACCGTGTATCGGGAATATCAACAGCGCCTGCTGACTTCCAATGCGGCAGATTTTGGCGACCTCCTTTTACACTGCATTACGTTGTTCACGGAAAATGACGATGTCCTGGAAGAATACAGGGACAGGTTTCATTATATTCTAGTCGATGAATATCAGGATACGAATGTTACGCAATATTTGTGGTTGCGCTTGTTGGCGCAGAAACACCGGAATATCTGCTGCGTCGGCGATGACGACCAGTCGATCTATGCTTGGCGCGGTGCCGAAATCGGCAATATCCTGCGCTTCGAGACCGACTTTTCTGGCGCTCGCGTCATTCGTCTGGAAAGAAATTACCGCTCCACCGGGCATATTCTCGGCGCTGCCGGCGGCGTGATCGCGCACAATGACGGCCGCCTCGGCAAGACCCTGTGGACCGAGGGCGAAGCCGGCGAGGCGGTGCGGGTCATCGCCGCTTGGGACGGTGACGATGAAGCGCGTACGGTCGCCCATGAAATCGAAACCTTGCGGCGGCAGGGAAACACACTCGGCGGCATGGCCATTCTGGTACGCGCCGCCTTTCAGACACGCAGTTTTGAAGAGTGTTTCCTGCAAATCGGCCTGCCCTACCGCATGCTAGGCGGTGTGCGGTTCTACGAACGGCTGGAAATCCGCGATGCGCTGGCCTATTTGCGCCTTGTCGCACAGCCTGATGACGACCTCGCGCTGGAGCGCATCATCAATACGCCGCGGCGCGGAATCGGCGCGACCAGCCTGGGGCAGATTCATCAACACGCGCGTGCGCAGGAGCTTCCCCTGCTGAGCGCAGCACGCGAACTCGTGGAGACGAGCGAACTGCGCGGACGCGCCGGCAAGAGCGTTACCGAGTTGATCGCCTCGCTCGACCGCTGGCGCGAGCGCGTCGACACGCTGGCCCTGCCCGACCTTGCTGCTCTGGTCCTTGACGAGTCCGGCTACACCGAAATGTGGAAGCGCGACCGTTCCCTGGAAGCGCCGGGGCGCCTCGAAAACCTTGAGGAGCTGATCGGCGCCCTGGAGGAGTTCGACACGCTCGCAGGCTTTTTGGAGCATGTGAGCCTGGTGATGGACACCGCCGCCGGCGAACAGGACGACACGGTCAACATCATGACCGTGCATGCCGCCAAGGGGCTTGAGTTCGACACGGTGTTCCTGCCGGGATGGGAAGAAGGCATCTTTCCCAATCGCCGCTCACTCGAGGAGCGCGGTGAAAAGAGCCTGGAGGAAGAACGCCGGCTGGCTTATGTCGCGCTCACCCGGGCGCGCCGCCGCGCTTTTGTCCTTCATGCGGGGGTGCGCCAGACATTCGGGCGCTCGGACTCCAATCCGCCGTCCCGCTTCATCGCCGAATTGCCGGAGGCGCATATCGAGTATCGCCGCAAGGCCTTGTCGACAAGAAACCGCTCACCCGGCGCCGCGAAGATTGCTGTGGCGGCCCCGTCTCCCCGGCGCTCGCCCGCCCCCCGGCGCGCCGCCGCGCCGGCCCGCTCTGCCGGAGGCATTCCTGTGGGCCGGCGCGTATTCCACCGCGCCTTCGGCTATGGCAGGGTGGAGAAGGTGGATGGCGACAAGTTGGAAATCGCCTTCGAGAAACCAGGCGCCGGAACCAAGAAGGTCGTTGAATCCTTCGTCACACCTGCCTGATTTTCGGGAAACAGCGTCCGGCCGGTTCAGGCAGGAGCGCCGAAAAAGTTGAGCAGGATTGCCGCAACTTCCTCCGGCGCCTCCTCGGGGAGGAAGTGCCCGGACTCGGCGATTACCCCGCCCTGCACACTGGCGGCGACCCGGCGCAGGGACTCCGCTGTCTGTTCGCGCCGCCCGAAGCTCTTGCCGCCGCCCAGCGCCAGCACCGGCATGGCAAGCTTGCCGGCCTTGAGGGCGCGCTGATTGTCCAGGACATCGCGCGGTGTGGTTCGATAGTAGGCAAAGCCCGCGCGCATCGCCCCCGGCTGCGAATAGGTGCGTGCATATTCGCTGATCGCAGCGTCATCAATAGCCCCCGGAAACGCCGTGAAGTTCCTGAGGAACCAGCCGACATAGATCTCCTCGCGGCCGGCGACCAGTGCTTCCGGGAGGTCAAGCGTGCGATGAAAATGATGATGCCACCGCCCTCCGGCATTGGTGAATTGGTCGCCGCTGCCGTCGCCGGGGATCATGACGTCCAGAATCGCCAGCCTTTGCACGGCGTCACGGTGCGCCGCTGCCAGCGCAAACGCCACCGGGCCGCCCCAGTCATGGCCGGCGACCATAAACCGCTCATGGCCGAGCACGCCGTGCATGAGTTCCCACACATCTTCCGCCAGCCGCGCCTTGTGATACCCGTCAGCCGGCCGCGACGAGTCCCCCAGCCCGCGCAGGTCCGGCGCGATCACCGTGTAATGCGCCGCCAGGGCCGGCATGATCAGGCGCCATTCGTACCAAGTCTGCGGAAATCCGTGCAGAAGAACCAGCGGTGTACCGGAGCCAGCGGTGACATAGTGCATGCTCATTTCGCTCAACACCGCAAAATGATGCTGAAACGCAGGGGCTGCCTGCGCCTCGGATTGATCCGTTTGACCGTCATGATTCATGGTGACACCATTGGTTTTGCAGAGTGCTGATGGGGGTTCTCCCCGCTTGCGGACGCCGCGCGCCGCCCCCGTCGGACAAGCCGATGGTCATGCGCACCGGTGCACGGAAAGGAGGTGGCGGTGACGGCTGGCAACGGACTGAATGAGCGCGTGGCGCTGGTTTTCGGCGCCGGATCAATCGGCCCGGGATGGGGAAACGGCAAGGCATCCGCCGTGACCTATGCGCGTCGCGGTGCGCGAGTCATCTGCGCCGACATAAACTTGTCAGCCGCGGAAGAGACCGCGGCGATCATCACCGGCGAAGGCGGCGCAGCCAGGGCACTGGCATGCGACGTCACCGAAAGTGACAGCGTCGCCGCCGGCGCCGCGAGCGCGCTGGAAGCCTGGGGCCGCATCGACATCCTGCACAACAATGTCGGCCACGCCGTTATGGGCGGACCCGTGGAACTGGACGAAGCCGGCTGGAAACGCGAAATCGACCTGAACCTGAACGGGGTGTTTCTCGCCTGCAAGTATATTCTGCCCGTGATGCTGCGGCAGGGGAGCGGGGTGGTGATCAATATCTCGTCCATCGCCGCCCTGCGCTACACCGGTTACGACTATGCCAGCTATTACGCCGCCAAGGGGGCGGTGAATCAACTCACTGTTGCGCTGGCGCTGCAATATGCCGCGCAGGGCATTCGCGTCAACGCCATCTGCCCCGGACTCATGGATACGCCCATGGTGCGGCAGCAGATCGCCGGCGTGCATGGCAGTATCGACGCCATGGTGCAGGAACGCCACGCAGCGTGCCCTACCGGGCGCATGGGCACCGCATGGGATGTGGCGCATGCGGCGGCGTTTCTCGCCAGCGACGAAGCCGCCTATATCAACGCCGTATGCCTGCCCGTAGACGGCGGCCTGACCGCACGCGCAGTGTGATGCAGCCCGTCTCCGCGCGTCCTTGAACTGGCCCGTGCGGGCCTGGCGTGCTAGGGTGCCGCCGCACTTTGCAGAAAGGTCCCCGGCCAATGATATGCTCGGCAGCGCCGACAGGAACGCGCGAAGGCAAGAGCGCCGGGGAGACCCCGCGCCGCGCCGCACGCTCCCGGTAACGAACCCGCCCGGATGCGCCGAACACGCGCCGACGTCGTGAGACACCGAACGGCTGATCCCGGAAAATCCCGGCCGATCCGCCGTTTTTTGCACCGCGCGGCCCTTGCCGCTGTTTTTCTAGCCGCGCTTCCTGCGGCTGCGGAGACGGTGCTGCGGATTGTTCCTCACGCGGACCTGAGGAATATCGACCCGATCTGGACCACGGCGTATATCACGCGCAACCATGGCTACATGGTCTATGACACGCTGTTTGCGCTGGACGAGAACCTCGATGTGCAGCCGCAAATGGTGGAAGACTGGTCGGTGAGCGCCGACGGTCTGGTGTGGACCTTCCGCCTTCGCGACGGCCTCCTGTGGCATGACGGCACGCCGGTGCAGGCGGCGGACTGCGTGGCCTCTGTGCGGCGCTGGGGAGCGCGCGACGGCATGGGCCAGAAACTGATGGATGCCACCGAAAGCCTGTCGGTGGTGGATGAGCGCACCTTCACGCTGACTCTGAAGGCGCCTTACGGTCTGGTTCTGGAGTCACTCGGCAAGATTTCGTCGAATGTCCCGTTCATGATGCCTGCGCGCGTGGCTGAGACGGACCCGTTTTCCCAGGTGCCGGAAATGACCGGCTCCGGTCCGTTCATTTTTGTTGCGGAGGAATGGATACCGGGCGCGAAAGTTGTGTATCGGAAGAACCCGCATTATGCGCCGCGGTCTGAGGCGCCGAGTTTTGCAGCGGGCGGCAAGCATGTGAAGGTTGACCGCGTGGAATGGCATTACATTCCTGACGCCGCGACTGCGATGAACGCACTGATCAGCGGCGAGATCGACTATTTTGAGCTTCCTCCGCATGATTTGCTTCCGATCATGGAGTTGAGTCCCGGCGTTGTTGTCGAGACACTGGATTCCCTCGGCAGCCAGGGCTGGCTGCGTCTGAATCACACCTTGCCGCCGTTTGACGACCCGAAGATGCGCGAGGCGGTTTTGTGGATGGTGGATCAGACTTCGTATCTTCAGGCGGTGATAGGGAACCCTGTGTATTACAGCCGCTGTGCGGCGTATTTCGGTTGCGGGACCCCGCTGGAGAGTGATGCGGGGGCCGGGGCGTTGATGACCCAGGACCTTGATCGTGCGCGCGCTCTTGTGGCGGAGTCGAGCTATGACGGTCGCCCTGTTGTCATTCTTCAGGCGACGGACATTCCGATCAACAACGGGGCTTCGCTGGTGACAGCGCAGTTACTGCGTGAGATCGGGGTGACGGTAGAGCTTCAGGCCATGGACTGGGCCACGCTGACCTCGCGGCGTGTCGTGGCCGACCCGGTGGACCAGGGAGGCTGGAATGCCTTTGTCACCTGGGCGATCGGCGCCGACATACTCAACCCGGTAACGAATATCGGTGTTTCCGGTGGCTGCCGCGAGCGGGCATGGTTTGGCTGGCCGTGTGATGCGGTGATCGAGGACCTGCGCGACCAATTTGCCCGCGCCACTGACGCGGATGAGCAGTTCCGCCTCGCCGAAGCGGTGCAGAGGCGCGCCCTCGAGATCATCGCCTATGTCAATTTCGGGCGCTGGTTCAGCCCCGTCGCCTATCGCGACTCGCTGTCGGGGCTGATCAAGTCTCCCGTGCCCTTCTTCTGGAACATCGAAAAACGCTGATTGATCGGCGATGATCGGGGCGCATAATTGAAGCGTCCAATCTCGGGGAGCGAAACCATGCATCGATTTTTGCGTTGTGCGGCCCTTGCCGCTGTTTTTCTAGCCGCGCTTCCTGCGGCTGCGGAGACGGTGCTGCGGATTGTTCCTCATGCGGACCTGAGGAATATCGACCCGATCTGGACCACGGCGTATATCACGCGCAACCATGGCTACATGGTCTATGACACGCTGTTTGCGCTGGACGAGAACCTCGATGTGCAGCCGCAAATGGTGGAAGACTGGTCGGTGAGCGCCGACGGTCTGGTGTGGACCTTCCGCCTTCGCGACGGCCTCCTGTGGCATGACGGCACGCCGGTGCAGGCGGCGGACTGCGTGGCCTCTGTGCGGCGCTGGGGAGCGCGCGACGGCATGGGCCAGAAACTGATGGATGCCACCGAAAGCCTGTCGGTGGTGGATGAGCGCACCTTCACGCTGACTCTGAAGGCGCCTTACGGTCTGGTTCTGGAGTCACTCGGCAAGATTTCATCGAATGTCCCGTTCATGATGCCTGCGCGCGTGGCTGAGACGGACCCGTTTTCCCAGGTGCCGGAAATGACCGGCTCCGGTCCGTTCATTTTTGTTGCGGAGGAATGGATACCGGGCGCGAAAGTTGTGTATCGGAAGAACCCGCATTATGCGCCGCGGTCTGAGGCGCCGAGTTTTGCAGCGGGCGGCAAGCATGTGAAGGTTGACCGTGTGGAATGGCATTACATTCCTGATGCTGCGACTGCGATGAACGCACTGATCAGCGGCGAGATCGACTATTTTGAGCTTCCTCCGCATGATTTGCTTCCGATCATGGAGTTGAGTCCCGGCGTTGTGGTCGAGACGCTGGATTCCCTCGGCAGCCAGGGCTGGCTGCGTCTGAATCACACCTTGCCGCCGTTTGACGACCCGAAGATGCGCGAGGCGGTTTTGTGGATGGTGGATCAGACTTCGTATCTTCAGGCGGTGATAGGGAACCCTGTGTATTACAGCCGCTGTGCGGCGTATTTCGGTTGCGGGACCCCGCTGGAGAGTGATGCGGGGGCCGGGGCGTTGATGACCCAGGACCTTGATCGTGCGCGTGCTCTTGTGGCGGAGTCGAGCTATGACGGTCGCCCTGTTGTCATTCTTCAGGCGACGGACATTCCGATCAACAATGGGGCTTCGCTGGTGACAGCACAGTTGCTGCGTGAGATCGGGGTGACGGTAGAGCTTCAGGCCATGGACTGGGCCACGCTGACCTCGCGGCGTGCGGTGGCCGAACCGGTGGATCAAGGCGGTTGGAATATCTTCATCACATGGTGGATCGGCGCCGATATTCTCGATCCCGTGGCGAATATCGGTGTTTCCGGTGGCTGCCGCGAGCGGGCATGGTTTGGCTGGCCGTGCGACGCGGTGATTGAGGACCTGCGCGACCAGTATGCCCGCGCCACCGACGGGGACGAGCAGTTCCGCATCGCCGAAGCGGTGCAGAGGCGCGCTATCGAAATCGTCACTTACGGCAATTTCGGCAAATGGTTCAATCCGATTGCCTATCGCGACTCTCTATCAGGAATGATCAAGTCTCCGGTGCCCTTCGTCTGGAACATCGAGAAGCGTTAGCCCTCGGAGCCGCAGAACCCGAGTGGCAGGGCGTTCGCGCCGATGTTTACGTTCATTGCCCGCCGTGTCCTGGCGACCGTGCCGGTCATGGGCGTCGTCGCGGTGTTCGTCTTTCTGCTGCTGCATCTGAGTCCGGGCGACCCGGCGACCGTCATTGCGGGTGATTATGCGAGCCCGGCTGATATTGAACGCATCCGTGCCCAGCTTGGCCTCGACAAGCCGCTGCATATTCAATTCGTGGCGTGGATTACGCGCGTTGCGCAAGGGGATCTCGGCACATCGATTTTTTCGAATCTGCCTGTCTCCACGCTGATCGCGCAACGCGTCGAGCCAACCCTGTCGCTGGCCATGCTGACCTTGTTCTTCGCCGTGGCGGTGGCGGTGCCGTTGGGCACCATTGCCGCCTGGCGCTCCGGTTCATGGATCGACCGCGCGATCATGGGGTTCGCGGTAATGGGGTTCTCCGTGCCGGTATTCGTACTGGGCTATGTGCTGATCTATCTGTTCGCTATCGGTACAGGCTGGTTTCCGGTTCAGGGTTATGCGCCGCTGGCTGACGGGCTCGGGGCTTTCCTGCACCGGCTTGCCCTGCCGGCGCTGGCCCTGAGCGCCGTCTATATTGCCCTCATCGCGCGCATCACCCGCGCCAGTGTGCTGGAAATACTGGCGGAAGACCATGTGCGCACTGCCCGCGCCAAGGGCCTGCCGGAATATCTGGTGGTGCTGCGCCACGCGCTCGGCAATGCCGCGGTGCCGATTGTTACCGTCATCGGCATCGGTTTCTCGCTGCTCATCGGCGGCGTGGTGGTGACCGAGAGCGTGTTCAATATTCCCGGGCTCGGACGCTTGACCGTCGATGCCGTGCTGCGCCGGGACTATCCGGTGATCCAGGGGATCATTCTCGTGTTCTCGGCAGCTTATGTGATTGTCAATCTGGTCGTCGATTTGCTCTATATCGCGCTCGACCCGAGGATTCGCTATTGACCGCGGCCACTGACGCCGCTGCGCCGCGGGCGCGCCTGCTGCGTGCCGCCCGCCGCCATCCCGGCGTCATGTTCGGCGCTTCCGTCATTGCGCTGCTGGTTGCCGCCGCCCTGTTTGCCCCGCTGCTATGGACTGGTGACCCCGCCGCGCTGGACCCCGTTTCGCGGATGCAAAAGCCCGGCGCCGGACACTGGTTCGGCACCGATATGTACGGCCGCGACCTCTATACCCGCACGGTCTACGGCGCCCGTATCTCGCTGATCGTCGGCCTGTGCGTCATGACGCTCAGCCTCGCCGTCGGCCTCGTCATCGGTCTGCTCGCCGGTTATGTGCGCATTGTCGATGCCATCGCCATGCGCATCATGGACGGCCTCATGGCGATACCCGGCATATTGCTCGCCATTGCCATGATTGCCCTGGCCGGCGCCAATCTCACCACGGTCGTGGCGGCGATTGCCATTCCCGAAGTGCCGCGTGTGGTGCGCCTTGTGCGCAGCGTCGTGCTGACCATACGCGAGGAACCCTATGTCGAGGCGGCGGTTACGATGGGTACGCGCCTGCCCACGCTGCTCTTGCGTCACGTACTGCCCAACACCGTCGCGCCGCTCATCGTCCAGGGCACCTATGTCTGCGCGTCGGCCATCATCACCGAGGCATTGCTGTCGTTTCTCGGCGCCGGCATCCCGCCGGAAATCCCGAGCTGGGGCAATATCATGGCGGAGGGGCGGGCGCTGTTTCAGGTGGCGCCGTGGATAATTTTCTTTCCTGGCCTGTTTCTTGCCTTGGCGGTACTGGCCATCAATGTGCTGGGCGACGGGCTGCGCGATACGCTTGACCCGCGTCTGGCGCGGCGCCTCTGAGCCATGACCGCGGTCCTCGACATCACCGACCTCACGGTTCGCCTGCCGCCGGGCGCCGACCGGGCAAACGCGGTCGAGAATATCAGCCTGGACGTGCGCGCCAATGAGACATTGTGCCTGGTCGGCGAGTCGGGTTCCGGCAAATCGGTCGCGGCCCAGGCTGTGATGGGGCTGCTGCCTGCCGGGCAGCTTCATGCTACCGGCGGGAGCATCGAACTGCTGGGCGAAAATCTGATGAAGGCTTCCCCGGCGCGTCTGCGGGCCCTGCGCGCCGTGCGCATGTCGATGATATTTCAGGAGCCGATGACCGCGCTCAATCCGGTTCTCCCGGTCGCGCGGCAGATCGACGAAGTCCTCGCTGCGCACACGCGGCTGAACCGCCGCGAGCGCACTGCGCGCGTGCACGCTGTGATGGCCGATGTCAATCTGCCCGAGCCGGAACGACTTGGCGCCATGTATCCCCACCAGATCTCCGGCGGCCAGCGCCAGCGCGTAATGATCGCCATGGCGCTGGCGCTCGAACCGGCGCTTTTGATTGCCGACGAGCCGACCACCGCGCTCGACGTCACCACGCAGGCGCAGATTCTCGCGCTGATCAAGCAGATCCAGCGTCAACGCGGCATGGGAGTGCTGTTCATTACCCACGATTTTGGCGTGGTGGCGGAAATCGCGGACCGCGTTGCGGTCATGCGAGCGGGCCGCATTGTGGAATTCGGGCCTGCGGCGGACCTTCTGTCTGCGCCGAAGCATGCCTACACCAAGGCGCTCATGGCTGCCGTTCCGAGCCTGGAACCACCGCCGCGGGAAGCCATGCCCGCCGCCGCGGTGGCGCTGGAAACGCGCAGCCTGTCCAAGATCTATGCCGGCGGCGGCTGGCTGCGCCAGGGCCGCACGGTGCGCGCCGCGCACGATGTTTCCATCATGCTGCGGCGCGGGGAAACGCTGGGCATTGTCGGTGAGTCAGGGTCGGGCAAGTCGACCGTCGCGCGCTGCATCATGCGCCTCGTGCAACCGACTGCCGGCGCCATCCTGCTGGACGGCACAGACCTCGCTCCACTCACTCCGACTGCGTTGCGCCCCTTGCGCCAGCGTGTGCAAATCGTGTTTCAGGACCCGTACCGGTCGCTCAATCCGCGCCGCCCGGTCGGCGCTTCGATCGTCGAAGGGCCGATGAATTACGGCGTGCCGGCCGCGGAAGCCTGGCGGCGCGCCCGCGAATTGCTGGAACTTGTGGGTATCGACCCCGCCGCTGCCGGACGCTACCCGCACCAGTTCTCCGGCGGTCAACGCCAGCGAATTTGCGTCGCGCGTGCGCTCGCCATGGAACCGCAAGTGCTGATTGCCGACGAGGCCGTGTCGGCGCTGGATGTATCCGTTCAGGCGCAGGTCCTTGCGCTGCTCGACGAAGTGCGCGCGCGCTTCGACCTCGCCGTGCTGTTCATCACGCACGATTTGCGCGTTGCTGCCCAGGTGTGCGACCGCGTGGCGGTCATGTATCGCGGTGCGATTGTTGAAACCGCCGCCGCCGCCGCACTCTTTGCCGCGCCGCGCCATGACTATACGAAACGGTTGTTCGCCGCCGCGCCGGGGCGCGATTGGCGCTTTGGCGGATGACGCTGCGCATAGGGTTCATGGGTACGCCGGATTTTGCGGTGCCCGCTTTCGAAGCAATCCTCGCAGCTGGCCATGACATCGTACTCGCGTGGACCCAGCCGCCCCGCCCCGCCGGGCGCGGGCGTCGGCTGCGGCCAAGCCCTGTTCAGTGCGCGGCCGAAGCCGCCGCCGTGCCGGTGCGCTCTCCCCGGTCACTGAAAGGTGAGGTCCTTCCCCCACTTGATGCCATCGTCGTTGCCGCTTACGGCCTCATTCTGCCGCCGCCATTCCTCGCTGCTCCGCGGCGCGGATGCCTGAATATCCACGCCTCGCTGCTGCCGCGCTGGCGCGGCGCAGCGCCCATCCAGCGCGCCATCATGGCCGGCGACCCGGAAACCGGAATCACCATCATGCGTATGGATGCAGGTCTCGATACCGGCCCCATGCTCAGCCAGCGTGCAATCTCCATCGCCGGGCAGGACGCCGGCGAACTCCATGACCGTCTCGCCGCGCTCGGCGCCCGGATGATTGTCGACGCGCTGGCAGGGGACTTTCCCGAAATACCCCAGTGCGAGGGCGATGCCGTCTATGCCCGCAAGCTGACGGCTGCCGACGAGATCATCGACTGGACCCGCCCGGCAGCGGAAATCGAACGGCAGGTGAGGGCGCTCAGCCCCCGACCGGGCGCGCGCTTCTCCGTCGGCGGTGAAACATGGAAGCTGCTCGTTGTCGATATGACCTCCGGCACCGGCGCGCCCGGCGAGGTGATCGACGATGTTCCCACCATCGCCTGCGGTGTCGAGGCGCTGCGCCTGCGCCGCGTTCAGCGTCCGGGGCGCAAGGCCATGGAGGCGAGCGACGCCCTGCGCGGGCGGCCCATCCCCCCCGGAACAAGACTTTCATGACCGCGGAGCGTCCTCTCCGCCGGGGCTGGACCACAGGCGCCTGCGCCTGCGCCGCCGCCGCCGCCGCGTGGCAGGCCCGGTTGACCGGCGCATTTCCGGACCCGGTATCGATTTCATTGCCCGGCGGGCAGCGCCCGTCCTTTGCACTCGCGCGGGAGGCGCGGGGCGCGGGCTGGGCCATGGCCGGTATCGTCAAGGATGCAGGCGATGACCCCGACGTCACCCACGGGGCGCTGGTTACCGCCACCGTTCGGCCCGGTGCGGCGGGCAGCGGCGTAACCTTCCGCGCCGGCGATGGCGTCGGAACGGTTTCCCGCCCCGGACTGCCGCTTGCCGTCGGTGAGCCGGCGATCAATCCGGCGCCGCGGTCGATGATTGCCAGCGCCATTCTCGATCTTTCGCAGGCCCATGGTGCGCGCGCTGATGTCATCGTCGAAATTGCCATCCCCGGCGGCGCCGAACTGGCGGAGAAAACCATGAACGGGCGTCTCGGCATTGTCGGCGGCCTGTCCGTGCTGGGTACTACCGGCGTCGTCGTGCCGTATTCCTGCGCGGCGTGGATCGCCAGCATTCATCACGGGATCGACGTGGCGCGCGCTGCAGGGCATGAACATATTGCGGCCGCCACCGGGCGCACCAGCGAAGCTGCGGTGCAGGGGCACTACCGCCTGCCGGAAACGGCTCTCATCGACATGGGCGACTTTGCCGGCGGCGTACTGAAATATCTGCGCCGTCGCCCGGTCCCGCGACTCAGCCTCGCTGGCGGGTTCGCCAAGCTGTGCAAGCTCGCGCGCGGGGAACTGGATTTGCACTCGGCGCGCAGCCGCGTGGACTTCGCTTGGCTTGTCGAGCGTCTTGCGGGCCTGGGTGCGTCCGCGCAAACCATCATTGCCGCCCGTCAGGCATCAACGGCCGGCGCCGTGCTCGCCGCCGGCGGGAAGTCGCTGGCCGATGCCGTGGCGCAGGATGCGCGCCGTGCAGCGCGCACCGTCGCCGGACCCGCGGTGGCGGTGGAAGTGCTGATCTATGACCGCGCCGGACGGTTGCGGGGGCGCGCCGATTTTTAGACTGCTCGTTCTCGGAGGCACCACGGAAGCGCGGGAGTTGGCCGCCGCACTTGCTGAACGCCCCGGTCTGCATGTCATCACATCGCTTGCCGGGCGCACTGCGCGGCCATTGCGGCCGGCAGGCGAATTGCGCGTCGGCGGTTTCGGCGGGATTGCCGGCCTTGCCGCCTGGCTGCGCGCGCGTGCAATCGACGCCGTGATCGACGCGACGCATCCTTTTGCCGACACCATCTCTGCCAATGCCGCTGCCGCCTGCCATCAGGAGGGCGTACCTCGCCTGGCGCTTGTGCGCCCGCCATGGACGGCAGCTCCCGGTGACCGGTGGGAGGGCGTCGTAAATGTCGAAATTGCCGCGGCGCAGGTCGCGTCGCTGGGAACGCGGCCATTCTTGACTGTGGGGCGCCAGAGTCTGGCGCCATTTGCGGCATGCCGCGCCTGCCGGTTCGTCGTCCGGGTATTCGAGCCGCCGACAGCACCGCTCCTGCCCGGCGCCGAGATTGTGGTGTCGCGCGGCCCCTTTACCATGGAGAGTGAGCGCGCCCTGTTCATCGACAAGGCTATCGACCTGCTGATTACAAAAAATGCAGGCGGCGCGGCCGGTTACAGCAAGATCGCCGCCGCGCGCGCCATGGCGTTGCCGGTGCTCATGATTGAGCGTCCGCCGCCGCCCCCGGCACCGAACGTCGTTGACGTCCGGGAAGCGCTGGCGTGGGTTGCGGCGCAGGCATGAGGCTGCGACATGTGCGCGACCTTCCACGATTCCGCCCGATCAACGCGGCGCGAGTTCCTGCAAATGCGTGGTCACGAACTCCGTGGAGACGCCGCCGGCACGAAACTCTGGATGGCTGACCACGCGCTGCAGGAAGGCAAGGTTCGTTGAGAGACCCTCGATGCGAGTCTCGGCAAGGGCGCGCGCCATGCGGTCCAGCGCCGTACCGCGCTCCGGTCCATGCGCAACCAGCTTGGCGACGAGCGGGTCGTAATGCGGGGTCACCGTGTCGCCCTCGCGCACGCCGGTATCAAGGCGCAAATCCGGTCCCGATGCAGGCCAGCGCAGCGAATCAATGCGTCCCGGCGATGGCAGAAAGCGCCGTTCCGGTCGCTCCGCGTATATGCGGCATTCGATGGCGTGGCCGGCGGCGCGGATGGGTCCCTGGGAAAGCCGGGCCGGGGTTTCTCCGCGTGCAAGGGTGATCTGTCCTGCCACCAGGTCGATCCCCGTCAGCATTTCACTCACCGGATGCTCTACCTGAATGCGAGTGTTCATTTCGAGAAAGTAGAAATCACCCTCCGGCCCGACGATGAACTCCACCGTGCCGGCCCCGGAATAATTCTCGGCGGAAGCGAGAGAGACGGCTGCTTCGGCCATTGCCACCGTGGTGTCGGGGGCGAGGCCGAACGCCGGCGCTTCCTCAATCACCTTCTGGAATCGCCGCTGAACCGAGCAGTCCCGCTCAAACAGGTGCACGGCACGCCCGTCGCCGAATCCGAAAATCTGAACCTCGACATGCCGCGCCGGCGCGGCGAGACGTTCGAGATAAATCGTGCCGTCGCCGAATCCCCGCTCCGCCATGGATTGGGTGGCGCGCGCCACGCTTTCCAGCGCATCCCGCTCGTCGACGCGCCGCATGCCGATACCGCCGCCGCCTGCTGCCGCCTTGACCAGAAGCGGATAACCCACGGCGTCCGCAGCCGACGTCACTCCGTCCAGCATGCCGGACGGGAAATCACGGCTTCCCGGAAGTGTTGGCACGCCGGCGGCTTCGGCCAGGCGGCGCGCGCGCGCCTTGTCGCCCATATCGGCTATCGTCCCGGGTGCCGGACCGATCCATACCAGGCCCGCGTCGATGACACGCTGCGCGAATTCGGCGTTTTCGGCCAGAAAGCCATAGCCGGGATGAACAGCCCCTGCTCCGGCGCGGGCGGCAGCGTCAAGCAACGCATCCATGTTCAGATAGCTGGCGCGCGGATTGGCCGGTCCGATCGGTTCCGCCGTATCAGCCATGACAGTGTGCAGCGCACCCGCATCGGCCTCGGAGCAGACGGCGACGCTGCGCACCCCCAGCGCGCGGCAAGCGCGAATGATCCGGCACGCAATCTCACCCCGGTTTGCGATCAGAACACTGTCGAACATTCTTTGTTTCCTCGTGAATATGGCGCGCAGGGCAGCCGGTATGCAGACGGGAATTACACGACCAGGCGGGGAAGAGGAGAGAGCGGGACGTCGCGGCAATGTTGGCCCGGCAGGCCAATTCATGTTAGGGCAGGCGGCATGAAACCGAAGAAAGAACTTCTCCTCATGGAGCTGAACGGCGCCGGGCGTGAGGATGCCGTGGCGCTCAATATGCTGCTCTTTGACTATCTTCGCGACGTGGCGGGGATCACCGGCGCCAAAATGGGGTGTGATGGCGGTGAATGCGGCGCCTGCACCGTGCTTGTTGACGGCCGGCCTCGACTCTCCTGCATCACGCTGGCCCATTCCTGCGCTGGCAAGCATGTGGAGACGGTGGAGTCGCTGGCGTCCGACGGTGCGCTGTCGCCCGTTCAGCGCGCCTTCCACGAGGTGCTGGGCGCCCAATGCGGCTATTGCACCCCCGGCATGATCATGGCCGCCGAGGGGTTGCTGCGGCGCAATCCGCAACCCGGGCCCGACGACATTCGCGCCGCATTGGCAAGTAATATCTGCCGCTGCACCGGCTATGTGAAAATCATCGAGGCGGTGCAACGGGCGGCAGCATGACCAGTGTGACGATCGGCGCGCCGACGCCGCTCATTGACGGTCCCGACAAGGTCGCCGGCCGCGCGCTCTACAGCGCGGATCTCGGCGGCGGCGCTTTTGTCGGGCGTATATTGCGCTCCCCCGTCGCCCATGCCGAACTGCTCTCCATCGACACGGAGGCTGCGCGCGCCTTGCCCGGCGTGCGCGCGGTGATTACCGGCGCCGATTGCGGCGTGCCGTTCGGCGTGCTGCCGATTGCGCAAAACGAATTTCCTCTCGCACGCGGGCGCGTGCGCTATCGCGGCGAACCGATCGCGGCGGTGGCGGCCGATACCGCCGAAACAGCGCAAGCGGCGATGGACCTGATCCACGTCTCGTGGCGTGAATTGCCGGCTTATTTCGAGGTGGAAGAGGCGCTTGCGCCCGGTGCGGCGCGTCTGCATGACGAACGCGAAGGTAATGTCGAACGCGATGTCGCATTTGAACTCGGCGACACGCAGGCGGGCTTTGCCGCCGCAGCCTTGGTCCGCGAACAGACCTTCGAGAATGCGGAAGTTAATCAGGCCCACATGGAGCCCAATGCCACAGTGGCGGAGTGGGACGGCGAACGCGAACGGCTGACCGTCTGGTCATGCACGCAAGTGCCGTTCTATGTGCATCTCATGCTGGGCCGCTGCCTCGGTATGGACGAGGCGGACATTCGCGTCGTCAAGCCGCATATCGGCGGCGGCTTCGGCGCCCGTACCGAAACCCTCGGATTCGAGATCATCACCGGGCTGCTGGCGCGTGCGGCGCGCGGCAAGGTGAGTTTGAAACTGAGCCGCGAAGAGACCTTTCTCTGCCATCGCGGAAGGCCGAAGACCACCACGCGCATGAAGATCGGCCTGACGGCGGATGGACATATCACTGCAGTGGAATGCGAAAGCATCCAGCGTGGCGGCGCCTATAGCGGCTATGGCATCGTCACCATCCTGTATGCCGGCTCGCTGCTCTATGCGCTCTATGACATTCCGGCTGTGAAATACCACGGTATACGCGGCCTGACGAATACGCCCCCCTGCGGCGCCATGCGCGGGCACGGCACCGTGAATGTGCGGTTCGCGTTTGAAACCCTGCTCGACTCCATGGCCGAGGAATTGGGGCTTGATCCGTTCGCCGTTCGCCGCGCCAATCTGATCCGGCGCCTGGGTCTGACCGATAATGATTTGCTGGTCGCGAGTTACGGCTTGCCGGAATGCCTCGACTGGGTTGAGAAGGCCAGCGGCTGGCATGGCAAGCATGGCCGCCTGCCGCCGGGCCGGGGCATTGGAATGGCCTGCTCCCACTATGTTTCCGGCGCTGCCAAGCCGGTGCACTGGACCGGCGAACCCCATGCCGTCGTGCATCTGCGTCTTGATTGGGACGGCGCCGTAACGGTGCTCACCGGCGCCCCCGAAATCGGCCAGGGTTCTTCCACCATGGCCGCGCAATGCGTTGCCGAAATCCTGGCCCTGGACATGGGGCGGGTGCGCGTGGTTGCCAGCGACAGCGCCGTGACGCCGAAAGACAATGGCGCCTATTCGTCGCGCGTGACCTTCATGGTTGGCAATGCCGCAGTGGAGGCCGCGCAGGAGTTGCGGCGCCTGCTCGCCGCGGCAGCGGCGCGGAAGCTCGAGGCCGAGCCGGGGCAAATCGAGTGCACGCACGAAACATGGCGCGTTGCCGGCAGCCAGGACCCGGGGCTGCCGTGGCGCGACGTGGTTCGTGCAACCGTGGCCGAACATGGCACCGTCACCGTCAAGGGAACATATTCGACATTGAAAGAGGCGCAGGGCGGGAAGAAATATCGCGGCGCCGCCATAGGCTCTACAATGGCGTTCAGCTATGCCGCCCAGGCAGTGGAGGTAAGCGTCGATCCGGTCACCGCCCGGATTACGGTGGAAAAAGTATGGGTTGCGCATGATTGCGGGCGCGCGCTCAACCCGCTTGCCGTGGAGGGGCAGGTGCAGGGGTCGGTATGGATGGGCCTGGGCCAGGCGCTCAGCGAGGAAAATCGTTATCACGCGGGCTTGCCCGTGCACCCCAACCTTCTCGATTATCGGGTTCCGGGTATTGTCGATTCACCGGATATCGAAGTCGGTATCGTGGAGAGCAACGATCCCAACGGCCCGTTCGGCGCCAAGGAAGCTGGGGAAGGCTCCCTGTCCGGCTTTCTGCCGGCGCTGGCCAGCGCCGTTGCCGATGCCACCGGCTACCGTCCCACCGCCTGCCCGATGACGCCTGACACCCTGTTCACCGCCCTGGCTCGGCGGCGCCGGTCATGACCGAAGCGCTGCCCGCCTTCCGGCTGCTGCGCCCGCAGGTGCTCGCCGAGCTGCTTTCCGCGCGTGCGGAACACGCCGATGCCCGCCTCATCGCCGGCGGCACCGACCTGATGCCCAACATGCGCCGCGGGCTGGTGGAGACCGATACGCTGATCGATATTTCGGCGTGCGACGAATTGACGGAGATCAGTGCGCAAGACGGCGGCCTGACCATTGGCGCGGCCGCGACGCTGGCCGACCTTGCTAACCATGCGGATGCGCAGGGCCTGTTCCCGGCGCTGACGGAAGCGGCAGGGTCGGTAGCCGGTCCGACTCAGCGCAACATGGCGACGGTCGGCGGCAATCTTTGTCTCGATACACGCTGCATCTTCTACAATCAGAGCGAATGGTGGCGGCGCAGCAATGATTATTGTCTGAAATATCGGGGTACGATCTGTCATGTCGTACCGACAAGCCGCCGCTGTTACGCGGCCTATAGCGGCGATCTTGCTGCGGCCCTGCTGATTTACGATGCGACTGTGGAGATTGTCGGGCCGGACGGCGCACGCGAGATCCCGGTGGAAGCGCTGTTCTTTGATGACGGCATCGACTATCTGACTCTTGCACCCGGCGAATTGGTGGCGTGGGTGCGCGTACCGTCAAGTTGGTCAGCCTTGCGCGCGCGCTATCGTAAGCTGCGCGTGCGCCGCTCGATAGATTTTCCGCTAGCCGGGGTTGCCGTTGGCGTTGCGGTCACGGACGGTCGACCGGCAACGATGCGGCTCGGCCTCACGGGCGCCAATTCCTGCCCCAAATTCATCGACGCGAGTGCAAGTCTTGCCGGGCTGCCGTTCGACGAGGATGCTGCCCGCATACTGGAACGCCTCGTGGCGAAGTGTGTCAGTCCGGCGCGCACCGGCCTCATTCAGCCGCAATACCGCCGCCGCGCCATAGCCGCGCTGGCTGCCGATACGGTGCGCAGCCTGTGTGAAGGCGCTCCGACGCCCGACTGAGGCCTGTTCCCGGGCCTATTCGGCCGCTCGCGCGGTCGGCAGCACATGGCCGGCAAACTGCTCGCGCAGCTCGGTTTTCACCACCTTCCCGGTGGGCGTATGGGGCAATTCTTCGATAAACACGACATCGTCGGGGAGCCACCACTTGGCAACCTTGTCGGCGAGAAAACCGACCAGCGCCTCCGCACTCGGCGCCGCGCCGCGCGCGGGAACGACTATCAGCAGCGGGCGTTCATCCCATTTTGGGTGCGGCAGCCCGATCACTGCGGCTTCCGCGACGTCAGGATGGCTCATGGCGGCGTTTTCCAGTTCGATGGAACTGATCCACTCGCCGCCGGACTTGATGACGTCCTTCGCCCGGTCGGTCAGGCGCATCCGTCCCCGCATGTCAAGCGTCGCGATATCGCCGGTGGGGAACCACCCGTCCGGGTCGAGTACCGCGCCGCCTTCGCCCTTGAAATAACCTGACGCGACCCATGGTCCGCGAACCATGAGATTGCCTGCAGTGGTTCCGTCGCGAGGGAGTTCGTGCCCGTCATCATCGACCACGCGCATTTCGACCCCGTATATTGCCCGGCCCTGCGCCAGTTGGAGCGCCATGCGCGCCTCGGTGTGCAGCGCATCCTCGTCCGCGAGCAGCTTGCCGGTGGTGCCGAGCGGGCTGGTTTCCGTCATCCCCCAGGCGTGCATCACCTGAACGCTGTAATCATCCTCCAGCGTGCGCAGGATAGAAGGCGGAATGGCAGTACCACCTATTACCGCGCGTTCAAGATGATCAAGGCGTTTTCCAGTTTCCTTCAGATACTGTATCAATCCCAGCCACACGGTGGGTACACCGAGTGCCAGGGTCACGCCTTCATCGTCTATCAGGCTGTGCAGCCGCGCGCCGTCCATGAACGGGCCGGGGTAAACCACTTTGGCGCCCGACGCCGCGCAGGCATAGGGCGTGCCCCAGCAATTGGCATGGAACATCGGCACGATTGCCAGCAAGGTGTCGCGGTTGCCGATACCGAGCGTATCCGTGCCCATCACGCACAGCGTGTGGAGCACGGTGGAGCGATGGCTGTAGAGCACCCCTTTGGGGTTGCCGGTGGTACCGGAGGTGTAGCACAGCGAAGAAGCGGAGTTTTCGTCGAACCGGGGCCATTCGAACCCGTCATCCTCCGCCGCCAGCAGGCTTTCGTAGCACAAGGTGTTCGGCAGCGCGGTTTCCGGCATTTCGTCCGCGGTGCACAGGAAAATATAGCCTTTGATCGTAGTCAGGTGCGGTGCTAGGCGTTCCACAAGTTCGAGAAAGGATAGATCGAGGAAAAGCCACGTATCTTCAGCATGATTGGCGATATATGTGATCTGTTCGCTGAACAGGCGCGGATTGATGGTGTGGCACACGGCGCCGATGCCCGGCGCCGCGAAATAGATTTCAAAATGGCGATGCGTGTTCCATGCAAGGGTCGCGATGCGCTCCCCGCGCGAGACGCCGAGCCGCAATAACGCCCGCGCAAGCCGGCGAGTGCGGCGGTGGGTTTCGGCATAGTTGGTGCGATGGACCGCGCCGTCGGGCATGCGGCTCACGATTTCGCGCTCGCCGTGATAATCCGACGCATAGGTCAGGAGCGACGAAATCATCAGCGGCTTGTCCTGCATCAACCCCAGCATGAGGCGCCTCCGTTTGCAGAGCTGTCTTGAGGGATCAGACTGTGGCGAGCGCGGTAACCGGCGAGCCGACCGCACCGGGCAGCCGCAGCGGCGGCGCGGTCAACAGAAAGCGTGAGCGCTTTGCGCCGCGCAGATAATGCGCGAGCTCGCGCAGCCAGAACAGTTCGCCGAGGTGGATACCCAGCCGGAACAGGCAAAGTTCGTGCAGGGGCAGCGCCGGATGCGCGCCCACGCCCTGCGGCGCTCGCGCCGGAAAGACTTCCACCGCGTAGTTGTCTGCGACAAGCACGCTCAAGCCCGAGTCGCGAATCCACCTCTGCAAGTTCGGATCGCGGCCATCCAGTCCGGCGCAGGCATTGTGCACCTTGTCCGGGTCGGGGCTGCGGTTCATTTCCACCAGCATATCGGCGAAGCCGGTATAGAGGCACACCATATCACCGGGCTCCACGACCACGCCGTCCCCCGCCATGATTTCGCTCAGTTGTGCGTGATCGACGGCGGTTCGCGCTCGTCCGCAGTGGCGTTCCAGGTCGATCAGGACAGCGCGTCCCTGAACGCCTCTGGCGGCCATGTGTTCGATGCCGAGCCGGCGCGCCGCGACGCCTTCCAGGGCGGGCCCGTCGGACCCGGAAGCGGGGGCCGTGATGTGTTCCCCGCCGCGCCAGCCATTATAGAATACCGGCTCCGGCTCGCCGTCTCCGTCGGCGTCGAACATGTGGCCCATATGCGCCAGGCTGTCGAACTGGGTCGAATATTGCAGCGTCAGCAGCACGCTGTCGTCACACACCACATCGGTGTGGTCAGGATTTTCGCGCGCGAAGGGGTAAAGATAGTTTGCCCGGCCCTCACGGACCGTGGCGGCAAGGCGCGGTGGATGGCGGCGGGGATTGAGCACATTCCCGCCGGGATAATCGAGCGGCAAGCTGAGGCAGAACACCTGCCCGTCGCGTACTTCGGCAATTCCCTGCCGCACCTTTTCCGGCGTCAGCAGGTTCAGCCTGCCCAACTGATCGTCAGGACCGAACTCGCCCCAGTTCGACCCTTCCGGGCGCCGCACCCAGCGTGCCCCGGCTCCGCTCCCGCTTTCATTTCCGTTCATCGGGCGTCCCCTGTTTTCACCGCGCTGTGCGGCACTGCCAGTCATTCACCCACAAGAGAGCCCCTCGCGGCGGGATATCAGGGATTTCGCCGCGTCGCCGGTGTTCAGCGGAAGGCCACCTCAATGATTTCGTAGCTGCGGGCGCCATCGGGTGTGTTGACCGTGACGCTGTCGCCAACGTTCTTGTTGATGAGCGCGCGTGCAAGCGGCGCCGAAACGGACAATTGTCCCCGTTCGACATCGGATTCGTCGGCACCGACAATGCGCCAGGTCTTTTCCTCGTCGGTATCTTCGTCGGCGACCGTGACTGTGGCGCCGAACCGCACCGTATCGCCGGACAGTTTGGACACGTCGATGACCTGCGCGCGCCCGATCTTGTCCTCGATTTCGCGAATGCGCCCTTCGACAAAGCTCTGACGCTCCCGTGCGGCGTGATATTCGGCATTTTCCGACAGATCGCCATGCTCGCGCGCGGCTGCAATAGCCTTGATGATGGCAGGGCGTTCCTCGGACTTGAGTTGCTTCAATTCCGCTTCCATCTGCCGGTAGCCATCGGCGGTCATCGGCACCCGTTGCATGATCCGCTCTTTGTCAGGACAGGGATGGTTTGCCGCCGTCGGGTGGGCGGGGCAGCGCCCGAATGTAGGATTGCAGGGCGGCGACTTCAAGGCTGCCCCGCCGCAGCGCGGCGATCGCCTGTACTGCCGCGCGGCTTCCCGCCACCGTGGTGAAATACGGAATACGGTTCATCAGCGCGGCCCGGCGCAGGCTGTAACTGTCGGAGATCGCCTGACGGCCCTCCGTCGTGTTCAGGATCAGCGCGACGCCGCCGTCGGCGATGGCGTCGACAAGGTGCGGACGCCCCTCCCGCACCTTGTTGATCCGCCCCACCGGCAGCGACGCGGCTTCCAGGCAGTCGGCCGTGCCACGCGTCGCGAGCAAATCGAATCCCATTTCCACAAGGCTGCCGGCCAGTGGAACCATGGCCTGCTTGTCAGCATCGCGCACCGAAATGAACACTGCGCCGCTATCAGGGAGTTCCGTGCCGGCAGCAATTTGCGACTTGCCGAACGCGCGGCCGAAATCCCTGTCGAGTCCCATGACTTCGCCGGTGGATTTCATTTCCGGCCCCAGCAGCACATCCACCCCGGGGAAGCGCGTAAAGGGGAACACAGCTTCCTTCACCGCGACATGCTCAGGCGGTTTGGCGGAGAGTGCAAAATCGGCAAGTGACGCCCCCGCCATCAGCCGCGCCGCGATTCCGGCGATCGGTGCGCCGGTCGCCTTGGCGACGAACGGTACGGTGCGGCTGGCGCGCGGATTGACTTCGATAATATAAACTTCGTCGGCGCCGTCGGGGTCCGATTTCACGGCGAACTGGACGTTCATCAGCCCGCTTACGCGCAGCGCGCGCGCCAGCGCAACGGTCTGGCGCTCGATCTCCGCAACCACCTCGGCGCCGAGCGAATAGGGGGGCAGCGAACATGCGGAGTCGCCGGAGTGAATCCCGGCTTCCTCGATATGCTCCATGATCCCGGCGACATGCACCGCCTCGCCGTCGCTCAGCGCGTCGACATCGACTTCCACGGCATCGGACAGGAAGCGGTCGATGAGGATTGGCGCGTCGCCGAACAGCCGCACGGCCTCCCCGACATAGCGTTCGAGGCCGGCGCGGTCGCGGACGATCTCCATCGCCCGTCCGCCAAGCACATAGGAAGGGCGGACGAGGACCGGATAGCCCACGCGATCAGCGATCGCGGTGGCCTGCTCGACTGAGCGGCACGTGTCGTTGGGTGGCTGCTTGAGGCCGAGGTCGATCAACAGGCGCTGAAAGCGCTTGCGGTCTTCGGCAAGGTCGATGGCGTCTGGCGCGGTGCCGATAATGGGCAGGCCGGCGGCCTCCAGCGCATGCGCCAGCTTCAGCGGGGTCTGGCCGCCAAACTGCACGATCAGCCCTACCAGCGTGCCGCACATGGCCTCGGTGCGGGCGATCTCGATCACGCATTCGGCGGTCAACGGTTCGAAATAGAGGCGGTCGGAAGTGTCGTAATCTGTCGATACCGTTTCCGGGTTGCAATTCACCATGATGGTTTCGAACCCGGCGTCGCGCAGGCTGTAGGCCGCGTGTACGCAGCAATAGTCGAACTCGATTCCCTGCCCGATTCGGTTGGGACCGCCGCCCAGGATGATGACCTTGCGGCGCTCGCTCGGCTGCGCCTCGTCTTCGGACAGGTCGTCCGTGCCGTCATAGGTGGAATAGAGATAGGGGGTTGCCGCGTCGAATTCGGCGGCGCAGGTATCGACGCGCTTGAACACGGGCCGCACGCCAAGCGCCGCACGCCGGCGCGCTACGTCAGATTCCGAGAGGCCGGCAAGGGCGGCAAGCCGCGCATCCGAAAACCCTTGCGCCTTGAGACGCCGCAGGGCGCCGGCCTCGTTCGGGATACCGGACCGGCGCACGTCTTCCTCGGCATCGACAAGGGCGGCGATTTCGCGCAGGAACCACGGGTCGTACCTGCATGCGGCGCGCACTTCCTCGATGTCGAAATCTTCCCGGAATGCCTGTGCGATGGTCAGGATGCGGTCCGGCGCCTGCTGGCTGAGAGCCGCGGTGATCGCGCCCCGGTCGCCGCCCGGTTCGTAGTCGGGTATGGCGGCCTCATCGAGGCCGGTCAGCCCGATCTCCAGCGACAGCAGCGCCTTCTGCAGCGATTCCGCGAAGGTGCGCCCCATCGCCATCGCTTCACCCACCGACTTCATCGCCGTAGTCAGGGTCGGCTCGGTGCCCGGGAATTTCTCGAATGTGAAGCGCGGCATCTTGGTGACGACATAGTCGATGGTCGGCTCGAACGACGCCGGAGTGGTGCCGGTAATGTCGTTGTCGATCTCGTCGAGCGTGAAGCCGACTGCCAACCGTGCCGCAACCTTGGCGATGGGGAAGCCGGTTGCCTTCGACGCCAGCGCCGATGAGCGCGACACGCGCGGATTCATTTCAATGACCACCAGCCGCCCACTCGCCGGGTCGATTGCGAACTGTACATTCGACCCGCCGGTTTCGACACCGATTTCGCGCAGCACCGCCAGCGAGGCGTCGCGCATGACCTGATATTCCTTGTCCGTCAGGGTCAGCGCCGGCGCCACCGTCACGCTGTCGCCGGTATGGACGCCCATGGGATCGATGTTTTCGATCGAACAGACGATAATGCCGTTGTCGGCGCGGTCGCGGATCACCTCCATTTCATATTCTTTCCAGCCGGCGATCGATTCCTCTATCAGGACCTCGCCCGCCGGCGATACGTCGAGACCGCGCGTCACGATGGAATCGAACTCCGCTCGGTTATAGGCGATGCCGCCGCCCGCTCCTCCGAGTGTGAAGGAGGGGCGGATGATCGCCGGCAAGCCGAATTCCGCGAGCACTTTCCGCGCCTCGTCAAGGCTGTTTGCCGTGGCGCCGCGCGGCATGTCTAGGCCGATGCGCGCCATTGATGCCTGAAACAGGTCGCGGTCCTCGGCGCGGGCAATCGCCTCGCGGTCGGCGCCGATCAGCGCCACCCCATGCTTTGCGAGAACGCCCCGTTCGGCCAGCGCGAACGCGGTATTGAGCCCGGTTTGTCCACCCATGGTCGGCAACAGGGCGTCCGGCTGTTCGCGCTCGATGATGCGTTCCACCACGTCCGGCGTGATCGGCTCGATATAGGTGGCATCGGCCGTATCCGGGTCGGTCATGATCGTCGCCGGATTGGAGTTCACCAGAATGACGCGGTAGCCTTCCTCACGCAGCGCCTTGCAGGCCTGCGTGCCTGAATAGTCGAACTCGCATGCTTGGCCGATGACAATCGGGCCGGCGCCGATCACCAGGATCGACTCGATGTCTGTGCGTTTCGGCATCAGGCAGGCAGTCAGGCGCTCATCGACGCGACGAAGCGGTCGAACAGATGGTGGCTGTCGCGCGGCCCGGGCGATGCTTCCGGGTGATATTGCACGCCGAACACCGGTCGGCCGACCATGCGGAACCCCTCAAGCGTGTTGTCGAACAAGGAGCGGTGCGTAGCTTCCGCGCCCTCGGGTAAGCTGTCTTCATCAACCACGAAGCCGTGGTTTTGGCTGGTGATTTCCACCCGCCCGGTGGCCAGGTCCTTGACCGGGTGGTTGGCGCCGCGGTGGCCTTGCTGCATTTTTACGGTGCGCGCGCCCAGCGCCAACGCCAGCAATTGATGTCCCAGGCAAATCCCGAACATGGGCAGGCCGGCACCCAGCAGGCCGCGAATGAGCGGCACCGCATGGGCGGCAGTGGCGGCCGGATCGCCGGGTCCGTTTGACAGGAAAATCCCGTCGGGCTTCGACCGCAGGACGTCCTCGACAGATGTCTGCGCCGGCAGGATAGTAAGGCTGCAACCCGAGGATGCGAGACAGCGCAGAATATTGTGCTTCGCGCCGAAATCGATTGCGGCAACATGGAATTTGGGTTCGGACAATGCGCCGTATCCCGCGCCGGGCGCCCAGCGCGTTTCCTGCCAGGTGCGGGTGTCGCGGGTTGAGACCTCGCCTGTAAGGTCCATGCCGGCAAGGCCGGGCCATGCAGCCGCTTCGGCAGCCATACCGGCGATATCGAAATCTCCGCCGGGGTCGTGGGCGATCACCCCCGTTGGCGCGCCGGTGCGGCGCGCAAGGCGCGTCAGCGCCCGCGTATCGACCCCGGCAATGGCCGGTACGCCATGCGCGCGCAGCCACTCATCGAGATGGGCAGCGGCGCGCCAGTTGGACGGCGTTGTGATGTGTGCGCGCAGAACGCAGCCCCGCGCCGACGGACGCGCCGCCTCGATATCTTCCCCATTGGCTCCGACATTGCCGATATGAGGAAAGGTGAAGGTGATGATCTGACCGGCATAGGAGGGGTCGGTGATAATCTCCTGATACCCGGTCATGGCGGTGTTGAAACAGACTTCCCCGACGGCGGTGCCCGTAGCGCCGAGACCGCGGCCGCGTATGACGGCGCCGCCGGCGAGAACGAGCACGGCGCTTGTCCGCGCGGCGCATGGTGATTCAGTGTCGGGATGAGGCATGGGTCTGCGATTCGCACCGGGGCGCCGCACTGGTTGCGAGAGCGGACGCGCGAAACTAGGCGCGGCCGCAACCCTCGTCAAGCGCGTGTCCCGCTTTACGCGCTGCCGGCACGGAAGATGTTGAACTCGTCAACTGCTTGCGCCGGAGCGGGTCGGTGCATACAGTGCCGCCCGCAAAGCCGTTCGGCGCCGCCTTAGCTCAGTTGGTAGAGCATCGCATTCGTAATGCGAGGGTCGCAAGTTCGAGTCTTGCAGGCGGCACCACAATACCGCGATCAGTCGTGGCGAGAGACCTTTTCCCTCCATTCATGGCGTTTCTGCGCCTCAATGGACAGGGTGGCGATGGGGCGTGCTTCGAGCCGTCGCAGACTGATCGGTTCGCCTGTTTCTTCGCAATAGCCGTAAGTGCCGTCGTCAATGCGCTTCAGGGCAGCGTCGATCTTGGCCAGAAGTTTGCGTGCGCGCTCGCTGGTTCTGAGTTCGACGAAGCGCTCGCTTTCAGCGGACGCGCGGTCGGCAATGTCCGGTTCCTGGGCGCTGTTTTCCTGCAGATGTGCGATCGCCTCGCTGGAGCCGGCAAGGATCCTCCCGCGCCAGTCAAGCAATTGCAGCCGGAAATATTCCCGTTGACGCGGCCCCATGAAGGTTTCGTTTTCGCCCGGGCGATAGCCGACGGGCAATTCGACGATCGGTTCGCGGTCCGGCGCGCGCGGCTCCGGTGCACCTTCCGGCGCGTCGGATGTCCGGGTTGTTGCATTCCATGCGGTCATGGAAACCCCTCCCGTGCGAGCATGGCGGTCAAGGGTCTGCGATGCCGGCGCGACTATATTCAGCGCCCGCCGCTGTGGCAACGCCGCCGATTCGCCCCGCTCATGACGGAGGCGCAACACAAACGGCCGTATAATTGTGGCGGCGGGTGACGAGACCGGAATGACGGAATACCTCCTGGGCCGCATCATAAGCCGCACGGGTGATTTCAACGCCGCCGCCCCAGCAGCCCAGCGCACGGTAGGCGCGGATCGTTTCCAGCAGCACGCCTCGTTCCCTTCCCGCAAAGCATGGCGCGACTGCCGCCGCCGCCTCGTCTTCCGGCGCCTCGACCATGAACGCGCGGGCCCGCTGATAGGCCCGCATGAAAGCTGCTGCCTCGGCGCTCGCCAGCCATTCCGGCGCGGCGGCGAGGCTCGAAAACGCGCACTCGCCGACGGCGTCCCCCACGGCGGCGACAATATGCCCCGCGCCGTCAGCCGCCAATTGCTGCGGAGCCGGCCCCTGGAGGTGGATATAATCCCCGTTGCCGGCGAGAAATGAACGCACCATGTCGTCCGGGCTGCCTGCGTCGATGGCGTCGATGGCATCATATGCGACGCCTGCGCGGTGGCAGCCATACCGGAACATCGCCAGGGGCTGGCCGCCATGATCGACCAGAATTTGGCGACCCGCGAGGCGCGGCCACGCGAAGTCCGGCTCCGCCTCGCGTCCGGCCAGGAAGAACCCGTCTTTCCGGTTGATCTGGGCGAAATGGCGTGTGGCGGGGGTCTCGCCGCGCTCCAGCGTCATGAATCCTTGCGAAACGGCCGATTGCGCCACGCTCGCCGCGCCCTCGGTCAGTAATTGCGCTGCCGTCAGGCCGGCGGGCAGTGTCCGGTAACTCGCATCCAGGCCTTCCTCGGCAAGAAAGGGGCCGGAAAACGTCGCGATCAATGGCGAATAGAACGCTGAAAAGCGGCTGAAGACGATGGAAATCGCAGTCATGGCATTGCACTCCGTAGCAGCGGATGGGCGCCGGCGGTGACCGTAGCGCGCCGGAAGGCGGAATACGCCCGGCTCTGGCGTCATGCGCCAGGCTGGGGCATAGATTGCGCGTGCGACAAGCGCAAGAATTCAGAAAGCCGGAGACAATGAACTACCAAATCATCTCTGCCGACTGTCATATAGACCTGATCTGGCTGCCGCCGGACCTGTTCACGGCCAATGCGCCGCCGGGCTTTCGCGACCGCATGCCCCATGTGATCGACAGCGAAAAGGGGCCGGTATGGGTCAGCCGCAACGGCGCATATTTCGGGTTGCAGAACGGCATGGGGTCTGCGGGACGGGAATATGTGCCGGGGCAGATTTCGCGCGCCGACCGTATGGCGGAAACCGGCCTCTATGACGACGGCAAGAAAGGCATTCGACGCCTTACCGACCCCGACTTGCGCCTGCGCGACCAGGACCGCGACGGCGTTCAGGGCGAAGTGCTCTACGGCATTCTGGGCGCCGCCGAACGCCTGGCGGACCCGGAAGCCGCCGCAGTGATGATGGGGATTTACAATCGCTGGCTCGCCGGGTTTTGCGGCGCTCACCCGGACCGTTATGCGGGCATCGCCGCCATTCCCGGGCATGATGTCGAAGCCGCGGCGCGCGAGATCGAGCGCGTCGGCCGGGAAGGTGTGCTGCGGGGCGTCGAGGTGCCGCTCACGCGCGCCATGGCGCCGCTCTACAACCCCGAATGGGAACCCTTGTGGGCAGCGGCGGCCGCGACCGGGCTGCCGGTGCATTTCCATACCATAGGCGAAGCGCCGCCAAATCTGGACGGACTGCCCGAACTACGCCGCCGCCAGGCATGGGCGGTGTTCATCACCGGGTTTCAACTCGGCATGGCGCGGTTCCTGATGGAAGTGATCTTCGGCGGCGTGCTCGAAAGGCACCCGTCGCTCAAGGTCGTGATCGGGGAAAGCGGAATCGGCTGGATCCCGTACATACTGGAACATATGGACCTCGAGTGGGAGGACCAGTTTCAGGACCTGACACTCACCATGAAACCGTCATGCTATTGGCGCCGCCAGTGCCGCGCGACCTATCAGTCCGATCCCGTCGGCATCAAGCTGATTGAGGAACTGGGTGAAGACAATGTGATGTGGGGGTCGGATTTCCCGCACCCTGACGGTGTCTGGCCGGACAGCCGTGATTTTATCGCACGGGAACTGGGTAGTGTGTCCGCAGCGCAGCGCCGCAAGCTGGTGTGCGAAAATGCCGCACGCCTGTACGGCTTTCCCCTCGACCAGGCCGCCGGCTGAATGATCGGCCACCGGCACACGCCGCTCATGATGACTTCCCGCTGCGTCGGGAGGAAGTGAAGGAGAATATTGATGAAGCTGGGACTTCTGCTGGGCCTCGCAGCAGCGGACTACAAGATCGACATCGAGATGATTCGGGAAGCGGAGTCGCTCGGTTATGATTCAGTTTGGAGCAGTGAAGCCTATGGCTCCGATGCGGTAAGCCCCGCCGCATGGGTGCTGGCGCAAACGTCGAAAATTCGCGTCGGCACGGCGATCATGCAGGTGCCCGCGCGCACACCGGCATTGGCGGCAGGGACCGCTATGACTCTCAACACTTTGTCCGGTGGGCGCTTTCTCCTCGGCCTGGGCCCGTCCGGGCCGCAAGTGATCGAAGGATGGCATGGCATGCCCTATGCCGGTTCGCTCGACCGTCTGCGCGAATATATTGCGATCATCCGGATGATCCTGAAACGCGAGGCGCCCGCCGAGTTCCAGGGAGAGCACTACCGCCTTCCCTATGACGGGCCGGGCGCCACCGGTTTGGGAAAGCCGCTCAAGAGCATGATCCACGGCGACCCGGCCCTGCCGATCTACACGGCAGCGATCACCCCGGCCGGACTGCGCCTGGCCGCCGAAGTGGCTGACGGTGTGTTTCCTATTTTCATGGACCCGAACCGGCACGACATTCTGGCGGAGTCGTTCCAGCGCGGATTTGCGGCCGGGGCACGCGACGGTGCCGGTTTCGACGTAGCACCGTTTGTCTGGGTGAGCATGGGCGACGACATTGAAGCGTGCCGCATCCCGATCAAGCGCGACTTCGCCCTTTATATCGGCGGCATGGGCGCGCGCCGCAAGAATTTCTACAACGATTACGCCAAGCGTCTGGGATTTGAATCCGCCGCGGCGGAAATACAGGACCGGTTTCTGGGCGGTCAGCGCGCTGCTGCCGTCGCGGCAGTGCCCGATGCGCTGGTTGACGCCACGTCGCTGGTCGGCCCGAAAGAGCACATTGTGGAGCAGTTGCAGGCGTGGAAACAGGCCTCCGCGAGCGGAGGCGTCAACAGCATGTTGTTGCGCGGTGCCTCGCGCGAGGCGATCCGAGTCATTGCTGAAACAGTGTTCTGAGCCGCCGGAGCGGCGCCGGCGTCATGCGGCCCGGCGCCTCTTGTCGGTTCTCTGTTCCAGTTCCTCGAACAGGCGCGTGCGCTCAGCGTCTGCTTCGCCGATGGCCTTTTCCTTGATGTGGCCGTAACCACGGATTTGTTCGGGGATTTCGGCGATCTGGACAGCCGTAGCCAGCGCAGCTTGAGTCAGATTCGCCGACAGGCGCTCGATATCGGCGAAATATCGGTCGCGCAACAGCCGTTCGGCACGGCGCTCCCGCGTATAGCCGAACAGGTCCCAGCGTGTACCGCGAAGGCCCTTGAGCCGGGCGAGACCGCGAAACGCCCAATAGACCCAGGGGCCGTATTCGCGCTTTTTCAACTCGCCCGTATTCGCGTCCCGCCCCGCCAGTAATGGCGGCGCAAGGTGGAAGCGCAGTTTGAAATCGCCTTCGAACGCCGCATCCAGCCGGCGCCGAAAATCGCCGTCGGTAAACAGCCGCGCCACTTCATATTCGTCCTTGTAGGCCATCAGTTTGAAGGCATAGCGGGCGACGGCGGTCGCAAATTCCTCTGTGCCGCCGATTCCCGCCTCGGCGCTGCGGGCGCGCGTGACCAGAGCGCTGTAGCGGGCGGCATAGGCTGCGTCCTGATAGTCGGTAAGGAACGCCGCGCGCTTCTCGATCATGGCGTCCAGATCACCGGCGATGTCCTCGCCGGCGGCGTCGGGCATCAACGCCCGCACCCTGTCGATATCGTGTGCCGCGAGCCGCCCGAGGCGGAATGCACCGATATTGAACGGCACCGCGACGCCATTGATCTCGATCGCGCGTTCTATCGCATCCGCCGACAGGGGCAGGGAGCCCGTCTGGTAGGCGTAGCCGATCATGAACGTGTTGGCGCCAATGGTGTCGCCGGTAAGTGCCAGTGCGATTCGCGTTGCCTCGACAAGACCGGCCTGTTCCGCGCCGACATGGTCCGCAAGCCCGCGAGCGAGGAAACCGCCGTCGAGTTTCATGTCGGTATTCATCTGGAATCCGGGGGGCGGAGTCATGGAGGTATTGAGGACTGCGCGCGTACGCCCGGGCTCGAGCACGCGCACCGCGTCCGGCGCGGTTGCAGCCACAATGTCGCAGCCAAGCAACAGGTCCGCCTCGCCGAGGCCGATTCCGGCTGCCGGGTCAGCGCCCGGATTGTCAGTGATCTTGAGGTGGCTGTAGACGGCGCCGTTCTTCTGGCTGAGACCGGTCATGTCGAATACCGAGGCGCCCTTGCCCTGCAAATGGGCCGCCATGCCGAGTACCGCGCCGACCGTGATGACCCCGGTGCCCCCGACGCCGGCGACAAGAACATCCCATTCAGGGTCGGCCCGCGGAAGAATCGGTTCCGGCAGTTCGTCAAATGCGGAGGCGGGAATGGCCGCCGGCGCCGGCTTGCGCCGCTCCCCGCCATGGACCGTGACAAAGCTGGGGCAGAAGCCCTTGACGCAGGAAAAATCCTTGTTGCAGCTTGACTGATCGATTTGGCGCTTGCGCCCGAATTCTGTCTCCAGGGGATGAATTGAGACGCAGTTCGCCTGCGTCGAGCAATCGCCGCAGCCTTCGCAGACTAGAGGGTTGATGAAGGCGCGCTTCGGCGGATTGGGGAACGCGCCGCGTTTGCGTCGGCGCCGCTTTTCCGCCGCGCAGGTCTGTTCGTAGATGATCGCGGTGACACCCTCGATGCGGCGCATATCCCTTTGCACACTATCGAGCGCGTCCCGGTGAAATATGCGCACATCCCCCGGCATGTCCGGTGCGCCCTGAAGCAGTTCGGGCCGGTCGGAGACGACGACCACCTTCTTGACGCCTTCGTCGAGAATCTGGCGCGCCATGGCGCCGACGCTCAGGCCGCCTTCTACAGGCTGGCCGCCGGTCATCGCTACGGCATCGTTGTAGAGCAGCTTGTAGGTCATGGTCACGCCCGCCTGGATGGCGGCGCGAATGCCCAGCGAGCCGGAATGAATATAGGTGCCGTCACCGAGATTCTGGAAGATGTGCCCGGTGTCGGTGAAAGGCGCAATGCCGGTCCAGGGCACGCCTTCGGCGCCCATATGCGGCACCGGCAGGGTGTTGCGTTCAGGAACGAGCAGCGCCATGCCGTGGCAGCCGATACCGGCCATGGCGATGGATCCGTCGGGCACCTTGGTTGACGTGTTGTGCGGGCATCCGGAGCAGAAAAACGGCGTCCGCGCGACACCGCCGGAAAGTGCGGGCATATTGCGGCCCAGCCGCGCTCGCACCAAGGCCAGGCGTTCGCTCAGGCGGGGCGGGACCTCGCCGTCGGTGGCGAGGCGATCCCCGATCGCCGCCGCGACGAGCGCTGCTTCGATCGGCTCGTCGGCGGGCAATAGCGGGTTGCCGGCATCGTCATGCTTGCCGGTGATGCGCGGCTTCGACTCCAGATTGTAGAGCAAGGCCTTGGCCTGATCTTCCATGATCGGGCGCTTTTCCTCGACAAACAGCAATTCGCGGCATTCCGACGCAAATTCGTGCAGATAATGCGGTTCGAGCGGCCACACCATGGCCGCCTTGTAGACGCCTATGCCGAGGGCGCGCGCTGCATTGTCATCAAGGCCCAGCACGCGCATTGCTGCCAGCGTGTCGAGCGACGCCTTGCCAGCGGTCACGATGCCCAGCCGGGTCGGGCGTTCGGCGCCGAATATCGGCCTGTCCAGACGGTTGGCGCGGACATAGGCCTGCGCGCGCGGCAGCTTGTAGCGCACAAGGCGCGTATCCTGCCCGACTGGGGCGAATTCGGGGCGGATATGCACCCCTTCGGGCGCTTCCGGCGCGTCCCTGGGCAGCGTAATCGAAAGGCGTTCCGCGTCGATGGCGACCGTGGCCGTTGCGGTGACCGTTTCGTTTACCGTCTTGAACCCGACCAGCGTGCCGGCAAACCGCGACAGCGCAAACCCGTGCAGCCCGTAATCGAGATATTCCTGCACATTGGCGGGATAAAGCAGTGGAATGTTCGCGGCGATCATCGCCTGGTCCGACTGATGGCCGATGGTCGACGACTTGCCGGTATGGTCGTCGCCGCAGACAATGAGGACGCCGCCATTGGGGTGACTGCCGGCGAAATTGGCGTGTTTGAGCGCATCGCCGGTACGGTCGACGCCGGGGCCCTTGCCGTACCAGATGGAGAACACCCCGTCGACCTTGCGTCCGGGAACGAAATCAAGCTGCTGGGTGCCCCACACCGCGGCCATCGCCAAGTCTTCGTTAAGTCCCGGGCGAAACAGGACGTTGTGCTCTTCCAGCCACTTCTTCGCCTGCCACAGCGCCCCGTCATAGCCGCCCAGCGGCGAGCCGCGATAGCCGGAAATGAAGCCCGCCGTGTTCAACCCTGCCGCACGGTCGCGCTGCCGTTGCATGATCGGCAGGCGCACTAGCGCCTGCACGCCGGAGATGAATACCCGGCCCGCCTCAAGACTGTATTTGTCGTCAAGCGAAACTTTCAGCAGCGCGCTACCATCCATGACTCGCGGTCCCTGTATGTGCCCCCGGGAAAACGACAGCATGTCGCCATCGGCATTTTAGCAGGCCGACGGCCCGCAGGCTTGCGAAATGCGAATGCCTTGCGTGCATGGCAGAGCAACGCAAATATGCGCGGTCAGAGCGGGCGCCAATCCAGTGCCATGACGTCGTGTGGCGTTGCCGGTTTCCCGCCGGCGCGGCGCATTGTGTCCACGGCAAGGCGCCCCCCGAAAGAAGCATCGTCTTCAACATCCGAATGGAAGAAAGGCGCATCATGACGCAGGACCTGCTGGTAACCATCGAGAACCGCGTGGCGACATTGACCATGAACCGGCCTGACCGGCGCAACGCGCTGTCGCAAGCCATGCTGGCCGCATTGCTCGAAAATCTGGACCGCCTGGCCAATGAATCGGCGGTCGGCGTGGTGGTGTTGACCGGCGCCGGCGGCGCCTTTTGCGCCGGCGGCGATGTGAAGGCGATGGCCGAAGGCAATGAATTCTCCGAAACAGGGCTGGAAGGGAAGACGCGCGCGCTCCGGCGGTCGATGGAAGCTGCGCGCATGTTGCATGAAATGCCGAAACCCACCATTGCCGCCATTCCCGGTGCGGCTGCCGGCGCTGGCCTGTCCATGGCCCTGGCCTGCGATCTGCGCATCGCCGCCGACACTGCCAAGATCACAACAGCATTCGCCCGCGTCGCCTATTCAGGCGATTTCGGTGGTAGCTGGTTCCTGTCGAAAATCGTCGGTACCGCCAAGGCGCGCGAACTGTATTATCTGGCGCCGGTGTTGAGCGGAGCCGCGGCTGCCGCCATCGGTATGGTCAATCGCGCCGTCCCCGCCGATGAGCTGGATGAGGCGGTGCGCGAAACCGCGCAGGCCCTTGCCAACGGCCCGTCCATCGCGCTCGGTTACATGAAGCGGAACATGAATGCGGCCGAATACATGCCGCTCGCCGCGTGCCTGGACCAGGAGGCGCTGCACCATACACGCTGCGGCATGACCGACGACCACAAGGAAGCCGCGCAGGCCTTCGTGGAAAAGCGGGCGCCGGTCTTTCACGGCGGGTGAGGCGGGGTCAGGCGGCCTCGGCGCTGCGATTCACCAGTGCGTTGAACATCCCGAGCGAAGCCGTCAACGCCTCCGTATCAAGATTCTCGCCGATGAAGATCAGGCGTGACCGGCGGTCGGAATCGGGCCAGCCGGCAAGGTGCTCGGGCGGGTGCACGATATGCTGGACGCCGTTGACCAGCACCGGGTCCGGGTGGCCTGCAACGTTCAAAAGCCCCTTGACGCGCAATACGCGCTCGCCGTGGCGGTTGAGCAGCATCGACAGCCACAAGCCGAAAGCGGTCCAGTCAAGTGGGTGGTCAAAGGTGATGCAGAACGACCCGACGCCGGTGCTGTGGGCGTGGTGCACAGCCTCCGGCATGGCGGCAACGGCGCGGCGCTTGCCTTCCTCCGTATAGAGGTCATCCGTGAGAAGTATGGAGCTTGCGTCGGCGGCATCGACGATCGGCGCGGCGCCGTTGCGCTGCCGCAGCGCCTGCTCCAGACCGGCAACACAGCCCGGTTCTGCAAGGTCGGTCTTGGTCAGTACCAGCCGGTCCGCAATCGCGGCCTGCTTGACCGATTCCACGAAGCGGTCGAGCTGTGCCTCGCCATTCACTGCATCGATGACGGTGACCACCGAGCCGAGCCGGAAATGGTGCTGAAGCACCGGTTCCACCAGCACGGTATAGGCAACGGGAACGGGGTCGGCGAGGCCGGAAGTTTCGATCACCACGCGCCGGAAGGCAGGAATGGCGCCGCGCTGACGCTGCGACAGCAAATCGCGCAGGGCATCCTTGAGATCGCCCCGCATGGCACAGCACACGCAGCCGTTTTCCAGCACCAGAGCGGTTTCCGCGGCCGTTGCGACAAGTTGATGATCCAGGCCGATTTCGCCGATCTCGTTCACCAGTACCGCGGTGTCGGAGACTTCAGGATCAGCCAGCAGCCTTTGCAGCAGGGTGGTCTTGCCGCTGCCCAGAAATCCGGTCAGGACGATGACGGGGATACGCGAGCTATAGTCGCTCATCGGCGCAGCCGGGCCAGCAATCCCGCATCAAGCGGGTCGCATTCGCGTCCGGCAAGACGTTCGGCAGCTGGCCAGAGGGCACCCAGGGAGTCAATGAGTTCGCTGCGGCCGGTGCGCGTTTTCAGCACATAGGCATTGCCTTGCCAGTCCGCGAGCGTCAGACCGTAATGGCGCAACACGGAATTTGCCAGCCGCACGCGTGCCAGACGTTCGGCGCGCCGCGTCGGCAGCGTACCGGAAAACGCGCTGCGATGGGCGCTCGACTCGCTCCAGTGGGTGGCGTCGCCGAACACGCCGCACAGCCCGCACATGGGTCTATTCGGCCGCGGCGGGCGCAAGCTGGCGCGGACAGCGCCGCTTGAAGTCGTCGGCGATCGCGTCAAAGGTGGTGAACTCGACGCCCGCATGGCCGGAAATATACTCGAACAGCCGTTCCAGCATCAGCAGGACCTGCGGGCGGCCCGAGACATCCGGGTGGATCGTGAAGGTGAACACCGCGTAGTCATATTCGCGGTAGACCCAGTCGAACTGGTCGCGCCAAAGCTCCTCGATATCGCGCGGATTGACGAACCCGAAGCTGTTTGGCGCCGACTTGATGAACATCATCGGCGGGAGATCGTCCAGATACCAGCTTCCCGGAATGTCGATCAGGTCCGTTTCCTGCCCGCGCACCAGCGGCTTCATCCATTCGCGGGGGTGTTTGGAATAGTCGATTGGCGTCCAACTGTCGCCGACCCGCACATAGAACGGATGAAAATCGTCGTTCATCAGACTGTGATCGTATTTGATGCCTTTTTTCAGCAGCAGTTCATTGGTGACAGGGCTGAATTCCCACCAGGGAGCGACATAACCGGTCGGACGCCTGCCGCACAGGCGCTCGATCAGTTCGATGCATTTATCCATCACCGCCTCTTCCTGTTCGGGAGTCATGGCGATGGGGTTTTCGTGGCTGTAGCCGTGCATGCCGATTTCATGCCCCGCCTCCACCACCATCCGGCACTGCTCCGGGAAGGTCTCTATGGAATGGCCGGGAATGAACCAGGAGGCAGGGATTTGCAGTTTGTCGAACAGGCGGACCAGGCGCGGCACGCCGACCTCTCCGGCGAACAGGCCTCGCGAAATGTCGCAGGGGGAGTCTTCACCGCCATAGGAACCGAGCCACCCTGCCACCGCATCGATATCGACGCCGAAGGCGCAGAAAATTTCCTTCTTGCCGCCGCCGCGAGGGCGGGCGCGGAATGTTTCGCCGGCAGCGCTGCCGCCGGGCCGGATCAGCGGGCGCGGACGGTAACGACCGCCCCTTCCTGAATATCCGGCGCGTGAACCTTGAGTCATGACACTCCTTCCGGGGCATTCCTGAAGCGAAGCGGGCGGTCGGCGGCGCCGACCACCGCCATGTTCAGCCTGGCCGGATCGGTAATCCGTGCGGCCGTTCGTGTCCCTCCGCTGGCGCGCGAGAATAGGGCAACGGCATGTTCGCCGCAATCGCAGCGCGGGGCTGTCGGGCGTTGTTCGGAAGGGCCATCGGCGTTATGGTGCAAGGGGTTCCGGGGCGTTGGGCAGGGAGTCAGAAAATGCACGAATGGCGCGACGAAACATTGGCGGATTATCAGCGCAAGGGGTTTGCCTCACGGTCCGGTTACGGCAATCGCCCGGCGCTGGTCGTGGTCGATTACTCCAATGGCTTCACTGACCCGACCTCGCCGCTGGGCGGTGATTTCACGCCCCAACTGGAAGTCACCGCGCAGCTTCTGGAGGCGTTTCGCAGCGCCGGACTGCCGGTATTCTTTACCACCGTGGTTTATGACTTGCTGCCGCGGGACGCAGGCGTTTTCATCCGCAAGGTACCCGCGCTGGGCATTCTGCGCCGGGGATCACCGGCGGTGGCCATCGACCCGCGCATTGCGCCCCGGTTCGATGAGCCGGTGGTGGAAAAGCACTATGCGAGCGCCTTTTTCGGCACGGACATAGACGCCGGCCTGAAAGGACGCGGTGTCGATACCGTGGTCCTTGCCGGCTGCACCACCAGCGGCTGCATTCGCGCATCCGCCATCGATTCGATGCAATATGGCTATCTCACCATTGTCGTGCGCGATGCAGTGGGCGACCGCGCGCCGGGGCCGCATGAAGCCAATCTGTTTGACATTCACGCCAAGTACGGCGATGTCGTGCCAAGCCTCGAAGTGCTGGATTACGTCAAGGGCCTTGTCGCGGCCGGCGGACCTGCTGTCCACGCGCATGACTCGTTTCAACGCTGGTGGCGCGGCGTCGCCTGAGGACTGAAGAATGGCGGCGAACAGGAGCCTGACCGCAGCATTCGATACGCTGTTGGCTGACGGGCAGCGCCGGCTCGACAATCTGGGCGGCCCGCGTTCATTGCCTTCCCGGCCGCCAGAAGCGCCGGAGGTCGCCGCGGCACCGGAAACCTCAGAAATCTCCGCCGAAATGGTGCAGGAACTGGATGCGCGCTTCGGCGATGGCTGGTCGTTTGCCGTAACGGCGCGCCGGCTGGAAGCTGACGAGGCGGTGGTCGATGGCCGACTGGACACCGGCCCCGGCGGGCAGTCGGCAACCGGCGTGGGCCGAGCGCCGCTCGGCGCCCTGACCGGGCGTGCCGACGGCATACCGTTCCGCATTCGTGACGATGCCAAAGCGCTCGCATGGGCGGAGGAAAAGGCACTGGCCGACTGTGCTGCGCGCCTGTGACGACGCGCTGCCGCAGAAATTACGCGGCGCGCTGACAAAACCGGACAATACCAGCGGGCGGCGGGCGCGTGACGCAGCGTCCGCCGCCTCGCAGCGTCATGAGCCGGGCGCTCAGGGAGAGAGATATGGCGGAAAAGCATAAACCGGTTTTTCTGGTGACCGGATTGGGTGAGGGCACGGGCGGTGCGGCCGCGAGGCGGTTTGCCGCCGGCGGCTATCGTATCGCCATGCTGGCGCGCTCGGAGGAACGTCTCCGCCGGTTCGAGGAAGAACTCGACGACGCGCGCGGCTATCCCTGCGACGTGGCGGATCTCGACCGCCTCGCCGCCGTCATTGCCAGGGTAAAGGAAGAATTGGGACCGCCGCAGGTCGTGCTGCATAATGCTGTGGGCGGCGGCTGGGTCCGGTTCATGGACGCCGACCCGGCGCTCCTCGAACGCAATTTCCGCATAAACACCACCGCTCTGTTCCACCTCTGCCGCGCCGTGCTGCCGGACATGCTGGAGGCGGCAAAGGGGGTTATCCTGGTTACCGGCAATACTTCCGCACATCGGGGCAAGGCGCACACGCCGATTTTCGCCCCCACAAAGGCGGCCCAGCGCATCCTCTGTCAGTCCCTGGCGCGTGACTTCGGCCCCCGCGGGATTCACGTGGCCTATGTTACCGTCGACGCGCTGATCGATACTCCCGCCACGCGCCCGCGTCTGGCGCCCGACAAACCTGATGATTTCTTCATCAAGCCGAGCGCGATCGCCGATGAGATGTTCCATATTGCGCATCAGGATCGTTCGGCTTGGTCCTTCGATGTCGAACTGAGGCCGTTTCATGAAGTCTGGTGATTGCCGGGCGGGCGTTGCACATCCTCGCATCACCCCTAATCCTGCTGAAGAACAAGGAGTTTCCTGAATGTCCCGAACAGGCCAGGACAGTCTGAAAACGCGCCGGACGCTCGCGGTGGAGGGCCGCGATTACGACTATTTCAGCCTCGCCGCCGCGGTGCAGGCCGGGGTCGGCGCGGTGGAGCAGCTGCCATATTCGCTCAAGGTCCTGCTCGAAAACCTCCTGCGCCACGAAGACGGTGCCTCGGTGCGCGTCGCGGACATCGAGGCGCTGACGGCGCGGCGCACGGCGCACGAAATCGCCTGGCGTCCGGCACGGGTGCTGATGCAGGATTTCACCGGCGTGCCGGCGGTTGTCGATCTGGCGGCAATGCGCGACGCCATGGCGGCGCTCGGCGAGGACCCCGGCCGTATCAATCCCCTGGTGCCCGTGGATCTGGTCATTGATCATTCGGTGCAGGTGGATCGTTTCGGCGCCACTGACGCTTTTGCGCAAAACACCCGTATCGAAATGACGCGCAACCGCGAGCGCTATGCCTTTCTCCGCTGGGGGCAGCAGGCGTTCGACAATTTCCGCGTCGTGCCGCCGGGCACAGGCATCTGCCACCAGGTCAATCTGGAATATCTGTCGCAGACCGTCTGGACGTCCGCCGCCGCGGATGGTCGCATGATCGCCTATCCGGACAGTCTGGTGGGTACTGACAGCCATACCACGATGGTGAACGGCTTGTCCGTGCTGGGTTGGGGGGCGGGCGGCATAGAAGCGGAAGCCGCCATGCTTGGCCAGCCGATCTCGATGCTGATACCCGAAGTCATCGGCGTCCGGCTCACCGGCGCGCTGGCGCAGGGCGCCACGGCGACCGATCTGGTGCTGACGATCACCAACATGCTGCGCGCGCAGGGAGTGGTCGGCAAATTTGTCGAATTCACCGGCCCGGGCCTCGTGAACCTGCCCCTGACTGATCGCGCGACCATCGCCAACATGGCCCCGGAATATGGAGCGACCTGCGGGTTTTTCCCCATTGATACGGAGACGCTGCGTTATCTCCGGTTTACCGGCCGCTCCGAGGCGAATTGCGCGCTGGTGGCAGCCTATGCCCGCGCGCAGGGCCTGTGGCGCGATGCGGACGCGCCCGAGCCGGAATTCGACGACCTGCTTGCCCTCGACCTCGGTTCGGTGGAGCCGAGCATTGCCGGCCCGCGCCGTCCGCAGGATCGCATCGCCCTTGCCGCCGCGAAGGACGGCTTTCAACAGGCGCTCCGGGAGGATTTCGGACGAAGCGCTCCGCCGGCCTCCGAGGAGGCGCCGGCGCTTGCCGACGGCGCAGTCGCCATCGCTGCGATCACCAGTTGCACCAATACGTCCAACCCCAGCGTGATGATCGGAGCGGGGCTGCTGGCGCGCAAGGCGCGTGCGCGCGGTCTGGCCGTCAAGCCGTGGGTGAAGACCTCGCTCGCGCCCGGCTCCAGGGTGGTGACCGATTATCTGGCGAGGTCGGGCCTGGCCGACGATCTGGATGCGCTTGGCTTCAATCTGGTTGGCTATGGCTGCACCACATGCATCGGCAATTCGGGCCCGCTGCCGGAAGCGGTGGAGGAGGCTCTCGACAAGGACGACCTCGTTGTGGCCGCTGTCCTGTCCGGCAACCGTAATTTCGAGGGCCGCGTGCATCAGCGGGTGCGTGCGAATTACCTGGCGTCGCCACCCTTGGTGGTTGCCTATGCGCTGGCCGGCTCCTTGCAGGTTGATATGACGCGCGAGCCGTTGGGCACAGACTCGGACGGCGATCCCGTATGGCTGAGCGACATCTGGCCTTCAGCGCGCGAAGTCGCGGACAGCGTCCAGGCGGCGCTCTCCCCGGAAATGTTCGCTGACGGCTATGGCGGTGTATTCACCGGTGATTCCGACTGGCAGGCCATAGAGACTCCCGCCGGCAAGACCTATGACTGGCCGGACTCCACCTATGTGCGGAACCCGCCCTATTTTGCGGCTCTGAAAGCCGAAACAAACGGCGCCGGCAGCATCGCGGGCGCGCGCGTGCTTGCCCTCCTGGGCGATTCCGTCACCACCGACCACATTTCTCCCGCCGGCGGCATCGCGCGCAACAGCCCGGCCGGTGACTATCTGGTCTCGCTTGGCGTGGCGCCCGCGGAATTCAATTCCTATGGCGCGCGCCGCGGCAACCATGAAGTGATGATGCGCGGTACATTCGCCAATATCCGCCTGCGCAACGAATTGGCGCCGGGAACTGAAGGGGGGTGGACGCGCCTCGACGGCGCCGGCGATGTCCTGAGCATCTATGATGCCGCACAGCGCCATGCGGCGCGCGGCACACCGCTGGTGGTCGTTGCAGGCAAGGAATACGGCACCGGCTCCTCGCGCGACTGGGCCGCAAAGGGGCCGATGCTGCTGGGCGTTCGCGCTGTGCTGGTGGAAAGCTTCGAACGCATTCACCGCTCCAATCTGATTGGCATGGGAGTGCTTCCGCTGCAGTTCAAGGATGGCGTGACGCGCCGCGATTTGCGCCTTGACGGCAGCGAGGCCCTGTCATTTTCCGGTTTTGAATCCGGCCTTCGTCCCGCCATGGACATTGATTGCCGCATCGACCGCGCGGACGGATCTCATGAGAACATCACTGTCCTGTGCCGTATCGATACGGATGACGAGGCCAGCTATTTCGCGAATGGGGGCATCCTGCATTACGTGCTGCGCCAGCTCGCAGCTTGAGCGGCAAGGTAACCGCCGCGCCCGGTCAACCGGCGCGGCGGATGACTTCGGCTGCGGCCGCTTCCGAACGCGGCCCCATGAGATGCGCACCGGCGACGCCCGCCGTTTCGCGCATCGCCGCGATCAATTCCAGACAGACGAGAATACCCTCTTCCTCGGCGTCGGCGGCGCCCTCAAGGCGCTGGATCACCGCCTCGGGAATATTCACGCCGAACAGGTTGTCGTTCATCCAGCGCGCCGACCGTGCCGAGCGCAGCGGCCCTATCCCGATCAGGAAATGCGCGCGCTGGGCAATACCCAAATCTGACAACCGCGCCATGTAACGGCGCATGAGACCTGTATCGAAGCAATATTGAGTCTGGAAAAAACGCGCGCCCGCAGCGATTTTTCGCTCCAGACCGGTCGGGCGCCAGTCCGCCGGCGGATCGAACGGGCTGTCCGCCGCGCCGATAAACAGGCTTGGCGCTGCGGTGAGCGCACGTCCCGACGGCAGTTTTCCCTCCGACCCCATGATCGACGCCATCTCGATCAGCCCGGCGCTGTCGAGGTCGAACACCTCCTTCGCCTCCGGCTGGTCGCCGGCGGTTATGCGATCCCCCGTAAGGCACAATATGTTCCGCACCCCCAGCGCCGCGGCGCCCAGCAAGTCGCCCTGCAAGGCCAGCCGGTTGCGGTCACGCAGCGTCATTTGCATCACCGGATCAACGCCGGCGCGCAGCAGCAGTACTGCCGCGGCCAGCGCCGCCATATGCGAACGTGCCCCCGCGCCGTCCGTGACATTGACGGCATGCGCAGCGCCGACCAGCGGCGCTGCGCGAGACAACAGGTCCTCCGCGCTGGCCGAAGGCGGCGGTGTGACTTCGGCAGTCAGCGCAAAATGACCGGCATCCAGCACCGATATCAAGGAGGGAGGCGCTGCCGCCGCCGCGCTTTCGTTCATCGGCATTCGGGGGAAATTCAGGGGGCCGCAGCGTAGGGGGTCGGGAACGGGGCGTCAATCCGCGGCTTGTCCACGTCCAGGGGAATCGCTTTTGAAATTTTGCGTTTTTTTGTTTGTATTTTTGATTCATATTCTGTTTTCGATGCCCGGCACGGAGACAGACTATGGAAGAATTTGCTCATATATTTGAATCTGTTACTGACCCGCGGCGGTCCAACGCCACACGCCACAACTTTCACGAAATGCTCATGATCGGCCTGCTATGCGTGCTCTCGGGCGGTGAGGGATGCGCCGACATGGCACGCTTCGGACGCGCCAAGAAGCCGTTTTTGCGCCAGTTCATGACGCTTTCCCATGGCATACCAAGCCACGACGCCTTCTCCGACCTCTTCAACGCACTCGATCCTCAAGGCCTGACAGAGGTATTGCAGGGCCTTGTCAAGGACTGGGCCGAATGCCTCGACGACACCGTCATTGCCATAGACGGCAAGCAACTGCGGCGCTCATTCGACAATGCCGCCAAGCGTTCGGGACTGCATCTCGTGCACGCCTTTGGCGCTCAAAGCCGTCTCGTGCTGGGGCAAGTGGCGGTCGATGGCAAATCCAATGAGATCACGGCATTGCCCAGGCTGCTCGACATGTTACGCCTCAAGGGCCGGACCGTGACCGCCGATGCGATGCATACACAACGCCGCACCGCAGAGCGTGTAACAGCCGGCGGCGGCGACTATGTACTGGCGCTGAAACGCAATCAGGACACCCTGCACGGTGATGTCACATTGTTTCTCGACAGCCCGGAAGGTGCGGAAAAGATTCAATCTTATGAGCATGTCAGCAAGGATCACGGACGCCTTGAGACACGCCTTGCGGAGGTCTCGCACGAGATTGACTGGCTGCAGGAGGCACATGACTGGCCGGGTCTCCAGGCCATCGGCAAGGTAACGGCAACGCGCGAAAGCAAGGGCAAACAAAATACCGAGGCGCGCTATTATGTGATGAGCGCAAAGCTCTCACCGGAGGCATTTTTGCGCGCAGTGCGGGCGCACTGGTCGATAGAGAACAGTTTGCATTGGGTTCTGGACGTGTCGATGAATGAGGACCAGCAACGCAACCGCAAGGGACATGGTCCGCAGAACCTGGCGCTCATGCGGCGCCTGGCGCTCAACATCGCCCGTCATGAACCCACCAAGGATGCCATGCGCGGAAAGCTCAAACGCGCAGCCTGGGACGACAATTTCCTCATCGACCTGATCCGCGCTGCTACAAAACACCCCTGATTTCAAAAGCGATTGCCCTGTGTCCACGTCGGGAATTGTTATGATACGCCATGAACCCGGGAAACATACCGGCATGGTGTTCCACGGCGCTGGCGGTGTTGGCTGCCGTGGTCACAGGTCCGGCATGGGCGGCAGGAATCGCGGAGCGGGCGGACAGCCGCGCCTACTCGATGCCGACGCCCGAATTGCCGGAAGCGGCGCGGCGGGATTTTCTCGCCGGCCGCGCGCTGTTCCGGCGCCAATGGCGCCCCACCGCCATCGGCGGTATGCAGGAAGGTGTCGGCCTGGGGCCGCTGTTCAACCGCCGCTCCTGCGCTGGCTGCCATGTCCGCGACGGACGCGGACAGCCCCCGGCGCCTGACTCTCGCGCCCCGGCACGCGGGATGGTGGCGGTGTTGGGGCCGCACCCCCGCTTCGGCCGGCAACTTCAGGACCAGGCCATTGTCGGCTTTCGCTTCGAAGGACGGCTCGTCGTGGGTTATGCCGAGCGGCCCGGCACATTCGCCGATGGTGCACCTTTCGCGGTGCGTGTGCCGGCCTATCGCATCGAGGGTGACGGGTGGACGGGCAGTGAGCCGTTATCACCGCGCGTGCCGCCCGCCGTGTTCGGTCTCGGGCTTCTCGAGGCAGTGCCGGAAGACGAGATTATCGCGCCGCCGGGTGACCGGGTGACCGGGCGCGTATCGCGCGTGAACGGCGTGCTGGGCCGTTTCGGTTGGCGCGCCGAGCGCGTGAGCCTTCGCGAACAGGTCATCGCCGCTGCCCGTGAGGATATGGGTCTGGATCCGCCCGATGAAATCGACGAGACGGAGATCGCGGCCCTTGTCACCTATCTGCGGGGCCTTGCTGTTCCGGCGCGGCGCCGCGTCGCGGCGCCCGAAGTGCGGCGCGGCGAGGCGGAATTTCACGCTGCCGGCTGTACCGTCTGTCACCGGCCCGAATTGCGCACTGGCCCGGCGCCGCCGGTTGCGGCCTTCGCAAACCGGATCATTCGTCCCTATACCGACTTGCGGCTTCACGATATGGGCCCCGGACTGGCCGACACGGCTTCCGGGAATGCCGAATGGCGCACGCCGCCGCTTTGGGGCCTCGGCCTGCTGCAGGTCGTGAATGGCCATACGGCGCTGCTGCATGACGGGCGCGCGCGCAATATGCTGGAGGCTGTGATGTGGCATGGCGGCGAGGCAGCGCCGGCGCGCATAGCCTTTGCCGCCCTCAGTGCACAACGTCGTGCCGATTTGCTGGCATTTCTGGCGTCCTTGTAACCATAATCCGCCGGCGTGTTCCGTCCGGTCCGGCTCCCGTGTTTCGTATCGCGCTGTCCGGTGCTAGATTGAGTTCGCGCTTTGCAGCGCAAAAATTTGCAACACTATGCGAGGGGAGACGACGCCATGCTTCGTCTGTTTCGGCTTTGTGCCGTAGTTGCCTCAACGGCAGCGTTATCCATGCCGGCGCTGGCCGGTGGTCCGATCAATACGACATGGTTCGGTAATGCCATAGAGGGGTATGACCCGGTCGCATATCACACGATGGGCCAGCCTGTGGAAGGGTCCAGTGATTTCGAATATGAATGGATGGACGCTACTTGGCGCTTCGCCAATGCCGAGCATCGCGATCTGTTCGCGGCCGACCCCGAAAAATACGCGCCTGCCTATGGCGGCTATTGCGCCTATGGCGTGAGCCTGGGCAAAAAACCGGGGATCGACCCGGTGGCCTGGGATATTGTCGACGGGCAGCTCTATCTCAATCTGAATCTCAGGATTCAGGAACGCTGGCATCAGGACGTCCCCGGCTACATCGCCAAGGCGGACGAAATCTGGCCGACGATCCGGGACGACTGACACGCTGCGGGAGGAGAGGCACCGCCGCCTCTCCCGCTCCACCCAGGCCCTTCACATTGCCGTCCGGAAGGGTGATATTGCGCCGCAATGAGAAATTATTGCGACGCAGCACGAAACCGGAGGCAAAACGCATGTACGACGGCGACACCGAAGCGGCCCTGGCCGCCGAGCTGGACGGACACTACTTTGAAGACTTGGCCGTAGGCATGACGGATGTGTACAGCCGAACCATCACCGAAAGCGATATCGTGCTGTTTTGCGGTATTTCCGGCGACACCAACCCGCTGCATCTCAATCATGAATATGCGCAGCGGACGCGCTTTGGCGGCCCCATTGCGCACGGTATGCTTTCCGCCTCGCTTATCTCCACTGTCCTCGGCACCAAATTGCCGGGGCCGGGCGCTGTCTATATGAGCCAGAACTGCCGTTTTCGCGCGCCTGTGCGTGCTGGCGACACGGTGGTCGCGCGCGCCACCATCACCGCGCTGGTGCCCGAACGATATCAGGCGCGGCTCGATACCAAATGCCTGGTCGGCGGCCAGGTTGTGATCGATGGCGAGGCGCTGATGCTGGTGCCCTCGCGTGCCACCGATCCCGAGGCTGCGAAGGGCGCGGCGGCCCGCTGACCGCGCGGCTATGCGAATCTGCCGCGACTACAAGCGGGCGCCTCCCGATGCGCGCGGCGCCATCATCGCCGTTGGCAATTTCGACGGCGTGCATTTGGGGCATCGCGGCGTCATCGGCAGGGGCGCGAACCTTGCCGCCGAAAGCGGCGCCCGGCTCGCCGTGCTCGCCTTCGAGCCGCACCCCGCAAATGTCCTCAGACCCGACCGCGCGCCAGAGCGCCTGACGCCGTTTCGCACCAAGGTGCGGCGCCTGCGCGAATGCGGCGTCGATGACTTCTTCTGCCCGCGATTCACGCGCGCCTTCGCCGACAAGACACCCGACGAATTTGTTGACCAGGTGCTGTGCAGGGGCCTCGCCGCGCGTCACGTGGTGGTTGGCCATGACTACCGTTACGGGCGCCGCCGCGCTGGCGACTCGATAACCCTGGCGGCCGCCGGCGACGCCTGCGGCTTCGGCGTCACCGTGGTCGGCGCGGTCGGCAATGCCGGGGAAATCTATTCCTCAACCCGCGTCCGCCAATATCTCAAGCGCGGCGAGCCGCGCCTTGCGGCCGCAATCCTCGGACATTCGTGGGAAGTGGAAGGCCGCGTACTCCATGGCGACAAGCGGGGCCGTACCCTCGGCTTCCCCACCGCAAACCTGCTGTTCGGCGACCATGTGGCGCCTGCCTTCGGTATCTACGCCGTCTGGGCGGGGATCGTCGAGGGGGGAGAGACGCGCTGGCACCCTGCCGTCGCGAGCTGCGGCGTGCGCCCCACCTTCGGCGGCGGGGCAACGCTGCTCGAAGTACATATTTTCGACTTTTCTGACGATCTTTACGGTAAATATCTCCGCGTCGCCTTCGTCAGTTGGCTGCGCCCCGAGGAACGCTTCACACATGTCAGCGACCTGGTGCGGCAGATGGGCGAGGACAGCAGCAATGCCCGCTTCCAGCTCGCCGGCTCCACACCGCCGCGCGACCGCGGGCGCACCGCGTTCAACCAGTAACCCGCTTGCCGATTCCCTTCCCGCCACGAGGCGCGCCGTGACCACCGACAACACCGACTACAAATCCACATTGTTCCTGCCGCGCACCGCTTTCCCCATGAAGGCGGGCCTGCCCAGGCGCGAACCGGAATTGCTTGAGCGCTGGCGCCGCATCGACCTTTGGGGCCGCCTGCGCGCGCAGTCTGCCGGGCGCGAAAAATTCATCCTTCATGACGGGCCTCCCTATGCCAATGGCCCCATCCATATCGGCCACGCCCTGAACAAGATCCTGAAGGACATTGTCAATCGAGCCGAACAGATGAGCGGGCGCGACGCCAACTACATCCCCGGATGGGACTGCCACGGCCTGCCGATCGAATGGCAGATCGAAGTGGAATACCGGAAAAAGGGTATCGACAAGGACGCCATCCCGGTCGCCGAATTTCGCCGCCAGTGCCGCGCCTTTGCGGACAAATGGATCGACACCCAGATGGCCGAGTTCATCCGCCTTGGCGTGCAGGGGGACTGGGCGCGGCGTTATCTCACCATGTCCTATGCCGCCGAAGCGCAGATCGTGCGTGAAATGGGCAAGTTCCTCATGTCAGGCGCGCTGTATCGCGGCGCCCGCCCGGTAATGTGGTCGCCCGTCGAGAAAACCGCGCTTGCCGAGGCGGAGGTCGAATATCACGACATCACTTCAGAGGCAGTATTTGCCCGTTTTCCGGTCGTCTCCTCCCGTGAACCGGCGCTCCACGCCGCCGACATCGTGATCTGGACCACCACCCCCTGGACCCTGCCTGGCAACCGCGCCATCGCCTATGGCGAGAACATCACCTATATGGTGGCCGAAGTTGCGGCGGTTTCGGACGGCTCCCGCGCCGCACCCGGAGACAGGTTGGTATTCGCCGCCGACCGCGCGGATACGGTGCGCGCGGCTGCCGCCATCGCCGACTGGCGGCAGGTCGCAGCCCTGCCCGGTAATGCGCTGGCGGGCGCGGTCACCCGCCACCCGCTTGCCGGCGAACATTACGCCTTCGACGTACCGCTGCTGCCCGGCGGCTTCGTCGATACGGAACAGGGGTCCGGCTTTGTCCATATCGCCCCGGGGCACGGCGCCGACGACTTTGAACTGGGCCGCGCCCACGGCCTGGAACTGCCCTCTACCGTCGATGACGACGGACGCTATTTCGCACATGTGCCGCTGTTTGCCGGCCTCCATGTCTATCGCGCAGGCCCGGTCGTCGCCGACGCGCTGGAGAAAGGGGGACGGCTGCTGGCGAAAGAGAAATATCTTCACAGCTATCCGCACAGTTGGCGTTCGAAAAAACCCGTCATCTTTCGCAATACCATGCAATGGTTTGTCTCCATGGAGGCCACCGGCCTGCGGCAGACCGCGCTGGCGGCGATCGACGCCACCCGCTTCGTTCCGGAAACCGGGCGCACCCGCATCCGCGCCATGATCGAAAACCGCCCCGACTGGTGCGTCTCCCGGCAGCGCGCCTGGGGCGTGCCGATCGCCGTCTTCGTCGACCGCCGCAGCGGCGAGCCGCTGCGCGACCAGGCGGTGATCGATCGCATTGCCCGGGCGGTCGAGGAGCAGGGCGCCGACGCCTGGTTCACCGAAGACCCGGCCGGCTTTCTCGGCCCGGACCGCGACCCCGCGCACTATGAACAGGTGACCGACATTCTCGACGTCTGGTTCGATTCAGGGTCGAGCCACGCTTATGTGCTCGAAGGCGACAAGACCCAGCGCTGGCCGGCTGCGCTTTATCTGGAAGGCTCGGACCAGCATCGCGGCTGGTTTCATTCCTCGCTGCTGGAAGCCTGCGGCACGCGCGGACGCGCGCCCTATGATGCGGTGCTCACGCACGGGTTCGTGCTGGACGGCCACGGTCGCAAGATGGCGAAATCGCTGGGCAACGTGATTGCGCCGCAGCAGATCATCAAGGACCACGGCGCCGACATTCTCAGGCTCTGGGTGGCCTTGGTGGACTATACCGACGACCTGCGGCTGGGCCGGGAGATCGTCAAGGGGCTGGTCGATTCCTACCGCCGCCTGCGCAACACGCTTCGCTATCTGCTGGGCAATCTCGCGGGTTTCGATGAGGATGAGCGCACCGAACCGTCCGACATGCCGGAGCTGGAGCGCTGGGTGCTGCACCGGTTGGTCGAACTTGAGGAGTTGCGCCGGAAGAGCTTCGCGCGCTTCGAATATCACCGGTTTTACGGACCGCTGCACGCCTTCTGCACCACCGAACTCTCCGCTTTCTATTTCGATATCCGCAAGGATTCGCTCTATTGCGACGCGCGCACGGACCCGCGCCGGCGGGCCGCGCGCACCACGCTTGATATCCTGTTCGATACCTTGACCGCGTGGCTCGCGCCTGTTCTAGCATTTACCACCGAGGAAGCTTGGCTTATGCGCCATCCCAGCGAGGACGACAGCGTCCATTTGCGCGCCTTGCCGACGGTTCCGACAGCATGGCGCGATGATGCGCTGGCCGAAAAATGGCGCCGCCTGCGTGCGATTCGCCGCGTCGTCACCGGCGCGCTGGAAATCGCACGCCGCGAACGCCGCATCGGCTCCAGCCTGCAGGGCCGCCCGCATGTATTTCTCACTGAGGACGACGCCGCGCTCCTCGAAGGCGTGGACCTCGCCGAACTGGCCATCACATCGGCCGTCACCATCACACCCGGACCGGCGCCGGACCACGCCTTCCGCCTGGACGACACGCCGCATGTCGGCGTGGTGGTCGAGTCCGCCACCGGCGAAAAATGCCCGCGCTGCTGGCGCGTACTGCCCGAAGTCACCGCGGCGGCTGTCCTTTGCGGGCGCTGCAGCGACGCTGTGTCGGCAGGCTAGGACCATGCTGCGTTTCGGTCTCGTCCTCGCCGGCATCGTCGTGGTGCTGGACCAGTTATCAAAGGCGGTGATGCTTGCCGTCTTGCCGGAACCGGGAATGCGCCTCATCGTCGCCGGCTTCTTCAATCTGGTGCATGTGCGGAACAAGGGCGTCAGTTTCGGTATGCTGCCGGAGCTCGGCCCGTGGCTGTTGAGCGGTCTCGCGCTGGTGATCGTTGCCGTTCTTGTTGCCTGGCTACAGCGTGCTCGCGAGCGGTTGATCGCCGTCGCGCTGGGTCTCACAATCGGCGGCGCGTTGGGTAATGTGATAGACCGCGTGCGCATGGGGGCAGTGTTCGATTTTCTCGATTTCCATGCATTCGGTTATCATTGGCCCGCGTTCAATCTCGCTGATGCGGCCATCACCGTGGGAATTGCCGTATTGCTTGTTGGTCCATGGCTGCAGAAGCGGCAGACGGAGGCAGCCGGGCGCGGTCCGGAAAGGAAAGGGCGGAAGCATGAAGGGAAGATTTGACGGCGCAACTGCGGCGGCGCTCGCGGCCGCCGCCGCATTGTTTCTCTCGGGGTGCGGAGAATCCTTCAGACAAACCATGGGCCTCGGCAAACGCGCGCCGGACGAGACGCAGGTCGTGGAGCAGGCGCCGCTTGAACTGCCGCCTGATTTCAATCTCCGCCCGCCTGCTCCCGGAGCTGCCCGCCCGCAGGAACAGGAAGCGCAGGAGCGCGCCGGAGAACTGCTTTTCGGCGCCGATGAGGAAGAGGACGCAGCCGCACTCGCCGCCAGCCGCACGCCCGGGGAACGTGTGCTGCTCAATATGGCGGGCGGCAGCGAGGCGGACCCGGGTATCCGGCAGGTTGTCGACCGGGAAGCAGGCCTGTTCGTCTCCGAAGACCCCGGATGGGTGGATCGGCTGATGTTCTGGCAATCCCCCGAGCCGGTCGGCGACGCGCTGGACCCGGTCGCCGAATCCGAACGCCTGCGCGAAAATCAGGAAATCGGGCAGGGGGTGACGACGGGCGAAACGCCGGTCATCATCCGTCGCGAGCGCGCGCCGCTGGAGGGCCTCAACCCCTTCTAGCGGCGAGACCCGGTTCGCCGGGTGCGGTCTGTCATGTCGATTTCGGTGGGGTAAGCGATGACCATCATCTTGCGAAAGGCGACCGCGGCGGCGCTGGCCGCCGGCATGTTGAGCATGGCGGCTATCACCGGCCATGCGGTGGAAAAAGGTGCATTCGGCGCCGAGACCTTCACTCTGGATAACGGTTTGCAGGTCGTTGTGGTGCCCAACCATCGGGCACCGCTGGTGCATCACGCCATATGGTTCAAGGTCGGCGCCGCCGATGAACCCCCGGGCAAGTCCGGCGTCGCGCACTTTCTCGAGCACTTGATGTTCAAGGGAACCGAGGCGAACCCGGACGGCGCATTCTCGAGAATTGTCGCCCGCCATGGCGGCACGGAAAACGCCTTCACCAGTCAGGACTATACCGGTTATTTCCAGAACATTGCTGTTGACCGTCTGGAAATGGTCATGCGCCTCGAAGCCGACCGCATGGTCAACCTGTCCTTCGACAACACCGATTTCGAAAACGAGCGCAATGTCGTGCTGGAAGAACGCCGCAGCCGCGTGGATAACCACCCGGGTGCCGTGCTGGCCGAGCAGACCGCGGCGGCCCTCTATCTGAACCATCCCTACGGCCTGCCGGTCATCGGCTGGGAACATGAGATCCAGGCGCTGACCCCGGCCGACATAATGAGCTTCTATCGCGCCCATTATGCGCCCGACAACGCCCTTCTTGTCGTCACCGGCGACATCACCGCGGCAGAGTTGAAGCCCATGGCCGCGGCGATTTACGGACCACTTGAGCCGCGCTCGGCGCCCGCCCGGATGCGCCTCACCGATCCGCCCCAACGCGCCGCCCGGCGCCTCGCCATGAGCGACCCCAGGGTGACAGACCGGCAATGGTCCCGCAGCTATGTTGCCCCCAGCTACAGCGTCGACCCGGACAATATCGGCATTGCCCTCAGCGTGTTTTCGCGCGTACTCGGCAGCGGCGCATTGAGCCGGCTGTATCAAGCGCTGGTGGTGGAAAAGCAGATCGCGGTGAATGCCGGTGCTTCCTTCACCGGCCTGGCGCGTGATTCCGGACGATTCGTCATTCACGTATCGCCGAAGGAAGGTGTTCCCATCACCGAGATCGAAGCCGCCGTGAACGCGGAAATATCGCGCTTGTTCGAACATGGCGTCGGCGAGGAAGAACTCGAACGCACCAAATTCCGACTGCGCGCCTTTGCCGTCTATTCGCGCGACAGCCTCAGCACGCTGGGCCGGATTTTCGGTTCCACTCTTGCCACTGGATTGACCGTCGATCAGGTCGAGCGCTGGCCGCGGGAAGTGGCCGCAGTCACTGCCGAACAGGTCATTGCCGCAGGCCGTGCAGTGCTCGTCCCCGAGCGCTCGGTGACCGCGCTGTTGATGCCGGAAGACTCCGCGGAGCGGATACAATGATGCATCGTCCGTCGCGCCTGCTCCTCCTCGCACTCACCTTTCTGGCCGGCGCGGCGTCATCTGCCATGGCTGTCGAGGTGCAGCGCGTAATCAGCCCCGGCGGTATCGAAGCCTGGCTGGTCGAGGAGCACGCCGTACCCATCCTGTCCGTGCGTTACGTCTTTCGCGGCGGCAGCAAGCTCGACCCCCGCGGCAAGGAGGGGCTGGCCACTCTCGTATCCGGCTTGCTCAATGAAGGCGCCGGCGACCTCAATGCCCGCGCTTTCCAGCACGCGGTGGACGACAACGCCGTGCGCATGAGCTTCGACGCCGGGCTGGACGGATTCGGCGGTTCGCTTCAGACGCTCACTGAGCGCCGCGACGCCGCGTTCTCGCTGCTGGCGCTGGCGCTCACCCGCCCGCGCTTCGACCGGGACGCCGTCGAGCGCGTGCGCCAGCAATTGCTGCGCTCGCTCGAACGCGCCACGACCAACGCGGACTCCATCGCCCGCAAGACCTGGTTCCGCGCCGTTTTTGCCGAACACCCCTATGGCCGGCCGCGAAGCGGAACCCCGGCCGGTGTGCAGGCAGTTGAACGCGCCGACCTCGCCGCCTTCGTGCGCCGCCACTTCACCCGCGACCGTCTTGTCATCGGCGTGGCCGGAGATATCGACGCTGCCACCCTGGGGCCGCTGCTGGACGCGACATTCGGCGCGTTGCCTGAAACTGCCCCTGACCTCGCCGCGGGCGATACCGAACCGGTGACCGAACTCGCCGCCCGTGGGAAACTCATCATCGAACGGCAGCCCCAGCCGCAAAGCGTCGTCTTCTGGGGCCAGCGCGGCCCCGGACGCGACGACCCCGACTATTACGCCATCTTTGTCATGAACCGGATACTGGGCGGCGCGGGGTTTACCTCGCGTCTCTATGACGAGGTACGGGAAAAACGCGGCTTGGCCTATTCCGTCCAGACATGGCTCGCACTGTTCGAGAATTTCGGCCTGTTTATGGGCAGCGTTGCAACCCAGAACGACCGCGTCGCTGAAACCTTGGACGTGATCCGCGCCGAATTTGAGCGCATGCGTGACGAAGGTGTCAGCGAGGAAGAATTGCAGGACGCGAAGACCTGGATCACCGGCTCCTTTCCGCTCAATCTCGACTCGAACAATGAAGTGGCGAGCATCCTCGTCTCGATGCAATTGTCCGACCTTGGCATCGACTATCTGGACCATCGCGACGCGCTGATCGGCGCCGTCACGCGTGAGGATGTCCTGCGGGTCGCCCGCGAACTGATAGATCCCGACTCCTTCACTGTCGTCGTGGTCGGTGAGCCGATGGGCCTCGCTGCGTCTGACGGCTAGGCGCATGTTCTACCGCGCGGGCCAGCCTCACGGCCTCAGGCACAATCCGTTCAATGCGCTGGTCATCCCGCGCCCCATCGGCTGGATTTCCTCTGCGGCCGCGGACGGAACGCCCAACTTGGCACCCTATTCCTTTTTCAACGGCGTGTCCTACACCCCGCCCCAGGTCATGTTTGCGGCCACCGGGCCGCAAGCGGACAACCGCTTCAAGGACACGGTCTCCAATATCGAGGCGACCGGAGAATTTGTCGTCAACATGGCCACCTGGGATTTGCGTCGCGCCATGAACGCCAGCGCGGCGCCGGCGCCGCCCGAAATTGACGAATTCCGCGTCGCTGGCCTTACACCGGCGCCGTCGGTGTGTGTTACGCCGCCGCGTGTCGCCGAAAGCCCGGCTCACCTCGAATGCCTGCTGGTTTCCCGCGCTACCCTGCCGGGCAACGACCCGGAACAGCCCAGCACCGTCATCTTCGGCGAGGTCATAGGCGTCCATATCGCCGATGACGTGGTGGAAGACGGCCTCGTCCGCTACGACCGTCTCAGCGTCATCGGCCGCCTCGGCTATCGCGATTATGCACGGGTCGATACCGTGTTCGACATGGTGCGCCCGGGCTGGCCATGACGAGGGCGCGCCGATCGTCGCCATAGCCGAATTGCAAGGAACGGATCTGGCGTGCCGGCGCGGGGAGCGGATTATTTTCTCGGGCGTACATTTTACCGTCCGGCAGGGCGGGGCGCTGGTCCTGCGCGGCCCCAATGGCAGCGGCAAGACCAGCTTCCTCCGTCTCCTGGCCGGCTTGCTGCCCCTGCATTCCGGGTCCCTCACATGGTGCGGAAATTCCGTCCGCGACGACCCGGAAGCCTGGCGCAGCGTCCTGCGCTATGCCGGTCATCTCGACGCCGTGAAACCGCTGCTGACGGTGCGCGAAAATGTCGCGGACTGGGCGCACCTCCATGCCGGCGACGAGCGCCGCACCGCAGCGGCGCTCGAGGCGTTCGGACTGGCGCGATTGGCAGAGGTCCCGGCGCGCTTTCTCTCTGCCGGCCAGCGCCGGCGCGTCGGTCTTGCGCGCCTGCTTGCGGCGCCTGCTCAAATCTGGTTGCTGGACGAGCCGACGGCGAGCCTCGACGATCGCTCAGTCGCCGCGCTCGGCGCAATCATGCTGGAACACCGCGCTGCCGGCGGTATCGTCATCGCCGCGACGCATACCGGTCTCGGCCTCGAAGATCCGCAACTCCTGCAGTTTGGATGAGCCTCACCCCATCCGCTAACCTGCCTTGCAGAAAACGGCGCAGCCCTCGGCGAACCGGCCATGCCGCGTTATCGACTCACTGTGGAATATGACGGCGCCGGCCATGTCGGCTGGCAGCGGCAGAAGAACGGTCCTTCTGTCCAGGCCGCGCTGGAAGCCGCCATACACGCCTTTTGCGCGGAGCACGCCATCGTTCACGGGGCGGGCCGTACGGACGCCGGCGTGCACGCGCGCGGCCAGGTCTGCCATGTCGACCTGGTGCGCGAAGTGGCGGGAAACACCCTGCGCGATGCGCTGAACGCGCATTTACGCCCCAAGCCCATTGTTGTCATCGCCGCCGGCGCTGCCCCGCCCGCCTTTCATGCGCGCTTCTCGGCCACCGCGCGGTGCTATCGCTACCGCATTCTCAACCGACGCGCCCCGCCGGCGCTCGAACGCGGGCGGGTATGGTGGATCGCTCCTCCCCTTGACCGCGCGGCAATGACCGCCGCCGCCGCGCATCTTGTAGGGCGGCGCGACTTCACCAGCTTTCGCGCCAGCCAATGTCAGGCGCCTTCGCCCGTGCGCACCCTTGACCGGCTGGATATCAGTGCCGCCGGGGAAGAGATTATCGTCACCGCCCAGGCGCGCTCGTTCCTGCACAATCAGGTTCGCATCATGGTCGGTACGTTGGCGCGCGTCGGCCTCGGCAAGACTGCGCCGGCAGCCATTGCCGCCATGCTTTCCGCCCGCGACCGCGCTGCCGCCGGTCCCACGGCGCCGGCGCGCGGCCTGTGCCTCATGGCCGTGTCCTACGGTGCGAGTAGCGATGACGCCCAACCTGCCCCCTCGCATGAATTGGAGTAATTGCACCTCTCCCGCGGCAGCAAATCTCCTTGCCGGTAGCGCTGCCCTTGTTTAGTGTCGCATCCCTGCCAGCGGAGGGGTGCCGGAGTGGTCGAACGGGGCGGTCTCGAAAACCGTTGTGCGCCTTGCGTACCGTGGGTTCGAATCCCACCCCCTCCGCCAATTCCTCCCCAGCATCACACGACTCATGCCCCCATCCATCCGTCCTCGCGACGCCGCAACGCTCATCCTCGTCCGCCGCAGCGACCACGGCCCCCATGTGCTGCTTGGCCAGCGCCATGGCGGCCATGTGTTCATGCCGAACCGTTATGTCTTTCCGGGCGGGCGTGTCGATCCGGCCGACCACCGCGTCGCCGGCGCCACGCCGCTGCGCGACGATGTGCGGGAACGTCTTGAACGCGCCGCAACCCCGGCGCGCGCCCATGCCCTGGCCGTTGCCGCGATTCGCGAAACCTTTGAAGAAACGGGCCTGATGATCGCTGCGCCCCGCACGGCCGCGCCGCGCGCGAGGTCCCCCCGCCCGCCCTGGGATGCTTTCGCTGCACAGGGCAGGGGACCCGCCCTCGGCGCACTCGATTATCTCTACCGCGCCGTCACTCCACCCAACCGCCCGCGCCGCTTCAATGCCCGCTTCTTTCTCGCCGACGCGGCGGACGCGCACGGAACACTGGCCAGCAGCGGCGAACTGGTCGACTTGCGCTGGGTCGGGTTGCAGGATGCGCTCGGCCTGCCCCTGCCCAATGTCACCCAGTTGGTGCTCAAGCTGGTTGCCGCCCATCTCGACGATCCGCCGCCGCCCGGTGTCCCGCGCCCGGTGCCGCGTTTTCGCACCGTGCGCGGCCGCTTCGTCTTCGATCATGAGTGATACTGTCCTCGACCCGGTCCGCCCGGAACGGCTGGGCTTCGACCGCGCCCGCCTGCGCCGCCTGAATGACTGGCTGGTCCGCCATGTCGACGCCGGCAGGCTGCCCGGCGGCGCCCTGCTCATCACCCGGTGCGGCGAAACCGCATGGCATTTCCAGACCGGCCTGCGCGACGTGGAGGCAGGCGCCCCCTGGACCGCCGATACCCTCCTGCGCATCTATTCGATGACCAAGCCGATCACCACTGTCGGCCTGATGATGATGTACGAGGAAGGCCGGTTCCGCCTTGACGACCCGGTCGCGGACTACATACCGGAATTCGCACGGCTCTCCGTCCTGCGCCCGGGCGCAAAAGGCCTGCATGACGTGACCCCGCTGACGACTCCCGTGACCATTCATCATCTGCTCACCCACACTGCCGGCTTCACCTACGGCTTCAACGGCGGCGTGCTTGGTGACGCCTACATCGCACAGGGGATCGGCTTCGGCCCCGGCGGGCCGGGCCTCGAAGCGGCGGTACGCCGCCTCACCGAACTGCCCCTTGCTTTCCAGCCGGGCGCCCGCTGGAATTACGGCGTGTCCACCGACATTGTCGGCCGCCTCATCGAAATTCTTTCCGGCCGCACGCTGGACCACCATCTGCGCGAGTGCGTGCTGGGACCTCTCGGCATGGTCGACACCGGCTTCGCCTATCCCGCAGACCAATGCGGACGCGTCGCCGCGGTCTATGGACCGGACGATGCCGGCGGCATGACACTGATCGAGAACGGCGCCGACTCGGCCTTCCGCGAAGGTCGGGTCACGACCTTCTCCGGCGGCGGCGGCCTCGTCTCCACCTTGGGCGACTATGCTCGTTTCGCTGAAATGCTCCGCCGCGGCGGATCGCTGTACGGTGAACGCCTGTTGGGGCCGCGCACTTTGCGGCTCATGACCCGCAACCACCTTGCCGGCGACCTTGCCGCCATGGGCCAGCCTGTTTTTGCAGAAGTTTCGTTCGCCGGCGTCGGCTTCGGACTTGGTTTCTGGGTCATGCTCGACCCCGCGCGAGCGCACGTATCGGGCAATCCGGGCGATCATGGATGGGGCGGCTGGGCCAGCACCATGTTTCTGATCGACCCGGTGGAAGATATGACCGTCATCTTCCTGACCCAGCTCGGCCCCTCCGGCACCTATCCCCTGCGCGCCGAACTGCGCGCCCTTGTTCACCAAGCATTGATCGACGGACCAAGAGGAAAAACGCCATGAAACTGTCCTATTTCATGATGCCCGTACACCACAAGGACAAGGATTATCACACCGCGCTGGCCGAAGACGTCGAAGCGGTGGAACTGGCTGACCGGTTGGGCTTCGAGGAAGTGTGGGTGGGTGAGCATCATTGCTCCTCGGTGGAACCAATCACCTCGCCGCTGCTGTTCATGGCCAACCTCATCGCGCGCACGCAGCGCATCAAGCTCGCCACCGGCGTCATCTGCATGTCGCAATATCATCCTGCACTCATAGCCGGCCATGCCGCCATGTTCGATCATCTGTCCAACGGTCGCTTCATCATGGGGATCGGCCCCGGCGGACTGCCGCCCGATTTCGAGCTGTTCGGCGTCATGGACAACGACCGCGGCGCCATGATGGTCGAATCCATCGACATGATCCTGAAAATCTGGCAAACCGACCCGCCCTACGACATTCAGGGTGAGTTCTGGTCGACCAAAGTGTCCGAATGGGCGCATGACGATATCGGCCTCGGCCGCATGGTCAGACCGTTCCAGACCCCGCATCCGCCGATCGCCGTTTCCGCTATGAGTCCGCGCTCGGGCACCATGCGGCTGGCGGCCGCCCGCGGCTACGAACCGATCTCCGCCAATTTTGTCGGCAACTGGGCCGTCAAGTCCCACTGGGACGTCTATGTCGAGGAGTGCGAAAAACACGGCAAACAGCCCGACCCGTCGCGCTGGCGCGTCGCCCGCAGTATCTTTGTCGCCGATAGCGCGGAAGAAGCGGAGGCATTCGTCAAGCAGCCCGGCGGCAGCTTCCACTACTACTATGACTATCTGTTCAACATTTTCGACCGCGCCGGAATGCGTTCGCTCGCCGTGCTGGACGAGAAGGCTGACCCCGAGGCGCTGACCCCTGAAGCCATGGTGGACCGGCTGGTCATCCGCGGCACCCCCGACCAGGTCGTGGAGCAGATAATGGCCTTGCGCGAGGAAATCGGCCCCTTCGGCCATCTCGTCATGACCGCCCATGACTGGACCGACAAACGCGCCCTCACACGCTCCATGGAACTCACCGCGCGCGAGGTGCTTCCTGCACTCGCCCGCGCCACCGCCTGACTCAGGCAATCATGCGCAGAAGCATGCGAAGAAGAGCGTCGCACGCCGTGTCATACCGCCCGTCAACAACCGACGGGCGGAAATGACGCTGAAACGCCGTCACCACATCCTCCGTGGCGCGGTCATGAACGCCGGTCACGCGCAAGCCGTAACCATACGCTGCCAACGCGGACTGAGCCGCCGCGACCTCTTCGCCGCGGTCGCCCGGAGACAGCAGGAGCGGTGCTTCCCGCTTCTCGTCGCACACGCGCGGCCATAGCCCGACTCCCCGCCGCGCCAGCCGTTCCCAGTCGAGCAGTTCGCCCGGGTCCTGCTTGCGCGACGGCGACACATCGGAATGCCCCACCACTCGCTGCGGCGGAATCGCGCGCTGCTGTACGATCTCCCCTGCCAATACCTCCAGCGCCGCCATCTGCGCCTCCGGGAAGCGGCGATACCCGTGCTCATGCCCCGGATTCACCAATTCGATTCCGATCGAGCGGTCATTGATGTCGGTAGCGCCGGCCCATTCACTCACGCCTGCATGCCACGCGCGGCGCTCTTCCGGCACAAGCCAATACGTGGTGCCGTCCTCGTCAATCAGATAATGCGCGCTGACCTTGGCGTCCGGGTCGCACAGGCGGTCAAGCGCCGCTGCGGTATTTTGCATCCCCGTATAATGCAGCACCAGCATGTCGATGACGCCGCCGCGCCGCATGCCGCTATTGGGCGATGGACGCTCGCGCAACCGTCCTTCCAACCCCGCCGCAATCCGTGCGTCGCTCACGCGGCCCATTGCTCCCGACCAGGCCAGCGCTCGACCAGATCAAGAAACAGCGGATCAATCTCCTCCGGCGCGCGCACGGCATGGGCCGCAAGCGGCCCCGGCGAGTCGTTGAACGCAAGCAGCGAAAGGTCCGTCATGCGCATCGGATACAGCACACCGTCCAGATGGTCGCATTCGTGCTGCAACAGCGACGCCCAACTGCCCGTCGCCTCATGCTCCACGACCTCACCGTCAAGCGTCGTGTAATGCACGCCGATATGCGTATAGCGCGGCACTTGGCCATGCAGACCGGGGAGCGACAGGCAGCGCTCCCAGACCAGCCATTGTTCATCGGTGACAGGCGTGAGTTCAGGATTGACCATCACTGTCCACGGCACCGGCGGATAATCGGCATTTGCCGGGATACGGTCCCCGCGCAGCCGGTATACCACGAGCCGCGCATCCGCATAGACTTGCGGCGCAGCAAGGCCGCTGGCGCCAAGATCTTCCAGCGTGTCGCGCATATCACCGGCAAGGCGCGCAATTTCCGGGTCCGTCGGGTCCGTCACCGCCTGAGCCGGGCGGCACAGGACCGGGTGTCCCATCCTGGCGATTTTCCTTATGGCCATATCGTGCCCTCCCTGTATCAAGCGTCCCGTTCGAACAGCATTGTACCACCTGTGCCCAATCTTCCCTGCCAGTCGGGCGGGATCAAGGCGGTCGCGTCATATTCCTCGACAATCGCCGGTCCCCGCTGCGGCGTCGCAAGATCGCTCCGCCGCAGCACCGGTGTTTCCAGCCACCCGTGATTGCCGAAAAACGCGCGCCGCATCCCCCCGCCGGCACCACCGGCCTCCCTGAATTGTAATTGCGCCGGCATGCGCGGCCGCTCCGGCACGCCCGCGCCTGTCACCTGCATCGTCACTAGCGCCACCGGCTCCTCGGGGCCGGCCCGGTGGCCGTAAGTGCGCTCATGCTCGACACCGAATGCTTCCTCCAACTCTGCAATCTTTGCTGCGTCGAAAGCGCCGTCGGGCGCCGGCACCGTCAGTTCGAAAATCTGGCCCTTGTAGTGCATTGCCGCAGCACGGCGAATGCGCATGCGCGAGTCGGGGAAACCGTCGGCGCGCAATTGCTGCCGCGCTTCGTCCGCCAGCCGATCCCATGCCGCTGTCAGGACATCCGGGTCCATCTCCGCCGGGATCCGGTTCAGCGTGCGGGCATAATGATGCTCGACATCCGCATAAAGCATCCCGAACGACGAAAACAGACCCGGCGCCGGCGGCACCAGAACGCGCCGGATCCCCAGCGCCTCTGCCATGCCCGCCGCGAACAGAGGCCCGTTGCCGCCAAATGCAAACAGGGTAAAGCGCCGCGGGTCTCGCCCGCGTTCGCTCGACACGGCCTTGATCGCGCGGATCATGTTCGACGCCGCCACAAGATGCGCACCGTGCGCCGCCTGTGCGGCCTCCAGCCCCAGCGCTTCGGCGACGCTGGCGAATGCCGCCGCGGCGCGCGTCATATCCAGCTTGAGCGCGCCGCCCACCAGATGCTCCGGATTCAGATAACCCAGCAACAGGTTGGCATCGGTGACGGTGGGCTTGTCTCCGCCGCGGCCATACGCTGCCGGTCCCGGGTCCGCGCCCGCGCTTTCCGGCCCCACCCGCAGCGCGCCGCCGGCATCGATACGGACCAGCGAACCCCCGCCGGCGCCCACTTCGGCGAGATCGATCGCCGGTGTCCTGAGCAGGTAACCGGCGCCGGTAAGCAGACGCGAGCCGACCATGATGCCCCCGCCTACGGCGAATTCCGGATTGCGCGCTGCCGCTCCCGCCTCGATCAGCGCTGCCTTGGCTGTCGTGCCGCCCATGTCAAATGTGATCAGGTCCGTCTCTCCCAGCCGCTCGGCAAGCGCCTGCGCCCCCACCACCCCGCCTGCGGGACCCGACTCGATGATCTGACAAGGGCGGGCTGCCGCTGCCTTGTCGGTCATTAGCCCGCCATTCGATTGCATGAGAAGGAGCGGCGCCGAAATCCTCGACTCGTCAAGACGCCGCCGCAATTCCGCCAGATATGAACGGATCACCGGCAGGACATAGGCATTGATCGCGGTCGTCGAACTGCGCTCATATTCCTTGATTTCAGGCAGTACATCACAGGACAGGCAATAGGGCAGGTCGGGCGCCGCTGCGGCGATCAGTTCGCCGATGGCGCGCTCATGCGCCTCATTGGCAAAGCAGTTCAGAAGGCAGACGGCGATCACGTCGACCTCTTCCGCCAGAAGCTGCGCGATGGCGCGTTGGGCATCCTCCCGGTCCAGCGGCGTGATAACTGTTCCGTCGGCCGCGACGCGTTCCGTCACTTCCAGGCGCAGATAGCGGTCGATCAGGGGCGGCGGCTTTTCCCACGCCATGTCATACAAGCGCGGCATGCGCAAATTGCGGATTTCCAGCACATCGCGAAACCCGCGTGTGGTGATCAGGCCGGCTCTTGCGCCCTTGCGCTCGAGAATGGCGTTGGACCCCACGGTGGTGCCGTGCAGCACTTCACCCACATCACCCGCCGCCGGCGCGATACCGGCAAACAGCCGTTCAAGTCCCCTGGCGATCGCCCACGCATAATCTCCCGTGCTGGACGGAACCTTGCGCACATGCGCCGTCCCGTCATCCTCCAGCAGCACGATGTCGGTAAAGGTACCCCCCACATCGACCCCGATACGGCACCCCGTCCGCGCATCGGACCTGATCGTCATTTCATCGCCCACCCGTGTCCGCCCCCTGCCGCAATACCCCCGTCAACACCCCTGTCATTGACACTGGGGCGCCCCGGACGCAAGGGACGCTTCGCGCCGGCGCACGGTACTGATGGTCGGCCAGGCGCTATCGCGCTCTGTCCTGGCGCACGCGTGCCGTGGCTTCCTGGTCCACCTCGCGGCCGCACGGGGTGATGACGACGCCATAATCGGCCAGCGCAGCCGCGGTGCTCACATAGCCGTTGCGCACATCCGCCAGGACACGATCCGGGTCGCGCTCGAACGGATCACCCCAGCCGCCCCCGCCCGCCAGTTCGTGCCGGAATACATCCCCGTGTCGGATGGTCAGTGTCAGCTTTGAAGGCTGCGCCTCGCCATTGAGAAAATTGGCGCTCGGTCGCCCGGCATGTCCGCCGCTCAACCCCCAGGGCCGCACGGTCGCGCGGTCCGCACGCACTTGCAGCACCGCTTCCTCTTCCAGAAAGCGGTAGTCGCGGCGATACGGCGCCCCGCCGCGAAACTTGCCCGCACCGGCGCGGTCGGCGATCAACTCATAGGCTTCGATGCGCAGCGGATGCTCGGACTCGATGACCTCCGCCGATTGCGACGCCATATTGGCAAACATGTTGGAGTTGCCTTGCAGCCCGTCCGCCCACGGCCGCCCGCCCCAGGTGCCGCAGGCAAAATCGACAAAGATGAACGGCTTGCGTGCCGCATCATAGCCGCCGATCGACACCCCCGTATTGCCGCCGTCCGATGCAGCGCAAACCCGGTCCGGCGCCATTTGCGCCAGCGCGCCGAGGCAGCAATCCAGCATCCGAAACCCCGTCAGGCCGCGCGCCGCGCACGCTGCCGGCAACACGGCATTGGCGATGGTGCCCGGCGGCGCCGTCACCTCGATCACGCGAAACACACCTTCATTATTGGGTATGTCGCCGGGCAGTATGGCGCGGATGGCGGTCCATGACGCCGCCTTGGTGAAAGACAATGTGTTGTTGATGGCTCCCTTGACTTGCGGGGCGCTTCCGGCCCAGTCGACACTCATCGCGTCGCTTTCCTTGCGCACCGTGCAAAACAGGCGGATCGGCGCCCCCGTATCGACGCCGTCATCATCGATCCAGTCCTCGAACGACCATTCGCCGTCGGGCAGTTCGCTCACGGCCGCGCGGGTCAGGCGCTCCGCATGGTCAATGACCTCCGCCATGAGTTGTGCCGTCAATTCATGGCCTGTCTCTGTCGTAAGCTCCAGAAACTGTCGCTCGGCGATATGGCAGGCGGCAAGCTGCGCGCGCAGATCGCCCAGCACCTGAACCGGGATGCGCACATTTTTCTCGATCAGGCCGAACAACGTCTCGTTGCGCGTGCCGCCGTCATAGAGCCGCAGCGGTGGAATGCGCAGCCCTTCCTGATAGATTTCCGTTGAGTCGGACGCATTGGAGCCGGGCACCCGCCCGCCGACATCGCCGTGGTGGCACACCGTGGCAGCGAAAGCGAGGCGCTGCCCCTCGGCAAAGATGGGTTTGAAGATGAAGATATCGGGCAGGTGCATGCCGCCATCGAACGGATCGTTCATGATGAACACATCGCCCGGGCGCATGGAGGCGCCAAAGCGTTCGACGACGACCGCAAGCGCAGTCGGTATCGAGCCGAGATGCCCCGGCAATGTCAGCCCCTGCGCCACCAGCCGCCCCTCCGCGTCGGCCAGTGCGGTCGAAAAATCCATATTGTCCCGCAGCACGCCCGAATAGGTCGTGCGGCAGATGGTCACCGCCATTTCGTCGGCAATCGCGAATACGGCATCCCGAAACAGTTCCAGCGCAAACGGATCGCGATTCATCGACATGCCGTTGGTCCTGTCAGCATTGCAAAATGAAAACGGGGCCGCAGCAGCAGCCCCGTTTCACAAGTCTTGCGCAATCAAACCTGCCGCAATCAGAAGGTGTAACGCGCCCGCGCATAGTAAAACCCGCCATTGATAGTCATCGGCGCGTTTTCGGGGTAAAGCTCACCGCTGGAGCGGTAGTCCTTGATCGTCCCGACGCTGAAGTCGTCCGGATAGTTGTCGAGCACGTTTTCGGCGCCGACACTCAATTTCAGACCGGGAACCGGAACGTAGCTTACTTCGACATCAACGGTAAACTCGCCGCCCATTTCGGCATAGCCGCCGCTTGGCAAGGTATACGGCGTGTCATTGTTGAACGGCGTATAGGGGCCAAAATAGTTGAGCCGCAGGAAGCCGCCCCACAACTCCTGTTCGTGCCGCAGCGTGGCGTTGAAGCGGTAGTTTGGCAGTGCTTGCTCGAGCGCGACAAGGCGCTTCTCTTGGTTGAGGAAAGTCGGGTCAAACCATGTGACTTCCGTGTCCGTCCAGTTCCCGACGAACACCAGCTCGGTCTCGCCGCTTTCGAGCAGCGCCATCGTCGTCGGCAGATCAAGGCTTGCCACCACGTCGATGCCCCGCGTTCGTGTATCAAACCCGTTACCGTAAAAGTCCGCTGATACCGCATCTGCGAGACAGCCGTCCTGCCCGAGCCTGGACCGGATTGCATCCGTGATGTCAAAGCTCTGGGATTTTCCGAGACGGCCGTCCACGTCGATATTGTAGATGTCGGCAGTCATCGAGAGCGGACCGGTTTCCGCGACGGCGCCGACCGTGAACGTAACCGACTCCTCTGGTTCAAGCGGTTTCGCTCCGAATTCCCGAGCTTCGGGGCAGCTTGGCGATAGCGTCGCTTCCTGCTTCAGCGTCGCGCCGCGTGCCACGGTGGCGACACGGGAAATATTCTGCTGCCCTGGTGTCGGCGCACGGAAGCCGGTGCTTGCGGACCCCCGAATACCGACGTTGTCGGTTACCTGGTACAGGGCGCCGAACTTGTAGTCCGCAGTTGAGCCAAATCCGTCATAGCGTTCCATGCGGCCCATTGTCGCCACCGTGAGTTGCGCGTTAACCTCCGTTTCCAGATCGACATATCCAGCCACATTGTTCTGAGACCAGCTTCCTGCTGTGTCCGGATGAAAACCTCGGTAACCGTTGGAGCCGATGGCGAAACCCTGTTGTGCGAGATCGCCGGCTTGCCACGAGGCTTCCTCGCCCGCTTCAACCTCGAATTTTTCCTGCCGCCATTCTAGACCGGCCGCCGTGTGGATCGGCGACTCGAAGCCCGCGATTTCCACCGGGTAGGTAACGTCGAAATTCGCAACCTGCTCCGTCTGGGTATGGGACCCAAGCGAAAACTGGTGCGGTGTGGCCGGGCCGAGGCTCGGATTGATGGTATCCCTGATGGAATAGTCGATGCTATTGCGCCCGAAGCTGTAGCTGAGATCCCAGGTCATGCCCGACCGGAGCTCGCCGCGAACGCCCGCCGTCAACGCGGAATCGCTGATTTCACCCTTGAACTGCGGCGTGAAACCCCCGGGGTAGAACGCGTTGAACGCAAAACAGTTCGGGTTGTTCTGGTCGTATCCTGCGCCGTCGAAATAGCCTTGGGCTGCGATGTCGGCGGGGCACATGACGCCGTCGGTCGGATCCAGATCGCCGATCCGGCGATTGCCGCCCGTGGCGAAAATACTGTTCGTGTTGGGATTGCGATAGAAAAACCCGCCTTCACTTTCCCGTCCAGCGACATTTCCGAACGCGTAAAATTCTGTATTTTCACTCACTTCTACGCCAGAATTCAGAAACAACGTATAGTCTTTCGGCAAGTCCGGCGCGCCCCATACCTGCACAACTGGCTGGCGTACATGCGGGTTGCCGGCGGCGATCAGTGCCTTCGCGTCATCCCTTTGCTGGCTCCGCACCGTCGGATCGGCCGTGTGCCACTGCGCGCTCAGATTGACAAAGCCGCCTTCGCCGAGCGGCGCGCCGGCGTTGCCAGCCATCCGATACGCCGTGCCATCACCTTCATAGGTCTGGCCCCACTGCACTTCTGCTACGCCGCCATCCGGGCGGTCCTTGAGTACGAAATTGATGACGCCGGCAATCGCGTCCGAGCCGTATTGCGCCGACGCCGTGTCGCGCAAGACTTCCACTCGCTTGAGCGCCACGGCCGGGATGACGCTGATATCCGGCCCCTGCGCGCCGTCCGAGACGCCATTGCCCAGATTGGTAATGACCGCTGCCCGGTGGCGGCGCTTGCCGTTGATGAAGATCAGTGTCTGATCAGGCCCGAGGCCGCGCAAATTGGCCGGCCGCACAAATGTCGACTCGTCGTTGATCGGCTGCCGCGTCACATTGTACGAGGGCACCAGCGTACGCATGAGATCGGGCAGTTCGGTGGTGCCCTGGTCCACAAAATCCTCGCCGCCGATCAGATCGATCGGCGCCGGAGTGTCGGCCGTAGAACGCACCGGCCTGCGCGTACCGACAACGAAAATCTCGCCAAGCTCGAAAACTTCGCCGCCGTCCCCCGCATCCTGCGCGGTGGCGGTTACCGGCACTCCGGCAGCGCACAGCGCAGCCGCAATAGCCGCCCCGCCCCAACGTGGCGCAAACAACTTGTGTCTCATGGAACTTACTCCCTGCCCCCTCGGACCGATGGTCATCATTCTGCCACAATATAGGTTTAGGTTCTCGCGTCCGCAACCACGCGCAAACTTTGCGTTCCCGGGCGCTCTGTGCTACGTTCGCGCCGCTAAACGTGCCGCAGCGCCCTTGGCATACACCCTGAGTGAACGAACCAGACATGGATGGGATGAACCCCCAGGATACCTATCTGAAGGTCATCGAACAGAGGTTTGACGCGATCGACCAAAAGTTCGAAGTGATCAGCCAAAGGTTCGAGGCGATCGGTCGAAGGTTTGACGCGATCGAACAAAAGTTCGAAGTGATCAACCAAAGGTTCGAGGCGATCGACCGAAGGTTTGACGCGATGGACCAAAGGTTCGAAGCGATCGACCAAAGATTTGACAGGGTCGAGCAGACGCTCTACACGCTCAACGAATCCGTCGTCGAATTGCGCACTGACGGCAAATGGATGCGGTGGATCGGTGCCTATATGGCCGGTGTCGCGACGCTGATCTTGGTTCGGGTGGTTTTTGGCGGCTAGTTTTCGCGTCCTGCTTCCCATCCCTGCGGCTCACCGCACCTCCACTTTATCGCCACTCGTCTGCCAACGCCACACGGGAGTTGTGACGTGAGCCAGGAAACCCTGAAAATTCTGGCATTTGCCGGCAGTACGCGACGCGCGTCGCTGAACGGTAGACTGCTTCGGGCCGGTGCTGCCTGCGCCGAGGACCTCGCCGCTCAGGTTACTCTTCTCGACCTCGCCACTCTCGACCTGCCCCTCTACAACGGCGATGACGAAAGCGAATTCGGTTTGCCGGAAGGTGCCAGGCGCCTCAAATCCCTGATGCAGGGCCACCACGCGCTGCTGGTCGCCGTGCCTGAATATAATGGCGGCTACACGCCCCTGCTCAAGAACGCCATTGACTGGGCGTCGCGGCGCGAGGAGGGGGAAGCACCGCTCGCCGCCTACAGAGGTTTGAGCGCGGCACTCATCGGTGCGTCTCCGGGGCGCGGCGGCGCCGGGCGCGCACTTATGGGAGTCCGCCTCGTGCTCAGTGGCATCGGCGTGCTCGTCATCCCCAACCAGTTCGGGCTGGCATTGGCCAGCAAGGCTTTCGATGCCGACGGCGCTTTGCAGGACAGCAGCCATCAGGCGCTGCTTCAGGGTGTGGTCGCAGCGCTGTGCCGCGTCGCGCGCGCCCAGCAGGCGGTTGCTGAATGAACACTCAGCCGAACATGGGGCGGCCCGGTTCCGGCATGTCGGCTACCAGAACCGTGCCGGTCTCTGACTCGGTGATATAGAGACGCTTCCCGTCCGGGCCGCCATAGGCGGCATTGGTGGTCATCAGGCCCGCAGGGCTGCGCACGCGCACCAGCGGCTCGCCGATGCGCGAGAACAGCCACACCGAACCCAGCCCGGCATGGCACACCACCAGATTGCCCGCCGCATCCAGCGCCATGCCGTCCGGCCCGGCCATTCCCCCTGAAAGCTGTACGAAAACTCCCACCTTGGTCGGCAGTCCGTCACTCATCAACGGCACACGCCAGACAGCGTTAGCCCGTGTCACCGCCAGATAGATGATCGTCTCGTCCAGATTGGAAACCAGGCCGTTGGGGCTTGGCACGCAGTCCAGCAGACACTCCAGACGCCCCTCCGTCGAGAGCCGGAACAGGCGTCCCGTTGGGTCATGCAGCCCCGTCTGCCCCTGATCGGTGAAATAGAGCGTCCCGTCAGCGGCGAAAAACAGGTCATTGCAGCCCTTGAAGCGTTCGTGGCGGGGTCGCTCGACCACCGGCGTCACCGCCCCGGTCGCCGTATCAAGCTGCATGATTCCACGCGCATGGTCGGCAATGAAGGCGCGACCGTCAGCATGAAATTTCAGTCCGTTCGGTTCGCCGTCATATTCCGCCACCAGCGTCCACGCCCCTTCCGGTGAAATGCGAAACACGCGCCCCCACGGAATATCCACCACATGGAGATTCCCGTCCCGGTCAAAACTCGGACCTTCCAGAAAACAGTCCACGGCCCGCCCAGCCATCACTGTTCCCCAGGCGCTGCGCCGGCCCTTGCGGCGGAACTCGTCGGGCATGCGGGTGAAGGGGCGTGCTTCGATTTCGGGTGGAGCAGGAAACATGGCAGCCTCCAGGCTGGAGCTCAGCCGAACGGAATGAACAGGGCAAGCGGCTTGAACGCGGCCACCGCCAGCACCGCGGCAAGAATGAGAATAACGAACGGTGCTGTGCCGCGCACCACATCACCCACCGTCACGCCCGGCGCGTCGTCAGGCAGCGCCTGCGCCGCCACGGCGCGAATGATGAACAGGTTGAGGCCCACCGGCGGTGTGATCAGCGCACATTCGATCATCATTGTGAAAATCACCCCGAACCAGATCGGATCGATACCGAAACTATCCAGCGCCGGGTCGATGATCGGCAGCATCAGCAGCATCATGGACAGCGTTTCCAGCACGCACCCCATGAGCAGCAGCAAGCCGCACAACGCAGCGATGAACCCTTCCGGCGCGGCGATGGAGGCAACAACGGCGCGTGTTACTTCCTGCGGCACCTGGTGCAGCGTGATCGCATGGCCGAATACCTTGGCACCGGCAATGATGAACAGCACCATTACGGTCGTTTTCATCGACTCGAGCGCGATCCCCGGCAGGTCGCGCACCCGCAGACTGCGCTGCACGACGAGCGTGATCACCAGCGCCAGTACGAAACCAATCCCTGCGGCTTCGGTGGGCGTGAATGCGCCGGCATAGATGCCCGCGATGATGACCAGCGCCAGCGCCAGCGTCGGCGCCGCCGCCAGGGTGCGGCGGCGCCGTTCCACCGCACTGGCGCGCGGCGCCCCTCCGCCATAGCCTCCCAGCCGTGCCCGCAACACCGCATAGGCCACAAACAGCGCGGTCAGCAGCAATCCCGGCCCGATGCCGGCCAGGAACAGATCGACAATCGATTCCTCTGTCAGGAACCCGTACACGATCATCGGAATCGACGGGGGTATCAGGATTCCCAGCGTGCCGCCGGCCGCCAGCAGACCGAAGACAAAGCGCCGGTCATAACCCCGCGCCGCGAGTTCCGGAATTGCCACCGTCCCGATGGTCGCCGCCGTCGCCACCGATGATCCCGAAATCGCCGCGAAAATGGCGCACGAAAGAATGGTCGCCACCGCCAGCCCGCCGGGCCAGTGCCCCACCCAGCTTTGCACGGCGGCGAACAGGCGCGCACCCGCCCCGCCGCGAAGCAGCACATTCGACATCAATATGAACAGCGGTACTGCCAGCAGGATGAAATTGTCCATGCTCGACATCAGCGCCTGCGGAATTTGCAGGCCCGACGAACCATCGATCAACAGCAGGGCAATTCCCAACCCGGCAAGCACAAAGGCGATATCCACCCCGGCGAGCAGCAGCGCGACAAGACAGAGGAGAATGAGCGCCGCGGTCATCGCTTCAGCCTTGCGCTGCCGGCTTGTCGGCGCCCGCCATGCTGAGTGTCAAGCTCGCTGCCGCCTGTGCCGCCGTCAGCGCCAGCCCCCCGGCCACCGGTGCATGAAGCACCCACAACGGCAGTTCCAGTGTCGAATCCGTGTATTGCGCCATGTCGATGGCAAACCGCATCAGCGCCGCCGCATGCCACGCGCCGATCACCGATACCAGCCCGGCGGCGGCCAGCGCAAAGCGGTCCGCCCAGCGCCGCGCCGCGGCCGGCAGTGCTCCCGTCATCAATATGATGCGGATATGGCCCCTTTCCGCCACCAGCCACGCGCACGCCAGAAACACGCCGTAGATCTGCAGCACGCGCGCCATTTCCTCCACCCAGCGCGTCGGCGCGAGGAACACATAGCGCATCACGACTTCATAGCTCACAATAAGGCCGATCACGACAAACGCCGCCGCGGCAAGGGCCGCAGCGACCCGGCTGAGCACGCTGACCGCGTTCGCCGTGCGCAGCAATACGGTGCGCGCGGTCAATGATCCGGGAGCGTTTCCGCTGCCTCGAGCAGAGCGTGTCCCGCTTCCTCGGCAGCTTCCAGCCACGCCTGTTTGAGCGGCTCCGTCGCGCGCCGCCAGGCCGCCAATTCCCCCGCGTCAAGCCGGTGCACGGTCATTCCGTTGGCTGCTGCTTCGGCCAGCGCATCCGCCGCCAGACCCGGAAACGCGTCACGCAATTCGCGTTCGGCGCCCCTCGCCGCCACCGTGAGAATGCTGCGCTCCGTGTCGTCGAGCCGTTGCCACAGACGCTCATTGATCAGCACCACAAACTCGATCGCCGAATGATTGGTAAGCGTCGCCGAGTCCAGCACTTGATACAATTTGCGGTCCTTCACCGTCAGCGGCCCCGTCATGCCGCCGTCCACCGTGCCCCGTTCATAGGCCAGAAACTGGCGCGAACCCGAGACATTGACCGCACCCCCGCCCAGAACATTGACGAACGCTTCCAGCGCTTTGCCGAATGTGCGGATTTTCTTTCCGCGCAGGTCTTCCGGTCGCCGCGCCACGCCGTCGCGCATCATCACCAGCGAAAAGCCATAGGGCTGCCACCACAGGGGGCGTGCGCCCTTGGCTGCCATGGCGGCGTCCAGCGGTGCCCGCACCGGCGAGCCCGGCGCCGTCGCCGCGCGCACCAGGGGCTCGGTGTTGAACACGAACGGCACCGCAAAGATATCCACTGCCGGAATCGTGCCGGCAAAACGCGCAAGCGACGAAACCCCCATTTCAATCTGTCCCGACGCTACGGCCGCCGGCACTTCCCGATCCGTAAACAACTGCGCACCGGGATAGATTTCCACCCGCAGCGCACCTTCGCTCGCCGTCTCCACCTTCTCCTTGAACGAGACCAGGTTTTGCCCCAGCGGCGAGGTCAGCGGCAATTGAATGGTGACTCGCAAGGTGCGATCCGCATGGGCGTTTCCGGTCGCCGCCAGGGTTAGCGCCAGGCAGGCCAGCAACGCCATGAGCCTCATGCCTTGGCTCCTTTCGCGGTCTCCGCCGCCTCGGCGTGAAAATTCGCGCCGCGCACGTCAAACCCCGAGGCCACCACGGCCGGTGCATAGGTCTTTCTCCATGCCGCCATGATTGCGCCATAGGGAACATCCTCGAACGCGCCGTGGTCGTGCACATACTCCATATGCCGGCGTCCGGCGGTGTCGAACGGGTGAAACAGGGAATCCTCGCGTCCGTCGAACTCCAGCGGCGCGACCCCGAACCGGTCGCACAGCGAACGGTTGAATGCCGGCGTCGCCTTTACCCAGCGGCCCTCCAGCCAAAATTCCGTGTAGCCGTGAAACACGAACAGGTCGGTGCCCATCACCTCGCGCAGTTTTGGCGTCGCCAGATGGTTGCGCACATCGCCATAGCCCACACGGCTGGGAATACCCACCGCCCGCCCGCAGGCCGCCAGAAGCGCCGCCTTGGTGATGCAGAACCCTTCCCGCCGGGCAAGACAGGCGCTCGCACGAAATGCCTCGCGAGTCATGTCGATGCCGTAGGGGTTGTAACGCACATCGTCGCGCACGGCGTAATAGAGCGCGCAGGCTCGCCCGATGTCGTCCGCCGCACCCACCGCCCGTTCTGCCGCGTAGGCCGCAACCGCTGCGTTGTCGCTGTCCACAAACCAGCCCGGCTCTGCACAGCCCGTCAGGGATGAAGTGTTCACCGCGCCGCACTCAATCGATGATTGCCTGGGTCGCCAGCGCGCGCAGCACCATGCGGTAATGCTGGCGATTGGCGACGCTTTGCATCATGTAAACCACCACCATTTCCTCCGCCGGGTCTATCCAGAAATAGGTGCCAGCATAACCGCCCCAGAAATATTCTCCCGCCGAACCGGGCCATGATGACTCGCCGTCCGTCAGGCGCACCCCGAACCCGAGGCCGAACCCGTAGCCCGGTCCGGGTAGATACGCCGTGCCTGCCTTGCTGATATCGCTGCCTACATGATCCGCAATCATATGTTCCACCGTCTTGCGGCCGAGAATGCGCTTGCCATCAAGAACGCCGCCATTCAGCAGCATCAGGCAGAAGCGCGCATAATCGGATGTCGTGGAGAGGAGGCCATGCCCGCCCGCCAGCATCAGGGGCGGAACAGTGGGGTCGAGCAGCTCATCCACGGCGCCCGTCTCGGGGTGTGCCTGAGGCTGCGCAATGCGATGCTGCTGGTCCGGCGGCACATGAAATCCCGTATCCACCATCCCCGCCGGCGCGAAAATGCGCTGTTGCAGGAACGTGTCCAGCACCTCGCCGGATGCCGCTTCCATCAGCGCCCCCAGAATGTCCGTCGAGCGCCCGTAATCCCAGGTCGTGCCGGGCTGCCACAGCAGCGGCAGGCTCGCCAGGCGCCGGGAATATTCGCGAATGTCCATATCCAGCGAGAAATGCGCCAGTCCCGCTTCCTTGTACGCCTCCTTCACCGGCCCGGCCCCGATAAAGGCGTAGGTCAGCCCGGAAGTGTGGCGCAGCAGGTCCTGCATGGTGATGGGGCGCTCGGCGGGAACTGCCTCCGGCGGTACGCCCACGGTCATCTCGGCGAACTCAGGCAGATGAAGCGCGATGGGCTGCGACAGATAGAGCGTGCCGTCCTCCACAAGGCTCATTGCGCCGACACTGAAGATCGGCTTGGTCATCGAATAGATGCGAAAGATCGAGTCGCGCGTCATGGGCGTGCCGGCAGCGCGGTCGCGCCAGCCAAAGGCTTCGTGGTACGCCACTTTCCCCCGCCGCACGATCAGCACCACCGCGCCGGGAATGATCCCGGCTTCCACATCATGGGTGAATCGCTGCGTGATGCGGTCCAGCCGTTCCGCCGAAAGTCCCACATCGCCCGGCGCCGCCGCGGGCAGCGAAGCCGCGGCGACAGCGGACCCGACAAGCCCGCAAAGGGCAAGAACCGCCAGCGGCAGGGAGAGCCGGGCAGGGCGCTTCGTGCAGGTCATGCTACATCCCCTCGATCATGAACGACCAACACCCGACTATAACGCGAAACCCCTGTTGAAACGAAAGCCGTTCGTAAGCTGATGAAACCACCACCCGCCAAGCCCGGTATCTGCCGCATCGCCCATGTAAACCGGCTGGCGTCGCTCATCGCCGAAGGCGGCCTTTGGTCCGACGCGGAGGTGCAACGGCGACGGCTGACCGAACTGACCCTCAAGAGGAGGCGTCTCCCTCCGGGCCGGGGGCGACAGTACGTTACACTTGACGTAACGCGGATGGCATTCCTACGTTGGCGCCATGCAACGGTCGCGGAGACGGGCGCATCGTGATCGTCGGTTTCGCCGACAGGAGGACCGGGATGTTCTATCGGGGCGGCCGCGTCGCAGCCTTCTCCGGCTTCGCGCGCGCCGCTTCCCGCAAGCTTGACCAGCTCGATGCAGCCACCGGCCTCGGCGACCTCGCGCGGCCCGGCAACCGCTTGGAGGCGCTCAAGGGCCGGCGCAGGGGGCAGTGGAGCATCCGCATCAACGACCGGTGGCGGACTGCTTCACGTGGTCCGAAGGGAGTCCCGGCCCGGCCGGGGTAGAAATCGTCGACTACCACCGATGAGGAGGTACAGGCCCATGCGCGAGCCTATCCATCCGGGCGAGACGTTGCGCGAGGACCTCGACGCGCTCGGCATGAGCGCGTCGGAGCTTGCGCGGCGGATCGAAGTGCCGGTGAACCGCATCACCGGGATCCTCAACGGGCGGCGTGCCGTTACCGGAGACACAGCGCTGCGCCTGGGGCGGTTCTTCGGGACCTCGGGCGAATTCTGGCTCAACCTGCAGAAGCTCTACGAACTGCGCTGCGCGGCGATTGCCCGGCTGCCCACGCTCGACGCCGACGGCGATCTGCACGCGGCGGGGTGAGGTTCGATCGTGCAGAAGTGGCGGTATGTATCCCCCGGGGCGGCGATGATCGATCACACCTGGCGCCGCTGAGCAAGCGTATCCGTGCAACCATGGGCAGGGCAACCGCTGGGGCTCGGATACAATCAGGGGCATTACGGGCCGTATGCGGAGAACCTGCGCCATGTCCTTAATGCGGTGGAGGGACACTACATATCGGGATATGGCGATGGCGGCGACAGACCGGACAAGCCGTTGGAGTTGATTCTCGGCGCCGTCCAGGATGCCACCAAGGTTCTCCGCCGCTCACACCGAACTCGCGAGCGCTTCAACCGGGTCGTGGATCTGGTCGACGGTTTTGAATCTCCTTTCGGTCTCGAACTACTTGCGACTGTTCACTGGAATCTCGAACACGACCTGCCCCTGTTGCAGGATGATCTCGTTGCGACAGTCCATGACTGGAACGAACGCAAGAAGCGCTTCTCGCCTCGGCAGATTCAACTGGCCGCGAGTGTACTGTCCGCGAAGGGCTGGACCCGGTCTCCGACGCCAGCCGGTGCATGGCGACCAACACCGTCGAGCGCGGCCCGGATGCCGTGTTCTGCGCCACGCTGACTGTTCGCCTCTGCAAACCGGCACCGTCGAGCGGCATGACGGAAGCCGGTATGAGCCGCCGCGTTGCGGACTGAAGTGCGGGCTGTGGCGACTGCGACCGTGAGCACTGCATCGACATTTGTCCGACCCGCCTCCTTCCCGCGTGCCGCACAGCCGGAATTCCCGAAGCTGAGCACCGTCGATGTCTCGCGCCCTGGCCTGACGCGCGGCGTGCAAATGGCGTGAATACCTGCGCGATCCACCAGCAACAGCGGTTGACTTAGCAACGAACGCGGGACTAGGCTAGAATATCTTTAGCCGCACGCCGGCATCGCTGTCAGTCAGAGGTCGTCCGAATGGATATTGGTGAAGAAAAACAAGGCGCGTTCGTCATTCTCAAGCCCGCCGGCCGGATCGACGGGTATACTGCGCCGGAACTCGAAAAGAAAGTCTCCGAGCTTGTCGAACGCGGCGACACGCGGATTTTGCTCGACGGCGCCGAGATGAGCTACATCAGCAGCGCCGGCCTCCGCACCGTGCTGATAAGTTCCAGAAAGTGCCAGCAAGGCGGCGGCAAATTCTCCCTTTGCGCGCTTCAGCCCGACTGTAGCGCCGTCATGAAGATGAGCGGCTTCCTCACCATACTCGACGTGTACGAAACCCGCGACGAAGCCATCGCTGCACAAACCGGGTGAACGCCATGCTGACCTTCATGGAAGAGATCGTCCTCTTGATGCTCGATGACGATGGTGCGCCGCTGCCCGTCCGTGAGACGACCATGGAATACGTCATCGCCGGTGCAGTCCTCATGGACCTCGCCTTTGCCAACAGGATCGATACCGACCCGGAACAGCTCATGGTCCTCGACGAGAGCCTCATGGGTGACCCGATACTCGACCGCTGCTACAGCTACATCATCAAGGCCGACGAACCCCGAACCGTCGGCGCCTGGGTCGAACTTCTCGCGCGGCGCGAAGCCAAGGTCATTCGTGAGGAAACCCTGGCCCGCCTCGTCGAACGCGGTATCCTGGAACGGCGCGATGAAAACTTCCTTTGGGTATTCCGCTCCCGACGCTACCCCGTCATCGACGGCCGTGCCGAACGCGAAGCCAAATTGCGCATCACCGGTGTCCTGCTCTCGGAAGACGTACCCGACCCGCGCGATGTCGCCCTCATTTGCCTCGTCGATGTTTGCAATATCCTGCCCGACATTTTCTCGTCGCGGGAAATCGAACGGGTGGCTCCCCGCATCGAGCAAGTCCGTCAGATGGACCTGATCGGGCGTGAGATCAGCGGTGCCGTCGCCGAGATTGAACGCTCAATCATGATTGCCATGACACAGACCCCGCACTGACAGGCGCCAGGTTCTCCCGCACAGTCCTGGCAGTGCTGGGCGCCAGATAAACCGCGGATAACGCCGTGGCGGAAAAGTGGACGCGCACCGGCGCGCCTCTGCCCCGCGTCGGCGACGAAGCCGCCCTCGCCGCCCACTGGCAGCGCTGGCGCGACGCTGTGTGCGGCACCGACGATCCGGCCGCTGCCAGTCTCGCCGGTGATCCCGCCGTCCGCGCCCTTCTCGACGCCGTCTTCGCTAACAGCCCCTATCTCAGCCGCAGCCTCATCGTCGACCCGCCCGCCGCCGCGCGGCTGCTGCAATGCGGCCCCGAACCCGCCTTTGCCGGCGCCCTGGGCGAGATAACGAGCACGGGCACGGAATCCACCGACGCCCTGATGAAGCGCCTGCGGCTGGCGAAACGCCGCGCCGCCCTTGCTATAGGCGTTGCCGATATCACGCAGGCATGGAGCCTCGACCGCATCACCGGTGCGCTGTCCACATTCGCCGAAGCCGCACTCGGTGCCGCATGCCGGCACCTGCTGAAGGCGCTGCACGACTCCGGGCGCATGACGCTGCCCCGGCCGGAAGACCCCGAACATGGCTCCGGACTCATCGTCCTCGGCATGGGCAAGCTCGGCGCCCGGGAACTCAACTATTCCAGCGATATCGACCTCATCATACTCTACGATCAAGCTGCGGCCCCCGCACCCTCGGACGCCATGCCCCGCCTGTTCAACCGCCTCGCGCGCGGGCTTGTTCGCATCATGGACGAGCGAACCGCCCACGGTTATGTGTTCCGCACCGATCTGCGCCTGCGCCCCGATCCGGCATCGACCCCGCTGGCCTTGTCCGAACACGCCGCCCGCATCTATTATGAAACCGCCGGCCGCACCTGGGAGCGTGCCGCAATGATCAAGGCTCGCGCCGTCGCCGGCGATCGCACCGCCGGCGCGGCGTTTCTCGAAACACTGCGGCCGTTCATCTGGCGTCGCCATCTCGATTTTCCCGCCGTCCAGGACATTCAGGCCATCAAGCGCCAGATCGACGCGGCGCGAGACAGCGGTCCCGCGCTCACCGGCTTCAGTGTAAAGCTCGGTCGCGGCGGCATTCGCGAAATCGAGTTTTTCGCACAGGCCCAACAACTGGTCTGGGGCGGTCGCAACCCTGAATTACGCGTACCCGGCACCGTGCCGGCGCTTGCCGCGCTCGCTGCCGCCGGCCATGTGCCGCCGCGCGCTGTCGCCGAACTGCGTAGTGCCTACCGCTTCCTGAGAAACCTCGAACACCGCCTGCAAATGGTCGATGACCGCCAGACGCACAGCCTGCCTGACAATGATGCTGGACTCGCCCGAATCGCTGCATTCTCGACATTTGAGGCAGTTCCGGCGTTCATCGCGGCCCTGCGCGCCAGCCTGCAGAGTGTGCAGCGCCGCTGTGCCGCCCTGTTTGCCGAGCCGGTCGAGGAAGCCGACGCAGCGCCAATGTCGTTCGCAGACCCGGATCACGACCCCGATACGCTTGCCGCACTGGGCGCACTTGGCTATGCCGAACCGCGCCGCGCCTTGGACGTCGTGCGTGGCTGGCTTGGCGGGAAATATCCCGCTGTCCGCGCCGCGCGAACCGGCGAATTGCTCGAACAACTCGCGCCGTCGCTGCTGCGCGCCTTCGCCGACGCACCTGACCCCGACACGGTCTTGCAGCGGTTCGATGGCGTTGTCGCCCGTCTGCCGGGCGGCCTGCGCCTGTTTTCGCTGCTTGCTGCACGACCGGAACTGCTTGGCCTCATCGCCGAAATCATGGGCGTCGCGCCGCGCCTGGCCGACCGGCTTGCGCGCCGGCCAGAACTCCTCGACAGCGTGCTGAGCCGCGATTTCGCCGACCTCGACCTGCCTGACGATGCCGGCATGGATCCGGAAACGGTTGAGACCGCCCGCCGCGGCCTCGTGCGCCTTTATTACGCGCGCGAATTCGGCCCCGGGGAAATGCGCGATGAACTCGCCAATGCCGCCCGCGACGCCCGCGACGTCCAGGACCTCATGAGCGTCCAGCGCCGGTGGGCGAACGACCGCGTATTCCAGATCGGCGTGCATGTGCTGCGCGGACTGCTGTCGCCGGTAGAAGCGGCGCGCCCCCTGTCCGACATTGCCGATACCTGCCTGAAGGCGCTGATGCCGCTGCTCGAAGACACATTCGCGGCTGCCCACGGCTATGTTCCCGGCGGCAAGGTCGCGGTGGTCGCGTTCGGCAAGCTCGGTAGCCGCGAAATGACCGTGACGTCCGATCTCGACCTGCTGTTCCTCTACGACCATGAGGCGGGCGGCGCAGCGTCCGATGGGGCGAGGCCCCTCGCGCCGAGCCACTATTACGCCCGCCTGTGCCGGCGCCTGATCGGCGCCGTCAGCGCACCGACCGCCGAGGGAAAACTCTATGAGGTGGACATGCGCCTGCGACCGTCGGGCAATGCCGGTCCCATCGCTTGCTCCCTCGAAACCTTTGTCGAATATCACCGCAGTTCTGCATGGACCTGGGAACACCAGGCGTTGACCCGCGCCCGGGTCGTCTACGCCACAGACGGCCTTGGCGAGCAGTTTGAACGCGCAAGGATGGCCGTTCTCACCCGACCGCGCGAGCATCTGTCGCTCGCCGCTGACATCACGTCCATGCGCGAGCGCATCCGCCGCGAAAAGGGGGACGGCAGCACCGGCTCGATCGTGCATCGCCGCGGCGGCCTGCTCGACGTCGAGTTCGCTGCCCAGTTCCTGCAACTCGCGCACGCGGCGGAAGCGCCGGACATTCTCGCTCGTGACGCGGTATCCGTATTCCGCGCCGCATCATCGCTCGGAGTGCTCCAGGACGATGCCGCATCCGACCTCGCCGAGGCCGCTGCATTATGGCGCAATCTGCAAGGCATCCTGCGCCTCACCATCGGCGGTGAAACCATTGCCCATGCTGCGGCGCCTGCCCTGAAAGGCGTACTCGGCGGCGCTTCCGGCAGTCTCGTCTTCGATGCGCTTGCCGACGCCGTGGAAGATACCTCCCGTCGCGCTTCTGCCCGTTTCGACAGCCTCGTCTCCGCCGGACCGTGACCTGCCCGGCAACGGGAGAACTGCCTCGATCCCGTCTGGACGCCCTTGCACAAACCCCTATATTCTGCTATTGTTCCAGTGCTTTCGGAACAAACCTCAACACGCCGCATAAGTGAGTCACAACCGGCAGATCCCGGCGAATCCCGGCAAATCCCACTTTGCGGGAGAAACTCCCCCCAGGGCGCCCGACCGGGAAGCGACGTCGATACCCGGCGCGTCATTGACGAAGCGCGTACCGGTATTATCTTGAGCGGCTTGCTCGCCTTGGCGAACACACTTCCCGATTACGGGAAAAACGAGCGCGGAGAGGAGAAAAGTGGTGACGCGGTCAGCGGAAAAACCCAACAGGATTCTTGCCGTCGATGACGAGCCGGATTTCGAGCGCCTGCTGTTGCAGCGCATGCGCCGCGACATCCGCGCCGGACGCTATTCATTTGTTTTCGCCCGCAACGGTATCGAAGCCCTTGAACGCCTTCATGAAGACCGTACCATTGATATGGTGCTATCCGACATAAACATGCCAGAGATGGACGGCCTGACACTTCTCGAACAGATACCAAACGTCGATCCCAACGTGCGCTCCGTGATCGTTTCAGCCTATGGCGACATGCAGAATATCCGCACTGCGATGAATCGCGGTGCGTTCGACTTCGTCACCAAGCCTATCGACTTCCAGGACTTGCGCGTCACCATAGACCGCACTCTCCGCCACCTCGCCATGTGGCGCGAGGCGCTGGAATCACGCGACCGGCTTGTGGCGCTCGAAAACGAGCTCCAGATCGCCCGCAGCATGCAGCAGTCGATCCTTCCGACCGAATTTCCGTCCAGCAGCTCGTGGGACATGTTCGCCGGTATGGAGCCCGCCCGTGATGTAGGTGGAGATTTCTACGACATACTGCGCCTGCCCCACGGGCGTATCGCCCTTGCCGTTGCCGACGTGTCCGGCAAGGGAGTGCCGGCGGCCTTGTTCATGATGTCAAGCCGCACCCTTCTTAAAGGCGCCAGCGTGGGGCGAACCGCTGCCAATGAAGCCCTGCGCGAGGTCAACAGGCTGCTCAATGAGAGTAACGAAGCCAGCATGTTCGTCACCGTTTTCCTCGCCATCTTCAACCCGGAGAGCGGAAAATTCAGCTTCGCCAATGGCGGCCACAACCCGCCGCTCCTCGTCCGCGCCGACGGCACCATGTCCCTCCTCGAGAAGCCGGCCGGAATAGCACTCGGATTGCTGCCCGACTTCGAGTTCGAGGAAGGAACTGCAACCCTCGAGCCAGGCGACACCGTGCTGCTCTACACCGACGGCGTCACCGAAGCCGAGAACGAAAAGGGCGAGCAGTTCGGCATGGAGCGCTTGCAGGCTCTCTTCGCCGTCTCTCCGCCTCCCAATTCCCGCGAAGCAACCAAAGCCGTGTTCGATGCTGTGAATGAATTTGCCGGTGACTCACCCCAGTTCGACGATATCACCTGTCTCACGCTCCGCCGCGGAAAGGGAAACTCATGAGCGCCCGACTCTTGTTGAGCATGATGTCGCAGCTCGAAGAAGTGCCGCGCATCAACGCTGCCATCGAGGAATTTGCGCAAACGGAAGATTGGCCCCCCGAACTCGAGTTCCAGATTAATCTCGTGGTCGAGGAACTCATCATGAATGTCATTAAACATGGGCACTCAGGCTCGCACGACACCACCGCCGTCGCCGAAATCGATATCGTCTCCGACCCGAAAGCGGTGACCGTCAATATTGTCGATCGCGGATTGCCCTTCGATCCGTTGACGGAAGCACCCGAACCCGACCTCGACTCCGGCCTCGCCGACCGACCGATCGGCGGCCTCGGCGTCCATTTCGTGCGCTCGATCATGGACGAAGCGCGTTATTGCCGCGACGGCGACCGGAACCGCATGACAATCGTCAAGCAGAGGACCGGATGATACGGCGGCTGCTTCCCGCCCTGTTGTTTGTTGCAGCCGCGGGGTTCTGCGTCTCCGTCGCCTCCCGCGCGCAGGAGGAAGCGGCGCCCGAACCCGTTCTGTTCGGCCAATCAGCCGCGCTGAGCGGACCCGCAGGCAGCCTCGGCCGTGCCATGCAAACGGGAATCCAGGCTGCGTTCGAGGAGGCTAACAGCCGCGGCGGCATCTTCGGCCGCCCCCTCAAACTCATGTCCCTGGACGACGCCTACGAACCCGAAGCCGCTATCGCCAATACCCGTCAGCTCGTCGCCAATCCGGAACTCTTTGGTCTTATCGGCGGCGTCGGAACCTCCACCTCCCGCTCCACTGCACCGGTCGCGGCGGCCGCCGGCATACCCTACGTCGCGCCGCTCACCGGCGACGCTTCCCTGCGCGAGGAAACCCAGGCAAACGTCATCCATCTGCGGCCGTCCTACGCCCAGGAAACCGCCAGGATTGTCGAGCGCCTGATTACCGACCTCGGAATGACCCGCTTCGGCGTCTTCTATCAGGACGACTCATTCGGGCGCGCAGGCTTCGACGGCGTACGCGCCGCACTCCGGGAACACGGCCTCCAGCCCGTCGCGGTCGGCGTCTATCCGCGCAACAGCACAGCCGTAAAATCGGCCTTGCTCGACCTGCTCGCCGGCGATCCGGGCGCCGTCATCCTCGTCGGCGCGTACCAGCCCGTTGCGAGACTGATCGCGTGGGCGCGCCATATCGGCTTCGACCCCGTATTTGCCACCCTGTCATTTGTCGGCGGCAATGCCTTGTTAACGGAACTGCGCGACGTCGGCGCCGGCGTATTCGTAACGCAGGTCGTCCCGTTCCCCCTGGCCGACGAACCACCCGTGGCCGTCGCCTATCGCGAGGCGCTTGCCGCCCACGCGCCCCAGGCTGCGCCCGGCTTCATTTCCTTCGAAGGCTATCTCGCCGGCCGTCTTGCCATCTTCGCCCTCGAACGCTGCGGCCGCGCCCCCGACCGCACCTGCTTTGTCAACAGCCTGCGCGACCTGAAAACCGTCGATCTCGACGGCTTCGTCCTTCACTATGACGACGGCGACAGTCAGGGGTCCGATCTCGTCTATTTCACCGCCATCGGCGACGACGGGCGTTATCATGCCATCCAGACACTGAACGACCGGGAACGTTCGTGAACGTGAACGTCGCAACCGGCCGTCAACCCGGTATCCGAAGACGGATTTCCACCCGCCTGTACGCCGGAATCGCTGGCGCAGTGGCACTCACCTTCATCGCTGCCATCGTCGGCTGGGTCTCGTTCCAACGCGTTGGAGAAGTCCAGAACCAGGTTAGGGACGAAAGCGTGCCCGCACTCGTTGCCGCATTCCAACTGGCGCGCCAAAGCGCGACATTGGCTACTACTGCGCCCCGCCTGACCGCTGTCGCATCGCCCCAGGACCTCGCCGGCATCACCGGCGGACTGGCGCAGGATAGAACGGCGTTTCGTGACCAACTCGCAATTCTTACCCGGACCGGAGAAACCGCCGCGGACCCGACACAGGATACACCGGCACAACGCCTCGCTGTACGTGGACGCGCGCTCGACGCCAATGTCGAAGCCGTCCTGGCCACCGTCCTGCAACGATTTTCACTCAATACCCTGCGCAGCCAGATCAACCGTGACCTCACCTCCCTGCGCGTAGAACTGAGCGATCTGCTGATACCTGCCATTGACGACCAGCTGTTCTACACCATGACCGGCTATCGCCAATTGGGCGCGCCTCCCGCGCCGCGCGCCGAACACCTCTCCGAAGCGGAGTTCGGCCACTACAGGCGACTTGCCGAATTACACGCAGACGCCACGCTTAGCGCCCAAATTCTGGCCACCGCGTTCAATTTACAAGACCCCTCCCTGCTCGGCCCCCTCCGCGAACGTTTCAACGCGACCGCACGCGGCATCGAACGCCGCCTGCAATCTCTCGGCATGACCCCCCTGCGCGCCATGCTCGGCCTTGGTTTTTCCCGCCTTATCGACCTTGGCACCGGACCGGAACGCGGCCTGTTCGCGTTGCGCGAGCGCGAACTCGACCTGGAGCAGCGGCAACAGGAATTGCTCGCCAGTAATCGCGCACTCGCCTTCGAACTCGTGACAGAGGCGGAAAATCTCGTCAGCGAAACCGAAGAAAATGCTCACGGAGCCGCCGACGCTTCAGAAAGGGCGCTGACCGCCGGACGAAACACACTGCTCGTGCTGAGTGTCATCGCCCTTGTTGGCGCCGTACTGATCGCATGGCTGTTTGTCGGACGCGTGCTGGTGCGCCGCCTGAACCAACTGTCCGAGCAAATGCGCCGCATGGCTGCCGGCGAGCTCGAACAAGCCGTTGAAATCAGCGGGCAGGACGAAGTTGCCGACATGGCGTCCGCCCTTGAGGTCTTTCGCCGCCACGCGCTCGAAGTGCAACGCCTGAATCTGGTTGAAAGACTTGCCGAGGAACTCAGCGACAAGAACGGCGAACTCGAACAATTGGCCGGCGAGCTCGGCAACAAGAACAGTCAGCTTGAAACCACCCTCACCGACCTGCGCCACGCTCAGGACCAGATCGTGGTCAAGGAAAAGTTGGCCGCACTCGGTGAATTGGTGGCGGGTGTCGCTCACGAAATCAGAAACCCGCTCAATTTCGTCAAGAATTTTTCAGAAGGCTCCGAAGAGCTTCTTGAAGAATTCATGGAGGAAATTCAGGATATACTGCGCACGGAGAAGGAGGGAACCCACGAGGACAAGGGCGCGGTCATCGAGGAAATCCGTCATGATCTGGCGGAAAATCTCAAGACTATTCGGGAACATACCGGCCGAGCCGACCGAATTGTGGAAAGCATGCTCCAGATGGGGCGCGGCTCCGGCGAAGTGCAGACCACGGACGTCAATGCCCTGGTTGATGAACATGCCCGGCTTGCCTGGCACAGCGCCCGTGCCACCGACCGCTCTTTCCAGATGGAACTGAATATGGAATTTGACCCCGAGGCGGGCAATGTGGAAGCGGTCCCTCAGGATCTGGGCCGTGTCTTCCTCAACATCGTCAACAACGCCTGCCATGCCACTGATCAGAAACGGCGCGCGCTGAAAGAAGGTACGCTGACATTGCCGGAAGCGGAAAATGGCAGCGAGAATGGGCGATATATTCCTGCACTGCTTCTGACCACACGCGGCACGCCTGATCATGTTGAAGTCCGCGCGCGCGATAACGGCACCGGTATCCCGCCGGACATCGTAGAAAAGATATTCAACCCCTTTTTCACCACCAAGGCGGCGAATCAGGGCACAGGCCTCGGCCTCGCGCTCTCCAGTGACATCCTGCGCCAGCACGGAGCCTCCATCAGGGTGGAAACGGAGCCCGGGCTGTTTACGGAAATGATCATCGAAATACCGCGTGAGGGCGCGGCGCTTGCTGATGAGAACCCGGCTGACGAAACAGACCCCCTTGACTTGCCGGACAAGCCCGCCCACGCGGACCTCCTTGCGGACACCGGGGAAGAACGCCCGCAGCCATGACCGGTCACAAGGACCGCTTCGTCCACGACAACCTTCCGCCGCCGGCGCTGCACGCTCACACTGGTTCTCCGGCTTTTTCCGCGACGCTGAACGCTGCACAGGCGCTGCTGCACGACCGCGCTGTTTCCGAGGATGGCGCGCGCACCGCGCTGCTGTTCGGGGAAAGACACTGGACCTACGCCGAACTGCACACCCTTTCTGATCGCATCGCCACTGTCCTGGTCCAGGATATGGGCTTGATCGCCGGCAACCGCGTGCTGCTTCGCGCCCCCAACAACCCCATGCTCGCAGCATGCTGGTTCGGCGTCCTCAAGGCAGGCGGCGTGTGCGTAGCTACCATGCCGCTGCTGCGAGCGCGTGAGCTCGGCGCCATCCTTCGCAAGGCGAGAATTACCCACGCCCTGTGCGACCAAAGCCTTACTCAGGAACTTGAAACCGCATGCAAGGACGCTCCCGGCCCGGTCAGGATCGCCGATTTTACCGCGACCGGAGATGGCGCCGCAGCTCTCGATCGAGCACTCGCCACCAAACCTGCCGGTTTCCCCCTCGTCGAAACTGCCGCCGATGATGCCGCCGTCATCGCCTTCACCTCAGGCACCACCGGACAACCGAAGGGATGCGTGCACTTCCACAGCGACCTTCTGGCAATCTGCGATGGATTCCCGGAATATGTACTGGGCAGCGGCCGCGACGATGTGGTGACAGGCTCACCGCCCATTGCCTTTGCCTTCGGGCTCGGCGCGTTCCTGTGTTTCCCCTTCCGTGCTGGCGCGGCGGTTGCACTTGTCGACCGTCCCACGCCGACCGCCATTCTCGACACCATCGAGCGCCACCACTGCACCATTCTCTATACCGCGCCAACCGCCTACCGCGCCTTGCTCGACGACCTCGAAGGCCGCGATTTGTCAAGCCTGAAAAAATGTGTCTCCGCCGGCGAAACCCTGCCATTGCCGGTCTTCGAAGCCTGGCGCGCGAAAACCGGCATTGAAATCATTGACGGTATCGGCTCGACGGAACTGTTGCATATCTTCATCGCCAGTCCACCGGGCCAAATACGCCCCGGGTCGACCGGGCGCCCCGTACCCGGCTATGAAGCCAGAGTCATGCTCGGAGGCGGCAAACCGGCGAAACCGGGAGAAATCGGGCGACTGGCAGTACGCGGACCGACCGGCTGCAAATATCTTGCCGACGCCGGCCGTCAGGCCGAATATGTGCGCGAGGGCTGGAACTATACCGGAGACTTGTACCGCCAGGACGAGGACGGCTATTTCTGGTATGTGAGCCGCGCCGACGACCTCATCGTGTCTGCGGGCTACAATATCGCCGGTGCCGAAGTCGAGGCCGCCCTGCTCGAGCATCCGGACGTTGCAGAATGCGGCGTAATCGGCGTCCCCGACCCGGCGCGCGGGCAAATCGTTTCCGCTTTTGTCGTCCTGCGCGCCGGCGTCGCCGCCAGCGACACAATGAAACGCGCGCTCCAGGATTACGTCAAACAGTCCATCGCGCCATACAAATATCCACGTGCGGTAACGTTCGTCGATGCGCTGCCGCGCACCGAAACCGGAAAATTGCAACGTTTCCGCCTCCGCCAGGGAGAGTGATCAATGCCGGGACGCGAAATCAGAATTGCAACTGAAGATGGAGAATTCACGGCCTGGCTCACCACGCCCGATACAGGCCATGGCCCCGGCCTTCTCGTGCTGCCGGAAATCTACAATATCAACGGCCATATCCGCGGCGTTGCCGACTCCTACGCTGCCGAAGGCTATTGCGTCATCGCTCCGGACGTGTTCTGGCGCATCGAACCTGATCGGTTCCTCCACTACACCCCGGATGGCCAGACGCAGGCGCGGGCGCTCAACCAACGCCTTGATGTCGATCGGCTTGTGATTGATCTGGGCGCCTGTTTTGCCCGCCTCAAGTCCCTGCCAGAATGCACAGGGAAAGTCGGCGCCATGGGGTTCTGCCTTGGCGGTAAACTCGCTTATCTGTGCGCCGCGCGTCATCGCGTCGACGCCGCTGTCAGCTATTACGGCGTGGGCATCGAGAACTATCTGGCCGAAGCGTCGGCAATTTCATGCCCGATCCTGCTGCATTTCGCGGCAAATGATGCCCGCGTCCCCCAAAGCGCGGTGGCCACCGTCAAGGAACGCCTCGATTCAGACGAGACAGCGACAATCCACATATATCCGGGCGCCGAACACGGTTTCAATCGTAAGGGGTATCCCTCTTTCCATCCTCATGCCGCCTCTGTTGCCCGCGAACGCACCCTGGCTCATTTCGCGGCGCATCTCACCTAGCCGCGCGGCTCTCAGCTTTGTGGGTCCCGCGGCACCATGGCGGCGAAATCGTGCGCATCTTCAAACAGTTTGGCGGCGCCGATCAGCAAATCCTCGCGGCGCGGAGGCGCCACAATCTGAAGCCCGATCGGCAGTCCGTCGGGCGTCAGCGCACAAGGTACGGAAATCGCCGGACAACCGGTCAGCGTTACCGACGAACAGATCAGCAGCCAATCAATGTACTCCCGGAGGTCCACGCCATCGACCCGTTCCGGCCAGCGCGTCGTATTGGCAAATGGCGGCACGACCGCTGCCGGACATAGAAGCAGGTCGTTCGCTTCAAAAAACGCGACCGCACGGCGGAAGATTTCGGCGCGGGCGCGTTCTGCCTGCATGATTTCTTCCACCTGCAAGCCGAGCCCTGCCTCGATATTCCACGCAACTTCCCATTTCAGCTTATCGCGATGCTCATCCACAAGATTCCCGCGCGTGGTTGCGAAAGCCAGCGCGCGCAACACGTGAAACGTCCGCTGCGCTTCGGAAAAATCTATTGTATCTTCCACCACTTCCGCGCCGAGATCGGCAAAGCGCCCGGCAGCCGTGCGCACCGCCTCGCGAACCACCGGTTCCACTGGAGCAATACCGCCCAGATCCGTGCTGAACGCCACCCGTCGCGGTGCCGCGGGCGCGGACGCGGCGCGGGAATATGGCGAGCGCGGCGCTTCCAGCGACAGAGGGTCGCCGGGGTACCGGCCCACCATGGCGTCGAGCATCAATGCCGTATCGGCCACGTCCCGCGCCATCGGCCCGTGGACTGCCAGATCAGCGAACGGCGCTCCCGTCGGACCATGCGCAACGCGACCGGGGCTGGGGCGCAAACCGACCACTCCGCAAAAACTCGCAGGGTTGCGCAGCGAACCGCCCAGATCGCTGCCGGTCGCCAACCATACCTGCCCCGCGGCCAGCGCCGCGGCAGACCCGCCCGACGACCCGCCGGGTGTGAAGCCCGTGCGCCACGGGTTGCCCGCACGCCCGAACACTTCATTGAACGTCTGTGAACCGGCGCCGAATTCCGGGGTGTTGGACTTGCCGATTACCACCGCGCCATTGGCTTCCAACCGCTGCACCATATAGTCCGAATGCGTCGAAACATGATCCGCATGAATTGGCGAACCGAACACCGTGCGCACGCCTTCCACTTCGTCCAGGTCTTTCACCGCGATCGGCAAACCGGAGAGATAATGCGGCGGCGGGTCATCGGGCGCCGCCGCCATTATCTTGCGCGCATGGTTCCGCGCGCGCTCAAGGCACAGGGTCGGCATGGCGTTGAGGGCTTCGTCGGTATTCGCGATCCGGTTCGCCGCCGCGTCAATCAGTTCCAGTGGCGAAACATCGCCCTTGCGCAAATGGCTGACAGCCGCGCGGGCGCTCAAGCGGCATAATTCATGCATTGTCCGTATCCTCGCTCAAAAATGTGACGGCCTCCGCGATGCCGCCTGCATTGTGGGGAACACCTGCGGCGGTCAGCGACGCCTGCACGCAGGCAAGGGCGCCGAGGATCATCGGCGTGTTCAGATCCCCGAGATGGCCGATTCGAAAAGCCCGTCCCGCAAGCCGCAATATGCCGACACCAAGCACCACATCATGACGTTCGCGGGCGATCCGCCGCAGTTCCTCGGCGTCATGGCCGTCTGGCATCAACACCGTACTGACCGAATCCGACATTTCACGCGGGTCCAGGGCGTTGAGTTCGAGTCCCCAGCCCGACACGGCGCGGCGCACTGCCTCCGCCAGCCGACGGTGACGCGCAAAGCACGCATCAAGGCCTTCCTCATCCAGCATGTCGATTGCTTCGGCAAGCCCAAACATCAGATTGATCGGAGGCGTGCATACGAAGGCCGCAGTCTTGCCATCGGGCATCATTTCGCGCCAGTCCCAGTAGCTACGCCGCGAAGTGCTGTCACTCGCGGCGCGAAAAGCCTTTTCGCTGACGCCGGTAAAGCCCAGACCGGGCGGCAGCATCAGACCCTTCTGGGAGCCGCCAATGGCAACATCCACACCCCATTCATCCATGCGGAAATCCATCGAGGCGAGGGACGAAATGACATCGACAAGCAACAGTGCCGGGTGGCCCGCAGCATCAATGGCGCGGCGGATTTCGCCTATGCGGCTGGTAACGCCGGTGGCCGTTTCGTTGTGGACCACGGCAACCGCCCGGATGGTGCGCCCGCGGTCGGCGGCAAGATGCGCTTCGATGGCTGCCGGATCGGCGCCGCGCCGCCAATCGCCGGGGAGATAATCCACCACCAGGCCCAGCGACTCGGCCATGTCTCTCCACCACTGGGAAAAGGCGCCGGTTTCGCACATGAGTACGCGCTGGCCTGGAGAGCACGTATTGACCAGCGCCGCCTCCCAGGCCCCATGCCCCGCGGCGGGGTAAATGAGCACCGGCCGCTCTGTACGAAAGACGCGCTTGAGGCCCCGAAAGCAATGATCGGTGATGCGCAGGAACTCCGTCCCGCGATGATCGAGCGCGGGACGGTCCATTGCGCGCAATATGCGGTCCGGCATCATCGTTGGTCCGGGCGTATGTAAGAACTGTCTTCCGCGTGTTGCGGCCATCGTGATGTCCTTGTGAATTGGCGGTGAGGGTCAGTGACAAATCCACGACAAGAGCACGCAACTGCCGTTAGCAAACCCGGACGACAACTTGCCACGCGAAACGCCCCCGACCGAAGAAGGGGGCGCTTGCCGGCGAATGACCTTGGGGCGCCGAGCCCACGCAAGGGATCGATTTGCTGCGAAAAGAGAACCGACCGCCTCTCGATTTGCTACAGTCCGCCACCTAGCATCGACCGGAATGCCGGCGCAAGGGAAATTTGGCCACCATGGCGTTGATTTTCGGTCTCGATATAGGCACCACCTCAATCGGCTTCGCTGTCATTGACCACGACCACGTCGCGGCGACGGGTGAAATTCGCCGCTTGGGAGTCCGCATCTTCCCGGATGCGCGCGAGCCGAGCGGCGGCGTACCGTTCAATCAGGAACGACGGTCGGCGCGTTTGCGCCGCCGCCAGTTTCGCCGGCGCCGCGCCCGTCGGCGTCTGGTGGCAGACTTGCTGCATGAAGCCGGTATGCTCCCCGCGCCGGACTCGGCCGCATGGACCGACGCCATGAAACAGGATCCCTACGCACTGCGCAAACGGGCGTGGGAAGGCGACGACCTGTCGCCGCTGGAAGCCGGCCGCGCCATCTATCACCTCGCCCAGCGCAGGCATTTCAAAGCCAGGGAGGTCGATATGCTCCCGGGCGGGTCGGAATTCGGGCACGAACCGGTCGAGAAGGAGCGTCACGCCGAGACTGAGGCGGCGTTGAAACGCCATGGCGGCACGCTCGGCGCATGGTTGGCTGAGCGACGGCCCGGCGAGCGCAAGCGGGGCGTGCATACCATCCGCAGTGTCGTGGAACACGAATTCGCTGTACTGGCCCGCTTTCTGCCGCCGCAGCATCGAGAAGCGGTGCGTGAAGCGATCTTTCACCAGCGTCCGATGTTCTGGCGCCTCAACACCCTTCGCACTTGCCCGTTCATTCCCGGCGCCAGGCTCTGCCCGCGGGGCGCATGGCTTTCGCAGCAAAAGAGGATGCTGGAAAAGCTCAACAACCTGGCCATCTCGGGCAGCGATGCCCGCCCGCTGGACCGTGACGAACGGAGCGCCATCCTCACCCGATTGCAAGCGCAGGAATCGATGACATGGCCGGCCGTGCGGCGTGCACTCGCGCCCCTTTACGCCACGCGCGGGGAGGGGGCCGCATTATCCAGCCTGAAATTCAACCTGGAGGAAGGCGGAGAGAAGAGCCTCCCCGGGAATTCGGTCGAAAAGGAACTGGCAGCCGTTTTCGGCGGTGGGTGGGCTGCCCACCCTTGCAAGCAGCAAATTCGAGACTCCTTGCACGAGGAATTATGGCAGGCAGATTATCGCCAACTCGGCGCTCAACGCGTAATCATTCGCCCCGAAGCAGAGCGGCGGCAACGCCGCCGCGAAGTGGCGCGCCATTTCATGGATCGGTTCGGTGTGACGCGCGAGCAGGCGGCACGTCTTGGAGAGATCCATATCCTCCCCGGATGGGACCCCTTTTCGGCCGACGCGCTGCGTGCCTTCATGCCGCACTTGGAAACCGGTGTGCGGTTCGCCGCGATGCTGATCAGCCCGCAATGGGAAAAATGGCGAGACCGCGCCTTTCCCTCCCGCGATCGGCCGCCGGGAGAGGTATTTGATCGGCTGCCCAGCCCGGCAAGCCGCGAAGAAGCCCAACGCATTGCGCGCTTGCGGAATCCCACGGTAGGTCGGGTTCGAAACGAGTTGCGCAAGGTCGTGAATAACCTCATCGACCTGTTCGGGAAGCCCGATCTTGTCCGCATCGAGATGGCGCGCGAAGTGGCTTGGTCCAGACATCGGCGCGGAACCTCTGCCTATAACTTTCGCATGCAGGAGCAACGCCGCGCAAAGGCACGGAAGGGATTGCGGGAAAATGGTGTGGCCGAGCCGTCCCGCGCGGACATCGACAAATGGCTGCTATGGGAAGAATGCGGGCGCCGCTGCCCCTACACCGGTGACAGCGTTTCCTTCAAGGCGCTGTTTCACAACCGGGAATTCGAGGTCGATCACATATGGCCGCGCTCCCGCTCCATCGATAACAGCTACGCCAACAAGACGCTGTGCCGGGCCGACATCAACAGGGATAAGGGGAATCGCACGCCATTCGAATATCTCGGCGATAACCCCGAAGCGTGGAAGACGTTCGCAAACCGCGTGGAGCGCATGAGTGCTGCGCAAGGCGAAGCGGGAATGCCGCCGCGAAAAATCGAGCGCTTTCTTGCCAAATCCGTCCCCGAAACCATAGGGGCGCGGCAATTGCACGACACAAGTTACGCCGCCCGTCAGGCTGTGGTCTTTCTGGAACGGTTGTGGCCCTATAGCGGGCCTGCCGGCCGGGGCGCGGTGCAAGCCGTATCCGGGCGTGTGACAGCGCATCTGCGAACGCTGTGGAGCTTGAACGGCGTTCTGTCAAAGGACGGCCGAAAAACTCGCGACGATCACCGCCATCACGCCATCGATGCGCTGGTGGTCGCCTGCACCCACCCCGGGATCATCCAGGATATTTCCCGCTATTGGGCCCAAGAGGAAGCTGGCGCGCCCGTTCGTTCTCTCTCAGCCCCATGGCCGGCGATACGACGCGACGCAGAGCGCGCCATTGCGGGCATCACCGTTTCACACCGCGTGCGCAAGAAACTGACCGGCCCGCTTCACAAGGAAACCGTCCACGGCGTCGCAACCGACCTCACGCCAAAGGACGGGCAAAATACCCAGGGCGTTTTCACCGTACGCAAGCCGCTGGAGACGATGAGCAGGTCCGAACTGACCCGTATCCGCGATGAAAGGATACGGCGCATCGTTCGTGATTGGGTGGCCAAACATGGCGGCAATCCCAAAAAATCCTTTCCGCCTTATCCCAAGCGCGGACGCAAGGGGCCGGAAATCCGCAAGGCTCGCCTCATGATGAAGCGGCAGTTTCATCTCATGGCTCGCGTCGCGACGGGATACGCGGAATTGGGGAACAACCATCATGTCGCCATTTACCGGACATCAGAGGGCAAGACCGAGCACGAGGTAGTCAGTTTGTTCGAGGCGTGCCGGAGACATGCGAGGAAGGAACCCGTGGTGTGGCGCATGCGCAATGATGGTGCGCGTTTTGTCATGTCGCTGGCGCCGGGTGATGCGCTGTCCTTCGCCGAACCCGGGGGCGCGATGATCCGGATCGTGGAAGGCATCTGGGCCGGAGGACGCGTCGTGCTGGTCGACCACAATGACGCTGCCGGAGCCACTCGGACGCGCCCGACGGTAAATTCCATCCTGTCCAACGGGGGACGCAAGGTGTCCATTGATCCCATTGGCCGCATTCGACCAGCCAACGATTAGCCGGAAGCGCGTGACCCGTCCGCCGGCGGCTCCCTTGCCGGGAGCACTGCCGACGAGCGGGACCAGGAAGTAGCAAATCGGGAAGCGGCCGCAATCCGCAGCTTGCCCAGTGAAGAAGCCACGCATCGCTACAATAGCAAATTCGGGGCGGGTTGGTACACGGAACCCGCGTTGCCGCCTTTCTCGTGCAGGTGTGTCTGCCCTATACTCGCGGTGTGAGAAGGCATGACGGCGCACAGGGTGGCAGGCTCGAACGGCGGCTGAAACGCGCCGTCGAAGGTGACGTGTTGTTCGACGCCTTTTCCCGCGGGCGTTACGCGACCGACGCTTCAATCTATCAGATACAACCCCTCGGCGTCGTAGTGCCGAAGAACACGAACGACATCGCCGCAGCATTGAGCATCGCGCGCGATGAAGGCGCCGCTGTGCTGCCCCGCGGCGGTGGCACGTCGCAATGCGGCCAGACCGTGGGCGAGGCGTTGGTTGTCGATACATCCCGGTATTTCTCCAGCATTACCGCGTTTGATCCCGACGCGCGGCGGGTGAGCGTTCAACCAGGTCTCGTGCTGGATCGGCTGAATTCGGCGCTGGCGGAATATGGACTGTTTTTCCCGGTTGATATTTCGACAGGGAGCCGAGCGACGCTGGGTGGCATGGCCGGCAACAATAGTTGCGGGGCGCGCTCGCTTCGCTACGGAAACATGGTGCACAATGTACACGCCATTCGGGCCCTCACGGCTTCAGGCGACGCACACCGCTTTGCACCCGTACCCGGTAATCTCGCCGGGCTTGAAGCCAACCCGGATTACCTTTCGCTGGTCCAGGACATGCGGACCCTCGCCGCGCGCGAGGCAAGCGAAATCAAGCGCCGCTTCCCGAAATTGCTGCGGCGCGTCGGCGGCTACAATATCGATACGGTGCAGCCCCACGGTCACAACATGGCCAGCTTACTGGTCGGATCGGAAGGCACGCTGTGTTTTTTCACCGAGCTTGAACTCGATTTGCAGCCTGTACCCCGGCATACGGGGCTAGGAATCTGCCATTTCGATTCGCTGAGCGCGGCTATGCGCGCCACCAAGCCGATCGTCGCGCTCAAACCCACCGCCGTCGAACTCGCCGACCGGACGCTCATCGACCTCGCACGGGGCGCGCCTCTGTTTCGCACCACGGTAGAACAGTTCATTACCGGCCGTCCGGCCGCCGTGCTGCTGGTTGAATTTGCCGGCGACGCCTTTGACCCGGTAGCGCGCTCACTGGAAGACCTCGAAACCCTCATGGCTGACCTCGGCCACGAGGGTGCGGTGACAAGCCTCACCGACCGGGGCCCGCAAAAGGCGGTGTGGGACATGCGCAAGGCCGGCCTCAACATCGTCATGTCAATGAAAGGCGACGGCAAGCCGATCTCGTTCGTGGAAGACTGCGCGGTCCCTCTGGATGACTTGCCCGACTATACCAGCCGCATGACCGACCTGTTCGCACGCCACGGAACCGAAGGAACCTGGTATGCGCATGCTTCCGTCGGATGCCTGCATGTGCGCCCCATCCTGAACATGAAGGACCCACAGGCCGCAAACACCATGCGCGCGATCGCTGAGGAAGCTTTTGCCATGGTGCGCAGGTATCGCGGTTCCCATTCAGGAGAACATGGCGACGGGATCGTGCGTTCCGAGTTTCATGAAGCGATGTTCGGTTCGCGGCTGACGCGCGCCTTTGAGGCGGTGAAAGACCGATTTGACCCCGGCCGCCTGCTAAATCCCGGCAAAATCGTGCGTCCTCCGCGCATGGATGATCGAACCCTGTTTCGTTACGGCCCCGACTATGGGCCGCAACCATTCACGCCGGCACTCGACTGGTCGAGCTGGGGAAGCGGCGGATTTCTGGCTGCCGTGGAAATGTGCAACAACAACGGTGCCTGCCGCAGCACGGGGACCGGCGTCATGTGTCCTTCCTATCGCGCTACTCGCGAAGAGGCGCATGTCACTCGCGGCCGTGCCAACACACTTCGCCTCGCTCTCACGGGCCAGCTTGGCCCCGACGCCTTGCAGTCCGACGCGATGGCGGACTCCATGGCCCTCTGCGTCGGGTGCAAGGTGTGCCGCCGGGAATGTCCGACCGGTGTCGACATGACCCGCATGAAGATCGAGGTGTCCCACCACCGCGCGCGGACCAGGGGCTATAGCCGGCGCGACCGCATCATCGGCTGGCTCCCGCGCTACGCCCCCTGGGCATCGCACTTTGCTTTTGCGGCCAACGCACGAAACCGCTTCCCTGCGCTGCGCAAGGCAGGGGAAGCGCTGTTTGGCCTCAGTGCACGGCGCTCCCTGCCGCATTGGGCGCGGGATCCCTATCTCGAAACACCTGCCCTCACGGGAAGCGGCGAAGACGTCGTTCTGTTCGTCGATACGTTCGGCACCTGGTTCGAGCCTGCCATTGCGCGCGCTGCAGTACGGCTTCTCAACGCGGCGGGTTGCCGCGTTCATGTAGCGCGCGCCCGCGGGCGTCCCTTGTGCTGCGGGCGTACATTTTTGTCCGTCGGAGCCGTGGCCGAGGCACGCGCGGAGGCGTCGCGGGCGGTCGCGGCCCTGGCGCCATTCGCTGAGGCCGGCATCCCCATCCTGGGCCTCGAACCCTCGTGCCTCCATACGTTGGCCGATGAATGGCCCGTACTTGTACCGGGACCGGCAAGTCAGGCGGTGGCGCGTGCCGTTGCTCCGCTCGAGACTTTTCTGCTTCGGAAGGTTGGTGATCTCTCCTGGAGCGCACGTTCCGCTGCGCGCGTACTGGTGCATGGGCACTGTCACCAAAAAGCATTTGGTGTTGCCGAAGATGTGCCCGCACTCCTCAGGCATGTTCCGGACCATGATGTCACTGCGATTCAATCCACCTGCTGCGGCATGGCCGGCGCATTCGGTTACCAAACCGAAACCTGGCAGGTCTCGAAGGCTATCGCCGAGATCGATTTGTTGCCCGCATTGTCGGCAGCTCCCGACGATGCGGTTATCGTGGCCAACGGGTTCAGTTGCCGTCACCAGATCGCCGATTTTGCCGGTCGGCAGGCGCATCATGCGGTGACGCTGCTCGCTGCCGCGCTCGCCTAGCAGATATTTTTCATCCTTACCCCGCAGGATGCGCAATCAAACAGTGCCGTCGTTCGTTGTGTCGATGTGGCACGACCACAACCCGAACCACTGGCAAGGAGAGAACGATGCGAGCACTGATTGCCGCACTGGTGATCCTCACCGCGAGTCACGCAATGGCCGCCGACGATCCATCGATCCGGGGTGACCTCAGGGCCGGAATCCAGCATGCAATGATGGAACATGTCGCAGCAAACACCTTCGACGGGAAATACATCTTGTATGACGCCGTCGAAGGAGAATTGCTGCGTCTCGATTTCGACAGTCTGCATGACGGTATCGTGCAGAAGGGCGATTTCTATGTCGCATGCGCCGATTTTCACGCTGCTGACGGCACCTATTACGATCTCGACATGCTGGTCGCCGACAATGGCGGCGGCCTCCGCGTTCTGCAATCGATCGTGCACAAGAAAGGCGATGTGAAGCGCCGTTACCACGTCGAGAACTGACGCCGCAAGCGAGCGCACTGATGGAAAGGGACGTGCTTCAGGCGGGCTACCGCTACGCCTTGTCGCTATGCGCCGAACAGGCGGACGCCGAAGACCTGGTGCAGGACGCATGGGTCCGCTTGCGCCGCAATCGCGGGCACGACGCTCCGGGCAAGTCCCTTTTCTTTACCGTGATTCGAAACCTCCACATCGACCGCTGCCGCCGTCGAAAACTGACATTGTTCGAACCGTTGGTCGGTGCAGAAGATGCCGTTGATGCTCCCGACCAATTTATCGGCGTCGGCGCTGCGCGCGACCTTGAAGCGCCTCTGGCGTCCCTGCGTCCCGAAGAGCGTGAAGCGCTGTTTCTGCAAGTTGTCGAAGGCTATACGGCGGAGGAAATTGCCGAACTCACCGGGCGCGCGCGTGGCACGGTGCTCAGCCTTGTCCATCGCGCAAAACGCAAATTGCGCCGGGCGATGGCTGACGGCGTTCGACGCGCGTCGTGACGAAGCAGGCTGAAAACGCGGAAAAGAGGGAAATAATGCCGGATCTCAATGATTTGATCCGCGACTATTACGCGGGGAAATCGCTGCCGGAACCGCGGGTCAGGGCAATTCTTGCGGCGGCGGAGCCTCGATCAGTACGCAGTTCCTATTGGCGTGTTGTCGCAATCGCCGCCAGCTTGCTGCTATTCGTCGGTGCTTTTCACGGCTGGCTGCATTACCGGGAAGACTGGGCAGCGGCACAGCGCGTGTTGGCGGAAATCGCGTTGAATCACGGCAAACAACTCGGCGTGGAAGTCGCTTCCGCAGATTTCGCCGAGGTATCCACGGCCATGGATAGGCTCGATTTCCCTCTCCGTCCGCCTGTCTCTATTCGCGGCTCTTTCGACCTCGTCGGCGGACGCTATTGCTCCATACAGGGCGCGCTCGCCGCTCAACTGAAATTGCGTGACCGGAAAGATGGTGCGGTCCACACACTCTACGCGACGGCCTTGACACCCGAGCTCGCCGACATTGCCGACCGGGCCGTGACCTATGAGGGCATCCCCATTCGGCTCTGGAGTGATGGCACGATTTTTTTCGGTCTGGCTGGGCAAACGGCACTGAGCGTCGCCACGCATTGATTACGTCAAACCAGCCAGCACGGTCGCCGCACCGCAACTGAGCCTGGATTCTTCCCCGTTTCAGTGATCTGCGGGAGCCTCGCGCAAGGACACGATATAGGCAATGATCGTCCAGATTTCTTCGTCGCTCAGAATGCCCTTCCAACCCGGCATCGGGTTGCCGCTGCGACGCCGACCGTTGAGTATCGTGTGATACAAACTGAGTTCATGAAGCTCCGGGCGGTTTCGCAGCGCCGGGCCACGCTTGGCCGTTCCATTGGTGCCGTGGCAATAGCCGGCGCATACGCCATTAAACGCCGCTCCGCCTTCACGAATGACGTCAGGGTCCTGCAGATCAACGCCGGCCGTGTGTCCCGGCGCCAGCAGGTCGGCCCCGGCAGGCAGCCCTGCCAGGAAGACCGGAATCGCGAGACAAAATGAAACGAAGGCAGCAACAACGGCGCGCGGCGTGTGAAACATCGTGCAGGTTTTCTTTGTCAAAACACAAGAAAGAGTGGGAAGGAAAATTTCCTTCCCACCCGACATTACCCGTTCACCAAGCTGCAGATCAACCGCCCAGCTTGAACGCGTAGAGAGCCGCGCCCGCGGGGAAGTCCTGCGTTTCGGGGAACAGGCCCGCCAGCCCGAAGAAGACGTGTGAGCCAATGCCGCTCGGAACCAGCACATACTGCTCGCCGCCAGCCTCGTAGCTGATTATGCCGCCGCGAATGCCGGAACCGGTGTTGAACTTCCAAAGTTCGTCACCATTGTCGCCGTCATACGCGAACACATAGCCCTGGATGTCGCCGGCAAATACTACGCCGCCGGCAGTCGACAGCACGCCGGCAAGCATCGGGTATTTGTAATGCACCGACCATTTCTTTTCGCCGGTCAGCGGATTCCACGCATCCAGCGCGCCATAAGCTGCTTCTTCGCCAGGCGGCGGGACGAAATGGAAATCGGCGCCCATATACCAGTTCGGAATGGGCTCGAGTTGCGGGAGTTCCTCTCGGGTCACCGCGATCTCGCAGATTTCCTGCCGGCCATTGTACCAAACGCCTGTGTCACGGTTGAACGAACCCGAGTTCCAGCTGCGTCCGCCATTCATAGACGGGCAGAACATGTTATCGGGGTCGGTTACCGGCGGGTTGCGGCCGATCAGCTCGCCCGTATTCGGGTCCACGGTTTCGACAAACGTCACATAGTCGTTGATGGTCCACACATTGTGCACTCCGCCATCCACGCGGTCATACAGATAGACGAAACCGCTCTTGGCCTGGTGCAGCACCAGCTTGTCGTCGCCGGAATCCATGATCACGAACTCGCCGAGAGTTGAGTCGAAATCCCAGTCGTCATGCGGCAATTCCTGGAAATACCACTTCAGCTCACCGGTATCCGGGTCCAGCGCCACCACGGACGAGGAGTAGAGGTTGTCGCCGGGGCGGGCGCCTTCGCCATCAGCCCGCTTGTAGCCGTCGGGGCCATCTCCGGGCGGCGCCCAGTCGAACCACGGCGACGGATTGGACGTGCCATAGATTATCGTGTTGGTTTCGGCGTCGTAGGCGCCAACATGCCAAGCGCCGACGCCGGCATATTTCGCGCTGCTTTCACCGAAGGACGTCATTCCCCAAGTATCTTCCTTGACCGGCTCAAAGTGCCACAACTGGGTGCCGGTTTCCGAATCGACGCCGAAAATCCCGGCGCCGCGGGTCGGCATGCCGCCCGCAGTCGAGCCGTAAATGAGCTTGTCGCCAAGCCCCAGGGGCGGCGAGGTGAACAGGCAACCGCAACTCTTCGTGTCGACCAGGGTCGTCTGCCACAATTCCTTGCCGGTCGTCCCATCAAGCCCGATCGCGCGGCCGTCCGACGTGCCAATATAGACATTGCCGCGATTATAGGTCACGCCCCGGTTGTAAGGCGCGGTCGCGATTTGCTCGATGATGGGGTCGAGCTCGGTATAATAGTGCCAGATTTCGTCGCCCGTCGCGCCGTCAATCGCGAACACGCGATTGTAGGAACTGGAATAGTACACAACGCCGTCAATGGCGATAGGCGTCGCCTGAAGACCATGAACGATGGCGCCGGGTTGATGAACCCAGGCCACGCCCAAGTCCGCCACATTGCCGGTATTGACAGCGTCCAGTGGGCTGTAGCGACCGCCGTCCAGCGTGCGGTGGTAGTGCGGCCAGTCTCCCGGGGCAACTGCGGTTTCAGCTGATAACCTATCCGCTCCCGCGGTCAGGCCAGCAAGCCCCACTCCGACAGCCAGCATCGCGACGACGGGGCCGCGAACCGTGAATGACATGCATCTCCTCCCTCTGAAGATCAGTGGGCAATACTTTGCCCGTCGCATGATACTTGCGACGTAGCACAGTTTTCTATAACCTTGCCCTCATGTCAACGGAATTATTGTCAATTAAATCAATTGGTTTCATAAATTCACGAAAGGGCTGAAAGGATACATGCCGGTTTATTTGAAGCGATTCCCTTCACGCAGCGCCCGACAACAGGCCATTTTCCGAAACAAATCTTGCGCATATGCGCCGCGCAATGCTGGCTCATGACAGAAAATGAAATCGGCAGCGAGGAGCATGGCGGCGCGGCGGGCACGGTCTTTCGGGATGTGGTGCTGCTCGCGCTGGCGGGGTTCGTCGCCATCGTCCTGTTGCTGCTCCCGCACGTCAATCCGCCCGGCGTCGCCGATGAGGCGACAGATGAGCCGCCGGGGAATGTTATCGTCGAATTGTTCTGGACCGACTCGCGCGATGTCGATATCGATCTGTGGGTGGCGGCGCCCAACGATCAGGTCGTCGGCTATTCAAACCGCGGTGCGGTCTATTTCAACCTGTTGCGTGACGACCTCGGAACCTATCGCGACGCGACTCCCATCAACTACGAAGTCGCCTATAGTCGCGGCATCTCGCCCGGCGAGCATATCGTCAATCTCCATCTGTACCGGCTCGATGCCGCCCAGAACGGCCCCATTGAAGCGAAGGTGATGGTGACGACGGTCGGCCCTGAAACCGGGGTGCGCGAACAGATCATTGAGCGTGACCTGACCCTGACAACCGAAGGTGAGGAAGTGACGGTGTTCCGCTTTTCCCTCAACGACGACGGACAATTGACTCCGGGAAGCGTCAACGCCCGTCCCGCTGCATTGCGGGCGGGCGACAAGGGCGAAACCGAATGAACCGCGGCCCCGGCTATCTGGCATTCATGCGCTATGCCTTGTTCAACATGGCAGCGCTGGCATTGACCGCCGCCGCCGCCGCCCAAGGCTGGATCGGTGAGATCTACCGCTCCGACCCCACCCGCCTCACTGTAGTGATCGCCGCTGCCTTCCTGCTCGGCATGATCATGTGCACGAGCATGATATGGCGGACCGACCGCGCGTTGGCAGCCTGCTTGCGCGGCGTACCATCCCGCCATCCGCTTGCCGCCGGATATCTTGACGCAGTGCGCACAAGTTCGGCGCCCGCGCGTACAATTCGCGCTGAAACCTTTCGCTCGCGCCTGTTCGGTCGCATCGGGATCGTGCGCTATCTCGCCAGCAGCCTGGTGGTGCTCGGCCTGATCGGCACTGTGATCGGCTTTATCATCGCCCTGTCGGGCGTCGATCCCGATATCGCCACCAATCCGTCCGCAGTGAGCCCCATGGTGGCGAATCTGATAGAGGGCATGTCGGTTGCTCTCTACACCACCTTGCTTGGCGCCATTCTCAGCGTGTGGCTGGGCCTTTGCTACCATATGCTATCGTCGGCCGTACGGGAACTGGCGGCGGCCACCATCGATCTCGGTGAAATTTCCGCGCAGAAGGGGCCGCGCGACGGATGAACGACGATGAGGACCAGGGCGCAACCGTCTTCCGCGACATGACCATGCTGGCGCTCGCCGGCGTTGTCGCCATCGTGCTGCTGTTGTTACCTTGGTTGAACCCGCGTGGAGAACAGGAAATCTCGACAGCACCGCCTGTGGGTGGTGTCATCGTCGAGGCGTTCTGGCCAGACGGAGTCGACGCCGATGTCGATTTGTGGGTGCAGGCGCCAAATGACGGACCCGTCGGCTTTTCCAGCATGGCCGGTCAGTATTTCAACTTGTTGCGCGATGATCTCGGTGCGCGCCGCGACGCAACACCGATCAATTACGAAATCGCCTATACCCGGGGCATATCCCCCGGCGAGCACACAGCCAATATCCACCTCTACCGCGCGGCGCCCGACCGGGCTTCTGTCCCCGTAACGGTATCTGTCAGCGCTGTCCGCCCCGGACATCGCGCCCGCAAGCAGCTCTTGCAAAGGAATTACATTCTGAACGATGAAGGACAGGAAATCACCGTCGCGCGATTTACCGTCGATGCGGACGGCAAACTGGTGCCGGGCAGCCTGCATTTCCTCCCGCGAAGCTTGTTGGGGGGCGTCCGCCGTCCGGCCTACAGCCGTCCCGCCAACCCGACACGGTCATGATCGATTTTCCGGCAGCATTTTTGGGCGCCGCGGGAGTCACCCTGTGCCTGGTGGCGATGGGTATCATCGTGCCGGTCCGGCGTCGAAACCGGCTGCTGGTTTTTGGCTGCGCGGCTGTCGCATTGGGGCTTGCCAGCGTCGGCGCGTCGCTCCTGTTCGGCCGCCCGCAACCCACCGCACTCGCACTGGTCGCGCCGGAAGACTCGTGGTTTGACGTAATGTATGCCGACTGGACGGAAGGTGAGGGTATCTATGTGCTCCTGCGGCGACCGGACAGCGGCGCACCGCGCCTTTACGTATTGCCGTGGCGGCGCGCTCTGGCCGAGCAGTTGCAGGGCGCTATCATCACGGCGCGCGAGCGCAACGGCGTTATCCGTATGGCGAATGTCTTGCAAGTGCCGGCGCACGAACTCGAAGGCAGCGTGGTTTTCACGGCCTATTCTGCTGCCCCCGGCGCTTTTGTTGCCCCGGACCCCACACAGGCTCCGCCATGAGTGACTTGCCTTATATCTATGCTGCGGTCGTGGCTCTTGTCGTTGGATTGGCGTTGATCGTCATTCATTCGCGTTGGTCGGCGGGTTTTCGGCTCGCTGCGCTGACCTTGGCCGGCGGGGCATTCGTCCTTGGTTATGCCGGGCTGTCCGACCTGTTGAGCCGCCCCAAACCCGTAGCGTGGGAATTGATGCGCGGGGACCTTGAGGATTATGAAGTCCTGTATGCGGATATGCGTCCCGGTGCGGCGATCTATTTGTTGCTGCGCCTACCCGACATGGCGGAGCCGCGTCTTTATGTGCTGCCGTGGCATGCCAACATTGCGCTCCAACTGGAGCGCACGCTGGCTGACGCGGAATCACGGCAGGTTCTGATGCGTGCCGACAATCAACTGTTCGAGTCCGATATCGAGGATCGGGAGCGAATCTTCTATGCGACTCCGGTAGCCGCTTTCCCGGACAAGGATCAACAGCGCTTCGAACCGGTTCGCTTCGTTCCCGACGAATCGAACACCATGTATGGTGCCGGCGAGCCGGACGGCTAAGGTCGGAGCTTGCAGAAAACGGGATCAGTCAACTGACAGAGGGTGGATCCGCGAGATCCGGCTCGGTGTCTGAAGCCCCATAGAGCGACGGTAACGCTTCTTCGGCGCGGCGGGCGGCGAGGGGGCCGCGCGGGGTGCTGAACAGATAGACTTGGGATTCGCCCCCGGCGCTGGGTGAAATGCCGAAAAATGTCGGGAACGAGGCATGCAGCGGAGTCGGCTGATCGGTTGTTCCCGGTGTCAGGTGCGGTGACCTGACCGCAAAAAAAGTAGAAAAGCCGTTGAGAAAGTCGTTCTCATCGGCAGCTGTTTCGTGCACGGCAGTTGGCTCATGCAGCGCGATATGCGACCCGTGGATGCCGTGAATTAGCACCATCGCCTCGGCCATGGCTGGTGCTTCATCAATGGTATCGAGGATGGCTCCGAGCCGCTGGTGTACACATCCGAGTTGCGCTGCCAGCCGTTTGCGGCGAAGCACGGCGCCTGCGGCACTGTTGCGCATCGGATAAATCCGGGTGCGGTCGGTCGGCTCCAGCCAGCGGGTGGTTTCCGAATAAAGTGTGCAATCTTCCCCGTATGCGTAGGGGCTGCCAGTCGGGAACGAGACAACATATGCGGTGCCCCCTCCGCCTGCGCGCAAATCGGACTCCAGACGCGCCTGGATCGCGGGTGCGGTCAGCGAATCCAACCGCCCGCCATGCCATGACCATGCCGGGGCCGGAATCCCGAAACGCACCGCCAACGGCGCCGCGTGACGCCGATAGGCTGCTCGGATTGCCTCGTGAATGTCCGAGCGTTCGAGATACAAACCCCAGATCAGTACCAGCTTCTCGATCATCGGCAAGGGCAGCGTCGCCAGTATCTGCGGCGTGGCTCCGTGCCATGTGAGGCATCGAGCGATTGCCGCCCGCGCGCCGGCACAGATGTCAAGCTGGTCCGTCTGATAGACGCTGACCCTGTATCCCTGACCGGCCAAATGGATCATATAGGCGGCGGCACTTAGCGGGCGCCCGCCCCAGGCCGGTTGGTCAAGCCATGCGGCATCGCGATCGGGGGTGTCGAAATTCATCAACGCGGGAATGCTGTTTCGCGCGTCATGATATTGACTGTAGGCGTGGCGGAACAGGCGAAAGCCTCGCTCGGGATAGCGGCTTTCGATCGTGGCACGCAGAGAACGCTCGCTTTCGTCGTCGAGCGCCGCAACAGCATTGTGGCCGCCGAGTATGATATGCACGACCGGTGCCAGGTCGGTATTGGCATTGATCCCGGTACCGGAACGTTCAGTGAATGACCGATCGGGTTCCCAGGAACCGACAATCAGAAAATGGATCGCCAACGCTCCGAAGCCGAGCGCACACAGCATTATGGCGAGGCGACGCAGGATGAGAACAAGAACGAGAACAACAGCGTAGCCAGCGACGAGAGCGCCGATGGGAACAAACGGGCGGATATCGTCCGGGAGCGTCAACCGGTTGTTGATCGCGTGGTCGATCCAATTGCCTAACGCGGACAGGGCGGCATCGAACGGCAACAGGAAATCGGCCGCCACGGTCAGCAATATCAGCAGGGTGATGGCGCGAACGCGATTGGAGCCGTTGATCAGCAGCGTGCCGAACAAGAGTGCCGGCAACAGAAACAGGCCGACGGAAATGAAAAGTTCGGTGCGATAGCCGTAAGCGGCAAAATCCACAAAGCTCACAAAGGGAGTCACCAGTATCAGGAACGGCGCTGCGACATAGAGCAGATCGCCGAACGCCGACGTAGAGGCTGCAGTGTTCTGGTCGGTCATTGCTGTTCAGGCCGGGGCGGGCACAGCCATGCGCCGCGCGTAGGCGAGGGCGGAGAGCATGTTGGTGTGGTCCGCGCGCCCGGTCCAGGCGATGTCGAACGCCGTGCCATGGTCGACCGAACAGCGGGCAATCGGCAATCCCAGCGAGACGTTCACCGCACTGTGAAACGCGATCAGTTTGACCGGGATATGTCCCTGGTCGTGATAATTTGCCACCACAAGATCGAACGCACCCGCGGCCGCCCGGTGGAACACGGAATCAGCAGGCAGCGGACCCGTCGCGTCGATCCCCTCGTCCCGAGCTGCAGCGACCGCCGGTGCAATTTCCTGTGTATCCTGTTTCCCGAACAGACCGCCTTCTCCGCAATGCGGATTGAGCCCGGCGCAGGCAATTCGCGGCTCCGTTACCCCCATACGCTGCAGATGATCGCGCCCGGCGCGGATGGTTTCCAGAATGCGCCCGCGGCGGGTTCGTGTGATGGCTTCCGCTAACGAACAATGGGTGGAAACGTGGATAACCTTCAACCGCTCCGACGCCAGCAGCATGTATGACGACTGCGCGCCGGTCAGATGCTGAAGGAGTTCGGTATGTCCGTCGTAGTGGTGACCGGCCTTGTGCAGCGCGGCCTTGTTCAACGGTGCGGTGACGATGGCTTCGGCCTCGCCGCGCAATGCCATGTCTACCGCCTTCACCACATATCCGTGGGCGGCGTGGCCGCCGCCCGCCGTCACCTCGGCATCGCGAATTTGCTCGTGCCCCGGTGTTTGCACATCGGTAATGGTGACCCCGCCGGGTCCGAACGTAAGACCGGAATCGGTGAGGGAATTGGCCCGTTCGAGAAACCGCCGCGTGCCGATAACGCGACACGCGCGACGCATATCGGCGGGCAGGGCCGCAAGCGCCTTGCAGATGATTTCCGGACCGATTCCGCTGGGGTCGCCCATGGTGATGGCAATATTAGCCACGGTGTCCAGCCTTGTCGCGAAAAGAGGCGCGGATACTAGAATTGCGCAGGCCCAAGCTCAACTTGCTGTAACGGGACTTCATTATGGTGCGCCCCCTCGTACCGGGCGCAGAATGTGCGTGTGATCTGGCGCATAGAGGGCGCTGTCTGTGAAATCGTGTTGCGCCAGGGCGCGTCCAACCAGGATCAGGGCTGTGCGCGTAATGCGGGCAGCGCGTACGCGCAAGCGAATATTGGCCAGTGTGCCGCGGATGATCTTTTGGTCCGGCCAGCTCGCCCGATAGATCACGGCGACCGGACAATCCCTGCCGCACACTGGGCGTAGCGCCCGTTCAACTGCGCGCAGGTTGCGGACTGAGAGGTGCAGTGCAAGGGTTGCGCCGGTTGCGGCAAGGGTAGCCAGATCTTCACCCCCAGGCATGGCTGTCGCCTTGCCTGGGGTTCGCGTGAGGATCACGGTCTGCGCAATTCCGGGGATGGTGAGTTCGGTTTTCAGCGCGGCGGCGGCGGCGGCAAAGGCCGGCACGCCGGGGGTGATGTCGTAGTCGATTCCCAATTCATCGAGGCGCCGCATTTGCTCGGCGACAGCACCGTAAAGCGAAGGGTCACCGGAGTGAACTCGAGCGACGTCGGCGCCGCCCTCGTCGGCGAGGCGCATTTCTTCGACGATTTCCCCGAGAGTCAGCGGCGCTGTGTCTATCACCCGCGCGCCCAAGGGCGCCCCGGCCACGACCTCCGGAGGCACCAGGGAGCCGGCGTATAGGCAAACCGGGCAGCGGGCGATGAGATCGCGTCCGCGCACGGTGATAAGGTCGGCGGCGCCCGGACCGGCGCCGACAAAATGAACCGTCATTCCGTCACCCGATAACCGCGCGGTGTGTAGATCCATGATGTCCGGTCGATGGCGCGCGTGTTTGTGGCGCCGACCAGAACAAGGGTCAGCATATCGACTTCTTCGGCATCAAGCGCGAAAAGTGTCGTGTGCTGCACGGTCTCGCCTTTTCTACCAAGATTGCGGGCGAGTACGACCGGTGTCTCCGGTGGGCGCGCGGTGAGGAGGCAATCGCGCGCGCGGTCAAGTCGGTCGGGACGACGCACCGATACGGGATTATAGAGAGCGACAACGAAATCCGCTTCCGCGGCCGCGCGCAGGCGTTTTTCGATGACGTCCCACGGCGTCATCAAGTCGGACAGCGAGATGGCGCAGAAATCGTGACCGATCGGCGCCCCCGCGCGCGCTGCTGCCGCCTGAAGCGCCGAAACACCGGGAATCACGGAAATCGCGACCCGGCGCCAGTCGGCGCGGTCGCTGCCGTCCAGGCACTCGAACACAAGCGCTGCCATTGCGTAAATTCCCGGATCGCCGGACGAGACCAACGCTACCCGGCGCCCTTGTGCAGCGAGCGTCAGCGCATGGCGCGCACGCGCCTCTTCGCAACCAAGAGGAAAGTCATGCCGTCGCTGGCCGCGCAGATGTTCTCCGAGTAGATCGAGATAGAGACTGTAGCCGATCACATCCTCTGCCTCGTCGATGGCCTGCGCTGCTTCGGGCGTGCGCCAGTGAGCCGCGCCGGGGCCAAGTCCGACAATCGCCAGACGGCCCTGCGGCGCACCGACACCCTGCGGATTGATGACGCCTTCCGCCCGTGCCAAAGCAGCAGTTACGGACCCGGCCACGCGCTTGGGTACGATGAGGGCGCTACCGTCGCCCGCGGCTGCGAGCGCCGCCGCCTCCGACACACCGTGACAGCCGACTGCGTCGAACACGACTTGCGAGGGGTTCGCGAGACGCGGTGTTTCAGCTTCCAGTCGGTCGGCAGAAAAAAATCGTGCCGGAATCCGAAACCGCTTTGCTACGGCGTGCACCGCAGGCTCGTCAGCCTTGAGATCGAGCGATACGACGCATGCCAGCGCCGCTTCCGCCGCTTCGCCTTCCGCGCACACCGCCTCAGCGAGCCGGATCGCGTCTTCCGGCGCCGCCCCGCGTGCGCAGCCAATGCCAAGCGCCAGTCGCCGAGGATGATAGACCAGCGTGCGCGTCGGTGCGGCCATCCGGCGTTCGCTGATCGTGATGGTCAAGGCGCCGTCATCGTCGACCGGCAGCGTGCTGTCAGCAAGCCAGGTCGGAAAGTTGCCCGTGCGCACTTTTTCGCCATTCAGGAGGGCGGCGGCAAAGCTCTTTACGCTCTCCGGGTTGGCGAGAGTCCAGCCCGGAGGCGGTTCGTCGAACGCCAGACCGAACGCGGTATCGCCGGCAGTGGTGATGGCTGCGCGGCCGCCCAGCGCCCGGGCGAGTTGGCGAGCCAACTTGTTGGCGCCGCGGTGCCCCCCAAGCAACGGCACGATATGCGCACCGTCTTCCGATAGGGCGAGCACGGGCGGCTCGCGCGATTTATCAGCAAGCAGGGGCGCAAGCGCCCGGACAAGAATTCCGGCAGCACATATGCCGACGACAGGTACGCCGCCGCGAAACAACGCTGCGAGGTGCGTACCGGGGTCGTGGAAGCGCACATCGACGCCTGCTTCGTCCAGACGGGGGGCGAACCCGTGCAATTGTGCGTTATCTAGCGCTGCGGCTGCGCGCCGGGCAATGGCAAGGCCGCGCTTGCCGAGCAGTACGATAGCAGTCGGGCTTACTGCCACGCCGCACCGCGCTTGTGTATCAGTATCATGGAGAAATAGGGAACGGACGCCGGGTCCACCCGGTCCAGCGGGGCGGTGTTCTCCCTGTCCATGGTCGCATGGGAAATGTAATGCGCCTGGTCGTCGAGACCGAGCGCACCGAGTGTGCGGCGCAGCTTGGCGAAATGTGCACCAACCTTGATGATTGCGGCGGCGTCTGCGCATTGCAGACGGCGGATGATGTCGTCTTCGGGAAGCCCCGCGGGAATGACGCTCAACACGTCATTACGTGCCGCAAGCGGTGCGCCGAGACGGGTTGCGGCGGCGGTCAGCGAACTGACGCCGGGCACTACCTCGACCGGCGCCTGTTCGGCAAGGCGCGCGAACAAGTACATGAATGAGCCATAGAAGAACGGGTCGCCCTCACACAACACGGCGACGCTGTCGCCTTCCGCGGCGCGCGCCGCAATTTCGCTGGCGGCGCGGTCATACACGGACTGCGCCGGAAAACGTGCGGCGGTCATGGGTATGCGGATCGCCATTTCTTCCTGGCTGCCATCGAGATGCGGAGCGACGATGCTTCGGGTCAGACTGGGGCCGGTTTCCGGCGCGGGATAGACAACCAGCGTGGCCGTGCGCAGCAAACGCAGCGCCTTGAGCGTCAGCAATTCGGGGTCGCCGGGTCCGACGCCGAGCCCGAATATGGCGCCGCTCACGGTTTGATCTGCACGAGTTGCGTTACGGGTCGCAGCGCGCGCCATGCAACGCTAGCCCCCATGGGCTCTGCGCGTGAGACGGCGATGCGGGTGAGGGCGCCGCCATACTCGGCATGGAGCAACAACAACCGCATTTCTCCGGCTGTCGTTACGGCGTTTGCGACCAGACGCCCCCGCGGTCGCAACATCTTGCGGCACTGTTCCCAGATAACGCTGTTTGCTACCCCGCCGCCGAGGAAAATGGCGTCGGGCGGTTCGAGGCCGGCAAGTGCCGCGGGCGCAGCACCGGCTACGATATCAAGATGGGGAACGCCGAGCTTTGCCGCATTACGGCGAATGCGGGCGCAGCGGTCAGGGTCGTGTTCGATGGCAATAGCGCGACACCGGCGATGGCTTCGCAGCCATTCCACTGCGATGGAGCCGGCGCCGGAGCCGACATCCCAGAGCAGCGCGTCCGGCGCTGGCGCGAGCGCCGCCAGTGTGGCTGCACGAACTTCCCGTTTCGTGATCTGTCCGTCATGGTCGTAAGCATTGTCCGCGAGGCCGGGCGCGACGGGCAGACCCGGGTCTCCGGCGCATTCAATCGCGAGCATATTCAGGTCGGCCGTGGGCGCGGACGGCCAGTCACGGGCCTTGGCGCTGCGGCGATGCTGCTTTGCGCCCCCCAAATGCTCGAGAACCGTCATGGTGCTGTCGCCAAAGCCGCAATCGGTCAGAAATCGTGCGACGGAGCCGGGAGTGGAGCCATTACGGCTGAGCACGAGCAGCCGCACTCCGGCGTGGAGGCTGACCGCTATCGTTTCAACTGGTTTCGTGTGCAGCGATAACGTCTCCACTTCCGTGCGGGGCCAACACATTTCGGCGCAGGCCAGTGCAAACGCGCTTGGGGCCGGGATAACGGTAATCTCCTCGTGCGGAACGCGCCGCGCCAGCACTGTGCCGATGCCGTGATGCATGGGGTCGCCGGTGGCGAGCACACATACGCGCCGCGGGCGCAAGGCCGCAATTCGCTCAATCATGGGTGCGAGAGGGCTTGGCCATGCGAGGCGCTGCCGCCCGTCGTCGGGGATCATGGCGAGATGCCGAGCGCCTCCGACGAGAATTTCGGCACGGTCTATCAAGCCGCGAGCGCGAATTCCCAGCCCCGCCAACCCATCCTCACCGATCCCCACGATGGCCAGCCACGCGGTCACGGGTGTCGTGCCGGCCTGTTCCACCGAGAAACCATGGCCTGTCCGATGTCGGCGTTCATCAGGCCGGCTGATGGGCGGTGCGACGATCCATGTCAGGCGTCACCATTGCCGAGTCTGGTCCGTTGCTCGATGGCACGATCGATCAGTCCGTCCACCGTAGGATCGGTATTGCGCATGCGAATTCGCGTCATGAACCCGCGTGGGCCCATCTCCACAAACAGGCGTCCGAAAACTTCGTCCGCAAAGCTGCTGGAAAAGACCCCTACACCATCAAAATCCAGGATGACGGGGGCGCGGCTCGTTTGGCGCAGCAAGTTCTGTATCGTCGCGCGTACCTGCCGGCCTCCCTCTCGCGACGCAAAAGCCCAACTTGCCTGTTCCTTGACCTGAAACACCGACTCCTGCCCAGTCATCCTGGAATACTCGCTCGGCATGGTCACAGGGCGTTGATGGCGGCGGCGGCGAGGGCGCTGCCGCCGCGCCGCCCGCGCAGTGTGAGGTAGGGCACGTCCAAGGCTGCATCGCACAGTGCTTGCTTGGATTCGACGGCGCCGACGAAACCGACCGGAAACGCGAATATGGCTGCCGGTTTCGCTGCACCGTTGGCCAGGAGGTCGAGCAGGCGAAACAGGGCCGTTGGCGCATTGCCGATGGCGACCACTGCGCCGTCGAGATGGGGGCGCCACAAGTCGACTGCCGCAGCGGAACGGGTGGCGCCGTTGGACGCGCTTGCGTCATCGAGCGTGCACAGAACGCGGTTGCGGCGCGGCAATTTCCGGCGTGTGATGCCGGCTTCCGTCATGCGTCCGTCCACCAGAATGGCGGCGTCCGCGGCGAGGGCCGCCCGTGCTGCCGCGGCGATGCTGCCGGACCAGGCAAGGTCTGCGGCGATGTCGGTCATGCCGCAAGCGTGCACTAGACGCACCACGACTGGCTCCAGGTCCGGCGGGACATGACCGAGCGCGGTTTCCCGGCGAACGACAGCGAATGAACGGCGATAGATTTCGCCGGGGTCAGCCAGCCAGGTCATTGGCCGGATTCGGTCGCTTTCATGCTGGCGGGGCCGAGCGGGTGACCGCGGTGGGGATACGGATGATGCCCGTGGTCATGCGAATGTGAATGGCCGTGTGTGTGGCCGACACCGATTCCTTCTACGTGATGGTGGTGGCTGGCCTGCGGCAATCCGACTTCGTCTTCAAAACCGAGCATTTGTTCGCGATATTTGCACATCTGGCAATTCATCGCGTTGTCGCCGTCCAGGATTTCGGTCACGCGTTCGGCGAAAGTATCGAGCACCAGGGGGTGGTCGTTGAGATAGGGCGCTTTGATGAACTCGATTTTCGGATGGCGCGCGGCCACCTGGTCGGTATGGGTGTAAATGCGTTTCACCAGTACTCCGGTGAACAGGAAATAGGGGAAGACCACCACGCGCGGATAGCCAAGGCGAGCCACATGCTCCAGCGCCGGTGTGACCAAGGGGAAGGTGACCCCTGAATAGGCGGTTTCGCCCCACGCAAAGCCCATGCCTTCCCAGATCATGCGCGTGACCTTGGCGACATTGCTGTTAGCGTCGGGATCGGACGCACCGCGGCCCACGACGACCAGGGCGGTTTCGTTGCGTGCCGGTCCCGGTCCGACGGCGTCCAGCGCCTGTTCGACGCGCTCACCGGCGACGCGAATCAACTTGAGGTCGATTCCCAGTTCGCGGCCATATTCTATGCGCAGGTCTGAGCGTCCTGCCGCGTAGGTGTTGAGCACCGACGGGATATCGTTCTTTGCGTGACCGGCGGCGAACAACATGCCCGGCACTGCAAGAATGCGTTGGACTCCGGCGTTACGCAGCGCGTCCAGCCCATCACGGATGATGGGGCGGGCAAATTCCAGGAAGCCGGACTCGACGGGATAGTCGGGCAGGCGTGCGGTGATGCCTTGCGCAAGCGCAGCAAATTCGGCGACAGCATCGGGGTCGCGACTGCCATGTCCGCAGATCATCACGCCGGTCTTGTCATTCATGGCGTGTTCACACCCCTCGTGGAAGCATCAGATTGACGCCGCAGCCAGTGGCTGCGCATGTTCGTCGTGTGGACTTGCCGGTCATATTGCTCGCTTTTCTGATTGATGCTGCGGTCGGGGATCCGCCGCGATTATACCGTGTCATTCCCCATCCTGTCGCAGCGTTCGGCAATGTTGTGAGCTTTCTCGACCAGCGGTTCAATCGCTGCGGGACAGCGCGCGCCGCCCGCGGAGCAGTTGTAACGGTGAGTCTTGTCTTGGCGGCGGGGCTGGTCGGATGGCTGGTGGAACGGGGCCTGCAGGTGTTTCCCGGCGGCGGGCTTGTCGAGGCCGCAGCCGCGAGCACGCTGATTGCGTGGCGCGGCCTGCATGATGCTGTTGCAGCGGTGGCGCTGGGTCTGGATGAGGGCATCGAACAGGCGCGGGCGCGAGTTCGCCATATTGTCGGGCGCGACTTGCAAAGTCTCGACGCGTTCGGCGTGGCGCGCGCCGCTACCGAGTCGGCAGGGGAGAATCTGAGTGACGGAGTGGTCGCGCCCCTGTTCTGGTTTGCCGTGCTGGGGCTGCCGGGGCTTGCTGCGTACAAGGCGGTCAACACGCTGGATAGCATGATTGGCCATCGAACCCCGCGACACGAGGCATTCGGGCGTTTCGCCGCCCGTCTCGACGATGCGGCGAACTGGATTCCTGCTCGGCTGACAGGAGGGTTGCTCTGCATCGTCTCGATGCGGCGCGATGCCTGGCGGGTCATGCTGCGGCATGCGGCGAGGCATCGGTCGCCCAATGCGGGCTGGCCGGAAGCAGCGCTGGCCGGTGCGCTGGGGCTGGCGCTCGCGGGTCCCCGGCGATATGGCGGTGTCGTGGTGTCCGATCCGTGGCTGGGTGACGGGCGCCGTGCGGCGACCGCCGATGATGTTCGCGCCGCCGTGCGCATGCTGCGCCGCGCGGCTATCGCCATTGCGCTGCTGCTGGCGGCTTCAGCGGTGGTCATGGGCGATTTCAAGCAGGCGGTCCATGGCGAGATGCGCTTCCATATGTTCAGCGAGGGCGTCCAGGGTTTCTTCGATTCCAGTGTCGTAGGCGACGCTGGTTGGCGCCCGCTGCCGCAGGCGGCCGAGAAAGACGTGGCGGAAGCGGTCTGATGCGAACAGACCGTGCAAGTAGCAGCCATATACCAGCCCATCGGGTGATACGGCGCCGTCGGCGCCGTCATCGAGGTCGAGCATGGGGCGGTCGGCGCCGGTGGTTTTTCCCATATGCATCCGATATCCGTGCACTTGTTCGCCCGTCATCCGTTCCGTGCCGCTTGCCGCGCGCAAGGTCTTGCTGCCGGACAGGCGGGTTTCGCACGGCAGCAAGGCCAGTCCTTTCACGCATCCGGCGGGGCCTTCGATTCCGTGCGGGTCGGAGATAATGCATCCAAGCATCTGGTAACCGCCGCACAGGCCGAGTACCGCGCCGCCGCGGCGCTTATGCGCCAGGATGTCGATGTCCCAGCCATTGGCGCGCAAGGCTGCAAGGTCGGCCAGCGTGGACTTGGAGCCCGGCAGGATCACCAGGTCCGCATCGCCGGGCAAGGCAGCACCGCTCCGCGCCATCACAACCTCCACATCAGGTTCGGCCTTGAGGGGGTCCAGGTCGTCGAAATTGGCGATGCGGGGCAGCACGGGTACTGCAACGCGGATTTTCCCGGCGCCGGGAGCAGGCGCCGCTGCGTCGGGAGCGGTGATTGTCATCGCGTCTTCGGCTGGAAGTTGATGGGCGCGCGCAAACCAGGGAATGACGCCGAAACCGGGCAGGCCGGTATGTTCCGCGATTGCTGCGAGGCCGGAGTCGAACAGGCGGATATCGCCGCGAAACTTGTTGACGATGGTTCCGGCGAGCTGTGCCCGGTCGTTGGCGTCCAGCAGTGTCCATGTGCCGACGAGTTGCGCGATAACTCCGCCGCGGTCGATATCGCCGACCAGAGCCACCGGCACGCGGGCGGCTCGGGCGAAGCCCATATTGGCAATGTCGCCCGGGCGCAGATTGATCTCGGCAGCGCTGCCGGCGCCCTCGATGATCACAAGGTCGGCGGAAGCGCAGAGGCGCGTGAAGCTCTCCATCACGGCGTCGAGCAGGCGCGGTTTCATGGTCTGATAGTCCCGCGCCCGGGCATTGCCGCGCACCTCTCCGTGAACGACCAGTTGTGCGCCGATTTCAGACTGGGGCTTGAGCAGGACGGGGTTCATGTCGCAGGTAGGGGCGACGCCGCATGCTCGCGCCTGCAGCGCCTGAGCACGGCCGATTTCGCCGCCATCCTTGGTGACGGCGGCGTTGTTCGACATGTTTTGCGGCTTGAACGGCCGGACTCGGATACCGCGGTGGACTGCAGCGCGGCACAGGCCGGCTGCGAGCAGTGACTTGCCGACGTCGGACCCTGTACCTTGCAGCATGAGGGCCGCGGTCAGAACTCGATCCCTTTCTGAGCCTTCACGCCGGCGCGGAACGGATGCTTGATCATGGTCATTTCAGTGACAAGATCGGCGGCATCCACCAAGGTGTCTTTCGCATTGCGTCCGGTAACGACGACATGAAGTTGCGGCGGGCGCGCCTGCAGGGTGGACACCACGTCATCAAGGGGCAGATAGTCGTAGCGCAGCACGATGTTCAGTTCATCGAGGATTACCATATCGTAGGCGGGGTCGGGGCCGCGGCTCGCCTTCAGCATTTCCTGCGATGCTGCCCAGGCGGCTTCGGCGGCACGAATATCGCGGGCGCGGTCCTGCGTTTCCCAGGTAAAGCCCTCGCCCATGGTGCGGATTGTCACCTGGTCGGGGAAGTGTTCGAGCACGGCCCGTTCGCCGGTGCGCCATTTTCCCTTGACGAACTGGACGATGCCGATGCGCATACCATTGCCGATGGCGCGGGCGGCCAAGCCGAATGCGGCGGTGGATTTGCCCTTGCCCTTGCCCGTATGCACGATCAACAAGCCTTTTTCGATGGTTTTTGTTGCGAGTATCTTGTCGCGCGCCGCTTTCTTGCGGCGTGCTTTTTCATTGGCGCGGGCGTTGATGCTGTCTTGGTTCATGCAAGAATTCATCATTTATGTTGCGGGAATAGCGAGAGATTCGCGCGCAAAGTGGGATTTGTCGGGATTTGGGGGCATTTGTGCTACGCCCGCCGCGAACGCGGACAGATGCTCGGACAATAGGGAACAATAGCAGAATATTGTGCTTCGCGCAAGACCCCTTGTGCAGTTCGCTGATCGGGCGTCATCAGCGGTGGCGGGCGGGGGATTTTGCGATGACGGAGCATCTGTCTTCTGGTATGATTGCGTTGACGGGCAAGACGTATGCATGAGTGAGCACTCTGCGTATCATGGGGACGTGGTGATGAACAGTTCAATCGCGCTTGCGCGCGAACTGGAATCGGGTGGGCTGGACCGCAGGTTGGCAGATATGATCGCGGCGGCAATCGGAGACCGGACTGCGGGTCGAATGACGCCGGAGTGGCGGATCGTCTTTGCCGGGGCGTTTGCGGCGCATCTGGCGCTTCTCGGGTGGGTTGCAGCAGTTACGGTTGATCATGGGCGGCATCTGACAGCAATCGAAATGGTCCAGACGCAGACCAATGCACGGCTGACTTCCATTGAGCGCGACATCAAGGTCGTGAAGACAGACATCGAGGTCATGAAGACAGATATCGAGGTCATGAAGACAGATATTGTGGATATGAGGGCGGATATCGTGGATATGAGAGCGGATATTAAAGACATGAAGTCGGTTCAGCAGGAGATTCTTCGCCGCTTGCCGCTGGCGCCGTAATTATTTCGGCGCTTCGGCGGCGAGGGCGGCGAGGCGTCTGGCGGCGCTGTTGGCACGGGGCTGCCAGAGGCCCCTCGTCTGCGCCTCCAGAAGGCGCGCCGCGATTTCCCGCGCCGCGCTGGGGTTGCAACGGCGCATGAAGTCCTGCACCGCGTCGTCTTCTACATAGGCTTCATATACGGCGTCGAAATGGTGGTCCGCCACGGCGTGCGCTGTAGCGGCAAACGCGAACAGATAGTCGACCGTCGCGGCGATTTCGAATGCACCCTTGTAGCCGTGGCGCATGACGCCGGCGATCCATTTCGGGTTGACCACACGGGCGCGGACGACGCGCCCGATCTCTTCTTCCAGACTGCGGACGAGCGGACGTTCCGGGCGCGAATGGTCGTTGTGATACACAGTGGGCGCGCGTCCGGAGACATGGCGCACAGCAGCGGCCATACCGCCTTCGAACTGGTAGTAGTCGTCGGAATCCAGCAGGTCGTGTTCGCGGTTGTCCTGGTTTTGCGCGATGGCTTCGACGGCTCCGAGGCGTGTGGCGAACAGGCCGTGGGCAGCCACGCCCTCAGCGCCGGCGCCATAGGCGTAGCCGCCCCAGGCGAGATAGGCGCGCGCCAGATCAGCATCGCTCTCCCAGCCTTTTTCGTCGATGAGGGCCTGGAGTCCCGCGCCATAGGCGCCGGGTTTGGAGCCAAATACGCGGTAGCCGGCGCGCCGGCGCGCCGCCTCCGGATCGGGCGCGGAAGCGATTTCCGTGCGCACCCGCGCCGCCAGCGGATTGGCGGCAGCAGGTTCATCGAGCGCTGAAACCGCGCGTACCGCCGAGTCGAGAAGATCGATCTGGGCCGGAAAAGCGTCGCGAAAAAAACCGGAAACGCGAAACACGATGTCGACGCGCGGGCGGTCGAGCAGCGAAAGCGGCAGGATTTCAAAGCCTGTGACACGCCGTGACGCATTTTCCCATTGCGGGCGCACGCCGAGCAGTGCGAGAGCCTGGGCGATGTCGTCGCCGCCGGTGCGCATGTTCGATGTTCCCCAGGCGCTGACGGCGAGCATGGTCGGCCAGCGACCCTGTTCCTGCCGATAGCGGGCGAGCATGAGTTCCGCCGACTTCCAGCCCAACTGCCATGCGGCTGGTGTGGGGACAGTGCGCGTATCCACGGAATAGAAATTTCGTCCGGTGGGCAGCACATCCGGGCGACCGCGCGTCGGTGCGCCGGAAGGTCCAGGCGCGACGAACCGTCCGTCCAGCCCTGCGAGAAGACCGGCGATTTCCGTTTCACCGCAGCGGTCGAGCGCGGGGCCGAGCCGGGTGTGGATTTCGTCCAGCACCGCAGTCGATGCCGGACCGGGCGCCGGGCAGCGCTCGTCGATCAGATTTCGGGTCAGCAATTCGATGCGCTCCACCGTGTCGCCGCAGGTGCGCCAGAGGTCGCTGCTCACGGCGGCGAGGCCGGCCGGGCGTGGGCCCGGCCACGGGGCGCCCATGTCACAATCCAGCGGATCGAAATCTCCGAGCGCGAGGTCGACGGCTATGGCGCGCGGCAGGGCGGCGCCGGAGCCGCGCGGCAGCCGCACCAACGCAGCCAGGAGGTCGGTGCGCTGTTCGCCGCGCGGCGGAACACCGAAGATATGGAGGCCGTCGCGAATCTGCATCTCCTTGAGTTCACACAGGTAATTGTCGATGCGCGCAAGCGCCTCGGCATTGGTGTCGCGGGCAGTTATGCCGCAATCGCGGTCCAGTCCGGTGCGCTGGGAAAGTTCGAGGATTTCGGTTCGCAATATTTCAAGGCGGCGCGGATCGACTCCGGCGGCTTCGTAATATTCGTCGACAAGGCGTTCGAGTTCGGCCAGCGGACCGTAGCTTTCGGCGCGTGTCATGGGCGGCGTCAAATGGTCGATTATGACGGCCGCGGCACGGCGTTTTGCCTGGCTGCCTTCACCCGGATCATTGACGATGAAGGGATACAGATGGGGGAGGGCGCCAAAAGCCGCCTCCGGGAAGCACTCCCGGGACAGGGCGATGGACTTGCCCGGCAGCCATTCGAGATTGCCATGCTTGCCGAAATGCACGACTGCGTGTGCGCCGAATGTCTCGCGCAGCCACATGTAGAATGCGAGATAGCCATGCGGCGGCACGAGGTCGGGGTCGTGATAGGACGCCGCAGGATCGATGTCGTAGCCGCGGGAGGGTTGAACGGCCAGGACAATATTGCCGCAATGCATGACCGGCAGCATGAATGCGCCGTTCTCGGCCGAAGGGTCGTCCTCCGGCGGACCCCAGCGCGCGGTTACGGCACTGCGGACGTCATCGGGCAGTTCGTGCCAGGCGCTGCAATATTCGGCCAGGGGATAGCGGACGGCGCGGCGCCCAGCGATCATCTGCCGGATCAATGCGTCCCCGTCGCCGGGTAGTTCACCGACCGTGTATCCCGCCGCCGCCAGGGCACGCAGCGCTTCGAGGGCGCCGGCGGGAGTGTCAAGGCCGACTCCGTTACCGACGCGCCCGTCGCGTCTGGGATAGTTTGCGAGCACGATGGCAATGCGTCTCTGCGCTGCCGGGGTGCGGCGCAGGCGAACCCAGGCGGCGGCAAGGTCGGCAGTGAAGGAGATGCGATCGGCGCGTGGCTCGGTGCTGATGATCGGGCACTGGGTGCGTGGGTCGCGCGCGGTTTCGGTCTTGAAGGCGACGGCGCGTGTGAAGATGCGCCCATCCACTTCCGGCAGGGCGACATTCATCGCAATGTCACGGGCGGAGAGTCCGTTTAGTCCGTCGCTCCAGGCGGATTGCGAGCCACTGGCGAATACTACTTGCAGCACCGGCGCACCGGTTTCATCGAAGGGAGTCTCGGCGCTCGCAGCGCCGGGACGCGAGACGGCAAACCCGGTAGCGTTGAGAATGACCTCCGGCGGCGCCTCGGCGAACAGGGTCCGTACAAGGTCGGCGGATATGGGTTCCTTGAGGCTCGAGACGTAGATCGGCAGCGGGTCGAGGCCGCGCGCGTCCAGCGCGTCGATCAGGGCGTCGACCGGCGCCAGGTGGCCGGCCTGATACAATGCGCGGTAGAACACCAGCGTCGCGACCGGCCGGCCCGACCAGGTGCGACGCAGCGCCGCGAGGTCGGTTGCCCCGGCAGGCGAATAGACGCCCGCGCGCAGGAGCGGCGCCGGCTCCAGCCACTCGGTTTTCGCCCCGATCAGATGAGCTGCGTAGCGGAGAAAATTGCGGTAATTCGCGGTTCCACCATGCACGCAATACCGCCACAAGCGCTGCCATGCGGCAGGGGGAAGCGTGCACAGGGATGCGAGTTCCGGATCCGGTCGGTTGTCACCGGGCAGAATGGCGAGAGGCGTGCCATTCTGGCGACAGCAGGCGGCGATGGATTCTATGCCGTAAGGCCAATAGGCACTGCCGCCGAGCAATCGCACAATGACCAGCCGCGCATGTGCCACCACCGACTCGACATAGATATCGACGGACATGTTATGGCCGAGGCGCAGCAGATTGGCGAGCCGCAATGACGGGCCGCTGTCGATGGCCGCATGGGCGGCGGCCATCGCCGCGAGTTCGGTATCGGCGGCGCTGAGCGCCACGATATCGCCGGGGGTCTGGCCCAGATCCACGGCCTCGGAGCCGTCGAGGATGGTGCCGGGTGTTGCGGCAAGCAGATGCATGGCGAGGGATGGAATGGGGTGTGCGGAGAGGGTCGCGAAGGCGGCGGGGTGAGTGTCTGAAGCCTATCGCAGTTGTCCGGCGAGGGAAACGGGCGGTGCGTGCGGGCAGGGTTCTTGACCGGAGGCCGGGCAGTCTCCAGTTTGGGAAGCATGACCTTGCCTGAACCGGACCGGCGGATCGACATCACGCACCTCGTGTGCCCGATGACGTTCGTGCGCACCAAACTGACCCTGGAGACGATGGACGCGGGCGAGTGCCTGGAAGTGAGATTGAACGGCGGCGAACCGCTGGAAAACGTGCCTCGCTCGGTCACTGAAATGGGACATGATGTACTGGCGCTGGCTGAGGAAGCCGACAAGTCAGGGACCTATCGCTTGCTTGTCCGTCTCGGCCGCGTGCCGATGGGGGCGAGACGCCGGGTGTAGCCGGCAGGGGCTTCCGGCAAAAATCATGACGAACAGTGACAGGTGATCCGAACTTTTGACATCGGTGCCTGAGCCGCATGTACGAACGGGGCGATCCGAGTAGGATAGGGGCCAACATCGCGGATCGTGTCGCACTCGCGTTGGCCGACCTTGACGATGCCAGCGCCGCTTCGGATCTCGACCTGCCCGGCTACCGGCTTCATCCCTTGAGGGGCGATCTCAAGGGGTACTGGAGCATCTCCATCACCGGCAACTGGCGGATGACCTTTCGGTTCCAGCAAGGCGACGCCTGCGACGTCGACCCGACCGATTACCATTAGGAGGGCACAGCACCATGGCGATGATCGATCCCCCGCATCCCGGACGCAGCATTCGCGAGAACTGCCTGGAGCCGCTTGGCCTGAATGTGACTGACGCAGCCCGGGTTCTGGGCGTCGCCCGACACACCCTGTCGCGGGTTCTCAACGGTCATTCCGGCATATCTCCGGAAATGGCTGTTGGGCTTGAGAAGGCAGGCTGGTCCAATGCCGAGTTCTGGCTGCGCCGTCAGACCACCTACGATCTCATGCGCGTGCGCCAACGCGAGGATCGGATCGACGTCCAGCAGTGGCGGCCGCAACTACAGCGCGAGGTGACGTAGACTGCAGCAGCGGGGGCCGAGGTCAAGGAGCAGCGACGCCGCTTCTTCGCCCTGCTCCGGCGCGTCACGCCTTCAGGTAGCCGGCTGCAATCGCACACCCCACGTCTCTGGTGACCTTGGACGGGAGTTGTGGTACTACGCCCATTGTTCGTTGTTTTCTTTGCCCCGTCGAAGAACTGGGAGCAACACTTGCGCCTTATCGTCTCCTAACATTTTCCAACGATGAGCCCGGACTTTATGCAACAGTTGATCCGCACGGCCGCTGCCGAACTTGCGACGTTCCTGGAAACATATTTGCCGCCCCTCGATGAGGATTGGTGGAAGACCTATGTAGAAGACCGCCTGAGCTTCCAGCAGCAGCGCGCTGTGCGAGAGCGAGAGCTGACATCACTCGACCAACTGGACCTTGCGGCTCTACTTCGTGTTATGGATCAGAATTGATATGAGCTCTCACAATCTGCCAACTTGTCTCGTGAAGGGCGTACTTGGCTCAAAGAACTGCAGGCAGTTCGCAATCGATGGGCGCACCTCTCCGCTACACCAATGCCAGCGGAGGATCTCTATCGCGATACCGATACACTCGCTCGCGTTCTTGGCATGATCGGAGCCACGTCAGATTCCGTCGCAGCCGTCGATGCGGTCAAAAAGGATGCGCTTTCGAACAAGATATCAGGGAGGCTCTCAAAATCGCCTACTTTTCTCATTTATGTTGTATAATCCGGGTTGTTGTCTCGGGAGGCGGATTTGATGGGCATGCCGGGTTTTTTCGATCTTGAAGAACGGTTCGCAAAGCTTGACGGATTGGGCGATCCGTTGGCGAAGCTGTCCGGTTCTGTGAACTGGGAAGGGTTTCGCCCGGCGCTGGACGCGGCACTGTCGAAGCCGCGCAAGAGCAATGCCGGTCGCAGGGAATACGACCGGGTTCTCATGTTCCGGGTTCTGGTCTTGCAGCAAATGTACAACCTGAGCGACGACCAGACAGAGTTCCAGATCCGGGACCGCTATTCGTTCGCCCGGTTCCTGGGGCTGCATCCCGAGGATACGGTGCCCGATGCAAAGACCATCTGGCGGTTTCGGGAGAACCTGAAACTCGCGGAGGCGTTTGACAGCCTGTTTTCGGAACTGTCCTCGCAGATCGAGGACCAGGGCTATGTGGCGCGCAGGGGACAGATCGTGGATGCGAGCTTTGTGAAGGCGCCGCGTCAACGCAACAGCCGCGACGAGAACGCACAGGTGAAGGCGGGGAAGGTTCCGTCCGAATGGTCGCAGAAGAAGCGTCGTCACAAGGACACCGACGCACGCTGGACGCGCAAGAGAAATGAAACCCATTACGGATACAAGAACCACATCAGCGTGGACCGTGCGTATCGTCTTGTCCGTCGCTGGGAGGCGAGCGATGCGGCGTGTCACGACAGCAAGATGTTCGAACAGGTGCTTGATGAGACGAATACCAGTGGCGCTGTCTGGGCCGACAGTGCCTACAGCAGTCGCCACCATGAGGCGTTGCTGGCCGAACGAGGCTGGCGCAGCCACATTCACCGCAAGGGGCATCGCAACCGCCCCTTGCCTGTGCGCTCCCAGGAAGCCAACCGCAAGCGTTCGAAGGTGCGCGCGGTCGTCGAACATGTCTTTGCTCAACACGAAGCGATGGGCGGCAAGCGGGTCAGGACTATCGGCATGGTCCGGGCACGCTTCAAGATCGGCATGATGAACCTGGTGTACAACCTGCGCCGGCTTGTCTGGCTGCGGGCGAACCACCGGCCCCTCTGCTGCGACAGGGTTCAATAGAATGCCGAACACGGGGGGCCTATGTGCCCTGTGAACCGTTTCAGGCTCTCCAACCGCTGTCGGGAACCGTTTTCCCCACCTGATCCGTAGTTCCACCGACTGTTTCATCCCCACAAAACCGACAAATCAACCAAGGAAAACAAGAAATCAAATTACGAGAGCCTCCCTTATGCTCCAGCTCGGCCCCGAAGAGATGACACTGTGCTTCACTGAGAAGCACCTTATCGATCTTCGCGAGTTGCTGCGTTTTGAACGAAGCGGACCGCGCTTATAGACCACTTCCACTAGTCCGGAAGCGGGTTTCCATGGGATACAATGTGATTTTGTGGGTCCTGCTTCTTGTGAGTTGGAGATGTTGATAAAGGCGCAGGGCGCGGGGATGCGCCCTGCGGTGATCGACGCCATGCAGGGTCGGTCAGAAGCGGTAATGCAGTTTTGCTCCGACGCCGTGACGGGGTGTGCCGTCTTCCCACATCGCTACATAACCGCCGTTGAGGCGCCATTGCGGTCCGCCGGCCAGGGCGATGCCGATACCGGCGGCCTGGACCTGAGTCGGCAATTCGCTCGGTTCTGCCGGCGCATCAAAGCGGAATGCGCCGGAATGGGTCGTGCGGCGCACTGCCAGGGCAGAGGGGCTGTCCGTGCTGCTGCCGCCCACGGCGAGGGCGAGACGGGGCCGCCAACGCATTTCGCCAATGTGCTGCCATGCCGCCGGCGCCAGAGCAAGCCGGGCCGTCCAGCCGCGGTAGTCCTGAGACAGTGCCGGCACTTCGGTGCTGAACGCTGCGGAGTGCGCAGCGTATGCGTCCTGGTCCAGTGCGCCGGTGAACAGGGAAAGCGACGGGCGGAGACGGAGGCCGCCCTGGGTAATCTCGCTGCCGAAGGTGACGGCGGCATGATCGTGGCGCATCGTGCCCATTCCCGACTGGCGGCCCGGAACCTGCAACGCATGGCGGCCGCGATAACCTGCTGAGGACAGGTCGATGCGGGCGAAGAACGCGCCGGCATCCCAACCCGCTTGCAATCCCAACCGCTCACCGGCGCTCTCGCCGTTCGCGATGGTCATGCCCGCGGCCGGCGTGATGGTCAGACCAAACTGCAGGCCGTTTCGGCCTGTCGCAGTAATGCTCGTGCGCAGACCGCCGCGCGGGCCGATCGACTCGCCCACAAAAGCACCGACGCCAAACCAGTCGCGTGCATTACCGGCTGACAAGGCGAGACCGGAGACGCTCTCCTGGGCGTCCGCGTCCTCTTCCTGCTCGATGCCAAACGGGTCAAAAATGAAGAAGCCGAGAAGACCGAGACCGGCACCGAGAAGAACCGGCTGGCGCCCGGAATCATCTGTGCTGCTGCCCATCGTCGCGGAAGGCGGCGGGTCGAGCTCGTCAAGCAACGCCTTGACCACCTCTGCCGCATTGTCCGCTGCCAGCATGAAGAAGATACCGATCTGGTTTTCACCTTCGCCTCCGCCGGCGAGGTCGGACAGGCTGCGCACCGCGATGAAGGGAACATTGTTGGCGTAGGCGACATGCGCGACCGCGGCGCTTTCCATATCGAGAACCTGAGCCTGGAAAGTTTCAAACACATATTCGCGGAAGACGGCATTATCGATGAAGGCGCCGCCGGAAACGCCGTTGCCGCCGACCATGATGGCGGGCGGCTGGTCCAGGCAGGTTTCGCCGGCGCATTGCGCGAGCGACAGATCTGCTACAGCGCGTCGGGCGAGCTCCAACAAATCTTGGTCCACCGGGAACCAGAACCGCATTTCAAGTTCGTCCCACCCTTCCCTGAGTACTTCCACCGAGCGCGGGAACATCATGTCGAAATTCGCGTAGGGATATTCGAAGAAGGGCGGCAGCCCGGTCCACCCTTCCTCCCCCTCGCGGGCAAAGACGGATTCGAGATACTGGCCCCATTATTCAGCGATCACGACATCGCCAATATTCAGCGCCGGATTCACTCCTCCCGCAATGCCCGAGAAAATGATGCGCTCGATATTGAAGCGTTCGAGAACAAGCTGCGCGGTCATCGTTGCGTTGACCATGCTGATGCCGCTGAGAAACAGAACCACATCCTGACCCTGCAAAATGCCGGTGGAAAACTCTATTCCATTCACATTATAGGTTGCGGCATCGGCGAGTTCCTGTTTGAGAAGGACAAGTTCCGGTTCGAATGCCGACATCACCGCGGTGCGCCGCACCGTATCAAGGGTCTCGCCAGCACCGGCAGGCAGGACGGGTGCGGCCAGCATGAGTGTCACAACCGGCCACAGCCTGCACAGTCGAAGAATTTTCATTGTCGTTCTCCACTCCCAAGGGTTTCACTTTCGGATTTTGCTCGTTTCGCCGCCAGGTCAGAGAGAATTTCCACGGTCCGCAAAAGCCGCGGCACGGAGCACACATGCGCCGCAATCGCCGCGGGGGCGCCACGGCCGGCGGGCATCGCGGCACCCAAGCACGTCACCCGAACACTTTCCTCATCATGATCCGTACGCGAACTGACGGTCGTCGCACACACCCATATATGGTGGTGGTGACGTAACCCAGCCACATTATACGACATGACAACCAAAGGTAAATCGGTCAACGACCGTGATTTTCCGCACAATCGGAGCAGGGGCCGTGACGGCCGATCCGGTCAGCCGCATTGCCACGTGATCCGGTGATTCCTATAGTACCGCCCGGAAGCCGCGCGGCGGGTTGGAAATTGCTCCCGTATTGCGCACAGCACGTGCCGTCGTTCAGGTTGACAGCCGGAACGATCATCTCGCTCCGCCCGGGCCCTTGAGGGAACATGCCCTCCGGCGCACGGTTGTCACACAGGACACGGCAGCAGAATCCTGAAGCGGCAGGGGAGGGGACAAGGAAGGATGCCCGGATGATCAAGGACAAGTTTTTGCGGGCGGCCGCCCTTGCCCTGACTGCCTGTGCGCCGCCGGCAGCGGCGGCGGACCTGATGCTGGCCGGAATCGACAACAAGGTCGGCTTCACCGACTCCGGCGCCGTATTTTTGCCGCCGGGAAACGATTATGTGTCGGTGATAGATTTCTCCATCGACCGGGAAGCGCCGCAGATCATTGCGAATTTGCCGTTGGCCAATTCGGTGTTCGGGCCGCCGACAAATCTCGCGATCACGCCTGACGGGAGTCTGGCGCTGGTTGCCAACGCCATGGCATGGACTGCCGAAGGCGATGGCTGGACACCCGAGCCAGATAATCGCCTGCACATTATCGACCTCACAGTGTCGCCGCCGGCGCTGCTCGAAACGATAACTGTGGGCCGTCAGCCCTCGGGGCTGGCGATCAGCCGTGACGGTGATCTGGCGTTGATCGCGCATCGCGCGGACAACACCGTCGGCGTACTGCAGATCAAGGGCAAGAGCGTGCGCATGACGCAGGTCCTGGATATGGGCGAGCAGGTGGCGGCGGTAGACATAACGCCGGACGGGAAGCGGGCGCTGGTCGCCAAGTTCCCCGGACACCGCATCGCTGTGCTGGATATTGATGAAGGCCGTATCAGCACCGATCCGGCGCTGGACATGCCGGTGGGGCTGTGGCCCTACAATGTGAAGATCACGCCCGATGGCCGACTGGGCCTGACGGCGGACAACGGCAATAGCGGGCGCTCGGACGGGCATATCGACACGGTGAGCGTGATCGATCTGGAGGCTGAACCGCCGCGCGTGATCGACCGCATTGTCGTCGGTGATGCGCCGGAAGGGTTGGCAATCAGTCCTACCGGGCGCATTGCGGCGGCGGTATTGCTGAGGGGCAGCGCCGGCACACCGCCGGGCAGTTGGTACTACAATCGCAATGGCAGCGTCGTGATCCTGGAGATCGACGGAAAATCGGTGCGCCGTACGCAGGAAGTCGAAGTGCGCGGGCTGCCTGAGGGCGTGGTGTTCAGCCCGGACGGCGGCTATCTCTATGTGGGCAATTTCACGGACGACGATATTTCTATCCTGAAGGTCGATGGCACCGAGGTGACGAATACAGGGAAGACCCTGACCCTGCCGGGCGGCCCGGCGTCGATGGGCAGTGCGCTTCCGTAACCGCCGAAATTGTCATGACGGTTGCGGCGCCGGTACGTCGACACCAGCGAGCATTTGCCGGATGTTGGCGGTATCGGCATTGCCGCCGCTGAGAATAACGGCAACTGACTTGCCGGCTTGCCGGCTGCGTTCGGTCAGGAGTGCCGCCAGGGCCGCCGCACCGGCAGGTTCCGCCAGATTGTGCGTGCAGCGGAGTAAGAGACGCTGGGCTTCGAGAATCTCGGCGTCGGTGACAGTCACGATGCGCGCGGCGTTCCGGTTGATCACCGCCACCGCTTCCGGCACGGGGATGCGCGTTGCAACGCCGTCGGCGAAGGTGTCGGCGGTGTTTGTCGAGACGGCATGACCGGCATCGAATGACAGGGCATAGCACGGCGCGCCTGCCGCCTGGACGCCGATAATCTCCGTCTTGAGGCCGAGCGCGTTGCGGGCAGCAATGGTGCCGCAAATGCCGGACCCGAGGCCAATAGGGACATAGACGGCATCGAGCGGCTCGGCATTTTCAAACAATTCGAGCGCATAGGAGGCGACTCCGGCGACCAGCGCGGAATCGAAAGACGGCACCATATGCAGTTTCTGCTCCCCGGCGCACTGTTCGGCATATTCGAGCGCCGCCTGAAAATCGTCTCCATGCTCGATCAATTCGGCGCCTTGCTCGGCCATGGCGGCATTTTTTTCCGGGTTGTTGCCGCGCGGCGCCACAATGAGCGCGCGCAGGCCGTAATTCCGCGCGTTGACAGCGATGGACTGGCCGTGATTGCCGCGTGTGGCAGCGGCGACGCCGCGGCAATTCGGCTCGCGGCGCGTCAGCGCCTCCATATAGACGGCGCCGCCGCGGATCTTGAACGCACCGACCTGCGTATGATTTTCGTGCTTTACCCACACCGTCAACCCGGCATGCTGCGCCAGCAGCGGCCAGGGATATTGCGGCGTGGCGGGGATGTGGCGGCGCACGATCGCGGCGGCATCAAGCAGTCTCTGCTTGTCTGGTATCATGGTACTCCCCACATTCCCTGTGTCTCGCCGGCGAATAAAGGATAAGGTGCACGCTGACCGGTGCGGGAGAATTACGAGTATGGCATTTGAGGGCTTCGAAAAACAACGGGTTGCGGTGCGCGACTGCGAGATCAATCTGGTGGTCGGCGGCTCCGGGCCGCCGATATTGCTCCTGCACGGCCACCCGGAAACACATTTCATGTGGCACAAGGTGGCGCCGGCACTGGCCGCGCATTTCACCGTCGTGGCAAGCGACCTGCGAGGTTATGGCGACAGCGGCCATGTCGCCGACGGCGAGAATCACAGTGGACACAGCAAACGGGCCATGGCGCAGGACCAGCAGGAGGCGATGGCGGTGCTCGGCTTTCCGCAGTTCGGGCTGGCGGGGCACGACCGCGGCGGGCGGGTGGCGCACCGCCTCGCGCTGGATCATCCGCAGTCGGTGGAGCGGCTGAGCGTGCTGGACATCGTGCCGACGCACACGGTGTTCGCCAACACCAACCAGGCGCTGGCGACCGCCTATTACCACTGGTTTTTTCTGATCCAGAAGGCGCCCTTGCCGGAGACCATGATCGGCGCGGACCCGGAATTCTATCTTCGCTCGCTGTTCGGGCGTTGGGGTACGGACCGGACAGCGTTCACCGACGAGGCGATCGGGGAATATTTGCGCTGTTTCTCGCGCCCCGAGACGATTCATGCAATATGCGAGGATTATCGGGCGGCAGCTTCGATCGACCTCGAACATGACGAAGCCGATATGGGGCGCAAACTGGAATGTCCGGTGCAGGCGCTGTGGGGGGAAACCGCGCCGATGGAACGGCTGTTCGACGTTCTCGCCTGTTGGCGCGAAAAGGCGGATGATGTGCAGGGCCGCGCACTGCCGTGCGGTCATTTTCTGGCCGAAGAGGCGCCGGAAGAGACGATAGCCGCCCTGCTGGAGTTCCACGGGGCATGAGCTGGCGGAGCAGCCCGGAAGGGAGTTGGGGTCGGAAATGAACGACAAGTTCGACGAAACGCCCGACGGCGCACCCCAGATGCCGCCAGACGAGGACGGACGTTCGTTTCGGGCCCACTTGGGGCGTTTGCGAACGCACTTTCTGTACGGTCTCGTCGTGGTGGCGCCGATCAGCCTCACCGTATGGATCCTGCTGACCATCATCGAGTTGATCGACAACAGCATCGTTCCGCTGCTGCCGCCGATCTACAACCCGCAGACCTATCTCGAAAAATATCTGGGCGTCGAAGCCTACATCCCCGGTATCGGCCTGATCGTGGGTTTTGTCGGGCTGGCCATGATCGGGATGCTGGCGCGGAATTACATGTTCAGCATGGTTGTCACCACCGGCGAGAAAATTCTCGACCGCCTGCCGGTGGTGCGCAGCATTTACGGCGCACTGAAGCAGATTTTCCAGACGGTTCTCGAAAGCTCCTCGCGGTCGTTCCGGGAAGTGGTGCTGGTCGAATATCCGCGCCGCGGGATATGGGCAATCGGGTTCATCACCAGCAACACGGAGGGCGAGGTACAGACGACGATTGCCGATCCGGTGGTGAACGTGTTTCTTCCGACGACGCCGAACCCCACCTCGGGATTCCTGTTGTTCGTACCGCGCGCCCATCTTGTCACGCTGGACATGACCGTCGAGGAGGGGATCAAGATGGTGGTTTCCGCCGGCATCGTCACGCCGCCCGACACGCGCCCCGAGGAGGCCCGGATCCCGCTGGTATCCAGTGACGGCGCGCGCGACCGCGAGGCAGGGGACAAGGAAGCATCGATAGCGCGTATCGTCACCCCGAGCGCAGGAAGGTGACCGCCAGATCGCGCTCGAAGAGGTAGAGCAGCACTCTGAGGGACTGGCCGCGGCGGCCCGTGAGTTCGGGGTCGGATTGCATGATTTCCATGGTGTCGGCGCGCGCCGCCGCGAGAAGGTCCCCGTGAAGCGACAGGTCCGCCAGACGAAAGGCGGGCAGGCCGCTTTGCCGGGTGCCCAGCAATTCACCGGCGCCGCGCAGCTTCAGGTCTTCATCGGCGATGCGAAAGCCGTCATCGGTTTCGCGCATGATGGTAAGGCGCGCGCGCGCGACGTCATTCAGCGGCGGGCGGTACAGGAGCAGGCAGGTCGAAGGGCGGGCGCCGCGTCCGACGCGCCCGCGCAACTGGTGCAATTGCGCGAGCCCGAAGCGTTCCGCCTGTTCGATCACCATGATCGTGGCTTCCGGTACGTCTATGCCGACTTCAATGACGGTTGTCGCGACCAGTATGCGGCATTCTCCGGCGGTGAAGCGGGCCATCGCGGCGTCGCGCTCGGCAGCCGCCATGCGGCCGTGAACCAGGCCGACCCGGGCGCCGAAGCGCTCGGTCAGCGCGGCATGGCGCGCTTCCGCCGCGGCGAGATCAATACTTTCGGATTCCCCGACCAGCGGGCATACCCAATAGACGCGGTTGCCGCCGGCGAGGGCGCGGTCCATCGCGGCGGTCACTTCCTCGAGGCGGGAGAGGGGCAGGGCGGCGGTGGTGACAGGCGTGCGCCCCGGTGGCTTTTCGACCAGGCGTGAAATGTCCATATCGCCATAGGCGGTCAGCATCAGGGTGCGGGGGATCGGCGTTGCGGTCATAACCAAAGTGTCCAGCGCTCGCCCTTTCTGCTGCATGCGCAAACGCTGATGCACGCCGAATCGATGCTGTTCGTCGATCACGGCTACCGCGAGATCGCGAAAGACGACATCTTTCTGAAACAGGGCGTGGGTGCCGACGGCGATTGCCGCGCTGCCGTCGGCGAGATCGACAAGCCCGGCGGCGCGCGCCTTGCCCTTGTCGCGGCCGGTGAGAATTACTGCGCGAACCCCCGCGGCTTCCAGCAGCGGCGCCAGCGCCGCATGATGCTGACGGGCAAGAATTTCAGTGGGGGCAAGCAACGCGCCCTGGGCGCCGGCCTCCGCAGCGGCGAGCAGACACATGAGCGCAACCAGCGTCTTGCCGCTGCCGACATCGCCTTGCAGCAGACGCAGCATACGCCGTTCGGACGCGAGATCGCGAACGATGTCTTCGATGGCCGCCGCCTGCGATTGCGTCAGGGCGAAAGGCAGGGCCCGGCGCACGGTGCGGCGCAGGCGGCCATCGCCGCGGAGCTCACGCCCGCCGGTGCGGCGCATATATGCGCGCACCAGGGCCAGAGCCAATTGGTTCGCGAGCAGTTCGTCATAAGCCAGGCGCCGCCGGGCCGGCGCGTCCGACTCCAGATCCGCTGCGCTTTGGGGGTGGTGAATCCGGTGCACCGCGTCGCGCCATGCGGGCCAGCCTTCGCGCGCCGCGTGTGCGCCATCATTCCATTCCGGCAGGTCGGGAGCTCTCTCCAGCGCGCCGGCAATCGCCCGCGCCAATGGCTGGGCGGTGATACCCGCAGTCAACGGATAAACCGGTTCGATCCGCGCCAGCCGCGCTGCGTCGGCCGGCAGCGCTATGTGATCCGGATGGGGCATTTGCACAACGCCCGCATAATGCTCGATGCGTCCGCTGATCACGCGAGTCTCCCCTGGCGGCAGGAGCGACCGGAGTGATTGGGCGCGTGCGCGAAAGAATACGAGGACCATCTCGCCGGTGTCGTCGGCGCACACCACCTTGTAGGGCTGCCGTTCGTGCGACGGCGGCCAGTGCGCCTGGACGGTGACTGTCAGTGTTGCAACGATGCCGGAGGGCGCGTTGGCAATCTTCGGCGAAAAGCTGCGGTCCACCACGCTGGTCGGCAGATGCCACAACAGGTCCACAATGCGAGTGCCGGCAAGTTTTCCCAGCGTCCTGCCGATGCGCGGACCGACGCGGTCAAGAACCGTGACAGGCGCGAACAGTGGATTGAGCAGTTTCGGGCGCATGGCAGTCGTTCGGGGAAGCGCGCGAGTTGGCTGGCAGCGGCCGGGGCTGCCCCGTCGCTGGCGCGGGCATTGTAGCATCTGACATCGCTTGACGTGTGGCCGGCAAAGTCCTATCGAAGCCGCGGCGTGGCGAGTGTAGCTCAGTTGGTTAGAGCGCCTGACTGTGACTCAGGAGGTCGTCGGTTCGAGACCGATCACTCGCCCCACCCGGGATCTCGTTGCTGCGCGGGCGAGACGCGCAGCGCGCATGGCGGCGCGGAAACCCCGCCATCATCAGGTATTTTCACGATAAACTGGCCGAGTTAATTGACTGGGAGCGGAATGGTGGGACGGCTCGACGGCAAGGCGACGATCGTCACGGGAGCGGGTTCGGGCTTCGGCGAAGGCATTGCGAAACGCTATTCGCAGGAAGGCGCGAGCGTGCTGGTGGCCGATATCGACGAACAGAACGGGCGGCGTGTCGCCGAGGAAATTTCCGCAGCAGGTGGCGGCGCGCAGTTCTTTGCCGCCGATGTCGCGGAGGAGGCCGCCAATGAGGCTATGATCGCCGCCGGGCGCGAGGCTTTTGGCGGCGTGGATGCAGTGGTTCTCAATGCCGGCCTCGGCATGGCGCCGCGTCCGCTGGTGGATACCGAGGTAGAATTCTTCGATCGCGTTTTCAGGGTCAATGTGCGCAGCGTCTTTCTGGGGGCGAAGCATGCGGCGCGGGCCATGCAGGCGCAGGGGCGCGGCGGCTCGATCATTGTGACAGCGTCGACGGCGGCGCTTCGCCCGCGCCCGAATCTTGCCGTTTACAATGCGACCAAGGGTGCGCTGGTGCCTATGTGCAAGGCGCTCGCGCTAGAAGTGGCCGATGCCGGGATCCGCGTCAACGGGATTTGCCCGGTGGCAGGAGAGACGGCGATGCTGACAGACTTTCTGGGCGGCGCCGACCCCGTGAAAGGGCGGCAGCGATTTATCGCCACCGTGCCGATGGGGCGACTTTCGACGCCGGAGGATATCGCGACGGCTGCGGTATTTTTCGCCGAAGACGATTCGGCATTCATTACCGGCACGATGCTGGAGGTGGATGGCGGTCGCTGTATCTGATTTTCGGGCGGCGCGCTGCCGCATCTGGCGGATGGGGTGGGATTCGAACCCACGAGACGCTCGCGCGCCTGCCGGTTTTCAAGACCGGTGCCTTCAACCGCTCGGCCACCCATCCGCATGCAAGGAAAGCAATAGGCCAAAGGCCCGCATTCGCACAAGAAGGCGGCGCCTATGGGAGTTTCCTGCCGAGGCGGCCGGCAGTGTCCTGAATATATTGCCATGCGACGCGGCCCGACCGGCCGCCGCGTGTGACCGCCCATTCCACCGCCTCCGCGCGCAGCGTCTCGGCCGGTACCTCCAGCCCGTGCGCCTCGGCATAGGCCTCCACCATGCGCAGATAGGTCGGCTGGTCGCAATTGTGGAAGCCGAGCCACAGGCCGAAGCGGTCGGAAAGCGAAACCTTTTCCTCCACCGCTTCAGAAGGGTTGATTGCGGTCGAGCGTTCGTTCTCGATCATGTCGCGGGGCATGAGGTGGCGGCGGTTCGAGGTAGCGTAGAACACGACATTGTCGGGGCGGCCCTCAATGCCCCCTTCCAGTACCGCCTTGAGAGACTTGTATGACGTATCGTCATGGTCGAAGGAAAGGTCGTCGCAAAAGAGAATGAACCGGCGCTGTGCGCCGCGCAGGCGTTCAAGCAGTGCCGGCAGGCTCTCGATGTCTTCACGATGAATCTCGACCAGCGCAGGCTGTTCCGGCGTGCGGTCGCACAGCACGCCATGCACCGCCTTGATGAGCGAACTCTTGCCCATCCCGCGGGCGCCCCACAGCAGGGCGTTGTTGGCGGGCAGCCCGGCAGCGAAACGGCGCGTGTTCTCGAACAGGATGTCGCGTACGCGGTCAATTCCCATCAACAGCCGCAGCGGCACGCGGCTGACCGCGTGAACAGGGTGCAGGCGGTTGCTGCCCGGCTGCCAGACGAAAGCATCGGCGGACGCAAGATCGGTTTCCGGCGGCAAGGGCGGCGCCAGCCGTTCGAGAGCGGCGGCAATGCGCCCTAGCTGCGCATGAAGTTCCGCATTGTTCATGCAGCGAATCCCGTTCCGGATTTCCGGATGAAAGTGAGGTGAAGGGGGGCCCTTCGGCCCGGTTTTGCCGGCGCTGGCGGGGCAGGCGATTATGGCACGTGCCGTGCCGGGAATCCACCGCGAATAAAGCGGAGTTTCGTGTCGAGCGAGACCGCGAGTCCGGGGGGTCTTGAACGAGGGGCGATCGGTTGCATATGGTTGATCTCACGCTATAGTCGCGGCGGCTTCGGCAGCGGACGCCAGAACCTCACAAGGAAAATCCGTATGTTCATATCGACGGCCTTCGCCCAGGATGCGGCGGGCGGCGGCGCGATTGTTCAGATATTGCCGCTGGTACTGATCTTTGTGGTTTTTTATTTCCTGCTTATCCGACCGCAGCAGAAAAAGGTCAAAGCGCATCGCGAAATGGTGGGTAATCTGAGGCGTGGCGACCGCGTGATCACCGGCGGCGGTTTGCACGCGACGGTGGCGCGGGTCGACGACGACTCCACAGTGATCCTGGAACTCGCGCCGAATGTCCGCGTCAAGGCCCAGCGCCACACCATTGCAGAACTCGCGAGCAAGCCGGTTCCGCGCGGCGCCAATGACGATGGCGGTTCCAAAAAAGACAGCGGTTCGACGAAAAACTGAGGCCGCGGACATTCGATGCTGCATTTCGAAACCTGGAAGATCGGCCTTGTCGCCGTGATTGCGCTGCTGGGCCTTGCGTTCAGCTTTCCCAACCTTCTGCCGAGCCAGACTGCCGACAACCTGCCCGACTGGCTGCCGAATCAGCAGATCAATCTGGGCCTTGATCTGCAAGGGGGTTCGCACCTGCTGGCCGAAGTGGAGGTGGACCTCGTCATCGACAAATATCTCGAGACCGTGGTCAACGACCTCCGCCGGCAAATGCGTCCGCGTTCGGGCGACCGCATCGACTACACGGAGCTGGGGCACGACTCATCCAGCGTGTCTTTCGTTCTGGCGGACCCGAACGACCGCAGCGGCACCATGGAAATTATCGAAGGGATGGCGGATATCGACTCGTTCACGGTCGAGATTTCCGATGCCGGGCGGGTACAGCTGACGCTGAACGAGGCCGCCAGAGCCGAGCGCAAGCGTAACGCCCTCAACCAGACGATCGAGATCGTTCGCCGCCGGCTCGACGAACTTGGCACGACGGAACCGACCATTCAGCGCAGCGGCGACGAGCGCATCCTGATCCAGGTGCCCGGTTTCGACGACCCGCAGCGCATCAAGGACCTTGTCGGGCAGACCGCCAGCCTCGACTTTCGCATGGTCGATGAGCGCGGCTCGATTCAGGACGCCCTGGCAGGGCGCGTGCCGCCGGGTTCGGACCTGCTCTACGAGCCGGGGCGCGGCGGCGGCCAGGCGCCGATCCTCGTGCGCAAGCGCCGCGAGGTGACAGGCGAGAATCTCGATCTCGCGCAGGCTACCGTCGATCAATTCGGTCGGCCAGCCGTGGCCATCCGGTTCGACACGGTGGGGGCGCGCAAGTTCGGCCGCCTGACGACCGAAAATGTCGGGCGCCGATTTGCCATAGTGCTGGACGGCGCGGTGATCAGCGCACCGGAAATTCAGGAGCCCATTCCCGGCGGCAATGGACAGATCACCGGAAACTTCACCGTCGAGTCCGCCGAACAACTGGCGATTCTGCTGCGCGCGGGCGCGCTGCCCGCGCCGCTTACCTATCTGGAGGAACGCACAGTGGGGCCGAGCCTCGGCGCCGACTCGATCGCCGCCGGCAAGATCGCGGCCGTTGTCGGGCTGGTTGCGGTGATCGCCTATATGTTGACGTCATATGGATTGTTCGGTGTCGCTTCCACGGCCGCGCTGGCGATCAACATGGCGCTGATCGTCGCCGTCCTTTCCGCCCTGCAGGCGACGCTCACCTTGCCGGGCATTGCCGGCATTGTGCTGACCATAGGTATGGCGGTTGATGCCAATGTGCTGATTTTCGAACGCATACGCGAAGAGGCGCGGAACGGCCGAACGCCGTTCTCGGCGGTTGATATCGGGTTCCGCCAGGCGTTGCGGACCATTATCGACGCCAATGTCACCACCCTGATTGCGGCGGTGATCCTGTTCCAGTTCGGGTCGGGTCCGGTGCGCGGTTTTGCCGTCACACTGGCCATCGGTATCGTGACGTCGGTGTTTACGGCGATCATGGTGACGCGGATGCTGATCGCCTTGTGGCTGCTGCGCACGCGGCCGCAAAAACTGCCAATCTGAGGGCCGCACCCATGCTGTTGCGACTGCTTCCCGCGCAAACAAATATCCCGTTCATGGCGTGGCGCCGCCGCGGCTTCGCCGTGTCGGCCGTCCTCATGGTGTCGTCGGTCGTGCTCTTTTTCCTGTTCGGCCTGAATTACGGCATCGATTTTCGCGGCGGCGTCCTGATGGAAGTCAGCACCGGCGACACGGACGACCTCGCGGAAATGCGCGATGCGCTGGGCGGTCTCGGGCTGGGGGAAGTGTCGCTGCAGGAATTTGGCGCCGCTGATCTCGGCGACTCGCCCAGCGTCCTGATCCGCATCGAACGCCAACCCGGCGGCGAAGCCGCGCAGAACGAAGCCATCGCGCAGGTGCGTGACGCGCTCGACACGCGCTTCGGCGGCGCCATCGACTATCGGCGGCAGGAATCCGTCGGTCCCAAGGTGGGCGCGGAACTGATCTGGGCCGGCGTGCAGGCGGTGGCAATCGCGCTCGGCGCCATGCTGGTGTACATCTGGTTCCGGTTCGAGTGGCAATTTGCTCTGGGCGCCGTGGTGGCGCTGGTGCATGATGTGGTGGCCACCATCGGCGTGTTCGCGCTGGTCGGGCTGGAATTCAATCTCGCCACTGTCGCCGCGATCCTCCTGATCGTTGGCTACTCCATGAACGACACCGTGGTAGTGTATGACCGCGTGCGCGAAAATTTGCGCAAATACAAGGCTATGGCGCTTGTTGACCTGCTCTCCCGCAGTATCAACGACACGCTCTCGCGCACCTTGATGACCTCGGTAACGACACTGCTAGCGCTGCTGTCCCTGTGGATTCTGGGCGGCCCGGTGATCCGCGATTTCTGCTTCGCCATGGTATGGGGCGTTCTGGTCGGGACATATTCGTCAATCTTCGTCGCTGCGCCGCTTCTCATCCTGCTGGGTCTCGATAAACTCGCGCGCCGTGACAATGAACGGGAAACGGCCGAAGGAGCGGCGGGCGGCTCCGAAAGCGGGTGACCCGGTGGATATCACGCCGCGGCTCACCCCCGGTCGGCTGATTGTTCAGGGATATGGCGGCGGCGGGTTTCGCATCGGCGGCGCGCGCTACAAGGGCGCCGTGCTTGTGTTTAGCGACCAGGCGGCGGCTTGGCCGGTAACAGACCTGGATGACGCGGGCCTTGATACTCTTGCGCCTGTACTGGAAGCAGAGCCGCCCGTGGAACTTCTCATCTTCGGCTGCGGCGCGCGGCCCCGGCCTCTCGGCGCGGCCTTGCGCCGGGCCCTGATGCAACGCAGTGTCGCCGTCGAACTGATGGATACGGGCGCTGCCTGCCGCACATTCAACGTGCTTGCCGGAGAGGACCGCCGCATTGCGGCGGCACTACTGCCGGTTCCTTGATCCCGGCGCTCGCGCATTGTGCCGCGCTGGTCCGGCGGCATGATTATGACCGCTATCTATGCAGTCTGTTTGCGGCCGGGGAGGCGCGCGGGCGCCTGTTTGCATTGTACGCCTTCAATCACGAAGTGGCGCGGCTTGGCGAGCGAGTCGGCGAAGCTGCCCTTGGCGCCATTCGCTTGCAATGGTGGCGCAATGCGGTGGCCGGCCTCCATGCCGGGTCGCCCAACGCGCATCCCGTGATCCAGGCCCTGGCAGCTGTGCGCGCGGCAGACTGGCTCCCGCGGCAGGAAGCGGAAGCGCTGATCGACGCTCGCTGGCGTGATTTCGATACGGCATCCTTTGCCGACCGCGCTGCGCTGACAGCTTATGTCGACGGCACGGCGGGTGCGGCGGCGCATCTGGCGCTCGCAGCGTTACATGCCGAATCTGCAGCCGCTCGGGACGCCGCGCGTGCAGCCGGGCGGGTGTGGGGATTATGCGGCCTGGCGCGGTCGGTGCCCTTTCGCGCCCACGCTCTGTTGAACGCGGGCGACCCGGTCCGCTTGCCTGCCGCCTGGGCGGAGGAATACCTGGCGGACTTGCCTGTCCGGGCGGAGCGCAAGGCACTGCCGGCGCTGTTGCCGGCCTCTCTGGCGCGGCTTTATCTGGCGCGCCTCAAGCAGGCGGACTATGCGCCGGAGCACCCGCTGCTGCGCCCATCGCGGGCGGTGCGGCAATGGCGGGTGGTGGCGCATTGGGTGTCGGGGCGCCTGTGAGCCAGGCATCGAGAGCAGCCAACGCCCGCCGCGCCAGGGCGCGCCGGCGGTCGCGTTTCCCCGCTCGGTGCTCGAGCGGAGGGAACAGGCCGAAATTGACGTTCATCGGCTGGAAGGTGCGGGCATCGCCCCCGCCGGTGATGTGGCCGAGCAGTGCACCGAGGCTGGTTTCAGGCGGCGGGGCGCCGCGTCCGGCGGCAAAACGTCCTGCAAGAAGCCCGATCGCAGCGCTTTCGACGTAGCCTTCGACGCCGGTGATCTGTCCAGCGAACCGCAGATGCGGCGCGGCGCGCAGCCGCAACTGGCCGTCCAGCAGCCGGGGGCTGTTGATGAACGTGTTGCGGTGCACGCCGCCGAGGCGGGCGAAGCGCGCACCTTCCAGCCCCGGGATACGGCGAAAGACGCGGGTTTGTTCGCCGTGTTTCAGCCGGGTCTGAAAACCGACCATGTTGAACAGTGTTCCCAGCGCGTTGTCCTGGCGCAATTGCACGACTGCCCAGGGTCGTTGCTGAGGCGCATGGGGATTGCTCAAGCCCACCGGCTTCATGGGGCCGAAGCGCAGGGTCTCCCGTCCGCGTTCAGCCATGACCTCGATCGGCAGGCATCCCTCGAACCATGGGGTGTTGCGCTCCCAGTCCCGGGTCGGGGCGGTGTCGGCGCGTGTCAGTTCGTCGATGAAGGCGTTGTATTGCGTCTCGGTAAGGGGGCAATTGATGTAGGCGGCATTGTCGCCGCCGGGGCCGGGCTTGTCGTAGCGAGACTGAAACCACGCCTCGGTCATGTCGATGGAGTCACGATGGACGATCGGCGCGATGGCGTCGAAAAAAGCGAGGCTTTCGGTGCCCGTCAGCTCGGCAATGGCGGCGGCCAGTCCGGGCGCCGTAAGCGGCCCGGTGGCGATGATCACGGGGTTCCAATCCGCCGGCGGCAGGCCTGTGACTTCATCGCGCTCTATGGTGACGAGGGGGTGGTTTTCCAGCGCGGCTTCCACGGCGCTTGAGAAGCCGTCGCGGTCCACGGCAAGGGCGCCGCCGGCGGGCACTTGATGTCCATCGGCGGCGGCAAGGATGAGCGAGCCGCAGCGGCGCATTTCTTCATGCAGCAGGCCGACGGCATTGTTCTCGGCATCATCGGAACGAAACGAATTGGAGCAGACGAGTTCGGCCAGCGTGCTGGTCTGGTGCGCGGGCGTGCTGCGTACCGGCCGCATTTCGTGCAGGACCACGCGCGCCCCGGCACGCGCCGCCTGCCATGCGGCTTCGCAGCCGGCGAGGCCGCCGCCGACTATGTGGACCGGAGAACCTCCGGGAATATGCGTCATTCAGCGGCCGCGGCGGACGATGCGGTTTCGGCGCCGATGGCGCCGGCCGCGCGCAAGGCGGTAATTTCCGCCGCCGAAATGCCGAGTTCTGCGAGCACTGCGTCGGTATCTGCGCCGAGTACCGGCGCGCCGCACGGGGCGGCAAGGGGCGTACCTTCGAAGCGGGCCGCCGAGCGGGTTTGACGCAGCCGTCCGGCAATCGGATGGTCATATTCGATCACGCTTTCGGCGGCGGCGATCTGCGGGTGGGAAATGACCTCGTTTCGCGTCAGGACCGGCGCGCAGGGCACCTCGTGTTGGCGCAGGGTATCGAGCCACCAGGCGCTGGTGTTTGTCTCGATATGCTCCTGGATCAGCGCCAGTCGCTCATCGATATTGCGCTGGCGCGCTGCGGGCGTGGCGAAATGGGGGTCGTCGACCAGTTCGGGCTTGCCGGCGGCATGCGCGAAACCCGTCCATTCGCGGTTGGTGTTCGCGCCCATCGTGATGTAGCCGTCCTGTGTGCGGTAAATCAGATCGATACGGCTGGCCGCGGGCTGCGGCGAGGGCGGGTGGTCGGCCAGGGTCTGGTTCCCCATGTCCGACGCCCAGAGAAACTGCAGCACGGCGTCCAGCATGGACAGGCGGACATGCTGGCCCTTGCCCGTGCGTTCGCGGGCGAACAGGGCAGATGAGATGGCCTGCGCGGCGGTGATTGCAGTGAGCTTGTCGGGCAGCACCGTGCGCACCAGCCGCGGCTGCGCTTCATCGCTGCCGGCCTGGATGGTGGCAAGGCCCGACAGGCCCTGTATGACAGGATCGTAAACCCGCTGCGCCGCGTAGGGCCCGCGCTCGCCGAAACCGCTCAGGGACACATAGATGATGTCCGGGCACACCTCGCGCGCCGCGTCGGGTCCCACCCCCAGGCGGTCGACGACGCCGGGACGGAAGTTCTGCACCACCACGTCGGCCGTCTTCATCAGCGAAAGCATAAGTGCACGCCCTCGCGGATGCTTGAGATTGAGCGTAACCGAGCGCTTCGAGCGGTTGAGATTCAAGAATCCGGTGGACAGCGTGTTGCCGGCGAAGGCGCGGGTATGGTCGCCAGCGCCCGGCGTTTCGACCTTGATCACCTCTGCGCCCTGGTCGCCCAGGATCATGGTTGCCCACGGCCCCGCCAGCATGGCCGTCATGTCGATGATGCGTATTCCGGCGAGGGGGCCTAGCGCGTCCGTCATCCTGCTGCGTCCTCGATAATAGGGCTGCGCGCCTGCGCTCTTGCGCGGTACGGTGACGGCGGCGCAGGGAAATCCGGCAGCATGGCGGAGGGGCGAACTGGTCGGAGTGAGTGGATTCGAACCACCGGCCCCCGCCTCCCGAAGACGGTGCTCTACCAGGCTGAGCTACACTCCGACACGCACCGCGACGAAGGCGCGACCATACCGGCTATTCCACGCCGGCACAAGCAATTCTGCCGGTGCGGGAGCGGTTTCAGCGGCCGCCAGGCCGCTGCGTCACCCGCTCGGCATAGGGGATATGCGGCTCCCCCATGCGGTAGCGCACTACGACCTTCCGTACATAGAGCTGGATGATAGTGCTGTCACGCTGCGATATTTCGCGCCGCTTGATGTGGTAGTCCGTCCACGCGCGGATAGCAGCATCCAGTCTCTCATCGCGCAGACCTTCATGGCGGATGCCATCGATCATGCGGGCGGCAATGGCGTCCGCCAACACCATTTTTTCCGGTCCCAGTTCCTGTTCGGGGCTTTGCGCCAGCGCCGGAACGCATAGCAGGCACAAAACCACGGTCGTCCGCAGCACACCGAAATTCATTGAAGAAACCCTGTCAGGAAAACCGAGCAGCGGGTTATTCCGCCTTGTTTGCCGCGTCGAGTGCCGCCTGCGCGGCGGCAAGGCGCGCGACAGGGACCCGCCACGGAGAACACGAAACATAATCCAGACCGGCCCGGTGGCAAAAGCGGATAGAGGCCGGGTCTCCGCCATGCTCCCCGCAAATGCCGAGCTTGAGGTCCTGCCGGACACGGCGCCCGCGTTCGACCGCCAGGGAAATGAGTTCCCCCACTCCGTCCGTGTCCAGCGTCACGAACGGGTCATCCGGGAGTATTCCCAGTTCTGTATAGCGGTTGAGAAACCGCGCCGAATCGTCGCGGCTGATACCGAAAGTCGTCTGCGTGAGATCGTTGGTGCCGAAACTGAAGAATTGCGCGGTCTCGGCCAGGTCGCCGGCGCGCAGGCAGGCGCGCGGAAGTTCGATCATGGTGCCGATCAGATAATTCAGCGTGTCCGGTGCGGCATTCATCTCCGCCGTCACGCTTTGCGCGACGGCATCAATGCGTGTGCGCAACAAGGCCAGTTCGCGCCCCGTGGCGGCAAGCGGGATCATGATCTCCGGCGTGACTGCCGCACCGCTGTTGCGGCGTGCGGCAATTGCCGCCTCGAACACGGCGCGCGCCTGCATTTCGTAAATCTCGGGGAAACTCAGGCCCAGCCGGCAACCGCGATGGCCGAGCATGGGATTGAGTTCATGCAATTGGGCGGCGCGCCGCGCGACCTCTGCTTCGGAGGCGCCGGTGGCGCGCGCGATTTCCGCCAGCGCCCTGGCGTCGCGCGGCAGAAACTCATGCAGCGGCGGGTCGAGCAGCCGAACCGTCACCGGCAATCCCGCCATGATTTCGAACAGTTCGATGAAATCCTGCCGCTGCATGGGCTGGATAACCTGCAATGCCGTGCGCCGTTCCTCCTCGGTTTCCGACATGATCATGCGGCGAATGGCGAGGATTCGCTGTTCCTCGAAAAACATGTGTTCGGTGCGGCATAGGCCGATTCCCTCGGCGCCGAACTCGCGCGCCACGCGCGCTTCCGCCGGCGTTTCGGCATTGGTCCGCACGCGCAGCACGCGCACCGCATCCACCCACTCCATCAGGTGGTGGAAATCCGCGCCGGGGTCGGGCTGCACGGTAGGCACGGCCCCCTGCATCACCTCGCCGGTGCTGCCGTCTATGGTGACCAGATCGCCGGCGTTCAGCACGGTACCACCCGCGCTGACGGTGCCGGCGGCGTAGTCGATCTTCAGTTCGCCGGCGCCGGAGACGCAGGGGCGGCCCATGCCGCGCGCCACCACTGCGGCGTGGCTGGTCATGCCGCCGCGCGCGGTCAGAACGCCGCTTGCAGCGTGCATGCCGTGAATGTCGTCCGGACTGGTTTCGATGCGGGTGAGGATGACGCTTTCGCCGGCGCGCGCGCGCAATTCGGCGTCGTCCGGGTCGAGCACAAGGCGCCCGCAGGCAGCGCCCGGCGATGCAGCAAGCCCGCGCGCGATAACATGGCGCTCGGCGCCGGGGTCGAGCATGGGATGCAGCAATTGCTCCAGGCTTTCCGGCGCGATGCGGCGGATTGCCTCGTCGCGGTCAATCAGTCCTTCCTCGGCCATATCGACGGCAATTTTCAACGCTGCCGCCGCCGTGCGCTTGCCGGTGCGCGTCTGCAGGACATACAGCCGGCTCTGCTGGATGGTGAACTCGACATCCTGCATGTCGCGGTAATGCGCTTCGAGCCTTCGCAGCACATCGGTCAATTGCGCGTGGGCATCGGGCATTGCGTCCGCCAGGGATGGCGGGCCGCCTGCGGACGGCCCGGTCAGGGGGAATGGCGTGCGGATGCCGGCGACCACATCCTCGCCCTGGGCGTTGATAAGAAATTCGCCGAACAGGGCGCGCGCGCCCGTGGAGGGGTTGCGTGTAAAGGCGACTCCGGTGGCGCAGTCCTCCCCCATATTTCCGAACACCATGCTCTGGACCGTCACCGCGGTACCCCAATCCGAGGGAACGTCATGGAGCCTGCGCCAGGTTACCGCGCGCGGGTTCTGCCAACTTTGAAAAACGGCGCCGATCGCCCCCCAAAGCTGGCGTTCGGGGTCCTGCGGAAAAGGTTCGCCGTGCGCCGCGTGAATCTGTTCCTTGTACCGCGCCACCACCTGCCGCCAGTCATCGGCGCCGAGGTCCGTATCGAGATGGAAGCCGCAATGGTCCTTGTGGTCGTCAAGGATTTCCTCGAACGAGTCATTGCTTACGCCGAGCACCACATCGCCAAACATCTGAATGAAGCGGCGGTAGGAATCCCACGCGAAACGCGGATCATTGCTGCGCCTTGCCAGCCCTTCCACGGTGCGGTCGTTGAGGCCGAGATTCAGCACCGTGTCCATCATGCCCGGCATCGACGCCCGGGCGCCGGAGCGAACCGACAGCAGCAGCGGATTGTCGGGGTCGCCAAATCGCGCGCCGGTATGCTGCTCCACCATGTTCAGCGCTTGCGCCACTTGTGCGGCGAGTTCGTCGGGATAGGCGCCGCTGCGGTTCAGGTAATGCGTGCACACCTCGGTGGTGACGGTGAAGCCAGGCGGCACCGCCAGGCCCAAGCGGCTCATCTCGGCCAGATTGGCGCCCTTGCCGCCGAGCAGCGCGCGCATGTCGGCACGGCCTTCCGCCGTTCCACCGCCGAAGGTGAAGACATATTTCATCATGAGCCGGTAAGTCGTCGATATATCGTGAATCAGAAGCAGTTCAGTTCCGGTCGCGGCCTTGCGCGCCTTCGATCAGGGTGAAATCCGCGACGCCGGAAAGTGCCGCGCGAATTTGCGACAGCAGGCGCAGCCGGTTACCGCGCAGGCGCGGAGAGTCGGCATTCACCGTCACCTCGTCGAAAAACCGGTCTACTGGCCCCCGCAGCGCCGCCAGCGCGCGCATGGCGCCGTCATACCGCTCCGCGTTCAGCGCCGCGCCGATCTCGCGCGAGGCCGCGGCCAGCCTTTCGTGAAGCGCAATCTCCGCCGGCGCCGCCAGTGCTTCCGCATCCACTGCGCCGTCATGGCGGGCGCGGTCCTTCTTTTCCTCGATCCGCACGATATTGCCCGCGCGGCGGAACGCGCCAAGAAGATTGCCGCCGTCATCCGTGTCGAGAAATGCCGCCAGGGCGTCGGTGCGCTGGCGCAGGCGCACCAGGTCGTCATCGCCGGCGACTGCGAATGCTGCGCTCACCACATCGTGGCGCAGGCCTTGCTGGCGCAGATGCACGCGCAGCCGTTCGGCAATGAAGCGGAGCACGTCCTCGGCCACTGTCTGCGGCGCGTCGGCGCCATGGTCGACAGCGGCGTGCTGCAGCAGTTTGCTCAAGGGCATGCGCAGGCCGTTATCGAGGATGAGGCGGATCACGCCCAGCGCGGCGCGGCGCAGGGCGAACGGGTCCTTGGAGCCGGTGGGCCGTTCATCGATCATGAAGAACCCGGCCAGACTGTCGAGCCGGTCGGCCAGCGCCAGTGCGGTTGACAAAGGCGCCGAGGGAACGCGGTCGCCTGCTCCGGCAGGCAGGTAATGTTCGGCAATGGCATCGGCGACCGGGGCGGTCTCGCCGTCATGGCGGGCGTAGTAGCGCCCCATCACCCCTTGCAGCTCGGCAAACTCACCGACCATGCCGGTTACGAGATCGGCCTTGCACAGGCGGGCGGCGCGGGCAGCCTCCGGCGCCGCGGCACCCGGGATGAACTCGGTAACCGCTGCCGCGAGGCTCTCGAGACGGCGAGCCTTGTCGCCAAGACTGCCGAGCCGTGCGTGAAATACCACATTGTCGAGGCGCGGCATGCGGCTATCCAGCCTCTCCTGCCGGTCCTGATCCCAGAAAAACCGCGCATCGTGGAGGCGGGCGCGCAGTACCCGCTCATTGCCGGCGCGGACGGCATCGCCGCCGTCTGGTGCGGTGATATTCGCCACCATGATGAAGCGGCTGGCGAGGGTGCCGTCGCGGCGGAACAGCGGGAAATATTTCTGATGCCCTTTCATGGCCGTCGCCAGCACTTCCGGCGGCACGGACATGAACGTCTCGTCGATGGCGCCGGCCAGCGGCACGGGCCACTCGACAAGGCCGGCCACTTCCTCGAGCAGGGAGGGGTCGGGGTCGAACGCGCATCCTGCCTCGGCCGCCAACGCCCTCGCGCCTTCGACAATGCGCCCTGCGCGTTCTGCCGCATCGCATATGACATGTGCGGCGGCCAGCTTTTTCCGATAGTCGCTCCACGACGATACCAGAAGGCGCGCGGGGCTGAGCCAGCGATGGCCTATGGTCGAGTCGGAAAACGGGATCGGCTCAGCGTCACCGCCCAGTGTCAGGCTGCCGGGCGGCACGGCGCCGTCAAACAGGCACAGCACGCCGTGCAACGGCCTTACCCAGCGCAAGCGTCCGCTTCCCCAGCGCATGGAGCGCGGCCAAGGCATTGCCTCGATGACCGACTGGACGATTTCCGGGATGAGTTCGCGGGCGGCGCGTCCGGACCGGCGGCGCACGGCGAAGTAGAACCTGCCCTTCGGCGTTTCGCGGATTTCGCACTGGTCGAGCGAATCCAGACCCGCGGAGCGCAGAAATCCCTGCACCGCCTTGTCCGGTGCTCCGACGCGCGGGCCCCGCCGCTCTTCGTTGATGTCCGGCTGGCACGCCGGCACGCCGGAGGCGACTGCGGCAAGGCGGCGCGGGGTGGCGAAGCTTTTCACACCGTCACAGGTCAAGGCATGTGTTTCGAGTTGTTCGCGCAGAAGGCGCGCAAGATCGGCGGCGGCGCGTTTTTGCATGCGCGCCGGGATTTCCTCCGACAGCAGTTCGAGCAGGAGCTCAGGCAAGGGACGCCTCCACTGCGAGCCATTTCTCGCAGCACAACCGCGCGAGCGCACGGACGCGGGCGATATAGGCGGCGCGCTCGGTGACGCTGATTACGCCGCGGGCGTCAAGCATATTGAACAGATGGCTGGCGGCGATGCATTGGTCATAGGCCGGCAAGGGCAGGTCTGCTTCGACGAGCCGCGCGCATTCGGCCTCGGCGTCGGTAAAATGCCGAAACAGCGTGTCGGTGTCGGCAACGACAAAGTTCTGCCGTGAATACTGGCGCTCGTTTTCGAGAAAGACATCGCCATAGGTGGCGCCGGCGCCGTTCCAGTCGAGGTCGTAGACATTTTCGACGCCCTGGACATACATGGCCAGCCGCTCCAGCCCGTAGGTAAGTTCGCCCGAGACCGGCGCGCAGTCGATTCCGCCGACCTGCTGGAAGTAGGTGAATTGCGAGACTTCCATACCGTCGCACCAGACTTCCCAGCCCAGCCCCCAGGCGCCGAGGGTGGGGCTTTCCCAGTCATCCTCGACGAACCGGATGTCGTGCAGGAGCGGGTCCACGCCCAGCGCCTTGAGGCTGGTGAGGTAGAGGTCCTGCAAGTCGTCGGGTGAGGGTTTCAGGATCACCTGGAACTGGTAGTAGTGCTGCAGGCGGTTGGGGTTTTCGCCGTAGCGGCCGTCGGTGGGGCGGCGCGAGGGCTGCACATAGGCGGCGCGCCAGGGTTTCGGCCCCAGACTGCGCAACAGCGTTGCCGGGTGAAATGTGCCGGCGCCGACCATCATGTCGTAGGGCTGGAGGATGATGCAGCCGCGCGCTGCCCAGAACCTTTGCAGGGCAAGGATGAGACTTTGGAAATCGCGGGCGGGCAGCGCCGGGTCGGGCATGGAGGCGGTGGTTCAGCCGGGGTAGGGGCAATCGGCGCGCCCGCAGGAGCGCGGGTTTTCGGGCGTGACGAATGTGCCGCAACGGGCGCACGCTACCAAGTCCTGTGCGCTGTCCTCCTGAGTTGCGGCCTTGCGTTGCGCGGGTGCGCGCCGCGACGGCGCCGCTTCCTTGCGCCGCTCGTCGAGCCGCCCGATCATCTTGAATCCGTACCAGACGATGGCGATGATCAGGATAGTGAACAGCAGTTTCGGGAGGCTGAAGCCAAACATTAGGGGGTCCCGTTCAACGCCGCCGCCCCAGCGGCACGTATTCTTGCCCGTTTTTACCCCACCCCGCCCGCCTTTGCCAATGTCTTCAAACCGTGGCCGGGAGGCGCGACCCTGCTTTGAGAACGGGGCGGCTTGGCGACCTATGAGCAAGGCGCCAAGCAAGGACAAACCCGTCCTGGACGTAGCGCCACACGATTTCGCGGCAGACATATATTTCCACTGCGCGGCGGACGTTTTTCACTTCCAGGTGATCCGAGCCATCGTTTTCCTCGATTACGGAATTCCTGAGCGGCTCCGGAAGACCCGCATTTACCGCGAACACCAAATCGACACAGGTATGCCAGTCGGAGTCTTGTGCCGCATCGACGTACTCGTGCTTGTCGACACTGTGCACTGCTCGGATTCGACCGGGGACTATATCGGAATAGCGCTCATATTTTTCTCCGACAGCGAAGCCCCGAAAGTGGGGCCGCATGGCACACGCCACGGGGGCATGGGGAGAGAATCTGATACGGGACAGCCTCCGTCTGCTGACGTAATCGATATCGACGCATCGCTTGTGAACGCATGCTGCTAGTAGAGCTTGCATGGGGACGGCCTTGGCGCCCGATTCGATCAGGGTAAATGTGGAGACAAAGTGCGAGTCCAGCAACCATCTCTGGCCAAGACCGGCGGATTCAGCCGCGAGGCCGCGCAACTGGTCGAGGAGCCCTGAGACCGTGTGCGGGGCATAGCGAAGATCAAACTCGTCTCCCGTCATACGAAATCCTGACCCGCGCTTCGCGAGGATCATGTCGCGATGTTGGTGCCGATATGCGTTGAGGGCATTTCGCTGGGCATGCTCACGTGTCACGCCGAGCAACTCGCCGAGTTCGGATGCGGTGCCTCCTCCTAGCCAGTAACCCAACAGTTCGCCCGCGGCAAAAGGAACCACCTTATACCAGAAGTCATAATAGCTGACCGTTTTTAATTGGGAATTATGTAGCAAAATCCGCAGAGCTGCTTGACAGTTGATTCAGCGTAACCTATTATAGTCCGCATCAGGTTGATGGAGCGCGTCATGCCGAAAGCCAAAGGGACTGCCGAGACTATCAGCATCGTCGAGTTGCTGCGGATGTTCCCGGATAATGCGTCATGCATCGCATGGCTTGAGAAGGTCCGCTGGCACGGCGAGCCGGTGTGTGCGCACTGCGGCGGAACGGGCAAGATCAGCCAGCCGGCAAGCAAGCCGCACACCTATTGGTGCGGACAATGCCGTAAGCACTTCACGGTGACCACAGGAACGATCCTGCACGCGACCAAGACCCCGTTGCAGAATTGGCTCGTTGCACTCTACAGCGTTATGACGGCTCGCAAGGGTATCAGTGCCATGCAATTGTCGAAAGAGCTTGGCGTCCAGTACCGGACTGCATGGTACATGCTGCACCGTATCCGCGAAGCGTGTGCCGGGGGCGAGTTCCAGCTTGAGCGCGTGGTCGAGGTCGATGAGGCATATATCGGCGGACGGGAGAAGAACAAGCACGCGGACAAAAAGCTGCGGGCAGGACGGGGCGCTGTTGGCAAAACGGCGGTAATGGGCGCTAAGGCGCGGGGCGGACAGGTAATTGCGAAGCCAGTAGATAACGTCAATCGGCAGACAGCCTTGGCATTCGTGAAAGAGGCGGCAGCATTCGGCGCGATTATCTTCACGGATACTTCCGCAATTTATCGCGGTCTTCCGTTCATGCACGAAGCCGTCAACCACAGTGCGGGCGAATATGCGCGCGGCCCTGTGCATACGAACGGGATCGAGAGCGTTTGGGCGGTACTCAAGAGGTCTATCACAGGGACATGGCATCATGTCTCAACGAAGCACCTTCACCGCTATGTCAACGAGGCGTCAATGCGCCTCAACAATGGCAATTGCCGGATAGACACCATAGACCGAATGAACGCTTTGGCGGCGCAAATCGGTGGGCGGCGGTTGCCCTATAAGGAACTTGTAGCATGACACTAGAGACGATGAAGCCGACTGATGATCCGAATTTCGACTGGGTTTCGGCTCGTTCAAAGTGTACGATTGCCGCGTGGTTTTCCCGTATAAAGAGCGCTGCTGAAAAGAATGTGTTGACCGCACAAAGTTCTCCGGACATCCGAGCTTCGACGGACCATGTTTCTTTCGATCCCGGGTCATCCACCACGTTTTCTGTGTCTCGTAACGGCAAGAGCGGAGAGACGATCTGCCAAGTCAATTTTGTCCTGAAGGGCGATGTGATTATAGCCGAGAGGGATGACGCTGAGATTTATCGTGTGACTATCGAGTGGGATCGCGCTCGGGCCGAATGCGCCCTCATGAAAAACGGCAAGCATTCGTCACTATGGCGCATCTGCGAGGCGGCTCTGTACCCGCTCTTTTTCGAGTCGTGATCACACCAACGCTACGCACCCACGGGAGATTGCGAATGACCAGAGTCATGTTTGGACTGCTTCTGTGCGCTATCGGATCGCCGGCGGGTTGGGCAGCGAAGGAAAATGTGGAAGTTTACGGGAACCACAGGTTCGATGGATGCACGGTCGAGACAATCCACGACGACTTCACGGACAGCGTGACGGGGCATAGTCTAACGTGTTCCCAAAATGGGAATATGTTTGGCCTAACGTGCAGTGCTGATGGGGGCATGATAGTGCTCTTCGCGCGTGACAGGAATTGGTTCGCCGTTGGAGATGAAATAAACGTCCGCTTTCGTTGGGGAACGCGAAAGGCAAACGAGGGGAATTGGATTCCTTTCGGGAAGGAATCGGCCCTGTCAACAGATGATTCAATTCACGACAGCTTTTTATCTGGAATGGCGGACGAAGATAAACTGATCTATGAAATTGGACTCGCCCCCCGGGCAGCAATGGAACTAAACGATACTGCACGTAGGGCGGTGCCAGATTATCAGGCTCGATGTACAGAAGGGGGGGCAGTACAATGAGCAAGCCTCGCCCGAAAATAGACCCGACTGAAATCGCGAAAACCAAGCGCCCCCCCGTCACTCTAGCGCAGTTCGAGGGAATGTTCGGCCAGATTATGGCTCACCGGGCTAAACCCGAAAAGGGTAGCGAAAACCGCGAGCCGACCAAGGGCGAGCTAAGCGAGAAATGGCAGCTTCGGCGGAAGCCGTGAAGCCACCTGCGGATTTTGCTGCATAATACCCCTTGCTTGCTCGGCGTCGCCTCCCGCTGCGGTCGGACGACTGGCGTGGAGCTGTGTCTCGATTCCCTGAAAGTCTCGCCGCGTCACGATGTTGATGGCGCCGGCCAAAGCGTCTCCTCCATGGACGCTTGCCGCGCCCGGGCCGAGAATCTCGATGCGCTCGATAGCTGAGACCGGGAAGAGTTTGTAATGGTCGCTACCCAGTATCGATCGGGTCAGGCGTCGTCCGTTGACCAGAATCAAGGTGTAACCGGTTCCGAGAAAGAACGGCCGGCGGAGACCGAAGGCGTTCAAGGCTTGCCGGTCCCCGAGCAGTTCGCGCAGATATCTGATGCCGGAGCGCTCGATATCCTGCCGTTCGATGATGCCGACCGGCAGCAGCCCTTGATCCGGCAGATTCGGAATGTGGCTCGCGACCGACGAAGGGTTGCCGGTATGGGACGCCCCGTTCGAAGTCTCGGCGGCGACCGCACCCGCAAGCGGCCCTGTGAGCAGGACCGCCGCTGCGATGGCGCGCTGGCAGCACCTGAGGCCTCTCTTGACGGTGGAGATATCGTCGTGCCCCGATCGCGGGGCCTCCATGTCTTCACTCCTGCCCCCGATGCGTTTCGCTGTGTGGGCAAATCCGAACTTTTCGCATCGACGGGCCATTGCGAGGTTTCCGCTTGGCAAGATGGGACGCCTCACTATAACCGATTTTGTCGTGCAGCGTTGGAAGGCGCTGTCCCGTAGCCGTCTGACAGGGCTTTTCGAGAGATTATAGCACAGTGCTGTTTGGCGCAGATGGGCCAGCGATGGCCTGATTTATTCCGGTTAACCGCGACCCACGAATGCCGCTTGCGAGTGGATGTCGGAGGGCAAACCGGCGCATTCGGTGATCGAAATGATTTACAAAGTTATGTTTTATAGGTTTTTCATAAATTACCATGACAGCGGCTCGGCGCAGTGTCATGCGCGAATGATGCCGGTATTTCCGGCGTGTCGCTGTGCGCAGGGCGCGTTTTCGGGCTGTTGGATCGAGCAGCCGACATGTCGGGATTCACCTTGTGGCGGCGAATCGTCATCCGCGCCATGACTCGATCTGCAAGTTTCTGTGCGGCGGTGGGGAGGCGTTTTGCCGGTTCTGCTGCCGGTGCGTGAGCTCGGGGTGTTGCACCTCGGTCCGGTGTGCGTGGATGGCATGCAGGTTGCAGGTCGCCAGGAATACGAGTTTGCGTCGCAAGGTGCGCTACAACCGCGCCGGGGAATTAGTCGCCTGGTTGCACTCGGAGATATCAGGTCTTCTCGGCAGTGCTGAGGGGTGGACCGCGAAGAGGCGAGCGAAGGTGGCTGCCCTCCCGAGGCGTCGCGGTGTCGGGAGGCCGTGCGCACTGACGCAGTTATCGCGGCGGGCTGCAGCGCGCCCGGGACCAGGAGCGGGGTCACGGCATGAGTCAGATTCAGGAGCTCGTCGACGGCACCGCATCACGGAATCCCCGACATCTTGTCAGGAACGGGCCGGTACCTGTATCAGAAAGACGCTGGCGAGATGGTGGATATTCTCGACCACTCGATCGGCCGGACCCTAGTTCACTGACGGTTCCGGCACTGAACGGAGGGCAGGGGGATGACGATAACCTACCGAATTGCGGAGCAGTTCTCGGAGACGCCGGGAGGGCGCTTCAGGAAGCACGGACCCTGGAGTGGCGAGGAATTTCGCGACGATGTGCTGCGCGGTCTGCTTCAGAACGCCATGGCGTCCGGAGACCGGTTGATTGTCGTGCTGGACGGAACCGCAGGTTATGGTTCGTCGTTTCTGGAGGAGGCGTTCGGCGGGTTGATCCGCCTGGGCGGGTTCGATCGTGACAAGGTGCGGCAACACCTTGAGATTCAGGCACTGGATCCCTTGTACGAAACTTATCGAATCTCTGCGAACCGGCATATCGAAAACGCGCACCGGCAGCAGTAGGCGGCGCATTGCCTCGTCTCGACCACAGGCGCGTGTCGGCATCTGCACTGGCAACCCTTTGGAAAGCCTGATGACAGGCGTCTTGTCCCTCCTGGTCGGCTTTGTATTGGGTATGTTCGCCGCCTTTACGGTTCGCTTTTGGCACGGTCGGTTGGACGAACACTTCCAGCGGTACGACGAGCTTCGGGATGTACTATTGCATGCAGCTGATATATCGGCCGACTACTGGTTGAAGGTTCGTGATCTGAACGATCGGCAGGCGGAAGCTCGCCTTACAGGCCTCTTCCGCCGTCTTAACGGGCTCGCCGCAGGTTTGGCGCTGGCGACGAAGGACAACCCCTTGGCTCACTCCGAGCGCTTGGCGGATTTCAATGACCTGATAACCGGAGGCCCAGACTACGAAAACGATCAGCGTGAGATTGATGTCGCCCGCGCAATGGCGGTCCAGCAGAAGACGGCGGACCTCGTCCTCTATTTCCAGAAATATCGACGGAGCCGGTTGACCCTGCTGCGCAGCCTCCGAATGGCTTTGCTCGGGAGCACGCTGGTAGGGAAGAATTGAGGCCGGCCGGTGGACGCGGGAACGGTGCATTTCCGGCTATCGTCCCGAACGCGTCGACATTTCGTGCTTGGCTGGCAGTATCGGGGGCTAGCTCCGGTGGGACTCTCATGTCACCTTCTCGCTCTGATACCTTCGGACCCCCTGAGCACGTTCCCAACGCGTCGCGGTGTGAGCGCCGAAGGCATGGGCGGGCCACAGTGCCGTCTCTAACGGCGCGGGCCGCTGTACTGCGTCAGGAGGCAGCATAGAAAACGCTCAGCCCTCTCCACACTCATCCCCGCGGCTCGTCGGTAGTGTGGGAAGCAGAGGTTCGCATAAGGTCGAATGTAAACTGGGCGTCAACCTTGATTCCCGCAAATTCCGGGAGACCGTGCCGAATGCGTCAGCCAGCTGTACCCCTTATTCCGCGTCCGGCAAGAACCGTCGCCCTCGCGAATAAGCGTCGCGATCGAAGCGTGACGACGATGGTGCACGGAGGTTCGCAATGGCTGAAAGAGAAGCTGGGTCGCCAACGGAGGAACCCCGACAACGGGTGCTGGAGCGCCATGTTGGGGCTGACAATCTTGGTTATGCTGGGTAGCCAGCCGGCGATGGCGCAAAGCGAAGCGGTTCCAGACTCAGATCCACACCTAACGCGAACTGAACTTCGATGGTGCCTCTTCGAGGAAGTCCGCATCGGCGGAGAAGGCGGCGAAGTGAACCAAAACAAGCAGTGGGAAGTGGATAGGTACAACGGCATGATCGACACCTTCAACGATCATTGCCAGAACAAGCGGTACTGGGAAAGGGACCACCGCGCTGTGAATTCCGAACTTACCCCCGGTAAGCGAGAAGCCCTCGTGCGGGCAGGCTCAGCGCGCCTCGTCGCAGCAAGGGCGGAGCGGCAACGGCGGCGGATGTACGTGAAGGACCGAACTGCCATAATCCGAACGGCACCAACGGATGCGGGGGCGGAAGTCAAGCGGGTGGAGCGATGGGGCGAACTCATCGCAACGGGGAAAATTCAGGGACGATGGTACGAGGTGAAGTGGAACGAGCCGTCGCTCGACACGGTGTTGCGTTTCGGATGGGTGCTTGGAGGTCTTCTCGAACGTGGATCGGGTCCGCAAGCGCGATTCGACCATTGCGAGACCAAAGCTGGCCGGCGGGCGCAGCACAACGAAGTTGTCAGAGGCGCGACGGAGCGAACCACGGCGAGAGCACTTAGTGTCCAAAACGGGACGAGCAACGACGCCTATATCAAGCTGGTCAACGAACGGGGCGAGGCGAGCGTCACATTCTTTGTCGCCAAAGGGAGATCGGCGAGGGTCAGCGGGATCCCGGAGGGATCGTACGAACTGGTCTTCGCTACCGGAACCCTGTTCAGCAGAGGCTGCGACTCCTTCTCTCAACCTATATTCGCGGCTCGGTTTGCAGAGCGCCTCACGTTTGGCGCAGACGGGAGCAGATGGGTGGTTACGCTTCACAGCGTGATGGACGGGAACACGCGAACGCTGGCGATGGACTACGACGACTTCGACTGGCTCTAACAGACTGCTGAAATATATCCTGAAAGCGCATTCTGAACGGAGTTTAGGCAGCTATGCGGCGGCGATGCCGGAATCAGGCTCGCCTGATGTTGGTTTCCTCATCGCTAGTTTCGAATTTTGGTGTGTATGGGGACCGGTGCTGCATCGTGAAAGGGGAGGGCAGTACGTGACACACGGCGGCGCCTTGCAAGGGTATGCGCTGCATGGTTCGACCAGTTATGGGACATTGTTTCCGGAACGGCTTGCCGAAATATTGTGCGGGGCTGCTCCCCGGGGCGCGGAAGGCGCGCGCCTGCGGCAGGCGCTGCTCGAAATGCCGGCTGCGCGGCTGGGGCCGCTTGCCGAAGATGTCGGTCTCTCCGTCGCCGACATCGAACGGCGCCTGATTGCTCTCTTCGGCCTCGACATTGCCGCCCTCGACCGCCTCCAGCGCGGCTTCTGACCCGCCCTGGCTTCCTTGGCTGGCGCAGGCCACGCGGCTGCTCGACAGCGCAGGACTCTCCCGCGCCCAATGGGCCTGGGGCGGCGGTACGCTCCTTGCCTTGCGCCACCGCCACCGCACCAGCCGGGACATGGAGATATTCCTCGACGATGTGCAATTGGTCGGCCGGCTGTCCCCGCGCCTGAATGACTGGCCCGTTCGCTATGTCGAAACCGCTCACGTCATACGACTTGAATACGGCACGCACGAAATCGACTTCATCGTGGCAATGCAGGTGGCTGCCCGGCGCCGCCGTGGCTGAGCGCCTCACCGTGACGGGCGTGACGGACGAGATCCACGCTTTTCTCGAGCGTGAGAGCCTGTCCACCGACTACGCCGCAATCGACACGGGCGGTCACGCCGCCGTGCCGCTCTTCGCCACCGCCACAGCGGTGCTGCGCCGCCAGGTGGCGCGTGCCCCCGCAGCCGGGGAATGACCGTCAGGCGGCGCGCTTCAACCCGAAATCATAGGCGACGCGCCAGCCCTCGTCGTCGCGGTCATAATGGACGACAAGGCTGTCCTTGACGCCGAACACCGCGTCGCTTTGCAGATAATCGTCATCGTCGGTGAATAATTGTGTTGTCAGCGGCTTGTAGCCGTCCGCCGAGACAATGAAATGAATATGGGCCGGGCGGAAAGGATGCCGCCCCAATGCGCGCAACATGCGCCCGACCGGGCCATCCACCGGCACGGGATAGCTCATCGGCTTGACCGTACGGATTTCAAAGCTGCCATCAGCCTCGGTCTCGAAAACCCCGCACACATTGAAATCCGGCTGCGCCGTATCCTGCGCGACATACAGGCCGTTACCCGCGGTCTGCCACACATCCAGTGTGGCACCGCCGATCGGGGCACCTCCCATATCCGTTACACGCCCTGTCACAACCACCGGCTCGCCAATGCCGTCGCGGCATATGCTCTCGCCATTGCGGTAGCGCGGCGCGCCGGGCTGATAGAACGGTCCGAGGACCGCGCTTTCGGTGGCGCCCGCCTGTCCCGCATTGTTGATGTGGTCCACCAGCATCGAAATGCCGCACGTATCCGCCAGCAAAATGAATTCCTGGCGCTTGTCGTCACACCGTTTGCCAACCTCGGTAAGAAACCCGATGGCAGCCATGAACTCGGCTTCGCTGGGCTTCACCTCGTTCACGAAGGCGAAAGCATGGCGCACAAAGGCTTCGGCAAGCTGTTTGGACCGCGCATCCGGGGCATTTTCCAGGCGCTGCAAAACTGCTTCGAGATGGGTTTCCGGATTGAACTCGCTCATCGCCGCTTCCCTGCATTATGAAATTCTGCCGTGATAATCCTGTATCGTCGGCGTTCGACGTTCACATGGCGGAACCCGATAATGCGCGATTTCTTCGCGTAAGGGAAATGTCGTGCGAGCACACCGCGCCGGCTTGCGCTTTGCACCCCGCCGCCGCACCTTGCAGAGTGCTGCATATATTTCAGGAGGCCCCCCATGACATTGGTCCTGACCAGCGAGAGCTTCGCCGACGGCGATTATCTCGACAACCGCCATGTCCTTTCCAGCGCCTACGGCTTCGGCTGCGCCGGCGATAACCTCTCGCCGCAATTGTCATGGCGCGGCGCGCCCGCTGGCACGAAGAGCTTTGCCCTCACCTGCTACGACCCGGATGCGCCGACGGGCAGCGGCTTCTGGCACTGGCTGGTCATCAATATTCCGGCGTCGGTGAATGCGCTGGCGGCGGGCGCGGGCGGCGCAAACTCCGGCGGGCTGCCGGCAGGCGCGACGCAAACCCGGACCGATTTCGGCGCGCCGGGTTATGGCGGCCCGTGCCCGCCGGAAGGCGACCACCCGCACCGCTATATCTTTACGCTATTCGCCGTGTCGCAGGAGACCCTGCCGCTGGATCCGGACACCATGCCGGCGGTGGTCGGCTTTACGCTGAATTTCAATACGCTGGAGAAAGCCACCCTGATGGGCCTCTACAAGCGCGGCTGATAGCCCGTAACTGCGCGGCGCACGCCCGCCAGCCTCCCGAAGACAGGAAACAGCGCATGCGCAATGACATCAATCGACAGGTAATCCTGGCCGCGCGGCCGGTAGGAATTCCCGGCCGGGAACATTTTGCCCTTCGCGAGGCGCCGCTGCCCGAAGTGGACGAGGGCGCGTTTCTGGTCCGCAATCTCTGGCTTTCCGCCGACCCCGCCATGCGCGGCTGGGTAAACGCCGCCGCCAACTATTCCGAGCCGGTGGGCGTGGGCGAGGTCATGCGCGCCATCGCTGTCGGCGAGGTGGTGGAAAGCCGCCACCCGGACCATGCCGTGGGCGACAAGCTGTGCGGCATGTTCGGCTGGCAGGACTTCGCCGTGTCCGACGGCCGCAATGTCTGGTTTGGCGTGGATGAACGCGCCGCGCCGCTGACAACTGCCCTCGGTGTACTCGGTATCAACGGCCTCACGGCATATTTCGGCCTGCTCGATGTGGGGCAGCCGAAGCCCGGGGAAACGGTGGTGGTTTCCACCGCTGCCGGTGCGGTGGGCAGCGCCGTCGGCCAGATCGCCGCCATCAAGGGCTGCCGGACGGTCGGGGTGACCGGCAGCGCCGAAAAAGCCCGCCTGTGCCGCACCGAATTCGGCTATGACGCGGCCATCGACTATCGTAGCGAAAACCTTGACACCGCCCTGGCGGCGGCATGCCCTGGCGGGGTGGATGTCTATTTCGACAATACGGCCGGCCCGATTTCTGATGCCGTGCTGCGACATCTGGCGCCGCGCGCCCGTATCGCAGTCTGCGGAACGGCGGCGCTGGCAAGCTGGGACCCATGGCCGGACGGGCCGCGGGTAGAGCGTCATCTGCTCGTCAAGCGCGCCCGCATTCAGGGGTTCCTGCTGTTCGATTTCGTGGACCGCTTCGCCGAGGCAAGGGCGCAGCTTCAGGAATGGGTGACGGCAGGGGAACTGCGCTATCGCGAACATATTCTCGAAGGCCTCGAACAGGCGCCGGGCGCCGTCAGCATGCTCTATTCCGGCGCCAATACCGGCAAACTCCTGATCCGCCCCTAGCGGACACCCCGTCCCATGGGCGGCACGCACTGGAATCTGCCGTCCCAGGGAGATTGCAAAACCACATCGGTTCTGTTATTGTTCTTGGCACAAGCGCTTTATGCACGGTAATGCGCGCGATAGATTGGCGGCAAGGTCAAAAATGGGGAGCAACCCTGTGACGGATATTCCACAGCCGCCGGCCGCGGAAGTGCTCGAGGCGCTGCGCGGTATCACCACCGCGACCGTTTCGACCCAATTGCTCAAGCGCGGGTTGCGCGCGCATTATATCAAGGGCGTTCTGCCGCTGGACAAGACTCGCGCATCATTTGCCGCGCCTGCCTATACCCTGCGCCACATCCCGGCGCGGGAAGATGTCGCGCGGCCCGAAGTATGGACCGACCGTACCTATCCGCAGCGCAAGGCGATCGAAACCATGCCCGCGGGCTGGGCGCTGGTCATCGACGCCCTCGGCGACAAGGGATCGGGGGCGCTCGGTGATATCCTCGCCCTGCGCTTGCTCAAGCGCGGTGTCGCAGCACTGGTCACCGACGGCGCCTTGCGCGATACCCCGATCATTGCGGAACTCGACTTGCCGACCTTCTGCGCCGGCACCGCGGCGCCCGCCAGCATGGCCACGCTCTTTGCCGCTGACGTGCAATGCCCCATCGGCTGCGGCGGCGTTGCTGTCTTCCCGGGCGACATCCTGGTCGGCGATGAGGAAGGCGTAGTGGTCGTCCCGCGCGCGCTGGCCGAGGACGTCGCGCGCGACGGCGCCGAACAGGAACGCCTGGAACGCTTCGTGCAGCAGAGAATCGAATCCGGACTGTCGGTTTTCGGCAATTATCCCCCGAACGACGAAGCGCTCGCCGCCTATGCGGAATGGCAGGAAGACGAGTGACGCCCATGAAGATGCGCCGCCTCGGCCGCACCGGTCTTGACGTCTCTGAACTCGCATTTGGCGGCGGCTGGGTTGGCGGCATTCTCATACACCAGGATGAAGAGACTCGCCGCGCCGCCCTCGCGCGTGCCCTGGCCGCCGGTATCAACCTGATAGACACGGCGCCCTCCTATGGGGCAGGTGAATCGGAAGCGGCACTCGGCCGCCTGCTGCCCGAAATCGGCGGCAATCCCCTTCTCGCAACCAAGGTGCAGCTCGATCTCACGGCCGGAGAATCCATCGCCGACCAGGTGGCGCGCAGCCTCGCCGCGAGTCTCGCACGCCTGCGCCGCGACTCCGTGGATATCGTGCAGTTGCACAACCCCATCGCTGAGACCGGCGACGCACGCCATATCGCCGCCGACCGCGTCATTGATGACGTCGCCGCGGCGCTGGAGGATGCACGCGCGCAAGGCCTGACGCGTTTCACCGGAATTACCGGCCTCGGTGAGGCCGCTGCTGTCCGTCGCGTGGTGGAAAGCGGGCGCTTCGATACCGCGCAGGTATACTACAATCTCATCAATCCCAGCGCGGCGCACGCGACGGCCGGCGCCTGGAGCGGCCATGATTTCGGTGGAGTCCTCGCCGCCTGCCGCGCCGGCGATGTCGGCGTGCTCAATATTCGTGCCTTTGCGGCCGGCGTCATTGCCAGTGACCGCCGCCACGGACGCGAAATCCCGGTCACCGGCGATACCGACCTTGATGCGGAAGCGCGCCGCGCCGCGGCCATATTCAAGCGGCTCGGCAATGAATACGGAACACGGGCGCAGACCGCTCTGCGCTTCTCCCTCGCTAACCCGGATATCGGCACGGTGGTAGTCGGCATGGCCGAACTGGATCATCTCGAGGAAGCTCTCGCCGCAGCGGAGGCCGGGCCCTTGCCTGCGTCAGCGCTGGCGGCGCTTGACGAACTCCATACCGGGAATTTCGACGACTCCTGACGCTGGCGAATCGTCAGGCCACGGCGCCGCAAATCCCGGCGAATCCCGGGAAATCCCACTTATTTCGGCACGGACATCCTGCCTCATTCTGACCGCAATTCGAATACACTTTGAAAATCAATCACATGAACGTTCTTGCAGAAAAAGAACAAAAGAGGTATATTACGGCTGTTGAATGCACCCCAAGCGTGTGAAACAAGGGACAATCGCCATGACCCAGGTTGGTCTTCGCATCGTCGGAAAAGACATGACAGACAAACAGAAAGCGTTGGACGCAGCGCTCAGCCAGATCGAACGCGCCTTCGGTAAAGGCTCGATCATGAAGCTGGGGCAGGGCGGTACCGGCGTCGAAGTCGAAACCATTTCAACCGGCTCGCTGGGCCTTGATATCGCGCTCGGCACAGGCGGCCTGCCGCGCGGGCGGATTGTCGAAATCTATGGCCCGGAAAGCTCGGGCAAGACAACCCTCGCCCTGCATGTCGTGTCAGAGGCACAGCGCCTCGGCGGCGCCTGCGCCTTCGTTGACGCTGAACACGCGCTCGACCCGGCCTATGCCCGCAAACTCGGTGTCGATGTCGACGAACTGCTCATCTCCCAGCCGGATACCGGCGAACAGGCACTGGAAATTGCCGATACGCTGGTGCGGTCCGGCGCCATCGACGTGCTGGTTATCGACAGTGTCGCCGCACTGACCCCGCGCGCGGAATTGGAAGGGGAAATGGGCGACTCTCATGTAGGGCTGCAAGCGCGGCTGATGAGCCAGGCCCTGCGAAAACTCACCGGGTCGATCTCGCGCTCGCGGGCGATGGTCATCTTCATCAACCAGATTCGCATGAAGATCGGCGTGATGTATGGCAGCCCGGAGACGACAACCGGCGGCAACGCCCTGAAATTCTATGCTTCGGTGCGTCTTGATATCCGCCGCATCGGAGCCGTCAAGCAGCGCGATGTCGCGGTCGGCAACCAGACCCGCGTCAAGGTCGTCAAGAACAAACTCGCGCCCCCGTTCAAGACCGTCGAGTTCGACATCATGTACGGAGAAGGCATCTCGAAACTGGGCGAGTTGATCGACCTCGGCTGCAAGGCCGGTATCGTCGAAAAAGCAGGGTCCTGGTATTCCTATGACGGCCAGCGAATTGGCCAGGGGCGCGAAAATGCCAAACAGTTCCTGCAAGAAAATGCGGGCATGGCTGATACGATCGAGCGCGCCGTGCGCCGCAGCGTGGGCCTCTCGGGCGATGACGGCGCGGAAACCCGCACCGGTACCTGAAAGCCTGTAGGCTAACGACCTTCTGCTCGCCAGGCGAGCAGCAGGCCGCCAAGCGCCAGCAACAGCAGAACCCAACCGGGAATCAGCGCGATCTGGCGCAGCCCCGTGACCGTAAACCGCTGGTGATCGAACAGGCCGATCCAGCCGCGGCCGCCCGGTTCACGGCCGGGGCGGATGCGGCGAATGTCAGGCAATTTGTCGCGCGCCAGCCAATAGACATGCCCGCCCGTCTGTTCAGCCAGCGGCCCGACAATACGGTCGGTGGCCCGAACATCTTCGAGTTCCTCATCGCGAGCGCTGCCAACCACCGCAATCGCCGTATGTCCATCATGCTCGAACCGATACAGCCCCGGAGCCGAAGGCACGATGTCGGCAGTGGCGCGCCCGCCGCCTTGACCGACAAGCACATGCGACGTCACCTCGCCGGCAGGCCCCGCGGCGGTGACGGAGCCGGTTATGGGGCGGAGACTACGCCGGCTCACTGCGATACGCCCCTCCACAACCTCCGCCACCAGCGTTTCTTCCTCCAGGTCCGGCTCCTTCATCAGCCAGTGAACCAGGCGCCGCAACAGATCCGCTTGCGGACCGCCGCCGTCAATTCCGCGCGCCCACAGCCACGAATGGTCCGACAGCAACTGTGCAACCCGCCCCTCGCCGATCCGGTCCAGCACCAGAAGCGGGCGGTCTTCATAACCGTCCATCAAGGTGATCCCGGAGCCGAGTTCGACATCGATATGACGGAACCAGCGGCCCCAATCCGGCTCGGCATTTCCTCCCGGCGCGCCGGCCCGCCCCCCCGGCAGCTGCCCCGTTACGGGATGCCGCAGCCCGTCGGCCGTCAGCATCGGGTGAAACGCGCTGCGGAAAACACGCCCCGTCGGCCGCCCCGGCAAGATGGTGCCGAGCGGTGTACCGGCAAGGCTGAGCGGCGAGGCGAAAGCCGGTCCCGCTGCGTCGAGCACCGCGCCGCCGTCCAGCACATAATCCACAATATTGCCGAGATAGATCATCGGCAGGATTCCGCGTCGATGGTAATTGTCGAAAATCACCAGATCGAAATCCTGCAACCCCGCATCAAACAATTCATTTGCGGGGAAGGGAATCAACGACAATTCCCGCACTGGCGTGCGGTCCTGCTTGTGCGGCGGCCGCAGGATCGTGAAATGCACCAGGTCGACCGACGGGTCAGCCTTGAGGAGATTGCGCCAGGTGCGAAGCCCCTGATGCGGTTCCCCGGAAACCAGCATCACCCGCAACCGGTCGCGCACGCCGTTGATAACCGCGAGCGCGCGGTTGTTGTCCAGGGTCAGCTCCTCCGCGCCCGGTGATACCGAGAGTTCGATGGCTGTCGCGCCGGCATGTTCGATCGGCAGCGACAGCGGCACCGGCGCTCCCGTCGTCACGGAAAGGGTGCGGAACAACTCGCCGTCGATACGGATTTCCAGGCGTGCCGATGCGCCGCTGCCGGCGTCATCCTCGACCCGTGCAACCAGGTTCACCATGTCCCCTACAACGCCATAGCCCGGCGCCTGTTCGATCGTCAGACGGCGGTCTTGCGCCTCCGGGTCGCCGGTAAGCAACAGGTGCAGCGGCCCCGTATCGTCGGGCAGGCTTTCCGGTGCATCATGCGCCTGCCCGTCGCTTATCACGATTGCGCCGGCAATGCGCTCTCGCGGCACATCGGAAAACGCCTGGGTCAGAGCGCCGAACAGGCGCGTCGATTGCGCTCCATCACCGTGATCGACGACGATCTGCCGAACTTCCAGACGCGGCAGCGCACTCAGCCGCTCCGCCACCGCGTCCGCTGCAACACTGGTCTGGCCCGGACGGTCGCCCACTTGCTGGCTGTGCGACCGGTCGATCACCAGCGCCGCAATGTCATCGAGCGGCTCGCGGCTCTCATCGGTGAAGGTCGGGTTGAGCAAGGCAGCCCAAAGGCCGGCAAGCGCGGCGGCCCGCCACACTGTGCCCCGGCCGCGGCCCAACAACGCGGCAAAAAGCAGGACGAGAGTGAGAATGCCCGCCGCTGCCAGCACCCATGGCGCCACCAACGGTTCGAAGACGATTTCGCTTGCGGTCATCGGGGCGACTTATTCCACGGGTACCACGTCCGTCCGCTCTAGACGGCGCAGGATAGCCGGAATGTGAACCTGGTCCGCCTTGTAGTTTCCGGTCAGCGCGTACATGACGAGATTGACCCCGAAACGCATCGCCCATTCACGCTGCCGGTCTGTCCCGGGAACGACCGGATAAAGAGGAAAGCCATCCCCGTCGAGCGCCCAGGCGGCAGCGTAGTCATTGCTGCCGATGACGATGGACGAAACACCGTCATTAACATCACCTTCGCGGCGCTCGACCCAGATATCGCTGCCGGTCCAGCGGCCCGGGAAACGGTCGATCAGATAGAACGCGCGGGTCAGCGCATGGTTGTCCGGCACCGGCCGCAGCGGCGGAATATTCAGGTCCTTCAACAGGCGGCGGAAATCGTCGCCGCGGCCCGCGCCGCCGCTTCGCCGCAGCGGCGACCGGTCGCGCATATCGAACAGGATAAGCCCGCCATGGCGCAGATAGTCATTGATCCGAGCGACCGTCCGACTGCTGAGCGGCTGTTGCGCAGGTGTCGCCGGCCAATAGAGCAGCGGAAAGAACGCGAGTTCGTCAAGGGCGGGATCAATGCCGACCGGTTCCCCTGCCTCCACGGCCGTGCGGACCCGCAAGACATAAGCGAGCCCGGCAAGGCCTTCCGCACTGATGCGGTCAACCTCCCGGTCACCGGTTTTCACATACGCAAAGCGCGTTTCCTGAGCCATTTCCGCGAAGTCAGCACCGTCCGGTTCCTGCGCCGTCGGGTTGCTCACCGGCAAGCCGGTGAGGATCAAGAGCGCGGACACCCCTGTGCTGCGGCGCAGAAACGCCGGCGCCATGCCCCGCAACCACAAGCTGATCACCGTGTCAGCAAGCGCCAATGCCAAGGCGGCCAGCAGAAACCATGGCTGCAGATCATGGGCCGTGTCCGCCGCGTAGCTGCGTTGCCTCACGCCGCCGGGCAGCTCTTCAAACGCGCGTACCACGAGGTCTTCACCACCCAGGTTCAGCGCGCGGCGCTGCAATTGATCGCCATATTCTCCCGGCGGACGCCCCGGCCCAGGACGGGCGGTGGCAAAATCACTGCCGGAGATGGGCACCGCGTCGGGAGCAGCCTCGCCGAGACGACCGAATCCGTCCAGCGCGGAGATGTTCGGCAAGGTCAGCGAGGGATCGAAACCCGCAACACCTTCGCTCAGGGCGACAATGCGTTTCATCATTTCGACGAACAGCCCGGACAATGCCAGCGACGACCATTCGGTATTGGCGGTCGTGTGGAACAGCACCAGCCATCCCTGTCCGCGATTCTCGGCTGTCACGAGCGGGGTCCCGTCGCCGAGCCGGGCCCAGGTCTTGTCGTCGAGATCCAGCGCCGGCTCGGCAAGCACCTGCCGCTCGATCACAACATCATCCGGAATGGCAAGACCGGAGAATGGCGAACTCTGCGGGAACGGACTGAGGTGTTGCGGTTGTTCCCATGTCAGCGCGCCGCCCAGGGCGCGGCCGCCGGCGCGCAGCTTTACCGGTACCAGGGAGTCGATGCCGTCGGCGACTTTTATCCCGGCAAAACGCACCAGGATGCCGCCTGCCGCTATCCAACGGTCTACCAGCTCCGCAGCATCGGATGTAAGCCGCCCCACATCGGCAAGGAAAAGAACCGAAAGGCCGCCCTGAATCAGGGCTTCCAGAGTGTCCTGCCGCACTTGACTGAACGGGGAAAGGGCGCGCTGCAGGTAGTAGAGATCGGAAAGCAGTGGCTGGCTGCTCTCGAAACCGCCGCCGGAAATCAGGCCCACCGGGCGGCGCCGATAGCGCCCGTCCATCAATACCGTGGCGGCGGCGTAAGTCTTGCCTTCCATGGTCAGACGGACGATTTCATTGCGCAGTTCGGCCGGGAGTTCGAGGCGCTGCCGCGCGCTCGCCTTGCCGGCGGCAAATTCGACGTTTTGACGCGCCAGAACGCGGCCGTCTTGGGCGATGGCGCGAACCGGAATGCTCGCCGGATTCCGTGCATCGGCGCGCACGGCCTGCAGTGTCAAACCGGTCGCGTCCGCGCCCGGCGGCAACAGGGCCACGGCGCGTTCCGCCGGCGGATCAACATGCGCGGTGACACGCCCCAAGGCTTGCAGGACGGCCAGAAAATCTTCTGTGGCCCCGGCAGTCGGATCGGCGATGCCGTCACTCAGCCACACCACCTCCGCCCCGTTCAAGGACGGCGCGGCAGCGTTGAAGGCGGCGGCAAAGCCTGCCCGGTCAACCGGCCATGGCCGCGGCTCCATTGCGCGCAGCGTGGCCAATGCGTCTGCGGCACTGGCTAGAGCACCGGTCATGAACCGGGGTGACTGCATGTCTCCTGTTGCGGAGACCGGCGCGGTTCCGGCGATCAGCACGCCGCGGCCATCCAGTCGCGCCGCCTCGATAAGTGCTTCGCCGAGTGCAATGCGCTCCTGCCAACGCCCACCGGCGGCCCAACCGTCATCGATGACCATGACGAGAGGACCGTCGGCGTCCTCGCTGGTTCCCGCAGCAAGGAAAGGCTGCGCCGCCGCGAGAATGACGAGTGCCGCCAATACTAGCCGCAGCAAGAGCAGCCAGAGGGGAGTATGCGCCGGGGTTTCTTCGACTTGCCGCAAACCCAATAGCAGGCGCACGGCTGGAAACGTGATGCGGCGCGGGGTGGGCGGGTTTATCCGCAGGAGCCACCAGATGATCGGCAGTCCGGCCAAGGCGATCAGAAGCCACGGCGCCGCAAATGTCAGGCTGCCGATGCTCAGCATGGTTCGCGCCTCACCGATTGCGCCCCAACTGCGCCGACAAGGCGAGATACAAGGCGAGCAGAGCCTGTTCCGGCGGGCGGTCGGTGCGGTGGCGCAAAAAGTTCCACCCCACCCGCCTCGCCGTCGCCGTCAGAGCCGCTTGATGCGCCTCGAGCCGGGACCGGTATTCGCTTCGCACGGACTCCACGCGGCCAATGAGCGGTTGGGTCTCGCCCTCGAGACCGGCGAAACGGGCACGCCCGCTATAGGGCAGGGTTTCCTCCACGGGATCAAGCACCTGCACCAGATGACCGGTGACGGCGCCGCCGGTCATGTGTTTGATGGTGCGGGTGATATCCTTGATCGGATCAAGGAAATCACCGATCAGAACCGTGTGTGCGCTGTGGGGGAGGGAAGTGGTTTCAGGGATTCCACCCGCATCGCGGTCGGCAATCAGTGTTTCCGCCAGCGGCGTGAGCGCAGCGGTTCCGCGTGCTGGTTTCCGCGTATGGCCGAGCAGAGCGACCTGCTCGCCCCCGCGCAGCAGCAAGGCGGCGACGGCAAGCAGCAGCAAAGAGGCGCGTTCCTTCTTGGTCTCCTTGATACCGGGGGAGGCAAAATCCATCGACGGGGAGCCGTCGCGCCACAGCCAGATGCTTTGCGCGGCCTCCCACTCACGCTCGCGAACATAGACATGTTCGCTGCGTGCAGATTGGCGCCAGTCGATCAGAGTCGCCGAGTCTCCGCTCTGATAACGGCGAAACTGCCAGAAAGTTTCTCCTGGTCCCGGTTGTCGACGCCCGTGAACGCCCTGTTGGACGGTGGCGGCGATGCGCCGGGCGGCGGCGAGCAAGGCCGGCAGCGCCGCTGCGGTCTGTTCGGCGCGGCGGCGAATGGCAAGCGCATTGTTCATGACAGGTGAACGGGCATGCCCGGTGGGCGGGTATTCAATCCAGGCGTTCGCACATATGGGCGATGATTTGCTGCACGGTCACGCCCTCGGCGCGCGCGGCGAAGGTGATATCCATGCGGTGCCGCAGGATCGGCGGCGCCAGTGCAATGATGTCATCTATCGAAGGCGACAGGCGGCCATCCAAAATAGCGCGCGCGCGCGCAGCGAGCATGAGCGCCTGGCTGGCACGCGGGCCGGGTCCCCAGGATACGGAGTCGCGAACCAGTTCGCTGCCGGTGTCATTGGGCCGGCCCGAACGCACAAGACGCAGAATCGTATCAACGACCGACTCTCCCACCGGTACCGTACGCACCAGTCGTTGTGCGGCGATCAATTGTTCCGCTGTCATCGCCGCGCGTGGTTTTACTTCGTCCGCTCCGGTCGTGATCAGCATCATCTGCCGTTCGGATTCAAGTGCCGGATAGTCGATATCAATTTGCATCAGGAAGCGGTCCAACTGCGCTTCCGGCAGCGGGTAGGTTCCTTCCTGTTCGAGCGGATTTTGTGTTGCAATGACATGAAACGGGCGGGGGAGCGCGTGGCGGGTACCGGCAACGGACACTTCGTGCTCCTGCATTGCCTGAAGCAGGGCCGACTGCGTGCGCGGGCTTGCGCGGTTGATTTCGTCCGCCATGAGCAGTTGGCAGAACACCGGCCCGGCGACAAACCGGAAGCTGCGGCGCCCGGTTTCCGATTCCTCCAGGACTTCGGAGCCGATAATATCCGCCGGCATGAGGTCCGGGGTGAACTGAACCCGCTTCTCCGACAAGCCGATGACCGCGCCGAGGGTTTCCGTGAGCCGTGTCTTTGCCAGCCCCGGCACCCCAACCAGAAGAGCGTGTCCGCCGGACAAGAGCGTGATGAGGGCCTGATCGACGACGTCGTGCTGGCCGTAAATCATCTCGCCAACATGGGCGCGCACACGGAACATGGTCTGCCCCAAAGCGTCGATTTCGTTCAGCAAACGGGTTCGGGCAGGGGCGTCATCGGCGTGGCTGACGGCGGTAGCACTCATACTGTTACTCGCAAGGGCTATGGGTTAGGTTCGCCGAATGGCTTCTCGAGATTTCGATCAATCCGGGCACACAGGCGCGTTCTCCGACGGTTTATCCGATGGAGAACGATCAGGTTCCTTACTTGGCGGCAAGACCGACATCCGAATCGGACGCGATGGCACATGGTATTATCATGGTTCGCCGATTACTCGCAAACCGCTGGTTAAACTGTTCGCCTCTGTACTGCAGCGTGACAGCAGCGGCGGTCATTGGCTCGTGACGCCGGTCGAGCGCGTGCGCGTGGCGGTTGATGACGCGCCGTTCGTCGCCGTGGCGATGACTGCCAGCGGCGTCGGTGAGCGCCGGCGCCTGCGGTTCCGCACCAATCTCGATCATGAGATCGAAGCCGGTTCCGGGCGGCGTATCAGGGTGGCGACCAACCGCGAAAACGGTCAGCCTTCACCCTATATCGAAATGGAAGGGGGCCTTGAAGCATTGATTGCGCGAAGCATCTTTTACGACCTCGTCGACCTCGCGGAAGAAGATGATGACAGCGGCCTGCTATCCATATGGAGCAACGGCGCACGGTTCGTGCTCGGCACGGTTTGCTGATGCGTTCGCAACTGATCGAACGCCTGGCGGCGCGTGAAAACTGCCGCGTAATTCCGGCGTCGCTGGCCGCAGAAACAAAAGACTGTGCTGCCGATGGAGACACCGCGACAGTGCGCAAGGCAGCGGTGCTGGTACCCTTGGTCGACCATCGCGACGGCATGAGCGTGCTACTTACGCGCCGCGCCGCGCATTTGCGTGCCCATCCGGGGCAGATCAGCTTTCCGGGGGGGCGGGTGGACCCTGGCGATATCGACGCAACCGACACGGCACTGCGGGAGACGGAAGAGGAAGTAGGGCTGCAACGGAGCCGGGTCGATGTGGTGGGCCGGCTGGACACGTGTCTGACGGGTACGGGGTACAGTGTCGTTCCGGTTGTGGGAGTCATTGAAGCGCCGTTCAGCACAGGGGAATTGACACTGGATTCGTTCGAGGTTGCAGAAGCATTCGAGGTGCCCTTGCGCTTTTTTCTTGACCCGAACAATCATGTGAAACGCATGGCAGTTGCTCGCGGGATGCGGCGCACGTTTTATGTGCTGCCATATCGCGATCGCTACATATGGGGCGCGACAGCCCGTATTCTGGTAAATCTGTCAGAACTACTGCGTCATCCCGCATGACTTTCATCCTTCTCAGGCTCTTTCTTCTGGTTTTGCCGGTCGCGCTCTATTTTGCATGGTGGCGTTGGGCGCGCAGGCATGAGCGCGAACACCCCGGCAAAACGCCTTGGGGCGCGCTCGCCTTGGCAGGTCTTTTTCTCGTGGTCCTGTCCCTGTTCGGGGCCAGCTTGTTCGAGGGAGGGCAGCCGGGAACCAAATATGTCCCGACGGAAGTTGATGACCAGGGTTCCACGGTGCCAGGCGGGTTTCGCGAATGACGATGCCAGTTGCCCGTCTGACCATGCCGGTCTGGACGCGGGAACCGCCGGTGCCTGCCGTAATCGAGGTGCTCAAGGCAGGTGGGCCGGTTCGGTTCATCGGTGGCAGGGTGCGTGATACCCTCTGCGGACGGCCTCCCCGCTCCGGGGGGATCAGCGATGTCGACCTTGCGACGCCACTGACACCCGAGACTGTTTGCGACGCGGCGGCTCATGCCGGTTTCAAAACCGTGACCCCCGGATTGTCGCACGGTACGGTGGTGATTGTGGGAGAAACGCGGTGTATCGAGGTAACCACGCTGCGGCGGGATGTCGCCACCGACGGACGCCGGGCTACCGTGGCATTCACCGACGATTGGGTTGTCGATGCGGCGCGGCGAGACTTTACGTTCAACGCGCTTTCCCTGGCGCCCGACGGGGCTCTCTTTGATCCGTTCGAAGGCCGCGCCGACCTTGCGGCGGGACGGGTGCGCTTTGTCGGTGAAGCACAGCAGCGAATCCGTGAGGATTATCTGCGGGTGCTGCGGTTTTTTCGGTTCTTTGCGTGGTTTGGCCGCGCGCCTGTCGATGCCGGCGCGCTGGAGGCCTGTCAGGCGCTGCAAGACGGGGTGGAGCGGCTTTCGGGGGAGCGCGTGCAGCATGAGATGATACGGCTGCTGGAGGCGCCGAATCCGATGCCTGCGCTGGAGCTTATGGAACGGTCCGGTGTTCTTGATCATGTCATTCCGGTGCGGTGCGACAATTGGCGGCGACGTCTCGCGCGGTTGGTAACGCTTGAGCGCGGCGCCGGCAGCGGCATACGCCGCCTGGCGGCGGTGATTACCGGCACCGACGCGGCGGCGTTGGCACGCCGCTGGAGATTGTCGCGGGCGCAGACCGACCGTCTCGCGACGCTGGCGGCGCCCGAGGCGCGGATCAACACGTTGGACGCGCGCGGACTCAGGCATGTAATCGCCCGGGCGGGCGCTGCCCGTTATCGGGATCTGGTGTTGTTGGCCTGGGCCGGCGCGGAAACGCATGCGGGGTTCGACGAGGCGTTTGCCGTCGCCGACCACTGGACGCCACCCGTATTTCCGGTGCGCGGCTCGGATGCCCTCAAACTGGGCCTGCCTCCGGGTCCGGGCGTCGGCGAGGTGCTGAGACGGCTGGAAGCCTGGTGGGAGGGGGCGGACTATAGACCGAACCGCGGCGCACTGTTGGAGAGATTGCGGGAGATGGTTACCGGCGGTGAGGTTCCGCTTCCTCACGACGCTTCACGACGCGGTTGCCGTTCGACGTCGAGATAGGGGGCGAGAAAGGCGCCGGTATGGCTGCCCGGTGCGGCGGCGATCTCTTCCGGTGTGCCCTGGGCAATGACCTGGCCGCCGCCGTCGCCGCCTTCCGGCCCCAAGTCGATGATCCAGTCGGCGGTCTTGATCACGTCGAGATTATGTTCGATCACGACCACCGTATTGCCGGTCTCGACCAGGGCGTGAAGCACATCGAGCAATTTGCGAATGTCTTCGAAATGCAGGCCGGTGGTTGGTTCGTCGAGAATATAGAGCGTTTTGCCGGTTGCGGTCCGCGACAGTTCCTTGGCGAGTTTGACGCGCTGCGCCTCCCCACCGGAGAGAGTGGTGGCCTGTTGACCGACCTTGATATAGCCGAGGCCGACGTTGCGCAGTGTTTCCAGCTTGTTGCGGATGGCAGGGACGGCGGCGAACAACTCGCTGGCGTCGTCCACCGTCATGGCGAGTACATCAGCGATGGAGTGGTCCCTGTAGGTGACTTCCAACGTCTCGCGGTTGTAGCGTGACCCGCGGCAGGTATCGCAAGTGACATATATGTCGGGCAGGAAGTGCATTTCGATCTTCACCACGCCGTCGCCCCGACAGGCTTCGCACCGCCCCCCTTTTACGTTGAAGGAATAACGGCCAGGGCGATAGCCCCGGGCTTGTGATTCCGGCAGTCTGGCGAACCATTCGCGAATTGGCGTGAACGCTCCGGTATAGGTGGCCGGGTTGGAGCGCGGCGTTCGGCCGATCGGCGACTGGTCGATATCAACGACCTTGTCGAGATATTCGAGACCTTCGATGGCGTCGTGTTTGCCGGCACGCGCACGGGCGCGGGCGAGCCGCCGGGCAGCCGCGGGATAGAGGGTGTTAACGATCAGGCTGGATTTACCGCTGCCGGAAACGCCGGTGACGCAGCACAATGTGCCGGCGGGGATGGCTGCCTGAACATTTCTGAGGTTGTTTTCCCGGGCGCCGATGATTCTGATCTGTTGGCGCTGACCGTTAGTGAGGTTTTTCCCCCTACGCCGCTGGCCTGGCACCGCGATGGTGCGCAGGCCGGAGAGATATTGACCGGTGAGACTGGTGCTGTTGCCGATCACGGCGTCGGGAGGGCCTTCCGCAATAACACGGCCGCCATGGGCGCCGGCGCCCGGCCCCATATCCACAAGGTGGTCGGCGCTGCGGATAGCGTCTTCGTCGTGCTCCACGACGATGACGGTGTTACCGAGGTCACGGAGGTTTCGCAGCGTTTGCAAGAGGCGCGCATTGTCGCGCTGATGGAGGCCGATGGACGGTTCATCGAGCACGTAGAGCACACCGGTGAGGCCGGAGCCGATTTGCGAAGCGAGGCGAATGCGTTGGCTTTCGCCACCGGATAATGTGCCGGAATTACGTGACAGACCGAGATATTGCAGGCCGACATCGACCAGAAAGCCGAGGCGCTGATTGATTTCACGAAGAATGCGTTCGGCGATTTCCTGGTGTTTCGGGATCAACTGGCTGCGGAGTTCCGCGAACCACGCGGCGGCGTCGCCAATGGAGCGCCGCGACACCGCACCAATTGTTTCTCCGGCAACCTTGACGGCGAGCGCTTCGGGTTTCAGGCGCTCACCGCCGCAAGCCGAGCATTGTTTTTCGGACCGGAATCGCGACAGTTCTTCCCTGAGCCACTGATTTTCCGTTTCGCGATACCGCCGTTCGAGATTGGGGATCACGCCTTCGAACGGGCGGCTGGTGCTGTAGCGGCGCAAGCCATCATCGTAGGTCATGACGACTTCGGTTTCGCCTGAACCGCAGAGAATGGCGTTGCGCGCGGTGTGCGGCAGCGCGGACCATGAGTCGTCCATGCTGATCCCGTAGTGGCCGGCCAGGCATTCGAGTGTCTGGCGATAATAGGGTGTATCGGCTCTCGCCCATGGCCGAATGGCCCCTCCGGCAAGGCTCAAGTCGTGGTTCGGGACCACGAGCTCCGCATCGAAATACGCCAGGGTGCCGAGGCCGGCGCAGGTAGGACATGCTCCCTGGGGATTATTGAACGAAAACAGGCGTGGTTCGATTTCGTCGATGGTGAACCCGGATACGGGACACGCGAAACGGGCGGAAAACATGGCGCGATCGCTGGTGACGGCATTTTCGACAACCAGCAAACCGTCGGAAAGGTTCAGCGCGGTTTCGATGGAATCGGCGAGGCGGTTGCCCATGCCGGTGCGCACGATCACGCGGTCAACGACCACTTCGATATCGTGTTTGCGGTTCTTGTCGAGCGCCGGCGTTTCCTCGATCGAATAGAGCGTGCCGTCGATTTTGAGGCGTTGAAAGCCGCGCTTCATGAGTTGAGCGATTTCCCGGCGATATTCGCCTTTTCGTCTGCGGACGACGGGGGCAAGCAGATAGAGCCGCGCACCCTCGCCCATTGCCATGATGGCATCGGTCATCTGGCTGACAGACTGGCTTTCTATCGGCAAACCGGTTGCCGGCGAATAGGCGATACCGACGCGCGCCCATAGCAGGCGCATATAGTCGTAGATTTCGGTGACGGTGCCGACGGTAGAGCGAGGGTTGCGCGAAGTGGCTTTCTGGTCGATGGCGATTGCCGGTGACAGGCCATCAATGGAATCGACGTCCGGCTTTTCCATCAATTCGAGGAACTGCCGCGCGTAGGCGGACAGGCTTTCGACGTATCGCCGCTGCCCCTCTGCGTAGACGGTGTCGAAGGCCAAAGAGGATTTGCCGGAACCGGAGACGCCGGTGATGACGATGAGGTGATTGCGCGGCAGCAGGACATCAATGCCCTTGAGATTGTGCTCGCGTGCGCCGCGTATCACGATGTGCTGCCCGGGATCGACGGCTGCAAGCGGCGCGGACACGGGATTCATGCGGTTTCCTTGCCGGCAGGCTGCCATGTCGCGCTATACTCCGGGGAAGTTGTTCCCATCCTCAGGGCGCCGCGCCGGGCGCGGCGGAACGAAAGGCACCGTGGCATGTCTGGCAGCGTCAACAAAGTCATCCTTGTCGGCAATCTTGGCCGGGATCCTGAAATCCGCAATATGCAAAACGGCGGGCGGGTTGCGAATTTTTCGCTCGCCACGAGCGAGCGCTGGACCGACCGCCAGTCAGGAGAGCGGCGCGAGCGCACTGAGTGGCACCGGATTGTCATCTTCAACGAAAATCTTGTAGATATCGTAGAAAAGTATGTTCGTAAAGGACAAAAGGTCTATCTTGAAGGAGAATTGCAGACGCGCAAATGGATGGATCCGCAATCGAATCAGGAGCGTTACACCACTGAGATCGTGCTAAACCGCTTCCGGGGAACATTGACGATGCTTAGCGGTCGCGACGAGGGAGCCGCGTTTGCCGGCGAGGGAGCGGCAGGCGGATTTGGTGAAGGCCCGTCACGCGATGCGGGCGGCGGCCAAGGCGGAGGTCGCGCGTCAGGGGGCGGGCGTGGCGAACTCGACGACGATATTCCCTTCTGAACCGGTTCTTTTTGCGGCGGTGGGGATGTGGAAACGCGTACAAAGTGGGATTTACCGGGATTTGCGGGGATTTGATGGGCGTGGCGTTACGAGCGTGATGAATCATGTATGAACAATAACAGAACGTTAACTGTTTTGCAAGTGTTCCCGTGCCGGTGCGGTTGGTCAGGAAGGAATGAGCCGGTCGCTTGGTTGCGGGATGAGATCGGGGTTCGCGCGGCGCACGAATGAGGCGACGTATTCGTCGGCGGGTGCGGACATGATGGTGTGGGGCTCGCCCGCCTGGACCAGTTTGCCGCCCTTGAGGATGGCGATCCTGTCGCCGAGTTTCAGTGCTTCATCAAGGTCGTGAGTGATGAAGACGATGGTCTTGCGCAGGTCGCGCTGCAGGGCCTTGAGCGTGTCCTGCATGTCAGCGCGAATGAGCGGGTCCAGGGCGCTGAATGCCTCGTCCATCAAGAGGATTTCGGGGTCCCCGCAGAGGGCGCGGGCGAGGCCTACGCGCTGTTGCATTCCGCCGGAGAGTTGTCCGGGATAAGCGTTTTCGTATCCCGACAGTTCTACGGCTTCGATCCACTGGCGCGCCTTGTGGCGTCGGATACCGCTACCTACGCCGCGAATTTCCAGGCCGTAGGCGACATTCTCGATGACGGGACGATGCGGCAGCAGGGCGAAACGCTGGAACACCATGGCCGTTCTGGTGCGGCGGAACCGGCGCAATTCCGTGTTGTTCAAGGCGAGGACGTCGACTCCGTCGACGGTGATCGAGCCCGCTGTAGGTTCGATCAACCGGTTGAGATGCCGGATCAGGGTTGATTTGCCGGAACCCGAGAGGCCCATGATGACGAATGTTTCGGCGGTATCGATCGACAGGGATACATTATCGAGGCCGACAGTATGGCCGGTGTCAGCGAGAATCCGTTCCTTTGTTTCGCCGTTTCGCAGGCGTGGCAGAATGGTTTCGGGTTGCGGGCCGAATACCTTGCAGACGCCGTTGATATCTATTTTTGCCATGGGAAATCCGGCGGGCGGGATATCGCGGCTTCCTTCATTTTTCGGGCAGACGGTGTTTCTGGATCCGCACGCCCCAAGCCTGGGAGATGCGGTCGAGGACGATGGCGACCGCGGCGATGGCAAGGCCGTTGAGCAGGCCCAGGGCGAAATACTGGTTTGTGATCGCCCGGAGCACAGGTTGCCCGAGACCCTGGACGCCGATCATCGATGCAATGACTACCATGGCCAGGGCCATCATGATGGTCTGATTGATGCCGGCCATGATGGTGGGCAAGGCGAGCGGAAGTTGTACGCCCATCAGACGTTGGCGGGGGCTGGCGCCGAAAGCGTCCGCGGCCTCGAGGACGTCCTTGTCAACGAGGCGGATACCGAGATCAGTCAGGCGAATAACGGGCGGGATGGCGTAAATTATCACGGCGATACTGCCGGGCACGCGACCGATGCCCAACAGCATGACCACCGGGATGAGGTAGACGAAGCTGGGCATGGTCTGCATGACGTCGAGCACGGGCAGAACAGCAGCGCGCAGGCGATCGGAACGCGCCATTGCGATGCCGATCGGGATTCCGGCGATGACGGCGATAGCGGTGCAGACAATGATGATGGCCAATGTTCGCATGGTATCGTCCCACATGCCGAACAGGCCGATGACGGCGAACACGACAGCAACGCCGGCAGTGAGGGTCCAGCGGCGGCTTGCGGCCCATGCGAGACCGGCAAGCAGGATGATGACCAACCACCATGGCATATCGAGCAGGAACCGCTCCAGCCCCACCATGAGGCGGAGCAGAGGCTCAAAAAATGCTTCGATGGCTTCTCCGTGAGAGCGGGAAAACGCGCGGAAGCCTTCGTCCATGCTTTTCCGCATGAGCCGCAGGAACTGGCGGGGCAATTCGGGAAATTCGAACAACCATTCCGGGCTGGCCATGCTTCAATTGTCCGCGTCTGCTGCGCCGCTTCGTTCCGGAAACCGGGCGGCGCATCGCCCGGTTTCCGGCACCGGCCGCCTAGAGAGCCGAGTTGATTTTGGCGACGGTGTCCTCCGTGACCCAGTCTGTCCACAGGTTCGGGTAATTTTCGAGGAAATACCAAGCGGCATCTTCACCCATGAACTGGTTTTCGTCCATCCAGGCGAGGACGTCGTTGGCAACGGCGCTTGGCCAGCGCCGTTTCTGGAGATAGGCGAGGACTTCCGGCTCCTGTGCGGCGAAGTCTGTCGTGACGATTGTGTGAACGGCGGCCTGCACCCAGGCGTTGGGTCTGGGGTCGGGGCATTCCGGCACGGCGGTGCAGCCATGCCAATGGCCGGGGTCGTGTTCGACGCCGAAATCGAGTCTGAACATGGGATATTTTCCCAATAGCGCTGTTGGCGCCCAGTAATATCCGAGCCAAGGTTCGCGCCGTTCCCATGCGCTCGCGAGTGAGCCGTCGAGCCCGGCGGCCGAACCCGGATCCACAAGTTCAAAGCCTTTTTCGCTACCCTGCCAAGCACGAAACAGATTTTCGTTGATGTATTGGCAGCCCCAGCCGGAAGGGCATCCGAAGACGGCGCCGAGTTCGGGGTATTCGGGGTGCGGGAACAGGTCGGGCCGCATCAGGGCGTCACTGATGGTTTCGATCTCGGGATGAGCGTCTTTGATATACTGGGGTATCCACCACCCCTCGGCGGTTCCATCGGAGAGGATTTCTGCGGCGTGGATCAGCCGGCCTTCGTCTACGGCGCGCTCCAGCAGGTCACGGGCCGAATTGATCCAGGCTTCGGGTGCGATGTCGGGTACGCCTTTTTCCGCCATTGAGGTGAGGGTGGGTACAGTATCTCCGGGTACCAGCGCCACGGTGCAGCCGAAGCCCTCTTCCAGGATGATACGGTCGATATGCGCGGCAAATTCGGCGGACGCCCAATTCATTTCGGCAATTGTGACGTTGCCGCAAGCGACTGCCACCGGCGCGGACAAGGCGGCCGCCACGCCCGCGATGGCGACGAAGAGACGGCGAAGAAGTCTGGTCATGATACTGTCCATGTCAAGCGAGAGTGGGCGCCTGCCGCCACGCCCGCGATGGCGACGAAGAGACGGCGAAGAAGTCTGGTCATGATACTGTCCATGTCAAGCGAGAGTGGGCGCCTGCCGCCACGCCCGCGATGGCGACGAAGAGACGGCGAAGAAGTCTGGTCATGATACTGTCCATGTCAAGCGAGAGTGGGCGCCTATTGCGCGGCGACAACGGTGAGCATGCCGGTCATGGGCGGGTGCACGCCGCAGATATAGGGGATTTCGGCCACGCGATCGAACCGCAGCAGCGCGGTGCCGCCGGGCATCATGATCCCTGTATTGAACTCACGGTTTGCGCCTACTGCGCTGTGCTCAATATTGTGAGTATTCGTGAAATGAATGCACGACCCTTCCGTTACTTCGATAGAGTTCGGAGTAAAAGTCCATGTAATTTCGACGGCCGACACGCCGTCACATTCATCGGCGTTGCGCACGTTGGTTACGCCATCGGCAGCATGGGCGGTGGAAGCGGCAAGGGCGGCAGCTACTATCAAGCAGGCAAGTTTGTTCATAGTGGCTCAACTCATGCGATAAGGAGGGGCAAGAGTTTATGGTGACAGTACCGAATAATGGTGTCAACGCTGCCGGGCAAAAGACGGAAAGCCCGGGTTCCCGCGCCCCGAATAAAGCGGCGTTTGCGCCGTCTCCGGCGGGCCGCGGCGCAGTGCTGCACGCCAGCAAGGTTGCCGGGAAGGCGGTTGTTCGGGGTTTCCAGTGTTCCCAGTGAAGCGCGCTTGCGGGGAATTTTGGCGCTGGGGTTCAGACGCCGTGCAGTGTCTCGCGTATCAGCATGTTCACCACTTTCCGTCCCGCATGGTCATCGCCGGCATTCCGCCAGGCGGCTCGCTGGCGGTGGGCGCTGGTACCGTCGCGCACGATTGTTCGCGCATGAGCGACATCGTCGACGCAGTCCAGCGCCTCGGCGTCTTCGGCGATCATTTCGAGTATTTCATCGACCAGGACGGTCATCGGCTTGACCTGTCTTTCGCCAAAATCCATCAGCCCGCGGTCGAGGCCGTATCGCATCGCCCGCCATCGATTTTCCGCCACCAGTGCGGTGGGGTAGATGCGATAGCGCTGATTGCGCCGTCGCAAGCGCCATAACATGCGCATTACACACTGGGTGAGGGCAGCGACGCAGATGGTATCGTCGATGCGGGTACAGCAATCAAAAATGCGTGCTTCAAGTGTGGGGTAGCGCGCAGAGGGGCGTACGTCCCACCAGATTTTCGTGGCGTCGCTGATTGCCTCGGCGGCGACCAATTGCTGTACCAGTTCCTGAAATTCATGCCAGCCATTCAGCCGCGGCGGCAGCCCGGTTCGCGGCAGGCCGTCCCATACCGCCAATCGGTAGGATGCCAAGCCTGTGTCTTCCCCGACCCAAAACGGCGATGAGGTAGTGAGCGCCAAAAGATGCGGAAGGAAGTAGGTGAACTGGTTCATCAGATCGATACGCAGTTCATCGGGTTGAATGCCGACATGCACGTGCATGCCGCAAATCAGCAAACGGCGCGCCGGGGTTCCGTATTGCTCGCCGATCTCGTGATAGCGCGGGTTGGGAGTCGTGCGCTGGCGGTGCCAGGCGCCGAAGGGGTGCGTTGACGCGGCGATGATGGCAAAGCCGTAGCGTGCTGCGACGGCCGAGATTTCCCCGCGCAGCCGCACCAGTTCGTCGCGCACTTCGGGCATGTTACGGCACACGCGAGTGCCGATCTCAATCTGTGTTTGAAGAAATTCCGGTGAAACCTGCTTCGGCAGGCGTTCCTGGCATTCGGCGATCAAGCCTTGCGGTACTTCGGGGACAAGGTCGCCGCTGGTCCGGTCAACGAGATAGTATTCCTCTTCGACGCCGACGGTGAAGGCAGGGGAGTCACTGGTCATGAAAGACTTGGCTGTGCTGTTTCGAATACTTGCCGGAGGACCTGTTCAATGATGTCTGCCCAGCGCTCCACGCCTGCGGAATTATCGATCAGGTCCTGGCGTACTTCGATGGCAGCACTTTTCAGGCCACGGCGACCGGCGTGCCAAGGCAGGGTGAAAGTGAGATCGCTGTATCCCGAATAGGGTTCGTTATCGCCGACCAGGAGTTCGCGGCAGCGGCGGAATTCGGCCAGCATGGGGCGTGCAAGGCTTTGGTCGTCATCATGAAGAACTGCGGCGTGCCAGCGGCGCGAAGAGCCGTTCAACATCGGCGTGAAGCTGTGTACTGCAATCAGGGCCGGCGATCCCAGGCTTTCGATCAGGTCGTGAACGGCAGCATGGTAGGGGCGATGGTAAAGGGTGTCGCGCCGCGCGGCTTCTGCCGTGCTCAGTGCGATGTTTCCGGGTACCGGGATATTGTCACTGCGCCCGGGGATTGATTGCGGGTGGCCGATGGGGCGGTTCGGGTCAATGATCAGACGTGAAAAGCGACAGAGTATGGCCGGGGCGTTCAGCCGCGCGGAAAGACAACGGGTGAGCGGCCCGGCACCGATATCCCAGCCGATATGACGTTGGAGGTCAGTTTCGGACAGACCGAGGCCGGCGAGTTCGGCAGGGACGTGATTGCTGGCATGATCGCATATCAGCAGCAGGTCACGGCGCGAGCCGGTGAGGATTTCCGCGGTGTCCATGGGCCCGGTTACGCGGTTGCCCCGTTGCTGAACGGGGGATAGCGCGCGGCAATCAGTGCATAGAGGGCGCGCAGGGCGATAGCCTCGCCGCCTTTCGGGCGGCCGGGTTGATTGCGCAGATTCCAGCCCATGCAATCCAGATGGGCCCAGCTTGCAGCTTTCTCCACAAATGCGCCGAGAAACAGCGCTGCGGTGACTGCGCCGCCATAAGGCCCGTCGGAGATATTGTTGAGGTCGGCTGCGGGGGTGCGCAGCAGCGAGCGGTAGGGTTTCCAGAGCGGCAAACGCCACAGTGCGTCGGCCTCGGTGCGCGAATGGCGCGTCAGGTCATCAGCGAGCGTGTCGTCGTCGGTGAACAGGGCCGGGACCTCTGTTCCCAGCGCAACGCGGGCGGCGCCGGTCAGGGTCGCTGCGTCGATGAGCAGTTCCGGTGCTTCGCGATCCGCTTCGGCCAGCGCGTCGCACAGGATCAAGCGGCCCTCGGCGTCCGTATTGCCGATCTCGACAGTCTTGCCGGCGCGGGTTCGCACGATGTCACCAGGGCGATAGGCATTGCCGGAAACGGCGTTGTCCACGGCAGGAAGGAGAACCCGCAACCGTACGTTCAAGCTGGCGTCCATGACGGCCGCGGCGAGCCCTAGGATCAATGCGGCGCCGCCCATATCCTTTTTCATCAGGCGCATGCCGGCGGCGGTCTTGAGATCGAGGCCGCCAGAATCGAAACATACGCCTTTTCCCACGAGCGTAATGCGAGGGTGGGTTTCATCGCCCCATGACATGTCGATGAGGCGAGGTGCGCGGGGGCTCGCCCGGCCAACGGTATGAATCATCGGGTAATCGCGGACGAGCAGATCATCTCCGACAATGACGTGAACCTCCGCGCCATAGGCCTGAGCGACACCGCGGGCGGCGTGTTCCAGATCTTGCGGGCCCATGTCGTTGGCCGGGGTGTTGATCAGATCGCGCGCCAGCCCGACCGCGCGGGCGAGGCGACGAGCGAGCGGGATATCTGCGCCCTCCGGGGGCGCTGCGGACGGCATCGGTTTGGCCGGCGAAGACTTGTAGGCGTCGAACCGGTAGTTTCCGAGCATCCATCCCAATGCGACATGGGTGGCAAGATGTGTGTTCCACGCGAAACCTTGCGGCCGGGTGAAACTGTAGCGGCCCGGACCCAACTGTGTCGGCAAGCCTGCAAACGACCATAAATCGGGGCTTGCACCGACAATCAACACCACGGATGCGGGGGCGCCGTCTTCGCCCGGCAACAGTGCCGCGGCACCGGGCCGGGCGTTGAAGCCGACAGCGTCCAGCCAATGGCGGGTTTGTGCCCCAGCATTTTCGCGCCAGTGTGCGAATGCCGGTTCCGCGACAGCGACAACGGGAATTGTCCCGCTGCGGTCGGTGGTCAGGCTGTCCAGCATGTGATGCTTCTTTCCGGCGCACGCGCCGCTCCGAGCAGGGAGTTGTGCGGGTCGGGGAGCTTGTTCGGCCGACGGGGGCAGGGTGCGCCGTTTAGTTCGGAATTCGGCTCCGCGCGGGTTTGGGTCGGACGGGCCTCGGCACGACCGGTTTCGACCGGGAGACTGAACGGGGCGCGTGGCCAGCCAGAGCGCGCAGCACTGCGGCAAGGGCGGAGGGTTTGATTGTGCGCCACATCATCATCGCCCGCATAATGACCTGTGATGCGAATGAGTGTCAACTGCAGGTCCGAAAAAAGATGGGAGGCCTTCACGGCGCTACGTTCAGGCGCGTTTCGCCCAAGCCCTCGATTGCATAGATGATTTCATCACCTGCCTCTGGAAACCGCGTTGCCAGGGCGCTTCCGGTCATGACGATTTCGCCGGCGGTGAGGCCCCGCCCGCGTTGCGCGAGATGGTTGGCGACCCATGCGAGCCCTTCGAACGGGTGCCCCATTGATGCACCGGCGACGCCGCGCTCGCACACGACGCCATTCCAGGCCAAGGTAACCGGCACGGTGGCGAGGTCGATATCGTCCCATCGCGTGACGGGCGGGCCCAACACGATTCCCGCGCACCAACAGCGGTCGGTCAGGATGGATGCTGCATCCAGGGCGCCATAATCAGCGTTCCTGTCCTCGATCAGTTCAAATGCCGGCGCACATGACCTGATATGGCGAGCGATGGATTCGCGGTCATAGGGGGCGTTTTCCGGCGGCGCGTCACGGGAGATTTCCACCGCCAGTTCAAATTCCAGACCGGCGTGCACAAATTCGGAAAGTTCCATAACGGCCGGCGAGCGGTGAATGGTTTTCGCGAAGATGCCGCCATAGGCGGGCTGATCGACGCCGCACAGCGCCTGCACCGCCCTTGATGTCAGCGCGATCTTGTGTCCACCGAGCGGCCCCGCATCTCCTTCGGCCTCAAACAGATTATGCACGCAGTCCTGAATGCGGTATGCGTCTGTCAATGTCGGCGGGGCATCGGCGCCGCGCAGGGGTCGAAATGGCGCGCGATTTCGGTTATCGGCGAAAATTCGCGCCGCAACGCGCTCGATATCCGGCTGGCTCATGGCGTTTTCAGGCATGGCAACATCGAAGTAGCATCGTGGATTCCCGCTTTCCGCCCGGTGGCGCCCCGGTTCGATGATCGTGCAGTCAGCACACGGTGAAAAGCCCGGCCGGGCAGCTTGCCCGGCCCTCATTCACAGCCTGGGCGTATTGTTCGAGTTCGAGGGCTTCACTATCCCGGCCCAGCTTTCGCAGCAGCGCGGCGCGCGCACCCAAGGCGGCGACGACTTCCGAGCGGTCGACGGTGGCGTTCGCCTCGAACACGGCAATGACGCTCTGGTAAATCAGTTCCGCTTCGTCGAGCCGGTCGGCGGCGGCGTATTGGTGGGCACGGTAGTAGAGTGCCCGCGCGCGATAAAGGCCGGCGCGCAGGCTAATTTCATCCACCACATGGACATTGCGTGCGACTTCCACCCCCAATGCGTGCAGTGCATTCCAATAGCTGGTTTCGGCCTCGCCGAAACGTTCCTGGCGGGCCAGCGCGTCTCCCAGGCCGGCATGAGCGGCGCCGGTATCGGGGTGCGTCGCGCCGAGCGTTTCGGTGCGGACGGCGGCAGCGCGGCGGAAAAGTGTTTCCGCTTCCGGCCATTCTTCCAGCACAGCGTGCAGGTCGGCCAGATTGACCATCAGCGCGGCGGTGCTGGGATGAACCTCGCCGAATTCTCCGATTCCAAGGTCCAGCGCCTCGCGCGCGACGATGGCGGCTTCCTCGTTATGTCCGGTGGCGTAGAGTTGCATCACGCGCATATGCTTGGCGCGCAATTCCGGCGATTGCGCCAAGGCGCCTGCCGCGGCTACCAAGGCGACAGAAAACACGACGAGGCAGCGAATGGTCGGGCGCATGGCCAACATTTCCCCCGTTGTCGTAATCTCGTCCGAATGCCAAAGCTAGCCGCGCGGTTGCATTGAACGCAAGGGCGCGAAACATTAGTGCGGGCGAGCCGGAAAGGCGAGCAGTGCGGCATCACAGGAGGGTTCTGATGGGGGCAGTCTGGTTTCGGTTCTTGATGGCGGCGGCATTGGCGGCAGCAGGCGCGGCTGCTGGACAGGAAGAGCCTGCTGCAACGAACCTCGAGGGTTATCTCGACGCCGGGCTGCTGGAACTTGTATTCCCCGAAGCGGACTCCTTCGGCCCCGTCGAAGGTGAGCCGCCGGCTGCCGCAGCGCTGAAAGACGGCGAAATCATTGGCTATATCTATGAGCAATATGATGTGGTGGAGGGGGTCGGATACTCGAAGCGACCGTTTCACCTGGTGGTAGGGCTTGGGCTGGACGGGCGGATTGCCGGCGCGCGGCTCACCATGCATGTGGAGCCGATCGCGATTCTCGGTATTACCGACGATGATTTTCATCACTATCTCACCCAATTTCCGGGCATCGATGTGCGCCGGGGCATAAGCATTGTGCTTGCCCTGTCAGGTGCGGCTGAGGAGGGCGCGAAGTTTGCCATGCGCGGCACCGCCGGTGATGTGTCGGGCCTGATCCCGGTTGACGCCGTGTCGCGGACGACAACCAGCTCGATATTGTTCAGCGATTCGATCATTCGCGCTGCGCGCGCGGTAGCGCGCAGCCGCGGTATCTCGCTGAGTCAGCCCTTGCCGCGGCGCAACGTCGATTTCGACACGTTCGAACCACGCACCTGGCCGGAATTGATCGAGGAAGGCTCAGTCGGCGCGCTGCGGCTGACGGTGGGCGACGTTGCTGCCGCCTTCGAAGCCGTACCGGATGTTCGTCCTCCCAGAAAGGTGCGCCTGTCGCCGGATGAAGACCCTTATGTGGATTTGTATGTAGCGGTGGTGTCGCCGCCGGCGATCGGGATCAACATTCTGGGCCGCACGTGGTGGGACCAGTATGTGTCCGGGCGGGGGATAGACGATCTCATCCTGTTCGTGGCGACCGACGGCGCCTTCGGGTTTCAGGATCCGGTTGCGGACCAGCCGGAGCAATTTGCCCGCCTGCGTTTTCTGCAGGATGGACAGGAGATGCCCTTCGGCCCCGAGTTTCTGAAAACACTGCCCTTCCATCACGCCAAGGACGCGCCGGACATGGTGGAGCGCGGCCTGTTCTTCTATTCGCCGCAACACGGCCTGGACCCCGGCAAGCCCTGGCGCTTTGAACTGATCATTGAGGGCGACACGCGCAAGGATATACCGGCGACCGTTGCCGTGCCGCTGGAATATCGTGTGCCGGAGCGCGTGCTGTTGCCGGAGCCGGCGCCTGAACCGGAACCCGACCCGGAAACAGCAGGCGGCGCGGGGATGCTCATGGACGGCCCGGACTGGCGTCCGATCTGGGAATCGAACCAGGACCGGATCCTCATTCTCGCAGTCACGCTCGGCGTGCTGCTGTTGATCCTGTCGCTGCAGGATGTGATTTCCCGGCATCGAGCGCTGCATCGCTGGGTTCGCATAGCGTTTCTGGCGTGGGTGCTTGGCTGGCTGGGTTGGTATGCGGGTGCGCAGCTTACGGTGATCGGCCTGTTGAATATCGCGCAGTCGCTGGAGAGCGGTTTTGTCTGGGCGTTCTTCATGGTCGAGCCGCTGATTTTCATTCTGACGGCGTTCGTGTTCGTGCTGTTGTTCCTGTGGGGGCGGGCGATTTTCTGCGGCTGGCTGTGCCCGTTCGGCGCCCTGCAGGAGCTTCTCAACAAGGCGGCGGTGGCGCTGAAAGTGCCGCAGATTCGCATTCCTGACCAGCTTCAGGAACGGCTGTTTGCGGTGAAATATGTGATCTTTCTGGGGCTGCTGGTGCTGACCTTCTTTGCGTACGATCTGGCGATGGCGGGGTCGAATGTGGAGCCGTTCAAGACGGCGATCATATTCCGGTTCGATGCGCCTGCCGCAGCGGTGGCGTATGCGGTGGGGTTGCTGACAATCGGCTTGTTTGTAGAGCGGTTTTATTGCCGGTTTGTGTGTCCGCTGGGGGCGGGTCTGGCCATTCTTGGGCGCGTTCGCATGTTTGACTGGCTCAAGCGCCGGGCGGAATGCGGCAATCCCTGTCATCGCTGCGAGGTGGTGTGCCCCACGGGGGCGATCCGCCGCAGCGGCCGTATCGACATGAATGAATGCTTCTATTGTCTGGACTGCCAGGTGACCTATTACGATGACCACCAATGCCCGCCTTTGGTTGCCACGCGCAAGCGGTTGGAAGCACTGACTCCTGCTGCGCCTGCCGAATGATGAGGGGCTGAGCAGAATGGCGGCGGTATTTCGGTATGCGGGTGTTGGTCTATCCAGCGGGCAAATGCATCGACACTTCTTGTTCATGTCCTTTCGGACATCTGGCTGGCGCGGCCTCTGACAGAAGCGCCAGGTCGGACGCCCTGTGGGAGTAAAGCGAGTCGCCCGGCAGCGGCATGGGACAAGCCCCTGCGCCGGCGTATCGCTGACAAAAAAAGCGCGGCGGTCCTGGGGGGCCGCCGCGCTGGGTCAGGGGTGGGGTGGGGGGTGCCGAGGCGCTGTCAGTCCAGGATGATGTGAAGGTCGACGGGGCCGAACACTTCGCTCTCGCGGCGGCCGGGGAGTTCGGGATATTCTGCCCAAACGCGATCCTGAAACTCTGCCGGCAGGTCGACCGAAGCGTCGGCATATTGCGCCCTGATCTTGAACCGAAGCTGATTCATCGATTTGGGTGCATCGGTGTTGATGCACACGGGACCGTGACCGCCAAATTCGCCGGCGCCCTCGGTTACGCACCATTCGGGTTGCGGGCTGGCACCGCTGGTGGGGGTGAGAAGGGCCACCACGCTTTGCCCGGCTTCCGGGCCGCCATGCACGTCGAGCACTGCATAGTGCGACGCCTGCACCCAGTTGTCTTCGAGGTCTTCCGGGATTCCCTTCAGATAGAGGGAGTAATAGGGGTAGAGACCGCCAAAGTAGAGCCGAGCCTTCTCGGCGTTGATGGTCATCACGTCGGCGGCGCCCGCGGCTGCAGCGCCGAAACCGATTGCGGCGGCGACCATTGCAGCACCAAGGTGACGTGCCAATCGCATATGTCTTCTCCTTCGAGATTTTGGCTGATACAGCAAATGAAAGCCGGGAAAGGGGGTGGCAAGTTGCGGCCCCCTTTCCACGGCTGTCGAGTTTGCCGCGCGCCCAATGGGCGCGAGCGGCGCAGCGCGGGCTAGGCGCGGCGCACGTAGCCGTAGCGCTTGTTGCTCGGTCCCTCGCCGGATTCACGGAAGGCCTGTGCCAACTCACCGATGCGGTCGTTCGAGAAGTCCGGCAGCTTCGGCTGGTTGGTCGCGCTATCCATGTCGAGATTGTAGATACGCGCGGAGTTGAGGCCGAAGATCGCCTGTTTGGTCAGGCTGTTCGGTCCGCCGAGGGACGGCAGGTCATATTTTTCCTGCATGTCCTCCGGCACTTCCAGGCGGCGCATTGCTTCGATCTGCCATTGCGGCGAACCATACCACACCGTGTCGCTGCCCCAGACCACGTGGTCGGCGCCGAGGCCCTTGACGAGCGAGCCGACGAACGCTGCGGAGAAGCGTGGATGCGCGACGGCGGAGTTGGCGAAGGTGGTGCCCAGCTCGCCATAGACATTGTTGACGCCGAATTCTTCCGGAATGCGGACGAGTTCGTCGGCCCACTTCATCTCGCCGGTAGCCTGGAACGCATCCCACATCTGGTCGGGAAGTTCGAGGAAGGCGCGCAGCGCGGAATGATAGATCACGAAGTTCATTTCCGGCCAGTCCTGCGCGGCCTTGCCGATGTCCCAGCAAGTCGCATATTCCCAAACGCCACGGAACGAGCGTTCGTAATCGACCGGCAGCAAGCCCTTGTGGATGCAGATCGTGTTGATGCCCGCCTTCAGCGATTTTTCGTAGAAGGGGTACATCAGGTCTTCATCATCGAGCCGCCAAGGATATTTCGACGGAGCAAGCGGGTCGCCGATCGTGTAGGACTTCCACGAATTCGGCTTCAATTCGTCCATCGCCCGTTCGGCTTCTTCCATCCAGCCGGGCTGGCCAGGTGTGATGACGGCGTGGCCGAGCATACGGGTCGAGCCAGCGAAGTCGTTGACCATGTCGCGCGCACGCACGATCTGGTCATTGTGCAACAGCCACCAGGTCGGGTCGTCAAACGGCGCGCCGCTCAACAGGGCCATCTTGGTGTCACTATTGTACCAGAGTTCCCGGATATAGTTCTCGAATTTGTAGCGCTCCAGCGTAACGCCTTCTTCCTTGAGCTTGGGATTCCAGTGCTCAGCAGCGAACTCACCCAGGCCGAGAATGGCTTCGTGGGCGAAATCGTCGCGCAGGAAGTGTGTCTGGTCGTCGAAAATGAACTGGCCGGACAGCGCGTTGGCGCGTTCCAGCATCATTTCCGGGTCGCGGGCCTCGGCGTCGCTGACGCGGAAGGCATCAGTGCCATAGACTTCCTTCATCGCCAGGAAGGCGGTGGCCATGCCGCAACTGGTTTGCAGGAACTGGCGCCGGGACATGCCCAGGTATTTGGCGTTTTCTTCCGCCAATTCCTTGATGCGCGCTTCGACCTGCTTTTGTTTCGTGGACTGCTTTGGCGGGACATACTCGCCGTTGGAAACGATTTGCGTTGGTACAGGAGAGTCGAATTCGAGACTCTCGGCGCCTTCCACAAGCCGTTGCTCACGTTCACTGAGCCATGACGACATTGCGGCTCCTCCCTTCGGTGCGTTTAACGATCCATTCCAGTCAAGGACGCCGGCCGCCATTCGGCCGGCAGCCGCGCCCTTGCGAGGCATGCTCAAGGCCGATTGCCCTGCGCACACCGCAACATCGTGCGCAACTTTATTGAGACTATCCGTAAATCCCTCTGGCGTAAAGCCTCGTCACGCCCGTCGGCGCGCGATAGTTGACACGACGTGCACGCCAACGCCACCTTGGGCCGATGGATGACGCACCGCGCGAACTTTCCGATGAAGAACGCTTGGACTGGCTGCGCCTGTGGCGCAGCGAGAATATCGGCCCGCGTGCATTTTCCGACCTGCTGCAACTTACGGGCAGTGCCGGGACGGCGCTTGAGCGCCTGCCGGAATTTGCCCGCCGCGGCGGTTTGCGCCGGAAGGTAGTGGTTTGTTCGCGCGGGCAGGCCGAACGAGAACGCGACCGGCTTGCCGCAGCCGGCGGGCGCCTGCTGGCATCTTGCGAGCCGGACTATCCGCGCCCGCTGGCAGCGATTGCGGACCCGCCGCCGATCATCAGTGTCGTGGGTCGGGCGGCGCTGTTGCGGCAAGACATGATTGCCGTCGTCGGTGCGCGCAATGCTTCGGGCGCCGGCGGGCGCTTCGCCCGCGGGCTGGCGGCGGAACTGGGCAAGGCGGGCTACGCGGTGGTGTCAGGGTTGGCGCGCGGCATCGACTCGCAAGCGCATCTCGGAGCCCTGAAAACCGGCACCGCGGCGGTGGTGGCCGGCGGCGTCGACGTGGTTTATCCGCCGGAAAACGATCCACTTTACCGGCAGATTGCGGATACCGGCGCGGTACTCAGCGAACAACCATTCGGCGCCCGTCCCACGGCGCGCCATTTTCCACGCCGCAACCGCATCATTTCCGGCTTGTCGCTGGGTGTCGTAGTGGTGGAGGCGATGCCGCGTTCCGGCAGCCTGATCACGGCTCGCGTTGCGGCAGAGCAGGGACGGGAAGTGTTTGCGGTTCCCGGTTCGCCGCTTGACCCGCGCCATCGCGGCACCAATGGGCTATTGCGCGACGGCGCGGTGCTGACCGAGTCTGTCGCCGACATTGTCGACGCGCTGGGACCGCGGCTGGTGCTGCCGCTGGCTGCTCCAGCACCGCCGCTGCCCGCCGCCCCCGGGGACGGACTGCCCGCCGGCGGCGAAGACGCGCGCCGCGCCACAGTGCTGGGGGCGTTAAGCCCGACGCCGGTGGGTATTGACGAACTGGTTCGGCAGTGCCACTTGCCGGCGTCAGAGGTCATGGTAATCATTCTTGAACTGGAACTTGCGGGCCGGCTGGTGCGCAACGGCTCCGGGGCGGTATCGGCGGCAGCGTAAGTTCGCGCGCCGCCGCGCGTCGTGTGATGCGCCCCACAACAATCGAAAACGGAGGACTGCGCGGTGGAAGTGATGGTGGTCGAATCACCGGCCAAAGCGCGAACTATCGAGAAATATCTGGGGCCGAATTTCACCGTGCTGCCCACATACGGGCATATCTGCGACCTGCCGCCGAAGGATGGCTCGGTGCGCCCGGACGAAGATTTCGCCATGGAATATGTGACCGACGGGAAATCGGCCAAACACCTGAAGGCAATAGCCGATGCGGCGCGAGACGCGAAACGCCTGCTGCTGGCCACCGACCCCGACCGCGAAGGCGAAGCGATTTCATGGCATGTGCAAAACTATCTTCATCGCCGCCCCGGCCTGCGCAGGCTCGCCATGGAGCGCGTGGTGTTTCATGAAGTGACTCGCGACGCGGTGAACGAGGCGGTGCGCACGCCGCGCGGGATCAATATGGACCTGGTGAACGCCCAGCAGGCGCGACGGGCGCTCGATTATCTGGTGGGGTTTACGTTGTCGCCGGTATTGTGGCGAAAAATGCCCGGGAGCCGTTCCGCCGGACGCGTGCAATCGGTCGCCCTGCGCCTGATCGTCGATCGGGAAATGGAGATCGAGGCATTTCAGCCGCGCGAATACTGGTCAGTGTCGGCGGAGTTGAAGACGCCGGGCGGCGACCCGGTCACGGCGCGGCTTGTCAGCCTCGACGGGCGGAAGCTCAGCAAGTTCACCCTTGCCGATGAAGCTGGCGCGAAGCGGGCTGTCGATATCGTGGCAGCGCGGCAGTTCAGCACCGCCAATATCGAGCGCAAGCAGATACGACGCAGGCCGCCGCCGCCCTTCACAACCTCGACACTGCAGCAAGAGGCCTCGCGCAAGCTGGGTTTCAGCGCCCGGCACACCATGCGGGTGGCGCAGCGGCTCTATGACGGCATCGATGTTGGCGGCGAGACGGTCGGCCTTATCACCTATATGCGGACCGACGCCGTCACCATTTCCCATGAAGCCATCGCTGCGGTGCGGCGTTCCATAACGGACCGCTACGGCGCCGACCATGTGCCGGACAAGCCGCGGCGCTACCAAGCGAGAGCGAAGAATGCCCAGGAGGCGCATGAGGCGATCCGCCCGACGGACCCGTACCGCGTGCTTTCAGATCCGCGTATCGGGGCCGATGAACGGCGTCTCTACGACCTCATATGGCGGCGTACCATGGCTTGCCAGATGGTGGACGCCAAGGTGGATCAGGTGCGCGTTGATTTTGCCCCGGGTGACGGCGCCGCCGGTCTCCGCGCCAACGGCTCGACGATTGCCTTTCCCGGGTTTCTGGCGGTCTATGCCGAGGGGCGTGACGACGCGACCGAAGATGAGGGTGCAAACAGGCGCTTGCCGCGTATGGAGAAAGGCGACGCCATGTCGACGGGCAAGGTAACGCCGCGCCAGCACTTCACGGAGCCGCCGCCACGCTATACCGAAGCGTCGCTGGTGCGCAAGATGGAGGAACTGGGCATCGGGCGTCCGTCGACCTACGCCAATATCATCTCGGTGCTCCAGGATCGCGGCTATGTGGCGTTGAACCAGAAGCGGTTCGTTCCCGAGGACCGCGGGCGGCTGGTGACGGTGTTTCTCTCGAATTTCTTCGAAACCTATGTGCGCTATGACTTTACGGCGCGCCTGGAGGACCAGCTTGACGAAATCGCCAATGGCGATATCGAGTGGAAGCGGGTGCTGGGCGAATTCTGGTCCGATTTCTCCGCTACCGTGAACGATGTCAGCGAATTGCGGCGGCGCGAGATTCTCGACCGCATCAACGTGGTGATGGCGCCGCATGTGTTTCCGCCGTCCGAGGACGGCGCCGACCCGCGCGCCTGCCCGCGATGCAGCGACGGGCAGTTAAGCCTGAAATTCAGCGGGTTCGGCGCTTTTGTGGGCTGCTCAAACTATCCCGATTGCCGTTACACGCGGCAGTTGGCATCCGCGCCAGAGGACGGCGAAGCGGCACCGGACGGGCCGCGGCTGCTGGGGCAGGATGCAGAGGGCGTCGATGTGACGGTTCGCAAGGGGCCTTACGGATTCTATGTCCAGCTCGGCGAGGCGGAAAAGGGCGGCAAGCCCAAGCGCGCCGGGTTGTCCAAGGGGATGGACCCGGCGACTCTGGACCTGGAAACCGCCTTGAAGCTGCTTTCGCTGCCGCGCGAAGTCGGAAAGCATCCGGAAACGGGAAAGAAGATCAGCGCGGCGATCGGCCGTTTCGGGCCGTTCCTGCGCCATGGCAGTGTGTCACGGCGCCTTGACGACAATGATGACGTGCTGACCATCGGCCTGAATCGCGCCGTGGCCTTGCTGGCGGAGCCGGTGCGCGGACGGCGCAACGCGGCCAAACCGATTCGCGTGCTTGGAGTGCATCCTGAAGACGGCGCGGATGTGGGGTTGTTTGAAGGCCGCTATGGCCCCTACGCCAAACATGCAGGCGTTTCCGTCGGCGTGCCGAGGGGCATGGACCCTGACCAGGTGATGCTGGCGGATATGCTTCCACTGCTCGCGGATAAGGCGGCGGCAAAAGGAAAATCACGGCGCAAGGCCAGCGCCGCCACGGCTGCATCAACAACCCGCAAACGCGATGCGGCCAATTCCGAAAAATCGACGACGTCGGAGAAATCAACGAGGTCCACGAAATCGCCTGCAACGAAAACCAAGCGGAAAACCAAAACAACGCGCACGGCGGCGGCGAAACGCAGCACCTCCGGGGGCAAAGCAGCGACGGCGAAACGACGTTCAGCGAGTAGCAAGGGCGGTGCAGGCGAGAGCGCGTAACGATGCCGGGGCGCCCTGCCGCCCGCTTGCCAACGCGCGCGGAGATTGCGGCGTTTCTGGAAACGGCGCCGGGCCGCGCCGGCAAGCGTGAAATCGCCCGTGCCTTCAACATCACGGGCGCGGGGCGCGCCGACCTGAAACGCCTGTTGCGAGAGATGGCTGATGACGGCCAATTGGTGAAGCATGGACGCAGGCTGGCCCGTCCCGGTGTGCTGCCGCCTGTGTTCGTGGCTGAAATCACTGCGCTTGGCAAGGATGGCGAGCCGCTGGCAGCGCCGGCGGACTGGCGCAGCGCAGAACCGGTGCCGCTGCTTTCCGTGGCGCCGTCGCGGCGGCGGCAAGGGGCGCCAGGAATTGGTGACCGGGTATTGGTGCGGCAGCGCGGCGGCGGCGTCGAGGTCATTCGCGTTATCGACCACCGACCGCGGCGCCTGGTGGGGGTGTATGGCCGCGCGCGGGAGGGCGGCGGTTACGTCCGTTCGGTCGAACGCCGCGGGCGAAGCGGCCTGCGTATTGCTGACGGGGCAGACGGGAGCGCCAGCGCCGGCGATCTGGTGGTTGTCGAAAGTGCGCGCGCGGGGAGTGGTCGCGTCACCGAAGTCATCGGCTCTTTCGACAGTCCGGGCGCGGCGTCGCTGCTGGTGCTGCGGCGGCACGATATTCCGCAGGAGTTTTCACGTGGCGCACTGGCGGAAGCGGCCGCTGCCAGCCCCCCGCAGCCGGACGGGCGCACCGACTTGCGTGATTTGCCGCTGGTAACCATAGACGACGAGGATGCGCGTGATTTCGACGACGCGGTGTGGGCCGCGCCCGCGAAGGAGGGGTGGTACATCGTGGTCGCCATTGCCGATGTCGCACATTATGTCCGGCCCGGCAGCGCCCTCGACCGAGAAGCGGCCAAACGGGGAAATTCCATCTATCTGCCGGACCGGGTGGTGCCGATGCTGCCCGAGGCACTGTCCAATGGGTTATGCTCGCTGAGGCCGGGTGAAGAGCGTGCCGGGGTGGCTGCTCATTTGTGGGTGGACACTGGCGGCGCGGTGCGGCGCCACCGTTTCGAGCGGGTGCTGATGCGCTCGGCGGCGCGTCTCACCTATCGCGAAGTGGAGATGCGCGGGCCGCAAGATCCGGCGCTGGCGGGGCTGTTCGGCGCGTTCGGAGCGCTGAAACGGGCGCGCGAGACACGCGGTACGCTGGATTTCGACCTGCCGGAGCGGAGAGTCCTGTTTGACCACTCTGGCGCCGTCCGTGCCATCACGCCGCGTCCGCGCTATGACAGCCACCGGCTGATCGAGGAATTCATGATCGCGGCCAATGTCGCTGCTGCGGAAACGCTCGTGCAGCACGCTTCGCCGTGCCTGTTCCGTATTCATGACCAGCCACCGCTCGAAAAGCTGGAAGAACTCCGCGGCCACCTTGCCGGGCTGGGTTACAGGCTGGCGCGGGGGCGGCGGGTTACGTCCGGGCAGATCAATGGAATTCTGACGCGGTCGCGCGGGCGGCCTGAAGAGCAAGCGCTGGCGCTGGCCGTACTGCGCGCCCAGTCGCAGGCGGAATACAACCCGCGTAATATTGGTCACTTCGGGCTGAATTTGCGGCGCTATGCGCATTTTACCTCGCCGATTCGCCGCTATGCGGACCTGCTTGTTCATCGGGTCCTGATTCAGACACTGGGCCTGGGGACAGATGGCGGCGAGGCGCAATCCGTGGAGATACTTGCCGACATTGGCGATGCGCTCTCGCGAGCGGAGCGCCGCGCGGCGGCGGCCGAGCGCGAGGCTGTCGACCGACTGGCGACCCGGTTTCTCGCCGAACGGGTAGGAGCCGCTTTCGACGCGCGTGTGGTAGGCGTCACCCGGTTCGGTCTTTTCATCGCGCTGAACGAAACGGGCGCCGAGGGTCTTGTGCCGATGCGGAGCTTTTCCGAGCGCATGCACCATGACAACACCGGGCATCGTCTTGTGGGTGAACGAAGCGGCGCCGCGTTCGGCCTCGGCGCGCCGCTGCGGGTGGTTCTGGAAGAAGCGGACGCAATTCGCGGCACATTGCGTTTTTCGCTCGAGTCGCGCGCGGCGCCGTGGCGCTGAGTACACTGCGCGGCCTTGCGGCGGCAATTGTTGCTGCCGCGATGCTGGGCATGAGCATTGGCCTGGCAATGCCGCTGATTGCCGTGACCCTGGAACGGCGCGAGTTTGGCGAGACGCTGATCGGGCTGAACGCCACAGCCCAGTTTCTCGGCATCATGGCCGGCGCGCCCCTGGCACCGCGACTTATTCCGCGTTTCGGACTATTGCCGGTGATGATGGCGGCGTTGGGCGCAATCGCGCTTGCCTTGGCGGTCATGACGGCGGCGACGGCGTTCGGAACATGGCTGGTCCTGCGCTTCCTGTTCGGCGCAGCCGAAGGGCTGTTGTTCGTCGCCACGGAAACGTGGGTCAATCAGGCGGTGGGTGATTCCATACGGGGGCGCGTCATGGCTGCCTACACCACCGCTCTCGCGGGCGGGTTCGCGTTCGGACCGCTTCTTATCCGCGTTACCGGCACGGAAGGCGCATTACCGTTCCTTGCAGGCGCGGGGGTGGCGCTGTCGGGCATCGCGATACTGACCCTGGCGGTCGGCACGGCGCCGCGCATAGGCGGCGCGCTTTCCTTCAGTTTCACCGGCTATATGGCGGCGCTGCCGGTCGCGGTCGGCGCGGCCGCACTGTTCGGACTCGCCGATGGCGGTTTGATAGCCATGCTTACGGTTTACGGCCTGGGTCTCGGCTTTGATGACGTCAGGGCAGCAAGCCTCATAACCGCGCTGGCGCTTGGCGGGCTGGTGCTCATGCTGCCGTTCGGGTGGCTAGTGGATCGACTGGATCGGCACCGTATTGTTGTTGCGTGTGCCGGTGTGAGCGCACTCGTCATCGCCCTGCTTCCGGCCTTTTCCGGGTCGGTCACGGCGCTGTATGCCGCGTTATTCTGGCTGGGCGGGGTGCTGGGCGCCCTGTGGCTGGTTGCGATGGCGCTGCTCGGCGCGCGCTTTCGCGGGACCGATCTGGCCGCCGCCAATGTGGGTCTTACGTTCGCCTACGGCGTGGGCAGCATCGCCGGGCCCGCCATCGCCGGCGCGGCGATGGAGGCATGGCCGCCTCACGGGATGATGCCGGCACTCGCAGCATGCGCGGCGGCGTTTGCGCTTTATGGCGGGGTCATGCTGCGCCGGCCTGCGCCGAGTTGAGTTGACCGGTCAGTCGGATATGGCTTGACAAGCCCCGAGACGAACCCCATTTTTCGCGCCGTTATCCGTGCGCTGCGTATCCAAGGGAGGCGGGGATCAGCCCCGGCAATTTCGATGGCCAAACCGACAACGCTCAAGATTCGTTTGAATTCGACCGCGGGAACCGGGCATTTTTATGTCACCCGCAAGAATCCGAAGAATATGACGGGGAAGTTTGAAATAAAGAAATATGATCCGGTTGCGCGCAAGCACGTGCTCTACAAGGAAGGCAAAATAAAATAACTTGCCCGGGAAAAATCCCGTTCAGGTATTGACTGCCAGAGGGGTGGGAGAGGCGCCTCGGCACCGGCGGAGCGTCACGCCAGTCGGTGCTGCCCCATGGACATGAATTTCTCGCGTCGCTGTGCTCGCAGTTCGCCACCGGAAACATCGATCAGTTCAAGCATGACACGCTCGACCTCGTCGCCCACGGCCGTGATCACCTTGCCGGGGTCGCGATGCGCCCCGCCCACCAGTTCCGGTACAATGGTGTCGATAATTCCCAGTGTCTGCAAGTCTTCTGCCGTCATGCGTAGGGCTTCGGCCGCTTCCCGCGCCTTGTCCGCGCTACGCCATAGGATGGATGCGCAGCCTTCCGGCGAAATCACCGAATAAACCGCGTTTTCCAGCATTGCCACATGGTTTGCCGCCGCCAGTGCGATTGCTCCTCCGGACCCTCCTTCGCCGATAATCACGCTGATCAGCGGCACACGAAGATCAAGGCACTTTTCGATCGATCGCGCGATCGCTTCCGACTGGCCGCGTTCCTCCGCCCCGACGCCCGGATAGGCACCGGGTGTGTCAACCAGGGAAATCACCGGCAGACCATAATGTTCTGCAAAATTCATGGCACGCACGGCCTTGCGATACCCTTCGGGCCGCGCCATGCCGAAATTATGTCTGACGCGGCTTTCGGTATCGGCTCCCTTCTCATGCCCGATCAGCACGGTGGTGAAACCGCGAAAACGCCCCAGCCCGGCAACGATAGCGCTGTCGTCCCCGAACGCCCGGTCGCCCGCGAGCGGCATGAAGTCGGCCGTCAGCGCCTCCACATAATCACTGAAACGCGGTCGGTCGGTATGCCGGGCAACCTGAGTTTTTTGCCACGGCGTGAGCTTGCTGTAGGTTTGCCGCAGCAAGTGCTCCGCCTGTGATTGAAGGCGCGAGATTTCCTCGACGATGTTGAAACCACCGTCGTCGCTCAGATGCCTGAGTTCCTTGATCTTGCCTTCCAGCAGCGCAATCGGCCGCTCAAAATCGAGAAAACTGTTCATGACTGCCATATAGTACGATTTTGCCCTGGAGTAAAGGGCTGATACGCCACAAGGCTCACACAAGATATCAAGGCGGCGGCGCAAGCGGAGACAATAACCCTTTCTTCCCGCTGCAACGGCATTCAACATCCCGCCATATGCCGGAACTCTTGTCGAGACCACAAATAACCGGCGCGGGGCCGGGCGCCGGAGGATGAAGTCATGCGTCGGCGACGCCGTGCTGCGCGGCGTCTTCGCGGCGCGCCAGGGGATGATGTTCGTGCACAAGCGCCTTCAGGCGTTCATCCAGTATGTGCGTGTAGATCTGTGTGGTCGAAATGTCGGCATGGCCCAACATCAACTGCACGCTGCGCAAATTGGCGCCGTTAGCCAGAAGATGCGTGGCAAAGGCGTGGCGCAACACATGGGGGGACACGGTGCCAGGGTCGAGGCCGGCTTCAACAGCCAGTTCCTTCAGCATCTGGGCAAATCGGTGCCGGGTCAGATGACCGCCATTGCCGCGCGACGGAAACATCCAGGGACTCGTCTTGCTGCGAAGAAAAATCCGCTCGCGAATATCGAGGTAGGCGCTCAACGCCTCCCCTGCCGCTTCGCCAATGGGGACAAACCGTTCCTTGCCGCCTTTGCCCCGGACCAATAGCAGCCGCGCGTCCCCGGAACATGCTGACATCGACAAACCCACCAGTTCCGAGACGCGCAGCCCGGTAGCGTACAGCAACTCCACCAGCGCCCGCAGGCGCAGGCCTTGGGGTCCGGTGCGATGGCGCGCCGCCCCGAGTAGGCGGTTCACTTCTTCCTCGTTGAGCGCCCTGGGCAAGGTCCGGCCAAGCTTGGGCGCGTCGATGGTCGCCGTGGGATCGTCCGCACGCAATCCTTCGTCCACCAGGAAACCGAAATACTGCCGCAGACACGAGAGACGCCGCGCCACGGTACGCGGCGTCATGCCCCGTTTTGTCAGGCCGCGCAGGTAGCGTGTCAGCGCCTCCTGGTTCACACCTGCCAGTTCGCCCATAAAAGCCGCGGCGTCGTCAAGGTCACGGCGGTAGGACTCCACCGTGTTTTCGGCGGCGCCGCGTTCGGCGACCATCATGGCGAGAAAATCTTCGACCGACGCGCCGGCCGGAAAGCTCACCAATGATCTCCAGCCAATGCCTCAACAGCAATGGCCCGAGCATCTTCCGGGAGGCCGATAGCGCGAAGGGCGCGAATGACAGATCCGACGGCTATGGCGCTGGCGCCCGCGGGCCCTTCCTCGCCGAGCACGATCAACGCCAGCAACAAGGCTTCGCCGGTTCGCCGCCCCCGCACCGCATCGCGCAGGGCGTAACGCAGGCCGATATGCGGCATGGTTGCCTCGATATCGCGCGGCCCATCGAAAAACAGCGCCCACGCCGCTTCGCCAGGGTTATGCCCCAACGCATCAAGAACCATGAACACCCGATCAGCCCTGATGGCGTGCGCCTCCGGTGAGACATCAGACGGTGCGCCGTTCCACCATTGAATGGCGGTGTCCGTGTTCCACATCACACCGTTATCTGCTCCGAAAACCGCGATCACCGGCAGGCCGTGCCACAGTGCCCCCGTGCCGTCGGTTTCCTGCGACCCGGCCAGCGCGCGATACCATGTCGCTGCAGCATCACCCCGCCCGGTTGCGGCCAGCGCGCGTATGGCCAAGGCTGCGAAGGATGGGCTGCTGCCATCCGGGGTCAAGGTCAGCGCCGACACGAGGGACGCGCCGGCAAATGCAGACAGTCCTGGCGCGTCGGGTGCGGACGACCACAACGCCTGCAGCAATTCGGTGCGCAGGGCGTTATCCTCGGCAAAGCCGGCGCCTTGATAAAGCAACGCGCGGGCCATGGGGCCGGCGAGTTCCGCTTCGCCGCGTGCAGGGTTTGCTGGATCAACGCTGCGCAAAGTGTCTTCCGTAAAAGCCGGCAAGCGCCAGACTTCGCCGAGTTCCTCCGGTGACAGTGAACCGAGTGCTGCAGCACGCTCTGCTGCAGCCACGCGCACATCCTCAGGCGCGTTGGTGTAGAGCGCCAATGCGCGCGCTGCGGCGGGACCGAGACCCGAGATTGCGCCGCTGTCCAACGGCGCGCTGCCGGCAAGGCTCGCAGCGAAGCTCACTGCATCGTCGAGAACTGCCGCCTCGACCTCAATATGTCCAAGCAAATGGGAGGCAATCGGCAAATAGCTGTCGTCCACCCCCGCCGGATCATCATAAAGCAGGGTCAAGGTCAATTCCGCCGCGGCAACATTGCCCTGATGGGCTTGACACAGAACCAGTACGCGGCGCCATTGCCGCGAGGGCTGCGATGTGAGCGCTGTGCCGACAATATGGCATGCCCGTTCCAATTCGCCGCGCCAGAGCAGCGCTTCGGCTTGCGACCACGACCCTGCCGGCTCGCCGGCCAGTTCGGCGATCTGTCCGGCCTCTTCAAATGCTCCAAGCTGCAACAGCAGCGCCAACCGCCGGGCGACAAAGTCGCCCTCCGCCAATTCACCGGGTGCCGGCGCCGCGGCGCTGGCCAAGAGCCGCCGCATCAGGCTCTGCATCACCGGTGAGCGCGCTGGCAGCGGCAGCCGGTCCATCAGGTCCGACAGGCGAATGTCACTGCTTCCCTGCCACAAATCGGCGCCAAAAACGCCGCTGCCTACTGCTCCCGCGGCGTCACTGGATAGTGGCGCGATCCTGCCGATCGTGACCCCGCCCGGCGAAGCGCGCTCCGCGGGGCGTGACTCCTCGCCGGTATCAGTTCCCGGCGGCACCAGTTGGACCGGTGTTCCGGCGTCCTGCGCGGCAGCCGCAGCAGCACCCACCCATAACAATGCGCCAACCCCCGCCAAGCGGCGCGTAGCGGAGAAAGCTCTAGCGCGGCAAACGGTCATCGGGAATGGGCTTTTCCACACGCTGCGTAGGAGCCGGAATGTCCCACGTCGTGAGAAAATAGCCGCCCCCGGCGAGTAGAACAAGAATCAGCAATGCGATAAGGCGCCTTAGGGTAGACATGAGCTTAGCGGCGTGTCGGTCCTCAAGGGGAATCCGTTGAACCCGTTTGCGCAGACTGTGCTATAGTCGGGTCGAAGCACGCGCAGTCTATCGGCAGGGGTTCGGCGATTCAACGCAGCAGCGGCGCCCCCGCGCCGGGAGCGGAACCGTCATGGACGACTTACCCTGCGCACTGGATGATACCACACTGGTTCTGGTGGGCCTTATGGGTGCGGGCAAGACCAGCGTAGGGAAGCGTCTGGCCGAACGTCTCGGACGCCCTTTTGTCGATGCCGACCGCGAAATCGAAACCCTGGCAGGTATGTCGGTTTCAGATATTTTCGAGAGAATGGGTGAAGACCGCTTTCGCGCCGAGGAACGCCGCGTCATCGCCGAGCTTCTGTCACGGCAAGGATTGGTTCTGGCCACCGGCGGCGGAGCGTTCATGAATGGCGACACCCGCCGACTGATTGCGCAAAACGCATTGTCTATCTGGCTGAAGGCCGATATCAACCTGCTGCTCGGGCGTGTCACGCGGCGCAACACGCGCCCCCTGCTGGCCACGGGAGATCCGCGCGCCATACTCGAATCGCTCATTGAAACGCGTTATCCCGTCTATGCTGAGGCCGACATCACCGTCGAATGCGCCGACGGGCCGCATGACTCCATGGTGAACAAGATCCTCGCAGCGCTGCGCAACGCATACGCAACCGACCACGCCAACACGCGATGAGCGGTCCTTCGCCGCGTATCGTTCGCGTCGATCTCGGCGCGCGCGGCTACGATATCGTGATCGGCAGCGGCATCCTCGGGCGTGCCGGGCCATTGCTTGCGCCGGTCCTTTCGGGGCGGCGCGCAGCGATCGTGACCGACGAAAATGTTGCTCTGCTGTACCTCGAACCGCTGCGTGCCAGCCTCGAAAGTGCGGGCTTTGCCGTCAGTACCCATGTTGTTCCGGTCGGCGAGGCTACCAAGTCCTGGGACGCACTTGGCAAGCTGGTCGAATCACTGCTGGCAGAGCGCATCGAACGCCGGGACGCCGTCATTGCACTCGGAGGAGGGGTCGTTGGCGACCTTGCGGGCGTGGCGGCTGCGGTTACGCTCCGCGGAATCGACTTCATCCAGGCTCCGACAACACTGCTTGCACAGATTGACAGCTCCGTCGGCGGCAAGACCGGCGTCAACTCCGTTCACGGGAAGAACCTCATCGGGGCGTTCCTCCAACCGCGCTGTGTCCTCGCCGATATCGACACGCTGGATACGTTGCCGGCCCGCGAGCGGCTGGCCGGCTACGCCGAATGCGTCAAATATGCGTTGATCGATGATCCGGACTTCTTCGATTGGCTGGAAGACCATGCGGCCGCCTTTCTTGCGGGAGGCGCCGCGGAACGCGTCCACGTTATCGCCGCCTGCTGCGGAGCCAAGGCAAGGGTTGTTGCGGAAGACGAACGGGAAACCGGGCGCCGCGCCCTGCTCAATCTCGGCCACACGTTCGGCCATGCGCTGGAGCGTGAAGCAGGTTACGGTGACGCTCTCGTGCACGGCGAAGCGGTTGCCATGGGAACTGCCATGGCGTTTGACCTGTCGGTCAAACTCGGATTTTGTCCGCCGGTGGAACAACGCCGTGTGCTCAGACACTTTGCGGCGGTCGGCCTGCCTGCGGCGCCGCCGCAGCAACTGGCAGGCCGCTGGTGCGCCCGCGACCTGCTTGCCCATATGGCCTTCGACAAGAAAGTGCGCGATGGCCGCCCCACCCTGATACTCGTGCACGGGATCGGGAAAGCCTTCCTTTATCGCGACGCGGCCGATACCGATATATTGTCCGTACTGGAAGCAGCGCTGCAACCCTGAGCCCCACAGAAATCTGGCAAACTCCGTGATTCTGCTCACGCTCGCCGCAATCCTGATCCTGCTTCTGCTGTCGGCATTCTTTTCGGGGTCCGAAACTGCGCTCACAGCTGCTTCGCGCCCGCATCTCCACCAGCTTGCGGAAAACGGAGACAGGCGCGCCCGCCTGGCCGGGCGCCTCATCGATCGGCGAGAGTCCCTTATCGGCGCGATCCTGCTCGGCAACAACGCGGTCAACATCCTCGCGTCTGCGCTTGCCACCAGTCTGATGATCGGCCTGTTCGGCGAGTCGGGTGTCGTGTACGCCACCGTTTCCATGACGCTGTTGGTGTTCGTGTTTTGCGAGGTGCTGCCGAAGACCTTCGCTATCCGGGCATCAGACCGGGCGGCCCTCCAGGTTGCGCCGGGTCTTCGCGTGCTGGTGGCGGTGCTGGCTCCCGTCATTCGTCTCGTTCATCGGCTGGTAGATCTCATCCTGCGCGCTTTCGGCCCTGCGACGGCCGAAAACGCCCCCTCCGCCACCGAGGAATTACGCGGGATATTCGATCTCCACGCACGGGAAGGACGCGTTCGCAAACATTATCGTGACATGTTGCGAAGCATTCTCGACCTGGCCGAAGTCGAGGTCGGGGAGATCATGACACACCGAAAAAACATGGCCACCGTCGACGCCAATCTGCCGGTGAATGAACTGATTGCGGCTGCTCTCGACAGCCCCTTCACGCGCATTCCGCTGTGGAGCGGCAACCCGGACAACATTGTCGGCATACTGCACGCCAGAACCTTGCTGCGCGCGCTTCATGGCCGCGACGCGGCGCCCGACACCAACGACATACTCGAACTTGCCTACAAGCCGAAATTTGTGCCTGACACCACCAGCCTGGCCGAACAACTGGCCGCGTTCCGTGCCCGCAGGGAGCATTTCGCGCTCGTGGTCGACGAATACGGAACCTTGCAGGGCCTGGTGACCCTGGAAGACATTCTCGAGGAAATCGTGGGCGATATCGCCGATGAATATGACGACGCCTACGACCTTTCGACCAGCGGGATCCAGCGCCAGACTGACGGTTCATTCCTTATCGACGGCGCGGTAACCATTCGCGACCTCAACCGTGCGCTGGACAGCAGGCTGCCTGACGAAGAAGCCTCTACCGCAGCCGGTCTGATCCTGAACCTCGCCGAGACAATTCCGGATGTGGGCGCGACGTTCACACTCTCCGATTATGTTTTCGAGGTTGTCGGGCGCGAGACGAACCGCATCACCCGCCTTCGCCTGACGCCGCATCCGTCCCGTGCCGAAGGTGAGTGAGGCGCCGGCAGACGGCCCTATGCGCCCGCTTCTTCCGGTGTGCGGAGGACGAGTGACAATGCGTGCAGGCCGCCGGCAAATTCGTCCGCCAGCAAATTGTTGACGCGGCGCTGGCGCTCCACCCGCGAGAGGCCGGCGAATGCGCTTGCTACAACGGTCACGCGGAAATGGCTTTCGCCGCCCGCGGGAGCGCCCGCATGACCGGCGTGAAAATGTGACTCATCGACAACGTCCAAATGCGCGGGGGCGAATGTCTGCTGAATCTTGTGGCTGATGCGTTCCGCCATTCCCATACGGCTTCTTCGCCATTCGCGCTGCCGCTGTCAAGCCGGTGCTGCGCCGCCGCGATTTCATGATGAATAGTGACAGCATGTTGCGCTATTGACGCATCATGTGTTCCGTTCTGTGGACAGGTGCCGCACTCCCTTGTGTCACGGCCGGACGAAAGGCATAGTGATTTCATGACAGACGCGCATTCGGCACAACGCGGCGAACATTGCCGCGAGGAAGCGGACGAGGTTATCCTCGCCCGGGTTTGCGCGTGGCCGGGCTGCTGCAGGCCGGGCGACTACCGGGCGCCCAAATCCCGCGATGCGCTGCGTGATTTTCTCTGGTTCTGCCTGGAACATGTGCGCGCATATAACGCCAATTGGAACTATTTTGCGGGACTCGATGCGGGACAGATCGAGACGATCCGCCATCGCGATGCGACATGGCACCGCCCTACATGGCCGCTGGGAACGCGCGCTTGCGCACATGAGGCGGTCAAGGCTGCGATGAACGGCTTTGCCGACCCGTTCGAAGTTGGCAGCGACGCTCCGCCGGCCGGGCCGCCTGTTTCCCCGGAACGCGCCAAGGCGCTGGAATCCCTAGGGCTCGAATGCGATGCGTCCGACGAACAGGTCAAGGCCCGGTACAAGACACTGGCCAAACGCCACCACCCTGATGCCAATGGCGGCTGCACAAGCGCGGAAGAACGGCTGAAGGAAATCAATGAAGCCTATACGTTCCTGCGCAACGGCGAAGAGACGTAGCCGAACCGAGCTTTTCTTACACGCGGAAACAGACTTGATGGCCCCACAAACCAGCGATGCGGCCGCTGCCGCAAAACGCCTGCCCGATATCGAAATCTCAGTGCGTCAGGTGTTCGGACTCGATAGTGACATGATTGTTCCGGGCTTTTCGGACGCCGACGAGCATGTGCCGGATATCGACGACGCATACCGCTTCGACCGCGATACGACCCTGGCGATTCTGGCCGGATTCGCTCACAACCGGCGAATGATGATTCAAGGCTATCACGGCACGGGAAAATCGACTCATATCGAACAGGTGGCAGCGCGTCTCAACTGGCCCACGGTGCGCGTCAATCTCGACAGCCATATCAGCCGTATCGATCTGGTGGGGAAGGATGCCATCGTGTTGCGCGATGGCCAGCAAGTCACGGAATTTCGCGAAGGATTGCTGCCCTGGGCGCTGCAGACACCGACGGCTCTGGTATTCGATGAATATGACGCAGGGCGGCCCGATGTCATGTTCGTGATCCAGCGGGTGCTGGAGGTAGAGGGCAAGCTCACGCTGCTCGATCAGAACCGCGTGATCCGTCCACACCCGGCGTTCCGGCTGTTCTCCACGACCAACACTGTCGGCCTGGGTGACACTACCGGCCTCTACCACGGAACCCAGCAGATCAATCAGGGGCAGATGGACCGTTGGAACATTGTGGCGACGCTTAATTATCTCCCGACCGACAAGGAAATCGACATTATTCTGGCCAAAGTGCCGGCGCTTGATGACTCCGAAGGGCGGGAACGGGTGGCGGCGATGGTGGAACTCGCCAACATGACCCGCGCGGGCTTTATCAATGGCGATATTTCGACGGTGATGTCACCGCGGACTGTCATTACCTGGGCCGAAAACGCCGAGATTTTCCGTGACCAGTCCTTCGGCTTCCGCGTGACATTCCTGAACAAGTGCGACGAGTCCGAGCGTGCAGTCGTGGCCGAATATTATCAGCGGTGCATGGGTGAGGAACTCCGCGAAACTGCGGCCAAGGCCGCGTTCAACTAGGGCCGCGGCATGAGTTCGGGAGGGGAAGCGCCGCAGGAAGGCTTCAAACGTGCGGTTGCCAGTGCCACGCGGGCGCTCGCCCGAGCACGTGAACTGGAAGTGGTGTTTGCTCCCAACGGCCCGCGGATGGAGGATGAACGCATCCTGCTTACACCGCCGTCGCGGGACATCGGCGCCGACGAGGTCGGTCAAATCCGCGGCGAAGCGGATGCGCTCGCCTTGCGCCATCGATTTCACGATGATGGTCTTCATCGTTCGCGGCGCCCGCCGGGGCAAGTCGCCCAGTCGATCTATAACGGCCTTGAGCAGGCTCGCTGCGAAGCGCTGGGCGCGCGGCGCATGCGCGGCGTGCGGCAAAACCTGGATGCGGCGGTCGAAGCGCATTGCCGGGAACAGCATTTTCAGGACATCCAGCATCAATCCGACGCGCCGATTGTCGAAGTCCTCAACCTGCTGACGCGGGAACGGCTGACGGGTATGCCGCCGCCGGATTCCGCGCGCTTCATGTGCGACCTGTGGCGGCCATGGATCGCGGAGCGCATTGCTGATGACTTCGAAGCCCTGGCTCGAAATGTCGATGACCAGGCGGCCTTTGCTGAAATTGCGCGGCGGTTGATCGCGCATCTGGAATTTGCCGACGAACATGAGAATGACCCGGCAAGTCTCGAGACCGACGAAGATTCGGACTCCAGTGCGGACGACCGAACTGATGCTGAATCCGAGGGCGAGTCGACAGAGGAGACTGCGGACGCCGAGTCCGGGCCGGGGGGTGAACGCGATGACTCGGATACGGACGAAACCACCGAGGCGGAAATCGAAGGTTCGGAGGACGCGGCGCTGAGCGGCGATGACGATACTTCCGCGGAAAGCGAGCCGTGGCGGCCACCCTATGACCGCAGCAACCAGCCGACCCCTTCGTATTGCGTGTTCACCACCGAGTTCGACGAAACGGTCGATGCGAGCGAATTGTCCGATCCTGAAGAGCTGGCCCGCTTGCGCCGCCATCTGGATCAACAACTCTCTGCCTTGCAGGGGGTTATCACCCGGCTGGCGAACCGGCTGCAGCGGCGTCTGCTTGCCAAACAGACGCGGTCGTGGGAATTCGACCTTGAGGAGGGCATTCTCGACACTGCGCGGCTGGCCCGCGTGGTAACCAACCCCAGCTATCCGCTGTCCTATAAACGGGAACATGAAATGAATTTCCGTGACACAGTGGTGACGCTGCTGCTTGACAATTCGGGTTCGATGCGAGGGAGGCCCATCTCCGTAGCGGCGATGAGCGCTGACATTCTGGCGCGCACGCTCGAACGCTGTGCTGTCAAGGTGGAGATTCTGGGTTTCACCACCCGTGCGTGGAAAGGCGGGAGGGCACGCGAAAAATGGCTTGCCTCAGGCAAGCCTCCTGCGCCCGGCAGGCTCAACGAAATGCGCCATATCGTCTACAAGTCTGCTGACACACCGTGGCGGCGGGCGCGGAAGAATCTGGGTCTCATGCTGCGAGAGGGTTTGCTGAAGGAGAATATCGACGGCGAAGCCCTGCTGTGGGCGCATCAACGCCTGCTCGGCCGGCCGGAACAAAGACGCATATTGATGGTGATCTCCGACGGTGCGCCGGTGGATGACTCAACATTGTCTGTCAATTCGGGAAATTATCTCGACCGGCATCTGCGCGATGTGATTGCGTGGGTGGAAGCGTATTCCCCGATCGAACTCCTGGCCATCGGCATTGGCCATGACGTCACGCGCTATTACCGTCGGGCGGTGACGCTTGTGGATGCCGAACAACTCGGCGGCACCATGACCGAAAAACTCGCTGAGATGTTCGATGAGGAACCCGGAAGAACGGACCAGAGGCTTGCGGGTTAGCGCCGCTGCTGCCGGCTTTGCCATACTGCTTTTGGCGGGCGGCGCAGCGGGCGAACCCCTTGCTGTGGATTCCGAACCAGTGCCTTTGGTGCGAGGCGAACCCGGTGAGGCGCGTGTAGGCTTTCTCATATTCCGGGGCGGTGTGCGCCTTGACGCCCACGATCCACGTTTTGGCGGGTTGTCAGGACTGATTGTTTCCGACCACGGCATTACGGCCATCACCGATGCCGGGCACTGGATCACCGGGCGGCTGATTTACGAAGATAACAGGCTCGTTGCGGTTGACGATACCCATATCTTTCCGCTGCGCGACGCCACAGGCGCTGCACTTCAAGGCAAACGCGAGGGCGATGCGGAGGAGGTTGTGCGGGCGCCGGACGGCGGTCTTCTTGTAGCGTTCGAGGGCAGGCATCGCATTGTGCGCTATGCCGGCCCCGACAGTGCCGGAATTCCGGTATGGCCGGAACTGGACCTCTCGCACCTCCCGTCCAACAAGGGCATCGAAGCGATGACACCGCTGGGCGACGGGGGTTTTCTGGCGCTTTCGGAGACTGCCTCGGATGATAACAAGCCCGCCGGCTGGCTGATCAGCGCCCTCGGTGAGGAGGGGATGGACTATCCCGTTCATGAATTCTTCAAACCTACGGCGGCGGCGCTTTTGCCAAGCGGTCAGGTGCTGGTACTGGAACGCGGTTATTCGCTATTGGCGGGGGTCAAGGCGAGAATAATGGAGATTGCGCCGCCTCGTGCCGGGGTTCCCGCAAACCCCAGGGAGATTGCGCGATTTGAACCTCCTGTCACAGTAGACAATTTTGAGGCGCTGGCGGTTTTTCAGGCTCCGGACGGCGGCATGGCGCTGCTGATTGCGTCCGACGACAACTTCAACCCGCTGCAGCGTACCTTGCTGATGATGTTTACGCTGGCGGAACAGTGAGTTGGTGCCCCCAGTCGGACTCGAACCGACACGTCCTTGCGGACAACAGATTTTGAGTCTGCCGCGTCTACCAATTCCGCCACAGGGGCTGCAGGAATGCCGCGGCGCATGATAGCGGGCGGCAAGGGACCGTCAATACTGGATGCGCTGGGTACAGGGGAATCGCTTTTGAAATTTTGCGTTTTTTTGTTTGTATTTTTGATTCATATTCTGTTTTCGATGCCCGGCACGGAGACAGACTATGGAAGAATTTGCTCATATATTTGAATCTGTTACTGACCCGCGGCGGTCCAACGCCACACGCCACAACTTTCACGAAATGCTCATGATCGGCCTGCTATGCGTGCTCTCGGGCGGTGAGGGATGCGCCGACATGGCACGCTTCGGACGCGCCAAGAAGCCGTTTTTGCGCCAGTTCATGACGCTTTCCCATGGCATACCAAGCCACGACGCCTTCTCCGACCTCTTCAACGCACTCGATCCTCAAGGCCTGACAGAGGTATTGCAGGGCCTTGTCAAGGACTGGGCCGAATGCCTCGACGACACCGTCATTGCCATAGACGGCAAGCAACTGCGGCGCTCATTCGACAATGCCGCCAAGCGTTCGGGACTGCATCTCGTGCACGCCTTTGGCGCTCAAAGCCGTCTCGTGCTGGGGCAAGTGGCGGTCGATGGCAAATCCAATGAGATCACGGCATTGCCCAGGCTGCTCGACATGTTACGCCTCAAGGGCCGGACCGTGACCGCCGATGCGATGCATACACAACGCCGCACCGCAGAGCGTGTAACAGCCGGCGGCGGCGACTATGTACTGGCGCTGAAACGCAATCAGGACACCCTGCACGGTGATGTCACATTGTTTCTCGACAGCCCGGAAGGTGCGGAAAAGATTCAATCTTATGAGCATGTCAGCAAGGATCACGGACGCCTTGAGACACGCCTTGCGGAGGTCTCGCACGAGATTGACTGGCTGCAGGAGGCACATGACTGGCCGGGTCTCCAGGCCATCGGCAAGGTAACGGCAACGCGCGAAAGCAAGGGCAAACAAAATACCGAGGCGCGCTATTATGTGATGAGCGCAAAGCTCTCACCGGAGGCATTTTTGCGCGCAGTGCGGGCGCACTGGTCGATAGAGAACAGTTTGCATTGGGTTCTGGACGTGTCGATGAATGAGGACCAGCAACGCAACCGCAAGGGACATGGTCCGCAGAACCTGGCGCTCATGCGGCGCCTGGCGCTCAACATCGCCCGTCATGAACCCACCAAGGATGCCATGCGCGGAAAGCTCAAACGCGCAGCCTGGGACGACAATTTCCTCATCGACCTGATCCGCGCTGCTACAAAACACCCCTGATTTCAAAAGCGATTGCCCTGCGCTGGGTAAAGGCGCCATCGACCACCAGATTGGCGCCGGATACGAAGCTCGCTGAGGGGCTGGCGAGGAAGGCTGCGGCATTGGCGATTTCCTCCGGGCGGCCCATGCGGCCGAACGGGTTGCGCGCGAGCATGTGGGCGTATTGTTCCGAATTTTCCTGCCTGGCGCGGCCCCACACGCCGTCGGGAAACTCGATGCAGCCGGGGCAGAGCGAATTGACGCGGATACCATCGGCCGCATAGGCCACTGCCATGCCTTTGGCATATGCGACCAACGCCGCCTTGATGGAACTGTAGGAACGCAGGCCCGAGTAGATTTCAAGCGCGGCGGTGCTGGCGATGAGGACAATGGCTCCGGCCGTCGATGCGCGCAGGACCGGCAGCGCTGCCTCAACCAGCGTGACGTGTCCCATAACGTCTGTCTCGAAGCCTGCGCGCCAGCCGTGTTCCTGTACCGACGTAGCGAGGGCGCTGGCATTGCCGATCACGATGTCTATACCGCCAAGCTGTTCCGCTGCCTGTCCAACCCAGGCGCGGAGGGCTTCATGATCGGAGATGTCCACGGCAGCGCCGAATGCCAACACACCGTGCGCGGCGGCGGCAGCGGCTGCGTCGGCTGCTCCTTCGGCGCCGCGCGCGCAAAGCGCGACTGCGCAGCCTTCCTTTGCCAGACGTTCGACGATAGCTCGCCCGATGCCCCGTGAGCCGCCGGTTACCAGCGCCTTCCTTCCTGTCAGACCCAAATCCATTGGTTGCTTTCCTCCGCGTTACACACTGCCGAGAGGGGATATGCCATTCACCGGCAGGCGCCGGGCACACACCGTCCAAGGAGCGCATTGAGTGTCTCGCTTCCGCTGCGCCATTCCAGATTCACTTCGAGAACACACGGCAGATTGCGCACGCTTGCCGGGAGACGCACCGCATCCTTGGCGGTGGTCACCAGAACCGCACCGAGTTTTGACGCCTTGTCCGCCAGCGCCCGAACTTCCCACTCGCGAAAGCGATGATGGTCGCTGAAGCCGTGCGCGCCCAACAGTGTGCAGGACAATCCCTTCAATGTTTCGAAAAACTTTTCGGGCCGGCCAATTCCGGCAAATGCGACCACTGGCCTGCCGGCGACCGATGCGCTCCCCTTGCCGGGCGTCAGACTGGCTTGGATGACCGGGCAATGCCGGTGCAGGCGGGATGTTATTTCGACGCGATCCTCGCCGACCAGCACGACGGCATCGGCGCGTGCCAAGCCGCCGTCCACGGATTCGCGCAACGGCCCGGCCGGCAGCACGCGGCCATTGCCGAACCCGTAACCGCCGTCGACGACGACCAGTGACGCGGTTTTGGCAATCCGGCAGTTCTGATGTCCGTCGTCGAGAATCACGATGTCAGCGCCGCGGGCACGGGCCGCCGCGGCGCCGGCCGAGCGATCGCGCGCCACCCATGTTGGCGCGGCATCAGCCAGCAGCAGCGCCTCGTCGCCGACGGCATGTGCGTTGTCCCGCGCCGGATCGACGGAGTGCGGCCCCCTTGTCCGGCCACCGTAACCGCGGGTGATCAAATGGGGGGCGCGCCCTTGTGCCTGCAGGCGCCGTGCGAGAGCGATGGCAACGGGCGTCTTGCCGGCACCGCCGGCGGTGAGATTGCCGACGCAGAGCACGGGCAAGGGCGGCGAAGGCGCTGCGGCGCTATGGGCGCGCCGGCGATGCGCGGCAGCTGCGGCGCCATATATCGCGGATAGCGGTGCGAGGAGCCGCGCCTGCCATGAGTCGCTGCGCCAGAATGCCGGGGTGCGGATCATGGCGCCGGAATGCAGGGGGCGAGGGCCGCCATCACGGAATCGAGCACATTGGCTTTTCCGTCGATTACTCGTTTTTGCCGAGCGGCGAGTGCGTGCCGCGCGTCATGGTCAAGCAGCAAATCGCTGACGGCTTGCGCCAGTTCCGGCGCCTGCGACACGATGCACAAGGCGCCGGACGCGCGCAAATCCTCCGCGATGACGGAGAAGTTTCGCAAATCCGGACCGGTGAGGACGACGCACCCGAGTTGCAGGGGTTCGATCAAATTGTGTCCGCCGCGGGGTGACAGCGAACCACCGACAAAAGCCACGGGGGCCAAGCGGTAGAACAAGCCGAGTTCGCCGAGCGTGTCGGCGATGTAGAGGGCAGTTGCCTGCTCCACCCTGTCATGCCGACTCCTGCGCGCCACGCTCAAGCCGCGGGCTGTTGCGTCATGCGCCAGGGCGTCGCCGCGTTCAGGATGCCGGGGGGCGATTATTGTCAGCAGGTCGGGTATGCGCGTGCGGGCGGCCTTGTGAGCGGCGAGGACAGCGGCTTCGTCGCCGCCGGGGTGGGTGCTTGCCGCGAGCCATAACGGCCGGGCGGCGAGTTGGCTGCGAAGCGAATTCAACGCTGCCGGATCCGCGGGCAATGGTGCGGCGGCGTATTTGAGGCTTCCGGGCGCGACGACGGCCGGTGCGCCCAATTCGCGAAACCGCCGGGCGTCCTGCGGGCTCTGTGCAATCACCAGTCGAAAGCGCGAGAACACGCGGCGGCGGGCGCCGGGAATGCGGCGCCAGATTCGCCACGAACGATCCGAGAGGCGGCCCTGGACAATTGCCAGGGGAATAGCCCTGGCAGCGGTGGCGGTGAGAAGGTTGGGCCACAATTCCGACTCGACGAACAAGGCGAGGTTTGGGCGCCAATGATCGAGAAAGCGCGCTGCCTCGGCGGGAAGGTCGACAGGCGCAAACTGGTGCAGGGCGCGGGGCGGCAGGCGCGGCGCCATGACGCGTGCGGAGGAGACGGTGCCGGAGGTGAGCAGTACGGAGAGCGCCGGTGTTTCGAGCAGGCGCGTGATCAACGACAATACCGATGCCGATTCACCGACGCTGGCGGCGTGAATCCAGACCACCGGGCCGTCGGGGCGCGGGGCGGACGGCTCGCCGAACCGTTCGTGCAGCCGCTGCGGGTCTTCCTTGCCGCGCGCGGCGCGCCGGTAGAGCCAGGCCCGGGCGGGCCGCGCGGCGACCCGGGTCAGGGCGCTGTAGAGGCCCAGCATTGCAGATGGCCGGCGATATTCCGGCTGATCATCCGGCGGCGGCGGTGACAAACTGCATGTCGTAGAGGCGCGTGTAGAGATGACCGGCGGCGTAGAGAGTCTCATGCGCGCCCTGTTCGACGATGCGGCCATCGTCGATCACGCAGATCAGATCGGCATTGCGGACGGTGGAAAGACGGTGGGCAATGATCAGTGTTGTCCGCCCGCGCTTGAGGCGCTCGAGCGCTGCCTGCACCTGGCGTTCCGCTGCGGTATCGAGCGAGGCGGTTGCCTCGTCCAGCAGCAGGATCGGTGCGTTTTTCAGCATGGCCCGGGCGATGGCAATGCGCTGGCGCTCGCCGCCGGACAATTTCACGCCGCGTTCCCCGACCAGCGTATCGTAGCCTGCGGGCAGCGCCATGATGAACTCATGCGCTGCTGCCGCCCGGGCAACGGTCTCGATGGCAGTCTGGTCAGCGGCGGCTTCCGGCGCGCCATAAGCGATATTCGCGCGCACGGTATCGTTGAACAATGTGGATTCCTGGCTCACCAAGGCAATGGCGGAGCGCAGGGATGCGAGCGTGACGCGGCGCACATCGGAGCCGTCGATCAACACGCGGCCTGCATCGACATCGAAAAAGCGGGCGATGAGATTGATCAGGGTGGACTTGCCGGCGCCGGACGGTCCTACCAGTGCGGCGACGGCGCCGGGAGGAATTTCGAGTGTGACGCCGTTGAGGGCGGGCGGTGTGCCGCCATAGGAGAAATGCACGTCTTCCAGACGCACGGCGCCGCCGCGCACCTGCAATGGCACGGCGTCGGGCGCCTCGGTGACACGGGCCTGCTGGTCGAGCAGGTCGAACAGGCGCTGCGCCGCGGCGATGCCCTCCTGAAGGGTCGTATAGAGATTGGCGACGCTCTTGAGGGGGCGATAGACGAGCATCATCGCGGTGATAAAGGCGAAGAAACTTCCGGCTTCACGGGTGCCTTCGATCACCTGGCTGCCGCCATAGAACAGGACGATGGCAGCAGCGAGGCCGCCCAGGGCTTCCATGATCGGTGCGTTGACGGCGCGGGTGCGTGCGGAAGTCAGGAACAGTCGGAAAAGGCGCTCGATGACGTGGCGTGCACGGTCGGCTTCATAGGCTTCCCTTCCGTATGCCTTGACGTGCCGGGCGCCCTGGAAGGTTTCGTTGAGCAGGGAGGAGAACTCGCCAATCTCTGCCTGGGTGGTGCTGACCACTGTCCTCATGCGCCGTCCGATGCGGGTGATGGGCCACCAGGCGAGGGGGAAAACGAAGAACACGATGCCGGCGAGTTCGAGATTCTGGTAGAACATCAGGGCAATCAGCAGCACGACGGTGAGCAGGTCCTTGACGAGGCCGGTCATGGTTGCCGCCGCGGCCTGACGCACGAGAGTGGAGTCGTTTGTCAGATTGCCGATGAGGCGGCCTGTGGGGGTACGCTGGAAATATGCGAGGTCGAGGCGGATGAGATGGTTGTAGAGCTGGGTCTGCAGGTCGGCCACGACGCGCAGGCTGGTCCGGTGCATCAGCATCGCCTGACCGAAATTTGCGAGGCCGCCGGTGACCATCACCGTGAACACGGCCAGGGGAACGATCATCAGTGCCGCGCGATCGCGCGCGATGAAAATGTCGCTGACGACGGACTCCATGAGCCACGCCAGGGATGGCTGCGCGCAGGCGGCGACGATCATGCAGGCGACGGCGCCGGCGAGATGGAGCCGGTACGGGGCCATGTAGTCCATGGCGAGACGGCGCACCAGCGCAAGCGTGGGTTTGCGCGGTGTCTGCCGTATACGGGGCGCGCCGGGCTGTACGGCGCGTGTGGAGAAGGTGTCGGCCGTCACGGACGCAGCCGGGCCAACAGCCGCGAATGGAGGATGGCAGCGCCGGCGACCACGCCCGGTTTGCGCACGCGGCGCCCGTCATAGTCCAGGGGTTCGCCATCGGGTGCGGTGACGATGCCGCCGGCTTCGCGCACCAGAAGGTCGCCGGCGGCGAGGTCCCAATCGCTTTTGGGCCGCAGGGCGATCAAGCCGTCAAGGCTGCCGTCGGCGACGAGGGCAAGTTTCCAGGCGATGGCGTCGACGATGCGAATCTCGGTTTCCGGGAAACGATAGCGCCACAAGGCGCGGCGCTGTTCGTGCCGGCTGGAGCCGAGTACGGCGTCGGTGAGACGTTCCTGGCGGGAAGCGTGCACGGTTGCGCCGTTGCGGCGCACGCCGCTTCCCAGCGAGGCGTCGTAGAACGCATCATCGGCGGGATTGAAAATGCAGGCGGCGACCGGCTGCCCGGCTTCGACGAGGGCGGCGCTCACCGCCCATTCATGATTGCCGGCGACGAAGCCGCGGGTGCCGTCGATGGGGTCGACAACCCATACGCGGCGGGGGTCGGTCTGGGGGGCGCGGGTTTCGCTCTCTTCCGACAACCATCCGTAGCCGTCGCGGTCTGCGAGCAGTGCCTCGCGCAGTGCGTCATCGACGGCGATGTCGGCATTGGTGACCGGGTCGCCCGGGTTTTTTTCACGAACGTCGAAGCCGTTGTGAAAATAGTCGAGGGCGACAGCGCCGGCTGCGCGAACAGCGCGGCACAGCAAGGCATGGTCGGCGGGCAGTGCGCCGCTCACAGTCCGGCGACGGTCATGTCGTCGATGCGCAGGGTCGGTGCGTCGAGGCCGTAACGGAACTCGAGGTCGGAAGCGGGGGCCATGGCGGCAAACATGTCGAGCAGGTTGCCTGCGACGGTCATCTCGCTCACCGGATGGGTGATTTCACCGTTTTCGATCCAGAAACCGGAAGCGCCGCGGCTGTAGTCTCCGGTTGTGCTGTTGAAGCTCATTCCCATCATTTCGGTGACATAGAATCCGGTGTCGATGGCACCGACCAGGGCTTCCGGGGTGTCGGCGCCGGGGGCGATATAGAGATTGCTCGGCGCGGGCATGGGCGTGCTGGAGGGCTCGCGCGCGGCGTGCCCGGTGGCGGGCAGGTTCAGTTGCCGCGCCGAGCGCGAATCCAGAAGCCACTCCTTCAATATGCCGTTTTCGACCACATTGAGTCGTTGGCCGGTCATGCCTTCTCCGTCAAACGGCCGTGACGAGAGGCCGCGCAAGCGGTGCGGGTCGTCGATAATGGTCATGTCGGCCGGGAACAGTTGGTCGTTCCGCCGGTCTTGCAGGCAACTGGTGCCGCGTGTGATGGCGGAGCCGGAAATCAGGGCCGCAAACAGGCGCATGAAGCCGCCGGATACGCGCGGGTCGAATACCACAGGCATTTGCCCGCTCTCCTGTTTGCGCGGGTTGAGCCGACGAACGGCGCGTTCCCCGGCGCGGCGGCCGATATCTTCCGGCGCGTCGAGGGTCCGGCGATAGCGCGACATATGATATTCGTAGTCGCGCTCCATGGCGGTGTCCTTGCCGGCGACCACCGATGCGACGACCATGAAGCGGGTGGTACAGTAGCGTCCGGAAAACCGGTTGCTGGCCGCCAGGGCGGTAGTGGTGCGGCGCCAACTGGCCTCGGCGCCTTCGGAATTGGTTACGCCCGGTACGGCGCGCGCCGCGTCCTCGGCGGCGGCAGCTGCGTGGATGAGGGCGCCGGAATCGGGCTCGTCGGGGTCGGCGAGATCAAGTGCGGGCGGGGGTGCATCGGGTTCCGGCAGGCCGCAATGGGGATCTTCGGGCACGGCGTGCGCCATGGAAAGGGCGCGGCTCACGAGTTCGCTGCGCGCTCCGGCGCTGAAATCGGTTGTCGAGACGACGGCCTGGCGCCGGCCGACGAAGACGCGCAGGCCGAGTTCTGCGGATTCGGCGCGTTCGACGCCTTCGTTTTCGCCCATGCGCCATGCGGCTTCCAGAGCTTCGCTGCGCTCCAGAACGGCGTCGGCGGCGTCGGCGCCGGCGCGTCTTGCGTCGGCGATCAAGTCGTGCAGGCGGTTGAGGTCGTCCCTGTCGTCAATCATTGGGTCTCCGGGGTCATTTCCAGATTGGCCGTCCGCTGCCGGGCAGTCCGTAGCGCGGCCATTTACGGCTGACGATGTCGATGACGTCGTCGGTCATGCGGATGGGCGTTCCCCATTGCCGGGTGGTTTCAGGGGGCATCTTGTTGGTCGCATCGAGGCCCATCTTGCCGCCCAGTCCTTCTTCCGGGCTGGCGAAGTCCAGATAGTCAATGGGGGTGCGTTCGACAACGGTCACGTCGCGCGCCGGGTCCATGCGCGTGGCGACGGCCCACATTACGTCGCGCCAGTCGCGCGCATCCACATCATCATCCACGACAATAACAAATTTCGTGTAGAGAAACTGCCGCAAATAGGACCAGACGGCCATCATGACGCGTTTGGCATGGCCGGGATACGCCTTGCGCATGGAGACCACGGCGATGCGGTAGCTGCATCCTTCGGGGGGCAGCCAGAAATCCACGATTTCGGGGAATTGCTGGCGGATGAGGGGGATGAACAGTTCATTCAGGGCTTCGCCCAATATGCTGGGTTCGTCGGGCGGGCGGCCGGTGAAGGTGGACAGATAGATGGCGTCCGCGCGGCGCGTGACTGCGCGAACGCGAAAGCGGGGGAAGGGTTCGACCGCGTTATAGTATCCCGTGTGATCGCCATAAGGTCCCTCATCGTCGTAATCGTCGAGCGAGACTTCGCCTTCGAGCACGATTTCGGCGTGGGCGGGGACCTTGAGGGGGATTGTCTTGCAGTCCACCAGTTCCACCCTTGCGCCGCGCAGGAGGCCGGCGAACTGGTATTCGGAAAGGGTGTCGGGCACGGGAGTGACGGCAGCGAGGATGGTTCCGGGGTCGGCGCCGATGACGACAGCGGCAGGGAGCGGGCGGGTGTGGGCTGCCGCCCAGCGCGCGTGGTGCCCGGCGCCGCCGCGATGGCGCAGCCAGCGCATCAGCGTGTGGTCGCGCCCGGTGACCTGCATGCGGTAGATGCCGAGATTGCAGCGGTCGGCAGGGCTGTCGCCGGGGCCTTCCGTGACGACGACAGGCCAGGTGATGAGGGGCGCCGGTTCGCCGGGCCAACAGGTCTGCACGGGGAGGTCGGCGAGGTTGATGTCGGCGCCGATGTGGATGATTTCCTGCACGGGGGCGCTGCGCACGGTGCGCGGGCGCATGGCGACCACGGCCTTGAGCAGGGGCAGCAGGGCTGCTGCTTCGCGCCATCCGCCGGGCGGTTCGGGTTGGCGCAGGAAAGCCAGGGTCTCGCCGATTTCACGCAGTTGGTCGGGGCGTCGTTCCATGCCCTGTGCGACGCGGTCGACGGTTCCGAACAGGTTGACGAGCACGGGCATGTCGAACCGGGAGCCATCCTGGCTGACGGGGTGTTCGAAGATGACGGCCGGGCCGGATTCCGCGAGCAGGCGTGTTTGTATCTCGGTCATTTCGAGATGGGTCGATACGGGTTCCGACACGCGCATGATCCGGCCTTCGGCTTCCAGCCGGTCGATGAACTCGCGCAAACTACGATAGGCCATGGCGGCGCTCCGGGCGGGACGGGGCGGCGTGTGCTGCCCGCGGCGCAGCATAACGCTGTGCGGCGCAAGATTGCCACGCGGGTTCGCCGGTCGGCCTCAGGGCGCAGCTGCCCCGAATTTGCCACAATATTGCGCGATTCCTTTTGGCGTTTTTCGGTCAAAGTGGGATTCGCCGGGATTTCCGGGGATTTGCGAAGCGACCATGACTGCATTACGGCGAAACAAGGGCGCAGTAGCGTAGTTGGTTGCAGGGAGGCTCTCGTAATTTGATTTCTTGTTTTCCTTGGTTGATTTGTCGGTTTTGTGGGGATGAAAGAGTCGGTGGAACTACGGATCAGGTGGGGAAAACGGTTCCCGACAGCGGTTGGAGAGCCTGAAACGGTTCACAGGGCACATAGGCCCCCCGTGTTCGGCATTCTATTGAACCCTGTCGCAGCAGAGGGGCCGGTGGTTCGCCCGCAGCCAGACAAGCCGGCGCAGGTTGTACACCAGGTTCATCATGCCGATCTTGAAGCGTGCCCGGACCATGCCGATAGTCCTGACCCGCTTGCCGCCCATCGCTTCGTGTTGAGCAAAGACATGTTCGACGACCGCGCGCACCTTCGAACGCTTGCGGTTGGCTTCCTGGGAGCGCACAGGCAAGGGGCGGTTGCGATGCCCCTTGCGGTGAATGTGGCTGCGCCAGCCTCGTTCGGCCAGCAACGCCTCATGGTGGCGACTGCTGTAGGCACTGTCGGCCCAGACAGCGCCACTGGTATTCGTCTCATCAAGCACCTGTTCGAACATCTTGCTGTCGTGACACGCCGCATCGCTCGCCTCCCAGCGACGGACAAGACGATACGCACGGTCCACGCTGATGTGGTTCTTGTATCCGTAATGGGTTTCATTTCTCTTGCGCGTCCAGCGTGCGTCGGTGTCCTTGTGACGACGCTTCTTCTGCGACCATTCGGACGGAACCTTCCCCGCCTTCACCTGTGCGTTCTCGTCGCGGCTGTTGCGTTGACGCGGCGCCTTCACAAAGCTCGCATCCACGATCTGTCCCCTGCGCGCCACATAGCCCTGGTCCTCGATCTGCGAGGACAGTTCCGAAAACAGGCTGTCAAACGCCTCCGCGAGTTTCAGGTTCTCCCGAAACCGCCAGATGGTCTTTGCATCGGGCACCGTATCCTCGGGATGCAGCCCCAGGAACCGGGCGAACGAATAGCGGTCCCGGATCTGGAACTCTGTCTGGTCGTCGCTCAGGTTGTACATTTGCTGCAAGACCAGAACCCGGAACATGAGAACCCGGTCGTATTCCCTGCGACCGGCATTGCTCTTGCGCGGCTTCGACAGTGCCGCGTCCAGCGCCGGGCGAAACCCTTCCCAGTTCACAGAACCGGACAGCTTCGCCAACGGATCGCCCAATCCGTCAAGCTTTGCGAACCGTTCTTCAAGATCGAAAAAACCCGGCATGCCCATCAAATCCGCCTCCCGAGACAACAACCCGGATTATACAACATAAATGAGAAAAGTAGGCGATTTTGAGAGCCTCCCATAATGAGTTACATTGAGATTTAATGTGGGAGGGCCGCGTGCATACTACGAATCTACGCAAGGTTGGCGGTTCCGTCATGCTCGCAGTGCCCCCGGCTCTTCTTGACCTCCTCGACCTTCAGGCTGGCGCCAAGGTAGATATTGGCGTCGAGGGCCGCCGCTCGATCGTCGCGCCACGAGGCCGCCCGCACTATACGCCTGAAGAACTGCTGGCGCAGTGCGACGAAACCGCTCCGGCCGAAGATCGGGACCGGGCATGGCTTGACGCCCCGCCTATAGGCAACGAACTGCTGTAATGCAGCGGGGTGAGAACTGGCTTGTCAGCCTCGATCCCACAACTGGCCATGAACAGCGAGGAACACGGCCGGTCGTGATCGTACACTGACGTTTCAATTCGCTGTATACATCGTTCGTGCTCACCCGAGGCGGAGCCTTGCTGTATCACCTTTATGAATTGCACCGCGCGTCGCTGGCGCCGGCGCGTCTGGCGGCGCAGCAGTCGCGCCTCGTTGCCGATCATCCGTTCAATCCGTTTCGCGGCACCCACGCGGCGCGTTCGGTGGCGGCTGCGTGCGATCTCTTCGAGCAGGTGACGCGCCGGCGCGGCAAACCGGCGTTCGATATACCCGGCGCATCGGAGCGCATCGCGGCATCGCTGCACTTTTGCGATCTGGTGCACTTCGAGCGCGAATCCGGGCCGGCGCGTCCGCGGCTGCTGATTGTTGCGCCGATGTCAGGCCATTTTGCGACGCTGTTGCGAGGCACGGTCAGCCGCTTGCTGGCCGATCACGATCTCTACATCACGGATTGGGCCGATGCTCGCGATGTGCCGCTCTATCGAGGGGTGTTCGACCTTGATGCCTATATCGACACGATCATCGCGCTGATGCGTTATCTGGGTCCAGGGACGCCTGTCATGGCGGTTTGCCAGCCGGCGGTTCCGGTGCTTGCGGCGGCGGCGTTGATGGCGGCGGACAATGATCCCGCCACACCGCCGGCGATGGTGCTGATGGGAGGGCCGATCGACACGCGGGTCAACCCCACACGGGTCAACCGGGCCGCCGAATCCCTGCCGCTGGAGTGGTTCGAGAGCCACGGGATCAGCCGCGTTCCGTGGCCCCATGCGGGCATGATGCGCCGGGTTTACCCCGGTTTCCTGCAGCTTGCGGGTTTCATGAGCCAGAATCTCGACAGGCATGTGAATGCCCATTGGGTGATGTTTCGGCATCTGGTGCGCGGCGACGGAGAGGAAGCCGCGGCGACGCGCCGGTTCTATGAGGAATACCGCGCAACGATGGATCTCGACGCGGCGTATTTTTTGCAGACGGTGCGCACAGTATTTCAGCAGCACGACCTGCCGCGCGGGGTGATGGCCAGCCGCGGGCGCCCGGTGGAGCCGCAGGCTCTCACGCAGTCGGCGTTGATGACGGTCGAAGGCAGTCTGGATGATATCTGTCCGCCGGGGCAGACCCGGGCGGCGCATGGCCTGTGCGAAAACATACCGAACCGGCTCCGCGCCGACCATGAACAACCGGGCGTTGGCCATTATGGTATCTTCAACGGTCGGCGATGGCGCGAGACGATTGCGCCGCTCGTTTCGGCCTTTCTACGGCATCACACACGCCGATAAACGCGGTTTGCGTTCCTGCTTCAACCGCCGCCCGCGGGGCGGCTCATTCACGTATCGGACATGAAGGTAAGCGACGCTCTCAATTTCGAAGATTTGCGGGGCATGGCGAAACGCTACCTGCCGCGCATTGCCTATGACTATATCGAAGGCGGCGTTCATGGCGAGGAGGGGCTGGGCCACAACCGGACCGCCTTCCACAAGCACCGCCTGATTCCGCGATACATGGTCGATATCCGGTCGCGCAGCCAGACCACAAGGCTGTTCGGCCGCGATTATGCATCACCGTTCGGTGTCGCGCCAACGGGTCTTGCGGGCCTCATGCGCAGGGGCGGCGACCTAATGCTGGCGGAGGCTGCGAGGGACGCCAACATACCGTTCATCATGTCCGGCGCGTGCAACGCGACGATCGAGGAACTGGGTCGGACGGCGCCCGATCATGGCTGGTACCAGATGTATCCGGCGCGTGACAAGTCGATTTCCGAGGACATGATTCGCCGTGCGAGGGATGCCGGGCTGTCGACGCTGGTGGTAACGGTGGATGTGCCGATTCATCCGAAGCGCGAGCGCAATCTGCGCAACGGCCTGGTGCGCCCGCTTCGCATGCCGTGGTCGGTCCGCATCGACGCGCTGCGCCATCCGCGCTGGCTGGCGGAATATCTGCGGCACGGCATGCCGGTGTTTGCCAACTGGGCGCCATATGCCGGCGCGGGGGCTAGCGCCGACGAAGTGGCGGCGTTTCTTGTCTCGCAGTCGCCGGCGCCAATGAGTTGGAAAGATGTCGAGAATTTCCGCCGCCTGTGGCCGGGGGCGTTCGTGCTCAAGGGCATTATGCATGAAGGGGACGCGCTGCGTGCGGCAGAGCTGGGGGTGGATGGCCTGATGGTGTCCAATCACGGCGCCCGCCAGCTTGACTATGCGGCGTCGCCGCTGGAGGTGCTGCCGGCGGTAAAGGCCGCAGTGGGCGACCGCATGACAGTGATGTTCGACAGCGGTATTCGCCGCGGCGCCGAAGTGGTGATCGCGATGTGTCTCGGCGCGGAGTTCGTGTTCATGGGGCGGCCGGCGCTTTACGGGGCGGCGGCGGCCGGGGTCGCCGGCGTCAGCCGCGCCATTGCGCTGCTGCGGGGAGAGATTGACGATGTGATGGGCCAGATCGGTGTGGCGGACCTGAAGGACCTGGGGCCGGAGTGGCTGTATCGGGACGATGCGGAGGAACGGCGGAATCGTCCGGGTGTGTGATGGCGCCGGTTTCAAAATCGCCAGCCCTCGTGCTGCATGAATTCTTCGAAGCTGAGGCAGGGCACACCGAAATGCTGGCAGATGTTGGGGACCTTGGCAGCATTGGGGCGATATTTTTCGACGGTTACCACCGGCATTTCCATTACGGCCGCCTTAGCGACGACGAACGGATCCGCGACATTCCCGCCTCGGACGAGCTTCTTTTTCTCAATGTTTGCCTGGAAGTGGGGGACTTTGTATATCCTTGCCACAAACGCCCCTTCCTCCGGTCTCGGCGTCGTGAATATTGCTCTGTTTACCGTTGCCCATTTCAGAAGATTGTCTTCCTGTCTCTCGATTTCACGGAATATCTCTCTGGTTGAGATAAGGGAGCCTCTCAAAATCCTCTGATTTTTCCATTTATGTGGTATAATCTGCCTTGTTGTTCTGGGAGGCAGGTTTGATGGGAATGCCGGGTTTTTTCGACCTTGAAGAGCGGTTTGCCAAGCTTGACGGATTGGGTGATCCGTTGATGAAGCTGTCCGGTGCTGTGGACTGGGAGGGGTTTCGCCCGGCGCTGGACGCGGCACTGTCGAAGCCGCGCAAGAGCAATGCCGGTCGCAGGGAATACGACCGGGTTCTCATGTTCCGGGTTCTGGTCTTGCAGCAAATGTACAACCTGAGCGACGACCAGACGGAGTTCCAGATCCGCGACCGCTATTCGTTCGCCCGGTTCCTGGGGCTGCATCCCGAGGATACGGTGCCCGATGCAAAGACCATCTGGCGGTTTCGGGAGAACCTGAAACTCGCGGAGGCGTTTGACAGCCTGTTTTCGGAACTGTCCTCGCAGATCGAGGACCAGGGCTATGTGGCGCGCAGGGGACAGATCGTGGATGCGAGCTTTGTGAAGGCGCCGCGTCAACGCAACAGCCGCGACGAGAACGCACAGGTGAAGGCGGGGAAGGTTCCGTCCGAATGGTCGCAGAAGAAGCGCCGTCACAAGGACACTGACGCACGCTGGACGCGCAAGAGAAATGAAACCCATTACGGATACAAGAACCACATCAGCGTGGACCGTGCGTATCGTCTTGTCCGTCGCTGGGAGGCGAGCGATGCGGCGTGTCACGACAGCAAGATGTTCGAACAGGTGCTTGATGAGACGAATACCAGTGGCGCCGTCTGGGCCGACAGTGCCTACAGCAGTCGCCACCATGAGGCGGTTGCTGGCCGAACGAGGCTGGCGCAGCCACATTCACCGCAAGGGGCATCGCAACCGCCCCTTGCCTGTGCGCTCCCAGGAAGCCAACCGCAAGCGTTCGAAGGTGCGCGCGGTCGTCGAACATGTCTTTGCTCAACACGAAGCGATGGGCGGCAAGCGGGTCAGGACTATCGGCATGGTCCGGGCACGCTTCAAGATCGGCATGATGAACCTGGTGTACAACCTGCGCCGGCTTGTCTGGCTGCGGGCGAACCACCGGCCCCTCTGCTGCGACAGGGTTCAATAGAATGCCGAACACGGGGGGCCTATGTGCCCTGTGAACCGTTTCAGGCTCTCCAACCGCTGTCGGGAACCGTTTTCCCCACCTGATCCGTAGTTCCACCGACTCTTTCATCCCCACAAAACCGACAAATCAACCAAGGAAAACAAGAAATCAAATTACGAGAGCCTCCCTGTACTGAGCGCCCGCGTGGCCTTCGTCTGCGGCGCGTCGGTACCACCTCGCAGCCTCGGCATAATCCTGCGGAACACCTTGGCCGTGGTGGTACATGAGTGCAAGATTGTACTGAGCGCTCGCGTTGCCCTGGTCGGCGGCGAGGCGGTACCACATCATTGCTTCGGCATAATCCTGCGGTACGCCGCGGCCGTGGTGGTACATGAGTGCAAGATTGTACTGAGCGCTCGCATTGCCTTGGTCTGCGGCGCGTTGGTACCACCTTGCGGCCTCGGCATAGTCCTGCGGAACGCCCCGGCCCCAGTCCTACATGACCCCGAGAAAGAACTGGGCGAAAGCGGAGCCTTGTTCGGCATTAGTGAGAAAGCTGCGATAGGCGACGGCATAGTCGCCGCGGTCGTACGCTGCCACGGCGTCTTCAACCGTCTGCGCCGATGCGGAAACCGCCCAAGCTGTCACCAGCACCAGACAAGCTAGCGATACGCCAAGCCCGGCCGCTCGGTTCATTGTATTCATCCCGTGTCCGCTCCCGTGCCAAGCTGCTCCGGCCCTCCCGTTGCATGCTGTCCCGGTAGGGTGGCCTTCCGGATCCCGCAGGAAAACGGGTAACCCGAAGATAACCCCATCACGGCGGTGCAGTATAGCGGGGCAATCGGGATGAGAGTTCCGGGGCCAATGGTGGGTGGGATCATGGCCTTTGCGCCGCGGTCGGCACGTTCTTTGCGGGTTTGGTTCGCGTAATGTGGCCGGCAGGGCGTTTTGTTGCGTCGGCGCGGGCCGCGCTTCTGGTTGTCCGCAGAGGGTGGCTGACCAAGCGAGTCTGAAGGATACGGGGTGGACCGGCTGTCTGGAGTGGGGCCGTGCCGCGCGGGGGTGTCGGAGTATTCGGGTTCAGTTCGGGGGTGGGGCGGGGTGGCGGGCGGTTTTTAGGGTTTGGGAGGGGGGTTCGCCGTAGTGGGCGGCGTAGTCGTGGGCGAAGCGGCCCAGGTGTTCGAAGCCGCAGTTCAGGGCGATGGAGGTTACGGTGGCGCCGGGGGTGCCGGCGGTGAGCTGTATTCGCGCCATGTTCAGGCGGGCAGTGCGGACGAAGGACATGGGGGTGCAGCCGCGATAGCGGCGGAATGCGCGGTAGAGCGAGCGTCCGCTGACGCCGGTAAGCGAGACGAAATCGGCGATGGAGCAGGGCCGTGCGGGGTCTGCAAGGACGTACTCTTCCACACGCCGGATCAGGGCGGGTGTCGTGGATGGCGGGGGTGTTTTGAGGCAATGGGAAAAATTATGCCGCTGCCCGGTCAGCAGGGCGGTCATCACCAAGTCCTCGATGTTCGCGATATAGCGGGGCATGGAGAGGATGCCGCCATCGGCGTCGAGTTCGCCGACCAAGTAGCGCAAGAGGCGGCCATATCGGAGGGCAAAGCTGCTGCGGTCGGGGATTGATGCGCCGAAGATCAAGGGACGAGAGAGGGTCGCGCCAGTCAAGGTGCGGAAATGGTTCTCAAGGGTGCGCCGGTCGATCTTGAAGATGAAGCCCCGGGAGCGCTTACCGTAGTGAATCCGCAGCGGGCGGGTGGGTGATGTCACCATTCCCTGTGTCGGGGTGACTTCGCAGGTTTCACCGCCATTGACATATTCAATGGTGCCGCGGTCGGCGAGCTGGATCAGGAAGCAGGATTCGGTTTCGCCGAGGTCGTAATGGACGTCCGAGTCGAACGACATGGCGCCGAGGGTGGTTCGGCCCAGGCGGGCCTCGCAAAACCGGAAGCGGAGCGCATCGACGGCTGTGATCAGGCGGGCTTCGCGGCCGCAATAGGTATGAGAGATTATGTCGATCGCTTCATCCGGGTTCACGGTTGAAGCGACGCGGTAGGCGTTCAGAGGGGCGTCGTCCCAGATATTTGCGGGGTTCTGCACCGCCTTGAGTTCCCTGCGGCCGGCGCGGGCGCCTTTCCGCGCGCGGCTGCCATGTTGGAGGGGAACTTTCGCGCGGCTTTCGTTCCCGTGTCAAGCCCGGACGGAGGTTTTGCGGGAATAACGGCGCGGTCGTGCTGCGGCAATGGCAGGATTCGGATGATCCACGGCATTTATCGGCTTGCGGGCCTGGCTTGAGGGAGCATTGAATCAACCCTTACCAGCCTTCATCAGAGTTTCGGGAAGGAGCCACGGGAACAATGCCCTATCTGACCATCAATGGGCGCAGTCATTTTGTCGATACGCCCGACGATACGCCCTTGCTGTGGGTGATTCGCGAGGAATTGCAGCTCACGGGCACGAAATATGGGTGCGGGGTCGGCTTGTGCGGCTCGTGCACCGTTCATGTCGATGGCGTCGCGATACGGTCGTGCCAAGTTGCGGTCAGTGATGCGGCGGGGACCGCGATCACGACCATCGAGGGCTTGCACCATGCGGACCGGCACCCGGTTCAGCAAGCGTGGATGGAAGCGCAGGTGCCGCAATGCGGCTATTGCCAGTCAGGCCAGATCATGCAGGCGGCCGCGTTTCTTGCTGGCAATTCGGCGCCGAGCGATGCGGAAATCGTAGAGGCGATGGACGGGAATCTGTGCCGCTGCGCCACCTACAGCCACATTGTGGGCGCGGTGCGCCGCGCCGCCGAAATCGCGGAAGAGGAGACGTGACATGAGCGCCCGAACGGAGAAGAGACTGGCGCGCGACGCCGGCGTGTCGCGCCGCGACTTTCTGATACGGTCGTCCGTAACAGCGGCCGGTGCAGTGCTGGCGTTCGGACTTGGGGTAGCGCCGGCGCGTGATGCGAGCGCTGCCGGCACAACATCCTTCACGCCGTCCATCTGGTTCACGATGCTGCCTTCCGGCAAGACGATCATGCATATCGTCAAGGCGGAGATGGGGCAGCATATCGGTACGGCGCTGGCGCAGATCATCGCCGACGAACTGGAAGTGGACTGGAGTACGGTGACGCTCGACTATCCCGAAGGCTCGGCGGAGAACTTCGCTGTCTACGGGCTGGCCTATACGGTGAACAGCGGCAGTGTGACGACGGAATTCGACCGCCTGTCGCGCGCCGGCGCCGCGGGCCGCATCGTTCTGATCGAGGCCGGGGCGGCGCTGCTCGGCGCGGAGGTCGGCAATTGCCAGGCGCGCAACAGCCGCGTGATCGACACAGCGTCCGGGCGCTCAATCGACTATGGGGATATTCTCCACCAGACGACCATCGATCGCGTGTTCCACTATCCCGATGATTTCCGCAATATTCCACGCAAGCCGCGGGAGGAATACCGGATCATCGGCCGGTCCGAACCAGCGCTGGATATACCGGAAAAGACGAACGGCCAAGCGAAATACGGCATCGATACATTCTTGCCGGGAATGATGTATGCGGCGATGGCGATACCACGCTCGCGATACAAGTCAAAAGCACTGTCGGTGGACGATACAGCGGCGCGGCGTATTCCGGGATTCATGCAGGCAGTGATCGTCGATGACAGCTGGGGGAAATGCACCGGCTGGGTGCTGGCGATTGCCGACAAGTTTCCCACTGCGGTCAAGGCGGCGCAGGCGCTGGAAATCGAATGGGATGCCGGGCCTTACGGCGATGTCTCGCTGGGCGGGCTGATGGACGAATATCGCGCGCTGCAGGCGGACCCGGATGCGGGGGCGCCCTGGGTTCTGGAGGGCGATACGGCGGCGGCATTTGATGCTGCGGAAGAGGTGATCGACGCCGAATACACGACCGACATGGTGGTCCACGCCACCATGGAACCGCTCAACGCGACGGTGCATGAGGCGGGCGGCACATGGCATGTTCATACGGGCACGCAAAGCACCTCGTTCGCGCGGATGACGCTGACCGGCTATCTGTCGCATGTGCTGGGCAAGCCGGCCGACGAGATCAACGTCGTCGTGCATCAGTCGATATTGGGCGGCGGGTTCGGCGGCAAGCAGGATTATGACGAAATTCTGGCCGCGGCATATGCGAGCCATGTGGTAGGGCGGCCGGTCAAGCTGATCCAGACTCGCGAGTCCAATTTCGCTACGTCCTTCCCGCGCACGCCGACGCTGCATCATTTGCGTGCGGGGCTGAACGGCGGCGACCTGACGGCAATGGAGCACGACATTGTATGCGGCTATATGGGGCCGCGCTTCTCGGTCGGGAAAGCTTATGGCTCGGACTGGTTGCAGCTTGACGCCGATGACGAATCGGGCCGGGATATGGACCAATGGTCGATCGGCGGCAGTGATCACTGGTATTCGGTCCCGAATTACAAGGTGCGGGGGATCAACCACGATCCGACCACCTGGGCGGTGCAGGCGTCGGCGCTGCGTACCGTGTCGAACGCCTATAATTATTTTGTCGTGGAGTCGTTCCTTGACGAAGTGGCGCATCGCCTGAAGCGGGATCCGCTGGAGCTGCGGCTGTCGCTGCTTACTGGTGAGGGCGAAAAACGCGGCATTCCCAATGCGGGTTATCCGCCGGGCACCGGGTCGGACTATTACATGGACCGGCTGTGGATTTCCCTGCCCTGGCCGCAGGACGGGAGCTGGATTCCCTATGAGTCGGCGACGGTCGGCGGCGCTGCGCGGCTGGCCAATGTGCTGCGCGTGGCGGCCGGCAAGGCCGGCTGGGGAAAACGCCTGCCCGAAAATCACGGCATGGGAATCGGCGTATCGGCAGCGGAAGAACGCCAAAGCCCGACCTGGGTGGCAGGAGTGGCGGAAGTTGCTGTCAACCCCGACAGCGGCGAAGTGTCGATCAAGAAATTGACGATCGCCATGGACATGGGCATTGCGGTCAATCCGCGCAATGCCGAGCACCAGATCAAGGGTGCGGCGCTGTGGGGCGCGAGCCAGATTCTCTCCGAGCGTCTGACGGTGCGGGACGGCGCGTTCGAGCAGGCCAATTTCGATACATACCGCCCGCTCCGGTTGAGCCAGACGCCGGAGATCGACGTGGAGCTCGTGGAATCCGGCAACCACCCGAGCGGGGTCGGTGAGCCTTCCTCGACGGTTGTCGGCCCTGCGGTGGCGAATGCCGTGTTCGACGCGGTCGGTGCGCGCGTGCGCCATATGCCGATCACGCCGGAGGCGGTGCTGCGGGCGATGACTCAGACCTGAGGGCGTGCGGGCAGCTTCTACCAACTGCCTGCCTCCTGGCAGAAGGCCGAGTAACCACACTCGGCCTTCTGTGCCCCGGCATTCCGAGGAGAGTTCGCGATGAGCGGCGATGTCTGCGCCCTGTCGGCTGTCGCGCTCGTTTCCGCCTACCGCGACCGGCGCCTGTCGCCGGTGGAAGTCACGCGGGCGATTCTTGAGCGGATCGAGCGGCTGCAGGGCACGTATAATGCGTTTTGCGTGGTCGATGCGGAACGCGCACTGGCGCAGGCGCGGCAATCCGAAGCGCGCTGGATGCGAGGCGAGCCGGCCGGGGCAGTGGACGGCGTGCCGGTTACGGTGAAGGACCTGATCCTCACCAAATACTGGCCGACGCGGCGCGGGTCCCTGGCGACTGACGCCGACCAGGCGTGCGATGAAGACGGGCCGCCGGTAGCGCATTTACGGGAAGCGGGCGCCGTGCTGCTGGGCAAGACCACGACGCCGGAATTTGGCTGGAAAGGAGTCACAGACAGTCCGCTTACCGGAGTCACGGTCAACCCCTGGGATGCGGAACGGACGCCCGGCGGTTCCAGCGGCGGGGCGGCGGCGGCGGCGGCATTGGGGCTCGGAGCGCTTCATCTGGCCAGTGATGGCGGCGGATCCATACGTATTCCCGCCGCATTTTGCGGGCTGTTCGGCCATAAGCCGACTTTCGGACTGGTGCCGGTCTATCCGCATTCTCCGGCAGGGAATTTGTGGAATCAGGGGCCGATCACGCGCACAGTGGAGGACGCGGCGCTGATGCTGTCGGTGATTTCGGCGCCGGATGGGCGCGATCCCCTTGCGGCGGCGCCGGGGTCGGTGGATTTTCTCGCGGGTGCGGAAGAGGGGGTTGCGGGGCTGCGCATCGCGTATAGCCGCGACCTTGGCTATGTGACGGTTGCCGAAGAAGTGGCGGCGCTGGTTGATGCGGCAGCGGCGCAATTTGCCGAAATGGGCGCTGTTGTGGAAGCAGTGGCGCCGCCGTTTTCGGATCCGACCGAGGACATGATCACGCTATGGTCCACCGCGCTCGCAGTGGCGCTGGCGCCGCTGGATGAGGCGCGGCGCGCATTGCTGGATGCGCCCTTGCAGGAATTGGCGGAGCGGGGGTTTTCCACGAGCGCGGTAGCGTATCGACGCGCCGGGCAGGCGTGCGAGGCGCTCGGTCGGCACATGCAGCGTCTGCACAAGGAGTACGATCTGTTCATGACACCGCAATTGCCGATTACGGCGTTTGCGGCGGGAGTCAATGTGCCGCCGGGTTCCGGTATGGCGCGGTGGTGGGAATGGTCGCCGTTCACCTATCCGTTCAACATGACCCAGCAGCCGGCGGCAAGTTTTCCGTGCGGCTTCACGGCCGAGGGAATGCCGGCGGCGGCGCAGCTTGTCGGGGCGCGCTTTGCGGATGCGCTGGTGCTGCGCGCGTGCCGGGCCTATGAATGGGCGCATCCGTTTGTCATGCCGCCGGTTCCTGAGTGACAGGACTCAGGCAAGCCTGCCGTGGCAGTGCTTGTATTTCTTGCCGGAGCCGCAGGGACAGGGCTGGTTCCGCCCTACCTTTCCCCAGCTTTCGGGCAAGTTGGGGTTGCGCTGTACCTGGGGGATGCGGGAGCGCGCGGTTGCCGGGGCAGGCGCGGGGGCGTCGGCGCCAGCGAGAACGGGTTCGCGCTGTTCGGACATTTGCGGCGCGGCGCGCGCGCGGACAGCAGCGAACAGTTCCGGCGGCGGCGCCCGGAGTTCGACGTGCGCGAGGGTGTGTGTCACCGCCTCGCGGAGGCGTTCAAGCATGTCCTCGAACATTTCGAACGCTTCGCGCTTGTATTCGTTGAGGGGGTCGCGCTGGGCGAAGGCGCGCAGGCCGATGCCGGTGCGCAAATGGTCGAGAGACAAGAGATGGTCTTTCCAGAGCTGGTCGAGTAGCTGCAGCATCAGCGACTTTTCGACCTGCCGCATGGAATCGGGACCGATGCGAGCGGCCTTTTCGGCCATCTTGCGATCAACGCTGTCGATCAGGCGTTCGCGGATTTCCTCATCGGCTATGCCTTCCTCGGCGGCCCATTCGGCGAACGGCAAATCGAGGCCGAAGATGCGCAGGGCTTCTTCGTGGAGGCTGTCGACCTTCCATTGTTCGGCGAAGGCGTTTTCCGGGATGTAGCGCGAGACGAGGTTCTCTATGACGTGGCGACGCATTTCCTGAGCGGCGTCAGAGACATCGTGGTCCGCCATGAGGTCGATGCGTTCGGCGTAGATGACCTTGCGCTGGTCGTTCATGACATCGTCGAAGCGCAGCAGGTTCTTGCGAATGTCGAAGTTGCGCGCTTCCACTTTTTCCTGTGCCTTGGCGAGCGCCTTGTTGATCCATGGGTGGAATATGGCTTCGCCTTCCTCCATTCCGAGGCGGCGCAGCATGCCGTCCATGCGTTCGGAGCCGAAGACGCGCATGAGGTCATCTTCGAGCGACAGGAAGAATTTTGATGCACCGGGGTCTCCCTGGCGGCCGGAGCGTCCGCGAAGCTGGTTGTCGATGCGCCGGCTTTCGTGGCGTTCGGAGCCGATTACATAAAGGCCGCCGGCTTCAATGGCCTGTTTGTGGCCGGCTTCAATGTCCTTGTTGACGCGAGAGGCGACGCGCTCGCGGCGTGCCTCGTCCTCGACGCCGGCGAGTTCCTGAGTGAGACGCATCTCAAGGTTGCCGCCGAGCTGAATGTCGGTGCCGCGCCCGGCCATATTGGTGGCGATGGTTACGGCGCTGGGGCGCCCCGCCTGGGCGATGATGAAGGCTTCCTGTTCGTGGTAACGCGCATTGAGGACGTTGTGCGGTATCTTGCGGCGCTTGAGCAGGGCCGAGAGTTCCTCGGACTTGGCGATGCTGGTGGTGCCGACGAGAACGGGCTGGCCGCGTTCCCGGCATTCGTCGATCTGCTGGATGATGGCGTCGTTCTTCTCGCGGGCGGTGCGGTAGATTTCGTCGTCATTGTCGGCGCGTATCATCTCCTTGTGAGTTGGGACTTCGACGACATTGAGACCGTAAATTTCCGCGAACTCGGAGGCTTCGGTCGCGGCGGTGCCGGTCATTCCCGCGAGTTTCGGGTAGAGGCGGAAATAGTTCTGGAAGGTGATGGAGGCCAGGGTCTGGTTCTCGTTCTGGATCTCCACATTTTCCTTGGCTTCCAGCGCCTGGTGCTGGCCGTTCGAATAGCGGCGTCCTTCCATCATGCGGCCGGTGAATTCGTCGATGATCACAACCCGGCCGTCCTTGACGATGTAGTCCACGTCGCGGCGGTAGAGCTTGTGGGCGTTCAGCGCCTGATTGACATGGTGCACGACGCTGACGTTCTGGACGTCATAGAGATTGCTGCCCTGGAGCAGGTCGGCGCGTTTGAGGAGGCGCTCAACGGTTTCAGCACCTTTTTCGGTGAGCGTTGCCTTGCGGGCTTTTTCGTCGACTTCGCAATCGTCGTCGGCGAGTTCGGGTATCAGGCGGTTGACCTTGATATAGAGGCTGGAATTGTCTTCGGTGCGACCGGAGATGATGAGGGGGGTGCGCGCTTCGTCGATGAGGATGCTGTCCACCTCGTCAACGATGGCGAAATTGGGTTTGCGCTGGACCATGTCCTCCAGCGTGAACTTCATGTTATCGCGCAGATAGTCGAAACCGAATTCGTTATTGGTTCCGTAGGTCACGTCCGCGGCGTAGGCGTCTCGGCGCGCGGGGGTTTCCAAGCCCGGCACGATGCAGCCGACCGAGAGGCCGAGGAAGCCGTAGATGCGGCCCATCCATTCGGCGTCGCGCCGTGCGAGATAGTCGTTGACGGTGACGACATGGACGCCGTCTCCGCCGATAGCGTTCAGATAGACGGGCAACGTGGCGACCAGCGTCTTGCCTTCGCCGGTCTTCATTTCGGAGATCTTGCCTTCGTGCAGGACCATGCCGCCGACCAACTGCACGTCGTAATGTCTCTGGCCGAGGGTACGTCTGGCGGCTTCACGGGCGGTGGCAAAGGCCTCATCGAGGAGGCTGTCGAGGCTTTCGCCGTCGGCTATGCGCTTCCTGAAGGTGTCTGTGCGTGCTTTCAGATCGGAGTCCGAAAGGGCTTCGGTTTCGGGCTCAAGGGCATTGATTCGCTCCACCCTGCGCATGTGCGCCTTGATGATGCGGTCATTGGGGTTGCCCATGATCTTTCGGACAACGGCATTCCACATAGATTGTTCTCCAAGGGGCGGCGCGCCGGCACCTGCGGCGCCGGAACAATTCACATAGGCACGGCCCCTGCCGAAGTCAACGAAAGGCGCTACATGCCGAGGATGCGGCGCGCCGTGGCCGGTTCGAGGCCCAGCCGGGCGCCGCTTTCAAGAATCTGGGTCAGGGTTTCATCGTCGATCAGGATACCCTCTTTCGCGCGCCGTGCGCGCTCCTTGCGTTCGGGTTCGCCCGGCACCATTACCGCGTCGACCCCGGGGGCAGGCGGCGAAGACTTTACATGGGCGATGATGTCGGCCAGTTCGTTGTGAAAGAAGCTACGGCTGCCGACGGCCTCCGGGTCGATGACGACGCTGAGCATGTTGTTGATGATCGCGCGTCCGTGGTTGCGATGGGGGAGATGGCCGCCGCCATTGGTGAGGGCGCCGGCCAGCGCCTCGCAGACCAGCGCCATGCCATAACCCTTGTGCAGGCCCATCGACCTGAGCGCGCCCCGGGGACTGGCATACATGACATTGGGATCGCGGGTGGGCCGGCCTTCGCCATCGACAAGGGCGTCGGCAGCGACTTGCTCGCCGCTGTTGCGGGCGACGCGAACCTTGCCCATGGCAATAGCGCTGGTGGCGAAATCCAGGATGACGGGCGGGTCGCCGTCGCGAGCGGGAATGCCGGTGCAATAGGGGTTGGTGGTATAGCGCGACTCCGCGCCGCCAAAAGGTGCGACGCTGGGGCGGTAGCCTGCGGAGTTGACGTAGTGGATCGAGACCATGCCGGCTTCGGCGCAGAGTTCGGCCCAGGCGCCGATACGGCCAAGATGATGGCTCATACGCAGCGCCAGCACGGCAGCGCCGTGCTCACGGGCGCGGGCTATGCCGAGCGCCATGGCTTCATGGCCGATGACCTGGCCATAGCCGAGATTGCCGTCGAGTTGCAGCACGGCGCCCTCGCCGCCGGTGACGGACATATGGGCGTTGGCTTTCAGCCAGCCATCGGTCATCGAGGTGGCGTAGGCGGGCAGGATGCCGACGCCATGGCTGTCATGACCGTACAGGTTGGCGTCGACAAGGTTGCGGGCGACAAGGTCCTGTTCGTGCGATTCGGAGCCGCCGGCGGCACAGAAGGCGCGGGTCAGCGCCAGCAGCGTGTGCGGCGGAAAACAGTGGGTCATCCGCGTCTCCCCCCGGGCGGGGTAATGTGGATCAAGGTGAGTGCGCGGGTACGCGCACCGATTCAACCATCGGTGAGCAGTCAGCCGGAAATGGCGCTGACGCTGAGGCCGCCATCCACGACGAGTTCGGCGCCGGTGACATAGCGCGCCTCGTCGGAGGCGAGATAGAGGGCGGCGCGGGCGACATCCCACGCATCGCCCATGCGCCGCATGGGAATTTGTGCGTTGCGGTGGGTGACGCGCTGCTCAAGTTCATCGGCGTCGAGGACGCGCGACAGTAACTCGCGCAAATGCGGTGTGTCGACGATGCCCGGCAAGATGCAGTTGCAGCGGATTCCATCGGCGGCGTATTGCAGGGCAATATTGCGGCTGAGGCCGATCATCCCCGCCTTGGTTGCGGCATAGGATGTATAGGGCACGCCCATCCAGCGGCAGGCGGCGATGGAGGACACGTTGACAATGGCGCCGCCTCCCTGGCGCTGCATGTGCGGCACGACATGCCGGGCGGTGAGATAGACGCTTTTGAGGTTTATGGCGGCGCCCCGCTCCCATTCGGCGGGGTTGAGTTCCGGCGGGCCGCCGCTGATGACGGTGCCGACATTGTTGTGCAGGATGTCCACGCTGCCATAGCGGGACAGTGTGGTTTCGACGGCGGCAGAAATGTCCGCCTCGCTGGTGACGTCGGCGACCACGGCGGTGCATTCGCCGCCCTCGCCGGCGATGATGGTACGGGTTTCCTCGGCTGCGTCGGCGTTGATATCAAGGGCGACAACGCGCGCGCCTTCGCGCGCGAAGAGAACGGCGGTCGCCTTGCCATTGCCCCAGCCCGGCGCGACAGAGCCGGCGCCGGTTACGATCGCGGTCTTGCCTTCAAGTCTGCCGCTCATATTTTTCGTTTCCTCACGCCGTCGCGGGTTCGCCGGGGGTGACCTGGTCTTCGAGGAGGGTGCCGGCGTCGGCGCGCCAGCAGATGACCTCGCGCTCTCCCATGTCATAGGTCCGGTCGGATGCGCTGCGGTGCTGTTCGACATGAACGAAATGATGCGGCGCGATTTCGAACACGTCGGTTTCCAGCGATCCCTTGAATTCGGTGGTGACGTAGCGTCCGACGACGCGGTTGGCGAATTCGGGATGTTCGCCGGTGTGCATGACATCGGCGCGAACGGAGAAATCCACTTCGGCGCCGATGGGTGGTGCAGACCCGTTGGACGCGGCGTTGAGGTAGTAGATCCGGTCTCCGTATTCGATAAACATTATGGACCCGGAGCGCGAGACGACCTTGCCGCGGAAGAGGTTGTTGTTGCCGATGAATTCGGCGACGAAGCGGGTCCGAGGGGTTTCATAGATTTCGCGCGAGGTGCCGATCTGCTGAATGACGGCGTCGCTCATCACGATCACCATGTCGGCCATCGACATGGCTTCTTCCTGCGAGTGAGTAACCATGATGAAGGTGATGCCGAGCTCGCGCTGGATTTTCTTGAGCTCGACGATCATGGTCTGGCGCAGATTGTAGTCGAGCGCGCCGAGCGGCTCGTCGAGCAAAAGGACGGTGGGGCGGCTGATGAGCGCCCGGGCCAGGGCCACACGCTGCTGCTGGCCGCCGGAGAGGTCGTGCGGGCGGCGGTCGGCAAGCGGGGTGAGGCCCACCATGTCGATCATGTCCCAGACGGGTTTGGCGCGTTCCCGGGAGTTCCGGCCCTGCATTTTCAGGCTGAATTCGACGTTCTGGAATACGGTGCGGTGGGGGAAGAGCGCAAAGCTCTGGAACATCATGGATGTGTCGCGGTGGGAGGGAGGCAGGTCGGTGACATCCTGCCCGGCGATGAAGATGCGGCCGGAGGTGACTTCCTCAAGGCCGCCGATCATGCGCAGGGTGGTTGTCTTGCCGCATCCTGACGGTCCGAGCATGGCGACGAAGGCGCCGCGTTCGATTTCGGCATCGAAGTCGATGACGGCACGTACATCGCCGGGGAAGGTCTTGTTGACCCCGCGCAGAACAACGTCGAAGTCGGGCATGGGGGCAGTGGCGGGCGGCGGCGCTCAGCCGGCAGAGCGGGCGGCGGCCTGCAACAGCGCCCACACCTTGTCGAACGAAACTTCGGAGAAAACGTCCTGCTCGTTCATCTTGTCGAGCAGCGCGACGGCGCGCCCGGCCTCCTGGTCGGCACCGGCGGCGTCGGCGAGGCGCTGGAGGGCGTCGGAGAAGGGGATGCTGCGGTCCTCGTCGGTGCTCATGCTCGCGGAGACGAGCGCGTTGAGCTGTTCATAGACCTGCATCAGCGACCCGCTGTCATAAGGTCTGCCGAAGAGGCCCCGCACGCCATTGGCGGCAAAGCGCTGGCGCAGTCCTTCCGGCAGCGACTGGGCGACGCCCTCCAGCACTTCGCCGAGGCCGAAGCCCTGGGTGAAGAGGCCGCGTATGGTATCGACGGTACCGTCGCCATTGCCGCCGCCATACATGCGGATTTGCGCACCGGACAAGGCGCTGCCCATGGCTTTGGCCTGGTCGATGTGAATATCGCGTTCGGCTTCGATGTGCATCTTGGCGAGTTCGAGGAAAGTCGCGGCCTCGTTGTATTTCTTGAGCGCCTCGGCCTTGGATTCGAGCCCGGCGGCTTCGGCTTCGAGGCGCTGGCGGACATTGATGACGCGCAACTGCTCGATTGCCATTTCGGCGCGGCCGGGGGCGGCGACTTCGCGTTCGACACCTTCGGCGTTGATCTTTTGCGCTTCGCTGGTGGCACGGGCGCGGGCGAGTGTGGCCTCTGCCTCATGTTCGGAGGCTTCCTGCCTTGCTCCCGCCTGCTGCACTACGTGCATGCGGGAGATTTCGGCTTTCATTTTCTCTTCGATGCGTTGGGTTTCGGCGTGTTTCTCGGCGGCAATACGCTCGATTTTACGTGCGCGCTCGGCATCCGCGATGAACGCCACGGAGTCGGCAGCGTGTTCGGCGCGGCGGCGATCCTCGGTTGCGGCGAGGCGGTCGGCTTCGGCTTCCTCGAGTTCGCGTGTCTTGGCAGCGAGAGTGATCTCGCGGTCGCGTTCTTCCTGTTCGCGGGCAAGGAAGCGCTGGATATCGGCGATTTCGCGCTCGCGTTCCTTGCCGATGATCGCGATTTCGCGGTCGCGCTCCTCGAGTTCAACGGTGCGGGCCTGGCGAACTTCGGCGCGGCGCAGTTCCTCGTCCTTGGCGACGAGGGCGATTTCGCGGTCGCGTTCCTCCTGTTCGCGGGCGAGGGTGCGGCGCACTTCGGCGGCCTCGCGCAATTTGGCCTGTTCGATGACGGCGGCGTCCCTGGTTATGCGCGCCTTTTCCAGCTCTTCCTCGCGGTTGATTTCTTCCTGCTGCACCTCCCAGCGCTGGGCAAGGATGTATTTTTGCTGTTCGGAGAGGACGCGGGCCTTTTCGTTGGCAACTTCCTGCTCCTGGCGGGCGGCGGCGAAGGCTTCGTCGCGGTCGATTTCGAGCATGGCAAGGCGCGTTTCGAGCGTGCGCCGGCGCATGGCGAGCGAGGCGGTTTCCGATGAGGCATGGCGCTTGTTGCGCGCTTCCTCTTCCTCGGCAGTGACGGCGGTGGCGCGCTGGATGTCGGCTTGCTGGCGGGCGCGCTCCTTCTCCGACAGTTCGATGTCGCGTTCCTTTTCGGCGGACTGGCGCGCGAGTTCGCGATCGATGTCCGCGAGCTCGTGTTCGCGCGCCTTGGCGATGAGTTCGATTTCGCGGTCCCGTTCGGCTTTCTCCAGCGCCAGCTTGCGCTCGATATCGGCGAGTTCCTCCTGCCGCGCCTTGGCGATGATGGCGATTTCGCGGTCGCGGCGTTCCTGTTCGAGGGCGCGCTCCTTGCGAATTTCCTCAGCCTCGCGCTTTTGCGCTTCCTGGATCACCGCGACCTGACGGTCGGTGCGCAGGCGTTCGAGCTGCTTTTCGTTTTCGATTTCCTTTTCCTCGACGGCCATGCGCTGGTCGAGCACGTAGATCTGTTTTTCGCCCAGCCGCAGCGCCTGCTCATTGGCCACCGCCTTGTCCTGGCCGGCGCGAGCAAAGGCTTCGTCCTTTTCGATATCGAGGAGTTCGAGCTGGGTGTCGAGATCCTTTTGGCGAATGGCGACGGTGGTGCGTTTTTCGGTCTCGTGGACCTTGCGGCGCGCATCGGAGGTGATTTCAGTGATGATCTTCAGGCCTTCGGCGTCGAACACGTTGTCGGTCTTGAAATATTCCTTGCCGGCCTGTTCCAGGGTCACGATGGTGACTTCCTCAAGGGTCAGGCCGTTGGCCTGGAAGCTCTCGATCACACTTTCCTTGATGGCGCGCGCGAATTCGACGCGGTTTTCGTGCAGCTCGCTGAGTGTCTTGGTGGCGGCATAGCTGCGCAGGACGCTGACGACCTTGGCTTCGAGCAGGTTGCGTACGCGGTCGGAGTCGAATGTCTTGTCGCCGAGGCTGCGGCTGGCGGTGAGGACGTCGTCTTCGCTGCGCCCGACATGGGCATAGAGTTCGGCGATGACGTCTATGCGAATCTTGTCCGAGGTCAGGACGGCCTGGTCGCGCGCGCGGCTGACGATGAGCTTGATGGTTTCGAGCGACACCCAGGTGATTTCGTGGAAGACGGGCAGGACGATGGCGCCGCGGCCAATGCAGACCCGGGTGCCGAGAAACCCGGTGCGAATGAACGCCATGTTCGCGGCGGCGCGTTTGTACACCCATATGGACAGCACATAGACAACCGCGATGATGACGATCGCCGTAACGATCAAACTTGTCACAATTTCCAGCATGGCTCTGTCTCTCGCTGCCTGTCGTTGCGCCCTGCGCCGCGCCGGCGGCAGGGTCGGTTTGGTTTACCGGTTGCCGGGCGGCTCATCGACCGCGGCATTGCCGTTGCTGCCGAAGCGGAACAGGGGCGGCGGCCGCTGTTCATGCTTCATGCGAATCCGCAAGTCTTCGGTGGCGTATGCATCATGTGCTTCACCGCCGGCGGCGAGCACGACGCCATAGTGTTCCCGGGCGGCGTCGGCGCTGACCAGCCCGTGTGCAACGTCACGTGCGACACGCGCCGCGTCACGGTCAAGGGGATTTCCCCAACCGCCGCCGCCGGCAGTGCGAAAGACGATGCTGTCGCCGGCGCGCGTGCGGATATTGTCCGAATTGGCGGGCAAAGGTTCACGGTCGCCATTCTCGCGTACGAGCCATTTTTCCGAGCGGGCACCCGGCGCGCCGCCGCGCACGCCCCAAGGGGGATTGAGGCTTCTGTCATCGTGAAGGGATACGGAGCCGGCCGCAAGCACGCGCCAGATTTTTTCCACCCCATTGCCGCCGCGATGCAAGCCGGCACCGCCGCTGTCAGGCAGCAGGCGGCAGGCTTCGATGCGTATGGGCGCGCGAGTCTCCGCTTTTTCGACAGGGGTGTTTTCACCCCCTGGCCAGAGGGAATGGCCGTCGGCACCGTCCGCGTGCGGTCCGGCGGGCAGGCCCCCGGGCACAAAGTCCGTCAGCCGGAACGGGAGTCCGCCAGCGTCTGTGCTGGCGAAGCGGAAATATGGAAGTGCGCCGTGGCCGACCGCCGCCGCTTGTTCGGGCGCGCATTTAGCGAGGGCGCCGGCGAGCGTGTCGAACATTCGCGCCAGCACGGGCGCTCCGCACCCCAGCGCTGCGGGAAAGGCGGGCTGCAAAAGGGAACCGTGCGGCAGGGTCACGTGAATTCGCCGACGCAGGCCGTCATTGAGCGGGAGTTCCCATTGCCACAGGGCTGCCAGGTGCGCGGCGGCATACAATCGGAATGCGTCGTCATGCAGCCGAAGATTGACGGAACCCGGTGATTGCGGCGCGGTGCCGGTCCAGTCGAACCATGCGTCTTCGCCCTCGCGCCAGACGGACAGTTTGAGCTTGAGGGGGCCGTTGCCGCAGCCGTCATCGTCGATGAAGTCTTCGAACGATTGGGGTTCGCGGGGGAGGTAGCGCGCAATGGCGGCGCGCAGCGCGGTATCCGCACGCGCGAACAATGCGTGGCACGCGGCGGTGTAGCGGTTGCGGCCGAAGCGTCCGCAGAGGCCGGCCACGCGCCGGGCGCCGGCTGCGCCGCCGAGGAGAAGCGCCCGGAGTCCGGCGTAATTCGCGTCAGGCTCGCGTGTGTTGGCCAGCAGAATATCGAGGCTAGCGACTTCCTGTGTTCCGTCGGTCGGGATTTTCATGGCCGGTATGCGTATGCCTTCGGCAAAACTCGACGGAGCAGCGGCGGTCATGCCACCCGCGGTCCAGCCACCGGCGTCTTCCATTTCGGCGGCAAGGATGCAAAAGCCGGCAAGCGCGCCGTCATGGAAGGCGGGGACAATGACGAACCATTCGCTTACGGGGCCGGCGGGTTCAGCGCCCCAAGGGTCGCTGCACAGGATGGCCTCGCCGGGGCGGAGTTCACGGGCGCCGCCGTGAAGCAAGGGGGCGACGGAAAAGCCGGCGCGTCCGCCGGCGATCATCCGGCCTTCAGCATCGGTGATGGCAGGCAAGGCGCCGCGGGCGGCAGGGCGGCCCGACGCAAGGGCTGCGCGCCGGCGCACTGCCTGCATTTCCTCTACGGTGTTGTTCAGCGCGCCGGCAATGAGATCAACTGTTACCGTATCGAGGGCGCGTTCGGGCGCCGGAGAGATTGGCGTTTCGGCCTTAGGGACCTGGCCAGAGGGCGGCGTGCTCTCGGCAATGCGGGGAGCATCGGCCACAGGGGGCGTTTCGTCGGGTTCCGCCGGCGGCTCGAGCGCGAGGGGCACCGACAGAGCGTCCGCATTGAACTGGCTGGAAACTATTGCATCGAACTGCGTTCGGCTGCGTCTCAGCAGGTCGTCGAGCGATGGCGGATTCGATGGGGGCGATTCAGTCATGACGCCTGCGGCGAAATGAGAATATTCAGGAACTTGTCGATATCGCCGACATGACCCGGCAGGATCACCGTTGTGGCGTCATGTTGCATGATTATTGCCGGTCCGTCCACGCGCTGGCCGGCGGCGAGTCGTGCGCGGTCGTAGATATTGGCGGCGGTCCAGCCGTCGTTGAAATAGACTTGCCGCCGTTCGACGATGGCTGCCGCGGGTGAACCGCCGACGGCCGTTGGCGCAGTAATGGACGGGGAAGAGGCGGGGCCGGTGGCGGTCATCCGTACGGAGGCGACCTCTATCGGTCGGTCGAGGGTGCAGCCATAACGGCGTTCATGGGCGGCGCGGAAGCGTTTTTCAAGCTCCGCGAAGCCGCCGCCATCGGCGAAATCGGCGGGTGCGACCGGGAAGGATAATGTGTCGGTGAAACCGCGCCAGGCGAGGTCCACTTCACAGGCGAGGGTGTGCGCGGATTCGCCCACGCCTTCGGTATTCAGCCAATTGCGCGCACGGTAGGCGAGTTGATCGATGATATCAGTCAATTGTGCCGCGGATAGGTCGTCGAGACGGCGAAACAGGGGTTTTGCAAAGGTATTCTTCGCGCCCGTGCAAAGCAGTCCGAACGCTGACAGCACGCCGGGCGCGGGCGGCACGACGACCGGGAAGCAGCCGGCCAGTGCGGCAAGTGCATTGGCGTGGAGGGGGCCGGCGCCGCCATGGGCCACCAGTGCCAGAGTTTCGGGGTCGCGCCCGTTTTCGGCGGCAAACCGGCGCAGCGCGCCCAACAGGGTTTCGTCGGTGAAGTCGAGAATGGCCTGGGCTGCGCGAAACGCATCAATCCCGAGCGGGCGGGCGACGGAGTTGACGGCTGCTTCGGCGGCAGCGACATCAACAGATGAGCCGCACAGGGTTGCGGGCAGACGGCCGAGCACTGCGTGGGCGTCGGTGACGGTGGGTGCGCCTCCGCTCCCGCCGAGGCAGGCGGGCCCCGGTATGGCGCCGGCGTTCTCGGGGCCGACGCGAAGTGCGCCGGTCCGGGTGACGCGGGCGATTGCGCTGCCGGCCAGACGAGCGCGGCGGACCGCGACCGCCGGCGCGTCGGTGTCGTGGTTTCCCAGCCGCAGTCCGGGAGCGATGAGGGGGTTCCCGTCGTGGATCAGGGTCACGGTGGTGTGTTTGCTGCCGATATCGAGCGCCAATGCGTCGGCGATATCGGCGCGAGCGGCGGCGGCAGCGGCGCCAAGGGCGCCGGCGGCGGTGTCGGCGTGAAGTGCATAAATCGGCTGGTCGACGGTATGGTCTGCGGCGGCGCTGCCGCCATCGGCGCGGCCGACGGTAATGCGCGGGCGCAGGGACGCGGCGCCGAGGCCCGACTCGAGACGGTTGAAATAATCGCGCAGGCCGGCATGGGCACGCGCGTTCATGACAGTGGCGGCGGTGCGTTCATATTCGCCGCAATGGGGCAAGGCGTCAGACGACAAGGAAATGTGGAGTTCCGGTGCGCGTTCGGCGGCGAGGGCGCCGATGCGCCGTTCGTGAAGCGGATTGGCGCAGGCGTGCAGCAGAGCGACGGCGAGGGAGTCGACGCCGGCGGCGACGAGTTCGGCGATTGCTTCGTTGGCAGCCGTCTCGTCGAGCGGTGTCACGATATTGCCGCGTGTGTCCATGCGCTCAGGCACGCCGCGGATGACGGTAGAGTCGGCGAGCGGCTCCGGTTGCCGAGCGGGCTTGCGGCTCAGTCCGGGCGGGATTGCGCGGGCGCGAGCCATGTGCAGCACATGTTCGAACCCGCGGCTGACGATCAATCCGACGCGGACGTTCGGGCGGGCAATTAAATCTGAAACAATAGGTGAGATAGCATGGATAAAATGTTGAATTGACGATGATTCGATGCCGTTATCATCCACCAATTTCCGTATACCCGCGAGAATGCCTGCGAGGTGGTCGTGCGGGGTTGCCGGTGTCTTGAGGGTGTGGGCGGTGCCTGCCTTATCGTCGAGCAGCAGGAAGTCGGTGAATGTCTCGCCGACATTGACGCCCATTCGAAGGGCCATATGCGAAATCCGATCCGCTACCGGGGGCGTTGCCGCGCCGCGTCGGGGCGGGGGTGCTCAGCGTTCGTCAATGGTGGTGAAGTCTCGCTGGGTGTTGCCCACGTAAAGCTGGCGGGGGCGGCCAATTTTCTGGCTGGGGTCCTCAATCATTTCGTTCCATTGGGCGACCCAACCGACGGTGCGCGCAACCGCGAAAATAACGGTAAACAGTTCGATCGGGATTCCCATGGCGCGCAAAATGATACCCGAATAAAAATCGACGTTGGGGAATAGTTTCCTGTCAACGAAATAGGGGTCTTCGAGGGCGATTTTTTCCAGTTCCATCGCCAGTTTGAGCAGGGGTTCGTTTTCGACTCCCAATTCGGCGAGGACTTCATGAGCGGATTGGCGCATGACCGCGGCTCGCGGGTCGTAATTCTTGTAGACCCTGTGGCCGAATCCCATGAGGCGGAAGGGGTCGTCCTTGTCCTTGGCACGGGCGATAAAGGCATTGATGCGGTCTACGGAGCCGATTTCCGCGAGCATTCGGAGCACGGCCTCGTTGGCTCCGCCGTGGGCGGGTCCCCAGAGCGACGCTATGCCAGCGGCGATGCATGCGAACGGATTGGCGCCCGAGGAGCCGGCGAGGCGGACTGTCGAGGTAGAGGCGTTTTGTTCGTGGTCGGCGTGGAGGATCAGGATGCGGTCGATGGCGCGCGCCAGGACGGGGTTGACGGTGTGGTCCTCTGACGGCACTGCAAACAGCATGTGCAAGAAGTTTTCGGAATATGACAAATCATTACGGGGATAAATAAAAGGCTGGCCGATTGAGTATTTGTACGCCATTGCCGCAATAGTGGGCATCTTGGCTATCAGTCTGTGCGATGCGATTTCACGCTCACGGGCGTCGTTGATGTCCAGGGAATCGTGATAAAATGCGCTCATTGCACCCACAACGCCGATGAGGACTGCCATGGGGTGCGCATCGCGGCGAAATCCGCGGTAAAAATGTGTCAGTTGTTCATGAACCATCGTGTGATAAGTGACATTATAGGAAAACTCTTTTTTTTGTTTTTCGTCCGGCAAGTCTCCATAAAGAAGCAAGTATGATACTTCCATGAAGTCGCTATTTTCAGCGAGTTGTTCGATTGAATAACCTCGGTGCAGCAATATGCCTGCTTCGCCGTCGATATAGGTGATTGCCGACTCGGCGCTTCCGGTGGAGGTGAAGCCGGGGTCGTAGGTGAACATGCCGGTATCGGCATAGAGGCGTCGCACATCGATGACGCTGGGGCCGACGCTGCCGGAGAGCACGGCGAACTCAAACTGTTCGCCGGTGCGATTGTCGGTAAGTGTAACCGAGCCCGCGTTTCCCTTGGGCGTCGTCTTGTATTTCGCAACTGCCATGGCGAACCAACTCTTCAGGGACCATGAGATCAAAGCGCGCCGTGCAGGATCGCCGGCCAGCGGGATGCAGCATAGCGTCTAACCCGGCCAATGGCAATTTGGCAGAAATTTACTTCTCATATAGTTTTTATTTACAATATATTATGAATGAAATCCGAGAACATATATGAGATACACTCCTAACCTCCCGGAGCTTCCGTTCAAGGCTGCTGGTTGGGCAGGGAGTCAGCAGACAGTCGTTGCAGCACGGCGTCGCGGCCGAGGACTGCCGCAACCTCGAATATGCCGGGGGATATGGTGCTGCCGGTGAGGGCGGCACGCAGCGGCTGTGCGACGGCGCCGAATTTCATGCCCTGGTCGCTGGCGAAGCCGCGCAAGGCGGTTTCAACGGTAGATTCCGACCAGGAGTCCAGGGCGGCAAGGCGCGAGGCGAGCGCGTGGAGGTTGCGCTGCGCGTCGGGGTTCAACAGTCGGCGCGCCTTATCTGTCATGGGCAGCGGCGGATTCTCCACATAGAAGCGCGCATTGACGGCGAGCGCGGCGAGAGTGTCGGCGCGCGGTTTCAAGCCCGGCATTGCGGCGGTGAGCCGGGAAATTTCGGCGGCATCCAGGGTTCGCCCGAGCGCTGCGGCGAGCCGCCCGGATACGGCTTCGGCGAGCGTGTCATCGTCGGCGTCACGGATATATGCGGCGTTGAGCGACAACATGCGTTCGCGGTTGAAGCGTGCCGGGGCACGGCCGACCGCCTCCAGGCCGAACCACGAGATTGCATCGGCGGTGCGAATCATTTCCTCGTCGCCGTGACTCCAGCCGAGCCGCAGCAGGTAGTTGCGCATGGCTTCCGGCAGGATACCGTCGTCACGGTAGGTTTCGACGCCGAGTGCGCCGTGCCGCTTCGACAGCCGGGCGCCGTCAGGGCCGTGAATCAGCGGGATATGCGTGAATGTCGGCAACGGCCAGCCAAGCGCCGCATATATCCGGCTCTGGCGGAAAGCGTTGGTGAGGTGGTCGTCGCCGCGAATGACATGCGTCACGCCCATGTCGTGGTCGTCGACAACGACCGAGAGCATGTAGGTTGGCGTGCCATCCGCGCGCAACAGCACCATATCGTCGATCTGGTCGTTGGCGACGCGAACCGTACCCTGCACGGCATCGTCGATCACGGTCTCGCCGTCGAGGGGGGCCTTGAATCGGATCACGGGGTCGACGCCGGGAGGTGCGTCGGCGGGGCTGCGGTCTCGCCACGTGCCGTCATAGAGGCGGGCACGCCCCTCTGCACGGGCGCGGGTGCGCATAGCGGCCAGTTCATCGGGTGTGCTGTAGCAGCGATAGGCGTGTCCGGCGGCAAGCAGTTCGCGGGCGACGGCGGCGTGCCGCGCAGCGTTCCGGAACTGCCTCACCGGCTCGCCGTCCCAATGGAGGCCGAGCCATGCGAGGCCGTCATAAATCGCCTGGACCGATGATTCGGTAGAGCGGGCGCGGTCGGTATCCTCAATTCGCAGCAGGAAGCGGCCGCCGCGCCCGCGCGCGAACAGCCAGTTGAACAGGGCCGTGCGCGCGCTGCCGATGTGCAGGAAGCCGGTCGGGGAAGGCGCGAACCGAGTGACGACGGTCACCGGATCACCTGGGGCATGAAATTTTCTCCGTGTCCGTGCAAATGACCTGCCGCCTGTCTATCAAACCGGAGCGCTGTCGGCGAACGGCGGCGTAGAGAGAGGGGGCGCCGGTTTGACGGGCTCGGTCGTCCGCCTGCTGCTTGATGAGCGGCAACGCTGGCCATTGTGGCTGCCGGTGGGTTTCGGCCTCGGCATAGGGGTCTATTTTGCTCTGCCGGCGGAGCCGACGCTGTGGACCGGTCCTGCGACGGCCGCGGCATGTACGTCAGCGACGTGGTTTGCGCGCCGGCGTGCGATTCTGTGGATTCCCCTGGCCGTGGTGGCGCTGGCGGCGGGCGGCGTCGGCGCAGCCGGCGTGCGCGCGGCCCTGGTTGCGGCGCCCATTCTGACCGCCGAGCATGGCCCGGCAACAGTCGAGGGGGTGGTGCGTGCGGTGGAGCCGCGGGCAGACGGCCATCGCGCGCTCATCAAGGTGCACGACATATCGGGCCTTGCGCCTTCGCGGCAGCCGAACCGCGTGCGGATCACCGTGCGCACAGGCGCGCCGGTACCGCCGGGGCAGGGGATTTCGGTGCGCGCAGTTCTCATGCCGCCACCGGCGGCCGCCGCGCCGGGTGGTTTCGACTTTGCCCGCAACCTCTATTTCCAGGGTATCGGCGCGGTGGGTTATGCGGTGGGCGCGCCGCGGAACACCGCCTCGGTGCCGGCGAACCGCTTCGGTGCGGGTCTTGCGGCGTTGCGGCTTGCCATCGCCGAGCGCATCGAGGGCGTGCTCACAGCGCCGAGAGAGGGTGCGGATTCGCGGACGCAGCGGGCGCGAGTTGCAGTGGCGCTGTTGACGGGATTGCGCGGCGGCATAGACCAGACGGTGCTCGGTTGGCTCCGCGATGCCGGTCTGGCGCATTTGCTGGCGATATCGGGGCTGCATCTCGGCCTGGTAGCGGGGTTTGCGTTTTTCGTCGTGCGGCTGGCGCTCAGTCTGGTGGAAGCGGCAGCGTTGCGCCGGCCAATCAAGAAATGGGCTGCGGCTGCGGCGCTGGCGGCGGCGTTCGGATATTTGCTGCTGACAGGCGCGACGGTGCCGACCCAGCGCGCTTTCATCATGGTGGCGTTGGTGCTCGCGGCGATAATGGCGGATCGCGAGCCGATTACTATGCGTCCGGTAGCGTGGGCAGCGCTGGCGGTGTTGCTGTGGCGCCCGGAAAGTCTGGTCGGGGCGAGTTTTCAGATGTCGTTCGGCGCGGTGACGGCGTTGGTCGCATTCTATGAATATGTGGCCGGGCGTGCTCCGCGCCATGCGCCGCCGCCGCTGTGGCGCCGGCCCGCACTCTATATTGGTGCGCTGGTTGCGACGACGATCATTGCCAGCCTGGCGACGGCGCCGTTTGCCGCCTATCACTTCAACCGGGTGCCGCTGGTGGGTCTGGTTGCGAATCTGGCGGCGGTGCCGATTACTGCGTTATGGGTGATGCCGGCCGGCCTTGTCGCGCTGCTGCTTATGCCGGCAGGGCTGGAAGGCCCGGCGCTGGAAGTAATGAGCCGCGGGATCGGTGCAGTGATCACCGTGGCGCGGATGGGGGCGGCGCTGCCGTTTGCCGTCACGCCGGCGCCGGCGATGCCGCCCTCAGCCCTGGCGGCGATGGTGCTGGGCGGGTTATGGCTTGCGCTGTGGCGAACGCGATGGCGGTTGTGGGGCGTTGCGGGCATTGCTGCGGGTATGATGGTCGCTGCTGCGGCGCGGGGGCCGGACCTGCTGGTGGACGGCGATGGCCGCTTGTTCGCGTTGCGGGGGGAAACCGGCGCGCTGGCGCTGTCGTCGCGCCGCGTGAGTCGTTTTGCCGCGAACAACTGGCTGCGCCGCGCCGGGCAGGTGGAGTCGGCGGCATGGCCGCCGGAGCGCACGCAGTGTGACCGTCTGGCGTGCATTCACGAGCCGGCGGGCGGGCCTCGGGTAGCGTTGGTGACCGACCCCCGGGCGTTGGCGGAAGATTGCGCGTGGGCGGAACTTGTTGTCAGTCCGGTTTCGGCGCCAGGGGATTGTGCGGCGCCACTGGTGATTGACGGTGCGGCATTGCGGCGCCACGGGGCACATGCGGTGTGGTTTCGAGCGGGCGGCGGGGCGGTGGTGAAGCGCGCGCGAAGCGCCGATCGCCCATGGGTACCGGCGCGCGCTGCGGGTGACGGGGTTCAGTAGCGGCGCATCAGGCCGACCAGTTTTCCCTGTACCTTGACCTGATGCGCGCCGAACTCGCGTGTTTCATAATCGGGGTTGGCGGCCTCGAGCAGGATGGTATCGCCGCGCTGCTGCAGGCGTTTCAAGGTGGCTTCCAGGTCGTCGATCAGGGCGACGACGATTTCACCATTGTCGGCGACACTGGCGCGGCGGATGATGGCGATATCGCCGTCCAGGATGCCGGCGTCCCTCATTGAGTCTCCCGCGATTTCAAGCGCGTAATGTTCGCCCTGGTGGGTGACGAGGTCTCCGGGGATGTCGATTTTCCTCTCCATGTCGCGCAAGGCTTCGATTGGCGTACCGGCGGCGATGCGTCCATAGAGCGGCAATTTGGCGGCATTGAGGGCGTCCCGGGCTACGAGTTCTCCGATACCCGGGAACTCGTCCGACGGTGAATCCGAGGGTTGTTCGTCCTCCTGTTCCGGCGGGATGCGCACTACTTCCAGAGCCCGTGCACGATGGGGCAACCGACGAATGAAACCCCGTTCCTCCAACGCTGTGACCAAGCGATGAATACCCGACTTTGACTTCAGGCCTATAGCGTCTTTCATCTCATCGTAACTTGGTGCTACGCCTGTGCTGGCCAAACGATTGGCGATATAACTCAAAAGTTCATGCTGTCTATGGGTCATCATGGCTGTTCGTTGCCTTTCTTCCCGCACCGGTTGCAAGCAATATAGACGGCCTCGTTCTAGTTTGGTTTCCGTCGCAAGTCAAGTATTTGTTTTCGAGTTGTCGGCCTATCTTATGGAAATCAGGTTTGTAAATGGATAGTTCCTTGGAGCGGTGGTGGCGTCGGGCAGTGCCGAATTCGCGTCAGAATCGCTCAAGACCGGCGGGGAACAACAGCGCCTGCGCCTTCTCGCCGGCGGCGGCGACGGGCGCGTGGGGCGGGCGGATGACGAGGCAGTCGGCGCGTGTCAGCGCGGAGATCATCGAACTGTCCTGAATGTCGAACGGTGAAGCGACCAAGCTGCCGTCATCGGCGCGGGTGAGGGCGCTGCGCAGATAGTCTTCACGCCTGTCGTTGGCCGGGAGGCGCCGGGCCAGGCGGACGCGCCGCAGCCAGGGGGTGTCTCCGTCGCCGGAGTCTGCGCCGAGCAGGCGGGTGAGTGCGGGACGAAGGAAGATCAGCGCACAGACAAATGCGGATACAGGATTGCCCGGGAGTCCGAGCACAGGCGCGCCGTCGAGGCTCCCGAACATAAGCGGCTTGCCGGGGCGCATGGCGATGCGCCAGAAATCGAGTGCCATTCCGGCACCGCCGAGCACCTGGCGCACGAGGTCACGGTCGCCGACGGAGACGCCGCCGGTGGTTACCAGGGCGTCGTGGCCGCGCGCAGCGCGCACCATGGCGGCCAGCGCGTCCTCGTCGTCGGGCGCGGCGCCGAGAATGACGGGCAGGCCGCCGCAGGCGCGAACCAATGCCGCCAGCGCGATGGAATTCGCACTGACAATACGGTCCTGGCCGATTGGTTCTCCGGGCATGACGATTTCGTCGCCCGTTGCGAGGATGGCGATGCGCGGCCTGCGCCGCACGGTGAGCCAGGGATGGTTCATGGCGGCGGCGAGGGCGAGGTCACGGACCCCGAGCACGCGGCCTTGCGGCAGGCCGGTGTCGCCGGTCTTGAAGTCGAGGCCCGCCTTGCGAATCCAGGCGCCGGGCGCGGCGGGGGTGGTAATGGTGACGGACTCGCCTTCGGTTTCGGTGTTTTCCTGGATGATGATGGTGTCGGCGCCCGGGGGCACGGGCGCGCCGGTGAAGATGCGGACGGCTTCACCCGGACCCACTATTCCGTTGAATCGCTGCCCGGCGGCGGAAATGCCGATTTGCCGCAAAGTGACCGGCACCGTTGCCGCGTCGGCGGCTCGCGCGGCGTAGCCGTCCATTGCCGAGACGTCGTCCGGGGGTTGAGTGCGGCGTGCGGTGACGGGCCGGGCGAGCACGCGGCCCAAGGCTTCCGACAGCGGCACCTGCTCGCCGGGCAGGGGTGCGAACGCTGCGGTAATTCGCGCCCGCGCCTCGGCTACGGGGATCAGGTCATTCGGCATCGTAGCGGCCCGACTTGCCGCCGGATTTGTGAAGCAGGCGCAAGTCTGTGATTTGCATTCCCCGGTCCACGGCCTTGCACATGTCGTATACGGTCAGGGCGGCTACCGACGCCGCCGTCAGCGCTTCCATTTCCACGCCGGTGCGCCCGCTGAGACGGCATGTTGCGGTGATCTCCACAGCATTTTCGCTGTCATTGCAGGAAAGTTCCACTGCGACCGAGGTGAGGGCGAGAGGGTGGCACAGGGGGATGAGATCGGGTGTGCGCTTGGCAGCCATGATTCCGGCCAATCTTGCGACGCCCAGCACGTCGCCCTTGCGGTGTCCACCAGAGCGGATTTTTTCCAGCGTCTGCGGGTTCATGATCACGCGGGCGCCGGCGCGGGCGGTGCGTTCGGTTTCCGGCTTGGCGCCGACATCGACCATCAGCGCGCCGCCCCTTGTGTCGAAATGGGTGAAGTCCGGCGGTTGCAACAGCGCCCTGGCCGCCGCCGTCACATCCGGTTGGCGCATGAGGGACTCGCCGACAAGAAAGCAATGAGCGCCGGCCTTCTGCATTCGCGCAATGTCGGCGGCGCTGCGAATGCCGCTTTCGCAGACGGTGAGCCGGTCGTCGGCGACACGCGGGGCCAGGGTTTCCGTTGTTGCCAGATCAACGCTGAGCGTCTTGAGGTTGCGATTATTGATGCCGATGAGAGGAGCGGGCAGGGCCAGGGCGCGTTCCAACTCGTGTTCGTCGTGCACTTCGACGAGGGTGTCCATGCCGAGGCGCGCGGCTTCGGAGCAGAGATCGGCCGCGACGCTGTCGTCCACTGCAGCCATGATGACGAGGATGCAGTCTGCGCCGGCGGCGCGGGCTTCGAGAACCTGCCATGGGTCGACCATGAAATCCTTGCGCAGGACGGGCAGGTTACAGGCGTTTCGCGCGGCGGTGAGATCGGTGAGCTTCCCCTGAAACCAGCGTTGGTCCGTGAGTACCGACAGGCAGGTGGCGCCGCCGGCTTCATAGGCCTCTGCCAGTTCGCGCGGGTTGAAGTCTTCGCGGATGACGCCCTTGCTGGGCGATGCTTTCTTGATCTCTGTGATGAGGCCGGGGCGTCCCTCGGTACGTGCGGCTGCCAGGGCGGCGCGAAAACCGCGCGGCGGCAGCGCGGCCGCCGCTTCGGCTTCCAGAACGGCGCGGGGCTTGGACACCTTTACGCGCGCGACATGCTCGCGCGTGTTGGCGCAAATGCGGGCCAGCACGTCGTTTGCCGGGTCGTTCATCACGAGTCCCCGTTGGTTATCACCACCAGTTTTTCCAGCGCGCGGCGGGCGGAGCAGTCGTCGATTGCGGCGGCGGCGCGTTCGGCGCCATCGGCGAGGCTATGGGCCTTGCCGGCGATGACGAGCGCGGCGGCGGCGTTGAATACAACGATATCGCGGTAAGCGCCCGGTGCGCCATCAAGCAGGCGGCGAATTGCAGCGGCGTTGTACTCGGCGTCGCCGCCGGCGAGGGCGGCGGGTTCGGTGCGCGGCAGGCCGGCGTCTTCCGGTGTGACTTCGAAGCCTCGCACATCGCCGTGCCTGAGTTCGGCGACCAGGGTGGGGCCGGTGGTGGTCAATTCGTCCATGCCGTCAGAGCCGTGGACGACCCACACGCGCTCGGAGCCGAGGCGGCCCAGCACCGCTGCCATGGGTTCGAGCCAGCGCCGGTCGAATACGCCGATCAACTGACGGCGTGCCCCGGCGGGGTTGGAGAGCGGGCCGAGAAGGTTGAATATGGTGCGCAAGCCCAACTCGGCGCGGGGGCCGGCGACGTGGCGCATTGCGCCATGATGGCGCGGCGCCATAAGAAAGCCGATGCAGGCGCTTTTCATGGCGGTTTCGACGAGCGCGAGGTCTGCGTCGATATTGACGCCGAGCGCCCGCAGCACGTCGGCGGAGCCGGAACGGGAGGACATGGCGCGGTTGCCATGTTTGGCGACGGGCACGCCGCAGCCCGCGACGACGAGGGCGGCAGCGGTGGAAATGTTGTAGGTGCCGTGTCCGTCGCCGCCGGTGCCGCAGGTATCGATGGCGCCGGGCGGGGCGTTCAGGGCAAGGGCCTTGTCGCGCATTGCACGGGCGGCGCCGGCGATTTCCGCCACGGTTTCGCCGCGCATCCGCAGGCTCATGAGGAAAGCGCCGATCTGGGCGGCGGTGGCGCCGCCGGACATCATGGTTTCAAACGCGGCGTAGGCTTCGTCCTCCGAAAGCGGTGCGCCGGCGGCAAGCCGCTCGAAAAGGGCCTTGAAGTCGGTCATGCGCGCATCAAGAGTTTGACATGAGTTCGTTGCGGGTCACGGGCAGTTTTTACCGCGTCACGGCGAGAAAGTTCGCCAGCAGGTCGTGGCCGTGCTGCGAAGCGATGCTTTCGGGGTGGAACTGGACGCCATGGACGGGCCATTCGCGGTGACTGATGCCCATGATCAGCCCGTTCGCGGTTTTGGCGGTGATGTCGAAACTGTCCGGCAGGCTGGCGGGGTCGATCATCAGCGAGTGGTAGCGCGTTGCGTCGAAGGGGGAGGGGAGGCCGGAGAACAAGGTGCTTCCTTGATGATGGATGGGGCTGAGCTTGCCGTGCATGAGTTCCGGGGCGCGCACGATGCGTGCGCCGAACGCCTGCCCGACAGCCTGATGCCCGAGGCAGACGCCGAGTATCGGCACACGCCCCGCGGCGAGGCGCACCAGTTCGAGGCAAATTCCGGCCTTGTCAGGGTCGCATGGTCCGGGCGACAGGACGATCCCTTCCGGGGCCTCGGCGAGTACTGCCTCCGGCGTCAGCGCGTCATTGCGGTAAACGGTAACGGCCGCGCCAAGCTCGCCCAAGAAGTGAACGAGGTTGTACGAGAAGCTGTCGTAATTGTCGATCAGGGTCAGCATGGCGGCGGGTGCGGGCGCCGTTTCGCGTTCATCGTCGTGTCACCCGCCGCCAGTGCTGAAACGGACGGCTTCCTCGGCGGCGCGCAGCAGGGCGCGGGCCTTGTTACAGCTCTCCTGAAATTCGAGTTCGGGGTCGCTGTCCGCGACAACACCCCCGCCGGCCTGTACATACATTGCGCCGTCCTTGATGACCGCGGTGCGCAAGGCAATGCAGGTGTCCATGCTGCCATTGGCGGCGAAATAGCCGACGCAGCCGGCATAGACGCCGCGTTTTTCGGATTCGAGTTCGTCAATGATTTCCATGGCGCGCACTTTCGGCGCGCCGGTCACAGTGCCGGCGGGGAAGCCGCCGAACAAGGCGTCGATGGCGTCGCGGTCATCGGCCAGCGCGCCTTCCACATTGGATACGAGATGCATGACGTGGCTGTAATATTCGACGACCATCTGCTCGGTGACAGTGACGGTGCCGATCGTTGCGACCCTGCCGACGTCGTTGCGGCCGAGGTCCAACAGCATGAGATGTTCGGCGCGTTCCTTGGGATCGGCGAGCATGTCGTTGGCGAGGGCTTCGTCCTCGGCGCGGTCAGCGCCGCGGCGGCGGGTTCCGGCGATCGGGCGGATGGTCACCATGCCGTCGCGCAGGCGCACGAGGATTTCCGGGCTTGATCCGACGACGGCGAAGCGGCCGAAATCCAGAAAGAACAGGAAGGGTGACGGATTGAGCCGCCGCAGGGCGCGGTAGAGCGCAAAGGGCGGGAGGGCGAACGGCACGCGGAAGCGCTGCGACGGCACGACCTGAAAGATGTCGCCAGCCGCGATGTAGTCTTTCGCGGCGAGCACCATTTCATGGTAGCGCTCGCGGCTGACATTCGAGACGGGCGCGGGGGGCGTTGCGGGAGTTTTTTCGAGGCGCCGCGGCACGGGCAGGTTGCGGTCGAGATCGGCGACGATATCGGCAAGGCGTTCCGCGGCCATGCCGTAGGCAGAGCGTGCGTCAACCCCGGCGGCAGGGCGCGCGGGCGTGACTATGGTCATCATGTCGTCGACGGAGTCGAAGATGACCATCACGGTTGGTCGCAGATAGAGGCCGTCCGGCAGGCCCAGCGGATCGGGATTGATGTCCGGCAGGCGCTCCATCAGGCGCACCATGTCGTAGCTCATATAGCCGACAAGGCAGGCGGCCATGGGCGGCAGCGACTCAGGAAGGTCGATCCGCGATTCGGCCTCGATGGCGCGGAAGGAGTCGAGGGCGGGCAAAGGGCAGGGCTCGAATGCCGCTGCGTCGTAGCGGGCGCGGCGGTTGATTTCGGCGCGGGCGCCGGAGCAGCGCCAGATGAGGTCCGGTTTCAGGCCGATGAAGGAATAGCGGCCGCGCACGGCGCCGCCTTCCACTGACTCGAGGAGGAAGCTGTTGGCGCGGCCATCGGCCAGCTTGAGCATGGCAGCCACGGGCGTTTCGAGATCGGCCACGCGGCGGGTCCAGACGACCTGGGCGCGCCCCTGGTCGTAGGCTGCGGCGAACGCTTCCGGCTGCGGCCAGATTTCCATGCGCTGTCGGTTTCCCTTGCGGTCAGTTACCGAAAAAGCGCTCGAGCGCAGCCTGATTCACCATAACGTCGTATTTGCGGCGCAGTTCTTCCGAATAGATGGCGGCGATATCGCCGACCTGGCTGGAGAGCAACTGGTTGGCGATGCGGTCGCCGACGGCCTGGTCGGCATCTTCGGCGTCGATATCGATGATCTCCACCAGGCGCGCAACATGAATCCGGTCACCTTCCGAGACGGGATCGCTGATGCCGTCGGGCTCGAGGTCGAACATGGCAGAGATGAATGCGGGGCCGAGATCAGGGCCGGCGCTGCCGGCGTTCCGCAGGATTGGCGTGGTGAGGTGCAGCGCGGCGCCGGTATCGGCAGCGACAGCGGCGGCAGTTTCTCCGGCGCGCAGCCGCTCCGCCATGGCGGCGCCCTGTTCGGCCAGCCGGTCGCTGCGCCATTGGTCCTGCCAGTCGGAAATTGCACGGTCGCGCACATCCGCGAGCCGCCGTTCTGTCGGCGCGATTACGTCATCGACGCGCAAGGCGAACCAAGTGCCGTCATCGATATCGAGGAGGGAGGTTTCCTCGTCGGGAGTTGCAGCGAAGGCCTGCGGGAGAAATTCCGCAAGCGGAGGGGCGGACGCCCCGGCGGCGTTATTGCGAAGGCGCCCCAGGCGATCGACAGGGCCGACCAACAGCGGCTGAAGGCCGACGGCCCGGGCTGCCTGTTCCAGCGCGGCGCCACCGGCGCGGGCGTCCTCGAACTCGTCGCTGAGGTCGGCGGCGACATCCTGGGCGAGAATGATGGTGCGTTCCTGCCGCAGCATGTCGGCCACGGAGGCGAGGTCGCGAGTCTCACCGGGGATTGCCTCACGCACGCGAAGAACAGTCCAGCCGAAGGGGGTTTCCACTGGCTGGGTCGATTCGCCCGGTATCACGGTGAAGGCGGCCGCGCCGAGGTCAGGCGATGCGAGGTCATTTTCGGTCAGCAAGCCGAGATTCATGTCGGATTCGGAGAGGCCGAGCAGGTCAGCGCCGACGGTGTAGAAATCCGCGCCGCCGACAAGGCGGGCGCGGGCGGTGTCCGCAGCAGCGCGGTCGGGGAACACCATTTGATCAATGTCGCGGCGCTCTGGCGTGACGAATTCGTCGATGCGGTATTCGTATTCCTCGCGTACCTCCTCGTCGGAAACATCGACCTGGTCAAGAAAGTCAATGGGGCGAATGAGTACGGCCGTCACGCGGCGATATTCGGGCGCCCGGTAGGCGTCGCGGTTTTCGTCGAAATAGTTCTGCAACTCTATCTGGCCAGGCACGGGTGGGTTGAGGCCGGCGGCGGACAGGGTGAGCGCCTCGGCAATCCGCCCCTGCTGGATATGTTTCTGTAAATTGCGGATTACGGCCTGCACCGGCTGCACGCCGACCGCCATGCTGTCGGCAAGCTGGCTGCGGCGGATATCCTGGCGCACAGTTTCTTCATAGGACTGCGGGGTGAGGCTGTTCTGAAAGAGGATGGCGTTGTAGGTGCTTCGGTCGAAGCGTCCGGCGAGGTCGTGGAACACGGGGTTGTTTTCGATCGTGCGCAGTACTTCACTGTCGGGTGCGGCAACGCCGATCGCGGTCGCCTCGCGGCGCAGCACCTCACGGCCGATCAACCCGTCAAGCGCGCTCTCAAGGGCGCCGAGCGCGCGCGCCTGTTCCGCGTCGATTCCCTGCGAGCGGCGGAGGTTTTCGACGATCCGTGTATATTCGGTCTGGAGTTCGGACGCCGCTATGGCGCCGCCGCCGACGCGCGCGACGGAGAGGTCCCGCCGCCCCTGAAAGATGTCGCCGATGCCCCAGAGGGCGAAACTGATCACCAGCAACCCGAGCAGCGCCTTGACGACGAGGCTGCCGGTCTGCTTGCGGATGGATTCCAACATAAGCGTTTCCCGAAGTGCTGGATGAAATATAGGATGGCCGCGAGGGGCAGGCTATCATAGACGCGCCAACGAAAGCGGCAACGGCCGATACGCGGCGCCGGCCACAGGGTTGTGGCGGGATATGGCGGCAAATCGTCTCCGGTTCGGAGCGGTGCGGGGAGGCATGAAGATGCAGGCGACGCTGGACGAATTTTTCAGGCTGGCAGAAAACGGCACCACGGTGCGCCGCGAGTTGATCGCCGGAGCGACCACGTTTCTCACCATGGCCTATATCATTTTCGTCAACCCGATGATCCTGTCGGACGCCGGAATGGATCATGGCGGCGTCTTTGTCGCCACGTGTGTGGCCGCCGCAATTGGCACCGGCATCATGGGGTTGTGGGCGAACTACCCTATTGCGACGGCGCCGGGCATGGGGCTGAACGCCTTCTTTGCCTACGGCGTGGTGCTGGGCATGGGGTATTCGTGGCAAGTTGCCTTGGGGGTGGTGTTCGTTTCCGGCGTGGCGTTTGTCATCATTTCCGTACTGCCGATACGGGAATGGGTGATCAACGCTGTTCCGCACTCGCTGAAGATGGACACGGCAGCCGGAATCGGGCTCTTTCTCGGCATGATCGCCATGCAGAATGCGGGGTTGACGATCGACAATCCGGCGACGCTGGTAGGCATAGGGGCTGTCGACCAATGGAGCGTCGTTCTTGCCGGTATCGGCTTTGCCGGCATGGTGGCGCTGGAGCGGCTGCGGGTTCCGGGTTCGATCATCCTGGGCATTCTGGCGGTAACCGCAGGCGGTGTGGCGCTCGGCGTGAGCGAGTTCAAGGGTATTGCCTCATTGCCTCCCGATCCGAGCGGCGTGATGTTCGCGCTGGATATTGCGGGCGCGCTCGACCTAGCGCTGATCGGCGTTATTTTTGCATTCCTGTTTGCGGACATGTTCGACACGTCGGGCGCGTTGATTGCGATTGCGCATCGTGCCGGGCTGCTGGATGCGCAGGGCCGGCTGCCACGCTTGCGACGAGCGCTGGTTGCTGATTCGGTGGCTACGGTGGTCGGCGCCGCGGCAGGGACCTCGCCCGTCACCAGCTATATCGAAAGCGCTGCCGGCGTGCGCGTGGGCGGGCGCACGGGTCTCACTGCGGTGGCCGTGGCGTTGTTGTTCCTGTTTGCGTTGCTGCTTGCGCCGCTGGCGACCACGATTCCGGCCTATGCCACGGCGCCGGCGCTGCTGTTTGTGGCTTGCCTGATGACGCGCAGTCTGATCGAGATCGATTGGGACGACGCGACGGAATATATTCCTGCGGGCGCGCTGGCGATGACGATGCCGTTCACGTTCTCGATTACCGACGGGCTGGCGGTCGGCTTCATCAGCTATGCGGCGATCAAACTGATGAGCGGGCGATTTGCGGAAGCGCAGCCGGCGACCTTGGCGCTTGCCGCAATCTTCATCGCCAAATATGCGTGGCTGGGGTGAGAACAGGCGTGGTGCGGCGGGCCGGCGGCGGGCACTCGACAGGTTGGTCGTGAAAGTGCAGTATTGGCGCGTGTTGGCAGACGGGCAATCTGATACGGGTTCCAGCACCCTCCCGCCGGCCAGATGCGGCGACGCTTGCCGGCATCCGGCCGGCGGGCACTCGCGGAAATGCAGGGCACGGGTTTGCAGCCGCTGATTGCCGGTAATTGGAAAATGAACGGCCTGCGGGCGGAAGGCGTACTGCGTGCCCGTGCGGTGGCGGACGCGGTGCGCGAGCGCCCGCCGTCCTGCGAGATTGCGCTGTGCCCGCCGGCGACGCTGCTCGCGCCGTTGGCGGAAGCGTTGGAGGGCGCCGGTATTGCGCTGGGCGGGCAGGATTGTGCGGCTGCGGCACATGGCGCCTTCACGGGCGATATTGCGGCGCCGATGCTGGCCGATCTCGGTTGCCGCTATGTCATTGTCGGGCATTCCGAGCGGCGGGCGGGGCATAGCGAGGGCGACGGCGAGGTGCGCGCGAAGGCGGAAGCGGCGCTGAACGCTGGGCTTGTGCCGATCGTTTGTGTGGGGGAGACGGAATCGGAGCGTGCCTCCGGGGCGGCGCTGGCGCAAGTTGGCGCCCAGCTAGCGGGTTCGCTGCCCGAGGATTCGGACGGGAATGTCGTGATCGCGTATGAGCCTGTCTGGGCAATTGGCACGGGACGGGTGGCGGCGCCGGAAGATATCAGCGAGATGCACGATATGCTGCGGGCGCGGGCGCCGCAGGTGCGCTTGTTATATGGCGGCTCGGTGAAGCCCGGGAATGCACGGGAATTGCTGTGCATCGGCAATGTGAACGGCGCGCTGGTGGGCGGCGCGAGTTTGTCGGCGGAAGATTTTCTGGCGATTTGCCAAGCGGCGGGTGAGGCGCTATGAGGAGCGCGCCCTTGGGCGTAGATAAAGCAGGGAAGTGATGAGCGCGGTTATTCTGGTAATACATGTGCTGATTGCCATCGCCATGGTGGTTGTGGTGTTGCTGCAACGCAGCACGGGCGGTGCGCTGGGCGGTATCGGCGGCGGTGTTTCGCTGGGCGGACCCGGCGGCGGCTATCAGCCTGCGAGCATAATGACCAAGATAACCGCAGTGCTTGCGGCGTCGTTCATGACGACAAGCATGGTGTTGGCCATTCTTGCGAGCGGGACCAGCGCGCCGCGGTCGGTGACGGACGACCTGCACCAGGAGCCGCTTGATTCGCTTCTGCCGGCGCCGGGGGATGATCCGGTTTCCGGTCCGCAGGTGCCGATCGGCGAATAGCCGCGGGGGCGGTTGCCGCTTGTGCCGCCCGCCACCTCCGTGACGCGGTTTGTTTTCATCACCGGCGGTGTTGTTTCCTCGCTTGGCAAAGGATTGTCGGCGGCGGCGCTCGGCGCGTTGCTGCAGGCGCGGGGCTATCGCGTGCGGCTGCGCAAGCTGGATCCGTATCTGAATATCGATCCGGGCACGATGAGTCCGTACCAGCATGGCGAGGTCTATGTGACGGACGACGGGGCGGAGACCGATCTTGATCTCGGCCATTATGAGCGATTTACGGGTGTTGCGGCGCGGCGCAGCGACAACATCACCACAGGGCGCATCTATGCCAGCGTGATCGAGAAGGAACGGCGCGGAGAATATCTCGGCGGTACGGTGCAGGTGATTCCGCATGTCACCGATGAGATCAAGCGCTTCATCCTGGCGGAAACCGACGATGCGGATTTCGTATTGTGCGAGATCGGCGGGACGGTGGGCGATATCGAGAGCCTGCCGTTTCTGGAGGCGATCCGGCAATTGGGTTACGATCTCGGACGAGAACGCACGCTCTATGTTCATTTGACGCTGGTGCCGTACATTCCCTCGGCCGGGGAGCTGAAAACCAAGCCGACGCAGCACTCGGTCAAGGAGCTGAGCAGTATCGGCATTCGCCCGGATATCCTGCTATGCCGGTCGGACCGCGAGATTCCGCGCGGCGAACGCCGGAAGATTGCCTTGTTTTGCAATGTGCCGGAGGATGCAGTCATTCCGGCGATCGATGTGGGCGAAATCTACCGGGTGCCGCTGACCTATCACGATGCCGGCCTGGATGTGCAGGTACTCTCGCATTTCGGGGTTGCGGCGCCGTCACCGCCGGACCTGTCGCGATGGCAGCAAATTGTCGCCAGCGCGCGCGGCGATGACGGCGAAGTGACGGTAGCGGTTGTGGGCAAGTACACGGACCTTCAGGACGCCTACAAGTCGCTGTCGGAGGCGCTGCGTCATGGTGGCATGGCGCACAATGTGAGGGTGCGGCTGAACTGGGTCGACAGTGAGAAATTCTACGATGAGGACGAGAGCCTCGTGCGCCGGCTGGAGGAGGCTCATGCCGTGCTGGTGCCTGCGGGGTTCGGTGAGCGGGGTGTCAAGGGCAAGATCGCGGCGGTGACTTTCGCGCGGGAGCGCCGCATCCCCTATTTCGGAATTTGCTTCGGCATGCAGCTTGCCGTGATCGAGGCAGCGCGCAATCTGGCGGGGCTGGAGGGTGCGTCGTCGAGCGAGTTCGGCCCGTGCGCCGAACCCGTTATCGGCCTGATCAGCGAATGGCGGCGCGGCGATATTGTCGAGAAACGGAATCCCGGGGATGATCTGGGCGGCACGATGCGCCTCGGCGCGTATGAAGCTGTGCTGAAGGAAAGTTCGCGGATCGCGGAAATATATGGTGCGAGCCGCATTTCGGAACGGCACCGGCATCGCTACGAGGTGAACGGTGCATATCGTGTCCGGCTGGAAACAGCGGGTTTGCGGTTTACGGGGATGTCGCCGGACGGCGCGCTGCCGGAGACGGTGGAACTGGACGATCACCCGTGGTTTATCGGTGTCCAGTTTCACCCGGAGCTGAAATCGAAGCCGTTTGACCCGCATCCGCTGTTTGCCTCGTTCATCGAGGCGGCGGTGGTGCAATCACGGCTGGTATGAGCGTTCAGCGCGAGGTCGATATCGGGGCACTGCGGGTGGGCAATGCGCGCCCGCTGACGCTGATTGCAGGGCCGTGCCAGTTGGAAAGTGCGCAGCATGCGCACGATATGTGCGGCGCGCTGGCGGCGCTGGCGGCGGAGGCCGGCATCGGCTTCATCTACAAGACCTCGTTCGACAAGGCGAACCGGACCGGCTTGCGTAGTGCGCGCGGGCTGGGTCTGGAGGCCAGCCTGCCGATATTCGCCGAATTGCGGGCCTCGCACGGCTGTCCGGTGCTGACGGATGTACATGGCGAGGACCAGTGCGCGCCGGTGGCTGAAGTGGTGGATGTGCTGCAGATCCCGGCGTTTCTCTGCCGCCAGACCGACTTGCTGGTTGCTGCGGCGAGGACCGGGCGTGCGGTCAATGTGAAGAAGGGGCAGTTTCTGGCGCCCTGGGACATGGTTCATGTTGCGGCGAAACTGGAGGGCGCAGGGTGCCGGCGCATCCTGTTGACGGAACGGGGCGCCAGTTTTGGCTACAATACACTGGTATCGGATATGCGGGCATTGCCTGTGCTGGCGGAGACGGGCTGGCCGGTAGTGTTCGATGCCACGCATTCGGTGCAACAGCCGGGCGGGCTGGGCGGGTCCAGCGGCGGTGAGCGGCGGCATGTGCCGGTGCTCGCCCGCGCGGCAGTGGCGGTGGGGGTGGCGGCGCTGTTCATGGAGGTGCATCAGGACCCGGACAACGCGCCGAGCGACGGGCCGAACATGGTGCCCCTCAAACATGTGCGCGGTCTGCTTGAGGTGTTGACGGCGCTGGACGGGCTGGCGAAGGCGCGGCCGCCGGGGCCGATCGACCCCTGACGGCCCGGGAAACGGAGTTGTTGTGACGGCATTGATCGACATTCGCGGGCGCGAGATTCTGGACAGCCGCGGCAATCCCACCGTGGAAGTGGAAGTGACGCTGGAAACGGGGGCGGTGGCGCGGGCAGCGGTTCCTTCCGGTGCGTCAACTGGCCGGCATGAAGCCGTGGAGCGCCGGGACGGCGACGCGGCGCGCTATGGGGGGAAGGGCGTGCGCGGCGCGGTGGACGCAGTTAACGGCGAGATTTTCGACGCGCTTTCCGGGCGCGAGGTGGAAGACCAGCGCGCGTTGGACCAGGTGCTGATCGACCTGGACGGCACGGAAGACAAGGCGCGGCTGGGAGCGAATGCGATTCTCGGTGTGAGTCTGGCCGCAGCGCGGGCGGGAGCGCTGGCGCGCGGCCTGCCGCTATACCGGTATATCGGGGGTGTGGATGCGCATCTGCTGCCGACGCCGCTGATGAACATCGTCAATGGCGGCGCCCATGCGAACAATGCGCTGGATATTCAGGAATATATGATTGTTCCCGTTGGCGCGGCGAATTTCGCGGAGGCGGTGCGTTGGGGTGTGGAGGTCTTTCACGCGCTCAGACGGCGGCTGGATGACGCCGGGCATACGACGGCGGTTGGCGATGAAGGCGGCTTTGCTCCGGGCCTGAAGAACAATGCCGAGGCATTGGGGTTCATGATGCACGCCATCGAGGATGCGGGTTATCGCCCGCAAGAGCAGGTGGCGCTGGCGCTTGATGCCGCGGCGAGCGAGATTTATCGAGACGGGCATTACGAACTGGCGGGAGAGGGGCGCCGCCTGATGGCCGGCGATATGATCGCGTGGTATCGCGATCTGGCGTCACGTTATCCGCTGGTCTCGATCGAGGACGGATTGGATGAAGATGACTGGGAGGGCTGGGCGGCGTTGACTGCGGAACTCGGTTCCTCCGTCCAGCTTGTGGGCGATGATCTGTTCGCCACCAATACGGCGCGGCTGCGCCGCGGGATTGCGATGGGCGCCGGCAATGCGGTGCTGGTCAAGCTCAACCAGATCGGCACACTGACCGAAACGCTGGAGACGGTGCGGACGGCGCAGCGACCCGGTTACCGCGCGGTAATCTCGCACCGGTCGGGCGAGACGGAAGATACATTCATCGCCGACCTCGCGGTGGCGCTGAATTGCGGCCAGATCAAGACGGGGTCGCTGTCACGCTCGGACCGACTGGCGAAGTACAACCGGTTGCTGCGTATCGAGGAAGTGCTGGGAGCGAGCGGGCGCTATGCCGGCGGTTGACCATGGGCGTTGCTTACCCCGGAGGTTATTGACTTCGGGGCAGGTTCATGATTCAGTCTGGAGCATGATGAAGGGCAAGCTTGCAGCGCTGCTGCGGCGCGGTGTCGGACCTGCGTTGTTCCTGGCTTGCATTCTGTATCTCGGTTATCACACCGTGCAGGGTGACCGGGGACTTCTGGCGTGGTTGGAAATGAGCGACCGCGTTGCTGCGTTGCGCGTTGAGGTGGCGGAAGTCCGGGTGGAACGCCTGGTGCTGGAACACCGTGTGAGCCTGTTGCGGCCGGACAGTCTGGATGCCGACATGCTGGAAGAGCGGGTGGCGCGGGTTCTCAACATGGCGCGACCGGGGACCCGTGTTCTTCTGGAGAGGGATAACCTTCAGGATTCGCCCGGCGAACGGTGAGGCGTCATGACTTTTCGGCTCGGCGTGCCGTGCCTGCGACGGCGCGTGCCTGCGGCTTGGGCGGGGCGGCTGCGCGTGCGTCAGTCTTGCGGACGGGCAGGCGACTGACTACGTTGCCGTCCCTGCGTGGAATTCGCAGCGAGGCGCCATGACCGCATTGTCGAAACCCCTTGCTCCGGCGCCGGAAGAACCGGCGGTTACGGGCGGGGAATTGCTCAGCTACTACCGGCAGATGCTTTTGCTTCGCCGGTTTGAGGAAAAGGCCGGGCAAATGTATGGCATGGGGCTGATCGGCGGCTTTTGCCATCTCTATATCGGGCAGGAGGCGGTTGCTGTCGGCATCGAGCAGGCGGTGACGGCGGAGGACCCCGTCGTCACCAGCTATCGGTGCCACGGCCATGCCATTGCGCGGGGGGTTCCGCCGCGTCTGGTGCTTGCAGAACTGGCCGGGCGCGGCGCCGGCGTGTCGAAAGGGAAGGGCGGCTCGATGCACATGTTCTCGCCCCGGCACGGCTTCTGGGGCGGGCACGGGATTGTGGGCGCGCAGGTGCCGATCGGCACGGGGCTGGCTTTTGCGTTGAAATATCGCGGGTCGGACCGTGTGTGCATCACTTGTTACGGCGATGGCGCGGCCAATCAAGGGCAGGTGCACGAAGCCTACAACATGGCGGCGTTGTGGCAGTTGCCTGTGGTTTATGTGATTGAAAACAATCAATATGCCATGGGTACGGCGGTGCGGCGTGCGACCGCCGAAGCGGCGCTCTACAAGCATGCCCAGAGTTTCAATATTCCCGGCATTCGATGCGACGGCATGGATGTGGTAGCGGTGCGCGATGCGGCGCGGGAAGCTGTTTCCCATGCGCGTGCAGGCAACGGGCCGATGCTGATCGAAATGAATACCTACCGCTACCGGGGGCATTCCATGTCCGACCCGGCGAAATACCGCTCGCGGGACGAGGTGCGGGAGATGCGCCAGACGCAGGACCCCATCGACCGGGTGAGCCAGCGGTTGATTGCGGCGGGTCACGCGGAAGAGGCGGACCTGAAAGCGCTGGACCGCGAGATTCGCGCGGTAATCAACGAGGCGGCGGAGTTTGCGCAGAACAGTTCCGAGCCTGACCCGGCGGAGCTGCTGACCGACGTGGTAGCCTGAGAGATGTCGACTCTCACTGTGCGCGAAGCGCTGCGCGACGCCATGGCGGAAGAAATGCGCCGCGACGAGTCGGTGTTCCTGATGGGCGAGGAAGTGGCGGAATATGAGGGCGCCTACAAGGTCAGCCAGGGGATGCTGGCGGAATTCGGGCCGCGCCGCGTGGTTGATACGCCGATCACCGAAGCCGGTTTTGCCGGCCTTGGCGTCGGCGCCGCCTTCATGGGGCTGCGGCCCATAGTTGAATTCATGACATTCAACTTCGCCATGCAGGCGATGGACCAGATCATCAATTCGGCGGCCAAGACGCGCTATATGTCGGGCGGGTTGATTCCGTGCCCGGTGGTGTTTCGCGGCCCGAACGGTGCGGCGTCGCGCGTTGCGGCGCAGCATTCGCAGGATTTTTCCGCGTGGTACGCGCATGTGCCGGGCCTGGTGGTGGTGGCGCCTTGTGCGGCAGCGGACGCCAAGGGCTTGCTGAAGGCGGCGATCCGCGATGACAATCCGGTACTTTTCCTTGAAAACGAGCTGCTTTACGGGCGCACCGGCGAAGTGCCGGAGGGCGATCATGTGGCTGAGATCGGCGCGGCAACGGTGCTGAGAGAAGGGGCGGACGTGACCCTTGTGTCCTTCTCGAGGGGCGTAGAGCGGGCGCTGGAAGCGGCCGAGCTGCTTGCTGCCGAGGGGATATCAGCGGAGGTGATCGATTTGCGCAGCTTGCGCCCGCTGGACATTGATACGGTGACCGCGTCAGCACGGCGCACCAACCGGGTGGTGACGATTGAGGACGGGTGGTCTGCGGCGGGCATCGGGGCCGAGATCGCGGCGCAGGTCATGGAGCGCGCGTTCGACCATCTTGATGCGCCGGTGCAGCGGGTGAGCGGCGCGAACGCGCCGATGCCCTATGCTGCCAATCTTGAACGTCTGGCGCTGCCTGATGCGGACCGAATAGCCGCGGCGGCCAAGCGCGTCTGCTACCGCTAGGGAAGGATTCACGGAGGCATCATGCCGACTCAGATCGTAATGCCGGCGCTGTCGCCGACAATGACCGAAGGCACGCTTGCCCGCTGGTTGAAGGGCGAAGGAGAGGCCATCAATTCCGGAGACATCATCGCCGAGGTGGAGACGGACAAGGCGACAATGGAGATTGAATCCCACGAGGAAGGCACGCTGGGGCGGATTCTGGTGGCTGAAGGCACGGAAGGGGTGGCGATCAATACGCCCATAGCGGAATTGCTGGCGGAGGGAGAGGAGGCCGGCAGTGCTCCGGCGGCTTCCGCGCCTGCGGCGGCGCCAGTCCGAGCGGCGCCAGAGCCGGCGGCGGCTTCTGAGCCAGCGCCCGCAGCGACGGAGAAACCTGCGGAGCGGATTTTTGCCAGCCCGCTGGCGCGGCGGATGGCGGCTCAGGCGGGGCTGGATCTGGCGCAGATTTCGGGTTCCGGTCCGCGTGGGCGGATTGTCAAGCGGGACATTGAGGCTGCCCTGGCGGCGCCCGCAGCGCCGGCTGCGCCGCCACCGGTTCAGGCGCCCGCGGCAGTGCCGGCTGCGGCACCGGTGAGTGTGCCGGACAGCGAACCGGTGACGGAAATCCCGAATAGCGGCATGCGCAAGGTCATTGCGCGGCGTCTGACGGAGTCGAAGCAAACCATTCCGCATTTTTATCTGACTGTGGATTGCGAGATTGACTCCCTGCTCAAGTTTCGGGAGGAGCTGAACAGCCGGCTCGATAGCGGGAAAATCTCGGTCAATGATCTTGTGGTGCACGCGGTGGCGTTGGCATTACGCAAGGTGCCGGAGGCCAATGCGACATGGACCGACGCTGCGACGCTGCGACGCGACACGATCGACGTGTCGGTTGCCGTGGCGGTCGAAGGCGGTCTGGTCACGCCGGTGGTGCGGCGCGCAGATGTCAAGGGTCTGGCGGAGATTGCCGCGGAAATGGCAGATTTTGCGGCACGGGCGCGTGAGGGCAAGCTGACGCCGGAAGAATATCAGGGCGGCGGTTTTTCGGTCTCCAATCTGGGCATGTACGGGATTCGGGAGTTTGCTGCGGTGATCAATCCGCCGCAGGCGGGGATTCTGGCGGTGGGCGCCGGTGAGCAGCGTCCGGTGGTGAAGGACGGCGCACTCGCCATCGCCACGGTCATGTCATGCACGCTTTCGGGGGACCACCGGGTGATCGACGGTGCGATCGGCGCGAAGTTCCTGGCGGCGTTCAAGCGCTTGATCGAAGACCCGCTGACGATGCTGCTATGACCACCGCAGCGGCTTTCGATCTGGTCGTTGTCGGCGCCGGTCCCGGGGGCTATGTCGCGGCGATCCGGGCGGCGCAGCTTGGCCTCAAGACCGCCATTGTGGAACGCGAGCATCTTGGCGGCGTATGCCTGAACTGGGGCTGTATTCCTACGAAGGCGCTGCTACGCACATCGGAAATCAACCACTTGCTGAGCGACCTCCAGCAGTTCGGATTTTCTGCGGGCACGGTGTCGTTCGATGCGAAGAAGGTGGTAGCGCGCTCACGCGCGGTGGCCAGACAATTGTCGAACGGCGTGCGATTCCTGCTGCGGAAGAACAACGTTCAGGTGTTCGACGGCGCGGCGCGGCTGGCGGGAGAGGGTACGCTGGAAGTCGAGAAAAACGGCGGCGAGGTGTCGGCCCTGCAGGCGCCGCATATCATTCTCGCAACCGGCGCGCGGGCGCGCACCTTGCCGGGGATGGAGCCCGACGGGCAGCATATCTGGACCTATCGGGAAGCGATGATACCGGATGCGATTCCGAAATCGGTTCTGGTGATAGGTTCCGGCGCTATCGGCGTGGAATTTGCGAGTTTCTATCGCGATATGGGCGCCGAGGTCACGATTGTTGAAATGCTGGATCAGATCCTGCCGGCGGAGGACGCGGAGATTGCGGCGTTTGCGCGCTCGGCGTTCGAGAAGCAGGGCATGAGGATTCATACCGGCACCACCATCGCATCGCTCGACAAGCGCGATGACGGGGTGACGGCGGCTCTGGGCGCGAACGACAGCGTGAACGTGGAAAAAGTGATCCTGGCGGTCGGCATAACGGGAAATACCGAGGGCCTCGGGCTGGAAGGTACGGCAGTGCAGGTCGAGCGCGGCCATGTGGTGGTCGATGAGTGGATGCGCACGGGTGAACCGGGGGTCTACGCCATCGGCGATCTGGCCGGGCCGCCGTGGCTGGCGCACAAGGCAAGCCATGAAGGCGTGCTGTGCGTGGAAAAGATTGCCGGTGTCGATGGTGTGCACCCGCTGGATGTACGCGGCGTTCCCGGCTGCACCTATTGCCGACCGCAGATAGCGAGCGTGGGACTCACGGAAGCTGCGGCGCGGGAGACGGGGCGCGAGATCAGGGTCGGGCGGTTTCCGTTTATCGGCAATGGCAAGGCCATTGCGCTCGGCGAGCCGGAAGGGTTGGTCAAGACCGTGTTCGACGCGGAGACGGGGGAGTTTCTGGGCGCGCATATGGCAGGTGCCGAGGTCACCGAGCTGATCCAGGGGTATGCGGTGGCGAAGACCCTGGAAGGCACGGAACAGGACCTGATGCGCACCATCTTCCCGCATCCGACGATTTCCGAAGCCATGCACGAGTCGGTTCTTGATGCCTGGGGGAAGGCGCTACACATATAGCGGTGATCGCGGCCCGCGGAGGGCCGTGACGAGTGCCGGTGACATGTTGAAGACGAGGCGGTGACGATGACGATGGCAATGGCGGCGCCTGCGCGTCTGCGCAAGCCGGACTGGATTCGCGTTCGCGCGCCCGTTTCGCAGGGCTATGCGAAGACGAAGGGGCTGATGCGCCGGTTGGCGCTCAACACGGTGTGCGAAGAGGCAGCATGTCCCAATATCGGCGAATGCTGGTCGCGCGGACATGCCACGGTGATGATTCTGGGCAGCGTATGCACGCGCAAATGCGCCTTCTGCAATGTGGCGACCGGGCGGCCGGACTTGCTGGACCCGCACGAGCCCGAGCATGTGGCGGAGGCGGTTGCGGCGCTCCGCCTGCGCCATGTGGTGATCACATCGGTTGACAGGGATGATTTGCCGGATGGCGGCGCCGGGCATTTCGTGCAGTGCATAGAGAAAATTCACGATGCTGCGCCGGAAACAACGGTGGAAGTATTGACACCGGATTTTCAGCGCAAGGACAATGCGGTGGAAGCCGTTTCTGAAGCTGGGCCAGAAGTTTACAATCACAATCTCGAGACAGTGCCGAGGCTGTATCGCACGGTGCGGCCGGCAGCACGCTATGCGCATTCCCTGGGGGTGCTCGCGCGCGCCAAGGCGGTCGATCCGGGAATTTTCACCAAGTCGGGTCTGATGGTGGGGCTTGGCGAGACGGAAGAGGAGATGCTCGAGGTAATGGCCGACATGCGTGCGCATGACATCGATTTTCTGACCATAGGCCAATATCTCCAGCCGACTCCGAAGCATCATCCGGTTATCGAGTTTGTTCCGCCGGCGAGGTTCGACGCATACCGGCAAGCAGCGGACGAGATGGGGTTCCTGATGGTGTCGGCGTCGCCGCTGACGCGTTCCTCCTATCATGCGGACGATGACTTTCAGGCGCTGCGGGCGGCGCGCGAGCGGGCGCAGGCCTGAGGCCCATGTCGACTCACGCGGAGCAGCGCGTCCTTCCCTACCGCGCCGAGCAGTTGTTCGACATTGTTGCTGCGGTGGACCGATATCCGGAGTTCATTCCGTGGTGTCAGGAGACCCGCATCACCGGGCGCGCGGGGGATACGCTTCATGCGGATATGGTGATCGGGTTCAGGAGCGTCCGCCAGGAGTTCAGTTCGCGGGTTGCGCTGGAGCGGCCGCGTCGGATCGCCATTGCGCCGACGGCGGGACCGTTTCGGCGCATGGAGAGCGACTGGCAGTTTACCGACCTCGGCGACGGCAGCTGCCGCGTGGCGTTTCGCATTGATTTCGAGTTTCGTTCGCGCCTGTTGCAGGCGCTGATCGGCGCATTGTTCCACGAAGCCGCGCAACGCATGGTGGGCGCGTTCGAGGATCGCGCGCGCCTGCTTTACGGCCCGCCGGTTGTCGAGCAGGCGCCGCTTGCAAGGGCCTGATCCGCTTTCCAGCGGCGGTCCGTTTCATTCAAGATCAGGAGAAAGCTCATGTTACGTCTTGTTGCAACCGCCGTTATCGCGGCGGGAATGGCAGTGTCCTCGGTCGCGTTCGGCCAGGGCGCGCCCTATCATATCCGCGGTGTGCTCGATGCGATGGGTGACGGCGCGATCACAGTCACGGACGATGCCGGTGCGGCGCTGGAAATCAATCTCGGCGCAGAGCCGCGGGTTTTCGTCGTCGACGCCGCGTCGCTGGAAGATATCGCCGAAAATCAATTCGTCGGCATCACCTCCATCATGGTCGGCGGTGAGCGGGTCGCGCTGGAGGTACATATTTTCGAGGAAGCGCTGCGCGGCGTCGGTGAGGGCCATTATCCGTGGTCGCTGGTCGAGGAAGAAAACATGATGACCAACGCCAATGTCGGCACGATGGTGTCACTGGACAGCGGCGCCCGGCAATTGACGGTCGATTATGCGGACGGTGCGGATGGCGCGCGGGGGACCCAGACCATTGTGGTGCCGCCGGAAGCCGCGATCGTTGATCTTTTTGCCGGCGATGTCAGCGCGCTTCAGACCGGCTTGCGCGTATTCGTGCTGGCGGTCGACACGGAAGACGGTCAGACCAACGCGATCGCGACGGTCATCGGCCAGAATGGCGTCGAGCCGCCGATGTAGGGCGGCGGTTCAGAAGACGGGGATAATGTCGGCGGGATCGAAAGCCACGGTCTCGCCGTCAACGCCGATTTCAGGGATCGCGGGGAAGGAGATGTCGTAACCTTCCACGATGGCTTTCATGCGTAGTACGGCCGAGCGCCAGTTCTCGCGCCGTTCTTCGCGGTTCAGAATACCGAGGCCGGCAGCGGCCGCCTCATTCTCGATCAGCCGATGGATATCGAGAAAATGTTCCGGCAGCTCCCAGAAATCGCCGGGCGGTTCATAGAGAATACCGGAGAGAAACACGTACCCGGCGCGAATTTGCCGCGTGATGAGTTGTTTTTCCTCGCTTTCGAGACGGGGCAGCAGGTTGCGCAGCACCGCCATGCATATGCCGAGATGGCGCGCTTCGTCCTTGCCGATAAAGCGAAACGCCTCTTTCAGCGCAGGGATGGTGGAGCGCTGGTGCATGGAATGAAACAGGGTAGCGGCTGCGAGCTCGCCCATCAGGAATCCGGTGAACAGGATTGCAAGCGGGTACTTGTCCACGGCTCCTTTGAAGCCATCCCAGTAGCGGGCGCCATTATGGTGGTACCAGAGGACATTGTTGCGGGCGAGCTTGCCGAGCGGCGTTTCGGGGTTGTGGTTGAACGGGCCGCCGGGGGTCAATATGCCTATGGTACGCTGGCAGACTTCCTCATGGTTCACTTCGTCCCGCGTGACGGAAAAGAAGCATTTGCGCACGGGGTCTTCTTCGTGCAGTTCATAGGTGTGGATCATGGCGCGGGCGAATACGGCCGGGCCTGAACTGTCGAACACACCGAGCAGGGCGAACCAATAGGCAATGGCGTAGCGCTGGTCGAGAGTGAAGTCTTCGGGTTTCAGCGTGTCCCAGGGCAGGGAGGCCGGCGACCAGCCGGGATCGCGCGCTTGTTCGTAGATATCCGCCAGCTTGGGGGTGTCGACCCGCCATTGGATGGGGAAGATATTGTTGTCCGGGAAAGGCGGCGGCTCGACGGCGCCGGAGAGGAGCCAAGTGATATCGGGCGGGGCCCCGTCATGCGGTGGAGAGCCGGCGGCGGGCTTGGTCATGGCGGAGACCTTTTTCGGCGTAGGGGTACAGGACGGGCGCCGAGCGGAGCCTGCGCCCGTCCCGGGCGGCAGATTATTCTTCTACCATTCCCTTCAGCACGGCGAGCGATGAGGCATAGAGGCCGTCAAGGGCTTCTGCCATGCCGACACCGCCATCGTCCGGATAAGCTGCGGCGAGGATTGTGGCTGACCAATGGACCACGGAGGAATCCGCAGTCGGGCCGGGTTCGGCGCGGATTGTTGCCTGGTATTCTGCGGGAACCAGGAAGCCTTCGGTCATGCCGTAGGTGTAGGATGTGGGGCCTTGAGCGAGCAAGGGTTCGACCACGACGCCGAGATCGCCGCCCAATTGCAGTGTGCGGACATCGCCGATCTGGGTACCGTCACCCTGGGTAACTTCACAGGCGACGACAGCTTCCACCCATATCGTAATCTGGCAGAAGCCGCCATATTCGGCCCAGATGGCTTCCGGGCTGCTTTCTATGGCGATGGATTGGTGGATAGCGATGGTATCGCCATATTCGATGTCGGCTTGTGCACTGCCGGCGGCCAGTGCCGCTGCACCGCAGGCAAGCAGGGCCGGCAAGGTCTTGCCAATCATGGGCTTTCTCTCCTGAAGGTGGAATATATCGAGTACGGTCGGCGCCGCGCCAGCACCTTATCCGACTCGCCCTTGTGCCGCAAACGCTGAAGGCGGCGCGTCGGCGCGGGCGATTGTTCCGGCGGAGCAGGGGACGTGGCCCCACAGACTGCATGGAGGTGTTTCCTCCACCTCCCAGGTGTCGTCGTCGACCAGGCGCCCGCCCCAGCCATATTCGAGCAGGAAACCGGATGGCGTGTTCACGTAGAAGGACACCATCCGGTCGTTCGCGTGGCGCCCCAGGGTGAGGGCGACGCGCCCGGGCATTGTCAGCGCCTTGTCGTAGGCGTCGCCCACATCGTCGAAGGAATTGAGTTCGATCATGACGTGATGCAGGCGCGCCGGCTTGGGGCCGACAATGGCGAGGGAATGATGGCGCGGATTGCGATGCAGGAAAATGGCGTCGTTCGGGTAGGCGCGCCAGTCGCTCAAGCGAAAGCCGAGGATATTTCGATAGAAGGCCGCACAACTCCTGGCGTCTTCGGTGTAAATCAGCATATGGCCGAGGCCGAGTTCGCCGGTGCGAAATCCTTTGATGGTGCGCGCCGGCAGGAAAGCGCCGCCGGCAGGGTCCATACCGTAGAACAGTTCGACGCGGTGGCCGGCAGGATCGAGGCAATGGACCATGTCGGCGACGCCGCGCAGGGCACGCTCGGCGTCGGTGGCGCGCTGCACGGGCACGTCCGCATTTTCGAGAGTGGCGGCCATTTCGTCGAAGGCGCCCGCGTCCGGGACTTCCCAACCGTAAAACAAGCCGCCGTCGTGTTTTTCGGGAAGGATGATCAGGCGGCGACCCAGACTGTCGGCGCGGTAGGCTGTTGCGCCGCCGCCGGTTTCGACCGGCTCCATGCCCAGAAAGTCGGTTGCGAACGGCTGCCACGCCGCACTATCGGTGGCACCGACGCCGACATAACCCAGACTTGACACGCCCATGGCTGCTCTCCCTGCCTCGGGGGGTTCAATAAATAATTAAGATGCGAACGCTAGCATTCCGGCGCCGGGCGCAAAAGCGAAATCCAGCGAAAATTTCATTTTGCAAATTTGTCCGATCAATAATTTTCGGGTGGTTGCTGATTTGTACGCGAAACGAAACTGGTTATCATCAGCCGCATCAGGCGTGGGGCCGCGTTGCGTGGATGACAGGCAGCCTGAAGGTCATGCCACGCCTCGCTATACGGAGCATGATCATGATGCGCATTGAGAGAACTGCCTGCGCAGCGCTAATGGGCCTCGCGGGGGCTGTACCGGTCTGGGCCGGCGAGCCGGCAGGGCTGCCCTGCGCAACCGGGGATACCCCGCTCAATGTCGGATTCTATGCCTATTTTGCGCCGGTGAGCTACAGTGCAGATACGGACCCGCACTCACCGGGGTTTGACAATCATCGCGGCTATGAGGCGGACCTGCTTTCCGCACTTGAGGCGATGCAGGACGCTGATCTGTCGTTTTCGCGCCGCGGGATCGCCGAATGGTCGGATATCTGGCTGCGATCGGCTTCGCCGGATCATGATCTGATCGGCGGTGGAATCACAATTCTGGAGTCACGAACCCGCGATGCGGCCGGGCGGGAGGCGGTGCGCTTCACCTCCGGGCATATCCTGTTCCGCCAGTCGCTGCTCGTTCGTAGCGAGGATGTGGAACGGCTCGCCTCCCATGATGACCTAACGGACCGGATACGGGTGGGTGTGCTGCCCGACACGACGGGCGAGGCGCGGCTCCTGCAAATCACCGGCCTTGCCGATGCTTCAGGTGTTCTTGCGGCCGGGACGCAGGTGGAAACGCCGGCCGGTCCGGTGACAGCGGACGGCAGTGCGGCCTATATGATCCATGCCGGCGGAACAACGGCAAATGTCGCGGAGCGCCGGCGGCTGGTTCCTCCCTCCCCAGCAATGCCGCAAGTGATCTATCTGGGCGAGGTGGAGGGCGAGGCTGAGCTACTCGCAGCGCTGCGCGACGGCGCCATTGACGCATTGGCGCGCGGGGAAATCGGCAATCGTGATGCTGCGCGGACCTCCGGCGGGATGTTTGCCGTGACCGCGCTGGACCCCGAGGTGGAAAAGGGGGGCTTTACGGTGGCCGCCGATGATGCGGCCCTGGCCATGTGCCTCGACGACAAGATCGCCTGGCTGACCGAGGCTGGAGCGATCGGCTTCGGCGAGTGGATCGAAGATCCTTCGGTGTTCATGCAGCGGGCGCATTCGTGGCGCCCTCGCGAGAGAGCCGCACTCACAAGTTCGCTGTCCGGGAGCGCCGCCGCGCTAGCGTCCGGCGCGGCGCGCGCAATCGCTGCGACGGGCGGCGCGCGCGGGAGCATGGCGCTATGGGGCCAGGCCGATACCCACCTGTTCGAGGCCGGGCATGGCGGCGGTGAAGGGCGTGCGAGCGCGGCCTATCTGGGAATTGAGGGGACGGTCGGCACGTCCTTGCGGGCCGGCGTCGCGCTGGTGCGGGGCCGCATGGACGCGGATTACGATCTCGGCCGGCCTTACTGGGATGGCGAGTTGCGAGGTGACCTTTCTGCGCTTCTCCCGTATCTCCGCCTTGCGACCGGCGATGGAACCGAAGCCTGGGCAATGCTCGGCGCGGGGCAGGGGACAATCACGCACTCCCGTACCGGGGGTCGGCGCGCCGGAGGCGCCGGTCTCGATATGCGGATGGCGGCGCTGGGCGCGCGGCGCGAGCTTGCGCGCGCGGGCGGCATCGACTGGACCCTGCTCGGGGATGCCAGCCTCGTGCATATCGAAACGGATGCCGGTCCAGGGAACGTCCACGATATCAGCGCCGATCTCTGGCAGGCCGGAGCGGGCGTGGAAGGGACGCTTGCGATAGTTCTCGCCGACGGCGCGGTGGTGACGCCGTCGCTGGCCATTTTCGCGCGGGCGGATCACGGTGACGCCGATGAGGGGGTCGGGCTGGAACTGGGTCCGGCCGTGGCGTATTCCAGCCTCGGGGGCAGCCTCCGGGTCGAAGCCGCGGGCTATGTGCTGGCGGCCCATTCCGTTGCCGGCAGGCGCGCCTACGGCGTGCGGGCAACCGCCGCGTACACGCCTCGTGCCGATGAAGGGACTCTGTCGCTGGCGTTATCTCCGTGGTCGGCGGGCGGCGAGCAAGGTCTTGTTGCGCTGGGGAGGGTGCGTTTCTAAACCGGTATCGGCGTCCGCACCGCGGCTGAACGGGGGTCGCCAAAGGCCGGACGTTTCCTTGACAAGGCGGCGCGGGCGGGAGTAAGAGCACTACGCACGCGAGGGGGTGTAGCTCAGTTGGTTAGAGCGCTGGCCTGTCACGCCAGAGGCCGCGGGTTCGAGTCCCGTCACTCCCGCCATTCCGGTCCTTGTCCAGAACCGCTGGGCGGTGCCCCGGCACCGTCAGGCACGCGAGATGCTGGCTGAATATTTACCGATTCTGTTGTTTCTCGGCGTTGCCGGCGGCCTTGCGCTGATCATGGTGGCAGCGTCACTTGTGGTGGCGCGGCGGAGCCCGGACGCCGAGAAGATTTCGGCCTATGAATGCGGCTTCGAGCCGTTTGACGATGCGCGCGGGCGTTTTGACGTGCGGTTTTATCTGGTTGCCATCCTGTTCATCATTTTTGATCTTGAGATTGCGTTCCTGTTCCCGTGGGCGGTGTCGCTGGAAGCTATCGGCGTTTTCGGCTTCTGGTCCATGATGATCTTTCTCGGGGTGCTTACCGTCGGCTTTGTCTATGAGTGGCGCAAGGGAGCGCTCGAATGGGAATGAGCGAGAACCCGATGCAGGCACTCAGCGGGGCGGTGAGCGAAAAGGGTTTCATCGTTACGCAGCTTGAGAAGGTGGTGAACTGGGCGCGCTGCGGTTCGATGTGGCCGATGAGTTTCGGTCTGGCGTGCTGCGCCGTGGAAATGATGCACACGGGCGCGAGCCGCTATGATCTCGACCGTTTCGGGGTGGTGTTTCGCCCCAGCCCCCGGCAGTCAGATGTGATGATCGTGGCCGGCACGCTGACCAACAAGATGGCGCCGGCACTGCGCAAGGTCTATGACCAAATGCCAGAGCCGCGCTATGTCATCTCCATGGGCAGTTGCGCCAATGGCGGCGGCTATTATCACTATTCCTATTCTGTGGTGCGCGGCTGCGACCGGATTGTGCCGGTCGATGTTTATGTGCCGGGCTGCCCGCCCACCGCCGAAGCGTTGCTCTACGGGATCATGCAGTTGCAGCGCAAGATTCGCCGCACCGGAACGCTGGTGCGTTGAGTGGCGCAAGCAACCGTGGACCCGGCGCTGATCGAACTCGGTGAGCATATCGCCGCGAACGGGCTGCCGCTTGCGGCAGCGCCTGGAATCGCTTGTGGCGAACTGACGCTGGTTGTCGAACGCGACGACCTGCTGCGTTTGTTGACGTTCCTGCGCGATGATTCGGAATGCCGTTTCAGGCAACTCGTTGATCTGTGCGGCGTGGACTGGCCCGACCGCCAGCCGCGTTTCGATGTCGTTTATCACCTGCTCAGTCACACGGGAAACCAGCGTATCCGCGTGAAGCTGCGCACGGACGACGACACGCCGGTGCCTTCCGCGTGTGCGGTGTTCAGCGCCGCGGGTTGGTATGAACGCGAAGTGTGGGATCTTTACGGGGTGTTTTTTGCCGATCACCCCGACCTGCGCCGGTTGTTGACCGACTACGGGTTTGACGGCCACCCGCTGCGCAAGGACTTCCCGCTGAGCGGGCATGTGGAAGTGCGTTATGACGAAGCGGAGAAACGGGTGGTGCAGGAACCCGTTTCCCTGACCCAGGAATATCGCAGTTTCGATTTCATGAGTCCGTGGGAAGGCGCACGCGCGCTTTTGCCCGGCGACGGCAAGGCCGTCGACAAGGCGGATTGATGGCCGAAACGGAGATCAGGAACTTCACCTTCAATTTCGGGCCGCAACATCCTGCGGCGCATGGCGTGCTGCGCCTGGTGCTGGAAATGGACGGCGAGGTCGTGGAGCGGGCAGACCCGCATATCGGGCTGCTGCACCGCGGCACGGAAAAACTCATAGAGCACAAGACCTACCTGCAGGCGCTGCCCTATTTCGACCGGCTCGATTACGTCTCGATGATGAACCAGGAGCATTGCTACAGCCTGGCGGTCGAGAAGTTGCTTGGTCTCGAGGCGCCGTTGCGCGCGCAATATATTCGTGTGTTGTTCGACGAGATCACGCGGCTGCTGAACCACTGCCTGCAAATCGGCGCCAATGGCCTGGATATCGGCGCCACGACCCCGTTTCTCTGGCTGTTTGAAGAGCGGGAAGTCTTGCTGGAATTCTACGAGCGTGCGTCAGGTGCGCGCATGCATGCGGCTTATGTCCGGCCGGGTGGTGTGCATCAGGACCTGCCGGCGGGGTTGACCGATGACATCATGCGCTGGAGTGAGCGTTTTCCCCGCATTCTCGACGATGTTGAAGGGTTGTTGACGGAAAACCGGATCTGGAAGCAGCGCAATGTCGATATCGGCGTGGTGACGCCGGAACAGGCTCTGGACTGGGGGTTTTCGGGGCCGGTGCTGCGGTCGACCGGGCTGGCGTGGGATTTGCGCAAGGCGCAGCCCTATGCGGTCTATGATCGCCTGGAATTCGATATTCCGGTGGGCAAGAACGGCGACTGTTACGACCGCTATCTGCTGCGCATGGAGGAAATGCGCCAGAGTCTGCGCTTGGTGCGCCAGTGTGTGGAGAATATGCCGGACGGGCCGGTCATGGTGGAGAACAGCAAAATTGCACCGCCGCCGCGCGGCAGCATGAAACACTCGATGGAAGCGTTGATTCATCATTTCAAACTCTATACCGAGGGTTATCATGTGCCGGCCGGCGAGACCTATACGGCTGTCGAGGCGCCGAAAGGCGAGTTCGGCGTGTATCTGATCGCCGATGGCAGCAACCGGCCCTATCGCTGCAAGATTCGCGCGCCGGGATTTTCGCATCTGCAGGGGCTGGAGTTCATGACGCGCGGGCATCAACTGGCGGACCTGGTCGCCTGTGTGGCGACACTGGATATCGTGTTCGGGGAAGTCGATCGATGAAACGCCGGTTCGCTTCCGACGAGATTCAGCCGCGGCGTTTTGCCTTCGACGCGGACACGCTGGCAGCAGCGGAACATATCATCGCCCGTTATCCGCCGCGGCGGAAGCAAAGCGCGGTCATTCCTGTTCTTGATCTGGCGCAGCGTGCGTATGGGGGCTGGCTGCCCAAGGCCGCGATCCGCGCCGTGGCAGACTTGCTTGAGATGCCAGAAATCCGAGCATTCGAGGTGGCGAGTTTCTACACAATGTTCAATCTCGAGCCAGTGGGGCGGCATCTGGTTCAACTGTGCCGTACAACCCCGTGCTGGCTGCGGGGCAGTGACCAGATACGTTCGGCTTGCTGCCGCCATCTTGGAATCGGATTGGGGGAAACGACGCGGGATGGCCTGTTCACGCTGGTCGAGGTGGAATGCCTCGGCGCGTGTGTAAACGCGCCGGTTGTCCAGATCAACGACGAGTATTATGAGGACCTGGACGAAGAGTCGGTGGTGCGGCTGTTGTCAGCCTTGGCTGCGGATGATGCGCCCGCGCCGGGGTCGCAACTTCCCGGGCGCCATGCGAGCGAACCGGTCACCGGGCTGACAGCGCTCGGCGATGGCGGGAGCGCGTGATGCTCGCTGATGGCGACCGTATCTTCGGCAATCTCTATGGCTTGCACGGGGCTGATCTCACTTCGGCGCGTGCGCGCGGCGACTGGGACGGCACGGCTGCGCTGATCGCGCGCGGGCGCAGTGCGCTGGTGGAAGAAGTCAAGAATTCCGGGCTGCGGGGGCGCGGCGGCGCCGGTTTTCCCACCGGCCTCAAATGGTCGTTCATGCCGGCCGCGTCTGACGGGCGGCCGGCCTATCTGGTGGTCAATGCCGACGAAAGCGAACCCGGCACCTGCAAGGACCGCGACATCATCCGCCATGAGCCGCACAAGCTGCTGGAAGGCTGCGTCGTTTCCGGTTTCGCGATGGGCGCGGAAACGGCCTATATCTATATTCGCGGGGAATTCTACCGCGAAGCTGCAATCCTGCAAGCGGCCATCGACGAGGCTTATGACGCCGGTTTGCTCGGCCGCAACGCTGCCGGCGCCGGCATCCGGTTCGACATCCATCTGCACCGCGGGGCGGGCGCCTATATTTGCGGTGAGGAAACGGCGCTGCTGGAGAGTCTGGAAGGCAAGAAGGGCCAGCCGAGGCTGAAGCCGCCGTTTCCCGCGGCCGCGGGTCTGTATGGCTGCCCTACCACGGTTAACAATGTCGAAACGATTGCCGTGGTGCCGACGATCCTGCGCCGGAGCGGCACATGGTTTTCCGGCATCGGGCGGGAAAACAATACGGGCACCAAGGTTTTCTGCATTTCGGGGCATGTCGAAACGCCGTGCAATGTGGAAGAGGCGATGGGGATTCCGCTGCGGGAACTGATCGAGCGCCATGCCGGCGGCGTGCGCGGCGGCTGGGACAATCTGCTGGCCGTCATTCCCGGCGGATCGTCCGTTCCATGTATTCCGAAGTCCGTCTGCGACAGCCAGTTGATGGATTTCGACTCGCTGCGGGCGGCGCAGTCAGGGTTGGGTACGGCGGCGGTTATCGTGATGGATCGTTCCACCGATATCATCGCCGCGATCGCGCGGTTGTCGCATTTCTACAAACACGAGAGCTGCGGCCAGTGTACGCCGTGCCGCGAGGGTACCGGGTGGATGTGGCGGGTCATGGAGCGGCTGGTTGCAGGCCGAGCGGAAATCAGCGAAATCTTGCTCCTGGAGGATGTGTCGCGGCAGGTGGAGGGACATACGATCTGCGCGCTGGGCGACGCTGCGGCATGGCCGATTCAGGGACTGATCCGGCATTTTCGCGGCGAACTCGAACGCCGCATTCTCGACCGCAAGAAGCGCGCGGCATAAACAGCACACCATGCCGACGCTCTCCATCGATGGCCAGGAAGTGACGGTCGCGCAAGGCGCGACGGTACTGCAGGCCTGCGAACAGGCGGGGCGTGAAATCCCGCGGTTCTGTTATCACGAACGTCTGTCCATCGCGGGCAATTGCCGCATGTGCCTGGTCGAGATGGAGCGGTTGCCGAAGCCGGTCGCCTCATGCGCCATGCCAGCCGCCGACCGGATGGTCGTTCGCACCGATACACCGATGGTGCGCCGCGCCCGCGAGGGCGTGATGGAATTTCTGCTGGTCAACCATCCGCTCGACTGTCCGATCTGCGACCAGGGCGGCGAGTGCGACTTGCAGGACCAGGCGCTGGTCTATGGCCGAGACCGCGGACGCTATGCGGAAAACAAGCGTGCGGTGGAGGACAAGGATTTCGGGCCGCTGATCAAGACCATCATGACGCGGTGCATTCATTGCACACGCTGCGTGCGCTTTATGGAGGAAGTTGCCGGCGTGCCGGAACTGGGCGGCCTGTTCCGCGGCGAGGATATGGAGATCGCCAGCACCATTGAGCGCGGGCTGGGATCGGAACTGTCGGGCAATATCGTTGACCTCTGCCCCGTGGGCGCCTTGACGTCGAAGCCCTATGCGTTTACCGCCCGGTCGTGGGAATTGCGCAAGACGGAAACCATCGACGTGATGGATGCGGTCGGCAGCAATATCCGGGTGGACACGCGCGGGGCGCAGGTGATGCGAATCCTGCCGCGTCTGAACGAGGCGGTGAACGAGGAATGGATCGCCGACAAGACCCGCCACGCGCATGACGGTTTGCGGCGTCAGCGGCTCGACCGCCCCTATGTGCGCGGCGGTGACGGCACGCTGAGGCCGGCGCGCTGGGACGAAGCATTTGCCGCCATCGCGGAACGGCTCGGCGCCGGCGCGCGGTTTGGCGCCATTGCCGGCGATTTGTGCGATGCGGAGGCGATGTGCGCGCTCCGCGATCTCACGGCGAATATCGGGTCTCCGAATCTGGATTGCCGTCAGGACGGCGCGAAGCTGCCATCGGCGCCGCGTGCGAGCTATCTGTTCAATACGACCATCGCGGGCATTGAAGAGGCGGATTTCTGCCTGCTGGTGGGCACGGATCCGCGCAGAGAGGCGCCGCTGATCAATCAACGGCTGCGAAAGCGCTGGCGCGCCGGTGGTTTCGCAGCGGCGGCGGTGGGACCACCGCCCGATCTCGGTTTTGCGGTCGACCATGCGGGCGACGGGCCGAGGGTGCTGGCAGATATTGCGCGCGACGCCCATGTTGCTTCGCTGGCGCTGGAGAGCGCCGAGCGGCCGATGATCATCATCGGCATGGGGGCGCTGGCGCGGCCTGACGGCGCGGCGATCCTGGGGTTGGCGCGCGGCATCGCGGAGCGTTACGGGCTGGTGCGGGCGGAGTGGAATGGATTCAACGTCCTGCATCAAGCGGCCGCGCGCGTCGCAGGGCTGGATCTCGGGCTGGTTCCCGGGGAAGGCGGACTGGATGTGGCTGGCATGGTGCGCACAGCCGGCGCGGGCGAACTCGACGTGCTGTATTTGCTGGGCGCCGATGAAATCGACATGGACTCGCTGGGCGAGACGTTCGTCATTTATCAGGGGCATCACGGGGACCGTGGCGCCCACCGCGCGGACGTCATCCTGCCGGGCGCAGCCTATACGGAAAAGCCGGGAACCTATGTCAATACGGAGGGACGCCCGCAGCGTGCCCGCCGAGCGGTATTCCCGCCCGGAGAGGCGCGCGATGACTGGACCATATTGCGCGCGCTTTCCGACGCCATCGGCGCGCCGCTGCCCTATGACGACCTTGCCGGCGTGCGCCGGCGCATGGCCGAACTGGCGCCGGTGCTGGCCGGCCTGGAAGAGACGGCGCCGGCGGCGTGGGGAGTGTTCGGCGCCGGCGGCAAGGGCGTGAAAACGAGCAAGGCTCCGTTCGCCCGGCGGATCAAGAACTACTACATGACCGACCCGATCAGCCGCGCTTCCGAGACCATGGCAGCCTGCACGCGGGCCTTCGCGGAGCGCTGAGCGGTGGAGGGATTCTGGACCGGCTATGCCTGGCCGGGGGTGATACTCTTTGGCCAGATATTGCTGATCATGGTTCCGCTGCTTGGTGCGGTGGCCTATCTCACCTATGCGGAGCGCAAGGTGATGGGCGCGATTCATCTGCGCAAGGGGCCGAATGTCGTCGGGCCTTTCGGGTTGCTGCAGCCGCTTGCCGACGGTGTCAAGCTGCTGGCGAAGGAGACCGTGCTGCCTGCGCGGGCCAATATCGGCGTGTTCATTCTGGCGCCGATGATCACTTTCACTCTCAGCTTTGTGGCGTGGTCGGTAATTCCTTTCGACAAGGGTTGGGTTCTGGCCGACATAAATGTCGGGATATTGTTCCTGTTCGCAGTGGCGTCGCTGGAGGTTTACGGCGTTCTGATGGCGGGTTGGGCGAGCAATTCCCGCTATGCGTTTCTCGGCGCGCTGCGTTCGGCGGCGCAGATGGTCTCGTATGAAGTTTCGATGGGGTTCGTGATCGTGACGGTGCTGATTTGCGCCGGCAGCCTGAACCTGACCGAGATTGTCATGGCGCAAAAGGACCTATGGTTTTTTATTCCGCTGTTTCCGATGTTTGTCGTCTTTTTTGTTTCCGGGCTGGCGGAAACCAACCGCCATCCTTTCGATCTGCCGGAGGATGAAGCAGCGCTGGTGGCCGGCTATTTCGTGGAATATTCGGCCATGCCGTTTGCGCTGTTCTTTATCGGCGAATATGCGGCGATGATCCTGATCAGCGGCATGACGACAATCCTGTTTCTCGGCGGGTGGCTGCCGCCGTTCGACATGGCCCCGTTCACGTGGCTGCCGGGAGTCGTGTGGTTTGTGCTCAAAGTTTCCGTCGTGCTGTTCTTTTTTCTATGGGTGCGCGCGAGTTTCCCGCGCTACCGCTATGATCAACTCATGCGGCTGGGCTGGAAGGTCTTCCTGCCGTTTTCGCTGTTGTGGGTGGTGGTCACCGCAGGTGCGGTGGTTGCCTTTGACTGGTTTCCGGATCGGGGCATGCCATGAGAACACTCGGACGGTTGTCGCACCCGTTTCTGCTGGCAGAGCTGGTTTCGGGCCTGTGGCTGACGCTGAAATACCTGTTCCGCCGCAAGGTCACGGTGAACTATCCGTATGAGAAGGGGCCGCTTGGCCCGCGGTTTCGCGGCGAACATGCGCTGCGCCGCTATCCGAGCGGCGAGGAGCGCTGCATCGCCTGCAAGCTGTGCGAGGCGGTGTGTCCGGCACAGGCGATCACCATCGAGGCCGAAGAGCGGGATGACGGGAGTCGACGGACAACCCGCTACGATATCGACATGACGAAGTGCATTTATTGCGGCTTTTGTCAGGAGGCCTGTCCGGTGGATGCGATCGTCGAAGGTCCGAACTACGAGTTCGCGACTGAAACGCATGAAGAACTGCTCTACAACAAGGAAAAACTGCTCGCCAACGGCGATCGCTGGGAAAGCCGGATCGCCGAGAACCTTCAGGCTGACGCGCCTTATCGCTGATGCCGCTTGTCGCGCTCAGTTTCTACCTGTTCGCCGCGGTCATGATGGCGAGCGGCGTGATGGTAATTTCGGCCCGCAACCCCGTGCATTCGGTGCTGTTCCTGATACTCGCGTTTCTCAACGCGGCGGCCTTGTTCGTGCTGATGGGAGCGGAGTTTCTGGCGATGATACTGGCGATTGTCTATGTCGGCGCGGTGGCGGTGCTTTTCATGTTCGTCGTCATGATGCTGGATATCGACTTCAGCCAGGCGCGCGAAGGCTTCCTGCGTTATCTGCCGATCGGCGGAGCGGTCGGGTTGGTGGTGCTTATCGAACTGGGACTGGTGGCGGCCACCATTCGCTCGGAGGCCGGACAGACAACGGGGCCGACCGCGGGGCCGGTGAGCAATACAGAGGCGCTCGGCCAGATTCTCTATACGGAGTATTTCTATCTGTTTCAGGCAGCGGGGCTGATCCTGCTGGTGGCGATGGTGGGCGCAATCGTGTTGACGCTGCGGGACCGTGAGGGCGTGCGGCGCCAGAAAGTTTCCGAACAGACCGCGCGTCGGCGCGAGGACTCGGTGGAAATCCGGCGCGTAACCTCCGGCACGGGCCTGTGACGCCATGACCATCACGCTCGCGCATTACCTCGTTGTCGGGGCTGTCATGTTCACCCTCGGCATTTTCGGGATATTTCTCAATCGCAAGAATGTGATCGTCATCCTGATGTCGATCGAACTGATGTTGTTGGCGGTAAACATCAATCTGGTAGCGTTCTCGACCCATCTCGGCGATCTTGCGGGGCAGGTGTTCGCAATGTTCGTACTGACCGTCGCCGCCGCCGAAGTGTCGATCGGCCTTGCCATTCTGGTTGCCTACAACCGTGTCCGCGGCACGATTCAGGTCGAAGATATCAACCTGATGAAAGGCTAAACCGGAGATGGCGGCGCTTTGCGTTTTCCTGCCGCTGGCCGGCGCGCTGATTGCCGGGCTATTCGGCCGGTTGATCGGCGCGCGCGGGGCGCAGCTTGTCACATGTGGCGCGATGGTGGCGTCGGCGGTGTGCGCAACGGCCATATTCATTCACTTTCTCGGCGGTGGAGAACCCTGGTCTGTCGAGTTGTTTCGGTGGATCCGCTCGGGCACACTCGACTTTTCATGGGCGCTGCAGATCGACTCGCTGACGGCGATCATGATGTTTGTGGTCAGCGGCGTATCCGCGCTGGTTCACATCTATTCCGTCGGATACATGGCGCACGACGCGCATATCCCGCGCTTCATGGCCTATTTGTCGCTGTTTACGTTTTCCATGCTGATGCTGGTTTCGGCCGACAATTTCGTTCAGCTTTATTTTGGTTGGGAAGGCGTCGGGCTGTGCAGTTATCTGTTGATCGGTTTCTGGTTCACGCGGCCGGCGGCAAATGCCGCGGCGATCAAGGCGTTTATTGTCAACCGCGTCGGTGATTTCGGTTTCGCGCTGGGAATTCTGGCGATCTACCTGCTGTTCGACTCGGTGGATTATGCGGCGGTGTTTGGCGCCGCCGAACAGCGCGCGGGTGAGCGCCTCGTGTTTCTGGGGCTCGAATTCGATGCGCTGACACTCATTTGCCTGCTTCTGTTCATCGGTGCGATGGGGAAATCGGCGCAGCTGTTTCTCCATACCTGGCTCCCCGACGCGATGGAGGGACCAACCCCGGTGTCGGCCTTGATCCACGCCGCCACGATGGTCACCGCCGGCATATTCATGGTGGCGCGCTGTTCGCCGCTGTTCGAACAATCGGAGACGGCGCTGATGGTCGTCACGATTGTCGGCGCCTCGACAGCGTTTTTTGCCGCCACTATCGGGCTGGTGCAGAACGACATCAAACGGGTCATCGCCTATTCGACATGCAGCCAGCTTGGCTACATGTTTTTTGCGTGCGGTGTGTCCGCCTATGCGGCGGGCATTTTTCACCTCATGACCCATGCCTTTTTCAAAGCGCTGCTGTTTCTGGGGGCGGGGGCGGTGATTCACGCCATGTCCGATGAGCAGGACATGCGAAAGATGGGCGGCATATGGCGAATGATCCCGTGGACTTACGGGTTCATGTGGGTCGGTTCGCTGGCGCTGGCGGGTATTCCGCCATTTGCCGGCTTCTATTCGAAGGACATCATCCTGGAAGCTGCGTGGGCCGCGCATGACGGCGTCGGCCAGTATGCGTTCTGGCTGGGCTCCGCGGCAGCGCTGATGACTGCGTTCTATTCGTGGCGGCTGCTGTTCATGACCTTTCACGGCACGCCGCGGGCAGATGAAAAAGTCATGGCGCATGTCCATGAGTCGCCGCTGGTGATGTTGATCCCGCTGGGCCTTCTGGCGGCAGGAGCGGTGTTCGCCGGCTATGCGGGGCGCGGGCTGGTCGATGCCGACAGCGCCTACTGGGCGGCGGCACTCAGCGTGGCGGAAGGGCATGACGCGCTGGCTGAAGCGCATCATGCACCGCTATGGGTCAAGTTGCTGCCGCTTGGCCTCGCGGCTGCAGGCATTGCCGTCGCCTGGCTGTTCTATGTCGGCAAGCCGGCTCTGCCGGCACGGGCCGCAGGCGCCGCCGGAGGGCTGTATCTGTTCCTGCTCAACAAATGGTATTTCGACGAGCTCTATGACAGGCTGTTTGTTGCCCCGGCGAAGCGTCTCGGCCGGAGTTTGTGGAAAACCGGGGATGGAGATGTGATCGACGGCGTCGGCCCCGACGGCGTGGCTGCCGCGGTCATCGAACTGGCGCGGCGGGCCAGCAGGCTGCAAACCGGCTATGTCTATCACTACGCATTCGCCATGCTGGTCGGGGTAGCGGCGCTGATCACCTGGTATATGGGATTTGGCGCTGGCTGAGTGATGGACAGTTTTCCCTATCTCGTCATGCTCATCGTGGTTCCCTTGCTGGGAGCGGCGACGATCCTGACCATCGCCGGGCCGGCGGATCTTGTCGCCCGCAATGCACGCGCAGTGGCGTTGTGGACTTCCCTGTTTACGTTCGGCCTTTCCGTTGCCTTGTGGATCGCGTTCGATCCCCACACGGCAGATTACCAGTTCGTCGCGCGCGCCGGGTGGGTTCCGGGCCTTGGCATCGAATTTCATCTGGGAGTGGACGGCATTTCGGTGCTGTTCATCGCGTTATCGAGTTTTCTTACGCTGATCTGCGTACTGGCCAGTTGGGAATCCATCACCGAGCGGGTGAAGGAATACATGATTGCTTTTCTGGTCATGGGCGCAATGATGAACGGCGTCTTTTGTGCACTGGATATTATCCTATTCTATATCTTCTTCGAAGGTATCCTTATCCCCATGTTCCTGATCATCGGGATTTGGGGCGGACCGGAGCGGGTTTATTCGGCATTCAAATTTTTTCTCTATACCCTCGCGGGATCAGTCCTGTTTCTGATCGCCATTCTGACGATGATTCATGTGTCGGGGGGAGAGACGTCGCTTCCTGCGCTGATGGCGGCCGGGTTCGATCCCAGGTTGCAAATCTGGTTGTGGCTTGCGCTGTTCGCGTCATTTGCGGTCAAGGTGCCGATGTGGCCGTTCCATACCTGGCTGCCGGATGCGCATGTCGAGGCGCCGACCGCAGGATCGGTCATTCTGGCAGGTGTTCTTCTGAAACTCGGCGCCTATGGATTCCTGCGATTTTCCCTGCCCATGCTGCCGGACGCCACGGCGTTTTTCACGCCCCTTGTCTATACGCTCAGTGTCGCCGCGGTGATTTATGCCTCGCTGGTGGCGCTCATGCAGGACGACATGAAGAAACTCATTGCGTATTCGTCCGTCGCACATATGGGTTTCGTGACTATCGGCCTGTTTACGCTGACGACGCAGGGTGTCGAAGGCGGGATCATGGTGATGCTGAGCCACGGCATCGTTTCAGCGGCGTTGTTCCTGTGCGTCGGTGTGGTTTATGACCGCCGCCACAGTCGCCTGATTGCGCATTATGGCGGGCTGGTGCATCGAATGCCGGCCTATGCCTTCGCGTTCATGGTTTTCACCATGGCGGCGATCGGTTTGCCGGGTACCGGCGGCTTCATCGGCGAGTTCCTGGTTCTTGTCGGTATTTTCCAGCTCAATAGCTGGGTTGCCGCGCTGGCGGCGCTCGGTGTCATTCTCGGCGCTGCCTATATGCTGTGGCTCTATCGGCGGGTGATTTTCGGTGATCTGGTACATCGGGAACTGAAGGGAATTCGTGACCTCACATGGCGGGAGACGGCCGTTTTTGCGCCGCTGATCCTGGCCGTGTTCTGGATGGGGATTTATCCCGACAGTTTTCTCGGCGTAATGCGCGCCTCGGTGGAAAATCTGATCGCGCAGTCGCAGCCGGCGGCTGCATGGGCGCTGGCCACGCCTTGAGGATGCGCCGATGAACACCCTTTCACTTGCGCTTCCGGAACTGATCCTCGTCTGCACGGCCTGCATGGTGCTGGTGCTTTGTGTATTCCGCAGGAAGAGCGGCGACGGGCCGGCAACACCTCTCTCGCTGGCGGGCATGGCGGGCGCGTTGGCGGCGCTGCTGCTGACGGCGGACAATCACGGGGTAGCGTTCGGCGGCCTGTTCGTTGCCGACGCCTACACGACCTTCATGAAGGGATTGATTTTCGTCGGCGCCGCGCTGGCGCTCCTGATGGCGCGCACCTATCGCCGACGGGAGCAGATCGATCAGTTCGAATATCCGGTACTGCTGACATTCGCAACGCTGGGCATGGCGATGATGGTTTCGGCCAATGATTTGATGGCCCTCTATGTCGCCGTGGAAATGCAAAGCTTGCCGCTATATGTGGTTGCTGCGTTCCGGCGCGGCGCCCGGCGTTCCGGAGAAGCGGGATTGAAGTATTTCATTCTCGGCGCACTCTCCTCGGGTATGCTGCTTTATGGCTGTTCACTGATTTACGGCTATGCCGGCGCCACCAGCTTCGCGGCAATTGCGGCGGCGGTCGGGGAAGCGACACCGTCGGTGGGCCTGTTGATCGGCCTTGTGTTTCTGCTTGCCGGCCTTGCCTTCAAGGCCTCCGCGGCGCCGTTTCACATGTGGACGCCGGATGTCTACGAAGGTGCGCCCACATCGGTGACGGCGTTTTTCGCGGCGGCGCCGAAAGTGGCGGCAATCGCCCTGTTCGTGCGCGTCCTAATCGAACCGTTCGGCGCGATGATCGACGAATGGCGGCAGATCGTCATCTTTCTCGCCATTGCGTCGATGCTGGTGGGTGCGTTTGCGGCGATTTACCAGACCAATATCAAACGACTGATGGCCTATTCTTCGATCGGCCATGTCGGTTATGCGCTGGTGGGCCTGGCGGCAGGCGGCGGCGGCGTGCGCGGCGTGATTGTCTATATGGCGATTTATCTTGTCATGACGCTGGGGGTTTTTGCGTGCATTCTCGTCATGCGGCGGCGCGGGGCGATGGTGGAAGGCATCGAGGATCTGGCAGGGTTGGGCCGGGAGCGCCCCATGCTTGCGGCAGCCCTGGCGATCCTGATGTTCTCAATGGCGGGTATTCCGCCGCTGGCCGGTTTTTTCGGCAAGCTCTATGTGTTTGTCGCAGCGGTAGAGAGCGGACTTTATTTGCTTGCGGTGGTCGGCGTGCTTACCAGCGTTGTCGCGGCATTCTATTATGTACGCATTGTGAAGCTGATGTATTTTGACGAGGCTGTTGCGCCGCTCGACCGCGCGCTTGACCGCGAAGCGGCATTGGTGGCTACAGGCGCCAGTCTGCTGGTGCTGCTGTTTTTCGCCTGGCCGGCGCCGCTGGTTGCCGGGGCCGGTGCGGCGGCCTCTGCGCTGGTTCCATGATCCTTCCTCCCGAAATTCACCTCATCTCCCTGGATGAGGTTGACAGCACCAATGCCGAAGTGCGCCGGCGCGCCGAGGCCGGTGCGCCGGAAGGAACCCTGATTTCCGCGCGCAGCCAGACGGCAGGGCGGGGGCGGCGCGGGCGCCGGTGGGAATCGCCCGAGGGCAATCTCTACATGTCGCTGCTGCTGCGGCCGGCGCAGCCGATCGACGAGGCGGCGCGGCTGTCGTTCGTGGCCGCGATAAGCCTCGGCGATGTGCTTGTCGCGGCGGCACCGCGGCGTGTGAAAATCACCCACAAATGGCCCAATGACATCATGGCCAATGGCCGCAAATGCATGGGAATGCTGCTGGAGTCCTCGGCCGGCGCAGGCGGGCGGCTTGAATGGTTGGTGCTGGGCATCGGCGTCAATCTTGTTGCGCATCCTGAAAATACCTCGTGGCCGGCGACGAACCTCGCCGAGGAAGGTGTCAGGAATCTCACGCCGGCGGTCGTGATGCGCCGTTTCGTGCATCGCTTTTTTGCCTGGCGCGGTGTTTGGCAGGCCCAGGGTTTTGCGCCGGTTCGCGAGGCGTGGCTGGCACGCGCGCAAGGGCGCGGAGAAGAGATTGAAGTACGGACCGGAAGCGAAGTCCTGACGGGCATTTTCGACGATATAGCGGCGGATGGCGCGTTGTTGCTGCGCCAGAAAGACGGAACGCGGCGCATTACTGCAGGTGACATATTCCCGGCGGGCGCATGAGCGCACCCCTGTTGCTTGCGGTCGATGCGGGCAATACCAATGTGATCTTTGCGTTATTCGACGGCGAGCGTTTGGTGATGCGCTGGAGAACGGCGACCGTCATCAACCGCACGGCCGACGAATATGCGGTGTGGCTGACCCAACTCATGGCGCTGGAAGGCATCGCGCCGGCGCAGGTCGGGGGCGCCATCGTCGCGACGGTGGTACCGCAGGCGCTGTTCGAGATCGAGGCGTTGTGCCGGAATTATTTCCGCCGCGAGCCGCTGGTGGTCGGGAAGGGGCTGCGGCTGGGCCTCGCGGTGAATGTCGAGCGCCCGCACGAAGTCGGTGCCGACCGACTGGTCAATGCCGTGGCAGCCCACGCGAGTCACGACGGGTGGTTGATCGTGATCGACTTCGGCACGGCCACCACGTTCGACGTGGTGAGTGCGAAGGGAGATTATGAAGGGGGCGTCATTGCGCCGGGAGTGAATTTGTCCATCGAGGCCCTGGAACGCGCTGCGGCGCGGCTGCCGCGGGTGGCTGTGGAACGGCCACGCCGTGTGATCGGGACGGGAACGGTTTCCGCCATGCAGTCCGGTGTCTATTGGGGCTATGTCGGGTTGCTGGAAGGACTGGTTGCGCGTATCAAGGGCGAAATGGACGTGCCGATGACCGTGATTGCGACGGGCGGCCTCGCGCCGTTGTTCAAGAACGCAACCGGAGTGATCGACCTGGTGGCGCCTGATCTCACCCTCTACGGCCTCATGTGCCTCCATCGGTTGAATCAGTGAGCTGTGTAGAATTCGATAATTCGCTGGTCTTCGTGCCACTCGGCGGCACGGGCGAGATCGGCATGAATCTCAATCTGTACGGCATTGACGGCCGGTGGGTGATGCTTGATTGCGGCGTCACGTTCGCCAACGACCATTTGCCAGGGGTTGACCTGATCCTGCCGGACCCCGGATTTATCGTGGAACGGCGGCAGGCGCTGGAAGCGATCGTGCTGACCCATGGCCATGAGGATCATCTCGGCGCAGTCGCATATTTGTGGCCGCAATTGCGATGTCCCATCTACGCCACGCCGTTCACGGCTGCGCTGATGCGGCGCAAGTTCGCCGATGCCGGTCTCGAAGAGGAAGCCGACCTGCGCGAAATTCCGCTGGGCGCGCGCTTCGAACTGGGACCGTTCGATATCGAATTCGTGACGGTGACGCATTCCATCCTGGAGCCGAACTCGGTGATTGTGCGTACGCGGCTCGGCACCATCGTCCACAGCGGAGACTTCAAGATCGACCCGGAGCCGCTGATCGGCGACACCGTCCATCACGGCGTGCTGGAAGCGGTGGGTCATGAAGGGGTAAGGGCACTGATTTGCGATTCCACCAATGCCACGCGCAAGGGCGTATCGGGGTCGGAAGGCGCGTTGCGGCGCAGTCTTGATGAGCTGATCGGCGCGAGAGATGGCCGCGTTGCGGTGACGACCTTTGCCTCGAATGGGGCGCGTATCGAGACATTGGCGAAGATAGCCGCACGACACGGGCGTCATGTGGTACTGGCGGGACGCAGTTTGTGGCGCAATGTCGAAACCGCGCGCGAGGCCGGTTATCTCACCGATCTGCCGCCCTTCGTGCCCGATACGGAAGCCGGCTATCTGCCGCCGGACAAATTGCTGCTGATCGCCACCGGCTGTCAGGGAGAACCCCGTGCCGCGATGTACAGGATCGCGGCTGGCGACCATCCGCATATTACCTTGTCGGCCGGCGACACGGTGATCTTCTCCTCAAAGATCATCCCGGGCAACGAGCCGCCGATCAACCGGCTGCACAATTACCTGATCGATGCGGGTATAGAGCTGATCACGGAGAAAGATCATTTCGTTCACGTGTCGGGACACGCGATGGGTGACGAACTGACGTGCTTTCATCGCTGGGTGCGTCCGGATATTCTGGTGCCGGTGCATGGCGAGGCGCGCCATCTGGCGGCTCATGCCGCACTGGGCTGCGCCAACGGCATCGCGCAGGTGCCTGTGGTGCGAAACGGGGATGTGCTTCGCCTGGCTCCGGGGCCGGCGGCCGTGATCGAGCGCGTGGAAACCGGCCGGCTGGTGCTTGACGGCCAGACGCTGCTGCCATTCGATACGGATATCCTGCGCACCCGTCGGCGGCTGATGCGGGAAGGCGCCGTTTTCGTGGTTCTGGTGGTGGATGGGAGGGGCAGGCTCGTCTCCGCTCCCCGCTGGCGGGCCGAGGGTCTGCATATCGAAGACGGTCTCGCGGATGGCGGCCTCGAAGAGGCGCTCGCAGCCGCCATTGACTCGGTGCCGCGAGGCGCCCGGTCCAGGGATGAGGTTCTCGGCGAGGCGGCGCGAAATTGTGTGCGCCGGGCGCTGCGCCGAACGGCGCACAAGCGGCCGTCCATCGGCGTGGAGGTTGTGCGCCTCGCAGGTTGAGGCGAGAGGCTCAGCCGCGTTCCGCCCTCGCGATTTCGATCCATTTCCGGTCATTTCTGCGCGCGCGTTTCGCGCCGGGATCCGCGTGCGCGGCCAGCAACTCGTCGAACAGGATGCGCGCCTTTTCATCCTCTCCCGCCGCCTTGAGCAGGAGTGCGTGGCGGCAACGGGCTTCGGGGTTGTCGGAGCCGGCGCAGATGGCTTCATATTCGCGCAGCGCGTCAGCGGTTCGCCCTTCGAGTTCGAGCGCCCGCGCATAGAGAAGCTGCCCTTCGGTCGAGCGAAAATCGGGCACTGCCCTGGCGAGAGCTTCAAGGGTTTCACGCGCTGCTGCCGGATGGTCTTCGGTGATGTAGGCCTGCGCCAGCTTGAGCATGGTCTCCGGGTCGTTGAAGGCGGGACCGTCCAGGCATTCGCGATAGAGTGCAATGGCCTGCGACGAGTCGCCTCGCGCCATTGCCGCATCGGCCGAACCCAGCAGCGCTGTGGCACCGGCATTGTCCGGGCCGGGGCGAAGAGCCGGCACGAGGACGGCAACAACATAGATGAGTCCGCCGACGATCGGCAGGATGGCGATGGCGAACGCCAGTCCGACGGGGACACCGCGACGCAACGCATGAACTGCGCCGATAAACTGAAGCGCGAGAATGACGGTCAGCAGCGGCATGGGGTTTCCTGCATCCTACCAGTTTTCCATGTCGGGCCGCAGTTCAACGTTGAACGACCATGCGGACCTGTCCTGATGGGCAACATGGAATGCTTCGGCAGCGATAGCGGAGGGTTTGCAAAAGAAATCGTCCGGTTTGTCGGCGGCAAATATCGGCCGCGTGCGCGGCGTGTCAATGGCGGCATCGACCACGATGTACGCGACATGGACGCCTTTCGGGCCGAGATGGCGGGCCATGGATTCGGCGAGAACACGCTGGGCCGCCTTGGTGGGCGCAAAATAGGCAAAGCGCGGACGGCCGCGCAGCGCGGAGGTATTGCCCGTGACGATGATGGCGCCGTCACCTGCGTCGATCATTGCCGGCGCGAGGGCGCGTGCAAGATAGAGCAGCGAGGTCGTATTGACGCGGAAATTGCGTTCGAGGCGCGTCGGCTCGCTTTCAAGAAAGGTTGCTGCGCCGCCGCCGTCCAGCACACCGGAAACGGCGTTGTGGATCAGGACGCGGGGGGCGCCCATCCCGTTCGTTATCGCCTCGGCGGTTTTGGTTAGGTTGTCGAGGTCAGCGACGTCGCATACGAAGCCCTTGCTGCCGGGAATGTCGCTTTCATATGCGGCGAGGCGCATTTCGTCGCGGGCGAGCATGGCGACGCGGTAGCCGCCGGCGGCGAAACGCTGTGCGCAAGCATATCCGGTTCCAGGGCCGGTGCCGGCGATCAGGCAAACCGGACTGTCGCTGGTCATTGGGCGGCCTCTCCGATGCGGGGTTCGAGCATTACCTTGATTTGTCCTGACGGGTTTCTCAAAGCCTCGAAGGCGCCGGGGAATTGTTGCAGCCCCACACGGTCGGTGATCATCCGCGCGCCATTGACGCGCCCGCGCCCCAGCGCGTCGAGCACGAGATCGAAATGGCGCTTGCGATAGATGAAGGAGAAGGACAGGTCCAGTTCCTTGACGATAGCCTGGCCCGGGTAGAAGTGGTCCTGCGCCATGCACAAGCCGACCACGACAACGCGCGCGTCCGGCGGAGCGTGATCTATGGCGAGTTGCAGGCTGCCGGGAACGCCGACACAATCAAAAACGACGTCCGGCGGACCACCGGTCAGAGCGATGACGCGGCTGTCGACGTCTTCGCGGCTCGCGTCGATGGCGGCGGTGGCGCCAAAGTCCGCAGCCTGTTCAGCGCGGCTGGCAACGAGGTCGCTGACTGCGATATGGCGAACGCCGAGAAACCGGCACCATAGCGAGACTGCCAGCCCGACCGGTCCCGCGCCGATGATGAGCACGGTATCGGCCGGTGTCAGGCGCGCCTTTTCCGCCGCGTTCAGACCCACTGCGAGCGGTTCCACAAGTGCGCCTTCCGCAAAACTCACATTTTCGGGCAGGCGCAGGGTGTTGTGGCTGCCGACGCGCGTATATTCGGCGTAGGCGCCCGGCAATTCGAGGTCGGCGCGCATGGTCACATCGGCGCATCGATAGGCGCGACCGGCGTGGCATTCGGGACAGGCGCCGCAGCCGATAAAGGGCTGCGCCGTCACGCGGTCGCCCACGCGCCAGCGGTCGCGCGCGGCCTGCCCCACCGCCACGACCTCGCCGGCGAATTCGTGTCCCATCACCGCGCCAGGCTTGAGAAGCCGCCAGCCGGCCTGCGGGTCGGTGTGACGCGACCAATGCAGGTCGGTACCGCAGATTCCGCACGCCCCTACCTTGATGACAAGGTCTTCCGCTCCCGGTGAAGGATCCGGCACCGTTTCAATCGTCAGCGGTGCGCCGGGGGATGTGAATATGGCTGCTTTCATGGGTCACCGCCTCCGTTCCATTTTGGTCTGCTGCTGTTGTAGAGGGGCGAATAGGGGCGCGGCAAGCGCCGGGGGCATGGTATATGGTGGCGCGCCAACGGGGAGGGGTGAAATGATCGGAAGACTCAATCATGTCGCGGTGGCGGTGCCCGACCTCGATGCGGCGGCGGCGTTGTATCGCAGTACGCTGGGCGCCGAGGTCTCCGATCCGGTGGATCTGGCGGAGCACGGCGTCACAACCATTTTTGTTACGCTGCCGAATACGAAAATCGAACTGATCCATCCTCTGGGCGCGCATTCGCCGATTGCCGGTTTCATGGCGCGCAATCCGGGCGGCGGCATTCATCATATCTGCTATGAAGTTGCCGATATTCGAGATGCGCGCGACCGGCTGGTGCGCGACGGCCTCAGGGTCCTGGGCGACGGCGAACCGCGCCCGGGCGCGCACGGTAATCCGGTGATCTTTCTGCATCCCAAGGACCTGGGCGGGGTGCTGGTGGAGCTTGAGCAGGTGTCATGAGCACCGCCGAGACCCTCTTTGTCTTTGTTCTGATCTGGTGGGTAATGCTGTTCATTGTCCTGCCTCTTGGGGTGCGGCGGACAGTGAACCCGGAACCGGGGCATGACGCGGGCGCCCCGGCAAATCCGCGGCTGTGGCAGAAAGGACTGTTGACCACCGCGGCGGCAGGTGTGTTGACGGCGGCGATCTATTTTGTGGTCGATGCCGGCCTGCTGCCGTTGCGCGAGTGGTTTACGACGGACATGCCGCCGATCCGCCGCGGCCCGTCGGATGATTGAAACGCGCCGGCACGTGGACGCAAGGTCAGCCGCACTGACCGACCGGAGTGGCGTGCCAGCCGGCGGCGCGCTTCGACCAATACTGGTCGTCGAGGCGGCGGGTGAGGGGGCCGGGGGCGCCATCACCCACCGGCGCACCATCGATTTTCGTGATGGGAATGACGCCGCCGGCGGAGCTTGAAAGGAAAACTTCTTCCGCGGCGGCGAGGCGGTCGCGGGGGATGCCTTGCAGGTGGCAGGCGACGCCGGCTTCCTCGCACAATTCAAGTAATGTGCGCCGCGTCATGCCGTCCAGAACGCCGTCGGCCGGGGTGTACAGTGCACCGCCCTGCACCAGGAAAATATTGAAGCCGGGGCCTTCCGTGATGCCGCCATGCCGGTTGCTGAGCACGACAGTGTCGGCACCGCGGTCATAGGCGTCGAACAACCCCATTTCAAAGTCGAGCCAATGGTAATGCTTCAGCATCGGGTCCACCGATTCCGCGGGGATTCGCCAGCGGTCGCTGACATGCAGGTGCAGACCGCGCGCCTTCACTTCCGGCGGTGCGATCCACACATAAGGGATGCAGAACACGTAAAACGCATTGCTGGCGCGCCGCGGGTCACGTGAGCCAACGGGGGGACGCCCCCTGGTCATGATCATTTGAACATAGGCTTGCTGGAGGCCGGTGCGGCGCGCGCATTCGACCACAATGCGCCGCCGCGCTGCAGCATCGTATGGGCCGGTCATGCGGAGTCTGGCGATATTGCGCGAGAACCGCTCGAGATGATCGTCAAGGCGGAAAAACGCGCCGTTCCACACGGTCACCGTGTCCTGATTGGCGTCGGAGCGCAGGAAGCCCCAATCGAGAAGCGGGATGCGGGCTTCGGCGACGGGGATATAGCGGCCTTCGACAAATGCGCAGCCGTCGCGGAACGGATCGCTCATGCACTGCCTCCTGCTGTGAACCCGATATTCATACGCGAGCAGGCCGGCTTTGTCGCGTGCCGGCTGTGACAAGATGAGGGCGGGTGGCCGGTAGTCAAGCGGCGCCGGCGGGGCTATGATGACGGCGCCGTGCGGTGGCGCGACAGGGTGTTCGTGTTTTTCCGAATGCAGCCGCTACGGCGTTCCGCACTTGTCATGCGCGCTGCCCGCCGTTCTTGCCGGCGAGGCGTGTGCTGACATTGCCCTTGCCAACGGTTTGTTGCAGTGACCGACACCCCCGCCCAGCCTGCGCCATCCGACGTCGCGCCGATATCGATTGAAGCGGAAATGCGCCGCTCCTATCTCGATTACGCGATGAGTGTGATCGTGGCGCGTGCGCTGCCGGACCTGCGCGACGGTCTCAAACCGGTGCATCGCCGCATTCTCTATTCGATGGGTGACAACGGTTACCAATGGAACCGGCCGCACCGCAAATCGGCGCATGTCGTCGGTGATGTGATGGGCGACTATCACCCGCATGGGGGTGACGCGATTTACGACGCGATGGTGCGAATGGCGCAGACATTCTCCATGCGTCTGCCGTTGATCGACGGTCAGGGTAATTTCGGGTCGATGGACGGCGACAAGCCGGCGGCCATGCGCTACACGGAAGCACGCCTTGCCCGCGTTGCCGGCGAACTGCTGGAGGACCTTGACAAGGACACGGTTGACTTCCAGCCGAATTACGACGAATCGACGCGCGAACCGACGGTTCTGCCGGCGCGTTTTCCCAATCTTCTGGTGAATGGCGCCGGTGGTATCGCGGTCGGCATGGCGACCAATATTCCGCCGCACAATCTGCGTGAAGTGATCGACGCCTGTCTGGCGCTGGTGGACAACCCGGCGCTGACGGTCGAAGAACTGATGAGCCATATTCCGGGGCCTGATTTTCCCACTGGCGGGTTGATCGTTGGCCGCTCGGGGATCCACGCCGCCTATCGGACCGGACGCGGCTCGATCACCATGCGCGGGCGCACCACGTCCGAAAGGGACGGGCGGGTGATCGTGATTACGGAAATTCCGTATCAGGTCAACAAGTCCCGCCTTGTCGAACAGATTGCCGACGCGGTGCGCGACAAGCGGATTGAAGGGATCAGCGAACTTCGCGACGAGTCGGACCGCGACGGTGTACGGGTGGTGGTCGAACTGAAGCGAGACGCCAGCCATGACGTCGTGCTGAGTCAGCTTCATCGCTACACGCAATTACAGACGAATTTCGGGGTCAATGCGCTGGCGCTGAATCATGGCCGCCCGGAGCAGCTCGATCTCAAACAGATCATTCAGGCGTTTCTGGAGTTTCGCGAAGAAGTGATCGTGCGCCGGACGCGCCATTTGCTGGCCAAGGCGCGTGACCGCGCGCATGTGCTGGTGGGGCTTGTGGTCGCGGTGGCGAATATTGATGCAGTCATTGCCCTCATCCGCGCCGCTGCCGACGGCGATACCGCACGTACACAGTTGATGGCCCGCGCCTGGCCCGCCGGTGATGTTGCGGCGTTGATCCGCCTCATTGACGAGCCTGGTCACACGGTTGGCGAGGATGGCACCTACCGTCTCAGCGAGACCCAAGCGCGCGCTATTCTTGATTTGCGCCTCCAGCGCCTTACCGGCCTGGAGCGGGAAAAGGTGGCTGCGGAGCTGGAGAAGGTCACGGGCGAGATTGTCGACCTGCTAGACATACTGGGTTCGCGCGTCCGCGTTCTAGGCATCATGCGCGATGAGTTCACTGCTGTTTCGGAGCAGTTCGGCGATGACGGGGGGCGGCGCACCACCATCGAGGACGCCGCGCTCGATCAAACAATCGAAGACCTGATCGAGCGCGAGGACATGGTGGTGACGCTGACTCACAAGGGCTATGTCAAGCGCGTGCCCCTTTCCACCTACCGCGCGCAGAGGCGCGACGGCAAGGGACGGGCCGGCATGACGCCGCGAGACGAAGATTTCGTCACGCGGATATTTGCCGCCAACACGCATACGCCGATGCTGATCTTCACGACGCGCGGCATGGCGCACATGCTGAAGGTTTATCGTCTGCCGCTGGGTGAGCCGCAGGCGCGCGGCCGGCCGCTGGTCAACCTGCTGCCGCTGCGCGACGGTGAGACGGTGGCGACGATGATGCCGTTGCCCGAGGATGAGGCAGCGTGGCAGGACCTGCATGTGATGTTTGCAACCTCGCGCGGCCATGTCCGCCGCAACGCCTTGTCGGATTTCACCAATATCCGCGCCAATGGCAAGATTGCCATGAAGCTGGATGATGATGCGGAAGCGGGTTCGGACAAGCTGATCGCCGTGCTGCCGTGTACGGCGCGGCAAGATGTGTTGCTGGCGGCGGCGAGCGGGCAGTGCGTTCGTTTCCCGGTGGGAAGGGTGCGCCGGTTTGCCAGCCGGAATTCCACCGGTGTACGCGGCATTCGCCTGGATGACGGCGATACGGTGGTCTCCATGTCGATATTGGAGCATTTCGATATGGAGAGGGACCGGCGCGACCATTATCTGCGCTATGCCTCGGCACGGCGCCGTGGAGACGAGTCGGTGGAGCCGGATCTGGAATATGATGCGCTGGGCGCCACCGAACAGTTCATTCTGACGGTAACCGAAAACGGCTATGGCAAGCGCAGTTCGGCTTATGAGTATCGCAGCACGGCGCGCGGCGGAAAGGGCGTTACCACGATCGACACTTCCGACCGCAATGGTCAGGTCGTCGCGTCGTTTCCGGTAGAGAATGAGGACCAATTGCTGCTGGTGACGGACGGCGGCAAACTCATTCGCTGTCCGGTGACCGATATCCGCATTTCTGCGCGCGATACCAAGGGCGTGCGAATCTTCAATATTGACAAGGGAAATCGTGTGGTATCCGTGACGCGCCTCGGAGAGGAGTTCGTCTCCGACAACGGGCCCGCTGGCGCAAACGGCGCCGCCGCGCCGGAAGAAGACTGACGCACGCACCCGGCCGACAGAGGCGCGCAAGCGCGCAATCCGAAAAGAAGGAGACCCGGAACATGGCCGACATCAGGATCGGCGTTTACCCCGGCACGTTCGATCCGCCGACGATCGGGCATGTCGACATTGCGCGGCGCGCCTTGCGCGTGGTTGATCGCCTGGTGATCGGCGTTGCCGTAAATGCCGGCAAGGGCCCCATGTTCACCGTGGATGAGCGGGTGCGCATGGTAGAAGATTCCATGCGGTTGGCATGCGGCGACACGGTTGCCCGGCGCATCCAGGTGAAGCCGTTTCAGAACCTTCTGATGCACTTCACTGTTTCGCAGAATGCCACGGTTATCATCCGCGGCTTGCGGGCCGTCTCGGATTTCGAATACGAGTTCCAGATGGCCGGCATGAACGCACGGCTGGAGCCTGAAGTCGAAACCGTGTTCCTCATGGCGTCCGAAGGCATCCAGTTCATCGCCTCGCGCCTGGTGAAGGAGATTTTTCTTCTGGGCGGCGATGTGACCCCGTTCGTGCCCGCCAATGTTTCCGAGTGCCTGGAAGAACACTTGTCCGCGCGCCGGGCCGCGCGCTGAAGAAAGGTGAACGAGAATGAGACGTTTTCTATTGCAAACCCTGATCCTGGCAGGAATTGTTATGACAGCGAATGAAGTGCAGGCGGACCCCGAAAACACGCTCTATATGGACCTCGAATATGGGCGGGTCGTGATCGACCTGCGCCCCGACATTGCGCCCAAGCATGTTTCGCGCATCAAGGAACTGGTGCGGCAGGGTTTCTATGACGGGCTTACCTTCCACCGTGTTATCGAAGGGTTCATGGCACAGGGCGGCGACCCGCGCGGCAACGGCACCGGCGGGTCGGGCCGCAACATCCCGGCCGAGTTCTCGCAGCCGAGTGTCGCCAAGCATTTGCGCGGCACGGTGTCGATGGCCCGTGCACGGCATCCCGACAGCGCCGACAGCCAGTTTTTCATCTGTTTCCGACCCGCTCCGTTCCTCGACGGCCAATACACCATCTGGGGGCAGGTATCGGAAGGAATGGAGTTCGTGGACCGCATCAAGCGCGGCGAACCAGTGGTGGACCCTGACGTTATTGTTCGCATGCGGGTGGCGGCGGACGCGGAATAACCGCGCACCGGCCATGCGGGTTGACCTGTTCGATTTCGACCTGCCCCGTGGGCGCATAGCGCAGCATCCGGCGGTCCCGCGCGACTCGGCGCGCCTGTTGTGCGTGACCGCCGATGGCCTGCAAGACCTGCTTGTTCGTGACCTTCCCGGTGTGTTGCGGGCGGGCGACCGGCTGGTGGTCAACGATACCAGGGTTATACCGGCCCGCCTGACGGGCTTTCGCGGCGCGGCGCGCATAGACGCGACGCTGGTTCGGCCGCTGGAAGGCGGCTTGTGGCAAGCGTTCGCGCGGCCCGCCAAGCGCCTGGCTGTCGGCCATGTCGTCACTTTCGGGGCCGGGTTCGAGGCGCGTGTGGCGGCGCTCGGCGAGCGCGGCGCGGTAACCCTTGATTTCGGCCTTGAAGGCGCCGATTTCGACGCCGCGCTGAGGCGCCATGGAACCGCCCCTCTGCCACCCTACATCAAGCGCGCCGCCGGGCCGGAGCGACGCGATGAATCCGACTATCAGACGATGTTTGCGCGACAGCCCGGCGCCGTGGCCGCGCCGACGGCGGGACTGCATTTCACGTCCGACCTGATGGCGCGGCTGGCCGATGCGGGAATAGATGTCGCTGCAATCACCCTGCATATCGGGGCCGGCACTTTCCGCCCCGTTCATGCCGCTGACACGCAAAACCATCGCCTGCACAGCGAATGGGGGGAAATCGACGCCGACGCGGCAGCGGAGATCAACGCCGCACGTGCGGCAGGCGGGCGCATCGTCGCCGTCGGCACAACTGCCGCCCGGCTGTTGGAAAGCGCCGCTGCAGAGGATGGCGCTGTGCGGCCATTTGCCGGCGAAACCGACCTGTTCATCACGCCGGGATACCGCTTCCGGGCGTGCGACCTGTTGCTGACCAATTTTCATTTGCCTCGTTCGAGCCTGTTCATGCTGGTATGCGCGTTTTCCGGCCTGGAGCGTATGCACGAGGCTTACGCGCATGCCGTCACAGGTGGCTACCGCTTCTATTCCTATGGCGATGCGTGCCTGCTGGCGCCCGCCGGCTCATGAGCGGGCCGGAGTTTGAAATCACGGCGACCGACGGCGCGGCGCGTACCGGGCGGCTTCTGACCGCGCACGGCCCGGTAGCAACGCCGGCCTTCATGCCTGTGGGCACGGCGGCGACGGTGAAGGCCATGACGCCGCAAATGCTGGCCGACTCGGGCGCCGATATGGTGCTCGCCAACACTTACCATCTCATTTTGCGCCCCGGCGTGGAACGCATGGCGGCGCTGGGCGGGTTGCGGCGCTTCATGGCGTGGCCAGGGCCTGTACTGACCGATTCCGGCGGGTTTCAGGTGATGTCATTGGCGGCGCTGCGGCGTCTCGATGAAGACGGCGTGACGTTTCGTTCGCATCTTGATGGCAGCAAGCATCGCCTGACGCCGGAATCAAGCGTCGCGGCGCAGGGTGCGTTCGGCGTCACCGTGACGATGGTGCTGGACGAATGCACGCCATTTCCGGCGGAGAAATCGACTGCTGCCGAGTCCATGGCACTGTCGCTGCGCTGGGCGGTGCGTTCGAAAGCAGCATTTTCGCCGCGCCCCGGCTATGGCCTGTTCGGGATCGTACAAGGCTCGGTGTTCGGGGACCTGCGGCAGGAGAGTGCCGCGCGTCTGGCGGATTGCGGATTTGACGGTTATGCGATCGGCGGTCTGGCGGTGGGCGAGGGGCCGGCGGCGATGATTGATATGGCAGCGCTGACGGCGGAGGCGCTGCCGAAAGACCGTCCCCGCTATCTCATGGGTGTCGGCCGTCCGGAGGACATTGTCGCTGCCGTCGCAGCCGGCGTCGATATGTTCGACTGCGTGCTGCCAACCCGTTCCGGACGCAACGGCCAGGCGTTTACCGCCGCCGGCAAGCTGAACATTCGCAATGCCCGCCATGCCGATGCCGCCGAACCGCTGGACCCGGAATGCGGTTGCCCGACATGCCTCAGCCACAGCCGCGCCTATCTGCATCACCTTGTCCGGTCGGGCGAAATCCTGGGGGCGGTTTTGATGACACAGCACAATCTGCACTATTATCAAGGGTTGATGGCGCAGTTGCGGGCGGCGGTTCTGGCCGGGCGGCTATGCGCGTTTGTCAGGGAGTTCACAGCCCGGTCGGGCGCTGGGCTCGTTGACCCGGAACCGCCTGCCCCTTAATCTTCGCATCCGCTTGGGGCCCGTAGCTCAGTTGGTAGAGCACCTGACTTTTAATCAGGTTGTCGAAGGTTCGATCCCTTCCGGGCTCACCAACATGTCGAACTGTCGCGTTCCGGAGTAGTTGGGGCAATGTTTACCGGAATCGTCAGTGACATCGGACATGTTCACGCCATTGATCGGGCGCGGGAAACCCGCGTCGCGGTGACGACCGCCTATGACACGGCAGCGATCGACCTCGGCGCGTCGATCGCCTGTGCCGGTATCTGCCTGACAGTAGTTGATACGGCGCCCGGCAGTTTCGCGGTCGAAGTGTCGGAGGAAACCCTGGCCCGCACGACCGCCGCCGGATGGCGGGCGGGAAGCCGCATCAATCTGGAGCGCTCCCTGACGGTCGGTTCGGAACTGGGGGGGCATCTCGTGAGCGGTCACATCGATGGAACCGCGCGGGTACTCGCCGCCGCGCCGGCAGGAGACTCGGTGGAAGTTTCGTTCGCCATGGCGGATTGGCTGGCGCCCTATATCGCGCCGAAAGGATCAGTGGCGCTCGATGGCGTGTCCTTGACGGTGAATGAAGTGTCCGAGGATCGCTTCACGGTCAATCTCATCCCGCACACGCTGTCAGCCACGACATTTGACGGGGTCGATGCCGGTCGCATCGTGAATGTGGAGATTGACATGCTGGCGCGTTATGTACGGCGCGCGCTGGAATGGCACCGCCCGGAGGCGCCCGCGTGAGCGGGGCGCTGGACTCCGGGCGCGGCGGCGCGGAGGTTTTCGCCCGCATCGAGGAAATCATCGACGATGCGAGGCAGGGCCGCCTATTCGTTCTCGTTGACGATGAACACCGCGAGAATGAGGGTGATCTGGTGGTGCCGGCAGAATGCGCGACGCCGGAGACAATCAACTTCATGGCGCGCCACGGGCGCGGTCTGGTTTGTCTGGCGCTGACCCGCAAGCGGGCGCGCGCCCTGCATCTGGAACCCATGCAGCGGCGCAATGCCAGCCGTTTCGGCACGGCCTTTACGGTTTCCATAGAGGCGAAGGAAGGCATTACGACGGGGATTTCGGCGGCTGACCGCGCAACCACGATTCGCACGGCCATCGATCCGGCGCGCGGCGCCGACGACATTGCCACCCCCGGCCATGTATTTCCCATCATGGCGCGCGACGGGGGTGTTCTCGTGCGTGCGGGCCATACGGAGGCGGCTGTCGATATCGCGCGGCTGGCGGGGTTGCAGCCAGCCGGGGTGATCTGCGAGATCATGAATGAAGACGGCACGATGGCGCGGCGCTCCCAGCTCATCGACTATTGCCGCCGCCACGGCCTCAAGATCGGCACCATTGCCGACCTGATCGCCTATCGACACCGCAAGGACAGGCTGATTGAACGGCAATGGGAAACCACCATCGAGACGCGGCATGCGGGCCGGTTCGCGCTTATCCTCTATGACGATACGACGGATGGCGCCGAACATGTGGCGCTTATCAAAGGCGATATCGACAGTGAAACGCCGACCCTGGCCCGCGTGCACCGGCTGGACCTGTTTTCCGACGTGCTGGGCGATGTGGAGGGGCGCCGAGACGGTGTACTGCGTGACGCCATGATTGCGATCGACAAGGCAGGCGCCGGCGTGGTGCTGCTGATCGGCAGTGCGCGCCACCATGGCGCCGGCGCCCGTGTCGCCGGCGGCGGGCGGCGGGCCGGCAATGCGCTGCGCGAAATCGGCATAGGCTCGCAGATCCTGCGCGATATCGGCGTGCGCGTCATGACGCTGCTCAGCAATGTCGAGCATGACTATGTGGGCCTGGACGGGTTTGGCCTGCGGGTGGTGGGCCGCAGGCCCATACCGCACGTGACCGGCTAGTGGCTGTCATGGAGGCTCCGCCGCGCGTTCTCGTGGTCGCCGCGCGATTTTACGGCGATATCGCGGACGCGCTCATTGCCGGCAGTGAGGCGGTTCTCGGGCGCGCCGGTGCGATGCATGAGATTGCCGAAGTGCCCGGCGCGTTCGAAATTCCGGCCGCGATCAGCTTCGCTGCCGATACGGGAGCATTTGACGGCTATGTTGCGCTGGGTTGCGTGATTCGCGGCGAAACGACCCATTACGACTATGTTTGCGGGGAGAGCGCCCGCAGCCTTGCAGGCCTCGCTGTCGACCGCCGCCTCGCCATCGGTTACGGCATTCTCACTACGGAAAACCGTGCTCAAGCCTGGGAGCGGGCAGCCGTCGACCGCGGTAACAAGGGTGCGGCGGCGGCAGAGGCATGCCTGGCGATGATTGCCCTGCGACGCCGCTTTCAGGCGCCGTCGTGATGGAGGCCGGGGAAGGGGAGAACAGCCGGCGGCGCGCGGGTCGCACCCAGCGCCGCCGCGCCCGCATCGCAGCCGTTCAGACTCTCTACCGTGTCGCGCTCACGGGCGACAGCGTGGAGAGGGCGATCCGCGATCATTTCCGCATCCAATCCGATACGGCGAGACACATGGACCGGGGATTCTTTGTCGCGCTTGCACGCGGGGCTGCCAAGGACCGGGGCGCCGCGGATGCGCTGATTGCCGGGGTTCTGGCCGAGGGGTGGCGTTTCGAGCGGTTGAGCGAAACCATGCGCGCCCTGTTGCGTGTCGCGGCCTATGAACTGTCGCGCGGAGAGCAAGTACCGGCGGCGGTTACTGTCAATGAATATGTCGATATTGCTGCGGGATTTTTCGGTTCGCGCGAAGTCAGCTTCGTGAACGGGGCAATCGATCAACTGGCGCGCAATCTGGGGCGGAAGGATGGATGAGTTTGCCCTGATCGCCCGCCACTTCGCCCCCTTGGCGGCGGAACCGGGGGCGCTGGGACTGGCGGACGACGCTGCGCTGATCGCGCCGCCGCCGGGCCACGACATGGTTTCCACCGCCGATGCGCTGGTTGCCGGAGTGCATTTCCGCCACGGCGATACGGCGGAGACGGTTGCCGCACGCGCCTTGCGGGTCAATCTCAGCGACCTTGCGGCGATGGGCGCGCGCCCGCACGGCTATTTGCTGTCGCTGGCGCTGCCGCGAGATTTTACACCTGAGTGGCTGGCTGCGTTCGCGGCACAGCTCGGACGCGATCAGAGCGCGTTCCGCATCACCCTTCTGGGCGGTGACACGGTAGCGACGCCGGGGCCGTTGACACTGGCGATCACCGCCTTCGGGTTTGTTGAATCCGGGCAGTATCTGAGCCGCTCCGGGGCCCGTCCGGGCGACCGGGTGTATGTATCCGGATTCATCGGCGATGCGGCGCTGGCCTTGCGGCTGGACGACTCAGACGCGGCATTATGGCAGCGGTTTTGCCGACCTGACCCGCGCCTGGAACTGGGGCAGGCGCTGGTCGGGCTGGCGAGCGCCGCCATGGATGTCTCGGACGGGCTGGTCGCGGACCTCGGCCAATTGTGCCGCGCTTCGGGAGTCAGCGCGGTCATTGACGCCGCCGCTGTACCTCTTTCGCCTACCGCACGCGCGAGCATTGCTGCCGATCCCTCATTGCTTGAAACCGCCCTGACTGGCGGTGACGACTACGAACTCCTGTTTACCGTTCCGGCGGGACGCTTGCCGGCGGGGTTGCCGGAGCCGGTTCACGAGATCGGGGTTATCGAAGCGGGATCCGGCGTGACGGTGCGCGGCGCGGACAGGGCTCCCCTCGCCTTTGCCAAAGGTGGATGGAGTCATTTCTGAGTCGGCCTGCAGCATAGAATTTGCTGCGGCTGTTCATTGCGTTCCCGAGCGTGTTCTGGCATGTTCGCCGCTGCTCGATGCGGCCTGCCGGCCGCGTCGCTTTCCCCATGTCTCGATCGAAGGGTTTCGATGATGTCGAATGCGTTGGTGTTCGCCCTAGTATGCGGCGCGGCGGCGGTCGCCTATGGCGTTTACGCCATTCTCCAGGTGCTGAAGGCGAGCAGCGGCAATGCGCGTATGCAGGAAATCGCGGCCGCGATTCAAGAAGGTGCGAGCGCCTATCTGAACCGGCAATATACCACGATTGCAATCGTCGGCATCGTCGCAGGGGCAGTGTTCTGGTGGCTGTTGGGCGCCCATGTGGCGATCGGTTTTCTCATCGGTGCGGTGCTTTCCGGCGCTGCCGGTTATATCGGCATGCATGTTTCGGTGCGCGCCAATGTGCGCACGGCGGATGCGGCGCGCGAGGGCCTCGCGCCGGCGCTGGCGATTGCGTTCCAGTCCGGCGCCATCACCGGGCTGTTGGTGGTCGGTCTCGGTCTGCTCGGCGTTGCCGGATATTACGCGGCAATGCGCGGTATTTTCGGCGCGGAATCGCCGGAGGCGCTGCGGGATGTGCTGGAAGCGCTGGTGGCGCTCAGTTTCGGCGCGTCGTTGATTTCCATATTTGCCCGCCTGGGCGGCGGTATTTTCACCAAGGGCGCCGATGTCGGAGCCGATCTGGTTGGCAAGATCGAGGCCGGCATTCCGGAGGATGATCCGCGCAATGCCGCCGTGATCGCCGACAATGTGGGCGATAATGTCGGTGACTGCGCCGGCATGGCGGCCGACCTGTTCGAAACCTATGCGGTTACCGTGGTAGCCACCATGCTGCTGGCGGCAATTTTCTTCACCGGCCCCGAACAGACGATGATGATGGAGTTTCCGCTGGTGATCGGCGGCGCGTGCATCCTCGCCTCGGTGATCGGCGCTTTCTTTGTTCGCCTCGGCGGCGGGACCAATATCATGTTTGCCCTCTACAAGGGTCTGGTCGGCGCGGCGGTGCTGTCGGCCATATTTATTGCTGTCATTGTCGGCATGTGGATCGGCTTCGACACGGCCTTTACGTTTGGCGGGCATGAAGCGAGCGGCGGCGCCCTTTTCGTCTGCGCCCTGGTCGGGTTGGCGGTCACGGGCCTGCTCGTCTGGATCACTGAATATTACACCTCGACATCGTTCCGGCCGGTGCGCAGCGTTGCGCGCTCCTCGGAAACCGGCCATGCGACCAACATCATCCAGGGTCTTGCGGTTTCCATGGAGGCGTGCGCCCTGCCGGTGGTGGTGATTGCGGTCGGCATCGTCATTGCCTTCTCCGCCGCTGGCCTGTTCGGCCTTGCCATTGCGGCGACCACGATGCTCGCCCTGGCGGGCATGGTGGTGGCGCTCGACGCCTACGGCCCGGTGACCGACAATGCGGGTGGCATTGCCGAAATGGCCGAACTGCCGGAGGATGTGCGCAAGACCACCGATGCGCTTGATGCCGTGGGAAACACCACCAAGGCCGTTACCAAGGGCTACGCAATCGGCTCAGCGGCGCTGGCGGCACTGGTGTTGTTCGCTGCCTATACCGAGGACCTGCATCATTATTTCCCTGACCTCTCTGTGGAGTTCCGGTTGCAGGATCCCTACGTGGTCATCGGCCTGTTCATCGGTGGTTTGCTACCGTATCTGTTCGGCGCCCTCGGCATGATGGCGGTGGGCCGGGCCGGCGGCGCGGTGGTGGTCGAGGTGCGGCGCCAGTTCCGCGAAATCCCCGGCATCATGGAAGGCGAGGCCAAGCCCGAATATGGCCGCGCCGTGGACTTGCTGACGCGCTCGGCGATTAAGGAAATGGTGGTGCCGTCAATGCTGCCGGTGTTCGCGCCGGTGGTGGTGTATTTCCTGGTGAACCTGTTCGCGGGGCAGGTTGCGGCCTTCACCACCGTGGGCGCGATGCTGCTCGGCACGATCGTGACCGGCCTGTTCGTGGCGATTTCCATGACGTCCGGCGGCGGCGCGTGGGACAATGCCAAGAAGTATATCGAGGACGGCAATCATGGCGGCAAGGGGTCGGAAGCGCACAAGGCGGCAGTGACCGGCGACACGGTCGGCGATCCGTACAAGGACACTGCGGGTCCGGCGGTGAACCCGATGATCAAGATCACCAACATCATGGCGATCCTGCTTCTGGCCATGCTTGCGGCGTAAATCGCCGACGGCGCGCGGCGTCTTCAACAAAAAACGGCGTCAGCAGAGGCTGACGCCTTTTTTTCCGGCTTGGCCGCTTACGCCTCCAAGCGCCTCAGATACTGCGCTTCAAAGTCGAAATCCACCAGCGCGATATAGGCGTCGATCAGACGCCGGGTGACCGGGCCGGGCGTCTTGCCGTCGCCCGGTACGACGCCGTTGATATTGCGCACGCCGCACAGGCCGAGGCTGGTCGACGTGAGAAATATCTCGTCCGCATTATAGGCGTCATAAAGGCTCACATCGTCTTCGGTCAGTTCGATGCCGGCCTTGGCTGCGAGGTCTATCGCCGTCTGGCGGCTTACCCCCGGCAGCACATATTTCACTTTCGGGGTGATGATAGCGCCGTCGCGCACGATGAAAATGTTGCTGCCCAGGCCTTCGCAAAGATTGCCGTTCACGTCCAGTGTCACTGCCCATGCTTCGGGGTCGCGCGATTTGACCTCCAGATCGCCCATGATCAGGTTGAGATAGTTATGGGTCTTGGCGTTTGGGCTGAGTGCATCGGGCGCGGTGCGCCGTACTGACGGCACGATGACATCAATGCCGTCGCGGAACAGGCGCGCGCGCGGTTTCAGCGGCAATGGCGTGCACTCGACAATGACGTTCGGCCCGGAGTGGGCGGCAATATCGCCGCCGGGAACGTCCACGCCTCGGCTCACGCGCTGACCGACCCAGTAATCGTCATCCTTGTCAAGCAGATGCAGGTTGCGTGCCAGCACTTCCTCGGTGATCCCGGTCATCTCCTGCAGACTCAGGCCGGGGTCGATCTGCACATAGCGCAGAGACTTGTAGAACCGCTCCATATGCTCCTGGAGGCGGAAAATGCGGTGGCCGAATGTGCGTGTCATGTCGAACACGGCGTCGCCATAGCGAAACCCGCGGTCGCGAAACGGCAGCAGCGCCTCGCTTTCGGGGACGATGGCGCCGTTGAACCAGACTACGCGCTGATTGGCCCGGTCACTCATGCTGCTGTCGCTCATGATGCGGTTCCTTCCCTTTGCATGCCGAATTGCCGCCGCAACTCGGTCTTGAGAACCTTGCCGTAATTGTTCCGCGGCAGCGAATCCATCAAGAAATAGGCGCGCGGGCGCTTGAAGCGGGCGATGGTGTCGAGACAGAGCGTATCGAGCGCCTGCATGTCCAAGCGCCGGCCGTCTTCCGGCACTACACAGGCGATCACTTCCTCGCCCCATTCCTCGTGCCGCCGGCCGATCACCGCCGCCTCGCGCACATCGGGGTGGGTGAGCAGCACTTCCTCCACTTCGCGCGGGTAGATGTTGGTGCCGCCGGAGATTATCATGTCTTTGGAGCGGTCTCGAAGGCTGAGAAATCCGTCTTCATCAAGGGCTCCGACATCACCGGTGCGCAGCCAGCCGCCACTGATTGCCGCCGCGGTTGCCTCGGGGTTGCGCCAATAGCCCAGCATCACCGACGGTCCCTTGACCTCGATTTCGCCGACGGCGCCGGCCGGAACCGGCTGGCCGTCAGGGCCAGTGACGCGCACTTCCACTGCACTTTGCGCCGCGCCCACCGACGCCAACCGTTCCCGATAGTGCGGCTGGGTGCGGTCGGCGTGCCGGGCGGCGCCCATGGCGGTGATGCACATGGGGGACTCTCCCTGTGCGTAAATTTGTGCGAAGCCGCAGTCCAGAGTTTCCATCGCTTCGAGGATGTCGGCCAGATACATCGGTCCGCCGCCATAGACGATGGTCTTGAGGCCGTTGCCGCGAACGCCCCGCGTGCCCGCCGCCTCCACCAGGCGCCGCACCATGGTGGGTGCAGCAAACATCGATACCCGTCCATGGGCGGCGGCGAGCGCGAGCACGACCTCCGGGTCGAAACCGCCGCTTTCCGGGACGATATGCGCAGCGCCGGCGCGCATCGCAGGCAGGCTGTAGAAGCCTGCAGCGTGCGACAGCGGAGCGGCATACAGCATCGCCTCTCCGGGGTCGATGGCGTCCACATCGGCAAAGTAACACAACGCCAGAGCCATCAAGTTGCCATGGCTGACCATGACACCCTTGGGCCGGCCGGTTGTGCCGGAAGTGTAGAACAGCCACGCCAGATCATCCGCGCCGCGCGGGCACGGCGCGCCGCCGGGTGCTGTGGCCATGAGCGCCGCAAATTCCGGTCCGCCCGCGCAAAGCAGCGCCGCGTCGGGAATATGCCCGGCCAGAGCACCGGGGTCAGCGACGAGGACGTGATGACATTCGGCGTTGTCGATGATCCACGCTGCTTCGCGCGGGTGGAGCTTGCTGTTGATCGGCACCGCCACGGCACCGGCCCAGAGAATGCCCTGCAAGGCGATCAGATATTCGCATGAGTTGGCCATATAGAGGCCCACCCGGTCGCCGGGGCGAGTGCCGCGCTGCGCTTGCAGGCCTGCCGCCAGGCCCGCAGCGCGTTCGGCAAATCCGCGATAGTTGGCTTGCAGGGCGGTGCTGCGGATCAGCGCCGGCGCCTCCGGTTGCCGACGCGCGGCCCGGAACAGCCATTCCGCGATATTCAACGCAGTCTCCGGCGCATGAATCTCGGCCGACGGGCTAATAGGGGAGCGGTCGCGGCGGCGCTCCCGAGAAACGACCGATATTGCCGAACAATTGCTGAAGTATTGTCAGTTCATTGCCGGCCGTGGGAGTCTGTCGGCTCACCGGATCGATGATACGTCCGTCCTCCAGCGTATAATGGTTCAGTTCCGCGACGCGGTTGAAATCATCGAACTGCACGACGAGTACTTGCTGGTCGATGATCTCCGGCATGAAAAAGGCAAAGTTCTGACTTTGCTGGGTAACGTAGAACCATGTTGATTCGTCGAATGTTGCAACCACCGAGGGCGTGCCGAGAATGTCGGCGACATCCACCTTGTCCTGGATGCCGGGTTCGATTTGCGCAATCAGATCGGCATTGGGCATGAATCCGCGCGTATCGATACGCGCCTCACATGCGGCGAGAGCAGTGAAAGCGCCCAGCAGGGCCACGATCCCGCCGCGCGGCAGCTTGTTCAGACCGAATTTCATGGCAGAATTCAGCAGCGTAATGAGAGAAACAAAGCTGGGGCAGTGGCTTGACTGTGCCACTATCGGCGGCAAAGTCAAGGCGCGGGTGTGCTGATGCGATTGACGGAGCGGCGCCGCGACGCCCGCAAACGCACGGAACTGGCTACCCGCCTCTATGCCGCAGCGGCGGCGCAGGCGCGCCAGCCTGCCTTCTACCACGCCGGCGTGCCGGACACGTTTGACGGGCGGTTCGACCTGCTCGTGCTCCACGTGTTCCTGGTAATCCGCGGCCTGCAGCGGGAAGGCGAGACCGGCGCGGCGGCGGCCCAGGCGGTGTTTGATACCCTCTTGGACGATATGGACCGCACGCTGCGCGAAATGGGTGTGGGCGACCTCGGCGTACCGAGGCGCGTGAAGGCGATGGCGAGGGCGTTTTACGGGCGTGCCGCCGCCTATGACGCGGCGCTGGATGCGGTGGATGATGCAGGGCTGCGGGCGGCATTGTCGCGCAACCTTCTTGACGCCGCTGCGGCGTCAGAACCGTTCTGCGCCTATGTACGGCGCGCCGACGCCGCATTGGGGCAGGCGCCGCTGCTGGCCGGCGCCGCATCCTTTCCGGCACCGCCCGGAGAGGAGGGCAACGGGTGATGACCGCGCCTGAATTGTCGCGCCGCGTCGCGGCAGCGGATATCGGCGGCGAGCCGCGGGATTATGAGATTATTGCCTCGACCGCGGAGCGTAGCGCGCTGGCGCGCCGTTTCGGCCTTCAGGCCCTGCCTAGTCTGGCGGGTACAGCCACGGTAAGGCGGGCCAGCGCGCGGAACGGCTCGGGGCCGGTGATTCGCGTCGATCTCGCTTTCGAGGCGCGGCTGGTCCAGACATGTGTCGTGACGCTGGAGCCGCTGCCTGCGCAGTTGGCGGAAACCGGGTTGATCATTGAATACCGGATCGCGGGGGACAGTAGCGAGCCGTCCCCCGGTTCGGCGGCGGTGGTCGACCTGCCTCCTTGCGGTGCGGAACCTCCGGAGCCGCTGGAGGGTGAAATGGTTGACCTTGGCGAGGTGATGGCGCAGCATTTGGGCGCTGCGCTTGATCCGTGGCCGCGTGCGCCAGGCGCAATATTGCTGGCGCCGGCGGATGAAACGGGTGATGCCCATCCTTTCGCCGCACTTGCCGCCTTGCGCCCGCCGGTGAAGGGTGACTGAACCGCGCGGCGCCTGAAAGCTTGCCCGCAGGTAAGCAATTGGCTAGAAGACACTCATCCGCACGCCGATACAGGGGGAGTTGAAAGCATGGCCGTGCCAAGAAAGAAGGTTACACGGTCCAAGCGCAATATGCGGCGGTCGCACCACGCATTGGCGCGCCCGAACGTGATCGAGTGCCCCGAATGCGGCGAGGACAAGCTGCGCCATCATGTGTGCACGCATTGCGGGAAATATCGCCAGCGCGAGGTGCGGGACCCCGCCGATTTCCTGTAGACGGGGGGTGTTTTTCCCGGGCTCGCGGAACCGGTGGCTGACGTAAGAATAGCGATCGATGCCATGGGGGGCGATAACGCGCCTGCCATGGTGGTTCGCGGCGCCCACCTCGCAGCGCAGCGCCGGCCCAATGTGGCGTTCGTCGCGTTCGGTGACCGCGACCGCGTCGAACCTTTGGTGCGGCGTGCATCCGCGCTCGAGGACCGCATTACGATCCATCACACGGACATCGCCGTCTCCGGCGAGGACCGCCCCTCCGCAGCGCTGCGAAAGGGCAGGGGCTCGAGCATGAGACTGGCAATCGACGCTCTTGCCGAAGGCGTGGTTGATGCGGTTGTTTCGGCCGGCAATACCGGCGCGCTGATGGCCATGTCCAAGGTGGTGCTGCGCACCCTGCCCGGAATCAACCGCCCGGCGATTGCCGCGATCATGCCCAATCGGCGCAGCGAGAATGTGTTCCTAGACCTTGGCGCGAACATTGAGTGCGATGCCAATAATCTGGTTGATTTCGCGGCGATGGGGGCGGTGTTCGCGCAGACTGTGCTGGGACGGCGCTCGCCCACGGTCGGCCTGCTGAATGTCGGCAGCGAGGACCTGAAGGGCAGGGAAGAAGTCCGCGCGGCGGCAGCGATTCTGCGCGGCGCGGCAAGCCATTTCGTATTTCACGGATTTGTTGAGGGTGACGATCTCGCCCGCGGCACCACCGATGTTGTAGTGACCGACGGGTTCACAGGGAATGTCGCGTTGAAGACGGCGGAAGGCACGAGCCGGCTGTTCGGGGACCATCTGCGGCGTGCGCTGCAAGCATCATGGCGCGGTCGACTGGGCTATGCGATTGCCAGCAACGCCTTTCGCGCGCTTCGGGAGCGCATGGACCCGCGGCGGCATAACGGTGCCATGTTCCTGGGGGTGAACGGCACGGTGGTCAAGAGCCACGGCGGCACCGACGCGCTGGGATTCGCCGCCGCTATCGAAGTCGCAGTGGATATGGTGGCGGGAGCAGTAAATCGGCGCATTCTCGACGAACTGGCTGACATGCGCGCGCAGCCCGCCGTCGCGTCCTGATCCCGCAACAAACCTCTTTCAAAAGAATACCGTTATTTATTTATAAAACAATATATTGTATGATTTTTCTGATTTGATACATACTATGCGGCCGTGCCTCCCTGGCATTCGTTATTTTGCTTCAGTAAACCGCAGCATCCTGTTGATATTGACTGAATTTCCTGTCTGCGTTATGGAGAGCCGACGCAGGGGGGAGGCACAGACATGCCGACTATCACGCGCACACAGCTCGGCGAAGCCGTCTATCGTGAAGTCGGTTTGTCACGCGACGAGTCCGCCAAGCTGGTCGAGTCGGTTCTGACGGCCATTGCCGAATGCCTTGAGCGCGAGGAGCCGGTAAGAATCTCGTCATTCGGGAACTTTATCGTGCGCCACAAGCCGGAGCGTGTGGGACGCAACCCGAAAACGGGGGAGGAAGTTCCCATTACGGCGCGCAGGGTGGTGACATTTCGCGCTTCCAATGTGTTGAAGAAACGCATCAACGGTGACGTCCCGGCCGGCACCCCCGACGAGGATTGACAGTGATCGATGCGGAGCAGGGGGATGCGGCGGCGACCGGGAACTCAAAGCGTCCGCGCAAATCCGCAGACGCATTCCGAACCATCGGCGAAGTCGGGCAGGCACTGGATGTCCCGCAGCATGTGCTGCGATTCTGGGAATCCAAATTCACTCAGGTCAAGCCGCTGAAACGCGGCGGAGGGCGGCGCTACTACCGCCCGCAGGATGTGGTTCTGCTGCGCGGCATCCGCAATATGCTCTATGTCGATGGCTATACGATACGCGGCGTGCAGAAGGTGCTTCGTGAGGGCGGCGTGCGTGTGTTGCAGGAGCGCGGCGCCGAGGACGCGCCGGACGCCACGGAGCAAGGCACTGAGGAAACAGCGCCAGCCGCTGCGGCGCAGCCCGCCGAACCCGACGACCAACGTGCTGCGCTGCGCGCGGTACTCAGCGAACTGGAAGAAATGCGCCGCCTGCTGAACGACGCGGGGAAGTGAGCATGGCGGCTGCAGATTACGGCCATTCGGCGACCGGGGGCAGGGACATGAGAATCGCTTCCGCATTGCCGTCCGTCGCCAAGCCGAACCGCGTACCGCGATCATGGAGGAGATTGAACTCCACATAACGTCCGCGGCGTACAAGCTGGTGCTTGCGCTCCGCCGCCGTCCAGCCGCGGTCGCGATGACGGCGGACAAGGCGCGGGAAAACATCCAGGAATGCCCGTCCGACATCCTGGGCGAAGGCAAAGGCAGCACCGACATCGCTGTCCATGTTGTCAAAAAATATGCCGCCGACCCCCCGTCTCTCCTTGCGATGGGGCAGATAGAAGTATTCGTCGCACCAAGCCTGGAAGCGGCCGTAGTCGGCGATGGGATGCCGGTCGCAAGCGGCCTTCAATGCGGCGTGGAACGCCTCGGTATCAGCGGCGTCGGGCGCGGCGGGGGTGAGGTCGGCGCCGCCGCCGAACCATGCGCGGGTAGTGACGATATGGCGCAGGTTCATGTGCGCCGCCGGGATATGCGGCGAGCACATATGTGCGACCAGAGAGATTCCGGCGGCCCAGAATCGGGGGTCGTCGGCGGCGCCGGGAATGCGGGTGCGGAATTCTTCGGAGAACTCGCCGTGCACGACGGAGACATTCACGCCGACTTTCTCGAACACGCGCCCCCGCATGAGCGACATGACTCCGCCGCCGCCGCCGGGCCGCTGCCACTGCCGGCGTTCAAAACGGCCCGGCTTTCGCCCGGCATGGGGACCGCCGGCGAGGCTGTCCTCCAGCGTCTCGAATGTGGCGCACAGCTCGTCGCGCAGCGCGGCGAACCATGCTGCCGCTGCGTCCTGCATGTCGTTCACCTGTTTCCTCCGTGCGCCGGGGAGCTGAAGAAATCAGAATACCGCCATGCGCCGGGGGGTTCACGCGGTTGCGGCAAGGCGAGGGGTCGTATCGCTGGACATCGGGCGGGAATCGGGGCAATAAAGCGGCGCTTTCCTGCATTGCATCACGGGGCTTCGAATGGCTGATACGAGCGTGCACGCCGATGGCGAGACGCGCCGCGACTTTTTGTTTCTGGCGACCGGCGCGGTTGCCGGCGTAGGCGGTCTCGCCGCCATATGGCCGTTGATCGATCAGATGAACCCGGCGCGTGACGTGCTGGCGCTGGCGTCCGTGGAAGTCGATCTGGCGCCCATAGCTGAGGGCCAGTCGATCACCGTCATGTGGCGCGGCAAGCCGCTGTTCATCCGCCGCCGCACGCAGGCGGAAATTGCCGCGGCGCGCGACGTGCCCCTGAGTGACCTCAAGGCTCCGCAAGCGGATTCCGAGCGTGTGAAGCCTGACCGCGATGAATGGCTCGTACTGGTCGGCGTGTGCACCCATCTGGGCTGCGTGCCGCTGGGCACGGCGGGGGACTATGGCGGCTGGTTCTGCCCGTGCCACGGCTCCCATTACGATACATCGGGCCGTATTCGCAAGGGACCGGCGCCCGACAACCTCCCGGTGCCCGAATATGTCTTTCTTGACGATTCGCGCATCCGGGTCGGCTGAGGGGGCGAGAGAATGAGCGAACCTTCCATCAGCGGGCGGGTTGTCCGCTGGATCGATTACCGCCTGCCGATTTTCTCGCTGCTGGACCATGCGGTCGGCCGTTCCTATCCGACGCCCCGCAATCTGAACTACTGGTGGAATTTCGGGTCGCTTGCCGGCATCGTGCTGGTCATTCAGATCGTCACCGGCATTGTGCTGGCGATGCATTACACGCCGCATGTGGACCATGCTTTCGCCAGTGTCGAACGCATCATGCGCGATGTGAATTTCGGCTGGCTGCTGCGCTATGTGCACGCCAACGGGGCCTCGGCCTTCTTCGTGGTCGTCTATATCCACATGTTCCGCGGCCTCTATTACGGCTCGTACAAGAACCCGCGCGAGTTATTGTGGGGGCTGGGCGTGGTCATCATGCTGCTGATGATCCTCACCGCGTTCATGGGTTATGTGCTGCCCTGGGGGCAGATGAGCTTCTGGGCGGCGACGGTGATCACCAATCTGGCGTCGGCAGTGCCGGTGATCGGCGAGGATATCGTGCTGTGGCTGTGGGGCGGTTTCTCCGTCGACAACCCGACGCTGCAACGCTTCTACAGCCTGCATTATCTGCTGCCCTTCGTGATTGTCGGGCTGGTGGTGCTGCATATCTGGGCGCTGCACCGCTTCGGCTCCAACAACCCTCTCGGCATCGACGTGAAAAGCGACAAGGACACCTTGCCGTTCCATCCCTATTACACCATCAAGGACCTGTTCGGGCTGGGCGTGTTTCTGGTCGTGTTCTTTGCCTTTGTGTTTTTCGCGCCGAATTTTCTCGGCCATCCCGACAATTATATTGAGGCGAACCCGCTGGTGACGCCGCCGCATATCGTGCCTGAATGGTATTTCCTGCCGTTCTACGCCATCCTGCGGTCGGCGACGTTCGACGTCTGGTTCCTGTCGGCCAAGCTGATCGGCGTCCTGCTGATGCTTGCCTCCATCCTGATCCTGTTCATTCTGCCGTGGCTGGACGGCTCGCCGGTGCGCTCAGGACGTTTTCGGCCCTATTACCGGCAGGTGTTCTGGGTGTTGGTGGCGGACTGCATCATTCTTGGCGTTGTCGGGGCCAATCCGCCCAACAACCCGGTGTTCAAGGGCATAGAATGGTTCCAATATGTGACGCTGGGGCAGATCGCGACAGTGTATTATTTTGCGCATTTCCTGGTTCTGGTGCCGCTGCTCGGGCGCTTCGAGCCAAGACCGGCGCTGCCGGTCAGCATCGCCGAGCCGGTGCTGGACGGTGATACCGTGAAGGAGGGCAAGTGATGGGCGCGCGAGCCTGGCTGGCAGGCGGCCTGATGCTTGCGGCGCCGAGCGCCTGGGCGGCCGGCGAGGCGCCGGTTCCGCCGGCGCTGGACTGGTCATTCGACGGCATATTCGGCTATTTCGACCGCGCCGAGGCCCAGCGCGGCTTGCAGGTCTATGTGGAAGTGTGCGCGAATTGCCACGGGCTCGACTATGTTGCCTATCGGGATCTGGCGGGCCTCGGTTATGACGACGCGCAGATCAAGGCTATTGCCGCGCTTGATGAAGTGGAGGATGGGCCCGACGCGCTGGGCGAGATGTTCATGCGCACTGCGGTTCCGGCAGACCGCTTCGCCAATCCCTATCGCAACGCCAATGAGGCCGCGGCCGTCAATGGCGGCGCGATGCCGCCCGACCTTTCGTTGATGGCGAAGGCCCGCGCCGGCGGCGCCGACTATATTGCTGCCTTGCTGACCGGCTATGACGACCCGCCGGAGGGTTTCGAACTCATGGACGGGCTGACCTACAACACCTATTTCCCGGGACATCAAATCGCAATGCCGCCGCCGCTTTACGGCGATGACGTGGAATATGCCGACGGCACGGAGGCGACAGTGGCGCAGCAGGCGCGCGATGTGGCGGCATTCCTTGCCTGGACGGCGGAGCCAACGCTGGAGCGCCGCAAGCATCTGGGCCTGACGGTGCTGCTGTTTACTCTTGCCCTGACCGCCCTGTTCTACGCCTCAAAGCGAAAAATCTGGCGAGACGCGAACCGGAGCGGGTGAGGGAAGGGGCGCGCGCCGGCTGGATCCGAGGAGACGAGCATGTATTACGTTGCCGTAATCGACAAGGACCCTGGCAGTGCTTACGGCATTCAGTTTCCTGAGGTGCTTGGGTGTTTTTCGGCTGCCGACACTTTTGATGAGGTCGTCCCCAACGCGATCGAGGCGTTAAGCCTGTTCTTCGATGACAGTGAGCCTGTGGTTCCGCGTGGCCTTGAGGCGGTGCGCGAGCAGGTTGCCGAGAATATTGCGGAGGGCGCCACGCTCATGATGATTCCCTTCGTCCGGGGCCAACAGAGGGTCGTGCGCGTGAATCTGAGTCTCGAGAAGGGGTTCCTCGACACGCTTGATGAGGCTGCGCGTATGCGCGGCGTGACCCGCTCTGCGTTTGTCAAGAAGGCGGCGACGCGGGAAATCGTCGACCCGGCGTGAAGTGGCGGAAGCGGCGGGCTCGCCCCTGGCAGGAATGTTTTTCATGAGATGAAAAAGAAAAGGCCGCTGGAACAGGGTTGTTCCAGCGGCCTTTCTCATTCGCGCGGGATGGGTTCGAACGATGCCTAGAACTTTGCTTCCAGGCGCGCATGCCAGACGCGGCCGGCAAGGCCGTAGGACGCATCCATATTGTAACGCAGACCCCAGCCCAGAACACCGTTCAGCAGGCCTGAGCATGCCTCGCTGACTTCGTCGGGGTATTGGTCGAACACGTTGTCGACGCCGACCAACAGTCGCAGGGTTCCGAACCGCCAGCCTACTGCTGCGTCACCGATCCAGGCAGCACTGATATCCTGGAACCCGGGGCAGTCCGGTGTGAGCTGCAGCCAATCAGACGTGGTTTCGCCGAAATAGTTCATTCCCAGATGCACATCGAGCTGCCCGTCGGTCCAATCAGCGGCGACCCGGTGCTTTTGCCGCGGATGCGCGGTTTCAATAAAGGTGCGGAATGATGGACCGATACGGTCCTCGCCGTCGGTGATTGTTGTTCGGTTGAAGTGAAGCGCGCCGGACAATGTCAGGTCACCATTCATGAATTCCTGGTCGTGGCGCGCCACGATGTCTACCCCGACAGTCCGCGTATCAACAGCATTGTCGAAAAAGCTGACATTGCTGATCGTCGGCAGATTGCGCTCCGATTTCAGGAGACCGCATGCGACAGCATCGGCGCCTGCACAGTCTACCTTGTGTTCAACCCGAGTGATACGATCGTCAATCTCCGTGCCGTACACGTCAGCGGAGAGAGTGAGGCTGTCCCATGGATTCAGCACAACGCCCGCGCTGATATTGCGGGAGGTTTCATGTTGCAGACTGGTGGGACCGAGACCGAAAAACCTGTTTGCAGCACCGTCCTCCAAGCTGGCATTGACGCTCAGTCCGCCTTCAATATTTCCACCTCCGAAGAAAATCGTATTGAACCCCAACTGCGGCAGGCTGGGCGCCCGAAAGCCAGTGGACGCCGTACCGCGAAGCGATACCCCCGGTGCCACATCCACGCGATTGCCGAGCATACCGGTGAGGCTGTTTCCTGCGCCTTCATAATGCTCCCAGCGCACTGCCGTTTCGACGTTCCATGCGGCGGTTACATCATGGCGGAAATCCGCCCATAGAGCCTGGCTATTGCGCTCGCGCTCACTGAATTTTGCGCTTGTGGGGGAATAGCCCGGATAGCCTTGATGGCCGCATCGAGCGAGCCCGTCATGTTGAGCCACCTTGCCGTCAACAAGGGTTACAGCCGGAAACTCACCTGGGTTGCCCGGATGACCGCAGCCGTAAGAAGCAAAGTCGCCAGCGCGAATGCCAAAGCTCTCCCATCGGTATTCGGCGCCGAAAGCTGCGTCGATAACGTTGCTTCCCATCGAAATATCGCCGGACACATCCATATTGACGGACCAGGTTTCCAACTCCGTTCCGCCGCTGTCCCCGGACATCGGCCCTGCATTTGCGATAATTTCCGCGGGCGTAATCGAGGCGAGCGTGCGGTTGTGGCGGCCGAGTTGGTTTGCCAGCCATCCCGCCGCCCAAGAGGCGTTGATACTGTCCCTTGCGCCGAAGTCGAAAGTATTGGAGCCGTATCCGGCGCCTAGATCGAAATCCCAATCTCCCATTACAGACCGCAGGCCGGCCGTCAGCGAACGGTCTTCCGTTGTGGATTTTTCGTTCGGCAGGAACCCGTCCGGGTGCACAGGACTCGTCATGCGGTCCAGCGCCCAGACCGGGTCGCGCCAAGCGCCGCTCGCCAACCCGTTTCTCACCGACCAGCCGCCAAAGGCGTAGAGTTCGCCCAATTCATGGCCGGAAGGAGCCGCAAAATTGAAGAACACCGATCGCGCGTCATATTCGGGCACGCCCATGATTGTCTGGCGGCCGATCGGCGGATCATGCGGCCCTGCGACGTCCAAATGGCTGGTATCGAACGTGCGGTCAATCCGGCCCTGATCGTAGCCTTCGGCGGTGATGTTCAACGCGCCATCCACGCCGACCAGAATTCCGACATTCGCTTCCGCGCCCACGCGTTTGCCATCGCCTTCCTGAGTCACCCCCGAATAGATGGCTGCGGTCGACTCGTCCGCGTTCTCCCTCAACACGATATTGATCACGCCGCCAATCGCGTCCGAGCCGTATTGCGATGCAGCGCCGTCGCGCAGAACCTCAATTCGCTCAATCGCGGCAACCGGAATGGCGCGCAGATCGACGCCGGTCGTACCGTGCTCCGCTCCATCAAGTGGGCGGGGGAAGGAAATACTGTGGCGGCGTTTGCCGTTGATCAGGACCAGAGTGTGGTCCGGACTTATACCACGCAGCACAGCAGAGTGAAAAAGGCCGCCGTCGCCGCCGGAATTGCGCTTGGAATTGAACGACGGCGCAGCTTTCTGCAGCGCTACGGAAAGGTCCGTTGTGCCGGTCGCTGTGATCTCCTCGACATCGTAGACATCCACCGGGACCGCGAGGTCGCCCTGCGCAACATTCCGAACCCTGGTGCCGATGACCGAAATCTCTCCCAGGTCGATACGGATGCTCTCGCCTCCCGCCTCCTGGGCTTGTGCCGGCATCCAGACTGCTGCCGCCAGCGCAGCCGCGCCCAATACATATCGAGATGCGCGCATGTTCTCCCCTCCGACCAAATTGTGCATAGGTGTCCCGCGTCTGCCCATAATAGGCTATTTTCGGCCATGATTCAAAGTTGTAATTTTTCACGATTCCATGAATCTCGTAAACGTATCGTGCGATTGAAGACGGAGCGCCGGGGGGTCGAATCACGGTCCGCAGCGAAATAACCCAAGCGCTCGAACTGGAATACCGTTTCTGCCGCGGCGCCGGCCAGTGCCGGTTCGGCCTGTGCTTCCACGATATCCCATGAGTGCGGGTCGGGAAGGGAGTCCGGCTCCGGCGCGTCCTCAGCAAACAGATGGCCGATCAACCGCATTTCCGCCGTCTGCGCGTGGGCGGCGGATACCCAATGCAGCGTGCCGCGCACCTTGCGTCCGTCCGGGGCGCTGCCGCCGCGTGTGGCAGGGTCATAGGTGCAGCGCACTTCCGCAATTTCGCCGTCGGCGCCTTTGACAACCTCGCGGCATGTCACCAGATAGGCGTAGCGCAAGCGCACTTCGCGCCCCGGAGCAAGGCGGATGAACTTACGCGGCGGGTCCTCCAAGAAATCGTCCCGCTCGATCCAGAGCTCGCGCGAGAACGGAACGCGGCGCGTCCCGGCGGCCGGGTCCTGCGGGTGGTTAGCGGCTTCAAGCCACTCTTCCGCCATGTCAGCCGGGTAATTCTCGATCACGAGTTTCAGCGGCCGCAACACCGCCATGCGGCGCGGCGCCCGGCGGTTCAGCACTTCACGCACGCAATGCTCCAGTGCCTGGATTTCCACCATGCTGTCGCGCTTGTTGACACCGATCCGGGCGCAGAAATCCCTGATTGCCTCAGGCGGAAAGCCGCGCCGCCGCAGCCCGGCGAGGGTTGGCATGCGCGGGTCGTCCCATCCCGACACATGATGCTCGGCCACCAGACGGCTCAAATGCCGCTTGGACAGCACGGTGTGCGTGAGATTGAGGCGCGCAAACTCATATTGCCGGGGGCGGTGGGGCACCGGCAGATGGTCCAGCAGCCAGTCATAGAGCGGGCGGTGGTCCTCGAATTCGAGGGTGCAGATCGAATGGGTCACGCCTTCGATCGAGTCGGATTGCCCGTGCGCGAAATCATAAGTCGGGTAGATGCGCCATGCTTTGCCGGTGCGCGGGTGCGCTCGCGTCATGATGCGATAGAGCACCGGGTCGCGCATGTTGATATTTCCCGAGGCCATGTCGATTTTCGCGCGCAGCACGCGGCTGCCGTCGGCGAAGGCGCCGGCGCGCATCTGCTCGAACAAGGTGCGGTTTTCGGCCGCCGGGCGGTTGCGCCAGGGGCTGTCGGTTCCGGGTTCGGTCAGCGTGCCGCGATTGGCGCGAATCTCGGCAGCAGACTGGTCATCGACATAGGCGAGGCCGCAGTCGATGAGATGCAGCGCATAGTTGTAGAGCGTGTCGAAATAATCCGATGCGAAGGTGCGGAACTCGCCCCAATCGAAGCCAAGCCAGCGCACGTCGCGTTCGATGGCGTCGACATAGGCGCGTTCCTCGCGCGCCGGATTGGTATCGTCGAAGCGCAGGTTGCAGCGCCCGCCGAACGCTTCCGCGGCGCCGAAATTGAGACAGATGGACTTCGCATGGCCGATATGGAGATAGCCGTTCGGCTCCGGCGGAAAGCGCGTGACGACTTCGCCCACGCGGCCGGCTGCGATGTCGGCGGCAATGGTCTCGCGGATGAAGTCGCCGGACGCGGCGGGCGCCTCCGTCATCGCGGCGCCGGAGGCGGATGTTCAGTCATGACTCCGCGGCGGCTTCTGCATCCATGGCATCGAAGACCTCGCGCGCCTGGCGGAATGCGCTGATGGCCGCCGGCACACCGCAATAGATCGCAGCCTGCAACAGCACTTCGCTGATCTCCTCGCGGCTGACGCCGTTGCGCAGGGCGCCGCGTACATGCAGCTTGAATTCATGCTCGCGATTGAGCGCAGTCAGCATGGCCAGATTGAGCATGCTGCGGGTCTTGCGCGGCAGGCCCTCGCGGCCCCACACGGCGCCCCAGCAATATTCCGTCACCAGTTCCTGCAACGGGCCGTTGAAGGCGTCGGCGGAAGCCATGGCGCGGTCCACATGGTCCGACCCCAGCACGCTGCGGCGCACTGCCATTCCCTTGTCGAACATTGCCTGGTCCATCGTCGTCTCTCCTGTGGTGTGATGTGCGGCGTTCAGCCTTCGCGGCCGGCGATCGTGGAGCCGCCGTCGATGACGAGCGTCTGCCCGGTGACAAAACTTGACGCCTGGGCGGCCAGAAACACGGCGGCGCCGGCGATCTCGTGCGGCTCGCCGATGCGCTTGAGCGGATATTGCTTGATTGCCTGGTCGTGGATCTCCGGGTTTTCCCACAGGGCGCGGGCGAAGTTGGTGCGGATGATCGCGGGATTTATGCAATTCGCACGCACATTCTTCGCTCCCCATTCGACTGCGAGGTCGCGCGCCAGTGCGATGTCCGCCGCCTTGGAAATGCAATAGGCGCCGAGTGTGGCGGAGCCGATGAAGGCGCCCACCGACGAAATGATGATGACACTGCCGCCGCCGCGCTCCGCCATTTGCGGAATCACCATGTTGCTCAGCCAGATATTGCTGCGCACATTGCAGTTCATGATCTTGTCATAGGCGGAATCGGGGATTTCGCTCAGCGGCCCATAATAGGGGTTCACGGCAGCGTTGCAGACCAGGGTGTCGATCTGACCGAACGCCTTCAGCGATTCGTCGGCGAGATGCTGGAGCTGCTCCTTCCATGTGATGTTGCATTCGACGGCGATCGCTTCGCCCCCGGCGGCGCGGATTCCGTCCACGACCTCCTGGCACTTGTCGAGCTTGCGGCTGGAAACCACCACCTTCGCGCCCGCGCTTGCCATTCCTTCGGCGATGGCACGCCCGATGCCGCGTGACGCGCCGGTGACGACGGAGACGGTTCCGCTGAGGTCGAACAGAGGTTTGATGTCCAGCATTTCGTGTGTCCTTTGTCGTGGTGATGCGGAAGGGAATTATACGCCCAACCAGGTCCCGTACCCATTGCGATGGACGCGGAATATTCCTGACGGGGCCTCTGCTCCGGCCCGTTGGGTCGATGCGGGTCCGCCTGCAATGCCTATGACCTCTGACACCAGGCGCAGGGCGCCCTGCGGAGCGTCGTCAGTCGTAGGAATTGTCTGCGAAGCGGTCCAGGTGATGCGCGGTATCGCCGAAGAAGGTGTCGATCATTGTCAGCCGCTTGAAATAGTGTCCGACCATGAGTTCGTCGGTGACGCCCATTCCGCCGTGCATTTGCACCGCTTCCTGCCCCACCTTGCGCCCGGCGCGTCCGATATGCGCCTTGGCGGCGGAGACGGCGCGGCGGCGCTGTACGGCCGGCAGGTCGAGGCTCAGCGTAGCCATCAAGGTCAGTGAGCGCGCTTCCTCGCAGGCGACCAGCATGTCCACTGCGCGATGCTGGAGCGCCTGAAACGACGCCAGAGGACGACCAAACTGCCGCCGGGTTTTGAGATATTCGAGCGTCGTCTCGCGCAGTATGTCCATGATTCCCACAGCTTCCGCGCATATGGCGGCAATAGCTGTGTCGCTTACCGCTTCAATATGGGGAAACGCCCCGCCCGCGGCACCAAGCAGTGTGTGGGGAGCGGCCGCCACACCGTTCAGCGAGACCTCGGCCGCGCGCAGGCCGTCAATGGTGCGATAGGGGCGCAGTTCCAGCCCCGGCGCGGTGCGTGGTACGACAAACAGCGAAATCCCGTTCTCGTCGGCCACGGCGCCCGCGGTGCGCGCGGAGATGATGATGAAGTCCGCCGCCACTGCATTATGCACCACAGCCTTGCGCCCCGAGAGCACGAACCCGTCATCGACCGCGTCGGCGCGTGCGGTGACATGGCTCAGCGTATAGCGCCCGCGGGGTTCGCTGTGGGCGAAGGCGAAATGCGCCTTGCCGGCGATGAGGGCGTCGAGATAGCACGCGCGCTGGGAGGCATTGCCGGCGGCGGCGATCAATCCGCCGCCGAGCACGACGCTGGCCAGAAAGGGTTCCACCACGAGACCGCGGCCGAACTGCTCCATCAGCACCATGAGCGTGCCGCGGTCGCTGCCGAGTCCGCCGTCTGCTTCAGCGAAGGGAATGGCGAGCCAGCCCTGCTCGGCGAACAGGTTCCAGTTGTCGGCGCCAAATCCGGTGTCGCTGTCGCTCAGGCGGCGGCGCGTATCGAAATCATATTCATTGCGGATGAAGCGGGCTGCGCTTTCCGACAGCAGTGTCTGCTCTTCGGTGTAATTGAGGTCCACGCGCGCCCCCTATAGTCCCAGCACGAATTTGGCGATGATGCCTTTCTGGATTTCGTTCGAGCCGCCATAGATCGACGCCTTGCGCCAGTTGAAATAGCGCGGCGCTGCGGCGGCTGCGTAAGCGGGCCCGATGGGTTCCTCGTTCCAGCCGTCCCTCAGCGCTTCCGGCACATACGGGTTGGCGTAGGTTCCCACCGCTTCCATCACCAGTTCGGTGATGCGCTGTTGAATCTCGGTGCCGCGAATCTTGAGGATATTGGCTTCGCTGCCTGGCTCCTTGCCTGCGGTGTGGCGGCTGAGGGCGCGCAATTCGGTCCATTCCAGTGCGGCGAGGTCGATCTCCGCCGCGGCAATCTTCTCGCGAAACCGGGGGTCTTCGGACAGCGGCCGCCCACGGCATTGCTCGGCGCGCGCGATCTCCTTGAGCCGAACGATCTGCTTGCGGGAGCGTCCGACTTCGGCGATTCCCGCGCGTTCAAAACTGAGCAGGAACTTGGCGTAGGTCCAGCCCTTGTTTTCCTTGCCGACCAGATTCTCTACCGGCACGCGCACATCGTCCAGAAACACGTCGTTCACTTCCTGGCCGCCGTCGATCATGGTGATGGGCCGCACCTCGACGCCGGGGGAGCGCATGTCGATCAGCAGGAACGAAATGCCTTCCTGCGGCTTGGCGGCGGAAGGATCGGTGCGCACGAGGCAGAATATCCAGTCCGCCCATTGGGCGCTGGTGGTCCAGGTCTTCTGCCCGTTCACCACATAATGCTTGCCGTCGCGTTCGGCGCGGGTGCGCAGGTTGGCGAGGTCGGAACCGGCGCCCGGTTCGGAATAGCCCTGGCACCACCAGTCTTCGGCGGAAAGGATGCGCGGCAGGTAATGCGCCTTCTGTGCGGCGTTGCCGAAGGTGAAGATCACCGGCCCCACCATGCTGATGCCGAACGGCATCACGCGCGGCGCATTGGCGGCAGCAATTTCGTCGTCGAACAGATAACGCTGCACGGGGGTCCAGCCGGTGCCGCCATATTCCGCCGGCCAGCCCGGCGCGGCCCAGCCCTTTTCGTAGAGAATCCTGTGCCAGGCGATGTAGTCATCCCGGCCCAGGGCAAGCCCGCCATCCATCTTCCGCCGGATATCGGGCGGCAGCCGGGTTGCGACAAAGTCGCGCACTTCCTCGCGAAACGCCTTTTCGGCGTCGCTCAATGCCAGTTGCATGTTCCCGTGATCCTCCCGTGTCCGGCCCGGCCCGCAGCACTTTGCATTATAGGGCGAAATCGCGCCTGCAAAAGCGACGGCGCTTGCCGTGCGCCAGGGCCATTCCTTCGCGGGGCGAAAAGCCTCCCGAAAGGCGGTGGCTTCCTATGGCGCGGTATCGAGCGGTGCGCAAGGGGAGCGGGGGCAGCGGTTCGAGAGCAAGGGAACGGGGAGGGGATTGCACTTGATAAGGTCGATGAGCTGGCCCGCGGCTGCCGACAGCAATTTGCGCCCACTGTGAATCAGGCCGTAATGCCGGGGCCGCAGCAGGCGAGCGATCGAATCCGACACTGGGATGACGCGCAGCTTGTCGCGGCTCGTCAGGCACAGGTCCGGTACGAAGGCGATGCCGAGATCGGATTCGACATAGCGCTTGAGTATGCTCCAGCCGGTCGTTTCCAGCGCGACATCGTAGCGAATGCCGAAATATGCACCCAGATAGTCGGCGACCTGGCGTCCATAGGTGCCCGGGGGCGGCAGGATGATGGGCCAGTGGGTGATTTGCTCGGGCGTCGCCTTGTCGATGTCGACCAGGGGGTGATGGGGCGGGGCGATGAGCACCAGCGATGACGAACGCACGCTGTGAAACTCGAGTTCGCACGGGGGGAAATCGAGCGCGCCGATGCCGAAATCCGCGGTACCGGTATGGAGCGCCGCCATCATGTCGCATCCGCCGACATTGGTTACCCGGATACGCACCGACGGATGGCGTGTCTGAAACGCTTTCAGGTAGAAGGGAAGGATATAAACGGCGGAGGTCAGACCGGCGACGATATGGACTTTTCCGGACAGGGAATTTACGAAACGTTCCGAGAATATTTCAGGCAGGCGATCCATGTCCAGCAGAAGCGGCATCGCCAGGTCATAGAGTGACTTGCCGGCGGGGGAGAGGATGATGCGCGGCCCGCGCCGTTCGAACAGCTTGACGGAAAGTTCCTTTTCCAGCGCCCGCACCTGCTGGGACACGGAGGGCTGGCTGAGCGACAGTTCATGCGCTGCGCGGGCAATGCTTTCCAGCCGCGCCGCGCCGCAAAACGCTCGCAATTGTTTCAGCCGGTCCCGTTTCGGAGCCGAGTTGTCGGGACTGTCTCGCATGGGGGTATTCCCGTAAGTTTATGTCCTACGCATACATCCGGGACCTTGTAAAATCCGCATGGCAGGGTGGTTGGACGTAGACACAAGCAATTTCGTATAGATAGAATAACAACGCCATGAGATTGGAATTACATTTGGTTTACAATTTGACAATTACCTCAAGAATATGGCTCCTGTAACCGGGGCAGCCAAGAGTTTCAGGCGCGGAATATTATTCGAATTCCGTTCAAATTCCAATTCATCAGAGGTTTTTGCAGGCATTAAATTTCGATAATGATGGCTACCCCGCTCCCGAACCGCTTTGATACGGCCATGCCGGCCGTGTTATCGACAGGTTCGCCCTGCCCCGGCCGCTGCGCGGTCGCAACCAGGGGAGCGATGAAGGGTGTGACAAGGAGAGAATGATGCAAGGTGTGGTGTTTCTCGGCGACCGCAAGCTGGAACTCATGCGGTTCGATGACCCGACCCCCGGACCCGGCCAGGCGGTGCTTGAAATGAAGGCATCGGGCATGTGCGGTAGCGATCTCAAATTCTACCGCATGACTGAGGAAAGCGGCGGCCCGGCCGCACTCGGCCTCGGGGAACTCAGCGGCCCGATTATCGCCGGGCACGAACCCTGCGGCGTTGTCGCCGCCATCGGGCCGGGCAGCGAAACCAATGTCCGCGTCGGCGACCGGGTGATGGTGCACCATTACAAGGGGTGCGGCCACTGCCTCCATTGCGGCACCGGCTGGACGCAAATGTGCGAAAAGGGAAGTGTTGTCTACGGCGCCACGGGTCATGGCGGCCATGCCCCCTATATGCTGTCGCCGCTCGACGCGCTGGTAGCGCTTCCCGATGACCTGTCCTTCGCCACGGGCGCAGCCATCAGTTGCGGAACCGGCACAGCCTATGGTGCGCTCGGCAGGCTGGAACTCTCAGGGCGCGACACGATCGCCATTTTCGGCCAGGGACCGGTGGGTCTCAGCGCCACCCAACTCGCCACCGCGATGGGCGCGCGAGTCATCGCCCTCGATATCAGTGCCGAGCGCCTGGGCATGGCGACCGGAATGGGCGCAACCGACGCCGTCAATTCCGGCGAACAGGACCCGGTCGAGGCGCTGCGCGAGCTGACGCAGGGGAAGGGCGTGGATATGGCGCTCGACTGTTCGGGCATCGACGCCGCGCGCGAAGCGGCCGTGCGCGGTACCCGCCCGTGGGGCAAGGTGTGCTTCGTCGGCGAGGGCGGCGGCGTGACGCTCAATGTCAGCCCGGACGTGCTGCGCAAGCAACTGACCATCCTGGGGTCGTGGACATTCAGCCGTTTCGGGCAGGCGGAATGCGCGCGCTTCGTCGCCGAGCGCGAAATCGCAGTCGATGCACTGTTCAGCCATCGCTACGCGCTGGAGCAGGCCGAGGAAGCCTATCGCCTGTTCGATACCCAGACCACCGGCAAGGGCGTGTTCGAAATCTGACACACTGTGCGACCGAGGGACGGGGGACGCCGCCGGCACACGCTTGCGGGGGCAGCGCTCCGGCGGCGGCGTTTCAGGGCGCCGCTGCCGTGGCCGGCGGCTTGAGAAACCCCAGGTCGCACCCCTTGTTCGCCTGTTCCACTTCCTGAAGATAAAGTTTCAGCCAGCCGCGGTCGCTGTGCGGGTGCGGGGGCGGCGGCTTCCATAATGTCCGCCGCGCCGCCAGAACAGCGTCATCGACGAGAACATCAAGCCGCCGCGACGGGGCATCGAGGCGTATTCTGTCGCCTGTTTCGACCAGCGCCAGCGGGCCGCCCACCGCCGCTTCCGGCGCAACATGCAGCACGATGGCGCCGAACGCGGTGCCGCTCATGCGCGCGTCGGAAATACGCACCATATCTTTCACCCCGGCCTGCGCCAGCTTGCGCGGAATCGGCACATAGCCGGATTCCGGCATTCCGGGCGCGCCCTTGGGCCCGGCATTGCGCAGCACCAGCACGTCATCCCCCGCGACATCCAGGTCGGGGTCGTCGATGCGGTTCGCCATGTCTTCCAGGCCGTCAAACACCACAGCGCGGCCCTCATGGGCCAGCAGCGCCGGCGTTGCCGCGGACTGTTTGATGAGTGCCCCGTCGGGGGCGAGATTTCCTCGCAGCACCGCCAGCCCGCCCTCGGGAGAAAGGGGCGCGGTGCGCGGACGCACCACCTCCTGCGGCCATGGTGCGGGCGCCGCCGCCAAGGCGTTTCCCAGCGTACCGCCGCTTACGGTCAGGCAGTCCAGATCGAGCAGAGGCGCCAGTTCGCGCAGGATGGGCGCCAGCCCGCCCGCCTTGAACAGGTCTTCCATGTAATGCGCGCCGGAGGGTTTGAGGTCGACGAGAACCGGCGTCTCACGACCCATGGCGTCGAAACGGTCGAGATCGAGCGCCACCCCGCGGCGCCCGGCAATCGCCGCCAGATGCACAAGGCCGTTGGTCGAACCGCCGATCGCCAACAGGACGCGCAGCGCATTGGAAAATGCCGCCGGCGTCATGATGCGATCGGGGGTCAGCTTTTCCGCTGCCATGGCGACGGCGCGCGCGCCGGTATTTTCCGCCGTGCGCAGACGGGCCGCGTGAATGGCCGGGATTGCGGCGCCGCCGGGCAGCATCATGCCGAGCGCCTCGCACATCAGGGCCATGGTGCTGGCGGTTCCCATGACCATGCAGGTGCCGGCGGTGGTCGAAAGTTCCTGCCCGACCTCGGCGATTTCCTCGGTATCCAGTTCGCCGGCGCGAAAGCGTCCCCACTGCCGGCGGCAATCGGTGCAGGCGCCCAGCCGCTCGCCGCGCCAACTGCCGGTCATCATCGGCCCCACCGCCAGTTGAATTGCCGGAATCCCCGCGCTTGCCGCCGCCATGAGCTGGGCAGGCATGGTCTTGTCGCAGCCGCCGACAAGCACAACCGCATCCATGGGCTGAGCGCGGATCATTTCTTCGGTGTCCATCGCCATGAGGTTGCGAAACAGCATGCTGGTCGGCGCCAGATACGCCTCGCCCAGGGAGATGGTAGGGAAGGGGACCGGCAGTCCGCCGGCCATCAGCACGCCCCGGCTTGCCGCCTCGATCAATTCCGGCACGGTGCGGTGGCAGTTGTTGAATCCGCTCGTGGTATCCGTGATGCCGATGATGGGGCGGTCCAGCGCCCCTTCCGTATATCCCATCGACGAAGCGAAGCTCTTGCGCAAGAACCACGCAAAGCCGGAATCGCCGTAATGAGTCAGTCCGCGGCGCAGGCCGCGGCCGTCATTTCCGCTCATGCCGTCCTGCCGGGATCAACATTCCGCCAAGGGCAGCACGGATGCCACCAATGGCAGGCCGCGCACGATTTCGGTCCATTCGGAGTTGCCGCTCACGCGCCAGACTTCGCCGGTGTCGGTGCCGACAATCACACCTCCGGGCAGGTCCGGGTCCGGCGCCAGACCGTGAAAATTCGCCTTGGAGGGCGTATGCGCCGAGTCGCACAGGGAGCGCCAGCTTGCGCCGCCATCCTCGGTGCGAAACAGCATGGCCCCGGCGCCTCCTTCCTGCCGTGCGCTGGAGAATGCGGAAGGCGCGCTGGCCACGGTAACGCCGTGCGGCGCGCGCGGGTCGATACACATGGGCCGCGAATAGCGCGGTGTAATCCCTTTCCAAATGTAGCGCCAGGTCGCGCCGCGGTCGTCCGACCGGAACATTCCCGCATTGCCTTCGATACGCTGCGCTTCGCCATGCGGCCGGCCATAGCCGGTCGAGGCGAACAGCACTTCCGGCTGCGCGGGATGTGCAAATATCATGTGCAGGTCCGGATTGCCGCCGGGCAGGGAGAGCGACCAGCTTTCCCCGCCATCCTCGCTGCTCATCACGCCGCCAACCTCGATCCCCAGACGAATGCGGTTCGGGTTGTCGCGGTCTATCACCAGCGCGCGCGCCCGCGCCGGCAGGGGCGGATCCAGGGGCAGGCACCAGTCATCGGCGCCGGGGAAGCCTGCCAATGATGCGACCTCCTGCCACGAGCCGCCATGATCGTCGCTGCGAAACAGCGCCGCGGGCTGGGTGGATGCGTATATCGTTCCGCCGGGGGTGCCGCGCACCTGCCATACTTCGCGGTCGGCAAGGCCGGACAGGCGCCAGGTCGCGCCGTCATCGCCGGAGATGAACAGTCCGGCATCCGTGCCGGCGAAAATCTGCCCGCCGATGCGCACCAGATCGCGCACGCAGCGGCTCTCCAGAACCTGCCGCGGCCCATTTGCGCCGAGCGCAACTACGCCTTCTCCTGTTCCTGCCAGAATATCCATGACTCCCCCCAACTTGCGGACTCGCGCCGGAAATCGACTCAGGCGCCACTCATGAGCGTTCGGCGATGACGCTGAAATAGTTGCACGATGCGAAAAAGCGCTCCTCCGCCATCGCCCGGCGCTGCGCGTCCAGCCACCGTTCGACCGCTTCCGCGGGGGCCAGACCAGCGTCGGGGATCATCGGCGCATAGGTTTCCGCCATGGTGCGGAAATAGCTTCCCCCGCCCATCTCATACACCACGTCGGCTGCGGTATCGCGCAACTGAAACCCTGTGTCGGCGAGCAGCACCGGCAGGCGCCGCATCACTATCGGATTGTTGAACGCCGCGCGGGCCAGCGCCCATTCCATGCGGCGGCCTTCATCCGCATCGGCAAACGCATAGGTCAGCGATGCATAGTCGCCGTCGAACACGACCAGCCTTCCGCCGGGCCGCAGCACCCGCTTCGCTTCGGCCAGCACGGCAGCCGGATCGGTCACATGGCTGATCAGCGTGTGGGCCACGGCAATGTCGAAGCACGCCGCGTCGAGGGGCAGGGCATGCGCGTCGCCAACCCGGAAATCGATGGCCTCCGCCAGACCTTCGCGTGCGGCAAGGTCCTGCGCAGCTTCGATGAAGGCAGCGCTCTGGTCGATGGCGACCAGCGTCGCGCCGCTCTGCCGGCGCGCGAACGCCCGCGCCACCACGCCGGTTCCGCAACCGATTTCGAGGAGCTGCGTCCCGTGCGCCAGGGGCAGTTTTGCCGCATATTTCTCGAAAAGGCGCGTAAAGACGCGGTCCTTGCCGCGGCTTTCCAGGCGGGCGATCAGCCGCTCCAGCATGGCTGCGTCCAGTCCTGTGCTGAACCGGTGCGGGTCGCGCGGCCCGGACGGAAGCTGTGCCGCGACAGCGCGCTGGCCCTCAGCCATAGCGCGCACTCATGCGCAACCCGGCGTCGAGTCTGATGACCGAGCCATTGAGCATCTGGTTTTCCACGATATGGCAGACGAGCCCGGCAAACTCGCCCGGTTGCCCGCGGCGCCGAGGATATACCGCGTCGTCCGCCAGGCGGGCGCCGACGCGGCCCTCGATCGTCGACAGCATGGTTGTGTCGAACGCTCCCGGCGCGATGGCCATGACGCGAATGTCATATTGCGCCAGATCGCGGGCGAGCGGCAGGGTCATGCCGGCCACTGCCGCCTTTGACGCGGAATAGGCTGCGCTTCCGAGATTACCGTCGAACGCGGCGACAGACGCCGTATTGACGATCACGCCGCGGTCGCCGTCTGCGCTCGCTTCAAGCGGCACCATCGACGCCGCGGCGAGACGCACGCAATTGAACGTGCCCGTGGTATTGACTCGCAAGACCGCCTCGAACAGGTCCAGCGCGTGGGGGCCGGAGCGGCGCAGCACGCGCGCCATGGGCGCGATGCCGGCGCAATTCACCAGAATGCGAACCGGACCGTGCGCCGCCTCCGCAACTGCAAAAGCCGCTTGCGCCGACTCTTCATCGCCAACATCGCACGCGGCGAAGACACCGCCGACCTCGTGCGCTATCGCCGCGCCGTCGGCGATGTCGAACACCGCGACACGTGCGCCACGCGACGCCAGCGCCTGTGCGGCTGCGGCGCCGAGCCCGCGCGCGCCGCCGGTCACGATCGCCGCGGCGCCGGCAATGTCCATCGCACGCTAGTACCGGTCATACACCGGTTTCGTCGAAGTAGCGCAGGCTTGGCGGTCCGGCCAGCAGAGCGCCGAGTTGCGAGACCGTGCCGCTTTCCTGCCGCCATGCGAAATAGCGCTCATAATGCGGGCGCGTTTCCCATGTCTCAACCAGTACCAGCACCTCCGGTTCATCCTGGTTTTGCAGCGTTTCTATGCCGATATTGCCGTCATAGGCCCGCGTATCCGGCAGGATCTGCCGGAACATGTCCAGCAACTCTGCTCCCTTGCCGGGTTGGGCCTTGAGTTCAAGCAGAACCTTCACAGCCATGTCGTGTTCTCCGTATCGTGGGTGTTGCGCCGTGGCCGGCGCGCGATGGTGTAGAGCTTTCGTCCGCGCCGCAAGCGACGCTTCTATTCCGCCGCCGCGGCCGCCGGCGCGCCGAACGCCTCCAGCGGCCCGAGTTCGCGCTCCACCATGGGTTTGATCTCGGTCATCAGCTTTTCCATGGTCGCCAGCGCTGCCTCATGGGATGACGCCCCGACCTGAAAATGAAACATCATGTGCGAGGGCCGGGCGGCGCGGATCTCGGTACACAGGCGCTCCGCGATCGTCTCGCAATCCCCTACCAGCAGATTGTCGGCCATTTCCTCCAGCGACAGTTCATTCTGCATCGGCACTTCGGTCATCATGGCGCCGTCCATCACTTCTGCACGCCGGCGCAGCGCCGATGCCAGCCGCATCTGGTGGCGGGCATTATCGATATACGCCATTGTCTCGGCACGACTTTCGGTCACACCCATGAAGCGCTGAATGCCGAGCGGCATGGTGTCCGGGTTGCGGCCTTCCGCCTCATAGCTGGCGGCAATCCGAGCGCGCTGGGCGCCCAGATATTCCGCGCCCAGCCAGCGACCGGTGAACAACGGCACATAGCCGCGTCGGGCGCACAGGCGGTGCCCCAGTTCATTGTCGCCGGCCAGCCAGATTTCCGGCATGCCGGAGACCGGGCGGGCGCTGATATGCGTGGCCGGCATTTGGTAATGCGTCCCGGAATATTCGAACACCTCCCGAGTGAAGGCGAGGTTCAGCATATCGAGAAACTCTTCCAGCCTGGGGATGGCCTCGGCGAGGTCCTGCCCGAAGCGTTCGAACTCATAGGGCTGATAGCCGCTGCCGACGCCCAGCACCAAGCGCCCTTCGCTCAGGCAGTCGACCATGCCGATTTCCGCCAGCAGCCGCGCCGGTTGATAAAGCGGCGTGACGACGACCGCCGGCCCCAGCTTGATGCGGGTGGTTTCACCGGCGCAGCGCGCCGCCATCATCAATGGCGAGGGACAAATGCAGTAATTCGAAAAATGATGCTCGGCAAACCATGCAGTCTCGAACCCCAGTTGGTCGGCATGCCGCACCTGCTCGATATGCTCGCGGAATACCTGTGTCGGCGCCGTTCCCCGTTCGCGGTAGCCCATCAACCCGAAATAACCAAAGTGCATTACTGCGTCTCCCTGTGGTGCCGGTGCCTGCGCATGATAGCAAAGCCTGGCGGGCGCCGCGATCATGATCGCGGCGCCGGCCTTTCGCCCTCCGCCGCCGCCGCTATACTGCGCCCGCCCGCGCCGCGGAGCACGGGCCGCAGCAGGGAGGGCAGCGCCATGCGCGGCCGTTTTGAGAGCCAGGCAGCCATCATCACCGGCGGCGGTTCCGGCATCGGGCGGGACGTCACGCTTACGCTCGCCCGGGAAGGCGCAGATGTGCTCGTCGTGGACCGCGACGCCGCCGGGGCCGAGGAGACCGCGCGGCGCGGCAACGGACCCGGCCGCATAGAGGTCATGGAAGCGGACATTACCGGCTCCGAGGCGCCGGCAAACATCGTCGCGAACTGCCGGGCGCAGCTCGGGCCGCCCCGAATCCTCATCAACAATGCGGGCATCGGCGACTCCCGCGCCGCGCATCTGACCGATGATGCTGCACTGGACGGCTATCTGGACGTGAACCTGCGCGCGCTTTTCCGGCTGTCGCGGGAAGGCGCCATGGCGATGATGGCGGAGGGCGGCGGCGCGATTGTCAACATCGCTTCTGTGTTCGGCATCACCGGTTTTCGCGGCAGTTCCGCCTATTCGGCAACCAAGGCCGCGGTTATCGGCCTTACCCGCAACATGGCCGCCGATTACGGCCCCCACGCCATTCGCGTGAATGCGGTGGCGCCGGGCATCATCGCCACTCCGCTGACGGAAGCGCGCATTGCCGGCAATCCCTGGTTTGTGGATTCGCTGATCGGCAGCACCCCGCTTGGCCGCGCCGGCAAGCCGGAAGAAGTTGCTGCCGCCGTGGCCTTTCTTTGCTCGGCCGATGCGTCCTTCATCAACGGCCATGTCCTCGCTGTCGATGGCGGCTTCAGCGCGACCCATTTCCGTCCGCTGCCGGACTGAGCGCGAATTCCGATGCCAGCAACGCATAGCTGCGGCGGCGTGCCGCTTCGTCATGCGCCCATGTCACCACTGCCACCTCGGCAACGCCCAACTCATCTGCCAGCGCCCTGATCTGCGCGGCGACCGCGTCGCCCGTGCCGATCATCGCCCGCTCACGAAACCGGGCCTGACGCGCCGCCTGAGCCGGCGTCACTACATGGGCGGCGGCATCCTCCGGCGATTCCAGCGCGCCGTAAATGCCTTGCTCGCGAAGCAACTGCCAGCGGGCGCGCGGGCGAAAGTGATACTCCGCGTCGGCGGTGCTGTCCGCCGCCAGCGCCCAGACGCAAATCCCGTCATGCGGTTTCGGGTGGCGGTCGCTCGGGCGATAGGTGCGGCGATAGATGTCCAGCGCCTCGGCGCAGCCTTGCCCGTTGGTGAAAAACCAGGCGAAGCAATAGGGCAGGCCGAAATGCGCCGCCACTTGCGCGCCGTAGGAGGAACTCCCCAGAATCCAGACCTCGGGAACCGTCTCTCCTTCCGGATAGGCGCGCACCACATGGAACGGATGCTCCGGCGGCGGCGCCCCGCCGGCGACCCATGCCAGCAGGTCGCGAACATCGGCGGGAAAGTGCTCCGGCCTTTCGTTCGCCAGCGGATGCAGGGCAAATGCCGTGCGCCCGTCGGAGCCCGGGGCGCGGCCGAGGCCGAGATCGATCCGCCCGGGGGCCAGCGCATCCAGAACGCGGAATTGCTCCGCCACCTTCAGCGCGGAATAATGCGGCAGCATGATGCCGGCGCTGCCGACGCGGATATGCGTCGTTGCCTCGGCAATGGCCGCGATCAGTATCTCCGGCGCCGTGCCGACAATCGTCGGGTGGCTATGGTGTTCCGAAAGCCAGAAACGCGCATAACCCAGCGTCTCGCAATGCTGCGCGAGCGCTACCGCATTACGGATCGAGACTGCCTGCGGCCGCCCGGCGACAGCGATCGATTGCTCAAGAACGGAAAGACGCAGCATATCCCTTCACACGCAACGGCGAGACCGCCGCAATATCTGCCGTCACGAAGGCAATGTTGCAACCGCGCCTGTGCGCGGCGGGGAGCGCAAGACAGCATCCGATGAACCTGCACAGGATAACCTACGATGAAATCCGCGCCGCGGCGGGTGCGCTCCACCCCCGGCTTCAACATCTCCCGAAGCCCGTACAGATTTACGGTGTTCCGCGCGGCGGGGTGTTTGCCGCCGCCTTCATGCCGGGTGCGAGACTTGTCGATACGATCGCTGAGGCCGATATCGTGTTCGATGACATCATTGACGGGGGCGGCACGCTGGAGCGCCTTTCACACCGCACCGCCAAGCCGTTTTTCGCACTGTTTGCGCGCAAGCCGGAATACGCGCACCGGGTCGGGCGCGTCCTCGAAACCGACAGATGGCTTCTCTTCCCGTGGGAGGACACGCAGGCCGCGGCGCGTGAGGCTGCAGAGGTATTGATCGGACTCGCCGACGGTTCGCTCACCGATCCGGTGTTGTTCGAAACCCGCGATCGCGCGGCCCGGCTCTGGACGCATCAGCTTGGCGGCTGGCGCGAAGATGCGGCCGCCGCCCTTGAAATCCGCGACAGCCGAGCGGCGGGCGAATCCCTCGTTACCGGGTTCGACATCCCGTTATATTCCACTTGCAAGTGCCACCTCGCACCGTTTTTCGGCGTGGCACATGTGGGCTATGTTCCGGGTCGCGGCACGGTGGCCCTGTCAGGAATTCGGCGCGCTGTGTCCATCCTTGCCCGTCGTCTGCAGACGCAGGACGGCCTGACACGGCAAATTGTCGAGAGCTTCGTGGCGGCCGGCGCCGCATGGGCGTGCGCCATGCTCGAATGCCGACATCTGTGCGGGGAGATGAGCGGCGAGCGGCAGCCCGGCGCCGTCACCGAGAGCCTTGCTGCGGCAGGTCCCGACCTCTCGCGTCATGAGCGGGAGTTCAGGAGGCGCCTGACCGCATGGCGGGCGCGCAACGATAACGGAGAATGACGCCATGGCAGCGGATGATCGGGGACTCGCAGGCAAGGTGGCCATCGTGACGGGCGGCGGCGCAGCGGGGGAGGGTGTCGGCAATGGTCGCGCGGCAGCGATACTTCTGGCGCGCGCCGGCGTGCGCGTGCTGGTGGTGGATCGCCTCCCCGCGCTTGCCGAACACACGGTGCAAATGATCCGCGGCGAAGGCGGAGAGGCGCTGGCGCACGGAGGCGACGTCACGGACGATGAAGATTGCCGCGCCATGGCGGCGAGGGCGCTCGACGCCTGGGGGCGGCTCGACTGCCTCGATAACAATGTCGGCATCGACAGCAGCGGCAGCGTGGTCGAGGAAGACCCGGAAGACTGGCGCAATGTCATGCGCGTGAATGTCGAGTCGATGTTTCTTGTCGCGAAACACGCGATTCCCGCCATGCGCCGCAGCGGCGGCGGCGCCGTCGTCAATGTCGCATCCATTGCGGCGCTGCGCCCGCGCGGGATGACAAGCTATTCCACCTCGAAAGGCGCGGTCATTGCCCTGAGCCGGGCCATGGCGGTCGATCACGGCCCTGACGGCATCCGGGTCAACTGCATCGCGCCGGGGCCGGTTCACACGCCCATGGTTTACGGCGCGGGTATGAGCGCCGACGCGCGCGACCGCCGGCGCCGCGCCTCGGTGCTCGGCATCGAGGGGACGGGATGGGATGTCGGACGCGCGGTGCGTTTCCTGCTCAGCGATGAAGCGCGCTACATCACCGGCCACACGCTGGTCGTCGATGGCGGGGCAACCCTGGTCAGCCGCGCCCGCGCCGCCGACGATCAACCCGGCGATCCCGCCTGAACACACCCACCGCGAGCGCAGTGCGCGGAAAGCTCAGATGCGCGGGGATCCGGGCCGTAACGAAAGGGAATTTTACCGGATAGTGGCACGCTGCCTGTTGGTGAAGCCCGGACCGCGTGACGATCCGGGCTTCACCGTTACGCTTCTGTTTCGTCTTCGGCGTTCTCGGCTGGCGGAAGGAATGCACGCCACAGCACCTCCATATCAGCGCCCTGCATGTCGCGTTCCTATTCCGATTCAGCCTTCGATGGCCGGTAGTCCCAGGGCGGGATGTCTGGCGGCTTCTCCAGGTTGCTCATCAGGCCGCCTCCTAGTTGGTGGCTGTCTCTGCGCTATTGTCGGCGCATCGTCTGCTGAGCTCCCGCTCTATAGCCAAAACCTTTCCCTTACTGTCTGCAACTTCTTCTTCATGGTCCGACGTCAACGCGCCGGTGCCTGGGAGGAGGAGGACATTGAGCCACATGTCGCGGTTGCGATTGGATTTTTGCCGCTTGACGTAGGCGTCTCTTTGTTCCCCGGCGATACGCAACTCGGTGTCAAGTTCGACGCAGGACAAATTACGGAACTCGATGCCGGATCGCTCCTTGGGAGCAATGGTATCCGGGTTAGCGGCGCATCCGCCGACGATTATGGCGATGAGCGGTATCAGATGATATTTCATGATCTATAACCAGATTTCACAAGCCATGCTGCTGGGCGCCGATCTTTGGTCATTATCATCTCCGAGTTTGTGTTTATCGTGCAGCCTTTTTGTGCTTGATACAGCCCTTATCGGTCAAGTGGGACAACAGATACTCTTGTGGTTTGCCGCCCTTGAGCGAATTGCAAGCGACGCGAAGCGATTGTGGTTGCCGATGTAATCCACCGTTGGATGGTGGAGCGTAGATTGGCGTGGCTCAATCGTAACCGCCGGCTGGCAAAGGACTTCGATGCGCATATCCCCGTCGCGCGCACGCCAGAGTCGAAGGCGGAGCAACCCTCGTACGCCGCGCGCGATCAGTCGGGAGATCCCGTCTGAACGCGTGCTACGGCGTCGGACCAGCGCGCCAGTTGTTCGGTCCGTACCGCTGCCGCGAGTTGCGGCCGGTAGCGTGCCGCAGGCCGCCACACCGCTGCTTCGGACAAGTCGCCGATCAGGCCGGCGCCGAGCCGCGCCAGATGCGCCGCACCGAGTGCCGTCGCCTCCGTCTCTGCGCCGCATTCCACCGGCAGCCCCAGAATGTCGGCCAGCCGCTGCCCGAACCAGCGATTTTCCGCCATGCCGCCGTCAATGCGCAGGGAGTCCGGCTCTGCGCCGTCGGCGCGCATGGCACTGATCAGGTCTGCGGTCTGAAAGCATACGGCGTCCAGCGCCGCTGCGGCGAGGTCCGCCGGTCCGCTGTCGCGCGTCAACCCGAAAATCGCGCCGCGCGCATCGGCATCCCAATGCGGCGCCCCCAAGCCTGTGAATGCGGGCACCATGATGACTTTGCTGCCGCCGCGGCGTTGCGCCAGCAGTTCCGTATGCGCCGCGGAATCAATGATCCCCAGCCCGTCGCGCAGCCATTGCACCGCGGTGCCGGCATTGAAGATCGACCCCTCAAGCGCATAAGTGGCTGTATCGCCGAGCTGCCATGCCAGAGTGCTCAACAGGCCGTGCTGCGAGGCGAGCACCGATGCGCCGGTATTCACCATGGCAAAGGCGCCGGTTCCGTATGTGCATTTCATGGTGCCCGGCGCGAGGCACGCCTGACCGGCCAGCGCGGCATGCTGGTCTCCCGCCATCGCCGTGACGGGCGCCGCATGCCCGAACAATGCCGCATCGCACTCGCCGAACACGTGCGCGGTGGGGCGCACTTCCGGCAAGATCACACGCGGAATGCCGAACAATTCCAGAAGCGGTCCGGACCAGGCGAGGCGGTGGATGTCGAACAGCAGCGTGCGCGCCGCGTTGGTGGCGTCGGTCGCGTGCGCCCGCCCGCCGGTGAGGCGCCAGAGCAGGAAGCTGTCCACCGTGCCGAACGCCAGACGCTCGGCCGGCATGTCTGAGACGGAGTCCAGCAGCCAGCGCAGCTTCGTGGCGGAAAAATACGGGTCGATGACGAGGCCGGTAACGGCGGCCACTGCGGCGCCATGGCCGGACTCGACCAGCGAGCGGCACACGCGAGCGGTGCGCCGGTCCTGCCATACGATGGCGTTGTGCAGCGCCTTGCCGGTCTCGCGGTCCCACAGCAATGTCGTTTCGCGTTGATTGGTAATGCCGACCGCCGCGATCCGGCGCGCCATGTCCGTGTCGGCGCATGCCTCGCGCAGGCACAGCGTCACCGACTGCCAGATTTCTTCGGGGTCGTGTTCCACCCAGCCAGGGCGCGGATAAATCGGCGTCAAGGCGCGCTGTGTCACGGCCTGCCGCCGGCCGTCTGCGTCGAACACCATGACCCGGGTTGAGGTGGTCCCCTGGTCTATGACCAGGACGCAGTCACGCATCGCCGGCATCCAGCGCGGCGCGAAAAATGCCGGAATCCACATTCCCACCCGACAGCACAACCAGCGTGACCCGGCCGCGGCAGGAAATGCGCCGGCAAAGCGCTGCCGCAAGCGCCACCGCGCCTCCCGGTTCAACTACCAGATGCAGATGCCGGAACGCCGCGCGCATGGCGGCACGTACTTCGTCATCGGTCACGGCAAGGCCCGGCGCCAGTTGCGTCCGGTTCAGCGCGAAGGTGAGTATCCCTGGTTCGGGGGCCCGCAGCGCATCGCAAATCGACTGCGCCGCAGGGTCGTTCTTTTTTCGTTCACTGGTCGCGAGCGAGCGAGCCGTGTCATCGAACGCTGCCGGCTCCACCGGATGAACGTGGATCCCGGGCAGCCGGTTTCGTAGCGCGAGCGCGGTTCCGGCGATCAGGCCGCCGCCGCCGCACGGAGTCAGCGCCTGGTCGGGATGCAGCCCCCGCTGTACTGCCTGCGCCGCTGCCTCCAGCCCCACCGTGCCCTGACCGGCGATGATGTATTTGTCGTCATAGGGTTTGATGATCGCTGCGCCGCGCTCCTCAGCGAGGCTGCTGCCGATCTCCTCGCGGCTTTCCTCGCGGCGGTCATAGAGGCGGATTTCCGCGTCCAGTGCGCGCGTGCCCTCGCGTTTCGCCCGCGGCGCGTCGCGCGGCATGATAATGGCGGCGCGGGTATCGAGCAATTTTGCCGCCGCGGCGACCCCTTGCGCGTGGTTACCGGACGACCAGGCGACGACGCCCCTTGCCCGTTCGGCCGCCGTCAGCCGACTGATCCGGTTATACGCGCCGCGGAACTTGAACGAACCGGTGCGCTGCAACGGTTCGGCCTTGATGAGCAGCGGCCCGCCGGCCATGGCGTCCAGCGCTTCGGAGCGCAGGAGCGGCGTTACCTGGGCGATTCCGTGCAGCCGCCGCGCCGCTGCAACCACATCGTCGATCGTCGGCAAGTTCACGCCGGCCTCCCATGGCTGGATGCGCGACTCTACTGTCCTTCGCCGCAAAGCGCATCTTGTTGAAATGCGCCGAAAGGCTTATCTTTGCGCAGCGGCCCGCAGAGGAGGTGATGGTGATGTTTCACGGTTCGATAACTGCTTTGGTCACACCGTTCGAGAACGGCAAGGTGGCGGAAAAGACGTTCAGCGAATTTGTCGACTGGCAGATCAAACAGGGTTCGCATGGTCTGGTGCCCTGCGGCACCACCGGCGAGTCGCCCACGCTCAGCCATGCCGAACATCGGCGCATCACCGAAATCTGCATCGAGGTTGCCGCGGGCCGCGTTCCGGTCATTGCCGGCACGGGTTCGAACAGCACTGCTGAAGCCGCCGACCTGACGCGGCATGCGCACCATGCGGGCGCCGACGCGGCGCTGGTGGTCACACCCTATTACAACAAGCCGACCCAGGCGGGCCTTTACAAGCATTATGAAGCGGTGGCGGCGGCTGCCGACATACCGGTCATCATCTACAACATCCCCGGACGCTCAGTCGTGAACATGTCGGTGGAAACCATGGCGGCACTCGCGAAAATTCCCAATATTATTGGTGTGAAAGACGCCACCGCCGACATGACGCGCCCGATGCTGGAGCGCGCCGCCATCGAAGGCCCGTGGTGCCGGTTGTCCGGCGAGGACGGAACCGCGCTGTCCTATCTCGCGCAGGGCGGCGATGGCTGTATCTCGGTGACGGCCAATATCGCTCCGGCGCCATGCGCCGACATGCAGAATGCCTGGCGGGCGGGGGACCCTGCACGCGCCCTTTCGGTTCACGAAACGCTGATGCCGCTGCATGATACGCTGTTTGCCGAAACCAGCCCGGCGCCGGTGAAATTCGCCGCCCGCCTGCTCGGCCTGTGCTCAGGCGAATTGCGGCTGCCGATGGTGGACATCACACCCGGAACGCAGGAGAAAGTGCGTGGCGCGCTGGTTGCCGCCGGCCTGCTCGACGCGAATGTCCGGCAATGGCGGGCAGCAACCTGAACGCGCGCGCCGTCGCCCAGAACCGCAAGGCGCGCCACAACTACTTCATCGAGGATCGCCTTGAGGCCGGTCTCGCGCTGGTCGGTACGGAAGTGAAGTCGCTGCGCGAAGGCCGCGCGAGCCTCGGTGAGGCCTATGCAGAGGAGCGCGGCGGGGAAATGTTCCTCGTCAACGCGCATATCAGCGCCTATGCTGCCGCCAGCCGCATGAACCACGACCCCGTGCGTCCGCGCAAGTTGCTGCTGCACCGGCGCGAGATCGGGCGGCTCATCGGGCTGATCCAGCGGCGGGGCTACACGGTCGTGCCCCTGAGCCTCTATTTCAACCCGGCCGGGCGCGCCAAGGTGGAACTCGGATTGGCCCGCGGGCGCCGCCAGCACGACAAGCGCGACCGCGCCAAGGAAATGTCATGGCAGCGCGACCGGGCGCGCCTGATGCGGGAGAAGGGCTGAATGAAGCGGAGCGAAAACAGGAAAGGGGTGGCAATATGCGCACATTGGCGAGTTTCGCGGCGGGTCTCGCCGCTATCGGATGGTGCGCCCTGACGATGCCGGCGCAGGCGGGCCCGGCGCATCAGTTCGATTTTCCGGGAATCACGGGAGAGCCGCTGGCCATGGCCGACTATGCCGGCAAGGCCGTGCTGGTCGTGAACACCGCGTCCTTTTGCGGCTTCACGCCCCAATACACCCAATTGCAGGCCCTGTGGGAACGCTATCGCGAACAAGGGCTGGTGGTGCTCGGCGTGCCGTCAAATGATTTCGGCAGTCAGGAACCGGGAGACGAAGCGGCGATCCAGACTTTCTGCGAGGCAAATTACGGGATCGATTTTCCCATGACCGCCAAGCAGCGGGTCATTGGCGAAGACGCGCATCCCTTCTATCGCTGGATCGAGGATGAACTCGGCGCCGCCGGCACGCCGAAATGGAACTTCCACAAATATCTCATCGACGGGGAGGGCGTGCTCGCCGGCGTCTGGTCATCCCGCGTCACGCCGTTGTCGGACGAAATCACCGGAGCCGTGGAACAGGCGCTGCCATAACCGCCCTGCCGGCTTCGCGCTCCCTTTTCCCCCTTGCGGAACGCCCGCAAGGGGGGGGGGATGATTCCAAGGCCCCGGAAGGGGATGCGGGCGCTTGTGCCGGGAGCAGGGCGGCGGCCAGGGTTGCGGCAATATTGCGAAAGGTCAGGTGATGGGTTTTTTTGCCGAGCGGTTGGGGCGGATCAAGCCATCGCCGACCATGGCAGTCACAGCCCGGGCGGCGGAACTCAAAGCGGCCGGGCATGATGTGATTGGCTTGGGCGCCGGCGAACCCGACTTCGATACGCCGGACCCGGTCAAGGAAGCGGCGATCACCGCCATCGAAGCGGGCTACACGAAATATACCAAGGTCGACGGCGCGCCCGAACTCAAACAGGCGGTGCGCGACAAGTTCCTGCGTGACAACGGTCTGGACTACCGGCCCGACGAGATCATCATCGGCGTCGGCGGCAAGCAGGTGCTGTTCAACGCCATGCTGGCCACGGTGAATCACGGTGACGAAGTCATCGTGCCGCGGCCCTACTGGGTCTCTTACCCCGATATGGTGAGGATTGCCGGCGGCGTGCCTGTCTTTGTCGACAGTTCGGCGGAAAGCGGCTTTCGCATCACGCCGGAAGCGCTGGACAAGGCCATCACCCCGCGCACCAAGTGGTTGATTCTCAACTCGCCGTCAAACCCGTCCGGCGCCGCCTATACGACGGACGAACTGCGCGCTTTGACTGATGTCATGCTGAGCCACCCGCATGTGTGGGTGATGGCCGATGACATTTACGAAAAGGTGACCTACGACAATTTCGTGTTTTCCACGCCAGCGCAGGTAGCGCCGGCGCTGCATGAGCGCACACTGACCGTCAACGGCGTCTCCAAGGCCTACGCGATGACAGGCTGGCGGATCGGGTTTGCCGGCGGGCCGGAAGCGCTGATCCGCGGCATGGCAAAAATCCAGTCGCAAAGCACCAGCAACCCGACCTCGATCAGCCAGGCTGCGGCGGTGGCGGCGCTGAACGGCGACCACGGCTTCCTGGCGGCGCGCAATGCCGCCTTCAAGGCGCGCCGCGACAAGGTGGCGGCAGCGCTGAACGCTGTTCCCGGCCTGTCATGCCGCATACCGGAGGGGGCGTTCTACCTTTATCCCGGCTGCGGCGGGGTGATCGGGCGCCGCACGACCGACGGCAAGGTGATTGCCAGCAGCGAGGATTATGCGCATTATCTGCTGGAACATGTGGGAGTCGCAGTGGTGCACGGGGCGGCGTTTGGCCTCGACCCGTATTTCCGCATATCCTACGCCACGGCGGACGCAGTACTGGAGGACGCGTGCGAGCGCATTCACCGGGCCACGGCAGCGCTGCAGTGAACCGGGCTGCGCGATCGCGTGCCGCGCCGGGTGCAGCGTATTCTCAATCGATTTCCTAACGGATCGGCATCATGGACAGAGACGCCCCGCTCGAGATCGCATATTCGATTTGCCCGCATGACTGCCCGAGCACATGCGCGCTGGAAGTCGAACGGCGCGATGCGCGAACCATAGGCCGCGTTCACGGTGCCCGCGACAACAGCTATACGGCCGGAATCGTGTGCGCCAAGGTGGCGCGCTATGCCGAGCGCACGCATCATCCGGACCGCCTGCGCCACCCCCTGCGGCGCACTGGAAGCGGCCATGAACGCCTGAGCTGGACGGACGCCCTGGACGAAGTGGCAGAAGCGTTTCTCACAGCCGAGCAGCGGCTGGGGTCCGAAGCCGTGTGGCCCTATTTCTATGCCGGCACCATGGGGTTGCTGCAGCGCGACGGGATCGAGCGGCTGCGCCACGCGAAGAAATACTCCGGCCAGCACAGCACGATATGCACGACGCTGGTACGCGCCGGCTGGATCGCGGGGACAGGAACCCTGCGCGGCCCTGATCCGCGGGAGATGGCGGAGGCGGACCTGATCGTCTCATGGGGGGGAAATCCGGCATCGACGCAAGTCAATGCCATGACCCACATACAGCGGGCGCGCAAGACGCGCGGCGCGAAGCTGGTGGTGGTGGACCCCTACCGCACGCGCACGGCCCAGGTGGCGGACATGCACATGGCGCTGCGGCCCGGAACCGATGGTGCGCTGGCGTGTGCAGTCATGCATGTGCTGTTTCGCGACGGCCACGCGGACCGCGAATACATGGCCGAATGGACGGATTGCCCGGAGCGCCTGGAGGCGCATTTGCAGCAACGCACGCCGGAATGGGCGGCGGCAATCACCGGCCTTCCGGCAGCGGATATCGAAGAATTTGCCACGCTCTATGGCGAGACCGAGCGCGCCTTCATTCGCGTCGGCTACGGATTCTCGCGCTCGCGCAACGGGGCTGTGGCGGTCCATGCCGTGAGTTGCCTGCCGAGCGTGACAGGTTCATGGCGGCGCAAGGGCGGCGGCGCGTTCTACTCCAACGGTGACATCTATCATTGGGACAAGACGCTGATCGAAGGGCTGGACACACGCGACCCCGCCATCCGTATGCTGGACATGTCGCGCATCGGCCCTGTCCTGCTGGCAGACAAGGACTCCCTGCATGGCGGCCCGCCAGTGACAGCGATGCTGGTCCAGAACACGAACCCGGCGGTGGTAGCGCCGGAATCGGCGCTGGTCAATCGGGGCCTGGCGCGCAGCGACCTGTTTCTCTGCGTGCACGAGCAGTTTATGACCGAGACGGCAGCGCATGCGGATATCGTGTTGCCGGCCACCACCTTTGTCGAACATAACGACATCTATCAGGGGGGCGGCCATCAGCATATCGGCCTGGGGCCCAAGCTGATCGAACCGCTGGCGGAAGCGCGTTCCAACCATTTCGTGATCTGCGAGCTGGCGCGGCGGCTGGGCGCCGAGCATCCCGGCTTCCTGATGAGCGAAGAGGAAATCATCGACGCGACGCTCCGCGCCTCCGGGTGGGGTACGCTGGCGGCGCTGCGTGAGAAGCACTGGATCGATTGCCAGCCGGACTTCGAGACGGCGCATTTCATGAACGGCTTCGCGCAGCCGGACAAGCGGTTCCGCTTCGCGCCCGACTGGCAGAAGTTGGGGCCGGACCACGCGGTGATGCCGGCGCTGCCCGATCATCTGGACAATATCGAACGCGCGACCGAGGCGCATCCGTTCCGCCTGGTGGCGGCGCCGGCGCACAATTATCTCAACAGTTCGTTCACCGAGACGCCGACCTCCATTGCCAAGGAAGAGCGGCCGACGGTCAAGCTGCACCCGGAGGATGCGCGGGCGCTGGAGATCGCTGACGGTTCGGCAGTGCGCATGGGCAATCAGCGTGGGGAAATCGGCCTGCATGCCGAATATTTCGACGGCCTGCAGCGGGGCGTGGTGGTGGTCGAAAGCGTATGGCCGAACAAGGCATTTCCGGGCGGCGCCGGAATCAACACATTGCTGAGTGCGGACCCGGGCCCGCCCAATGGCGGCATGTGTGTGCACGATACGGCCGTCTGGGTGCGCGCGGTGTGACAGTGACACGCGGGCGCTGCAGCGGCATCTGCGACAGGGGAAATAACGCATGCTGATCCAGAACAAGCCCGGTTGGCGCATACCGGAATCCGCGGCGACGCCGGAAGCGGTCTATCGCGACCGCCGCGCGATATTGCGGGGGCTCGGCCTTGCCGGTCTCGCCGCCGCGGCAGCGCCGGCGCTGGCGCCATTTGGCGCCGCCCGGGCCGCTGACGATCCCACTGCAGGGCTGTATCCGGCGCCGCGGAACGAGCGCCTGTCGGTCGATTTCGATCTGACGCCGGAAGCCGTCACGACGCGCTACAACAATTTCTACGAGTTCGGCTCGCACAAGAACATCTGGAAAGCGGCTCAGGCGCTCAAACCGCGGCCGTGGGAAGTGCTGATCGACGGTATGGTGGAACAGGAAATGCGGCTGGAAGCCGATGACCTGATCCGCCGAATGCCATTGGAAGAGCGCATCACCCGGCATCGCTGTGTGGAAGCGTGGGGCATGACAATCCCCTGGACCGGGTTTCCTCTCAAGCATCTGGTCGATCTTGCGCGCCCGCTCGGCTCCGCGAAATTTCTGGTGATGACGACGTTCCTGAACCCGGACGTGGCGCGGGGGCAGCGGCAGCGCTTCTATCCCTGGCCCTATACGGAAGCCCTGACGCTTGCCGAGGCGACCAATGAACTGGCGTTGATCGTAACCGGCGCCTATGGCGTACCCATGGCGCCGCAATTCGGCACGCCGCTGCGGCTGGCAGTGCCGTGGAAATACGGCTTCAAGCATATCAAGTCGATCGTGCGGTTTCATTTTGCCGAAACCCGTCCGACGACATTCTGGGAAGAAATCACACCGACCGAGTACGGGTTCTGGGCCAATGTCAATCCGGCCTATTCGCATCCGCGCTGGACGCAGGCGACCGAGCGGGACCTGACCACCGACACGCGGATTCCGACTCGTATATGGAATGGCTATGGCGAATTCGTCGCTCATCTCTACAGCGACATGCCGCAGGTACGCAGTCTGTTCATGTAAGGCCGGCGGGACCGGGCGAGAAGCGCGTGCACCGGCGTTTGTGACGCCGCCGCGGCTGCAGAAGGGGGAAGGGACATGGCGCATGATGTCTTGATCAAGGACGGCATGGTGATCGACGGTTCCGGCGGACCGCGCTATCACGCCGATATCGGCGTTCAGGATGGAATTATCACCCGCATCGGGCGCATTGCGGAGCCGGCCGAACAGGTGATCGACGCCGAGGGCCATGTGGTGACGCCGGGCTTTGTCGATGGCCATACCCACATGGACGCGCAGGCATTCTGGGACCCGCTGGGCAGTTGCTCCTGTTATCACGGTGTGACGACCGTGGTCATGGGGAATTGCGGCTTTACCCTGGCGCCGTGCCGCCCTGCGGAAACAGACTATGTGTTTCGCAACCTCGAGCGGGCAGAGGATATCTCGCGCGACGCGATGCTGGCAGGCATCGAGTGGCAGTGGGAAAGCTATCCCGAATATATGGATGCGGTGGCACGGGCACCCAAAGCACTGAATTATGCCGGTTATGTGGGTCATTCAGCGCTCCGTACCTATGTCATGGGGGAGCGCGCGTTTGACAGCGCCGCGACCGATGATGAGTTGCAGACGATGGTGCGGCTGGTGCAGGAGGCAATACGCGCCGGCGCCATCGGGTTTTCAACGTCGCGCAGCCCCAGCCATCTGACGTCGGACGACCGGCCGGTGGCGAGCCGCATAGGGCCGTTCAGCGAAGTGCAGGCTATCGTGCGCGGCATGGGCGAAATCAGCGCCGGCATTTTCCAACTGGCAATGGCGCGCGGGGATGATGAGGAAATGTGCCGGTTCTACCAGTCGCTGGTCGATCTCTCGATCGAGACGGGGCGGCCGATCACCTTTGGAAGCCTGAGCCGCCGCGAGCACCCGGGTCAGTGGCGGAAATTCTACGATATCATCACGCGCGGCAACGCTGCCGGCGCGCGCATCATGACCCAGGTACACAGCCGCGAACTCAATTCCATCCTGTCGTTTCGGACGACCATGCCGTTCGACACCTGGGATGTGTGGCGCGATGTGCGCGCCCGCCCGCTCGAAGCGCAGAAGGCGGCGCTGCACGACCCGGAAACACGTGCGCAGCTCATCGCAGTCGCGGACCGGCCCTATGACGGGCCGGAGGTGGTAGGTGCCGAGGCAAGGCCACCGGAATGGGATATTTTCCATGTCATGGACCGGGTGGAACGGCCGCACAGGTCCATGGCCGAAATTGCGCAGGAACGGGGCGTATCGCCGGCGGAAGCGATGATCGACGTGGCGCTCGAACATGATCTGGAAGTGTTTTTCCGCCAGCCGCTGGCCAATGAAAACCAGGATGATGCGCTGGCGCTGATGAAACATCCGCATTCGGTGGTCACATTCTCGGATTCCGGTGCGCATGTGTCGCAGATCATGGATTCTTCGCTGCAAACGCACCTGCTGAGCCATTGGGTGCGTCAGGAAGAAGCGTTTACGCTGGAGGAAGCGGTGCGTTTGATTACCTATGACACAGCGACGCATTGGGGCTTTCACGACCGCGGCTTGCTGCGCGAGGGAATGACGGCGGATATTGCGGTGTTCGATCCTGAGCGTATCGGGCCGCGCATGCCGGAAGTGGTGGATGATCTTCCGGGCGGAGCGCGGCGCCTCAAGCAAACCGCCGACGGCATGGCGGTGACGTTGGTGGCGGGGGAAATCGTGCTGCGCCAGAATGAACATACCGGCGCCCTGCCCGGCCGCCTCCTGCGCGGCCCGCTGGCGGCCTGACCGGGATAGCGGGAAGCGGCAGCCGCCCTTCTCCCCCGACGAATCCGGCGCTCGCGCCCCTGCGGGCGCGGTCTCAATCCCATGGCGCGCCACCGCGCGCCCCGAACATGGCGAACCCTGCGCATGACAACGCCCGACATTGATTGGCACCGGGATATCTTCGACGTTCTGCGCGCGCATGACCTGACGCTGATCGCCCATGTGCCCGATGCGGGGCACACGCCGCTGATCAGCCGATGCGAAGCCGCAAACGACATGGATGTGGTAACGCTCACCACCGAGGAAGAGGGTGTGGGGCTGTTGTGCGGCGCGTGGGCCGGTGGGCGCAAGGGAGCGCTCTTGATGCAGTCCAGTGGCGTCGGCAATTGTATCAATGCGCTGGCCCTGCCCAATATCTGCCGTATTCCCTTTGTCACCATCGTCTCGATGCGCGGCGAGTGGGGCGAGTTCATCCCGTGGCAGACACCGATGGGGCGGGGCGCGCCCAAGGTTCTGGAAGCGATGGATGTGCGCCTGTTCCGCGCTGACTACAGGGGCGAAGTGGGTGAGACAGTGGACGCGGCAGTGCGCTATGCGTTCAACACGCGGCAGTCCGCTGCGGTGCTGCTGTCGCAAAAGATGATCGGCGCCAAGCAGTTCAGGGAGGGCTGACGCCATGCTGCACAGGCGCCCGCTGGTGAAGGCGCTGCTGGAAGGGCGCCCGGACCACTTGCTGGCGGTCTCGAGCCTCGGCTCGGCGACGTGGGACCTTACGGCTGCGGGTGACGACGCGCGCAATTTCTGCTTCATCGGCGCAATGGGGCAGGCAGCGCCCTTTGCGCTGGGGCTTGCGCTGGCGCAGCCGGACAAGCGCGTGGTGCTGCTTGGCGGCGACGGCGACATGCTGATGAGCCTGGGCGCGCTGGCGACGATCGCCGTTCAGAGGCCGTCAAATCTCGCGGTGCTGGTAATGGATAACGGCGCCTATGTCGAAACAGGCGGGCAGCCGACCGCAACTGCCGGACCGACCGACCTGGAAGCCGTAGCGCGCGGATGCGGTATCGCGGCAGCGCGAACCGTGTCGGAAGCGGCGGATATCGCCGGGCTGCGCGAGACGATGCTGAGCGCGCCCGGGCCGGTGTTTGTGAATGTCCGGATTGTCGCCGAGCCGCTGCCATTGGTGTTTCCGCACAGTTTTGATGGTGCGGAAGCGATCAACCGGTTTCGCGGCGCGGCGACGGAAAACCCGCTGCCGGAGGGCCGCGCGGCGCAGGCATGAGACGGTGCCGGCAAACACAGTTCATACGTTAGGGAGGCCATGATGCAGACCGGTGATGCACTTGTTCAAATTCTTCGTGCAGAGGGGGTGGAACAAAGCTTCTGCTATCCCTTCAGCCCGATCATGGACGCCATGGCGCGCGCAGGCATCAAACCTATCGTTACGCGGCAGGAGCGGGTCGCAGGCAATATGGCGGACGGTGTGTCGCGCTCTACCAACGGTGACAAGCTGGGGGTGGTGACGGTGCAGGGGCTGGCGGGTTCGGAAAACGCCTTCGCCGGTGTCGCCCATGCACATACGGATTCAACGCCGATCCTGTTTCTGCCCGGCCATCCGGGCGCCCGCTTCCTCGGCACTGACCCGACATTCGACAGCGCCCGCAATTACCAGGGGGTGACCAAATGGTCGCAAACCCTGGTCGTACCCGATCAGTTGGAAGCGCAGATGCGGCGCGCCTTCACGGCGCTGCGCTCAGGCCGCCCGCGGCCGGCGATGCTCGAACTGCCGGCCGATGTCTGCCGCACCGACTATCCGGGCGAGGTCGACTGGAAGCAGGTGCCGAAAATGCGCATGGGCGCCGATCAGGGCGCAGTGGAGGAGGCAGCCGACCGGTTGCTCGCGGCAGATACGCCGCTGATCTGGGCCGGGTCGGGCGTGCTCTATGCGGGCGCCAGCGCCGAACTCACAGCGGTCGCCGAGCTGCTGGGAGCGCCGGTGATGACCAGCCTGCAAGGTAAGAGCGCGATTCCGGAGTCGCATCCCCTTGCCGCCGGTGTCGGCGCCTTGGTAGCGACGGCGATGGTGACCCACTATCTGCAAAGTTGCGACACGCTGTTTGCGGTCGGCACCAGCCTCAGCATCGCGCCGTTCACCCGCGTCATTCCCGCCGGCAAGGAGATCATCCATGCCACGGTTGATGCGGTGGACATCAACAAGGATTACGAGGCGGCGCTCGGCGTGATCAGCGATGCCAAATTGTTCCTGGACGCATTGGCCGAAGAATTGCGGCGCCGCGTCGGCGCCAGCGGTCGGGCGGATGTGCGCGCGGCGACCGAGGCCGAACTGGCGAAAATCAAGGCGGACTGGCTGGCGGAATACGAGCCGCTGTTTGCCGATGGCTCGAAGCCGATCAACGGCTACCGGATGTTCCGCGAATTATGGAACGCCGTTGATCCCGATACGACGATGATCACGCATGAGGCAGGCGCGTCACGCGATATCCAGAGCGTGTTCTATCAGTCTTCGAAGCCGCGCAGCTATCTGGGCTGGGGACAGTCCTCACAACTGGGTTTCTCGCTGGGGCTGGCGATGGGAGCGAAGATCGCCAATCCCGACAAGCTGGTCGTCAATGTGATGGGCGACGGTGCAGTCGGTATGACGGCGATGGACCTTGAAACGGCGGCGCGCAACAATATCGGGACATTGACCGTCATCAAGCATGACTCGGTGTTTTCAGGATATGACCGCAATATCCCGGATTCGATCAAGCGCTATAACGCGGCGGAACAGACGGGAGATTATGCAGCGCTGGCATCAGCACTGGGCTGCCATGCGGAGCGGGTGGAAGAGCCGGCGGCGCTGCCGGAGACTTTTGCGCGCGCCATCGCGGCAACGCGCGAGAACCGCCCGGCAGTGGTGGACGTCATCACGGCGGAAACCCGCAAACTCTCGCACCACAAGTGAGGCAACGCGCGGTGCGCCCGCAGGTCTGCGGGCGCACCGCGTCCGGCCCGGAGTATATACCATGCGACCCTTCGGGGGCGTTATAGTCGCGTAATTTCACGCACATATTTTATATAAAACAATAAATTATTTGACGTTTTCAAACTAATATCTCATAAAATAACGCGGACAGGTCAGGCGGCGGGGCGGATCAGCGCGTGCCGCTTGCGGCCGGCCGAAAGTTTGATAGCGCCTTCTGCGAGGTCGGGCGCGCCGATGGATTGTTCTTCCGATTCGACGACGCGGCCGTTGACGCGGGCGCCGCCGCCGCGGATCAAGCGCCGTGCGGCGCCGTTCGACTCGCACAGCCCGGCCATGCGGAACAGGCGAAAGGCGGCGACGCCGGCGGCGAGAACATTGCCGTCAACGCCGATTTCGGGCAGGGCTTCACCGTGGCCGCCTTCCTCGAATGTGCGGCGGGCGGTTGCTGCGGCATCACGCGCGGCAGCAGCGCCGTGGCGCATCGTGGTAGCCGCATTGGCGAGGCTTTTCTTGGCGTCATTGACTTCCTGGCCGCGCAGGGCTTCCAGCCGGCGGATCTCGTCGAGCGGCAGGTCGGTGAACAAGCGCAGAAACCGGCCGATATCGGCATCCTCGACATTGCGCCAGAATTGCCAATAGTCATAGGCTGACAGGTGGGTATCATTGAGCCACACGGCGCCGGCCGCGGTTTTTCCCATTTTGGCGCCCGAAGCGGTGGTGATAAGCGGCGCGGTCAGGCCGTGCAATGTGCGACCATCGGTGCGCCGCGCGAGTTCAACGCCGGCGACGATGTTTCCCCACTGGTCGGAGCCACCCATTTGCAGCGTACAGTTGTGTCGGCGCGCGAGTTCGAGGAAATCGTAGGCTTGCAGGATCATGTAGTTGAATTCGAGAAAACTCAGCGGTTGCTCGCGCTCCAGCCGCTGTTTCACAGATTCAAGGGCCAACATGCGGTTGACCGAGAAATGACGGCCATATTCGCGCAGGAAATCGAGATAGTTCAGCTTCGTCAGCCAGTCCGCATTATCGACCATGACGGCGTCATGGGGTCCCTCTCCGAAAGTGAGATACGCCTCGAAAATTCCCCTTATGCTGCGCTTGTTGCGGTCGATGATCTCATCATCGAGCAATTGCCGGGTGGCATCCTTGCCCGAAGGATCGCCGACACGGGTGGTTCCGCCGCCGATCAGCACCACGGGTTTGTGGCCGGTCTGCTGCAGACGGCGCAGCAGCATGATCTGCACGAGGCTGCCGACATGAAGGCTGTCGGCGGTAGCATCGAAGCCGATATAGGCGGTGACGGTTCCTTCCTGCGCAGCGGCGTCGAGCATCTCGAAACTCGTGCACTGATGAACATAGCCGCGTGCGGTGAGAACACGCAGGAAGTCGGATTGGGGTTCGGTCATGATTCGGGTCCGCGGGTGTGGCGCGCTTCTGTTAGCACGCGGCGGCACAGCGCGGCAATCGCGGCGGCGGCATGATCCGCGTCATCGGGCTGATGAGCGGGACATCCGGCGACGGCGTCGATGCCGCGGCGCTGGACACGGACGGGCGCGCCCGTGTGGTGTGCGGGCCATGGCTCACCGTTCCCTATGACGCCGCCATGCGGCGGGCGCTGCACACTCTCGACCGGCATGATGATGCGTCGGTGCGCGCGGTGGAGGCGTCCCTCACGGACGCCCATACCACCGCGGTGGAGAGGTTGTCGCGCCGGCTCGATACGCCGCCGCGTCTGATCGGGTTTCACGGTCAAACCATTTTTCACGATCCGGCGCGTGGACGGACCTGGCAGATCGGTGACGCTGCCCGGTTGGCGGCGGTGAGCGGCGTCGACGTCGTGGCGGATTTTCGCAGCGCAGATGTCGCAGCCGGCGGCGAGGGAGCACCATTTGCGCCGCTCTTTCATGCGGCATTGGCTGACGAACTCGAAAAGCCGCTGGCGGTGCTGAATATTGGTGGGGTTGCCAATGTCACGTTTCTCGATGAATACCCCGGCGGGAACCGGGAAGATCAGGCCAACGCAGTGCTGGCGTTCGACACCGGCCCCGGGAATGCGCTGCTCGATGACTGGGTGTCGCGCTGGACGACAGCGCCGTTTGACCGCGACGGTCGGTTGGCGGCGGCCGGCACGGTGGATGCCTCACGCTTGACCAAGCTGCTGGCCGATTCCTGGTTTGCGGCGCCGCCGCCGAAGTCGCTGGACCGGAATCACTTCTCTGCTGCCGCTGCGGCGGCATTGGAGGGGATGTCCGCAGCCGATGGTGCAGCAACCCTGACTGCCTTCACCGCGGCGTCCGCGGCGCTGGCGGGGCGGTTTTTCCCGCGCCCGCCGAAGCGGTGGCTGGTATGCGGGGGCGGGCGCCGCAATCCGACGCTGATGCAAGCGTTGAACGCACAACTTGGCGGCATCGCCGCGCCGGTGGAAGCGGTGGGATGGCAGGGGGATGCACTGGAAGCGCAGGCATTCGCATACCTTGCGGTGCGCAGCCGGGCCGGGTTGCCGCTCAGTCTGCCGGGCACGACTGGGGTTGCCGAGCCCTGCCTTGGCGGGCGTTTCTTCCCTGCCGCCCGGCGCGCGGACTGAAACACCGCACCTGCTCAGGATTCGTGCTGCAACGCTTGCGACACGGCTTACCGGGGTATCGCTGCGCACGCCAAGTCTCGGGCCGACAACCGCAAGATAGTTGTCGATGAAATATTGGCTGGCCATATCGACAACTGCAATTGCGGGGCAGTTGAATTTGTCGAAACTTGTGGCCTGGGTATTCCTGCCAAGTGGGATCAGATGTGTTCGGGCGCTGGTCCGGGCGGCGCGCAGCACTGGCCCGGTCGGGCGTTCCTCTGTTCGCGCAGACGCCGATAACAGGACAGATGAGAAGGGGAATGAAGGCCACGCGATGGTCATGCGCGACTGTTTGCGCCGGCATATGCTGTCAGCGTGACTGTGGGCGCTGCGATGATTGAATCCTTGGCCCCGGAAGTCGTTGCGCATGTGCGCTCTCTCCCCGCCGGCGCGATGGAGGAATTCGAAGGTATTGTCGAATGCAGGCAATTCACGTTATGGTGGCTGCTCATTGATCTTCCGGGATTATATTATAAATCAATTTTTTAGGTCGTAACACGGGGGACATCCGGTCAAAATTTTTTTTGACGGGAATTCGGAAATTGGATTGCATACAAATTTCTGTTCCGTTATTGTTTTTGTAAATGAAGCTTGATGATTGCCATTTGGAGGCGACGATGACGAAATCCGTACCGACCGCCCGTGGCTCGATGACGGCATCCGAACTTCGCGACGATCTCATCATGCAAGCCGTCAATGATGATGATTTCCGTGCGCGTCTTATTGCGGATCCGAGGGCGACCCTGCAGGATATTTACGGTATCTCGTTGCCGGAGCGGCTGAATGTGATCGTTCACGAAGATGACTCGACGACGGCTCACATCGTGTTGCCGCGCTCGAAGAGGCTCACCGACGAGGAGCTGGAGGCTTCCGCCGGCGGCGAGGCCGACTATTACTGACCTGCTTCAACCCACCGGCTATATTTCAGGACTCCCACCGAACGTACAACACGACGCAGCGCCGGACCCGAAGGGTTCAGGCGCCTGTTGCGTGTTTTTGCGGTTGCAGGCGGTACTGACGATACCGTATGGATAGACTTTGCACGTGCGGTATGTGTGGATTAATCAACTTCTCATGAACCTGCTCGGCGCGTGTTCTTCACGCTCTTCCCTCGGCAATTTGCCTGATTGCGGGGGGGGGGGGGGGGTAGCTCCTCCAGCGTGGCGCGGTCCCGGTGCAGGACCGGGAATTCGAGCGCTGCAAGATGATTACGGTGACGGGAAGGACGGGCGCGTCTCTCTGGAGTACCTCGCCGCAGGGCGCGGATGCCGGCTGTTTTGCTGATGCACTCCTGCTGGTGCGCTCCGTACTGCCTGCGGGGTTGATTAACGACTGCGGTTGGGAACGCTTGCTGGCACGAACGGGAAGACTGCCGCCATCCGCCGCCGACTCGATGTTCGGGTTCGAGTTCCGCCTCAACGAGGAGGCAGCCGCGGCCGATCTGTTGCTGTCGGTTCGCCGGGATTCACCTTTTGCCGCTGCGCTTGCCCGGGAACGCGGTTCGGACTGCACCGCAGGGACACCTCTGGCATGCTTCCTGTCCGAGTGGTCGCGACCTGGAACCTTGTTGGCCGATGCCGTCGGTTCGGCGGCGCTCGAATATGACATCGCAGGCATGGACGGCTCGGCTGCGCCGGGTATTTTCCTGTGCAGCGCCTCCGAACAGGGATATACTGACTCCGCCTCGCTGACTGTCGCGATCAACGCTATTTCCGGCGGGGAGGAGGGGTTACCCAACCATGCCGGTGTCGCCCGCATCATGTCCGTCCTGCCTTCCGGGGCAGCGATTCGCTGGGCCGGAACCTTCCCCGACCGCCAGCCGCGGGCTGTGCGCCTTCTGGTTCGCGCCCTCGGCGACGGCATTGCGGCATTCATGGATCGCGCCGGTTTTCCCGGCCGTACCGCGATGATCGACGAGGTCGTGTCGGACTTCCGGGCGCGCGGGGTGGATAATCATGTTCTGGCCCTTGATGTGGCGGAAGAACGAGTGCTGCCCCGGTTTGGCCTCGAACTGTCCCGGCAGGGGCGCAGCAGCGGCTGGGACGCACCGCTCGAGATGATGGTGCGCAGGGGCTGGTGCCGGCCCGAAAAGGCTGCCGCACTCCATCGTCTACCCCGCAGCGAACGGATTTTTGCGCCATCCGGGGTGTCCGAGGTTCTTTGCGGACTCCACCATGTCAAGCTTGGTTTCCACGCCGACGAAGGCAGCAGCCTTGCGGGTCACCCTGTTACTGCGGCGAAGGGCTATGTTGCCTGCGCTCTCAGGCCCTTTTCCTGATCAAGGAAGACTGCCTTGCCGGGGTTGGGAAACAGCCAGTTTCGCGAGAGCGCGATCATCCACAACGTCGAACCGGAGCCGCTGGACGACCGTGCCGAACTGACCACGGCGCGCGAGTGGGTTCTTCTCGTCTGCCTTGGCCTGGCCATGGCTGTGATCATTGTGTGGAGCATATTCGGCGGCGTGGAACGAACATTCCGGGCGGACGGTGTGCTGGTCCTTGCCGGCGAACGGCATGTGGCGCTCTCCTCCGCGACCGGGACTGTCTCCGACATTCTCATATCGGCCGGACAAGGCGTTGCTGCGGGTCAGGCGATCGCCCGCGTCTCTCCCGGCGAAGCGGAATCATGGGTGCGCTCCATGGCGTTATCCGTCCGGTTGCTGGAAGAGGAAGCGACGGGCGTGACGGGCGATGGCCGCGCGGGGATGCAACGTCTGCTTGCCTCGACCCGGGCCCTCCGCGCCGAGCTTGATGCACGCCAGCAGGTAAATGACGTCGAGAGTCCTGTTGACGGTGTGATCGCCGCCATGTTCGTCGCTCCCGGTCAGAGCGTTCCTGCCGGTGCACCGGTCGCCGATATCGTGGCGGGGGACGCCGACCGGCGGACGGCAGTCGCTTTTGTCGAGACGAAGGATTCATGGCTGCTTGCGCCGGGAATGACGGCGAGGGTCACTATTGCATGGGTCGGCGGAAGCCGGTCGATCCCCGGTGAACTCACCGCAGTTTCCGCGCAGAGCACCACGCCGCCGGCCTGGTTGCCCCGGCTGCACCCGGACGTCACGCTTCGGGAGCGAGGCCACCTTCTGCAGGTCGCGATCGACGCTTTCCCGGGCTTCAGCGCCTCCCCTGCGGGCGTGTCGGCAAGGGATCTCCCGGATGGTATACCCTGCCGGATCGAAATCGTTCTTGAGCGCACCTCGCCCTTGAGCCTCTTGATCCGATCCTGACCCACAGCCGACAACGGGCCGACCGATGGTGCGCATACCGGGCCATGCCCGCTGACGGATTGAGCCGCAAGTTGCGGCGCCTGCTGGCGCCCCGTGTACGGACGCCCTTGGTGCTTCAGATCGAAGCCACGGAGTGCGGCGCGGCGTGTCTCGCTTCCGTACTCTGCTATTTCGGCCACTGGGTGTCGCTGGAAGAGATGCGCGAGGCATGCGATGTCGGACGCGACGGCTGCTCGGCCGCCGACATTGTACGCGCAGCCCGGCAATACGGGCTGGAAGCGTCCGGGTGGAAGCAGGAACTCGACGACCTCCCCAAATTATCCTTGCCGGCGATCCTGTTTTGGGAGTTCCGGCATTTCGTGGTGCTGGAGGGGATCCGGGACGGGCAGTATTTCATCAATGACCCGGCCCGTGGCCGTCGTGTTCTTGATGAGACCAGCTTTGATCGCGCATTCACCGGCGTGGCGCTGGAACTCGTGCCGGCCAAATCGTTCCGCCGCAGCGCGCCTCCGCCGGGTGTGCTGCGGCGCTTGTGGCCCTGGGTCAGCGCGTCCCGATCAGCACTGGTGTTTGCTGTCATTGCCGGCCTTCTGCTTGCGGTGCCGGGCGTGGCTGTGCCGCTGCTGCTGGCACTGTTCGTCGATCATGTCCTGGAAGGCGGGCAGGGCAATTGGGGAGGCGTGCTGATCGGCGCGGCGCTCGCGGCCGCAATTGTCGCCTATATCCTCACATGGCTGAGACAGCGTGCGCTCAGACGGTTGTCCCTCTCGGTCGTGGTTCGCCAGGCAGATCGTTTCGTAGGCAGTCTGCTGCGCCGGCCGGCTGAGTTCTTTGCCCGGCGCATGTCCGGATATCTGCTGTTTCGTATCCAGTCGATCGAGTCCGTGGTGACCGTGGGGGTGAATCAGACGGCGGCAGTGACCATCGATCTGACGATAGGCCTCGCGTTCCTTTCGTTGATTTTCCTGTATGACGCCGGACTTGCGGCAGGTGTTGCGCTCGTGGCGGTATCGTGCGGGGCTGCGGCCTGGTTCGCAAGCTGTCGCCGAACTGACGAAAGCCATGGCCTTCGTCGCGAACAGGGCCTGTTGATGGGCGTCGGGCTCGCCGGGCTGCGGAATCTGGAGACCATAAGAGCGACGGCGTCCGAGGATAATTTCTTCGTGCGATGGAGCGGACACCAGGCGCGCGAACTCAACACCCGCCAGCGATTTGCAGAGCGCGACCATGTCACCGAAGCAATCCCCATCCTGTTCACCGCGCTCGGGGGCGCCCTGGTGCTCGGTCTCGGCGGATGGAAGGTTATGTCCGACGGCATGTCGTTGGGCAGTTTGATCGCCGTGTACGTCCTGGCATGGAACTTTCTGCAACCGATCGGCCGACTCGTGCAGTTCGCGGAACTGCTGCCTACGCTTGATGCGGAACTGGTACGCTTGGAGGAAGTGCTTGGCACGCCCGTGTCGCGTGACGAAGCGAAACCGCGCCCCACACGGCACATCGCTACGGTCGGCGCCCGGCTGCGGCTGCGCGGTCGGGTCGAGTTACGGAACGTAACGTTCGGGTTTCAGCGTTATCGGGCGCCGTTGATCAAGGGATTCAATCTCACCATCGAGCCGGGTCAGCGGGTTGCGATTGTCGGCCCCAGCGGATCGGGAAAATCCACCCTGTCACTGCTCGCGGCGGGAATCTATCGGCCATGGTCGGGGGAAATCCTGTTTGACGGGATGAAACGTCAGGAGATTCCACGTGATGTGCTCAATGATTCAATTTCTGTGGTAACTCAGGACACCGCGTTGATCGCCGGTTCTGTGCGGGACAATCTGACCCTTTGGGATCCGAACGTTCCTGACCGACAGGTGATCGCCGCGGCGCGGGATGCAATGATCCACGACGAAATCATGGCCCGCCCCCGCGGCTACGACACCGGGATTGAAGAGGACGGACGTAATTTCAGCGGCGGCCAGCGCCAGAGGATGGAAATCGCCCGCGCTCTGGTTTCGGACCCGTCGGTGGTGATACTTGACGAGGCCACCGCCGCCCTCGATGCGATCATCGAGTCCCGTATCGACGATGCTTTGCGCCGCCGCGGTTGTTCCTGCCTGATTGTCGCCCACCGCCTGAGCACGATCCGCGATTGTGACCGGATCGTTGTGCTCGATCGCGGAGATGCAGCTCAAGAAGGCGTCCATGACGATCTGATCGCCGTCGAAGACGGCCTGTACCGGGAGCTGGTTCATGCCTCGTAATTTCGAGGACGCTTCCGGACCGGTCATGCTCTGGCCCGCCGGGTCGCCTCGCCGCCGTCTTGCAGAGGCGGCTTCCACGGGCGAAACCGTAGCAACCGCCGGAAACCGGGCGGTGCAGCTCGACGACCCGGGATATGTGTGGTTCGTCGAGCGAGGCACTCTGGACGTTTTTCTGGTGGGGGTATCCGAAGGGGTGGCCGAGGCGCCCTTTCATCATGTGCTGCGTCTTGATGCCGGTCGCTTGGCCTTCGGCGCCGCCAATACCGGAGAATTGCGGCTTGTGGCCAGGGGACTGCCGGACACAGTCCTGCGACGGATACCGGCCGCAGGTCTGGCAGCCGAAACCGGCGCCCGTACTGACGGGATGGTCGATGCCCTTGTCGAAGATGCCGACAATTGGATCGTCGGTATAAGTACCGCGATTGCACGCGAAATCGAGGCCCGCCCTCGTCCTGACCTGTTGCTTGCCGAAGAAGCGGAAATCAAGGCCGGCGGCGCGGTAATGAGCGCCGAAGGCGTGCTCTGGATCTGCGGCGGTGCGCCACACCTGTTCGGCAGCGAAGAGCCGGAAGAAGGCGAGATGGTGCCGGTCACACCCGACAGTTGGGCTGTGCTCCATGATCCCGCCGACATTACAGTGCTGTCTTCGCACACACTCGGCATCGGGAACCTGCTTTCACGCGCGCTGCCCGGGTTTCACGGCCAGGCGTTCGGAGCGGAGAGGTTCAATCGTCGGCTGACGCTCGTCGACCAGGCGAATTTCCAGGTTGCGCGCTCGGTGTGGCGCCGCCGCGACGAAGACGAGGCACGGCGGCAATTGTTCGGAATTATCGCATCGCCCCCGTCCGCGGCGTCCAGCGATCATGCCCTGGTCGATGCGCTGCGCGCGGTAGCGGACCATGACGGCATCGTGATCCGGGAACCGCCTGCCCGTTCGGACCGGCCGCTGGCGCTGGCCGACTTGCTGAACGCTTCGGGCGTGCGCGCTAGACGGGTCCGCATCTTGCCGGAGGACCGCTGGTGGGTCGGCGACAGCGGCGCGATGCTGGCTTTCCGGCGCGAGGGCGGCTGGCCGGTTGCCCTCCTGCCCGGGATATGGAACCGATACCGGCTGTTTGATCCGAAAACCGGCACGACCTCAACAGTCCGGCGTGCGCAGGCCCGCGAGCTCGAGGCCGATGGTTACGTTCTTTACCGTCCCCTGTCCGATAAGGGATCGCTCGACTTGAGCGCGCTGCGATCAAGTGCCGCTGCCGGATTTGGCGCAGGTCTGGCTCGCATCACGCTTGCCGGAGTCGCAGCCGGAATCCTCACACTGGCGCCGGCAGTGGGGATCGGCGCGCTAGTGGAACGGGTGATCCCCTCCGGCGCCGGTGTTGCGCTTCTGCAGTTGGTGTTGTTGCTGGCATTGCTCGCACTCACCGCAGCGATAGCCCATATGCTGCGCGGGTCAGCAATCATGCGGCTCGAAGGGCAGCTCGCCGCGCGTATGACCGCGGCGCTCTGGGACCGGCTGTTGCGTCTGCAAACAGGATTTCATCGAGCCTACAATTCGGGTGATATCTCCATGAGGGCGCTGGCGTTCCAGACGCTGCGCGACCGCCTCTCCGGAGCGACAGCGGCGGCGGTACTTGCCGTCCTGTTCCTCCTGCCGTCGCTTGCTCTCCTGTTTTTCTACGACGCCGTGCTTGGCTGGATCGGGCTGGGTACGGGCATCGCAGCCCTGGCGGTGACGGTGGCGTTCGGGATTGCGCAGATCGCCCCCCAACGCCGCCGCCTGCAAGAGGAACGCCTCCTCACGGGCCAGTTGTTCCAGTTCATCGTCTCCGTCCGCAAGCTGCAGGCCGCCGGAGCAGAAGGATTGGCACGCGCAATATGGGCGCGGCGTTATCGCCGGCAAAAGCTCGCCGAGATGCGCATCAACATCCAGAACGAGCATTTGAAAGCGTTCGGCGCGGCGGTGCCTTTCCTGGCGGCAGCGATGCTATTTGCCGCTGCCCATTTGCGGCAGGCAGGAGAAACCGGGGCAGGCGAGTTTATCGCCATCTTTGTTGCGTCGATGTTCTTTTACGCATCCATTGTCGCGCTTGGCGCCGCAATGGAGACAATTGCTTCGGTGGTTCCCTATTCAGAACAGGTTCTGCCCATCCTGGCCGCTGCGCCCGACAGCGGACGCGGCTCGGGCCCTCCGATTGTGCTACGCGGCGGACTTCGTCTTGAGGATGTCAGCTTCCGCTATGGCGATAAGGGAGCGCCGGTTCTGGACCGGGTAAGCATTTTCGCCAAGCCGAGCGAGTTTATCGCCATCGTCGGCGAGTCCGGCGCCGGCAAAAGTACACTGATTCGCTTGGCGCTCGGCCTGGAGACGCCGACCAGCGGCGCCGTGTATTACGATGACCGCAACCTCGCGCATCTGGACCCGGTTTCCGTGCGGCGGCAGGTTGGCGTTGTTCTCCAGAACGGGAGCGTTCAGACCGGCACCGTTCTCGACAATATTATCGGCCTGGACCGGAGCCTCACCCTCGACGATGCCTGGCGCGCGGCGCGCCAAGCTGTGGTCGATCGCGATATTGCCGCAATGCCGATGCAGATGCATACCGCCCTGGGAGAACAGGCAGCCGGGGTATCCGGCGGGCAGAGCCAGCGTATCCGTGTTGCCGCCGCCCTGGCCCGCGACCCGCGCATAATCTTTCTCGACGAGGCGACCAATTGGCTGGACCGCAAGAGCCAGGCAGCCTTGATGGAGGGAATTCGCAACTCCACAGCAACGCGGATTGTCGTCGCCCACCGGATTTCGACGATCCGCGAGGCGCACCGTATCTATGTGATTGAAGCGGGGAGAGTCGTTCAAGTGGGGCGGTTCGACGAACTCGCTGGCAAGGACGGCCTGTTTCGCAACTTGATTCAACGGCAGATATCCTGACCGGCCGCCAGTCCGGCGGCTGCCGCGCAATGCTGTTCACGCGTGCAGCATCTAGGCTTGGGAAAGCGCCGCTCCGCTGCGGGTCTGTACGTAATCCTGCACCAGTTGCGAGACCGCGGGCAATTCATTGCCGAAGAAGTGATCAGCGCCTTCGACAAGCTGGCAATCGATGGTCACGCCGCCCTGGTGTGACAGTTTGGCGGCAAGTTCCTCCACGCCTTCCGCGGCCACGATGGTATCGGCAGTGCCCTGAATGAACCGCCCGGAAACAGGGCAGGGCGCGAGGAACGAAAAGTCATGACTGCCTGCCGGCGGCGAGACGGCGATGAAACCGGCGACTTCAGGCCGCCGCATCAGCAATTGCAATGCGATCCAGGCGCCGAAGGAGAAGCCGGCAATCCAGCAAGCGCGCGCGTCAGGGTTATGGTTTTGCAGCCAGTCGATGGCTGAAGCGGCGTCGCTGAGCTCACCCTCGCCCTCGTCATAGGCGCCCTGGCTGCGGCCGACGCCGCGAAAATTGAAGCGCAGCACGGAAAAACCCATTTGCGCGAAGGCGTGGTAGAGAGTGTAAACGACCTTGTTGTTCATGGTGCCGCCATGCTGCGGGTGAGGGTGCAGCATCAGCGCGATGGGGGGATTCTGGCCTGCGCCGTGGTGATACCGGCCTTCCAAGCGTCCGTCGGGGCCGTTGAAAATGACTTCTGGCAAGCAACTCCTCCGGCGGCTGGGTGGGGTGTACGGCGGCGGGCGGATGATTTCCGACCTTATGACTCGGTTATAATGTGCCCATACCCCGTTATTCAATGGTCAAATTACTTGACCGTGCGAGTCGGATACTTATATGGTTGTGGGCGGTTCAGTGGTTGTCGACGGCAAGGGCTCCTGGAGCGTCGAAACGCGGCCTTCTTAGCACGGAATGAGCGAAGTTGTCATGCTCCAAAGGTTGGCTGAGGACATCAACACGATCATGAGCCACGACCCGGCAGCGCGGTCGCGGGCGGAAGTGGTGTTTTGCTATCCCGGCTTTCACGCTGTCCTGTTATACCGCTTCGCGCATTTGCTCTGGCGCACGGGGTTGAAGCTGCCCGGGCGGTTCATGTCGCATGTCGGACGGTTTTTCACCGGCATCGAGATTCACCCTGGTGCACTGATCGGACGCCGCTTGTTCATCGACCACGGCATGGGAGTCGTCATCGGCGGTACCGCTGTCATCGGCGACGATGTCACGCTGTATCAAGGTGTGACCCTGGGCGGCACATCGCTGGAGCGGGGCGTCAAACGGCACCCGACGCTGGAGGATGGGGTGATTGTCGGGGCCGGCGCGAGCGTGTTGGGGCCGTTTACAGTGGGCCGCGCCGCGCGCATCGGCGCCAACGCCGTAGTGGTGGAGGAAGTCCCCGCCGGAGCGACGGTGGTGGGGATTCCGGCGCGGCGTGTGGGGCGGCGCCCCAAAAAAACGCCGAAGGACGACGATTTCCTCGCCTATGGCACGCCAGGTCGGCTTCCGGATCCACTGGCACGGGCGCTGGACGGATTACTGGAGCAGGTCAGTGCACTGAAGGCCCGGGTGGCCGAGCTCGAAGCGGCACAACAACAGACGCCGGTGCCGGGAGCGTTTGTGGACGATGACAGCGACAATCAGGGAGAACGACGCCACGACGGGCGCATTCTGGACGGGAACAGATCATGAGGCGCAGGAATATTTCGATGAAGCGGGGAGAGTGACCAGACCTTGCGTGCTCTTCACGGGCTGTTGAAGGGAAGTTGAGAGGCGTTCGGGACACCGCCGGAACGGCGGATGCCACGGTGGCAAGAGGTGGGCAGACAGCGACGCGCCCGCGACGAAAGAAGGAGCGGAGATCGTGCGATTGGGCACTCGAGGACGCTACGCAGTCATGGCGATGGTCGATCTGGCGCGGGCTTCTGCCGGCGCCCCGGTCGCATTGGCTGACATCTCCGAACGACAGGAAATCTCATTGTCGTACCTTGAACAGCTGTTCCGCAAACTTCGCGGCGCCGGCCTGGTGAACAGCGTCCGCGGCCCCGGCGGTGGTTATATGCTTGCCCGCCCCGCCGACGAGACGCGCATCTCGGACATAATTCTCGCCGTCGACGAGCCGGTGCGCGCCACACGCTGCAAGCCCGGTTCGGCCACTGGCTGCCGCAGCGACGCCAGCCGGTGCCTGACGCATGATCTGTGGGCGGAGTTGGGGAATCAGATTCATCTGTTTCTGAGTTCCGTGACGCTGGCGGATGTCTGCGAGAGGCGTGTGCTCGGCGCCAGCGGTCTGCTGCCGCATTTTTTCCCCGCAACGGTTTCCCGGGACACCGACAGGGCGGTGGCGTCGTGAGCGATCGGGACCTGCTCAGCTATTGCGACTACAACGCCGGCGCGCCGGTGCGCCCGGCAGCGGCCGAGGCGGCGGCGCGGGCGCTCGCGGTCGGCGGCAACCCGTCCTCCGTGCATGCCGCGGGCCGTGCCGCGCGTGCCTTGGTCGAGGATGCGCGCGAGCGTGTGGCGGCACTGGTCAATGCCGCGCCGGAGCGCGTGATATTTGTCAGCGGCGGAACCGAGGCGAACAATCTCGCGCTGGCCGGTATGGACCCGGCGTCATGGGTCGTCTCGGCTGTCGAGCATGATTCGGTGCTCGCGGCGGCGCCAGCGGCCGTGCGCGTGCCGGTCGACGACAATGGTGTGATCGACCTCGCAGCACTGCGGCAGGCCCTGGCGGCCGCGCCGGCGCCGGCGCTGGTTTCCCTGATGCTGGCGAACAACGAGACCGGGGTCATTCAGCCAGTGCGTGAGGCAGCGGCTCTGGCACGCACCGCCGGGGGGTTGATTCATTGCGATGCGGCGCAGGCGCCGGGGCGCATGGACCTGGATATGGCAGCGCTCGACATTGACCTGCTCAGCCTGTCGGCCCACAAGCTGGGAGGGCCGCAAGGTGTCGGCGCCCTCGTCCTGGGCGGGGACCACTATCTTGCGCCGCTATTGCGCGGCGGTGGACAGGAACGCCGTCGTCGCGCCGGCACGGAGAACGTACCCGGGATAGCCGGATTTGGCGCCGCGGCGGCGGAGGTGCTTGCCGCACAGGCCGAACGGGTGCGTGCTGCCCGTCTGCGCGACCGTTTCGAGCGCACGATTTGCGCACAGGCCGGCGATGCGGTGGTATATGGTGCGCCAGCGCCTCGGCTCGGTAACACTTCTTGTCTCGGCATGCCCGGTGTTGCTGCGGAAATTCAGGTTATCGCCTGCGATCTGGCCGGGGTGGCAGTCAGCGCCGGCGCCGCGTGCAGTTCCGGCAAGGTGAGCGCCAGCCATGTCTTGCGCGCGATGGGTGTGGACCCGCGCGCGGCGGGCGAGGCAATCAGGGTGAGTTTCGGCTGGGCCAGCCGCGAGGAAGATGTGGCGCGACTTTGCGCCGCCTGGTTTGGCCTGTATGAACGCTGCCGCGCCGGGCGGGCGCGGCGCGCCGCTTGAGCAATGGTGGAGTAACGGCGATGACCCGACCGCGCAACGGAAGCAATATCACGCTCCCGGTCTATCTTGACAATCAGGCGACCACGCCGGTGGACCCGCGCGTGCTGGACGCAATGATGCCGTATTTCAAGGAGAAGTTCGGCAATCCGCACTCACGCAGCCACAGCTATGGCTGGGAAGTGGAACAGGCGGTGGAGACGGCGCGGGCGGAAGTGGCGGAGCTCATCGGCGCCAATCCGAAGGAGATCATCTTCACCTCCGGCGCCACCGAGTCGAACAATCTGGCCATCAAGGGCGTGGCGCGATTTTACGGCGACCGCAAGCGCCACGTGGTGACGGTGCTCACCGAGCACAAATGCGTGCTCGACAGTTGCCGCCATTTGCAGCAGGAAGGCTTTGACATCACCTACCTCCCCGTGCGCCCCAATGGCCTCATTGATCTCGACCGGCTGCGCGAGGTGATTACCGACCAGACGTCGCTGGTGTCGGTAATGGGAGTGAACAACGAGATCGGTGTCATTCAGCCGCTGGCGGAAATCGGCGCCATATGCCGCGAGCGCAAGGTGTTCTTCCATACCGACTGCGCCCAGGCGGTGGGAAAGATTCCGCTTGACGTCAACGCCATGAACATCGATCTGATGAGCATCTCCGGCCACAAGATCTACGGCCCGATGGGGATCGGCGCGCTCTTTGTGCGGCGTCGTCCGCGCGTGCGCTTGCAGGCGCTCATCAATGGCGGCGGGCAGGAGCGGGGAATGCGGTCAGGCACACTGCCGGCGCCCCTGTGCATCGGCCTCGGTGCCGCGTGCCGTATTGCGCAGGCGGAAATGCCGGCCGAAACAGAACGGGTGCGCATGCTGGCGCGGCGCCTCAATGAGGGGATCACCGACCGCCTGGATGATGTGATTCTGAACGGCGATACGGAGCAGCGTGTGGCGGGGAATCTTAATCTCAGTTTCTCTTATGTCGAGGGAGAATCGCTGATGATGGCGATCAAAGACCTTGCCGTGTCCTCCGGGTCGGCATGTACTTCGGCTTCGCTGGAGCCGTCCTATGTCCTGCGCGCGCTGGGGGTGGACGAGGAACTTGCGCACACGTCGATCCGTTTCGGCATCGGGCGCTTCAACACCGAAGCCGAGATCGACTACGCGATCGAAACGATCTGCGACAATGTCGGAAAACTGCGCGAGATGAGTCCGCTATGGGAGATGGTGCAAGAGGGGGTGGACCTCAAATCGGTGCAATGGACCGACCATTGAGCCGGATGGATGAGCTTGGAAGAACAACCTGTGACGAGGCGGAGAACAGCCGATGGCCTATAACGAGAAAGTGATCGACCACTATGAGAATCCGCGCAATGTCGGATCGCTGGACAAGAATGACGACCATGTGGGCACGGGTCTTGTCGGCGCGCCGGCCTGCGGCGATGTGATGAAATTGCAAATCAGGGTCGACGACAACGGGGTGATAGAGGACGCAAAGTTCAAGACGTTCGGTTGCGGCTCGGCTATCGCCTCCAGTTCCCTGGCGACGGAATGGATCAAGGGCAGGTCCGTGGACGAAGCAGCAGAGATCCGCAACACGCAGATCGCGGATCATCTGTCTCTGCCGCCGGTGAAGATTCATTGTTCGGTGCTTGCCGAAGACGCGATCAAGGCTGCTATAGCCGACTATCGCGGCAAGCAGACGGACGCATCCTGACGCGCGGGCATCATGTCGGTTGGCACCACTAACCCGCCATCGGCGGTCGGCGGCGCCCGGTCGGCGCCGCGTCCCCCGATGATGCGCATGACCGCCGCTGCCGCCGGGCGCATCCGCCATCTGCTCGGACAGCGCGGCAAGGATTCAGCGGGGATCCGCATCGGCGTCCGCAATGCCGGTTGTTCGGGATTGGCATACAACCTCGAATATGCGGACGACGTCGGGCCGTTTGACGAGGTGATCGAGGATCAGGGCGTGACGCTGTTGATCGACCCCAAGGCCGTGATGTTTCTCATCGGCTCCGAAATGGACTTCGTGCAGGACAAGCTGCGCGCGGGCTTCACCTTCAACAATCCCAATGTCAAGGGAGAGTGCGGTTGCGGCGAGTCGTTTCACGTCTAGCTGCGCCGCGGCGGCGGGGCCGCCCTGGAAGCAATTGATATGACACCGGAATCTCCTTCGCACTGCTGGTCATGCACAGCCCCGGCGCCGTCTGCGCCCGCGTTTTGTGACGGGTGCGGGGCGGTGCAGCCGCCCGGTGCGGCCGATCATTTCGCACGGCTGGGTATTGCGCGCCGCTTCGACATCGACATCGCAGCGCTGGAACAGCGCTATTTTGCGCTGCAACGCAAACTGCACCCTGACCGTTTCGCAGGCCGCCCGGAACGCGAGCGCCTGTTGTCGATGCAGCAATCGACGACGCTGAACGAGGCCTACAGTACCCTCGGCAATCCGCTGCGCCGGGCCGAATATCTGTTGTCGCTTCACGGTGTGACGGTCAATGCTGAAACGGGCAATCTGCCGACCGACCCCGAAGTGCTCATGGAAGCGATGGCCGACCGCGAAGCGGCAATGGACGCTGATACCGTGGCCGAACTGGAGCGTCTGGCGGAGCAGGCGCAGAACCGCCGCGCGGACTGCGAGGCAGGGCTTGCCGAGTGTTTCGCCGCCGGCGACACCGCCGCGGCCGCACGCTTGGCGACACGGTTGAAATATCTGGAGACCCTTGGTTCTGATTTGCGGTCGCGGCGCAGGTTGGCGGCAGAAGCGGCAGCATAGATGCTTCTTGACATTCACGAGCCGGGGCAGGCGCCGCCGCCTCAAGAGCGGCCGCCGGCGGTGGGGATCGATCTTGGCACGACCAATTCGGTTGTTGCAGTGGTGCATGATGGCGCGCCGAGAGTGCTGGGAGACGAGGGCGGCAAGGCACTGATGCCATCAGTCGTGGCCTATGGCGGCCCGGCGCCGCTGGTCGGCGCGGATGCACTGGCGAAGCTGGATGCAGATGGGCGCGATGTCGTGGCGTCGGTAAAGCGGCTGATGGGCCGCGGGCTTGAAGGTGTGGCAACGCTGGCAGGCGCGCTGCCCTACAAGGTCGCGCCGGGCGACGGCATGGTGCGGCTGGAGGTCGGTGGCCAGCGTCTGACGCCTGTGGAAATCTCGGCCGATATTCTGCGGGCCTTGCGCGCACGCGCCGAAAATGCGCTGGAACAGACAGTCGAACAGGCAGTGATTACCGTGCCGGCCTATTTCGACGACGGGGCGCGCGCCGCGACGCGGGATGCCGCGCGGTTGGCAGGGCTGGAGGTGCTGCGTCTCGTGAGCGAGCCAACGGCGGCGGCACTGGCTTACGGGCTCGATCAGTCAGCCGAAGGTCTGTATGCGGTATTCGATCTGGGCGGCGGTACGTTTGATATTTCGATCCTGAAACTCGAGCGCGGTGTTTTCCAGGTTCTGGCCACCGGCGGCGATGCGGCCTTGGGCGGCGATGATTTCGACCGCGCGCTGGCCGCGCACCTGATAGAGGAACATGGAGTCGCCGACGGCGCGCTGGACGGCGCCGCCGTGAAAGCCGTGCTGCTCTCAGCCCGCCACGCCAAGGAGGCGCTGACCCGGGCGGAACGTGCAAGCGTGACGCTGGGCGCCGGTATCGAAGCGGAGATCACGCGCAGCGTGTTCGAGACGCTGATCGCGCCGCTGGTGGAGCGCATGATGAATATTTGCTCGGGCGTGCTGGAAGACGCGGCGCTTGCCGCCGACGCGCTGGCCGGCGTGGTCCTGGTCGGCGGCGCCACCCGTGTACCTTTGGTTGCAGAGCGGGTCGCGGCACTGTTCGGGCAAACCCCGCTTTCCGATATCGACCCGGACGAGGTTGTCGCATGCGGGGCGGCATTGCAGGCTGATGCGCTGACCGGCGGCGGCGACACGCTGCTGCTTGATGTCACACCCTTGTCGCTGGGCATCGAGACGATGGGCGGCCTGTATGAACGGGTCATCCCGCGCAATACCCCGATTCCCGTCGCCAAGGCCCAGGAATTCACCACATGGCAGGACGGACAGACGGGAATGGCAATCCATGTGCTGCAAGGCGAACGCGAGATGGCCGAGCAGAACCGCTCGCTGGCGCGGTTTGAGCTGACGGGGCTTCCCGCCATGGTCGCCGGCGCGCCGCGTATCCGCGTGACCTTTACCGTCGATGCGGACGGGCTGCTGACAGTGAGCGCGCACGAACAGCAGACCGACACGGAAAGCCGGATCGAAATCAAGCCTTCCTACGGTCTGGCGGAGGGTGAAATCGAACGCATGCTGTGGGACAGCATGGCGCATGCCCGCGACGATGTAAGCGAACGCCTGCTGACGGAGGCGCGGGTAGAGGCGGAGCGCATGATCGTGGCGACGCAGGCGGCGCTCGCCGGCGACGGCGCCTTGTTGCAGGACGACGAAGGGGCGGCGATCAACGCCGCGATCACCTCTCTGGAACAGGCTGCCGCAGGCGAGGATCGCGAGAAAATCAAGGCGCTGATTTCGGCGCTTGACGATGCGTCGCAGTCCTTTGCCCAGCGCCGCATGGACCGGACCATCGGCGCCGCCCTCACAGGCCGCAGCGTTGCGGCAGTGGACGAGGCGCTGGAAGGCTGAACCATGCCGCGCGTAATATTTGTGACGGCCGAGGGAGAGAGACGGGAAATCGACGCGCCGGAAGGCCGGTCAATTCTCGAGATCGCCCACGATAACGGTATTGATCTGGAAGGCGCCTGCGAAGGGTCACTCGCTTGTTCGACCTGCCATGTCGTCGTTGACCCGGCATTTTACGACCGCCTCTCCGAACCGACGGAAGATGAAGAGGACATGCTCGATCTCGCTTTCGGGTTGACGCACACATCGCGCCTGGGATGCCAGATCGTTCTGACACAGGGGCTGGACGGGATTGTTCTGAAACTCCCTGCCGCAACCCGCAATGTCATGCTGGGCTGAAACGGCGGAGAGGGCCGGAGAAGGGAAGTGACGCCGCGATGAGATGGACGGATGTTTATGACATTGCCGTGGAGCTGGAGGAACGTCACCCCGACGCGGACAATGTCAATTTGCGCTTCACCGACCTTCATCGCTGGGTGACCGAGTTGCCGGGGTTCGACGATGACCCGGCGCGCTCGAACGAGAAGATCCTGGAAGCGATACAGATGGCGTGGATCGATGAACGCGACTGAGCCTGAAACAGGCAAGGTCCTGCGCACACCCGAAGCCCGCTTCCGCACACTGCCCGATTATCCGTTCGCGGCACACTGGCTGGAGGAGCCGGCGGGGTTTCCCGGTGTCCGGATGCATTACCTGGATGAGACGCCAGCAGACCCGAAGCCGGACGTCGTGTTGTGCCTGCACGGACATCCAACCTGGAGCTATCTGTTCCGGCGGGTGATTCCGCGTCTTACCGCCGCCGGTTATCGCGTGGTCGCTCCCGACCTGCCGGGTTTCGGCAAATCGGACAAGCCGGCTGACGAAGCGGTCCATTCCGCGGAAGCGCTGCGCGGCGCAGTGATCGACCTCATCGAACGCTTGGCGCTCGATCAGGTTATCGTCGCCGGACATGATTGGGGCGGCACGCTGGCCCTGACACTGCCAGCGGCCCTGCCGGAACGCATTACCGGTCTGCTGCTCATGAATTGCATCCTGCCGACCGGCGATCTGCGCCTGCCTGACGGGGTCATCGGCTGGCGGACCTACAATGCTGCGAATCCCGACCTGAATGTGCCGGGGCTGATGGCAAAGGCGAACCGCATTCTCACCTTTGGCGAGTGCCGCGCCTACGGCGCACCGTTTCCGGATGCGGCGCACAAGGCGGCCGTGCGCGCCCTGCCGGCGCTGATCCCGCATGACCGCGACGCGCCCGGCGCGGCGCTGATGCGTGAGGCAAGGGCGTTTCTCGGCGAAACATGGCGCGGGGCCTCGCAATTTGTCTGGGGCTTGCGCGACCCGGTGCACGGCCATTCGATCCTGCGCCGCATGCACGCGCTGATTCCCGACTCTCCGGCGCCGATCACGCTCGACCATGCCGGGCATTTCCTGCCTGAATGGGGCGATGAATTCATCGACGCGGCGATGGACTCGATCGCCGCGCAAATCGCAGCGCGGCGTGTTGCCGAAGCGACGGAGAAGGAAAGCGATGCCGCCGTCTGAGAGCGGAGTGTTGTTCTCCCGGCTGGTCGCGTCATGCGCCGATGACTGGCGCGCCTACTGCCATCATCGTTTTGTCGCCGGTCTTGCCGATGGCAGTCTGCCGCGGGCGGCGTTTCGCCGCTATCTGATCCAGGATTATCTGTTTCTAATTCAATTCTCGCGCGCCTACGCGCTGGCGGCCTACAAGGCGGAAAGGCTGGCGGACATGCGCTCGGCGGCAGCGACGCTGTCCGGCCTGCTAGACACGGAAATGGCGCTCCATGTGCGCTATTGCGCCGAGTGGGGTATTACGGAAGCAGAAATGGCGGCGGCGCCGGAAGCCTTGGAAACGGTGGCCTATACCCGTTTCGTGCTGGATTGCGGCCAAGCCGGAGATTTGCTTGATCTCCTGGTAGCGCTTTCGCCCTGTGTGGTCGGATATGGCGATATCGGCCACCGCCTCGGCGCCGCCCCGGCGGTCGATCGCGCCAGGAATCCGTATACCCCCTGGATCGACATGTATGCGGGCTCGGAATATCAGGATATTGCGCGGAGCGCCGCGGCACAGCTCGACGAACTAGCGGCCCGACGCGGCAGCGAGGCCCGTTTCCCGCGCCTCGCCGCTCTGTTTGCCCAGGCAACACGGCTCGAGATCGCCTTCTGGGAGATGGGATGCGCAGCTGGAGAAGCCCGGTAAATTGCGAAATTGCGGATCGGGCGATGCAAGTCCCGTCGAATTCTTCACTCCCCGGCCTGTCAGGCCGCGGGTAGCAATCCGGCTCTACTCCGCCGCACTGGCGGAAACCTGCACTGCGGAGGCCTCTTGTGCAGCAAGGGTCAAAAGGACCTCGAACCCCTCGAAGCGCGGGTGATCGAGATAAATATGGCTGTGCGACCCCGCTGAGCGATGCGCGTCCCGGAAGGCCTGGGACTTGGTCCAGGCCTCGAAATCCTCACGGGAATTCCAGACCGTGTGGGAGGAATAGAGCGTATAAGTCTCGCTTTGCGGCCCCCGGAGCAGATGAAACTCGACGAATCCGGGAACGTCAGCCAAGTGTGTATCGCGCTCCTTCCAGACTTGCACGAACTCCTGTTCGTATTGCGGGACGACCTGAAACCGATTCATGGCAATGAACATCGGGTGCTCTCCTCCAGTGGTCATGTGGTCAAAGGGGTAACACAATCGGGCAGCCATGTTCGGGGTGTTTGATGACCCGCACATGTGCGCCGAATACTTCTTCGAACAGATCTTCCCCCATCACTGCTCGGGGCGGGCCATCGGCCACCATTCGCCCTTGGCCAAGAACACAGACCCGGTCGGCATGGACCGCCGCCAGATTGGGATCATGCAGCACGGCGAGCACGCCACATCCCCACTTAGCCAGTCGTTTCGCGGTGACCATGATTGCATGCTGATGAGCCAGATCGAGGTTGTTGGCGGGCTCGTCCAGCAGTATGAAGCGATTCTCGGAGGCGCCGTTTTCGTGCCCTGATTCGGGCCAGATCTGAGCCAGAACCCGGGAGAGTTCGGCACGTTGGCGCTCTCCGCCGGAGAGGGTCGTGTAGACCCGGTCGGCAAGACCCAGCATACCCGTTTCGGAGAGAGCGGCGTGGACGACCCGCAAATCCTCATCGCGCCTGGAGTGCCCGGCATGAGGGCTGCGGCCGAGCATGACCACATCGAGCACGCGAAAGGGAAAGGTCAGGACAGGCGTTTGCGGCAGCACTGCGCGCTGCCGGGCAAGCGCCTGGCGGGGCCAGGCCGCCAGCGGAAGTCCGTCCAGGCAAACCTTGCCTGAATCCGGCGCGACGGCTCCCGAGAGCACGTGAAGCAGGGTGGATTTGCCTGCGCCGTTGGGGCCAATGAGCGCAACTACCTCGCCGCCGTGAACGGCGATGGGGACGTTCCGCAGAATGGGCCTTCCCCCGAGAGTCACGGAAATGCCGGACGCGGCCAGCATCACCACATCTTCAGGTTGGAGTGGCGGACCAGCAGCCAGAGGAAAAACGGTCCTCCAACCAGGGAAGTCAGAATGCTGATCGGCAGTTCGGCTGGAAGCACCACGGTACGGGCGACAAGGTCCGCGACAAGCAGCAGAGCCGCGCCGAGCAAGATCGACGCCGGCATCAACCCGCGATGATCCGGGCCGATCATCAGCCGGACCAGATGCGGCACTACCAGTCCGACGAAGCCGATAATTCCGGTCAATGCGACGCTGGCGCCGACACAGAGCGCCACCAAAACGATGATATTGCGCTTGAGCCGCTCTACGTCGAAGCCGAGATGCAGCGCAGCGGTTTCCCCCAGCAGCAGCGCATTGAGCTGGCGGGACACAAGGGCAAGGAGAATTGTCGGTATGAGAATTGCCGGCGCGACCGGCGCGAGCGCATTCCAGGTTACGCTCGCCAGACTGCCCAATAGCCAGAAATTGATATTGCGTAACTGCTGATCGTCGCTGAAAAACATCAGGCCACCGATCCCTGCGCTCGCGATGGCGTTGAGCGCGATGCCGGCCAGCAGCATTGTGGCAACTTCGGTGCGACCGTCCCTGTTGGCAATACGATAGACGATGAGCGTCGCGGCAAGGCCGCCGGCGAAGGCCGCTGCCGGCAGGATATAGCCGGCGAGGAATGCCGGGAGATGGCCGATAAACGAGACCGCGAGAACAATTGTCGCGGCCGCGCTCAGCGCAGCACCGGAGGAAACGCCGATAAGTCCCGGGTCGGCGAGGGGGTTGCGAAACAACCCTTGAAGGGCGGCGCCTGCGGCGGCAAGCGCTGCCCCTGTGAGAAGCGCCAGGCAGACCCGCGGCAGTCTGATCGACAGCAGCACGTTCTCCTGAATCAGCGCGTGAGACCACGGGTGGGGAATCCCGATCCTGTCCAGCAGGATCGAAAGTGCCTGGGCGACCGGAATATCGACGGCCCCGATACCTGTCGCGGCGACGAGGACCGCCGCCAGCACGACTGCGAGCGCGGCCAGAAACAGCGCGAGGCGCTGCCTGTGGCGGTGTGCGACCGTCCCGATATCGGCGGCGATTGCCATTTGGCAGGCCGTCAGCGATTTACGCGCCCCGGTAGATCAAGGCCGGGATGAAGCGCCGCCGCGAGCTGGCGAATAGCCTCCGGCGTCCGCGGTCCGAAGCCGAGCAGAAGCAGACCGTCCATGACCACGATCCGTGCGGCGCGACCGGCCGGAGTGGCGGCAATTTCAGGCCGCGCCAGCAGTGCGGTACGCCCGCCCAGCAATCGGAGCGTACGTTCCGTCACCAGCACCACGTCGGGCGCTGCTCCCGCCGCCGCCTCGGGTGAGAGGGGCTTGTATCTGTCGAATTCCGTGACGGCGTTGCGCCCGCCGGCGAGCGCAATGATACCGTCTGCGGAAGTACCGCGCCCGGAAGCGAGGGGCGCCCCGCGACCAATGGAGAGAAGAAAAAGGACGCCTGGTCTGTGATCGACCGCGGTCAGGTGCTCCTGAAGCTCCTTGAATTCGCGCTCAAGATGCGCCGACAATTCACGGCCTCGACTGTCAAGCGCGAGCGCCTGCGCAACGACCGCTACCTTCTCCAGAATACCGCCGGTAGAAGGATCGTCCGGGACCATGACCAGGGACACGCCGCCGGCGCGAAGCTGGTCGAGAGCGGCCGGCGGTCCGGCATCCGCTTCGGCGAGGACCAGACCCGGATCAAGCGCCATGATCGCCTCTGCCGACAACTGGCGCATATAGCCGACATCGGGATGTTCCCGGACCTGCGGCGGATATTGGCTTGTGCTGTCCACGGCGATTACGCGATCTTCCGCTCCGAGCGCGTAGATGATTTCCGTAATGGCGCCACCCACGGAGACTACCCTGTCCGTCGCTGGTTCCGGCTCTCCTCTTGCCGGAGCAGCCAGCGCCATCGCGGCGGCAAGCATGGCAGCGTTCAAACACTTGAAGATCGGCGCATGCCCATGGTGGAATGCAACCGGGTTTCTCGTGCCGGCGGTCGCCGCGCCGGAGCGGGCGGCGGCTACCATTGCACTGCGTAACCGACGGAGGCCTTGAAATTGCGGCCCGGCTCCAGAGCGCCGGTGAAGACCCGCGAATAGGCCTTGTCGAACAGGTTATCGATTCCGAGATCGATGCGGATGCCAGCCAATGCAGGCGAGGCCGGCTGCCATGAGAAATAAATGCCATGCGCGGCATAGCCGCTCCGCTCTTCGGCCGGTTCGTTCACTTTGTCGAACCGGTCGGCTGCCAGCGTTCGCCAGCCGACAATGGATTCGATCTCGCGCACCTTTACGGCCATGTCGACTGTGAGCTGGTCTGGTGTAAGCACGCCAAGATACGCGCCGCTGTCCTTGTCCTTGCCGTCGATGGTGGAGATACCCAGCGCGATGCGAAGTCTGTCGCTTTCGTAGGCGGCCTCGATTTCCACGCCATCGAGTTCCGCGTTGGCAACGTTGGTCGCCACGGTCGTCCCGTCGCAGGCGCCGGGTTGGAAGCATTGGGGCAACGGCCCGCGTTCCCCGAAAATCTGGGGCTGAATGACTTCCTGATCTATGAAGTCTTCTCCCGTGATGAAGAAGCGTGACGCCTTGATCTGCAGGTAATCCGCCGGTTCGATCACGCTGTCAAACTGGAACCCTCCGCCGATCTCGAACGTCCGGGTCCGTTGGGGTTTGAGGTCGGGATTTGCGGCGAATCGGTTCGTGATCACCCCCCGCCCCAAGGGAATCCGGAAGTGCGTTCCGGAGAGATAGATCTCGTTGATGCTCGGCGCCCGAAAGTCGTCCCCATAATTGGCGAACGCCATGAGCCAGGGCGTGGGCATGTAGCTGACGCCGAGGCGTGGTGAGACCTCGCTTTTCTCTACGGCCCGGGCGGCGCGGCTGGATGATTGGAACTCGTCGTAACGCAGACCGGATATGACAAGCGCTTCGCCGGGGACGAAACCGGACGGATCATTCAGCATAAACTCTGACTGGAGGAACGTGCCCCGGAATTCGGCTTCTGCATCGGGTACGCCGTCACGTTCGCCGGTGCTGGCGGCGCCGTTCTGCTCGTCCCGATACGTCTCTGCACCGTAGGTCAGCGTCGCCGCAATGCTTTCCGAAATTTCCATCCGCGAGCGGTTGTCGATCCGTAACCCGGTCGTTGCGACATCCCGCCTGAGGAGCTCGCCGCGCGGGCCGGCCCCCTCATCATCAAGCCGCAACTCGTCGGCCTTCAAGTCCGTGCGATAGACCACCACGTCCAGATCGAGCAGGGAATTGGCAGGATTGCTGTAATCGTAGGCCAGCCGGTAGGTATCGGAACGAATATCCTTGTCGACGAGTCCAGGAGCCGGGTCCCCGCCGATGCCCTGGCCGTTATTGGGCTCTCTGGCGGTGTTGTCGAACCTGAGGAACGAGGCTTCGACCCTTTGGTGATCGGCGAGCGCGAAGCCCGCCTTGGCGATTCCGGCAAGAATGTCGTCGTCCGCGTCGATCAGTTTGGAACCGTCGCCGAGCGTGATCGTGCCTGAGTCGCGTTTGGTGACGCTGCCGATGAAGTCCAGTTCGTTTCCCGCCCCTGCGCGCCCGAAATATGTGAGCGTGCCCAGGCGTTCCCGGTTGGCGCTCTGGTATCCCGCCGAGACTGCAGCGCCTGAGGTCTGGCCATCGTCAAGAAGATCTGCGGCGTCGACCGTTCTGAACTCGATCACGCCGCCGGTGGCGCCGCTGCCATAGAGCGAGGATGCCGGTCCGCGCAGAACCTCGACGCCGGCCAGGAGGCTCGGGTCGATGAAAAAGCGCCCGTCATGAGTGGACCCGAAATTCTGCCGTGCGCCGTCGATAAGGATGACGAGATCGGAACCGTCGAAGCCCCTGATGCTGGGCATTTCCCCTGTTCTGCGAGGGCCTCCCGTGAATTCGACGCCCGGCACGAAGCTCAGGATGTCGTCCGGCGTCGACCCCTGGAGGATCTGGATGTCATCGCGGCGTATCACTGACACCATGCCGGGATAGTCGAAAGCCTGGATCGGATTGGCCGTCGCCGTGACGGTGACAGGGCCGAGCTGCACAGGCGCTCGCCGCTCCGTTGCATCGTCATTCTCCGTTTGCGCCGCAGCGCCGTGCGCTGCCGCCGCGGCAATGAAACCCGCCGCCGCAAACCGGGCCACCTTGCCGGTTAACGTGCTGGCAACCCCATTCTGTGTCCGGGCAGTCCGGGCCGAGTCCTGACCGGCCAAGGCCCCTCGAAGCTCCGATGGCTTGCCCGGACGGGTGTGGTCCCCAGAAGTTCGGATCCGGTCTGCCCGCGGTGTATCCACTTGGTCAGGATGAACGATGCTGCCGGCCAAGGGCTTGCCATATGATGCATCGCATATCCCCGATGCTGCCATGCGCTGTGGCGGCTTATGTCGTGGCATCGGCGCCTCCGTTCCCTGGTGAGGTGTGCTAGCCGAGCCGGACCATAATGCAAATGAGAATTATTCGCAACCAAATAGCATGCGCTGCGCCGCTTTTGTTCGGGTGCACGGGGCCGACCGGGAACCTACTCGGAGAGCCTCATCCAGTTCCGCGGGCTGTAACGGATAACCTCCTTGCTCATTGTTTCAACGCCAATTCCCTGGCTCATGAGCGGTCCGGTCTGGCCGGGCCGTCCTTGCGGAAGGGGGAGAGTTCGCGTTCGACCGTCTCGATTTCCCAATCGACATGGCGGCGCTCGCGGTCGAGATAGTCTGCTACCGCGTCACGAAAACCGGAATCGGTGATCCAGTGGGCGCTGTAGGTGCGGCGCGGCAGATAACCGCGCTGAATCTTGTGCGGTCCCTGCGCGCCGGCTTCCACCCATTCCAGTCCGTGCGCAATGGCAAAGTCGATGGCGCGGTAATAGCAGGCTTCGAAATGCAGGAACTCATGATGCTCGATACAGCCCCAATGGCGCCCGAACAATGCGTCGCCGCCGATCAGGTTCAGCGCACCGGCAATGTAGCGCTCGTCGCGTCGGCACATGACCAGAGCGACATTGTCGGCCATACGCTCATGCAGCAAGGCAAAAAACAGGCGGTTGAGATAGGGCGCCCCCCATTTGCGGGAACCCGTGTCGATATAGAACCGGTAAAACGCATCCCAATGCTCCGCGCGCAGCGCGGCGCCGGACAGAACCTCGATCTCGACGCCTGACGCGACGGCGCGGGCGCGCTCGCGGCGGATCATCTTGCGCTTGCGCGCATTCAACGTGCCGAGAAAGTCGCCGAAACACGCATAGTCGCGATTTCGCCAGTGAAACTGCTCGCCGGTGCGCTGCAGGAAGCCCATCTCGCCAAGACCGTGCCATTCGTCTTCCGTGGGAAAGGTGATGTGGATTGACGAGATATTGCCGCGCTCCGCAAGCTGAACGGCCGCCGAGGCCAGCAGCAAGCGCACATGGGGAGCGTCTTCGCCGGGCGCTGTCAGGAAGCGGTTGCCGGTTACCGGCGTAAACGGTACCGAACATTGCAGTTTGGGATAGTAACGCCCGCCGGCGCGCTCGAACGCATCCGCCCAACCATGGTCGAACACATATTCGCCATGGGAGTGCGATTTCAGATAGAGGGGCATGGCGCCGATCAGGGCACCGGATTCATCCTCCACCACGATATGCTGCGGCAGCCATCCGGTTTTCGCCGCGCAGCACTCGCTTTCTTCCAGCGCATCAAGGAAGGCATGCTGCAGGAACGGGTTTTCCGTTCCGCACAGGGAATCCCAGGCGGCAGCGTCAATATCCGCGAGCCGGGAGAGCGTACGCGCGGCGTAGCGCGCCTTCGGTGCCGTGCCCACGCCGCAGCAGCTCAGATGGAATCAGGCCGCACTCGCTGCGGGATTTCCCTCACGGGTCAGTTCGTCGCTGAGGGAGGCCAGTCCGCGACCGAACTTGTCCACCATCTCATCGACATCAGCCTCGGTGATCACCAGCGGCGGCGAGAAGCAGACCGTGTTGATGATGCCGCGGTTGATCATGCCCAGATCAAGCAGCTTGCCGGCCAGCCGCCCGCCAATATCGAGTTTTGGATCGAACGCGACCTTCCGTGCCTTGTCAGCGACCAGTTCGATTCCCGCCATCAGGCCGGCGCCGCGCACTTCGCCGACCAATGGGTGGTCTGCGAACGAGTCACGCAGCCGCTGCTGGAAATAGGGCGCAACGCGCGCGGCATGTTCCACAAGCTCCTCGCGCTGCATGATCTCGATGGTCTTGAGACCGGCAGCAGCGGCAACCGGGTGCCCGCCATAGGTATAGCCATGGGCGAACGGTCCGGTTTCTGGCGAGCCTTCCTTCAGCACCTGCCAGACTTTCTCGGAGATCACCGCCGCCGACATGGGCACATAGGCGCTGGTAAGCCCCTTGGCGATGGACATCATATCCGGTTCGAGACCGAAATAATCGGTGCCGAACCAGCGCCCCAGACGGCCGAATCCGCAGATCACCTCATCGACAATGAAGAGAATGTCGTATTTTTTCAGGATCGGCTGGATTTCCTCGAAATAACCTTCGGGCGGCGGGACAACCCCGCCGGCGCCCATCACCGGCTCGGCGATGAACGCAGCGCAGGTTTCCGGCCCTTCCCGCAGGATCAGGTCTTCGAGGTCGGCCGCGAGGCGGCGCGAGAAGTCGCGCTCGCTCATGCCAGGTTCGGCGTCCCAGTAATGGTGGGGTGAACTCGTGTGAACGAAACCCGGTAGCGGTAGATTGAACGACTTGTGCAGATTCGGCAGGCCCGTAATGCTGGCTGCAGCGACCGTGACACCGTGATAGCCACGCCGGCGCGAGATGATCTTCCGTTTTTCCGGCTTCCCGCGCAAATTATTGTAATACCATGCGATCTTTACTTGCGTGTCGTTGGCTTCGGAACCTGAATTGCAGAAGAATACCTTGCTCATCTGCTGTGGCATCAGGCTCAGCACCTTGTCCGCAAGGCGGATGGCCGGTTCCTGCGACATGGAGAAGAACAGGTGGTAATAGGCCAGGTCGCGCGCCTGATCTGCAATCGCCTCGACCATTTCATCGCGGCCATAACCAATATTGACGCACCACAGGCCGCCCATGGCATCGATATAGCGCTTGCCGTGAATGTCATGAACATGCGCGCCCCGTGCGCCGGCGATCACCACCGGACCATCGCGCAAGTGGTTCGCAATGGATGTGTAGGGATGGAGAAGCGACTGCTTGTCCATATCCTCAAGCGACAGGTTCCGCGGCATGTCGTTAGGGCTCATGGTTTTTCTCCCGCCGCCTCAGCGGATTTCAAAGATGCCGTCGACTTCGACGGCGACGCCGCGCGGCAGCGACCCTGCGCCCACGGCAAATCGTGCATGGCGTCCGGCCTCACCGAATATATCGACCATGAGGTCCGAGGCGCCGTTGGCCACTTCCGGCTGTCGGGTGAAGGACGGCGGGGCGTTGATGAAAACGCCCAGCTTGACGCACCGGACCACGCGGTCGAGATCGCCGCCGCACGCGACCTTGACCTGGGCAACAAGATTCAAGGCGCACAGGCGTGCGGCGGCCTGGCCTTCCTCAACGCTGAACTCCTCGCCAACCTTGCCGACATAGCGCACGGCGCCATTGTCGAAAGTGATCTGTCCGGCAACGAACACCAGATTGCCGCTGACGATGAACGGCACATAATTTGCCGCCGGCGCCGCAAGAGCCGGCAGGCTGACCCCCAGCTCGGCAAGACGCGCGTCGATGGTTCCGGCGTCATTCGGCATGGCATACTCCCGAAATGTCACAGCGGCGCCGCACGACCGGTGCAAGCGGCCCTTTCCGCCGGACAGTATCGGCGGTATCCTGCGCGCACTATAACAAACGGAAATCGGCAGCGAAAGGCGGGCCAGATGACAACAGGTTGGGGCGGAGCCGTGGGTTGGCGAAGGGCTGCTGATTGGGGCAAAGCCGTCGGTTGCGTGTGCACCGTCGCGGTGACGACAATGGCGGCCGAAGCCGCGGATTTGCAGCCCTACCAAGCGGTTTACGAACTCAAATTGTCGTCGGCGCGCGAAGGATCATCCATCATCGGCCTGAGGGGTGTGTTCATCGTGGAATGGGCCGATATCTGCGAGGGCTGGACCGTGGCGCAGGACATGCGCATGGAAATCTCGACCGTCGAGCGCCAGCGCATCGTCAATGACATCAATTTCTCAAGCTACGAGACCAGTGACGGTGAAAATCTGCGTTTCACCATGCGCTGGACCGCGCGCGACGAACCCTTTCAGGAATATTCAGGAAGAGCGGTGCGCGGAGGGTCCGCGACATTCGTCGTGCCCGAGGGGCAGTCGCTCGCTCTGCCCGCCGACACCCTTTTCCCCACAACCCATTTGACCCGGGTGGTAGACGCAGCCGCGGCCGGGCAGCCGGTATTCTCCAGCACCGTCTTCAGCGGCTCCGGGCCGGACAGCCTGCACGAAGTCACCGCGTTCATCGGCGCCGAAATCCCCGCAGGCAGCCAATCTCTGACCAGCGGCGATCAGGATGGATTTCAGGACCTGGCGGCGCTCCGCTCCTGGCCTGTATCACTGGCCTACTTCCCGGCGACCCAGTCGGTGGCCGAGCCGGAGTTCGAAGTGAACTACCGGCTTTTTGAAAACGGTGTCGCCGACGATCTGTTGCTCGATTACGGCGACTTCGCGATGAGCGGCCAGCTGCGTGAAGTCGCATTGTCCGCGAAGCCTGATTGCTGACCCTCTATCGTTCGGACGCCGGTTCCGTCTCCACCGTCGGATCCAGCATGTCCGGCAGGTTTGCCTTGCCCACCGCGCACAGTTTTGCGACGCCGATTCCGAGCAGGCGGTAGCGGGTACCGTCGGCCTCACGTTGCAGCAGACGGCGGCCGGCGGCTGCGATAGCATCCGCGCGCCCGGTCGGCGCAGGCAGTGTGACCGAGCGTGTGCGGGTGCGAAAATCCTGGCTTTTCAGCTTGAGTACCACTGTACGGCCGGCCAGCGCCCGCTGCGCCAGGCGCTGCGACACGCGAAGGCAGAGGCGGTCCAGCATCTCGTTCAGCGCCGCCGGTTCCGCCATATCCTCATCAAAGGTCGTTTCGACCGATATGCTCTTGACCGCACCGCGCGCCTCCACCTTGCGGGAGTCTTCGCCCCGGGCGTATCGCGCAAGCTGAAGCCCGAAGCTGCCATAGCGCCGCATCAGCTCTGATGCGCTGCGTTGTTGCAATTGGCCCACCGTGTTGATTCCGTCGCCCTGCAGGCGCCGGGCAAGGGCAGGGCCCACGCCCTGGATTTTCCGCACTGGCAGGGGCGCCAGAAAGCGCCGCGTCTCGGCCCGCCCGACAACGGAGAAGCCGCGCGGCTTGTCCATGTCCGAGGCCAGCTTGGCAAGCAGCTTGTTATGGCTCAACCCGATCGACACGGTGATACCGATAGTGCGTTCAATGCGGCGGGCGAGCGCGACAAGGCGTTCTGCCGCGCTTTCATCCTCCTCCACCGCGTCCATCGCCTCGAAGGACAGATAGGCTTCGTCGATCGAGACGGGTTGCACGCGGTTGCAGGCGGCGCGCATGAGTTCGCGTACCTCGCCGCCAACCGCCTGATAACGCGCCATGTCGGGCGGCAACACCACGGCATCGGGGCAGGCGGCGAGGGCCTTGAACATCGGCATCGCGGAACGCACGCCATAAAGGCGTGCAATATAGCAGGCGGTGCTCACCACCCCACGCCGTCCGCCCCCGATGATGACCGGCTTGTCCAGCAGCGCCGGATTATCGCGCTTTTCCACCGCCGCATAGAAGGCGTCGCAATCGATATGCGCCACGGCGAGCGTCCACAATTCGTCATGACCTATCACGCGCGGGCCGCCGCAGCTTGCACAGCGCGCGACTTTTGCGCTGCGCCGCCCGCAGTCGCGGCACAGCACGTTTCCCTCATCGGCACCCGGGTCGCGCACGCCTCCTCAATAGCCGGCGGCCGCGAGTTCCGCCTCGATGATGGCGCGCGCGCCCGACCAGTCATCGACGCGGTGATGGCTGTCTTTGGCGGGGGATAGCATGCGGGCGAGGCGCGGGTCGGCGATCATGTGCAGGCGCCGCACCTCGCCGGCGTGGCGCGCTACTGACTCATGGTGCGGCGGGGAATCGTCGATGAAGAACACCGGCGCGCGAACCCGACCGGCCAGCGCACTCACAGCGGGGCCTTTGGGTCCGGCGTTGGTAACCAGTGGATAATCCATGCCGCGATGCACGAGTGCGCGCCGCCGGTCCCGGTAGCGAGAGTCGGATACATTGCTCAACACTACGATCTGCGCGCGCTGGCTCAGAGCTGCCAGTGCGTCGGCGGCGCCCGGAACCACCGCCATATTCGCCGTGCAGTTGATGAAAAAGCCGTCCAGCAGTTCCACGATTTCAGAGACATCCGCGGCCGCGTCGTCCCGGCGCCGGCGGATATTGCCGTTGAGCGCATAGGACGACCAGTCGAAGCAATACCCACGGGCTTCGATCCAGGGTTCGAAATCCGCCATGAAAGCAAACAGGACTTCATCGGCGTCGGTCACGATCAGCGGCCGGTCGGCAGCCAGTGCAAGGGCGGCGATCTGATCCAGCGCCGTAACCGCGCCGCTCATGACCTTCTCACAGTAGCGTCGCGCGGGCGCGGGCCGGCGCATCGGGCGCCAGACCGCTGGTATCGCAAAACGCCACCAGATCCGGCTCATGATTCAGGAAATAGTCGAGGGCTCCCGCCAGCAGGCCCGGTTCTTCGGGGTTGTGCCGGATCGTCTCCGGGCTGAGCCCGCTCAACGCCATGAAACGGCGTGTGTGCAGGGAGTCCGACAGGATGTGCGCCAGCGCCCGCAAGGCGATACTCTCCGCAGCTTCACGGTCCATGCCGTATCATAGCAATGTTTTGCGGCGTATCGAGCACGGCGATGTCCGAGCAAGCGGGGACGAAGAGGATGGCGGAAATCTTGTGGCGGCCGGACGCGGAACGGGTGGTCGGAGCGGCGATAACGGCGTTTCACCGGCAGGTGGAAGCGCGACAGGACATCATGCTGCCCGACTATGCGGCGCTTCACCGCTGGTCGGTCGAGCATCCGGACCGGTTCTGGCAGGCGCTGTGGGAATTCTGCGACGTGAAAGCCGAACGCCGCAGTGACAGGCCGCTGGTCGATGGCAGCGCAATGCCCGGCGCGCGGTGGTTCCGTGACGCCCGACTGAACTATGCGGAAAACCTTCTGAGGCGGCGCGATGACGGTGCGGCGCTGATATTCCGCAGTGAGGACGCCGTGCGCCGGCGGCTGAGTTGGCGCGCGCTCCATGACGCCGTATCCCGCGCCGCGCAAGCCCTGCGCGCGGAGGGCGTCACCCCCGGCGATCGCGTGGCCGGCTATCTGCCGAACATGCCCGAGACCGTCATTGCCATGCTGGCCAGCGCCAGCATCGGCGCTGTGTGGTCGTCCTGCTCACCCGATTTCGGCGCCGCCGGCGTGCTCGACCGGTTCGGGCAGATCGCGCCGAAGGCGCTGATCGGCTGCGACAGCTACCGCTACAACGGCAAATTGCACGATACGCGGGGCCGATTGGCGGAAGTGGCTGCAGCGCTCCCCGGTGCACCGACCACCATCATGGCCGCGTTCGACAGCCCGCAGGCGCCGCCTGCCGGTGTCATTGGCTGGGATGAATGGCTGGCGCCGTTTTCCGCCGGTGAGATCGACTTCGCACAATTGCCGTTCGATCATCCGCTGATGATCCTCTATTCCTCCGGTACCACCGGGCTGCCGAAATGTATCGTGCACGGGGCCGGCGGCACGCTGCTCAAGCATCTGTGCGAACACCGCCTGCACGGCGATATCGGCGCGGGCGACCGGCTGTTTTTCTTTACCACCTGCGGCTGGATGATGTGGAACTGGCTGGTCAGCGGCCTGGCCAGCGAGGCAACCTTGCTGTTGTATGACGGGTCGCCGTTTCATCCATCGGGCGAGGTCTTGTTCGATTATGCGGACGCCGAGGGGATGACGCATTTCGGTACGTCGGCGCGCTATATCGAAGCATTGAACAAATCCGGCCTGCGTCCGGCAGACACGCACGGGTTGCGAAACCTGCGCGCGATATTTTCGACGGGGTCGCCGCTGGCGCCGGAAAGCTTCGACTATATCTACGACGCGGTGAAAGATGATCTGTGCCTCTCATCCATATCGGGCGGTACAGATATTGTCGGTTGTTTCGCACTCGGCAATCCGGCGCTTCCGGTGCGGCGCGGTGAGTTGCAATGCCTGGCGCTGGGAATGGCGACCGAAGTGTGGAACGCCGCCGGCGCTCCGGCGGCAGCGGGGGAAAAGGGCGAACTTGTGTGCACACACCCGTTTCCCTCCATGCCAACCCGGTTCTGGAACGATCCAGACGGCGCACGATACCGCGCCGCGTATTTCGAGCATTTCCCTGGCGTCTGGCGCCATGGCGACTACGCCGCCCTCACCGAGTCCGGCGGCATGGTGATTTACGGGCGTTCGGACGCGACCTTGAATCCGGGCGGCGTGCGCATCGGTACCGCAGAAATCTATCGCCAGGTGGAGCAGCTTCCCGAAGTGCTTGAGTCGCTGGTGATCGCGCAGGAGGCGGGGCGGGATACACGCCTGGTCCTGTTCGTGGTGCTGCGGCAGGGATGCACCCTGGACGCCGCATTGACGGCGCGCATCCGGGCGCATTTGCGTGCACATGCCAGCCCCCGGCATGTGCCGGATAAGGTGATTCAGGTTGCGGCAGTGCCGCGCACCCGCAGCGGCAAGCTGGTGGAACTGGCGGTGCGGGACATCGTGCATGGACGCCCCGTTGTCAATCGGGAAGCGCTCGCTGATCCCTCCGTTCTCGATCTCTACCGCGATATTCCGGCCCTGCTGCAACGGGAGACATGACCTCCATACCGAGGATGGGAATACTGCCCGCCCGCCGTTCCGTGTATCATGAAGTACGTATCTTGGCGTAAGGGGAAGGGCGCGGCGTGATCGAAAACATATGCGATATCGAGACGGCGGACGGGGCGATGGAGACGTTCCTCTGTCGGCCCGAACGCGGCGGCCCGCATCCGCCTGTGCTGTTCCTGATGGACGCACCGGGCGTGCGAGACGAACTGAGGGACATGGCGCGGCGTCTGGCTTCGGCGGGTTATGCGGTGCTGCTGCCCAATCTCTACTACCGGGCAGGGCGCGACACGCACTACGGGCCGGAGGTGCTCACAGAAGGCAGCGCCGAGCATAAGCGCATGCGCGCAGTGCGTACGAAAATGACCATTCCGCCGGTTATGCGCGATGTCGCCGCCATGATGGCGTTTTGCGATGCGGACCCGGATATCGCCGGCGGCGCTGTCGGCTGCCACGGCTATTGCATGAGCGGACCCTATGCGCTGGCCGCAGCGGCGCGCCATCCGGAACGCATAGCGGCTGCAGCGTCGTTTTACGGAACATGGCTGGTCAGCGACGCCGAGGAAAGCCCGCATCTGACGTTCGCCCAGGGCCGCGGTGAGCTCTACATCGCATGTGCCGAGCATGACGATCTTGCGCCATTGCCGATGGTCGACGAACTGCGCCAGCATTTTTCGCGCTCAGGCGCCGCAGGGGAGATTGAAATCTATCCCAGCGTTCATCACGGTTTCGCATTTCCACAGCGCTGGTGCTACGACCGTGCGGCCGCCGAGCGCCACTGGGAACGGTTGATCAGCCTTTACCGCCGGCGGTTGGGATAGGCGGCCAGTCGGTACGGTGGAGGTCGGCAAACGGCACCGCGGGAGGATCGGTGCTGGCGCGGTATTCCGCCAGGGCAGCTTCGCCAAGCGAAGCGAACGCACCTTCCACGATGCGGTGATAGCGGCGTGATACCACGGCACGGCCGGCGGCGACCCCGGCGCGGTAACGGGCGTGAGCCGCTTGTGACCCGCGGTAGGTCCATACCGGCCCTTCGAGCGGCGGGTCGACGAGCTCCGCCGCATTGATGCGGTCGTAATTGAACTCGCGGCGGTCGATGCGGTCGCGCTGCGCCCGCATGACCTGAAACGCCAATCCGTTTACCGCTGCGCCCGGCGCCGGGCGGATATTCACGGCGACAACGAACAATGCCGGCCGTTCGCCGGTCCCCGGGTCCACATAGTGGGGCTTGTCGGCGCGGCCTGCAGCGTTGTCGCGAGCGACATTCCAGGTGCGACGGTGTCCGCGCAGGCGGCAGCGCGCAACTTCACCCGGCGCAAAGGGATCGCGCCCGAGCCACGGCGCCAGCGCGGCCGCATCGACCAGCGAGCCATATCCGAACACCCACTCGGTCATGCAAAGACTCAGGCGAGCGCCGCCTCGGCCCAGCGCGCCCATGAGAGCAGCTCCGCATCCGCGCCGCGGCGGGCAACCAGTTGCACGCCGAGCGGCAGACCAGCGGAGCCGCTGCCGAACGGCAGTGTAACGCAGGGGACATGCAACAGCGTCCACGGGCGGTTGAACACGGGATCGCCGGTGGTTTCGCGGGGCGGCGCCTCGCCGGGCGCGGCGGCGGTAAGCAGCAGATCGGCAGCACCGAACAGGTCGCTTTCGCGGGCGCGGCATCGGGCCGCGTGGGCGTGCGCTTCCTCAAGCCGTTGCGGAGCCATGCGGGCGCCGCGGTCCAGCATGTTGCGCAATCCTTCGCTCAGCAGTGCACCACGCTCGGCGCGTTCACGGGCAAGGGACACCGCCGCCTCGGCGGTCATGATGTCGTTCTGCGCTTCGTTCAGGCGGTCGAACGGCGCTGTCATGGTAAGGGTGGTTGTCTCTGCGCCCGCAGCTGCGAAGGCAGCAAGAGCCGCGTCGAGCCAGTCGCGCGTGGCCGCGTCCGTTTGCTCCCATTCGGGCGTCCGGCACAGCGCGATGCGCGCGGGTGCTGCACTGTCCGCCGCCGCGATCCCGAATACCGTTGCCAACTGCGTCAGATCGGCGGCGGAACGGGCGAACCAGCCAAGCGTATCGAGGCTGGTTGCCAAGGGCTGTACACCGGCCAGCGAGACCAACCCGAAGGTCGGCTTGAATCCGGCAACACCGCAAAACGCCGCCGGGCGGATCACCGAACCCGCGGTCTGCGAGCCGAGGGCGAAACGCACCATGCCTGCTGCTACTGCGGCGGCCGACCCCGAGGATGATCCACCGGGGGTGCGTGCGGAATCATGCGGGTTGGTGGTTACCGGCGGCTTGAACGTGGCAAATTCGGTAGTGACGGTCTTGCCGGGGATGATCGCGCCAGCATTGCGGAGGCGGCCAACGCACTCGGCATCACGGGCGGCGACGCGTCCGGCGTGGATCGGCGAGCCGCAAGTGCACGGCATGCCGGCCGCGTCGATAATATCCTTGACACCGACGACCTCGCCGGCTAGCGGGCCGGCCGCCTGGGCCAACGTAATTTCGGGGGCGAGATACTGCCAGGCGCGCACGGTCGGTTCGTACTCATCGACGGCGACGCGAAAGGCCGCAAGCGAGGCATCTGTTGCGGTCATGATTCAGCTTTCCTCCATGGCCACGGCACTATAAGAAAAGGCGGATGCAGCCAACAAGGGCGGGAGCCATGGGGCAAGGAAAATTACCGATCCTGACAGGAATTCGTGCACGCCCGGTGCTGGTTCCGCTACATCGGCCCGTTGTTTCCAGGGTTGGCCTGTATGAGCACTGGCCGCTGATCCTAATCGACGTCACCACTGATCAGGGAATAGTCGGTCGCAGCTACCTCGAACCCTATATCGCCAAATCGGTACGCTATCTTGTGCCGGCATTGTCGGACCTGGCGGAACCGCTGACCGGCAAGCCACTGGCGCCGGTTGATGCCTGGGGTTCGGGCCGCAGGATGCTCGGCCTGATCGGTTATGAAGGCGCGGCGATGATCGCCATCGCCGGCCTCGACATGGCGATCTGGGATGCGCTCGCGCAGGCAGCGGAAATGCCGCTCGCGGCTCTGCTGGGCGGCACTGTCGCTCCCGTTTCTGCCTATAATTCGAACGGGTTGTGGCTGAGTCCACTGGACCGGCATGAGCGCGAAGCCGAGGAACTGGCGGCGGAGGGAGGATTTACGGCGGTGAAACTGCGGCTGGGCCGCGAGGCGCTGGCCGACGATCTCGAAGCCATCGCCGCGGTGCGCCGCGCCCTCGGCAGCGATGTCCGCATCATGACCGACTTCAATCAGGGGCAGACCCTGGGCGGAGCGCTGGATCGCTGCCACGCACTGGACGAACAGGGCTTGGTGTGGTTCGAGGAGCCGATCCCCTACAATGACATTGCCGGCCATGCGCGGCTGACCGCTGATCTGAAAACACCTGTGCAACTGGGCGAGAATTTCTACGGCCCGCGGGCGTTGCACGAAGCGCTCGCTGCCGGCGCCTGTGATTATGCCATGCCGGACCTGATGCGTATCGGCGGCGTCACCGGATGGCTGCGCGCGGCGGCGGTCGCGGGCGGTTTCGGCATCCAGCTTTCCAGCCATCTTTATCCTGAGTTTTCAGCGCATTTGCTGCGAGTTTCTGAAACCGCGCACTGGCTGGAATGGCAGGACTGGGCAAACCCGGTGCTCAAGGACCCCTATCCGGTCCATTCCGGCGCGGTGCACATACCGGATTGCCCTGGCGTCGGGCTGGCGTGGGACGAGGCGGCGGTCGCGCGCTACCAGATGTAGAAAATTCGCGTCTAATTGTCTCGGTCGGCGGCGCGCCAGCCTATATCGCGGCGGCAAAAGCCTTCGGGCCAGTCAATACAGTCCACGGCGCGATAGGCGGCGGCCTGCGCTGCAGCAATGGTCGGGCCGGTCGCGGTCACGCCGAGAACGCGGCCGCCGGCTGAAACGAGTTTCACTCCGCGACGCGCTGTTCCCGCATGAAATACCGCAACGGAATCTTCAATAACCTCTTCTAACCCTTTTATTATATTTCCTTTTTGGTACTGTCCGGGATAACCCTTGGACGCCATGACGACGCATAGTGCAGCGTCACTGCGCCAGCGCAGGTCGAAATTGGCCAGTTCTCCGTCGCGCGCAGCAAGCAGCGCCGGCAGCAAATCCGACTGCAGCCGCATCATCAGCACCTGACATTCCGGGTCTCCGAAGCGCACATTGTATTCGAGCAATTGCGGGCCGGCGTCGGTGATCATCAGGCCGGCATAAAGAATGCCGCGAAATGGCGTCCCTTCCTCTGCCATGGCAGCGACCGTGGGACGAATAATCTCGTTCAATGCGCGCTCGGTCATCGCATCGTCCAGAACCGGCGCGGGCGAATACGCCCCCATCCCACCGGTATTCGGGCCGGTATCGCCGTCGCCGACAGCCTTGTGGTCCTGGGCGCCGGCAACGGGCAGGGCAGTGTTGCCGTCCACCAGAGCAAACAGGCTGGCTTCTTCGCCGGCGAGAAACTGCTCGACAATCACTTCCCGCCCGGCCGCGCCGAACGCGCCGGCGGCGAGGGCGTCCAGCGCGGCCTCGGCTTCAGCGAGCGTTTGCGCAACTGTGACGCCCTTGCCGGCGGCAAGGCCGTCCGCCTTGATGACGATGGGCGCGCCAACCTCACGGACATGAACGCGCGCGGCGGCGAAGTCGGTAAAACGGGCAAAATCCGGCGTGGGAATACCTCGGCGCCGGCAAAGGTCCTTGGCAAACCCCTTGGAACTTTCCAGTCGGGAAGCAGCGGCGCTCGGGCCGAAACAGGCAATTCCCGCTGCTTCAAGCGCATCAGCCATACCGGCTGCCAGGGGCGCTTCCGGCCCCACGACTACAAGATCAATGGCATGGGCGCGGCACCACGCTATGACGGCCGGAAAGTCCATGATGTCGAGAGGGACGCATTCGGCCTCCTGCGCAATGCCCGCGTTCCCCGGCGCGCAATAGAGCTTGTCGCACAGGGGCGAGGCGGCGATCGCCCAACACAGGGCGTGTTCGCGTCCGCCGGAACCGATCACCAGCACATTCATGGTGCAGCAATTTCCGCGGTCGGCGTGACAGGGGGCGAATGACGGGATGACACACGGCGCGAGATGGTTGGTGGCGCCGCGTCTGTCCTGGAATCAGCGCAGTAATCTCTTGCGCCTGTCTGTTCCTGGTCGATCATGGATGTTGTGCGGGGTTCGGCCTGAATGTTTCGAATCGTCAAGGGCAGGGTGCGCGTCGTCTGTACACGGGACGATACAGGTTATTCGCCCGTCCTGTCACCTTTCCGGCAGCATGCGCCCGCAAGGTTTCAGGGGTTGAACTGCGTTGCTATGGTGCCTGTCATGGAACGGCTTCATGGCAGCAGTAACCTGCCGGAATATTCGGTGAAGGAACTGTCCCGCCGGCTGCGGCGGACCGTCGAAAACGCATTTGAGCGGGTGCGCGTGCGCGGCGAGATTTCCGGGTACCGCAGGGCGTCGTCGGGCCATTCATACCTCTCGCTCAAGGATGCTGACGCAGTGCTCAATGCGATCATCTGGCAAAGCACTGCCGCGAGATTGCAAATCCGCCCCGAGGACGGGCTGGAAGTGATTTGCGAGGGGCGGCTGACAACCTACGCGCGGCGCTCGTCCTATCAACTGAGCGTCGAAAGCATGACTGTGGCAGGCGAAGGCGCGTTGCTGGCACTACTTGAAGAGCGCCGCCGCAAACTGGCCGAAGAGGGGCTGTTCGACGCAGCACGCAAAAGTCCGATCCCCTATCTGCCGGAACGAATTGGCGTCGTCACATCCGCGTCGGGAGTGGTCATCCGCGACATTCTTCACCGCATAGCGGACCGGTTTCCGCGTCCTGTTCTGATCTGGCCGGTGCGCGTGCAGGGCGACGGGGCGGCACAGGAGATCGCTGCGGCCATAGCCGGCTTCAATGCTCTGCCGCGAGGCGGAGTAGCGCCGCGCCCCGATGTGCTGATCGTTGCACGCGGCGGCGGCAGCGTGGAGGACCTTTGGGCGTTCAACGAGGAAACAGTTGTGCGGGCGGCGGGCGGCAGCCGCATTCCGCTGATCAGCGCCGTTGGCCACGAAACCGATACGACCCTGATCGACTATGCTGCCGACTGGCGCGCGCCGACGCCGACGGCAGCGGCAGAAAAAGCAGTTCCCGTGCACAGCGACCTGATCGCAGCCGTGCGCGAGCACGACACGCGCCTTGTCAGCGGTTTTTCGCGCTATTGCGAGAGCCGCCGCGCTGCCATCGCAGGGCTGGTGCGCGGCCTGCCGCGACCGCGCGCCCTGCTGGAAGACGCAGCGCAGCGGCTGGATGACCGGAGCAACGATATGTCCCGCGCCGCCGCCATGTTCGCGGAACGGCGGCGGGCGCTGCTCGCAGCATTGTTTCACCGTCTCAGGAGTCCGGCCCAGCAGGTCGCCATGGCGCGCGGGAGGCTGCAGGTCGCGGCGCAGGGCCTGCGCAACGCAGCGCTGGCGCGCACCAGGGAGACGCGGCAGGCTCTGGACCGCTGGACCGCCGATCAGCGCCTCGACAAGGCAGCGCGGCATGCTGCCGGCGAGCAGATCCCGCGTCTTGAGGCGTTGGGCCTGCGCCTCGAGTCTGTGAGCTACCGCAATGTACTTGCACGCGGTTATGCGGTGGTGCGCGCAGAAGGCAGGATCGTTCCCACGGCCGCCGCAGCGCGTAAGTCGAAGCGATTGCACATCGAGTTTCACGACGGGCGAATTGACACCGGACCGGCACCGCGGCGAAAGACCGCGCAACGGGCAGACAGTGAACAGGGAGTGTTGCTATGAAGACATGCCGGACCCTTTCGGCAGGCGCACGCCTTGCGTCCGCCCTGGTGGCCGGCGCGCTGGCGCTGGCGGGCGCGGTGCAAGGCGGACCGGCATTCGCGGCGTCACTGGCAATCGACCGAAATCCCGAACAGGGCGGCATGGTGATTGGACGCACGGGACCCGGATGCACCCTGTTCCAGGACGGGCTGCGAATGCGCGTGGCCGAGGACGGCCATTTCATTCTCGGCTTCGGCCGCGATCATGCGCCATGGGCGGTGCTGCGGATTCTGTGCGACGACGGTACGCAGCGGCGGCAATTTCTGCCGATCGCAGAGCGCTCATGGCCGGAGCAGGCGATCGACGGGCTGCCGCCGGAAATGGTGACGCCGAATGACGCCGCGGCCGCCAGAATTGGCGCCGAGGCAGAGCGAGTGAAAGCCGTGCGCGACACAGACAGCGATCTTGAGGGCTGGCGCGACGCGCTGATCTGGCCTGTGAACGGCCCGATCACGGGCGTTTTCGGCGCCCGCCGCATCCTCAATGGCGAGCCTCGCGCTCCCCATTTCGGGGTCGATATCGCCGCGCCTGCGGGCACGCCGGTACGCGCCGCGGCGGCAGGACGGGTAACGCTCGCGGAACCGCTGCTGCTTTCCGGCGGCACGGTAATCGTCGATCACGGCCATGGCTTGTCATCAAGCTATCTTCACCTTGAGACAATCGCCGTATCGGCGGGCGACATGGCGCCGCAGGGCGGCATTATCGGTACGGTCGGCGCCACCGGCCGGGCAACCGGCCCTCACCTGGACTGGCGGCTCAATTGGTATCAGACACGCCTTGATCCGGAGCGGGCTGCCGGTCCGATGCCGCCGCATTGAGGTAGAATTCCGGCGGCCAGCGCCGATGAATCCATAGCCATTGTTGGGGGCGGTCCCGTATCCATTCCTCCAGCACCGCGTTGATGGCCCTGGTGAAGCGGGCGATGTCGATCTCACGGTTCCCCGTATCCGGTGGAGACAGCGGTGGCAGCACAGTGACACGGAACCGCGCTCCCCGCAGCCGCTCGGCGCGCATGAGCACCACCGGCGCGGAAAAATGCAGCGCCAGCCGCGCCGGAAGCGTCGAAGTCATGGCGCCGCGACCGAAAAAGGGCAGCAAGAGGCCCTCGTTCAGCTTTTGGTCGGCCAGCATCCCTGCTTGTTCACCGTTATGCAGTGAACGCGCCGCCGCGCGCGCGGCGGCGGGGCCCTTGGGAAACATGCGCCCCCCGGCCTCGGCGCGGTAGCGGCCGAGCAACCGGTCAAGCATCGGATTGTTGAGGCGGCGGTAGATCTGGACGATGGACAATTCCCTGCGCGTGGCGACGCACGACAGGACTTCCCAATTGCCGATATGACCGGAGATACACAGGCCGGTATTGCCGCGCAGTGCATCCATATGCTCCGCGCCGACAATCACGATACGGTCATTGGCGGGGTGGCTCAACCGCCCGAGATGAGGGTATTCGGCCAGTATTCGTCCCAGATTGTCCCACATGCCGACGAGCATGGCTTCGCGCTCCGCGGCGCTGTGCGCCGGAAACACATGTGCGAGATTGACACGCGCATGACGCGAATATTTCAGACGCGGTCCAAGAGCGCGAAGCAGTGCCCCGCCCAGGGCGGACGCATAGTCTATGGGGAGCAGGGCGAACAGGCCCAACAGGGGCCGCAGCAGCGCATATTCGCCGAGATGGCGGAGGCCGCGAAGTTTCTTCATTCAAATTTATACAGTAAAAACAGTATTGTATTTATGTTTTCTCATAACAAATATTAAATAACGATATCGCGATGTCACGCCTGAAACACCACCTCAGAATAGTACAAGCAGGCGCCCGCACACCATATTGGCGGTCGGTCAATAACGTGCCCAGTCCGCCTTCACCGGTGTCAGCCGGGCGGCGCCGGCGCGCAGCGGTTCACCGGACTTCTCCGCATTGGCGACATGTTCGAGCCGCAGCAGGGCGATGCCGGTATGTCCGCTGCTGGAGCGCATGGTGCCGGCGGGCTTGTCGGCAAAGGTGACTTCCGTATCCGGCGGCGGCGCATCCCCGTCGATATCGACTCGCATCAAGCGTTTGCGAACGGCGCCGCGTCGCTTTTGCCGCGTCGTGTTCTCCTGCCCGACATAGCAGCCCTTGTTGAAATCCACGCCGTTGAGTTCTTCGAAATTGGCTTCAAGCAGAAAGGATTTTTCGACCAGAATGTCGCGTGAACCGTCCGGGACCCCCAGATTCAGCCGAAACCGGTCATAGTCGGCGGGCGCGATGACGGTCATGCCGGATTTCTCAAGTTCGGTATCGACGTCTTCGCGTGGCATGAGCGCCCGCCAGCCGAGGGCGGGCAGTCTCGGATCGGCGTAGACGGAACCCGTTTCAAGCCGCGGCACGCCGCTACCGGTAATCGCTATAACCGCATAACGGCGGGAGGCGTCTTCAAGCGAAACGCGCGCGCGCAGGCGGTAGCGTGAGAGGCGCTGCATAAGGTCTCCGAGGCGGGCGCGTTCGCACTCGATGGCCACGGCGGCGCCGATGCGGCTCAGGAAGAAATCGTGGAGATATTTTCCCTGCGGGGTCAGCAAGCCGGCATAGAGTGCGTTATCATCGGCCAAACGACTCATGTCGTTGGTCACGAGGCCTTGCAAAAAATTGTGAGTGTCTGTTCCCTCGGCGAGGATCACGCCGCGGTCTTCCAGCCGCACCGAATTCAACGCCGCCATGAAACGCGCTCCTCGCTCAACCTCGCATTTTCGTATTCTACGTAGGTTGGCGGTGCGATTTGCGCAAGGGTTGTCTTGTGCCGCCCGCGCATATGCGTTGTAATCCCCTGTTTGAAATCCTGGCTGTGGGAGTTTCAAGAGATGGATGTTGAGACGTTTCGCGCCCGCGCCGCGCAGCAGGGGTTCGGCGAAATATCGGAAGTTCGCCTGGCGCCCGACATGTACAAGGACTCGCACACGCACGACTATGCGGCGACATTGTTGATCCTTGAGGGCGAGTTATCCGTCACCTATGACGGGCAGAGCGTGACCTGCCGCGCCGGCGAGCCTTTCTCCCTGCCCGCGGGCATGCCGCATACCGAGCGTACAGGAGTGCAGGGCGCGCGGTTGCTGATCGGTCGCGCAGCGCAGCCCAACGGCTCAATTTACCGTGACCGGGCGCGCTGGTTCGATTCGTCCACTGCCTTCAACATCACGCATCCCCCCGTCCCGTGCCATCAGTTCACCGCTGAAAGCGCGCGCGCGTTCGACCCCGGAACCGGCACCGCCGCCATCGCTCTCGATCAGGGGCCGGCGATGGGACTGGATTTCCCGGCAACGACGCCGCTTGTACTCGCGCATTACCTGCGCATCGCAGCGGGTGAGCGCCTGCCATTCGAGTCGGCCGCCAGCGCAGAACTCTATTTCGTCATTCAGGGCGCCGGCCGCAGCCGCAAGGGGCAGGACGCGATCTCATGGTCGGCGGGCGATGCGTTCGCCTTGCCCGGCGGCGCGGTGACGGAGCACAATGCCGAGGGCGGTGACGCGATTCTGTGGGCCGCGACCAATTCGCCGCTACTGGCGCTGGACGGCTTGGCGCCGCCGCCCCCGCACCGCTCGCTGACGGAAGCAGCACACTTCCCGGCGGACGAGATGGCGCGGCAGATGATGGCGATTCGCCCGCAGCTTGCGGGTACGCGCACACCCGGCATAGCCGTGGTGCTGGCCTCGGCCGCGCAGGAGTCCCGGCGCAATGTCTCGCCCGGGCTGACATTCGCGATGAACCAGTTGCCGCCCGGCGGGTCGCAGCTTCCCCACCGCCACAATTCGGTCGCCATATCGCTGGCAGTCAATGGTCCCCGGTGCAGTTCCGTGGTTGACGGCGCACGAACGCCGTGGGAGCCGTGGAGCACGCTCGTCACGCCGCCCGGGGCGGTGCATTCGCACCACAATGACAGCGATGACTGGGCGCATTGGCTGATCGTGCAGGACGGCGGATATCATTATCACTGCCGCACGATGGAATTCCGCTACGCCGACGGCGCCGCTTGATGCGCCTCGCATCACTCGCCGCGGCGGCGTTCCTGTGGGCCGCGGCCGCGCAAGGAGAGACGGGAACCGTCCTCGAAACAATCGCGATTCGCGACACTGGCGGGTTTGCACCCGGCATCACGGCACTGACCGTGCGCGCACCGCGCGACTGGGAAAGCAGCGGCGGCGTGGTATGGACTTCCAATCCCCATTGCGTCCGTATGCCTGTGTCGGTGGCCTTCACGACACGGCGCCAGGACGGCCTTGCCGGTTTCGACATACTGCCCGGCGCAATGAGCGCGTGGGCCAGCGATCCGGCAATCAACGGGCAATACGAGCAGGCCGCCTCGGACGGTGCCATGGGGTGTCTCCACCCGACGCAATCGTTTCGCGTACAGGGCTATCTGGACACCGTATTTCTGGGCACGTACCGGCGGGAGCATGAGGATATGCGAATCCTCAGCGCCCGCCGGCTCGCCGCGATTGCCGACCAGATCGAAGCCCGCACGGCGCGCGAGATCGGCTCCGCCGCATTCGACCACCTGCGCAATATCGGCGGCAGCGCGGAAATCTACGGCGATGCGGGCCTGTTCGATATCACCTACACGATGGCAGGGCAGGCAATCCGGGAGCGCGTGTTCGTCTCACTGGCGGTGAACGAGATCACGCTGCCGCGTCCCGGCGGAACCTCTGTCACCCTGACCAGCAGCTTTACCGACAAGGTGGTTTCCTGGTTTGCGCCGGAGAATGAGTTCGAGTCGCTGGCGCCGCTGTTCGATTTCATGATCGCCTCCACAGCCTATAACGGGCAGTGGGTCGACAGGGTGGCACAATCGATCAGCCGCCTCGCCGCGCGTGACAGCGACATGGCTGCCCTGCACACGAGCAACGCCAGCGCAACAGGCTTCGTCAGCGAGCAGATTCACGGTGTCGCGGCAGGCAGCCCGATGCTGATCGATTCCGCGCGGCGGCTGCGGGTGGTGGGTGCGCAGGAACGCCGCGCCATGGCAGCGGCCGACGGCGCCGATGCTGCCTTCTATGTGAACGCACAGGACGATGTCTTGCTTACCCGCGACGGAGCCGTCGTCGATACCGTCCGCTGGACGCTGCTGCAGCGCGAGTGAGGCGGCGCGCAGGCGTCACTCCCAGAACAGCAATGTGCGCACTTCGAGGCTTTCGCGCGGCGGTGCGTCCGGCGGCGAAGTCGGGTCCGGAAATGCGCCGTGACCGGTCCAGCGGGCGGTCCCGTCCACAGCCGAATCATAGCATTTCAGCAGTACCACTTCGTCCGGCGTCATATGCGGGAACCAGTACCAGCGCTGCGTCGGATTCCACGCGATATGATAGATGACTCCGGTGCGTCCCCCATAACGCCGTTCGGCCGCGATCAGATCGCCGTCGGCGATGCTGCCATACTCGCATATGGCAAGCGGCGCTGTGCGCACCGGTCCATGTAGCGGCCGCCAGACATTGATCGACCCGAACCGCTTTTTCAGCCGCGCTTCGGCCTCGGCCTGTGGGAGTAGATCCCGCACACGCTGCGCCGCGGAGGCCTCCGTAAAATCATTGTGCATCAGTTGCGCAGGGCCGCGAATCCCCTGCGCCGCCTGCGCCTTCGTGTCGTCGATGCGCCGTGTATGATCAAACACGATCACTTTGGAGGCGCCGGTTTCTCGCTGTATCAGCGCGCTCATTTCCGGATAGTAGACGCGGCGCACTTCCTCATCATCGGTGAAATCCTGCACTGCGGTGCCTGTGGTGCGCAGCACGAAGCCGTGTCGGTCGAGTTGCAGGCGGTCTGCCAGAGGCCGTCCGTTATGGATGGTGATTTCGCGCTTCTGGAACTCGCCTGTGCGCGCATCGGGGCCGGTGCCCGGGAGGCGTACCAGCGCCACCGGCATCTGGCCGTTATTGACGGTGAACGTGGCGCGGGTTGTCACGCTCTCGGGCGCGAATGCGCGAGCCGTTGCGGACATGGGAAACCTTTCACACTATAGAAATGGTATCAGGGCGCTATCGACGCAGCGCACTATCCACCGACCGCCGGCCATGACGCAAGCGCTTCTCCCCGCCGACACAAGGAGCGGTACATGCAACCCATTCCTCTGGCAGCCATTCCTGCATATCACGCGGAGCGACAGGGCCGCGACCGTATCTGCGTCACCTATCCAGACGGCAGTCTGACATGGGCGGAACTGGAGGCTGAAGCCAATCGCACGGCGCGCGCGTTTGCGGCCCGCGGCGTGCGGGAGAATGACCTTGTCACGCTCGCCCTGCCCAATGAACTGCGGTTTCATGTCTCCTGTTTTGCGCTCTGGAAGCTGGGCGCAACACCTCACATCGTCTCGCCGCGCCTGCCGGCGGCGGAAATGCGCGCCATTACCGATCTGGCGCGCCCGCGCCTTGCGGTCGGCGCCGGCCATGAGGCAGTGACGGCATGCCCGGCACTGGAGCGCATGGACCCTGAGGGCCATGACAGCGGGCCGCTGCCGGTTCGCATCGGCACCCATTGGAAGGCAATGTCGAGCGGCGGCTCGACCGGGCGTCCGAAAATCATCGTCGATCACAATCCTGCGGCGGTGATGCCTGAGGACTGGCTGATCGATATGCCGAACGGCGAATGCGTCCTTAATCCGGGGCCGCTCTATCACAATGCGCCATTCATCTTTGCGCATCACGCGTTGTTTCGCGGCAACCGCCTGGTGGGACTGGCGCGATTTGACGCCCTGGAGTGCCTGCGCGCCCTCGAGGAGAACCGCGTGACCTGGGTAATGATGGTGCCGACCATGATGCATCGCATCTGGCGGCTGCCGGCGGTGCAACGGGAAAGTTTTGATCTCTCGAGCTTGAAGATCGCCGCGCATGTAGCGTCTCCGATGCCCGTCTGGCTCAAGGAAAACTGGATAGAGTGGCTGGGGTCGGAGCGCGTATGGGAATTGTATGGCGGCACGGAATCCGTGGGTGTCACCTGGATTTCGGGCACGGAATGGCTGTCGCACAAGGGGTCCGTCGGCAAATTCATCCGCGGTTCGCGCGTGCGTATTCTCGATGCCGAGGGCCGCGAATGCGCCCCCGGCGAGGTCGGAGAAGTCTACATGATGCCCGAGGGCGGACCGGGAAGCACCTATCACTATATCGGCGCCGAGCGCCGCGCGAATGCGGAAGGCTGGGAGAGTATCGGCGACATGGGCTGGCTTGACGCCGATGGTTATCTGTATCTCGCCGACCGCCGCGACGACCTCATCCTGTCAGGCGGCGCAAACATCTATCCGGCCGAAGTGGAAGCGGCGCTGGTGGCGCATCCGGGCGTCGACACTGCCGTGGCCATCGGTCTGCCGGACGAGGATATGGGCGAACTCGTGCACGCAGTCGTGCGCCCCGCGCCCGGTTGGGAATCCCGCCTCGACGAAGCAGGGTTGCGCGCATTCATGGACCAACAACTCGCGCGCTACAAGACCCCGCGCACCTACGAGTTCGTAGACTACTCCCTGCGCGACGACGCCGGCAAGGTCCGCCGCTCCCAACTCCGCGCCCAACGAGCCGGAAACACCTCCGCCCCCTGAACCCCGTCAATAGGTCGAACAACCACCACCAACCCGAAGTCCGGTCCCACGCCAAAGATGATCACCTGCAACGCAGAAACACCGTTGCGCTTTCAGTCGGTCGCAGTAAGAGCACAGTATCAACTTCGGGCAGATCAACGCCTTCATTGAACAGGTCCACAGTGAAGATCGCGCGAATTTTTCCCTGCCGCAATTTCACAAGCGCCGTGCGGCGTTCATCACCCGGAGTTTTGGCGTCAAGCGCGACCGATGGCAGGCCATGGACCGAGAAATCATGTGCCATGAAGTGCGCATGATTGACGCCAGCGCAGAACCCCAGTGCTCGCATGCGTCTCGGATCCGTCACCCACTCCGATACCGCCTGGCGAATTCGGTTGGCCCGGACGTGATCGCCCGTGAACAGATTGTCCAGTTCCCTCGGCACATAACGCCCGCGTCGAAAACTCACTGCCTCCAGACTCGCGGGATCGTTGATGCCAAAATAATGGAACGGACACAGTAATCCCTGGTCGAGCGCGTCCCACAGGCGAGACTCATAGGCGATACGCCCGTCAAACCAGTCGAGCACCGACTTGCCATCTGCGCGCTCAGGTGTAGCCGTGAGGCCAAGGAGTATTTTTGGGGAAATCCGCAACAACAGCCTTTCGTAACTTACTGCCGCCGCATGGTGAAACTCATCCACAATCACCACGTCAAAGCCGTTGGGATCGATAGTGTCGACGCGGTGTACGAGTGATTGTACCGAGGCGAAAACATGCCGGCCTGACCGTGGGCGCTGGCCGCCCACCAACAGTTCCCCGAACGCGGTATCGCCGAGCACAAGTTGAAAAACCTGGCGGCTCTAGCGAAGAATTTCCTCTCGGTGCGCAACAAAGAGCAGGGAGTGGATACCGCCTTGTTCACGCAGACGCTTGAAGTCGAATGCCGCGATCCACGTTTTCCCCGTACCCGTTGCCGCAACAACCAGATTGCGGTAATGCCCGCGTTGGCGCTCCGCCTCCAACGCTTCCAGCGCTACCGCCTGATGTGGTTTCGGCGCGACATCGACCAACAACGACAGGGCAGATTCATCACCCGCTGCACTGCCGCTCTGCTGGGACAATGCCCGGTCGAGTCGCCCGGCATCCTTGCTGGGTTCATATGCCTCAAATTCAGATTCCTGCCAGTATTGTTCGAAAGTGGCCGCAAAGCGATCGATAATCTCCGGATTCTCTGTCGCACTTACGCGAACATTCCATTCCAGCCCGTCCACTTGCGCGGTGTAGGTGAGATTCGACGAGCCGATATATGCGGTGTGCAAACCGCCATTACGATGGAATAACCATGCCTTGGCATGAAGCCGGGTTCGCGCCACATCGTAGGAGACTTTCACCTGCGCCCCGAGCTTGACGAGCGCGTCGAGAGCGCGGCGTTCAGTTGAGCCCGTATAAACGCTCGCGATTGCCCTTATCTGCGCACCGCTCTCCACCCTTTCTGCCAGTTCCCGCAGAAACAGACGCAATCCCGAATACCGAACGAACGCGCAAAGAAGGTCGATCCTGTCTGCACTCGGAATTTCCCTCACGATTTCGCTCGCAATTTGTACGTCGCGACGGCCATTGACGAGGAGCGCGGTGCGCCGGAACGAGAGTGTTGGGCGGGGCGAAGGTGTTGTTACTGCCGCAGATGACCTGTCGACGGCCTCAAGCAGCAGCCTCGACGTTTCCGAAACTTGCTCCTCCGGGAGTACGCCATGGTCGCGGAGTACCTCCAGTAACCGGTTTACCAGCGAGATTTGCGCCGCCGCCAACTCATCGCCGTCTCCCGCCATCCCTTCCAGCGCCCGGCGCAGCAATTCATGGATATGACGAGCCAAAAACTCCGGACGGAGGGTAACGTCGGCCGGGGTGGTATTCACTTGCCAGCCCTCGTTCTCGCGGGCTGCAATGCCCGCCTCTAGGCCGGCTGTCAGCAAGTCCTCATAAACCCCTGGGTAGAGTCGCGTGTTCATGCTCGATACGGCCCGAAATCAGGGAAACACCGTGGAAGACGGTATTGCCACGGGTGGTACCATATATCCCGGGAAGCAGTTCTTGCCGCTGCGAGAATGGTTGTCATTTGCCTGATGCCGATGGCTTCAATCCCTTCGCCCTTCGGATAGCGGTTCGGGCCCGCATGTACAATATAGGAGCGCTCCGGGCGAAGGTCTGCTCTCGCGTGGTGGAACCCCCTGTCAAGCTTCGGCGCCAGACTGAGCTTGATCTCGACTGCCCATAACGCTCCGCCCGGCATCTCCAGCACCAGGTCGATTTCGGCGCCGCCCGATGTTCGAAAAAAGCATGCATTCGCGCGCTCTGGCGCAGTATCGAGCAGGTTTTCCAGTACGAATCCTTCCCAGCTGCCGCCGGCGACAGGATGCCCCAGCACAGCCTCCCGATCATCAAGGCCGAGTAGCGTGTGAAGGATGCCGCTGTCGCGCAAATACACCTTGGGAGATTTCACAAGGCGCTTGCCGAAATTGGCGTGAAAGGTCGGCAGGCGCCGCACCAGCAGCAGGTCATACCGACTGCTGTTGGTGTCGACTCATCCGGCTGCTCCGCTATAGCGCCGAAAACTACGCCGTCTGCAAGCGAAAAACCGTCACAATCAGTGACCGCTGGTATCACACAGCAAGTCGACATAGCGGGCAACCGTCTTGCCGTCCACGTCTAGGCTGCGCGCGAGCCGTGCCGCATTCAGCAAGCCGCCCTGGCCATGCGCCGGCATCGTCCAGAGCCGGCGCAGGACCTGTGCCGAAATGCGCGGACCAAGTTGCGGAATGTCCCGTTTCAGATAGGTACAAATGAATTCTCGCGCCAGATCGCGCTTGCACCGTCACTTTGTGCAAGAAAACTGTCGGGAAAGCCGCCCCGCACCCAAAGTCTCTCACGCGCCCCGTCATTCATTTCGAGAGCGTTCAGGGGTTCCAACTCGACATTAGCGATGCGCCCGGTCAGGGATTCACTGGACTGCCTGAGCAGATCATTCGACGCCGAACCCAGTATCAGGAAACGGCAGGCTCGAATATTGCGGTGTCGACCGCGGTCAAGAATGCCGCGAAGCGCCTGGAACAGTTCTGGTGCTCTCTGGACATCATCCAGAATCACCAGCTTGTCTTCACGCACCGACAGATAAAGAGCAGCATCGCCGAGCTTCTCCCGGTCGGCGGCGCATTCAAGATCGAGATAGATGCTTGCCCGCTCTTCGGCGATGTGCTCGGCGAGCGTGGTTTTGCCAACCTGACGGGGTCCGAGCAGAGCCACCGCCGGGAATTGCTTCAGCCGAGCAAGAACCACCCGCAGCCTGTTACGCGGTATCGTCCTTGTAAACGTGGAATGTCATGCCGGAAATGCAAGGATAATGAAGCAGATCAGCGCCCCGCCGCGAGTGCGGAAGCGCTCTCCGCAACAGGGATCAGGGCTGGTGCCGGGGGATTTCGGGCAAGGTAGCCCGCATGCGGCGGCCGAGCACCACCATGCCGGCAATGGGTCCGGCGGCGAAATCGCCGGTCAGCGCCGTGATCGCCGCAAGGTCTTCAGCCGCGGGGGTGGCGTTGCCCGAAACCGGCGCCATGGCCTGCGCCAGCTTGTCAATGGACGCGCCGGCACGGTCATGCAGGCGGCGGCCTTGTTCCGGCGCGCCGGCGAGAACATCCGGCGTCAGCGCCGCCGCGGCGGCCATGGCCAGCCACGCAGGCCACGGCGCCAGATGCCGGTAGAGGCTCGGAATCATTCGCGTGCCGGCGGGCGCCAGCGGCGCGCTCAACAGGCGGATCAGGGCGGCGGTACTGTCGTCGACCTCGTCCATACTGCGGATCGGCGGCAGTCTCATCGGGGGAGGGGGGGCGGCAGACGCATCTTCCTCCCGGGGCGCGCGTGCCGGGGCGTCATCCGCCAAAAACCTTGCCAATGCCCCGATGGCCAGCAGGTTGGACAGGTTGCCCCGGTTGTAATCGTCGAGGATCATACGCACCGTGCGCAGGCTGTGGTCGTTCAATCCGGCCGCGAACCAAGCCGGTCGCGGTACGGCCGACACCGCCGGAAAGTCGTCGTCGAGGTTAAGTGCGCCCATTTCAGCGGCGATGGCGCCGCCGGCAAACAGCGGGCGCAGTGCGCCCCACGCCCAGGGCAGCACCCCCGGGCGAGCGGCCATGTGGCGGTAGATCAGATTGACCATGCCGACACCCATCTGCCGGCGAATATCGTCGTACAGTTTGGCCGTCTTGCCGCTCGCCTGAGCTTCGCCGATTTCCGCCAGATAGTCGCTCATGGTTCGGTCCTGTTCGCTGTCCGGGTTTGAGGGAGCACCGCAAGAAGGCGCCCCCGACGTAGATAACGCCGCTGGCCGTGAAGTTCCACGGTTCGAACGACGCGGCTAATTCCCGCGGCGGGAAAGGCCGAGCCAGCGATGCATGCCTTCGATATTGAGCTCACGCCACATATCGTATCCGCCCCATTCGCGGTATTCGTCCAGGGTTACGCTCGCCTTCATGGCCTCGAGTGACTCGCCGGCGCGCATTCCCGCCAGTATCTGCGCCGACAGGCGTTCCAGATACTCACGGTGCGGCGCGATATCGGCGCGGGTTCCCAGCGGCCCGTGTCCGGGCGCGAGAATATCGAAATCCAGCCGCTCCATCTCCTCCAGCGCAGTGATCCAGTCCTCGATAAAGTTGTTACGCATGTCGCGGAACGGCAGCCGGTTCACCGCTACGATGTCCACCGCGAACAGGACACGTTCATCGGGGAACAGCATGACGATCAGGCTGTCTCCGTGATTGCGCCCCAGATGCATGAGTTCCACTATCTTGCCGCCGAAGGACAGCGAAAGCTGGTCGCTGAAGGTGATATCGGGCACGGCGGTGGGCCGCCCCTCGCTGACAATATGCGCCTTCGCGCGTTCATGAGCGACGACTACGGCGGTATCGGCAAATACCTCGCCGCCGGCAATATGGTCTGCGTGGTCGTGGCTGTAGATGAGATAGCGAATCTCGGCTCCGAACTGTGACCTGATTTCGTCTTCGAGCCAGCGCGCGGCATCGGCATTGATCGGGTCAGTAGCGACTACGCCCTCCGGCGTCACCATGAACACCGAGTAGTGGAAATTGTTCTGGAAGCGGTACACGTCGCCAGCAATGTGAGTAATCGCCCGCACCGGCTCCTGGTGAGCCGCGGCGGGCGCCGCCAGCAACAGCGCTGCGCTCACCGCGCCTGTCACGAGCGCTGCGGCAAGACGGCCGGTCATGAGCGCAATCCCCTTTTGAGATCGGGACGCAAGCCGCCCCAATTGACGGGCGGATGCGCGCGCAGTGCTTCCTCGTTCACATCGGCGCCCCAGCCCGGCGCCTCGGGAATCACCAGATAACCGTCTTCGATGACGGGAGGATTGGTCACGAGATCATCCTTCCACGGCACATCGTCAATGTCGATCTCCATGATACGAACATTGGGCAGCGCGGCGCAAAAATGCGCGCTCATCAGGGTTGACAGGTGACCGTAGAAATTGTGCGGCGCCACATTGGTTTCGTACGCCTCGGCCATGTGGGCAATTTTCACGCCTTCAGCCAGCCCATTCCAGGGAATGTCGACAATCGCTACGTCCATGGCGTGGTGCTCGAAGAACGGGCGGAACTGGCGCCGCGTGAACAGCGACTCACAGCTCGCGACGGGCGTTTGCACCGCATCGCGAATCTGGCGCAGTGCCGGAGCGTCATAGGAGTCGATCTCGAACCACATCAGGCCGAGATCATCGAGTGCCCGCGCGACCTTCAGATATCCTTCGGTACGGAAATTGAAATTCAGGTCGAGGAGAATATCCATGTCCTCGCCCGCGCCGTCGCGCAGCGCGGCGATCTGATCGCGCAGCGCGCCGATCACGCGGCCTGACGGGTTAAGGTCGACCCCGTCGCTGAAGCCCGGCATATAGAGCGACGGCGGGTCGGTGTCGAACAGGAAAATATTGGTTTTCAAACCGGTAAAGCCGCGCTCACGAACTTCCCGACCCAGCGCCGCGAGGTCATCAAGGTCGGTGATCGGCGGCACCCCCATTTCCTTGGCCCGGTGCAGGCGGTAGGTGCCGCAATGCGACCAGTACAGACGCATCTTCTGGCGCGTCGGGCCGCCGAACAGCGCATGGACCGGAATGCCGAGCGCCTTGGCCTTGACGTCGAGCAAGGCGTTTTCCAGCGCACCGATGGCTTGCTGGAGCATCCCGCCGGGCGCTTGGCGGGTGCGCGCATACAGCCGGGCTACAATATGCTCGATCGGGCGCGGGTCAACGCCGATCAAGCCCTCCGCCAGTCCCTGAATTACCGCAGTCAGGCCGCGGCTGCCATAGCTCTCATTATATTCGGAATAGCCGGTAACCCCTTCATCGGTAGTGACTTTGAGAAAGGAAAAGACGCGCCATCCGGCGTCGCAATGCAGGTCCTCGATGGCAGTGATCTTCATGTTGTTCTCCTTCGCACGCCGCGGCGGGCGGCAGGGCGCCCTGACGGGGTCATGATACGCTTTCCGACCGCCGGCGCGAAAACGGCTTGTGCTGCCCTGCAGACTATGGCAAACACAGGGTGGATTGTGGGGGCTCACACGCTGTCGGCAACCAAGAGGTGTCCATGCGCCGTCTTTCGCTTCGACGGTACATTGCGCTTTCAGCTTTTCTCGCTATTTCTTGCGGCGCGGCTGCGGACCCTGCTTTCGACTCCTGGATGGCCGGGCTGCGCGCGGAAGCAGAGGCCGCAGGTATCAGCGGCGCAGTGCTGGATGCGGCGCTCACCGGCCTCAAGCCGTCGCCGCGCGTCATCGAACTCGATCGCCGGCAGGCCGAGGGCCGTCTCACGGCGCAGGAATATCTGCGGCGTGTCGTATCGCCCACCCGGGTGCATGGTGCGCGCGAACGGCTGGTGCGTCACCGCGTAATGCTGGAGGAAGTAGCCGCGCGCTATGGCGTCCAGCCCCGCTTCATCGTCGCCTTATGGGGAATCGAGACAAATTACGGCGGCTATACCGGCAATCACAGCGTCATACAGGCGCTGGCGACGCTCGCCCATGACGGGCGGCGCTCCAGCTTCTTCCGCCGCGAGCTTCTGGCGGCGCTGCGAATCCTCGACGAGGGGCATGTTGCGCCCGACGGCATGAACGGATCATGGGCCGGCGCCATGGGGCAAAGCCAGTTCATGCCGACGAGCTTTCTGGCCTATGCTGTGGACCATAACGGCGACGGACGGCGTGATATCTGGCAAACACTGCCCGATGTGTTCGCCTCGATCGCCAACTATCTGGCGCGCGCCGGCTGGCGCGATGACCAGACCTGGGGCAGGGAGGTTCGCTTGCCTGCCGGTTTCAACCGGAATCTGATCGGCCTCGGTACGGTGAAACGGATCGGCGAATGGCAAAAGCGCGGGGTTCGCCGCTCTGACGGGACTGACCTGCCGACCCGTCAATTGCGTGCGTCGATCATTCAGCCGGACGGACCCGGCACCGGCGCATGGATGGTTTACGACAATTTTCGCACCACCATGAAATGGAACCGTTCCACCAGTTTTGCGCTTGCGGTGGGACGTCTTGCCGATCACATGACCGCACTCTAATTGGTTTGTCCATGTACCGTGTAACACCACTGTTGTTTGCAGCGATCGCCCTGGGCTTGGGAGCCTGCTCATCGGACGGCGATCTGGTTCCGCCAACCCCGGACGGCGCCGGTTTCAAGGTTGGCAACCCGTATCTCATCGATGGCGTCAGATATGTTCCGAAAGTCGATCCTGAATATGACGAAACCGGCATAGCCTCGTGGTATGGCAAACAATTCCACGGCAAGGCGACCGCCAACGGCGAGACCTACGACATGGAAGCGCTTACCGCCGCGCACAAGACGTTGCCCATGCCAAGCCGGGTGCGCGTCACCAGTCTTGAGAACGACAAGGAACTCATTCTGCGCGTGAATGACCGCGGGCCTTTCGTCGGCGATCGGATCATCGACGTATCGCGGCGCGCGGCGCGCGAACTTGGCTTCATGAACAAGGGAACCGCCCGGGTACGCGTGGAAGTGCTGGACAGCCCGGCATTCGCGGCTGCAAAAACACCTGCCGTGCCCAAGGCCAAACGCGTCCGCCCGGCTGACGAGCCTTCGGCGGCGACCACCGCTGCTGCCGCCTCTGACAAGCCTCGCCCGCGCAGGCTGTTCGTGCAAGCCGGCAGTTTCGCAATCCCTGAAAACGCCTATCGGTTGAGCGCCGATCTGCGGCGCGTGGCCGCGTTTACCGTCACGCCGCTGCAGACGCAGAACGGGCTGCTGCACCGGGTGCGCGCCGGGCCGCTCTGGTCAACGGCGGAAGTGCACACTGTGCTTTCCGGCCTGCGCGCGGTGGGGTTCACCGAGGCGCGGCTGGTGCATCATTGAGTACTGCACCGGAAATGCCGATGGCATGATGCGTAAATCTTCACCTGTAGCGGGTTTCATCGTCGGCCTGGTGCTGACGGCGGCGCCCGTTCATGCTTTCGACACCGTGGCGCGGGAGGCCATACTCGTCGATTTCGATACCGGTACCGTCTTGCTGGAAAGAGAATCCGACAAGCCGGTACCGCCTGCGTCCATGAGCAAGCTCATGACCGCGTACATGGTGTTCGACCGGCTGCGTGACGGCACGCTTTCCATCGAGGATATGCTGCCGGTGAGCGCCAAGGCGTGGCGAACCGGCGGCTCCAAGATGTTCGTGGAAGTCGACACCAACGTCTCGGTGGAGGATCTGCTGCGCGGCATGATCATCCAGTCCGGCAACGACGCCTGTGTTGTGTTGGCGGAGGCGTTGTCCGGCAGCGAGGCGGCCTTCTCCGACGCCATGAACGACCGCGCGCGCGAGATCGGCTTGCTTGACAGCAATTTCACCAATTCCAGTGGGCTGCCGTCGCCCGCCCATGCGATGTCGCCGCGCGACCTTGCTCATCTCACGCGGCAGTTGATCACCGAATTCCCTGATTATTTTCCCTATTTCTCGGAAGAGAGTTTTACTTATAACGGCATTCGGCAGACTAATCGCAACCCGCTGCTCTATCGCGAAATCGGCGCCGATGGCATGAAAACCGGCTATACCGAGGAAGCGGGTTACAGCCTCACCGCGACGGCGAAACAGAACGATCGACGGTTGATCCTCGTCATCACCGGTCTGGAGTCGCCCCGCCAGCGCTCCGAGGAAGCCATCCGCATATTGGGTTGGGGTTTTCGCGAAACCCGCAACTACACGCTGTTCAAGGCCGGCGAGGTGATCGAAACCGCCGCCGTATGGCTGGGCGAGGAACGGCGCATCCCGCTCGTGCTTGACGAAGACCTGACCGTGACCCTGTCGCGCGCCGCACGCAAGACGCTGGAGGTGGTGGCGGTGCTGGACTCTCCCGTGCCGGCGCCGATTCAGGCCGGCGACGCCGTCGGCACCCTGCGCATCACTGGGTCCGATACCCAGACCGTGGAAGTGCCCCTGAGGGCGGGGCAGTCCGTGGAACGCTCGGGGCTGCTGCGGCGGCTGTGGTCAGCACTGTTCTACAAGGTATTCGGCGCCCCTGCCTCGTAGCCGGCTTCGCTCGCAAGGCCCCATGACTCGCGGACGGCTGATCACGCTTGAAGGCGGGGAAGGGGCCGGCAAGACCACCCAGGCAGCACGCCTCCGTAAGGCCTTGCAGTCGCGCGGGCTGAACGTTGTCCTGACACGCGAACCGGGCGGCACCCCCGAAGGAGAAGCCGTGCGCGCACTGCTTCTCGAAGGCGCCGACGATCGTTGGGATGCCGTTTCCGAAGCGCTGCTTTTACACGCGGCGCGGCGTGTGCACTTTACGCGCGTCATTGATCCGGCGCTTGCGCGCGGCGTCTGGGTCATCTGCGATCGCTTTTCTGATTCTACCATGGCCTATCAGGGTTGCGCCATGGGGCTGGGCCGTGAGGCGGTGGAAAACCTGCATCGACTCGCGCTCGGTGACCACAAGCCCGACCTGACGCTGATTCTGGATTTGCCTGCCGCCACCGGCCTCGCACGCACGCGCGGCGGCGACCGCTACGCCCGGCGAAGTCCCGCGTTTCACGAAAACCTGCGGCAGGCATTCCTGGACATAGCCCGTCGGGAACCCGAGCGCTGCACCGTCATTGATGCTGCCGGGGATATCGACGCCGTCACAGACGCGGTGACCAGCGCCGCCGCGTCCCTGCTTCGTGACTGAGTCCGACGCCGGCCCGGCGCCGCGCGCCAACCCGAATCTGATCGGCCACAAGGCCGTGGAGACGCTGCTCGCGCGGGCTTTTCGCAGCGGAAAGCTGGCCCATGCTTGGATGCTCACGGGCCCGCGCGGCGTCGGCAAGGCAACGCTGGCATGGCGCTTCGCACGCCATGTGCTGGCTCACGGCGGCCCCCGTGCGTCCCTCCCGGAGGCGGACAGCCTGTTCCTGGACCCCGCCCATCCGGTCTTCCGCCGCGTGGCCGGAGGCGGCCATGCCGACGTGTTGACAGTGGAACGGACTGCCGATCCACGCCGCAACCCAAGTCGTATCCGCGCACAAATCGTCGTGGATGACGCGCGCCGGCTACGCGATTTTTTCTCTCTTGCACCGGCCGAGGGGGGATGGCGCGTCGCGGTCATCGATGCGGCTGACGAGATGAACCGCAACGCTGCCAACGCCGTTCTCAAGATCGTCGAGGAACCGCCGCCGCAAGCGCTTCTTCTGTTGATCGCGCATGTTCCGGGGCGCATTCCCGCCACGCTGCGCAGCCGCTGCCGCAAGCTGGCGCTGACACCGCTGCCTGAAGACGGGGTCACGGAATTTCTGGCGGCGGTGCGTCCGGGCCTCGACAGCAATGATCGCCGCCTTCTGGCCGCGCTGGCCGACGGCGCTCCGGGCAGAGCGGCGATGTTCGCCGATCGCGGCGCGCTGGAACTCTACCGGGACATGACCGGGCTGATCGCCTCGGCGCCCGATATCGACCCCGCCGCCTTGCACAGCTTTGCCGACGGGCTGGCGCGGCGCGGCGCGGAAGCCGATTTTCGCATCGTCGCCGATCTGCTTGCGCGGTGGGTCGCCCGCCGCACCACCGCCGGCGCACGCGGCCATATGCCCGACTCGCTGCCGCCGACAAGGGAGGGGCGGGGGCAGCGTCTTCCCGCACCTCCCAGCCTTGATCGATGGGCGGCATTGTGGGAAAAGATCAACACCCTCGCCGCCCAAGCCGATCGCCTCAATCTCGATCGCAAGCAGGTCATTCTCGACATATTCCTGGCGCTCGAAACTACGGCGCGCGCGTGAAGCCGCAGCCTGATGGAAACTGCCATGCCCTCGTCCGACGCCTACTACATCACGACGCCGATATATTACGTCAACGACGTACCCCATCTCGGCCACGCCTATACGACAATCGCGTGCGACGCGCTGGCGCGCTTCCAGCGGCTGGACGGGCGCCGGGTGATGTTTCTGACCGGCACTGACGAACATGGCCAGAAGGTCGAGAAGTCGGCCCTCGCGGCCGGCGAGGAGCCGCAGGCCTTTACCGACCGCGTGTCACAGCGGTTCCGAGAGCTCGCCGCTGCGCTGGGGTGCACCAATGATGACTTCATTCGCACCACCGAACCCCGCCACACGCGCGCCAGCCAGGCAATATGGCAGGCGCTGGTCGATGCCGGAGACATCTATCTCGGCACCTATTCCGGCTGGTATTCCATTCGCGATGAAGCCTATTTCGCGGAGTCCGAACTCACCCTGACAGGAGACGGCCAGAGGCTGGCGCCGTCCGGCGCGCCGGTGGAACGCGTCGAGGAGCCGAGCTACTTCTTCCGCCTCTCCGCCTGGGGCGACAGGCTGCTCGCACATTACGAGTCCCATCCGGACGCGATCCTGCCGGAATCTCGGCGCAATGAAGTGCTCAGCTTCATCCGCGGAGGGCTGGAAGACCTGTCGGTTTCGCGCACCAGCTTCCGCTGGGGCGTGCCGGTGCCGGGCGATGACGGCCATATCATGTATGTGTGGCTGGACGCGCTGACCAACTATCTCACGGCCGTCGGCTATCCCGACACGGACAGCGAAGGTTGGAAAACCTTCTGGCCCGCGACGGCGCACGTGGTGGGCAAGGACATCGTGCGGTTTCACGCCGTCTATTGGCCTGCCTTCCTCATGGCGGCGGGGCTCGCGCCGCCGCGGCGCGTGTTCGCCCATGGCTGGTGGACCGTCGAAGGCCAGAAAATGTCCAAAACCCTGCGCAATGTCGTCGATCCGTTCCGGCTGATCGAGACCTATGGCCTGGACCAATTACGCTATTTCGTGCTGCGGGAAGTGCCGTTCGGTAATGATGCAGATTTTTCCCACGCTGCCATGATGCGCCGCATCAACCGCGACCTCGCCAATGATTTCGGCAATCTGGCACAGCGTGTGCTGACCCTGGTAAACCGCAATTGCGCCGCGCGCGTGCCGCAGCCCGGCCCGTTTGACGATGCCGATCGCGAGTTGCTCGATGCCGCCGCAAGTCTGGTCACGGAACTGCGCATACGCATCGACCGTCAGGCGCTGAGCGAAGCGCTGGAGGAAATCTGGCGCGTCGTCCGCGCCGCGAACACCTATATCGACCGCCAGGCGCCATGGACGCTGCGCAAGACCGACCCGGCACGCATGGCGACCGTACTCTATGCGTTGTGCGAGGTGCTGCGCCACCTCGCCATCCTCGCGCAACCCTTTACCCCGGACGCCACCGCACGCCTGCTTGACCAACTGGCGGTAGGCGAGAAAGCGCGTGACTTTTCCCATCTCGGAAAACGGGGCGCCCTGCAACCGGGCACCGCCTTGCCGCGCCCGCAGGGCGTGTTTCCGCGCCAGGAAGAAAAGGCCGCCTCATGATGCTGGTCGACAGCCACTGCCATCTCGACTTCCCCGATTTCGCCGATGATCTCGACGACGCGCTGGCGCGGGCGCGCGGGCGCGGCGTCATATGCTTCCAGACCATCTGCACGAGAATGAGCGAGTTCGAACCGGTATGCGCCATCGCCGAGCGCTATGACGACGTCTACTGCTCGGTCGGCGTCCATCCGCACAACGCGGCGGACGAACCGCCGGTCAGTACGGAAACACTGGTGAATCTTGCGCAACACCCCAAGGTGATCGGCATCGGAGAGACCGGGCTTGATTATCATTACGAAAACAGTCCCCGAGCCGCTCAGCAAAGAAATTTTCGCGTTCACATCCAGGCGGCGCGCGAAACCGGATTGCCGCTCATCGTTCATACGCGCGACGCAGACGACGACACCATAGCCATACTTGAGGACGAAACAGGGAAGGGGCCGTTTCCCGGTGTCATCCACTGCTTCAGCGCCGGTTCAGCGGTAGCCGACTGCGCGTTGCGCCTCGGCATGATGATCTCGCTTTCCGGTATCGTAACCTTCCGCAACGCTCAGGCGCTGCGCGACATTGCGGCCGGGTTGCCGGCGGAGCGCATACTCGTGGAGACGGACGCACCCTATCTGGCGCCAGTGCCCAACCGGGGCAAACGCAATGAGCCGGCATTCGTTGCCGACACGGCGCGTTGCATGGCCGACCTGCTGGGCATATCCGAGGAAGCGCTGGCGCGGCAGACCACGGCGAACTTCTTCAGCCTGTTTGCCAAGGCTCGGCCATCCTGAGCAACCCTGTATTTACCATAATATACATTATGCGACTTATTGATGCGTGATACCGATATGGCCGAAACCGAAATCAACCGCCTGCTCGCCATCATGGCCCGCCTGCGCGACCCCGACCACGGCTGCCCCTGGGACCGCCGGCAAAGCTTCGATACCATCGCCCCCTACACCATTGAGGAAGCCTACGAGGTATCCGAAGCCATCCGCGAACGGGACATGGCAGCCCTCGTCGACGAGTTGGGCGACCTCCTGTTCCAGATCGTGTTCTACGCACAGATGGGTCGCGAGAGCGGAGCGTTTGATTTTGCCGATATCACCCGCGCCATCGCCGACAAGATGGTGCGGCGCCACCCTCACGTGTTCGGCGAGAGACCTGTATCTGACCCTGCCGCGGTTGCCCGCTCCTGGGAGGCGATGAAAGCCGAAGAGCGCAGCCGCAAGACCGAAACCGCGGGCGTGCTCGACGGCGTTGCCGCCGCGCTGCCCGCCTTGTCCCGAGCCGCCAAACTGCAGCGCCGCGCAGCACAGGTCGGGTTCGACTGGCCCGATCCGCGTCCAGTCATCGCCAAATTACGTGAAGAACTCGACGAGCTGGAGACGGAGCTGGACCGCGGCGCGGCCGGCCGCGAGCAATGCACGGAAGAAATCGGCGATGTACTGTTTGCGTGCGCGAACCTTGCGCGTCATGTGGGCGCCGATCCGGAAACTGCCCTGCGGGCAGCCAACGCCAAATTCGAGGCGCGTTTTCGCAGCATGGAGACTGACCTTTCCGCTTCCGGCCGCACACCCGCGCAGGCAAGCGCCAGCGAACTGGAGGTGCTCTGGGAGGCGGCGAAACGCGCCGAGCGCGAGTCGCACTGAGCGGGCAGCGCGCCCCCTCTGCCGGTCAGGTCAGTCGTTGGCCAGCAGGTGGATCAGGCTGGACGTATCCCAACGCCCGCCGCCGCGCGCCTGGACGTGCGCGTAGAACTTGTCGATCAGCGCCGTCGTCGGCAGCCGCGCGCCATTGCGCTCCGCCTCCGCCAGCGCGATCGCCAGATCCTTGCGCATCCAGTCCACCGCGAAGCCGAATTCGAACTCGCCGCGCGCCATGGTGCGGGCGCGGTTTTCCATTTGCCACGATCCGGCCGCGCCTTTTGAAATTACCTCCGTCACCAGATCGCAATTCAGCCCTGCCCGCGCAGCAAAATTCATGCCTTCTGACAGGCCCTGCACAAGGCCGGCAATACAAATCTGATTGACCATCTTGGTCAGCTGGCCCGCTCCGGCCGGCCCCATCAGCGTCACGGCGCGCGCATAGGAGTCGATCACCGGGCTCGCGCGGTCGAACTCTTCCGCCCCGCCGCCGCACATTACCGTGAGCACGCCGTTTTCCGCTCCCGCCTGGCCGCCCGAAACCGGCGCGTCGAGAAACCCTATCCCCCTGTCCCGCGCCGCCGCGTCGAGTTCACGCGCCAGGTCCGCCGAATCGGTGGTGTGGTCAACCAGAACCGCACCCTCGCTCATCCCCGCCAGCGCGCCGTCATCACCGTAAATTACGCTGCGCACATCGTTGTCATTGCCGACGCACACGAATACGAAGTCTCGCCCTGCCGCCGCGGCGGCGGGCGTGCCAGCACTCGCGCCGCCATGTTTTTCAACCCAGTCGGCGGCCTTCGACGCAGTGCGGTTATAGACGACGACATCATGCCCCCTGGCGGCAAGATGCCCTGCCATGGGATATCCCATCACGCCGAGTCCGATAAACGCCGTTTTCCGCTGCGCCATGACGCACCTCCCTGTAAGCTGCCTGCTTCTCATAACAAATTTTCGCGGATGGAGTGAACTATGACGGACTTCGCCGACAAGACGGTGCTGGTGACCGGCGCCACCGCCGGCATAGGCGCAGCCGCGGCGCGCCGCTTTGCCGCCGCCGGCGCGCGTCTGGTGATTGTCGGCCGGCGGGCGGATCGGCTTGCGGCGCTGGCCGGCGAGCTTGACATTCCGGTCCATTCGCTGGCGCTCGATGTATCTGACCGCGAGGCGGTGGCCGCCGCTGTCGCCGCCCTGCCCGACCCCTTCGCCGCGCCCGATGTGCTGCTCAACAATGCCGGCTTGGCACAGGGACTGGAAGGCGCGCAAGACGCTGATATCGATGACTGGGAGCGCATGATCGATACTAATATCAAGGGCTTGCTCTACATGACCCGCGCCGTACTTCCGGGCATGGTGGCGCGCAACGCCGGCCATGTGATCAATATCGGCTCGGTCGCCGGCTCCTACCCCTATCCAGGCGGCAATGTCTACGGCGGCAGCAAGGCGTTCGTTCGCCAGTTCACGCTGAATCTGCGTTCCGACCTGTTGGGTACGCAGGTGCGCGCCACCTGCATCGAACCGGGATTGACGGAAACCGAATTTTCCCTCGTGCGCTTCAAGGGTGATGCGGAGAAGTCCGGTGCTATCTATGCCGGTGCAGTGCCCATGTCCGGCGCTGATCTCGCAGAAGTGATCTACGCGGTCTGCGCCCTTCCCGCCCATGTGAATGTCAACCGGCTGGAAGTCATGCCGGTGGCTCAGGCTTTCTCGCCTTTCGCCATCGACCGTTCGAACTGATCCGGCGGGCACGCCCGCGCATGGGGAAAGCGGCGCTGAAACCGCTCTGCATCCGCGGGATCAAGAACGGCGCGTATCCGTGTCGTCGCGCCGTCATACCGGCGGTCGACAATCTCGGCATGTCGATGAAGCCAGGCGAGCGCGGCGCCATCGGCAGTCGGCAAGGAAATGTCCATGACTTGCCGCGCCGCGCCCAGCAGCCGGTCCATCCGCTCCAGCAGGCCGGCCATGCCGGCGCCCTCATGCGCCGAGGCCGCCGCCTTGTCCGGAGCATTGGCAAGGCGCGCCTGCAGTGCCGCCCGCGCCGCCGGTTCCAGCAGGTCGATCTTGTTGTGCACTTCCACCACACGGCCTTCTGCATCCGGCGCAATACCGAGATCCGCCAGAACCTTGGCCACATCCGCGCTTTGCGCAGCACTGTCCAGATGCGCCGTATCACGAACGTGCAGAATGAGGTCCGCTTCCACCACTTCCTCCAGCGTGGCGCGAAATGCGGTCACAAGGTCGGTTGGCAGGTCCGATACGAACCCCACCGTATCGGACAGGATGACGGTGCGTCCCGACGGTAAGGCGAGCGCGCGCATGGTCGGGTCGAGCGTTGCAAAAAGCTGGTCGGCCGTCGTCACCGACGCCCCGGTCAGGCGGTTGAACAGCGTCGATTTGCCGGCATTCGTGTAGCCCACCAGAACGACGATCGGATACGGCACGCGGCGGCGCGCTGCACGGTGCAGGCCGCGCGTGCGCGCGACGGCGGCGAGTTCCCGCCTGAGACGCGTGATGCGTTCGTCTATGCGCCGGCGGTCGACTTCAAGCTGCGACTCACCGGGGCCGCCGACAAAGCCCAGCCCGCCGCGCTGACGCTCCAGATGGGTCCATGTGCGCACGAGGCGGCTGCGCTGATACGACAAGGCCGCGAGTTCAACCTGGAGGCGCCCTTCCCGCGTGCGCGCCCGAGCACCGAAAATCTCCAGAATCAACGCTGTGCGGTCGAGAATCTTGACTCCCCACGCCCGCTCCAGATTGCGTTGCTGGATTGCTGAAAGACTGGTATTGACGACGACTACTTCGGGACGCGCCGGCGCGCTGTCCAGCCGCTCCGCGATGGCGGCCAACTGGCCCGGACCGAACAGCGTCGCTGGACGCGCTTTGCGCACCGTGAGGGATTCCGCCTCCCGTACATCGGGAATGACCGCTTGCGCCAGCCCTACCGCTTCCGCCATTTGCGCCGCGGTCCGGCGTATCCCCGTGCGTCCATGCTCCGGGCGCGGCATGTCCGCGTGCACGACCCACGCAACCCCGCCCGGGCCGGCAGCAGCGGCGCTCATCGACTAGAAGAAGCTGTTCGCGTCCTGTGAACCGAATGCGTAAATCGGCTCCGCCGGCATGACCGTGGAAATCGCGTGCTTGTAGATCAGTTGCGACAGGTCGTCGCGCCGCAGCATGACGCAAAAGCTGTCGAACCGGGTAATGATCCCTCGCAATTTCACTCCGTTGATAAGATAAACAGTAACTTGGGTCTTATTTTTCCGAACATGGTTGAGAAACGTATCCTGCATGTTCAAGGTCCGCTCAATCACCATCTTCTTTCCCTCGACCGTTATCATCCTCGCCGCTCCGGCTGGCAAATTGCGTATAGAGGTCCCGCAGCCGCTCGGTTGTCGTGCCGGGCCGCCCATTGGCGACAACGGTATCGTCAATCTGGACGACCGGGACCACGAATGAACTGGTGCTGGTCAGAAACGCCTCGCGCGCTGCCTGCGCCTGCGCGGGCGTGAATGGCGTTTCAATGACGGGTATTCCCGCCTCCCGCGCCAGGCCGATCAGCCGGCGTCGCGTAATGCCGCTCAATATGTCGTTGCTCACTGGCCGCGTGCGCACCGTGCCGTCGGCATCGACAATCCATGCGTTCGACAAGGTGCCTTCGGTCACATACCCGTCCGCGTCCACCTGCCACGCCTCGAACGCTTCGGCTTCCAGTGCCTGCTGTTTCGCCAGCACGTTCGGTAACAGCGATACGCTCTTGATATCGCGCCGCTGCCAGCGCCGGTCGGGCACCGTAATGACCTTGACCCCGTCAAGCGATGCAGGCGAGCCAGCCGGCAGTGCGCGCCGCGCTGTCGCGACCACCGACGGCGCCGCACCGCGCGGAAAGACATGATTTCGCGGGGCTGCGCCGCGCCCCACCTGCAAATACACGATACCGTCGACAATGCGGTTGCGGCGCGCCACTTCATGCAGCACGGACGAAAGGGCGCGCCGGCTCATCGGCGGCGCGATGCCCAGTTCCCCCAGCGAACGTTCCAGGCGCTCATGATGCCAGGCCTCGTCGATCAGGCGTCCGCCGACCACCGCCGTCACTTCATACGCCGCATCGGCGAACTGCATTCCCCTGTCTTCGATATGCACCCGCGCCGCGGAATGCGGAAAATAGTGCCCGTTCACATAGGCAATACGAGACATGGAGCACCCTGCCGTTCGGCGCCCTGCGCCGATATCGGCCAGGCGCGATGTCTGAATATGATTTAGGTGCGCAGCCGCGTGCGGGCCAGTTCCGCACCCGCGCTCAATGCGCACAGCTTGCCATATGCAACGTCACGCGGGATATATTTGAACCCGCAGTCGGGCGCGGCGATGAGGCGCTCCGGCGCCGCATGAGCATAGGCGCGCTCCATGCGCCCGGCCACGGTCTCTGGCGTCTCTACCGTCATGTCATCCAGATCGATCACACCGAGGATGATCGTCTTCCCGGACAGGTCTTGCAGCACGCCCAGGTCGAGGCTCGGCTGCGCCGCCTCCAGGGAAATCTGGTCCACCGCGCAATCCGCCAGTTCCGCGAGAAAATGATACGCCGGCGGACGGTCCTTGATCATCGCCGCATAGCCCATGCAGAGATGAAGAGCGGTCACGCCTTCAACACCTTCCAGCGCACGGTTTATCGCCGGGATCGCGTAGGCGCGGGCATTCTCGTGGCGTGCCTGCACCCACGGCTCGTCAATCTGCACGATATCTGCGCCCGCCGCAAACAAGTCCCGGACTTCCTCATTGACGGCGGCGGCATAATCCATCGCCATCGCTTCCGTGTCCGCATACCACGCATTTTGCGCCTGCTCGGACATGGTGAACGGACCAGGCAGCGTGGCCTTGATCTTGCGGTCGGTATTGGCGCGCAGAAACGCTATGTCGCGCACGCCCACCGGTTCGCGGCGGCGAATGGCCGACACCACCAGCGGCACCGCATTCGGCGTGCCCTTGCGGGAAATCGCCGTGCCGGAACGCTCTCGGTCCAGGCCGTCCAGCGCGGTTGCGAAATGGTTGGAATAACTTTCGCGCCGCATTTCGCCGTCGGTAATGATGTCTATGCCGGCGCGCTCCTGATCACGGATCGCCAGCAATGTCGCGTCGTCCTGCGCTTCCGCCCGCCAGGGTTCCGAAACACGCCACAGCGATTCCGCGCGCACGCGCGGCGGCGAGCCTCCGGCAAGGGTTTCGCGGTCGATCAGCCAATCTGGCTGCGCATAACTCCCGACAACGCTTGTGGGGAGCAAATCGGCACGGGACATGGCGGCGCCTGTTCACTTGAAACCGGGGAAACGCCATTTTACTCCCATCCCCGCCACCGACAAACACTGCCATACGGCTGGAATTTGATATTGTCACCACCGGCCGTCCCGGATGCTGCATTGCGCTCGGGCGGCCAATCGCCAACAAGTTCAGGGAGCCGTCCTTATGGCGGATGCGTGGAGAGCCAGCGCCCTTCACCCCCTCGCGCCCCAAGAGGGCCATGACCCCCGGGGTGACGGCGACGATGCGGATGACCACTATGTGGTACGCAACGGGGTGCGCTATGCCGGCCATCATTTGCTGATCGACCTGTGGGGTGCGAAACGCCTGACAGACAAGGCCCATATCGAACGAACGCTCCACGCCGTCAGCACCGCTGTCGGCGCGACGCTGTTGCGTACGGACCTCCATCAATTCGGTGGAAATGGCGGCATTTCCGGCGTCGCCCTGCTGGCCGAAAGCCATATCAGCATCCATACATGGCCGGAGACCGGCTTCGCTGCCGTTGACGTGTTCCTGTGCGGCAACACCGACCCTGACAAGGCGCCGCCGGTGCTCATCGAAGCGTTTTCGCCCGAACGCACTGCGGTCACCGCGCACAAGCGAGGCTTGGCATGAGTGCCTTCCGCTTTCACGAAGAAGTGCTGCACGAGGGATTTGGCCAGTTTCTCGACGTCGAATCCGTCATGCATCAGGAACGAAGCCGTTATCAGGAACTGATGATCGTGCAAACGCGCATATTCGGCCGCGTGCTGATCCTCGACGGCATCGTGCAGACAACCGAACACGACAACCATTCCTACCATGAGATGCTGGTGCATGTTCCCGTCTTCGCACATGGAGAGGTGCACCGGGTGCTGATCGTCGGCGGCGGCGACGGTGGATGCCTGCGCGAAGCGCTGCGCCACCCCGGGATCACAGCAACCCTTGTGGACATTGATGAAGCCGTGATTCGCGCTGCCCGGCAATTCATGCCGTCCCTCTCCGACGGCGCGTTCGACCATCCGCGCGCGCGCATCGTCATTGCCGACGCCGTGGAATATATGCGGCGGGATGGCCCCGGCTTTGACGTCATCATCATCGACTCGACCGACCCGGTGACCGGCCCCGGCGAGGTGCTGTTTTCGGAAGCCTTCTACGCGGCCTGCCGCGCCCGTCTGACAGCGGGCGGCCTGCTGGTCGCGCAAAACGGCGTACCGTTCGTGCAGCCGGAGGACCTGCGCAACAGCGCGCAGCGCCTGTCTGCCGTGTTCGCGGATACCGGCTTCTATCTGGTGTCAGTACCCAGCTATACCGGGGGTGCCATGACCCTCGGCTGGGCCAGCGACAACCCGGCCTTGCGCCGCGTCGAACGCGGCATTCTTGCTGCGCGGTTCCGTGATGCCGGTTTCGCCACCCGCTACTATACGCCGGACATCCACGTCGCGAGCTTCGCCCTGCCCCCCTTTGTGCAGGAGTTGATCAGCCCCCGTTGACTCCGTGCTCGACGGAAAGCGGCGGCCCCTGGCGCAGCGTCTGGTACACCACGCAATAGCGCTCGGTAAGAGAAACAAGTTTCTCCACCTTCTCGGCCGGCGCGTCGGTTTCAAGGTCAAACCGCAAGCGGATATCACGAAATCCCACGGGCGCATCCTTCGCCATGCCCAGCGTGCCGCGCATGTCGATATCCCCGCTGGCCGATACGCGCCCCGACTTCACTTCAATTTCCAGCGCAGTTGCCACCGCGGAGAGAGTGACGCCGGCGCACGCCACCAGCGCCTGCAGCAGCATGTCGCCGGAACAGGCTTGCAGCCCGCTGCCGCCGGTCGACGGGTGAAGCCCTGCCTCGACCAGTGCTGTACCGGTATCCACTGCACACGCCACGCCGTCACCCAGCGCGCCCGTGGCGGACAGCGTTATAACGGCGTCTTCAGGCGCATCACGATACTGCGCCTTGAATGGCGCCTGCAAACTGCGCAGTTCAGCGGATTTCATGTAATACCTTCTCTTCGCAGACGCCCCGCCGGGCAGCCCGGCCAATGGAGCGGGCGAGCGGGATCGAACCGCCGACATTCAGCTTGGGAAGCTGACGTTCTACCACTGAACTACGCCCGCAATACCGCGAATCCTAATGTGCGGCCGGGCCTCACGCAAGAACGGCGCCCTCAACGAGTCCACACAGTGCCGAAAACCTCGACCGGATCCTGCACCGAAACATCGCCCTCGACCGCGACTGTGCCCCGTACCTCGACCATGCAGGGATTGTGCCATTCGCCGCAGGAATCGCCCACCGCCCGCGCCGGTACAAACATATTCTGAACCACGAGCGCGCACAGCGCGCTGGCAATGACCGTGAGAACGATTTTCGTATAACGGTCGACCATCATATCCTCCCCGTGCCTTGCGTCTGGCGGAACAAAACCGCGTCTCTGCGACAACCGCCTGCGCCGCTTGACAAAGCCGGCGGCGGTTTTACCGTTTGCAGCTTACTGTTCCATGCGGCCCGGGCCGTTGTCGAATTGTTGCGCGCATCAGGGGAGCTCGCTTTCATGGCCTTGGCTATCCCGGCTGAGAACCAATCGCAGAACATCCTGAAATTCGCGAACCCCGACCGCACGCTCAGCGGCGCGCCGCGTGCCGGCGTCGCCTTCGAGTCGCTGCGCACGCTGTGGTTCAACACCGGTTCGCTGTGCAACCTCGCCTGTGACACCTGCTATATCGAATCCAGCCCGCGCAATGATCGGCTGGCTTACCTGACCCTGGACGAAGTGCGCATCTGGCTCGACGATGTAACGGCGCGCGGGCACCACACGCGCGAAATCGGCTTCACCGGCGGCGAGCCGTTCATGAACCCGGACCTGGTTCCCATGCTGCGCCTGTGCCTCGAACGCGGATACCGCGTACTCGTGCTGACCAATGCCATGCGTCCGCTGATGAAACAGGCGGAAGCGCTGCTTTCGCTCGTCAGCACGCCACAGGATCGGCTCACGCTCCGTGTCTCGCTGGATCACTACACGGCGCCGCAGCACGAACATGAACGGGGCCCGCGCTCGTGGCGCCCGGCTATCGAAGGGTTGCAATGGCTATGCCGGCACGGCTTCACGGTGCACGTGGCGGGACGCTTGAAATGGAACGAAAACGAAGCCGATTTGCGTGCCGGATATGCTCGCCTGTTTGCCGACATCGGCGCCGCCATCGACGCCCGGGACCCGACAGCGCTGACACTGCTTCCGGATATCGACGCCGGACGGGAGGTGCCGGAAATCACCGAATCCTGCTGGGAAACACTCGGCGTTGCCCCGCAGGCCATGATGTGCGCCAGTTCGCGCATGGTGATCAAACGCAAGGGCGCCGATCGCCCGGTTCTGGTGCCCTGCACCCTGCTGCCCTACGATACGCGCTTCGATATGGGAGATTCACTGGCGCGCGCGGAGGAAACGGTGAAACTCAACCATCCCCATTGCGCCAGTTTCTGCGTCCTGGGCGGCGGGGTATGCAGCGCCGGCTGAACCCCTGCCGCCCGTGAGATCGTGTACAGTGGGGACATGCCGGCAACGCGGATAGTTGGTCCGTATCCGGCGAGTTTCAAACTGCTTCAATTCGGGAAAACTCCACCATGTCCGGACACCCACAATACAGCGCTGTAACCGACGGGGTGGAAGTGACCGTGCGGCCGTTTTTTCTCCCTGACCGCTCATCGCCGAGCGAGGGGCGCTATGTGTTCGCCTACGCCGTGCGCATCGTCAATCACGGCGAGAAGACCATCCAGCTCCGTAACCGCAACTGGCGCATTACCGATGCCCAGGGCCGGATGCAGGAAGTCCACGGCGCCGGCGTGGTGGGGCAGCAGCCGGTCATGGCGCCGGGAGAGAAATTCGAATATACCAGCGGCACACCCCTCGCCACGCCCTCAGGCATGATGTTCGGCAGCTATGAAATGGTCACCGAGGACGGCGAACAGTTTGAAGTGGAAATTCCCGCCTTTTCCCTCGACGCTCCCGACAGCGGACGGCGCGTGAACTGACAAGGCGAGCGCGAAATACCCCTATGAACGCTCCTCCACCGGCGGCGCCGGTCTTGCGCCGCAAACGCCAACCCAGCCGCGCCGAAGCCGAAGCGGCGGTGCGCACCTTGATCATGTGGGCCGGCGACGACCCGGATCGTGAAGGGCTGCGCGGCACGCCCGACCGGGTCGCCCGTGCCTTCCGCGAATATTTCAGCGGCTACGATTCCGACCCCACGGAAATCCTCCAGCGCACCTTCGAGGAAGTGGACGGCTACGATGAGATGGTCGCACTGCGTGATATTCGTTTCGAATCCCATTGCGAACATCACCTTGCACCCATAATCGGCGTCGCCCATGTCGCCTATCTGCCCGACCGCCGGGTGGTCGGAATCAGCAAATTGGCGCGCGTTGTCGATGTCTATGCACGCCGCCTGCAGGTGCAGGAAAAAATGACTGTCCAGGTTGCGGACGCCATTGACCGCGTTCTGAAACCGAAAGGCGTCGCCGTGGTCGTCGAAGCCGCCCATCAATGCATGACAACTCGCGGCGTCCACAAACCCGGCGTTACCATGAAAACGAGCCGTATGCTGGGAGCCTTCCGGCACGATCCCAGCACCCGGCGCGAATTTCTGTCGATGATCACCCAGGGCTGACAACCGGACCGGCGCCGGGCTGATGCTCTATCTTCGGCCCATATTGTTCGCCACAGGTTCATTGCTCGCGGCGCTCGCCGCCGCAATGCTTTTTCCCGCGGTCGCGGACCTCGCCGCCGGCCACGAAAACTGGCGCACGTTCGCCTTGGCGGCTGGACTCACCGCGTTCATGGGAGGCGTACTAGTGTTCGCTTTTCGTGCGCCGGGATGGGGCATTTCGGCCCATCAGACCTTCGTGCTCACATCCGCAAGCTGGGTTGTCCTTACCGCTTTCGCCGCCCTGCCGTTTCACCTGTCCGACCCCGGCCTGACCTATGCCGGCGCCTATTTCGAGGCCATGTCCGGGCTCACCACCACCGGTTCCACCGTACTTGCGGGCCTCGAACACCGACCGCCCGGAATCCTGCTTTGGCGCGCCATCCTGCAATGGCTCGGCGGCATCGGTATCATCGTCATGGCGGTCGCCATCCTGCCGTTCCTCGGTGTCGGCGGCATGCAGTTGTTCCGCACGGAATCATCGGACCGTTCCGACAAGGCGCTGCCCCGCACGGCGCAAATCGCCGCTCGTATCGGACTGGTCTACACCGCCGCCACCATCCTCTGGGCCGTCCTCTTGTGGCTTGCCGGAATGGGGCGGTTCGACGCCGTGTGTCACGCCATGACCACCATCGCCACCGGCGGTTATTCCACACGCGACGCCTCGGTCGGCGGATTCGGCAGCCCGTTGATCGAAACCATCATCATTTTCGGAATGATTCTCGGTTCCCTGCCGTTCATGCTCTATTTCACTGCCTTGCGGCGCGGCGCCGGGGTCCTGTTCCGGGACATGCAGGTGCGGTGGTTCCTGGCCGCGGCCGCCTCCGCCGTGCTGCTGATGACGTGGTGGCGGGCGGCGCAATCCGAGGCGCCGGCATGGGAGGCCCTGCGCGAGGCGGCGTTCAACACCACCTCGGTAATGACCGGCACCGGCTACACGACCGCAGACTACGACATGTGGGGCGGACCTGCCGTCACCGCCCTGCTAATGCTCATGTTCGTGGGCGGCTGCACCGGCGGCACCACCGGCGCCATCAAGATCTTTCGCTTCCAGGTCCTGTTCTCGATCATGCGCGTGGAAATCGCCAGAATCGCCCACCCGCGCGGCGTCTTTATTGCCCATTACAACCACCGGCCGATTACCGACCCGGTTGCCGGCGCGGTCCTCGCATTTTTTTTCATGTTCCTGGCCGCATTCAGCGTCGTCGCCCTGGCGCTTGCGCTGCACGGTTACGACTTCATCACCAGCATATCCGGCGCAGCAACGGCCATTGCCAATGTCGGACCGGGCCTTGGGCACACCATAGGGCCGAACGGCAACTTCTCGTCGCTCGCCGACTCCGCCAAATGGATACTGTCAGCGGCGATGCTACTCGGCCGGCTTGAGTTCTTTACTGTCCTGGTGTTGTTCCTGCCGCGCTTCTGGAAGCCGTGACGGCCGACGTCGGAAATCATGCTGAATCGCGATCAAGGCAGGAATGACAAACAGCACCAGCAGCGTCGTCACCATCAGGCCGAACACGAAGGTCAGCGCCATCGGCTTCAGGAATTGCGCTTGCTGGTCGGTTTCCGCGAGTAACGGCAGCAAACCGCCGATTGTAGCCAGCGACGTCAGTATGACAGCACGCAGGCGGTCGCATGCGCCCTGTGTAATTGCCTCATATACCGACTCGCCGCTTGCCAGCCGCTCGTCGATAGTGCTCACCAATATGATGGAATCGTTGACCACAATGCCCGACAGGCCGACCAGGCCGATAATGCTGAGAATGGTCAGGTCAAACCCCATCAACAAATGGCCGACCACCGAGCCGATGAGGCCGAACGGAATGATCGCCATTACTACCAACGGTCGCGTGTAACTGGCGAATACCCACGCGAGAATCATGTAGATGGCCGAAAATCCGATCATCGTTCCAAGACCCATACCGGAAAGCGCTTCCTGCTGTTCCTCGGCCTTGCCCGCAAAACGAAAGTCGACACCATGGCGCGCGGCAATGGCCGGCATTTCGTTCATCGCCAGCGCCATCGTCAGCTCTGTCGGGTTCGTGACCGCTGCATCCACCTCTGCCGTGACCGCCACTTCTCGCGCGCCGTCTACGCGGCGAATGACTGCAAATCCACGCTTTTCACCTAACGACACCACGTGCGGCAGCGGCACTTCCCCGCCGTTCTCGGAGCGCAGACGAAACTCGTGCAGCCCCTCCATGCCGGTCGCGCCTGCTTCGAACCGCACCCGCACCGCGACTTCCTCATCACCGCGCGCAAACCGATGCGCTATCGCGCCGTCAAACGCGTCGCGCACCTGGCGGGCAACGCTTTCCGTGGTGAACCCCATCACTCGCCCGCGCGGGGTTACCTCCAGCACCGTCTCATGCTTGCCCCAGGGCAGGTTGTCGCTGATATCGCTGACTCCGGCATAGCGTGACAGTGTATCGCGCACGTCCAGAGCTGCCGCCTTCAGTACCTCCACGGAACCGCCTGTCAACCGCACATCGACATCGCGCCCTGGCGGTCCCGCCCGACGCTCGGTTATCGTCAGTGACTCGATCCCTGGTAACGGCCTCACCCGCTCGCGCCACCCTGCGATCAGCGCCGCCGTGCGTACATCCCTCTCGCCCGACTGTTTCAACTCCGCCTGAACGCCGCCGATATGATTGTTGGCCCCCGCAATGCCAATAACCCGACTTTGCCCGGCTACCGACATGCCGATCTTGCTCACCGCAAGATGAACCACCGACTCTCCGTCACCCGTCAGCGCATCGTCGGCCTCGCGCAGGGCGCGCTCCAGCTCTGCAGCCATCGCCACACTGTGGTCGCGCGGGGAGCCTGGCGCAAACGCGAAATCGGCCAGCACCGCATCTCTTTCCGGCGACGGAAAAAACACGAATTGCAAGCGCCCGCTCGCGATTACGCCAAGGCTCACAATCAGTGCTGCCACCGCCGCGGCAACAGTCGTGTAGCGCCAGCGTAGCACCAGGGCGGCCGCGCGGCGAAAATGGTTGTCGCGAAACCGGTCGAAGCGCGCATTGAATGCCCGACGCGGGGGAGACGCCTTACGCGGATCCGGCGCTAACGCACCCCGCATATGGTGCGGCAAAACCAGAAAACACTCAATCAGACTTGCCGTCAGTGCGGCCACCGCAACCACCGGAAGCGCAAAGATGATCTGCCCCAACTCACCACTAAGCATCGCCAGCGGCAGAAACACTGCGATCGTCGTCAGCGCCGCACAGGAAACAGGCGCCAGCATGCGCCTGGCGCCGCCGATCGCCGCTTCCAGGCCCGTGGCACCGGCCAGTCGACGCGCCATCGCGTGCTCCCCGACGACAATGGCATCATCGACAATGATCCCCAGCATCATGATGATTGCGAACAGCGATATCATGTTGATGGTTTCGCCGACCGCCAGCATGACCGCAAATGTCGCCATCACCGCCACCGGAATTCCTACCGCCACCCACATCGCCACCCGGCTGCTGAGAAACACGAACAATATGCCGACCACCAGAACAAGGCCGCCAAGACCGTTGCGCATCAGTAGATTTATCCGGGCTTCGATCGACGATGCTTCGGTGTCATATGTCTCCATCAGGACGCCGGGCGGAAGCGTTGGCGCAAATTCCGCAACTACCGTGTCGACAATCGCCGCCACTTCCAGGGCATCGTTCCCGGCAGCGCGCTGGACATACAGTTCGATCGCTGGCAACGCGCCCATCATGAGCGTCGGTTCATCGTCGGCAAACGCATCCCGTACCTGAGCAACATCGCCTAACAGCACGCGATCACCGCCCGCCCCCGCGCGCACCTCGAGTTCCGCCAGCCCGGCGGCATCCGTGTGCAGGCCCAAGCTGCGAATCTGCCGTTCGCTGACACCGGCCGTGCCGCCGGTGGGTTCGTTCCGGCTGCTGCGCGCGATGGTTCGGGCGATATCGCCGGGCGTCAGGTCTAGCGCAAGCAGCGCCATCGGCGCCGCGTCCACATGGATTTCCTCACTGCGCGCACCGAGCAGCGTCACACGGTCCACGCCGCGCGCCAGCAGCGTTTCGCGCAACAATTTCGCGTTCGCCTTGAGGACTGACTCCGGATAGTCGCCCCAAATGACGATGCGGCTCACCGTATCACTGAACCTTAGGGAAGAGATGACCGGCTGTTCGGCGCCTTCCGGCAAAGTCGTCGCCTGCGCCACCGCATTTTCGGCCGCCGCCAACCCGGCCTGCATGTCCGCGCCCGGGTTGAACTCGAGAAATATCTGTCCGAGCCCCTCGCGGGCCACTCCCGTTACCGTTTTTACGTCATCGATGACGCGCAATTCCGGCTCCAGTGCATCAACGATATTGTTGTCCACGTCGCCTGCGCTGGTCCCTGGCCACGCTACCTGCACCAAGATCCGCTCGACTTCAAAATCGGGAAAGAATTGGGCGTTATTGCGCTCGATGGCCAGAAGCCCCGCAACCAGCATGACGAGCATCAGCAAATTGGCCGCCGTCGGATGCCGGGCGAACAGCTCGATTATACCCCCTTCCCCCGGCTTCATTGCGGCGACACCCGCAGTCCCGGACCGATCTCGGTCAGCCGCGTGACCACAACCGCGTCACCCTCGCTCAACTCGCCCGACACCAGCACATCGGCTCCGTCGCGCGACAGGACTTCCACAAGCCGCGCTTCAAGGCGCTCCCCCTCCACTGCATAGACCGTTCCGCCGCCATGCAGGGCCGCCTCCGGCAATCGCACCACGTGACGGTACACCTGGTCCGCGACTTGCACCTCGACAAACGCGCCCGGGCGTATCCCGCCGGATGCAGCGTCACTGTCCGTCCGGACACGCGCATAGGCGGCTATCCCGCCGGTCCGGGCGTCGATCTCACTGTCGATGCGGTCGACCGTCGCGTCAAACGTTAGGGTTCGCGGTCCCAGCCGCCACAATATTTTTGCGGTTCGTTCACCCGTACGGTGCAAGACGCGCCCCAGCACCGCGTCCGGGAGATGAAACCGTACTTCCATACTGTCCGCGTCAATGAGGCGGGCAATCCGGTCACCGGTTCGCAGCCTCTTGCCGACCTGAGCCTGCGGCTCCGCCACATAGCCGTCAAACGGTGCCCGAACGACAGTATCCGCCAACGCGCGCAGTGCCCGCTCCAACGCCGCCCCCGAACGCGCAACCACCGCCTCCTGCTGCGCGATCTGAGCTTCCCGCGCCGCAATACCCTGCATCCGCTGAATGAGTTGCGAATGCGCCCGGCTCAGTGCCGCGCGCGCCTCATCCAGTCCCCGCTCGGAAACCGCGTTGCCGACCAGCGAACGCCGGCGGGCGAGATCGCGCTCGCTGATCTCCACCTGCACTGCATCCTCGACAGCCAGTCCCTGTTCGCTTTCGAGGGCTGCATTCAGTTCCGCCAGACGCGCCCGCGCCTCGTCGTGCGACGCTTCCCGTTCCGCGACGATCATTTCATGATCGAATGGATCGATCGCCAAAATTTCCTCGCCGGCGCGCACCACTCCGCCCGCTACCAGCGTTTCCGCCGCCCGGATCACCGGTCCATCGACCGCGGCGCGCAGTTCCACTTCCCGGCCCGCCACAACCTCGCCATACAGGGTCAAGGTCGGTTGAACATCGCTGAAACTGACGTTCGCCGTTTCCACGGGCCACACCCTCTCCACGGGCGGATTGGCCGCCGGCCGCTCACGGCTCCCTGCCAGCAACATGGCAATGCCGATGGCGGCCACACACACAAGGATTGGCAGCGCTATTTTCAATCGCCGTCCGGCGGGTATCCACTGCCGGCTCTCAACCACAGAACGGAGCGGCATTGGGTCACGCCCCTGCCTGATTGTTCAGTCTCGCTGCCCCTTTCCCCGGCTGGCTGCGATCAGCGCTTCGGTATAGGGGCAGAGACTCCCGCCCCCGCGCAGCCCGGCAACCGGAGCCTTCTCGATCAAACGGCCAGCGCGCATCACCAGGGCCACACTGCAAAACGCAGCAACCACCGCAAGGTCGTGGCTGACAAGCAGCATGGTAGTTTTCATCTGCCGGCGCAACCGCCCCAGCAAATCCAGGACATGCGCCTGGTTCGACACATCCAGCGCCGCAGTCGGCTCATCCAGCAGCAAGACCGCCGGCGACAGCATCAGCGCCCTCGCAATAGCTACCCGCTGCCGCTGCCCGCCTGACATCTGATGCGGGTAGCGAAAGCGAAAGCGAGGGTCCAGATCCACCCGCTCCAGCGCCTCCGTAATCCGCCTTTCGCGACCGCCAAGGCCGTGAATGCGTAACGGTTCGCCCAGCGCATCGGCAACTGTGCGGCGCGGATGCAACGACCCGTAAGGGTCCTGAAACACCATCTGCACCCGCCGCGCGCGGGCGTGGCGGTCGAGCTCGGCCAACGGCATCCCGCCCAGCATCACACTGCCGGTATCGGGCGCCTGCAACCCCGCCAGCGCCCGAAGCAACGTTGTCTTGCCGCAACCCGACTCACCTACCAGCCCCCATGCCGCGCCGGCCGGTACCGTGAACGACACCCCGTCCACAACGGCGCCCGCCTTCGCGAATGCCACCTGCAATCCGCGCGCCTCAATCACCGAAGCGCCGCAATCATGAAATGTTCATGTCGCAAGGCGCGGCGAAACTTCAAACAGGTGCTGCGTATAGGGATGCTGCGCTTCACCCCCCGTCAGTTCCTCGACAATTCGCCCGCCGCGCATCACCAGAAGGCGGTCACAAAACCGCGACACCAGAGGCAGATCGTGGCCGATCAGCATCACCCCCATGCCGCGCACCCGCACTTGCTCGTCGATAACGGAAAGCACGCTTTCCTTCGCCATCACGTCCAGCGCCGATGTCGGCTCGTCGGCAATCAGCAATGCCGGGTCCGGCGCCAGCATCATCGCTATCACCGCCCGTTGCGCCAGGCCGCCGGACAACTCATGCGGAAACGCGCGCCATACGCGCTCCGGATCGCCAATCCGCACCGCGCTCAGCATCTCCAGCCCGCGGGCATGGGCAGTACGGCCCGGCAACCGCCGGTGGCGGCGCAGCGTCTCCGCAATCTGCGCGCCGACGCGCATCACCGGATTGAGGGCATGGCGCGGATCCTGAAGAATCATGCTCACGCTCCGCCCGCGCAACAGCCGTCCGGCGCGCGCCGGATCACGGCCGAGCTCCCGCCGCAGATCATGCCCGGCAACCCGCGCTACCCGCGCCGAGACCCGGGCGTCGGACGGCAATAAACCCAGCACGCAGCGCCCCAGCGTCGACTTTCCCGAACCCGACTCGCCAACTATCCCCAGCCGCTCTCGCTTCATGGCGAAAGACACGCCGTCCAGCGCCCGCACCCAGCCCTCCGGTCCGCGCAGCGCTACCGACAAATCGGCCACTTCCAGCAACACTTCCGTCATCGGACGCGCGGGTCCAGCACATCGCGCAGCCCGTCTCCCAGCAAGTTGAACCCCATGCTGACCAGCACAATGGCTGCGCCCGGAGCGGCCGCGAGCCACCAGTGGTCGAACAGATAATCCCGTCCGTCGGCAATCATCGCGCCCCATTCGGCTGCCGGCGGCTGCGCCCCGAGGCCGAGAAAACCCAGTCCCGCAGCGGTCAGAATGATCCCGGCCATGTCGAGGCTTACCCGCACGATCAGCGAGTCGAGGCACAGCGGCATGACATGAAGAAACAGGACACGCCCGTGAGAGGCGCCGGAAAGCCGCGCCGCAGCAACGAAATCCGCCCCCTTCAGCCGCAATGTCTCGGCGCGCGCCACCCGCGCATAGACCGGCCACGATGTCACCGCAATGGCGATCACCGCATTCTCCATCCCCGGCCCCAGCGCCGCCGCGAGCGCCAGCGCCAGCACAAGACGCGGAAACGCCAGCACGATATCGGTCAGGCGCATCAGAACGATATCGGCGACGCCGCCCGCATAGCCGGCCACACAGCCGAGAAACAACCCCGCCGGCGCCGCGAGCGCCGCTACCAGCAGTACAATCTCCAACGTGATGCGGCTGCCATATATGAGCCGGGAGACAATGTCCCGGCCCAGCGCATCGGTGCCCAGCCAGTGTTCGGCCCCCGGCGCCGCCAACCGGTTAGCCAGGTCCTGCGCGTCCGGCGGCCACGGCGCAAGCCACGGCGCAAGCGCCGCGCACGCCAGCAACGCCCCTGTCACCGCCAGTCCTGACGCCGCCAGCGGATTGCGCAACAGCGCCCGCACCATCGCCCAGGCCCGCGCGCACCGCGCCTGCAGCGCCGACCCGGGACGGTCGCTGGTCAGCCACGCCGCGGCACGTGCAATCACGCAACCCTCGGATCAAGACGTCGGTACAGCAGATCCGTGGCGAGATTGAGGCTCACAAACACCACGCCGATCACCAGGGTGGCGCCCAGCACGGCGTTCATGTCAGCGTTGAGCAGCGCGGTGGTGAGATAACTGCCGAGGCCAGGCCAGGCAAACACCGTTTCCGTCAGTACCGAACCTTCCAGCAAGGCGCCGTAGGACAGCGCAATAACCGTCACCAGCGGCACCGCCACATTGCCGAAAGCATGTCGCCAGACCACCCGTGCTTCCGATAAGCCCTTCGCGCGCGCCGCCAGAATATAGTCCTTCGCCAACTCCCCTATCATGAAACTTCGTGTCATCCTTGTTATATAAGCCATGGAAAAATAACCAAGAATGAATGACGGAAGAATCATGTGCGCAAGCGCATTGCGGGCAATGATCCACTCCCCCGCCAGCACCGAGTCCAGCAACAGCGAACCGCTTCGCACCGGCACCAGATCCTCGTAGAACACGTCGATGCGCCCGGGTCCTGCGGTCCAGCCCAGTTTCGCGTAAAACACCAGCAGCGCGATCATCCCCAGCCAGAACGCCGGCGCGGAATAACCGAACAGGGTGACGACACGCAGAAGATGATCCGGCCAGCGCCCCTGAAATACCGCCGCGGCAATGCCTGCAGGAATACCCGCGGCAAGGCCGATCAACAGCGCCACCGTGGCCAGTTCCACCGTCGCCGGAAAATAGCGCCCGATATCGTCGATCACCGGCCGCCCCGTGATCAGACTGTCGCCGAAATCACCTTTCAGCGTTGCGGCTGCATAGTCGAAAAACTGCGCATATAGCGGCTTGTCGAGCCCCATGGCGCGGCGCGCCGCCTCATAGGCTTCCGGCCCCGCGCGGTCGCCCACCGCCGCAATCACGGGATCGATCGGCACCACCCGGCCGATAAGAAATGTAACCAGCAGCAGGCCGAACAATGTCGCGGCAATGCCCGCCGACAGCATCACCGCGCGCTTCATGACCGCGTTCAACGGCCGGTGTCTTTTTCCTCTACCAATCGCATCACGGTGCTGCTGACCAGCCGCGAGACATCCCGCGCCCCGAGGCCCCCGCCCCGTTCGAACCGCCCGCGAATGCCAGCCAGCGTCGTCCCAGCGTAACAAAAGACGATCATCATGTCGAAATCGCCGCGCACGGGGCCGGTGAAGACCGCACCCTCGCGCGCGCATACCGTCATCATGCCCATACCGGGCGGCGCGTCGAATACAACAACCGCGGCCAACCCCCGCCGCCCTCGCCCCGGCTCCGTAACAAACCGGATATCGGCGCCGGGAAAGGCGTTCTCCAGCCCATTCGCAACCACCTCGACCAGGGTCTCCGGCCGCGCGCCAAATGGATTGCCCGCAACGATCGTCGCAATCTCGCGAACCTCCCCGCCGCCGGCCGACAACACGTCGAGAGCATTCGCCCGATAATGCTTGACCTGATAGATGCTGTCGCCGCCGACGGAACATCCCGCCAGAGACAGTGCCAGCACCGCTGCAAGAAACCAGCGCAGCCACCCGCCGGGGCCGGCTGCGGAAAACCGAACATCGGAAAGCAAATTCAAGGCTCCCCCTTCATTCGTACTGAACCGGGTGCTGCCGATGCACCATGATCATATATCGATGATCATATATCGATATCGCGAACCAGCGTGGCATGGTCGCGGATGAAAGCCATGCGGCGGTCCGCATTCCGGCCCATCAGGTCTTCCACCCGGCGCGCGGTGAGCGTCTCCGCGTCCTCGTCGATTTCGATACGCAGCAGCGTTCGCGTATTCGGCGCCATGGTCGTTGCCTTCAACTGCGCCGGCGGCATTTCGCCCAAGCCCTTGAAACGGCTGATTTCCACTTTCGCCTTGTCCTTGAATACCGTCGCATGCAGTTCCTCGCGGTGGGCGTCATCGCGCGCATAATGCGTTGTCGCACCGTGACTCATGCGATAAAGCGGCGGCTGTGCCAGATACAAATGCCCGTTGCGAATGAGGTCCGGCATCTCACGATAGAAGAAAGTCATCAGGAGCGAGGCAATATGAGCACCGTCCACATCGGCGTCGGTCATGATGATAACGCGCTCATAACGCAGGCTCCGGTCGCAATACTGCTCATGCGCCCCGCAGCCGAGCGCCCGCGCGAGATCGACCAATTCCTTGTTGGCGCGCAACTTGTCCGACGTAGCGGAGGCGACATTGAGTATCTTGCCGCGCAGCGCCAGCACAGCCTGAGTCTCACGGTCGCGCGCCTGCTTGGCCGACCCTCCCGCGGAATCGCCCTCTACCAGAAAAACCTCGGTTCCGTCCGCTTCCGCGCGCGAACAGTCCGCCAATTTCCCCGGCAGCCGCAGACGCCGCGTGGCTGACTGGCGGGCGATTTCGCGGCTGTGGCGCCGGCGCAGCCGTTCTTCCACCCGCTCAATGACCGCGCCGAGCAAATCACCCGCCGCCTCCGGGTCTTCAGCCAGCCAATGGTCGAAGCGGTCCTTGATGGTCGCTTCCACCCGCTTCGCCGCATCCGGCGAGGTCAGCCGCTCCTTGGTCTGCCCCTGGAACTGCGGATCGTCGATAAACAGAGACAGCACCCCGCAAGAGCCGCCGAGAATGTCGTCTGCGGTAATGTCCTTGGCGCGTCGGTTCTTCGCAAGATCCCCATAACCGCGCAAGCTCTTGGTCAGTGCGCTGCGCAGCCCGGCCTCATGCGTGCCCCCGCCGCCTGTCGGTACGGTATTGCAATAGCTGTGCAGGAAGTTGCGGCTGGTGTCCTCCGGCCACGTAACCGCCCATTCCACCCGCCCTTCGGCGCCGCCGGCCAGCACCGCCTCACCGGTGAAGGCGCGTGTCGTCACGGTGGCCGCGCCGGCGACCGCGCTGTCGAGATAGTCGCCCAGCCCGCCCGGGAAGTGCAGCACCGCCGCCGCCGGTATATCGCTGCCCTCCGCAACGGCCTCCGGCACACAGCGCCAGCGGATTTCGACGCCGCGAAACAGATAGGCCTTGGCCCGCGCCATGCGATAGAGTTCGGCCGCTTGAAAATGTGCCGACCGAGGAAAGATGCTGCGGTCGGGCGTAAAGGTTACGCTCGTCCCGCGCCAGTTATATGCCCTGCCAAGCGCCTCCAGCGCCCCCGCCGGTGCGCCGCGGCGAAAGCTCTGGCGCCAGGCGCGGCGCTCACGCGCCACTTCAACCGTCAATTCCTCGGCCAGCGCATTCACCACCGACAGGCCGACACCGTGCAGCCCGCCCGCAGTCCGATAGGTTTTGCCGGAAAACTTCCCTCCCGAATGCAGCGTCGTGAGAATAACCTCCAGTGCCGATTTACCGGGAAATTTCGGATGGGAATCCACCGGAATGCCGCGCCCGTTGTCGCGCACGGTCACTTCATCACCCGCTCCCAGTTCAAGATCGATGAAAGTCGCATGACCGGCGACCGCTTCATCCATGGCGTTATCCAGCAACTCCGCCACCAGATGGTGCATTGCCGTCTCGTCGGCACCGCCGATATACATGCCGGGCCGCCGCCGCACCGGCTCCAACCCTTCCAGCACCTCAATGTCGCTGGCCGAATAGTCGTTGCCGTTCTCCACAGCCGGAAGTGAAAACAAGTCAGTCACAATATCCGTTCAATGCCCGATCGCCGGGATTTCGCCAGCCCGACATCAACCATATCATAAATTTTTTCAATATAAACATAAACAACATACATCAGTGCCGCCGCTGCAGTTTGGGCCAGAGAAACAGCGCCTCACTCAGCCAACCAAAGTTTCACGTTCTTCCTCCCCGCATCTTCATGCGACAACGCCAAGACCGGCCCAAGTCGTCAGGCAAGAACAAACCGCCCCACGACGGCGTGGCCCACACCCACGACAACATGTACATCGCGCGTGTTTTCGCCAGATCCGCTTCGCCCCATGTCGTGTCTTGCCGTCAGGAATAATCCGGTCATCGGTCCATAGCGTACCGCCGGCGCCGGACCTCGTATCATCCCCTTGCCCGGTTTTTCGTGTTTGTGATTGAATTTGTCATACATATGCGAATAACTTGCGAACCGGAACCGGAAACCGTCCCGGCGGTGCCCGCCAGCCGCCCCTTTACGCCCTCCAACATATATCGGGTGCATGAATTTTGAATCACTGGGGCTCGCTCCCCGAACCCTGAACGCGGTCGCCGACGCCGGATACCGCGAACCTACGCCGATCCAGGAGAAGGCTATTCCGGTCGTCCTCGAAGGACGCGACGTCATGGGCTGCGCCCAGACCGGCACCGGCAAGACCGCTTCCTTCACCCTGCCGATGATCGACATCCTGAGCAACGGCCGCGCCCGCGCCCGTATGCCGCGCTCGCTGATCCTCACCCCGACGCGCGAACTGGCAACCCAGATCGCCGAAAACTTCACCATCTACGGCAAGTATCACAAGCTCGACATGGCGTTGCTGATCGGCGGAGTGTCCCTGGTCGACCAGAAAAAGGCGCTGGAACGCGGCGTCGATGTCCTCATTGCCACCCCCGGACGCATTCTTGACCTGTTCGACCGCGGCAACATCCTCCTGAACGGCATCAGGGTACTGGTCATCGACGAGGCAGACCGCATGCTCGACATGGGCTTCATCCCCGATGTCGAGCGCATTGTCAGTCTCATGCCTGCCAGCCGCCAGACGCTGATGTTTTCCGCCACAATGCCTGACGAAATCCGCCGTCTCGCCGACCAGTTCCTGACACTCCCGGCGGAAATCGCTGCCGCGCCTCCGGCATCGCCCGCCGATCTTGTCGACCAGGCGATGATCGAAGTTGCACCTGCCGACAAGCGAAGCGCCCTGCACAGCCTGCTCAGCGCCGAAACCGTGGAAAACGCGCTCATCTTCTGTAATCGCAAGAAGGACGTTGATATTCTCGACCGCTCCCTGCGCCGGCACGGATTTTCCAGCGCCGCGCTGCACGGCGACATGCCCCAGCCTGCCCGAACCGCCACCCTCGCCGCCTTCAAGGCGGGCGGCGTCACCCTGCTCGTCGCAACCGACGTCGCCGGGCGCGGCCTCGATATCCAGGGCCTGAGCCATGTGTTCAATTTCGACGTGCCGCTCCATGCAGAAGACTATGTCCACCGCATCGGGCGCACCGGCCGTGCCGGACGGCGCGGCATCGCGCTGACCATCGCGACCCGCGAGGACTCCCGATACGTAGCGGCCATTGCCGAACTCATCGGCCGCGATATCCCCCGCATCGACCCACCCCAGCCGGATACCCGGCGCACAACTGCAAGCCGCCCGCCGCGCCGGCCCGCCGACAATGAACCGGTCATTGGCATGGGTGATCATGTGCCGGCATTCATGCTTGTCCCCATCCCCGGATCCGCATGACGCCCTCTTTCGATGTTGTGGTCGAGGGCGGAACCCTCGTCTCGTCCCACGGGACTGCCGCCGCCGACATCGGCATCCAACAGGGCCGCATAACTGCCATCGGCGCATTACGCGCCGCCGCTTCCGCAACACGCTTCGACGCGCGCGGCCTGCACATCCTGCCCGGCGTGATCGACAGCCAGGTGCACTTCCGCGAACCGGGCGCCGAACACAAGGAAGACCTTGAAAGCGGCACCCGCGCCGCCCTCCTTGGCGGCGTGACTTGCCTGTTCGAAATGCCCAACACCCATCCGCCCACCATCGACGCCGCGGCGCTTCGCGACAAATGCACCCGCGCCGAAGGCCGGGCATGGACCGATTTCGCCTTCTTTATCGGCGCCGCCGCCGAAAATGCAGATGAACTTGCGGAACTCGAACGCCTCCCCGGCTGCTGCGGCGTCAAGATATTCATGGGTTCCTCCACCGGCTCCCTGCTCGTGCCCGACGACGCACTGCTTGAGCGTGTGCTGCGCAGCGGGCGCCGCCGCGTCGCCGTTCACGCCGAGGACGAACCGCGCCTCACCGCCCGCCGCCCCATCGCCGACGCAGCGACCGACCCCTCCGCTCATCCCGAATGGCGCGATGTTGAAACCGCCCGCCGCGCCACCGAACGGCTGATGCGCCTCGCAGCCGCCACCGGCCGCCCCGTCCATGTCCTGCACATCACCACCGCCGAAGAAATCACCCTGCTCGCCAATCGTCCCGTGACGATGAGCGTCGAATGCACGCCGCAGCACCTGACCTTGTGCGCGCCCGAATGCTATGTGAACCTCGGCGCCCGGGCACAAATGAACCCGCCCATCCGCGGCGCGCGCCATCGCGAGGCGCTGTGGCGCGGCATCACTGACCGCATCGTCAATGTCATCGGCTCGGACCATGCACCGCACACCGCGGAGGAAAAGAACCAGCCCTATCCGGCCAGTCCCTCCGGTATGCCCGGCGTGCAAACCCTTGTCCCTCTCATGCTCGACCACGTAGCCGCTGGCAGACTGAACCTTCAGCGCCTCGTGGAACTTGTGGCGGAAGCGCCGGCGCAGCTTTACGGACTGCAGGGCAAGGGCCGCATCGCGGTCGGCTGCGACGCCGATCTGACGCTGGTCGATATCCGCGCCCGCCGCCGCATTGAGGAGTCATGGCTGGCCAGCCGCTGCGGCTGGAGCCCCTTCACCGGCACGCGCGTGACCGGTTGGCCGCGCGCCGCAATCCTGCGCGGCAGCGTGGTCATGCGTGACGACGAGCTGATCGATCGCCCCGCCGGGCGCCCTGCCCGCTTCACGCAAGCCTGAGCCCCTGCCCGTGCGCTTACTCGCGTCCATTACCGCCGCTCTTCTCGCCCTTGCGTTCGCCGCAGCGCCCTTGCCTGCGCCGGCGCAAGGTTTCGATATCCCTGACGGCTTCGTCAGCGAAATCGTCCGCAAGGGCGGTCTCGGCGAAGACGGCGAGCTGTCGGTGCTTCGTGTGCGCCCGCTGGAGGGCCGCTTCGCCCGCCTCAGCCATGTCGATCTGGCGCCCCTTCCCGCAGCGGTGGGTGATCCCGAAGCGTGGCTCAGGGCACGCATGACCACCTCTCTCGAATCTTGGCTGCCTGACCCTCAAACCCTGCTCGACGGCGCCGACAGCCCGTTTTCCGACCCCGCATTCGACCCCTTTCGCGACACGCTCGGCAATTGGATCGACAGCGTGGCCGCGCTGGGCGACTTGCCGCTGGAGTTCTGCGGCGCTGTCGAAATACGGGCGAACGCCCTCGGCTATTGTCATGAACTGCGCTGCTCCCTGCCCGCCGGCGTGTTTCGGCAGCATCTTGTCATGCGCCTGCAACGGCTTGACGAAACTTGGTATTATATCCGTATCAGCACCATGAACGAACGGCGCTTGCCGGACTTGTTGGCCATTGCCGACAGCTTCCGCGTTGAATGACCCGGCGCCGCCGGAGGAACCCGTGACCAGCCAGCCGCTTCCCGCCTCGCCGCGCCTTGCGGACGCGCCCGCCGCGTTCGACTGGAGCGATCCCTTCCGCCTCGAAGACCAGCTTGCCGAAGAGGAGCGGATGATCCGCGACGCCGCGCGCCGCTTCGCACAGGACAGGCTCATGCCCGGTATCGTCGAGGCCAACCGCCATGAGCGGTTCGACCGCGGCCTCATGCAGGAAATGGGCGCGCTCGGCCTGCTCGGCGCCACGATCCGCGGATATGGCTGCAGCGGCGCCAGCCAGGTGTCCTACGGCCTCATCGCCCGCGAGATCGAGCGCGTCGACTCATCATATCGTTCCTGCCTGTCGGTGCAGTCCAGCCTGGTGATGTGGCCCATCTTCGCCTTCGGCACCGAGGACCAGCGGCAGCGTTTTCTCCCCGGCCTCGCCCGCGGCGACATGATCGGATCGTTCGGCCTGACCGAACCGGACCACGGTTCCGACCCCGGCAGCATGACCACCCGCGCCCGAACCGTAGACGGCGGATACCGCCTGAGCGGCGCCAAGACCTGGATCACCAACAGCCCGCTGGCCGATGTCATGGTGATCTGGGCCAGGGATGACGCCGGTGCGATTCGCGGCTTTCTGGTCGAGCGCAGCATGACCGGCGTGGAAACGCCGAAGATCGAAGGAAAATTCTCTCTGCGCGCCTCACCGACTGGGCAGATCCTTCTCGACGATGTGTTCGTGCCCGAAGCCAACGCCTTCCCCGAAATACGCGGCCTACGCGGGCCTTTCGGCTGTCTCAACAACGCCCGCTACGGCATTGCCTGGGGCGCCATGGGCGCGGCCGAATTCTGTTGGCATGGGGCGCGGCAATATGTGCTCGACCGCAGCCAGTTCGGGCGCCCGCTGGCCGCCAACCAACTGGTGCAGAAAAAACTCGCCGACATGCAGACCGAGATCGCCCTTGGCCTGAATGCAGCCCTCCAGGTCGGGCGCCTGAAGGAAGCGGGCTGCGCAACGCCGGAAATGATCTCGCTCATCAAGCGCAACAACGCCGGCAAGGCGCTGGACATCGCCCGCACCGCCCGCGACATGCACGGCGGCAACGGCATCGCCGACGAATATCACGTCATCCGTCACGTCATGAACCTGGAAGCTGTGAACACCTACGAAGGCACCCACGATGTACACGCGCTGATCCTCGGACGCGCCCAGACCGGCATCCAGGCGTTCAAGTAGCGCGCGCCGGCATTGGCGCACCGCTCCCATTGGGCTATCCTTCGTGACGCGACAGGCACAGGCGAGGCACGACCATGACCCTCAAACGCCGTAACTTCCTCGCTGCCGGCGCTGTCGGCGCGTTGACGGCCTCCACATTTCCGAAACCCTCCGTCTCCCAGGGCCGGATGCGCTGGAAGATGGTCACCTGCTGGCCGAAAAACTTCCCCGGTCTCGGCACCACCGCCAACGCCATCGCCGACCGCATCACCACCATGAGTGACGGCCGCCTGGAGGTCCGGACCTACGGCGCCGGTGAGATCGTTCCGCCCTTCGAGGTCTTCGATGCCGTGCGCGACGGCGTCGTCGAGATGGGCCACGCCTGGGACGGATACTGGACCGCCAAACATCCCGGCGCCGCCTTCTATGGCGGCGTGCCCAACGGCCTCGGCCCCTACGAACAGGCGGCCTGGATACTCCATGGCGGAGGGCAGGAACTGTGGGATGAAATGTATGCTGATTTCGGCCTGCGCGCGTTCATAGCCGGTCTCAATCCCCCCTCCATGTTCGGCTGGTTCCGGCGCGAGGTCCACTCACTGGAAGACATGAAGCGGCTGACCGTTCGTATGCCCGGCATTCCGGGAGACGTGCTCAACCGCCTCGGCGTAACCGCCGTCAATGTTCCCGGCGGCGAAATCATGAGTTCCCTGCAGACCGGCGTCGTCGACGCTGTCGAGTGGGGCGGCCCATGGATGGACATGGCGTTCGGCTTTCACAAGGTCGCCAAAATCTGCTACTGGCCAGGTATTCACGAACCCGGGTCGTCCAATTCCCTGCTCATCAATCGCGGCATGTGGGAAACGCTGCCGCGGGACTTGCAGGAGATCGTCCGTATCAGCGGGCAGTTCGGTGCGTTCCAGCTCTATACGGAAGCGACGCATCACAACGGCGTGAGCTACCGCGCGTTGCAGGAACGGCACGGCATCCGCTTCCGGAAGCTGCCCGACGATCTCATCTCCGCATTCCTGCGCACAAGCCTTGACGTGCTGCGCGAAACCGCCGACCGGGATCCGGTCGCCCGCCGCATACATGACAGCCACATGGCGTTCCGGGAGCGCTCCGTTGGCATCGCGCCTGCGGTGGAACTGGGCTATCTCGGCGTCCGCGCCGGCGAAGCATAGGCGTTCACAGCCCCGCCGCTGCCCGCAGGGCGGGTTTCAGCACCTTGCCCAGCGCATTCCGCGGCAATTCCGCAACGAAAATCACCTCTTTCGGGTGCTTGAACCGCGCCAGCCGGCCCTCGAACCGCGCCAGGAATTCCCCCGCCGTGAGTGAAACTCCCGGTGCCTGCACCACAAACGCCACCGGCACTTCGCCCCAGCGCGCATCCGCGCGCCCCACCACCGCGGCGTCGCTGATATCCGCCATCCCGCGCGCGAACTGCTCCAGTTCGGCCGGATAGATATTCTCGCCGCCTGAAATCACCACATCCGTCTTGCGGTCCTTGATGTAAAGATCGCCGTCCGCATCGCGATACCCGATATCCCCTGTGTGAAACCACCCGCCGCGCAGCGCGTCGCGCGTTGCCGCCGCATTGTTCCAATATTCGCGCAGCACGTTCCTTCCCCGGATCACGACTTCGCCTGCCACCCCGTCGCGCGCCGCCTGCCCGTCCTCCCGGACGATCTTCATCTCACATTGCGGCGCGCATTTCCCGGCTGATCCGGGCTTGCACAGCGCTTCCGCCGGCGTCTGGCACGCCGCCACGGGCGCCGTCTCGGTGAGGCCGTAGACTTGGCACACCGGAACGCCGCGCTCGTGAAACGCCTCGATCAGATGCAGCGGCACCTGCGACGAACCCGTTGTGACCAGCCGCAAACCGGAGAGATCGGCCGCATCCCAGCCCGGAAGGTCGATCACCGCCTGAATGGTCGCCGGCACAAGCACCAGCAGCGTCGCCCGCTCCTGCGCAATCGCCCGCAATACCGCCCCTGCCTCGAAACGCTCATGCAGAACGACTTCCGCGCCGACCCGAAACGCTGGCGTCGTAAGAATATTCAGTCCGCCCACATGAAACAGGGCCAGCACTGTCAACACGCGGTCCCGGCCGCTCAGCGCCGAATAATGGATGCAGTTCTCCGCATTAGCGCTGATCGCGTCCTGCGTGAGCACCACCCCCTTCGGACGCCCCGTCGTCCCCGAACTATAAACCAGCAGGCACGGTGTTTCCGGACCCACGCCCGGATTGCTGTCTTCGCCCGGGCAGGACTCCGCCTCCGCGGCCATCTTTTCGGCCGGGACCACGGCGGTCCCGCCAACGCCCTGCGCCGCCTCTGCCGCCAAGGCCTGATGCTGCGCCCCCGCAATCACCGCCCTTGGCGTCGCATCCTCCAGGATATAGCGCAATTCCGGTGCTGCGAGACGCCAGTTAAGCGGTGCGAACATCGCGCCCAGCCTTGCGCACGCAAAGAACAGCGCCAGCATGGACGGGCTGTTGAATCCGAGAACCGCCACCCGGTCGCCGGCGCCGACGCCATGGCCGTGCTTCAACACCCGCGCATGGCCGCAGATCATGTCCATGAAGCGGGCATAACTGATATCCTCGCCCGCAAACCGGATCGCCGTTTTCGCCGGGGTACGCGCGGCATTGTCCGCGACCCACGACGACAGGTCCGTCATTCGTCGCTCTCGCCCGGCTCGTACAGCGTCTCGCGCCCCAGCTTGTCGATGCAGAGTTCTGCCGTCCATGGCAGCATCAACGACCCGCAGCGCGCGTCGCGGTAGAGCCTCTCCAGCGGCAGGCTTTTCATCAGCGCCATCCCGCCGCATGTGCGGATAGCCTTCTGGCACAAATCGCTGGCCGTCTCCATCACCGTGAACTGCGCGCAATAGGCGCGCATCACCGCATCCCGCGAGGGGTTGGCCCGCGCCTCGTCAAGCATCTGCAGCCACAGCGCCTTGGCCTGCTCCAGGGCAATCCGCATTTCGGCGACAGCGTGCCGCTTGGTGGGATACATGCGCCGCTTCACCGGCGGCGTGCCCGGCGCCTCGCCCCGCAGATAGCGCACGGTGAAATCATACGCCGCCTGCGCAATTCCCATATAGGTGGGCGTCAGTGTAGTGAACATGTGCGGCCAGCGAGTCGCCGCCTCGAAATATACGCCCTTGGGCATCAGTTCCGCATCGTCGCTCACAAACACATTGTCGAACAGCAGATTGCGCGACACCGTCCCCCGCATCCCCAGCGGGTCCCAGTCGCCGACCACGCTGACGCCGTTCGCATCGGCGGGTATCCCAAGATACATCGTGTCGCGGCGGCTGAGATTCTCCTTCTTCTCGGTGCACAACACGCCGTAATAGTCAGCCGAACCGGCCAGCGAGGCGAAAATCTTCTTGCCGCTGATGACCCAGCCGCCTTCCACCCGCTGCGCCGTCGTGCCGAACGGCCGGAACCCCGCGGCAGCCGCGCCGCCTTCCGAAAATGGCTGCGCGTAAATCGCCCCCTTTTCCACAACGCGCGCATAATGCAGCGCGCGCCGGCGATTGTGTTCCCGCCGCTGTTCGGCGCTCATCGGCAGGTCATCGGCCAGTGCTCCCGTCCACAGGCATGAACTGACATGCATGTTGAAAGTGAGCGCGGTGGCCCCGCAATAGCGCCCGATCTCCGCCGCCATCAACGCATAGGTCTTGAGGTCCGCGCCGCGTCCCCCATGCGCCTCGGGCACGCACACACCCAACAATCCCGCAGCGTGCAAATCCTTGTAGTTCGCCATGGGAAAAATCGCATCGCGGTCCCATTCTGCCGCCCGCGCCGCAAACCGCTCCTCGCCCATGCGCCGCGCTTCGGTGCATAGCGCCGCCTGTTCCGCGCTCAAGCCATAGGCCTCCGCTTCGAACATAGGCGCATCACAGGTGCTGTTCCCGGCCGCCATCGCTCACACCCTCTCCCGGCGCACAAACGCCTCCACGGCATCGTTGAATGCAGACGGGCTTTCCAGATTGCACAAATGCCCCGTTCCCGGCAGGCTCACAAATTCCGCACCGGGAATCCGTTCCGCCATTCTTTGCATCATCGGCGCCGGGGCAGCGGCGTCCCTGTCGCCCGCCAGCGCCAGAACCGGCATTGTGTATTCCGCCAGCGCATCGCGCCGGTCAAATGTCACAAGGCAGGCAATGGCGTCACGGTAGGCCGTTTCCGGCACCGCCGCCATCGCCTCGCGGGCAAGCACTGCATATTTCTCGGACGCATCTGGTCCCAGCAGCGCGGCGACCGTCTCCTCGGCAAGTTCCGTCATCGTCCGCCCGGCATCCAGCGGCCCCAGCCGAGCTTCGACAAAGCGCTTCTGGAACGCACTGTCCGTACGCCCGAAAGCGGGGCTGGTCGCGGCCAGAACCAGCGTGCGCACCCGCTCCGGATACGTGGCCGCAAATTCCTGCGCCACCATGCCCCCCATCGAATGCCCCACCAGGTGCACACAACCCAGTTCCAGCCGGTCCAGTAACCCCCGTAACGCATCGGCGAGCGCCGGAAACGTCATCGGGCGCAGCGCCGGAGAGGAGCCATAGCCCGGCATATCCCACGCAATGACGCGGAAGCCGCCGGCAAACGCATCGAATTGCGCCGCCCACACCGACGAGTCACCGCCAATACCGTGAAGAAACACGATCGCATCTCCCCGCCCCGCCTCCGCATGATGAACTGCCGCACTCATGCCCCGGCGTCTACCAGACGGCCATTGTCCACCACTGCCGCGCCGTCGAGATGGATGGTGCAGCCGCGCATCGGCAGGTCGAAATGCCCGAGCGTGTGCCGGCCGGCAAACTCGTTCGCGCCGGTCGAATACAGGAAATTGCCGGCAAAGGCGCGCAGTTCGACGCCGTTGAAGTCGCGCTGGTCATACATGGTCAACGCTTCATACCGCGCCGCCTCGTTCAACCCCCAGCCGACATGCGAGGTGGCATAGGCTTCACGGTCGCCCCACGCTGCCCAATAGCGCCGGAACAATTCGGCGTCAGCACCCTCACCCTCGATTTCGGAAACAAAATCATCCTCGATGACGAGCGATACCGGCTCTTCCAGATACCGTTTGAAGGTGAGATTGACATCCCCTTTCTGCAGCACCAGCCGCCCGTTGACGGACCCCGAACGCGGGAAGGCTACAACCAGCCCGCCCGGCCAGTGCGCCACGGTCTTCGGGCGGTCGCACCACCCCCATACCCCTGCGCTTGCCGCCCCCTGCAACGCGACCGAGAGATCGGAGCCGGCATCCGATGTCACCCGCATCACGGCTGCCGACCGCACACGCTTCACTGCCGCCTTGACGCGCCCGGCAAGCGCCGGTTCGGGCACCAGACGCTCCAGCGCGTCGGGATGCTCATTGCTGATCATCAGCAGCCGCGCCCCGTCGGCAATGATGGCGGGCAGTTCGGGCGCATGAAGCAAACCTTCAACGGTGAGGTCCACAACCAGCCCGCTCGCCGCCAGCGCCGTGACCACGGGCGCCAGCCCCTGTAATGCCGGTGACGCGCCGGTCGAACGCACCGGCACCGGTGCAGTCTGGGGCGGCGTGACAACCGTGACATGAAACGGCCGCGCCCCGCGCCGCAGCAGCGCAAGCTCGGCAAGCGTCACATTGAGTTGCCGCGATTGCGTTTCCGAGAGAATCGCAACTTCCTCGCCCCGCGCCACTTTGCACAGGCCGAACACGGCGTCGAACGCCGCGATCCACCGCTCCTCGATACGATCCGTAAACATACCTGCCTCCTCTCCCCGCCGCCGCCCGCTCCACCCCGCGCGCGGGCCGGCACAAACTATCGGAAAACTTCAAAACGGAAGAAATTTATTTTTTTCATTGCATTCGTCTTACCGGCTCAGATATATCCCGCACGGACAGCACCCGGCTGCCGGGCGCCATTCGAAAATGATCCGGGCTGGGGAAACATGACTGACACCAAGGGCCGCTGCACAAGACCAGCGCTCGAATGAGCGATTCTGACAACCGGCGCCGATTAGCCTTTGGTAACCCGGTACTTCTCCCCCACTAGACAAATCCCCGTTTTCGGTTTATAAACGCACCTGCATATGTCGGTGGCGTAACCGGCATGTGCGAGCGCATGTCCGGGAGCCGCGCCGATGCGGCAAACACGGGATTTTTTCCCGGAGGTAGACATGCGCGAATGGTCAGCACCCCGTGAGCTTGGTTGCACCAAGCCCTCCCCCCCGTTCCTGGCAATCAGATGACCCGCTTGCCTGTTGTATGGCCGCGCCGGCTGCCGCCGGTGTATCTTCGTGCGGTGGCGTTCACGGCCGGCATGTTCGCCGTCCTCCCTGCAGCGGCGCAGGACAACGGCCCGCCAGTATTCTCCGGCCCCTCGACAGTGAGCGTCGTCGAAAACAAGGCTGGAGGGTTCTTCTATGCACAGGCGGAGGACCCGGACGTCGAGGACCTTCCGGTAAGCTACGCCATCAAGGCCACCAACGACAGCAATCTGTTCGAAATCGGCAGCTCCAGCGGCTCTCTCTCGTTCAAGAACCCGCCGGACCATGAGACCCCGCAGGACTCCGATGCCGACAACATTTATCTCGTGGACGTCACCGCCGCCAGCGGAACAGGCAGCCGTCAGAGGTCGGCAGAGCGGCAATTCACCATCACGGTGACAGACAGGGTAGAAAAACCGAACAAGATGGCGGCGCCCAACGTGGACGGGGCCCCGGGCAGCATCACCGCGACCTGGACCGAGCCGGACAATACCGGCCTGCCCCCCATCGTCTCCTATCGTGCGCAACTGCGGTTGGCGGGTAGTGGCGGAAATTCGAACGAGGCAGAAACAGACAACCTGAGCCACACCTTCAACGCGCTTTATGGCAGGACGCCCGAGGAAGCCCCGCTGCCGCCCGGCATATGGGAAGTCCGGGTGCGCGCGCAAAATGAGGATGCCCCGAGCGGCAAGGTCGAGGGACCGTGGAGCGACTGGGCGCAAGATGCCGTCGGCGACGTGGCGGCGAGTGTGAACCCCATGACCCTGCAGGTCGGCACGAGCGGAACAACGTCATATAACGTTGCCCTCTCGGCGAAACCCGGCGGCAATGTGAATGTGGTCGTGACGCCGGACACATCCGGCACCGGCTCTGCGCTGGTCGCGAAGGATGGCGGAACCGCAAGTGCGTCCGTCACCCTGAATTTCACCAGCACGAACTGGAACCAGGCCCAGACCGTCACCGTGTCGGGCCAGAGCGCCGGCTCGGTGAAGATCGCCCACGACCCTTCCGGTTCCGGTTGGGACATTGTATCCGCGACGGAAATGACCGTGACCGTGGTTGACGGCGACCCCAACAATCCCCCGGCCTTCGACGGCTCTGCCACCGCGAGCTTCGCCGAAGAACAGGAAACGACGGCCGAGGTGTTGACGGCGGCAGCCAACGACCCCGACTCGCAGGAAACCGCGGTTTCCTACGCCATCAAGACGGATAGCGGCGGCGCGGCGACCAAGGACGGGGCGCTGTTCGATCTCACATCCGCAGGCGTCCTCACTTTCAAGGCAATTCCGAACCACGAGGACCCGAAGGACGCGGATACGGACAATGTCTACAGGGTGGATATTGTCGCAACGAGCGGCGAGAACACCCGGAAATTGTCCGCGGAGCGGGAATACGTCGTCACTGTGACCGATGTGATGGGCGAAGCGCCGCCTCGTCCCGACACACCGACCGTGGCGACCGGCGGCAGCGGCGAACTCAAGGTCACATGGTCCGCGGCGTCACCGGGCAGGGGATTGGCAATCGACGGCTACGCAGTCGCTTATCACCTCGCGAGCGGCGGAGGCTGGACGCTTGTGGACGTCAAAATCCCCGACCCGCTGGCGCACACCCTCACAGGTCTTGTGAACAGCAGCGCGTACAAGGTCTATTTGGGGGTGAAGAGCGCGGACATGGGCGTCTCCGGCTGGCAGATGTCTGCAACACCCGCGGACGGTACCCCGGCCAAGGACGCCGGCGGCAGGATGGGGCCGCCCACCGGCTTTGCCGTCGATCCGGGCGACAGCATGGTGGGCCTTGTCTGGAAGGTGCCTGAGGAGACGGAAGGGGAACAGCCGTCCGGCAACAGCCTTTCCGTCAAGGGCACGAGCGACGACAATGATGACGACACGCCGGCGCCGGTGACGCTCACTGGCTATGAAGTGGGCTATACCCAATCAGGTTCCGAATGGAGCGCGGGCGATTCGCAGGCGGTTGACAATACCTCCGCGTCGATCGCCGAGCTTGTCAACGGCCAGGCCTACGATTTCCGGGTGCGCGCGCTGGCAGGCGAGGAGACCGGCGACTGGTCGACGACACTGACCGCGACGCCTCAGGCTCCGGCGTCGGATGCACCGGTGAATGTGAGCGCAACCGCCACGGCAGCGACAGCGTGGAAGACGCTGGATGTGCTGTTCGACGCGCCAGCCGCGAACACGGACTGGATTCTTGCAAATACGGAATACCGTGTGCTTGGCCTGAAGAAGGGCGCAAAGCGGACCGGCTGGCGGACACTGACCGACGTGTCGGAGACCGGCGGCCGGGTGAGCGCCTCGACCAGGGGGAACCTCGCCATCGGCCGTGTGTACGAGGTGGAGCTTCGCTTCTGCGGCGAATCGCCGTCTGACGCGAATTGCAGTTCGGCCTCGCTGGTCACGTACGGCGCAACACCGGCCTCCGCGCCGACCGATGCAGCAGCCTCCGCGGCCGACCCGGCCTCGCCGACCGCGCTGAAGCTCACTTGGAGCATCGCCAATACCGGCGGTAACAAGAACCTCTGGGCAGCTTATGAACTGGGTTACAGCAGCGACACGGATGCCACCGAACCCGCAACACTGGTGGACGCCGCCAACGCGCCGGCCTTCGGCGCGACCGAAACGGAGCTCGGCGGCCTTGAGGGAGGCACGGAATACCGTCTGTTCGTGCGCAGCACCATCGCGCACCAGGGCGCGCGGCTCTTCGCCTCCCCCTGGGTCTCCGCTACCGCGACAACGGCGCCTGCGGCCAGCGCTGGGCCGAGCTATGAGGGTGTCGAATCTCCCGCATTGAGCTTCACCGCCGGCACGGCGATTACGCCGGTGACACTGCCCGAGGCAAGCGGCGGGAGCGGGACGCTCACCTACACGGTCGCGCCTGCGCTCGGCAATGGGCTGGCGTTCGACACGGCGACCCGCAATGTCTCCGGCACGCCGGCCGCAGCCGCGGATGCGGCGAGCTACACGCTCACCGCCGCCGATACGGACGGCAACACCGCCGACCTCGCCTTCACCGTCACGGTGACCGAAGCCGCCGACACCACCGCGCCGACAGTGGCGCTGGCTGTGGCCGAAGATGTCGGAAACCCGGCGGTGGGCGCCTTCGGCATCACCATCACCTTCAGCGAGACGGTGACGGGCTTCACGGCGGGCGACCTGACAGTCGCCAACGGCGCGGCCTCCGGCCTTGCGGGGTCGGATGCGTCGTGGACGGCTACCATCACCCCGAACGACGGATTCTCCGGCAATACAAAGGTGGACATGGGGGCGGACGCGGTCGAGGACGCAGCCGGGAATGGCAACACGGCAGCATCGACGCTGACGGTTGCGGTAGTACCGCCGGTGACAAAGCCGACCAATGTGGAGAGCGCCACTACGGCGGCGACGGCGTGGAAGTCTCTGGATGTGACTTTCGACGCGCCGCCTGCGTCAACCGACTGGGTTGCAGCCAGCAGCCAGATTCGCGTTCTCGGCCAGAAAACAGGCGCGACCCGCACGGGCTGGAAGACGCTGAAGACTGTTTCGGTGCAGAACGGTCGGGCCAACGCCTCGACCGGGCCAAGCCTCGCTGTCGGGCGTGTGTATGAGGTGGAACTGCGCTATTGCGGCGCGTCGTCCGATGTCGTGTGCAGCGAGGCGTCCGACATGATCTACAGCACAACGCCGGCATCGGCGCCGAGCAATGCCAAGGCCGGGGCCACCGATCCGGCGTCGGAGACGGCGCTGAAACTCTCATGGACCATTGCCAATACAGGCGGCAAGAAGAACCTGCAGGCGGCGTATGAGATCGGCTGGAGTGACGAAACCGGCGCCGCTGCACCAAAGACGCTGCTGGACATAGTTCCCGGCTTCGGTGCGACGGAAGCGGAAATCTCCGGTCTTGAAGCAGGGAAGGCCTACAAGCTGTTCGTGCGCAGCACAGTCGACTGGCAGGGTTCGCGCCTGTTTGCGTCGAACTGGGGGTCGGCAACCGCGACCACGGCGGCGGGCGCCGACGGTCTCGCAAGTGATGCGTTGAAAAATGCGCTGGCGCGTGAAGCGCGGCAGCTTCTTGAGGATGCCTCTGCTGTGATCGGCAGCCGCATGACCGATGCCAGTACCGGCAGCGATGCGCTGACAGCGTTTGCGGGCCTGTTCGGCCAGCAGGGTCCGGGCGGCTGCCCGCTTGCGGAAAGCATTGAGGATTGTGTTACCCGCGGTTCCGGCGGCGGCATCGCTGCGCTCTTCAACCCGCAGGGCGGGTTCGGCGCAGCATCTGATCCGTTCAGTCTTGCACAGCAGGGCTCCGGTTTTGCCGGCGGCGCGTTCGGCTTCGATTCACAAGGCGGGTTCGGGACGCAGGACGGCTTCGGCGCGCAGGACCAGTCCTTCGGCTTTGCCGAACTGCGCGAGCGGGCGAAACATGGCTTTGCCATCTCCCTCAACCAACCGCTGCCGCAGCCCGGCGCGCAGTTCACTCAGGACATGGCGCCGGTGCAGGATGACATGCAGCTCACCCTGTGGGGCCAGGCTGCGCCGGGCCTGTCTCAGGGCACCATGTTCTGGGGTATGGATGCACAGCGGCCCGGACGCTGGATGACCGGCCTTGCCTTTGCCGAAAGCACCGGCAGCACCACCTCCGTGCTGTCGCGCGGCAATGGCCGCGTGTCGGGCTTTGCCGAGAGCGAGGTGACGGCGGTCTATCCCTATGCCAGGGGCCGCATCGCCTCGGGTCTGGATGTGTGGAGCCTCGCCGGCTGGGGCCAGGGCCGTCTGGCGAGCCGCTGGGCGGGCCAGTCCGATGTGTCGGGTCCGGAGGAAGTGATCGACCTCCATGGCGGTCTGGCGTTCAGCATGGGCCTTGCCGGCGCCGAGCAGCGCCTCTATGAGCATGGCGGCTTCAGCGTCTCGGCGGTTGGCGATGCCGGGTGGTCGCGCCTTGCCGTATCAGGCGGCACGGCGGACGGCGTGGCAGCGTCGGTGCACCGCACCCGCGCGGCTGTAGAGGGACGCTGGCTGTCGGACGCCTGGACCTCGAACCTGCGTGTCGGTGGCCGCGTTGACGGCGGCGACGGCGAGACGGCTTCGGGCGCTGAGCTTTCGGGTGATGTGCTGCATAGCTGGGGCCGCTGGGAAGCGGGCCTGCAGGGCCGCTGGTACAGCGCGAACACGGCGGAGGCAACTGCGGGCGGGTTTGGCGACCAGGGCGTGCGGGCGGCGCTCGGGCTGCGCAGCGCCGCCGATGGCACAGGCTTGGCGTTCACCCTGTCCCCGGGCTGGGGCACGGCGGGTCTGTCGCACGCGGCGGGAGCGGCGCACGGCGCCGGGCTGCTGGACACACTCCCGGGCAGCATGGCCGCCGCAGGCGTGGCCGGCGGCGCAGCCCCGGCACCTGCTACGCATATCAACGGCCAGGTATCCTGGGGAACCAGTGTGGACGGCTTGCTGCACGGGCAGGAAATCCTGCGTCCCTACGCAGAGTTCTCGCTCTCGGCTGACGGCACCCGCCACGTCCGCACCGGCCTGTCGCTGGAGGGCCCGCTCTGGACCAGCCTTGCCCTGGAGCGCCGCGAAAGCGCCTTCGCACCCCCAAGCCACGGCCTGATGCTGATGCTGGACACACACTTCTGAAACCGAACAGACGGCGGCAGGCCTCCCTGCCGCCGTCTGTACATTACCGGCGGCGCCGGAACAGCACCGCAATCCGACGGACGCCAACCGTCGACCCGGTTCACCGGAACCGGCCGCACCTCCCATCAGCGCCGGCGGCAGTAACGCAGCTGCATTTCATTCGTATCCATAATGATATGTTCTATAAACAGATCATTAACGCCTTTCAAGAGATATTTATGGAATATGTCGCTTTCCGATCCGTTTGGATTCTGCGAACATGATGCATAAATGAGGTAAAAGGCCTCTGTACAAGCTATTTATGGAACATAAGCCGATGGCGAGACCCGTACGCAGAAGCTATTCCCGCTATGCCCGCGAAGCCGCAGAGCTTCTCGGGCTGATGATCCATAGTGCCCGCATCGAGCGCGCCCTCACGGTCGCCGATGTCGCGGAACGCGCCGGGGTCTCGCGCGGCCTCGTCCACCGGATAGAGAAAGGCGAAATGGGTTCCTCCATGGGTGCGGCCTTCGAAGTGGCGGCCATCGTGGGGCTGCACCTGTTCGACGCCGAACCAACGACACTGACGCGGCACCTTTCGATGGCGCGCGACAAACTGGCCCTGCTTCCGAAATCTGTTCGCACAGGTACGACGAAGGTGAAAGATGACTTCTAGGCACCCCGGCATGAATGCGCCGGAGGAAGCCTATGTCTGGATATGGCTGCCCGGCGCAACGGAACCCGCACCCGGCCAGGGACTCTTGCTGCACAGACGAAATTCTCGACGATCTTGAGGCTTCGCTCTCGCGCGAGCGCCATGGCGCCCAACTCAATGCCGCTGATCGAATGATGAAAAATGCCGCAAGGCGCCGTTCCACCCGCACCGTGCCAACCAATCTGCCGCCCGCCATTTCATCGCTCAGCCTGCCGCGCACCCTCGAGCAGCATCTCACGCAGGAACCCCGGCGCTAGCGCCGCCAGTGGATTGACACTCACCGCCGGATCCGCACGTGGCCCAACCACCCGATAAGGCGCCGCAAATACCCCCTTGCCCCGTCCCCCCGTCAACAATTCCCCGAACATGGGAATGGCATTGACGAAACTGTTCAGCACATAGAGAGGTGCCAGCGTGCCGCGTATATCCAGTTCGTCGCGGTTCAGATCCACCACCCCGTTCATCGTCATACCAAGCGACAAACCCACTGCATAGGCTTGATCCACCGTCAACACGCTGTCGCGGTAAGTCAACGGCGCGTGCAGGTGGTCGAACACCAGACCCTCATCCGCCAGCAGCTCCAGCGCCCCCGTCACACTGACAAGGCTCAGCATCTGCGCCAGCACCGGTGCATCGACCATGCCAAAATCGCGCACCGTCAAGATACCGCTCACCGGCTCCTCCGCACGGTCGTCGATCACCGCATCCAGCACCAGCTCCCCGCCAACCATATTCGGCGTCATGTCAAGCGCCGCCAGAAAACGCCCCGCGTCGTCGCTCGCAATATGCAGACGCCGGCCGCCGATTTCCGGCGCCGCCCGCAACCGCACAACCACTGGCGCTCCGCCATCAAGGACTCCTTCGACATCGACGCTGTCAATCTGCGTTCCGTCGCTCGTCAGCCGCGCCGTGACATCCCGGAGACTCAGATCATCGTCAAGTACCAGTTCGTCGATTTCCGCCGAAACGCTGAACGCCCGTGAAAACGACGACTCCTCCTCCTCTTCCACGCGGTCACGGACATTGCGCAAATCGAAACGCCGCCCGGACACGGAAATAGCGGTCCCCTCCGCGCTGTCTATCGTCACCATTCCCGTGACATCATTAGGGCCGCAAGCCAGATGGTCGACGTGAATCGTCCACGTCCTGCCGGATGCGCGCCGCGCCGCCCCGGCAGCATCGCAACCCAGCGCGACAAGTTCGAAACGAGGTATCTCCTCGATACCCTCGGCGCCGAGCATCACCGCCGCGCGCAACGTGCCCGGCGCGCCATGCGCCTTTTGCCAGGAAAGAACCGGGATATCCGTTTCCGCCCCGGCGGCGTCGAATACCGCATCAACATGCTGCAAGCCATCCTCGCCCTCGACCACGCGCAACCGCGCATCGACAACGCCAGAAAGCCATTCCAGATCCAGACCGAAGCGCTCTCGCGCCGCAGCGTCGAGACGCGCCGTGACATCAACCCGCCGCGCCGCCGCCGGTTGCGGCGCGGAGAACATTTGACTCAAGCGGATTTCACTCGAAACGTCGTCGATCGACGCAACCCCGACGATTTCCAGCCCGTCATCGTCCAGATACAGCGAGAACGCGCCGTCTCCCAGCACGCGCTCGCCCAGCGCTCCTCCCAGGGCCCCCGGTTCCGCCGCAACATCTGTCAACTGCGCCGTGATTGAAGTCCTCGTCGCATCCGCCCCGGCCGCTTCATCAAGCGGGATATAGAGCGTCAATTCGCCGCGCGCCGAACCGGACAGCCGCGCCGCATCCAGCCCCGCAGAATGCATGAATGGAAAAGACGGGCGGTCGAATACGGCTAGACCCGCCCCCACCTCGCTCGCAAACGGCGCCGCGACAAGCACGCGGTCGACGCCATCCGCCTCCCCGATATCCACCGTCGCGTTATTGACCTGAAACGGTCCTGAGATGCCGCGGAAAACATTAGCTTCAAACGATACCGCATCGAACCGGGCCTCCGCCTGAATGTCCCTCAGCGGCGGCAAATCATCGTGATAGCGAAACGTCGCGTCGGAAAGCGCCAGATCTCCCTGAACCATGTCCGCGGCAAGCACTTCGCTGTCCCACGCCTCCGCCGGAATCACAAGCCGCAGTATCAGTTCTTCAAGAATCCCGCCCGACATTTTCTCAAGCGTCCAGCCGCGTGACGCCGGCAGCACCTTGTGCGGCCACAGGATACGCATCACATCGACCGGAACGGCGCGCACATCGATGTCCAGCGCAATGTCAGGCCTGGACCAGTCGCCGCCGACGGAACCCGCCGCCGCCACCGTCGGTCCATCGAAATCGAGCAGGAACCTGTCGAGCACAAGCCGGCTTGCCGCCCCGTCAAAATGCCCAGACGCCGCTATCCCCGCTACCGCAAGCCGGGTTCCGGGGGCGTAAAGGATGGGAGAAATAAATGACCCCGCCCCTGACGAAAGATCGAACCTCACACTCTCGATACCGCCTGCTGCCGCTGCCGCTTCCACACGCCCGCTGATCGGCAGGTTGAAATCCTCCCCCGCAGTAAACTCCGGAAATATTCGCGCCAATGCCGCCGGCTCAAGGCCGGCAAACTCTACCTTGAACCGCCCCGACGCCGTGCGCAGATCATATCGCGCTGCCGCGTCGAACGCCGCGCCCTCACCCGCCCTCACGACGGCCAGTGATCCCCGCGTCGAAATTTCCGCCCCATGGTGCTCGAGCACCAGAAGCGGCGCGGACCACACATGCGCCGGCAGGGAATCCGTGCGCATCACGGTCAACCCGCCGTCGACAATCGTCACACTGCGCAAGGCACTCAATATGGGGTTGTTGCTGAACGCCTGAACGAGGGGGCGCAAAGGGTCGCCGCCCTCCCGCGCGCCGGCTTCCGAAACACTCGTCATGCTCAGCGACGGGGCCGTCAGATGTATGTCCTGCGGCTGAACCTTGCCCTGCAACAGCGCCGACGCATCCAGCGCAATACGCGTTTCCGGAACATGCGCCGCTGCCATGTCGTCCAGACGACGCGCCCGGACATCCGATACCCGAACGGCCACCGGCAGCCCGCCGCCAATCGACAACACCAGATCTCCGAACGAAATCTCATGGTCGGGCCGCGCAGCCGCAAACATCCGCTCCAGTTGGGGCGCCAGAAATGCCAGCGAAACCGGCCCCTGCGGCAAACGCCACGCGGCAAATGCCACCACCAACGCCACGATACCCGCACAGGTCGCAAGCGCATGCAAAAGCACCCAGGTCAATCGCCCGAGCACGGCAACAGCTCGCCCTCTCTCGGTCATCATCCGTAAATAATGCTTGCTAAACACATAACATTCTGTTATTATTCAGCATTATTCAATACACCAACTACCTATTCGGGAAGATGTACCGCATCAAAACCCGGCGAATCCCGGCAAATCCCACTTTTTCCGGAATCATCACCCCGCCCACCATGCCGGTCGCATTCCTCGCGCCCGACCGCTAACCTTCGACAGCCCGTGTGCAACATCAATATTCACCAGCATCAAGCGTAACACACAATGTTCCCGGAATTCCTGGCAGAGGTGGACGACCTGCCCGATGCCGGCGATGCTGACGCCGCCGCGCGCGGTCTCGATCACTGGCGCGCAGCCGCAGGCGCAGCACCGTCCGATCCGGAACGCGCCGTCCTGCGAGCCTTGTGCGGCAACGCCCCCTTTCTGGCGCAATGCGCCGCGCAGCAGCCGGAAGTCCTCAAGGCGCTTTTCCACCTGGGACCCAACCGCGTGCTCGCAAACACGCTGGATGATATGCACGCCGCCGTCGCCGCAAGTGAAGGTAGTGATCCCACCGTCTGGCGCCTCCTGCGCCGCGCGCGCCAAAGAACCGCACTGATCGTCGCCACGGCCGATATCGCCGGGCTCTGGGATGATCGCCAGGTCACTGCGGCGCTCAGCCGCTTCGCCGAAGCGGCAATCACCCTCGCCGTCGACCACCTGCTGCGTCAGGCGGCAGGCGCCGGCGAGTTGACCCTGCAGAACCGCACCGCACCCGGCGTGAATTCCGGCCTGGTCGTGCTGGCCATGGGCAAACTCGGAGGTTGCGAGCTCAATTACTCCAGCGACGTAGACCTGATCCTCTTCTACGACGCCGAGACCGCGCCCCTCACCCGCCGCAACGCCGCCCGGAAGGTGTTCGTGAAACTGGCGCAGCGCCTCGCCCGCATGCTGGAAGAACGAACCGGCGACGGTTACGTCTTCCGCACCGATTTCCGGCTGCGGCCCGACCCTGCCGCCACCCCGCCCGCCGTCTCCGTCACAGCGGCAGAGACCTACTATGAAAGCCTCGGCCAGAACTGGGAGCGCGCGGCCATAATCAAGGCGCGTCCCATCGCCGGCGACCTCGCCGCAGGTGACAGGTTCTTGCGCAATATTCGGCCCTTCGTCTGGCGCCGGCATCTCGACTTCGCAGCCATCCGCGATATCCAGTCAATCAAGCGCCAGATTCGCAGCCATAACGGCGGCGGCGAAATCACCATCCCGGGCCATGATGTCAAGCTGGGACGAGGCGGCATTCGTGAAATCGAATTCTTCGCCCAGACCCAGCAATTGATCTGGGGCGGACGCGACCCGCGACTCCGGGAACGCAGCACCGAATCGGCACTGAAAGCGCTCGCTGCGGCAGGCCACGCCAGCGCTGAAACAGTTGCCGCACTCATCGACTCCTACTGGTATCTGCGCCATGTCGAGCACCGGCTGCAAATGGTCGGCGATCGCCAGACCCATCGCCTGCCCGACGACCCCGACGGACTCGCGCGCATCGCCACATTCCTCGGTCATGACGACCCCGCCGCCCTGACAGAGCGCCTCCATCGCCACCTGCAAAGAACAGCCACCCATTGCGAGGCGCTGTTTCAGGACTCGGCCCCTCTCGGCGCCCGTCTCCCCGGCGGCGGGAATCTCGTGTTTACCAGCGCGGATTCCGACCCCGGCACCATCGCCACCCTGACCCGCATGGGCTTTAGCGAACCCGAAACCGTGTCCAACACCATCCGCGCTTGGCATCACGGACGCATGCCGGCAACCCGCAGCGTCCGCGCGCGCGAATTGTTGACCGAACTGGTCCCGGCATTGCTTTCCGCGCTCGCCGATACTGCCAACCCGGACCAGGCCTTCGTCCGCTTCGACGCATTCCTGCACCGCCTGCCCGCCGGTGTGCAGCTTTTTTCCCTGTTCAACGCCCGCCCGCAATTGCTCACCCTCATCGCCGAAATCGTCGGCAGCGCACCGCGCATCGCCCACCATCTCAGCGCCCATGCCAGCGTGCTCGACTCCGTATTGACTCAAGGATTTTTCAACGATCTGCCCGGTGCTGCCGCATGCCGCCGCGACCTCGCACGGGCGCTCGATTCCGCTGATGACTTTCAGGAGCGTATCGAAACCGCGCGCCGATGGGCCGCCGACGCAAAATTCCGCGTCAGCGTCCAGCAGCTTCTCGGCACCCGCGACGCAACCGAAGCCGGCGCCGCCCTGAGCGATATCGCCGACACGCTTCTCGCAGCCATGCTCGATGCCGCCAGCCGGGAATTTGCCGCGCGCCACGGCCGCTTCGGACCTTCTACCGGCCTCGCCATACTCGGCTTCGGAAAACTCGGCAGCCGCATTCTCTCGCGCGGCTCCGACCTCGATCTCGTATTCCTCTACGATTCTCCAGGCGCGACAGCCCTGTCGGACGGAGCGCGGGGGCTGAACCCTCCCGCTTGGTACGCGCGCCTCGGTCAGCGCCTGATCACGGCGATGTCCGCCCCCACCGGCGCCGGGCGCCTGTTCAGTATTGATATGAGGCTGCGCCCCATGGGCGATGACGGCCCCCTCGCCAGCGACATTTCCGGCTATGAACGCTATTTCCGTGAGAATGCCTGGACATGGGAATTGATGGCCCTCACACGGGCGCGGATCGTCTGCGCGCCGCCGAAGCTCGCTCCGCGCATCGATGCCCTGATCCGCGCGATCCTCACCCGCCCGCGCGACCCCGACAAACTGGTACGCGACGTCGTCGATATGCGCCGCCGTATCGAAACCGAACACCGAACACGCGACCCCTTCGCCATCAAGCATGTACGCGGCGGCCTGATCGATGTGGAATTCATCGCCCAGACGCTCCAACTACGTGAAGCCGCGCAGCGGCCTGAAGTGCTGCGCACCGGCGCCGTGGATGCTCTCCACGCACTCGGCGCTGCAGGAATCCTCAGCTCCGCGCAAACCGATACGCTGACCGCCGCAGCTGACCTGTACTACAATGTCCAGGCAGTCCGGCGCCTGAGTCTGAGCGGCCCTCTCGACGAAGACACGGCGCCCGAAGGATTGCGGCGCGTACTCGCCCGCGCGGGCGGCGTAGACAGCTTCTCAGCTCTGAAACAACGACTTGCAGAAACTCAGGCCGAAATCCACCAATTGTTCAACGAACTGGTCGGCCGCGCCGCAAACAGCAACTGAGTCAATCCACTGACCTTCATGGAGTCCACCCGAATGAGCCAACCTCCCCAAACCGGCGACCCCGCCCCTGCATTCGACCTGCCCACCGACAGCGATGGCGCTCTCACCCTCGAATCATTGCGGGGGCGCAATGTCGTCCTCTATTTCTACCCGAAGGACGATACCTCTGGCTGCACGAAGGAAGCGATCGGCTTCAGCGAAAAGATCGCCGACTTCGAAGCGGCCGGCGCCACCGTCATCGGCGCATCACGGGACTCCGTATCCCGCCACGATAAATTCATCGCCAAACACGATCTCAAGGTGCGCCTCCTCTCTGACGCCGATGGCAGCCTCTGTGAGGCTTACGGCGTGTGGGCGGAGAAAAGCATGTATGGCCGGAAATATATGGGAATCGAGCGGAGCACCTTCCTCATTGACGGCACGGGCGTCATCCGCCAGGCATGGCGCAAGGTAAGGGTGACCGGCCATGTAGACGCGGTTCTCAAAGCCGTCCGGGCGCTCCCCGGCAACGCCGCCTGAACAGCGGTCACCACTCTTCGTCAAGCACCGGTACTGCGTTGAGATACTCGAATATCGCGGCAGCAATTCGTTGCTGCTCCGCTTCAGGAAAACGGCGAAGAACCGCCGGCATCGTGCTGTCCTCGAACACGGAATGGGGATCCAGGATCCATTGCACAAACTCCGACTCGTCATACCCTTGGGCAACCTCGGCAAGGTTCGCCGGGTACTTCTCGCCGCCATATCCGTTCACCTGATGACAACTCAAGCAAAAGGTCCTGACCCGGTCCGCGGTTTCATGAAAACGCACATCCAGACCCGGAGGCACCAGTGCCTCGAAAGACAGGGTGACAAGATTCACCGCCGTCACCTGATAGGGCCAGTTCCGCCCGCCCTCGCTCAGCAGTTCCGGATTCGCCACGGTGTCCCAGACAAGATAATAGGGACCAAGTGGCACGTCCGTCTCGTTCTGGGCCGCATCGCTGACCATGAACGCCGAACCGTCTTCGCGAGCGAAAACAAGATAGGCGCCATCCGTCATAAACCGCACCGCGTCGATGCGCGCGACATAGCCGTCAAGTGCGCGCAATTCCACCGTTTCCGCCCGCGTCGGCCAGTCCTCGCCAAAAACGCGCTCAAATACCTCGACGGCGGAATATCCGATATAATTCGCAACAACACGGTGCTCCCCAACACTCATATGCGGCTCAAACACCGACACCGTTTCCGCCGGCTTTCCCATCTCCTCCTGCAAGACATCCACCGGTGGCAGTTCCACCGCCGCCGCCCCGGACGCGAACACGACCAGCAGACCCGCCTTGAACACGGTGAGCACGAACCAGCATTTCATGAGATGCACCTTCCGTTTCGACTCTGCCGCCCACCATGCGACATCGCACGGCACGGCTCCAACCCTTCTCGCATACCAACGAACTTATCATAATTTACGAGTTGAGTAAAATTTCATATGATATTGTTTTATTTATATTATCTAGGATAGAAAATGAGTTCCGAAAACTCGGCTTCGTCACCCGCAGGCGACCAGTCTGGCCGGAAATCAGTCACCGCACACAACGCCGCAATGATAATAGGTCGGCGCGAGTAAACAACGCCAATTGGCGCAGCCGTACCGGCGAACCCCTCCCAATGAGAAGGCCCATGAAACACCTCTACACAGTCAGCCGCCCGGCCGCCCCCGAATGCCGCTGATCGCCGCCCGAAGCCTCGCTGTCCGGCTCGCCGGACGCCTCGTACTGAAGGACGTCGACCTGTCGGTCGAACGCGGCGAAATCGTCACTCTGGTCGGCCCGAATGGCGCAGGAAAAACAACCCTGTTGCGCGCCCTGATCGGCGTCCTTCCCGCCACCGGCCATATCGAACGCGCCCCCGGCCTGCGGATCGCCTATGTGCCGCAACACCTCCAACTCCAGTCGACTCTGCCGATGACGGTCAAACGCTTTGTACGGCTCGGTACCCGAAGCAGGGCCGACGGCGCCGCCCGCGTGCTGGCGGAAAACGGCGTGTCAGACCTCGCCGAACAGCAGATGTCCGCACTCTCGGGCGGTCAGTTTCAGTGCGTGCTGTTGGCTCGCGCAATGCTTGCCGAACCCGACCTCATGATGCTCGACGAACCTGCCCAGGGCCTTGATCCGCCGGGCGTCACCGCCCTCCACCGTCTCATCGAGACGATCCCCTCTAGGCTGGGGTGCGGTGTGTTGATGATCAGCCACGATCTTGACATTGTCATGCTCACCGCCGACCGGGTAGTCGGCGTAAACGGCGCCATACGCTGCGAAGGCGACCCGGCAACGCTGGCGTCGACAGCTGAGTATCATGCTCTTTTCAGCAAGCCGCATCAGAACATTCATCCGTTTCAGCCCCGCATGGCCCGAACCGACCAGGATCATTCATGTTTGATCGCCTCCTGACCGGCCCTGCCATCGCGAGCCTCGCCGCGTCGGCTTTCATTCTCTCCCGCGCCGCAGTAGCACTGCTGCACAGTACCGGTTGAAAGGCAGTCATATAGGCACCCCCGCCGTGACCCCGTACCAACACCACCATCACCATAGCGGCCATCAATGCGGTCGCGCGCCGGAACTGCGCGCCGCCAGCCGCAAGAGCCTCATCACGACGCTGATACTGATTCTCGCCTACATGTTTGCCGAAATCGTGGGGGGCATATTGTCCGGCAGCCTCGCGCTGCTGGCCGATGCCGGGCACATGCTGGCCGATGCCGGGGCTATCGGCCTCGCACTGGCCGCCATGCATTTTTCCGTCAAGTCATACACCGCCAAACGCACCTACGGATATTACCGCCTCGAAACACTGGCGGCGCTGCTAAACGTACTCGCTCTGTGGGCGATCGCCGCCGGTGTCATTCGTGAAGCGATTTCCCGCTTCTCCGACCCGCCCCCCGTAGAAGGATTGACCGTATTGTCAGTCGGCGCCGCGGGCCTGGTCGTGAATCTGGCCGCCGCCTGGATCTTGCACCGCCCCGCCAGACACAGCATCAATGTCCAGGGAGCATTCGTTCACGTGATCGCCGACATGCTAGGGTCTGTCGGCGTCGTCATTTCCGGTTTCCTGGTCTGGGCATTCGGTTGGACGCTGGCTGATCCCGTGCTGAGCGTCTTGATTGGCGGCCTGATACTGGCAAGCACATGGCGCCTGTTCACCAGAATTATCAACATCCTGCTCGAAGGTGTGCCCGACCACGTGAACGTCCATGAACTGGGAAAGCGCATGGAAGCGCTGGACGGCGTCGCCCGGGTTCATGACATACACGTCTGGACCATTTCACCTGGCAATGATGCGCTGACAGCCCATGTTGTCGTGGATACCGAGGTAGAACAACCCTTCGACAGCCTGTTGCAGCGCTTGCGGCAAATCGCATCGCATGAATTCGACATTCACCACATCACAATCCAAGTGGAACATTCCCACGACGGCTGCACCGAAAATCACTCTTTCAGCCAACCCGCCAACGCGCGGTGACTGCCCGCGAACATAACTATTGGCGCATGGCACGCGATTCCGCGCCAGTGCGCTGATTCCCGACTTGCGCCGCCAGCGCGGCGCCGATGAACATGTCAATATCGCCATCAAGAACCGCCTGCGTGTTTCCCGTTTCCACGCTGGTCCGTAAATCCTTGACCATCTGGTAGGGCTGCAGGACGTAAGAACGGATCTGATGGCCCCAGCCAATATCGGTCTTGCTCGCCTCCTGCGCCTCCTGCTCTTCCCGACGCGCCTGCAATTCCCGCTCGTACAACCGAGCCCGCAGCATGCTCATCGCCGCCGCGCGATTCTTGTGCTGTGAACGCTCGTTCTGGCATTGCACCACAATACCCGTGGGCTGGTGGGTGATACGCACCGCGGAGTCGGTCTTGTTGACATGCTGTCCACCCGCCCCGGACGCGCGGTAGGTATCAACGCGCAAGTCCTTGTCGAGAATCTCGATCTCTATAGATTCATCCACCACCGGATAAATCCACACACTGGCGAAGCTGGTATGCCGCCTGCCCGACGCATCAAAGGGAGATATCCGCACCAAGCGGTGCACACCGCTTTCGGTCCGCAACCAGCCATAGGCATTTTCACCGCGAAGTTTCACGGTGACGCTCTTTATGCCCGCTTCTTCGCCCGGGCTCTCCTCTACAAACTCAGTCTGGAACCCGTGTGCATCTGCCCAACGCATGTACATGCGCATAAGCATCTCAGCCCAGTCCTGGCTTTCAGTGCCGCCCGCGCCCGCGTGAATCTCGACGAAACAATCACTGCCGTCAGCCTCGCCCGACAACAGGGTTTCCAGCTCGGCCGCCGCGGTGTGCGTCTTCAGAACTGCCAGAAGTTCGCTTCCCTCGCGCGTCAGGTCTTCGTCGCCTTCTTCCTCGGCAAGCTCGAGCACCTCGCGAATATCGCCCAGATCGTTGAGATACTCGCTGTACGCCTTGAGAGCGCGTTCAAGACGATTGCGCTCTCTCATCACCTCCCTCGCCTTGGCCGCGTTGTTCCAGAAGCCGGTTTCTTCCATGCGTGCGTCGAGCGCGCCTAGCCGTTCCCGCGCGGAGTCAGGGTCAAAGATGCCTCCTCAGCAGCGCCAACGACTTTTCGATGTCGTCGACAACCGCTTGCAATTCTGCTCGCATAGTTATTGTCCTCGGCTGTTGGACATGGTGATGACCGCGCCGCCCGCAACACCGATAGCGCGCGCCTAATACAGGCCCGTGTCAAACGATGTCAACGCGCTTGCCTCGCTGTCGTCCGCGGCGGGAAGGGACTCCGCGACGCGCGGTGCAGCCGCTGCCGGTTCAGTTCCCGGCTTGAACGCCTCGACAATGGTCTGCTCGCTTTCACGCGACGGCAACAAGCCGGTATCAGCATCAACGCGCACCATGCGGACATTCGCCGGAATACGAAACGGTACGGCAGGTTGTTGTCCCACCGCCTGTTCCATGAAAGCCGTAAAGACCGGCAGCGCTACACGCGAGCCAGTCTCGCGAGGCCCCAAGGTGCGCGGCTGGTCGAACCCGACAAATACACCCACAACAAGATCAGGAGAAAACCCGACGAACCAAGTATCAAACGCATCATTGGAGGTGCCGGTCTTGCCCGCCAATGGCCGCTGCAGCCGTGCCGCCCGCACGCCCGTGCCCCGGTCCACAACACCCTTGAGCATCCAGGCAACCTGAAACGCCGAAGCCGCATCCGTGATCCGTGTCCGTTCATCCATCAGCGCTGGCGGTCCTTCCCAATCTCTTGTAGTCTCGGCACACGACTCGCACAGCCTGGGATCACGGCGGTAAATCGTCTGCCCGCGTCTGTCCTGGACGCGCTCGATATAGACCGGCTCAATCCAACGCCCGCCATTGACGAGCATCCCGTAAGCGGTGCTAAGCCGCATCAGCGTGCTTTCTCCCGCGCCCAGCGCCATCGACAAAACCGGGGGGAATGCACCGATACCGAACCGCTCTGCCACCTCCGAAACATTGCCGGCGCCAAGCTTGTTGGCCAGTCGCACCGTCATCAGATTGCGTGATTTCTCGATCCCGCGCCGCAAGGTTGTCGGACCGTAGAACTCCTCTGTGTAATTCTCGGGTTCCCATCGGGGTAACCCCGGTCCCTGATCGATACTGATCGGTGCGTCAAGAATGATATCGGCCGGCGTAAAACCTTGCTCGATCGCCGACAAATAAACGAAGGGTTTGAACACCGAACCCGGCTGCCGCTTGGCCTGCGTGGCACGGTTGAATTGGCTGTCATCAAAACTCCAACCACCGGACATGGCGAGTACCCGTCCGTTATGCGGGTCGAGCGCGACTATTGCACCGTTGACGTCCGGAATCTGGCGCAATGCAAAACGGGCCGGCATGTCACTGTCCGAATGCTCATCGGACACTGCCTCCGCCGCAACCACATCGCCAACGGACAACACATCGCCGGGACGTCTAGGCGCTGCGCCGATACGCTGGTTTCGACGCCAGGGACGCGCCCACGCCATTTCTTCAAACGGCATCTCACCGACTTCACCGTCGGCGAAACCAATTTCCGCGCCGCGGGCCGTGACGCGGCGAACGAGCGCCAGGCGCCACGGCGCCAATCCCGGCGGAAACGGAACACCGGACAAGGCCTTTTCCCAGCCTTCCCCGATGTCGAGCGTTGCCACCGGACCACGCCAGCCATGTCGGCGGTCATAAGCGATGAGACCGTCCCGCAAGGCGTTATCGGCCGCGGCCTGCAAGGCAGGATCAACGGTAGTACGCACCGATAACCCCCCTCGATACAGCGCCTCTTCCCCATAGCGTTCGATAAGGTGACGGCGTACCTCCTCGGCGAAGTAAGGCGCGTGAACCCGCCTGGACGGGTCGCGGTCACGGACGACAATGCGCTCCGACCACGCTTTTTCCGCCGTTTCCTGATCAATATAACCGTCCGCCAGCATCCGCCCGATCACATAGTCGCGCCGCTGGTGCGCAGCGACGGGATTCCTGACGGGATTGTAGTCCGACGGAGCCTTCGGTAATCCCGATAGAAACGCCATTTCCGCGACGGATAACGTATCAAGCGACTTGTCAAAATAGTTCAGGGCTGCGGCGGCAACGCCGTACGCTCGCCGGCCGAGAAATATCTCATTGAGATAGAGTTCGAGGATACGGTGCTTCGAGATCACGCGCTCAATCCGCAACGCAAGCAACGCTTCCCGAATTTTGCGTTCGATCGAGACGTCGTTCGACAGGAAGAAGTTTTTTGCCACCTGCTGGGTGATCGACGAACCACCGACCAGACGGCGCCCGGTGCCGAGGTCACGCAGATTTTGCAGCATCGCCCGCCCTATACCAACCGGGTCGACGCCTGCATGTTCATAAAATCTCTGGTCTTCTGCAGCGATAAACGCCTGAACCAACAAGTCCGGCATGGCATCGATTGGCACGAACACGCGTCGTTCGGTAGCAAACTCTGCCAGCAATCGCCCATCCCCGGCGTGAAACCGGGTCAAGGTAGGTGGATGGTAGTCAGCCAACGTGTCTGCCCGTGGCAGCTCCGCATTGTAATATCGTACGCCGAAGATCCCCGCGGCCAAGCCCGTAACAAGAGCCAGAAAGCAGAGAGATGACAGTTGAGCAAGCAACCGGATCATGTCACGTTTCGTGGTTGTTCACGCGCCCTCTGCCGGGCGCTTATTGCAACGTCGCAGCGAAGTAGCTGTCCACTGCATCCATGATTGCATCGATAATGGGTTTACGCCCCGCCCGTGTTTGCAAAATTCTCTCGTCATGGCGGTTCGACAAGAAACCGAGTTCTATCAGTAACGACGGCACGTCCGGCGCCTTGAGAACGGCAAAACCAGCTTGCCGATGCGGTCGCCTGATAGACCGGACGCCATGCCGCACAAAGGCATCGACAGTTATCTCGGCAAACTGCACTGACATATTGTTGGTTTCGCGCTGACTGAGATCAAGGAGAATTGTGTTGACCTCATCTGAATAATTGCCGAGGTCAAGGCCGGCAATGATGTCTGATTTGTTTTCCTTGGCAGCCAGCGCTTCAGCCTCGGAGTCGGACGCAGTTTGCGACAACGAATAGACATGGCTGCCACGCAGGCGCGAATCTTCGATAGAATCGGCATGAATGGACAGAAACAGGTCGGCCTCCGCCTGACGCGCCAGAGCCACCCGATCGCGCAAGCCAACATATACATCCCGTTCCCGGGTCAGCACAGCCTGGTAGCGACCCGTCGCGGTAAGGCGTTCGGCCAATTGACGCGCGGCCTCCAGCGCCACTGATTTTTCTTGCGTGCCGCTGATGCCCACGGCACCGGGATCAACCCCGCCATGCCCAGCGTCGATAACGATGACCGGAATGCGTGCCGGTATTTGCAGCAGCGCGGCCTCGGAAGAGAACTGCCCGGCGCTGCGTTGGCTTAGCCGAGCGTATTCCGTAAAGGCCTCCGCGTTGCTTGGCGAAAGATCAACAACGAAGCGAGTCGGGCTATTTGCCTCCGGCGAAAGCAGAAACGCGCGATCAACATGTACCGGCTGGAGGAGATCCAGAACCACGCGTGCTACCTCGGGCTTGAACTGACCATACCGAACGCTACCGATCACCCCGACGCCATCATCTGGCAGAGGCTGGCTCCGGATCGCCACCGCCGTGTCCGAGAAATCCATCACCAATCGGTGCGGTGACGGTAGCGCAAAAACGCTAAACTTGACCGGCTCGGTGAGTTCGATCACAAGACGCGTATATGTCGGGTGCGCCCACGCTCGGACATCCGTAGCCGTCGCAGCGTGCGCAGCGCTGACCACAAGTACTCTTACCAGGACGCTGATCACCACCGTCCCGAACAGCGCCTCCTGAAACTGGCGCCGCCATTCGTCCACCCGCTTGCGCACGCGCTCCCCCGTAGGCTCAGAGCGTTGCCCGCATGTTTGCACGGGGTGAACGGTGCGCGAGATCGCTGTCTTTTCGTTGGTGCCGCAAAGCCCACGCGCGCTGCCTATATCGTGAGAAAAGGACAAGACGCACCATATGTTGCGTTGTGACTTGGGAAAGGATATCATTTTATGGCATTTGCTTGCAAAGAGTTGCAGCGTGTTTCGTGAACACATTGCTTTGAAAGCGGCCCGTGGGTTATAGAAGGTGGAACTGCGCGGCAGGCTTCAGGTGACGCACGGCCCCTCCGGTGTACGTTGCTCTCAAGCGAGGCGCGCGTCGGCGCGCCACTTGTTGCGAACAGGCTGCATCCCCATGTTCAAGGCCTCTTCTCTGCTGCACAGCCCCGATGACCGCGTGGCGGTCGTTCATGTCGGTCGCATATGCGGCAAAAGATCCCCAACGCGCGCCGTGATATTTGCGGCTGCGCGACATTCAGAACAATCAGAGCGCGTCGCCCGCGCCCGGCATCGCATATGCCGGTGCGCGAACGCGCCATGGAGTAACACGACCGATGGCAAAACGCATGCTCATCGACGCGGCCCATGCGGAAGAAACGCGGGTTGCGGTTATCGATGGAAACAGATTGGAAGAACTGGATTTTGAGTCAGCGAACAAGTCGCTTCTGAAGGGAAACATATACCTCGCCAAAGTCGCTCGAGTCGAAGCATCCCTCCAGGCCGCCTTCGTCGAATACGGAGGCAACCGGCACGGGTTTCTTGCATTTAATGAGATTCACCCCGATTACTATCAAATTCCGGTATCGGATCGCGAAGCTCTGCTCGAACAGCAGGCTGCGGAGGAGGCAAGCGCTAGCAACGGTAGCAACGAGGACAGCAAGGCCACTTCCAGCGAACCGACCGAGGCATCGGACGAGAGCGACGAGACCCGCGACGACGCCGAGCCGGTCGAAACAGTCAGTGGACAGGAAGAAGACGAAATTTCGCGTCGCCCGCGCGCGCTGCCGCGTTACCGCATCCAGGAAGTTATCAAGCGGCGGCAGATACTTCTCGTACAGGTAACAAAAGAAGAACGCGGCAACAAGGGCGCTGCGCTCACAACCTATGTCTCCTTGGCGGGGCGCTATTGCGTCTTGATGCCGAACACTACGCGCAGCGGGGGCATCAGCCGAAAAATTCGCTCCAGCGAAGCTCGCAAGAAACTGCGTTCGTTCGTTGAGGCGCTGGACATGCCCGACGGTATGGCGGTCATTCTTCGCACGGCGGGACAAGGCCGCACCAAAGCCCAAATCAAACGCGATTACGGCTATTTGCTGCGCTTGTGGGAACAAATTCGAAAGTCGACGCTGGCCTCGACAGCGCCTGCACTCATTCACGAAGAAGGCGATCTGATCAAGCGGTCCATCCGCGACTTGTATCACTCGGAAATCGAGGAAGTTCTCGTCGAGGGCGAAACAGGTTACCGAACGGCGAAATCGTTCATGCGCGCGCTCATGCCCAGTCATGCCAAGCGGGTGCAGCCCTATCGCGATCCACTACCCATCTTCACGCGTAACCAGGTCGAAAGCCAACTGGATTCCATGCGTGACCCGTTGGTCAAATTGCGGTCGGGCGGGTATATCGTCATCAACCCGACGGAAGCCTTGGTTGCCATTGATGTCAACTCGGGTCGTGCGACGCGCGAACACAATATCGAGGAAACGGCCGCCAAGACGAACATCGAGGCGGCGAGCGAGATCGCCCGCCAACTCAGATTGCGCGATCTCGCGGGTCTGATCGTCGTCGATTTCATTGACATGACGGATAGACGCAATATCCGCGCGGTCGAGCAGCGATTGAAGGATGCCGCGCAGTCCGACCGAGCGCGCATACAAATGGGTCGTATCAGCAGTTTCGGTCTGCTCGAGCTCTCGCGTCAGCGCCTGCGTCCCAGCTTGATGGAAATCAGTTCCATCGAATGCGCGCGCTGTGCCGGAACCGGGCGCGTTTATTCCACCGAAACGAACGCGTTGCATACGCTGCGCACTATCGAGGAAGAAGGCGTGCGCGGGCGCGCCAGCCATATCAGAGTGAGCGTCCCCATGGAGGTGATGGCTTATCTGATGAATCACAAGCGCGCAGTACTCGGCGAGATCGAAGCGCGTTATAACTTGGGAGTGGTCGTCGAACCCGAAGAAGCAGATGTGCCTCCTGACTGCCGTATCGAGATTGTCGAAACGAAATCTATCCCGGCGCCGGAAATTGAGTCACCGCCGGCAGAAAAGACCGACGGGGAGGCGCCAAAACGGCGCAGGCGGCGCAAACGGGCGGAACGGGCAACTGTTGAGGCAGCGCCCGAGGCGGCGGACAAGCACGCTGCGTCCAGCAATGGTGGCGCCGAAACCGATGAAACTGCAGACGGGGAGCGCCCACGCCGTCGGCGCCGAGGACGCCGTGGTGGCCGCCGGCAGACACGGGCCGCCGAGAACACCGTGCAGACCGAAGACAACGCGGAGAAAGCCGTTGCCCCGCCCGATAGCGGTGAAGACTCCGGCGCGCGGCCCAAACGCCAGCGGCGCACACGCAAGGCCGAGCCCACAACCAGCGAGAAGCCTGATATCCTGACCGAAGAAACGGAGCAGGCTCTTTCCACGCCCGCTGAGTTCTCCGTTGAAGCAGCTGGGGACGCCCCTGAAGAAAAACTCGCGGTGCCGCAGGAGGACACCTCCACCGACGTCCAGGAAGACGGGTCACCGGAGGCAAACGGCGCTATGGCATCGCCGGACGAGCCGCCACACGCCGAAGAACACCCTGAACCCACCACAGCGCCCGAACCGGCGGATCCTGGCGGCGACGAAGCGGAAGCCCGCGGCGGCAGCGATATGGCAGCGATGGTTTCAGCATCGCTCGCTGAAGCGCCTGACATAATGCAGGAAGGAAACTCGAGAGAACCGCGCCGAGGGTGGTGGCAGCGCGACGACATAGCGCAGTAGGTTACGCAGCGAGGCCGTTACTCGCGCGGGGTCTTGAAGTGAGCGTAGCGATCCGCCGACCGCACTGAGATTTCCACCGCGGCGCCGTCGCGCACAACTGTCAGCGGCACGGAGACTCCGGCCGGGCCGAGCGTCCACATCCGGCGATAGAGTTCGCCGAGATCGGCTATCGGTTCCCGGTCGACGCGGACAATGACATCGCCGGGCTCTATACCCGCGCGTGATGCGGGTCCGTTTTCAGCTATGTGGGCGATGACGAGATTCCCATGCGCCTCGGCGGTGAAAATGCCGAGCCAGGGACGAGGCGGGCGGCCCACTCTGCCTTGCCCGGTAATCTCGTCGAGGATGGGCGTCAGCAGATCAACAGGCACGAACATGTTGCCCTGTTGCTTCTGGCCACCGGGGCCCGCGTCTTCCACCAGCAACGAGCCGACACCCAGCATACGCCCGTCCGACCCGATCAGCGCCGCGCCGCTCCAGTTGTGATAGACGGGAGAGGTAAACAGCGCGTCGTCCAGATAATACTCCCAGTAGCCGGCGAAGCTCCGCCGCGAAACCACTTCGGTCATTATCGCGTAGTCGATGCCGCCCTGCCCGGCCACAACAATTCTGTCACCTTCCGCGAGCGTAGAGGATTCACCGAGCGGCAGCGGATCGAGACCGAGCGGCCGTCTCGCCCGCACCAATCCGAATCCGGTTTCGAAATCGTATCCGACAAACGCCGCGTCAACCCAGTCGCCTTCGGCGTCCGCCAATGAAATACGGCGGCATTCCAGCAGCAGATAACCGATTGTGACCGCGAGACCGTGCTCATCAATGATTACCGCATTGCCGCTGCGTTCCGTGCCGAGCAGCGAAGCCGTATGCGCGTCTTCCGGCACCTCGGTGCGCAAGCCGGTGACCGATGCAATCGCCGGCGCCAAGTTGTCCGGCACATCGCCTACACCGGCGGATGAAACCGGGGCGGGGCCCGGCAATACACGCGCCATCAGTCGGCTCGGCTTGTGTCCGTTGACTTGACCATCCCGAGACATGTTCAACAATCCTCTGTCGCTTATGGATGACTACAATCTGGCGCCGGGTTCGACCGGAGAGCGGTCGGTTACCGCGCGACCCGGGAAGGCTTGGGGCCAACGGTCAGGGTGGCAGCGGGCATAACGTTCCGCATAGGCAGTGTCGGCGCCCAACGCTTCTGCTGCGTGCCACGCCCAGCGGGGATTCCACATCATGCCGCGCGCCAGAGCGACCATATCGGCTTGCTCCTGCGCGATGATGGCATTGGCCTGGTGCGGGTCGGTGATCATGCCTACAGCCCACACAACCATCCCCGGAACGGCTTCCCGAACGGCCGCGGCGAACTTCACCTGATAGCCAGGGCCGACAGAAATTTTCTGCGCCGGGTCGAGTCCGCCGGAGGTGATGTCGATAAAATCGCATCCCCGCGATCGGAGAGCGCGGCAGAAGGTAATCACGTCATCCAGTTCCAATCCGCCGGGGACCCAATCGGTCGCGGAAACGCGAACGCCGAGCGGTCGTTCGGCCGGCCAGACGGCGCGCACGGCCTCGAAGATCTCCAACGGGAAACGCATACGACCCGCTATCCCGCCGCCATAACCGTCGCCGCGCCGATTGCTGAGGGGAGAGAGGAATTGATGCAGCAGATAACCGTGCCCCATGTGCAATTCGGCGAGGTCGAATCCGATTCGCACAGCGCGTTCGGCCGCAGCCACGAATGCCTCGGTCACTTCGGCGAGGCCGGCACCGTCAAGCACGCAGGGCTGCGGCCAGTCGGGCGCATAGGCGAGCGGCGACGGCGCAACAGTCGGCCATGCGCCTTCGTCCGCTGTCAGGGGACGCCCTCCCTTCTGCGGTGGATGGGCTGATCCCTTGCGGCCCGCGTGGGCAAGCTGGATACCGAGCGCGCTCACGCCGAATTCGCGGCAGAAATTGAACACGCAGCAGAGTTGGGTTTCGTTGTCGTCGGAATAGAGACCCAGGCATTTCGGCGAGATTCTCGCGGCGGGCGAAACATGCGTCGCCTCGGTCACCAGCAGACCAGCCGCACCCATGGCGAACTGGCCCAGATGCATGAGATGCCAATCATTGGCGGAGCCGTTATCCGCGCTGTATTGGCACATGGGCGAGACGACAATGCGGTTTTTCAGCGCAAGGCTGCGCATGGCCAGGGGCGAGAAAAGCGGCGGGTTCATTACGGACGGCCTTGCCAGAGTTGCGATAGGCGAAGCAGGGCAGGCATGTTACATGAAAAGCAGCGGGACGTTCCCCGGCCCTTGAATCCCCCTCTGTCACTCCCATAGTTGCTGCCATGTCTGTGGATGATTTCGACCTGCCCTGCACGGGCGCGCGTGTCGCGGTTGCCATGTCGGGCGGCGTAGACAGTGCTGTAACGGCGGCGCTGCTGGTAGAAGCGGGTTTTGATGTTTTCGGAATTACGCTGCAATTGTATGACCATGGCGCCGCCGTGCGGCGCGCCAACAGTTGCTGTGCGGGGCAGGATATTCATGATGCCCGGCGTGTCGCCGAGCGCTTGGGAATGCCGCATTACGTACTTGATTATGAAGAGCGTTTTCGCACTGCGGTCATCGACGATTTTGCCGCCAGCTACCGCCGCGGGTTGACCCCCATCCCGTGCACGCGCTGCAACCAGCGGGTGAAGTTTGCGGACATGCTGGAGACAGCGCGCGATCTCGGCGCGGCGGCGCTGGCAACGGGTCATTATGTGCGCCGCCGACGGGGTGCGGCGGGCCTGGAACTGCACCGAGCGGTCGATGAACGCCGCGACCAGAGCCACTTTCTGTTCACTACCACGCGGGATCAACTGGCCTTCCTGCGTTTTCCGCTCGGCACCATGAGCAAGGACGAGACGCGCGCTGCTGCCAGGCGATTCGACCTGCCGGTGGTCGACAAGCCCGACAGTCAGGATATCTGCTTCGTGCCGGACGGAAATCATGCGCGCCTGATCGAGCGGATGCGCCCCGGCAGCCTCGAACCCGGACCCATCGAACTGGCGGACGGGACGCAGGTCGGACGGCATGAAGGCATAATCAATTTTACGGTCGGCCAAAGGCGCGGCCTGGGGGTTTCCCGTTCCGAGCCGCTTTATGTCATTCGTCTGGAGCCGTCGCGGCACGCGGTCATTGTCGGCCCTGCGGCGGCGCTTGGGATCAGTGAGATCACGGTTTCCGATGTGAACTGGCTGGCGCCCGACGCAGCGCGTGCAATGGTGCGCCTGCGTTCGAGCGACAGAGGCACGGCAGCAAGCATCACGACGCATGGCGGCGGGCGCGCCGCTATTCGGTTTGACAAGCCAGTGCGCGCGGCGGCGCCGGGCCAATCTGCGGTGTTTTACGAAGGCTCGCGCCTTCTCGGCGGCGGGTGGATCGAACCGCCGGCGCAGAGGCCGATATTGACAGGCGCCGAAGACGGCAGTTATAGCAACCGACCCGTGGCGGAGTAGCTCAGTCGGTAGAGCAGGGGAATCATAATCCCTGTGTCGGGGGTTCAAGTCCCTCCTCCGCTACCAATTTTTGCCGCGCAAGCGCCGTGCGGTGCTCCCGGCGGAATCGGCAATAATCCATATGCGACACGGTGCGACTCGGGCCCGGCGGCGGTGCGCGCCAGAATGGCTTGTTTCAACTCCCGGGCAGTGAGGCCCGGGCGTTCGGCCAGCAGGCACGCGGCAAGCGCGCTGACACGAGCGGCGGCAAAACTCGAGCCCGTCACCCGGTGTTCGGCGCCGTCAAAACCGAGGGTACGCAAGTCTTCTGCCGGTGTCATGACATGTACAAGCTGCGGCCCCCAATTGGCCTCACCGGCAATGCGGCCTGCCTGTGTCGCGGCGGTCACCGTGATCTGATTTTCAAGATCGAGTGCGGCGGGATACATCGGCCGGCGGTCGATATTCCGGCCGCGATTACCGGCGGCCGTGATAAACAGAATGTCCCCGTGGCGCCGGGCGGCGGTTTCGTAGGCGTGCCAGCGCTCGCGGTCGGTGCTCGCCAGCGACACATTGATGAGCCGAACGCCGACCTGCGAGGCGGAGTCGATCAGCGCGGCCATACGGCCCATGTCAGGGCGGGGATAACGATAGGGAACCAGACGCGCCACAGGGGCCTCACGCGCGAGGAGGCTGGCGATGCGGGTGCCGTGGCGAGCGGGAAACAGGAGAGAATGCACGGGATCGGCGTCAAACGGGCGCCGGTCGAGGTCCCAATAATCGTAGCCCATCAGCGCGCCGTCAGGCCTGCGCGCCAATCGCTGCGACAGTTCGGGCAAGAGGTAGTTAACGCCCGTGTCGATGAGACCCACGGACACGCCGCCGGGGTCCGAACCCGTGGGGACGGCCGGGTTGAGCGGTTCGCGCTTTCCTGAGGGGTGCAGGGTCTCGTCCAGAAATTCAATATGCTGCGGCTCGCCCCGTGAGTCGCGGCGCAACCGCCGCGCGTCGTGGATACGGCAGGTTTTGTCGGCTGTAACTGCGAGTTCGGCATGGCCGTCGCCGCGGCGCCATTCCAAATATATGCGACCGAGCGTGCCGCGCCGCACCAGCCGAGATACCGCAAGGGTTGCGTCGTCAAACAGCAGCTCCACCCGCCATCCCGTTACGTCTATGGCGCGAGCGCGACCGCGGAGACCCAGAAAACCCGGCAGACCGCGGCCGATTTCTGCCGCCTGCGCGAAATGCGAAACATCGCAGGCGCGGGTGAGTACCTTCCGAACGGTGGCTTCGCGGCCGGCGGCAGCGGACGCGATGACCACCGCAAGCAGACACAGCAGCGCCGCCGACGGGCGCACTCGACCGGAACTTACCAGGGCCGCTTCACCTGGCTGTCCCGCATTCGCGCCTGCCGCCATTGCTGCCGCATGGCGTCGGCAGCCTGCGCCCGATTGCGCGCCAGATCGACCATTTCCTGCGCTTCGTCGGCGCTCATTTCACGCTGTGAGCCGCGCGCCTGGGATTGTGATGAATTGTTTTGCGCAGACATCCCCTGGGGCGCCTGGCCGCCCTGTTCGCCCTGCGGTTCCTGTCCCTGAGGGGCAGCGTCATCGGAGTCGCGCGTGCGGTCGCTGTCGGATTCCTCGTCGAAAAGCTGGCCTTCGTTCTGCGAGGTCCGGACATCGGAGAGAGCGGCGTTCTGCAGCCCCATCATGCGCTGTTTGCGCAGTTCGCCGTACATGCGGTCCGCGAGTTCCAGATTATACATGGCGTCGGCGATATCGGGGTCCAGCGCCAAGGCTTCTCGATAGCTTTGCATGGCCTCGCGGATGGGGGTCAGGGCATCGCGGAAGGTGCGCATGGCGTTGATGGCCACCTGATATTGCACATTGCCAAGATTGTAGTAGGCGCGCGCGGCCAGCCGCCGGTCATCGGTGTCGATGGCGTTCACGAACGCGGCGCGGGCCGCTTTCAGCTCGTGGGTCTTGAACAGGGCGGCGCCGCGGTTGAATGCGATTTCCGGTGCTTCCGGCAGCATGTCCTGGGCGATGCCGTAGAGTTCAGCCGCGTCGCGGTAGCGTTCTTCCTCATAGGCCTGGTTGGCGAGCGCGACCGCCTGATAGGGGGTTTCCACCTCCTCGAAGCCGCACAGGGCGATGATCAGGAACAGGCCGGTCGCGCAGCGGACTGCGAACATCATTCAAGCCTCCTCGGGGCGCGCAGGGCGCTCGGCAATAACCATTTCGGCGATGACCAGAAGCAGTGCGAGCAGTGCGAACAGCGCGTAGCGGTCGGCCAGTCGTTCCCCCTGCTCTGCTTCGAGCTCGCGCCGTGGTTTGGGCGCAATTTCGGACTCGAAAAGTTCGTGCAGCGAGAATTCCCCGGTGCGCGCGGCGACGTAGGACCCCCTGCCCGCTCGCGCCATGGCGCGCAATTGCGCTTCTCCCATGACCGACACGACCTCGGAGCCGTTGAAGCGCAGATAGTGCCGCGCGCCTTCCTTGTTCACCACGGGGATGCGGGCGCCTTCAGCGGGATCGCCTATACCGACTGCATAGAAGCCGACGCCTTCATCTGCAGCCTGCCTTGCGGCCGCTTCGGCGCCTCCGCGATGGTCCTCGCCATCGCTGATGATGATGATATCGGTATGGGCAGCGTCGACAGCGCCGAATCCGAACAATGTCTTCCGCATTGCGTCGCCGATTGCGCTGCCGCGCCGGTCCAGGGTTTCCGTTGTGACGAGGTCGAGGCGATTGCGAAAAAAGGCATAGTCCAGCGTCAGCGGGCTCTGGAGCTTTGCGCGACCAGCAAAGATCACCAGCCCGAGGCGATAGCCGCCATATTCGCGCATGGTTTCCGTGAAGTCGGCGATTGCCGCTTTCGCCGCTTGCAAGCGGCTTGGCTGTGCGTCTTCAGCCAGCATGCTGCGCGAGACGTCGAGCACGATATAGATGTCGCGCCCGAGGCGGGCTGCGTCGCCCTGCTCGCGCCCCCATTGCGGCTGCATGACGGCGATTGCGAGCGCCGCCACCGCGCCAATGAGGCATGCTGCCTTGGCCGCCCGGCAGCGCCAACTGAAGCGTCCGACCAGTGCGGGGGTCAGCAGCGGATCGACCAGTTCGGCGAGCGCGAGGCGGCGGCGGCGAAAGCCGCGAATATAGAGCAGTGCGAGAAGCGGCACCGTCGCAAGTGCGGCCGCGAACCAGGGGAAGGCAAAACTCATGGCAGCGCCCGCAAGCGGGTATTGACGAGGACGGCTTCACCGAACAGCAACAGGAAGGCAGCAAGCAGAAGCGCTGGATAGCCTTCGATATAGCGCTGATATTGCTCGGCGATATTGGTGGATTTCTCCAGCCTGTCGATTTCCTCATAGATCGCGCGCAGCGCTTCGCCGTCGGTGGCGCGGAAATAGCGCCCGCCTGTGGCTTCCGCCATGTTGGTCAGCGTACGTTCATCGATGAAGACCTGAGTGGGCACCATGACTATGGTGTCGTCGCTCTGCCGCACCGGCGTCATGGCGACGCCCTGGGTGCCGGCGCCGATGGTGTAGACCTTGATATCGAATGCGGCGGCGGCGTTGGCGGCCTCCACCGGGCTGGTATTGCCGGCGTTGTTGCTGCCGTCGGTCAGCACGATCATCACCTTGCTCTTGGCGCCGGCGCGTTGCAGTAATTCGGCTCCCATGACCACCGCGTCACCGATGGCGGTGCCGTCCTCCTCGGCGATCTGGGTGATGTCGATCTCGTCAAGGGCGAGCAGAAGCGCGTCGTGGTCGAGTGTCAGCGGGCTGAGATTGTCGCTGAAACGGGCGAATGTAACCATGCCGATCATGTCGCCTTCGCGCCCGCCGGCCTCATCCTCCTCATCGCCGCCCTGGACGAAGCCATGAAAGGTCTGCTTCACCACTTCCAGCCGGTTCGCCTGTTCGTCGTCGATTTGCAGGTCGACCGCGCCCATGCTGCTGGAAATATCGACCACCATGACGATGGCGATGCCGTCGCGATAGATGCGGGTGACCTGCTGGCCCCATTGCGGGCGGGCCAGCGCGACGACACACAGTCCGAGAACGAGGAAGCGTATCCAGGGAAGCGCCGCCCGCAGGCGGGTCATGAATGTCACACCGTCCGGCGCCATGTCGCCGATGGCGGTGTAATCCACGCTTGCGGGCCGCTCGCGCCGCCGCAGCCACCAGAACAGGACGGGGAGGATGGCGAGCAGCAGGAGCAGCCATGGGCTGTCGAACCTCACGCGACCTCCGCCGCGCGCGCGACGGGGACGCGCGCCGTCGCATTGGCGGTGTCGCGTATGAACCCCATGGCATGATTGAGCGCCGCGGCCGGTTCCTGCGGGTTCGGCCGATGCGCGGCGAATTTCACGCGGTCACAAAAGCCCAGAAAACCGCCAAGCATTCCACCGTGCGGGGATACTGAGTCGCGCGCCGCGGCTTCATGCAGCACTTCCTCGGTGGTGCGATGCGCCGCACGAAGTTCGAATCTCCAATCAAGGTAATGCCTCAATATGCTGGAAACGCGAACATAAAACCGCTCGATTTTTTCCGGCGTGTCGAGGTTTCGCGCATCGAGCCGGCGCAGCGCGGCGAGCGCCAGGGTGTGTGCGCTTTCGGTCGGTACGGGGCGCGGCGCGGGGGTGCGGGAGAGGCGGCGCCAAAGCCACACGGTTGCTGCGGCGAGCACCAGGACGGCGGCGGCAGCGAGCACCAGCGGCTGCCAGTTGATCTCGACGGGCGGCGGGGGCGGCAATGGAACCGGTCCGAGAATATCCTTGGGCTTGGTGATGTCGGCGTCGGGGGGCAGTACCGAAGTGACTTCCAACGGCAGCGGGCCGATACGCATGAAGGCCGTTTGCGGCGAACTGTCCATGTTGGATTCCACGGCGCGGCATTCGTTGAGATAGACGCAGGCGATGGAAGGCACGGTGCGCCCGTCGAGCAAGTTCAGCGTCAGCGCGCGGATTTCGACTTCACCGGCTTCGTTCGGGTCCAGATAGTAGCGCCGTTCGTTGCGAACGAGGCGGGTTCCTTCGCCCGGAACGTTAAACGGTCCGGCTTTTTCCTCCCGGATCAGCTTGAAGGAACCGATCTCGTCGACGACGCGCGGAAAGGTGACGAGAATCCAGGGTGGCGCCTCGACTGCGAGGACGGCTTTCACCTGGTCGACGATGGGTACGGTGTCACGGTCGAGAGAGAAGGTGACGCGCGCCGCGTCGTAGGATTTTTCGACGAAAACGGCGCCGCGGTCGGTGGTCGGGCCATCGCGCGCCTCGCGGGCCACCTGGGCGGCGGCCGGCGTGCTCCACAGGAGGACGAGCAGCAGGATGGCGAGGCGGGTCACCGCCCCTCCCCCAGCCGCCGCTCGCGGCTGCGGAAAAAACGCATCAGCGGTCCGATCCAGGGCCTGTCGGTGGGTACTTCGATGAAGTCTATGCCGAGGGCGCGGAACAGGCGGCGGCGGCGGGTGCGCAGGGCTTCGCGGCGTTCGGAGAATTTCTGGCGGACGGCGCGGCTGTCAGTGTCGACGAGGCGTTCGGCGCCGGTTTCGAGGTCGCGCAAGCGCACGAAGCCTACCGGCGGCAGGGTGTAGTCGCGGCGGTCGATAAGGCAGATGGGCACGAGGTCGTGGCGCTGGCGGGTCAGGCGCAGCGGGCGTTCGAAATCGCCGGAGAAGAAGTCGGAGATCAGGAACGAGATCGACCGGCGCGGCATTACCTTGTGCAGATATTCTAGCGCGGCGGCGATATCGGTGCCGCGGCGGCGCGGTTCGAACGCCAGCATGTCGCGGATGAGGCGCAAGGCGCGGTTCTTGCCCTTGCGCGGCGGGACGAACAGTTCCACCTGGTCGGTGAAGAGGATCAGCCCCACCTTGTCGTTGTTGTTGATGGCGCTGAGCGCAAGCACGGCGCCGAGCTCGATGGCGATGCGGGCCTTGGGACGGGGAGTCGAGGCAAAGTGACCGGACGCGCTGAGATCGATCAGCAGCATGACAGTCAGTTCGCGCTCCTCGACATATTGCTTGACGAAAGGCTGGCCGACCCGCGCGGTGACATTCCAGTCGATGGTGCGTACATCGTCGCCGGGGACATATTCCCGCACCTCGGCAAATTCGATACCCCGGCCCTTGAATACGCTGTGGTATTCGCCGGCGAAGATGCCGTCCACAAGGCGCCGGGTGCGGATGTGCACCTGGCGCACCTGCTTGAAGATTTCGGCAGGGACCACTGTGAATCGTGTGCTCAGGGCACCGGCATACGGTCGAAGATCTGCTGGATGATCTGTTCGACCGACATTTCCGCCGCTTCTGCTTCGTAGGTGATGAGTACGCGGTGGCGCAGCACGTCGTGGCCTATGGATTTCACGTCGTGGGGCGTGACATAACCGCGGCCCTGAATGAAGGCGAATGCCTTGGCGGCCAGGGCGAGATAGATGGACGCGCGCGGCGAGGCGCCGAAGTCGATGAAGCGGGCCAGATCCTCCAGGCCGTGCGCGGCGGGATCGCGGGTGGCAAGCACCAGATCGACGATGTAGTTCTTGATCTTGTCGTCGATATAGACGTTGTCGACGACGCTGCGGGCGGCAAGAATCGACGCTGTGTCGGTCACCGGCTCCACCGGCTGTTCCTGCGCGGTGGTTGCCATGCGCTCGAGAATCTCGAGTTCTTCATCGCGTTCGGGATAGGTGATGCGCAGTTTGAGCATGAACCGGTCGGTCTGCGCCTCGGGCAGCGGATAGGTGCCTTCCTGTTCCAGCGGGTTTTGCGTTGCCAGTACGAGGAATGGCTGCGGCAGGGGGAAGCTTTCCTCGCCGATGGTCACCTGGTTTTCCTGCATGGCTTCGAGCAGCGCGCTTTGCACCTTGGCGGGCGCGCGGTTGATTTCGTCGGCGAGCACGAGGTTGGCGAATACCGGCCCTTTGCGGACGCGGAATTCCCCGGACTGCGGCTGGTAGATCAAGGTGCCGACGAGGTCAGCCGGCAGCAGATCGGGGGTGAACTGGATGCGCTGATATTCGGAGTGCAGCGCCTGTGCGAGGGCAGTCGCGGCGCGAGTCTTGGCGAGGCCCGGCGCGCCCTCGATCAGCACGTGCCCGTTGGCGAGCAGGCCGACCAGCAACCGCTCGAGCATATATTTCTGGCCGACGATGGTGCGTTCCAGCGCTTTCATCAATTGTCTGACAAAAGCGCCCTGCTCCTGAACGCGCGCGTCGATTTCTCCGACATCAAGCGGCATGGCGGCTCGCATCGTTTTGCAAAGGGGGCGGTGACGAGGGCAGCCTATAGCACAGGGGCCGCGCGGCAAACAGGTACCGGGCCGGATGCTGCGGCAAGATTCCCTGTCGGAGGTCGCCTTGTTTTTGCCGCAATTGCCATGATCTTTCTGACAAAGTGGGATTTACCGGGATTCGCCGGGTTTTGATGTCTCGTGCCGCGTGCGCCCCGGAGGGGTGATGCGGCAAGAATGTTGAACAATAACAAAATATTGACGCCTGTGCAAGTGTCCGATTGCGCCCGGACGCAAATGAAGCAGTGGAAGCGCCTGTTGTCTGTTCGTGGCAAGGGGGCGGCGGATCAGGTATTGGGTCGCCATGGTGAGGCTTGAGCGCATCGTGCCGGGGCGCCGCCTGACGGGCCTTCAGGGCGACGAGCCCGGGGAAGTCATTGCTGTGCGCGCCTATGGGGCGGATGCGGTCGAGATCACCTGGAAAGGGTCCGAGGGGATCGGGCAGCGAATTCTCTATCGTGACGACGAGGCGCTGATTCACGAAGCGGCGCCGGCGCGCCGCTTTGCCTTTGACGGCGACGGGGCGCTGTTCCGGCTGGCGTCGGAAGCGCTGCGCATTCGTCTCGCCCATCTGTTTGACCCCTATGCGGCGGTCAACGCCTCGCAGATCGAGCCGCTCCCGCACCAGTTGACTGCGGTTTACGGCGCGATGCTGGACCGCCAGCCGCTGCGCTTCCTGCTTGCCGACGATCCGGGCGCCGGCAAGACCGTCATGGCGGGTCTGCTGATCAAGGAACTTCTCATACGCGGCAGCCTCAGGCGCTGCCTGATCATTGCGCCGGGCAGTCTGGTGGAGCAATGGCAGGACGAGCTTCTCGACAAGTTCGATCTTGCCTTCGGCATTTTGAGCCGGGAACAGATCGCGGCATCGGCGACGGGCAATCCCTTTGCCGAGCATTCGCTGCTCATTGCGCGGCTCGACATGCTGGCCCGCAATGACGAACTGAAAGCAAAACTGGAAACGGCGCCGGAATGGGACCTCATCGTCTGCGACGAGGCGCACCGCATGTCGGCGAGCTTTTTCGGCCAGGAGGTGAAATACACGCGGCGGTATCAACTCGGGGTGCTGGCCGGGCGGCGGGCGCGTCATTTCCTGTTGATGACGGCGACGCCGCATAATGGCAAGGAGGAGGATTTCCAGCTTTTCATGGCGCTTCTCGATGCCGACCGATTTGCGGGGCGCTTCCGTGAGGGAGTCCACAAGGCCGACCCTTCGGACATGATGCGCCGCCTTACCAAGGAGGAGTTGTACCGCTTTGACGGCAGCCCGCTGTTCCCCGAACGCCGCGCCTATACGGTCTCTTACGCCCTGTCGCCCCGCGAGGCAGAACTCTATGAGGCGGTCACACATTATGTCCGCCAGGAGATGAACCGCGCCGACAGGATGGGCGATGACGGCACGAGGCAGCGCAACAATGTGGGTTTCGCGCTGCAGATCCTGCAGCGCCGCCTTGCGTCTTCTCCGGCGGCGATTCACGAGTCCCTGAAACGCCGCCTCGGCCGGCTGGAGACCAGGCTGGAGGAGGAACGGCTTGACGGTTTCCCCGATGCCGCGATCGCCCAGACGGCATCCGAACCTGCCTTTGACGAGGACGATCTGGACGAGGCCACCGGCGAGGAGGTTGAGGCACATGAGGATCGGCTGATCGACCGCGCCACGGCGGCGCAGACGGTCGCCGAGCTGGAAGCGGAGATCGCCACGCTGCGGCAGCTCGAGGCGGCAGCAGGCGCCCTCCGCCGCTCGGGTGAGGATACGAAATGGCGGGAACTTGACCGCATTCTAGACGATCCCCGCGTGCACGGTTCCGAGCGCGGCATGCGCCGCAAGATCGTCATCTTTACCGAGGCGCGGGACACGCTGGATTATCTCGCGCGCCGCATAGGGGACCGCACCGGCGCGCCGGACAGCGTCGCGGTCATTCATGGCGGCGTCGCGCGCGACCGGCGGCGGGCGGTGATTGCCGCGTTCAATGACGATCCGGCTGTCCGCTTCCTGCTTGCCAATGACGCGGCCGGCGAAGGAGTAAACCTGCAGCGCGGCGCGCATTTGATGGTCAATTACGATCTGCCGTGGAACCCCAACCGGCTGGAACAGCGGTTCGGCCGCATCCACCGGATCGGACAGACCGAGGTCTGCCATTTGTGGAACCTGGTGGCGGGTGAGACGCGGGAGGGCGCAGTCTATCAGCGTCTGCTGGAGAAGCTCGAGGCTGCGCGGGAGACGCTCGGCGGCAAGATCTATGATGTGCTGGGCGAGCTGTTCGAAGCGCGGCCGCTGCGCGAACTGTTCATGGAGGCGGTCCGCTATGGCGAGCGGGCGGATGTCCGAGAGCGCCTGTTCCGCACGGTCGACGGTGCGGTCGATGCCGACAATATCAACGGCCTTGTCACCCGCAACAAGCTGACCCGGGAGGGGCTCGATCCGGCCGCAGTGCGCGGCGTGCGCGAGGAGATGGAGCGCGCGGCGGCGCAGCGGCTTCAGCCGCACCATATCGGCTCGTTCTTTGAGGCTGCTTTCGCCGAGGCCGGCGGCGTGCTGCGCCGGCGCGAGAGGGGACGTGCGGAGATCACGCGGGTTCCCCCGCTCCTGCGCGACCGCGCCGGACCTATCCGGCGCACCGACCCGGTGCTGCCGCGCTATCGGCGGATATGTTTCGACAAGGCGCATATTGCCGCCCAACCGCAGGCGGCGCTTGTGGCGCCGGGCCATCCGCTGCTCGATTCCCTTGTCGATTTTACGCTGGAACGCCATCGGGGGCTGCTGGCCCGCGGCGCGGCGCTGGTCGACGGTGCTGACCGGTTTGACGAACCCAGGGTGCTGGTGGTGCTGCGCCATGCGATTCGGGATGGGCGGACGGTGCGGAACGGCCAGCCGCAGACCATTTCGGAGCGGCTGCAATTCGTCTGGCTCGAAGAAGCCGGAGGGGCGTCGGATGGCGGCCCCGCCCCGTATCTCGACTGCCGGCCTGTCGGTGACGGGGAGAGGGACAGAATTGCCGGGATACTCGACACGCCGTGGCTGGGCGGGCCGCTGGAGGAACGCGCGCGGACGCTGGCCGTGACTGATCTGGCGCCGCGGCATCTGCGAGAAGTGAAGAAGCGGCGCCTCGCCGAACTGGACAGGATCGAAGCAGCGGTCGAGGAACGGCTGCGCCGCGAGATCTCGCATCTTCAGCACCGCTCGCTGGAACTGGAGACGGAAGAACGCGCGGGCAAGCGCCCGCGCCTGAACTCGGTGAATGTCCGGCGTCAGGCGGAGGCCCTGGCTGACCGGCTGGAACGGCGACGCGCCGAGATCGCACGTCAGCGGGACATTGCGCCGCTGCCGCCGGGGGTCTGCGGTGCGGCCCTGGTGGTGCCGGCGGCGCTGCTGGCGCCGGCGGAAGCCGATGACGGAACCATGGCGGGGATGAAGGAGCCGACGAGCGTGGAAAGCCGCGCCGAGGTCGAAGCCCTGGCGATGGATGCAGTGATGGCGCAGGAACGCGAACTGGGCTTTGCCCCGCGCGATATCTCGACAGAAGACAGGGGATACGATATCGAAAGCCGGAACCCGGCGACCGGCGGCTTGCGTTTCATCGAGGTCAAGGGACGGCGCGCGGACGCCCGCGACTTCACAATTACCCGGAATGAGATGCTGGCGGCGCTGAACACCGGCGAGTCCTATATTCTCGCTCTGGCCCTGGTGGAGAATGGTTTCGTGCACAAGCCGCTTTATGTTCCTGACCCGGTCCGCATCTTCGGCCCCGAACCGGGCTTTGCAGAGGTGTCGCGGGCGATCGCGATAGCTGCAACGCGGGATGCGGCGGAAATGCCGTCATGAGCGCCAAGGGCTTCAGCCTGGACGACAAGGAGCTGGCGCGCCAGATCGAGGCGGGAGAAAATGCGCGCGTCGCGTTCACCGACGATCTTCCCAGTGCCGGTGGTTGTGACCGTCATGCCGTCGGATTTGCCGCCGGTACGGTAGGAAGGTGCGTTTCACATGCGTAGCGGCGTGCATACGCGCGTGGCCACTGCCGAGGATGAACGCATTCTGAACGAGCGGCGGCAATATGGCGACGGCTCGTTCGACGTCTTTGCCGTTCCGGGTGCGAAAACCGATGACCTGCATCAACGCAGGTTCAAGGACGAGTATCTGCCGCGCCTGGTCGACCGGGAGTCATTGCAGCGGCACGACCGGAGTTTTGAGGAGCGTCTGGCGTCAGCCAAGATGATCGCCTCGGTCGATGACGAGCGGTTGACAATTCTCGGATTGCTGGCGCTCGGCATCCGTCCGCGTCACTTCATCCCCGGGGCGTATGTGCAGTTCCTGCGTGTTGCAGGGCGCGAACTGTCCGACCCGATCATCGATGCAGCGGAGATTGACGGCACGGTTTCCGAGATACTTTCCGGCGTTGATGACAAGCTCAGATCGCACAATCGCCGGCGGGTCGATCTTGTCAGCGGGGCTGTCGAGCAGTGCGCGGAAATCTATCCGATCGGCGCGTTGCAGCAGCTTGTGCAGAATGCGGTCATGCACCGCGATTACGATGCCACGAACGCGCCGGTCCGCGTCACATGGTTTGTGGACAGGATCGAAATTCAGAACCCCGGGGGGCCGTTTGGCGCCGTTACGGCGGAGAGTTTCGCGCGGCCCGGCGTGATCGATTACCGCAACCCGAACCTCGCCGAGGCGATGAAGGTGTTGGGGTATGGCGAGAGGTTCGGCGAAGGAATTCCGATCGCGCGGCGCTTGCTGCGGGAGGCCGGCCACCCGGATATCGAATTTACTGTCGCGCCGACCCATGTATTCGCCACGGTAAAGGCCGAGGCCGGACGTGATGAAGGCTCGCCGTGACGGTGCCCTCTGGTTTCGAGGGGAAGCTTTCAAGCGAATGGCCGAATTGAACGACGCATTATGTCATCTGAATGACACTGCGGCGGAGGCGCAGGAGGAAGGCTTCCCGATTCCGTCGGAGGCCGCACTGACGAACGCCCGACGGCTGTTGAAAGCCATGCACGGGATTACATCACGGCGTTTCGAGATTTATCCCACCCCGGACGGCGAGATTGCCATCGATGCACCGGGCGGGCCGGGGTGTTCGGTTATCCTGCTGTGCGGGTGGGATGGCGGCGCTCTTTGTCTGATGGATATGCGCGGTGCGCATCGGCGCGCGCGCTATTCCGACATGAGACACTTGCCGGATGGGTTCATTCGCGAGGCCCTGGGGGAACTGGTGCTGCTCGACGATTCCGCTGTGTGATCGTCGGAAACGAAATCGCACCGGAAGAGTATTTCCGCACCCAGCATCGCCCAGAGATCGCGGGCGGCGTTGGTGATGACGACAACGGACGCAGCGAATGCGGAAAACGGGACTTGATTTGCTCGCCCTGTCACAACGGCATATGTCCGAATATCAGTAATGCGACGAGGAGGGAATAGATGACGAACAGGCAAGAAGCGCTCGAGCGTCCGAAGTCCCGACGGGAGCGGGAGCATGCGGAGTTGCTTGAGGCCGCGCTTGCGCGTCCGGGTATTCGCGAGGTCATGGAGGTGCACGGAGCGTGGCAGAAGAGGGATCGCGGGCTCGACGCTTATCGGAGGGCGATAAAGAAGCCTGAACGAATCGTCATAACGAACTCTCCGAACAGTTGTTAAACAGAGCATATTGGAGAACCGGGCTTGCCGAGCCCTGCGACGCAGCGCGAATGGTTTTGTTCAAGGGCCGTTCTGTGCGTTGGAGTCGGTGCGCGTCGTTGGTCACGAGCGCGGCGTTAAAGGGGTGTTGTGGGCGGCCTTGATGGCAGCGGTGGGAGGTACGGCGAAAGCGCAATCCCCGTGATGCGGAGGTTCAACAGGTGGGCTGAGTTCGCGCCGGCGTCCCGCGTGGTGTAGGTATAGTCGCCGACTCGCGGAACGGGCGGTATATCCGAGACCCATACGGTCATGCTCGAGCGGCTGAAACTTTGCAATTTCAAGAGCTGGCGGCAAGCCGAAGTCGATTTCGGGCGGATTACCGGTCTGTTCGGGACCAATTCTTCGGGCAAATCGGGCCTGCTCCAGTTTTTGCTTTTGCTCAAGCAGACCAGGGAGTCGACCGATCGCTCGGCCACGCTGGAGCTGAATGGCCGCTTCGTCAAACTGGGAACCGCCGAAGACGTTATTTTCGGGCATGACGAACGCCGGACGATAAGTTTTGAACTGGGTTTCGAGCGCGAGACACCCCTCAAGATTGACGATCCGGGGGATGTCAAACGAACAAAAATTGCCGATTCAAGAGATCTGGCCGTTCAGGCGGAGGTCGAGATCGTCCAGAAAGCGTTTCAAAGCCGCACGCTGACATACAGGGTCGGGGAATCCGAGTTTGCGTTGGAACCCAGAGGAAGCGACAAAACAAGATTCAATCTGACCGCTATGGTTCCCGTTTCCGATTTCGCGTTTACTCGCAGGACGGGACGGGCATGGCCGCTCCGCGGCCCCGACAAAGCGTATCGCTTTCCGGACCAAGTGCGACACTACTTCCAAAACGCCGGCTTTCTCGCCGATCTGGAAGCGTCATACGAGAGCGAATTCGACAATCTCTACTATCTTGGCCCGTTACGTGAATATCCGCAGCGAGATTATCTCTGGGCGGGCTCGCGACCTACGGACATCGGTGAAAAGGGCGAGCGCACCATCGATGCGATCATCGCCGCGCAAGATGCGGGCCGGAAACAGAACCTGAAAAGGCGGGGCCGCCGCATGCCGTTCCCGGAAATTGTCGCGCACTGGCTGCGGAAACTTGATCTGGTCGAGCAATTTCACATTGACGAAATCGCTCCCGGCACAAGCCGCTGGCAGGCCAAAGTGAAGACCCGTGCGAGCGCCTCCGAGGTCATGCTGACTGATGTCGGTTTCGGTGTCTCGCAGGTGCTTCCGGTAATTGTGCTGCTGAATTACGTGCCGGAGGGTTCGACCGTGCTGCTCGAACAGCCGGAAATTCATCTCCACCCTCTCGCACAGGCGGGGTTAGCGGACGTGATTATCGGCGCGGCGACCCACCGTGGCGTTCAAGTTGTTCTGGAGAGCCATTCCGAGCAACTCCTGCTTCGCCTGCAGCGCCGCATGGCGGAAGGCGAGGTGAACGCGGATGATGTCGCGCTTTATTTCTGCGATACGCGCGACGGCGCATCACACTTGGAGCGCCTCAAGCTCGATCTGTGGGGCAAAATCGAGAATTGGCCGGACAAGTTCATGGGAGATGCTTTCGGGGAGACAGCGAATGCCGAGCTTGCCCGCCTGAAGCGCATGAAGCAGGCCGCGGAATGAGGAGGCGCTGGGTGATCGACACGAACGTTCCGGTAGCAGCAAACGGACGCGACGATGTGAACCGCCCGCTCTCGCTGGAGTGCCGGGAAGCCGCGATTGTGTTTCTGATGGGTTTTCTGGAGAAGCGTGAACGTGCGGTTGTCGATGCGGCAGGCAGGATTCAGGCCGAGTATCGGAGATATCTCAAGCCTGCCGGTCAACCCGGTGTTGGTGATCAGTTCTACAGGGAATTGCTTCTGAATCCGGCTTTGTCCCAGCGAATGGATCTGCCCATGCAAGATGACGGCGAGTATGTCCATCTTCCGCAGCCGGTTATTGATTCAGGGTTTGACCGGGACGACCGCAAATTTGCTGCGCTGGCATGGCGCGAAGGTGTTCCGGTCGTCAATGCGGTGGACAGTGATTGGTCCGATGCAATCGAGATGCTGACCGCGAATGACATCCGCGTAAAGTTCCTGTGCGGGTGTGACCCGCGCAGATGGTTCGAAGGCTGATCGGCATGGCTTCCCGATGAGTGCCGCTCCCCGCAAGAAGCTGATCGAGGTTTCGCTGCCGCTGGAGGCGATCAATGCGGCTTCGGCGCGGGAGAAATCGATCCGGCATGGTCATCCCTCGACGCTGCATCTGTGGTGGGCACGGCGGCCGCTGGCGGCGTGCCGGGCGGTGCTGTTTGCGCAGCTTGTGGATGATCCCTCGTCCTGGCCGGAGGAATTCCCGACCGAGAAGGCGCAGGACCGCGAGCGCCAGCGGCTGCACGGGATTATCGAGGAACTGGTGCCGTGGAAGGCGACCAACAATGAGCTTATCCTGAACCGGGCGCGCTGGGAGATCGCGCGGTCGCTTGCCCGCGGCATGGGGAAGGCGATGCCGCCGCGCGAGGACCCGCGCGCGGTACTGGACTGGCTGGCCACCAACGCGCCGCCGGTGTGTGACCCGTTTTGCGGCGGCGGCTCGATCCCGCTGGAAGCACAGCGGCTTGGTCTGCGCGCTTTTGGCTCGGACCTCAATCCGGTGGCAGTGCTGGTCTCCAAGGCGACTTGCGAGATTCCACCCAAATTTTCCGGCCGGCCGCCGGTCAATCCCGACCGCGACCCCCACAGGGTGTGGAAAGGCGCGCAGGGGCTTGCCGACGATATCCGGTATTACGGGCGCTGGATGCGCGACGAGGCGGCGACACGCATCGGTCATCTCTATCCGAAGGCGAAGGTCACGGTCGAAATGGCGGCTGAGCGGCCAGACCTTGAACCCTATGCCGGGAAGGAGTTGACTGTCATCGCTTGGCTCTGGGCGCGCACCGTCGCCTCGCCGAACCCGATGCTACGCGGCGCCCATGTGCCGTTGGCGAGTTCCTTCGTCCTGTCGTCGAAAATGGGCAGGGAGGCCGTCGCTGTCCCGGTCGTCGACCGGGAGAGCGGCGCATACCGGTTCATGGTCAAGGCGGCCGGCGTCTCGACGGATGAGTTGGCGAAGGCGAAGTCCGGCACCAAGGCCGCGCGCGGGGCGAATTTCGCCTGTGTGGTCTCCAGTGCGCCGATTTCCGGCGACCATATCAAGGCCGAAGGTATGGCGGGTCGCATGGACGCCCGGCTTATGGCCGTGGTCGCGGAAGGCAAGCGAGGTCGCATCTATCTCGCTCCGACGGCGGAGATGGAGGAAGCGGCGCGCGCCGCCGAGCCGGAGTGGAGGCCGGAAGGCAATGTCCCGGAACGGTTGACCGGCGGAACTTGTTACGGTTACGGGCTTACAACATGGGGAAGCCTCTTCACCGACCGGCAACTGGTGGCGCTGACAACGTTTTCCGATTTGGTTTCCGAAGCGCGGGAGAGGGTGCTAGCGGATGCGCTGGCGGCCGGCATGGACGCCGATGCCCCCCGCCTCGCCGACGGCGGAACCGGCGCGCAAGCCTACGCGGATGCCGTGGCAACGTATCTGGGGTTATGTGTCAGCCGACAGGCGAATCGATCTTCCAATCTAAATTTCTGGGATCCGGGTGGCGCCAAGGTGCAGCAGGTTTTCGCCCGTCAGGCGCTGCCGATGGTGTGGGATTTCTGCGAAGCCAACCCGTTCAGCGATTCGAGTGGCAACTTCGTGGGCCAGGTGGGTTACCTCGCCAACGTCGCCGCAAACTCCCCGGTGGTCGGAACCCAGGGGTCCGCGATTCAGCAAGACGCAGCCAGCGATGCTGCGCTCATCGTGGAAGCGTTGATTGCCACCGACCCGCCCTATTACGACAACATCGGCTACGCCGACCTTTCCGATTTCTTCTATGTCTGGCAGCGCCGTGCGCTGCGCGATGTCTGGCCCGACCTGTTCCGTCGTGTACTCGCGCCGAAGGAGGAGGAGCTTGTCGCCACACCCTACCGTCACGCCGGCAAAGAAGCGGCGGAGAAGTTTTTCATGGAAGGTATGGGCAAGGCTCTTTCCAACATGCACGCGTCGGGCAGGGTCAACTTTCCGGTTACGATCTATTACGCTTTCAAGCAGTCGGAGGTTGCGAAGGAGGGGCTAACCTCTCCGGGATGGGCTACCTTCCTGCAAGGCGTGGTCGATGTCGGCTTTATGATCGACGGGACTTGGCCGGTCAGGACCGAACTCGCTGGCAATCTGAAAAAGCGGTTCAACGCGCTCGCCTCCTCCATCGTTCTCGTCTGTCTCAAGCGTCCGGTGGACGCGCCCACAATGACCCGCCGCGAGTTCATGGCGCGGCTTCGCGCCGACCTGCCCGACGCTGTGGCAAAAATCCGTGCCGGCGGCGTGGGCCCGGTGGACATGGCGCAGGCGGCGATCGGCCCCGGCATGGGCGTATTCACGGCCGCTGCGCAGGTGCTGGAGCCGGACGACACGCCGATGACAGTGCGTACAGCGATCGCTCTCATCAACCTGGTGCGGGACGAAATCTCCGGCGAAGAACAGTCCGGCTATGACGCCGACACCCGCTTCTGCATCGACTGGTTCGACTCCTTCGGGATGGAGGGCGGCAAGGCGGGGGAGGCGATCACTATGGCGCAGGCCCATGGCATCGGCATCGGCGATCTCGAAGCGGCCAAAGTGTTCCATGCCAGGGGCGGCGAGGCACGGCTGCTGCGCCGCGAGGAATTGCCGGAACAGTGGGACCCCGCGGCGGACAAGCGCCTTACGGTCTGGGAATGCGCGCAGCATCTCGCCCGAGTGCTGGAGTCGCCCGCCGGCGGGATCGCCGCTGCGGCACGGCTCTATGCCGGAATGCCGCCCGACAGCAGCGAGGCGGCGCGGATGCTTGCCTACCGGCTCTATGATATCTGCGAGCGCAAGGGTTGGGCAGCAGAGGCGCAGGTCTGGAACATGCTGGCGCAGGAATGGCCGGCGCTGGAGGCAGAAGCGGCCCGACTGCAGTCGGAGGCCGAAGCGCCGACGCTGCTGTAGCGATTGCAAGAAGAGGGCCGGAAGTGCCGTCGGCCTCAAGGGGGATATCACGGATTGACACACTGTCACGGGACAGCGCACACTCAAGTCAGTCAGAACGAATTTGGTGGGGAGGTCACGCCATGTTTGCAGGGCGTGACGACGAACCGAGCGATCCCGAGTCCAACCGCAAAAAGCCGTTCGATCCAGACGCGTTCTGGCCCTCCATCCCCGGCGGTACATGGCCGGAAGGTTTCACAGTGAGCCGTGAGCAGATTTACGACGATGCCGGGCGTCTGACGGGCGGACCGCAGGAAGAACCCGGGGACTCCAGCGAGTAGCCATACTGCGGGGCCGCGGAGGATATTCTCCATTTGATGGAACCTATGCTCTTCCGACACGGCAGGTGAACCGTTCAGGAGCGGCGAGGGCGCGCAGCGGCACCATCTCATCAACCTCATCAACGGTGATCGCGACCAGGGTGGCAGTGATCGACCGTGCCAGTTATCCCGACGCTGCGAGGGTGCGCCAACAGCGCTCGCTCGTCGGCCATGGCAGCCGGGGCGACGGGTGGCCAGTCAGGGTACTGCGTACACAGATTCCAGAGCATACAGGTGGTATGGGTAATCTTCGGGACTACACTGACGTTACTCCCGTCATGCATCAGCACACAGAGGGGCCATCATGACGACCAAGAGTACGGCTCACAGGGCGGACCTTCCGCCCGAATCCGGTAACGCACGCAGACCAAAGATCGTGCCGGCCAGCGAAGTGGGGTTGTCGCTCACGATTAAGCGACGAGGCACTGAAAGATTTCGATCGGATTCAGGAAGAGACCATCAAGGCCGCTGAGAAGGTCCAGAAGTTATCGTGGCGATAAGCTACACGCTTCCCCAAGTCTCCCCGGATCCCGCGTACAGCTTTGTCTGGTTCGGGTCTGCCTTGTGAGGTTTTGATGTCGTCATCCCGTCATGACACAGGAGATGCAGCGTGAGCGAGAGGAACGGGGCCGCCGAAGCGCTGGCGGCCAAACAGCGCGTGGATGCGGGTCTGGAGGCGCTGCGGGTTGCACTTGCGCCCTATGTCCAGAAGCATATGCGCGACCGCCATGGCGTGAATTGGCGGCACTATGCCAGCCGGGCGCAAGGCGGCACACCCGGCGGTCCGCTCGACACACATGCCCTCCTGAAGACCCTGCTCGACAATTGGAACGACGTGTTTCGCCATGACGCCAAGCTGCGAAAGGCGCGCAGCTTCGTCTCTCTCGCCATGGACGCGCGTAACAAGGCAGCGCATTTCTCCGGCGAATTCTCCGCGCGGGAGGCGATGCGCTATCTCGACGCCGCGCGGGAGTTGGCGGCCGCTATCGGTGCAGGGCCGCAGGTCAGGATTATCGAGCAGATCTATGACGCGCAGCGCGCGGCGGACAGCGGCACGCAGGCCGTTACCGAGACCGGGCAGCTTACGCTTGACGAGCCGCCCGCGCCGAAGCGGCTGCGCCCATGGCGGGAGGTATGCGAGCCGCATCCCGACGTGCTGGGCGCGCGCTTCTCGGACGCGGAGTTCGCCGCCAATCTCGCGCTGGTGGACCAGGGTGAGGGCAGCGAGGAATATACCGATCCGGCGGCTTTCTTCCGCATCACCTACGCGACCGAGGGGCTGCGGCGGGTGCTCGCGGCGACGGTGGCGCGGCTTGCCGGCAAGGGCGGCGAGCCGGTGATCGGACTGCAGACCAATTTCGGCGGCGGCAAGACCCACACCATGCTGGCGCTGCATCATCTGGCGGGCGCAGCGCAAGAAGGTTATCGCCCCGAAGAACTGGAAGGCATGCCCGCTATCTTCAAGGCGGCGGGGGTCAAAACGCTCGGGCAAGTCAACCGCGCAGTGTTCGTCGGCACCCACAAGGGCGCGGCCGAAGTGATGCACGCCGAGGACGGCCGCGAAATCCGCACGCTCTGGGGTTATCTGGCCTGGCGCCTTGGCGGTTGGGGGGCATTCGAGAGCATCGCGGCATCGGAGGCAGCGGGCACCAATCCGGGTTCGGAGCGGCTGATCCCGATCCTGCGGGAGGCTGCGCCGTGTCTCATTCTGATGGACGAGGTGGTGGCCTTTGCGCGGCAATTGCGCGGCCTGGAATATGACGCCTTTCACGCCTTTATCCAGTCATTGACCGAGGCGGCGGCAGCGGTCGAGGGTGCGGTTGTGGTCGGCTCGCTGCCGGAATCCGGGGCGGAAGTCGGCGATGAACAGGGCCGCGACGCGCTGCAGCGGCTGGAGAAGATTTTCGGGCGTGTGCAGTCTGCCTGGACGCCGGCGAGCGGTGTGGAGACTTTCGAGATTGTGCGGCGCAGGCTGTTCCAGCCGCTCGACGAAGCGGGAGAGAAGGCACGGGACGAGACTGTCAAGGCGTTCCGCAGACTCTACCGGGAACACCGCGCCGATTTCCCGCCGGAAGTCCGGGAGGCTTCCTATGAGGACGAGATGCAGCGCGCCTATCCGCTGCACCCGGAAGTGCTGCGGCGTTTTGCCGGCGACTGGTCGGTGCTGGAGAAATTCCAGCGCACGCGCGGCATTCTCAAGATCATGGCCAATGCAGTCTATGCACTGTGGAGCAGCGAGAGCGCAGCGCCGCTGATCATGCCGGCGCTGCTGCCGTTTCGCGACGACAAGGTGCGCACCGCGCTGCTCGAGCCGCTGGACCGCGCGTTCGGACCAATCCTGCAATCGGAGGTCGACGGCGACCAGTCGGTTTCGGCAAGGATTGAAGCGCAGCGCCCGCGGCTTGCCGTCCCAAGAGCGGCGACGCGGGCCGGCCGCGCGGTGTTCTTCGCCACGGCCCCCCATGCCGGAGCCGCGCGGGGCGGCATGAGCGGCACGCAACTGCGCCTGGCCTGCGCGCAGCCGGGGGACCAGATTGCGGTCTTCGGGGAGGCGCTTCAGGAAATTGCGACGCGTTCGGCCCATCTCTACCGCGACGGTGACAGTTATTGGTATTCGCCGCAGCCGACGCTGAACAAACTTGCCGCCGACCGAGCGCGGGATGTGATGGAGGAACAGGCGGACCGCCGCATCATCGAGGCACTGCGCGAGGACGGGCGCTCCCGCGCCGGCTTTGCACGGGTCCATGCAGTGCCGGACAACCCGACCGATATTGAGGATGGACGGGCGACGGCGCTTGTCATCCTGCCGCCCTCCGCGGCCCATGACCGCAGCAGCGCGGCGTCGCCGGCGGGGGCGCTGGTGCGCGAGATTGTCGAGCGGCGGGGCAGCGGCCAGCGGCGTTACAGGAATGCGCTGGTGTTCGTTGCCGCGGATGTATCCACTGTGGCGACAGCGCGCGAGAATGCGCGGCGCGAGCGGGCGTGGCGGTCGATCCTCGATGATGCCGACCTCATGGAGAACCTGACCCAGGCGCAGGCAAAGGACGCCGAAGCGCAGGCGGTGCGCAGCCGCGAGGCGCTGTGGCAGAATATTCGGGGCGCCTGGGTTCATGTGCTCTGGCCCGGACCCTCCGACGAAAATGGCGGCGGGCGGGGATATGAGGTGGCCTCGACGCGGCTGGTCAATCGCGGGGGCGCCAAGGGCATTCCGCAAGCGGTGTGGGACAAGACATGTTCAGACAGCACGGTGATCGAGAGGCTGGGATCGCGGAATCTCCTGGCGAGCCTGGAGCCGCTATGGCCGGCGGAGCGCGCCCATCTCGCCATAGGGGAAATACGGGACTGGTTCGCCAGCTTTGTGTATCTGCCGCGGCTGCGGGATGAAGCGGTTCTGGACGAAGCCCTGCAAGGGCTGGTGGAAGATTTGGCGCATCCGTGGGCCTTTGCGGAATCCTTCGATGAGGAGACCGGGGCTTATGAGGGCGTCGTCGACGGGCGGGGGTTGTTATCAGGCGGGCCTGGCGATGGATTGCTGGTGCGCCGCGAGGCCATTCCGGTGCCGCAAGGGGAGCAGGAACAGCCGGGAGCCGGGACGGTGCGGGAGCCGGCTGCCATGCCGGTGTCGGCGATCGGGGCGGCAGTGCAGACGGCATCTGCGGCGGCGCAGCCCAAGCGGTTTTTCGCCTCCCTTGCCCTTGACCCGGAAAAGGCCGGGCTGGAGGTCGCGCGCATCATGGACGGTCTGCTGGTCGAACTGACGCGCACGCCGGGGAGCAGCCTGCGGCTCACCCTGGAGATTGACGGCCAGGCCGCGGCCGGCGGCTACCCGCAGGATGTGGTCGATACGGTGAAGGCGAATGCCCGCGATCTCAAGCTCGATGAACATGCGCTGGGCTTCGAGGAGGAGTGATCCGGACACAAGGTTCACTCGTCGGCGGCTGTGCGCAGTCGGGCTATTGCTTGAAAACTCGAACCGCGTCTACCGCGCGACATGATATGACGGCGGTCGGATTATTCCCACATGTCAGTGCTTGGCCTGCGACGGATTGTTGAGGATAATCAAGCCGAGAAAAAACTTGCATTCTGTGCGGCAATGCCGCATTATTAGGGGCCATGCAGGTCTATGCTACGCGCAGCTACGAACGCGCCATTCGAAAATTACTCGGGGAACAGGCCCGCAGGGAAATGGAGCAGTCGATCGCGGCTGCTCCGGATGCGGCTCCGGTTATTCGGGGTACCGGTGGGATTCGCAAGTTACGATGGGCTGGTTCAGGGCGTGGCAAACGCGGAGGGATTCGCACTGTCTATTTTTATCAAGCCACCCCGGGGGCAATTTATCTGCTTGCGGCCTATGCTAAAGCGGACCGTGAAGATTTGACATCCGCGGACGTCAAGACGCTGTCGCGTCTGGTCTCCGCGATCAAGAAGGAGGCAAATTGACAATGACGACGGAACGCACCGAGCTCGGATGCGAGATTGAAGAGGCGTTGGAGGAGGTTCTCGCTCACGTTCGCGGCGAGACGGACTTGCCGTGCCGGATAGTGGATGACCCGGCCGCCGACCGGATTGTTGCTCTCCGCAAGCGACTGGGGCTAAGCCGACATAAATTCGCCGATCGCTTCGGCCTTGATGTGCGGGCAGTTCAGGAGTGGGAACAGGGACGCCGCGTCCCTGACAGGGCAGCCCGTGTACTGTTGACCGTCATCGACCGGGAGCCGGAGGCCGTGGTGAAGGCACTTGGTACGGATGACGGCGAGAGGCGGATCAGTCAGTAACCCTGCGCTCCAAGGCTATTGGCCTGGAGTTCCGAACTGCGTCGTTTCCGGCGTCAACCCTCGATGCGACTTGAGATGTCGGCCCACTCATTGTGCAGCGCACTGGCGACTGCGTCGAAACCGGAGGGGTACAGCCCGGAGTCATCGAGGCGGATTTCCTTGACGACCGACCCCTTGGGGCGGCGCCTCGGTTCGAACAGCCAAGCGCCCACCTGGTCCGGGCGCAGCGCGATGTCATCGCCGCGTTCGGCGCTGGGTAGCTGCGAACGCCGCACGAGTTGGCGAGTTCCTCAAGAAGCCATTCGCTGTGCGTCGTCACGATTACCCTGATGCCAGCTGCAACGAGTGCAGCAAGCTGACGGGTAAACGCGACCTGCATGGCGGGATGGAGATGCGATTCCGGTTCCTCGACGATCAGGACGTTGCCGGGTTCGATCCGGTGGCGGAGATAGAGCACCACGGGCGCCAGTTCGGAGACCATGGAAGACGCATTTGCCAGCGCCAGATCGTCCTTCCATCCGTGCGGAAGATATGCGAAGCGGGGGTAGTCGACATTGGTCGAACGATCGACGCGCACTTCACCGTCCAGAATGGCTTTTTCGATATTCCTGCCGAAATCGGGCTTGGTTTTTCGGCCCGCGGACCGTTTTCGGTCGATCTCGATCAACTGTTCGAGGAAATCCGCCAGCACCCCCGAGAGCATCGGCGTGCGAGCCGCGGGGCGCAAGCCTGCCGTCGGTGCACTGGCTATCAGCGCGCTGACCACCACGCTGTGCGCATGCATGATGCCGGTCCGGTCGGCAGGCAGATAATAGGCCGGCAAGTGCAGGGGGCTGACCATCGACCGCAGCAGTATCTCGCCAATATGTGACAGGAATTCAGCGGCGATGAACATCCGGTGGTCAGCGTCTGATTTCCATTCGGCGGCTTCGGAAACAAGCCGGACAGCAAGTGGACGCAGGTTGCTCCCGGAATTAGCGGGGATCAGCATTTGCGCGGGGATTTCGGTTCTGAATTCGGGGGTCCGGGCCAGTGTCAACCTGTGTTCCGCCGCATCCACGCCGCCCTGTGATGGACGCCGCAATGTGATGCAAGCGGACTTCGGGCGGCCCTTGCGGATCAGCGACTGGCATTCGCCGACCCCGCAGCACCGTCGGATTTCGCCGGCGAGCGGGCCCGCCAGATTGTCGAACCTGTAGCGCAGTGCATCAGCGACCGGCGGAGGCAGCACGATACGGTCCTCGCTCCGTGATTCCGAAGCGCGCGCCAGCGACCTTGCCATATTCAATGCGGCGGCGGCGCTCTCTCCGGAAAGGTCTTCATCACCCCACGGCAACAGATAAGGGAAGCCCCTGCTGAAAGCGCCCACCGCCGATGTACTGTTCACTCCCGAAGATTCAGTGCAGCGCGTAGATCAGAATAGCAAGCCAGGACTTGCCGGTGTTGCTCGGCCCGACGAACACCGTCAGCGGGCGCAAGCCGACCCTGCCCTCGACGATAGGCCCGAAGTCCGAGACTTCGAGTTCCAGTTCTCCCTCATGCTGCTCGTCCGTCATCGCGCCAAGATTCCCGAAGTTTACTGATAAAATGTCTGATAAGAAATAATCTTATATTATTTCAGTACATTATCGGGGTTTGATTCAGGGGTTACATTACCCGATCATGGAGGCGCAACACTGTGAACTGAAACCACTGCAGCAAGTATGAACGCCGGGGGCGACGCTACGCAAGCGATGTCACTGACGCCGAACGGGTCGTCCCTGGCTGTTCGCCTGAAAACCCCATCCCTGTCTGTCTCTCTACCTCATGCAGCTAACACACCGTGTTGTTGACATGACCTTGCAGTTGTTGGCAGACATATAGATTATATATGTGTGATATCAATATATTATATCATATTATCAAATTTTTGGTTTATCTAAATCGGGCGCGGAAATGGTTGACCACCCCGTCAGTTCCAACCAGACTGTGACCGGTGTGTTGGGGACAATGGATGCGAGGAAGCCACGCTATGTCGGAGATTGGCGCGTTCGAGGCGAAGACCCAGTTGCCGGACCTGCTGCGACGGGTGGAGGCGGGAGAACGGTTTGTCATCACCAGCGATAACCGCCCTGTGGCCGAGTTGATCCCGTTCCGGCCGCGCGATCCCGAGAAGATACGAGCCGCGATCGATACACTGAGAGAATTCCGGAAGACTCACAGTCTTGGCGGGCTGTCTGTGCGGCAGATGATCGAGGAGGGCCGCAAATACTGATGGCGCTAGTCCTCGATTGCTCACTCGCCATGACCTGGGTCTTCCCCGACGAAGCTTCCGAGGCAGCCGACCGGGTGCACGATTCGCTCACTGGCGACCGAGCGTTCGTCCCTTCTCTCTGGCCGGTCGAGGTCGGCAATGTATTGCTCATTGCAACGCGGCGGGGTCGCATCAGTGCGAATGACTGGCCGATTATCCGCGCCACCCTGGATGCCCTGCCGATCGAGATCGAGCCGGTGTCGATACCCCGTGTGTGGGGTGAAACGCTGGCTCTTGCCGATCGACACGGATTGTCGATCTACGATGCTGCCTATCTTGAACTGGCCATGCGCATGCGATTGCCGCTCGCCACACTGGACCGGGCGCTTGCCGCCGCGGCGCGAACCATCGGGCTGGACGCGCTGCCAAATATTCAGGACCCGAGGGCCTGATCCGACCGGCCATGTCCGCGTCCCCGTCGTTGTCGCGAGGATAATTGACCGGGGGCGGTGCGGTCTCCAGTATGGTGCGGGTCACCTACCGGGAAAGGGGTATTCATGCCGCGATTCAGTGCCGAGAGCCTGCGCCATATGTGCGCGCAGGCTTTTGAGGCTGTCGGTTTTGCGCCCGCTGACGCCGAACAGGTCGGGCGGCTCATGGTGGAGTCGAATCTTGCCGGTCATGACAGCCATGGGGTGCGGCATATCCCAGCCTATGTCGGGCGCATTCGCGACGGTCTGGTGAACCCGAAGGGGGAAATCACCATACTGGCCGAAACGCCGACCACGGCGATCATCGACGGCGGCGGGACGCTCGGCCATGTCGCCGCGGCGCGCGGCATGGCGCTGGCAGTGGAAAAGGCGCGTGCGACGCGGCTGGCGGCGGTGGCCGTGCGCAATAATGAACATGTCGGGCGGGTCGGCGGATACCCGGAAATTGCCGCCGCCGCCGGCTTTGTCGGCCTCACTTTCTGCAATGCGCAGGGCCGCGGCATTTCCATCGCTCCGCATGGCGGCAGCGAACGGCGTATCGGCGCCAACCCCATCGCAGCCGCCTTTCCCAATCCCGACGGCGATCCCATTCTGCTCGATATCTCAACCTCGCAAATCGCCATCAACAAGGTGCGCCAGGCGCGCGACCTTGGCACGGCGCTGCCGGCCGGCGCGGTGCTGGACGAGGACGGCACGCCGACCACCGATCCCGGCGCGTTTCTCGACCGGGCCGGCGTCACCCTGCCCCTTGGCGGCCTGGCGTTCGGGCATAAGGGGTTCGGCCTCGCGGTGATCAACGATCTGCTGTGCGGCGTGCTCGGCGGCTCGGGCACCGCCGTCAACCACCAGAAAGGGTTCACCAATAACGGCACGTTCCATATCGTCATCGCGCCGGACGCCTTCACCGCGCGGGAAACCTATGATGCGGAAGTGCGCAAATTGGCAAATTACCTCCGCGACTCGCGCACCCTGCCGGGGGTCGAGAAAGTGAAACTCCCCGGTGATTTCGAGGCGGAACACCGCGCCGACCGCAATGCGCGGGGAATCCCCGTTGATGACACAGTGTGGGAAAATATTTGCGAAACGCTGGCGCGGCTCAATGTGCCGGCGCCGGCGCCGCTCTGAGGCCCCTGCCCGCTTTCATGCCGTTCCGCTTCGTTCATACGGCCGACATCCACCTCGACTCGCCGCTGCGGTCGCTGGCGCTGCGGAATACTGAACTGGCCGGCGTGATCGGCGACGCCACGCGGCAGGCGTTCGAACGAACCATCGACCTGTGCCTGGACGAACAGGTCGATGCACTGATGATCGCCGGCGATCTCTATGACGGCGAACAGACCTCGATGAAAACGGCGCTGTTTCTCGCCGGGCAATTGCAGCGCCTCAACGAAGCGGGAATTCGCACGTTCATCGTGCGCGGCAATCACGACGCCGAGTCGCGCATCACCCGCGAACTCACCCTGCCGGACAGTGTGACAGTCTTTGGCGGGCGTGCGGATGTCGTGGCGCCGGAGCGGCGGGCCGGCGCTATTCCGGTTGCCGTCCACGGTATCAGCTTCCGGCAGCGCAGTGCGCCGGAAAGTCTCGTTCCCCGGTTCAAGGCGCCGGTTGCCGGTGCGTTCAATATCGGCCTGCTGCATACCAGCCTGGGCGGCTCGCCGCACCATAATGATTATGCGCCGTGCAGCATTGTGGAATTGACGGAAACGGGCTTCGATTACTGGTGCCTCGGGCATATTCACAAACGGGCGGTGCATAGCGAGACGCCCCATATTGTCATGCCCGGGATACCGCAGGGCCGGCACATCAATGAAGACGGAGTCAAATCAGTCACCCTCGTGCATGTGGGCGATGACGGCGCAGTCAGCTGCCGGGCGCGGCCGACGGGTATTGCGCAGTTCGAACGCCTTGCCGTCGATCTTGCCGGCGTCGATGACTGGCACGCTGCCATCGGGTTGATCGGCCGGCGCCTGGAGCGGGCGCGCAAGGCGGTGGATGCGGAACATCTGGTCGTGCGTCTGGAATTGCACTGCAGCCCCGAACTGGCATGGCGGCTGCGGCGGGACCTCGACCTGGCGAAAGAGGACGCCCAGCACCGCGCCGACACTGCCGGCAATGTGTGGATCGAAAAGGTGGAAGCAGCCGCCGCGGCGGCCACAGCACGGGCGGTCGGGCCGGTGGGGGATCTTGCCTCGATCATGCGCGACGCTATTGCTGCGTCTCCTGGTTTTCGGCAGGAAGCGGCGGACCTGCTGGCGGAACTGGGGCAGGCCCTGCCACCGGAAGCGCGTGACAGTCTGGGCCCAAATGAAGAGGACCGCGCCCGCATTCTCGACGCGCTGATCGCCGAGGGGTGCGACACGGTGCTCGCCCATCTGCATGAAAACGCAGGTCTGGCGGAGACCGATAGCTGATGCGCCTGCGCCGCCTTGGTCTGCCGCGCTACGGTATCTTCACCGGACGCGAGATCGACTTCGGGCAGCGGCGCGGCGGCCCCGACCTGCACATCATCTATGGGCCGAATGAAGCAGGAAAATCAACGGCTTTGACCGCGTTTCTCGACCTGCTGTTCGGAATCGAACACCGAACACCCTACAGTTTCATCCACAGATATGACGCCATGCGGGTGGAGGCAGATCTGGAGATCGGCGGCGATGTGCGCCATCTCGCCCGCGTCAAGAGACGGCAACACAGCCTGCTGGACCGCGGCAACCAGCCGGTCGCCGACGGGATTGTCGCCAATGCGGTCGGCGGCATGGACCGCGAAAGCTACAAGGCGATGTTCTCCCTCGACGACGACACGCTTGAGGCGGGCGGCGAGGCCATTCTCCGCAGCGAAGGCAATCTTGGCGAACTACTGTTTGCCGGCGGCGCCGGTCTGGTCGAACTGGGCGCGACACTCGACAGGTTGCGCAAGCTGGCCGACAGTTTTCACAAGAAACGCGCACGCGCTACGCGGCTTGTGGAGTTGAAGAAGGGGCTCGGCGAACTCCGCGAGCGAAAGAAGGCGCTGGATGTCGACGCGGGGGAATTTACGCGCCGCAAACTCGAACGCGACCGCACCAGGGCCGACCATGACGCGGCGTGCCGCGAACGGGCGGAACTCGAAACCCGCCGCGACGCGCTCCAGGGGCGGATCCACGGACTGCCCTGGCTGGCGGAAATCAAGCGCCTGCGCTGTGAATTATCCGGCCTTGCCGACCTGCCCGAAGTGCCGGAACACTGGCCGGCGCAGCTTCCGTCGCTTATGAAACGGCGCCCGTGGCTCGAGGCAGAGGTCGAGAGCCTGGCGCGTGAGCGGCAGGGACTGGCGGAAAAGGTCGCGGTGCTGCCCGACAATACTGCGATATTGGCGCTGCAAGGCCGCATCGAGCAACTCGATATTGCCCGGTCGCGGCATATGGCGGCAGAGGATGATCTTCCCCGCCGGCGGACGCAGTTCAGCGAATATGAAGGCAAGGTTGCCGCCATAAGGCAGCGGCTGCCCCAAGTGCCGGGGGACGGACCGGAGGCGCTGGTCATTCGCTCCGACGCTGCGGGCAGGCTGCGCGAACTCATCGACCGCCGCTCGCGGCTTGATGAGCAGATGATGACGGCCGCCGCCGAACTGCGCCAGGCCGAGGAGGCGGAAGAGACGGCGCGGCAGGTGGCTGAGGGATTTCATGCCGGGGGCGCGGAGGATCAGGACTGTTCCGGCAGCGCTTTCGACCGGCTGAACGCCACGGTCGAAGTAGCGCGCGACGATGACGCCCCCCACCGTCTGCGCCAGCACACGCAGGCGCGAGATACGCTCTCCCTTCGTCTGGGGGAGCAGATGGCGGCGCTGCAGCCGCGCCCGGATCGCGCCGAGGCGCTGGCTGCCATTCGCGCGCCGGAGCGGGGGGAGATCGAAAACTGGCGTAACGCGTTGCAACAGGCGGCCGCTGCGCTTCAGGGGCTGGACCGTGAAAGAGCGCAACTGCAAGCGGCATGCGAGAAGCTGCAGGGCCAGATTACCGTGCTGACGGCGAAAGGCGGCGTGATTGACGATGCCGCGGCGGCCGAATTGCGCACCCTGCGCGATGAAGCGTGGCAGCAACACCGCATGGTGCTCGATACCGAGTCCGCGGATGCGTTCGAACGGCGTATGAGACAGGATGATGACGCTACGCAGTCCCGCTTCTCTCATGCGACCGATGTGGCCGCCCTGCGGCAGGCGAAGACGGCGTTGCGCGGGTGCGAAGCCGAACTTGTGCGCAATGCCTCCGAGCGCGAAAGCGCCGACGCGCAGAGGCAGCAGGTACGCGCCGGGGTGGCGCTTGTGGCGGCGGATATTGCAGCGGCCGGCGTGGATGGCTTTCCGACGGATATCGGGCCGGACCGGCTTGCCGGCTGGTTCGACCGGCGTGCCGAAATTCTCGAAACGCTTGCCGAGGTGCGGCGGGAAGACCGGGAGGCGGCGCAGGCGCGAGCCGACGCGGCGCAGCATGTCAAGCAGTTGTCGGCGGCGCTGACGGGAGCGCTGGTCCCGCATGATCCCCGTGCCGACCTGCCGGTGCTGATCCGCATCGCGTTTTCTGCCGTTGCAGAGGAGCGCGAGCGGCGCAGCGAGGCGCGCAATGCGCAGCAGCATCATGAGCGGGCGCGCGCGGATGCTACAAGACGCCGCCGCGAGTGCGAGCGCCTTGCCGGACTGGATGCAGAGTGGCGTGCTGCGTGGGCCGATGCACTTTCGCAGTGCTGGCTCGGCAAGGTGGAGCCGGTACCCGATGCACCCGCCATGCGCGAAATCCTGGATGAGGTTCGCGATCTGGAGGCGGCGGCGCAAGAGCGTGACGGCCTTGCCGACCGCATCACCAAGATGGCGCAGGACCAGCACGAGTTTGCCGCGGAACTTCGCGAGTTGGCCGGCACATTGGCCGAGCCGTTCGATGAGCGGCATGCGGTGGCGTTTTACGACACGCTGAAAACCCGTCTTCACGATGCTTTTCGCGATCGCGAGGAAGGCAAAGAGTTGCGCGGCGAAATCGCTCGCAATGAGAAGAAGATGCAGCAAGCGAAGGCCCAGCTTGATGAAATCGATGCGGCGGCGAAAGTGATGTTCATCCTGTTCGGGGTGGATTCGCTGACGGCGGTTGCCGAGCGGATTCGGAATTCGGAGCGGCGGGCGGCGGCGCGCGCTGAATTGGCCGACCGGGAAGCGAAACTGGTCGATGTGACGAAAATGCCGTCATGCGAGGAGGCGGAAGCGGCGCTGGCCGAGTTGGACCGGGAAGCGCTGGAACGCGACCTGGCCGAAATCCGGGGCCGTATAGAGGATGCAGGGGGCCGCACGAATGAACTCTATCTGACGGCCCAGAGGGCGGAGGATGCCCTGCGCGCGCTGGGCGGCGACAATGCTGCCGCGCAAATCGCCAGCGAACAACGCACCCTGATACTGGAAATCGAAGAGCGCGCGGGAGAGTGGCTGCGCCTGCGGCTCGGCATCAACGCCGCCGAACGGGCGCTGGAGGTCTATCGCGAGAAGCACCGCAGTTCGATGATGGAACGCGCCTCACAGGCCTTCCGCACCGTGAGCCGGGGCGCGTATTCTCGCCTGGAAGCGCAATGGACCGACCGGGGTGAAGTGCTGCTCGGCATTGACGCCCAGGGGCGGGCGAAGAACGCATCGGAACTTTCCAAGGGTACGCGCTTTCAGCTTTATCTTGCCTTGCGGGTTGCCGGTTATCGCGAGTTCGCCGAACAGCACGGGGCGGTGCCGTTCATCGCCGATGACATTCTTGAAACATTTGACGACTTTCGTGCCGAGGAAGCGTTCCGCCTGTTCGCGGAGATGGCGGAAGTGGGCCAGGTCGTCTATCTGAGTCACCATCGGCATCTTTGCCGTATCGCGCGAGAGGTGTGCCCCTCGGCAAGTATTCATGAACTGCCAGGGCCGGCGTTGGCTACCGCGGACATCACCTCCCTGGAACGGAGAGTTTCATGACCGAAACAGCGGAAATGAAGATCGGCCTGCTCGGCGCGGCGGGGCGCATGGGCGCGGCTCTCGTGCGCAGGATCACGGCGACGCCGGGAGCGCGGCTGGCGGCGGCAGCGGAACGCACCGGACACGCCGCAGCGGGCCGTGACGCGGGCGAACATGCGGGTATCGAAGCGCTTGGCGTGGCTATCGGCACGGATGCGCGTGCAGTGTTCGCGGCGGCCGATGTGGTGATCGAATTTTCCCTGCCGGAGGCAACAGCGGCTCATGCCGCGCTGGCGGCGGAAACTGGCACGGCGCATGTCATCGGAACAACGGGACTGGATGACTCGCAAGCGGCTTCCGTGCGCGCGGCCGCGGCGAATGCGCCCGTCGTCTGGGCGCCGAATATGAGTGTGGGGGTGAACCTTCTGCTGTCGCTCACCGAGCAGGCGGCGCGCATTCTGGGGCCGGATTACGACATAGAGATTGTTGAAATGCACCATCGCCACAAGGTCGATGCGCCGTCCGGCACGGCGCTGGGGCTGGGGAAGGCCGCCGCGGCGGGGCGCGGCGTGGCGCATGATGATGCGGCGGTGCGGGTGCGTGACGGCCATACCGGCCCGCGCGAAACCGGCGCCATCGGCTATGCCGTGCTGCGCGGCGGCGATGTACCCGGCGAGCATACGGTCATTTTCGCCGGCGCGGGCGAGCGCATCGAACTCGGCCACCGGGCCGGCTCGCGGGATATTTTTGCTGACGGCGCGGTGCGTGCCGCGCTGTGGACGCGCGGGCAGCCGCCGGGCCTCTATGACATGCACTCGGTGCTCGGGCTGCCGCGCTGAGGCGCTTCGACGAAACCTGTCACCTGCCCCAAGGAAGGAACCGGAAATTGAAACCCGTTATCACGCTGCTTGCCGCTCTCTGTTTCCTGTCATTGATGGTCCAGCAGGGCGCTGCCCATGGCGGCGGCCTCGACAAGGATGGCTGCCATACCAATTCGCAGACCGGCGAATATCATTGCCACGGCGAGAAAGACGGGGGTGATGACTCCGCCGATGCGGAGAGCGCCGCAGAATAGTGCGGCCGGGGGGAGTTATCCTTGCGGCTCGGTGAGGCCGTCGGGGCGCGGCGCGGCGGCCCTGCGCAGGCGGGCCAGTGCGGCGTTCAGCATCTCGCTGAGTTCGCGGCGCTCTTCGGGAGTCAGGAAAGCGCCGATGGAAAGGCTTTGGCCGCGACCCGACAGGGTGAGACGGCTGTGATGTTCATCGGGCGTTTCCAGTCCGACCTTCAGCCAATAGGGCTGAAACGACCAGCGCCCGACGCGGCCCGACGGCAAAACACGCTCCACCTCCAGCAGCGCCGGCGTCAGACGCAGGCGTTCGACAAGGCGCCCGCTGCGATAATTGATGCGAAATGCAAGATAAATCAGCGCGACATCCAAGCCGAAAAACCCCAGGACCGGCCATGCGCCGGCCAGCAGGAACACGCCGCCCACAACGATGCTGACGAGACACACAATGCCCATGAGCACAATAAAACCCGCTCGCCCCAGCGAGCGGTGCGGGCGAAGTTCCGCGTCGATGAGCAGCGCCTCCGGCATGAGGGGATAATCGATTGCGCGGGGGGCGTTGTCAAAGCGGCTCGCCGATGAGCGGGGCGCGCGTGCAGCGAAAGGCCGCAGCGATGTTCGCGCGGTTCGCGGCGGAAAGCGAGGCGCCGGAAACCGAGTTGCATTATCGCAACCCCTATACGCTGCTGGTTGCGGTGGTTCTTTCGGCGCAAGCGACGGATGTCGGCGTGAACAAGGCTACCGGCCCCCTGTTCGCCGCTGCGGACACGCCGCAGGCCATGGTCGCGCTGGGCGAGGAGCGGGTGCGCGAGATGATCCGCACGATCGGGCTATACCGTAACAAGGCAAAGAATGTGATCGCGCTCAGCCAGCAGTTGATCGACCGTCATGACGGCAATGTGCCGCGCGACCGCGAAGCGCTGGAAGCGCTGCCGGGCGTGGGGAGGAAAACTGCGAATGTCGTGCTGAACAGCGCGTTCGGCGAACCGACCATCGCCGTAGACACCCATATCTTCAGGGTGGGCAACCGCACTGGGCTGGCCCCCGGCAAAACCCCGCTAGCGGTGGAAGAAGGGCTGCTGGAGGTGGTGCCGGACCGCTACAAGCAACATGCGCACCATTGGTTGATTCTGCACGGGCGCTATGTGTGCAAGGCGCGCAAGCCCTCCTGCCCCTCATGCATTGTCAGCGATCTGTGCGATTACCCCGACAAGACGCCGGCGCCCGAGGATGGCCCGGTTCAGAAGACGGCGCGGACCTCGACGACTTCCGGCACGTAATGGCGCAGCATGTTCTCGATGCCGTATTTCAGGGTCGCGGTGGAGCTGGGGCAGCCGGAACAGGCGCCGTGCATTTCCAGCATGACGATCCCGTCCTCGAAGCCGTGGAAGATGATATCGCCGCCATCCTGGGCCACGGCGGGGCGCACGCGCGTATCGAGCAATTCCTGAATCTGCGCGACAATCTCGGCGTCTTCCTCCGAACCGGCAGGAGCGGCGTGAGCGGAACGGCTGTCGTCAAGAAGCATTGGTGCGCCGGAAATATAGTGCTCCATGATGACGCCGAGAATTGACGGCTTGAGCAACTGCCATTCCGCATCGGGCGCCTTGGTCACGGTGACAAAGTCCGAACCCAGGAACACGCCTTCCACGCCGTCGATGAAGAACAGGCGCTCGGCGAGGGGCGACCGCCCGGCGGACTCGGCATTGGCGAAGTTGGCGGTGCCGTTGGCCAGCACTGTCTCGCCGGGGAGGAACTTCATGGTCGCCGGGTTCGGCGTCGGCTCGGTCTGAATGAACATTCTGCTACTCCCGTACGATGTATTCCCGGCGCCGGAGCGCTTCGCGGCGGCTTGCCCAAGCAGGGGATATGTAGCAACGCACCCGGGGTCCTTCAAGGCTTCGGACGCCGCGCGCAGTTATCATTTACGCTGGTTTGCGCTACGGTCAGCGGCGAATTCATGACGGGAGGGAACGGGATGTTCGGAGCCAGGAGCGCTGCTTGTGCATTTTTTGCGGCCATCATGGCGTTGGCGGCGTTTTCGGCTGCGGCTGCGCCGGCGCAGCAAAACCATGTCATCGAGGCTGTCGGGGCCGAAAGCGGCGCGGCGCATTTCGTCATAAACGGCAATATCTATGAAATCAGGGGCACGTGCGAAGGATGGCGCGAAGGGGACCGCGTCATTTTTGCCGACGGCACCACCGCGGCAAGCTGCGGTATTGTTCAGTTGACCAATATCGATCATGGTTCCACTTGCCGGCTCGAATGCAAATAGCCGGCGGCGCATGACCGGAAGGGAGAAAAATCATGTCGATTGATGTCTCGCCCGTTGACGCCACTCTCGGCGCCGTGGTTCGCGGTGTTACGCTGTCGGGCGATCTTGAACAGTCGATGATCGACGAGATTGTTGCGGCATGGCATGAACATGCGGTGCTGATCTTCCCGGAACAGTATTTTGACGATGCGCGGCAAGCTGCGTTCAGCCGCCGCCTCGGGCCGCTTGAGAATGTTGCGATTTTCCAACCTGGCGCCGAAGACGGAATTAACGGCCGGTCGGAAGAGTTCGCCCAGCCGCGCCAGATGTTTTCCTATCTGACCAACGAGGCCCGGGACGGCAGCCTTGTCGCGCATGACAGCAAGCGCAACCTGCTTCTCAAGGGCAATTCCTATTGGCACAGCGATTCCTCCTACAAGAGCGTGCCGGCCAAGGGGTCCCTTCTCGCAGCCCGCGCCGTGCCGGATACCGGCGGCGAAACCGAATGGGCCGACATGCGGGCCGCCTATGACGCGCTGGCTCCCGACATGAAGGAATGGCTGCAGGACAAATATGCCGTGCACAGCTATTCCTACAGCCAGGGGCTGGTCGGCGGCGCCGATCTCATTCACGAAGAAGTGCTGCCTCCGGTGGAACACCCGATCATTCGTCCGCACTCGGTCACGGGCCGCAATATTCTCTATGTGGGCCGCCATACCAGCCATATTGTCGGCGAGGATGTGGAAGAAAGCCGGGAATTGCTGCGCAAATTGTGCGACGAGGCCTGTCAGCCGCCGCGAACCTGGAAGCACCGCTGGAGCGAAGGCGATGCCGTGCTGTGGGACAACCGCGCCGTTCTGCATCGCGGCCATGCCTACCCCGCCCATCAATTGCGGCGCATGGTGCGCACCACCCTTGCCGGCGACGGCGAACATGAATGGCTGTACGACGCCGGAATGCCCGCAAACCTCGCGACATGAGAGAACGCCGCCATGCATGAATTCACGACCGAAATCGCCACCGCTGACGGCGTGGTTGATACGTTCGTCTGCCATCCGGACGAAGGCGGCCCCTTCCCTGCCGTCATCATGTACATGGACGCGCCGGGAATGCGCGAGGAGTTGCGGGATATGGCGCGGCGAATCGGCACTGTCGGGTATTTCGTCGCGCTTCCCAATCTGTATTACCGCACGGGCCGCGAAGGGGATTACGGGTTCGACGCCGAACGCATTCGCAGCGACAGGGACGAACGCAGGAAAATGTTCGGCGTCATGAGCACGCTAACCAATGCGGGCGTAGTGGCCGATACGCGCGCCCTGCTCGATTTCGTTCATGAGTCCGGGCAGGCTGCGCCGGGGCCGTGCGGCTGTGTCGGCTATTGCATGAGCGGCCAGTTCGTAGTGGCGATCGGCGCCGCCTACCCCGATGAGTTCTCAGCCATCGCCTCCTATTACGGCGTGGGCATCGTTACCGACGCGCCCGATTCCCCGCATCTTCGGGCCGACGCCATCAAGGCCGAGCTGTACCTCGCCTTCGCGTCGGAGGACCCGTGGGTGCCGCAGGAACTGCTTGACCGAATGCCGGGGATCATGGATGCGGCCGGGGTCAATCACCGCGTCGAAGTTTATCCGGGAACCGAACACGGTTTTGCCTTTCCGCAGCGGCCTTCGGTCTATCACAAGGCGGCCGCCGAACGGCATTGGGAGCGGATGTTCGCGTTGTTTTCCCGACGCTTGTCCGCGTGAGCGCGAGCGTGCCGCGCGGGGCGACCCTCAGACCACGGGTCCGCCCTGCTTGCGCCATGCGGTCATGCCGCCCACAAGGTTGTTCACCGTACCCTGCACGCCCATGTCCAGCAGGGTTTTGGCCGCCAGCGCCGAACGCCCGCCGCTGGCGCAGTAGATGACAAGGCGGCCGCCAGCGCTCAACTCGGTCTTGTGCAAGGGCGAGGAGGGGTCGGCGATGAATTCCAGCAGCCCGCGCGGGACATGCACGGAGCCGGGGATGCTGCCGGCCTCATGCTCGGAGGTTTCCCGCACATCGACAAACTGCACATCGGCTTCGCCAACCATTCTCATGGCTGCGTCCGCCGACACCGCCTCCACGATCTCGTTGGCTTCGGCCACCAATTCGCGAAACCCCTTTTTCAGCATCCGGCTTCCTTTCCACAGGGCGCGGCCGTGCGCACATGCGCCCCGCCAAGCAAAACTACAATATCGAACGAACGAAGCACACATGAGCTCCCTGTATACAGGAACTGTGCCGGGAAAACTATGCTGTACGAAAGGTTATGCGGTTGTTTTCCTTTCGCTCGGCGAAATACTTTCCAGCGCAAACCGTTTCCGCCTATTGCATCGCAAGCTGGTGCAATCCGTCCAGAAACGAGGACAAGCCGGAACTGCGCAAGGGCACGAACACGCGTGAGGTTTGCTTGCAATAGCGGCGCGCCCGAATGCAGGCGCCATGGCTCACACAATCCATCGGACAGAAGACGGCATCACCCTGCGACAGCACATGGCCGAGCCGGTGGCTGTTATCCTCTACGCCGCCATCGTGATGAATGAACTCGCCGTTCGCACTTTCGACAAAGTTGCGAAGATGGCTCATGAGGCGCATGCGCCCGCCGATATATACGATGCGGCGGCCAGCGAGATCGAACGGGCAGGACGACAAGTCGCAGCCGACGTCCTCCTCTTCGGCACCGTACTCCGAATCCGCAAGCAAAGTCCTCGAGGCGTCGTATTGCGAATTCGCCTCGGCCGGGGATTGTCGAAGCGCGGCGATTTCGCGGCGGGACGTACTCAACTCTGCCACGGTCTCGGAAAGTCTTTCCTCCGCCTTGCTGATTTGCGTCTCGCGCTCGCCGACGAGGTGCTCCAGCGCGGCGATGCGTGACACGAGGCTCCGATATTCGGTCCCGGCTTCGAACCGCTTCAACTTTTCGGTCACCACGGCCAGCCGGTCTGCCACAGGCCGCGCCTCGCGAAGGAGCGCGCGCAATTCATCGACGGTCTTCTGTCGCTCGGTGAGCCGTTCCTGCGCGGCCATCAGTTTCCGCGTGAGCGATGCGGTGCGTCTTTCCGCGGCTGCCATCTGATTCCGATAAGCGCGGTTTGTCGAGCCTTCAAGGTGCGAGAGCATGTGCATCTCGCCGAACAGGTCGGCGGAAAACTGCGCGCCGACGGCGGGATGGGTCATCAACGCCCAATAGGGGCCGACAATATCTCCGGCATCCAGCGATGCCTTCCACCATTCGCGCAATTCGGCCTCGGTGTTGAATGCTGCGCTTTTCTTGACGGAATGGTGAAACTTGCGGTCGAGTTTCCTTTCCATCACCCGCGCGAGGGCTGGAGATTGCGCGACCGAATGAACAACCCGGCCATGAATCTCGAAGTCGGTGGCGTCGCGCGGCAGGCGCATTCCCGCCTTGGCCGCAAGCACGCGCAGTTCGTGAACACTCAAGCACGACCCGCAAATCATGCAATGATAGCCGGGCGGAATTTCCTGGATTCGTCTCCGTCCGAACTGTGTGACAGAGAGCAGACGAACCGGATCGATGGTGCACATGATCGTCCTGTAACCCAATTGCGAATGGTTCTCATTATCAATTCTGGGAGCGGGATGCAAGTCCTACTGGGGCGATCAAGCGCGCTGCGGTGGGGAAACTCCCGAAAAGCAAGGAGAAATCTTCGATGACCGACATGTCACAACAACTTGGCGGCAAGGTGGTCCTTGTCACCGGCGCCGCGGGCGGCATCGGCCGCGCCCTGGTGCGGATGCTGCGGGAACGGGGCGCCCGCGTTGCAGCGCTTGATGTCGCTGCTCCCTCATTCGATGACGGCGGCGACGCCGTGCTCCCCCTCGCCTGCGACATCAGCGATGAATCAGCGTGCGCCGATGCGGTCGCCGCCTGCCTCGGCCATTTCGGGCGGGTGGACGGCCTCATAAACAATGCCGCCGTAGGCATGAACCGCATTCGCGTTGATTACGAGACCCGCCCGTTTGCGCTGGAAGAAATCGAACCGGCCTTCTGGCGCCAGATAATGGCGGTTAATGCGACGGGCACGTTTCTCATGATCCGCGCCGTCATGCCGCATTTTCGCACGCGGGGGAGCGGTCGCATCATTTCCGTAACCACCAGCTTCTTCACCATGCTGCGGCGCGGCTGGGGGCCCTACGCCGCGAGCAAGGCGGCCGTGGAGGCAGCGTCCGCCGGTTGGGCGGCGGAACTGGAGGGAACAGGTATCACCGTGAATATCCTGGTGCCGGGCGGGCCGACCGACACTCCCATGGTGCCGCCGGAGTCGTTCCCGGACCGCGCCGGCCTGATCCGCCCCGAGGCCATGGCGCCGCCGGCCTGCTGGCTCCTGTCCGACGACGCATCCGATGTTACGGGCCGGCGCTTCGTCGCCGCGAAATGGGACGCTGAACTGCCGCCGCGGGAAGCAGCAGAAGCGGCCGGCGCGCCTATAGGCTGGCCGGACCTTGCCGCCGCCACCGTTGTCTGGCCCGGCGCGCCCGAAACGCCGTGACCCTGGTCTCAGGCCCGTATCAAGGCTCGGAGAGATCGGCGATACGGCTTTTCCATGCCAGTACGTCGTCAGGGGTGGAAACGACGCCCGGCGCACCGGCCAGAAACGCGACCGGCACCAGAACACGGCTTACCCCCGCCCGCGCGAGGCCCGGCAATTCCTGCAAGTTTTCGGGCAGGCTGGCGGAAAGCTCGATTGCCTCCGGGTCGCGTCCCTGTTCTTCCGCGGTGCGCCGCGCAAGGTCGAACAAGTGGTGCGGTTGGCCGCGCGCCGGGAAAAATCCGTCTCCCAGCCGCCCGGCCCGGCGCGCTGCGGCCTGCGAATGGCCGCCGACAATGATGGGCACGGAACCGCCGACGGGACGCGGACGACATTGGGCGCCGTCAAACTGTACGAACTTGCCGGAAAAGGATGGCCGCTCCGCGCCCCATAATTCGCGCATCGCCGCGATATATTCGTCGGTGCGGGCGCCGCGCTCGGCGAACGGCACGCCGAGTGCCTCGAACTCCTCGCGCAGCCAGCCGACGCCGATTCCCAGCAGAACGCGCCCGCCCGAGAGATGATCCAGCGTGGCGATCTGTTTGGCCGCAATGACCGGGTTGTGCTGCGGCAGGATCAAGATCGCCGTGCCGAGTTTTATTCGTGTGGTTGCCGAGGCGGCCCAGGACAGCCAGATGAGCGGGTCGGGCAGCGGAATATCGGTCTTGCCGCCCGCCATCTTGCCGTCCGGTGAGTAGGGATAGGCTGACTCATAGCCTTCCGGCACCACGGTATGCTCGACCGCCCAGACTGACTCGAAACCTGCTTCCTCTGCTGCCTGCAGCAGTTCCAGGGCGTTTGCCGGGTCGGCATACCGCCCGGTATTGCAATAACGAAGACCAAATTTCACCTGCGCTACTCCCTGTTCATTCCGTCGCAACCGTGCGCCCGGACGCCTCGCCTAATAGCCGCGCTCGACGGCGAAGGCAGCGATTTCGGCCAGCGCCGCACGGTGGGGATTATCGGGCAGCACATCCAGCGCCGCGCGGGCGGATGCCGCATAGCGCTGCGCGCGCGCCATTGTCTCGTCGAAAGCCCCGTGCCGGGCGATCAAATCCACGGCCCGGTCAAAATCCTCGCTGTCCTGGCGGCCATCCTCGAGCGCGCGGCGCCAGAAGCGGCGTTCTTCCTCGCCGCCGCGCGCGAATGCGAGAATAACCGGCAAGGTGATCTTCCCCTCCCGGAAATCGTCGCCGACTGTCTTTCCCAACGCGACTTCGGCAGCCTGGTAATCCAGCGCGTCATCGACAAGCTGGAAACACATTCCGACATCCGCGCCATAGGAGAACAGGGCCTTGCGCTGGGCATCCTCCACGCCGCTGACGGCGCCGCCGACGGCCGCGGCCGCGGCAAACAGGCGCGCGGTTTTCGCCGCCACCACCCGGAGATACGCGGCTTCGTCGGTCTCCGTGTCGTGCGCAGTCAGCAGTTGCAGAACCTCGCCCTCAGCGATCGTGGAACTGGCGCTGGATAGGATCGCCAGCACGTCGAGCGAGCCATCCTCCACCATCAGCTCGAACGCACGGCTGAACAGGAAGTCGCCGACCAGCACGCTTGCCTGATTTCCCCAGACCGCATTGGCTGTCGCCGTGCCGCGCCGCAATGTGCTCGTGTCCACCACATCGTCATGCAGCAGTGTCGCCGTGTGGATGAACTCGACACATGCGGCCAGCATCACCTGGCGGTCGCCGGTATAGCCGCAGCAGCGCGCCGCCAGAAGCGTCACCAGCGGGCGGATGCGCTTGCCGCCCGACGCGACAATATGCCCGGCAAGACGTGGAATGAGCGACACCGGACTCTGCATCCGGTCCACGATAACGCGATTGACGGCGGTGAGATCGTTTTCCACCAGGTGTTGCAGGCGCGCCAGACGGCCGGCGCCTGCCCTGGTATCGATCATTTCGGTTTCAACGCCGGACCCGGCGGCTGGCGGCACGGACGATCTCCTCCCTGGCCGGCCAAGCCGGGCGCGTCGCGGACTTGACGCCCATGTCCGCGCGGTGAACATAGAAGCGGTCGCGCGAGCCGGTCAAGCGCGCGTCCCTGTGGAGGAGGCCGCAGCGCTGCCGATAGCCAGCAAGTTCAGCCGCGACACACTGCTTGGCGGCCGTGTCCACCTTTCGCAGCCTGTTGACGGATTTCGCGCGGCGATCGATCCGATTCTGCTGGCTGCCGCCATTGCCGCCAACCCTGGGGAGACGGTCATTGATCTCGGAACCGGCAGCGGCGCGGCGGCGCTGTGCCTTGCGGCACGCCTGCCGGAAATTCATGTCATCGGCGTCGAACGGGTCCGGACCCTGGCGGCGCTGGCGGCAAGGAACGCCGCCGCCGCGCCATTTTCTGCACGGATCCGCATCGCCGCCGCCGACATTACGGACCGCGAGGCACTCGCCGAACTGGCGCCATGCGACCATGTGATGGCGAATCCTCCCCATTTGCCGCCGCGGCGCGGCGCACTGTGCGGGACTCGTCGGGCGGCCACGGTAGAAGACGGCGCCGACCTCGCAGACTGGGCGGCGGCCGCGCTCACCCTGCTGCGGCCCAGGGGGAGCCTCACCTTTATCCATCGCGCCGACCGGCTGGATGACCTGCTGGCGGCGCTGCGCGGAAAGGCCGGCGGCATTATCGTGCATCCGCTCTGGCCAAAACGGGGGCGGGCAGCCAAGCGCGTACTCGTATCAGCCCGCAAGCAGATCAATACCCCTCTCACCCTCTCCCCGGGGCTTGTCTTGCACGAGCCGGATGGCCGCTTTACTCATGCCGCGGAAGCTGTATTGCGACATGCAGGGCCGCTGCCTCTTGCGGCAAGCCCGCGCACCCGCCCCTGTTGATCCGTTCATGGTCGTCCACCGATGCTGAGCCGACTCCTGCCCTTTCTTCCGAAGCCGCCGGTGGTTCCGGTTCTGCGCCTCGACGGAATCATTGCGGCCGCCGCTTCGTTGCGGGGCAGGCTGAACCTCGCCTCGTTCACCGGGCTTATCGATCGCGCCTGCCGTATACGGGGCATGAGCGCGCTCGCCCTTCAGGTAAACTCGCCCGGCGGTTCGCCCGTGCAATCAGCGCTGATCGCCAGGCGCATCCGCACCCGTGCCAAGGAGTGCGACGTGCCGATCTTCGCCTTTGTCGAGGATGTCGCCGCATCGGGCGGTTACTGGCTTGCATGCGCCGCAGATGAAATCTACGCCGAACGCTCTTCCATCATTGGTTCGATCGGTGTCATCTCGGCCGGATTCGGCTTTTCCGACGCCATTGAGCGGCTGGGAATCGAGCGCCGCGTCTATCATCAGGGCAGCCGCAAGGCGATGCTGGACCCGTTCCGTCCCGAGGACCCGGGCGATGTCGCGCGCCTGCTGGAATTGCATCGCGATATTCACGCCGCCTTTATCGACCATGTGCGCGAACGCCGCGGCAAGCGCCTGAAGGCAAGCGACACAACCCTGTTCGAAGGCGATGTCTGGACCGGGGAACAAGCGGCGGCGCTCGGACTCATCGACGGCCTTGGTGACTTGCGCGCCATGATGCGCGACCGCTTCGGCGACAATGTGCGCCTGCCGGTCATCAGCCCGCCGCGCGGGTGGTTTCGTTCCCGGTTCGGCGTTACTGACGCCGCACCGTGGGGCGACCCTGCGGCGCTTGCCGCCGGCCTCCTTGCGGCAATTGAGGATCGCGCCCTGTGGGCCCGATTCGGCCTGTGAATGGCGCAGCCCGATCAGTTCCCGAGGGGAATCACATAACCGAGGCTGAGGCTCCACTCCCGCAGGTCAAACGACTGCCCGATGATGGGATTGTGCGCCAATGTGCTCCCGGTGACCCTGTGGAAATCATACTGTGAATATCCGGCCCGCACATCGAACCAGCCGTCGGAACCGCCAAGTTCCGCCCCTGCTCCGAATCTCCAGGCCAAAGGTGTCTCACGTCTGGTGCGAGACCCTGAAATACCAAGAACGGGGTTCTCGGTCCGCATTTCGACCTCGGTAGCGAGCCGCCGGACACCGGAAAACAGATAGAGCGACCGCACTCGGGCGGCGGAATGCGAAGCTTCCGGCACATAACCCAGCCGGGCGCCGAGACCGACCGCATGACGCTGCTCCAGCATCCACGTCCCCGGCCACACATCCGCGATACCGTAACCGGTTCCCTCCAGCAGATACCCTGCGACGCTGCTGTTGAGATGAAGCACGCCCTCCACCTCCCCGGAAAGATAGACGCGGGAAGACAGGGGCTGGCGGTATTCCAGCGCCACCCTGATGGCATTGGCCGCGTCACGCGCGCTATCGCTGGCGGTGTACTTCGACCAGGGCGACTCTATCTCGATAGATTTTGCGTGTTCGGCCTCCACAAGCCCGCGTTCAATCCCGGCGGAAATATGAAACCCGTCCGCAGCAGCGGGCTGCGCTGCCGCGCACACCAGCACGAACCCGGCAACCAGAGCCGGCGGCCGGTGATATTTCGCGGAGCGTTCAAACATCCTGCACCTCAACTGTTGCTCCGGCGGCGGCCTCGCTGCACACGCCGTACATTTCCGGACGGGGTTGCGCCTTCCTTTCCGCCGCGACCACGGAATCAGCCCCCGAGGGGAATCACATAACTGAGGCCGAGGCTCCACTCCTGCATGTCGAACGCATAGCCAAGCGTGGGATTGTCCGCCAGGCCGCCGCCGAGGACAATGCCAAAATCATGCTGCGAGTAACCGGCCCGCAGGTCGAACCAGCCATCCGAAACATCGAATTCCGCGCCGACTCCGAATCGCCAAGCCAGCGGCGTCTCATGCCTGGCGCGAAAGCCTGAAATACCGCGAGCGGGGTTCTCGTGCCTCATTACAACCTCGGTAGCGAGCCGCCGGACACCGGAAAACAGATAGAGCGACCGCACGGGAACGGCGAATTGCGAAGCCTCCGGTACATAGCCCAGCCGCGCACCGAGGCCGACGGCATGGCCCTGCTCGAGCGTCCATACCCCCGGCCACACATCCACGGTACCGTCACCGGTTCCCTCCAACAGATAACCAGCAACGCCGCCGTTGAGACGAAGCACCGCCTCCACTTCGGCGGCAAGATAGACTTGGGAAGACAAGTGCCGGCGGTATTCGAGCGCCGTCCTGATTGAGTCGGCCGCGTCGCTCGCGCCATCGCGGGCGGTGTACTTCGACCAGGGCGCGTCGATCTCTACCGACTTGGCGTAGTCGGCCTCGACCAATCCGCGTTCAATGCCGACGGAAACATGAAACCCCTCCGCAGCGGCCGGCTGCGCCGCCGCGCCTGCCAGTAAGAAGCCCGCTACAAAGGCCAGTGACGGGCGGCATTTCGTAAAGCATTCAAACATCCTGTGCCTCACCTGTTGCTCCGGCGGCAGCTTTGTGGTGCCCGCCGTACCTTCCGTGACAGAGTCACGGTGCGACTATTGCAGGCGCTAACTGCTGGTGGTCGTAAACTGCTGCGGAACCGGCAGCGCGCCGTGATATGATACTGTAGAATGGTTGAGTTTCAGCGTGCTTCCGGCCCGGAATATGCTGTTGCCGGGGCGCAATTCGAAATTCCCGTCTGAAACGGCCCGCCAAAGCGAGTTCATGAAGGAGGCTTGCGGCATGGCAAGCACAGCGGTTGCGCGTCTATCGCGCTTCTTTCTGCCGACACTCAAGGAAAATCCGGCTGAAGCGCAGATTGTCTCGCACCGGCTCATGCTGCGCGCCGGCATGATCCGCCAGTCGAGCGCCGGCATCTATAGCTGGCTGCCCCTGGGTCACGCCGTCCTGCGCAAAGTGGAGCAGATCGTTCGCGAGGAAATGAACGCCGCCGGCTGCCAGGAAATCCTCATGCCGGCAATACAGCCCGCCGACCTGTGGCGCGAAAGCGGCCGCTATGACGATTACGGGCGCGAAATGCTGCGCATCACCGACCGCCATGACCGCGACATGCTGTTCGGCCCCACGCATGAGGAAGTTGTCACGGACATTTTCCGCAACTCCGTGCGGAGTTATCGCGACCTGCCTATCAACCTCTATCAGATTCAATGGAAATTCCGCGACGAAGTGCGCCCGCGTTTCGGGGTCATGCGCGGTCGTGAATTCCTGATGAAGGATAATTATTCGTTCGACCTCGACAAGGCGGGCGCGCGTCGCTCCTACAACCGCATGTTCATCGCCTATTTGCGCACGTTCGAGCGGCTCGGCCTCAAGGCAGTGCCGATGCGCGCCCATGCCGGGCCGATCGGCGGCGATATGAGCCATGAATTCGTCATTCTTGCCGATACGGGGGAAAGCGCGGTGTATTGCGATTCCCGTCTGCTGCAATTCGAGTCGCTGGCGGCGGTGGATTATGAGTCCGACCTGCAGCCCATAGTGGATCGCTGGACGGCCCTTTATGCCGCAACCGACGAACAGCACGATCCGGCCGCATTCGATGCGCTTGCGGACGAACATCGAACCACCGCGCGCGGCATAGAAGTCGGCCACATCTTCTATTTCGGCGCCAAATATTCCGCTGCCATGGGCGCCCGCGTCACCGGTCCCGACGGGGAGCCGGTGGAAGTGGAGATGGGTTCCTACGGCATCGGCGTGTCGCGGCTGGTCGGCGCCATCATCGAGGCATCCCACGACGATGCCGGCATAATCTGGCCGGCCAGCGTAGCACCGTTTGACGCCGCGATCATCAACCTGGCCGCCGGGAACCCGGCCTGCGTGGAGGCGTGCGAAAGGATGGCCGCGCAACTCGCCGGCGCAGGTGTGTCGGTCCTGGTTGACGACCGCGACGAACGCGCGGGGGTGAAGTTTGCGACTGCGGACCTGATCGGTCTGCCCCGGCAAGTGGTGGTGGGACCGCGCGGTGTGAAGCAAGGTGTCGTCGAGTTTCGCGAACGCGGCGGCGGAGAGGCGGAGAGCCTGACGCCGGACGCGGCCATTGCCCGCCTGACCGGCTGAGCGATGTTTTCCCGCATCGAGCGCTGGGTCGCGTGGCGTTATTTGCGCGCGCGCCGGCGCGAAGGATTCATTTCCGTGGTTGCCGGCTTTTCCCTGGTCGGCATTTGCCTCGGCGTCGCCGTATTGATCATTGTCATGTCGGTGATGAACGGATTTCGCGTCGAATTGCTGAGCCGCCTGCTCAGTATCAACGGACACATCACGGTGCAAAGTGCCCGCGGCGGCATTGAGGACTATGAGGCGTTGTCGACCGACATACTGGGGCTGGATTCGGTCACGCTGGTGACGCCGCAAGTGGAGGCGCCCGTCATGATTTCCTCCGGGAGCCGGTCCGGCGGTGCGTTGGCGCGCGGCGTGACGCGGGATGATCTGGCTGCCCGCAGCCTGATCGCCGAAGGCATTGAACAACCCGGCGCACTGGCGCAGTTCGGCGACGATGACGGCGTTCTGCTGGGACAGAGACTGGCCCGCCAGATCGGTGTCAAGCCGGGGGATTCGGTGACACTCATTTCGCCGGAGAGCCGTGCCACCGTCATCGGCCATTTGCCGCGGGCGCGCGCCTACCCGGTGCTCGGCACGTTCGATCTCGGCATGTCGGAATATGACCGTCTGCTGATCCTCATGCCGCTGCGCCTGGCGCAGCAGCATTTCAACCTGCCTGAACAGGTGAACCAGCTCGAAATCTTCATCACCGACCCGGAAGCCGCGGATGTGCTGGCGTCGGATGTGACGACGGCGGCGGCGGGGCGCGGCGTGGCCTCGCCCTGGCAAGCGCGGTTCAGCCACCTGCAGAACGCGCTGGCGGTGGAACGCAATGTGATGTTTCTGATACTGACGCTGATCATTCTCATCGCCGCGTTCAACATCATCGCCAGCCTGGTGATGCTGGTGCATGACAAGGGGAAAGGCATCGCCATCCTGCGCACCATGGGCGCACGCCGCGCGGCCGTCATGCGGATATTCTTCCTGACCGGCGCCTCGATAGGAGCCCTCGGCACCGTCGCCGGCGTTGCTCTGGGAGTCGCGTTCACGGCCAATATCCAGACCATTCAGGATTGGGTTGACCGGATTCTGGGCACCGAGACATTTGCGCCCGAAATCTATTACCTGACGCGCCTGCCGGCGGTGATGGACGCGGAACAGATCATCATGATCGGCGTGATGAGTCTGGTGCTGTCCTTTGCCGCGACGCTTTATCCGGCATGGCGGGCGGCGCGTCTCGATCCGGTGGAAGCGCTGCGCTATGAATGAAGGTGCGGCGCTGCGCCTGGTTGGAATCCGGCGCGGATTCGATCAGGGCGGCCGCCGATTGCAAATCCTGAATGGCGCGTCGCTGGCTATTGCGCCAGGCGAACTGGTATCGCTGGTGGGGCCGTCGGGGTCCGGCAAGTCAACGCTGCTGCATATCGCCGGCCTGCTGGAACCGCCCGACAGCGGCGAGGTTCGCATTGCCGGCCGGGCTTGCGGGGGGCTGAGTGACTCCGAGCGCACGGCGATACGCCGCAATGCACTCGGCTTTGTCTATCAGTTTCACCACCTGCTGCCCGAGTTTTCGGCGCAGGAAAATATCATGCTGCCGCAAATGCTGGCGCGGCGCAGCCGCGCCGAGGCAATGGAGCGGGCGCGGGTCCTGCTGGACCGGGTGGGCCTGGCGGAGCGCCGCGGCCATTGGCCCGGCCAGCTTTCCGGCGGCGAGCAACAGCGCGTGGCCATCGCCCGCGCGCTTGCAAACCGGCCGCAAGTGCTGCTCGCCGACGAACCCACGGGGAATCTGGACCCGGATACCTCAGAGCGCGTGTTCGATGAATTGCTGGCACTGGTGCGTGAGGAAAATCTGGCGGCGCTGATCGTGACCCACAATGCGGAGATCGCGAAACGCACAGACCGCACGGTGACCCTGCATGGCGGGCGCATCAGGGCGCTGGGCGTATCCTGACAAATTCATCGGGGTTTCCGCCCGGCGCGGCCAGGTTTGGCTTGCGCCGCGCCCACATTTTGTCATAATTTGCGATGTTTCCGCCGGCTGGCCGCCGAGCGGAGCCGTCTGTAGCGCCACTTTTTCGCGCAGGCGGTTGGTCATGACAATGAGGAGGGTTTTTCATGAAAAGGCTGGGAGTCGTTGCGGCGCTCTTCGCCGCGCTCGGCATCTGCGCATCGTCTGCCTCCGCGCAGAAGCTGTATTGGACGGCCAGCGGCAAGTTTGGCCCGTTCAACATTCAGGGGCTTATTCCGACCTATCCGGAAGCGCGTGACATCCTGATCCCCATCAACATGTGGATCATTGATCATCCGTTGGGTGTTGTCGTTTACGACACGGGCAACAATGTCGCCATCTCTGACGGCAATTGCACCTCGCACTGGTCGGAAGGCGCGTGCGGGTTCCTCCGGCCGAGCCAGACTCGCGACGACGTCATCGACCGCCAGCTCGAAAAGCTTGGCTATACTGTCGACCAGGTGAAGGCTGTTATCACGTCGCATTCGCATCTCGACCATATCGCCAATATCGAAATGTTCCCGAACGCGATCCATGTGATTCAGCAGAAGGAACTCTATCAGGCCTGGTGGCCGGAGAAATTCCAGCGCCCGTCCGGCGCCCACATCATGGCGGACTATGACGAGGCGCGCGATTTCGACTATCTCGCGCTCGAAGGCGACTATGACCTGTTCGGCGACGGCACGGTGATGGTGCTCTCCACTCCCGGCCACACACTTGGCCATCAGTCGGTCAAGGTGAAGCTTCCCAACACTGGCACGGTTCTGCTTTCGCAGGACGCCATCTGGATGGAAGAAAATCTGGAAGGCCATCCTGCCGGCCTCAACTACAGCGTGCTGGACTATTTCAAGTCAGTCAACCGCCTGACCAAGATGCGCGACCTCGAGAACGCGCCGCTCTGGTTCGGCCACAGCATCCGGCAGTACGACTCGATGGGTGAAAAGTGGTATGACTGACCACTGCCGCTCGTAAGTCTCCTGCAAGGAATCTGCCGAAGGCCCTCCCCCTGTCCGGGAGGGCCTTCACCTTACCCGTTCCGAATCCCGCGCTGCCATGATCTCCCTTGAGTCGGTTTCGAAGCGTTACGGTTCGAAAACCATCATTCACGCGCTGTCCTTCACGGTAGCGCGCGACGAAATCGTCGGGTTTCTGGGGCCGAACGGGGCCGGAAAGACCACCACATTGCGCATGATCGCCGGCTTCACGGCCGCCACCGAAGGCAGTGTGACCGTCGCCGGCTACGACATGGCAACGCAGAATATCGCCGCCGCGCGGCATATCGGCTATCTGCCGGAGCAGCCGCCCCTCTATGACACGCTCGATGTCCAGTCCTATCTCTCATTTGTTGCCCGCGTGAAAGGCGTGCCGAAACCGCGCGTCGCCCCGGAACTGGAGCGCGTGAGCGCGGCCTGCCGGCTGGAAGCGGTGTTCCAGCGCGAGATTTTCAAGCTGTCGAAGGGCTACCGCCAGCGCGTGGGCCTGGCGCAGGCGCTGCTCGGCCAGCCGGAAGTCCTGTTGCTCGACGAGCCGACCATCGGCCTCGACCCCGGACAGATACTGGAAACGCGGGAGGTGATCCGCGCGTTCGGCGCCGGCCATACAGTGCTGCTGAGCACCCACATCCTGCCCGAAGTGACGCTGATCTGCCAGCGCGTCGCCATCATCAATCACGGCCGGCTGCTTGCTATCGACACGCCGACGGGGCTGCGAAATGCCGTGGAGGAAACCAATATCGTGTCGCTGCGCATGACGGCGCCAGCGGAACCGGTGCACGACGCATTGCTTGCGCTTGACGGTGTACGCGGCGTGCAGGTGTCCCCCCTTGAAGAACGACCGGACATGATCACCGTGGAATGCGCCGTCGATGACCGCAGCGGTATAGAGGCGCGGATCGCCCGCGCCGTCGCCGGGCCCTGGGACCTGCATCTCATGCAGCGCCGCGAACCGACGCTGGAAAACATATTCCTGCGCTATGTGCGCGCCTCCGACAGCACCGAGGCGCAGCCATGAGCGGAATCTGGGCGCTGTACCGCAAGGAGATGCGGCACTATTTCCGCTCTCCCATCGCCTATTTCGTGATTGCCGTGTTCCTCGTCGGGACCGGCTATTTCTACACCTACAACGTGTTTCTCGGCGGCACGGCCACCATGGATGAGACTTTCCAGAACATGGGCATCCTGCTGACCGTGGTTTGCCCTGCCATCTCCATGCGCCTGTTTGCCGGCGAATGGAGCGGCAGAACCATGGAGCTTCTGCTGACCCTGCCGCTTACGCCGTGGCAAATCGCCATCGCCAAGTTCATGGGCGCGATGACCATTCTCCTCCTCATGGCGCTCGGTACGATGATCGATTTGATCCCCATCTATCTGTTTTCGGAACCGGAAACGACAACTATCGTGGCCGGTTATCTCGGTTTTCTGCTGCTTGGCGCCGCATGCCTCGCTCTGGGGCAGTTGTTTTCGGCGCTTACCCAGAACCAGATCATCGCCGCGCTGACGGCGGTAGCCACCCTGCTCGGCTTCTGGTTCATCGGCAATCTGCAAAACTTCCAGTCCTCGACGATCCTCTGGAGCCTGTTCGGATATCTTTCATTCTCCGACCATTACGGGACTTTCATCCGCGGTCTCGTGACCAGCGAGGCGGTGGGATTCTATCTTGCCGTCGCGGCCATCGCACTCTCGCTCAATGCCGGCTGGCTGCAGTGGAGACGATAGCCCCATGAGCGCGAAATTCGGCGGACCGCTGCTGCTGGCCGGAGCACTGCTGTGGCTGGCGGCGCTGGCGATCAAGTTCGTCTATTACGAAACCTTGCCTGTCATCATTGTCCTGGCGCTGACAGGGACGGTGCTCGCTGCCGCCGGGGGTTTCCTGTTGCGCGCCGAACTGGCGAGCCTTGTGCGCCGCCGACGGGTGGAAATTGCGCTTTATACATCCGGCGTCGTCGGAATTATCGCCCTGCTGGCGTGGCTGTCCGCGAATACCCCGCTGCGTTACGACCTCACCGCGGCCGGGCTTTATTCCCTGTCCGACAAATCCGTTGCCGTACTGCAAAGACTGGAAAAGCCCATTCATATCGTGTTTTTCCACAGCCACCTGATGGGCGAGACGATCAACCGCTACCGCCAGATCGCCGCCGAGACCGACCTTGTGACCGTCGAGTTTCACGACCCGGCGCTGAACCCGGCCATGGCACGCATGCACAGTGTGCGCTTTCCCGGCACTTCAGTGATGACCAGTGAAGGCCGGCGCGTGGATGTGAACGGCGAACTGGAAGCAGATATCATCAACGGCATTCTTCGCGTCTCCCAGGGCGCAACGCAGGAAGTGTGTTTCCTCACCGGCCATGGCGAAGCCGACCCATACAGCAAGGAAGCGCATGACCATGTGGAATCGCAGGCCGACCATACCCACGGCACGGGCGTGCAATATGTGCTGCACGAAACCCACGGCCTCGCCAAGGCTGCGAACAGCCTGGAAGAACTCAACTACACGATCCGCCCGGTGTCGATCCTGAAAGACGGCGGCGCGGCACTGGAAGGCTGTGCAGTGCTGGTCGTGCCGGGACCGCGCAGCCCCATTCTGGACTCGGAAGTGACCGTACTGCGGCACTTTCTCGCCCAGGGCGGAGACGCGCTGTTCATGATTGACCCCTTCACCGAAACAGGCCTCGAACCCGTATTCGGCGACTATGGCGTGGTGCTCGAAAGTACGCTGGTGATCGACCCCTCGCATCACTTCGCCGCCGATCGTTCCTCGCCGGCAGTGACGCAATACAACAATCATCAGGTGACGCGGGACTTGCCGCTGACCTTCTTCCCCGGGGTGCGTTCGCTGAAGCCGGGCCGCCGGGTGGCGGGCGCGGCAGTCACGCCGGTCATCAACTCATCGCTCAACAGCTTTGGGGAAACCTCAAACGAACGCGTGGCATTCGATGAAGGGGAAGATTCAAGAGGGCCGCTGACACTCATGGTGGCGGCGAACAAGCGGCCGGTATCGGAAGAAGACGTGCGCATGGTGCAATCGCTGGTGCGCGACCCGAGCCCCGGAGCGGATGCAGAGCCGCCCATGCGGGCCGAAGAGCGGTCGCGGGTGATTATCGTCGGCGATTCCGATTTCGCGACCAACTCGTTCTTTCACATTCTCGGCAATGGCAATCTGTTTCTCAATGCTGTGAATTATCTTGCCAGGCAGGAAAATCTGATCGGTATCGAGCCGCGTACCCGCGAACTTCCCCGTATCAGTTTCACCAACCGCCAGATGAAGGGGACGTTCTTTCTCGCGGTGTTTTTCCTGCCGCTGGTTCTGGCGCTGGTCGGCACGGCCGTCTGGTGGCGCCAACGGTGACGCGCCGCCGTTCGCTGCTTGTCATATGGGCGCTGTTCGCCCTGCTGCTGGCCGGCATACTGGTTTTCAAGCGTGGCGAACAGGCGCCGCTGCCAGTAGCGCAGCAACGCTTCATCACTGCCGAGTTTGCGGAACTGGGCGCCGTCGAGATTGTCACCGCCGGCGCCTATCACCGTTTCGAGCGCGGCGCGGACGGGTTGTGGTTCTATCATACCCACGCGCCCGGCAGCGACAGCGCCGCCCACGAACATTTGCGCGACGCCGATGCCTCGGCCCGCATCGCTGCCACGCTGGGCGCTTTCACCGACATTCCGATCGTCGAAACACGCGGGCCTCTCCGTGATCCGGAAGCGCGCGGCCTGGCGCCGCCGGCCTTGTTCGTCGTTCTTTACCGCCCGCAAGAAGACCGCCCGCTGGCGCGCTATTCCATAGGACGGTTGGCACGCGACTCCGACGAGCTTTTTGCAGCGGCACATGGCGAGGACCTCCTCGTCACCATTCCCGCCAGTCCCGTCACCGCGCTGCAATCCCTGGTCGAGCCATACCGATAGCGATCTTGACAGGCTGCCCAGTGTCAAAGCGCAGCTTCCCACAGCGCCAGTCCGCGCTCGATCACACCTTCAAGCCAATCGTGGAAGCGCATCTCAACATCTTCAAAGCTCTCCTTGTAGTTGAACTGAAATACCTCATCACTGAGGGTATTCTCGCCCCCGGTTTCGCAGCTGCCGTCATCGGTCAGTGTCCGAGAAAACCAGGTACCCGAACAAACCAGAATTCCCTGGAAACCCCGGCCAATGCAGTGAAAGGAGATCAGGATGTTACTGTGGTTTTCATCCTTGGCGACGAAGCGTATCCACGACCTGTAATGCTGCAAGTTCGCGTAGTATCCTAGTGTCTTGGCAGAATAAACAATCTGCCGGCCGAAGTAGTGGCTGCGAGAATCCTGGTCTTTTTCGTCGTCGACAAAGCAGTCGAAACCTTCGTAATTTCTCATCGCCTCATCCAGGGAAGCGGCAACATGGTCCAGTCGTTCCCTGGTCAGGGTGTGCAGCCGTTCGGCGATTGGCACGGCAGCTTGCCATTCTTTCTCCAAGCTGTCTTGCCGTTGCGCGAGCCGTTGCTTGATGGAGTCGATACGCACCTCAACACGGAGCGCTCGCCCTGTGTCGCGCGCGATGCCAAATGCCCGTAAAAATTCCGCCTTTTGCCGACTGCAAAAAAAAGAAATCAGCGGTTTCAGGTCACCATCATCTGCCGACTCGAGCGCATCGACGTACGTCTTCCGGTCTCTGTCCTGTACGACCAGAGGCAGCCAGTTGGCCTTGACGAAAACCAGGGTGGCGAGCGCTCTCGCGATACGCCCATTGCCGTCCTGAAACGGATGGATCTGCGTGAAACGGTGATGGAGCCACGCCGCCTCGACTTCCGGTGCAACCCCAACATGGCCCGAATGAAGTTCGATCAGGTGATCCATTTCGGCAGCGACATGTTCCGGGGGGCAGTAGTGATGTACGGAACCGTCTCGCCTTGTCGGATTGTTCGGCAGTTTCTTGTAGTCGCCATGAATTAAAGGTACTGAGATCTTCTGACCAAACTGATCGCGGGCCTCGACAAATTCCTGGTTCCGGGTAAAAAGGCTGTGCAGCTCCTTGACATAGCTGGTCGACAGGGTGCGGTCGCCCTTTACGAACGAAAAAATGCTTTCGATCGCGTCCTGCTGATCACCGATCATGGCAGTGATCTGCGCGGCTGACTTGTCCCCGTTTCGATGCGGGACAAGAGCGGTGTTTATGCCGTGCTCGATAAGCAACTCGGTGATGCCGCGATCCAGGGTATACAGCCGCTCGATCAGGCCGGTTTCTATTGCCCATTCGCGTTTGAGCCGCTCGATGAACCTTGCCATGCCCTGCGAGTCGGCCATTGTCGCGCGACGGTCGATCCAGATGCCGGAGAGCGCAGCCAATTCCTTGTTCGACAGCGTCGCCGAATCGACTTCGTAGTCTTCAATTCGACGCCACTGTCGAGACACGGTTCAATCTCCGAATTCCTTGCTATGCGCACAGCGCTGCGCGTCGTCTAGCGTCACCGGAATATCTTGAAATCGATATCTCCGATTCACAAAAGCCAACAAATCATACCAGAAGTCACAATCGCTGACCGTTGCGCACAGATTATGACGGGAACAGTAACGAACGCCATAACCCGTTTCTTGGGAATTGATACCTCGATCCTTGTGCGGCTCATCGCCGGGCATCCTGAAGCCGAGTTTGATCGCTGTGTGGCGAGGATCGGCAGATGGTGGGTAGCGTGATGGTCAGAAGCGCAGAGCGAACCTTGCTTGCAGCAGGTGATCGTGCCGCCGCCGGATGGCGGGTCGCCACATTCATTCTCCTGCGTCGGGGCGTTCTGTGCGAGCGTACCCTGGCCGGCTACCGAAAGCGCAAAGAGAAGGCCGGCAAGGAGAGCTCCAGAGGCGCGGCTCTGCCTCTGCGGAAAATCACCAAAATACCGAGAGGGGGGGGGGGGGGGGGTAACAAGAACAATACTGTGTATCCTCCGAGGGAGCACAGCAGGCGGCGCGCGGAGAGTCACTTACCAAGTTGCGAAATTACACAGGACCATGCGAGGGATGTCCGCCGTCACGGCCGGGCTGGCTCCGCAGATATCCGGTTGGCAGCAATGAGCAGCGGTTGTTTTACGCGCCTTCCAGAAGGTGGAGCGCGGCAGCCACCGTTGCCATGCGTACGGCACTGCGACCGCCGGGGAAAACATGATGCTCGGACATTGTCGGGCGGCCCACCTCCGCACGCGCGAAATGGACGAGACCGACCGGCTTGCCCGGACGTGCGCCGCCCGGCCCGGCAATTCCGGTGACAGAAACGGCAACTGACGCCAGAGAGCGGTCCAGCGCGCCTTCAGCCATCGCCCGCGCCACAGGCTCGCTTACCGCGCCATGCTCGACCAGCAGCGCTTCCGGCACGCCGACCGAGGTGGCTTTCGCGTCGTTGGAATAGGTGACGAATGCGCGGTCGAAGACGTCCGACGAACCGGCGATTTCCGTCAGCAGCCCCGCCACCAGTCCGCCGGTGCATGACTCTGCGGTGGCAATGCGCCGGCCCTCGCTCCGGTAGCGGTCGAGCAACGCCGCCGCGCGCGCTGTCAAGTCAGCCGAAAACATGCATCTCTCCGATGATCCACAAAGCAAAGCCGGCATACACTGCCGCAGCCATGTCGTCGGCCATTACCGCAAGGCCGCCGCGCAGCCGGCGCTCGACGGTGCGAACCGGCCATGGCTTGAAAATATCGGCCGCGCGAAACAGGACAAACCCCGCCGCATAGCTCCAGGCTGTTGCCGGAACGGCCGCCAGGGTGAGCCATTGCCCGGCAACTTCGTCGATCACGATGGCGCCGGGGTCGCGCAGGCCGAGGCGGCGTTCATATGCCGAGGCGGCCGCCCAACCGACAAGAAACACGAGCACCGACGCCGCAGCAAGCCCCGCCTGGCCCCACAGATGCTGAATAAGAAACGCCGGCGGGAGTGCCGCCAGCGAACCCCATGTTCCCGGCGCCCGCGGCAGCAGTCCGGCGCCGAACCAGGTCGCAAGAACGGTATCGAGCTTCATTCCGGGGTCTCGACCGTCGCCAGAGCCTGAGCGGCCAGGCCTTCGCCGCGCCCGGTGAATCCCATCCGCTCTGTCGTCGTTGCCTTCACGCTCACGGCGCCTTCCTCGAGTTCGAGCAACCCGGCGAGCCGGCGGCGCATCGCGGCCCTGTACGGAGCAATGCGCGGGCGTTCGCCGATCACGGTTACATCCACATGGACGATGCGTCCGCCCGCCTCCGCCACCGCCTCACGCGCGCTGCGAATGAAGAACGCGGAATCGCGCCCCGCCCATTCGGCTTCATCCGCGGGGAACCACGCGCCGATATCTCCTGCGGAAACAGCGCCCAGCAACGCATCGACCACCGCGTGCAACGCCACGTCGGCGTCGGAATGGCCTGCCAGCCCCTGCCCGTGCGGCACCGAAACCCCGCACAGCATGACATGGTCGCCCGCCGCGAAGCGATGGGCATCGAACCCGCTGCCCACACGAATCCTGCGCGGCAGCACGTGTGCCGCAAGCGCCAGATCATCCTGGGTCGTGATCTTGAAATTACGGGCATCGGATTCAACCAGGGCGACAGCCATGCCAGCCCGTTCGGCCACCGCCGCATCGTCGGTCAGCGTCATGCCTGCGGCGGTGCGGTGCGCGGCAAGAATGTCCGCATAACGAAAAGCCTGCGGCGTTTGCGCCAGCCACAGGGAGTCGCGCGGCACGGTCGCGGCAATTATCTCGGCAGAGCCGCTTACTTCCGAACGCTTGAGAGTATCCCGCGCCGGCGCGGCCGCGATGGCGCCGGCGCTGTCCTCCAGCGCCGCCAGCGTGCGGGTGATGATGTCTGCCGACACCAGCGGCCGCGCCGCGTCATGAATAATGACAAACCGGGGCGGCGCGGCAGCCAGCGCTTCCAGCCCGTTGCGAACTGATTGCTGGCGGGTCGCGCCGCCCATGATCGGCTCTCCCAGCGCGATGCCCGCCACCGCCTTCTCATATCGGGTACGGTGTTCGGGTTGAATCACGACATGAACCCGGTCGACCAGCGGGTGATTGACAAACGCGCGCGCCGCCAGAGCCAGTACGCTGGCACCGCCGAGAGGTTGATACTGCTTTGGCGCCGCGCCGCCGAACCGTGCGCCCTGCCCTGCAGCAACGATCAGCGCTGCTGCGCCCGCGGTTTCAGGGCATGGCAAGCGCGCCTTGCTCATGATATGCAACTTGTCATGAACCATCCGCTCCAGGCCGCCGCGCGGTCCGCCATGAGCGTGCCGGCGGCAGGTGAAAACAAAACCACGGGGGACGCACCGACCGTCAATTCGGTCCTGCCGGCGCAGCTTCTGGGCATCATGCCGATCGCCGTGCTGGTGGTGGACGACGACCGCAAGATTACCATGGCGAACCCCGCCGCGGAGCAATTGTTTGGCGCCGGGCGCGCATTTCTCGCGCGGCACCGGTTGACGGAACTGATCTCCGCCGACAGCCCGCTCGCCGCCCTCCTGGAGCTAGCGGCGCATGGTGGCGCCACGGTCAGCGAATATGGCATTGTCCTCTCGGGGCCGCGCCTGCCGGAACGCCTTGTGGACGCACGCGCCACGCCGCTGGGGGACACCGGCAGCGGGTTTCTTGTCTGTCTTGTCGAACGCTCCATGGCGCGGCTCATCGACCGCCATCTGAACCACCGCAGCGCGGCGCGGTCGGTAAGCGGCATGGCGGCCGTCCTGGCGCATGAACTGAAAAACCCGCTTTCCGGCATTCGCGGTGCCGCACAGCTGATCGAGCAGTCGGTCGGCGGGCCGGAGCGCGAACTGGCGCAAATGATATGCGAGGAAACCGACCGTATCCGCCAGCTCGTCGAAAGGGTTGATATCTTTTCCGACGACCGGCCGCCCGGCGGCGAACAGGTCAACATCCACAGCGTGCTCGAACATATCCTGCGCCTGCAGGGAAGCGCAGCCGGACAAGGACTGAAGTTTGTCGAGCGCTACGACCCGTCGCTGCCGCCGGTCCGGGGCAATCGCGACCAGTTGGTGCAGGTGTTCCTGAATCTGGTGAAGAACGCCGTGGAGGCGGCACCGGCACAGGGCGGGTGCATCGTGATTTCCACCCGCTATCGGCACGGATTCAAGTTCGCCCGCAGCGGCGGCGGCAAGCCGCTGGACCTGCCCATTGTCATCGCCATCGAGGATAATGGCGGGGGAGTTGCCGCCGATCTGCGCGACACGCTGTTTGAACCCTTTGTCACGACCAAGCGCAACGGCGCCGGCCTCGGCCTCAGCCTGGTGGCGAATATCGTGGGAAATCACGGCGGGGTGGTAGAATTCGAGTCCAGGTCCGAGCGCACCGTGTTTCGCGTGCGCTTGCCGGCAATGAGGGACAATGCCTGACGGCGCCACAATCCTGGTCGCCGATGACGACCGCACCATCCGCACCGTCCTGAGCCGGGCGCTGACCCGGCTGGGCTATACCGTGCGAACCACAGGCAACGCCGAGACGTTGTGGCGCTGGGCGAGCGAAGGTGAAGGCCGCCTGGTGGTCACCGACGTGGTCATGCCCGACGGCGACGGGCTGGAAATGCTGCCGCGCCTGAAGGAAAAGCGCCCCGACCTGCCGGTGATCGTCATGAGCGCGCGCAACACGCTGATGACCGCCATTCGCGCCAATGAACGCGGCGCGTGGGAATATCTTCCCAAGCCGTTCGACCTGGATGAACTTGTCGGCGCCGTACAACGCGCCCTCGCAGCGCCGGCGGCGGCCGATGAAGCCGACTCCAGCGGCGCCCCGGAAGAATCCCTGCCATTGGTCGGAAGCTCTCCTGCCATGCAGGAAGTGTACCGCGTGCTTGCGCGCCTGATGGCGACGGATCTGACGGTGCTGATCACCGGCGAATCCGGAACCGGCAAGGAACTTGCGGCGCGGGCGCTGCATGACTTCGGCAAGCGCCGCGGGGCCGCGTTCATCGCCGTCAACATGGCGGCAATCCCGCGCGAACTGATTGAAAGCGAATTGTTCGGCCATGAACGGGGCGCTTTCACCGGTGCCACGGCGCGTACCGCCGGGCGGTTCGAGCAAGCCGATGGCGGCACGCTGTTCCTCGATGAAATCGGAGATATGCCCCTGGAGGCGCAAACGCGACTGCTGCGGGTGCTGCAACAGGGAGAATATATGACGGTCGGCGGGCGGCGGCCGATCCGCACCGATGTGCGCATTATCGCCGCCACTCACCGCGACCTGACCGCGCTGATCGAACACGGGCAGTTCCGCGAAGACCTCTATTACCGCCTGAATGTCGTGCCGCTGCGCCTGCCGCCGCTTCGCGAGCGGGCCGATGATGTGCCGCTTCTTGCGCGCCATTTTCTCGGCCGGGTCCAGGCGGAGGGGCTGCCGGCCAAGGCGATCAACGCTTCCGGCATGGAACGGCTGAAAGCGCATGACTGGCCCGGCAATGTCCGCGAACTCGAAAACCTGATTCGCCGCCTCGCGGCGCTCTATTCCGAGGATGTCATCGGCAGCGCCATCATCGCCGGGGAGATCAGCGGTGCCCGGGAACATGCGCAGTTTGACGGCTTGTCCGCGAGCGACGATCTGGGCGACAGCGTGGACCGTCATATCGCGCGCTATTTCTCGGCACACAAGGGGTCCCTGCCCGCCTCCGGCCTTTATGACCGCGTCCTGCGCGATGTGGAGCGGCCGCTCATTTCACGCACTTTGCTGGCGACGCGCGGAAACCAGGTCAAGGCAGCGCAGGTGCTCGGCCTGAATCGCAATACACTGCGCAAAAAGATACGCGAACTTTCCATCGACGTAACGCGGGCGCCCCGATGAGCGTCACGGCAAATTTCGACAGCGCCGCCCCGCCCCGGCCATCGCCGGACGGATTGCGTCGGCTGGGCCGTCGATTGCGCCGCGTCGGCGCCAGCCGCTGGCTGGCCGTAGCGCTGAGCGTCGCTGCTCTCGCCGCCGGCGTGGCGACATTCGGCGTGCTGAGCGGGTTTATCGCGCCGCCGGGCGGGCAGCCGGACGTGATCTTCGTCCTGCTCAACATAGATCTGGTGCTGCTGCTCGCCCTCGGCGCGCTGGTGGCGGTTCGCCTCGCGCGCATATGGAGCGCCAGGCGCCGAGGCTCGGCAGGGTCACGCCTGCATGTTCGCATCGTCGCGATGTTCAGCGCCCTCGCCATTTCGCCCGCCATCATCGTCGCAGTGTTTTCAGCGCTTTTTTTCAATCTCGGCATTCAGGCGTGGTTCAACGACCGCATCCGCACCGCGCTCGATCAGTCGATTGCGGTTTCCGAAGCCTATGCCCGCGATCACCGCAATTTCATCCATGCCGACGTCCTGTCGATGGTGGCGACCCTCAACCGGCAGACGCCCCAGCGGCTCGCCTCGCCGCAGGCGCTGTCGATCCTGCTGCAGGATATGGTGGAAGAGCGTTCGCTGACCGAAGCGCTGATCCTGCGCATGGACGGTTCCGTCATCGCACGCAGCAAGCTGAGTTTCCTGCTGGAGTTCGATCCGCTGGACCAGGCGGCTATGCGCAGCGCCGCAACCGGCGAAGTGATCGTCATGACAACCCCCACCAGCGACCGCGTGCGGGCACTGGCCCGCATCGACGCGCTGATCGGGGCGTTTCTCTACGTGGGCAGGTTCGCCGACTCGACCGTGCTGAACCATGTCGCGCGCCTGACGAATGCCGTGAACGACTATCGCGACCTCGACCTGCGGCGTTCCGATATTCAGATTACGTTCACGCTCTTTTATGTCGTCGTCTCGCTGTTGCTGCTGATGTCCGCCGTCTGGCTGGGCCTCGTGGTCGCCAACCGCATGATCCAGCCGGTTTCGCACCTTCTGGAGGCTACCAAACGGGTCCGTTCGGGCGATCTCGGCTCGCGCGTACCGGAAGGCGACACGAGGGACGAACTTTCGAACCTGGCACGCGCATTCAACCGCATGACCGGCCAGTTGGAGGAACAGCGCGCCGAACTGGTCGAAGCCAACCGCCAGATCGATAACCGGCGCCTGTTTACGGAGACGGTTCTTGCAGGCGTTTCCGCGGGCGTGGTGGGTCTTGACCGCGACGGCCGGATTTTCCTGCCCAACCGGTCGGCGCTGGAGCTGCTCGGTTGCCGCGCCGAAGACCTGATCGGCCGCCGCCTCGATGAAGCGGTGCCCGAAATCGCCGAGCTGCACCGCTCGCTGGAACACGAAACCCGGGGGCGGGTGCAGGACAAGATATCCTTGGTACGCGCCGGCCGCGCCCGCGAGCTGCTGGTGCGGATGACCGCGCAGGGCAGCGCCGGACGTTCGGTGGGTACGGTGGTGACGTTCGATGACATGACCGACCTGGTGCGCGCGCAACGAACCGCCGCCTGGGCCGGCGTCGCACGGCGCATCGCCCACGAAATCAAGAACCCGCTGACACCGATCCAATTGTCGGCGGAACGGCTGCGGCGGCGCTATCTGGAGCGCATCGACGGCGAGACCGATGTGTTCGACAATTGCATCAACACGATTGTCCGGCAGGTAAGCGCGATCCGCGCCATGGTCGATGAATTTTCGTCGTTTGCCCGTATGCCTGCCCCGGTGCTGGTGGAAGCCGACCTCACCCCCATCGTCGAAGAGGCGGTGTCATTGCAGGCGGTTGCCCATCCTGGTATCGCGTTTTCGCTGGAACCGCGCGGCACGCCGGTCCGCATCCATTGTGACACCGTGCAGGTGGGGCAGGCCGTCACCAACCTGCTGTGCAATGCAACCGATTCCATCGCCGCGAAAGGGCCGGAATGCGAGCACAGGCATATCAGCGTGCGCATTGACGACAGCGCTGCGGATGCGTGCATCGTGTCGGTGGAGGACAATGGACGCGGCCTGCCCGACGACCCGGAACTGAGGGCGCGCCTCACCGAACCCTATATCACCACGCGCGCGCGGGGCACCGGGCTCGGCCTTGCCATCGTGCGAAAGATCATGGAAGATCACGGCGGCAGGATAACACTGGATGACGGGGCGGCTGGCGGCGCACGCGCTTCCCTGGAGTTTCCGCGCCGCGATGAGGGCAGCGCAAAGCGCCGGCAGATGGAATCAGACCATGGCCGGTGACATTCTGATCATTGATGACGAAGCCGACATTCGCAGCCTGATTGCCGGTATTCTGGTCGATGAAGGCTATACGGCGCGCCAGGCGCCGGACTCCGACAGCGCCCTGGCGGAAGTTTCCCACCGCCAACCCCACCTGCTGCTGCTGGATATCTGGCTGCAGGGAAGTCGTATCGACGGCATGGGCCTGCTGCAGGAGTTCCGCGCCCGCTACCCCGAAATGCCGGTCATCATGATCAGCGGCCACGGCAATATCGAAACAGCCGTGCAGGCGATCAGGCTCGGCGCTTACGACTTCATCGAAAAGCCCTTCGAGGCCGACCGCATGCTGCTCGCGGTGCAGCGCGCGAGCGAACACCGGAGGTTGCAGCGAGAACTGAACGAACTGCGCGAGAAGGCGGGTGACGCCGCGGAACTGGTCGGCAATTCCGCCGCCATCGAGTCTCTCCGGCAGGCGATCAGGCGCGTTGCGCGCACCGGCAGCCGTGTTCTCATCACCGGTCCGCCGGGGTGTGGCAAGGAAGTCGCCGCCCGGCTGGTTCATCAACAGTCACCGCGCGCGGAAGGTCCATTCGTGGCGATCAACGCTGCCGTTCTCGCGCCGGAACGCTTCGAGGCGCAATTGTTCGGCGTCGAGGACGAAGACCCCCATGCCGGCGGCGCACGCGAGATCGGCGTGCTGGAACAGGCTCATGGGGGCACGCTGCTGCTGGACGAAGTGACAGACATGCCGCTCGAAACGCAGGGCAAGATCCTGCGTGTGCTGCAGGACCAGACCTTCCAGCGGCTCGGCGGAAACCGCCGCATCGCGGTTGATGTTCGCGTTATCGCCTCTACCAGCCGCGATCTTTCGATCGAGATCGACAAGGGGAGGTTTCGCGAGGAACTCTATTATCGGCTGAATGTAGTGCCGATCCGGGTCCCTCCGCTGCGCGAACGGCGCGACGACATTCCCCTGCTTGCCAGTCACTTCGTCAAGCGCGCATCGACGGTAAGCGGCCTGGCGCCGCGCGCGCTCGCCGATGACGCCATGGCCGTGCTGCAAAGCTGCGAATGGCCGGGCAATGTGCGGCAGCTACGCAATGTCGTGGACTGGGCGTTGATCATGGCGCCGGGCGACAGCGGCGCGGCCGTGCGCGCCGAAATGCTGCCGCCGGACCTGCTGGCGGCTGCGCCCCCCGCCCTGCGTTCGCAAAATGGCGCCGAGATCATGGCCCTGCCCTTGCGCAAGGCGCGGGAAATGTTCGAGAAACAGTATTTGCAGGCGCAGATGGAGCGCTTTGACCGCAATATCTCGCGCACCGCGTCGTTTGTCGGCATGGAACGCTCCGCGCTTCACCGCAAGCTGAAGTCGCTCGGCATTGCCGGCAAGGACCTGTAGAACCGCCGGCGGCCGGAGAGCAGCAGTGAAAGCCCTGGTCTGCGGAGCCGGCGAGGTCGGCTTCAATATCGCACGGCAGCTCGTCTCCGAGGATCATGATGTGGTCGTCATCGACCACGCACAGGAACGCATCCAGAAGGTCAGCGAAGACCTCGACGTCCAGTCCATCTTCGGGTTCGCGTCGCATCCCGATGTCCTGGAACGCGCCGGCGCCGACGAAGCCGACATGTTGATTGCCGTCACCCAGTCCGATGAGATCAATATTGTCGCCTGTCAGGTCGCGCACTCGCTGTTCACAGTCCCGACCAAGATCGCACGCATACGCCACCAGGCGTATCTGGCGCCGGGTTGGGGTGACCTGTTCACCCGTGACCATATGCCCATTGACCATATCATTTCGCCGGAAACGGAAGTGGTAAGGTCCATCAATCGGCGGCTCGCATTGCCCGGCGCGCTGGACATGGCTGGGTTCGCCGATGACCGCGTGCGCCTGGTCGGCGCGCGCCTCGACGGCAACTGCCCAGTGGTCAATACGCCTCTGCGCCAGCTCAAGGCGCTGGCGCCGGGTCTCGACATGACCATCACCTGCATCGTGCGCGGCGAGCACACGCTTTACCCGTCGGGGGCGGAAGTGCTGATGGAAGGCGACGAAGTCTATTTCGTTGCCGATACCGAAAAACTTCCGCAGATCATGCCCATGCTGGGGCATGAGGAAACGGCAGCGCGGCACGTGCTGATCATCGGCGGCGGCAATATCGGCCTCCTGCTGGCGCAGGAGCTTGAACGCCTCAATCCCGACATCAATCTCAAGCTGATCGAGAGCGACCGGTCTCGCGCCGCCCTCGCCGCCGACACGCTGGAAAACACCGTCGTGCTCCACGGCAACGCCCTCGATACCGACCTGCTGGACGAAGCGAATATTGCCGGCGTGGAAACGGTAATCGCCGTGACCGACAATGACGAGGTCAATGTGCTTGCCTCCGTGCTGGCGAAGCGGCATGGCTGCCTGCGCACGCTGACCCTGATCAATTCCGCCGCCTATGTCCCGCTGGTGTCGCCCTTGGGGATCGACGCCTCCGTGAGTCCGCGCGCACTGACGGTCTCACGCATTCTTCAGCATGTCCGTCAGGGACGCATACGCTCGGTTTACACCTTGCGCAGCGGCGACGCCGAAATGATCGAGATAGAAGCCCGGGAAACAGCAGACATCGTGGGCCGGCCCTTGCGGGACGTCAATATGCCCCATGGTGCGCTTGTTGCCGCCTTGGTGCGCAAAAATACGGTGCTCATGCCCCGTGGAAATATTACCGTAGAACCCAATGATATTGCAGTAGTTTTTTCTCCTAGAGAAGGAGTAAAAAAAGTTCAGCGCATGTTCGCCGTCGCAGTCGGCTTCTTCTAGGTGCGCGCCGGCACCGGCGCCCGCATCCCATGCCTGTTCTGGCGCTGACGCGCGCGTTCGGCGCGATATTACTGTTCATGGCCGCGGCAAAATTGCTGCCGCTAGCGTTCGCGCTCGCAGCAAGTGACGCGGCGAGCGCGCTCGGATTTGGTTGCGGTGCGGCGTGCGGTGTGTTTCTCGGAGTCATGCTCATTCTCGCCGGGCGCGGGCATCCCTGGCGGCCGGAACGCCGCGACGTCCTGATTTTTGTGGTTGCTGGATGGGTGCTTGTCGGCTTGTTCGGCGCTCTTCCACTCGCCCTCGCCGGAACGCCGGCGCATTTTTCCGACGCCGTGGTCGAAGCCATATCAGGTGTCACCGCCTCCGGCCTCAGCACCATCGAATCGCTCGACACCGCCCCGCGCAGCATCATCCTGTGGCGCGCCCTGCTGCAATGGATGGGCGGCTACGCCACCCTGTTGTTCGCTGCGGTCGTAGCGCCCCGGCTTGCGCTGACGGCGCCGACGGCGCCTACCCGCGAATCCTATGTCCCGCGGGCCCGCCATATGGCGCGGACCGCCGGGGTCATCTACGGCGCCCTGACCGTCGCCGCGGCGGCAGCGCTGGCCGCCGCCGGCGCATCCCCGTTCGATGCCGTCTGCTACGCCATGAGCAGCGTCTCCACCGGTGGTTTTGCAACCTCAGATGCGGGTGCGTCGGCTCTGAACGGCCCCGCACGAGTAATCCTGGTAGTGGCCATGACGGCGGGCGCGCTCAACATGCTTGCCATCTGGCGCAGCGGCGCCGGGCGCGCCCTCACCGGAGATATCGAACTCAGGCTGTTGCTGATTCTCGCAGCCGGCGGCGGCGCGGCGATCACCATTGCCGCAGACGAGTCGGCCTTCAACGCCCTGTTCGCCGCCGTGTCGGCATTGACCACGACCGGGTTCGACGCCGGTCTCGCACCCTACTCCCCTGCCTTTACCATCCTGGTCCTCGCACTTCTGGCGTTGATCGGCGGCGCGGGCAGCTCCACCGCAGGCGGTATAAAGCTCGCACGGGCGCTGTTGCTGTACCGCCAGTGTGTCCAGGAACTTGCGCGCCTTGCGCATCCCCATCGTGTGGTGCGTACAAAGATCGGCGGTATTTCCGTCGGGGATCAGGTCTTGCGCGGCATATGGGCGTATTTTGCCGTATTCCTGCTGTCCCTCGGCCTGCTATCGCTGCTTCTGGCGATGTTCGGCCTGAATTTCCGCGAGGCGTCAGTCCTGGCGCTCAGCCTCCTGACCAATAGCGGCCCGTTGCTCGCAGAAACCGCCGAGGCGCCGCATCTCGCCACGTTCAGTTGGCCGGGCGATATCCTCATCGCCGCAGCGCTGCTGGTGGGCCGCCTGGAACTGTTTGCACTGCTGGTGCTCCTGACCCCGGTATTCTGGCGGCGTTGAACGGCCCGCAGTGCACCATTGCCTTGTGCGGCGCGGCCGGCTAAGCGATGCCGCATGAGGGCGGCAAGACCACGGCGGAGTGACTCCAGGTGCGCGCAGGTGTGATCGTATTTCCTGGGTCGAACTGCGACCGCGATGTGGCGACGGCGCTGCAAGCCGCCAGCGGTCGTGCGGCGGCGATGATCTGGCATGGCGAGACGACTCTGCCCCCGCTGGACCTGATCGTCCTGCCCGGCGGTTTCTCCTATGGCGACTATTTGCGCGCCGGCGCCATGGCGGCGCACTCGCCAGTGATGCATGAGGTGAAGGCGCGGGCGCGCGCGGGCGCCGCCGTGCTCGGCATATGCAACGGTTTTCAGGTATTGACGGAATGCGGGCTGCTGCCCGGCGCGCTGATCCGCAACCGCGACTTGCGCTTCCTGTGTCGCGATACCGCGCTCCGCGTCGAAAATGCCGACAGTCCCTTCACTACGGCGTTTGCGCCGGGAGAGGTCGTGTCGATGCCCATCGCCCACAATGAGGGGAACTATCAGGCGGACGATGACACGCTGGCGCGCGTGGAGGGCGAACGCCGGGTCGCCTTTCGTTACGCCGACGGCGCCGAGGCGCCCAACGGCGCCCGAGCGAATATTGCCGGCCTGTTGAGCGCCAATCGGCGAGTCATGGGCTTGATGCCGCACCCGGAACGCGCCGCCGACCCGGCTTTGGGCGGAGAGGACGGCGCACGCCTGTTCGCAGGTCTTCTGGAGGCCCTGTAGAGTCTTGTCAAACAGCGAAGAGATGATGACCGCCGTCGATGCCGGCACGGCCGCGGCGCACGGCCTCAGCGCCGACGAATATTTCAATATTGTCGCCCTTCTCGGGCGGGCGCCGAACCTCACCGAACTGGGTATCTTCTCAGCCATGTGGAGCGAGCACTGCTCCTACAAATCCTCGCGCAAATGGCTTGCCGGCCTGCCGACCAAGGCCCCCTGGGTAATCCAGGGGCCGGGAGAGAATGCCGGTGCCATCGACATTGGCGGCGGCCTCGCCGCGGTCTTCAAGATGGAAAGCCACAATCACCCGTCCTATATCGAGCCGTATCAGGGCGCGGCCACCGGAGTGGGCGGCATTTTGCGGGATATCTTCACTATGGGCGCGCGCCCTGTGGCGACCCTCAACTGCCTGCGGTTCGGCGCGCCGCAACATCCCCGGACCCGCCATCTCGTTGCCGGCGTGGTCGGCGGCATCGGTGGGTACGGCAATTGCGTGGGCGTGCCGACGGTGGGCGGGGAGTGCAGTTTCGACTCCCGCTATGACGGCAATGTCCTCGTCAACGCAATGACAGTGGGCATTGCACCGGTCGACCGCATATTTTACGCCGCATCGGGGAAACCCGGCAGCCCGGTCGTATATGTCGGCTCGAAAACCGGCCGCGACGGCATTCACGGCGCCTCGATGGCCTCCGCGTCGTTCGACGACGACAGCGAAGGCAAACGCCCCACTGTTCAGGTGGGCGATCCGTTCACGGAAAAGCGCCTGCTCGAAGCCTGCCTGGAATTGATGGCCGAAAGCGCGATCATCGGCATTCAGGATATGGGTGCCGCCGGCCTTGCCTCATCCTCTATTGAAATGGCGGCGCGCAGCGGCGCCGGTATGACTCTGGACCTCGACCGCGTGCCGACGCGGGAAACCGGAATGACCGCCTATGAGATCATGCTTTCCGAAAGCCAGGAACGCATGTTGATGACATTGCGCCCCGGCTCGGAAGCCGAGGCCGAGGCGATTTTCCACAAATGGGAACTGGATTTCGCGATGATCGGCGAGGTCAGCGGCAATGGCCGGCTGATCCTGCGCAAGGATGCGCAGCGCGCCGCGGATGTGCCGATTGCCCCGCTGGACGCCGGCATAGCCTATGACCGCCCGCACTGCCCGCCGCCGGCGTCTCCTCCTCTCCCCGCCTTGCCGTATCGCTCCCGCGATACCGCGCTGCTGGATTTGCTTGCCGGCTCCGAACTCGGCAGCCGGCGCTGGATCTGGGAACAATACGACCACACCGTGATGGCAAATACGATACAGCCCCCCGGCGGCGATGCCGCAGTCGTCAGGATTCCCGGCACGCAGCGGGGCCTTGCCCTCACCGCGGACTGCACCCCTCGCTATTGCGAGGCCGACCCGGAAACCGGCGGCCGGCAGGCGGTTGCGGAAGCCTGGCGCAATCTCACCGCCGTCGGCGCGCTGCCGCGTGCGGTGACGGATTGCCTCAATTTCGGCAATCCCGAGCGCCCGCCAATCATGGGGCAGTTCGTTGGCGCGCTGCGCGGGCTGGCGGAGGCGTGCACTGCGCTGGATATGCCGGTCGTGTCCGGCAATGTCTCGTTCTATAACGAGACCGGCGACCGCAATATTCCGCCGACGCCGCAGATCGGCGCCGTGGGCGTCATTGACGATCTGGCATTCATGGCGGCACCGGCGCTGGTGCGACCCGGCCTGCGCCTGATCCTGATTGGCAAAACGGCGGGGCATCTGGGGCAATCGCTCTATGCACGCCTGCTGCTGGGCCGTGACTGCGGCCTGCCGCCGCCCGTGGACCTTGCGGTCGAGAAACGCAACGGTGACTTCGTGCGCACCGTGATTCGACGCGGAAGCGCCGCGTGCTGCCATGACATATCCGATGGCGGGATTTATGTCTGCGTGGCGGAAATGGCGCTCGCCGGCGGTGTGGGTGCGTACCTCACAGGCTCCGCCGACCCGGCATGGTTGTTCGGCGAAGATCAGGGGCGCTACATCATCGCCGCTGCGGACGCCGCGTCGATTCTGACGGACGCCCGGGCGGCCGGCGTGGCAGCCTCCGAAATCGGCGTGAGCGGCGGCGAGTCATTGACTTGCAACGGCGCAAATGCAATATCGATAGGCGATTTGCGGGCGGCGCATGAACGCTGGCTGCCCGCTTTCATGGCCGGAGATATCTACTGATGGCGATGGACGCAAGTGAGATCAAGCGGCTGATCCGAAGCGGCATCCCCGACGCACAAGTGCGGTTGGATGACTTGCGCGGTGACGGGGACCACTACGCCGCTTATGTGGTTTCTCCGGCGTTCCGCGGCAAGACGCGCGTTCAGCAGCATCAAATGGTGTATCGGGCTTTGCAGGGTAATATGGGCGAAGCGCTGCATGCGCTCGCGATTCAGACTGCCGTGCCCGAGGATCGCTGAATCCACCGCCGACTTGACGACCAGATCCCGCGCCTGCCCGCAGGCGCTGCGCCCGTAACGGTACCGACGCCGCAAGCCCGACAGGCGGGCCTTGCAAGTGAATGAGGGAGAAACTTCCGTGGACACCGACTCGAACAACGCGGTTATCAATCGTATCCAGACCGAGATCGACTCGCATTCGGTCGTGCTGTTCATGAAGGGCACGCCCATTTTTCCGCAATGCGGCTTTTCCGCCCTTGCCGTGCAAGTGCTGAGTCATCTCGGCGTTCAGTTCAAGAGCGTCGACGTGTTGACAGAGCCGGCGATTCGTCAGGGAATCAAGCAGTTCAGCAATTGGCCGACCATTCCGCAGCTTTACGTCAACCGGGAATTCGTGGGCGGCGCGGACATCATTCGCGAAATGTATGAGTCCGGCGAGCTTGTTACCCTGTTCGAAAGCGGCAACGTCGCCATGTCCGAGGCGTAACCGGCCATTTCGCACCCGCCATCGCCGCACCTACCGCCGAAGCGCCAGTACTCGCGGTCGGAAAAACCTGAACCACCACGGTCGATCACCGCCCCCGGGGCGGGACCCGGGGAGCGCCGGTCATGCGGCTGAACCGCCTCATCCTTGTTTTCGCGACTCTGGCGGCGCTGTTCTGTACGCCGCCGGACGAAGCGCGCGCGCAATATGACGATGGTGAAAGTCCGCCCGTCCCGCTCGCAAACTGGACCAATCCCAGCCTCGGAGCGGACTGGCTGACGCTCGATCTGGCGCGGCTCCTGTTCGCGGAGGCCGAAGAGGTCAAGCCGCTGGAAACGGGCTTGCCGGTCGCGCCCGTATATGCCGGCGGTGTGCTGCAGGGTTACATCTTTGCCACTCGCGACATCACGGAATCGTTCGGGTTCTCGTCGCTCGAATTCCTCATTGCCGTGGGATTGCGGCTGGACGGCACCCTGAGCGGCGTGCGCGTTGTCGACCATCGCGAGCCGATCATCGATCTCATAATGCTCGAAGCCCTGGTGCCGCAATTCGCCGAGCAATATGGCGGCATCGATATCCGCAGGCCCGTGCGGGTAAGCCTGACCCGGGTCGAGGAACCGGGAGTGGTGGACGGTATTTCGGCCGCCACCATCAGCGCTGTCCTGTTCAACGAGGCGATCCTCCGCGCGGCCCGCATGGTTGCGAGGGCGAAGGGCATCAGGCTGCACGACAAACCGGTCCTTGACATTGTCGGCTACCGCCCCTCCAGCTTTGGCGGCCTTGTGGAAGACGGCGTTATCGGCCGTATGAGGCTGACCAAAGACGAAGCTGCCGCAGCGGGCGTCATCGACCCCGACCTGTCCGCCGCCGCCCGCCGTGACCTTTATGTGTATGCGCATGAACGCGACAGCGGCTTCGGACAGACGACCTATCCCGAAGACCTGCTGGTCGATCTCTATGCCGGTCCGGTGATGGCGCCGACCATCGGCCGCAACCTGCTGGGCGACCATTGGTATGATCTGTTCGTCAGCGGGCGCGACCCCAACGACCTCATGCTCGGCGTGATGTCCATCGGCCCCTACTCGATCGATGGCGAAAAACGCATTTCCAGTGGTCCGTTCAAGCGCCTGCACCTGATTCAGAACGGCGAAAGCTACGAGTTGAGCAAGGATAACTACCGCTATCTGGGCTTTCTGCACGGAACGGACAAACCCAATTTCGCCGAGATCGGCCTCTACTGGATTCCGTCGGAAACCGGTATCGACCCGGTTGAGCCTTGGTCGCTTGAACTCGCCGTTGAAAGCGTCGACGGCACCGAGCGCGCCGCCTTCCAGCTCGACTACAGCCTGCCGGACGAATTTGTCCTGCGCCCCAGCGGCATCGACGCCCTTGCAATGGACCATTCGGAAGCGCCGTGGATGGCCGCGTGGCGCACACAGAGCGACAATCTCGCCGTCCTCTTTGCCATGCTCGCCGTACTGACGTTCATCCTGGTACGAATGGATGCATTGTCGCGACGGCCCGCTGTCATGCGTTGGGTTAGAATCGGCTTTCTGGCGTTCGTGCTCGGCTGGCTCGGCTGGTATGCGGGCGCTCAGGTTACGATCATCAATGTGCTCACTTGGCTGCAATCGGTGGTAAGCGGCAGCGGCCTCGCCGTATTTCTGTCCGACCCCCTGATCGTGGTGCTGGTCGCCTTTACGGCCGTCACGTTCTTCCTGTTCGGCCGCGGCATATTCTGCGGCTGGCTATGCCCGTTCGGCGCGCTTCAGGAGTTGCTGGCCAAGGCCGGCCAGACGCTCGGTATTCGCCAGGTGGACCTTGGCCACCGCGCCCATCGTTGGCTGTGGCCCGTCAAATATCTCGTGCTGGCGGGTCTTGTCGGCGTCTCCTTCCATTCCATGACGATGGCCAACACCGCTTCCGAGGTCGAACCATTCAAGACAGCGATTTCCCTGTATTTCGTGCGCGACTGGCCCTATGTGGTATATGCCGCTGTGCTGCTCGGGGCAGGCCTGTTCATCGAGCGCTTTTTCTGCCGTTTCCTGTGTCCGCTGGGCGCGGCGATGGCAATCGGCGGCAAGCTCAGAATCACCAACTTTCTCAAGCGGCGCGTAGAATGCGGGTCGCCCTGCCAGTTGTGCTCGCGCCGCTGCCCCATCAACGCCATCGAACCCAGTGGCAAGATCAAGATGGACGAATGCTTCTACTGCCTTGATTGCCAGGTTTTGTATCACGATGTCCATGTCTGCCCGCCGCTGGTGCGTGCGAGACGGCGTACCTCTTCTGATGCTCCTGCTGCCGTACCCGGTTTCGCCGCCGGCAACTGAGCCTGTTCTTCGTCCCGCCGGAAGCGATATTGCGGCCCCATGTTCGAAACCGTTGACCACTTGGTGGCGGAGCGCCTGCGCAAGCGCTCGGAACTGCTCGACGCCGGCGCCGATCCCTACCCCGCCGCGGCATTCTCTCCCAGCCATTCCATAGCGGCAGCGCGCGCCGCCGCCGATACGCGGGGCGAAGACGAGCCGGCCATTCGCGTGCGCGTGGCGGGCAGGATCGTCGCTCGGCGCCAGATGGGGAAAGTGATTTTCCTCGACCTGCTTGATGACGGCGCCCGGCTACAGCTTTTCATCCGGCGCAACCGCGTTGATCCCGAAGCGTGGGAATGGGTCGGACTTCTGGATCTCGGCGATTTTCTCGGCGCGGAAGGTGAGTTGTTTCACACCCGGACCGGCGAATTGAGCGTCATGACCGAGCGTATCACCGTGCTTGGCAAGGCATCCCACACCATCCCCCTGCCGAAGCAGCGCGGTGACCGGGTGTTCGACGCGATTACCGACGCCCATCACCGCTATCGTCGCCGGCATGTGGATCTGCTCTCCAACACCACCAGCCGAGAGATTTTCTTCAAGCGGGCCCTGATCATCCGCGAAATCCGGCGGTACCTCAATGACGAGGGTTTCATCGAGGTCGAAACGCCGATCCTCGGCGAGTCATATGGCGGCGCCGCGGCGCGGCCCTTCACCACCCGGCTGAATGCCTTCGACCAGCAGATGGTCCTGCGAATTTCGCCCGAATGCGCGCTCAAGCGCGTGCTTTGCGGGGGAATAAACCGTGTTTACGAACTCGGCAAGAACTTCCGCAATGAAGGCATCGACTCCTCGCACAACCCTGAATTCACCATGCTCGAATGGTATGAGGCCTGGTCCGATTATCTTGAGCAGATGGTCCGTTTCGAGACCTTGATCGCGCGCCTGTGCGAGGCCGTTCACGGAACAACGCGCATTACCTATCGCGGCCGCGAGCTGGAACTGGCGCCCCCCTGGCGCCGCCTGCCGATGCTGGACGCCGTGCGTGAGGCCACCGGCGCGGATCTGGGCGCTGCATCGCCGGAGGATATGCCGGCCATATTCGCCGAACATCACCCCGGCGGGGCGGAGGCATTGCCGGCCCCCCTTACCTGGGGCGGCGCCGTGGTGGCGCTGTTTGAAGCACTGGTTGAGCCGGAGATCTGGGACCCGGCTTTCGTGATGGACCACCCGCTGGAGGTAAGCCCGCTCACCAAGCGCCACCGCGGCGATTCGCGCCTCGTGGAACGGTTTGAACCGATCGTCGCTGGCATGGAAGTCGGCAACGCCTATTCCGAACTCAACGACCCGGTGGAACAATATGAGCGGCTTGCGTCGCAACAGGTCGCGCGCGACGACGCCTATGACCTTGATGAGGCATTCCTTGCCGCCATCGCCGACGGGATGCCTCCGGCAGGCGGCGTCGGCATGGGGGTCGACCGCATTGTCATGATATTGACCGGCGCCGAAAGCATCCGTGACGTGATCCTGTTTCCTTTCACATCGCACCGTCGCAGCGCTGCCTCGGAGTGAGTCTCCGTCCAGGGATTTCTTGCGCCTGCGGCGCCGTATCCCTATCCTGACCTTGGCAGGACGGAGCGTGGCGCAGCCTGGTTAGCGCACTTGTCTGGGGGACAAGGGGTCGGCGGTTCGAATCCGCCCGCTCCGACCAGCCTGCAATCTTCACTCTCCCGCAACTGACTCACCGCCATGAATGCCGAAACAGCCTCCCTCAGGGAGATGAAGGACGAGTTTGACGTCCTGATCGTCGGCGCCGGTATTTCCGGCATAGACGCCGCCTATCACCTGCAGACCCTCTGCCCCGGCAAGAGCTTTGCCCTGCTTGAAAAGCAGGAAAGCTATGGCGGCACCTGGCATACGCACCGTTTCCCCGGCGTCCGCTCCGACAGCGACCCTTTCACATTCGGCTATCGCTGGAAACCCTGGTCGGGGCCGGTAATCGCGACTGCCGAGGATATCCTCAAATATCTCGACGAAGTTCTCGACGAGCAGGACCTGCGGCAGCACATTCGCTATCGGCACGAAGTCATGGCGGCATCATGGTGCAGCGAGAAGCAGCGCTGGACCCTCACGGTCGCCCGCGGCGACACCGGCGAACGCTTTGCTCTTACCTGCAAGTTTCTCTGGATGTGCCAGGGGTATTACCACCACGACAAGGGCTACACGCCGGAGTTTCCCGGGCGCGAGCAGTTTCGCGGGCCGGTCGTTCATCCCCAGAGCTGGCCCGACGACCTGGATTGCGCAGGCAAGAAGGTGATCGTCATCGGTTCCGGGGCCACCGCTGCAACACTGATCCCCGCGCTCGCCGAGAACAGCGCGCATGTCACCATGCTGCAACGCTCACCCACCTATTATTACGCGAGACCGACAAACCACGAAATTGTCGATCTCCTGCGCCGCCTCGACATACCCGATGAGTGGACGCATGAGATCATGCGCCGCCTCATGCTGAACGACCAGCAGGTCGTGACCCGGCGTTCGTTCGAGGACCCCGAAAATCTGAAGAACGAACTGATCGGCGGGGTCCGCGCCTATCTCGGCAAGACGTTCGACGTCAAGACCCATTTCACGCCTCGCTACCGGCCGTGGCGTCAGCGCCTCGCCGTGGTTCCCGACGGCGATCTTTTCAAAGCCATTCGGGCCGGTACGGTGTCCGTCGTCACGGACCATATCGATTGCTTCACCGAAGACGGAATCCTCCTCAGGTCAGGCAAGGAACTCGATGCGGACATTATCGTCACGGCAACCGGTCTCAACCTGTGCGCGTTGGGCGACATTGCCTTCGCCATTGATGACACGCCGCTGAATTTCGCGGACTGCTGGGGGTATTACGGGATCCTGTTCACCGGCGTTCCTAATATGGCCTGGATATTCGGGTATTTGCGGACAGGCTGGACAATGCGCGCAGACATGGTTGCCGACTTCGTGTGCCGGCTCCTCAACCATATGGCGGAAAAGGGCGTCGAAACCGTGGTGCCGCAACTGCGCGAAGAAGACTGCGAAATGGCTCCCCGGCCGTTCATCGAAGCGGAAAACTTCAATCCCGGCTATGTCACGCGCAGCGTCCACGTCATGCCGAAACAGGGTGATCGCGCCCCGTGGATTTTCAGTCAGGATTACTACGCCGAGAAAAACCAGATCCCCGCCACGGACCTCGACGACGGCACCCTGGTCTATCGTTGATTTCTTGCGGATTTACCGCGCAGCCCTCACCTCCGAATACTGGCTCATAACCGACGCTATTACGTCTCGTCCGCGCCGTGACTGAAAGGGTCGCGGTCAGGCAGGGCGGCAATGATGGCGTGGCGCCGGTCTTCGGCGTAGATCATCCATTCCGCGATTTCCGTCAGCGTGCGCCGGCAGCCTTCGCACAAGCGGCTGTGCGGGTTGATGCGGCAAATACCGATACAGGGGGATAGCGCCGTTCCGGCGGCAGGCGATGTCATGGAGTGAAAAAGAGGCGGCGGCCCCCGCCAGGAACCGCCGCCCCCATTCGTCGTTATGTCCGGCGATCAGGCGTCGGCCAACGCCGTCTTGATCGAATCCGGGGTGATGGGCATTTCGCGCACGCGCGCGCCGGAGGCCGCTTCGATCGCGTTGGCGATCGCTGCCGGCACCACTGTCACCACCGGCTCGCCGGTGCCTGCCGGATAATGGCCGTTCTGAACCAGAACGATATCCATCTCCGGCACGTTTTCCATCCGACCGACCAGATAGGTGTCGAAGTTGTCCTGCTCGATCTGGCCATTGGCCATGGTGGCCTTTTCCAGCAGGGCATGGCTGACGCCCCACATGGCGGAACCCTCGATCTGCGCCTTGCAGCCGTCAGGGTTCACTGCTGTGCCGACATCCATGGCGATGGTGAGCTTCTTCACCGTCGGAACATGGGAGTCGGGATCGACATGGACTTCAGCGACCACGCAGGTCCAGGTCGGCGATCCGCGCTCTTGCGCCGTCACCGCCGCAATGCCCATACCGGTGTTCGCCGGCATCGGCTTCACGCCCCAGCCTGCCTTGCCGGCGGCCGTCTCCATGATATTGCGAAGACGGAACGCACCGCCGACCGAATTGGGCGGCGTGCCGGCGTTCTTGCCGGTTGCGTCCAGCATATCGACGCGCATCCGCACCGGATCCTTGCCGATCTTCTTCGCCATCTCGTCCATGAAGCACTCATTGGCCCACATGGTCCAGGACGGCGCCACAGACCGGAGCTGGCCCGGCGGCGTGGCGTCCTGCGCCACCGTGTTCTCGAGGGCGCGAACCGTATGATTCGGCACGGTGTACCAGAAGTCACTGCCGTTCATGGAGAACGGATCGATACGGCCCTTCTTGTCCACGGATTCGGCGAGGAAGCCCGGCGCCTGACGCTTGGTCGCCCAGCCCGAACATACCGAGTGGTCGATCGCCACATAACGGCCCGTCTCGTCTACGCCGCCGCGCACACGCTGGAAGGTGAGCGAGCGATGGAAGTCGAACTTCAGATCGTATTCGCGGCTGTAGACCAGCTTCACCGGACGGCCGACATCCACTGCCGCCAGAGCGGCCGGGATCATCGAATCCGGCTCCAGGCGCCGACCGAAGCCACCGCCCAGATACTGCTGGTGAATCACGACATTGGCCGCATCCACGCCAATTGCCTGGGCAGTCATGGCGAGGCAGCGATTCTGCCACTGGTTGCCGGTGAAGCAGTGCATCACGCCATCCTGCATCATCGCCACGCAGTTCAGCGGCTCCATGACGCCGTGATAGGTCAGGTTGGTGATGTATTCCGCTTCGTGGGTTTCCGCCGCACCGGCGAGACCGGCTTCCGCGTCACCCTCAAGCACCCAGGCAAAACCGGCGTTCGGGTCGTCCGTCAGCTCGCGCGCCTTGCCAAGAATATCCGCCGTCGAGATACCGGCATTCGGCCCGGCGTCCCAGGTCACATCCACCGCTGCCGCGGCAGCGTCGGCTGCCCAGTAGGTTTCGGCGATGGCGATGGCATAACCCTTTTGCACGCCGGTGGGATCTTCGACGATCAACGTCTTGATGTAGCCGTCAATACCCTGTGCGGCGCTGTCATCCACGCCCTGCGGCATGGCACCGTAACGCGTCGGCGGCATCACCAGCTTGCCGTAGACCATGTTCGGCACGAACACGTCGATGCCGAAGCGGGCGGAGCCGTCGGTCTTCGCCGGAATGTCGAGCTGCGGAACGCTCTGGCCGACCAGGTTGTATTCGCCGAAACGCTTCAGCTGCAGGTTCTTGAGTTCATCTTCCGAGAAGGTCCGGCTGATATTGCCGGTGGAGATGATATCCGCATAGCTCACGCTGCGTCCGCTCGGGCCGTGCGTGACAGTGCTGTTGGCGGCGGAGCATTCGCCGGCCGCGACGCCCATCATTTCCGCACCGGCCTCGGTCAGCGCGATCCTGCCGGAGGCGCCGGCGCGCGAAAGCGCGTCAAAGGTCCAGTTGACCGACCAGCTGCCGCCGGTAATCATCAGGCCCCATTTTTCGTGGCTGTCCGGATAGTCGATGCGAACATCGTTCCAGTCCACCTCGAGCTCTTCCGCGACCGACTGTGCGAGCGCGGTGCCGACATGCTGGCCCATCTCCGCCTTGGTGATGTGCACCGTGGTGATGCCGGAAGGCTCCATGGTGACGAACAGGCTGGGAGAATAGTTCCCTGCCGCCAGGGCTTCGCGCGCCGTGCCGGTGAGTTTCGGCACAACCGAGAAACCCATAACCAGACCGGCGCCGGCGGCTGCCGAACCGACCAGGAAGTCGCGCCGCGACAGGCCACTGCGTTCCATCTGCTGCGTCATGATCAGGCCTCCATCGCCGCGCGCTTGATCGCTTTCTTGATGCGGACATAGGCTTGACAACGGCAGATATTGCCGTTCATCGCATCGACGATCTCGCTGTCGCTCGGGTTCGGATTGGCATTGAGCAACGCCGCAGCCTGCATGATCTGGCCGGACTGGCAATAACCGCATTGCGGCACCTGTTCGGCTACCCATGCCTTTTGCAGTGCGTGCTGCCCCTTCGGGTCGAGCCCCTCGATCGTGGTTATGCGGGCGCCCGCCACATCAGCCAAGGTCAGCTGACACGAACGCATCGCCTCGCCGTCGACATGCACGGTACAGGCGCCACACAGGCCCGCACCGCAACCAAACTTCGTTCCGGTCAGACGCACACCTTCGCGAATGACCCAGAGAAGACGGGTGTCGGCCGGCGCATCCACGACGTGAGCAACGCCGTTGATGGTGAGAACTGCCACTCTTTCCTCCACTCACTTTGACAATTGGTTTGCAATAACGACGAAAGCCAACCGACCCCTTCGATTCATCGCGCACCCGAAGGAGACAATCCAGCTTTCCATGAATTAACAATAAAGCAACTCATGGCGGCGGGCAACCGCGCAACCCGCCTTCCGCGCCGGCAGCAGGGGAATTCGCAAGGAGAATCCATGGCGGGAGTCCGCGAACAGAAAGAGTATTCGGCGCCGCTATTGCGCTGCGCCGTTCGCGCGCCTCCTGGCGCCGCGGCGCCGTGCCAGCGACCGCTCGAGCCGGCGCAGCGCCTGCCGCTCGAATCTCAGGGCTGCGCGCTGGTCCTCCGGCAAATCCTCGCCGGACAGCAGCGCGGCGAGTTCGCGGTCGACGCGGCGCAAGGCACGCACCGTCTCCCGAACAACATGCGGCCCGGCAACAGGAAGCACCACCTCCTGCTCCATCATCAGAGCCGCAAAGCTTTCGGCGTCAGTCTTCCCGAGGTGAGTCAGGCGGTTGTCGATCTCACGCCACGCCGCCCCCCAGAGGCGCGCCGCTTTGCTCCCCGGCATGGCCTCGAGCGCCACCATGATGCGAACGAACTGCCAGGTTTCCAGACGCAGGACGGATTGTTCTTCCTTCGCTGCGCCCCGGTCGGCCATCCTGCATCAGGACTCCCGCAGGTCGTTGGTGAGAACAACCTTACCGGTGGGCCTTCCATGTTCGGCATATTCGTGGGCGGCGCCGACTTCCGTAAATCCGAAGCGGCGCGCATCGACAAGCGGGCGCAGTGAGCCTTCGGCCACCAGTTCGGCCGCCTTTTCCAGAATCTCTCCCACCGCCTCCACGCGGTCGCCCGAGACCATCGGACGCCCGGCGAACACGCTCTTGAATGCCAGCCATTTCCCCTGAAAACCCGGCCGGGTGGGAAAATGGCCCAGAATATCGAGGATCGTTCCGAAATCGCGCGCAAGCTCGACCGAAGAGTCGACGGACGGCGCACCGGGCGTATTGAATACCGTGTCGAAGCCTTGCCCACCTTCCGTAGCCGCGCGCATATCGGCAGCACTGGCCGCGCCGTAATCAAATGCGCGAATGGCGCCCAGGCTTTCGGCGATGCGGCATTTTTCCGCCGATCCGCAGGTTGCATGGACTTGCGCGCCGCGCCACGCCGCCAACTGCACCGCGACATGGCCGACGCCCCCGGTGCCGCCTTGGACAAGGACGGTTTCGCCCGGCTGCAAATCGTGGCGGTCAAAATAGCAAAACCACACGGTCACGGTGACCAGCGGCAGGGCGGCGGCTTCCTCGAACGTCAGTGACGGCGGCTTCGCCGCAACCATGCGCGCATCTGCCGCCATGAACTCAGCGAGAGCGCCGGGCCTGCCGCCAATGCCGTTGGCAAACGCATAGACCTCATCCCCTTCCCGGAAGCGCGAGACTCCGGCCCCGACGGCATGGACCACACCGGCGCAGTCAGCGTGCAGCACCGCCGGCAAGTTCGGACAGAGGCGCGCCGCGCGGCCGTCGCGAATCTTGTAGTCCACCGGATTGACACTGCTGGCGCGGACGTCGATGACCACCTCGCCGGCCACAGGGTCAGGTTTCGGCATGGCGAGTTCCTGAAAGACGTCGGGACCGCCGAAACCATTGATTCCTATTGCGCGCAACCTATCCTCCTGCAGGCAGAACTAATTCAGTCGGGGTGCTCCGACACGACCGCGCCGCCGGCGCCTGACAACCGCCCTCAATCCTCGGCTCCTGATTTCACCCGTGCTTCCCAGGCGTCGTAGTCCAGATCCGGTTCGTGTACCGCGCGCATCTGCGCGAGTTCGCGGCCCTTGAGCAGCGCCACCACCACCTCATGCGCCGGCGTCGGTACGCCAAGCGCTTTCGCCTCGCGCACCAGCGCGCCGTTGAGCGCGTCTATCTCGGTGCGCCGGCCTGCACTTACATGCTGCAGCATGGAAGGACGATTGAAGCTGAAACGCGAATTCTTCCCGATCGATTTCGCAATATCGGGATTGGGCAGCACGATTTTCTTCGCGTCGATCACCGCCATGATCTCTTCCAGAAGCCGCGCCTGGAGCGCCGCTGTTTCCGGCAGCCGCGTAAATTCGCCGGGACGCAGGCCGGTGATCGCCGCCAGTGCGTTCGATGCACAATTGACCACGAATTTCTGCCAGATCTGCCCCATGATGTCGGTCGCCCGATTGACAGGAAAACCGGTACCGCCAAGCGCCTTGATCAAGCCGTCCGCGCGCGGTCTCTCTGCGCCGTCTATCTCGCCGATCGATGTGGGCCGCAAATGGGTGAGCCGGACATGACCCGGCCCAACCGATGCCGCCGAACACATGCTGGAGCCTCCGAGAACGCGGTCTGCGCCCACCACCTCCTGCAATATTTCCACATTGCCGATGCCGTTTTGGAAGGTTACCGCAAATCCTTCCGGCGTTAGAATTCGCGCCGCAGTTTCGGCCGCCGCCCGTGTCCCGTTCGAGTCCGTGAATATGACCGCCACATCCGCCGCCTCGCCGTCGTCCGGCGCTGCGGTCGCAGGCAGGCGGACGACATGATCGCCAAGCGCACCGTCGACAATCAGTCCTCGCTCGCGAATTGCCGCGACATGGTCAGCCCGCACATCGACCAGACGCACATCGTGCCCCGCACTCGCCATCAAGCCGCCATACGACCCGCCCATGGCGCCCGCGCCGATAAAGGTGATTTTCATGAACTGCCCCCCGCTCGCGCCATGATCACCTCGGCAAACCGTTCCATCCGGTCGAATGTGGCCGGCAGACTGCCGCCGACAAGATTCACGTTCAGCGTGCGGACGCCCCGCTCGCTGAACGCGGCAATATCGCCGAGAACTTCGTCATCCGAGCCGCTGAACAGATGGCGCGAGCCATCGCTAGCCTGCAGGCGCACACCGGCGCGATACCACATCGGCCAATAGGCAAGGTGCAGGCTGTCAGGGTCGCGGCCGGCGTCTTCGGCAATGCGCCTCACCTCTGCCAGACGCGCATCATATCGGGCCAGCGTGTCCAGCGGATAGCGTGGATTGGTGCCGACCGGATACCAGCCATCAGCAACGCGCCCCGCCCGGCGCAGCGCGGCAGCGCTTTCGCCTCCCGACCAGATGGGGATCGGCTGCTGTACCGGGCGCGGCAGAAAGACAATATCGGCGAACCGCACATATTCGCCCTCGAAATGCGGCGCCTCGCTGGTCCACAATTCCCGGAACGCGGCGATATATTCATCCGTTACCCGCCCGCGCGCCTCAAATGGCGGCGCGCCGATCGCCTCGAACTCCTCGCGCATCCAGCCGGCGCCAACGCCAAGAGTCACCCGCCCGCCCGTCAACTGATCGATGGTGGCAAGAAGCTTTGCCGTCAGCACCGCCGGGCGGTGCGGAACCACCAGCACCGACGTCATCAGCCTTATGCGCTCCGTGGCCGCGCCGAGAAACGCCATAACCGCGAGCGGCTCGGCAAATTCCCCCGCCGCGCCCGGAAATGTTCCGTCCTCCGCATAGGGATAACGCGAGCGAATATCGCTCGGCACAACGATATGGTCCGGCACTGTCAGGTAGGCAAAGCCGAGTGCCTCGGCACGCCGCGCCACCGCCACAAGCGCATCGCGCCCGGCCAGCGGCCCGCGCGGCGGAATGTTCAACCCGAATTGCATGGCTTCTCCTGGAATTTGCGCCCGCGCTCAGGCCGACGACAGGTCCGGCTCCTGCCCGAGCAGATACCCCCCGGCATTTCGTATGTTCGCCTTGCGGCCCTGCACTTGCTGCGCGACGGTATGCAAGTCCCGAAAACGCCGCTGCATGCCGTGGGAAGCAAAGATTGCGGTTGCGCCGGCGGCATCGAACACCGTGTCACAAACGGTCTTCGCTTCGCGAATGGCGAACGTCGTGGCAAGGCGAATGCGCATGCGGTGATCGACGGTGAGATTATGCGTCGCCGTTACGTCGTCCCACACTGCCTCCAGCTCTTCCAGCAGAAAGGCGCGGGCGGCGCCGAGGCGCGCATGGCATTCGCCTACCTCGCATTGAACCACGCCTTCCTCGGCAAGGCGGCGCGCCGCCAGCCGCGGGGTCTTCTCACCGGCAAGACTGATGAATTCGTCAAGCATTGCCCGCGCAAGGCCCAGTGCCGTGGCGGAAAACCCCGTGGCATAGGGGCTGTGAAGCGGAAACAGATAGAGCGGGCCGTCCTCGCGGCGCTCGTCAGGATCTTCACGGTCGAGAATATGGTCCGCCGCCACATGAAGGTCTTTCACCTCGAACTGGTCGCTGCCCGTGCCAAGCAGGCCGAGCACATCCCATATATCCGTGATCTTCGCTTCACCGACAGGGAACAGCGCCGTGCGGATGGGTTCGGGGTCACCCTCACCGGTCATGTTTGAAAGGCCGCCCAGCCAGGTCGCGTGGCGCATGCCGCTGGCAAAGGCCCAGCGCCCGCTCACCCGGTAGCCGGAACCATCGCGGTCGGCGCGGCCCTTGCCGGGGCCCCATGCCAGCACCGCGCGCGGATCGTCGCCCCATATGGCCTGCGCGACAGGCGCATCCACATACCCGGCAGCCATGGCGCAGCCATTCCCCTGCCCCAGACACCATGCGGTGCTGCCGTCATGCTTCGCCACCGCCTCGATGACTTTCATATACCGCGGCAGCGGCATTTCGATGCCGCCGAACCGGCGCGGCAGCAGCAGCCGGAACATCGCCTTCTCATGCAGCGCATCAAGCAGCGCCGGGGGTAGGCGCCGCGTCCGCTCCGCCTCGTCGGCGGCCGCAGCAATAATCGGCGCCATGCGCTCGATATCGTCCGGCGTCGGCTCGGCGGGTCCCGCAGACCCGTCGATTTGTCGTGCGATCGCTGTCATGATGAAGTCCCGCTGCGATTTCCTGTATTGTGCACGCGCCCCCATCCCCCGCGCAACCCTGCGAGCGACGCTGCACAGCCCGTGTCCCGGGGCCTCGGAAGGGCGTAATGCTGCACTTTTCCGAGCGCATCCTTACCGTTCACGGCATGCGGATTCTGCGCCCGCCTGCGACGGCGCCACCCTGCTCCGGTCGTAATCCTGTCCGCGGGCTCCGCCCCGGCGGCTGCTTCCCGCGCAGGGCGGTGCAGACGCCTACTGCGCCGGCGGAATGTCGAAACCGTGTATCTCGGCCAGACTGCGCCCGGCTCCGATGCCGCTCATCCATCCCGCCTCCGCGTCGCGCTTGGCCTCGGCGCGCGCCAGCACGGTATCGACTTCTGCCAGCGGCACCACCACGACACCGTCATCGTCGCCGATGATCACGTCTCCCGGACGAACCCGCACACCGCCGGCGCGCACCGGTGCGTCCACTTCGCCCCGCGGGTCCACCCCCGCGCCATGCGGAATCGCGCCGCGACAGAACACCGTCAGCCCCAGTTCGCGGACTTCCGCCGAATCGCGAACCAGCCCGTCTATGACGCAGCCCGCTACGCCCTGCCGCAGTGCGTCACGCGCCATTATGCCGCCCAGCGTCGCATGCACATCCCCGCCGCCGCCGTCGATGACCAGAACGTCACCCGGACGCGCCACGGCGATGGCGATGATGGCTGCGCGCACCGCACCGGGGCTGAACGCCGTGCGCGCCTGCCCTATGAGCCGCGACCCCGGCGCCAGGGGCTTGATCGCCGCCGCCATCGTGTTGCGGCCGCCCATTGCATCGGACAGCAAGGTTGTTTCAAGGGCGGCAAGGCGTGCGCGCCGTCCGTCATCAAGCTCTGCGAAATCAATGGCGTGACGTTGGATGCTCATCAGTGACTCCTGCGTCTCACAGCGGCGCGCCGGTGTCGTCCACCAGGGGAACACCGTGCTCCCGCAATATGGCCGCAACGGCCTCGGCATTGTCGTCCAGCAGCATTTGCAATTCCTCCTTGCGCGCTCCGTCGCCGAAACGCACGCCGGCGGCAATGCCGAAATGCAAATGCACCCCCGGTTCCGACACCATGGGCAGCACGACGATGGGTACGTCCGGATTGCTGCGCGCGAAATGTCCGGCTATGGGGCCCCACATGACCGTCACATTGATCTTGTCTTCCAGCAGGTCTTCCTGCTCCCACTGTCCGGGGCGCACATCCGGGTCTCCGGACTGCGAGGGGTAGGCGGTCGCGAGCCGGTCCAGCAGGCCGTGCCGCGCGAGCCACAGCGTGCCGGGATTGCGCTCGGCAAGGCCGAAACGCAAGGCTTCGCGCCGCTCCGGCGGCAGCGCCATCAGGTCCAACGGTGCGTGTATTCCATCCAGCCCCCGTCCCCTTATGTAAACCATGGCGTAGGTCGAGAAATAATAGGGCCGGGTGGTGACCGCGAGTTCGTAACCCGCCGGCAGCCCCATGACGACGTCGCATTTGTGGGCGCCGTCGTCACCTTTCGCGCGCAGCGTGTTGCGAATGAACCCCATGCGCTGCGGAAACCAAGTATATGCCACCGGCAGATTGATCTTTTCCGCAAGCAGGGCTGCGATACGATTTTCGAATCCCTCGCCGGCATCGTTGGACCAGGGCAGATAGTTGGGGTCCGCGCACACCCTGAACGCGGTCTGCTCCGCGGCCGCAGCGCCGGGGAACAAGAGCGCCGCAGCACATGCAAGCCGCACGACGCGCGCTGCAGGCCGCAGCGCGGTCATCGGTCGTAACGCTTCAGCCGGCCTGAGGGAAGCACGCCGTCCGAGCGCGCCTTCAGATAAGCGTAAAGCTGTTCGATGTAATTCATGACGTTCGGGTTGGTGCCCCATGCGGGCATGACTCCGATCTGCCCCTCCATGCCGTTGGCGACCACTTCTATGAACCGTTCGTCGTCGATTTCCTGAAGCAGGTCCAGAAGGCTCGGGCCGATGGTGCTGCCGGCCCCGGTCAGGCCGTGGCACACCTGGCACTGGCTGAATGCGCGATAACCGCGCGTCAACCAGAGATCGATCTGGCATTCGCGCCGCTCGCCGTCGGACTCGCACTGGATATGACCTTCATAAGGCGGCGGATCCTCCGCCGCTGCAGGCGCCGCCATTGCCATCGCGCCGCACAGGGCCGCGGCCGCGGCCAATCTCGTCAAACCGGACTGAACATTGCAAATCATGGATTCCTTCCTCCCCGCATCCCTCAACCTTGCCGGAACCGGGTACCGTTGCAAGCGCCGCCGGGCGACCGGTCGCCCGGCGGCTGGCTATACCCCCTATTACCAAAAGAAAAGCCTGTTGCGGCGCAGGGCGCCGCAACAGGCCGGGAATCAAGGGCAGTAACGCCCTGTTCGGACTGTGCGTCCGACTGCGTTTGCCTTAACCGGGCAAGGCAAAGACTGTCAGAACGCCGCCAAGCTGGGTGTGCTTGCTCAGCGCCTTGTAGGCCCCGACAGCGCCCAGGCCTTCGGAATCACCTTCCAGGCCCGCCGCCATGCCGATGCCGGCCCAGCCGCCAACACCGGAAAGAACGCCGACATACTGCTTGCCGCCGTGGGTCCAGGTATTGACATTGCCAATGATGCCGGACGGAGTCTTGAAGGAATAGAGTTCTTCCCCGCTATCGGCGTCCACCGCCTTCAGATGGCCGTCAAGCGTGCCGTAGAACACCACATCGCCGCCGGTTGCCAGCGCACCGCTCCAGACGGAGAACGTCTCCGGCACCGACCACACGATCTCGCCCTTTGCCGCATCCCAGGCAATGAAGTTGCCCAGATTGTCGCTGCCGTCTCCGGTTACGCGCCCGGCGGGGAACATGCTCAGCGTGGCACCGACATAGGGCTGGCCCGAAACATATTCGACGCGGAACGGCTCATAGTCCATGCACACATGGTTGGTGGGTACATAGAACAGGCCGGTGCGCGGCGAAAACGCCGCCGGCTGCTGGTCCTTGGAACCGAGCGCCGCCGGGCAGATGTTCTGCGTATTGACATCCTCGCCCTGCTGGTCGGTGCTGTATTCCGCGACGACCTGCGGCCGGCCCGTCTCCATGTCCACATGCGTCGCCCAGTTCACTGCCGGGTCGTACTTCTCCGCGACCAGCAGTTCGCCGGTGGCGCGGTCGAGGGTGTAGCCAAAGCCGTTCCGATCGAAATGCACGATCACCTTGCGTACTTCGCCGCCAATCTCGATGTCGGCAAGAATACCTTCGTTCACACCGTCATAATCCCACTCGTCATGCGGCGTCATCTGATACACCCAGCGCGCAACGCCGGTGTCCGCATCGCGGGCAAAAATGGTCATCGACCACTTATTGTCGCCGGGGCGCACGACCGGGTTCCATGTGCTTGGATTGCCCGTGCCGTAATAGATCAGGTTGAGGTCGGGGTCATAAGTGAACCAGCCCCAAGTGGTGCCGCCGCCGATCGCCCATTGATCGCCTTCCCACGAATTGAGACTGGAATTCTCGCCGACCGGCTCCAGCATATGGGTGGTGTTTTCCGGGTCGACCAGCATTTCATCGTCAGGACCGGTGCTGTAGCCCTTCCACACCAGGCTGCCGTCATTGATGTTGTAGGCGGCCAGGAACCCGCGCACGCCGAACTCGCCGCCGCTGATGCCCGTATAAACCTTGTCGTTGATCACGATCGGTGCGTTGGTGTTCGTCGACCCGGCACTCGGGTCGCCGTTGACGATCGACCAGATTACTTCCCCGGTGTTCGAATCCAGCGCCACCAGGGTTGTGTCGGCCTGCTGCAGGAAGATCTTATCAACCGTTCCGCGCTAATTGCAAGTGATTATGTCGTCGTACCGATCGGCACAGATTTGTTTTCGCTGCGTGGGCTGCAGAACCTCGGCCCAACTCTCAAGCGGTGGCGGCAAGATTGGAAACGCAGACGTGATAATTGGTGTACCCCAGACTTCCCTCTCCCAGAAGGAGGTATGAAACCTATCGGATACATCATGCAGCAGCATGGGGTCCGTTTGGAACGCCCCGTTAAAGCGTATGATAAATGGGTTAACCGAATGCCCGAAGAATATGCTCAAAACCTATTGGAAAGAAATACAGGTCCCTATGCTGCGACTCCAGAAGAGGACCCCGAAAATTCTCTTGCAACCCTCAAGCACTATCGCAGTCTTATCCCTATGGCACAAGAAAGACGTAAACCGGTTTTCCGTCTAAGTACAGCAGATGGCGCTTTCGGCAGCCACGCAGCTGCTGTTAAATCTGCGCGGCAAGACTTCAAAATTCTTGCCGAGAAGATAGTAGATAGGATAGGTATCGGGCAGGCACCGCAACTTACTTTGGGCACATGAAATCCTTGATATTGCTCACAAAAATCCGTGCTATCCGCGATAACCCGCGACCAAAAAAATAAATTTGACAATTAAACCCCCTAACTGCTATACTATTCCATAATCTTTTCACTGAAACGAGAAACACATGCCCCACAAAAAACGACTCATTGAAATCGTCTTCCCCGTGGAAGCAGTCAGCGAACAAGGCCGCCGCGATAAAAACAAACAACAAATCACCGGCACACACATCTGGTGGGCAAGCCGCCCGCTCGGGCCCTCCCGCGCCACCGCCTACGCCGCCCTCGTAGACACCGATTCACCCCCCCCCACTCAACATCTGTTAAGTATAATATAGACACCCAACACAATTTTATCGCCGAGCTCGCCAAATGGGAGAACGCCCTGAAACCCCTCTGGATCGACGAGGCAAGAAAAAATATCCTTGAAACCCACAACGGAACCCTGCCCAAAGTCCTGGACCCTTTCGGAGGCCGCGGCTCCATTCCGTTAGAAGCACAACGGCTCGGCTGTGAGACGTACGCCTGCGACCTCAACCCCGTCTCCATCTTAATCCAGAAGTGCACGCTTGAATACCCACAGAAATACGGACAACGGCTGTCCGACGATGTGAAAAAATGGGGACAGCAGATCCTTACACAAGTAACGAAAGAACTCCAACCCCTTTATCCAAAGCAACCCGACGGCTCCGAGGTTTTCGCCTACATCTGGGCACGCACCCTCCCGTGTCAAAACCTAAACTGCGGTACCGAAATTCCACTCATGAACCAGTGCTATCTCTCAAAAAAGCGAAAAATTGCCCTCTACCCTTATGAAGAAAACGGAAGTATCGCCTTCCGTATCGTCGGAAACCCCGGAGGCGAACCGATTCCCAACGGATTTGACCCCGCTAAGGGGACGATTGCAATAGCCGTTGTCACCTGTCCGCTCTGTAAAGGTCCCATTCCGGCTGCCGACACGCGTCGGTTATTTCAAGAAGGGAAATCCGGAGAAAGGTTGCTTGTTGTCGTTACTTATGTTAGGGGTAAGGGAAAACGTTACCGCCTTGCCACGGACGCGGACATGGTGATTTTCAACGATGCCCAAAAACGGCTTGCCGAAAAACGAGAGAGGTTTTCGATGGAATGGGAAATTGATCCTGTACCTGATGAACCAACCCCCCGAGTAAAGGGCCCCGGAGCCGAGAGGGGTATTTCAATTCACAATTACAATATTAATACTTATGGCGAACTTTTTAACGCCCGTCAGCAGCTTGCCCCTCGTCACCTTTACTGAAAAAATCAGGGAAGCATATCAGGAGATGCTTACCCAAGGAATTGACATCGAGTATGCCAGTGCCGTCACAACCCACTTAGGATTGTGGATGGATCGAATCGCAGATATGTCAGCAAATCTTTGTATATGGAGAAACGACACTGAGGCTGTTGCCAACCTTTTCGCTATGCCAACCATGCCGATGGTGTGGGACTATGGGGAGTCAAATCCGTTGCAGGTAGGAGCAAACCGGTTGAAAACTATTTTAAAACCCTTAGAACACCTGTGTCAGATGAACGCCGAACCTGTGTCGGTGCAGCAGGCATCGGCAACGGATCTCCCATATCAAGATAATACCTTTGATGCCGTGCTCACCGATCCACCGTATTATGATATCGTTGGATATTCATACCTCTCTGATTTTTTCTACGTTTGGCTCAAACGCAGCATCGGGCACCTTCACCCGGAACTCTTTCAGACACAACTCACCCCGAAAGCCGATGAAATTGTTGCTTATGGACACCGCGAAGGCGGATTGGAAGCAGGCAAGCAGTTTTTTGAAGACGAACTCACCAAAGCATTTCAAGAAATGCGCCGTGTCCTCAAACCCAACGGCATCGCCGTCATCGTCTACGCCCATAAATCAACAGAAGGCTGGGAGACGTTAATCAACGCCTTGCTGGATTCAGATTTAGTGGTTACTGCAGCGTGGCCGATCGATACTGAGAAGAAATCTCGTTTGCGAGCTCTGAATTCCGCAGTCCTCGCCTCCTCCATCTACATGGTGGCACGGAAAGCCGAACGCGAACCCTTAGGGCTCTACACCGATGTCAAAAACGAATTGGAGACCTACCTCGAACAAAAACTCTATCAGTTGTGGGAATGGGGGTTCTCGGGTGCCGATCTGTTTATTGCCGCCATTGGACTCGGCATTGAGGTCTTCGGCAAATACCGAGAGGTCATTGACGATGACGATAACACCGTTCGCGCCGACCGGATGATCGCTGACATCCGGGAAATTTTAGAACGCTTTGACGGCGAACAAGCAGGCATAGCGGGCACACAATTGACGCGGTTTTACATCCGGTGGCGGCGCGAATACGGCGAAAAACCCATCATCTTTAACGATGCCCGTGAACTCGCTATCTCTCTCGGCATTGAACTCACAGACGAATGGGGCGAGGGCAGCTTTATTCAACAAGAGAAAACAAACGTGCGCGTCCTCGGCCCCCAAGACCGCGAACCCACGGATATCGCTGACAGCGAAGAATTGATAGACATTTTGCATCACGCCTTAATCCTATGGCGCGCCGGCAATCGCCAAGCGATGCTTGAACGCCTCGCCCGTGACAGCATCGGTCAAAACGAACTGATCTGGAACGTCGCAACACAGATATGCGAAGCATTACCGGCAGAGAGTCAAGAACGCCAATTATTAGCAGGCTGGCTCGGAGACAGAGACTCCATCCAACGCGACATCATTCGTTTCCTCTCGTAGCACAAACTGTTAGTTTGTGCCTATGGAGGGTAGGGGGTAAGGATTGATTCCCCCTTGACAAGCGGGGTTAGGGATTAATTCCCCCTGCTTGCGGAGGAGTTAGGGCGGAATACAAAACCAAAAGGAAAATACTTATGAAATTCGCACCATTTGAAACCATCGCCAAACCCCATTATGACATCTTGCGCGGTAACTTTACGATGGACACCTACGCCGCCAAACTTGCACAAGTCGTGAAAAAGGAAGGTCCCCTTGAATACAGAAACGCCCAACAGTTTTTCGACAGAACCCATGTAACCGAAGGACTAAAAAAACTTCTCTCCGGTGTAGAAGGCCATTTGAAAGGGCGGCGGCGGCAACATCAAGACCCCATCATCCAATTGCAGACCCCCTTCGGCGGCGGCAAAACCCACACCCTCATCGCCCTCTATCACAAAGCAAAAGAATGGAACGCAACCCCAGTCGTCATCGTCGGTTCCGAAATGGATGCCAAACCTGAAGACACGTTTTGGGGACAGATAGCCGTCCAACTCACAGGAAGCAGAGGATATTTTGATACCCCTGTCGCACCCGGAAGCAAAAGCCTCGTCAAATTATTTGAACAACACAATAAACCCGTGATGATTCTGATGGACGAGGTGCTTAATTATCTCGAGGGGGCCTCCGGCGTACCGATACAAAAAAACACCCTCGCGGATCAGACAATAAGGTTTATGTTAACCCTTACCGAAGCCGTGACATCCCCCTCCGTGAACGTCGCCCTCATTGTGACGCTTCAAGAAAGCGAAATCGCACCCCTGGAAGCAAAATTTCCGCTCTTCAAGGATCTACTCGACAGAATGAAACGAGTCGTAACACCGGTTGAAGATAGCGAAATCGACAGTATCATCCGCACACGCCTTTTCTCTAAAGACCAATTCAACACCAACACAGCAAAAAAGGTGATTCGAGAATTCACCCAATACGCAGACAAAGAAGGCATCCTCCCCGAAGGCAAGCAGGCATCCGAATACCGCACAGATTTTGAGGGAAGCTACCCCTTCCTGCCAGACGTGATTGATGTCCTCTATAAACAGTGGGGCAGTTTCCCCGATTTCCAGAGAACCCGCGGTGTCTTACGATTGCTGGCACACGTCGTCCATCGCGCCTGTGGCAAAAACCTACCCTACATTACGCTTGCCGACTTTGATTTATCGAACACCGACATCCGC